>NZ_CALKHS010000011.1 GCF_937988725.1 uncultured Castellaniella sp. | reverse complement strand
TGCCCTGCGGCGAAGAGACCGAACTATAGCACAGCTTTTTTACGCCATGCAAGTCATCCCGACATTTATCGAAAATATCGCGCCAGGCCCGTTCTCGCCGCATAGGCCGGCCCGGTTTCTTGCCGCATGGGATGGTCCGGTGTTCCCTATGTATAGGGCGACCGTCAGGCCTGGGAGACGGGCAGCTCGGTGGTTTCCTTGATGGATTGCAGGGCGAAGCTGCTGCGGATGTCGATCACGGCGGGATGGCGCAGCAGGGTATCCATGGCGAACCGCGAAAAGGCGGACAGGTCGGACACTTGCACGCGCAGCAGATAGTCCATGTCGCCCGACATGGCGTAGCACTGCGTGACCTCGGGCCAGCCCTGCACGTCCTGGACGAAGCCGGAGATGGCGCTGTGTTCGGCTCGATGGGATTTATCCAGACGCACGGAAATATAGGCCAGCAGGCCCAGGCCCAGGCGATCCGGATCGGCCAGGGCGACGTAGCGGCGGATGTAGCCCTGCTCTTCCAGGCGCTTGACGCGGCGCAGGCAGGGGCTGGGGGACAGATCGACCCGCTGGGCGAGCTCTTGGTTGCTGATGCGGCCGTCCTGCTGCAGATGCATCAGGATGAGCCGATCGGTCTGGTCCAGGTCCTCGGGCGTCATGGGGCTTCCGGTGTGAGTCGAGCATCGACGGAATCTTCAGAATAGAGGCTGGGGGCTGCGCTGGCAATCCCGAGCCATCCCGGGCATCCCTTCCTGGAAGACGCCGGACCGCGCGCCCTTGCCATGTCCGCGCGAGGCCCGTTTACACGGCGCCCCGTCGCCCGCTTACAATTTCCGGGCCAACGGGGCCGCAGGACGAGCCGGCAGCCAGGCGCCTTCTTCCGCACAACCATGACGATTCTTCACTATCTGAACACCATCCGCCAGCGCAGCACGCGCATGTTCATGACCATCGCCCGCATCATGGTGCCCGTCATGGTCATCGTCTACGCGGCGGACCGGTTCGGACTGGTGCGGCTGGCCGGGGAGACCCTGGCGCCCGCGATGTCGCTGCTGGGGCTGCCGCCGCAGGCGGGCATCATCTGGGTCACCACCGTCATCACCAACATCTATGGCGGCATGGCCTCGATGGCGGCGCTTTCCGACAGCCTGCAGATGAACGTGGCCCAGGTCAGCGCCCTGGGGGCCATGATGCTGTTCGCCCACAATGTGCCGACCGAGCAATCCGTGGTGCGCCGCGCCGGCGCCAGCGCCCTGGTCACGGGCGCGCTGCGGGTGGTGGTCGGCATTCTCTATGGCGCCGCCGTCACCTGGACGTGCCACGCCATGGGCTGGTTGCAGGACCCCGTTTCGTTCGCCTGGATGGGCCAGGACGCCGGCCTGACGCAGGGGCCGCCGGACTTCGGGACCTGGCTGCTGTCCACCGTGCAGTCGCTGCTGCTGGTGCTGGTCGTGATCATCGGCATGGTGATCCTGCTGGACCTGCTGGAGCGCCTGGGGATCACGCGCCTGGTGACCCGGCTGCTGACGCCCGTGCTGCGGCTGTCGGGGCTGGAGGAACGCGCGGCGCCGCTGACCACGGTGGGGGTGCTGCTGGGCCTGGCGTACGGCGGCGCCCTGATCATCGAGGCTGCCGAGCGCGAGGGCTTCAGCCCGCGCACACGCCTGCTGGCCCTGTCCTGGCTGTCGCTGTGCCATGCCCTGATCGAAGACACGCTGCTGATCCTGGCGCTGGGCGCCAACATCTGGGTGATCCTGGTCTGGCGCGCGCTGCTGACCCTGGGGATCCTGGCGGCGATCGCCGCGCTGACGCAGCCCCACACGCGCTGGGGCAGGCGCCTGACCGCCCGGGCCGGCGGCCCGTCCGCCCCGCCTGCCTGATCCCGCTCCAACGCCCCTTTCCTCCCGAGTTTGCCCTAAACCCCCGCCTATGATGTAATCGCATGCTGATCGCCCGAACCCCTTGACAAGGACCGCAAGGTCAGAATGACGTTCTGACAGACGGCATCGTCGGGGCGGCGCATCGCATTCGAGGTCATCATGAACGCTGCCAATCCCGCCCGAACCCCTGATTCCATGATTCCCGTCACCGTGCTGACGGGATTCCTGGGCGCGGGCAAAACCACGCTCCTGCGCCGGATCCTGACGGAATTCCACGGCCAGCGCATCGCCGTCATCGAAAACGAGTTCGGCGAGGAGAACATCGACAATGACGTGCTGGTGCAAGACAGCGACGAGCAGATCGTCGAACTGAGCAACGGCTGTGTCTGCTGCACGGTGCGCGGCGACCTGATCCGCACGCTCAACGACCTGGCCGCCCGCCGCAAGGCCGGCGGCATCCGGTTCGACCGCGTCATCATCGAGACCACCGGCATGGCCAATCCGGGGCCGGTGTGCCAGACGTTCTTCATGGACGACGACATCTCCGAGACCTACCGGCTGGACGCGGTCATCACCGTGGTCGACGCCAAGCACGGCATGGGCGCGCTGGACCGCCAGGAAGAGGCCCAGCGCCAGGTCGGCTTCGCCGACCGCATCCTGATTTCCAAGAAGGACCTGGTCAACGAGGCCGACTACGAAGCCCTGCGCGCCCGCCTGGTGCGCATCAATCCCCGCGCCTCGATCACGCCGGTGCATTTCGGCGAAACCGATCTGCACACCCTGCTGGACGTCAGCGGCTTCGACCTGGACGCCATCCTGGACATCGATCCGGAATTCCTGGCCGAAGAAGACGCGCACGATCATCATGGGCACGATCACGACCACGATCATGACCACGACGAAGACGGCCATGTCTGCGGCGCGGGCTGCGCCCACGATCACCACGACCACCATCACGCCCACCACAGCGACGACATCGGCGCCTTCGTGTTCCGGTCCAACCGGGCGTTCGACCCGGAACGCCTGGAAGACTTCCTGGGCGGCATCGTCCAGGTCTACGGCCCGGACCTGCTGCGCTACAAGGGCATCCTGTACATCAAGGGCATCAAGCGCCGCATGGTGTTCCAGGGCGTGCACATGATGATGGGCGCCGAACCGGGCGCTCCCTGGAAGGCCAGTGAAAAACCGAATACCCGGCTGGTGTTCATCGGCCGTAAACTGCCTCAAGACATCTTTACTCAGGGGCTCGAACAATGCCTGGCCTGACCGCCCACCCCACGCTGCCCCGCTGTACTCTCGGGATGCGGACGACAGGCCCCGGCACATAATAAGGAAGGACACAACATGGCTAGCAAATCCGGCTCCAAATCGACGGCCAAGGCCCTGACCGAAAAAGAACTGTTGGCGATGCCCGAACAGGACTACATGAACGACGCCCAGCTCGCCTTCTTCCGGGATCGCCTGCACCAGCTCGAACATGAAATCCTGACCAACGCGGGCGCCACCACGGAAAACCTGCGGGAAACCCAATACGTCCCGGATCCGGCCGACCGGGCCACGATCGAGGAAGAACACGCGCTGGAACTGCGCACCCGCGACCGCGAGCGCAAGCTGCTGAAAAAGGTCCAGCAGGCCATCGCCCGCATCGACGCCGGGGAATACGGCTGGTGCGAGGAAACCGGCGAACCCATCGGCATTCCGCGCCTGCTGGCGCGCCCCACGGCCACGCTGTCCCTGGAAGCCCAGGAACGCCGCGAAATGCGCCAGAAGCTCTACGGCGACTGATCCGGGCGCTGTCGACCCCACGCAAGGCCACGGCTCCAGCTCCTTCGGGAGCCGGGGCCGTTTTCATTCACGGGCCGGCGAACCCACGGTCCGCGCCGGCGGCAAGCCTTGAATTCCGCCGCCGCCATCCCCATCTGCAAGGTCTTGGACCAAGAGAACGCCATGGAACAATTTCACGCCACCACCATCGTCTGCGTCCGCCGCGGCAACGACGTCGCCCTGGGCGGCGACGGCCAGGTCACGCTGGGCAACATCGTCATCAAGGGCACGGCCCGCAAGATCCGCCGCCTGTACCACGACAAGGTCCTGGCCGGGTTCGCCGGCGCCACGGCCGACGCCTTCACCCTGCAGGAACGCTTCGAGGCCAAACTGGAAAAACACCAGGGCCACCTGATGCGCGCCGCCGTCGAACTGACCCGCGACTGGCGCACGGACCGGGTGCTGCGACGGCTGGAAGCGATGCTGATCGTCGCGGATCACGAACACACCCTGATCCTGACCGGCAACGGCGACGTGCTGGAGCCGGAGCACGGCATCGCCGCCATCGGGTCGGGGGGCGCCTACGCCCAGTCGGCCGCCCGCGCCCTGCTGGACGCCACCGAGTTCACGCCGGCGGAGATCGTCAAGAAATCCCTGGAGATCGCCGGGGAACTCTGCATCTACACCAATCAGAACCACATCGTCGAAACGCTATAAGGCCCGCCATGTCCGCCACCCCCATGACCCCCAAAGAAATCGTCTCGGAACTGGACAAGAACATCGTCGGCCAGGACAAGGCCAAGCGATCCGTCGCAGTGGCTCTGCGCAATCGCTGGCGCCGCCAGCAGGTCGCCGAACCTCTGCGCCATGAAATCGTCCCCAAGAACATCCTGATGATCGGCCCGACCGGCGTGGGCAAGACCGAAATCGCCCGCCGGCTGGCCAAGCTGGCCAACGCGCCCTTCATCAAGATCGAAGCCACCAAGTTCACGGAAGTCGGCTACGTCGGCCGCGACGTGGACACCATCGTGCGCGACCTGGTGGACGTGGCCGTCAAGCAGGTGCGCGAGACGGAAACGCGACGCGTGCGCACCCAGGCCGAAGACGCCGCCGAAGACCGCATCCTTGACGCCCTGCTGCCGCCTTCGCGCAATGCCCAGGGCGATCCGGAACGCGAGGAAACCAACACCCGCCAGGTGTTCCGCAAGCGCCTGCGGGAAGGCAAGCTGGACGACACCCAGATCGACATCGAGATCACCCAGGCGCCCGCGCACATGGAAATCATGGCGCCTCCGGGCATGGAGGAAATGACGGAACAGCTGCGCGGCATGTTCGCCGGCCTGTCGCAGGGCAAGACCAAGACCCGCAAGCTGTCCGTCAAGGAAGCCTTCCGCCTGCTGACCGAAGAAGAAGCCGCCCGCCGGATCAACGAGGAAGACCTGCGCACCCAGGCCGTCACCCTGGCGGAGCAGCACGGCATCGTCTTCCTGGATGAAATCGACAAGATCGCCACCCGCCAGGAAGCGGGCGGCTCGGACGTCTCCCGCCAGGGCGTGCAGCGCGACCTGCTGCCCCTGGTCGAAGGCACGTCCGTGAACACCAAGTACGGCATGGTCCACACCGACCACATCCTGTTCATCGCTTCGGGCGCCTTCCATCTGTCGCGGCCGTCCGACCTGATCCCCGAGCTGCAGGGGCGCTTTCCGATCCGGGTGGAACTGGATTCGCTGAGCACGGACGATTTCGTGCGCATCCTGAGCAGCACCGACGCCTCGCTGACCAAGCAGTACAGCGCCCTGATGGCGACGGAGGACGTGACCCTGGAATTCACCGAGGAAGGCATCCGGCGGCTGGCCGAACTGGCCTTCGAGGTGAACGAGCGCACGGAAAACATCGGCGCGCGCCGTCTGTACACCATCATGGAAAAACTGCTGGAGGACCTGTCCTTCGAGGCCGCGAGCCCCGGATCGCAGTCCGTGGTGATCGACGCCGACTACGTCAACGACAAGCTGTCGGAAACGGCTGGCAGCCAGGACCTGGCGCGCTACGTGCTGTAGCGGTCCGCCTGACGGGATCGGCTTCCGGAATCCCCGCCACGGCCCTCCCTGGCGGGGATTTTCATTTCTTTTCCAGCGCCAGGATGCGGTACTGGCCCTGGACGCGCGTCGCCGTGAAATTCACGGAATCCCCCGCCGCGATGCCCCGCAGCAAGGCGGGGTCCAGGTGATAGACCAGCGTCATGGCGGGGATGTCCAGCTTGCTGATCGCACCATGGCGGATGGCGATCTTGCCGGCAGCGGCATCGACGCGCACGACCTGGCCGCTGGCCTGGGCCTGCACGGGCTGGGCCTGCGCGACCGCCGGTGCCGGCCAGACCAGCGCGGCGGGCGCCGCGACGGCGGCTGACAAGAGAATCCCCGGCCCGGCGCCGCGCAGGGCGGCCAGCAGGTTCAGGGTGCGCAAGGCGGGAAAACGCATGGGCTACACTCCATTCATCAATCCAAGCATACCGCGAAACAGAGTCCATTTTGCCTACCCCCGTTCCCGGCTACATCCTTCGACCCGCCACCGAATCCGACATTCCCGCCATCCACGCCCTGATGCTCGAAATGGCCGTCTTCGAAAAACTGACGGACATCTTCAAGGCCAGCCACGACAGCCTGCGCGCCAGCTTCTTCGGCGCCGAACCCGCCGCGCGCTGCCTGGTGATCACGACCGAAGGCGCCCCGGACACGGCCATCGCCTACATCATGTGGTTTCACAACTATTCCAGCTTCCTGGACCGGCGCGGCCTGTATCTGGAAGACGTCTACATCTCGCCCGCCCACCGGGGGCAGGGCCTGGGCGGCTGGGTGCTGAAGCACCTGGCGGCCATGGCGGTGGAACTGGGCTGCGGCCGCTTCGAATGGGTGGTGCTGGACTGGAACCGGAATGCCATCGACTTCTACAAGCACCACGGCGGGGAAATCCTGGACGACTGGCGCGTCGTGCGCGTCACGGGCGAGGCGCTGCAGCGCCTGGCGACGCAGGACTGACAGCCGCGACATCCTCTTTCAAACCTGCCCCAGGAGCCTTCCATGTCGATCCGCGTCTCCATCGTCTCCACCCGCACCGGCGACGACGGCACCACCGGTCTGGGCGACAAGACCCGGGTGCCCAAGGACGCTCCGCGCATCGCCGCGCTGGGCGACGTGGACGAACTGAACAGCGCCATCGGGCTGTGGCGCGCGGTCGGCCTGCCGGCGGAAGTCGACGCCCTGCTGGACCGCATCCAGCACGATCTGTTCGACCTGGGCGGCGAGCTGTGCATTCCCGGCTGGACGGCGCTGAAGGAAGAACACGTCCTGCGCCTGGACGAGGCCCTGGCGCACTACAACGCGTCGCTGGGTCCGCTGCGGGAATTCATCCTGCCCGGCGGCTGCCCCGCCGCCGCCCACGCCCACATGGCGCGCACCATCGCGCGCCGCGCGGAACGGTCGGTGGTGACGCTGTCGCGCCAGGAAACGGTGAACCCGCCGGTGCTGCATTACCTGAACCGGCTGTCGGACCTGTGTTTCGTGCTGGCCCGCCACCTGAACCGGGCCGCGGGCGTGCCGGACACGCTATGGGAACACGGTCAACGCTGATCGTCGGAATGCACCTGCAAGGCTTCCAGAAAGCGCGACACCATGTTGTAGGCGGCGATCGTCGCCGTCAGTTCCACCAGCTCCGCTTCTGAAAAAAACGCCCGGACGGCGGCGAAGACCGCATCGGGGACCTGCACAGAGCGCGTCATGGCGTCCGCGTAGTCCAGCACGGCGGCCTGGCGCGGATCGAACACGCCCGACGGCGGCGCGGGCAGCGCCAGGGCATCCAGCTGGTCCTGGCGCAGGCCTTCGCGCAGGGCGATGGGCGCATGCTGGTCGGCCTCGTAGGGCGCCCGGTTCAGATGGGCGATACGCATGATCACGAGTTCGCGCAAGGCGCCGTCCAGGCCGGATTTCTGGCGGATGGCCGTCAGGTACGTCAGCCAGCCTTCGGCCACCGGGGGGCTGTGCAGCAGCATCTGGTACAGATGCAGCACGCTGCCGCGTTCGGCGATGATGCGCTGCGCCAGATCGGCGGCGGCGCCCTGCCGCAAGTCGGCGTAAGACAGTCGGGCCATACGGGTCTCCATGCAAGACGCCGGGCATCCCGCCCGGCAGGGGTTCGCGGCAACCGGGGCGCGGCCGGACGTGGCGGTTCTCAGGCCGGCAGGACCTGGCGCACCGTGCGGTCCAGCAGCTCCACGATCCGGTCGATATCGGACGCCGTGCAGATGAACGGCGGCGCCAGCAACACGTGATCGCCATGCACGCCATCGATCGTGCCGCCCATGGGATACATCATCAGGCCGTTTTCCATGGCCTGCTTCTTCAGCCTGGCATGCGTTTTCAGGACGGGGTCCAGCACGGTCTTGCCGGCCCGATCCTGCACGAATTCGACGCCGACGAACAGGCCCCGGCCCCGGATGTCGCCCACGTTCGGGTGATCGGCGAACACCTCGCGCAGGCGCGCCCGCAGCTGTTCGCCCCGGACGCGCACATTGGTCAGCAGATCGTCGCGCTCGATCACCCGCTGCACCGCCAGGGCGGCGGCGCAGGCCGTGGCATGCCCCATGTAGGTGTGGCCATGCTGGAAGAAGCCGCTGCCCCGCACGATGGTGTCGTACACCCCGCGGCTGGCCAGCAGCGCGCCGATGGGCTGGTAGCCCGCCCCCAGGCCCTTGGCGACGGTCAGGATGTCGGGAGCCGCGCCGTCCTCGGCGCAGGCGAACAGGTGGCCGGTGCGCCCCATGCCGGACATGACCTCGTCCAGGATCAGCAGCACCCCGTGCCGGTCGCACACCTGGCGGATGCGCTGCAGGTAGGTGCGCACGGGCGGTACGGCGCCCGCCGTGGCCCCCACCACGGTTTCCGCCACGAACGCCGCCACCCGGCCGGGGCCGATCGAACGGATCATCGCGTCCAGCTCGTCCGCCAGGCGCTGGGCATAGGCCTCCTCGGTCTCGTCGGGCCGCTGATCGCGGTAGGCATAGCAGGGCGATACGTGATGGGCCGGCGTCAGCAGCGGCAGAAACGGCTGGCGCCGCCAGGCATTGCCGCCGATGGCCAGCGCCCCCAGAGTATTGCCGTGATAGCTCTGGCGCCGGGCGATGAACTGGCTGCGGTCCGTTTCCCCGCGCTCGACGAAATACTGCCGGGCCAGCTTCAGGGCCGCCTCGACCGATTCCGACCCGCCCGACACGAAATAGACGTGGTCCAGATCGCCGGGCGCCCGCTGCGCCAGGAAGTCCGCCAGATCCTCGCAGGCCTGCGTCGTGAAGAACGAGGAGTGGGCATAGGCCACCTGGTCCAGCTGGTTCTTGATGGCGGCGATGACGTCCGGATGCCCATGCCCCAGACAGGATACGGCCGCCCCGCCGGACGCGTCCAGATAGGCGCGCCCGTCCTCGTCAAACAGGGAAATTCCCTGGCCGCGCACGGCATGTTTCAGCGTATGCTGGGGATTCCGGTGGAATACGTGTGTCATGATCGGATTCAACAAATGTTTCGTTTATCATATAACATGAAACACACAAATCAAACACCAAACCGCAATCTTCAACGCTCGCGTCATGTCGGCACCACATTCTCTGGATGAACTCACCCGCCTCATACAATCCCGGTACAAGGACCTCAGCCCCCAGTTCCAGGCGGGGGCCCGCTACCTGATCGACCACCCGACCCAGGTCTCGACCCTGTCGGCGCGCAAACTGGCGGCATTGGCCGGCGTGCAGCCCGCCACGCTGGTGCGCCTGGCCCAGCACCTGGGCTACTCGGGCTGGGACAGCCTGAAGACCATCTTCACGCAGGAACTTCACCCTCCGGGCGCCTACGCGGCCCGCGCCCAGTCCCTGGTCCGACACCCGGAATCGACCCAGGCCGCCTGGCAGGCCGCCGCCCGCCAGCAGACGGCCAATCTGCTGGCCCTGGAACACGCCAATCAGGCCGCCCTGGCCCAGGCCGTCGCCCTGCTGTCCGACGCCCGGCGCATCGTGATCGCCGGGTTCCGATCCTGCTACCCCGCCGCCTTCAGCCTGCGCTACCTGTGCAGCCTGTTCCGACCGGACGTGCTGCTGCTGGACGACACCGGCGGCGCCATGAGCCTGGACCTGCACCACCTGCGGCCCGACGACGCGGCGATCCTCATCAGCTACGCCCCCTATTCCCGCGAGGCCATCGAACTCGCAGACGCGCTTCCGCCCCAGGGCTGCCGCGTCCTGGCGCTGTGCGACAGCCAGCTCGCCCCGATCGCGCTGCACGCCGACTGCGTGCTGACCTTCACGACCCAGGGACATTCCTTCTTTCCGACCACAGTGGCCATCCAGGCCCTGGTGGAGATGCTGGCCCAGCAACTGCTGGTCCACGGCGGCAAAGCCGCCATCGCGGAACTGAGCCGCGCCGAAGCCCGGCTTCACGCCACAGGCGCCTACCGGTGAATTCCCATGACGATTGATCATTCCCCGCTTTTCTGGCTGGAGGCCCACGGATCCCATCATGAAATCGGCCTGGCCCTGGGCCGGTGGGGCGCGCGGGCTTGCCAGCGGCATCTGATCCATTCGCCGGCCTGGGCGCAGGTCATGGCCCATCGCCACGACCCAGCCGTACCGGCCCTGCGCGCGATGCTGCACCGGCATTTCCCCTGGATCGAGCAGGAACTCGCCGGCCTGGCGGAAGGCCTGGGCCTGCCGCCGGAAGACGTGTTCCTCTGGAATTGCCGGGGCGACCTCTGGGCCCTGGCGCCGGACGGCTGCACCACGGTGCTGGCGCCGCAACGGCTCAGCCACAACGAAGACGGAGACCCCGGATTCGCCGGCGCCTGCGGCCTGGCCCGGATCCGCCCCATCGACGCGCCCGCTTTCGTGTCGTTCCTGTATCCGGGTTCGCTGCCCGGACACACCTTCGCCGTCAACGGGGCCGGGCTGGCCATCACCGTCAACAACATCCGCGCCCGGGAAGCCCGGGCGGCGGGGCTGCCGCGCATGGCGCTGACCCGCGCGCTGCTGGCCGTCCAGTCACCCCCGCAGGCCATCGCGCTGCTGCAGGCGCATCCCCGCATGGGGGCTTTTCACCTGGGCATCGGCCAGCCGGGCGGCGCCGGCACGTTCAGTGTGGAGTTCAGCCAGGCGGCGGTCTCCGTGCAACCCATCCGCCAGGCCAGGCGCCTGCATGCCAACCATGCCCTGCACGAAGCCCAGCGGGATCTGCCCCAGATCGTCACGGAATCGTCTTCGCGCCGCCAGGCCCGGGGAGCGGCGATGCTGGATCGGCAGGCCGACGCGCTGGACATCCTGCGCGACACGGAAGACGGCGCCGAACCCATTTTGCGCCTGTCCCCGGCCGACACCGACCAGGAAAACACCCTGGCCACGGCGGACATCGATCTGTCAGGCGAACAGGTCCGCTGGGCCGTCTACAGCCCGGGCGGCCGCCAACCCGACTACCGGTTCGACGGCCTGCGCCAACCCCCGGCGCCGCCTACTTGGCGCGGCTGACCATGTATTCGACGGCGGCGCGCAGCGCGGCGTCGTCGGCCTTGGTGCCCCCGCGGGCCGGCATCGCGCCCTTGCCGTTGGTGGCGACCGTCATCATTTCATCCATGCCGCGCGCGATGATGGGCGCCCAGGCCTGCTTGTTGCCCAGTTTCGGCGCGTTGGCCGCGCCGGTGCTATGGCAGGCGACGCACGCCGACTTGTACAGCTTCTCGCCCTGTTGCAGGGTGCCGCCATCGTTGGCCATCGACACGGCCGGAATCAGGGCCAGGCTCAGGGTGGCGATACTCAGGGTCTTCAACATGCTCATCTCCGTCATTCAGGTGCCTTGCCACGCAAGGCGATGATTTTTCCGCATCCGGGCCGGCTTGCGGCCCGGATTCCGTCCAGCGATTACTTGATCGGGCTGGGCGCCACGACCTGTTTCATCAGGTCGTTGTTCCACTTGCCTTCCACCTTCACGTGCCCCGCCGCGCCCAATTCGAAGGCCTCGATCAGGTTGTGGTTCACGTAGGCGTACACGCCCGGCTGCTTGAAGGTGTAGAGCGCCGCGCCGGCCGTGCCGCCCGGGATGAACCAGGTCTCCAGGTTGCGTTCCGGCTTGTTGATGAACTTGCCCGTGGCCCAGACGTAGTCGCCGTGACCGCCGATCAGGTGCGGACGCGTGTCGCGGTTGGCGGACGAGTGGATGAACAGCACCGACTCGCCGACCTTGGCCGTCAGGGCGCCTGCGCCGGTCAGGGCGCCGACCTTGCCGTTGAACACGACGTGGGTGGGCGTCAGCTTGCGCATGGCTTCCACCGTGTCGCCGTAGCTTTCCAGCGGCGTGTCGTAGGACTTGTACTGGCCGTTTTCATCCTTGGGGATGTACAGATCGAATTCACCGATCGTGTAGGCCTTGTCGTAGCTCAGCTTCTTGCCGTTGCCGTCGGTCAGGCCTTCGCGCGGCAGCACCATCAGCGTGCCGCTCATGCCGGAGACCACGTGCCAGGGCACCATGCCTTCCGGGGCGCAGTGATAGACGAATGTACCGGTGCGATCCGCCTTGAAGCGCAGCACGGTCTGCTCGCCCGGCTTGATCTTGGTCAGCGCGCCGCCGCCCAGAGCGCCGGTCGAGGCATGGAAATCGATGTTGTGTTCCAGCGTGTTCTTGGTCGGATTGATCAGGGTCAGCTGCACATAGTCGCCCTCGTGCACCACCATGGTCGGACCCGGCATCGTGCCGTTGAAGGTCATGGCCTGCAGGGTCGTGCCGTTTTCCTCATCGATGACGATCTTCTTTTCCTCGATCGTCATGGTGAATTCAACGACGCGCGGTTTGGCCTTGGTCGCCTGCTCGTGCTTCATCACATTGGGCGGAGCCACCAGCATGGGGCGGATGTGCTCCAGCGAGTCGGCAGGGTCTGCAAGCGCCACGCCGCCCGCCAGCAAGGACGCCAGCGCGGTGGCTGCCATACACAGACGAAATACCTTCATATACAACTCCCTGTTTGATGTTGTCGTCTCTTTCGACGATTCCATCTTGTCACGCCCAGGGTTAACCCTTGTTGCGCTGGATCAAACTCATTCAGGGGAGGTTCAGGTGTCGTGAAGCGGCTTTGATCTGGCGCAAAAGCCGGCGGGCGGCGGCCGCCCGCATGTCGCCGGAAAGCGACAGCCGCGGGATGGCTTCAGAGGTCGCGGATCAGCCGGAACCCCAGATTCGCGGGCGGCAGGCCGATCGAGCAGGCGCCGTTGCGCGGATCGCGAATGAAATCCGGCATGGCGGCGATATGCGCCCCGGCCAGGATGCGCACGCCGCAGTTCTCGCGCGGAGCCAGGGGCAGCGCGCCCACGCTGTGGCTGGCAAAGCAGGTGGCCGTCCATTCCCAGACGTTCCCCGCCATGTCGCTGACGCCCAGGGCATTGACGCCGAAATGTCCGAAAGGCTGGGCGGGCTTGATGCGCCCCTGGCTGCGGCTGATCTCCCGATCGTATTCGGCCAGCCAGCGCACCGCCGGATCGTTCGGATCCGACGGCAGCGCGCCTTCCTCCCGGTAGCGGTCCGCGGCCGCCCGCACCCATTCGGCATAGGCCGGCAGCCGCCAGGACTGGCCGGTCTCCCGGGACAGCCAGGCCGCGTATGCCATGGCATCAGCCCAGCTCACCCCGACGGCGGGCAGATCCGGCGACGCCAGGTGGCGGAAACCCTTGTCCAGCGGCTTGCAGGCGCCGGCCCCGACGCACTGCGCGTATTCGGCCTGGCTGACCTGCCGGCGCATGATGGCCCGTCCGGCATCGACGGTGCCCTGCACGCGCGGCGCATCCACCGGCCGCCCCTGGTCCAGGAATTCGCCGGCGGCCTGATAGGTGAAGGCGCCCGCCGGAATGGGCACGACGTCGATGGCGGGCGCCGACGCGGCCGCCATCGACGCGGCCGCCAAGGCCGCGGCCAGCGCCGCGCGCCGCAGCGCCCGCGCGCGGCGGGGGAACGGGAAGTTCTGAGGAAAAGGAATCTGCTTCATGGAAAGGCCTCATGGAGACCCTTCCATTGGACGCGGAAGACGCGCGCGCCGTATTGAGGCGCATCAAGCAACCGCGTCTGCGCCGCGCCGGGGCGCGGCGCGCTTCAACGATCCGTGGTTTCCCAGGCGGCGCTGAAGCGCCCCGCCAGGCGCTCGCCGACGTCCGCCAGGTCCGCCCGCACCCCGCAGGCCCGCAGGTCCACGGTCTGCAGGCCCGCGTAACCGCAGGGGTTGATGCCCGAAAAGGGATCGAGATCCATGTCCACGTTCAGGGCCACCCCATGATAGGCGCAGCCCCGGCGGACCTTGATGCCCAGCGCCGCGATCTTGGCCAGATCATCCCCCCGGGGCTGGCTCAGCGTCGATTGGGGCACGTAGATGCCGGGGGCGCCCGGCTTGCGGCACGCCGACGACACGCCCAGATCCGCCAGCACGTCCAGGACGGACTGCTCCAGCAAGGTCACGAAATCGCGCACGAACACCCCGCGCCGGCGCAGGTCCACCAGGGTATAGAGCACCACCTGCCCCGGCCCGTGGTAAGTGACCTGCCCGCCGCGATTGCAATGCACGACGGGAATGCCATGAGGGTTCAGGATGTGGGATTCCAGCCCGGCCTGCCCCAGGGTATAGACGGGGGCGTGTTCCACCAGCCACAGTTCGTCGGGCGTGTCCGCCCGGCGGTCTTCGGTGAAATCCTGCATGGCCTGCCAGACGGGCAGATAGGCGGCGGGACGATCCAGCCAACGCAAGCGCATGCCGCCCGCCTACAGGACGACGGACACCAGTTCGTGCCCATGCAGGGCGCGGTACAGGTTGTCCAGTTGTTCGCGCGAGTGCACCCGCACCGTCAGGGTCAGGCCCAGGTAATTGCCGCTGGAACTGGGGCGCACTTCGATGGAGGCCGGATCGAAGCCGGGATCGAAGCCCCGGACCAGGTCGGCCATGGCGGGCAGGAATGTGTCCACCGCCCGCCCCATGACCTTGATCGGAAAATCGCAGGGATACTGGATCAGGGATTCTTCCGGAGGAATGGTCGCCATGCCGGGCCTTACTGGAACATCAGGCGGACCTTGTCCACCAGGCGGCCGAAGAAGCCGGCCTCGGGCACCGAATGCATCACCAGCAGCGGCACCTGTTTCAGCGGCTTGCCATCGAGGGACGCCACCAGGGTGCCGGCCTGGTCGCCTTCGGTCAGGGGCGCCATCAGCGGCTGGGTGTAGCGGGCTTCGGTTTTGATCTGATCGGCCTTGCCGCGCGGCACGGTCACCCACAGCGGTTCGGTCACCCCCAGATCGGCGGTCTCGGTCGCGCCTTCCCAGACCCGGGCGGAGACGGCCGGCTTGGTCTTGTCCAGCAGCTTGACCGTGTCGAAGTTCTTGAAGCTCCAGTTCAGCAGCTTCAGGCTGCTTTCGGTACGGGCGGCATCGCTGGCCGCGCCCACGATCACGGACACCACCCGGCGCCCGTCGCGCAGCGCCGTCGCCACCAGGCAGTATCCCGCCGACTGGGTGTGGCCGGTCTTCAGGCCGTCGACGGTGGAATCCGCCCACAGCAGGCGGTTGCGGTTGCTCTGCTTGATGTTGTTGTAGGTGAATTCCTTCTGGCTGTCGTAGTGCCGGTACTGCGGGAAGCGCTGCACCAGCGCGCGCGCCAGGATCGCCAGGTCCTCGACCGTGGTCATGTGGTTGGGGTCGGGCAGGCCGGGAGCGTTGGTGAAGTTCGTGTGCTTCATGCCCAGGGCCTTGGCCTGCTGGTTCATCAGCGCGACGAAGGCCGATTCGCTGCCGGCCACGGCTTCGGCCAGCGCCACGGTGGCGTCGTTGCCCGACTGCACCAGCATGCCCTGCAGCAGGTCATCCACCGACACTTCCGTGTTCGGGTTGATGAACATGCGGGAGCCTTCGGTCTTCCAGGCCTTTTCGGAGATCCGGACCTTCTGGTCGAGCTTCAGGCGGCCGCTTTCCAGGGCCTCGAAGATCACGTAGGCCGACATCAGCTTGGTCAGGGACGCGGGTTCGACGGCGTCCTGGGCGCCCTGGGCCGCGATGATCTGGCCGCTGGTGGCGTCCAGCGTCAGCCAGGCCTTGGCGCCCAGCGTGGGCGCGGGCACGCTGGACAGGGCGCTGACGCCTTCGGCCGGCGCGGCGGCGGGCGTTTCAGCGGTGGCCGCGGGCTGTTGGGCCGGCGCGGCCGCGGTGGCCGACCAGGCCGCACCCGGCACCAGCAGCGCGCAACTGAGCGCCAGCGGCGCCAGACGGAAACGGCGAAGGGTCGGCAGCGGAACAGATCTCATGGGCATCATCGAAAAAGGGAAATAAAACGTGAGGCCCATTATAGGCAGCGCACCTGACGGCTTCATGGACCGCCTCGGCGGAAATCGAGACAAAACGCAAGCAACTGAAACTCGAAGTCTCGATGCCCGCGGGCGCCGGCCGCCGGCGGATCGTCAGGGCAAAGGTTCCGCCAGCCCCGCCAGGCTGCTCAGCACGATCTGGCGCAGGATCAGCAGCTTGCCATGGAAGAAATGACCGGCATCCGGCACGATCGTCAGGGGCAGCTGGTGCGCCCGGGCGAAATCCATGCCTTCGGACAAGGGCACGACCTCGTCCTGTTCGCCATGGATCATCAGCGTGGACGCCGGCATGGACAGGGGGCGGTACCGGAAGCGTTCGACGGCGCAGCCGATCAGCATCAGGCGCGAGGGCAACGGCAGGCCGCGGTCGGCCAGTTCCGCATACAATTGAGCCGCCACGGCCGAGCCGAAGGAGAAGCCGGCCAGCACCCACGGCCCCTGGGCCGCCTGCGGCCAGTCCTGGAAGACCTGCTCGACGCACGCCACCATGTCGGCGGTTTCGCCGACGGCCCGGTCGAATTCCCCCTGCGAGCCGCCGACCCCGCGGAAATTCGGCCGGATCGACAGCAGGCCCTGCTGCACGCAGGCGCGCGCCACGGTGGTGACGACCTTGTTGTCGCGCGTGCCGCCATGCAGCGGATGCGGGTGCAGGACCAGGGCCCATCCGGCGGGTGACTGTTCCGGATGGTCCACGGTATATTCAACCGTTCCCGACATCCCCCGGAAAGCCGATTGTTCCGTACGCAAACTCATGATGAACTGGACTCTTGATCGGTGTGACTCACGCCTCATTCTACCTACATGAACGGCATGGCTCCTGATTCCGCCTTCCCCTTCCCCGACCCCGATCGGATGGCCAGCGAGCTGCGGGCGGCGCTGCCGTTCTTTCAACAGGTCGACTGGCTGGCGGACACCGGCTCGACCAACGCGGATCTGCTGGCGCGCGCGCGCCAGCCCCAGGGCTCGGTCGCCCGCCCCTGGCTTCTGGGCACGCACCTGCAGACCCAGGGGCGCGGACGCGCGGGCCGCACCTGGCAGAACAGGGTGGGCGCCAACCTGATGTTTTCTTGCGCCTTCGACGTCTTCCTGCCCGCGCGGCAGCTGCCCACCCTGTCGCCGCTCATCGGGCTGGCGACCTGCCAGGCGCTGCGCCGGCAGCTGGGCCCGGAACACCGGGCCCGGCTGAACATGAAATGGCCCAACGACCTGCAATGGGACCAGGCCAAGCTGGCCGGCATCCTGATCGAGTCCACCCGCTCGGGCACCGCCCAGGTCGCCGACCACCACCTGATCATCATCGGCATGGGGCTCAATCTGCTCGACGCCCGCGCGCTGTCGCAGTCCCTGGACCGCAACGTGGCGGACTGGTCGGGCCTGGCGGCCCTGGACTCTCAGGCCGCCCGGGCCACGCCCGCGTCGCTGGCCGCCTGCGCCGCCCTGGCCTGGTATGACGCGCTGAACCAGGCCACGGCGCATGGTTTCGCCGACCTGCCCGCCCGTTATGCCCAGGTGGACGGCCTGGCGGGGCAGCCGCTGGACGTCATCGACGACGGCAAGCTGCGGCAGACCGGAATCGCCTGCGGCATCGACACGCAGGGCCGGCTGCTGCTGCGCAGCGCCAACGGCGTCCAGGCCGTCTCGGTCGGCGAAATTTCGGTACGGCTGCGACGATGAAGCTGCTGATCGACGTCGGCAACACCCGCGCCAAGATCGCCTGGGTGACGCCCGGGGCCGCCGCCCGCCGCAGCCCGGCGCAGACTCTGGACTACGCGCTGCTGCCGGAACTGGCCGCCCGCCTGCCGCACCGGCCCGGGGAAATCCTGGGATCGAACGTGGCCGGGCCGCACATCCGCCAGCAACTGGATCAGTCCTGCCAGGCGGCCTGGGGCCTGGCGATACGATGGTGCGACACCCGCGACGGCCGGACGCTGCTGGACAATCCCTATGCCGATCCCTCCCGCCTGGGGGCGGATCGCTGGCTGGGTCTGCTGGGACTGCTGGACACGCTGTCCGACGAACCCGGCTGGCGCTCGGGCCACCCCGCGCTGCTGGTCAGCTTCGGCACCGCCACCACCATCGACACGATCCTGCCGGGCGACGGCCGGGCCAGGCCCGCCTTTCTGGGCGGACTGATCCTGCCCGGCCCATCCCTGATGGCCCGCAGCCTGGCCCAGGGCACGGCGCAACTGCCCCTGGGGTCGGGGCGCTGCGTGGACTTTCCGCAGGACACGCAGGATGCCATCGCCAGCGGCATCGCCGCCGCCCAGGCCGGCGCCCTGCTGCGCCAATGGCGTCTGGCCCGCCAGCAGGCGCAGGGCCGGGCGCCGCTGGTGTTCGTCTGCGGCGGAGGCTGGCCCGCGGTCGAGACGGCGATCCAGGCGGAACTGGCCCGCGCCCAGGATGCGCTGCAGCTGCCCCGCAGCCCCGCCCGGGCGCTGGACGGCCCCGTGCTGGACGGACTGGCCTGCCTGGCCGCGGCCGTCCGCGCGCCGGCCGCCTGACCGCCCCGGGGAACGGCCGGATCCCGACGGCCGGCCGGAAGCCCCGCCCGCGCCAGTTGATATACTGGCCTTTGCATCGCCTCAACGGCGCCATTCCGGCCGGCCTGTCCGGCGGCCGATATCCGACACCCTTCGCCTCATGCGCTTCCTGCTGACCCTCGCCGTCGCCGCCAATCTGGCCCTGCTGGCCTACGGCCAAGGGTTTTTCGGCCCGCCGCCCTCGGAACAGGGCCGCACGCCGCGTCCCCTGTCGCAGCGCAATCAGCAGGCGCTGGCGCCCAGCGCCCCGATCCCTCCTGAATTCACGCCACGATGAAACCTATCCGCAAAGCCGTTTTCCCGGTTGCCGGCCTGGGCACCCGTTTTCTGCCCGCCACCAAGGCCATGCCCAAGGAAATGCTGCCGATCGTCGACAAGCCGCTGATCCAGTACGCCGTCGAAGAAGCCCTGGCCGCCGGCATCACCGAACTGGTCTTCGTCACGGGCCGCAACAAGCGCGCCATCGAAGACCACTTCGACCGCGCCCCCGAACTGGAAGCGGAACTGGAAGCCAAAGGCAAACAGGCGCTGCTGGACACCATCCGCACCATCCTGCCCGATCACGTGCACTGCATCTACACCCGCCAGGCGCAGCCTCTGGGCCTGGGCCACGCGGTGCTGTGCGCCGCGCCCATCGTCGGCAACGAACCCTTCGCCGTGCTGCTGGCCGACGACCTGCTGGACGCCGACACGGCCGTGACGCGCCAGTTGGTCGATGCCGCCCATCAGCACGACGGCAGCGTGCTGGCCATCCAGGAAATCGACCCCGCGGATTCGCGCAAGTACGGCATCGTCGCCGGGTCCTCCGTCGACGCCCGGAACACCCGGGTGGAACACATCGTCGAGAAGCCCGCGCCGCAGGACGCGCCCTCGAACCAGGCGGTCGTCGGCCGCTACGTGCTGGAACCGGAAATCTTCGACTTCCTGCGCCAGACCCAGGCCGGCGTGGGCCAGGAGATCCAGCTGACCGACGCGATCTCGGCCATGCTGCGGCACCGCAAGGTCTTCGGCCACCGCTACGTCGGCGAACGCTACGACTGCGGCAGCAAGGAAGGGTTCTTCAAGGCCACGATCGCCCTGGGCAAGAAATACCACGGCCTGAGCGCCGACTGATTTCTTCGCGAAGGGCCGACGTTCCGCCCGGCCCCGGCATCAGGCTGGCCGCCGCGCCAGCAGATCCTCGATCCCGTCGACCACCCGGGCCACCGCGCCCGCATGCTGGCGCACCCAATGGCGACCGGCCTGCCCCGCCTGCGCGGCGAGAGCCGGATCGTCCAGCCACCGCAGGGCCTGGCGCACCGCCTGCTCGGGATCGGCCGCCTGGACGACCGCGCCGGCCGCCTGCGCATCGGCCACGGCCTGCTGAAAATTCGCCGTATGCGGCCCGACGATCACGGGGCAGCCCAGGGCGCTGGCCTCGATGAAATTCTGCCCGCCCAGCGGCGCGAAGCTGCCGCCGACGATCGCCACCTGGCTGCCGGCGTAATACCAGGGCATTTCCCCCAGGGTGTCGCCCAGCAGCACCGCCGCCTGCCGGCAGGCCGCCAGCGCGGAACTGCTTCCGTCGCCCAGTTCCAGCAGCTGCGTGCGCCGCACGAACGGCAGGCCCGCCGTGCGCAACTGATCGGCCGCCTGATCGAAGCGCTGGGGATGCCGGGGAATCAGCAGGAACAGCAGCGGCGGGACGGATTCCGCCCCGGTCGCCGCCACCCGTTCGCGCGCGCGGCGGATGGCCTGGATGAACGCCGGGTCCTCGCCCTCGCGCGTGCTGGCGATGGCGATCACCCGGCGGCCCAGCTGCGCGGCGAACGCCCGCCCGCGCGCGGCCTTGTCCTGATCCAGCTGGACGTCGAATTTGAAATTGCCCGAGACGCTGACCTGCCGGGCGCCGGCGCGTTCCAGGCGCCGCGCGTCCGCCAGCGACTGGGCGTAGGTGCGGGCGATGCCGCCGTAGGCCGGGCGCATCAGCCCGCCCACGCGCAGGGCGCGGCGCAGGCCGGATTCGGACAGGCGGGCGCTGGCCAGCACCAGCGGCACCCCCGCCCGCTGCGCGGCATGGACCAGATTGGGCCAGAGTTCGCGTTCGATCAGCACGCCCAGCGAGGGCCGGTACTGGCGCAGGAACCGGCGCGTCGCCCCGGGGAAATCATAAGGCAGCCAGGCCTGCTGCAAGGCGCCCCGATCCAGGTCTTCCGCATACGCCCGCCGGCCTTCGGCCCATCCGGTGGCGGTCAGGTGCGTCAGCAGCACCCGATGGCCGCGATCCAGCAGCGCGCGGATCAGCGGCTGGGCCGCGCGGGTCTCGCCCAGGCTGACGGCATGGATCCAGATCGCGCCGGCGGCCGGCGCAGCCGTCTTGTAGCGGCCAAAGCGCGCGCCGTCCAGCACCGCCCACCGCCCCCCCGCCCGGCGCGCCCGCATTCCCATCCAGGCCAGCAGCAGCGGCGACAGCAGCGTCAGCAGCAGGGAATACAGGCGGCGGATCATTGCGCCGGATCCGGCCGGGCCGCATCCAGGGCGGCGTCGATGGCCGCCAGCACCTGCCCGGCATCGGGTTCCTGGCCGCGTTCGCCCAGGCTGGCCGTGTAGGCCGGCCCCTGCAGCGGCGTGCGCACCGGCGTGGAGGCCTTGTAGATGCCGATGGTGGGGCGCCCCAGGCCGGCGCTGAGATGCGTCAGGCCGCTGTCCAGCCCCACCATGATCCGCGCCCGCGCCAGTTGGTCGGCCACCTGGCGCAGCCCCAGGCGCGGCAGGACTTCGGCCTGTTCGCGCCCCTGGATCAGTTCGCGGGCCCGCGCCTGTTCGGCCTCGTTGCCCGCCAGCAGGCGCAGGCCCAGGCCGCGCGCCTGCAGATGATCGAAGACCCGGCGCCAATGACCGGCCGGCCAGAGCTTGTCGTCGCGGCTGGCCGACGGCATGATCAGGGCCGCCGGTTCGATGGCCGCGCCGTCGGTGATGGCCCGCAGGCCGAAATCGGGCGCCCCTTCGGGGGTGTAGCCGAAGGTCGCCGCCGCCAGCGTGCGCTGGCGGACGATGGCCGGTTGCCAGAACTCCACGCGGTGCTTGACGTCGTAGAACAGGGACGCCAGGGGCTCGCGGGCGGATTTCCAGTCCAGCCCGTGGCGCACGCCTCGCGCCTGGCGCACCAGCCAGACCGATTTCAGCAAGGCCTGCATGTCCAGGATGATGTCGTATTGCCGCGCCGCCAGATCCGCCCGCAGGGCCGCCCGCTCGCGGCGCGTCTGCGCATCCCACCAATGCTTGCGCCAGCGCCGGTGCGCCACGGGAATGACCTCGTGCACGGCCGGATGCCAGGAAGGGATCTCGGCGAAGGATTCCTCCGCGATCCAGTCGATCCGCGCGTCGGGCACATGCCCGGCGATGTCGGAGATGGCCGGCAGCATGTGCACCAGGTCCCCCAGCGAGGACGTGCGGACGATCAGGATACGGGTTGTCATGGCGCGATTATAGGCGGGCTACCCTCTCCGCTTGCGGGGCTGGTATCCTTGTTGGCATCCAGCCACACGGCCCCGCCGGCGCGGCGCGCGGTCCGCGATCGAGCCCCGCCGCCGACCGGCCCCGACCCGGAGCACCGACCCATGACCTGTTATTCCCTGGGGGATCTGACCCCGCACATCGATCCCTCCGCCTTCATCGCCGCCGAGGCCACCGTGATCGGCGCGGCGACCTTGCAGGCGGGCGCCAGCATCTGGCCGGGCGCGGTGATCCGCGCCGACAACGAACCGATCGTCGTGGGCGAGCAGTCCAACATCCAGGAAAACGCCGTGCTGCACGTCGACAAGGGCAAGCCGCTGACCATCGGCCGGCAGGTCACGGTCGGCCACCAGGCCATGCTGCACGGCTGCACCATCGAAGACGGTTCCCTGATCGGCATCCAGGCCGTCGTGCTGAACGGCGCCGTCATCCGCCGCAACAGCCTGGTGGGCGCCGGGGCGCTCGTCACCGAAGGCAAGACCTTTCCCGAAAGATCCCTGATCCTGGGCGCGCCCGCCAAGGCCGTGCGCACATTGTCGGACGAGGAAGTCGCGGCCCTGCAGCGCAGCGCCGCCGACTACGCCGAGCGCGCCGGCCACTACAAGGACGCCTTGCGCCCGCTGTAGTCCCCGGGCCGATCTTCAGGGCCGCCGGCGGGACGCTAGGCGCGCAGCAGGCGGCCGTACAGCTGCTGATACGCGGCCACCATCGCCGGCACCGAATACGCCTGAGCCACGTGCGCCTGAGCCCGCTGCCCCATGACCCGGGCGGCATCCGCGTGGTCCAGCACCCAGGCGACGCGCCGCGCGATGGCCGAATCATCGCCGGCCGGCGCCAGCAGGCCGCGATCCGGATCCAGGATCTCCCGATGGCCGCCCACGTCCGTCGCCACCACGGGCAGGCCGGCCAGGCAGGCATCCAGCACGCTGGTACCCAGGGCCTCGAATCGCGAGCTGCTGACGTAGACATCCGCCAGCGCCAGGCAGTCGCCCACGTTCCCCTGAAAGCCGGCGAAGCGGTAATGATCCTGCAGGCCCAGAGCCAGCACCCGGGCGCGGGCGGCGTCGGCCGCCGCGCCGTCGGCCCCGCAATGCAGGCAGATCACGTCCGGATGATCCGCGCGCAGGCGGTGCACGGCCTCGATCAGGGTCAGGGGATCTTTTTCGGGGCTGAGCGCCGCCGCCGTCACCAGCACCCGGCGCCCCGTCAGACCGAACTGCCGGCGCAAGGCCTCGACACGGGCCGGATCCGCCTGCTGCGGCTCCACCGCGCTGGGGATCACGATGGCCGACAGCCCGCAGGCCCGGGGCGCCGCGGCGGCGGCCTGGCTGATGGCCACCAGGGCATCGGCCCGCCCCCATTTCCAGCGCTGTCGCCGCACCCTGTCCGGCGCATCGAAGGCGGTGCGCCGGGTGAAGACCAGGGCCGCCCGCAGGACGGGCCGCAGAAAGGCCAGCAGGCTCATGGCCTGGGCCGTCTGGGCATGGATCACGTCATGGGAACGGCGCTGCGCCAGCAGCAGCCGCGCCAGCGCCAGGCTGCCCGAACAAGGAAAGACCCGAATGCCGGCGGCCTCGGCGCGCTGCGCCAGCGGCCCACCCGCGCGCGCCGCCAGGGCCACCTGATGGCCGGCGGCCCGCAGGCCTTGCAGAGTGAACAGCGTCTGGCGCTCGCCGCCGCGCCAGCCTTTTTCCAGGTTCAGATGCAAAATGCGCATGGCGCGGCCCATCCCCTTTCAGGCGAAGTGCCCGGACGGCGCCCGCGCGCGCCCTGCGCGGCACCCCACGATCAGCCCTTGCGCGCCGGCCGCTTCCAGCCTTGCACGGTCTGCTGGCGGGGCCGCGACAGGGTGAGCTCGCCCGCGGGCGCATCGCGCGTCAGCGTGGTGCCCGCGCCCAGCGTCGCCCCCTGGCCGACCTTCACGGGGGCGACCAGCTGCGTGTCCGAGCCGATGAAGACGTCGTCTTCGATGATCGTCTGGAATTTGTTCACGCCGTCGTAATTGCAGGTGATGGTGCCGGCGCCCACGTTGACGCGCTCGCCGATCACGGCATCGCCCAGATACGCCAGGTGATTGGCCTTGGACCCCCGCCCCAGGCGGGTCTTCTTCAGTTCGACGAAGTTGCCGACGTGCGCGTCGGGGCCGACGTCCGCGCCCGGCCGCAGGCGGGCGTAGGGGCCGATGCGGGCGGAGTCGCCCACCAGCGCGCCTTCGACGTGGCTATAGGCATCCAGCGCCGCGCCCGCGCCGATGTCGGCGTCGCGGATCACGCAATGCGGCCCGACGCGCACCCCGTCGGCCAGCCGCACGCGGCCTTCGAAGACGCAGCCCACATCGATGAAGACGTCGCGCCCGCAGCTCAATTCGCCCCGCAGGTCGAAGCGCGCCGGGTCCGCCAGGGTGACCCCCTGTTCCAGCAGCAGCCGGGCCTGCTCGCCCTGCCAGATGCGTTCCAGCTGCGCCTGCTGCACGCGGCTGTTCACCCCCAGGGTTTCCCAGTGCGCGGCCGGCTGGGCATGCGCCACCGGCACGTGCTCGCCCACCGCCAGCCCGACGATGTCGGTCAGATAGTATTCGCCCTGGGCGTTGTGGTTGTCGATCCGCCCCAGCCAGCGCCGCAGCGCGGCCGTGGGCGCGGCCAGGATGCCGGTGTTGACCTCGGCGATGGCGCGCTCGGCGTCGCTGGCGTCTTTATGTTCGACGATGCGCTGCACGCGCCCCTGGGCGTCGCGCACGATGCGCCCGTAGCCGCTGGGGTCGTCGAGCGTTTCCGTCAGCAGCGCCAGGCCGTCGCCCCGCGCCTGCAACAGCGCCTGCAAGGTGGCGGACTGCACCAGGGGCACGTCGCCATACAGCACCAGGCAGGTGTCGTCGGGATCGCCCTCCAGCAGATGCGGCAAGGCCTGCATGACGGCATGGCCGGTGCCCTGCTGGGGCTGCTGCAGCGCGAACGTCAGGTCCTGGCCCGCATAGGCCGCCTGCACGCGATCCGCGCCATGGCCCACCACGACCACCACCCGGTCGGGATTCAGGGCGCGGGCCGCGCCCAGCACGTGGCTGAGCATGGGTTGCCCGGCGATCGGGTGCAGGACTTTCGGCAGGTCGGACTGCATGCGCTTGCCCAGGCCCGCGGCCAGAATGATGATGTTCAGCATAGATGTAAAGATTGAAAATTGAAGATGGGATTCCGATGGATGCCGCGGGCCGGCCGGCCCCGGTCAGGGGCGGTCGGCCCCGGTCAGGGGCGGTCGGCCCGCGGTGCGCGACGCGCGTCAGGCGCGGGGCTTGCGGCCGGTCTTGCCGGCTGCCGGGGTCCGGCTGGTCTTGCCGGCGCGCGCGGAGGAGGTCTTCGCGGCCGTGGCGCGGGGCTTGGCCGGTTTCTTGGCCGTTCCCGCCACCGAGGCGGTTTCGGCGGCTTCCGCCATGCTGCCCAGGCTGGCGGTGGTGGCTTCGCGCAACTGTTCGAACTGCTGCTGCACCATGTTCCACCAATCGCCGGCCGCCTGCGCATAGGCCTGCCCCGCGGCATCGGCCTGGGCGCCGGCCGAAGGCTTCGCCGACCGGGCCGACGCGGCGGATTTGCCGGACTTGGCCGCCGAGGCGGCCGCGCCGGGGAACGCGCCCCCGGAGAAGGATTGCAGGGTCTTGAGCGTGCTGCGCTGGATTTCCAGCCCCTGGATGGTGTTGGCCAGCATCGTGGCGTTCAGCTGCAGCCAGTTCTGCACTGTCTGCAATTCGCGGATGCGCCGGTCCAGCTCATCCAGGGACATGGCCGGCATGGCCGGGGCATCCATGTGCCCGGCCAGGTTCTGCCAGGCCTGGCGCATCATGTCCAGCCCGGCGAACAGCGGGTTGCCGGCGGACTCGCCTTGCTGACCGAATCCGGGCAACACGAAGGGATTGGGGGATTCCTGTGCCATGATGGTTTACCTCCGCCGGATCGGGCCGGCATCAATCAAGGGGTCAAGGACGCGGCGGCGCGGTCAGGCGCCGCCGCAGCGAATCCAGGATGCACAATTCGGCTTCCAGAGTAAAGGCGCCGCGCGTGATCATGTCCCACAATTCGGCCATGTCGACGCAGCGGAACGCCAGGACTTCGCCATCCAGATTGGCCGGCGCCGTGGCGGCGTCCAGCACGCAATCGCTGAGCAGCACGGTTTCCACCTGATAACCGTCGGGCAGGCGGCGATGCATGCGCAGCACGGTGCGCACGGGGCTGTGCGAGGCCAGCGCGGCCGGCACCAGGCCGGCTTCTTCGTGGGATTCGCGCAACAGCGCCGAGGCGGGGTCTTCGCCCGCCGCCACCAGCCCGCCCGACAAGGTATCCCACAGCCCGGGGTCCGTGGATTTGCTGAGCGCGCGGCGGGCCACCCACAGCCGGCCGTCGGGGGCCCAGCCGTTCAGGTGCACGGCCTGCGTCAACAGCCCCAGCGGACGCACGGCGCCGCGTTCGATGCGCCCCAGCAGGCGGCCTTCGGCCACGACGTCCAGCAATTCGTCGCGCCAGCTGCGGATGCAGCCCGCATCCCGCAGGGCCAGGGCCAGGGCGCGCAATACGCCATCCAGTCCCAGGCGCGCCGCGGGCGCCGCCGACAGGTGGGCGGCTTCGGCTTCGACGTGGACGCCGGGATGATCGGCGATGGCGGCCAGGGCCTCGGGACCGATCCAGCCGGCCACCCGCCCCGAGACCGTCACCGGCCGCGCGCCGACCGGCGGCAGCTGCTGGGCGCGGCGCACCAGCCGCGCACTGCGTGCCGACACGTCGCCCAGGGTAAAGACCTCGGAGGTGGAATCCATCGGAGCATTGTAGTGGAAGCCCGGACGGGATAGGTGGAAACCCGCGAAAGCCCACGATCAGCGCCGCACCCCGCCTGTACAAGCCTGCATGCTTGGCTATAATCCCTTCAAGCTTATAAGGACATCGCAGGCCGCCGCTGTCGCAGTTTCGCGGCCTGACGATATCATCATGTGTGCAGGGCTCGTTTCCCCCTCGTGTGTCTTTGACGAAGGTCAACCCGCCCCGGAGAACACACACCAACCAGAGGGACAACATGAAGATGGTCAGAGGGTTGTTGGGCATGATCGCGCTGTCATGGATGGCAGTCGCCACCGCGCAGGTTCAGGACATTCCGGGGGGACCGGCGGTCGATCAGCTGAACGTCACTCCGGGGGTCACGCCGATCTCCCAGGAAATACACGAATTGCACTGGATGATCCTGATCGTCTGTACGATCATCTTCATCGGGGTTTTCGGCACGATGCTGTATTCCATCGTCAAGCACCGGAAATCCAAGGGCTACAAGGCCGCCAAATTCGATGAAAACCTGTCCATCGAACTCACCTGGACCGTCATCCCCTTCCTGATCATCGTCGGCATGGCCATCCCGGCCAGCCGCACGGTCGTCGCCATGAAGGACACCACGGGAGCCGACCTCACCATCAAGGCCACCGGCTACCAATGGAAATGGGGCTACGAATACCTCGACGGCCCGGCCACCGGCGTGCACTTCCTGTCCAATCTGTCCACGCCCCAGGACCAGATCGACGGCAAGGCCCCCAAGAGCAACACCTATCTGCTGGAAGTCGACCGCCCGCTGGTGGTGCCGGTCGACAAGAAAGTCCGCGTCGTCCTGACCGCCTCCGACGTCATCCACTCCTGGATGGTGCCCGACTTCGGCGTCAAGCAGGACGCCGTTCCCGGCTACCTGCGCGACACCTGGTTCCGCGCCGAAAAGGTCGGCACCTATCGCGGCCAGTGCGCCGAACTGTGCGGCAAGAACCACGCCTACATGCCCATCGTGGTCGAGGTCAAATCCGCCGAAGACTACGCCAAATGGGTCAAGGACCAGAAGGCCGCGATGGCCGCCGCCACCGAAGATCCCAACAAGACCTGGTCCAAGGACGAACTCTTCGCCAAAGGCAAGGAAGTCTTCGCCGCCAACTGCGTGGCCTGCCACCAGGCCAACGGCCAGGGCATCCCGGGCACCTTCCCGGCGCTGAACGGCGACAAGAAATTCGTGCTGGCTCCCATGAAGGAACAGATCCTGACCGAACTCAACGGCCATCCGGGCACCGCCATGGCGGCATTCCGCGATCAGCTCAATGATGTCCAGCTGGCAGCCGTCATCACCTATACCCGCAACGCTTGGGACAACGCCGGAAAAGGCCCCGACCCCGTCGTGCAGCCGTCTGACGTCAAGGCCCTGCGCTGACACACAGATAGTCGCGCAACGGCACTATCCCGAACCCAATTTTTCCGCGCCGCCCTGCGTGCGGCGCGTCCTCGAAGGAGGCATTCATGAGCAGCGTCACCGCAGACCACATCCCGCCCAGCGTGGGTCATGACGACCACGCGCACGACCACGTCCCCACCGGCTGGCGACGCTGGGTCTTCGCCACGAATCACAAAGACATCGGGACGATGTACCTGATCTTCTCGTTCTGCATGCTGCTCGAAGGCGGCACCCTGGCGCTGTTGCTGCGCACGGAGCTCTTCGAACCCGGCATCCAGTTCTTCCAGCCCGAGCTGTTCAACCAGTTCACCACCATGCACGGGCTGATCATGATCTTCGGGGCCATCATGCCGGCCTTCGTGGGCTTCGCCAACTGGATGATTCCGCTGCAGATCGGCGCCTCCGACATGGCCTTCGCCCGCATGAACAACTTCAGCTTCTGGCTGCTGCCCGTGGGCGCCATCCTGCTGACCGCGTCGTTCTTCGTGCCGGGCGGCGCCAACGCGTCCGGCTGGACCATGTACGCGCCGCTGTCCCTGCAGATGGGCCCGGGCATGGACTTCGCCATCTTCGCCGTGCACATCCTGGGCGCCTCGTCCATCATGGGCGCGATCAACATCATCGTCACCATCCTGAACATGCGCGCCCCCGGCATGACGCTGATGAAGATGCCGATGTTCTGCTGGTCCTGGCTGGTCACGGCCTACCTGCTGCTGGCCGTGATGCCGGTGCTGGCCGCCGCCGTCACCATGCTGCTGACCGACCGCCATTTCGGCACCCACTTCTTCAACGCCGCCGGCGGCGGCGACCCGGTGCTGTACCAGCACGTGTTCTGGTTCTTCGGGCACCCCGAGGTCTACATCATGATCCTGCCGGCCTTCGGCATCGTGTCGCAGATCATCCCGACCTTCGCCCGCAAGCGCCTGTTCGGCTATGCCTCCATGGTCTAC
The DNA here is from genome assembly GCF_937988725.1 of uncultured Castellaniella sp. Lineage (GTDB taxonomy): Bacteria > Pseudomonadota > Gammaproteobacteria > Burkholderiales > Burkholderiaceae_B > Castellaniella. Next base: position 20,661 of record NZ_CALKHS010000011.1, on the reverse strand, counting down.
GCCATCTGCGCCATCGCCATCCTGTCCTTCCTGGTGTGGGCGCACCACATGTTCACCACCGGCATGCCGGTCACGGCCCAGCTGTTCTTCATGTACGGCACCATGCTGATTTCCATCCCGACGGGGGTCAAGGTCTTCAACTGGACGGCCACCATGTGGCGCGGGTCCATGACCTTCGAAACCCCCATGCTGTGGGCCATCGGCTTCATCTTCGTGTTCACCATCGGCGGCTTCACCGGGCTGGTGCTGGCCATCGCGCCCATCGACATCCAGGCGCAGGACACCTACTACGTGGTGGCGCACTTCCACTACGTGCTGGTGGCCGGATCCCTGTTCGCCCTGTTCGGCGCCGCCTACTACTGGCTGCCCAAATGGTGCGGCCACATGTACGACGAAAAGCTGGGCAAGCTGCACTTCTGGAGCAGCATGATCTCCTTCAACGTCGCCTTCTTCCCGATGCACTTCCTGGGCCTGGCCGGCATGCCGCGCCGCTATGCGGACTACGCCGCGCAGTTCACGACCTTCCACCAGGTGGCCACCATCGGCGCCTTCTGGTTCGGCCTGTCGCAGCTGATCTTCATCTACGTGGTGGTCAAGGCCGTGCGCAGCACCGGCCCCACCGTGGCGGCCTCTCCCTGGGAAAGCGCCGAAGGCCTGGAATGGACGGTGCCGTCGCCGGCGCCCCACCACACCTTCGTCACGCCGCCCCAGTATGAAGGCTGATCCTGTGCAGACCAGAACCTCCGGATCCGTCATGACTCCTGAACAACGTCGCCGCAATCGCCGCACCGGATGGCTCCTGGCCCTGTTCGCCGTGGCCATCCTGGTCTGGACCTTTGTCCGCGCCAACCTGTACGGGGTCGTTGATTGAGCGGTCCGGGCAATTTTCTGCGATCGGTACGCACCGTCGCGTGGGCCTTCCTGGGCCTGCGCAAACGCTCCGGGCACGATGACGATCTGAATCGCATCGGCCCAGCGCATCTCATCGTGGCAGGCCTGCTGGGCGGGCTGATATTCGTATTGCTTCTGTTACTGGCCGTCCGGCTGGTCACGGCCTAGAATCAGAAAAGAGGAGAACAAAATGACAGCAGTTGCACAGACGGCGCATAGCGGCAAGGCTCCTTACTACTATGTCCCGCCTCAATCGGTCCACCCCATCCGGGGCAGCCTCTGCATGCTGGCCACGCTGCTGGGCGCGGCCCTGTGGGTCAATGGCTACGCCGCCGGCCCCTGGCTGTGCATCGCCGGCATCCTGTGCATGTTCGTGGTGCTGTTCTGCTGGTTCGGGGACGCCATCCGCGAATCCGAAGGCGGCATGAACAGCCAGCGCATCGACCACTCCTACCGCTGGAGCATGACCTGGTTCATTTTTTCCGAGGTCATGTTCTTTTCGGCCTTCTTCGGGTCCCTGTGGTACACCCGCGACGTGTCCACCCCCTGGCTGAGCACGCTGGACTCCCAGACCTGGCTGTGGCCGAATTTCGCCGGCACCTGGCCCAACTTCGGCCCGGCCGGCACCGTCGCGCCGTTCAAGTCCGTGGGCCCGTTCTGGCTGCCCACCATCAACACGGCGCTGCTGCTGACCTCCGGCCTGACCCTGACTATCGCCCACCATGCGCTGCGCGCCGCTCACCGGCAGAAAGCGATCCTGTGGATGGTCGCCACGGTCCTGCTGGGCTTCGCCTTCGTCGCCTGCCAGGCCTATGAATACCACCACGCCTACACCGAACTGAACCTGCGCTTCACCTCCGGGGCGTTCGGGGCGCTGTTCTACATGCTGACCGGCTTCCACGGCTTCCACGTGATCCTGGGCGCCACCATGCTGACCGTCATCCTGTTCCGCCTGGTGCGCGGCCACTTCACGCCCGAAAGCCACTTCGGCTTCGAAGGCGCGGCGTGGTACTGGCACTTCGTGGACGTGGTCTGGCTGGGCTTGTATATCTTCGTCTACTGGATGTAGACCCGCCGTCCCGAGCCGGCCTACCCCGCGGTGGCCGGCACCCCGGTGGCATCGATCCACCCCAGGGCATGCGCCAGCAGCAGGAACAGAAACAGCAGGATCGACAAACCCACCCGCCAGGTCAGGGCCCAGGCCATACGGCCGCTGCGGCCCTGGTCCTGCATCAGGAAGATCAAAGCGGAACCCAGACTGGCCACGATGGCCAGAAACAGGACGACAATCAGCACTTTCATGGATGGATCCCTGCCTTTCTATCCGTCACACTGAACCGCCACGCCAAGTGGCACAATGTTTTCAACCGCCAGTCTATCTGATCCGCAGCCCGTTTTTTTGATGTTGTCGCGCCCATGATTCAGCAACGCCCCGCCTCACGAAAAAAAGCCTTGGCGGCCGTCGTATTGCTGATCCTGCTGGCCGGCGTGTGCATCGCCGCGGGCCAATGGCAGCTGCGCCGCGCCCACGAACGGGAAGCCCTGCGCGCCGCCCGGCTGGCCGGGCAGCAAGCCCCCGCCATGACCCTGACGGCAGCCACCCCCGACGGCCCGGACTGGCACCGCGCCACCGCCCAGGGGCGCTGGCTCAATCCGTTCACTGTACTCCTGGATAATCGCAACCTCAAAGGTCAGCCCGGTTTCTGGGTGGCCACTCCCCTGGCCCTCCAGGACGCGCCCGACACCGCCGTGCTGGTGCTGCGCGGCTGGGTCGCCCGGCCGCTGCCGCCGGCCTCCTTGCCGGACCTGAGCGCCGCCGACGGCCCCGTGCAGGTCCAGGGCACCCTGCTGCACCGGGTGCCCCGCCTGTTCGACCTGGGCAGCCTCACCGGCAGCCCGGACAATGTCCTGCCCCGCCCCTTCCCCGCTCCCGACGGCGCGCCGCCACGTGTGCAGAACCTGCCGCTGGACACGCTGGCCGCCGCCTCGGGACTGAAGCTGCTGCCCGTGGTCCTGGAACAGGCGCCCGCCCGGGACGCCGGCCTGGTCCAGGACTGGCCCGGCCCCTCCGAGAACGCCAGCCAGAACTACAACTACGCCGGGCAATGGTTCAGCTTCGCCGCCATTGCCCTGATCGCCGCCGCCGTGATGCTGTGGCGCACCTGGCGGCGACCCGCCGCCCCCTCGAAACCCGACCCGGCCCGCCCATGACGACTGCCTCCTCCCGCCCGCGCTCTCTGACTCCGCTCATCGCCATCTTCCTGATCGCCCTGGCGCCCGTCGTATTCGCCTTGCTGGCCTACTACGTGCCCGCGCTGGGCCTGCGGCCGGCCGTCCAGACCCAGTACGGCCAGCTGATCGATCCCCAGCGCCCGATCCCCGACCTGAGCCTGCGCGACGCCCAGGGCCAGGCCTACGACCTGAAGCAACTGAAGGGCCAGTGGCTGCTGATCAGCGCCGGCCCGGGCGCCTGCCCCGAATCCTGCGTGCGCGGCCTGTTCGTGCTGCGCAATTCCCACGCCAGCCAGGGCAAGAACGTGGACCGGCTGGAACGCATCCTGTTCGTGACCGACGATGCCCCGATCGCCCCGGTGGTGGGCGAGGCCTACGTCGGCACCCACGTGCTGCGGGCCGACCCGGCCCAGCTGGCGGCATGGCTGGCCCCCGACGCCGCCGATCCGGCGGCCGCGCTGGCCACCGGCATGTGGATCGTGGATCCGCTGGGCAACCTGATGATGCGGTTCCCGGACGGCCAGGACCCCGAAGGGGTGCGTGACGACATCCGCACGCTGCTGAAGAACTCCCGGATCGGCTAGCCGGGCGCCCATCCATGTCCACGACGCCTGATTCCGCCACCGTCCCCATCGCCGCCCGCGCCCGCGCGGTCGACGGAAATCCCGCCGCCGCGCTGCGCGGAATCCGGAGATACCGGCGGCTGGTCTTCCTGGCCTGGTTCCTGACCCTGGACCTGATCATGTTCGGCGCCTTCGTGCGCCTGACCGATTCGGGCCTGGGCTGCCCGGACTGGCCCGGCTGCTACGGCCACTTCAGTCCCCTGGGGGCCAGCGAATCCATCCAGCAGGCCCTGCAGGCCATGCCCTACGGCCCGGTCAGCGCCTTCCAGGCCTGGATCGAGATGATCCACCGCTACGCCGGGGCTTTCCTGGGCCTGCTGATCATCGCCTTCACCGTCCTGGCCTGGCGCCTGCGCCGGACCCTGGCGCGCAGCCCGGCGCTGTCCACCGCCGTCCTGGGGCTGGTCTGCCTGCAGGGCGCCTTCGGGGCCTGGACCGTCACCCACCGCCTGATGCCGCTGGTGGTCACCACCCACCTGGTCCTGGGCATGAGCCTGCTGGCCATGATGACCTGGCTGGCCGCGCGCGAAAAAGCCCACGACCCGGTCCCGGCGGCCCTGGACAGCGACCGGCGCTGGATGGCGCTGGGGCTGGCGGTGCTGTTTCTGCAGCTGGCGCTGGGCGGCTGGGTCAGCACCAACTACGCCGCCCTGGCCTGCATGGATTTCCCCACCTGCCACGGCGCCTGGGTGCCGGCCATGGATTTCCAGGGGGGCTTCGCCCTGCTGCGGGGCCTGGGCAAGCAGACCAGCGGCGACCTGATTTCCCAGGACGCCCTGACCGCCATCCACTGGACCCATCGCAATTTCGCGCTGGTGGTGCTGGCCCTTCTGGGCGGCCTGGCCTGGCGCTGGCGCCGCGCCCCCGGCCTGCGCGGCCCCGCCCGCCTGCTGCTGGCGCTGCTGGCGCTGCAACTGGCCACCGGCCTGACCACCATCTTCTTCCAATGGCCGCTGCTGATCGCCGTGCTGCACAACGGCGGCGCCGCCGGCCTGGTGCTGGTCAGCGTCACCCTGCTGTGGCGCCTGGCCCAGGCAGGGAAACCCCCTAGCGGCAAGCCTCTCCACGACGCCTAGAATTGACCCCATGACAAGCACCGCTGCAGTCCATCATCCGTCTCTCCTGCGCCAGTATCTGGTGCTGACCAAACCCCGCGTCACCCAGCTGGCGGTATTCTGCGCCGTCATCGGCATGTTCCTGGCCGTGCCGGGCCTGCCCGACTTGGGCAGGGTGGCCGCCGCCACCCTGGGCATCTGGCTGCTGGCGGCCGCGGCGTTCTCCGTCAACTGCCTGATCGAACGCGAAACCGACGCCCGCATGCGCCGCACGGCGCGGCGCGGCACGGCATCGGGCCAGATCACCCCGCCCCAGGTGCTGCTGATGGCGGGGGTGCTCGGCGGCGCCGGCATGCTCATCCTGAACACCTGGGTCAACGCCCTGACCATGTGGCTGACCTTCGCCACCTTCGTCGGCTACGCCCTGATCTACACCGCCATCCTGAAGCCCCTGACGCCCCAGAACATCGTCATCGGCGGCCTGTCCGGCGCCATGCCGCCCGCCCTGGGCTGGGCCGCCATGGCCGACGCCGTCCCGGCCGAGGCCTGGGTCCTGGTGCTGATCATCTTCATCTGGACGCCGCCGCATTTCTGGGCGCTGGCCCTGTACCGCCACCACGACTACGAGGAATCCGGCCTGCCCATGCTGCCGGTCACGCACGGCCAGAACTTCACCCAGCTGCACGTGCTGCTCTACAGCATCGCCCTGTTCGCCGCCTCGCTGCTGCCCTACGTCATCCGCATGAGCGGTCCGGCCTATCTGGCGGCGGCCGCCCTGCTCAGCGGCTATTTCGTCTGGCAGGCCATCGCCCTGTACCGGAACTATTCCGACGCGCGAGCGCGTAAACTGTTCTGGTATTCAATCCTGTATCTGGCCCTGTTGTTCGCAGCCCTGTTGCTGGATCACTGGGTTGGCCTGGCGCTGGGCAGCAACTGATCCGTCCATCGGGACGACCGCCGCGCATGTCAGGCCTCGCCCCCTGACCTGTAGGTAAAGCATGATCGTTCCGTTTTCCGCCTCCCGCCGCGCCCTGCTGGCGGGGGCCGTCGCCGCCCTCCCCCTGGCCCTGATGGCCTGCACGCCCAAACCCGCGGGCCCGCTGCCCTTCGAAGGCAGCGACATCAGCGGCACCCACCTGGGTCGCGATCTTTCCATGACCGACACCACGGGCGCGACCCGCACCCTGGCCGACTACAAGGGCAAGGTCCTGCTGGTGTTCTTCGGCTACACCCAATGCCCGGACGTCTGCCCGACCGCCATGGCGCAGGCCGCCCAGGCCCTGCAGATCCTGGGCGACCAGGCGGCCAAGGTCCAGGTCATCATGATCTCCGTCGATCCGGCCCGCGACACTCCGGAAATCCTGGGCGCCTACGTGCATGCCTTCGATCCGTCCTTCGTCGGCCTGACCGGCACCCCGGAACAACTGGACAAGACCGCGCGATCGTTCAAGGCCTTCTACGCCAAGGAAGACAGCACCACGCCCGGGCAATACGCCATGAACCACTCGTCGGCCTTCTACCTGATGGACCAGGACGGCGAGGCCCGCGCCCTGCTGGGGCCGTCCCTGACGCCGGAAGACATGGCCCACGACATCAAGCTTTTGCTGTAGTCCCGTCGGCGGGGTCGTCTTCCTGGACGGCATCGGCCAGGTCCGACAGGGCGGCCCCGGAGGCATTCGCATGCAGGTCGGGCAGCGGTTCGTGCTGCCGCTCGCCCGATTCGAACTGCTGCCAGACTTCGACCGCCCGCAGGCGCTGGCGCACGATGGCGTCGATCTTGTCGCGCAGATCGGGCAGTCGTTCCAGCAGCTTCTTGAAATCCCTTTCCTGCAGCATCAGCAGGCGGCTGTAGCCCAGGGACCGGACGCGCGCCTGGAAATCGTGGTCCATGGCCAGCGCCATTTCGCCGAAGATCTGCCCGCTGCCCAGTTCGGCCGCCGTGCCGTCCGGCAGATCCAGCACCACCGCGCCGGAAGCCACGAAATACATGGCGCGGCTGCGCCCGATGCGGGTGGGAATGTCCTGCCCCGGCACCGCCAGGCGGGGCTTGAGCATCTTGCAGATCGCCTCCATGGTGGCCTCGTCCAGGCCCTCGAACAGGCTGACCCGCTGCACCATCGCGGCGGCGCTCAGGGCGATGTCCAGGCCGTGGTGCTTTTCCAGCGGCCCCCAGCGCGTTTCCACCTGCTGGATCAGGTCGGAATAGGTTTCGCCGCTGATCAGGTTCTGCGTCAGCATGTCGCGGTAGCGCATGCGTTCCATGGACCTCGCCATCCGCGCCAGATAGGCCTCCTGCAGGTGCTGGGCATAACTGGGATACTGCAGCGCCAGAGCCTGCAGGGCGCCTTCCAGCAAGGTCAGGCGGCGCTGATGGGCCGCGATGATGATGTCCGCGACCTCCGCCCCCAGCAGCGGCTGCACGTCGGTGCGCGCGAACTGGATCAGGCGGCGGGCCACGGCCCATTTGCACATCAGATTGGTGAAGCGCTGGGCCAGTTCCCGCGCCAGCCAGAAAGGCTTGCCGGTCAGGTGATGCAGGCGCAGGACCAGGCGCAGGGAATTCGAATAGCGCAGATCGCCTTCGATGGCGGATTCGAAGCCTTCAAGCCCGCCCGTGCGCACGGCGTCGCCCAGGCGTTCGGCCCGGGCCAGCAGGGATTCCGCCGTGCGCCAGTCCACCACCTGGGCCTTCAGCGTTTCGAAGAACATCTCTTCTTCCCGGCCCGCCAGGATGCCCATGCCCACGGCGACCTTCTGGTCCATGGACAATTGATGCACCTGCGCCGCGTCCATGCTGGTCTGGCTGGCGTCGAAGACGGCGTTCAGGCGGTCCAGGACTTCCTGCCCGATATGTTCGTTGCGGGCGATCTCGTCGATGCGCAGCCGCAGGGATTCCAGTTCCACCACCTGGGCCTGGTCGCGCAAGGCCCGGTCCACCGGCGAGAGCTGATTCAGGCCCAGGCGGGCGATGAGGGGGCGCAGGGTCAGGCCGTTGACGAACAGGGTCATCAGCACGAAGCCCGTGGTCGCCACCGCGATGAACTGGCGGGCCTCGTGCGGCACGGCCGGCTGTTCGGTCACCGCCAGGGCCAGGGCCAGGGACACGGCGCCGCGCAGGCCGCCCAGCAGCATCACCGCCCGGTAGGAGGGGCTGACCTGGGTGCTCAGGCGCAAGCGCCCCAGCAGCGGCAGCAGGCCGTAGACCATGACCGCCCGCGCCGCCAGGGTGACGATGAACACCACCAGGATCAGGAAGACTTCCATCCAGGTGATTTCCGCCATCATGCGCGGAATCAGCATGGCGGCGAACAGGAAGATCAGGGAATTGGCCCAGAAGCCGAACTGCGCCCAGGCGCCTTCCAGTTGTTCGAAGGTCGTGGGCGACATGCGGGTGCGGCCGTTGGACCCCACCACCAGGCCCGCGATCACTGTCGCCACCACGCCGGACACCCCCAGGTAATGTTCGGACGCGTAGAAGGTCAGATAAGCCAGGGCCACGGTCAGGGTGACTTCGGCCGCCGGCCAGCCGCGCAGCCAGCGGAACAGCTCCGTCGCCAGCCGGCCCATGGCCAGCCCCGCCAGGCCGCCGCCGATGAAGCTGAACAGGAAGCTGCCGACGACCGTGGTCATGGACAGTTCCCCGCCGCTGAACAGCACACTGAGCAGCACCGAATACAGGGCGATCGACGCAGCATCGTTGAACAGGGACTCGCCTTCGACCAGGGTGGTCAGGCGGCGCGGCGCGCCGACCTCGCGGAAGATGCCGACGACGGCCACCGGGTCCGTGGTGGCGACGATGGCCCCCAGCATCAGGCAGACCACCAGTCCGTAGGGGGAGACGGCCGCCAGGGAAAAGCCCACCGCCACCGTGCACACCACCACGGCCACGATGGCCATCACCAGGATGGGGCTGATGTCATCCAGCAGGCGGCGTATGTTCATCGCCAGCGCCGTCTCGAACAGCAGCACGGGCAGGAACACGAACAGGAAGGTTTCGGAGGAGATCTCGAAGTGCTGCAGCGAATCGAGGAAATCCGCCACCACGCCCGGCGCCCAGCCATGCACATGGATGATCACGCCCAGCACGAAGCCCACGATGGCCAGCAGCACGGAATACGGCAGACGCAGACGCCCCGCCAGGGGCGGCATGAAGGAAATCAGGGCCAGCAGCCCGGCCAGGCCAAAGACCAAGAGGCCAATTTTCATGGTCGAAATACATCACAAAATACGCGTCGCCTATTATGTTACAGGCTGGCCGGCCGTGTCTGAAACAATTATGGCGCATATGAAAACACCTCGCGGAGGCGGAACATGCCCCCGCGCCGCGCAGGCCGGCGCCCGCGGCGCCTCGGCGCTTTTTGCCCCGGGGCGCGGGCCCAAGGCAAAAAAAAGGGATGCCGTGGAGGCATCCCGTGAACATCCGCTTCGATAGGGAGGGGAAGAGGAGAAGCAGAAGCGGACGACAAGACGACGAGGCCCGGAGGCCAGACGTTCGTCCATGTCAGCTTAGTCCCGCGGTTCCAGCGAAAGTTCAGTCGCCGCCGGCCCCAAAGCGTAAAAAAACGTATCCACCCCCCGAGGGGTCAGGCGGCCATGAAGTCCGGCTGCCGATCCGCCAGGGCGGTTTTCAGCTTCTTCAGCGCGGCGGCTTCGATCTGGCGGACGCGTTCGGCCGAAATGCCGTATTCCGCCGCCAGTTCGTGCAGGGTCGCGCCGCCATCGTCGGCCAGCCAGCGGGCCTGCACGATATGCCGCGAACGGTCGTCCAGCGTGTCCAGGGCGTCGGCCAGGCCCTGGCTCTGCAGGGCATCCATGCTGCGGCGCGCCAGCACCTGGGCCGGTTCCTGGCTGTCGTCGGCCAGCCACGCGATCGGGGCGTAGCGGTCTTCGTCGTCGGCCGGCGCATCCAGGGCGCAATCCCCGCCCGACAGGCGGACTTCCATTTCGGAGACGTCTTCGGGACGCACGTCGAGTTCGCGGGCGATGTCTGACACTTGGTCCGGCGCCAGAGTGTGGCCGTCCGGACGCATGCGCCGCAGGTTGAAAAACAGTTTGCGCTGGGCCTTGGTGGTGGCGATCTTCACCAGGCGCCAGTTGCGCACCACGTATTCATGGATTTCGGCGCGGATCCAGTGCACCGCGAAGGACACCAGACGCACCCCCCGATCGGGGTCGAAACGGCGCACGGCCTTCATCAGGCCGATATTGCCTTCCTGGATCAGGTCGGCGTGCGCCAGACCATAGCCCAGGTACTGACGGGCGACGGACACGACCAGCCGCAGGTGGGACAGGACCAGTTCGCGGGCGGCTTCCAGATCGTTGTCGTCGCGCAGCCTGCGGCCCAGGCTGGATTCCTGTTCGGCCGTCAGCATGGGCATGCGATTGACCGCCCCGATGTAGGCATCGATGGTGCCCAGGGCGCCCGGGTTGGATATGGCCTGCGCGAGCTGGGCCGGCGCCAACACCAGGGAAGACGAAGTGTGGCTCATGGCAAAATCCTTGGGATCATTCCCGGTGATCTTAGCACTCTCTGTGCCAGAGTGCTAATTTTCAGGTAACAGGGATTAGACGGCGACCGGCGGGGAAAGTTCCCGGCACGGCTCCGCCCCGCTTCGGCGCGACACGCCGGCGCGGCGCCCCGGGATCAGGGCAGTTCCAGTTCAGCCACCAGCGGGGCGTGATCCGACAATTTCTTCCAGGGCGCCCCATGCAGCACCCGCGCGCGGCGCACGGCGAAGCCGCGCTGATAGATGCGGTCCAGGCGCAGCCAGGGAAAGACCGAGGGAAAGGTGCGCGGCGGCGGCGTCAGGCGGGCGGCATGGCCCGTCATCGACAGGGCGGGCGCGGCGCCCAGCCGCTGCCCCGGCAGCCAGCTCATACGCTGGCGCAGCTGCGCCACCCGGTGGCGCAGGCGGTAGATCTCGTCCGTTCCCTGGGGAGCGGCGGCGAAGACCTCCACCAGTCCCAGCTGTTCGACGAACAGAGGAGCCAGACGGTTGGCCCAGTCGTTGAAATCCCCGGCGATCAGCAGCGGTTCGGAATCCGGCACCAGCCGCCGGATGCGTTCGACCAGGGCATGCACCTGGCGGGACCGGCCGCCGGCCAGCAGCCCCAGGTGCACCACCAGGCAGTGCACCTGCGTCTGTTCCACCTGCACGACGCCATGCAGCAGCCCGCGCTGTTCCAGGCGGTGATCGGAAATATCCTGGTTTTCGTAATACAGGATGGGATAGCGCGACAGCAGGGCGTTGCCATGGTCGGTGGCCACCCGCACGGCATTGCAGCCGTAGGCGACCTGCATGTGCATGGCCGCCGCCAGCGATTCGTGCTGGGCGTCCAGGCTGTTGTGGCGCTGGTTGCGCCCCTGGACTTCCTGCAGGAACAGAAGGTCGGGGCGCAGGCCATACAGACCCAGCCGCAGGTCCGCCAGCGATTCCCGCCCACCGCTGGCCGAACGGCCCTTGTGGATGTTGTAGCTGACGACCCGCACGACTGACATGCCCCGGCCCTCCGGTCTTATTTTGCTTCCGTCTGACGCAGGCGGATGTGCAATTCGCGCAGCTGCTTTTCGTCGACCGGCGACGGCGCCTGCACCAGCAGGTCCTGGGCGCGCTGGGTCTTGGGGAAGGCGATCACGTCGCGAATGGATTCCGCGCCCGCCATCAGCGTCACCAGACGATCCAGGCCGAACGCCAGGCCGCCATGCGGCGGGGCGCCGAACTGCAGCGCGTCCAGCAGGAAGCCGAATTTCTCGCGGGCTTCCTCTTCGTCGATCTTCAGGGCCTTGAAGACCTTGGTCTGCACGTCGGCGCGGTGGATACGTTCCGACCCGCCGCCCACTTCCCAGCCATTCATGACCATGTCGTAGGCGCGCGCCAGGGCGCTGCCGGGATCGGATTCCAGCAGGTCCTCGTGACCGGCCTTGGGGCAGGTGAAGGGATGGTGCGCGGCCGAATAGCGGCCCTCGGCCTCGTCGTATTCGAACATGGGGAAATCCACCACCCACAAGGGCTGCCAGCCGGCTTCGAACAGGCCGTTGGCGCGGCCGAATTCGCTGAGGCCGATCTTCACCCGCAGGGCGCCGATGGCGTCGTTCACGACCTTCGTGCGATCGGCGCCGAAGAAGATCAGGTCGCCGCTCTGCGCGCCGGTGCGCTCGATCAGGCCGCGCAGGGCGTCGGCATGGATGTTCTTCACGATGGGCGACTGCAGGCCTTCGGGGATGGCGGCCGCGTCGTTGACCTTGATGTAGGCCAGGCCGCGGGCGCCGTAGATGCCCACGAACTGCGTATAGGCGTCGATTTCGCTGCGCGGCAGGCTGGCGCCGCCCGGCACCCGCATGGCGACCACGCGGCAGGCGGGGTCTTTCGCCGGGCCGGCGAAGACCTTGAAGTCCACGTCCTGCATCAGGTCGGCGATGTCGGTGAATTCCAGCTTCACACGCAGGTCCGGCTTGTCGGACCCGTAGCGGCGCATGGCTTCGGACCAGCTCATGACCGGGAATTCGGGCAGGGCGACGTCCAGCACCTGGCGATAGACTTCGCGCACCATGCCTTCGAAGATCTCGCGGATCTGGACTTCGTCCAGGAAGGACGTTTCGCAATCGATCTGCGTGAATTCCGGCTGGCGGTCGGCGCGCAGGTCCTCGTCGCGGAAGCACTTGGTGATCTGATAGTAGCGGTCGAAGCCGGCGACCATCAGCATTTGCTTGAACAGCTGCGGCGACTGCGGCAGGGCGAAGAATTCGCCGGGATTGACGCGCGAGGGCACCAGGTAGTCGCGGGCGCCTTCGGGCGTGCTGCGGGTCAGCATCGGGGTTTCGATGTCGATGAAGCCCAGCGCGTCCAGGTAATTGCGGGCCACCATCGATACGCGGTAGCGCAGCATCAGGTTGCGCTGCATCTGCGGGCGGCGCAGGTCCAGCACCCGGTGGGTCAGGCGCGTGGTTTCCGACAGATTGTCGTCGTCCAGCTGGAACGGCGGCGTCACGGACGCATTCAGGATTTCCAGTTCGCGGCACAGGATTTCGACGTCGCCCGACAGCAGCTCGGGATTGCGCGTGCCTTCGGGGCGCAACCGCACCAGACCCGTGATGCGCAGGCAATATTCGTTGCGGATACGTTCCGCGGTGGCGAAGGCGGCCTGATTGTCGGGATCCACCACGATCTGGGCCAGCCCCGCCCGGTCGCGCAGGTCGATGAAGATCACCCCGCCGTGGTCGCGGCGGCGATGGACCCAGCCGAACAGGGTGACGGTCTGGTCAAGGTGGGCTTTGGACACCTCGCCGGTATAGCAGGTACGGTTCAAGAATGGCTCCGAAATATTTGAAAGCAATGCTGCGGATGTTCGAAATTACTGCGGTGCGTCGCCGTCGGCGGCGGGAGCCGGCCGGACGGTGGGCGGCGGGGTCAGCGCGGGCGGCGCCACCACCCCCATGGACACCACGTATTTCAGGGCGGTTTCGACCGACATGTCGAGCACCTGGACATCGGCGCGCGGCATCATCAGAAAGAAGCCGGAGGTGGGGTTGGGCGTGGTCGGCACATACACGCTGATGTAATCGCCCGCCAGCAGACCGGCGATTTCTTCGCACGGCGCGCCGGTCAGGAAACCGATGGTCCAGGCGCCCTGGCGCGGATACTGCACCAGGATGGCCTGGCGAAACGCCTGGCCGTTGGGCGCGAACACGGTGTCGCTGACCTGCTTGACCGAATTATAAATGGAGCGCACTAGCGGAATGCGCCCCAGCAGCGATTCCCAGCGAGACAGGATGGCGCGGCCGATGAAATTGGCGCAGAACAGGCCGGTGACCAGGATGACGAGCAGCACCAGCACCAGTTCGAAGCCGGGGATGGCCACGCCGAACAGGACTTCCGGGGACAGGAAGGAAGGCACCAGCGAGCCCAGGGTGCGGGCCAGCGTCACCAGCACCCAGACGGTGATCACCAGCGGCAGCCAGATCAGCAGGCCGGTTACGAAATAGCGCTTGAAAAATCGCATGGATGACAAAGCGGGCATCAGCCCGGCGTGGCGGCCGGCGCGGGGCTGCTGGGGGACGCGGCGGCCGGCGAGGCCGAACCCGACGTCCCTGCGGAAGAGCCGCCGGACGCGGCGCCCGAGCCGTTATCCGGCGTCGAGGGGCTGGCCGAACCCAGCACCCCTTCGGAGTGCGAGCCGGACTTCCCGCCCCGGAAATCGGTTTCGTACCAGCCCGAGCCCTTCAGGCGGAAACCCGCCGCCGTGACCTGCTTTTCATAGGTGGCCTGCCCGCAGGACGGGCACACCGTCAGGCGCGGGTCGGACATTTTCTGCAGCACGTCCTGCTGATGACCGCAGTGGCTGCAACGATAGACATAAATCGGCACAACAGTGTCCTGGAAATCTGAACTGCCTGGATTTTAGTCCTTTTAGCTGAAGGAATTGGGCAACAGGAACATGACGGCCGCCACCAGCGTGGGCACGGCGGCCGCCCCCAGCAGCTTCAGCGGCGAAATCGTGCCGTCGCTGAAGCAGCCCTTCAGGATGGAGAACCCGGCGGGATTGGGCGCATTGGCGATCACGGTCAGCCCGCCGCCCGTCACGGCCCCCGCGACCAGCATGTAGCGCCACAGTTCGTTGGTGCCTTCCACCAGCGACCCCAGATAGGTCAGGGCGGCGTTGTCGGTCACGGCCGTCAGGGCCGTGGCGCCCAGGTACAGCACGAAGGGCGACAGGCCGGCCAGCAGATCCTGCAGCCACCATTGCTGCAGGCCGCCCAGCACCACCAGCCCCGCCAGGAAGAACCCCACCATCAGGCCTTCGCGCAGCAGCAGCGGCGACTGATGGCGCTTGTAGGCGTGGGCGTAGCCGATGAACAGCACCAGCAGCGCCAGGAAGATCTTGATGTGGTGCGAGGCCAGCACCACCCCCACCAGGAACAGCACGTGCACGGCCATCACCACCCACGACACAGGGTCGCGGACCGGGTCCTTTTCCTGCACGCCCAGGTCGCCGTTGAGCAGGAACGGCCGGCAGATCCAGGTCAGGACCAGGCCGTTGAACAGCACGGCGACCGCGGCCCGCCAGCCGAAATGCGTGGCCATGAAGGCGGTGTCCCAGCCGAAGGTCTGGGCGACCATCAGCACGGGCGGCGCCGCATAGGCCGTCAGCACGCCGCCGATGGACACATTGACGAACAGCACGCCCAGCGTCAGGTATTTGAAGCCATCCTGTCCCGAGCGGCGGAAATACGCCTGGCGCAGCAGCAGGGCGGCCAAGGTCATGGCGGCCGGTTCGGTGATCAGCGATCCCGACAGCGGCACCAGCGTCATGATGACGAAAAAGCGGGCCAGTTCCTTGCTGACCGGCAGCGCCCGCGCCACGCCATCCACCGCCAGATGCACCAGTTCAATGATGGGCCGGCTGGCGGCCACCACCATGATGACGAACACGAAGGCCGGTTCGGTGAAGTTGCGGGTATCCAGGTATTCGACCGCACCCTTGACCCCCAGCGTCAGCCCCATCCAGATGAACAGCGCACAGGCCCACACGCCGAAAACGGCCTCGACTTCGGACAGCAGATGCCATAAGCCGGCATGGCGGCCGCCCTGGTTGGCCAGGCGGGCGAACACCGGCACGGAAAACGTATGAATGATGGCGATGGCAAACAGTACGCTGGCCACGACCTCGGTGTGACTGACCATATCCGAGTCCAAAAAAGGGGCTAGACAAAGGGCCTGAGCCGCTTTCTGGGAACGGCAACGCAGGCCCGGGGAAATTCCAGGCGCCGCCCGCAGACGGGCGGGCGCCTGTTCGGTACAGCTAGGCGCCGCCCAGGATCAGACGGGCGCCTTTTTCGGCAATCATGATAGTAGGCGAATTGGTGTTGCCCGAGGTGATCACCGGCATGATGGACGCGTCGATCACCCGCAGGCTTTCCACCCCCCGCACACGCAGTTCGGGGTCGACCACCGCCAACGAATCGACACCCATTTTACATGTCCCCACAGGATGGAAAATGGTGGTGCCGATATCGCCCGCCGCGGCCTCCAGGGCTTCCTGGGTCTGGACGGCGTCGCCGGGCAGATATTCCCGCGGCTGATAGGGCGCCAGGGCGGGCTGCGCCATGATGCGCCGCGTCAGGCGCAGCGCATCGGCCGCCACCGCGCGGTCTTCGGGAGTCTGCAGATAATTGCAGAGGATGTCGGGATGATCCGCCACGTTGGGAGAGGTGATGCGCACATAGCCCCGGCTGCTGGGCTGCAGATTGCACACCGACGCCGTCATGGCCGGGAAGCGGTGCAGCGGATCGCCGAACTTGTCCAGCGAGAGCGGCTGCACATGGTATTCCAGGTTGGCGCGGGGGCGGGACGGATCGGACCGGGCGAAGGCCCCCAGCTGCGACGGCGCCATGGACAGCGGCCCGCGCCGCCACAGCGCGTACTGCAGGCCCATCCAGGCCTTGCCCCACCAGGCATTGGCCAGGGCGTTCAGGGTCAGGCCTTTCCGCAGGCGGTAGATCATGCGCAGCTGCAGGTGATCCTGCAGGTTCTCGCCCACGCCCGGCAGATCGTGCACCAGCGGAATCCCCAGATGGCGCAAACGTTCGGCCGGCCCGACGCCCGACACCTGCAGCAATTGCGGCGAGCCGATGGCGCCCGCCGCCAGGATCAGTTCGCGGCGCGCCACGGCATGGCGGCGCAGGCCATCCTGGACGAAGGCGACCCCGGTGGCGCGGCGCCCGGAAAATTCGATGCGCTCGACGCAGGCGCCGGTCAGCACCTGCAGCGTGTCCCGCCCCATCACCGGATGCAGGAAGGCCTTGGCCGCATTCCAGCGCACGCCCCGGCGCTGATTGACCTCGAAGTAGTTGCAACCGGCGTTGTCGCCCCGGTTGAAGTCATCCGTGCGTTCGATGCCGGCCTGGGCGGCCGCATCCCGGAAGGCGTCCAGCACGGCCCAGCGCAAGCGCTGGGATTCGACCCGCCAGGCGCCCGAGGCGCCGTGGAATTCGCTGGCCCCGGCGTGATGGTCTTCCACGTCGCGGAACAGCGGCAGCACGTCGCGCCAGGCCCATCCGGGATTGCCCAGGGATTCCCAGTGGTCGTAATCGGCCGCCTGCCCGCGCAGATACAGCATGCCGTTGATAGAGGACGAGCCCCCCAGCACCCGGCCGCGCGGATAGCCCAGCGAGCGGTAGTTCAGGCCGGGGTCGGGCTGCGTGTGATAGCACCAGTCGGTGCGCGGATTGCCGATGCAGTAGAGATAGCCGACGGGGATGTGGATCCAGCGCCAGTCGTCGGGGCCGCCGGCCTCGAGCAGCAGGACGCGGTGCTGCCGCGACAGGCGATTGGCCAGCAAGCAGCCAGCGGAACCGGCCCCCACGATGACGTAGTCGAATTCCAGTTGCGCTTCTGCGGGGGTGTTGCCGGCCATTCGGGTGTCTCCCGGGGCCTGGAGACAGCCCCTGATCTTTGCGGATCAGTCTAGCCGCAATTTCGCGCGGACGCCAAGGAACCCATCCGCCGCGCCGGGGAATGCGGGGCCGGCCGGAACGCGCCGCATGGGCCTCGGGCCAATGATCGAAAACCGGGAGCCGGGGACCGGAGATCGGCCCGGATCCTAGACGGGCAGGACGGTCCCGGCCAGCCCGGCCACAATGAGCAGCACGCCGACCTGCATGTTGGAACGGAAGATCCGCAGACCGCGTTCGGGATGACGCACATCGAACACCGTCATCTGCCAGACGAAATGACCCGCGATGATCGCCATGACGACATAGTATGGCCAATCCATCCCCATGCCCCAGCCTGCCGTGGTCCACAGCGCCGCCGTGACGGCATAGAATCCGCCGATCCAGGCGCGTCCTCGATCGCCGAACCGCATGGCGACGGACTTCAGACCCAGCATGCGATCGTCGCGCAGATCGATGTAGGCGTAAACGGCGTCGTAGCCGATCTGCCACAGCACCGCCCCCACCCACATGGCCACGCCGTACCAGGGCAGGATGTCCCGCGTGTCGGTCCAGGCCATCAGCATGCCCCAGTTGAAGGCCATGCCCAGCACCGCCTGGGGCCAGTAGGTGAAGCGTTTGCACAGAGGATAGATCACCACCAGCGGCACCAGCGCCAGGGCCAGCCAGCGGCTGTAGGCGTTGATGGCCAGCAGCAGGCTGGCGCTGACCAGCATCTGCGCGGCGGCGAACCACAGCGCGGCGCGCAGCGTCAGCTGGCCGCTGGTCAGCGGGCGAAAGCGCGTGCGTTCCACCCGACGGTCGAAATCGCGGTCGAAGATGTCGTTGAACGTGCAGCCCACGCCGCGCATCAGCAGCGCGCCCAGCGAAAAGATGACCACCCGCCACACGGTGGGCCAGCCGTCGGCGGCCTGCACCAGGGCGGCCAGCGCCGGCAGCAGCGTCAGCCAGGTGCCCACCGGGCGGTCCAGCCGGCACAGCCGCGCGTAAGGCCCCCAGGCGGCCGGCAGCCAGCGGGCCACCCAGTCGTCGTGCCGCATGTCGGACAGATCAGGGCTCACGCCACCGGGCCGATCAGTTCGCCCAACACCTGGACGCCGACGCGGATGCGGTCTTCGGGCACTGTGACGAAGCTGAGCCGCAACGTATTGGTCGGAGCGTCCACGCCGGCATAGAACGGCGCGCCCGGCACGAAGGCGACGTTGCGGGCGATGGCCCGCTGCAGCAATTCGGTCGTATCGATGCCTTCGCGCAGCGTGACCCAGATGAACATGCCGCCCTGCGGCTGCGTCCAATGGGCGTCCGCCGGAAAATAGCGCCGCAGGGCGTCGAGCATGTAGCCGCACTGGCGCTGATACAGGGCGCGGACCTTGGGCAGGTGCTGGTCCAGGAAGCCGCTGCGCACGGTTTCGTAGACCGCCATCTGGGTGACGGTGGCCGTGTGCAGATCGGTGGCCTGCTTGATCTGCACCAGCTTGCCGATGATGTCGCGCGGCGCCACCACGTAGCCCAGGCGCATGCCCGGCGCCAGCACCTTGGAGAAGGTGCCCAGGCGGATCACGGTCGCGCCCGCGGCGCGCCCCAGTTCCAGCAGGCCGGGCTGGGGTTCGCCGCCGTAGCGCAGTTCGCCGTAGGGATCGTCTTCGATGACGGGCAGCCCCAGGGCGGCGCAGCGTTCCACCAGCGCCTGGCGGCGCGCCCGATCCAGCGTCAGGCCGGTCGGGTTCTGGAAATTGGGCAGCGCATAGATGAAGCGCGCATCCCGGCACAGTTCGTCATCCAGGGCTTCCGGAATCAGGCCGCCCGCATCGGTGGGCACGGCCTGGAATTGCGGCTCGAACAGGGAGAACGACTGCAGGGCGCCCAGGTAGCTGGGGGCCTCGACCAGCACTTTCGAACCCGGATCGATGAACAGCTTGCCCAGCATGTCCAGGGCCTGCTGTGAGCCGGAGACGATCAGGACTTCCTCGGGATCGATCGGGGCGCCGGCGCGGGACAGATCCCGCGCCACCCATTCGCGCAAGGGGGTGTAGCCTTCCGTGCGGCCGTACTGCAGCGCCGTGGCGCCCTGGGTGGACAGCACGCGGTCGAAGGCGGCCTGCAATTCCGCGATGGGGAAGCCCTCGGGCGAAGGCAGGCCGCCCGCAAAGGAAATGACTTCGGGGCGTTCGGTGATCTTGAGAATTTCGCGGATGGCCGAACTGGTGAGTTGCCTGGCGCGTTGGGAAAAAACAGCGGGGGAGGAAGTCAGCGTGTCCATGATGAAAGCCCGAATGAGAGCCTGCCTTGTGAGCCGGCCGATTGGCATGAACCGATCAGCCCGGATCGGCGGGCGGCCGGCGCGGATGAGGGGGGTTTTCCGGCTTTGGAAAACTCCAAGCTTTCTATATTAGAACAATTGCCCGCCATTGTCGGAGCGATCATCCGCCTTTGTGGCGGATACGGGTTAACCGCAATATCGGCAGCAAATGATAAATATTGGAATATGTTGTGACAGACGCGCGGGCCGACGCCCGGGCGCGACGCGGCCATCGGGATATCCCGATGGCCGGCAACACCATAAGGACATCCATGAAAAATCTGAAGATCGGCGCCCGTCTGGCGATCGGGTTCGGCTTCGTCATCCTGCTGCTGACGGTCATGGCCGGCATCGGCCTGTGGCGCATCCTGGACAGCAACGCATCCAATCAGCTGCTTCAGGGGCGCGAAGCCAACAACGCCATGATTCTGCAGTGGGCCCGCCAGACCGAGGTCAACAACAACCTGACGCTGGCCGCCACCAACATGAACGATCCGGAAGCCCAGGCCAAGGCCAAGGAAGGGCTGGCGGCATCCGACGCGCGCATCGAATCCCTCCACAAGCAGCTGGGCGACTCGATCAAGCATCCCCAGGCCGTCGCGCTGTACAAGCAGGCCCTCGCAGACCAGGATCTCTATTTCCGGAAACGCGACGAAGCCTTCAAATTCCTGGAAAACTGGGACGTTGGCAAGGCCAAGACCTTCTTCAATCGTGAAATGCCCGAACTCAGCGGCAAGATCACCGGCGCCATCGACCAACTGAGCGCCTTCCAGAACCAGTACACCGACCAGGTCTTCGAACAAAGCTTCGAAGCCAACCGGATGGGCATGCTGATCCTGAGCATCGCCGCCCTGCTGGCGCTGATCGTCAGCCCGATCTTCGCCTGGCGCGTCACGCGATCCGTCACCCACCCGCTGCGCCGCGCCGTGGATCTGGCCGAATCCGTGGCCCGCCGCGACCTCAGCCAGCACATCCAGGCCGACGGCAAGGACGAAGTCGGCCAGCTGCTGCGGGCGCTGGAAACCATGACGCAGCAGCTGCACGACACCGTGGGCGAAGTGCGCACAGGCGCCGACTCGATCGCCTCGGCCGCCAGCCAGATCTCCGCCG
>NZ_CALKHS010000010.1 GCF_937988725.1 uncultured Castellaniella sp. | reverse complement strand
GAAGCCGAAGCCGAAGCCGAAGCCGAAGCCGAAGCCGAAGCCGAAGCCGAAGCCGGCAGTCCCGGCCGCGCGTCGAGCAGGCCCCCTCATCCGGATACAGGAACCCCGAACATGAATATTGGAATGATTGGCATCGGTCTGATGGGCCACGGGATCGCCGCCAATTTGCAGAAGCACGGCCATCAGCTGACGTTGCTGAAGCACCCGGGGAACCAGCCTGTGGACGATCTGCTCGACGGCGGCGCGCGGACGGCCGATACGCCCGCCGACGTGGCCCGCCAGTCCGGCATCGTGGTGCTGTGCGTGACCGGCACCCCCCAGGTCGAGGCCGTGCTTCAGGGCCCGGACGGACTGCTGGCGGGGCTGGCGGCCGGCAGCATCGTCATCGACTGTTCCACCGCCATTCCCTCGTCCACGGAAAAGGTCGCGCGGGCCGTGGGCGAGCGGGGCGGCCGTTTCCTGGATGCGCCCATGACCCGCACCCCCAGGGAAGCGGCCCAGGGCCGGCTGAACCTGCTGGTCGGCGGGGACGAGCGCCTGTTCGAGGAATGCCTGCCCGTGCTGCGCTGCTTCGCCGAGAACGTGACGCGGGTGGGGGGCGTGGGGGCCGGCCACCGCATGAAGCTCCTGCACAACTACGTCTCGCTGGGCTCCATTGCGCTACTGGCCGAGGCCGCCGCCGCGGCGCTCGATGCGGACATCGATCCGGCGGTGTTCGTGGACGTGCTGGCCAAGGGCGGCGGAGCGGGCGCCGCCCTGGACCGCATGCGGCCCTACCTGACCGAACGGGATTCGTCCCCCTTGCGCTTCGCCATGAGCAACGCGCTCAAGGACATCGGCTATTTCACCACCATGGCGCAGGACGGCGGATCCGTCCACGAGATCGCCGACGCGGTGCGGCAAACCTTCGCCGACGCGGTGGAACAGGCCGGCCCGGGCCGCTTCGTGCCCGAACTGGTCGACGTCCTGCAGAGCCGTCCGCGAACGGCGGGCGATCAGGCGGACGGGCCTCGCCAGGGCCGCTGAAGCTTTCCGTCGCGGCGGGCCGCTCAGAGATCGGCGACCGGGCCGCCCGCATAGCCTTGCGGCGCGCGGCCGCGCAAGGCGATCATCAGGATCAGGGACGCCAGGATCAGCGCGACGGACAGCCAGGGCAGATCCGCCAGCCCGACGGCCTGCGTCGCCAGGCCGCCCAGGGCGGTGCCGACGGCGATGCCGATCTGCATGGCGGATTGGTTGAGCCCCACCAGGACGCCTTGCGCCCCGGGGACCATCGCCGCAGCCCTGACCTGCTGGGCCGGCCCCGCCGCCCAGGCCGATACCGACCACAGCATCAGGATGGCGGCCACCGCGGCCAGCGATCCGGGCGCCAGGAGCCACGCGGCCACCGGCAGGGCAGCCAGGAAGAGCATCTGCAAAAGCTTGGACACGACCAGGGTCGCGTGGAACCCGTGCCGGTCGGCGCGGCTGCCGCCCAGCCGCGAACCCGCCAGGCTGGCCAGGCCGAAGGCCAGGAGCACGGGGCTGATCCATTCGCCGGGAAGGCGCTGGACGTCAATCAGGTAGGGGGTCAAATAGCTGTAGGTCATGACGTATCCCGCCATCCACAGCACGGTGACCGTCAGGCCCCCGAGGATCGCCGGACGCCGCAGGAGGGCGAACTGCTCGCGCAGCGGAATGGAAGCCGCCGGGCTCAGGACCGGCAGGACGAAGCGCTGGCTCAGCGCCGTGGCCAGGCCCAGCAGCCCGACCAGGGGAAACACGGCGTGCCAGCCCAGACGCAGGGCGATTTCGCGGCCGAGGGGGACCGCCACGATCAGCGACGCGGTGAATCCCATGATGACGGTGGCGATGGCGCGTCCCTGGCGCTGCGTGCCGGCCAGCGTGGCTGCAGTGGACAGGGCGGTCACGACGGCGGTGCCGCCCGACAGCGCCTGGATGATGCGCAGAGGGACGAAGGTCCAGAAATCGTTCACCAGCAGCGTGAGCATGCTGGCCAGCGCGTAGACCGTCATGGCGGTGATCATGACCGTGCGCCTTCCAATGTGGCTGCTCAGGGCGATCGTGACCGGCACGCCCAGGCCGTAGACGAATGCATAGAGGGTGATCAACTGGCCGGTGAGCGCGACCGGAGCGTTCAGGCCAGGGGCGACCAGGTCCAGTATGCCCGCGAGTATGTATTCATTGGCTCCGGCGACGAAGGTCGTCATCGCGAGCAACAAAATCTGAGTTCGAGTGGAAATAGTCATGATTTTGCATCTATGATTTGGAAATTATCGATATGTAAAGATAAAAATAAAGACGAAGCCAATGTGTGTTCTCGCGGCAAGGCGCATCGACCGGCGTCCTGCGCAGGTCGACCGCGCGGAGCGCTAGAGTTCCCGGACGATGGCGGAAGCCACCGCGGCCACCGCGTGTTCGTTGCGTTTGTAGCGCGTGTATTTGCCGACCCGGGCCGCCGTGACCAGGCCCGCATCGCGCAGTATCGACATATAGGTCGACGCCGTGGACTGGTTGACGCCCAGAAGTTCGGATATCTGCAGGACGCAGACGCCGTCGTCGGCGGGATCGGTGCCGCCGACAGGCCTGAAGTGCCTGCGCGGGTCCCGCATCGCCGACAGGACGGTGCGGCGGTGGGTATTGTCCAGAGCTTTGAGTGCCAGATCGAGATCCATTTCCGAATACTAGACGACATATTGCGAATCGTCAAATTGTTTCGAATTGCCATGCGGCGGCGCGCCCCGTCCGCACTAGGAAATCGGGGCGAATCCGGGGGCCGCGCCCGACGCCGGCCGAGCGCCGGACGGGCCTCGGACGGCGTTTGGCGCCGCCGCGTGCGTTATCGTTGCCCCTTGGGAATTTCGTCTTTCACCCAGGAGGGTCGTGCATGGCCGATGGCATCATTCTGTATACCAACCCCCAGTCGCGGGGCCGCGTCGCGCGCTGGATGCTCGAAGAAACCGGCATCACCTACCAGACCGAGGTGCTGGATTTCGGGACCAGCATGAAGTCCCGGGATTATCTGGCGATCAACCCCATGGGCAAGGTGCCGGCCCTGCGCCACGGCGACCGGGTCGTCACCGAATGCGCGGCGATCTGCGCCTATCTGGCGGATGCGTTTCCGCAGTCGGGCCTGAGGCCCGCGCTGGAAAACCTGGCTGATTATTACCGCTGGCTCTTTTTCGCCGCCGGCCCGCTGGAGGCCGCGATCACGGATGCCCGCGTCCTGGGCGTGGTGCCGGATGCGAAGCAGCAGGCGATGGTCGGGTATGGCAGCTATGACGCCGTCATCGACGCGCTCTCGCTGGCCGTCTCGTCCGGCGATTATGTCGCCGGGAACCGGTTCACGGCGGCGGACGTCTACGTGGGCGCCCAGATCGCCTGGGGCCTGAATTTCGGCACCATCGAAAAACGCCCCGAGTTCCAGCGATACGCGGATCGCGTCTGCCAGCGTCCGGCTTTCCGCCGCGCCGCCGAGCTGGACGACCTGCTGATCAAGAAGTAGGCGGGGGCGTGTCGGGGCCGGTCCTGTCCGGCGCCATGAAGCCGCCGGTCTGGCGCCGCCACAGGTGCGCGTACAGCCCACCCCGGGCCAGCAGTTCGGCGTGGGTGCCGGTTTCGGCGATGCGGCCCTGGTCCAGCACGACCAGGCGGTCCATGCGGGCGATGGTCGACAGCCGATGCGCGATGGCGATGACGGTCTTGCCCTGCATCAGGATGTCCAGGCTGCCCTGGATGGCGGCCTCGGTGTCCGAATCCAGGGCGCTGGTGGCTTCGTCCAGCACCAGGATGGGGGCGTCCTTCAGCAGCACGCGGGCGATGGCGATGCGCTGGCGCTGTCCCCCGGACAGCTTGACCCCGCGCTCGCCCACGGTGGCTTCCAGGCCGCGCTGGCCGTCGCGGTCGACCAGCTCCGGAATGAAGCCGTCGGCCTGGGCCTTGCGGATGGCCTGCAGAATCTGCGCTTCGCTCGCATCGGGCCTGCCGTACAGGATGTTGTCCCGGATAGAGCGGTGCAGCAGAGAGGTGTCCTGCGTGACGACGCCGATCTGCATCCGCAGGCTTTCCTGGGTGACCCGGGCGATGTCCTGCCCGTCGATGGTGATGCTGCCCCCCTGGATGTCGTGCAGGCGCAGCAGCAGGCTGACCAGGGTGGATTTCCCGCCGCCGGACGGCCCGATCAGGCCGACTTTTTCCCCGCCCCGGATGTTCAGGTCCAGCCCGGTGAAGATGGGATGACGCGGGTCGTAGTGGAAATGCACGTCTTCCAGGCTCAGGGCGCCGGCGGTGACGCGCAGGGTCGGCGCGCCGTTCGTGTCCTGGACGGTCCTGGGCTGTGAAATCGAGGTGATGCCGTCTTGCACGGCTCCGACGTTGGAAAAGATGCTGTTGACGACCGACATGATCCAGCCCGACATGTTGCTGATGCGGATGACCAGGCCGGTGGCCAGCGCGATGTCGCCCACGGTGACCTCGCCCAGGGTCCAGAGCCACAGGGCCAGACCCGACGTTCCGGCGATCAGCAGGCTGTTCAGGGCCGTCACGCCGGCGTCCAGTGCGGTGGTGATGCGGGTCATGCGGGCCAGCTTGCCGATCTGTTCGGCCATGGCGTCGGCGACGTAGGCTTCTTCCTGCCGGCGACGCGCGAAGAGCTTCAGGGTCAGGATGTTGCCGTAGCCGTCCACGATGCGGCCCATCAGCTTCGAGGCCGCCGCCGAGGCCTGCCAGGACCGGTCCTTCATGCGCGGTATGAAGACCCGCAGGAGGACGACGTAGATGATGAGCCAGGCGATCAGCGGCAGGGTCAGGCGGTAGTCCGCGTGCGCGAACAGGGCGATGGCGCTGCCGGTGTAGACCACCACGTACCAGAGCGCATCCACCATCTGGACGGTGGAGTTCTGCAGCGCGTCGCCGGTGCGCAGGATGCGATTGGCGACCCGGCCCGCGTAGTCGTCCTGGAAGAAACCCAGGCTCTGGCGGATCACATAGCGGTGATTCTGCCAGCGGATGCGGTTGGTCAGGTTGGGGACGATGGTCTGGTTGACCAGCAGGTCGTGCAGGCCGCTGAAGATGGGGCGGGCGACGACCGTGATCAGCGCCATCCACAGCAGTTCGCGGCCGTGGCGGGTGAAGAAGCCCGGTTCGGGGATTTCCTTGGCCAGATCCACGATGCGGCCGATGAAGCCGAACAGGGCCACTTCGATCGACGCCACGCCCAGGCCGACCACCAGGATGGCCAGGAACACCGGCCAGACCTGGACCAGGTAGAAGACATAGAAGCGCCCCACCGATGTCGGCGGCATGCGTTCGTCCGGTTCCTGGAAGACGGGGATCCTGGACTCGAACCAGCGGAACAGGGGGGTGATCAGGGCAGAAAAGCGCATGGTGTGGATGGGCTCATTCTACGCGGTCGGGAGGCCCGCCGCGCGGAGGTTCGCAAGCCTTCGCAACTTTTGTTTGCGGGGTGCGGATTTTTGATTGCGGAGCGCACGACACCCGGATCAATTTGGCGTACAGTCAATAAGCCGCCTGGTCGGCGGCCTTGCACTGGACCTTTCAGGAGATTCGCATGAGCGTTCGGCTTGCCATTGTTTACTACTCCACCTACGGCACCAACCATCAGATGGCGTCGATCGCCGCGGAAGCCGCCAAGGCGGCGGGCGCTGAGGTCCGGCTGCTGAAAGCGCCGGAAACGGCTCCGGCCCAGGTGGTGGCCAGCCAGGAAGCCTGGAAGGCCCAGGCCGACAAGACCGCCGATATCCCCGCCGTCACGGCGGCCGACATGGAATGGGCCAATGCCTATCTGTTTTCATGCCCCACGCGGTTCGGCGTCATGGCAAGCCAGATGCGCGCCTTCATCGATACGCTGGGCGGCGTCTGGGCCAAGGGCGGCCTGTCCAACAAGGCGGTGTCGGCCATGTCGTCGGCGCAGAATGCGCACGGCGGGCAGGAAGCCACCATCCTGTCCTTCTACGCCACGGTCTGCCACTGGGGCAGCATCGTGGTGGCGCCGGGCTTCACCGATCCGTCCATCTTCAAGGTCGGCGGCAACCCGTACGGCTACAGCCATACCCAGGGCGCGCCCTTCACGGACGACGTGAAGGCGGCCATCGGCCACCAGGCCCGCCGCCTGGTGCAGTTCGCGGGAAAATTGGGATAAACGAAAGGGCCGGCGGCGCCTGCGGCCCGGAGGTCTGACATCATGCGCACGAAACAGGGATCTTTCATTTCACCGTCCGACATCACGCCGGAATCCGTCTGGCTCGGACGGCGACGGTGGCTGCGCCAGGCGGCGCTGGGGTCCCTGGCGCTGGGGGCCGCCGGGCTGGCGCGGGCCGCCGATGACGACAGCCCCGCCGGGCCGGTGCTCGACGCC
Source organism: uncultured Castellaniella sp. (assembly GCF_937988725.1). Classification (GTDB taxonomy): domain Bacteria; phylum Pseudomonadota; class Gammaproteobacteria; order Burkholderiales; family Burkholderiaceae_B; genus Castellaniella. The sequence continues at coordinate 1,422,001 of NZ_CALKHS010000010.1, read as the reverse complement.
CCGCTGGATGCGCGCTGGTCCACGACCGAAAAGCCCAATGGCTGGCGCGACATCACCACCTATAACAATTTCTATGAATTCGGCACGGGCAAGGGCGACCCGGCCGCCCATGCCGGGCGCATGGCGCTGACGCCCTGGGCCGTGAAGATCGATGGCGCGGTGCAGCATCCCATGACGCTGGATCTCGACGACCTGCGCCGGCTGGCGCCCCTGGAAGAGCGCGTCTACCGGCTGCGCTGCGTCGAGGCCTGGTCCATGGTCATTCCCTGGATCGGCTATTCGCTGTCACACCTGCTGAAGCGGGTGGGGCCGACCTCGGGTGCCCGCTACGTGGTCTTCACCACCGCCCTGCAGCCCGACGTCATGCCGGGCGTCAGCCAGGGAATCCTGGACTGGCCCTACACGGAAGGCCTGCGGATGGACGAAGCCATGCATCCCCTGACGCTGCTGACGTTCGGGGTGTACGGTCGCGCCCTGCCGGCGCAGAACGGCGCCCCGCTGCGGGTGATCGTGCCCTGGAAATACGGCTTCAAGTCCGCCAAGTCCCTGGTGCACATCCGCCTGCAGTCCGAGCCTCCCGTCACCAGCTGGATGCGGGCGGCGCCTCGGGAATACGGCTTTTACGCCAACGTCAATCCCGCCGTGCCGCATCCGCGCTGGAGCCAGGCCACCGAACAGCGCATTGGCTCGGGCTTCTTCGCGCCCCGCCTGCAGACGCAGCCGTTCAACGGCTATGCGAACGAGGTCGCCGCGATGTATGCCGGCATGGATCTGAAGCAGAACTTCTGATGCGTTCCGGCAGGTGGCTGACCGCGTGCATTCATCTTCTGGGACTGTTCCCGCTGCTGCGCTGGGTGGCGCTGGGCGCGACCCAGGGCCTGGGGGTGAATCCGCAGGAATTCCTGACTCGCTCCTCGGGCATCTGGGCGCTGGCCCTGCTGTGGGTCGTCCTGTGCGTGACGCCCTTGCGCCGCCTGGCCGGCTGGGGGCAACTGGTCAGGCACCGGCGCGCCCTGGGGCTGTATGCGTTCTTCTACACGATCCTGCACGTGATCGCCTGGGCGATCTGGGACCGGGGCGGCGTGCCCGCCGCCATGTGGACGGACATCTGGCAGCGGGATTTCATCGGCGTGGGGACGGTGGCCGTGCTGCTGCTGTTGCCGCTGGCGCTGACCTCCACCCGGGGCTGGATGCGGCGCCTGGGGCGTGGGTGGAAGCGCCTGCACTGGCTGATCCATCCGGCCGCCATCCTGTCGGTCCTGCATTTCGAATGGATGCGGGCGGGCAAGAACGATTTCCTTGAACCGCGCCTGTATGCCGGGGCGCTGGCGGTTCTGCTGGGCCTGCGCGTGTTCTGGTGGCTGCGGGCCAAGAAAGAGAGACGCGTGTGACGAATCCTGTATCTGAAGACCGGTCCGGGCCGGAGACATTGACGCTGGGCTTCATCGGCGCGGGCCGCCTGGCGCGGGCGATGGCATTGGCCCTGCAGCAGGCCGGGGCGCCGGTGGCGCGGGTGGGCAGCCGCGGCGCGGAAGGCGCCCGCGCCATGGCCGCGATGCTGCGGGACTGCCGGTCCTGCGATCCGCAGGACGTGGCTGATCACTGCGATCTCGTCTTCATCACGACGCCGGATGCCGCCATCGCCCGGGTGGCCGAATCGCTGACCTGGCATGAGGGCCAGGGGGTGGTGCATTGCAGCGGCGCGACGCCCGTGGCGGTGCTGCAGCCGGCCGCCGCCGCGGGCGCGCTGATCGGCGGTTTCCATCCCATGCAGGCCTTCGGCGCCGATCCCCAGGCGGCGGTGCGCAGCCTGCCGGGCTGCACCGTGGCGATCGAAGCGGCCGCGCCGCCGCTGGAAGCCCGGCTGCATGCGCTGGCGCGGCGCCTGGGATGCGCGGGCCTGACCTTGCCGCCGGGCGCGCGGGCGCGCTATCACGCGTCGGGCGGTTATGCCTCGCAGCACGTGCACGTGCTGCTGGCCGAAGCCGTGCGCCTGTGGCAATCCTGGGGGGCGACCGAGCAGCAGGCGCTGGATGCCTTGCTGCCCCTGCTGCGCGGGACGCTGGCCTCGCTGGCCCGCAGCGGCGTGGCGGACGGCATGCCGGGCCCGGTCTCGCGCGGGGATGCCGGGACCGTGCGTCTGCACCGGCAGGCGCTGCAGGCGGTGGACCCGGACATGCGCGATCTGTACGACCGCCTGTGCGTGCGCGGGGTCGCCCTGGCCCGGGCGGCGGGTCGGCTGGACCCGGCCCAGGTCAGGCTGATGGATCAGGCGCTGGACGCGCCGCCCGGTCAGAACGAATAACTGCCGCCCAGCAGGGTCTGGAACTGGGTCTTCTGCCTGACCATCGGGCTGTCGGCGGCCTCTCCGACCAGCCGGCTGGTGCCGACCAGGCTGGTGAGGCTCAGGCGTTCCGTCAGGGCATACTGGGCGGTCAGCCGGGCCGAGACGTCCTTGAGACCGGACGTGGGCTGGTAGCGGGCCAGGCCCGAGCGGCCGGCCTGGGCGCTGTCGATGCCGAAATAGCTGTCCATGTATTTTCCGTTGGCCCAGCTGGCGCCCACGCTGGGGGTCAGCCGCAGCCGGTCGGTCACCGCATAGGGGTAGGACACGCGGGAGTCGACCAGCAGGCCCCGGTCGCGGTGGGTGACGGCCTGGGTCGCGGCCACGCTGAGCACCGTTCCGGCGACGGTGGTGGCCAGGCCCAGCCGGGCGCCGATGGCGTCGGACAGGCCGCCGATGCCCTTCGGGACGTCGTCCCCGCCGTAGCCCCACATCATGTTCAGGCCGGCGTCCAGGGTCAGGTTCCCGCTCTGGATCAGGCTCATGCCGATGCCGTCTTCGGTGCGCGCGTAGAAGCGGCCGATCCGCGCGTTGACGATGGGGATGGTCCTGCCCTTGTATTCATCCGAACCCTCGTAGCGGGGCGTGGCGGCGATGCCGGCCCCCAGGGTGACGCTGTTCTCCGCCGCGTGCGCGATGCCGATGGCGCAGGACAGGCTCAGGAGGATGAAGGCGACGCGCAGGTGCGTGTCGCCGGGGCGGAGGCGATGCAGGGGATTCATGATCGATGAGTGTGGTTCAGGAAAAGGTCCGCGGCCGGGTCGAGGCGATGGGCGTCGTCAAGAAGCGAGGGCGCGCTGCCGCCGCCCGTGCCGGATGAAGTTCAGGATCCAGCGGCCGACCAGCAGGTCGTCCGTCGGGCCGCGCAGGCTGTGCCTGGCCGCCAGCAGGCGTTCGGCGGGAATCCGGTCCCGGCGGGCCTCCAGCAGATCTTCCAGGTAGGCGCGGGAAAATTCCGGATGCCCCTGGATGCCCAGGCAGGTCTCGCCGACCTGCATCATGTGGATGGGACAGAAGTTGCTGCGGGCCAGCACCCGGCCCTGGGGCGGCAGTTCGACCACCTGGTCCTGGTGGCTGGCCAGCAGCTGCAGGTCCTGCGAATGCCAGGGCGTCATCCAGGGCTCCCGCTGGTCCAGCGTGGTCGGGTAGGCGCCCAGCCCCCAGCCCAGGGGGCTGCGTTCCACCCGGCCGCCCAGCGCCTTGGCGATCATCTGGTGTCCGAAGCAGATGCCCACCAGCGGCTGACGGTCCTGCCAGAGCGCGCGGATGAAGTCCGACAGCTGCCCGATCCAGTCGGCGTCGTCGTTGGCGCCGCATTTCGAGCCGGTCGTGATCCAGCCGTCCATGTTCGCGGCGCGGTCGGGAAAGCGGCCCTGATGGCAGGCGAAGACTTGGCACTGCAGTTCGGGGTCGACCGCCCGCAGCAGGGTCTGGACCATGTCGGGATAATTGCCGTGCCGCCCGATCAGGGACGGGGCGACGTCGTCGCATTGCAGGAGGCCGATCTTCATGGGTGGCGCAAACGGGCAGGGGTTCAGTAGCCTTCGAATTCTTCGGTGCGGATGTTGTCTTCGTTGGCGCCGATCTCGATCAGCAGCGCCCGCGTGGCCTTGACCATGCCTTCCGGCCCGGACAGGTAGAAGCGGGGGATGGCCAGGTCGGGCACGTGGCGGCGGATCATGTCGCCGTCGACGTGGCCGTGTTCCGCGCCGTCCGCGCGAGCTTGGGTATAGACCGGGACGAAGGTGAAGTTCGCGTGCCGGCGGGCCAGTTCCTGCAGTTCGGCGGCGTAGGCCGCCTGCGCCGGGGTGCGGTTGGCGTAGATCAGGGTCAGGCGGTGGCCGGTCTTGTCGTGCAGCGCCTGCGCGATCATGCTGCGCACCGGCGTGATGCCGATGCCGCCGATGATGAACACCGCCGGCACGGATTCCGTCTTGTGCAGGGTGAAGTCGCCGAACGGCGCGATCAGCTTGACCACGGTGCCGTCCGGCGTTTTCCTGAAGGCTTCCTTGAAGGGCGTGCCGCGCATTCGCGTGGCGACCGCCACATGGGGTTCGAACGGCGCGTTGACGAAGGAAAACCCGTGCATGCCGTCGTGCCGGGGCGTGCCTTCGGGGCTGGGCAGTTTCACGTCGCAGAACTGTCCCGCGCGGATGTCCAGGCCCTCGGGCTTTTCCAGCGTGAATTCCATGGTGCCCTCGGCCACTTCCCGTTTGCCGATGAGCTTGACGTCGTAGGTCGTCATGGCGAGCTTCTCCGTACAGTCGATCACAATGTGTGTTCTCGTCGTGCAAGGCGGAACGTTCGCGGACAGTATAGGTCGCGCGGCGCCGCGCCGGCGGCTTTCAGAGGACGGCGTCAGGGGTATCGGCGCGCGGCGCGCCCGGAGGCGCGGCGACCGGGCCTGAAAACAGGCGTCAGCCGGCCGGGATCTGGTGTGCGCCGGATTGGCCGATGACGCGGCAGCCCTGCCAGATCCCCTGGATCACCAGGTCCCTGGCCAGTCGCCTGCACAGCCCGAGGGCTTCGCGCGTGGCCACGGAGACGGGCAGCGTTTCGCTGACGCACAGGCAGATTTCCCGCGACAGCTCGAAGGCCAGGGGGTGCATGGCGATGCTGCCGAGCTGCACTTCCTCGTGGCCCGCGGAGTAGGGCAGGACGGTGGTGGCGATCCCGGCCTTGACGGCGGGGATCAGGATGGCGGACGTGCTGGCCTCGGCCAGCAGGTGGTAGGGCAGGTGCCTTTGCAGAAAGGCGTGTTCGATCCGCGATCGCAGCGTGTTGGGCAGGCTGGGCAGGACCAGCGGATGCAGGGCCATTTCTTCCAGGGAAACGGGGCCGCTGTCCTGGCGCAGCGAGGGATGGGTGAACAGGTACAGGTCTTCGATCAGCAGCGGCTCGCAGCGCATGCCCTTGGGCTTTTTCGGGTCGGGGGCCAGGGCGAAATCGACCCGGCCCTGCATCACCATGGAGGTCAGGTCGGCGCTGGGAACGTCCACGATTTCCAGCACGATGGCGGGATGGCGTTCCCTGAGCAGGTCGATCAGGCGCAGGGCCAGCATCTTCGCGGTGCTGGACGCCATGCCGATGGAGACCGTGCCGGAGATGAGGCCTTGCTTGCGGGATATCAGCGCCCGCGTGTTGTCGACCTGCCGCAGGATGGCGCGGGCATGCTGGTACAGCAGTTCGCCTTCCTCCGTCGCCAGCATGCCCCGGGCCGTGCGGTTCAGCAGCTTGACTCCCAGCTCTTCCTCCAGCGATGTGACCTGCTGGCTGAGCGCGGGCTGCGCGATGTGCAGCATTTCGGCCGCCCGGGTCATGTTCTGGGTTTCGACGATGCGCGTGAAGTAATTGAGTTGCCTCAGGTTCATGCGGGTTTCCTCTTGGGCGGTCTCGTCATGAGCTATAAGAAAATCCGATTGCTGGCTCAGTAAATACTATTTCAATTCGCCGCGCGGCGTCCCTAGAATCGTCCAAAACGACATCAAGGAGACAAGACGGTGGATCTGCCGCTTAAGGGACTGAAAGTTCTGGATTTGACCCGCGCGCTGTCGGGACCGTTCTGTACCATGATCCTGGCGGACATGGGGGCCGAGGTGATCAAGGTCGAACCGACGCCGGGCGGCGACATGATCCGTCAGTGGGGGCCGTTCGACAATGGTATAAGCGTTTATTATCTTAGCGCCAACCGCAATAAAAAAGGGATCGGCGTGGATTTCCGCCACCCCGACGGCCTGCCGCTGTTGCGGCGCCTTGCCCTGGGGTCGGATATCGTGGTCGAGAATTTTCGCGTCGGAACGGTTGAAAAGATGGGCCTGGGGTACGACAGCCTGGCGGCCGAATGTCCGGGCCTGATCTATGCCTCGATTTCCGGCTTCGGCACCCAGGGACCGGCCAGGGACTGGCCCGGGTTCGACCAGATCGCCCAGGGGTATTCGGGCTTCATGAGCCTGTCGGGGACCCCGGAAACCGGACCCATGCGGGTCGGGACGGCCGTGGGCGACCTGACGTCCGGCATGTGGGCGGCCATCGGCGTGCTGGGCGCCTGCATCGCCCGCCAGCAGACGGGAAAGGGGCAGCATGTGCAGAGTTCCTTGCTGAGCAGCCTGATGGGCCTGCTCAGCGTCCAGGGGCAGCGGTATCTCAGCCTGGGCGAAGTGCCGCAGCCTTGCGGCAACGTCCATCCGGTGATCGCGCCGTACGGCACCTTCCAGACGGCGGACGGTCCCTTGAACCTGGCGCCGGCCACGCAGGAAATGTGGGTGCGCCTGTGCGATCTGCTGGGCTGTCCCGAATGGACCGAGGACCCGCGCTTCCAGCGCAATGCGGACCGGATCCAGCACCGGATGGCGCTCAAGGAATTGATCGACGGGCGGCTGCGGATGCGCGGCCGGATGGAGTGGACGCCGCTCTTCATCAAGGCGGGCATTCCGGCCGGCCCCATCAATACGCTGGCCGACGTTTTTTCCGACGAACAGGTCCGCCAGATGCAGCTGGTGGAGGCCGTTGCGCATCCGGACCTGGGCGAATTGCGCCAGGTCGGATTGCCGTTCCTGATGCGCAACGCCGCTGGCGAGAGTTCCGCGGGCGGCACGGTGAAATCGCCGCCGCCCCGCCTGGGCCAGCATACGGTCCAGGTGCTGCGGCAGTATGGGCTGGACGGCGGGGAGATAGAGCGCCTGTTGAAGGATCAGGTGATTTTCCAGGGGGCGGATGCGTAAGTGGCCGCCCGGCCGTTCGAACAGCGGGATCCCGCACCGAAGTCGCATAGAAGACGGGTGCCAACCATGAAGGAGACAAGCATGAAATTCAAAACCCTGTTGCTGGCCGCGATGTGCGCGCTGGCCGTCACGACCGTTCAGGCGAAGACGTTGAAGTTGTCCCACCAGTGGCCCCAGGGAGACGGGCGGGACGCGGGGGCGCGGCTGTTCATCCAGGAGGTCCAGAAGCAGGACCCGTCCTTCAAGTTCCGCGTCTATCCGGGCGCGTCGCTGATCAGCAACCCGCTCAAGCAGATCGACGCGCTGGCCGACGGCTCCATCGACCTTTCGATTTTTCCCTTGATCTATGCCGTGGGGAAGGCGCCCGAATTTTCCATCACCATCCTGCCGGGGGCGATCAGCAGCGTGCAGGACGCCATGCGCTTCAAGGGCACGGACTATGAAAAGCGCCTGCAGGAAGTCGCGCGACGGCAGGGCTTTCATATCCTGACCTGGTGGTGGACGGAAGGCGGGATCGCCGACAAGGTGCGTCCCATCACCACGCCCGACAGCGTCAAGGGGCTGAAATTCCGGGGGGCGGACCGCACGATCGACACCATGCTGAAGGCCGCCGGGGCCTCGGTGTTCGCCATGCCCTCGACCGAACTCTACAACGCCATGCAGACCGGGGTGCTGGATGGCTTGATGACATCCTACGAAACCTTCATGAGCATGCGCCTGTACGAGCAGACCAAGTATGCGACCCTGGGCGGGGACTACACCATCTTCGTGGTGTTCCAGCCCCTGGTGATCTCGTCCAAGGCCTGGGACGGCCTCAGCGACGAGCAGAAGAAGATCTTCGAGAAGGCCGCCGAGGCCACCCTGCCGTCCTTCAACAAGGAACAGGACCGGATCAAGCATGAAGCCGTGAAGAAATTCCAGGCGGCGGGGGTCGAGGTGCGCGCCATGAGCAAGGAGGACTACGCCGCCTGGCTGGATCTGGCGCACAAGACGGCGTGGCCGGAGTATGCGGCCATCAGCCCGGAGGCCAAGGGCCTGCTGGAATCGGTCGAAGCCCTGGCCAAGAAATAGCCGGCATCCGTTCATCCACGCCACCGGAGGCTCCCGTGCGCACTTTGGAGACATGCATGGCCAGGGTCAATGCGACCCTGGCGATCCTGGCCGCCGTCCTGCTGGTCGCCGCGACCGTCATCATCACCTGGATGGTGTTCAAGCGCGGCATCGGCCTGCAGAGTTCCTGGGAACTGGAAACCGCGATCGAGCTGATGATCGGCGCGACGTTCCTGGCGTCGCCCTACACGCTGACCACGGGCGGGCACGTCAAGATGGACCTGCTGGACAGCCTGCTGTCGGGGCCGGCGGCCCGGTGGATGGCCGTGCTGCCCAGGGTCCTGGCCTGCGGGGTGTGCCTCTATCTGGGCTACGCGGGCCTGGAAATGACGATCCACGCCTATGTCACCGGCGAACGCGCCCTGGGCATCTGGCAGCCGCTGGTGTGGCCCAAGTATTCGACGGTCGCCATCGGCATGTCGCTGACGGCGCTGCAGTATGCCCTGGACATCGCGCGGGCGATCGGCGCGCGCCGGCGGGAGATCGACCATGTCTGAATTGCAAATCGGCTTCCTGCTGTTCGTCGCCACCTTCCTGGTGCTGTTCTCCGGCATTCCCATCGGTTTCGGGCTGGTCTTCATCTCCGTTGCCTTCCTGGCGATATTCGGCGACGGCGGCGCCCTGGCCACCGTGGCGAACGTCTTCGTCGGCGAGCTGTCCAGCTTCGCGCTGCTGACCATTCCCTTGTTCGTGCTGCTGGGCTGCACCATCGGGGCGTCGCGCGCGGGCAAGGACCTGTATGAATCTCTGCATCGCTGGCTGGTGCGCGTGCCGGGCGGACTGGTGATCGCCAACATCCTGGGGTGCGGGCTGTTCGCGGCCATGTGCGGGTCCAGTCCGGCCACCGCGGCGGCCATCGGCAAGATCGGCATTCCGGAAATGATCGAGCGCAAGGTGCCGCCGCGCCTGGCCACGGGGTCCATCGCGGCGGGCGGCACGCTGGGCATCCTGATTCCCCCGTCGCTGACGCTCATCGTGTACGGCATCGTGACGCATACGTCGATCGCCCGCCTGTTCCTGGCCGGCGTGGTGCCGGGGATCATGCTGGTCGTGCTGTTCGCCGTGTATGCCTGGCTCTCCAGCGTCCGCTATGACCGCATCGGCCGGGGCGGCGCGGCGGTGCGGGAACGCTATTCCTTCGGCGAAAAGCTCCGCGGGTCCGTCAAGTCGCTGCCTTTCCTGGCGATCATCGTGGCGGTGACGGTGTTCATGTACACCGGCTTCGCCACCCCGTCCGAGGTCGCCGCCGTGGCCGCCTTCATGGCGCTGGCCCTGGTCGTGTTCCTGTACCGCGCCTACCGGATGCGCGACATCTGGCCCATGATGCGCGACACGGTGCGCGAGTCCTGCATGATCCTCATGATCGTGGCCGGGGCCGCCGTGTATGCCTACATGATGTCCTATCTGTACATCACGCAGAGCCTGGCGGAATGGGTGTTCGGCTGGGGGCTCAGCGACTGGCAGCTGATCCTGCTGCTGAACGTCTTTCTGCTGGTCGCCGGTTTCTTCCTGCCGCCGGTGTCGGTCATCCTGATGAGCATGCCGGTCATCCTGCCGGTGCTGACGCAAAGCAACATCGATCTGGTCTGGTTCTCGATCATGATGACCATCAACCTGGAAATCGGCCTGATCCATCCGCCCCTGGGCCTGAACCTGTTCGTCATCCAGGGGGTGGCGCCCCAGGTCGCCTTGCGCGACATCATGCTGGGCGTGCTGCCTTTCGTCGCGATCATGCTGGCCTTCATCGTCGTGCTGGTCGTTTTTCCCGACCTCGTCACCTGGCTGCCGGACCGCCTGATGGGGCCCGGGCAGTGACCGCCCATCGGACGCCCGACCGCAACCACATTCGCAAGGAACTCGCATCATGCAGGATCAAGCCCCCGCGCTGGCATTCGAAGGAGACGTGGCCACACTGACCTTGCGCCGGGTCTCGCAGCACAATCGCATCGCGCCGGACGACTGCGCCGTGATCAGCGGCCATCTGCGCCGGGCGGCGGATCGGAACGGGATCCGCGCCCTGGTGCTCACCGGGGCGGGCGAGAAGACCTTCAGTTCCGGCTATACCCTGGGCGCGATCCGCGACCAGTTGGACAGCCGCTTCGAAGACATGCTGGATGAACTGGAAGCCTTTCCCCTGCCGACGATCTGCGCCCTGAACGGCAGCGTGTACGGCGGGGCGACGGATCTCGCCCTGTGCTGCGACTTTCGCATCGGCGTGGCCGGCAGCCGGTTCCTGATGCCGGCGTCGCGGATCGGGCTGCACTACTATCCGGGCGGGATCCGCCGGTACGTGACGGTGCTGGGGCTGGCGGCGGCGAAGAAGCTGTTCCTGACGGGCCAGGCCATACACGACCGGGAGATGCTGCGCATCGGCTTTCTGCACGAACTGGTGGATCCCGGGGATCTGATGGCCGCCGTCGAACGCTATGTGGAAGGCATCCGCGCCTGCGAACCGGCCGTGCTCAGGTCGATGAAGGCCGACCTGATGCAGGTCGCGGCCGGACGCTGGGACGAGGCCGGCCTGCGGGCGCACTACGAAGCGTCGCTGCGCTCGGACGCCCTGGCGTCGCGGCTGGACGCCCTGGCTGGAAAATCCTGACAGCCGGGGCCCCGCCGCGCTTCAATCGCGGAAATTCTGGTATTGCAGCGGCAGTTCCACGTCGGTCTTGCGCAGCAGGGCGATGACCTGCTGCAGATCGTCGCGCTTCTTGCCGGAGACGCGCAGCTTGTCGCCGTTGATCTGGGTTTCGACCTTCAGCTTGGCCTGCTTGATGGCGGCGATCAGTTTCTTGGCGGTGGCCTGCTCGATGCCCTGGCGGACCGTGACCTTCTGGCGGGCGCCGCCCAGGTTTTCCAGCGGGTCGGCTACGTCCAGGCAGCGCACGTCGATGCCGCGCGCCGACAGGCGGCCGCGCAGGATGTCCAGCATCTGGCCCAGCTGGAAGGCGCTGGGGGCCGACTGGTTGATCACGTAGCCGTCCAGTTCGAAGCGGGCGTCGGCGCCCTTGAAATCGAAGCGGGTCGCCAGCTCGCGGCTGGCCTGGTCGACGGCATTGGTCAGTTCGTGTTTATCGACTTCGGAAACAACATCAAAGCTGGGCATGGCGACATCCTGGAGCTGGAAAGCGATGTCTCATTGTAGAGGGTGCCGGCCGGGTGCCGGCCGGGCGGGGCTCCGGGGCGGATCTACAGCGCGCGCAGCGCCATGTAGGCCGCCGTCCCGGCGACGATGCTCAGCAGAGTCTGGCGGGTGCGCCACTGCAGCAGCGCGACGAGCGCCACGGCGAAGATCTCCTGCCACGGCCCGTAAGGGTTGCCGCGCGCCTGGCCGGCCACGGTGTCGACCAGCAGCAGCACCATGATGGACAGCGGCAAGGTGTCGCCCAGCTTGTGCACCAGCGGATGGCGGCGCAGCCAGTGCCCGCCGATGAAGGGCAGCGCCCGCAGGCCCGCGGTGATGGCGGCCATGACGCCGATGACGGTCAGGACGTAACCGGTATCGGTCATGATGCGTCCTGCCTGCTTGAAGCTGCCGGGGGAGCCGCCCGTGCGGGGCGCAGGGCCGCCGCCAGCAGGCTCAGGGCGATGGCCAGCGCCAGCGCCTGAGCGGGCAGCGCCAGCAGCGCCGCAGCGTAGGCGGCCAGGGCGATCCAGATGGGCAGCACGTCGCGTCGCGCCCGCCATTGTTCGACGGCCAGCACGGCGAACAGGGCGGCCAGCACGAAATCCAGCCCCGTCAGGCCGATCTGGACCTGGGCGCCCAGCGCGACCCCCAGCACCGTCCCCAGCACCCACCAGCCCTGGTTCAGGGCGCAGACCAGCGCCAGGCGCCGGGCGCGGGCCTGGGCGGGCAGGGCGGTCAGCACGGAATAGCTTTCGTCGGTCAGGGCGAAGATGCCGTACCAGCGCTGCCAGCGGGAGGCCGGCATGTGGTTCAGCAGAGAGAGCCCGTAGAACACGTGGCGCAGGTTCAGCACCAGGGTGGCCAGGGCGATGGCGCCGACGGGCAGCCCGGCCGCCAGCATGGGCACCATCATGAATTGCGCGGCGCCCGCGTAGATCAGCAGGCTGGAGGCGATGGCCAGCCAGGCGTCGCCGCCCGCCTGGACGAACAGGAAACCGAAGACCGCGCCCAGCGGGATGTAGCCCATGGCGACCGGCGCGGTGAGGCTGGGGATGGAAAGCGAGGCGGACGTGGAAGACTGTGGCATGAAGGGCGTCGTGGCGGCCTGCGCCGCTGCGCAGGTCCGCTCATTATACGAATCGAAAACCCGCGTCCGGGGCCGCTCAGGCCAGGCGCAGCAGCGCGGCCCCCAGCACCAGGATGCCGGCGCCCAGCAGGCGCTGGCGCGTCAGCTTCTCGTGCAGCACCAGCCCCGAAATCAGCATGCCGAACAGGATGGACGTTTCCCGCAGCGCGGCCACGACGGGAATGGGCGCCAGGGTCATGGCCCAGAGGGCAGTGCCGTACGAGATCAGCGATCCCGCCCCGCCCAGCAGGCCGGATCCCCAGCGGGCCGGCAGCGCGCGCAGCAGGCCGGGGCCGCGCGCGGACAGGCCCAGGCCAACCATGACCAGCCCCTGCGTGACGAATATCCACAGGGTATAGGCGGCGGGCGCCTGGGACAGCCGCACGCCGAAGCCGTCCACCAGGGTGTAGCTGGCGATGACAGCGGCGTTCAGCAGGGCCAGTTTCAAGCCGCCCGCGCCGGCCGCCTGCTGCGTCAGGCGGCGCGCGGGCAGGCCGATGCAGAGAATGCCGGCGCAGATGGCAAGGATGCCGCCCAGCGCCCAGGGTCCCAGGTCTTCGTGCAGGAACAGCACGGACACCGTGGCGACCAGCAGCGGCGCGGTGCCGCGCATGACGGGGTAGCCGACGCTCATGTCGGTCACCTTGTAGACGCGGGCCACCAGCCGCATGTAGCTCACCTGCAACACCAGCGACGTCAGGAGGAAGGGCCAGCTGGCGGCGTCGGGCTGCGGCAGCCAGGGCAATATGCAGACGGCCAGGATGCCGGACCAGGCCGTGATGTTAATGGCGCTCAGCCAGGTGTCGTCGCTGCCTTTGACCAGGGCGTTCCAGACCGCGTGCATCAGGGCGCCGGCCAGGACGGCGGCGTAGACCAGGTCAAAGTGGATGTTCATGGGGGAAATGTGGCTGGGATGTGCTCAAGCCCTATATCATAGTGACTTGATACAGATTGTGAGTGTTGGCGTGTGACGCTTTGCCGTGACTTGCCTGCAATTCTTGAAAGGGCGAGTCTCTGATGGTGAATTTCGATCCGCGGACTATGCTGGTTGTCGCGGCCTTCGTCCTGTTTCTGACCGGCGGCCTGACCTTCCTGGCCGCGTTCCAGGTGAAGCGCGACCGGACCCTGCTGTGGACGGCTGCGGGGATGTGGCTGGCGTGCCTGGGGTTCCTGCTGGGCGTGACGCGCGGGCATGCGGATCTGCTGGTCTTGTCCGTCATCTTCGCCAACATGCTCATGATCACCGGGCACGCCTGCCTGTGGACCAGCTTGCGCGTCTTCGCCGGCCGGCCCGTGTCCTGGCGCTGGCTGGCGGCCGGGGCCGCCGTCTGGCTGATGCTGGCCCAGTGGCCCAGGTTCATGGCCGATGCCGATCTGCGCGTGGCGATCTATTCGGTCCTGTGTCTGGGCTACATCGGCGCGGCGCTGACGGAAATCTGGGCCGAATGGCGGCAGTACCCCAGGGCGGCGTCTCCCCTGATGGCGTTCCTGATCATCCATGGCCTGTTCTATGCGTACCGGATTCCGCCGGCGCCTCCTAAGCAGGTCGTGTGGCAGCACTGGCCGGATTTCGCGCTCGTCATGTTCGAGGGCCTGTTCTTCGCGATCTGCCTGTCCTTCGGCGTTCTGATGATGGTGCGGGCGCGGGCCGAGCAGAATTACCGCCATGCCGCCTTGCATGACGCCCTGACAGGCCTGCCCAATCGCAGGGCGCTGTTCGAGCGGGGCCAGGCCCTGCTGGCGCAGGCGCGCGCGTCGGGGGCCGATATCGCCGTGCTGATGTGCGATCTGGACTGGTTCAAGCAGGTCAACGACCGCTTCGGCCATGAAGCCGGCGACCGTGTGCTGGTGTGCTTCGCCCAGGTCCTGCGGCAGGTGGCCGGCGAGCAGACCCTGCATGCCCGCCTGGGCGGCGAGGAATTCGTCGTCGTGGCCGCCAACCTGGGGCCCCTGGGGGCGCAGGCCCTGGCGGCTCGTCTGCGCAGCCACCTGTCCGCTCAGGCCGGCGTCCTGCCCTGCCGGCTGACGGTCAGTGTCGGCGTCGCCTGCTCGCGCCACGTCGGCTACGACCTGGACCGTCTGCTGGCGCGGGCCGACCAGGCCCTGTATGCGGCCAAGACCGCGGGGCGCGACTGCATCCGCGTGTGGCCGGCGGCCGGAACGGAATCCGGATCTTCAGCCGCCATATCCCGCAGCGGCCGCAGGGGACTTGGCGAGCATCCAGTCGATGCCTGATTCCCCCTGGGACTGCAGCCATTCGTTGGCCTGCCGGAAATGGCCGCAACCGATGAAGGGGCGCGGCGGGCGCAGGGCCGACAAAGGCGACGGGTGATTGGACATCAGCACCTGGACGGGGCCCGCGGGGGCCTGCAGTTCCAGCAGCTGGCGGCGGGCCTGGGCGTGCGAACCCCACAACAGCAGCACCTTGGGGCGCGGTTCGCGCAGCACCCGCATGATCAGGGCGTCCGTGATGTGCTCCCAGCCTTTCTTCGCGTGGGACGCGGGCTGGTGCGCCTCCACCGTCAGCGATGTGTTCAGCAGCAGCGTTCCTTGCCGCGCCCAGCGCACCAGGCTGTTGCGCGGCGGCTGGTCGGGCGTCCCGTATTCCAGGGACAGTTCCTTGAACATGTTGCGCAGGCTGGGCGGCGTGGGACAGAAGTCCGGCACGGAGAAGGCCAGGCCCTGGGCCTGGTTGGGGCCGTGGTAGGGGTCCTGCCCCACGATGACCACCTGCACGGCTTCCGGAGGAACTTCGATCAGGGCGCGAAACGGCCGCAGGGGAAAGATCTGCGCGCCGGCCGCCAGCCGTTCGGCCAGCATGGCGTCCAGCCGCGCCAGGATGCCCTGCAGGTGCGGGGTTTCCAGCGTGGAGCGCCAGGCGGGCGGCAGGGCTTCGACCTGCGCGCGCAGGGTGCCCGTGAAAGCGTTGAGGACTTCGGTGGAATGCGGATCGTTCATGGTCGATATGGCCGTGGCATGAAAGAAGGAGGTTCGGCGATGTCCGCAGTATGCGCCATGCGCCCGGCCTGATCCATCAGGGCCGTCAGCAGGCCGGGCAGGCGGGGGTCGTCCATCTGCGACACATTGAAGCGCAGCATGTCGGCCGCGGTCTGGGACCGGCTGAAGACGTTGCCGGGCGCCAGGACCAGGCCCTGCTGCAGGCCCAGCGACGCCAGCCGGGTGCCGTCCAGGCCGTCGGGCAGGCGGCACCACAGGAACATGCCGCCGGGCGGCACGTGCCAGGGCTCCAGCCCCAGGCCTTGCAGCAGCGGCGCGGCGCGGCCCATGGCCTGGGCCAGGCGCTGGCGCAGCAGGCCGATGTGGCGGGGCCAGGCGGGGTCGCGCAGCACGTGGCTGACGATGGCCTGGGTCAGCCACGCGCCGGAGAAAGTCGTGGCCGTGCGCAGATCGGCCAGCGCGTCGATCCAGTCCGCGCGCACCACCAGGTAGCCGCAGCGCAGGCTGGCCGACAGCGTCTTGGAGAAGCTGCCGATCTGGATCACGCGGTCCAGCCCGTCCAGGCCGGCCAGATGCGCGGACGGCGCCGGTTCGAAGGCGCTGAAGATGTCGTCTTCCACCAGGATCAGGTCATGGGCCCGGGCCAGCTCCAGGATCCGCTGCGCCTTGTGGCGCGACAGGCTGGCGCCGGTGGGGTTGTGCAGGCCGGAATTGGTCAGGTACAGCCGGGGCCGGTGCTGGCTCAGTGTGTGCTGGAAGCTGTCCATGTCCGGGCCGTCCGGCTGGTAGGGGACGCTGACGATGCGGGCCTGGTGGGCGCGCAGCAGGGCCAGGAAGTTGTAATAGCAGGGATCGTCCACCAGGACGGTGTCTCCCGGGCGGATCAGGAAGCGGCACAGCAGATCGATGGCCTGGGTGCCCGAATCCGTCACCAGCACCTGCCGGGGATCCGCCGCCTGGCCGCGCTGCGACAGTTGCTGCGCGATGGCGGTCCGCAGCGCGGGCAGGCCCAGGGCGGCCGCGTAGTCCGTCAGCAGCGCGTCCGGTTCCCGCGCGGCCTGCCGCAAGGCGTTGCGGATGAGCTGCGTGGGCATCCAGTCGGCGGGCAGCCAGCCGCAGCCGGGCTTCAGCGCCTGGGCGCCCATGTCCAGCGACTGCCGGGCGACCCAGAGCGGATCGACCTGCCGGTCCAGGCGCGGGCCGATTTCCGCCAGCGACAGAGGCGCCAGCGGGCCGGCGACGTAGAAGCCCGATCCGGCCTGCGGGCGGATCGCGCCGTTGGCCACCAGCCGTTCGTAGGCTTCGACGACTGTGGATTTGGACACCCCCTGGTGGCGGGCCATGGACCGCAGGGACGGCAGGCGCGTGCCGGGCTGCCATTCGCGGGCCGCGATGCGCTGGCGCACATATTGCACGACGTGGGCGGTGCGGCCGGGCTTGGCGGTGGGAAGGGGCATGTCGGATAAAACCAGTACAGTTCCGCGATACTGTACCAGACTGTATCTGGCGAGGACAAGGCGCGGCCGGCATAGTGTCCGCTCGGTGGACACACATTGAAGAAGCGGGACGTTTCATGCAGGCAAGCACACGGGGATGGATCAACGGCGCGATCGGCGTGGCGATTTTCAGCGGTTCGCTGCCGGCCACGCGGGTGGCGGTGCTGGGGCTGGACCCCCTGTTCGTCACGGCGGGGCGCTCCGCCCTGGCTGGGCTGCTGGCGCTGGCCCTGATCCTGGCCGGACGCGACCGGCGTCCCGCCGGCGCCGAATGGCGCACGCTCGTCCTGGTGGCGCTGGGCGTGGTGCTCGGCTTTCCGTTGTGCACCGCGCTGGCGCTGCGCACCATCACCTCGGCGCACTCGCTGGTCTTCATCGGCTTGCTGCCGCTGGCGACGGCTCTCTTTGGCACCTGGCTGGGCAACGAGCGCCCGTCCCGCGCCTTCTGGGCGTTCGCCGTGCTGGGCGCCGCGTCCGTGGCGGGATTCGCCTTCAGCCAGGACGGCTCCGGGTCCCTGGGCGCCGACGCCCTGATGATGGCGGCGGTGCTGTCGTGCGGCTACGGCTACGCCGAGGGCGGGCGCCTGGCCCGCAGCCTGGGGGGCTGGCAGGTGATCTGCTGGGTGCTGGTCCTGTCATTGCCGCTCAGCCTGCCGCTGATGGCGCTGCTGTGGCCGGCCGATGCGGCGGGAGTGTCCCTGTCCGCCTGGCTGGGCCTGGCCTACGTCGCCATCTTCAGCATGCTGGTGGGATTCATCTTCTGGTATCGGGGGCTGGCCCTGGGCGGCATCGCGGCCGTGGGCCAGCTGCAGCTGCTGCAGCCCTTCCTGGGCCTGCTGCTGTCGGCCTGGCTGCTGGGCGAATCCGTCACGACGACGATGATCGCCGTCACCGCCTTCGTGGTGGCCTGCGTGGCGGGCGCCAAATACACGGCGGCGGCTCCGGCGCCCGCGACGGGGGCGTCTTCCTGACCCGCCGGTTCGCGTTCGTCGCGGATCGCGCGATCCTGACGGCCGCGCGGCGCCGGACGCCGATGGCGCATCGGACGATGCGGTTCAGCCCTGCAGCGTGACCACGAAGCGCTGCGTCCTGGGGTCCTTCGGGTGCTGGAACAGGTCTTGCGACGGCCCCGACTCGACGACGGCGCCGTCTTCCAGGAATACCGTCTGCCGGGCGATCTGGGCGGCCAGCCGCAGGTCGTGGGTGGCCATCAGCATGGTCATGCCTTCATGGGCCAGGGCGCCCAGCACGGCCACGACTTCCGCCGCCAGTCCCGGATCCAGGGCGGACGTCGGTTCGTCGCACAGCAGCACGCGCGGTTCGGGCGCCAGGGCGCGGGCGATGGCCACGCGTTGCTGCTGCCCGCCCGACAGGCTGGCGGGCCAGGCATCGGCCTTGTCGCGCAGGCCGACCTTGGTCAGCAATTCGCAGGCGCGCGCATAGGCCCGGTCGCGCGACCAGCGCTTGACGGTGATCAGGCCTTCCATCACGTTCTGGATGGCCGTCTGGTGCGGAAACAGCTGGAAGTTCTGGAACACCATGCCGGTCTGCTGGCGGATGCGCTGCACGGCGGGCCGGTCCGGGTGCTGTCCGGGCTGGAAGCGGATGGTTTCCGCGCCGATGGCGAGCGCGCCTTCGTCAGGCGTTTCCAGCAGGTTCACGCAGCGCAGCAGCGTGCTCTTGCCGCTGCCCGACGGGCCGATCAGCGCCGTGACCTGGCCTTCGGGGATGGCGACGCTGACGGTCTTCAGGACTTCGTGTCCGCCGAAGGATTTGCGGATGCCTTGCAGCTGGATCATCGCTGGCCCTCGGAAAAGATGGCGTGCTGGCCGAAATGGCGTTCCAGGCGCGTCTGCGCGGCCGACAGGAAAGTGCACAGCACCAGATAGATCAGGGCGGCTTCCGTGTACAGGATCAGCGGTTCGTAGGTGACGGACGCGATGCGCTGCGCCGCCTGGAAGATTTCCGGCACCGTGATGACGGCCGCCAGGGACGTGTCCTTGACCAGCGCGATGAAGGAATTGGACAGCGGCGGCACGGCCACCCGGGCGGCCTGCGGCAGGATCGTGCGGCGCAGCGCCTGGGCGCGGGTCATGCTCAGGGAATAGGCGGCGTCCCACTGGCCCCGGGGAATGGCTTCGATGGCCCCCCGGATGACTTCCGCGTTGTAGGCGCCGACGTTCAGCGAGAAGCCGATCAGCGCGGCCGGTAGCGGATCCAGGACGAAGCCGATGCTGGGCAGGCCGTAGAAGATCACGAAGAGCTGCACCAGCAGGGGCGTGCCCCGGATCAGCCAGATGTAGAAGCGCACCAGGGCGACCAGCGGCGCGGGTCCGAACAGCCGCGCGATGGCCGCCAGGAACGCCAGCGCCAGCCCTATCAGGAAGGACAGGATCGCCAGCGGCACGGTGAATTGAATCCCCCCGACCAGCAGCGGCCAGAGGGAATTTGCCATCAGATGCAACCAGTCCGGCACGTTCGGGAGCTCCTTGCAGATCGTGTCGCAGTATAGAACACCGGTCCTACTTCACCCGGGAAGACAGGTCGGCGCCGAAGTAGCGTTCCGAGATGGCCTTGTACGTGCCGTCGGCTCGGATCGCGTCCAGCGCCTTGTCCACGGCGGCCTTCAGGGCCGGCTGATCCTTGCGCAGCAGCACGCCCGACTGGCTGAATTCCGTGCTGGTGTCCGTGGCCACGACCTTGACCTTGGCGGCGGGCTGCTGCTTCTTGAAGTCCAGGAAGGACAGTTCGTCGTTGACCGTGGCGTCCACGCGGCCGGAGGTCAGCAGCGCGATGGCGTCGTTGAAGCCCTGCACCGGCACGACTTCCGCTCCGTGTTGCTGGGCCAGCTTGCCGAAATTGCTGGTGATGGTGTTGGCCGAGCGCTTGCCCTTCAGGTCTTTGAAGGCATGGATCGAGGTGTTGTCGTCCCGCACGATCAGGGCGGCGGCGGAGGAAATGTACGGCTTGGAGAAATCGTACTTGGCCTGGCGTTCCGGCGTGATGCCGACCTGGTTGATGACCGCGTCGTAGCGGTTGACGTTCAGCCCGGCGATCAGGCCGTCCCATTTGCCCTCGACGAATTCCGCCTTGACGCCCAGTTGCTTGGCGATGGCGCGGCCGATGTCCACGTCAAAACCGACCAGCGCGTTGTCCTTGCGGTCGTGGAAGGAGAACGGGGCGTAGGTGCCCTCGGTGCCGATACGGATGACGCCGGCCTTCTGGATGGCGGCCAGATCGTCGGTCGCCGCCTGGGCGGCGGGCGCCGCCGATAGCAGGGGCAGGGCGAAAGCCAGGACGAGCGCGGAAAGTTTTTTCATGAACAGGCCTCGATAGTAGAAACCCCGCCGCCCGGAAGGATGGGACGGCGGGGGTTTAATCAGTGCCGTTATATCAACGGCATTCCTTATGGGTTTTAATTCTATCCAGGCCGATTGGCCGCTGCAAAGCTTTTCAGTCTTTAAGCATATGGCAAGGGGTTATTTGAGTTCTTCGGCGGGCAGGACCACGACCCGGTTGTTGGCGAACAGGTAGTAGAGGATGCCGGCCAGCGGCGCGCCGATGAACCAGCCGAAGTCCTTGATTTCGGAGAAGGCCGGCAGCAGCGCCACGCTCAGCGACACGATGGCCGACGGAATCAGGGCGTACAGGGCGTAGCGGCTGACCCCCTTGTTGAAGTAGTAGATCGATTCCGGCTTGGGCAGGTACATGTGGCGGATGCTGAATTTCTGCTTGCGGACCAGGTAGTAGTCCACGGCCAGGATGCCGAAGAAGGGGCCGAGCAGGGCGCCCAGGCTGCCCAGGAAGTAGCCCACGATCACCGGGTTGTTGAAGTAGTTCCAGGGGGTGACGATGATCGAGACGATGGCGGTGATCAGGCCGCCCGTGCGGAAGCTGATCCGGCGCGGGTTGATGTTGGAAATGTCGAAGGCCGCCGAGACGAAATTGGCCACGATGTTGACGCCGATGGTGGCGAAGACGAAGGCCGTCGTGAAGACGTAGAACATGACGGAATTGTCCACGTGTTCCAGCAGGATGCCGGGGTCCTTGATCTGGCTGATGTCGGCGTTCAGGACCTGCGCGGCGGCGGCCGTCGTCACCACGGAGGTGATGGCGAAGGCCGTCCAGTTGATCGGCAGGCCCCAGGCGCAGCCCGCCACGATGGATTTCCGGTCGGGGGAATACCGGGCGAAGTCCGAGAAGTTCAGCATCAGGGTCGCCAGCGTCCCGACGGTCTGCGCCATGGTGATCATGATGTTGCGCATCTGCGCGTCACCCGAGACCTTGGTGCCGTTGGGGCCGGTGAACCAGTCGAACGACCAGTTCGCCTTGGACAGGAAGTAGAACATCAGGACCAGCATGACGACCCAGATCACGGGGCCGGCCAGGCCCTGGAAGTGGCGGACGGCCTCCATGCCCTTGCGCACGATGACCAGCTGGATGATGGAGAGCGCCAGGAAGCAGATCCAGCCGCCGAGGGACAGGTTCAGGAAGCTGGCGGACGTGTCCAGGCTGAGTTCCCGGAAGCCCGGGATGGCCCGGGACAGCAGGGCGTTCAGGGCGATGGAGGCCAGGTAGGTCTGCACGCCGTACCAGGCGATGGCCACGATGCCCCGCACGACGGCCGGGATGTTGGCGCCCCAGATCCCCCAGGTGATGCGGCTGATGACCGGGTAGGGGGTGCCGGTGGCCTGGCCCATGAAACCCGACAGGCAGCAGCCGGCCAGGATGATCAGGGAGCCCAGGAAGATGCCCAGGGTGATGTCGAAGGCCGACATGCCCAGGCCGACGAACAGGCCGGCCGCCCAGGTGTAGTTCCCGGCGTTGTGGGCGTCGTTCATCCACAGGGAAAAGAGCTGGTAGCCGTTCCATTTGCGGTGGGTCGGGTGGGCCGGGGCGAGGTCCTCGTTATAGAGCCGGCCGGTGGGATCCTGCGCGGCCAGTTCCTCGTTGGAGACGGTGTGTGCGATTTGCTGGGACATGGTGGCGTTCTCGCTGGTTTGTCCGGTCCGAGGGGGAGGCGGTCCGGGTTTTCGAATGGGCGGGCCCGCTTCGGCCGGGCGCCGCCCAGGAAATCATGGAAGGGGCCAGCCGGCGATCTTCTTGGGACGCGCCGGCGCGTAGGTGCGGATCTTGGAGGTGCTCAGCTTCATGCGCACGAGCCCTTCGGCCAGCGTGACGGCGGACGCGACCCCGTCGACGACCGGGGCGCCGGTCGCGGCCGCGACGGCCTCGTCCAGGCCGGCCATGCCGCCGCAACCCAGGCAGATGACTTCCACGCCATGGTTCGCGACGATGTCCTTCGCCTTGGCGACGATGGCCGCCACGGTCCGGTCATGATCTTCTTCGAGTTCCAGCACGCTCATGCCGCTGGCGACGACGGCGGCGCAGCGGCGGTCCAGGCCCGCCAGCAGCAGTCGGTCTTCGATGAGCGGGACGGTGCGGTCCAGCGTGGTGACCACGCCGAATTTGTGGCCCAGCAGGCCGGCCATGACGGCCGCCGCTTCCGTGATGTCCACGACCGGCACGTCCAGCGCTTCCTGCAGGCCTTCGCGGCCATGCTCGCCGAATCCGGCCTGGATCACGGCGTCGAAGGGGTGCGGATATTTCAGGACCTGGTCGAGCACGCCGATGGCGGCGAGATAGCTTTCCACGTTGCCTTCGCAGGAGTCGGCGCCGAAGGTCGGCGTCAGGCCGACGATCTCGGTTCCGGGGGATGCGGCGGCCCGGGCCGAGGCCGCGATCGAGGCCGTCATGGAGGCCGTGGTATTGACGTTGACGACGAGAATGCGCATTGCTGTTCCTGAGTGAGAAGAGTCGGTCTTTTCGCGGAAGGCAGCCGGGCTTGCCGAGTCGTGTCGGCCATACACCCGTAACTTAGGCCGGTTCAGCGAAAGATGCCAGAAATTTCAATTGACATTTCACTATATATTCAAGTTGATATTTTTCGTATAATATATCCGCATAAAACCAGAGAAAACATGGGACTTACCCTGCATCCCCATTCGCGACAAGGAGCGAGACAATGAAGAAGTTCTGCGGTTCATTATTCGGGCAGGTGGTCATCGCCCTCATCCTCGGGATCGGCGTCGGGGTCTTCTGGCCCGACTTCGCCGTGTCGCTGAAACCGTTCGGCGACGGCTTCATCAAGCTGATCAAGATGATCATCGCCCCGCTGGTGTTCTGCGTGGTGGTGCACGGCATCTGCGGGACCAGCGACATCCGCAAGGTGGGTCGCGTGGGGGTCAAGGCGCTGGTCTACTTCGAGGTCGTGACGACCTTCGCCCTGGCGCTGGGGATCGCGCTGGCCTATCTGTTCACGCCGGGACACGGCATGCACGTGGATCCCAGTTCGCTGGATGCCAGCGCGCTGTCCGCCTACACGTCCAGGGTCGGCGGCGCGACGGACACGGTCGGGTTCCTGATGCGCATCATCCCCACAACCTTCGTGGATGCCTTCGCGTCGGGCGACATCCTGCAGGTCCTGCTGATCTCCATCCTGTTCGGCGTGGCGGTGGCGCTGATGGGCGAACGGGGCAAGCCGGTGGCGAAGCTGGTCGACGGCCTGTCCCACGTTTTCTTCAAGATCATCGGCTTCATCGTCAAGCTGGCGCCGCTGGGCGTGCTGGGCGCCATCGCCTTCACGGTGGGCAAGTACGGCGTGGGCACCCTGGGGTCGCTGGGCCTGCTGGTGGCGCTGTTCTACGTCACCTGCTTTATCTTCGTGCTGGTCGTGCTGGGCATCATCCTGCGCCTGGCGGGCTTCAACATCTTCAAGCTGCTGCGCTACCTGCGTGAAGAGCTGCTGGTGGTCCTGGGCACGGCCTCGTCCGATGCCGTGCTGCCGCAGGTCATGCGCAAGCTGGAACTGATGGGGGTCCGGGGCTCGACGGTCGGCCTGGTGGTGCCCACCGGGTATTCCTTCAACCTGGACGGTTTTTCCATCTATCTGACCCTGGCGGCCATCTTCATCGCCCAGGCGACCGACACGCCGCTCGAATTCTCGCACCTGCTGCTGATCCTGGGCGTGTCCCTGCTGACCTCCAAGGGGGCCCATGGCGTGCCGGGCTCGGCGATCGTCATCCTGGCCGCGACCCTCAGCGTCATTCCGGACATTCCCGCCATCGGCCTGGTGCTGGTGCTGTCCGTCGACTGGTTCATGGGCATGGCGCGCGCGCTGACGAACATGATCGGCAATTGCGTCGGGACGGTGGTGGTCGGGGCCTGGGAAGGCGACGTGGACCGCCAGCGCGCCCGCGACGTGCTGGACGGCCGCATCCAGGTCGACTTGAGCGACGAGGCGGCGAACGCCGCCGCGGAGGGCGTCTGACCATGACGGACATGCTGCTTGCCGATCAGGCCTTCGGGGCATTGAAGGGCTTGCTGTTCGACGGGGCCGTGCGCGCGGGCCAGATGGTGTCGATCGCCGAACTGGTCGAGCGGTCCGGCTTTCCCCTGGCGCCGGTGCGCGAGGCCGTCAAGCGCGCCGAGGTGGTCGGCCTGGTGCAGATCCTGCCCAAGCGCGGGGTGCTGGTCATCGAACCGACGCCGGATACGATCCAGGCCTGCTTCCATCTGCGCTGCCTGATGGATCAGGAAGGCGCCCGGGTGCTGGCGGCCCGGGCGGGGCGGGACGGGCTGGACGCCTTGCGCGACGAGCACGCGGAAGTCCGCCTCCAGGCCGGCCGGGGCATCACCCCGGAACTGCAGCGGCGGGCGATGGAGGTCGACTGGAAGCTGCATCTGGCCATGGCCGGCGCCCTGGGCAATCCCCTGGCGGCCCGCGTCTATGCCAGCAATCATGACCGCATCACCGTGCTGCAGCTGTCGCGCCGCCTGCTGCCGGAACGCATCATTCCGGCGATGGACGAACATCTGCAGATCCTGGATGCCATCCTGCAGGGGCGGGAAGACGCCGCCATGCTGGCGGTCCGCCAGCATCTGGCGGGCACACTGCGCTGGTGGGGCGTGGACCTGCCGGAACTCTCGGCGGTCTGAAGCTCCGGCGCGCAGGCGGCATGAAAACGGCGATGGCCTCCTGGCGGGGCCATTGCCGTTTTCGCGGGCGCGGGGAAGGTCAGGCGGCGCGCGCGTAGGGATGCTTCATGGCGGGGAGTCTGCAGAGCGCCAGATAGACGCCCGCGCCGATGATGACGCCGAAGAACCAGCCGTAGATGCCCCACCAGGACGGCAGCCAGTCGGTCAGGTGGGGCAGGATGCTGGAGAACAGCCCGCCGATCACCGTGGCGATCACGGCGGCGATGTTCCAGCCCTTGTGGAACTGATAGCGGCCGTTTTCCCGATACAGGTCGGCGACGTCGATCCGGCCTTTCGCGATCAGGTAGTAGTCTGCCACGATGATGCCCAGCAGCGGTCCCATGACCGCGCCGATGGCGCCCACGAAGGTCGCGGCGTTGCCGTCCCACGGAGAGAACGGATACAGGCACAGGGCGATCACCGCGGTGATGTAGCCGCCGCCCTTGAAGCTGATCTTGTGGGGAAATGCGTTGGAAATGTCGAAGGCCGGGGAGACGAAGTTGGCGACCACGTTGATGCCCAGCGTCGCCACGGCGAAGGTGAGGGCGGCCAGCAGGGCCAGGAACCAGCTGTCGAACTTGGCGGAGATCTGTTCCGGGTGCAGCAGGACTTCGCCGTACACCTGGAAGGCGGCGATGGTGGTGACGCCGGCCACCAGCGAGAACAGGATCAGGTTGATCGGCAGTCCCCAGACATTGCCCTTGCGCACCACGGACTTGTCCGGGGCGTAGCGGGCGAAGTCGCAGAAGTTCAGGTACAGCGCGGCGAAATAGGTGATCCAGGTGGCGGCGACGGCCATCAGGGCCGAGAGCGAACCGGGCTCTCCGGGCACCCCCGCGTCGCGGGTCTTTTCCAGCAGGACGTCCAGGGGGATTCCGTGCTCCAGGGAGAAGCCGCCGGCCTTGATCGTCAGGCCCACCGCCAGCACCAGCATGGCGATCCAGACGGCGGGGCCCGCCCAGTCCTGGAACCGGCGCACGGTTTCCATGCCGTTCTGGATGATCAGCAGCTGCAGGGCCCAGACCACGACGAAGCAGATCACTTCCAGGCCGGAGTGGCCGAACAGATGCGTCGTCTGGTGGAAGTGCATCAGCGCCTCGTTGCGCGTCAGCAGGGCGACGATGGCCCAGGACGCGGCGGCCGTCTGCGCGCCGTACCAGAAGCAGGCCACCACCGCCCGCACCAGCGCCGGCAGGTTGGCTCCCCAGACGCCGAACGACGCCCGGGCCAGCACGGGGTAGGGCACGCCGGTCTTGACGCCGGCATAGCCCAGCATGTTCATGATCGCGAAGATGACCAGGGAGCCCAGGCCGATCGCCAGCAGGAAATTGACGAAGCTGCCGCACAGCAGGAACAGGCTGGCGGCCAGGTAGTAGCCCCAC
The DNA here is from genome assembly GCF_937988725.1 of uncultured Castellaniella sp. GTDB lineage: Bacteria > Pseudomonadota > Gammaproteobacteria > Burkholderiales > Burkholderiaceae_B > Castellaniella. The sequence continues at coordinate 1,395,703 of NZ_CALKHS010000010.1, read as the reverse complement.
AGGCTGTGCACATCCGAGGTCCAGACGTTGAAGATGCTGAAGGCGCCCCAGTTGCGTTCCCTGGCGGGGGCCAGGTCTTCGTTGTAGAGGCCGCGGCAGACGTCCGTGTTCAGCTCCGGGCTCCAGCACGTGGGGGATGCGTCTTGCGGCGGCGCGGCGGAAGGCGCGAGAGGGCCGGCTTCGCCGTTCGGGTGTTCGCTTGCGATTGCCATGGGAGTCTCCGATTTTGAAATGCTATCTAACATTTCATGTTATATGTCAGATGGGATACGACGAATCATAAAACTGAATATCGGGTTCATGACCTGGGAATTTCCCTGATGCATGGATCCGGCCGGATTTCCATGGTTCAATCGTGGTCGCCCGGCGCGCCGGACGCCAGGGAAACGAGCGGCTTGCCACTGGCGAGAGCTCCCCGGTACATTGGCGCATGACCTACAAGTAGCCGATATGTGGATACACCCCAGCTATCAGGCGGATGCGCGCCGCGCCATCCGTTCTGTCAGTGTATTGATGGTGCTGCTGATTCTGGTCAGCGGCCTGGCGTTCCCTGCGCCGTTTCATCAGATCGCCGCGTATCTGCCGTTGCACAACCTGGCCGAAGCCGTCTCCATCCTGATGGCCTCGCTGATTTTCGCGGTGCTCTGGACCAGCCGCCACGAAGCCCTGCCCGGCAATCTGGTCCTGCTGGGCAGCGCCTTCCTGGGGGTGGCGCTACTGGATTTCCTGCACTTGCTGGCCTATCCGGGCATGCCGGATTTCATCACGCCCAACGACGAGGGGAAGGCGATCTACTTCTGGTTGCTGGCGCGCCTGTTCGGTGCGGCGGGCCTGCTGGCGGTCGCCGCCCTGGCCTGGAAGGGGCGCGCCATCCGCGTGCCCCTGTGGCTGCAGGTGACCTGCGTGGTCGCGCTGGTGGCGGGCCTTACGGCGCTGTATTTCCGATGGCCGGACAAAATACCGCAGACCTTCGTCCCCGGCCGGGGGCTGACCACCTTCAAGATCCTCGCGGAATACGGCCTCATCGCCCTGTACCTGGTGGCGGCGCTGCTGCTCTGGCTGCGCATGCGACGCCCCCGGCGCTACAACATCGGCGACCTGTTCGTCTCGGCCTGCGTGATGGCGCAAGGCGAATTCTTCCTGACCTTGTACTCCGGGGTGACGGACATCTACATGCTGTTCGGCCACCTCTACAAGGTCATCGCCTACGTCTTCCTGTACCGGGCCGCCTTCGTCGAGGCGGTGCGGCACCCCTATGCGCTGCTGCAGGATTCCCAGGACAAGCTGCAGGCGACGCTGGACGCCATGCCGGATCTGGTCTTCGACATGGACATCGAAGGACGCTATCTCTCGGTCCATACCAGCCGGCCTTCGGATCTGTCCGCCCCCGCGGACCAGCTGCTGGGCCGCGCCGTGGGCGACGTCCTGTCGCCCAGGGCCGCCCGGATCGTGCTGGGCGCCCTGCAGGAAGCCGCCGCGAGGGGCCAGTCCCGGGGAAAGCTCATCACGCTCGACGACGTGGATGGCAAGCCGCGCGAATTCGAGCTTTCCGTCGCCCGCAAGTCCATGCCGCCGGGGCACCCGCCCCAGTTCGTGGTGGTCTCGCGCGATGTCACGGCCCGGCTGAAGAACGAACAGGCCTTGCGCACGCTGTCCACCGCCGTGGTGCAAAGCCCCGTCTCGATCATCATCACCGACCGGCATGCGCGGGTCGAGTTCGTCAACGAAGCCTTCACGCGCATCAGCGGCTATGCGGCTTCCGAGGTCCTCGGGCGCAATCTGCGCCGCCTGAAGCCGGCCCGCACGCCCGCCACCACGTTCCGGTCCATGTGGGCGCAGCTGGCGCAGGGCAAGGCGTGGCGCGGCGAATGGAACAATCTCAGCAAGAGCGGCCGGGAATACACCGAGTCCGTGCTGATCTACCCGGTGCGCGACGCCCAGGGGCGGGTCACCAACTATCTGGCCCACAACGAGGACGTCACGGAAAAGCGTCAGGCGGCCGAACGCATCCGGCGGCTGTCGCAGTTCGATCAGCTCACCGGCCTGCCCAATCGCAACCAGCTGCGCGAGCAGTGCCGCGACGCCATGGAGCGCGGCGGCCGGCTGGCCGCCCTGTGGATGGACCTGGATCATTTCAAGGCCGTCAACGATTCGCTGGGTCATCACATGGGCGACGCGCTGTTGCAGGAAATGGCGCAGCGCCTGCGGTCCCGGCTGCCGGGCGCGGCCTTCCTGTCCCGGTATTCGGGGGACGACTTCGTCGCCGTGCTGCCCGGCGCCACCCGGCAGCAGGCGCAGGCGCGGGCGCGCGACCTGCTGCAGGCGGTGGCCTTGCCGCTGCGGCTGGCCGATCAGGACATCTTCAGTTCCGTCACGATCGGCGTGGCGCTGTATCCCGACGACGCGGCCGAATTCGATACTCTGCTGAAAAGCGCGGAAACCGCCATGTACCGCGCAAAGAGCGACGGGCGCCGCCGGGTCGGGATGTTCACGCCCGAAATGCAGGCTCACGTCAGCCGCGAACTGATGCTGAGCAATGCGCTCAAGCAGGCCTTGTCCAATCGCGAACTGTTCCTGGCCTACCAGCCGCAGCTGGCCCTCAAGGACGGCGCCATCCTGGGCGCCGAGGCGCTGCTGCGCTGGGAGTCCCCGCAATGGGGGCGCGTGCCGCCGTCCGAATTCATTCCCATCGCCGAGGCCAACGGCCTGATCGTCCCCATCGGCGAATGGGTGCTGCGCACCGCGATGCGGCAGTTGCGCCAGTGGCTGGACCAGGGGCTGCCTTTGCTGCGCATCGCCGTGAACCTGTCGGCCGTGCAGTTCAACCAGCCGGACCTGCCGGGCCGGATCAAGGGGATCCTGGCCGATGCCAACGTGCCGGCCAGCCTGCTGGAACTGGAACTGACGGAAGCCGTGGCCATGAAGGCGCCCGAGGCGGCGGCGCGGCGCATGGAAGAGCTGTCGCGCGCCGGGGTCCAGTTTGCCATCGACGACTTCGGCACCGGGTATTCGTCGCTCAGTTACCTGAAGCGCTTCAATCTGCACAAGCTGAAGATCGACCAGTCCTTCGTCCGCGACATCAACGTCGATCCGGACGACCAGGCCATCGCCATGGCCGTCATCCAGCTGTCGCGCAGCCTGGGCCTGCGCACCATCGCCGAAGGCGTCGAAACTTTCGAACAGCAGGAATTCCTGAAGGCCAACGGCTGCGAGGAGGCGCAGGGCTATTACTACAGCCGGCCGCTGACGGCGGCGGCCTTCGCCGCCTTCGTGCGGGAACGCCGGTCGAGGCTGGCGTCCTGAAGCGCCGCCCCCATCCGTCGTCGGGATGTGGGCGGCGGGGCGGGGCGGGACGGGCGGCTAGCGCCTTTCCCAGATCGTCATTTCCGACAGCGTGTGCTGGAACTTGCGCCGGGTCTCGCGGATCACGAAGGGCACGTCGGTGGGGCCGGACACCAGCCGGAAATGGGCGCCCAGGTGATCCCGCAGGCCATCCAGGGTGGTGTAGTTCTCGGCGTCCTTCTTGAACCCGCCGATCCAGGCCTGGCGCGGCGTGTGTTCTTCCAGCCAGGTATAGGGCGAGGCGATCACCAGCAGGCCGCCGGAGACGATGCGCTCGTGGATCTGGTCCAGGAAGCGGGCCGGATCGTACAGCCGGTCGATCAGATTGGCCGCCAGGACCAGGTCGTACCGGCTGAACTGGGGTTTCAGATTGCAGGCGTCGCCCTGGTAGAACTCGACCCGGGAGACCGTGTCCTGCAGATCCAGGTCGGCCAGGCTGCGGGCCTTGTAGGACACCAGATCGCCTTCGTCGGCCAGGGTGTAGCGCAGCTGGCCGGTCTGGATCAGCTGCACGCCCTGGTTGATGAAGCGCGCCGAGAAGTCCACCCCCGTGACCTGATCGAAGGCGCGGGCCAGTTCGAAGGTCGCGCGCCCCGATGCGCAGCCCAGGTCCAGGGCGCGGCGGCGCGGGCGTTCGCCCATGGCGGCGATGGCATGCCGGGCCAGCGCCTGCGAGAAGTTCGGCACGTCGAAGTAGGTGTCGCCGTAGTGGAACTCGGCGTATTCCGACATCAGCTTGTCGGTTTCGTAGTAGGCGGCGGGGGCTTCGGCCGGCGCATGGGAAATCACGTAGCGGAACCCCGCGTGCTGGAAGAAGTGCCGCCGGAAGGCGTAGCGCGAGGCGCGCACGGCTTCGTTGCCGCAGGCGATCCAGGACCCGCCTTTCATCAGGTTGTGCCGGCCGTCGAAGGTCGGCGTGGTGAAATCGTCGTAGATCGGGTGGACATCGAAACCGTTGAACGGGTAGGTGGGGGTTTCCGTCCATTGCCAGACGTTGCCCACCACGTCGAACCAGTCGCCGTGGGCATGGCGGTCGACCGGGCAGGACGAAGCCCCGTGATCCAGGTGCAGGTTGGCGGCGCAGGGCTGGTCGTCGGGATCGCGCAGGCCGGCGGCATCGTACAGGCGGTACCACTCGTCCTCGGTGGGCAGGCGCACCGGCTGGCCGGTCTCGGCGGCCTTCCAGTTGCAGAAGGCCTTGGCTTCCAGGTAGTTGACTTCCACCGGCCAGGACCAGGGCATCGGAATTTCGCCGGTCATCAGGCGCAGCGCCCAGCCCTGGGTCTTTTTCACCCAGAACGTGGGGTGTTCGGCCTGGCTGAAGGCCAGCCATTGGCGGCCTTCCTCGGTCCAGTCGCGATGGTTGCGGTAGCCGCCCGCCTCGACGAAGGCCAGGAATTCCTGGTTGCTGACCAGGTAGCGGCTGGCCTGGAAGGATTCGATTTCGGCGGTGTGGCTGCCGTATTCGTTGTCCCATCCGTATTGGGGATCGGTGTAGGCCTTGCCCACCCGGACCGTCCCGCCGGGCACGCGGACCGGCTCGTTGTCCGGAGCGGCGGCGCCCGCATCGGACTGGGGTTCCCAGCCGGCGGCCGGCCGCACGTACTTCAGGGCGTGCTGGCGGATCAGGACGGAGGAGGTTTCCAGGTGGATGCGTTCGTGCTCGATCCCCATGATGATGGCCCACCAGGGGTTCTGCCAGTCGATGGGGGACTGCAGCGGCGCGTGGTCGATCAGATCACAGACCAGCTGGCGCACCTTGTTGCGGTAGGCCTGGACTTCGGCGACGGTCGGCCAGTCGTAGTTCCGTTCGTCCAGGTCGTCCCAGCTCATTTCATCCACGCCGACGGCGAAGATCGACTCCAGGCGCTGGTCCAGGCGCTGGTCGATCATGCGGGTCAGCAGCAGCTTGTTGACGAAGAACGTGGCGGTGTGGCCGAAATAGAAGATCAGCGGGTGGCGCAGCGCAATGGGCTTGACGAAATAGGCCTCGTCGTTGGCCAGGCACTGGAACAGCGATTCGTAGCGATCGCTGGTTTCCAGGAAGTACTGGCGCAGCGATGCCCGCAGTCGGTCCGTGTCCGGCTCGGCCAGATTCGGCGTGCGCATGAATCGCGTCGGCCGCAGGGGGGCCGGGGCGGAAGAGAGCGGAGTGGCGGTGGAAGGCATGGAAATGTCCGGACAGAATGAAGGCGCATGAACACTTTAGGCTAACACGGCGGCCCAAAAAGTCGCGTGACCTTGTTGCTTCACATGCATAATGTACTGATGCAGCATAACCCTGATACGTTTCGTGGGGGGCCCGAAGGGGCATGGAATGTCGGCATGGGCGGAAGGTCATCCGGAAGACATGCGCGTCGCAAGTCAGCGGACGCGCGGACCTGGCATGGCTGATCGCGCGGGCGCTGCTGGGCGTCTGGCTGCTGTGCGCCGGCCCGGCCGCCGTGGCGTCGCCGCCCCTGAGCGCCCTGTGCCCGACCCGGACCCTGTCGGTGCTGCAGCCGGACATCCCGTCGCTGGCCGATGTCTGTTTCGTGCAGGATGACCGGCAGGCGCTGGGGCCGGAGGAAGTGCTCAGCGGCCGCTGGCCCGTCCAGCGCCGCAATGCCGATCGGCTGGTGTTCACTCATACCCGGGCGGCGTACTGGGTGTACGTGCCGCTGCGCAATCCCGATTCGGTCGGACGCGCCTGGTTCCTGCGGCTGGACTACCCCCTGCTCGATGAGGTGGACTTCTGGGTCTACGACCTGGATCCCGCCCGCGCCGGCGCCGCGCCCGTCCTGCTGAAGACGGAACACATGGGGGACGCGCGGCCCTTCGGGGTCCGCCCGGTGCGCCATCGCCTGTTCCTGCTGCCGCTGGATTTCAGACCGGGGCAGTCCCTGGGGGTGGTGATCCGGGTGCGCAGCAGCGGCGCCATCAACATTCCCCTGTCGCTGCGCACGGCGGCATCCGCCCTGTCCAGCACGCAGAATCACAGCCTGGCGGAAGGGATGTTCATGGGGGCGATGGGCTTGCTGGCCATCTTCAACCTGGCCCTGTTCCTGCGCCTGCGCATCCCGCAATCCCTGTACAACGCGGCATACATCCTGTGCGCGGGCCTGTTCCTGGCTTCGATGTCGGGGCTCAGCTTCCAGTATCTGTGGCCGGACTCCCCCTGGCTGGCCAATATGGCGGTTCCTCTGACGGAGGTGCTGGCGGTGCTCAGCCTGCTGCTGTTCACGCGGGCGTTCCTGGGCATTCACGCCAGCCGCCGGCCGCGCCATGCGCGGCTGATCCGGATCCTGTTCGGCATCGGCGTGGCGCTGTTCGCGGCCAGTTTCCTGGCGCCGTATTCGCTCATCATCAAGGTCGATACCGTGTATGCCCTGGTCAGCATGCTGTGCATGTTCGGCATCGGGGCGCGGCATGCGCAGGCGGGCGACCGCGCCGCCGTCTGGTATGTCGCCTCCTGGCTGATCTTTTATGCAGGCTTCCTGTTCTACGGCCTGGCCGCCTTCGGCTACGCGCCCGGCTTCATGGCCCAGGAACGCTGGATGCAGACGGCGCTGGGCAGCCAGATCTTTCTGCTGACCTATGCCGAAGTCATGCAGGTGCGCGATCTGCTGGACCGCGCCCTGCGGATCGAATCGGCGGCCCGCAGTTCCCTGCAGAACGAGGTCCAGGCGCGCACCGCCGATCTGCGGACCGCCATGGGGGCTCTGCAGCAGGCCAACCAGCAACTGCGCGAGCTGACCCTGCACGATCCCCTGACCGGCCTGCTGAACCGGCGCGGCCTGGACGAATCCCTGGAGCAGGCGCTGGCGCGGGCGGCGGAGCGTCCGGATTCGGCGGAACCCCGCATGGCGCTGGCCGTCTTCGACCTGGACCGTTTCAAGCGTGTCAATGACGATTATGGCCATGATGCGGGCGATCATGTCCTGAAATGGGTGGCCGAAGTCCTGCGCAATCTGCTGCGGCGCCGGTCCGACGTGCTGGCCCGGTTCGGCGGAGAGGAATTCGTCGTCCTCCTGTCCGGCACGGCGGCGCGGGATGCCGCTGCGCTGGTCGAGCGGGTGCTGGATCACGTGCGCCGGCATCCGGTGGACCTGGATGACGGCCGGCGCCTGTCGCTGACGCTCAGCGCGGGCGCCGCGGCCTGGCGGCCGGGGGACACGGCCCAGTCCCTGTTCCGGCGGGCCGACGCCTGCCTGTATCGCGCCAAGGACGCCGGGCGCGACCGCCTGGTGATGGATGGGGACGGTCTTCCGGCCTGAGTCGGGGGGAAATCCGGTCGCGTGGGATATAAGCATATGCCGCCGGGCCGGGGATACTTGTGAAACCGGACGTTTTTGACCCTGTTTTCATTAGGGATGACCCTGACGCGCACTCAGAAATATCGCACAATGGTCATTTATCAATGCTTGAGAAGGATCAAGATGGCACGCATCGTTCTGTTCGAAAACATCCATGCCAGCGCCAAGGAAGTCTTCGTCGCCGCCGGGTTTGACGAGGTCGTCACCTATCCGGGCGCGCTCACGGGAGACGCCCTGCGCGAAGCCCTGCAGGGAGTGCATGTCGTCGGGATCCGCTCCCGGACCCATCTCGATCAGAGCGTGCTGTCCGAACTGCCGGACTTGCGGGCCATCGGCTGCTTTTGCATCGGCACCAACCAGGTGGACCTGGAAACGGCCGCCCTGCGCGGCGTCCCGGTGTTCAACGCGCCGTTCTCCAACACCCGCTCCGTGGCCGAACTGGTGCTGGGCGAGGCCATCCTGCTGCTGCGCCGGATTCCGGAAAAGAACGCGCGGGTCCACGAAGGCTTCTGGGACAAGACCGCCGACGGCGCCTACGAGGCCCGCGGCAAGACCCTGGGCATCGTCGGCTACGGCAATATCGGGTCCCAGGTCGGCATCCTGGCCGAATCCTTCGGCATGCGGGTCCTGTATCACGACATCGAAGCCAAGCTGCCGCTGGGCAACGCCCACGCCACCAGCTCGCTGAAGAAGTTCCTGGCCCAGGCGGACGTGGTCACGCTGCATGTGCCGGGCGGCAAGGACACCGCCAACCTGATCGACGCCGACGCCATCGCGGCCATGAAGCCGGGCAGCATCCTGATCAATGCCTCGCGCGGCACGGTGGTGGACATCCCGGCGCTGCAGCGCGCCCTGAAGTCCGGCCATCTGTCGGGCGCCGCCATCGACGTCTTCCCGACCGAACCCAAGAGCCGCGATGAAGCCCTGGACAGCCCGCTGCGCGGCCTGCACAACGTGATCCTGACCCCGCACATCGGCGGCAGCACGCAGGAATCCCAGGAAAACATCGGCCGCGAGGTCGCGGAAAAGCTGAAGCGCTTCATCACCAGCGGCACGACCAAGGGCACGGTGAACTTCCCGGAGATCTCCTACCACGAGCAGGCCGGCGCGGTCCGCATCATCCACATCCACCAGAACGTGCCCGGCGCCATGGGGGCGCTCAGCAACCTGATGGGCGAATTCGGCCTGAACATCGTCAGCCAGCAGCTGCAGACGCGCGGCAAGATCGGCTACGCCATCACCGACGTCGATGGCGAAGTCACCGACCAGGTGATCGAAGGCCTGCGCCGCCACCCCATCACCATCCGCTGCGATCGCGTCTGACCGCCGCCCGCGCCGCGCCGGCGGCCGGGCCGCCCCTCGAAAACCGCATCCCCTCCAGATGCGGTTTTTTGTCCCCGGGCCGCGCAGCGTGGGGGCTTTTCCCCCTGTAGCCTTTGTCCGTCCGGACACTTATACTGGGCCCATTCCGTCAGATCATGGGACCCGTAGCTTCCACGCGGTCTGGGCAATCTTCCGGACGCAGTCCGCTCCTCCAGGCGCAGGGACGCCTGCCGGAAACTCCGGTGGCTTTGATCCAGATCAGCATCCCTGTTCGTCGTGGGGTCTATCGTACGGGGTCCCTATCACAGGAGTCCTTGCATGAGCACTGTGCCTGATGATGCTTCCAGACGCCGGCGCGGCCGTTTGCTGACCGTCTGGACCCCGGAAGACAAGGCGTTCTGGGCGCACGAAGGTCGCGCCATCGCCAACGTCAATCTGTGGATCTCGATTCCCGCGCTGTTCCTGGCCTTCGCCGTCTGGCAGATGTGGAGTGTCGTAGCCGTCAATCTGCCCAACCTGGGCTTCAAATACACGGAAAACCAGCTGTTCTGGCTGGCGGCGCTGCCGGCGCTGTCGGGCGCCACGCTGCGGATCTTCTATTCCTTCATGGTGCCGGTCTTCGGCGGGCGGCGCTGGACCGCGCTGACGACCGCCAGCCTGCTGCTGCCCACCATCGGGGTGGGGCTGGCCGTCCAGGACCCGACCACGCCGTATTCCACGATGCTGCTGCTGGCGCTGCTGTGCGGCCTGGGGGGCGGCAATTTTTCCTCCTCCATGTCCAACATCAGCTTTTTCTTCCCCAAGGAACGCAAGGGTTCGGCCCTGGGGCTGAACGCGGGCCTGGGCAACCTGGGGGTGTCTTCGGTGCAGTTCCTGGCGCCGCTGGTGATCACCCTGGGCATCCTCGGCCCCTGGGCCGGCGATCCCCAGATGGCCAAGCTGTCCGGCGCCCACGGCGTGGCCGAGGTCTGGGCGCAGAACGCCGCCTTCATCTGGGTGCCTTTCATCATCATTGTCTCCATGATGGCCTGGGTGGGCATGCACGACATCGCGGACGCCCGGGCATCCTTCAGCGAACAGGCGGTCATCTTCAAGCGCAAGCACAACTGGATCATGTGCTTCCTGTACCTGGGCACCTTCGGCTCCTTCATCGGCTTTTCGGCGGGCTTCCCGCTGCTGATCAAGTATCTGTACCCCGACATCCGGCCCCTGCAGTACGCCTGGCTGGGCCCCCTGGTCGGCGCCATGGCGCGGCCCTTCGGCGGCTGGCTGTCCGACAAGCTGGGCGGAGCGCGGGTGACGTTCTGGACGTTCTTCTGGATGGTGCTGGGCGTGCTGGGCGTCATGGCGTCGCTGCCGGGCTCCGGATCGCCGGGCAGCTTCACCGGCTTTCTGCTGGCCTTCCTGTTCCTGTTCTTCCTGACCGGCATCGGCAACGGGTCCACCTTCGCCATGATTCCCGCCATCTTCAATACCCTGGCGCTGCGCCGCAACGCGGCGGGCTCCCCGGCGCAGGCGGAATCCGAAGGGGCCAAGGAATCCGCCGCCGTGCTGGGCTTCAGCGGCGCCATGGGCGCGTACGGCGGCTTCTTCATTCCCAAGAGTTTCGGCACGTCCTTCGACCTGACGGGCACCCCGGACGCGGCGCTCATGTTCTTCGTCGTGTTCTATGCCGCCTCCATCGCCGTCACCTGGTGGTATTACTCGCGGCGCGGCGCGGAAATTCCGTGCTGAGGCCCCGCCGGTTCCGATCCGGCGGCCGTGCCGCCGCCGATCGGTGTTTAGTCGAACGCTTTCCAACGGAGCAATCATCGTGAGCCATTTCATTGATCGCCTGAAGTACTTTTCCCGTCCGAAAGAGCCTTTTTCCAATGGCCATGGAAATGTCGTCCACGAGGACCGCACCTGGGAAGACGCCTACCGCAATCGCTGGCAGCACGACAAGATCGTCCGTTCCACGCACGGCGTGAACTGCACCGGGTCCTGTTCCTGGAAAATCTACGTGAAGGGCGGCATCGTCACCTGGGAAACCCAGCAGACGGACTATCCGCGCACCCGGCCCGACATGCCCAATCACGAACCGCGCGGCTGTCCCCGGGGCGCGACGTTCTCCTGGTACCTGTACAGCGCCAACCGGGTGAAATATCCCATGCTGCGCGGCCGCCTGGCGCGGATGTGGCGCGAACAGCGCAAATCCATGGACGCCGTGCAGGCCTGGGAAGCCATCGTCACCGACCCCGAAAAGGCCAAGGCCTACAAATCCGTGCGCGGCCTGGGCGGTTTCGTGCGCTCCACCTGGGACGAGGTCAACGAGATCATCGCCGCCGCCAACATCCACACCATCAAGTGCCACGGCCCGGACCGCATCGCCGGTTTCTCGCCGATTCCCGCCATGTCCATGGTGTCGTATGCCTCGGGCAGCCGCTATCTGTCGCTGCTGGGCGGCTCGCTGCTCAGCTTCTACGACTGGTACTGCGACCTGCCGCCGTCCAGCCCCCAGACCTGGGGCGAACAGACCGACGTCAGCGAGTCGGCGGACTGGTACAACTCCACCTTCATCATGCTGTGGGGCTCCAACGTGCCGCAGACGCGCACGCCCGACGCCCACTTCATGGTCGAGGCCCGCTATCGCGGCGCCAAGGTCGTTTCCGTCTTCCCGGACTACGCCGAGGGCGCCAAATTCGGCGATCTGTGGATCCACCCGAAGCAGGGCACCGATGCCGCCCTGGCCTTGGCCATGGGCCACGTGGTGCTGAAGGAATTCCACCTGGCGGGCAAGAGCGCTTATTTCGACCGCTACTGCCGCCAGTACACCGACATGCCGTTCCTGGTGCGCCTGGTGCGCCAGGGCGACCGCTACGTGCCGGACCGCAAGCTGCGGGCCGCCGATTTCACCGACCGCCTGGGGCAGCAGAACAATCCCGAATGGAAGACCGTCGCCTGCGACGAACAGACCGGTGAATTCATCGTCCCGCAAGGGTCCATCGGTTTCCGCTGGGGCCAGAAGGAAGGCGAGGACGCCGGCAAATGGAATCTGGAACTGAAGGACGCCCGGGGACAGAACGTCAGCCCGCGCCTGTCCCTGATCGATTCCCACGACGAAGTCGTGCCGGTGGCCTTCCCGTATTTCGGCGGGGTGCATCACGATTACTTCAAGGGCACGGAACACGACGAGGTCCTGCTGCGCAACCTGCCGGTCAAGCGCGTGCAGACGGCCGAAGGCGAGGTCCTGGTCGCCACGGTCTTCGACCTGTTCGTGGCCAATTACGGCATCGACCGCGGCCTGGGCGGCGACAACGTCGCCGCGTCCTACGATGACGACGTCCCCTATACCCCGGCCTGGCAGGAGCGCATCACGGGCGTGCCGCGCGAACAGGTCATCACGGTGGCCCGCCAGTTCGCCGACAATGCCGACAAGACCGAGGGCAAGTCCATGGTCATCCTGGGGGCCGGCCTGAATCACTGGTACCACATGGACATGTCGTATCGCGGCATCATCAACCTGGTGTCGATGTGCGGCTGCGTGGGCCAGTCGGGCGGCGGCTGGTGCCACTACGTGGGCCAGGAAAAACTGCGCCCGCAGACCGGCTGGACCATGCTGACCTTCGCGCTGGACTGGCTGCGTCCGCCGCGCCACATGAACGGCACCTCGTTCTTCTACGCGCATACGGACCAGTGGCGCTACGAAAAACTGCAGGTGTCCGAACTGCTGTCGCCGCTGGCCGACGCCTCGAAATACCAGGGCAGCCTGATCGACATGAACGTGCGGGCAGAGCGCATGGGCTGGCTGCCCACGGCGCCGCAACTGCAGACCAATCCGCTGCAGGTGGTGCGCGACGCCCAGTCGGCCGGCATGGACCCCAAGGAATACGCGGTGCGGGGCCTGCGCGACGGCAAGCTGAAGTTCGCCTGCGAGGACCCCGACAATCCGGACAATTTCCCGCGCAACCTGTTCATCTGGCGCTCCAACATCCTGGGCTCGTCGGGCAAGGGGCATGAATATTTCCTCAAGCACCTGCTGGGTACCCAGCATGGCGTGCAGGGCAAGGACCTGGGCGAAATGGGCGCGGGCAAGCCGCTGGAAGTCAACTGGCATGACGAGGCGCCCCAGGGCAAGCTCGACCTGCTGGTGACGCTGGACTTCCGCATGTCCACCACCTGCGTGTATTCGGACATCGTGCTGCCCACGGCCACCTGGTATGAAAAGAACGACCTGAACACGTCCGACATGCACCCCTTCATCCACCCGCTGTCGGCGGCCGTGGACCCGATCTGGGAATCGCGCAGCGACTGGGAAATCTACAAGAACCTGGCGAAGAAGTTCTCCGAACTGGCCGCCGACGCCGACCTGCCCGACGAAGACCTGGTGCTGCAGCCCATGCAGCACGACTCGCCGGGCGAACTCACCGACCCCTATGCCGTGCGTGATTGGCGCAAGGGCGAATGCGACCTGATCCCCGGCAGGACCATGCCCAACCTGATGGTGGTGAATCGGGATTACAAGAACATCTACAAACGCTTCACGACGCTGGGGCCGCTGGCCGAAAAGCTGGGCAACGGCGGCAAGGGCATCTCCTGGGACACCAAGGAAGAGGTCGAATTCCTGGGCAAGCTGAACTACCGCGAGCGCGAACCCGGGGTCGGGCACGGCCAGCCGCGCATCTTCACGGACATCGATGCCTGCGAGACCGTGCTGACCCTGGCGCCGGAAACCAACGGGCACGTGGCCATGAAGGCCTGGCAGGCGCTGTCGAAGATCACGGGGCGCGACCATACGCACCTGATCCGTTCCAGCGAACACGAAAAGATCCGCTTCCGCGACATCCAGGCGCAGCCGCGCAAGATCCTGACCTCGCCCACATGGTCGGGCATCGAATCCGACAAGGTCAGCTACAGCGCGGGCTACACCAACGTGCACGAGCTGATCCCCTGGCGCACGCTGACCGGCCGCCAGGAGCTCTACCAGGATCATCCCTGGATGCGCGATTTCGGCGAGGCGCTGTGCGTGTACCGGCCGCCGGTGGATACCAAGACCATCAAGCCCATGCTGGACAAGCAGTTCAGCAACGGCGAGCCGCACGTGGTCCTGAACTTCATCACGCCGCACCAGAAGTGGGGCATCCACTCCACGTATTCCGACAACCTGATCATGCTGACGCTGTCGCGCGGCGGCCCCATCGTCTGGATGTCGGAAATCGACGCGGCCAAGGCCGGCATCGTGGACAACGACTGGATCGAGGTCTTCAACGTCAACGGCGCCCTGGTGGCCCGGGCGGTGGTCAGCCAGCGGGTGCCCGAGGGCATGACCATGATGTATCACGCCCAGGAGAAGATCGTGAACGTGCCGGGATCCCAGCTCACCGGCAAGCGCGGCGGCATCCACAATTCCGTGACGCGCACGGTCCTCAAGCCCACCCACATGATCGGCGGCTATGCCCACCTGGCCTATGGCTTCAATTACTACGGCACTGTGGGCTCGAACCGGGATGAATTCGTGGTGGTCCGCAAACTGACGAAAATCGACTGGATGGACGAAACGCACGAAGTGTCCGCCCAGACACAGGCCTAAGGAGACGCATCCATGAAAATCCGCGCACAAGTCGCCATGGTCCTGAATCTGGACAAATGCATCGGCTGTCACACCTGTTCGATCACCTGCAAGAATGTCTGGACGTCCCGCGAAGGCATGGAATATGCCTGGTTCAACAACGTGGAAACCAAGCCCGGCGTCGGCTACCCCAAGGAATGGGAAAACCAGGACCGCTGGAACGGCGGCTGGCGCCGCAAGGCCAACGGCCGCATCGAACCGCGCCAGGGCGGCAAGCTGAAGCTGCTGTCGCGCATCTTCGCCAACCCCAACCTGCCGCAGATCGACGACTACTACGAGCCCTTCACCTACGATTACGACTATCTGCAGAAGGCCCCGGAACGCACGACGCCGCCCGTGGCCCGGCCGCGTTCGCTGATCACCGGCCAGCGCATGGAAAAGATCGAATGGGGGCCCAACTGGGAAGAGATCCTGGGCGGCGAATTCGCCAAGCGGTCCAAGGACTACAACTTCGAGGCCGTGCAGAAGGACATCTACGGGCAGTTCGAGAACACCTTCATGATGTATCTGCCGCGGCTGTGCGAGCACTGCCTCAATCCGACCTGCGTCGCCAGTTGTCCGTCGGGGTCCATCTACAAGCGCGCCGAAGACGGCATCGTCCTGATCGACCAGGACAAATGCCGGGGCTGGCGCATGTGCATTTCGGGCTGTCCCTACAAGAAGATCTACTACAACTGGAAGTCCGGCAAGGCGGAAAAGTGCATCTTCTGCTACCCACGCATCGAGGCCGGTCAGCCCACGGTCTGTTCCGAAACCTGCGTCGGGCGCATCCGCTATCTGGGGGTGCTGCTGTACGACGCCGACGGCATCGAGGCCGCCGCCAGCATGCCCAATGAAAAGGACCTCTACCAGGCCCAGCTGGACCTGTTCCTGGATCCGCACGATCCCGAGGTCCGCCGCCAGGCCCTGGCCGACGGCATCCCCGAAAACTGGCTGGATGCGGCCTGCAATTCGCCGGTCTACAAGATGGCGGTCGAATGGAAGATCGCCTTCCCGCTGCACCCCGAATACCGCACCCTGCCCATGGTCTGGTACGTGCCGCCGCTCTCGCCCATCCAGTCGGCGGCCAACAGCGGCCAGATCGGCGCCTTCGGCGAAATCCCCGACGTCAAGTCCCTGCGCATCCCGCTACGCTACCTGGCCAACCTGCTGACGGCGGGCGACGAGGCCCCCGTGGCGGTGGCGCTGGAGCGCATGCTGGCCATGCGCGCCTTCATGCGGGCGCGGTCCGTGGACCGCCAGGAACGGCAGGACATCCTGGACCAGGTGGGCCTGTCGCTGCACCAGGTCGAGGACATGCACCGCTACCTGGCCATCGCCAACTACGAGGACCGCTTCGTGATCCCCACCGCGCATCGGGAAAATGCCGAGAACGCCTTCGAGATCCGGGGCGGCTGCGGCTTCACCTTCGGCAACGGCTGCTCGGGCGGCAGTTCCGAAGGTTCGCTGTTCGGCAAGCCGCGCAACAGGCGCAAACCGTCCGTGGTCTTCCTGGACCCGGCCAGGACCGCGTAAGGAAGCCCGCCATGACGCATACCTTGACTGCCCAGGACTCTCCTGTCTTTTCCGTCCTGTCGGTGCTGCTGGGCTATCCCGAGCAGGACTGGCTGGACGCGCTGCCGGAATTGTCCGATGCGCTGCCGGCCCCCGCGCGGGAACGCCTGGACCCGCTGTTCGTCTTCCTGCGCGGTTTCGACGACGTGATCGATCTGCAGGAAGCCTATGTCGCCACCTTCGACCGGCGGGCGGCGCATTCCCTGCATCTGTTCGAGCACGTGCATGGCGAGTCCCGCGACCGGGGCCAGGCCATGGTCGATCTGCAGCAGGAATATCTCAAGCACGGCCTGGAGCCCGCCACCACCGAATTGCCGGATTACGTGCCGCTGTTCCTGGAATTCCTGGGGCAGGTGCCGCCCCCGGCCGCCGAAGATCTGCTGGGCGACGCCATCCACGTGCTGGCCCGCCTGGGCGACAAGCTGGCGGAATCGGACAGCCCCTACGCCTGCGTGTTCGCGCAATTGCGCGCCATGACGGCGGTGCAGCCCGAAGTCCTGCCCGATCCCCCGGAAGGCGACATGGAGGAAACCATGATCACCTTCGGGCCCCAGGCGGACGGCACCGAACCCCTGTTGATGCGCCGCCCGGGCGACGGCGCCCAGCCCCTTGTGTTCCACCCGCCGCGCGCGCGGGCCGGCCATCCGGACGGCAGCCCCACCTGAGGAGACCATCATGAAAGACACACTCGACCTGTTCTTTTTCGGGGTGTATCCCTACATTGCCCTGACCGTGTTCTTCCTGGGCAGCCTGGTGCGCTTCGAGCGCGAACAGTACACCTGGAAAAGCGATTCCAGCCAGCTGCTGCGCTCCGGGTCGCTGCGCTGGGGCAGCAATCTGTTCCACATCGGCATCATCTCACTGTTCTTCACGCATCTGGTGGGGCTGCTGACTCCGCCGTGGGTGTATCACGCCTTCGGCGTCACCACGCAGTTCAAGCAGTTGATGGCCATCGTCGTGGGGGCCATCCTGGGGGTGATCTGCCTGATCGGCCTGGTATTGCTGATCCATCGCCGCTGGTCGGAAATCCGCCTGCATCACAACACCAACGTGTCGGACTGGGTGACGCTGCTGTGGATCCTGCTGGTGCTGGGCCTGGGGCTGGCGTCGCTGTTCACGTCGGTGCATCACACGGACGGCGCGGTCATGGTGCAGCTGGGCGACTGGGCGCAGCGCATCGTGACTTTCCGCGCCGGCGCGGCGGGCGCCCTGGCGGGCGTGCCGGAAATCTACCGCATCCACATGGTGCTGGGCATGACGCTGTTCGTGATCTTTCCCTTCACCCGGCTGGTGCACGTGTGGTCGGGTTTCGCCTCCGTCACCTATCTGGCGCGGCCGTGGCAACTGGTGCGTCCGCGCCGCTGATGGGGAAGCCGCATGATCACCGTGAATGATGTCGTCATCGCCGAGGCCGCCATCCTGGCCGAGGTGTCGAACCATGAACAGGAAGCCAATCCGCGCCTGGCGGCCGGCCAGGAACTGGTGCTGCGCGAGCTGATCCGCCAGCGGGGGGCCGAACTGGAGCTGAACGCCGACGGCGACGAAGCCCTGCTGGCGGCGGTGCTGGCCGAGGACGTCCGCACCCCGCAGGCCGACGAGGCCAGCTGCCGGCGCTATTACGAGCAGCATCCGGACGAATTCCGCGAAGGGGACCTGATCGAGGTCTGGCACATTCTGTTCCAGGCCACGTCCGGCCTGGACGTGCAGAAGCTGCGGTCCCGCGCCAACCTGCACCTGGCGGAACTGCATCGCAAGGGCGTGGGCCAGTTCGCCGCCTTCGCCCGCGAATATTCCAACTGCCCGTCGGGGGCCGAGGGCGGGGCCCTGGGCGAGCTGAGCCGGGGCGAGATGGTGCCGGAATTCGAAAAGGCCGTCTTCGCCCTGCCGGAATACACCCTGGCGGGCGAACTGGTCGAGACGCGCTTCGGTTTTCACATCGTGCGCACCGGCCGCAAGGTCGAGGGCCGCCTTGTGTCTTTCGAAGACGCGCGCGACCGCCTGGCCGCCTGGCTGGAGGAATCCAGCTATCGCCGCGCCGTGCATCAGTATCTGCAGCAGCTGGTGGGCGCGGCGCGGATCCAGGGAATCCCCATGCAGGGGGCGGATTCGCCGCTGGTGCAGTAGGCCGGCAGGCCCCGCGTTCAGCGCGCGCTGGCGATCTTGCGGATCGGTATCGCGGTCCCGGGGGTGGTCGTGAGGGGAGCCGGCGGCAGTACGTCAGCCAGGGTGCGGGCGTCCAGGTAGTCCATGAACGCCTGCAGCGCCCCGGCGATTACGGGCTTCAGGCCGCAGTGGCCGGTCAGGATGCAGTGGTTGCCGGGACCCATGCATTCGACCAGGGCCAGGTCGTTTTCCATGTCGCGGATCAGGGCGCCCAGGGAAATGTCGCCGGGCTCGTGGGCCAGCTCCATGCCGCCGTTCTTGCCGCGCACCGTGCGGATCCAGCCATGTTGGGCCAGCCGGTGCGTGATCTTCATCAGGTGCGGTTCGGAAATCCCGTAGAACTGGGCGATTTCGGCGATGGTGCACAGCCGGTCGCGATGGCCGCTGAGATACATCAGCAGCCGGACCGCGTAGTCGCTCATGTTGGTCAATCGCATGATGGGCGTCCGGTGATCAGCGGGCCCGGGCCGGCTGGATCGTCGCCGGTTTGGGGGCGGCCGCCGGGACGGGCTTGTCCGGCCGCGGGCGGATCAGCATGGGCACGAAGCGCCACAGGTACAGCCCCAGCGACAGGATCCAGGCCAGCGCGGCCAGGTGCAGCAGATGCAGGCTGGCGGCCGAGGGCCAGAGCGCGGCCAGACGCAGGAGGGCGGCCAGCACCATCAGCCAGTGGCCCGCCAGCATGCTGCGGTCCAGCGCCAGGGGGCGCCCAAGGTGGCCCAAGGCGGTGCGCGTCAGCATGCCGATGATCAGGATGCAGAAGCCCGCCAGGCCGATCAGGTGCACGTGGGTGGCGCTGCGGGCCAGCACGCCGTTGAGGATGGCCGGGTCGAACAGGTTGCTGAATTTCCAGGCGGCGGCCAGCAGGCCGATGCCGATGAAGGCGTAGCCCAGATACAGGATCCACAGCATGGGCTTGCGCAGCACCGCCTGCGGCTTCCAGCAGGCCAGCTGCACCAGGCTGATCAGCCCCGTGACGCCCAGGCTGGCCGCCATGATCAGGGGCAGGGCGTGGGGGCCGCTGCCCGG
The DNA here is from genome assembly GCF_937988725.1 of uncultured Castellaniella sp. Classification (GTDB taxonomy): domain Bacteria; phylum Pseudomonadota; class Gammaproteobacteria; order Burkholderiales; family Burkholderiaceae_B; genus Castellaniella. The sequence continues at coordinate 1,376,389 of NZ_CALKHS010000010.1, read as the reverse complement.
GGCCATGGGAGCGCCCGTGATCTGCGCCAGCACGCCCGCCGCCAGCGCCAGGACGCTGAAGACCATCTGCGCATGCCCCGAGCGGACCAGCATGGGAATCTGCAGGCCCGGCACCATGCGCATGGCGAAAAACGGAATGACGCGGCGGGCGATCAGCAGGGCCACGACCGCCATGCCGATCAGGCCCAGGTCGAAGCGTTCCATCAGCACCAGATAGTTGCCTTGCAGGGCCGCCAGCAGGTACAGCAGATCCGCCACGCCCAGGGCCAGGATCAGGGCGGGAATGCCGTAGTTGCGGCGGCTGCGGCCCTTGAACATGACGCGGGCCAGGGCGGCCGAGGTTCCCAGGAAGAACAGCAGTTCGGCGGCGGTCGCGATCCAGAAGGCGGTCAGGCCGCCCGCCAGGAAACCGATGCGGGCGACGCACCACAGGATGCACAGAGCGGCCAGGGGCCGGCCTTGCAGCGGGTTGAATCCCGTCCAGGTGGCGCTGGCCGTCAGCAGGAAGCCGACGGCGATGGTGATGATGAAGCCCCACAGCATTTCGTGCGCATGCCAGGCCACCAGCGTGAGCGGTTCGCCCAGCAGCTGCGGCGCGAAGATCCACAGGGCGATGGAAATCACCGCCCAGCCGGCGCCGGCGATGTACAGCGGGCGAAAGCCCAGGGCAAGGAAGGCCGCCATGGACGGGCTGGCCGGGACGGCCCGGGCGGGGGTTTCTTCAACGTTCAGCAGACGGGACATGGTCGTCGAATTCGGTCATGGGTTGATCGGGATGGTGGCTGATCTGGTAGCCGTACCACAGGCTGCGGGCGATGCGATGGGCGAAATCCTGGGCCTGGGCGACGAAGGCCGGATTGTCGAATTCGCCCAGGGTCTCGCGAAACAGGTCCAGCCAGCGGATGAACATGGGGCCTTCCAGGCCGGGCAGGGCCACGTGGCGCGGCATGGGCGTGCCGCTGTAGGTGCCGGTGCGGCGCAGCAGCGACGACCAGAAGCGCACCATGCGTTCCAGATGTTCGTCCCAGTCGTCGATGTGCGCGTCGAAAATCGGCCCCAGCACCTCGTCCTGGCGCACGCGCCGGTAGAAGTGGTGAACGAGGGTGACGATTTCGTCTTCCGTACAGACAAAGGGGTCGTCCATGCGAAGTTTCCGGTGGGTGGGTTTTAAAGGTTCCTATTATAGGTATCTTTATGGTTGAACGTAAAGAGCGGCAGGCGATGCGGAAAACCGCTTTGTGGATGGCCGGCCCGCCCGCCCTTCAGTTATCATCAACGTCTTGTCGGTAAGCCCCCCGAAATCCGCCTTCTGCCGCCCGCTGGTATCCATGTCCGAGCCCGTGTTTCTGTCGTGTGTCGTCCCGTGCCTGAACGAACAGGCCAATCTGGGCATCTTGCTGCCCGAACTGCTGGCGACTCTGGAATCCCAGGTGGATGCGCTGGAAATCATCGTCGTCGACGACGGCAGCACGGACGGCACGCCGGACCTGATGCGGCACTGGTGCAGCTTGCATCCGCAGATCGTCTATCTGCGCCTGTCGCGCAATTTCGGCAAGGAATCCGCCCTGACCGCCGGCCTGGAGGCCGCCCGCGGCACGGTCGTGGCCTGTCTGGACGCCGACATGCAGCATCCGCCGCAGATGATTCCCGCCATGCTGGACCGTTGGCGCGAGGGCGTGCAGATGGTCTATGCAGTGCGCGCCACGCGTCAGGACGAAAGCCCCTTCAAACGGCTGGGCTCGCGCCTGTTCTATGCCTTGATGCGCACGTCCGACGGCCGCACCGTGCCGCCCAACGCCGGGGATTTCCGCCTGATGGACCGCATCGTGGTCGATGCCTTGCTCAGCCTGCCGGAACGCGACCGTTTCATGAAAGGCCTGTTCGCCTGGGTGGGCTTCCAGGCCGAGGCCATGCCCTACACGCCGCCGCAGCGCCGGCATGGGGTCAGCCGCTTCCATCCGCTGAAGCTCCTGCGCTTCGCCGTGGACGGCCTGACCGCTTTCACCACCTGGCCGCTGCGCCTGCTCAGCCTGCTGGGCGCCTGCCTGTCGCTGGCGGCCTTCGTCTATGGCCTGCTGATCGTGATCACGCATTTCTTCATTGGCGATCCGGTGCGCGGCTGGGCCACGCTCATCACGGTCGTCCTGTTCTTTTCCGGCGTCAACCTGATGTCGCTGGGGGTGGTGGGCGAATACATCGCGCGCATCTTCACCGAGGTCAAGGGCCGTCCGGTCTACCTGCTGCGTGAAAGGGTCGGGGGCGGGGCGCCGCCCTGGTCCGGGGAACGCCAGGGCGGTCCGTCGCCGCGTTCCGGCCAGCCGGCGCGAGCCGGCGGCGCCGACAGCGACGCCGGCCGTTCGGGGGATATCGACGCATGAACCTGTCCGGTTTCCGTCGCGCTGCTCATCGCCTGGTCGATGCCGCCGAGTCCGCCTGGCAAGGCATGCAGGAACGCGCCGCCTGGGGCTGGGTGGCGGCGCTCACCTTCGTCTGGCTGGCCGCCACGACCTGGGCGTACCCCCTGTTGCTGCCCGACGAAGGCCGCTACGTAGGAGTGGCCTGGCACATGCTGATGTCGGGCGACTACCTGACGCCGCGCCTGGACGGCATGCCCTTTTTCCACAAGCCGCCCCTGTTCTACTGGCTGACGGCCGGCGCCCTGGCGGTGTTCGGCGACAATGCCTGGGCGAGCCGCCTGGTGTCGGTGCTGGCGGCCACGGCGATGGTCACGGTGTTCTATCTTTTCCTGCGCCGCTACGCGAGGCTGTCCGTCGCCGGCCGCGCGGTCCTGATCCTGGCGGTGCAGCCCTTTCTGTTCGGGGCCGCCCATTACGCCAATCTGGACATGCTGGTGGCCGCCCTGATCAGCCTGACGGTCATGGCCGGGGCCGACGCGGTGTTCCGCCGCGAACAACAGCGCCCCGATCGCGCGGCGATCCTGGGCATGTACGTGCTGGCGGCGGCCGGTTTCCTGGCGAAGGGCCTGATCGGCGTCGTCCTGCCGGGCGGCGTGCTGTTCTTCTGGCTGCTGGGCCGGCGCCGGTACCGGGCGATGGGCCGCCTGTTGTGGTGGCCCGGCATCCTGCTGTTCCTGGCGCTCATCCTGCCGTGGATGGCGGCCATGCAGGCACGCTACCCCGGGTTCTTCGACTATTACATCGTCTATCAGCATTTCCAGCGCTTCCTGGAAACGGGCTTCAACAATCCGCACCCCTTCTGGTTCTATGTCCCCGTCGTCCTGGGGCTGACCCTGCCCTGGTCGATCCAGCTGTGGCGCTGGCTCTATCTGCACGGACCCCTGCAGGCGGATTTCGTGCCGCCCGCCAATCGCCCCGAACAGGTGGATCGCGGGGTCCTGCGCGGCCTGATGCTGTCCTGGCTGGCCGTGGTGCTGGTGTTCTTTTCGATTCCCACATCCAAGCTGGTCGGCTACGTGATCGCCGTCCTGCCGCCGCTGGCCTGGTTCATCCAGGAAACCTTCGAACAGCGCAAGGCGGAAACCGCCCCGAGCGTGCGCCGCAGCCTGGTGCGCCACGCCCTGATCGCCATGGGCGTCTGTCTGCTGGCCGTGGCGGTCCTGCTGGCCTTTCCGCAACGCAGCTCGAAATCCCTGGCCCAGGTGCTGGCGCAGTCCGCCGCGCCGGGCGACCGCCTGGTGATGTTCGATCAGTTCGCCTACGACGTGCCGATGTATGCCGACTGGCGGTCTCCCGTCGTGGTGGTGACGGACTGGAACGATCCCGGCATCTTCCGGGGAGACGACTGGCGCCGCGAACTGGCCGAAGCCGCCTCGTTCGCGCCGGATCATGGGACGGATGTCCTGTGGCTGCCGTCGCGTCTGCAGGATTTCCTGTGCCGCTCCGATCGCCCGGCCGTCTGGCTGATGGCCTGGCTGGACGAGGCCGACCGCCTGCCGGCGCTGGCGGGGCGGGCGCCCGTGGCCCAGTCGCGCAAGATGGGGCTGTGGCGGATCGCCGCCGGGGATGCCGTCAGCGGCTGTGGCGAAACGCCCAGTAGCGCCCCAGAATGAAGGTCATGCCGGCGATTCCGATCAGGACCAGCGCCAGCAGGATGTCGTAGCGGATCGGGGTGATGCGCAGCAGCGTGGCGTAGGCGGCTTCGTTCACGGCGAAACCCAGGGCGGACACCAGGAAGAATCGCAGGGCCGCCTGCAGCAGGGGGGCCTGCTGGTGGCGGAACGTCAGCCGGTAGTGGCCGGTGAAGGACACGCCGAACGCCACCAGCCATCCCGCCACGTTGGCCAGCAGAGGCGCCAGCCCCGCCCAGGCCACGCAGGCGACGGCGACCGCCCAGTGGGTGGCGGCCGCCGCGCAGCCTACAATGACGAACCAGCCGATCTGGGTGTAGAGTTTTTTGAACATGAATCCTGACCGCCCGCGCGCCAGCTCCGATTCCGAATACCGCCGCATTGTAGTGTGCGCCGACGACTTCGGGATGAACGACGCCGTCGATGCCGGCATCCTGCGCCTGGCGGAGCTGGGCCGCCTGTCGGCCACCAGCCTGCTGGTCGACGGCCCCTCGGCGTCGCGGAACCTGCCGGCCCTGCTCGACACCCGGCTGCAGATCGGCCTGCACCTGAACCTGACGGAATCCTTCGGCCAGCCCGGCGTATGTCTGCCCCTGAAGTCGCTGATCCAGGCCGCTTACCTGCGCCGTTTGCCGCAGGATCAGGTGCGCGACAGCGTCGCCCGGCAACTGGGCCTCTTCCGGACGCTGACCGGCCGCTCGCCGGACTACGTGGACGGCCACCAGCACGTGCACCAGCTGCCGGGGGTGCGCGACGCGCTGCTGTCCATCCTGGGAGCCGATGCGGCCGCCGGGCTCTGGATCCGCGATACGGGCCGTCCCCGCCTGGCGGGCTTGCCCTGGCGCCTGCGCGCCAAGGCGCGGGTCATCGCCGGCCTGGGGGCCGCGGGGCTGCGCCGCCGCGCGCGGGCGGCCGGATTTGCACAGAACGCGGGGTTCCTGGGCGTGTATGATTTCAAGGGAGGCATCCCGGCCTACGAGGCCTGGATGTCCCGCTGGCTGGCCCAGGCCCGGGACGGCGACGTGTTGATGTGCCACCCCGCATGGGGCGGCGATCCGCAGGATGCCCTGGCCGCCCAGCGCCAGGCCGAATACGCCGTGCTGGCCGGCGCGCCGATGGCGCGCTGGCTGGCCGATCATCGTTTGGAGATCGCGGGGACGGAACCCCGCAAGGAGCCCTCATGACCGTATCCTATCAACCCCTGGCCCCCGATTTCGCCGTCACGGGGCAATTGCAGCCCGCCGACATGCAGGCCCTGGCCGACGCCGGCTTCAAGTCCGTCATCATCAATCGTCCGGACGGCGAAGGCGGCCCCGACCAGCCTCTGTCGGCCGACGTGCTGAGCGCGGCGCGGGCGGCGGGCCTGCAGGCGCGCTACCAGCCCGTGGTCAGCGGCGCCATGACGGCGGCCGACGTGGCCGATTTTTCCCGCTTGCTGCAGGAACTTCCCGGCCCGGTGCTGGCGTTCTGCCGTTCGGGCGGACGTTGCACCAAATTGTTTCAGGCCGCCCAGGAATCTGCGTCACATCAATCCCAGGGCTGATCCGACTGTTATTTCGGCTGTTCAGCAGGTATGCTGAAGTCTCTATTCAGCTTTTTGGATGATCCGCGCATGTTCAAGAAAATCCTGATCCCTACGGACGGCTCCAAACTCTCGGCCCAGGCCGCCAACAAGGGTGTCTGCTTTGCCCGTACCATCGGGGCCGAAATCGTCGCGCTGCATGTCACGCAGCCTTTCGCCGCCACGGTCGGATTCGACGGCATGGCCGCCGCCTATGCCATCACGGATGAAGACTACGACCGCACGGCGGCCGAACAGGCGCAGAAGTACCTGCAGCAGGTGCTCGATCGCGCCGCGACCGCCGGGGTCAAGGCCAGCGGCAAGGCCGTGTCCAATTTCAACGTGGCCGACGGCATCGTGCACGCCGCGAAGGAAGAAGACTGCGACCTGATCTTCATCGGCAGCCACGGCCGCAGCGGCCTGTCCCGCCTGCTGCTGGGCAGCGTCACGGTCAAGGTCCTGGGTCTGGCGAAGGTCGCCACCCTGGTCTATCGCGTCAAGGAAAACGACTGATCGCGGCCATCCCATGAGCCGCGTCATCTTCCATCGGCCCGAAGACCGGCATCGCCCGGCGCCCGCCCTGGCGCCGGGCGATGCCGTGCGCGACGTTTATGGGCGGCCCCTGCGCGATCTGCGCATTTCCGTCACGGACCGCTGCAATTTCCGCTGCACCTACTGCATGCCGCGCGAGGTCTTCGGGTCCGATCACGCATTCCTGCCGCACAGCGCCTTGCTCACCTTCGAGGAAATCACCCGGGTGGCGGCCGTGGCGGTTTCCCAGGGCGTGCGGAAAATCCGCCTGACCGGCGGCGAACCGCTCCTGCGCAAGCAGATCGAAGTCCTGGTCGCCATGCTGGCGCAATTGCGCGGGCCAGACGGCCAGGCGCCCGAACTGACCCTGACGACCAATGGCACGCTGCTGGCGAAAAAGGCGGACGCCCTGGCACGGGCCGGGCTGAACCGCGTCACGGTCAGCCTGGATGCTCTGGACGACGCCCTGTTCGAACGCATGAGCGACAGCGGCGTGGCCGTCGCCACGGTGCTGGCGGGGATCGATGCCGCCGCCCGCGCCGGGCTGGCGCCCGTCAAGGTCAACATGGTCGTGCGCCGGGGCATGAACGATGCCCAGATTCTGCCCATGGCCCGCCATTTCCGGGGCTCGGGCCACGTGCTGCGCTTCATCGAATACATGGACGTCGGCAACAGCAACGGCTGGCGCATGGACGAAGTCGTCACGGGCGCGGACATCGTGCGCCTGGTCAACGACGAATTCCCCCTGCGGCCGGCCCAGGCGCAGTATCGCGGCGAGGTCGCCAGCCGCTGGGCCTACGCCGACGGGGCGGGTGAAATCGGCCTGATCACCAGCGTATCCCAGCCGTTCTGCGGCGATTGCACGCGCTTGCGCCTGTCGCCCGAAGGCCGCCTCTTCACCTGTCTGTTCGCCGAACAGGGCCACGATCTGCGGGCCCTGCTGCGTTCCGGCGCCGGCGACCAGGCCCTGCGCGACCGCCTGGCCGGCGTCTGGCAGGCCCGCGGCGACCGCTATTCCGAACGGCGCGGCCAGGCTCATCGCGACCACAAGATCGAAATGAGCTACATCGGGGGCTGATCGTGCCGGGCCCCGCGCCGATCGACGGCCCCGCATCCTCCGGACATCCGGGCGCCGCGCTCGGCGAAGCGGGCCGCGAGCCCGTCGACGGCCTGATCCTGGCGGGTGGCCGGTCGCGGCGCATGCGGACCCCCGCCGAACCCGATATCGACAAAGGACTGCGCGATTGGCAGGGAGAGCCGCTGGTCGCGCACGCCTGCCGGTTCATGCGGGAGCAGGGCGTCGAGCGGATCCATATCAGCGCCAACCGCAACGCGCAGGCCTATGCCGCGTATGGCGCGGTCGTGGCCGATGCCGCCGGGCACCGGGACTGCGGGCCGCTGGCCGGCGTGCTGGCGGGCCTGGGCCGGGCGCAATCCGCCTGGCTGTTCGTCCTGCCCGTGGATGTGGTGCGCTGGCCGGCGGACCTGCTGTCGCGGCTGGCCGCCGCCGCCAGTCCGGAGCATCCCGCCTACGCCCGCACCCCCGACGGCCCGCATCCTTTGTGCGTGCTGCTGCATCGCCGGCAGCGCGCGGCGCTGCAGGACTTCGTGGAATCGGGCGGGCGCCAGGTGCAGGCCTGGCTGCAGGGCCGCCAGGCCAGGGCGGTGGACTTCGCCGGCCCCGACTGCCTGGTCAATCTGAACACGCCCCGGGACTGGGATCTCTGGGACCGGCGGAAAGCCGGCGCGGCCTGATCGGGCGCGGCTTCGCGCATGCGCCCGGCGCCGTATGCGCCGGATCTTCGCGGGACGTCAGCGCAGCCAGTCCGGCAGCGCGTACCAGGTGACCTCGGCGCCGGACGACAGCAGGCTGCCCGCCGGAATCCGCGCCAGCCCGTCCGCCCAGGCCAGACTGCTCAGGGCCCCGGAGCTTTGCTGCGCGTGGGGCGTCAGCACCGTCGTGCCGGAAGGCGTCAGGGCGGCCTGGACGCGGATGAAATCATCCCGATCCCCGCCCAGGGGGCGGTCCGTTTCCAGGATGCCGTGCCGCGTGGGCGGCAGGATCCGGCCGCGGCCCTGCAGTCCCCGGATCAGGGGACTGACCAGCAGGGTGAAGACCGCGAAGGCCGAGACCGGATTGCCGGGCAGGCACGCCACGGGGCGGCCGTTCAGGTCCGCCAGGGCGACCGGCTTGCCCGGCTTCATGCGCACCCGCCAGAGGTCGAGCGCGCCGCCCAGGGATTCGATGGCTGGCTTGACCAGGTCTTTTTCCCCGACCGAGGCCCCGCCCACGCTGAGCACCAGGTCGCAGGCCCCGGTCAGTTCTTCCAGGGCGGCCTCGATGGCGCGGGCGTCGTCGCGGGCGTGGCGCAGCAGCGCGGGCGCCGTGCCCAGGCCCTGGCACAGGCCGGCCAGCATGGGAGCGTTGGAATTGTAGATGGCGGCGGGCGGCAGCGGATCGCCGGGCGCGACCAGTTCGTCGCCGGTGGTCAGGATGCCGACCTTCAGCGGCGCGTAGACGGATGCCTGCGCGAACCCCTGGGCCGCCAGGATGGCGATCTCGCCGGCGCCCAGGAGGGCGCCCCGGACCAGGATGCGGCTGCCCTGGCGCATGTCCTCGCCCCGGCGGCGGATGTGCCGGCCCGGGGACGCGGGCGCCTGGAAGGCGACGCCGGATTCGTCTTCCTGGCAGTCCTCCTGCATGACGACGGTGTCGGCGCCGGCCGGAATGACGCTGCCGGTGAACAGGCGGATCGCCTGTCCGGGCCGCAGGGCTTCGGGCGCCTGTCCGGCGAAACAGCGCTGCTGGACCGGCAGGGTGACCGGCGCGGCGGCGGTGTCGGCCGCGCGGACGGCATAGCCGTCCATGGCGCTGTTGTCGGCGGGGGGCAGGTCCAGCGCCGCCACGACGTCGTGGGCCAGCACGCGGCCGTACAGGGCGGCCAGCGGCAGGGTTTCCTGCTGCTCGGGGGGGCGGGCGCGGGCGGCCAGGCGGGCCTGCGCGGTATCGAAATCCAGCATGATCAGTCGGGGGTCCGGGCGCGGTAGGCGCTGGCGAAATTGCAGGGGGGCTGGCGGCTGTCCAGCTGCGGCTGGAGGATCTTTTCCCAGGCCAGCCGGCAGGCGCCGGTGGATCCCGGCAGGCAGAACACCAGGGTGTCGTTGGCCATGCCGCCCAGGGCGTCGGACTGCAGGGACGAGGCCCCGATGTCCAGCCAGGACAGATGGCGGAACAGTTCGCCGAAGCCCGGCACGATCTGGTCCAGCAGAGGGGTGACGGCGGCGATGGTGGATTTGCGGTGGGTGAAGCCGGTGCCGCCGTTGCACAGGACGACCTGGATGTCCGGGTCGGCGATCCAGTCGCTCAGGACCTTGCGGATCTGGTAGCGATCGTCCGGGCACAGGGCGCGGGCCCGCACCGTGTGGCCGGCGTCCCGCAGGGCCTGGTCCAGGTAGTCGCCGCTGGTGTCGTCCCGCGCCTGCCGGCGGCTGGAGACGGTCAGCACGGCGCACCGCAACTGCACGGGGGCTTGGGTCGGATCGGCTTTCATGATTCGGAGGGGGCGTCCCATTGTTCGGTTTTCAAGGCGTCCGCGTCCTTTTGCTGCACCCAGAAGGCCTGGCCGTCCGCCAGGGTTTCGCGTTTCCAGAAGGGCGCCCGGGTCTTGAGGGCGTCGATGATGTATTCACAGGCGCGGAAGGCTTCGCCGCGATGGGCGCTGGCGACCCCCACGAAGACGATGGGGTCGCCCAGGGGCAGTTCGCCCACGCGGTGCACCACCAGCGTATCCAGGATGTCCCAGCGCTGTCTTGCGCGATCGCAAAGCGCCTGGATTTCCCGTTCGCACATGCCGGGATAGTGTTCCAGGAACAGGCTGCGCGACCCGGAATCCGGGCTGTAGTCGCGCACGGTGCCCAGGAAATGCACCAGGGCGCCGGCCCGGCCCGCCGTGCGGGCCTGCAGTCGTTCGATCAGCGCTCCGACGTCGAAGCGCTCCGTCTGGATCAGGACCATGTCGTTCATTCGCATGCGGGGCCGCGCGGGCCGTCAGCCCCCGGTCACGGGTTCGAAGACGGCGACTTCGTCGCCCGGCCGGATGGTGTCCTGGCGCCCGGCATGTTCCTGGTTGATGGCCAGCTTCAGGCGGGCGGAGGGGCCCAGGGCCGGGCAGCGCGCCGTCAGCGCGTCCAGCCAGTCGCCGGCCGGGATCGGGGCGTCCAGGGCCTGGGTTTCCTGGCGGATGCCCAGATGTTCGGCGACCTGGGCGAAGTACAGGACGTTAATCGTTGCGCCATTCACCGCTTTTACCTCCGGATTTGTAGACCAGCCGGACCTGCTCGATCACGATGCCCTTGTCGGCGGCCTTGCACATGTCGTAGACGGTCAGGGCCGCCACTGTGCAGGCGGTCATGGCTTCCATTTCGACGCCGGTCTGGTGACTGGTGCGGCAGGTGCTGCGGATCGTTAGAGTATGGCGGGCGTCGTCGGCGCTGAAATCCACCCCCGCGAAGCTGAGCGGCAGGCTGTGGCACAGGGGGATCAGTTCGGCGCAGCGCTTGGCGGCCAGGATCCCGGCGATACGGGCGGTGTTCAGGACTTCGCCCTTGGCGTTGGCCTGGGCGGACAGGAGCTTCCAGGCATGCGGGCTGAGCCGAACCCGGCCCTCGGCGATGGCGGTGCGGGCCGTGGCGGCCTTGGCGCCGACGTCGACCATGCGGACCTGGCCGTTTTCGTCCAGATGCGTCAGACTGGGAGAAACTTCGGTTTCGTTCATCGTTCTATCATATCGGATATTTCACCCAGGCTGCCGCCGGGATGCGGCGCGGCTCTGACCGGATTTTTCCATGGCCAAGACGATCGGCGCCTTCTTTTCCCTGTACCTGGCAACCCTGATTCTGCTGCTCAGTTCGGGCTTGTTCAATACCTACCTGGGCCTGCGGCTGACGGCGCAGTCGGTGTCCGAGGTCTGGGTGGGGGCCATGATCGCCTCCTATTACCTGGGGCTGGTCCTGGGGGCGCGCTTCGGCTATCGCCTGATCATCCAGGTCGGCCATATCCGCACCTATGCGGCCTGCGCGGCCCTGACCACGATCACCATCCTGATCATGATCCTGGTCCACGACCTGTGGCTCTGGCTGGCGGTGCGCTTCGTGGCGGGGGTGGCCATGGTGTGCCTGTTCGTGGCCATCGAAAGCTGGCTCAACGAACAGACGGAAAACGCCGCCCGGGGCACGGTGTTCGCCTTCTACATGGTGGCGACCTGTACCGGCACGGTGCTGGGCCAGCTGACCCTGGGCCTGTTTCCGGACCTGGACTACAAGCCCCTGGTGTTCGTGGCGATCTGCAGCGTGCTCAGCCTGATTCCGATCACGCTGACGCGGCGCCTGCACCCGGCCCTGCAGGTCCCGGCGCCGCTGGCCCTGCGCTATTACCTGGCCCGCGTGCCCATGTCCATGACGGTGCTGTTCGTCGCCGGCATGCTCAACGGCGCCTTCTACGGCCTCGCGCCGGTGTACGGCCTGCAGCATGGCATGGACAATCACCAGGTGGGGGTGTTCCTGGCGGCGTCCCTGGCCGCGGGCCTGATCTTCCAGTGGCCGCTGGGCTGGCTGGCGGACCGCACCAGCCGGGTGAAGCTGATCCGCCTGGGGGCTCTGGTCCTGGTGCTCCTGGGCATCCCGCTGTGGGGCTGGCTGCAGTTCCCCTATCCGGCGCTGGTGGCGTTCTCCGTCATCCTGGGCATCGTGCAGTTCACGCTCTACCCCATGGGCACGTCCTTCGCCAACGACAACGTCGATCCCGAACGGCGCGTGGGCCTCAGCGCCCTGCTGTACATGGTCTACGGCGTGGGCGCCTGCCTGGGGCCGCTGCTGGCCGGGCTGCTGATGCGCACCTGGGGCAGCGACGTCTACTTCGTCTTCGTGTCCGCCTGTTCCGCCGTGCTGGTGCTGTTCATCCGGAAACAGCGGGTCAAGGGCACCCACGTCAGCCCGGACGCCCCCACGCAGTTCGTGCCCATGGCCGATACCCTGCAGAACGCCCACGTCATGGCGGTGCTCGATCCCCGGGTCGATATCGAGCACGACATCTCCCATGATCCCGTCGTGGACGATACCGTGCCGCCGGCCGCGGACGAGGCCGCCGCCGGTTCAGCGGGGGAAGAGCAGCACGATGGCGGCCAGGGCCAGGGCGATGCCGACCGCGTTGGTCCGGCTTAGCCGTTCGCGGAACAGGCCCGCGCCGACCAGGGTGCCGATGGAAATCACGCCGATGTTCATGGCGGCGAAGACCAGCGTCGGATTGTCCGGGTAGGTCTGGTGGGCGCGGATGTAGAAGTAGATGTTGCTGAAGTTCAGCGCGCCCAGCAGGATGCCCGAGGCCAGGCTGCGGGCGTGCCAGCGCGTGCGGCGGATCAGCAGCCACAAGCCCATCAGGACGGCCGCCAGGGCGAAGCTCAGCAACAGCGTGCTGGTGAAGCCGGATCCGGTGCGGGCCATCTGCTTGAACAGGATGTCGATCGTGCCGTAGCCCGCCCAGACGCCCAGCAGCGTCAGCCAGGCCAGGCGGCCCTTGAGGTCCGATGCGCCGGTCGCGTTTCCGTCGGCTGAAGCGATGCCGCCGGCCGGGGCGTCGGACTGAGCCGATGCGCCGGCGGGGCGGCGCAGCAGGCAGGCCAGCGCCCCCAGAGCCAGCAGGATGCCCAGGCCCTTCTGGCCGGAGAGGGCTTCGTGGAACACCAGGAAGGCCGCCAGGATCGGGATGATCAGGGACAGGCGCTGGGCGGTGTCGCTCAGCACGATGCCGGCCTGGCGCACCGCGGCCGCCATGATCAGGAAGACGGTGGGCAGCAGCACGCCCAGCAGGCCCAGCAGCGCCCAGCCGGCCGGCGTCTGCCGCCCCAGCGACTCCAGCGGCGGGCGCAGCAGCCACAGGCACAGCGCGCAGGCGGTGACGTAGTTCATGGCGATGGCCTGTTCGATGCGCACCTGGCAGCGCCGGGCGAGCTTCAGGAACACGGACACCATCACGCTGAAGGTGATGCTCAGAATCAGGGTATGCATGGCGGCTCAGTTAGGGGAAGCTTCGGTGGAAGCGGGCATGGGCGTCAGGCCCAGCCGCTGGAACAGGCTGGCGTCGGCCGCCGTCTGTGGATTGGGAGTGGTCAGCAGCTGTTCGCCGTAGAAGATCGAATTGGCGCCGGCCATGAAGCACAGCGCCTGGGTGCTGTCGTGCATGGATTCCCGGCCTGCCGACAGGCGCACCACGGTTTCGGGCATCACGATGCGGGTCACCGCGATCGTGCGGACGAACTCCAGCGGGTCCAGGTCGGGGGCGTCCGCCAGCGGGGTGCCGGGGACCTTGACCAACTGGTTGATGGGCACGGATTCAGGATAGGGCGCCAGGCTGGCCAGCGCGGCGATCAGGCCGGCGCGGATCTCGCGCGATTCCCCCAGGCCGACGATGCCGCCGCAGCAGACCTTCAGGCCCGCGTCGCGGACCCGTTGCAGCGTCTGCAGGCGGTCGTCGTAGGTCCGGGTATGAATGATCTCGCCGTAGTATTCGGGCGAAGTGTCCAGATTGTGGTTGTAATAATCCAGGCCGGCGGCCTTCAGGCGTTCCGCCTGGCCGGGCTTGAGCATGCCCAGCGTCACGCAGGTCTCCATGCCCAGGGCCTTGACCGCCTGCACGTGTTCGATCACGTCGTCCAGCTGCTTCTCGGTGGGCGAGCGCCAGGCCGCGCCCATGCAGAACCGCTGCGCGCCGGCGTCGCGGGCGCGGCGGGCCGCCGCCAGGACCTGGGGCAGCGGCATCAGCGGCGTCTGTTCGAGGTCGGTCGCGTAGCGCGAGGACTGCGGGCAGTAGGCGCAGTCCTCGGGACAGGCGCCCGTCTTGATCGACAGCAGGCTGGAGCGCTGGACCGCGTTGGCCGGGTGGTGCCGGCGGTGCACCGTCTGCGCCCGCAGCAGCAGATCCATGAAGGGCAGATCGAACAGCTCCAGGATGGCGGAAACCGGCCAGGCCTGAGACAGCGTTTCGTGGCGAATGAGGGTGTCCATGAAAGAATCCGCTTGATCAGTGGGAACAGCACGGATAGTAGGGGCCAGCCTCGTTCGTGGCAAACGCGAAAGCCGCTTGAAAATCAAGGATTTTCGCGGTGTTTGGCGGATCTGGCGCCAAGCTGCAGGCATCGCTCACGCCACCCTCGCCATATGGCGGGCAGGACCCCCGGGCTGCCGATTTGCATCAATTTGTAATTATAAAGGGGTCGACTTGCACACGTCGAAAAACTCATGCATAATCTCGCTTCTTCGTTAACGAAGACCTTGTTTGGGGGTATAGCTCAGCTGGGAGAGCGCTTGCATGGCATGCAAGAGGTCAGCGGTTCGATCCCGCTTACCTCCACCAAACTTCTTTGATGAATGTACTGTCCCCTTCGTCTAGAGGCCTAGGACATCACCCTTTCACGGTGAGTACAGGGGTTCGAATCCCCTAGGGGACGCCAGTTTTCTGGCATCGCTGCGGAGCGGTAGTTCAGTTGGTTAGAATACCGGCCTGTCACGCCGGGGGTCGCGGGTTCGAGTCCCGTCCGCTCCGCCAAAGATCAAAAAAGCCCGATAGTTTAACAGCTATCGGGCTTTTGTCTTTTGCGGCTGCCGCACAGTGCGCTGGGCGCGGGCTGGCCATGCGCGCTAGCCAGCGGCTCGCTGTGACAATCGCCCCGACGAGATAGTCAAAATAGTTCGTCGCCGCGCTCAAAGTCCGAAAATCGTTGCATAGCGCTCGGGCTTGAAACCGACTTCAACGCCATGCGGCGTCGTCAGCACCGGGCGCTTGATCATCGTCGGCTCCGCGACCATCAGGTCGATCGCTCTGGCTTCATCCAGACCGTCGCGTACCGCTTCAGGCAGGGCACGGAACGTCTTGCTCGCCTTGTTCAGCACTTTGTCGAGCCCTGCTTCGGCAACCCACGCCGCGACTTCGGCGCGGGTGATGCCCGCGACGCGATAATCGTGGAATGTGAAATCAACGCCTTGCGCACCAAGCCACGTGAAGGCCTTCTTCATTGTGTCGCAGTTCTTGATGCCGTAGATGGTAACCGTCATGTCGGATTGCTCATTCGTGTCGGAGGGCTCCTGTCCTGGGTGTGGGCCTTTTCTTGGGCGGCTTGCGGAGGCGGCGAGCCTAGTGCGTGACGATACTCGATGGGACTGCATGCGCACAGTAGAAATGCATGAAATCCGAGCCGGCAGGGGAAGACCCGGGGTGAGAAGATCATAGCCCAGCCGGACCCGACTGCCGCCCCCAACCCTCCCAAAAGCTTGATCTCCCGCCAGGAATCGGCCTTTTGCGGGATTGTCTTTGCAGGCATATCCGGTAACATTGCTGAAGGCGGCACGAGAACACCCTCACAGCGGGACGAGGCTGCCGGCACCTTGACCATCAGGATCGCATGCGCCCACGATTTTCCACACCAGCAGGGCCCGCTGCCCGCGCATTGCTCGGGCTGCGGTCCGTGTCGGCCGTGTTCTACGGCCTGATGCTGGTCTTCGCACTGGGCAATGCCGTTCTGGTGTATTCGCTGATGTCGCGCTACGACTCGGCGCTGGATCAATCCGTCACGCTGGGCGGCATGCGCGCGTTCAGCCAGCAACTGGCGGTGCGGGCGATGCGGCTGGCCGACGGCGGCCTGGTGCAGACGGGGCAGATCAGCAAGGAAATCGATGCCATGGACCTGGCGCTGCAGGCGCTGGACCGGGGCGGGGTGGTGGGCGACCGCGAGATCGCAGCTCTGGATCAGTCTTCCGTGCGCGTGTTCCTGCCCAAGATCCGCTACGAATGGGTTGCGTTGCGCGGGCGCCTGCAGGCGGTGATGCTGGATTCCTATTCGCGCGGAGACGCTTCGGCCGCCGAAGGACGCGACCTGCCGCACGTGGTGCAGCGGCAATGGATCGCCGATGATGCGGCGGCGCTGCTCGGCACGCTGAACGCGGCGCTGGACGCCCTGATGCCCCTGCTGCACCAGTCCAAGGACCAGGCCTTCAATTGGCTGGTGATCCTGGTGCTGCTGGACATCGTCGTGTTGGTGGGGACGTTCCTGCTGGTGCGCCGGGGCGTCGTGCTGCCCCTGCTGGCGCTGCGCCATGCCACGCGCGCCATGATGCAGGGCAACTACACCACGAAGCTGGCGCCGTCGGGCGCGGCGGAAATCGTCGATATCGCCCGGGCCTACAACGCCGGGTGCCAGCAGATCCATGAATTGCTGACCCAGATGCGGGCGGACCGCGCCGGCCTGCAGCGCTCCGAGATCATCTTCCAGGGGCTGGCGTCCAATGCCCTGGTGGGTATCTTCCTGATCGCCCACGACCGCTTCAGCTTCGTCAGCCAGAAAATGGCGGACATCTTCGGCTATCAGCCCGACGAGATGATCGGGCATCTGTCGCTGCTGTCGATCATTGCGCCGCGCGAACGCTATCTGGTGGACGAGGCCCTGAAATCGGGCCGCAGCCAGAAGACCTCCACCTTGCGGTTCGAGCGCCACGGCCGGCGCAAGGACGGTTCCCTGTTCGACATCGAGACCTTCATCACGCTGGTGGGCTCGGGGGACGACGCCGCCCTCATCGGCCTGGTCCAGGACATCACCGAAAGCAAGCAGGCGGAATCCTCCGCCCAACTGGCGGCCATCGCCTATGAAAACAGCAGCGAGGCCATCGCCATCACCGATGCCACGGGCGTCATCATCGACGTCAACCCGGCCTATTCCCGCATGACCGGCTACTGGCCCGACGAAGTGGCCGGCGAATTGCTGCCCCTGTTGCGGCCGGGCCGCCACAATCGGGATTTCTACGACCAGATGTGGCACGCCATCAATACCAAGGGCCGCTGGGAAGGCGAATACTGGCTGCAGCGCAAGTCCGGCGAGGAATACGCCCAGCGCGTCGTGCTGGATACCGCCTGGAATCATGATGGCTCGGTCAATTGCCGGGTCGTGATGCTCAGCGACGTCACGCAGAAGAAACAGGTCGAGACCGCGATCTGGAATCAGGCGCACCACGATCCGCTCACCGGTCTGCCCAACCGCCAGTATTTCAACGAGCACCTGAAGGGCTCGGTGGACGAGGCCGACCGCCAGACGCAGTCCATGGCGCTGCTGTTCCTGGATCTGGACCTCTTCAAGGAGGTCAACGATTCCATGGGGCACGAGATGGGCGACCGCCTGCTGGTCGAGGTCGCCGACCGCCTGCGCCGCTGCCGCGGCGACCAGGAGAACCAGTTCATCGCCCGCCTGGGCGGCGATGAATTCGTGATTCTGGCGACGGACGTGTCCGGCAGGCCGCAGCTCGACGCCCTGTGCCAGCGTCTGCTGGGCTTCATCGCCGAACCTTATCTGCTGATGGGCAATGAGGTCCGGATCTCCGCCAGCCTGGGGGTCGCCCTGTATCCGGAAGATGCGGACAACGCCGAAATGCTGATGCGCCACGTGGACATGGCCATGTACCAGGCCAAGGCGGCGGGGCGCAACGGCTATCGGTATTTCGACCAGTCCATGCAGGAACGCGCCCGCATGCAGCATGATCTGCTGGTGACCCTGCCCGAAGCCATCGGCGCGGGCCAGTTCTTTCTGCTGTACCAGCCCATCTACGCCTTCGACACCCGGCGCATCATCAAGGCCGAAGCGCTGCTGCGCTGGCGGCATCCGGAATTCGGGGTCATCGCCCCCATGGATTTCATCCCGTTCGCCGAAGAACGCCAGCTCATCAAGCCTCTGGGCGACTGGGTGTTCCGCGAAGCCATCCGCCAGCTGAGCCGCTGGCGCCAGACGCTGGCACCGGACCTGCGTCTGACGGTGAACGTGTCGTCGGGCCAACTGGGCCTGGACCAGTCGGGGCTGGATACGGTCGTCGGCCTGCTCGACGCCCTGGCGCTGCCCGCGGGCAGCCTGTCGCTGGAATTCAACGAACACCTGCTGCCGGACCTCTGCCCGCTGGTGCGGGAACGCCTGAACCGCCTGCACAGGGCGGGCATGAGGTTCAGCGTGGGGGCGGTTTCCGTCGGCATGCCCGCCTTGCTGGCGTCCCGCGACATGTCCTTCGAAACGCTGAAGCTCGAGCGCGAGATGACGGAACAGCTGCCGGGCAGCGATGCGGCCCGCATGGTCTGCGAATCCGTCGTCGTCCTGGCCCACCGGCTGGGCATGCGGGTGATCGCCGAGGGCATCACCAACCAGGCCCAGTACGACGTGCTGCGGGACATCGGCTGCGACGCCGGGCAGGGCTTCTGGCTGGGAGAGCCCCTGGATCAGCTCAGTTTCGAACAGCGCCTGCTGGATTCAAAGGCCGAGCCCCTGGAACATTAAGACGCGCGTCGGGGGCGGCGATACCGCCAGGCCAGCAGCAGCCCCAGCAGCACCCAGACCAGGATCGGCCCGTTGCCCCAGCGCACGTAGGGTGTCAGGCCCTGAGCGCCCTGGATCTCCACGTCCAGCACCCCCGGGATGGCCGGGTCCAGCTGGCCGCGGACCTGTCCGTCGGGGTCGATGGCGGCCGTCGTGCCGGTGTTGGTGGCGCGGATGACCGGCCGCGCGGTTTCCAGCGCCCGCATGCGGGAAATCCACAGATGCTGGCGCAGGGCCCAGGTGTCGCCGAACCAGGCCAGATTGCTCAGGTTCACCAGAATGCTGGCGCCGGGAGAACCGTCGTCGCCCGGCGCGACGGCGGCGGCGATTTCCTCGCCGAAGGCGTCTTCATAGCAGATGTTCACCGCCAGGGCCTGCCCGGCCAGCATCAGGGGCGGCTGGCGCTCGGACCCCCGGTCGAAATCGCCCAGGGGAATCTGCAGCGCGCGGACGAACCAGTGGAACCCGGGGGGGATGAATTCCCCGAACGGCACCAGATGGCGCTTGTCGTAGCGCCATTGTCCGGCATACAGCGGCGGCTGGCGGTCGTCTGGCCGGATCACGGTGGCGCCGTTGGTGTAGCGATCGCCATCCGGCGTGCGTTCGTGCAGCGGCAGCCCCAGCAGCAGGCCGGCGTCCATGCGCCGCGCCAGGTCCAGCCAGGGCTGCCAGAGGGCCGGCGGCACCTGGTCCTGGAAGATCGGCATGACGGTTTCGGGCAGGACGATCAGCCCGGGCCGATCCTGGGGGGTCTTGGCCGCCAGCCCCGCCAGCTGACGGGTGCGGTCCTGGATCGCCGGGAAGCGGGCGGGGTCGAATTTTTCCGATTGCGGCGTGGCCGGCTGCACCAGGCGCACCAGCATCGGCTGGCCGTGGGGCTGCGCCCACTGGATGTGCGCCAGGCTGATGCCCGCCAGGCCGGTCAGCAGCGTCAGCGCGATGGTGGCGGCGGCGCTGCGGTCGTATGGGGTGTCCTTGGCCCGGGCCATCAGGGCGATGGAACCGGCGGCGAAGGCCGACAGCCAGGCCAGGCCGTAGACCCCGACCAGCGGCGCCCAGGCGGCGAACATGCCTTCGGCGTGGGCATAGCCGACGTTCAGCCAGGTGAAGCCGGTGAACAGCGTGCCTCGCAGCCATTCGAACAAGGTCCAGGCGCAGGCCCAGGCCGCCGCGTTCAGGATCTGGCGCCGGGCCGGTTGTTCCGGGTTTCCGTGTCCGGCGCACAGCCAGGCGCTCAGGGCGCAGGCCCCGGCCGCGTACGCCGCCATGGCGGCGGCGAACAGCAGCAGCGCCCCGATGGCCAGGGGCAGGGCCAAGCCGCCGAACTGATGCATGCTGATGGTGAGCCAGTACACCCCGATGGCGAACTGGCTCAGTCCGAACAGCCAGCCGTAGCCGGCCGCCTGGCGCGGCCCCGAGGCCCCCCAGGCGTAGGCCGCCAGGATCGCCAGGCTGGCGATCTGCACGAAGGGCAGGCTCCAGGCGGGCAGCGGGCCGGGAGCGAAGCACAGGGCCTGCACGGCGCCCGCCAGCAGCACCCAGAAACGCGTGCGCCAAGGGGATCCCGCCGCTGCGCGGGCGCGCCGGGCGGGCGCGGAGGTGTCGGTCGGCACGGAGTCGGACATCATGAGGGGAGTTGGCAGGGGGATTCAGGCATTCGGCGCGTCGGCGGCCGAGGAAGGTTCGGTGAGGCGCTGCACGTGCAGCCAGCGGGCGCGCTTGCCGTCGGCGCCCACCACGGTGAAGGCCAGCCCCTGGCCTTCGAAGCGTTCGCCGCGCCGGGGAATGTGGCCCAGTTCGGCGGCCAGCCAGCCGTTCAGGGTGTCGTAGTCCTCGTCGGGCAGGTCCACGTGGAAGGCTTCGTTGAAGTCTTCGATCTCGGTGGTGCCCATGGCCCGCCAGCTGTTGTCCCCGGTGCGGAAGATCGTCTTTTCGTCCGCGTCGTCGAATTCGTCCTCGATGTCGCCGACGATCTGTTCCAGGACGTCTTCCATGGTGACCAGGCCGCCGATGCCGCCGTGTTCGTCGATGACGATGGCCAGGTGGTTGCGGCTCATGCGGAATTCGTGCAGCAGTTCGTTCAGCCGCTTGGATTCGGGGATGAAGACGGGCGGGCGGATCAGCGCGCGGATGTCCAGGGCCTGGTCCGAGAGCGTCAGGAGCAGGTCCTTGGCCAGCAGCACGCCGATGATGTTGTCCCGGTCGCCTTCGTAGACGGGGAAGCGGGAATGGCCCGTTTCGGTGATGAACGGCATCAGTTCGGCCAGCGGCTGGGAAACGTCCAGCATATCCATGCGGGAACGCGACACCATGATGTCCAACACGGTCTTGTCGGCGACTTCCAGCGCCCCGGAAATCATGGCGTAGGATTCGCCATCCAGAATGGAGTGGTCGTGGGCGGCTTCCAGCACGGCCCGGATGCCTTCACGATCGGCGGGCGGGGACGGCCGCAGCAGGGCCTTGAGGCGGGAGAACAGGGAAGGGGAAGACGGCGACGCAGGTCGAGGTTCCGGGTCCGGTGAGTGAGGGTCTGGCATTGTCCGTAGGACGAGTTCGTGGATCTTCTAGCATAACCGATAACTCGGCGCGCTTAGGCGGCGCCGCGTCATCGGTAGGGGTCGGGGATTCCCTGGGCGGCCAGGATGGCGGTTTCCAGGGCTTCCATGCGCTCGGCCTCGTCGGCTTCGATGTGGTCGTATCCCAGGGCGTGCAGCACCCCGTGGGTGGTCAGGTGGGCGGCGTGGTGCAGCAGGGGTTTGCCCTGTTCCGCAGCCTCGCGTTCCAGCACCGGCAGGCACAGCACGATGTCGCCGCTGATCAGGCCCGAGGGGTCGGCGCCATATTCGAAGGTCAGCACATTGGTCGCATAGTCGCGCTGCCGCCAGGCGGCGTTCAGGCTGCGGCCTTCTTCCGCGTCGACCAGGCGCAGGGCCAGGGCGACGGGCTGTCCCGCGCGGGGATCGGGGGCGGCCAGGGCCTGTTCCAGGGCGCGGCCGACCCAGCGCCGCAGGCGCCAGCGCGGCAGTTGGGGGGCATCGACGGCGTACTGGATGCTGAGGGAGAAATCAGGATACATGGTCGCCCGCCTTTTCGTAGGCGTCGACGATGCGGGCCACCAGGGGGTGGCGCACGACGTCGCGGCTGGTGAAGCGCGTCTGGGCGATGCCCGGCACCCCGTCCAGCACTTCCAGCGCGTGCAGCAGGCCGCTCTGGTGTCCCTTGGGCAGGTCCACCTGTGACGGGTCGCCGTTGATGACGGCCTTGCTGCCGAAGCCGATGCGCGTCAGGAACATCTTCATCTGCTCGGGCGTGGTGTTCTGGGCCTCGTCCAGGATGATGAAGGCGTGGTTCAAGGTGCGCCCGCGCATGTAGGCCAGGGGGGCGATCTCGATGGTCTGCTTTTCGAACAGGCGCTGGGTTTTTTCGAAGCCCATCAGGTCGTACAGCGCGTCGTACAGGGGGCGCAGGTAGGGGTCGACCTTCTGCACCAGGTCGCCGGGCAGGAAGCCCAGGCGTTCGCCGGCTTCCACGGCGGGGCGGGTCAGCACCAGCCGGGTGACGGATTCCCGTTCCAGCGCGTCGATGGCGCAGGCCACGGCCAGCCAGGTCTTGCCGGTGCCGGCGGGGCCGACGCCGAAGCTGACGTCGTGCTTGAGGATGGCGTTCAGGTAGTCGCGCTGGCGCGGCGTGCGCGCGCGCAGGTCGGTTTTGCGGGTGCGCAGCACCGGGCCTTCGTCGTCCACGGGGGGCAGCTCGGGCAGGTTCCGGGGCGCATTGGTGTCCGGGGACGGGGCGGTGCCACGATTGCTCAGTTCGACCAGGCCGAGCTGCAGGTCGTCGAGCGACAGCGGCGCCTGGGCCGAGCGTTCGTGGAACCAGCGCAGGGCCTGGCCGGCTTCGCCTGCGCGGGCGCCGCGCACGCTGAAGCGGTTGCCGCGCCGGCCGATGGTCACGTCGTAGGCTTGTGCGATCTGGCGCAGGTTTTCATCCAGCGGACCGCAGAGATTGGACAGCTGCGCGTTGTTGCCGGCCAACTGCAGGGACACGGGCCGGGCGCCGGCGGTCTTGGGCGCCGTCATGCGCCCACCCGGTCGGTTTCGGTGGTGACGATCTCGCCGCGCAGGGTGTTGGTCAGGGCCTGGGTGATGCGCACGTCCACCATGCGGCCGATCAGCCGAGGCTGGCCGGCGAAGTTGACGATGCGATTGTTCTCGGTGCGGCCTTTCATGTCGTTCGGGTCCTTTTTGGACGGCCCTTCCACCAGCAGGCGCTGGATGCCGCCCACCATGGCCTGGCTGTAGGCGGCGGCCTGCTCGTTGATGAGCGTCTGCAGGCGGTGCAGGCGATCCAGCTTTTCCGCCTGGGGGACGGGATCGTCCAGGTCGGCCGCCGGGGTGCCGGGGCGCTTGGAATAGACGAAGGAAAAGGACTGGTCGAAGCCGACGTGGCGCACCAGGTCCATGGTTTTCTGGAAGTCGTCTTCCGTTTCGCCGGGAAAGCCGATGATGAAGTCGGACGACAGCGTGATGTCGGGGCGGGCGGCCTTCAGGCGGCGAATGATGGATTTGTATTCCAGCGCGGTGTAGCCGCGCTTCATGGCGGCCAGCACCCGATCGCTGCCGGCCTGCACCGGCAGGTGCAGGAAGGGGGCGAGTTTTGGCAGGCGACCGTGCGCCTCGATCAGGCGGGCCGTCATTTCCTTGGGATGCGAGGTGGTGTAGCGGATGCGCTCGATGCCGGGGATGTCGTGCACGTAGTCCAGCAGCATGGCGAAATCGGCGATCTCGCCGGATTCGCCCGTCGGGCCGCGATAGGCGTTGACGTTCTGTCCCAGCAGCGTGACCTCGCGCACTCCCTGGTCGGCCAGGTCTGCGATTTCGGTCAGCACGTCGTCGAAGGGGCGGGAGACTTCCGCGCCGCGGGTATAGGGCACGACGCAGAAGCTGCAGTATTTGCTGCAGCCTTCCATGATGGAGACGAAGGCCGACGGCCCGTCCACCCGGGCGGGGGGCAGCGCGTCGAATTTCTCGATCAGCGGAAAGGAAATGTCCACCTGGGAATGCCCGGTGGCGCGGCGCCGGTCGATCAGTTCGGGCAGGCGGTGCAGGGTCTGCGGGCCGAACACGACGTCCACGTAGGGCGCGCGGCGCACGATGGCCTCGCCCTCCTGGCTGGCGACGCAGCCGCCCACGCCGATGACCAGATCCGGCCTGGCCTGCTTCAGGTGCTGGACGCGGCCCAGGTCGGAAAAGACCTTTTCCTGGGCCTTTTCGCGCACCGAACAGGTGTTGAACAGGATGATGTCGGCATCGTCAGGCGTATCGGTGAGTTCGACGCCTTGGGCGGCCCGCAGGATGTCGACCATCTTTTCGGAGTCGTATTCGTTCATCTGGCAGCCGAAGGTGCGGATGAACAGTTTCTTGTGCCGCCCGGGTTCCATGGGCTGCAGCAGGCCGGCCAGGGTTTCGTCCTGGGCCTGGCGCCAGGCCTGATCCTTCAGGTGTTCGGCGGATTCACGGGAAGCGGGAATGACGCCGGGGCGGCGCACGGGAGTTTCTTGCATGGCGGGTCGCCGGGGCGGGTTTATATCCCGGGGGCGGTCGAAAATGGACAATCCGCTATTTTACTGCACGCGCCGGCGGATAGCCCGCGTCGTCGGGGCGGCAGGGTCGGGCGCCGGCCCGCCGCCGGAAAAGCCGCCGGCCGGTCCCCGGGCGGGGAACCGGCCGGCATGGCCCCGGTGTATCTGCTTAGCGGATCCGGATCACTGCGGGTGCGTGGCGTGGACGACGTAGTCGGCGACCGCTTGGCGCTGTTCCTCGGTCAGGCTTTCGGCGAACGAGGGCATGGGTCCGGAGCCGTCGCGCAGCACCGCCAGGATCTGGTCCTTGCCCGGCTGCAGTTCATCCAGGTTCGGGCCGATGGCCCCGCTGGCGCCGGCATCCTTCAGGGTGTGGCAGACCGCGCAGGCAGGCACGGCGTCCTTCTGGAACAGCGCCTTGCCTTCGGCCAGAGTGGCTTCGTCGGCGGCGGCCGGACTCGCCGCGACGATGGCCATGACGCCGCAACCCAGTACGATCGCGGCGCCGCGCTTCAATTTCGATACAACATGATTCACTTCAGACGACCTCCAGTTCGATGCTGTGATCCAGCCAGCTGTTGTTGTTGTAGCCGCGGTTGTTTTCCTGGCGTTCCTTGGGTTGGACATCCCCGTGCTCGTTGGTGGCCCGGCTGGCGATCTGGTATTTGCCCGGCTTCAGGTCCACGCCCAGCACGAATGTGCGCCAGGCATAGCGGCCCATGTCGGGGCCGAATTCCTGCGCCGCCTTCCAGGTCTTGCCGCCGTCGATGGAAATTTCCACGCCCTTGAGAGGGTGGAATCCCCCCAGGCCGACGCCCGTGATCTGCACCCGGCCGGCGGTCAGGGGCTTGGCGGGGTCGAAGGGCGAGGTGATCCAGGAATTGACCGGCATTTCCCAGATGGAGGGGTGGTCGGGGCCGCCCTTTTCGCCGACGGCGGAGAACCGGTAGCTGCTTTGCTGGATCTTGGCGGGGGACTGTTCGGCCGTCAGCGCCAAGTGCTTGATGTATTTGACGTTGTTCACGCCCATGTAGCCGGGCACGATCATGCGCAGCGGCCCGCCATGGGCCAGGGGCAGGGGTTCGCCGTTCAGTTCCCAGGCCAGGATCGCGTCTTCCATGGCCGACAGCGGGACGGAGCGTTCAACCATCAGCGTCTTGGGGTCCAGGCCTTCGGGCAGGGTCTCGCCGCCCGTGCTGGTCATGTATTTCATGTCGCCGGCCGCGCCGCCGCAGGCCTTGATGACGTCCTTGACGGGGACGCCGGCGAACACCACGCATCCCGCCGCGCCGACCGTCCATTGGGTGCCGCTGGGCTTGTGGGGGAACCAGGCCCGGCCGTTGCCCGAGCATTGCAGCACCATCGTGACGGACGTCAACCCCATGCGCTTGAGATCCGCGACCGTCAGCTTGGCGGGCTTGGCCACGCCCGAAATTTCCAGGGTCCAGGCGTCCGGATCCTTCAGGATGTCGGCCGAGGGCGGATTGAGGTTGTTGCGCACGTACAGGCGGTCGCTGGGGGTGATCGTGCTGTGGCCGAAGTCCTGGCGACGCAGCTCGATGGTGTTGGCGCTGTGGACGATCATGGCGTCCGCGTCCTTCCAGGCCGCGTATTCCGGCAGGGCCTTGCCCCCGGCGGCGGTGGCCTTGGCCGGCGGGTCGGTGCGCACGCCATCCGCCCAGGACGCCCCCGGGACGGCCGCCAGGGCGGCCAGGCCGCCCCCGGTCAGCAGGGCGCGGCGGCGGGCGGGATCTTGCAGTACAGGTTTTTGCATGGCTTCTCCTCCAGCTTGAATAAAGACATTACTTTTAATAATGCCTTTATAACTGCTTAAACTGTTGAAGTCCAAAACGTGCGCTCGGGCGATGGCCTGGGAGTCCCGCTTTCGACCGGTCCGGGGCGGGGGCGGGCCTCGTGCGGCCGGGCCCTGGAAAGGACCTATACTGGCGCACGTCCCTTCGTTGAAATTGATGTCGTGAAGTCCTTTCTTGCCGCCTGCCTGCTGTTGTGGTCGCAGATTTCCTGGGGAAGCATCGCGCTGGTGGCGACTTCCCTGTCATCGGGCGGGGTGCTGCTCAAGCCGCCGACGGAAGTGTCCCTGGTGTTCAGCGAACCCGTCAGGGTGGCGCGGGTCGATCTGGTCAATCCGCAGGGGCAGGTGCTGCCCCTGTATGCGATCCGCGATGCCGGCGCGGAAATCCGCATTCCCATCCCCGAACAGAAGGCCTACGGGCTCTACGCGCTGAACTGGCACGTGGAATCCGCCGCCGGCGATGCGGGGTCGGGCGCCTTGGGCTATGAACTGCGCCAGCCCAGTTTCCTGGATCGGCTCTGGCCTTCGGCTCCGCTGCCGCTGCGCGACGCGGCGCTGTGGCTGGCGATGATCGCTCTGCTGGCCGCCGCCGCGTCCCTGGCCCTGTTCCAGCCGCAGTTCGCCTCGGCGACGCTGGGGCTGATCGGCGCGGGGCTGGTGGCCACGGGCTTTCAGCTCGATCGCATTGTCGCCCTATGGCGCTACGACGGTGGGTGGATGCCGCCTGTGTTATGCGCTGGCGCGCTGGCGGTGTTGCTGGCGGTGGCGGCGGGACGGTGGGTGATCCGGTGGGTGAGATGAAACCGGCGCGCAGAGGTCCGCAGGGACCTCTGCGTGTCCGATCTCATCCCAATTCCACTTCCGCGCCTTCTTTCTTGACGTGCTTGACCAGGTCTTCGCGGCGGATGCCCATCCACATCGCCAGCGCGGCGGCCACGAACACGGACGAGTAGATCCCGAACCAGATCCCGATGGTCAGCGCCAGGGAGAAATTGTGCAGGGTCGGGCCGCCGAAGAAGAACATCGACAGCACCATCATCTGCGTCGAACCGTGCGTGATCACCGTTCGGGAAATGTTCTGCGTGATGGACGCGTTGATGATTTCCCGCACCGAGGCCTTGCGCTGCTTGCGGAAATTTTCCCGGATCCGGTCCATCACCACCACGGATTCGTTGACCGAATACCCCAGCACGGCCAGCACCCCCGCCAGCACCGACAGCGAGAATTCCCACTGGAAGAAGGCGAAGAAGCCCAGGATGATCACCACGTCGTGCAGGTTGGCGATGGCGCACGACGCGGCCAGCTTCCATTCGAAACGCACGGCCAGGTACACCATGATGCCCACCACCACGAACAGCAGCGCCATCAGGCCGTTGTGCAGCAGTTCCTGGCCCACCTGCGGGCCGACGAATTCCACGCGGCGCAGCTGCACGTCGGCGTGCTGGGCCTGCAGGGACGACAGCACGGTGCGGCTCTGGGCGGCCGTGTCCTCGTCGGGGCGGATGGGCAGGCGGATCATCACGTCCTGCGAGGTGCCGAAATTCTGCACCTGGAAGTCCTTGTAGCCCAGGGCGTCGATGGCCGTGCGGATGTCGGCCACGGGCGCCGTCTGGCTGTAGTGGACTTCCATCACCGTGCCGCCGGTGAACTCGATCGACAGGTGAAAGCCGCGCGAGGCGATGAAGAAGACGGCGGCCAGGAATGTCAGCAGGCTGATGATGTTCAGGATCAGCGCATGCCGCATGAACGGGATGGTGCGATGGATGCGGAAAAATTCCATGATGAATCCTGATTAGTCCTGCTTGGGTTTCCAGATCTGGCCGATCGAGATGGATTTCAGCTTGCGCTTGCGGCCGTAGTACAGATTGGCCAGGGCGCGCACCCCCACCACCGACGAGAACATCGAGGTCAGGATGCCGATGCAGTGCACCACGGCGAAGCCGCGCACCGGGCCAGTGCCGAAGGTCAGCAGCGCCACCCCGACGATCAGGCTGGTCAGGTTGGAGTCGAAAATCGTCGCCCAGGCGCGATCGAACCCCAGGTGGATGGCCTGCTGGGGCGGTAGGCCCAGGCGCAGTTCTTCCCGTATCCGTTCGTTGATCAGCACGTTGGCGTCGATGGCCATGCCCAGCGTGAGCGCGATGGCGGCAATCCCCGGCAGGGTCAGCGTGGCCTGCAGCATGGACAGCACGGCCAGCAGCAGCAGCACGTTGAAGGACAGCCCCAGGGTCGAGAACAGGCCGAACAGGTGGTAGTACAGGATGATGAAGATCGCGATGGCGGTGAAGCCGTACAGCGTCGAATCGAAGCCCTGCTTGATGTTGGCGGCGCCCAGGCTGGGGCCGATGGTGCGTTCTTCGATGATGTGCATCGGCGCGGCCAGGGCGCCGGCGCGCAGCAGCAGCGACACGTCGGCGGCTTCCTGGGCGGTCATGCTGCCGGAAATCTGCACCTGGCCGCCGGGGATCTCGGACCGGATCACGGGCGCGGTGACGACTTCGCCCTTGCCGTTCTCGAACAGCACGATGGCCATGCGCTTGCCGATGTTGTCGCGGGTGACGTCGCGGAAGATGCGGGCGCCCTTGGAATCCAGGGTCAGGTTGACGGTGGGTTCCTGGGTCTGCTGGTCGCGGCCCGGCTGGGCGTCCTGGAGGTTCTCGCCGGTCAGGATGACCTGGCGGCGCAGCAGCAGCGGGCGGCCATCCCGGTCGGTGTAGCGCACCAGGCCGAAGGGCACGCGGCCGGATTGCAGGGCCGCCATGGCCGACGGGGAATCGTCCACCATGTGGATTTCCAGGGTGGCGGTGCGGCCCAGGATTTCCTTGGCCTTGGCCACGTCCTGCACGCCAGGCAGCTGGACCACGATGCGGTCGCCGCCCTGTTGCTGGATGACCGGTTCGGCCACGCCCAGTTCGTTGATCCGGTTGTGCAGGGTCTGGATGTTCTGTTTCAGGGCGTTGTTCTGCACCTGGGTGATCGAGGCCGGGCTGAGCGTGCCGTCCAGCAGCCAGCTGTTGCCCGACTGGCTGGTCGTGAAGACCATTTCCGGAATGGAGCGGCGCAGCGCGTCGGCGGCGGCGTCGCGGTCGTTCTGGGTGGCGAAGGTGGCCCGCACGGATTGCTGGTTGCGTTCCACGTCCTCGAATTTGACCTTGGCGTCGCGCAGGGTGGTGCGGGCTTCGCCGGCCATGGAGTCATAGCGGCTGGTCAGGGCGCCCTGCAGGTCCACCTGCAGCAGGAAGTGCACGCCGCCGCGCAGGTCCAGGCCCAGGTACATGGGGTGCGCGCCCAGGGCCGTCAGCCAGTTGGGCGAGGCCGACATCAGGTTCAGCGCCACCGTGTAGTCCGGGTTCTTCGGATCGGTGTTGAGCGCCTTTTCCAGCGTGTCCTTGGCCTTGAGCTGCGTGTCGGTGGAATCGAAGCGCAGACGCACCGAGCCCACGGGGCCGTTCATCTCGAACGAACTGGCCGTAGGCTGGATGTCGGCCTGTTTCAGGATCTGGTCGGCCCTTTCGAGCGTGCCCTGGTCGATCTTGACCGATGTCTTGGCCCCCGCGATCTGGACGGCCGGCGATTCGCCATAGAGATTGGGCAACGTGTAGAGCACGCCGATCAGGACGGCGGCCAGCACGATGAGGTACTTCCAGATGGGGTAGCGGTTCATGGTCGGTCGGAAGGGGAGGCTGAAAGACCGGGCGCCGCCGAAAAGGCGGCGCCGGATGGGGCGATCAGAGGGACTTGATCGTGCCCTTGGGCAGCACGGCCGTCACGGCGCTGCGCTGCACGACGGCTTCGACGGCCTTGTCGCCGGACTGGCCGACTTCCACGGTCAGGTAGTTGTCGCTGACCTTGCTGATCTTGCCCAGCATGCCGCCGGACATGATGATCTCGTCGCCCTTGGCCAGGGCCGAAACCATTTTCTTGTGGTCCTTCTGGCGCTTCATCTGCGGGCGGATCATCAGGAAGTACAGGATGACGAACATCAGGATGATGGGCAGCATGCTCATCAGCGCGTTGGGTTCGCCGCCGGCCGCCTGGGCCGGGATCAGGGTCAGAGTGTCAACGAGAGACATGAAGGCTCCTGGGAAATCAGGGGTTGGATGAGAGGTCTGGATACGAGATTAACTCTTGATTGTAGCGATAAAGGGGGCCGGCCGCGCGGCGGCGCTATTCGATCCCCCGGGACCGGTCCCGCAGGAAGGCCTGGCGCCAGCTTTCGAACCGGCCCTGCTCGATGGCCTCGCGCATTTCGCTCATCAGGTTCAGGTAGAAATGCAGGTTGTGCAGGGTATTGAGCCGCGCGCCGGTGATTTCCCCGACGCGCTGCAGGTGGTGCAGGTAGGATCGGGAAAAGTGCCGGCAGGTGTGGCAGCGGCAGCCGGGGTCGAGCGGCCGCAGGTCGTCGCGGTAGCGGGCATTGCGGATCTTCAGGTCGCCGTAGCGCGTGAACAGCCAGCCGTTGCGGGCGTTGCGGGTGGGCATCACGCAGTCGAACATGTCCACGCCCTGGCGCACGCCTTCGACCAGGTCTTCGGGTGTGCCGACGCCCATCAGGTAGCGGGGCGCCCGCGCGGGCATGCGCGGCGCGACGTGGGCCAGCACCCGCATCATGTCTTCCTTGGGCTCGCCCACCGACAGGCCGCCGATGGCGTAGCCTTCGAAGCCGATGTCGGTCAGGCCGGCCAGGGACTCGTCGCGCAGGTCCTCGTACATGCCGCCCTGGATGATGCCGAAGAGCGCATTGGGATTGTCCAGGTCGCGGAACGCCTGGCGCGAGCGCCGCGCCCAGCGCAGCGACATGCGCATGGAGGCGGCGGCTTCGGCGTGCGTGGCGGGGCGCTCGCCGATGCGATAGGGCGTGCATTCGTCCAGCACCATGACGATGTCCGAATTCAGGCTGCGCTGGATGCGCATGGATTCTTCCGGCGAGAGGAACTGCCGCGATCCGTCGATGGGCGATGCGAATCGCACGCCTTCCTCGGTGATCTTGCGCATGCCGTCCAGGCTGAAGACCTGGAAGCCGCCCGAATCCGTCAGGATCGGCTTGTCCCACTGCATGAAGCCGTGCAGGCCGCCGTGCCGGTCCATGATGTCGGTGCCGGGGCGCAGCCACAGGTGAAAGGTGTTGCCCAGCACGATCTGGGCGCCGATGTCCGTCAGTTCGTGCGGCAGCATGGCCTTGACGCTGCCGTAGGTGCCCACGGGCATGAAGATCGGCGTCTGGACGACGCCGTGGTTCAGGGTGAGGCGGCCGCGCCGGGCGGCGCCGTCCGTGTGCAGCAGTTCGAATTGCAATCCGGTCATGGGGTCTGGGCAGGGGAAGTCTGGGCGGCCTCGATGAACATGGCGTCGCCGTAGCTGAAGAAGCGGTAGCGCGATTGTACGGCGTGCGCGTAGGCCCGCTGGATGGGCTCCATGCCCGCCAGCGCCGAGACCAGCATCAGCAGGGTGGACTGCGGCAGGTGGAAATTGGTGATCAGGGCGTCCACGTTGGCGAACGCGTAGCCCGGCGTGATGAAGATCCGGGTGTCGCCCTCGGTGGTGTGCACGCCGTCGCCTTCGCGGGCGGCGGCCTCCAGCGACCGGACGCTGGTGGTGCCCACGGCGACCACCCGTCCGCCCCGGGCGCGGGTCTCGCGGATCTTCCTCAGGGTCTCTTCCGGCACGACGTAGCGTTCCGCATGCATCACGTGGTCGCGGATGTGCGTGACGCGCACCGGCTGGAAGGTGCCCGCGCCCACGTGCAGGGTCACGAAGGCCTGGTCGATGCCCTGGGCGCGCAGGCGGTCCAGCATGGCCTGGTCGAAGTGCAGTCCGGCCGTGGGGGCGGCCACGGCCCCGGGCTGCTGCGCGTAGACCGTCTGGTAGCGCGATTCGTCGTCGCCGTCCGCCGTGTGGGTGATGTAGGGGGGCAGGGGCACGCTGCCGTGCCGGTCCAGCAGGTCCAGGATGGGGGCGGGAAAGGCCAGTTCGAACAGCTCGTCCCGGCGGCCCAGGACCTCGGCGTCGATGGCGCCATCGGCCAGCAGCAGGCGGGCGCCGGGGCGCGGAGACTTGCTGGCCCGCACGTGCGCCAGCGCGTGACGGGGATCCAGGATGCGTTCCACCAGGACTTCCACCTGGCCGCCGCTGTCCTTGCGGCCCCGCAGCCGCGCCTTGATGACGCGGGTATTGTTGAAGACCAGCAGGTCCCCGGCCCGCAGCAGGCCGGGCAGGTCGGTGAACTGGAGGTCGCGCAGCGCGCCGCCGGCGTTCAGGTGCAGCAAGCGGCTGGCGTCGCGCCGGGCGGCGGGATGCTGGGCAATCAGTTCGGGGGGCAGTTCGTAGTCGAAATCGGCGAGATCCAGATCAGCAGTCACGGGGGTGTCGGAGGCCCGGTCGGGGCCGCGAAGAATGAAGAGTCGGCCCGTATTTTAGTCCGGCCCGCCGGCCCGGTGTTTCGGCTCGCGGGATGGCCGGGTCGCTTGTGAGGATCGGTAAGAATGGATGCCCGAATGCCCCGCGCGCGCGGCTCTTTGGATTATGCTGATGGCTTTTGTCGGGTGGCGCCATGAGTCGGGCAGAACAACAGCAGGATCGTCGGCATTTTCTTCGGCCGGCGGGCCGGTCGGCGGGAACGCTGCCGGGATGGCGGGGATGGGTGCGCGCGGCGCTGTTCCTGGGCGTGCTGTCGGTCTCGGCCGCCGGCGCGTCGGCCCAGGCCCTGCCTCCCGAACTGCAGAAGGCCTGGAAGGCCACCCGGCTGCCCGAATCCGCCCTGTCCCTGGAAATCCGCGAGGCGGGCGGCCCCGTGATCAGCAGCATCCAGGCCGACGTGCCGCGCAATCCGGCCTCGGTCATGAAGACCGTGACCACCTGGACGGCGCTCTCCACCCTGGGGCCGGATTACACCTGGCGCACCCAGTTCCTGGCGGCCCCCGACGCCCGGGTCGACGAGCAGGGCACCCTGAAGGGCCCGTTGTACGTCAAGGCGGCGGGAGACCCCTGGTTCACGGCCGAGGACCTATGGAACGTGCTGCGCGAGCTGCGCCTGCGGGGCATCAAGAATCTCAGCGACGTGGTCGTGGACCGCGGCGTGTTCGGCCAGGTCGCGATCGATCCGGGGGAATTCGACGATTCGCCCGACCGGCCCTACAACGCCAGTCCCGACGCGATGATGGTGGGCTTCGGCGCCACCCGCATCCTGTTCCAGCCCGACGAAAAGCATCGCCAGTGGATTCCCATCATTGATCCGCCCACGCCCACGGTGAAGGTCGATGGGAACCTGACCTGGCAGGACGGCAGCTGCCGCCCCGCCAGCAATTTCGTCGTGGACGCCCGCGTGCAGGGGCCGGTGACGACCATTCGCCTGGCGGGCAAGGCCTGGGGCAGCTGCGGAGAATTCAGCATGTACCGGCTGGCCGGCACCCAGGCGGATCACTTCGAGGCGCTGTTCCGGCTGTTGTGGCGCGAATTGGGCGGCACTCTGGGGCGCGGCTTCTCGCAGGGGCCGGCGCCCGCCAAGGCCAAGGTCCTGGCCTGGCACGATTCGCCCGCGCTGTCGGACGTCATCCGCCAGATCAACAAGCACAGCAACAACGTCATGGCGCGCATGACCCTGCTGACGCTGGGCGCGGAGATGAACGGCCCGGGGGCCACGCCGGAAACCGCCGGCCAGGCCGTGCGCACCATCCTGAAGAATCAGAACGTCGATACCGCCGGCTGGGTGCTGGACAATGGCTCGGGCCTGTCGCGCCAGGGGCGGGTCACGGCGCGCGGTCTGGCGCAGATGCTGGACGTGGCCTGGCGTTCCCCGATGATGTCTGAATTCATGTCTTCGCTGGCGATTTCCGGCATGGACGGCACGGTGCGCCGCCGGCTGCGGTCCAACGACACGCGCGGCCAGGCGCATTTGAAGACCGGCACCCTGAATGGTTCCCGCGCGCTGGCCGGCTACGTGCGCGGCGCCAGCGGCAAGCGCTACATCCTGGTCAGCCTGGTCAACCATCCCGGCGCGGCGGCGGTGCGGCCCTTCGACGACGAGCTCGTGCGCTGGCTGGCCAGCCGCTGACGCCGGGGCCGCAGGCCCTGTTCGTATCGCCCGCATCAGCGGCCCCCGCCCGTAAAGCGGGGCGCCGCGTCTGGATGTCCGTCTCCGCACCTGCCTGATCCGGCAGGTGCAAAAACCCCCAGTTGACACCCAATTAGTTTA
This sequence comes from uncultured Castellaniella sp., assembly GCF_937988725.1. Classification (GTDB taxonomy): domain Bacteria; phylum Pseudomonadota; class Gammaproteobacteria; order Burkholderiales; family Burkholderiaceae_B; genus Castellaniella. Next base: position 1,342,269 of record NZ_CALKHS010000010.1, on the reverse strand, counting down.
CTTTTAAATTAACAGAAACTAAATTAATTGACGGCAGGCCGGGACGCCAACCCTTCCGACAAGCCGGGTCTCAGGAGACGCAGCATGAAGATTGTTTGCATCGGCGGTGGGCCTGCGGGCCTGTATCTGGCCTTGCTGATGAAGAAACTGGATCCTGCCCACGACATCACGGTGGTCGAGCGCAACAAGCCCTACGACACGTTCGGCTGGGGGGTGGTCTTTTCCGACATCACCATGGACAACATGCGGCAGTGGGACCGGGAAACCGCCGACGAGATCCAGGCCGCCTTCAACCACTGGGACGACATAGAACTGCTGTTCAAGGGGCGCAGCATCCGCTCGGGCGGCCACGGATTCGTGGGCATCGGGCGCAAGAAGCTGCTGAACATCCTGCAGGCGCGCTGCGAGGCGCTGGGCGTGCGGCTGGTGTTCGAAACCAATGTGGCGTCGGATGCCGACTACCCGGATGCGGACCTGATCATCGCCGCCGACGGCGTCAATTCCGTCGTGCGTAGGAAGTACGAATCCGTCTTCCGGCCCGACATCGTCACCCGCCCGAATCGCTACATCTGGCTGGGCACCCATCGCCTGTACGATGCCTTCACCTTCGATTTCCAGCGTACCGAACACGGCTGGTTCCAGGCGCACATCTACAAGTTCGACGACAGCACCTCGACCTTCATCGTCGAGACCACGGAAGAGACCTGGAAGGCGCATGGTCTGGACCAGGCGGACCAGGACCAGTCGATCGCGTTCTGCGAAAAGCTGTTTGCCGACAACCTGCAGGGCGAGTCGCTGATTTCCAATGCGCGGCATCTGCGGGGCTCGGCCTGGCTGAATTTCCAGCGGGTGGTGTGCGAACACTGGTGGCTGCGCAACGAACACGGCAGCCACGTCGTGCTGATGGGCGACGCCGTGCACACGGCCCACTTCGCCATCGGCTCGGGCACCAAGCTCGCGATCGAGGACGCCATCGAACTGACCCGCCAGTTCAAGCTGCTGGGCGACACGCCCGCCCATATTCCCGAAGTGCTGACCGCCTATCAGGAAGCCCGCCGGGTCGAGACCTTGCGCCTGCAGAACGCCGCCTGGAACGCCATGGAATGGTTCGAGGTCTGCGGCCGGCGCTATTGCGATCAGCTCGAACCCGAACAGTTCATGTATTCCATGCTGACGCGCAGCCAGCGGATCAGCCACGAGAATCTGCGCCTGCGCGACAGGAACTGGCTGGAAGGGTACGAGCGCTGGTTCGCGCAACGCGATGGCCTGGCGGTGCCGGATGGCCGCACGCCGCCGCCCCCCATGTTCACGCCGTATACCGTGCGCGGCCTGACGCTGAAGAACCGGGTGGTCGTCTCGCCCATGGCGCAGTATTCCGCGGAAGACGGCCTGGTGGGCGATTACCACCTGGTGCATCTGGGCGCGCGGGCCATGGGCGGCGCCGGCCTGGTGTTCGCCGAGATGGCCTGCGTCAGCCCGGAAGGGCGCATCACCCCGGGCTGCCCGGGGCTTTACCGGCCGGAACACACCGCCGCCTTCAAGCGCATCGCCGACTGGATCCATGCCCATACCGATGCCCGCTTCGGCATGCAGCTCGGCCATGCGGGCGCGAAGGCTTCCACGCGCCGGGCCTGGGACGGCACCGACCTGCCGCTGCCCGAAGGCAACTGGCCCATCATCTCGGCCTCGCCGCAGCAGTATCTGGAGGGCGTCAGCCAGGTGGCGCGCGAAATGACGCGCCAGGACATGGACGAAGTCAAGGAACAGTTCCTGGCGTCGACCCGCGCCGTGATCGAGATCGGCGCCGACTGGCTGGAACTGCACTGCGCCCACGGCTACCTGCTGTCGGCCTTCATTTCGCCGCTGACCAATCATCGCACCGACGAATATGGCGGCACGCTGGCCAATCGCCTGCGCTACCCCCTGGAGATCTTCACCGCCATGCGGGCGCTCTGGCCCCAGGAAAAACCCATGTCCGTGCGGATTTCCGCGACGGACTGGGTGGAAGGCGGCACCACGCCGGAAGACGCGGTCGAGATCGCCCGGGCCTTCAAGGCCGCGGGGGCCGATCTGATCGACTGTTCCTCCGGCCAGGTCAGCAAGCAGGAAAAGCCGGTGTACGGGCGCATGTACCAGACGCCGATGGCCGATCGGGTCCGCCAGGAAGCCGGCATCGCGACCATCGCCGTGGGCGCCATCAGCGAGGCCGACCACATCAACAGCATCCTGGCCGCCGGCCGCGCGGACCTGTGCGCGGTGGCCCGGCCGCACCTGGCCAATCCGGCCTGGACGCTGACCGAGGCCGCCAAGATCGGCTACACCGACGTCGCGTGGCCCCAGCAGTACTTCCAGGGGAAACGCCAGATGGAAACCCTGTTCGAGCGCGAACATGCGATGCAGGAACAGGCGCTGCGCCACGCGGCGGGGCAGGCGTCCCTATGAGCGCGGCCGCTCTCCACGCCCTGGTCACCGGCGGTAGCCGGGGGATCGGCGCGGCCATCGTGCGGCGCTTGCGGGCGGACGGCTGCCGGGTCACGATCCTGAGCCGCACGCTGTCCTCGGGCCGGCAGCTGGCCGCCACCGATCCGGAAGGCCTCCACGCGGTCGCGGCGGACGTCGCCGATGCGGCGCAGCTGGAACAGGCTCTGGCCCAGGCCAGGGACCGCTTCGGTCCCATCCAGGTGCTGGTCAACAACGCCGGCCAGGCGGAAAGCGCGGCGTTCCTGAAGATGGACGCGGCCCTGTGGCAGCGCATGCTGGACGTGAACCTGACCGGCCCCATGCTGTGCAGCCGGGCGGTGCTGCCCGACATGCTGCAGGCCGGCTGGGGGCGCATCGTCAACGTCGCCAGCACGGCCGGGCAGAAGGGCTACGCTTATGTGTCGGCCTATTGCGCCGCCAAGCATGGCGTCGTGGGCCTGACCCGATCCCTGGCGCTGGAACTGGCGGCCAAGGGCATTACGGTCAATGCCGTCTGCCCCGGGTATGCGGATACCGACATCGTGCGCGAGAGCGTGGCGCGCGTGGTGGCCAGGACGGGCCGCAGCGAGGAAGCCGCGCGCGCCGAATTCGTGAAGACCAACCCCCAGGGCCGCCTGGTCGCGCCCGATGAAGTGGCCGATGCCGTGTCCTGGCTGTGCGGCGAGGGCGCCGGCGCGGTGACCGGGCAATCCATTTCCGTCAGCGGCGGCGAAGTCATGTAGCGGCCGGCATGCCGCCATGCCGGGCCGTGTCCGTTTTTTACTGGAGAACTCCCCCATGATCGACGAACGTATTGATCCGCAACTCCTGGCGGGCAACCGCCGCCCCATGGCGGGGTATCAGGCCGCGCGCTTCCTGTGGGAAGTCCGGGACGGGGTGGCCACCATCACCCTGAATCGTCCGGAGCGCAAGAATCCCCTCACGTTCGACAGCTATGCCGAATTGCGCGACCTCTTTCACCAGCTCAAGTGGGCGCCCGACGTCAAGGCGGTGGTGGTGTCGGGCGCCGGCGACAATTTCTGTTCGGGCGGCGATGTCCATGAAATCATCGGACCGCTGGTGCGCCTGAAGGCGCCCGAACTGCTGATGTTCACCCGCATGACCGGCGATCTGGTCAAGACCATGCGCGCCTGCCCGCAACCTATCGTGGCCGCCGTCGACGGCGTCTGCGCCGGGGCGGGCGCCATCGTCGCCATGGCGTCCGACCTGCGCCTGGGCACGGCGCGCAGCAAGACCGCGTTCCTGTTCAATCGCGTGGGCCTGGCCGGCTGCGACATGGGCGCGTGCGCCATCCTGCCGCGCCTGATCGGCCAGGGCCGCGCCAGCGAACTGCTGTACACGGGCCGGGCGCTGGGCGGCGAAGAAGGCGAGCGCTGGGGGTTCTTCAACCGCCTGTGCGAACCCGGGACCCTGCTGGCGGACGCGCAGGCCTTGGCCGGACAACTGGTGCAGGGCCCCAGCTTCGCCAACGGCATCACCAAGACCATGCTGCACCAGGAATGGTCCATGACCATCGACCAGGCCATCGAGGCCGAGGCCCAGGCGCAGACGATCTGCATGCTGACCGAAGATTTCTCGCGCGCCTACCACGCCTTCGTCGCCAAGCAGAAACCGCAATTCGAGGGGAACTGAGATGGCCGACACTTCGTTTCTCGACTGGCCGTTCTTCGAGGATCGCCATCGCGAACTGGCCCTGTCCCTGGATGCCTGGGCGGCGGAGCACGTCAGCCAGTCGCACGGCCGGGACGTGGATGCGCAGTGCCGCGCCCTGGTGGCGGCGCTGGGCGCCGACGGATGGCTGCGTCACGCGGTGGCGGGCACGTCCCATGGCGGCGCCGCGGACGTCATCGATACCCGGGCCATCTGCCTGATCCGCGAAACGCTGGCCCGGCATTCCGGCCTGGCGGATTTCGCCTTCGCCATGCAGGGCCTGGGGTCGGGGGCGATTTCGCTGCACGGCACGCCCGAGCAGCGGCAGCGGTATCTTCCCCGGGTGGCCTCGGGCCAGGCCATCAGCGCCTTCGCCCTGTCCGAGCCGGACGCCGGTTCCGACGTGGCCGCGATGTCCTGCGCGGCGCGCGCCGACGGCGATCATTACGTGCTCGACGGCGAGAAGACCTGGATTTCGAACGGCGGCATCGCCGACTTCTATGTGCTGTTCGCCCGCACGGGCGAGGCGCCGGGGTCGCGCGGGATTTCCGCCTTCATCGTCGAGGCCGGCACGCCGGGCTTCGACATTGCCGAGCGCATCGAGGTGATCGCCCCGCATCCCCTGGCGCGCCTGCGGTTCAAGGATTGCCGCATCCCCGCCAGCCAGCGTCTGGGCGCGCCCGGCGAAGGCTTCAAGGTGGCCATGCGGACGCTGGACGTGTTCCGCACCTCCGTGGCGGCGGCCGCGCTGGGCTTCGCGCGCCGGGCCATGGACGAAGCGCTGGCGCGGGCGCAGTCGCGCCGCATGTTCAAGGGCGTGCTGGCCGATTTCCAGTTGACCCAGGCCCGTCTGGCCCAGATGGCCACGGCCATAGACAGCGCGGCGCTGCTGACCTACCGGGCGGCCTGGATGCGCGACCAGGGACGCACGGTGACCCGCGAGGCGGCCATGGCCAAGCTGACCGCCACCGAAAACGCCCAGCGGGTCATCGACGCCGCCGTGCAGATGTTCGGCGGGCTGGGCGTGGTCAGCGAGCAGCCGGTCGAACGCCTGTACCGCGAGATTCGCGCCCTGCGCATTTACGAGGGAGCGACCGAGGTTCAGCAACTGATCATCGCCCGCGAACTGCTGCGGGCCGCACAGGCCTGAGACGCGGGGCCCAAGGAGACGGCAGTGCACGATACGGCGACACCGCGGCGTTTCGAGCGTCGGCGCAACATCCGGTTCTCGCATTGCGACCCGGCGGGCATCGTCTTCTTTCCCCAGTACCTGGTGCTGTTCAACCAACTGGTGGAAGACTGGTTCACGGAAGGGCTGGGCATTTCCTACGCGGACATGCTGGGGCCGCGCCGGATCGGCTTGCCCATCGTGCGCCTGGAGTGCGATTTCCGGGCCATCGCCCGCATGGGGGACCGGCTCGTGTTCGGACTGGAGGTCGAGCGGGTGGGGCGCAAGTCCCTGAGCCTGAACCTCGATGCCTGCAGCGACGGGGTCCTGCGGGTGGCCTCGCGGCAGGTGCTGGTCTTCACGGATCTGAATTCCCATAAGGCGGCCGACATGGCCGTCGACATCCGCGATGCGCTGACGGCCTGGCAAAACGGCGTCGGCGCGTTGCAAGACTGATACGACCCCAACCACGACGGCCGCGGCCGGGCAGTTCCAAGGAGACATCATGAAAATAGCTGTATTGGGTGGCGGGCATGGTTGCTATGCCGCGGCGGCGGACCTGTCGGAGGCGGGCCATGATGTGCGTCTGTGGCGGCGCGACGTGCGCGCCCTGCAGCCCGTGATCGATGCCGGCGGCATCACCTTGAAGGATGCGCAGGGCTCCCGCGACGTGCCCATCGCCCTGGCGTCGGCGGACATCGGCAAGGTCCTGTCGGGCGCCGAGCTGATCGTCGTGCCCCTGCCGGCGACGGCCCAGGCGGACGTGGCGGCGGCCATGGCCCCGCACCTGGTGGACGGGCAGGTCGTCTTCCTGCCGCCCGGCACCTTCGGCAGCTACGTGATGGCGCGCATCGTGCGTGAGGCGGGCAATCGGGCCGACGTGGCCTGGGCCGAGACCGGCACGCTGCCATACCTGGCGCGCAAGCACGGGGACCGGGAGGTCAATGTGACCATCCGCGCGATCCGCCTGCCGACGGGAGTGTATCCCCTGCGTCAGGAAGCGCACGCCATCGAGGTCCTTCGCCGGGCCTATCCCGCCGTGCATCCGTGCGGCAATGCCCTGTCGGGCGCCCTCATGAACGCAGGCCCCATCATCCATCCGCCGCTGATGGTGATGAATGCGGCGCCCCTGCAGCATTTCGAGCGCTGGGACATCCACAACGAAGGGACCCAGCGCGCGGTCCGGGACGTGACCGACCGCCTGGACCAGGAACGCATGGCGGTGCGGGAAGCCCTGGGCTACGGCGCGCCGCACTATCCCCTGGCCGACCATTACAACAACGACCGCTGGATGTACGGGGATGCGCACAAGCAGCTGGTGAAATCCGGCGACTGGCGCGAGAACATCGATCTGTACAGCCATCGCTACATCGCGGAGGACACCGAGCTCGGCCTGAGCCTGCTGGCCTCCGCCGCCCGGTATGTGGGCGTCCAGGCGCCGATCGCGCACGGCCTGCTGGCGATCGTGGGCGGTTTCCTCGGGCGCGATCTGCTGCGAGGCCCGCGCAGCCTCGAGGCGCTCGGACTCGCGGAATTGCCCCCGCAGGAACTGGGCGGGAGACTGAGCAATGGCGACTGAACGGGATCGCGCCCCGGGGACCCCGCCCCGTTTCGCCGCCGTGGGGGCGGGGCGCATGGGGCGGGGCATCGCCCTGGCCTTCGCCTATGCGGGCCACCGGGTTGCGCTGCTCGATTTGCGGCGGCGCGACGAACAGGCCTGGAGCCGGCTGGCGGCCGAGGTCGCGGCGGAAATCGAGGGCGCCTTGCGCGGCCTGGTGGAACTGGGGGTGCTGGACCCCGCGCGGCTGGCGGATCTGGCGGGGCGCATCGAACTGGTGCGCGCCCCCGGCGCCGCCGATGCGTTGGCGGCGGCGGACATGGTGTTCGAGTGCGTGCCCGAGACGCTCGACGCCAAGCGCGAGGCGTTCGAGTTCATCAACCGCCACTGCGCCGGGCGCGCCATCCTGACCTCGACCACCAGCAGCTTGCCGGTGGACGAGATGGCGAAGCTGGTCGACCGCCCCGAACGGTTCATGAACATGCATTGGCTCAATCCGGCCTATGTCATTCCCGTCGTCGAACTGAGCTGCCATGCCGGCACCGATCCGCAGGTCCTGGCGCGGACGCGGGACATCCTGGAATCCATCGGCAAGCAGCCCGTCGTGTGCGGGCCGTCCGCGGGCTACATCGTCCCCAGGCTGCAGGCGCTGATCATGAACGAGGCCGCCCGCATGGTGGAAGAGGGCGCCGCCACGCCCGAGGACATCGACCGGGCCACGCGCTATGGCCTGGGCCTGCGGTTCGCCGCGCTGGGCGTGGTCGAGTTCATCGATTTCGGGGGCTGCGACATCCTGCACCACGCCAGCCGGGCCATGGCCGACAGTCTGGATCCGCAGCGCTACGCCGCGCCCGCGATCATCGGCGACATGATGGCCCAGGGCAGGCTGGGGCTGAAGACGGGCTCGGGTTTCTACGCTTACGAGGGACGGGATCTGGCGGCCTACCGCCGGGACGTGCTGGAACGCACCGTGGGCATGGTGCGCCATGCCGGGCTGTTCCGGCCGCCTTCGGACGAGACGCTTTCCTGAGACGGCGGTCGCGCCTAGTCCTCCGCCGCGACGGGTTCCGCGTCGTGGTCCCGGCGGGATTTCGCCGAGTGCAGTTCCACGATCTGCCACAGCGTCTTTTTCAGTTCCTCCGCGCGGGCCAGGCCAAAAGGTTCCAGGACCTGGCGCTCGTGCTCGCGCGCCAGGTCGATCAGCTGCTGCACGGACCGGCGGCCTTCCGGCGTGATGCGCACCAGCGTGATGCGCCTGTCCTTTTCATGCCGCAGGCGTTCGATCTGTCCGCGGGCCGCCATGCGGTCCAGCAGCCGCGTGACGGTGGGCTGCTTGGCGACCGCCATGTGAGCCAGTTCGCCGATGCTGATGGGCTTGCTGTCCGCCAGCGACGCCATGATGCGCCACTCGGAGACGGAAAACCCGTGGGCGCGCACGACCTTGTGGAATTCGCCGGAAATGAGCGCGCTGGCCAGCGCCAGCAGGGCGGGCAGGTAATCGTCGGTGAAGTGCAGGGGGCGGCTTGTTTGTGCGCTTGTCATCGGATTCCGCAAAGAAGCGGTCAATAGGCGTTGCCCCGTATTCTATGTCCGCTTCCGCTCCTGCCGCCCTTAGGGTAATTCATGATTGTGGATATGTTTAGATATAAACATAATGGCGCCATGCAGCGTTGACCGTCCCCGCACGTCCGCGTACGTTGTGGTGGCGGCGGTACATTGGAGCACTCTCATGGCTGAGCGATCGTTCGTCGAGGAAGTCAAAAAACTGCGCCTGTCCGAAGGCGAGGTGTTTCGCGGCGAAGGCATTCTGGCTGTCACCAAGGCTTTGCTGGAATCGGGCGTGGCCTATGTGGGCGGCTACCAGGGCGCGCCCATTTCCCATCTCATGGACGTGCTGGCCGATGCCCAGGACATCCTGGCGGAATACGGCATCCGGTTCGAGAACAGCGCCTCCGAGGCGACCGCGGCGGCCACGCTGGCGGCGTCCGTGAATTACCCCCTGCGCGGCGCCGTGACGTTCAAGGCCACGGTGGGCACCAACGTGGCGTCCGATGCGCTGGCCAATCTGGCTTCCGGCGGGGTGACCGGCGGGGCGCTGGTCATCGTCGGCGAAGACTACGGCGAGGGATCCTCCATCATGCAGGAGCGCAGCCACGCCTTCGCGATGAAATCCCAGATGTGGCTGCTCGATCCGCGCCCCAATCTGCCCTGTATCGTGCAGGCCGTCAAGGACGGGTTCGATCTGTCCGAGGCGAGCCACACGCCGGTCATGCTGCAGATGCGCATCCGCTCCTGTCACCTGCATGGGCAGTTTCTGGCGTCCGACAACCGGCCGCCCGCATTCACGGTCAGGGATGCGCTGGAAAATCCCGTGCGCGACGTGGATCGCATCGTGTTGCCGCCCGCCAGCTTCCTGCACGAGCGCGAGAAAGTCGAACAGCGCTGGCCGGCCGCCGTGCGTTTCATCCAGGAACGCGCGCTCAATGAATTCTTCGCGGAAGACGCCGCCGACGTGGGCATCGCGCTGCAGGGCGGCGTCTACAACTCCGTCATCCGCGCCCTGCAGCGGCTGGGCCTGGCCGACGTCTACGGCGATACGAAGATCCCGCTCTACGTCATGAATGTGACCTACCCGCTGGTGGATGCGGAATTCGACCGCTTCTGCGAAGGCAAGCGCGCGATCCTGATCGTCGAGGAAGGCCAGCCCAACTTCATGGAACAGAACGTGGCCGACATCCTGCGCAGGCTGGGACGCGACACGGCCCTGCACGGCAAGGACGTTCTGCCCATGGCGGGGGACTACAACACCGCCACGGTGCTGGCCGGCGTCCGGGCATTCCTGTCGCAGTATGGTTTCGCCGAACCGGCGGCGCCGGCGGTGCCGGCCGTGGCCGCCCCGAACGCGGACGACGCGCTGCCTCCCCTGGATTCCGCGGTGGCTCCGCGCCCGCCCGGGCTGTGCACCGGCTGTCCCGAACGCCCCATTTTCACGGCCATCAAGCTGGTCGAACGCGAACTGGGCGTCCACCACATCAGCGCCGACATCGGCTGCCAGCTCTTTTCCATCCTGCCGCCGTTCAATATCGGCAGCACGACCATGGGCTACGGCCTGGGCGCCGCCAGCGCGGCGGCCTTCAATGTCGCTCCGGGCAGCGAGCCGACCACGAAGCGGGCCATCTCCATCATGGGAGACGGCGGCTTCTGGCACAACGGCCTGACCAGCGGCGTGGCCAATGCCGTGTTCAACCGCAGCGACAACCTGACGGTCATCGTCGACAACAACTACAGCGCGGCCACGGGCGGCCAGGACATCCCCTCGTCCCGCGCGCACAACCCCACCCGCAGCACCGGCCATGAAATCGAGGCGGCGGTGAAGGGCGTCGGGGTGGAGTGGGTGCGCACCGTCAAGCGCACCTACGACCTGCAGGCCATGACCTCCGCCCTGCGCGAAGCGCTGACGACCCCGCGCAAGGGTCCCAAGGTGCTGATCGCCCAGAGCGAATGCATGCTCAACCGCCAGCGCCGGGAAAAACCCCAGCGGCGCAAGGCCATCGCCGAGGGCAAGCGCGTGGTGCGCGAACGTTTCGGCGTCGATCCGGATACCTGTACGGGCGACCACTCCTGCATCCGCCTGTCGGGCTGCCCCTCGCTGACGATCAAGGAGAACCCCGATCCCTTGCGCCGCGACCCAGTGGCGTCCGTGCTGGACAGCTGCGTGGGGTGCGGCCATTGCGGCGAGGTTGCTCATGCCGCCGTGCTGTGCCCCTCGTTCTACCGGGCGCAGATCATCAGCAACCCCAGCGCCTGGGACACCTTCCGCCTGCGCGTCCGGTCGTGGGTCATTGATCGCCTGCAGCGGGCCGAGGCCCGGCGCCGGGCGCGTTTCGCCTGCTGATCCCATTGATATTGCCGGAGCCTTGTCATGCTTGCTGAGCCCATCAAGATTGCCATTCTCGCCATGGGCGGCGAAGGCGGCGGGGTGCTTGCCGACTGGATCGTCGATCTCGGCGAAGAAAACGGCTGGTTCGCCCAGACCACCTCGGTGCCCGGCGTGGCTCAGCGGACCGGCGCCACCATCTACTACATCGAACTCTTCCCCGGCGCCGACGAGCCGGGCGCCCGCGCGCCCGTGCTGGCGCAGGCGCCCATGCCCGGGGACGTCGACATCGTCCTGGCGTCCGAACTCATGGAAGCCGGCCGCGCGGTCCAGCGCGGCCTGGTGACGCCGGACCGCACGACCCTGGTGGCTTCCACGCATCGCGTGTATTCCATCACCGAAAAATCGGCCATGGGCGACGGCCGCGCGGACAGCGAAGTCCTGTTGCGCCAGGCGCAGCGGGCCGCGGGCAGATTCGTGCGCTTCGACATGGCGCAGGCGGCGGAACAGTCCGGCAGCGTCATCAGCGCCGTTCTCTTCGGCGCTCTGAGCGGGGTGGGCGTGCTGCCCTTCAACCGCCAGCAGTTCGAGGACACCATCGAGCGCGGCGGCGTGGGCGTGAAGGCCAGCCTGAAGGCTTTCGACGCGGGTTATGCGGGGGCGCAGGACAGCCGCTCCACCGGGGCCAGGCCCACGGTGAAGGCCAGGGTCGAGACCCTGGCATCCGACCCGGCGGCCGAGGACGTGGAACCGGTCCGGTCGCCATCGGCTGGGTCGCCCCTGGACGGCGTCGCGCCCGCGCATCCCGACGTGGCCAGGCTCGTGGAACGCCTGCGGGACCGTCCGGAAGACCTGCAGGAAATTCTCCTGGCGGGGGTGCGCCGCCTGATCGATTACCAGGACGCCGCGTATGCGGGCCTGTACCTGGATCGTCTCGATGCGCTGGCGTCGGCGCCGGGCGGGAACGGCCCGGAACTGCTGCGCGAGACCGGCCGCCACCTGGCCCTGTGGATGTCTTACGAGGACACGATCCGCGTGGCGGACCTGAAGACGCGGGCCAGCCGTTTCAGCCGGGTCCGCGACGAGGTCAAGGTCGGCGGCGATCAGGTGCTCGACATCGCCGAGTTCATGCACCCCAGGATCGAGGAAATCTGCGAAACCCTGCCGGCCGGCCTGGGCCGCTGGCTGGCCAAACCCCATGCCCTGCATCGCCTGATCGTGCATTTCACGCGCAAGGGCAAGGTCGTCAAGACCAGTTCCCTAGGGGGATTCCTGCTGCTGTACGTCCTGGCGCGCATCACGCCGTGGCGCCGCCGCACTTTGCGCTACCAGCTCGAGAATGCGCGGATCGAGGCCTGGCTGGACCGCGTGCGCGCCCTGGCCGCCGTCGATCCTGTCCTGGCGCTGGAAACGGCCAGGTGCCAGCGCCTGGTCAAGGGCTATGGCGACACGCATGCCCGCGGGCTGCGGAACTACGAAAGACTGATGACGGTCGTCGACCAGCACACCCATGCCCTGGCGCCGGCCACGCTGAAGGAATTGCGCGACGCGGCGCTTGCCGACGAGCATGGCAACCGGCTGCGCGAATGCCTCCAGCGCCACTCGTTTCCCATTGAAGGTCTGTTCCCATGAACTCCGTCACGGTTCCTCCTGAATTCACCTTGAAGGTCGCGGAGGCGCGGGTCCTGAATCCCCTGGTGCGCCTGATCCGTCTGGAGGCCCCGGACGGCGCGGCCTTGCCGCCCTGGACCGCGGGGGCCCACATCCAGGTGCAGGTGCGCCTGGCCGACGGCGCGTCGGACTGGCGCCATTATTCGCTGATCGACCTGGAACACGGCGGCGGGGCCGACGCGTCCCCCCATGCATACACCATCGCGGTGCGCCGCGAGGCGCAGGGCAGGGGCGGGTCCCGGTTCATGCACGAAGACCTGCAGCCGGGGGACCTGCTGCGGGTGCGCGCGCCGGTCAACAATTTCGCCTTGCGCCAGTGCGGCGGCGCCACGGTGCTGCTGGCGGGCGGCATCGGGATCACGCCGCTGTCCAGCATGGCCGCCTGCTGCCGCGCGCAGGGCCGCTCCGTGCGCCTGCACTACGCGGGCCGCAGCCGCGGCCTGATGGCCTTCATGGAGCCGCTCCAGTCCCTGCTGGGCGACGATCTGCGCGTGCATGCCGACGACGAGTGCGCCGGCGTGGTCTTCGACATCGACGCCCTGCTGAAGGACTGCGGGCCGGACGACATGCTGTATGTGTGCGGGCCCCGCCCCATGCTGGATGCCGTGCTCGCCGCCGCGGACGCCCAGGGGTGGGCGCCGGGCCGCGTGCATTTCGAGCTGTTCACCCCGGCGGTGGCCGAAGAGGGCGACCATGCCTTCGAAGTCGAACTGGCGCAGTCGGGGCTGACATTCACGGTGCCGGCCGACCAGACCGTGCTGGACTGCCTGATCGAACACGGCTGCGATCCCCTGTACGACTGCAAGCGCGGCGAGTGCGGGGTCTGCACCGTCACCGTCCTGGAAGGCGAGGTGGATCATCGCGACTACGTCCTGACCCAGTCGGAAAAGGACAGCGGCGCCGTCATGCAGATCTGCGTGTCCCGGGCGAAGGGCGCCAGGCTGGTGCTGGATCTGTAGTCCCCCATTCCAATCGTGATCGAGTCCGTCAGTGACCGTTTTGAGGAGTGAACTATGAGCTCATACCGTGGAAATCCTGATGCCGTGCGGGCCTTGGTGCGCCCCGATCAGGTGCATCGAGACCTCTACATCAGCCAGGAGCTGTTCGAACTCGAACAGGAACATCTGTTCGCGAACACCTGGAACTACGTGGGCCACGACAGCCAGATCCCCAAGCCGGGCGATTACATCACCAACGACGTGGCGGGGCGCCCGCTGATCATCGTGCGCCAGGCCAACGGGTCGGTCCGCGTGCTGATGAACCGCTGCGCCCACAAGGGCGCGCGCGTGGTCAGCGCCCCGTGCGGCAACACCGGCAAGTTCTTTCGCTGCCCCTACCATGCCTGGACGTACAAGATGGATGGCTCGATCCTGTCCATCCCCCTGAAGAGCGGCTACGAAGGCACCCGGCTGCCCGAATGCGAGGCGTCCAAGGGCCTGGTCCCGGTGGAGAACGTCGAGGTCTATCGCGGCTTCATCTTCATCAAGCTGAACGACGCCGGCGAGGGCTTCAAGGAATACTTCGGGGACACGCTGTCTTCCCTCGACAATATGGCCGACCGTTCGCCGGAAGGCGAACTGGAAGTGGCGGGCGGCTGTCTGCGCTATACCCACGAGTGCAACTGGAAGATGTTCGTCGAGAACCTCAACGACACCATGCATCCCATGGTGACGCACGAAAGTTCGGCGGGCACGGCCAAGGCTCTGTGGGCCGACAAGCCGGCCGACGCGCCCAAGCCCATGGCGGTCCAGCAGTTCGTGCCCTTCATGTCCGATTACAAGTTCTTCGAGGATTCGGGCATCTGGGCCCATCGCAACGGCCACAGCGTCGATGGCGTGAATTTCAGCATCCACAGCGATTACTCGGATATTCCCGGATATCGGGAAGCCCTGGTCGCCGCCTACGGAGAGGAACGCACCCGGAAAATCCTCGACATGGCCCGGCACAATACCGTGTGTTTCCCGAATCTCACCACCAAATGCGCGATCCAGGCGATCCGGGTGGCCAAGCCGATTTCGGCGGACAGGACGGTGATCGAGAGCTGGACCTTCCGGCTGAAAGGCGCGCCCGACGAGCTGCTGCAGCGCACCACCATGTACACGCGGCTCATCAATTCGCCGTTCTCCGTGGTGGGCCACGACGACATCCACAATTACCGCCAGATCCAGAAGGGGCTGCGCGCCAGCGGCAACGACTGGATCAGCCTGCATCGCAATTACGTGGAAGGCGAAGAGCAGAACAAGGAAAACACCGTGATCGGCACCAGCGAATTGCCCATGCGCAACCAGTTCCGGTCCTGGGCGCACCACATGACCCTGACGATGTAAGGAGACTTCCGATGACCCCCGATACGATTCAGGCGCAGCAGTTGATCGACTTCGTCGTTCATGAGGCCAGGCTGCTGGATGAAAAGCGCTTCGAGGAATGGAATGCGCTGTTCACCGACGAGGCCTATTACTGGGTGCCCCTGACGCCGGACCAGCCCGACGGCGTCAATTACACCTCCCATCTGTATGAGGACAAGCTGTTGCGCGACTTGCGCATCGAGCGGCTGAAGAGCCCCCGCGCCTATGCTCAGCAGCCTCCCAGCCGCAGCCTGCACGTGCTCCAGCCGCCCGGCATCGAGGACATGGACGCCGCCGCCAACCGTTTCGTGCTGCGCACGCCTTTCCACTACACCGAATCGCAGGGGGACGACCTGCAGTTCCTGGTGGGAACCGCCTGGCACCACCTGACGGTGCAAGACGGCGCGCTCAGGATGACGCTCAAGCGGGTGAACCTGATCAACAGCGACGCTGCTCTGCCCGCCATCCAGCTGTTCCTTTGACGCGCGGACGGGTATGGATCATTCAAGCATTCATGATGCGTTCGCGGCGACGGCGGACCGCACGCCAGGCCGGGATTTCCTGGTCACGGAAGCGGTGACCGCGCAGGCCTACGGCATCCCCGAAGGGACCGCGACCTGGCGCCAGGCGCGGGAACAGGTCGAGCGCCTGCGCCGGGCGTACGCCGAGGCCGGTTGGGGCCATGGCCACCGGGTCGGCCTGCTGCTCGAGAACCGGCCGGCCTTTCTGTACCATTGGCTGGCGCTCAATGCCCTGGGCGTCAGCGTGGTGCCGGTCAATGCCGAGATGCGGCTGGCCGAGCTCAGCTACCTGATCGGGCACAGCGAGGTCGGGCTGATCGTCAGCCTGCCCCAGCGCCTGGACGATCTGCGGGAAGCCGCCCGCGAGGCGGGCCGTTCCGTGCGCACGATGACGGCGGACGACCTGCCCGTCCCGCCTCCCGCGTCGCCGGCGCCGCTGGCCGGCATGCCGGTGGGCTCGGGGACGGAATGCGCCTTGCTGTATACGTCGGGCACGACGGGGCGCCCCAAGGGCTGCATGCTGGACAACGCCTACTTCCTGCGGGCGGGGCAGTGGTATTCGGAGCTGGGCGGGGTCTGCGCCTATCGGCGCGACCAGGAACGCGTGATGACGCCGCTGCCGCTCAATCACGTCAATGCCATGGCGTTTTCCACCATGGTGGTGCTGGTGGCGGGCGGCTGCCTGATCCAGCTCGACCGCTTCCACCCGAAATCCTGGCTGGAAAGCGCGCGCGTCTGCGGGGCGACCATCGTCCATTACCTGGGCGTGATGCCGGCGATGCTGCTGTCGGCGCCGCCGGCGGCCGACCGGGATCACCGGATCCGCTGGGGCTTCGGGGCCGGCGTGGACAAGAAGAACCACGCTCCTTTCGAAGAGCGCTTCGGCTTCCCGCTGGTGGAAGCCTGGGCCATGACGGAAACCGGCGCGGCGGCCTGCATCATGGCCGACAAGGAGCCCCGCCACGTCGGCACCAGCTGCTTCGGGCGCTGCGAGGATTTCGTGCAGATCCGCCTGGTCGATGACGCCGGCAGCGACGTGCCGGACGGGACGCCGGGCGAATTGCTGGTGCGTTCCAGCGGCGGGGACCCCCGGCGCTATTTCTTTCGCGGCTACCTGAAGGACGAGGCGGCGACCGACGCGGCCTGGGCGGATGGCTGGTTTCACACCGGCGACGTCGTCTGCCGGGATGGCGAAGGCAGCCTCTATTTCGTGGATCGCAAGAAAAACGTGATCCGCCGCAGCGGCGAGAACATCGCCGCCGTGGAAGTGGAAAGCGTTCTGAACCGTCACCCGGCGGTGCGCCTGTCCGCCGTGGCGGCCGCGCCCGACGAGGTGCGCGGCGACGAGGTCATGGCCTGCATCGTGCTCAATGAAAATGCCGGCGTCGCGGCGGACGAAAGCCTGGCGCAGAGCATCGTGCGCCACGCCCTGGCGCAGCTCGCCTATTACAAGGCGCCGGGGTATGTCGCCTTCGTCGATGCCCTGCCGCTGACCACTTCCCAGAAAATTCAGCGTGGCGCGCTGAAGCAGCTGGCGCTTTCCCTGTTGTCCGAAGGCGGCTGCTTCGATACGCGTTCCATGAAAAGGAGACAGGTCTGATGGCGCGCAAAGGATATGAAGGCGTGGCGGTGGCGGTGCCGGTGACGGTGCCTTACCAGCGGTTTTCGACGCGGGGGGCGCACTGGTTCATCGGCGGCGCGCTGCGCGAGCTGGTCCGGCAAAGCGGCATTTCCAAGGACGAGATCGACGGCCTGTGCCTGTCCAGCTTCTCGCTGGCGCCGGATACGGCCGTGGGCGTCACCCAGCATCTGGGGCTGTCGCCCCGCTGGCTGGATCACGTGCCGACGGGCGGCGCTTCCGGGGTGATGTGCCTGCGGCGGGCGGCCCGCGCGGTGCAGGCCGGGGATGCGGACGTGGTGGCCTGCGTGGCGGCCGATACCAATCATGTGGATTCGTTCAGGCAGACCCTGGGCTCGTTCAGCAATTTCGCCCGGGACGCCACTTATCCCTATGGATCGGGCGGCCCGAACTCCGTGTTCGCCATGATCACGGCGCACTACATGCGCCAGTTCGGCGCCCGGCGCGAAGACTTCGGGCGGCTGGCCGTGGCGCAGCGCCACAACGCGCTGTCCAACCCCCATGCCGTCTTCAAGAAGCCGCTCACCCTGGACGAATACATGAACGCGCGGCCGATCGCCGAGCCCCTGCACTTGTTCGATTGCGTGATGCCGTGCGCGGGGGCGGAGGCCTTCCTGGTCATGAGCGACGAGCGCGCCCGGGACCTCGGCCTGCCGTATGCGGTCGTGCGCGGCGCCATCGAGCGGCACAACGCCTATGCCGACGATCCGATCATGGTGCGGGGCGGCTGGCGCATGGACCGCGACGATCTGTACGCCCAGGCCGGCGTTTCGCCGGGCGATCTGGATTTCCTGCAGGCCTACGACGATTATCCCGTGATCGTCATGATGCACATGGAAGACCTCGGATTCTGCGAGAAGGGCGAGGGGCCCGAGTTCGTGCGCGCCCACACGCTGACGTACGACGGCAGCTTCCCGTGCAACACCAGCGGGGGCCAGCTCTCCGCGGGGCAGGCGGGCGCGGCCGGGGGCTTCCTGGGCATGACCGAAACCATCCGCCAGCTGACCGACCAGGCCCAGGGGCGCGAGGTGCCGGATGCGAGCCTGGGCCTGGTGGCCGGCTTCGGGATGGTGACGTACGACTTCTGTCTGTGCACCGGAGCGGTGATTTTGGGGAAAAGCGAATGACGATGCCTCTCATGAAGCCCAAGCGCAAGAATCCGGTCCTGCGCACGCGGCAGATCAATCTACCGCCCGCTGCGCGGGGGCGCATTGCGCTGGGGATCACGGCGGCGGCGGCCGAAGGCCGCTTCGAGCTGCAGGTCTGCCAGGATTGCGGCGCGGTCCAGTATCCGCCCCGCGCCGCCTGCCACAAATGCCTCTCGGCGAACATGCGCTGGCGCGAACAGAGCGGCGAGGGCGAACTGATCAGCGCCACGACCCTGCATCACAGCAATGATCTGTTTTTTCGTGAAAGGCTCCCTTGGCGCCTGGGCTTCGTGCATCTGGATGCCGGCCCGACGCTGATGGTGCACCTGCATGGCGAAGTGGGGGAAGCCCCGCAGCGCGTCCGGGTGGGCGCCCGTCTGGACAGGGCGGGCCAGGCGGTCCTGATCGGTTTTCCAATGGAAGGAAGTGCTCATATGGCGGACGACAAGATGCTGCGTGAAATGACAAGCGATCCCAAATTTCGCAAGGTCCTGGTGACCGACGGCAAGACGGAGCTCGGGCAGGCCATCGTCAGGGCGGTGATCAAGGCGGGCGCCGAAACCGTGTGGGTGGGCCATGCGGAACCCTGGAAGAATCTCGGCGGCCTGGAGGACATCAGCGCCTTGCCTCAGGTCACGCTGGTGCCGCTGGACCTGACCGACGGCCGCGGCGTCAGCCGGATCGCGGGCTCCATCGGAGGCAAGGTCGACATCCTCATCAACAACGCCGAATTCCACCGCACGTACGGCATCGCCGCGCGGCGCGGGACGGACGTCGCCAAGATGGAGATGGACATCAATTATTTCGGCCTCCTGCGCCTGGCGCAGGAATTCGGGCCGGCCCTGAAAGGGCGCTCGGCCGACGGCGTCGACAGCGCCTCGGCCTGGGTCAACATCCTGTCCATCTACGCGCTGTCGAACTTCCCGTCGCACGGGACGTACAGCGCCAGCAAGGCCGCCGCCTATTCGCTGGCCCAGTGCCTGCGGGCGGAGATGCGGCAGGCGGGCATCCGCGTGGTCAACGTCTTTCCGGGCCCCATCGACGACGAATGGAACCAGCACATGCTGCCGCCCAAGCTCACGCCCCAGTCCATCGCCAATGCCATCGTCAAGGCCTTGCGCGACGGCGTCGAGGACGTCTATCCCGGCGACGTCGCCAAGGAATGGCTGGAGCGCTGGCGGGAGAACCCCAAGGTCCTGGAGCGCGAACTGGCGGTCAATGGCGGCTGAAAGACAGCATCACGAGGAACGAACATGAAAGCGACCGAAACACTGAGCAGCGCCCAGGTGCTGGCGGGACTGGCCCACGGCCTGGCCGGCGGAAGCATCCGCGTCATCGACCTGACCCAGACCCTGACCCCGGAATTCCCGCAGATCGCCTTGCCGCCCGAGATGGGCCAGTGCTGGCCTTTCCGCATCGAAGAAGTGTCCAAATACGATGAACGGGGTCCGGGCTGGTACTGGAACAATTTCTCCTGCGGCGAACATACCGGCACCCACTTCGACGCGCCGATCCACTGGATTTCGGGCAGGGACCTGCCCCATAACTCCGTGGATACGATTCCCCCCCAGCATTTCGTGGGCGCCGCCTGCGTCATCGATTGCTCGCCCGAGGTCAAGGACGATCCGGACTACCTGCTCACCGTCCAGGACATCCAGGACTGGGAAGCCGAGCACGGCCGCATTCCGCCCGGCGCCTGGGTGCTGATGCGGACCGACTGGTCCAAGCGGCAGGATCCCGAGGCCTATCAGAATTTCGACGAGACCGGCCAGCACACCCCCGGCCCCAGCACGGAGGCCGTGCGTTTCCTGATCGAAGAGCGCGACGTCCGGGGATTCGGTTCCGAGGCCATCGGCACGGACGCGGGCCAGGGCTATCACCTGCTGCCCCCGTACCCCTGCCATTACTTCATGCACGGGGCGGGGCGGTATGGCCTGCAGTGCCTGTGCAACCTGGATCTGCTGCCGGCCGCGGGGGCCGTGCTGTTCTGCGCGCCCCTGAAGATCGAGAAAGGCAGCGGCAGTCCGCTGCGCGTGCTGGCCTTGGTGGGAGACGGACAATGACGGCGGATCGGCAACGCGGCGTGGCGGTCGTGACCGGCGGCAGCGCCGGCATCGGCAAGGCGATCTGCGAAGATCTGCTCGAAGGCGGATGGGAAGTGGTGTCCCTGGCCCGGAGGCCCTGCGACATCCGGCATGAGCGCCTCCACAGCCTGGAGGTCGATCTCATCGACCGCAAGGCCACGGAACAGGCGGCGGCCGAACTGGCGCGCCGCTTCGAAATCACCACCATCGTGCACAACGCGGGCGTCATCCGCGCGGCGCTGCTGCCCGAGGTGCAGTTGAGCGATCTGGACGCGCTGGTGAACCTGCATCTGGGCAGCGCCATCCATCTGCTCAAGGCGGCGCTGCCCGCCATGCAGGCCGCGCACTTCGGCCGCGTCGTGCTCCTGTCCTCGCGGGCCGCGCTGGGGCTGCCGACCCGCACCAGCTACTCGGCGACGAAGGCGGGCATGATGGGCATGGCGCGGACCTGGGCGCTGGAACTCGCCGCCAGCGGCATCACGGTCAACGTAGTCGCCCCCGGCCCCGTCCGCACCGACATGTTCTACGACGTGGTGGACGCGGGCAGCGAGCGCGAAAAGGCGCTGGCCGCCGGCATCCCGGTCAAGCGTCTCGGCGAACCCGCCGACGTCGCGCGGGCCGTGCGATTCTTCGCCGAACCGGCCAACAGTTTCATCACCGGGCAGGTGTTGTACGTGTGCGGCGGTTCCAGTGTGGGAACGCTCACAATTTGAATTGGAGATCGTGGTTTACCCTCGCTTGTCGGCGCGGAATTGACTCGCTAAACTGCTTTACGTGTGAATATTTGAAAAGTAATGCACTAAGGTGCTTCGGGTTCATGCAGAGACGGTTTCTCATGTCCGGCGCCAGCGGTGCGTATCCATGACCGGAGGAGTTCAATATGACATCGTTTCGTTCATTGCGCACCCTGACCGCGGCAGCCGCTGCGGTCGGTGCGATGGCCATGGCGCCCGGCGCCCACGCAGCCGACTACAAGGTCGGATTCATCACGTCCCTGTCGGGGCCCGTGTCCTCGCTCGGGATTCCCTACGACAAAGGCATCAAGGCCGCGTATGAGTTTCAGTCCAAGGTCGATGGCCGCAAGGTCGAGCTGATCAAGCTGGACGACGGCTCCAATCCCAGCACGGCCGCGCGCAATGCGCGCAAGCTCATCAACGAAGACAAGGTCGACGCCATCATCGGCACGGCCGGCTCGCCCGGGGCGCTCGCCATCGCCGCCGTGGCCCGGGAAAACAAGGTTCCCCTGATTTCCATCGCCAATGCCAATCTTCCGGGCGAAGAGGGCGCGTGGATGGTCACGGTGCCGCAGCCGGCGCCCCTGATGGTCGGCGCGGTGGTCGACCGCATGAAGGCTTCGGGCGTCAAGACCGTCGGCTACATCGGCTTCTCCGATGCCTGGGGCGACCTGGTCTACGACGCACTGACCAAGCGCGCCAAGGAAGACGGCATCGAAGTCGTCACCAACGAACGGTACGCGCGGGCGGACTCGTCCGTGGCGGGCCAGGTGCTGAAGATCGTGGCCAAGCGTCCGGATGCCGTGATCACGGGTACGTCCGGGACGCCCGGGGCGCTGCCTTACCTGGAACTGGCGCAGCGGGGCTACAAGGGCCAGATCTATGGCACCCACGCCCTCATCAACCCGGATTTCGTGCGGGTGGGCGGCAGTGCCGTGAACGGCCTGCTCGCGCCGACCGGCCCCGTCATCGTGGCCGATCAACTGCCTGAAAATAATCCGATCCGCAAGGTGGCCCTGGAATTCCACAAGGCCTATCAGCAGGCCAACGGGGAACCGGCCGTGGATGCCTTTTCCGCCTATTCCTTCGATGCCTGGCTGATTTTCCTGGATGCGGCCAAGCGCGCAACCGCCAAAGCCCAGCCGGGGACTCCCGAGTTCCGCGTGGCCCTGCGCGACGCCATCACCAGCACCAAGGAACTGGTGGGCACCCATGGCGTGTACAACTTCAAGCCGGACAGCCGCTATGGTTCCGACGAGCGCTCGCGGGTCATCGTGAAGCTCGAAAACGGCAAGTGGGTCCTGCAACCCTGATCGGAGACTCCTATGCTTGCGCGCATCCTTCCCACGGCAGTCCTGGCGGCTGCAACCGCATTGTCCTATCCGGCGATGGGGGCGAACCTCAAGGTCGGCGTCATCAGTTCGCTCTCCGGCCCCGTTTCCGCGCTGGGGGTGCCTTACGAAAAGGGCATTCGCGCGGCGCACGCCGAACATCCCGTGATTGCGGGCCATCAAGTGGATCTGATCGTGCTGGATGACGCCTCCGATCCGACGACGGCGGCGCGCAATGCGCGCAAGCTGGCGGCCGAGGACAAGGTGGACGTGCTGATCGGCACTTCCGGCGTGCCGGGCGCCATGGCGATCGCGGGCGTCGCCCGCGACCTGAAGGTGCCCCTGATCTCGCCGACCCCGCTTTCCCTGCCGGGCAAGGAAAACGACTGGACGGTGTCGGTGTCGCAGCCGTTTTGCCTGATGGTGTCGGCGGTGGTCGACCGCATGAAGGTCTCGGGCGTGAAAACCGTGGCCTTCATCGGTTTCTCGGACGCCCTGGGCGACATCGCCTACGACTGCCTGGTCCAGAGCGCCCGGGACAAGGGCATCGAGGTCGTGGCCAATGAACGCTATGCGCGCGGCGACATGTCCGTCGCCGGCCAGATCCTCAAGATCGTCGCCAAGCGTCCCGACGCGGTGTTCGCCGGGAATTCCGGCACGCCGGGCGCCTTGCCCTACCTGGAACTGGCGAAGCGCAATTACCAGGGCCGCATTTATGGCACGCACGGCCTGATCAACGCCGATTTCGTGCGCGTGGCCGGCAGCGCCATCGAAGGCCTGGAGGTCCCCAGCGGCCCGGTGCTGGTTGCCGAACAGCTGCCCAAGGACAATCCCATCCGCGCCGTTTCCATGGATTTTCGCGCAGCCTATGAAAAGACCAATGGCTCGGCGCCCGTGGATGCGTTCTCCGCCTACACCTACGACGCCTACCTGGTCCTGGCCGACGCCGCCAAGCGGGCGACCGGCGAGCCCGGGACCGAAGCCTACCGGCAGTCCCTGAAAGAAGCCATCCTGTCCACGCACGACGTGGTCGGCACGCATGGCATCTACAACTTCTCGTCCAACAGCCGCTATGGGTCGGACCAGCGCGCCGTGGTGGTGGTGCGCATGGAAAAAGGCCACTGGAAGCTGGCTCAGTGACGCCACGGGATTGACCCGGAGAAGGAGAACCCATGTCCAGATACCGCGAAGATCCCGATGCCGTGCGCGCCCTGGTGCAGGACCGGCGCGTGCACCGCGACCTCTACGTCGATCCCGAACTGTTCGAACTGGAACGGGAGCGCTTTTTCGCCCGCACCTGGCAATACGCCGGCCATGCCAGCGAAATTCCCGATGCCGGCGACTATCGCACGCTGGACATCGCGGGCCGACCCCTGTTGATGGTGCGCCAGCCCGACGGCGGCGTGGCGGTGCTGTACAACCGCTGCGCGCACAAGGGCGCCCAGCTGTGTTCGGATCCGTGCGGCAATGCGGGCCGCTTCCTGCGCTGTCCGTATCACGCCTGGACGTACCGGCTGGACGGTTCGCCGCTGGCCGTGCCGCTGAAGCCGGGCTATGAAGGCACAGGCCTGGCGGATTGCGAATCCGGCCATGGCCTGAGCCGGGTCGCCGCGTCCCGGGTCTACCGCGATTTCGTCTTCGTGCGCCTGGCGCCCGAAGGCCCCGATTTCGAAACGTACTTCGGCCCCAGCCTGCAGTCCCTGGACGACATGGTGGATCGCTCTCCCGAACGGCGCCTGACGGTGGCGGGCGGCGTCCTGCGCAACGTCATCCGCTGCAACTGGAAGATGTACCTGGAGAACATCAACGATACGGTCCACCCCATGTCGACTCACGAGTCGGCGACGGCGGCGGCCGAGGCGGTCTGGCAGGGACAGCCCGCCGATGCGCCCAAGCCGATGGCCATGGAGCAGATCCTGCCGTTCGGCGCCGGCTACGATTTTTTCGACCGCATGGGCGGCCGCGTGTTTCCCAACGGCCATAGCGTGCTCGGGACGGCCTTCAGCATCCATTCGAACTATGCCCAGCTGGCCGATTACGAAGCCGCCCTGAACCAGGCCCTAGGCGCCGAGCGCGCCGATCAGGTCCTGCGGTTCTCGCCCCAGAACGCGGTCCTGTTCCCGAGCCTGTCCGTCAAAGGATCGCCCCAGGTGATGCGGGTCATCCGGCCGCTGGCCGTGGACCGCACCCTGGTGGAGGCCTGGAGCTTTCGCGCGGAAGGCGCGCCCGACGTGCTGCTGCAGCGTTCCGTCAATTACAACCGCCTGGTTTTTTCGCCCATGTCCGTGGTGGCGCACGACGACGTCCATCTGTTCGAACGCATGCAGCGCGGCCTGCACGCCGAGGGCAACGAGTGGGTCAGCCTGCATCGCGGATGGGCGGCCGGCGAGCCGCGGGAACAGACGGCGGATACCAATGGCACCAACGAATTGCTGATGCGCAACCAGTTCCGCGCCTGGGCCAGATGGATGGAAACGAGCGTATAGCGATCGCGCTTGCCGGGAACGGCCCGCGTGTCGAGAGACAAAATTACCGGAGACGGATCATGAAGAACATAAAGCATCTGATTGGCTGCGGGCTGGCCGTCGCTTCCCTGGTGTCTGTTCCGTGCCTGACGGCGCAGGCCCGGGACCTGAAAGTCGGGTTGAGCGTTTCCCTGTCGGGGCCGAATTCGTCCATCGGCGTGCCTTATTCCAAGGGGCTGAAGGCCGGGCTGGCCTACCAGGACCAGGTGGAGGGCCGCAAGATACAGCTCATCGTGCTCGACGACGGCTCGGATCCCTCCACGGCGGGGCGCAATGCCCGCAAGCTGGTGAACGAGGACAAGGTGGACGTGCTGATCGGCACGTCGGGCGTGCCTTCGGCCATCGCCATGGCGCAGGTGGGCCGTGACGCCGGAGTGCCCATGATCGGGGTGACGCCCATCTCGGTGGATCCGGCCAAGAATCCCTGGGTGATGACGGTTGCCCAGCCGACCCAGCTCATGGTCGATGCGGTGGTGGATCGCATGAGCAAGGACGGCGTCAAGACGGTGGGCTATATCGGCTTCTCCGATGCCTGGGGCGATCTGGTCCACGACGCCCTGGCGAAGGCCAGCGGCAAGGCCGGCATCCAGGTGGTGGATGACGAGCGCTACGCGCGTTCGGATGCCTCCGTGATGGGGCAGGTCCTGCGCCTGCTGTCCAAGCGTCCGGATGCCGTGATGACCGGCGGCGCGGGCACGCCCGGCGCCCTGCCGTTCCTGGCGCTGGCCGAACGAGGCTATCGGGGCAAGGTCTATGGCCAGCACGGCCTGATCAACGCCGACTTCGTCCGGGTCGTGGGGGCCGCCGGCAATGGCGCCATCATGCCGACGGGACCGGTGATCGTCGCCGAACAATTGCCCGACGACTATCCGACCAAGAAGATCGCTCTCGAATTCCGCGACATCTACCAGAAGGTCAATCACGAGCCCACCACCGACGCCTTCTCAGCGTATGCCTTCGATGGCTGGCTCGTGTTTCTCGACGCGGCGCGCCGGGCCATGGACAAGACGGGGGCCGAACCCGGCACGCCGGCTTTCCGCACCGCCTTGCGCGACGCCATTTTCTCAACCAAAGAGCTGGTCGGCACCCACGGCGTCTACAACCTGAAGCCCGGGGAACTGACCGGCGTGGACGCGCGGGCCCGTGTGATCGTCGAATTGCAGGACGGCCGCTGGAAGCTGGCCCCCTGATGGCCGGCCGCCATGGAGTGAACGCCATGATGTTGAAGACTAACCGAAGGATTGCTCAATCATGACATGGGACATTGCCCTGATCCTGGGGGTGGACGGACTGGCCAACGGAGCCATTTATCTGTTGGCCGGCCTGGGTTTGGTACTGATTTTCTCCGTGACCCGGGTGGTGTTCGTGCCCTTCGGCGACATTGCCGTCTTCGCGGCCCTGAGCCTGGCGGCTTTCGAAACCGGCCGCGTGCCGCCGACGATAGGATTGGTGGCCTTCCTGGCGCTGATCGCCTTGCTGACCGAATTGGGCAGCCTGGCGCGCCGGCGGGAATTCCGGCACGCCCCCAAGGCGGTGCT
This sequence comes from uncultured Castellaniella sp., assembly GCF_937988725.1. Taxonomy (GTDB): domain Bacteria; phylum Pseudomonadota; class Gammaproteobacteria; order Burkholderiales; family Burkholderiaceae_B; genus Castellaniella. The sequence continues at coordinate 1,315,999 of NZ_CALKHS010000010.1, read as the reverse complement.
GGTCTGGGGCATTCTGCCGCTGGTGCCGTGCGCGATGGCCTGGATGGTGGCCCACCAGGGGGCGCCCGCGGCCATTCAGGTCGCCGTCTCGATCCTGCTGGTCGTGCCGATCGGACCGCTGCTGGCGCGCGTGGTTTTCCAGCCCATCGCGGACGCATCGGTCCTGGTCCTGCTGATCGTGGCCCTGGCGCTGGAATTCCTCCTGTCCGGCCTAGGCCTGCTGTTCTTCGGTCCCGAAGGCTCGCGCACCAGCCCCCTGGCAAGCGGATCCCTGACGCTGGCCGACGGGTTCACGGTCAGCGGCCAGGTGGTGCTGATGGTGGGCGTGGCCATCATCGTCAGCGGCCTGTTTTTCCTGGTGTTCGAACGAACGTCGATGGGCAAGGCCCTGCGCGCCACGGCCATCAACCGGGTGGGCGCGCGGCTGGTGGGCATCCGCCCGGCCCGCACCGCCATGCTGGCCTATGGATGCGCATCCCTGCTGGGCGGCTTCATCGGCGTGCTGATCGCGCCGGTGACGACCATGTACTACGACTCGGGCTTCATCATCGGCCTCAAGGCTTTCGTGGCGGCCATCATCGGCGGCCTGGTGAGCTACCCGGCCACCGCCCTGGGGGCGCTGGCGGTCGGCATCTTCGAGAGCTTCGCCTCCTTCTGGAGCGGCGCGCTCAAGGACGCCATCGTCTTCAGCCTCTTGATCCCGGTCCTGATGATGCGATCGTACATGGCCAAGAACCAGGAAGAAGAAATCGAGGAGATCGACCAATGAGCCGCATCAGCACATCGACGCGCTGGGTCGCCGCCCTGGTCGTCATCATCGCGCTGGCCCCTGTGCCCGCCGGGAACTTCACCGTCTCCCTGCTCAATGAAATCGGCATCAGCGCCCTGGTGGCCCTGGGCCTGATCCTGCTGACCGGCGTGGGAGGCGCGATCTCCTTCGGGCAGGCGGCGTTCGTGGGCATCGCCGCCTACGCCAGCGCCTGGTTGACCACGGCCCAGGGCATGTCGCCTTGGGCGGGGCTGGTGTTCGCCTTGCTGCTGACCGGCCTGTCGGCCCTGGTGATCGGCATGCTCACGCTGCGGCTGGGCGGGCATTTCCTGGCCCTGTCCACGATCGCGTGGGGCTTGTCCATCGCCATGCTGTTCGGGAACATCGAGGGCCTGGGCCGGCATACAGGCTTGTCCAACATTCCGGCCATCTCCATCGGCTCCTGGTCGCTGATCGATCCCCACCACATGTATTACCTGGTCTGGGTGATCGTGGGGCTGGCATTCCTGTTCAGCCGCAACCTGCTCAATTCCCGCCCGGGCCGGGCCATCCGCGGCCTGCGGGGAGGCTCCACCCTGCTGGCCAGCGTGGGCGCCGACGCCTATAGGATCCGGCTGTCGCTGTTCGTGATCGCGGCCCTGCTGGCGGGCATCGCGGGCTGGCTGTACGCGCACATGAACCGTTTCGTCAGCCCGTCCCCGTTCGACGTGCATGCCAGCATCGAATATCTGTTGATGGCGGTGGCCGGCGGCCTGGGCAGCCTGCTGGGCGCGCTGGTGGGTTCGGGCGTGGTCCTGGTGCTGAAGAACGCCTTGCAGGACGTGCTGCCGCTGCTGACGGACCAGGCCGGGCAGCTCGATGCGATCGCCTTCGCCCTGCTGTTCATCCTGCTGCTGCACTTCGCGCGCAGCGGCCTGATGGGATTCGTCCTGCGCTGGTGGCGCCGCCGCGCGCATGCCCGGCCGCAGTCCTCGCAGCCGCTGGACGTTGGCCCGGGCGTCACGCCGCTGCCCGAGCGCCCCAAACCTGAAAAAGGCTCGCGGATCCTGTCGGTCCAGAGCGCCGTCAAGCGCTTCGGCGGGCTGGTGGCGGTCAACGACGTCAGCTTCGACGTCCAGGCCGGGGAGATCCTGGGCCTGATCGGGCCCAACGGGGCGGGCAAGTCCACCATGTTCAATCTGCTGACCCGCACCCTGCCCATGAGCAGCGGCAAGGTGGATTTCCTGGGCCGCGACATTTCGTCCATGCGTCAGCTGGACGTGGCGCGCCTGGGGCTGGCGCGGACGTTCCAGCACGTGAAGCTGCGCCCGCACATGAACCTGCTCGACAACGTCGCCCTGGGCGCCCATGCCCGGGTGCGGGCCGGGATGCTGCAGGCCGGCCTGCGCCTGAACCGGCAGGAGGAACAGCAGATCCGGCTGGAGGCCATGCGCCAGCTGGAGCGCATCGGCTTGGCCGACCGGGCGCATGAGATGGCGGGCAGCCTGCCCCTGGGAACGCAGCGCATCCTGGAGATCGCGCGGGCCCTGGCGGCCGATCCGGTGCTGCTGGTGCTGGACGAGCCGGCGGCCGGCCTGCGGCGCAAGGAAAAAGTGGATCTGGGCGACCTGCTGCGCAAATTGCGCGCCGACGGCGTGACGATCCTGATCGTGGAGCATGACATGGATTTTGTGATGAAGCTGGTCGACCGGCTGGTGGTGATGAACTTCGGCTCCAAGCTGATCGAGGGCGTGCCCGCCGTGGTCCGGGCCGACGAACGGGTCCAGGCGGCGTACCTGGGGGGCGCGGCATGAGCGGCCCCATGCTGGAAATCGGCGGCCTGCACGTGGCGTACGGGCAGGTGGAGGCCGTGCGCGGAGTATCCCTGACCCTGGAGCCGGGGCAGATCGTTTCGGTCATCGGCCCCAATGGCGCGGGCAAGACGACCTTGCTGGCGGCGGCCATGGGACTGCTGCCGTCCAAGGGCGCGTTGCGCTTCGAGGGGCAGGACCTGCACCTCCTGGACGTGGAGGCCCGGGTGGAGCGCGGCCTGTGCCTGGTGCCGGAAAGGCGTGAATTGTTCGGCGAATTGTCGGTGCTCGACAATCTGCGCCTCGGAGCGTATTCCAAGCGCCTGCGTTCAGAGGAAATGCGCCGGCGGCTGGACTCCATCTACGATCGCTTCCCCAGGCTGGCCGAACGCCGCGCGCAGCATGCGGGCACGCTGTCGGGAGGCGAGCGCCAGATGCTGGCCGTGGGGCGCGCCCTGATGTCGCAGCCGCGCCTGTTGATGCTGGACGAGCCCAGCCTGGGCCTGGCGCCCCTGATCGTGCAGGAGATCCTGGCCATCGTGCGCAGCCTGCGCGACGATGGGGTGTCGATCCTGCTGGTGGAACAGAACGCCCGGGCCGCGCTGGAAAGCTCGGACCACGGGTATGTGCTGGAAACGGGGGAGATCGCCCTGGAAGGCGATTCGGCCGCCCTGGCGTGCGACGAGCGCGTGCAGGCGACCTACCTGGGCGGGGGCAGCGATGACGACTGAGGCCCGCCTGCCGCCGGCCCGGCGGACGCTGCCTCACATGCTGCGTCTGCAGGCGGAACGCTTCGGCGGCCGTCCCGCCGTCAAGCTGGGCGGCCGGCGCTGGTCCCACGATGAAGTCGCCGGTGTCGCCGCCCGTCGGGCGGGCGCGCTGCAGGCGCTGGGGGTGGGGCGGGGCGACAGCGTGGCCGTCATGAGCGGCAATCGGCCCGAGTTCCTGGAAGTCTTCCTCGCGTGCGGCTGGATGGGGGCGGTCTCGGTGCCCATCAATACCGCGTCCCAAGGGCCGCAGATCGAGTATTTCCTGGCCAACAGCCGCGCCCGCCTGCTGGTGGTGGAAGCCCAGTACCTGCCGCGGCTGGCTCTGGTGGACTGGAGCGCGACTTCCTTGCAGGCCGTTTGCGTGCTCGAGGACGGAACGCCTGTCCATGCCGACCCGTCCTGGCCGCCCGCCGTGCTGCCGTGGCCGGACGCGGGCGACCCGGTGGAGGCGGCGCCGGTGGGGCCGGGAGACGCCCTGGCCATCCTCTACACCTCCGGAACGACGGGGCCGTCCAAGGGCGTACTGTGCTCCCACGCGCAGTACTACTGGTGGGGCGTGAATTCGTTGACGGTGCTGGGCGTGCGGGCGGAAGACGTCCTGTGCACGACGCTGCCGCTGTTTCACATCAATGCGCTGAACACCTATGCGCAGGCGGCGCTGGCAGGCTGCCAGGCCGTGTTCGAAGGACGGTTCTCCGCATCGCGCTTCTGGTCGTCCATGCGGGAGCATGGCGCCACCGTCGTGTATCTGCTGGGCGCCATGGTGCCGATCCTGCTGGCCCAGCCCGAAGGCCCGGCGGAACGGGATCACCGGGTGCGGATCGGACTGGGGCCGGGAGTGCCGGCCGGCGCCGCGGAAGAATTCCAGGCGCGCACGGGCGTGCTGCTGCTGGAAGGCTATGGTTCCACGGAGACGAATTTCGTCCTGGCCAGCACGCCGGAAAACCCCCGGCGGGGCACGATGGGCTGGTTGCTGCCCGGCTTCGAGGCGCGGGTCGCCGACGAAGACGATGTGGAAGTCCCGCCCGGCGAGGCCGGCGAACTGCTCCTGCGCGCTCAGGAACCCCATGCGTTTTCCGGCGGCTACTTCCAGATGCCCGAGAAGACGCTGGAGGCCTGGCGCAACCTGTGGTTTCATACCGGCGACCGGGTGGTGCGCGAGGCCGACGGCGCGATCCGCTTCGTGGACCGCATCAAGGACGCCATCCGCCGCCGGGGCGAGAACATTTCGTCCTACGAGGTCGAGCAAGTGCTGCTCAGCCATCCCGATGTGGCCACGGTGGCCGTCTATCCGGTGCGCTCGGAGCTGGCCGAGGACGAGGTCATGGCCGCGCTGGTGCTGCAGGCCGGCGCGCGGCTGGAGCCGGCCGCGCTCATCGAATGGTGCGAACTCCGCTTGCAGCGGTTCGCCATTCCCCGCTACATCGACATCCTGGACGAGCTTCCTCGCACGGAAAACGGCAAGATCCAGAAGTACCGGCTCCGCGAGCGCGGCGTCGGGCCGTCCACCTGGGAACGCCCCCAGGAACGCCGGCGGCCGGGGTCTTAGCCATGCGGACGAACGCCGCCGCGCGGGGCGAGGAACTGAGCGGGCGCGTCGCCCTCGTCACCGGGGCGGCGCAGGGCCTGGGCGCGGCGATCGGAGAAGCCATGGCACGGGCGGGCGCCTGCGTCTGGCTCGCGGATGTGGATCCGGCGGTGCGCGCGGTCGCGGACGGGCTCCGGGCGCAAGGCCTGGAGATCGGCGCGATCATGGCCGACGTCCGGGACGAGGCCGAGTGGCGCCGGATGCTGGAAGAAGCCGCCGGCGCGCGGGGCTATGTGGATGTCCTGGTCAATAATGCCGCCCGGACGCCCTCGACCTCGCTGTGGGACATCTCCGTGGCCGAGTGGGACGATGTCATGGCGGTGAATCTGCGCGGCGTCTTTCTGGGATGCCGGGCGGCGGGCGAACACATGCGCGCGCACGGACGAGGGGGCCGTATCATCAATATGGCGTCTCTGGCGGGGCAGCAGGCCAGCCGCGCGACTGGAGCGCATTATGCGGCGTCCAAGGCGGGCATTCTGGCGCTGACCCGCTCCTTCGCGCTGGAACTGGCCGGTGACGATGTGACGGTGAACGCGCTGGCGCCGGCCACTGTGCGTAGCCCGGCTCTGGACCGCCTGGATCCCGACACTCAACGCACTCTGCTCGGCAGCATTCCCCTGACGCGTTTCGGCGCGCCTCAGGAAGTGGCGGGCGCCGCCGTGTTTCTGGCCGGCGCCTCGGGGGCTTACATCACCGGCGCCTGCCTGGACATCAATGGCGGTCGCCTGATGCGCTGATAGGGTCAAGAAGGCAGGGTTTTTATTTCATTATTAAAATAAGTGGAAGCGCTGTGACGGCGGGTCCGCCCGGCAGCGGGTGGAAACACGGTCATGCAGACACAAGAAGGAGAGCGACAAGTGAAGACGAGCCAAGCCGAGCATTTTCGCCTGGTGCAGTCCCTGGGCGAAGAGCACATAGGCCTGGAAGCGCGCGCGCAGATGGGCGATCACCTGGATACCCGGGTGTGGCTGCGGCTGCTGGCGTGCTCCACGCAGATCGAGCAGCACATCCGTCAGCTGCTCCGGGTGCATTTCGCGACTTCCCTGCCGCGCTTCGATTATCTTGCCCAGCTGGACCGGCACGTGGACGGCTTGCGCATGAGCATCCTGTCGCGCAACCTCATGGTGACCGGCGGCAACGTGACCGGCCTGACGGATCAGTTGGTGAAGGACGGCTTGGTGCGGCGCACCGAAGACCCCGATGACCGGCGCTCCTGGCTGGTGAGCCTGACGAAGAAAGGCCGCGCCGAATTCGCCGCCATGGCGGCCGAACACGAACGCTGGCTGATGGAGATGTTCGCGGAAGTGCCGCAGGCCAGCAAGGAAGCCCTGTACGAGCACCTGGGGCGGCTGCGCGTGCATCTGGCGCAATACCAGGCGGTCGCGGAACCGCCCGCCGCGCCGAAGAAAAAGCGCGCCGCGTCCCGATAGCCCGCGCCCCGGCCGGAAGGGCCAAACAACGCATGCAGCCCGGCCGTCAGGCTTTTACTGATTGACATTGATTTAATTTATTCCTAAATTAATAGCAAGTAAATTAAATTGCGACGCATCGCGGTCAACGACGGCCGTGCGCCGGCACAGGGGACGACGACATGTACAGCGCGCATCTGGACACTTTTGCCAGAGACAACCTTCCGCCTTCGGATCAGCAGCCGGAATTCCTGTTCGATCTGCCGGCCCTGCACTATCCCGAGCGCCTGAACTGCGCGACGGAACTGCTGGATCGCCACGTGCGCGAGGGCCGCGGCGACCGCGTCTGCATCCGGGCCCCGGGCGTCGCCTGGACCTACGCGGACCTGCTGGACAAGGCCAATCGCATCGCCCACGTCCTGGTGCGCGACATGGGGCTGGTGCCCGGCAATCGCGTCCTGCTGCGCGCGGCCAACAATCCCATGCTGGCGGCCTGCTGGTTCGCCGTCATGAAGGTCGGCGGGATCGCGGTGGTGACCATGCCGCTGCTGCGGGCCAAAGAACTGAAATCCATCCTGGAGATCGGCCAGGTGTCCCACGCCCTGTGCGACGCGGCCCTGTCCGAGGAAATGGAACTGGCCGCGCAGGCCAGCCCCGGCCTGCGCCATGTGAAGTATTTCCAGGCCGATGGAGAAGATTCCCTGGAATCGGCCATGCGCCGGATGCCCGCCGTGTTCGAGAACGTGGATACCGCCGCGGACGACACCTGCATCTTCGGCTTCACCTCCGGCACGACGGGCATCCCCAAGGCGACCATGCATTTCCATCGCGACGTGATGTCGATCTGCCATTGCTGGCCCGAACACATGCTGCGCGCCACCGCCGATGACGTGTTCATCGGCAGCCCGCCGCTGGCCTTCACGTTCGGGCTGGGAGGATCGCTGCTGTTTCCACTTCACGCGGGGGCTTCCGTGGTGCTGCTGGAAAAGGCGGGGCCGCCGCAGCTCTTCGAGGCCATCCGGGATTTCGGCGCCACGGTGGTGTTCACGGCGCCCACGTCCTATCGGGCGATGGCCGTCCGGGGCGCGGAACTGCGCCAGACCGCCCTGCGCAAGTGCGTGTCGGCCGGGGAAGCCCTGTCCGCCTCGACCCGGGCCTTGTGGAAGGAAGCGACCGGCATCGAATTGATCGACGGCATCGGCGCCACCGAAATGCTGCACATCTTCATTTCCCACGACGAAAGCAATGCGCGCCCGGGGGCGACGGGCAAGCCCGTGCCCGGCTATCTCGCCCGCGTCGTCGACGACCAGGGACGCGAACTGCCGCCGGGGACGGTCGGCAAGCTGGCCGTGAAGGGCCCCACCGGCTGCCGCTACCTGGCCGACGAGCGGCAGAAGAAATACGTCCAGAACGGCTGGAACCTGACGGGCGACGCCTATCTGATGGATGACGACGGCTATTTCCACTATCAGGCCCGCACGGACGACATGATCATTTCCTCGGGTTACAACATCGCCGCGCCGGACGTCGAGGACGCCCTGATGCAGCACCCGGCCGTGGCGGAATGCGCGGTCATCGGCGTGCCCGACCCGGATCGCGGCCAGCTGGTCAAGGCCTTCGTCGTGCTGCGGCCGGGCAATGTGGCGGGGGAAGACATGAAGAAAACCCTGCAGGATTTCGTCAAGGCCAGCATCGCCCCCTACAAGTATCCGCGCGCCCTGGATTTCGTGGAATCCCTGCCGCGCACCCAGACGGGCAAGCTGCAGCGCTTCAAGCTGCACGAAACCGCCTGAGAAACCGGACAGGCCGGGAACGGCCCGTCCGTCGACCTGAACCTTGTTGATTGATGGAGGATTTCCCCATGCAAGTCTTGCTTCCCCCGGGTTGGCCCCGGCCCAAGGGATACGCCAATGGCGTGACGGTGCGCGGCCGCCAGATCTTCGTGGCCGGCATGATCGGCTGGGATGCCCACGGGGTGTTTCATGCGGACGACATGGCGGGCCAGGTGCGCCAGGCGCTGCAGAACATCGTCGAGGTGCTGGCCGAAGGCGGCGCCAAGCCCGAACATATCGTGCGCATGACCTGGTACGTGACGGACAAGCGGGAATACGTGGCGGCCTATCCCGAAATCGGCAAGGCCTTTCGCGAGTTGATCGGCAGCTTCAATGCCGCGATGACGGCGGTGCAGGTCGCCGCCCTGATCGAAGACCGCGCCAAGGTCGAGATCGAAGTTACGGCCGTGATTCCGGACTGATCCGGCGGCGGGGGATGCGTGGCCGTTGGCAGAGGCGGTACACTGCAGGCCACCACCTCTACGCCGACCGAGCCGCCATGCCTATCCACGAAATCCGCCACCCCCTGATCCGCCACAAGCTCGGACTGATGCGCCGGGCGGATCTCAGCACCAAGAATTTCCGTGAAATGGCCCAGGAAATCGGCTCGCTGCTGACCTACGAGGCCACCAAGGACCTGCCCCTAGAACCCGCGCGCATCACGGGTTGGGCGGGCGAACTGGACGTGGAAAAGCTGGCGGGCAAGAAAGTCACGGTGGTGCCCATCCTGCGGGCCGGCATCGGCATGCTCGATGGCGTGCTCAGCCTGATCCCGGGCGCCAAGGTCAGCGCCGTGGGCATTGCCCGCAACGAGGAAACCTTGCAGGCGCAGCCCTATCTGGAAAGGCTGGTGGGGCAGCTGGACCAGCGCCTGGCGCTGATCGTCGATCCCATGCTGGCCACGGGCGGTTCCATGGTGGCCGCCATCGACATGCTGAAGCAGGCCGGCAGCCGCAACGTCCGCGCCCTGGTGCTGGTCGCGGCCCCCGAGGGCATCGCGGCCGTGGAGCGCGCCCATCCGGACGTGCATATCTATACCGCGTCCATCGACGACCACCTGAACCAGGACGGCTACATCATTCCCGGCCTGGGCGATGCGGGCGACCGCATTTTCGGCACCCGGCAGAAGACCGAATAAAGCGCCCTGGCGGATGAAAACAGTTTGATCTGCCGCAGATGTACACAGTTTTTGACATCCGAATGCCGGATGATCAGGTAGGATAGGGTTTCCACTGACCTGATCCAAGGAGTTTTGAATGGCTACACGCAAGCAAATTGCTACCCAGTCCGCCGGAGACGCCCTGATCGAGGATCTGAAATCCAGCCTGGACCAGGCCGAGAAGCTGCTGCGCGAGGCCGCCGACGCCACCGGCGACAAGGCCGCCGACCTGCGCGCCCGGGCCTTGCAGGCGCTGGACCAGGGGCGCGCGGCGCTGTCTGAAACACAGGCCAATCTGGTCGAGCAGGGGCGCAAGGTCGTGCACGACACCGAAGAATACGTTCAGGCCAATCCCTGGAAGGCCGTGGGGATCGCGGGCGTGGCCGGCTTGCTGCTGGGCGCCCTCCTGTCGCGGCGTTGACGCCCATGGGCGCGTTCGGCCGCGCAGTGGCGGACCTGGCCGCGCACAGCGCCGCGCTGCTCGGCACCCGTCTGGAACTCCTGGGCCTGGAGGCCCAGGACGTTCGTGACCGGCTGCTGGGACGCCTGGCGCTGCTGCTGGCGGCGGCCGTGTTTCTCCTGTTGGCCCTGCTGGTGGCCACCCTGACCGTGGCCCTGTATTTCTGGCCGACCGAACACCGTTTCCTGGCCTTGTGGCTGCTGGCCCTGGGGTATGCCGTCGTGGGCGCGGGGTTGGCCGCGACGCTCCTCAAGCGCTTGCGGCAGGATCCGGCGCCGTTTGCTGCGACGGCGGACGTGTTGCGCCAGGATGCCAGGGCGTTCGGGCTGTCGCCCGCGGATGGCGAGGATGAAGACGAGCCGGCCCGGTCGCCGGCCGTCCCCGGAGAAATCCCATGACGGCGCCCAATCAGGAAAACAACACGATCCAGGACCGCCGCCTGCGCATCGAGCTGCTGCGCCTGCAGGCGGGCTATCAGCGGCTGGCCGTGCGCCGGAGCGCCTGCCGTCTGGCGGGCGCCGTGCAGCCCGAGGCGCTGGCGGCGCGGGCCGGCGACCATCTGCGGGCGGTGGGCCTGGGGTGGCTGGGCTCGGGGCTGGGGATTTTGCGGCGCTACCCCATGATGGGGTCCTTGCTGGGTTCGGTGCTGAGTTCCGGCGGACGCCGCCGTCTCGCCCTGAAAACCGCGCTGCTGGCCGGGCTGCTCTGGCTGGGGCGGCGTTACGGGCCTCGGTGACGCGCCCGGACACACGGGGCGGTCCCTGCGGACTGCCCCGCGCCTGACGAACGCGGATCAGGAAATCCCCAGCTGGTCCCACATGGCGTCCACCCGCTGCTTGACGTCCTCCGACATGCTGATCGGACGTCCCCATTCGCGCTGGGTTTCGCCGGGCCACTTGTTGGTGGCGTCCAGCCCCATCTTGCCGCCCAGGCCGGATACCGGCGAGGCGAAATCCAGGTAGTCGATGGGCGTGTTTTCCACCAGCACGGTGTCGCGCACGGGGTCCATGCGGGTCGTCATGGCCCAGATGACCTCGGGCCAGCTGCGCACGTCGATGTCCTCGTCGACCACCACGATGAACTTGGTGTACATGAACTGGCGCAGCACGCTCCACAGGCCGAACAGGATGCGCTTGGCGTGGCCGGGGTACTGCTTGCGGATCGAGACCACGGCCAGGCGGTAGCTGCAGCCTTCCGGGGGCAGGTAGAAGTCCGTGATTTCGGGGAACTGGCGCCGGAGCAGCGGAACGAAGACCTCGTTCAGGGCGACGCCCAGCACGGCCGGCTCGTCGGGCGGCTTGCCGGTGTAGGTGCTGTGGTAGATCGGCTGGCGCCGGTGGGTGATGCGTTCGACGGTGAAGACCGGGAACCAGTCCTGTTCGTTGTAGTACCCCGTGTGGTCCCCGTAGGGGCCTTCCAGGGCCATCTCGTAGCCGGTGTCGGGAGCCGGCGGCGCGCCGTCGGGCGCGGCGGGGGCCAGCGCCCGGGGATCCGATGACGGCAGGATGTGGCCTTCCAGCACGATTTCCGCCTGGGCGGGCACCTGCAGGTCGCTGCCCAGCGCGGCCGCCAGTTCGGTGCGCGACCCGCGCAGCAGGCCCGCAAACTGGTATTCGGACAGGCTGTCGGGAATGGGGGTGACGGCCGCCAGCAGGGTCGCCGGGTCGGTGCCCAGCGCCACGGCGATGGGGAACGGCTGCCCGGGGCGCGCCAGGCAATGGTCGCGGAAATCCAGCGCCCCGCCGCGATGCGACAGCCAGCGCATGATCAGCTTGTTGCGGCCGATCAGCTGCTGGCGGTAGATGCCCAGGTTCTGGCGCCGGGCGTTGGGGCCGCGCGTGATCACCAGTCCCCAGGTCAGCAGCGGCGCCACGTCGCCCGGCCAGCAGCTTTGCAGCGGCAAGTCGTTCAGATCGACCTGGTCGGCTTCGATCACGACTTCCTGGCAGGCGGCGCCGCGCACCTGGCGCGGGTTCATGTCCCAGAGCGCGGATTTCAGCATGGCGACCTTCGACAAGGCGTCGCGCATGCCGTGGGGCGGCGTGGGTTCGCGCAGGGACGCCAGCAGCTCGCCCGTGTCGCGCAGGGCCGACACGTCGTCCGCGCCCATGCCCCAGGCCACCCGCTGCGGGGTGCCGAACAGATTGGTCAGCACCGGGATGGGGCTGGTCCGCCCGCCATGCTGCGCCTGTTCGAACAGCAGGGCGGGGCCGCCGGCGCGCAGCACGCGGTCGCTGATCTCGGTCATTTCCAGCTGCGTGGAGACCGGATGGCGGACGCGGGTCAGTTGTCCTTGGCGTTCGAGCTGGGCGATGAAGTCCCGGAGGTCGCGGTATTTCACAGAAAATGGCCAATCAGGTTACAGTGTCGTCGTGCCAAAGATTACCATTCCCCCCGCCCGCGCGGCTGCCGGAGGCATCCATGGTTGCAGGGTTGCTGTCTGATCGCCTGCAGCACGGCATGCGCGCCGTGCTCCACCCCGTCGGTGAATTCATTCACGTCAGCGCCATTTACCTGGGGCTGGCCGTGTTGACGACGCTGGGATTGAGCCTGGTGCTGCCGTCCATGCGCCAGCAGTCCCAGCAGTTGCACGAGGTCGTCCTCGCCATGTTCCAGGCCGACGACGCGGGCTACGGCGGCGATGCCGATTATGCCTGGGCGCCGCCGGCGCTCGACGGCCAGCCGCCCGCGCCGGACGTCGCCGCGCCCGCCGTCGCGCCGGACGCCTCCACGACGACGGCGCCGCCCGCCGATGCCGCCGCCGCGACGGGACAAGCGCCCGCCGCGAGCGATCAGCCCGAGCCGCAGGTCGCGGCGCCCGCCGCCTCCGCAGGGGCCCTGGATTTCATGCAGGCGCTGTCCGCCAGCATGGGCGAACAGGCCATCCCCGGGGTGACGGCGGCCCAGGCCCAGGGCCTGCGCAGCTACCTGTCGCGCAAATACCGCATCGCTTCCAGCGTCGCCGGGGCGCTGGTGCGCATGGCCTTCGCCGTGGGCAAGGAACGCAAGGTGGACCCGCAGCTGCTGCTGGCCGTCATCGCCATCGAGTCGCGCTACAACCCATTCGTGGAAAGCGCGGTCGGGGCGCAGGGCCTGATGCAGGTCATGGGCCGGGTGCACCGCGACAAGCTGCGGGCGCATGGCGGGCCGGCTTCCATCTTCAATCCGTCGGTGAACATCCGCATCGGGGCGCAGATCCTGGCGGACTGCATCCGCCGCCGCGGCTCGATCGAAGGCGGCCTGGCCTGCTACGTGGGGGCGTCCGGCCCCAGCGACGGGGGCTATGGCGCCAGCGTGCTGGCCGAGCGGCGCCGCATCGCGCTGGCGTCCGGCATTCCGCCCGGCAAGAACTAAGAAAACCGCGCGCAAGCCGCCCGAGGCGGACCGGCTATGCCAGCGGCTGGGCGTGCGTCGCGGCCGGCGCCTTCAGCGTTCCCAGAAATCCTTCCATCCGCGCGACGGCCTCGCGCAAGCGATCCAGCCCCGTGGCGTAGGAAAACCGCACCGTGCGGCTGGCGTGGGCCTGGCCGAAATCCAGGCCCGGCACGGCGGCCACGCCGGCCTCGTGCAGCAGGCGGCGGCAGAATTCCGAGCTGTCCATGCCCTGGGCGCGGATGTCGGCGAAGATGTAGAAGGCGCCGTCGGGGGCGGCGGGCACGTCCAGGCCCAGCCGCGCGAATTCCGGCAGCAGGTAGTCGCGCCGTTCCTTGAAGGACAGGCGCCGGCGTTCGTAGATCTGCATGACTTCGGGCTCGAAGCAGCTGAGCGCCGCGTGCTGGGCCAGCGCCGGGGCGCAGATGGCCAGGCTGGCGGCCAGGCGTTCGATGGCCGGCATCAGAGCGGCCGGGGCCATCAGCCAGCCCAGCCGCCAGCCCGTCATGTGGAAGTATTTGGAGAAGCTGTTGATGACCACCAGATCGTCGTCCAGGGTCAGGGCGCTTTGCGGCGCTTCGTCGTAGTACAGGCCCAGGTAGATTTCGTCCATGATGACGAAGCCGCCCCGCGCGCGCACGGCGGCGATCAGGGCCCGCAGGGCTTCGCGGGGCATGGAGGTGCCGGTGGGGTTGCTGGGGGACGCGATCAGCACCCCTCGGGTGGCCGGCCCCCAGTGGGCTTCGATGTCTTCCGGCCGTAGCTGGAAGCGGTGTTCGGCGTCGGTGGGGATCAGCCGGGTGGCGCCCCCGGCGGCGGTGATGAAATTCTGGTTGGCGGGGTAGGACGGATCCGGCATCAGGACCTCGTCGCCGGGGTTGATCAGGGCCAGGGCGGCCAGCAGCAGCGCGCCGGAGGCGCCGCCGGTGATCAGGATGCGGGCCGGATCCACCCGGGCGCCGAAGTGCGTGTCGTAGTAGTGGGAGATGCATTCCCGCAGGGCGGGGATGCCGACCGGCGCGGTATAGCCGCTGAGGCCGGCGTCGGCGGCCCGGTTCAGGGTTTCCAGCACCCGGGCCGGCGCGGTGAAGTCCGGTTCGCCGATCCCCAGGCTGATGATGTCGCGGCCCTGGGCGGCCAGCGCCTGCGCCTGTTTCAGCACTTCCACGGCGTAGAATGGCACCGTGCGTTCGGTTCTGTCGGCCAGTCGGACCATGACGAATCTCTACCGCATTCTGTAAAACGTCAATTGTAGCCTTGGCCAGGAGCCCCTATGCAGTCACCGTCGCGCCGCGCCTTTCTGGTCGGACGCCGTGCCGAACGCTCTCCCTGGGAAGCCTTTCTGGCGCGTCTGCGCCGGGCGGCCCAGGGGCAGGTCTATGATTTTTCCACGCCGGCCGGCAGCGCCCGGCTGGTGCCGGGCCATATGCAGGACGTCTACCAGGCGCGCACCCTGTGCCACGAATACGGCATCACGCTGGCTCTGGACGGCATCCCTTCGTCCGCTCCGCAGGACGACGCGCCCGTGCTGTGGGTGGAACCGGGGTCGGCCATGTCCCGCCACGAACGGCTGGGGGCGGGTGACTCGCGCTGGTTCGTGCAGCCGGGCTGCCTGATCGGGGAACTGGAATCCGCGGGCCTGCCGCAGTTCCGCAACCAGCCGCCTCATCTGACCGTGGCCGCCTGGCTGGCGGATCGCCGCGGCTGCGACTGGGATCGCGGGCGGACCGCCGCCAGCGGCCTGGTGCACGCCCTGGTGCTGCTGGCCGACGGCACGCAGGCCAATCTGGGGGCTTTCGGGGTGGACAACCGCAAGCCGCTGGACAATCTGCGGGTGCAGGCCATGATTCCGCGCCTTTTCGAACTGAATGCCGGCCTGACGGCGGACGCGGGACAGGGGACATGCTGGGACGCCCGCTACCGGCTCGACGCCCTCAGTCCGGCGGCGGAGCGCACGCTCAACCTGTCCCATCTGCTGCTGGGCCATGGCGGCGAGCTGGGCTGGGTCGAATGGCTGGTCTTCGACGAACGCCTGGGCGAACCGGCCGACCGGCCCTACGAATCCCGGTATGGCCAGCGTCCCGGCCCGGGCGACGCCTTGCAGTCCGCCGACCGGGCCGTCCGGGCGCTGTTCGACCCCGACGGGCTCTTCCCCGCGCAGGGGCAGCGCTTCGATCACTGGCATGGCGCCGATGCATGACCGGCATGCGGGCCGGGGCATACCCCTGGCGCATGCAAGCGGCTAGAATGGCATCACCCCTCATATCACTCTCTCGATCAAGGCATCACGATGGATGAATCCCTGCGCGCGGCGGCACTCGAATATCACGAGCACGGCCGGCCCGGCAAAATCTCGGTCACTCCCACCAAACAGCTGTCCAACCAGCGGGATCTGGCGCTGGCCTATTCTCCGGGGGTGGCGGCCGCCTGCGAGGAAATCGTCGCCGATGCGCATAATGCCTTCCGCTATACCGGGCGGGGCAATCTGGTCGGCGTGATCACCAACGGCACGGCGGTGCTGGGCCTGGGCAACATCGGCGCCCTGGCATCCAAGCCCGTCATGGAAGGCAAGGCCGTGCTGTTCAAGAAGTTTTCCGGCCTGGACGTGTTCGACATCGAGATCAACGAACTGGATCCGGACAAGCTGGTGGACATCATCGCCGGCCTGGAGCCCACCTTCGGCGGCATCAATCTGGAAGACATCAAGGCGCCGGAATGCTTCGAGGTCGAGCGCAAGCTGCGCGAGCGCATGAAGATCCCGGTTTTCCACGACGACCAGCATGGCACCGCCATCTGCGTGACGGCCGCCTTCATCAACGGCCTGGAAGTCGTCGGCAAGGACATCGCCAAGGTCAAGGTCGTGGTGTCCGGCGCCGGCGCCGCCGCCCTGGGCTGCCTGGAACTGATGATGGACATGGGCCTGCCGCTGGAACACATCTGGGTGTCCGACATCGAGGGCGTGGTCTACGAGGGCCGCACCGTCCTGATGGACCCGAAAAAGGCCCGCTTCGCGCAGAAGACCGACGCCCGCACGCTGGACGACATCATCGGCGACGCCGACGTCTTCCTGGGCCTGTCGGCCGGCGGGGTGCTCAAGCCCCACATGGTGAAGAAGATGGCCGCCCGCCCGCTGGTGCTGGCGCTGGCCAACCCCAATCCGGAAATCCTGCCGGCCGACGCCATGGCCGCGCGCGACGACGTCGTCATCGCCACCGGGCGGTCCGATTTCCCCAATCAGGTCAACAACGTCCTGTGCTTCCCCTACATTTTCCGGGGGGCGCTGGACGTCGGCGCCACGACCATCACGCGCGGCATGGAAAAAGCCGCCGTCATGGCCATCTGCAAGCTGGCCCGGGAAGAGCAGAACGACGTCGTGGCGGCCGCCTACGGCCTGTACGACGTGTCCTTCGGCCCCAACTACTTCATTCCCAAGCCCTTCGATCCGCGCCTGATCGTGCGCATTTCCCCGGCCGTCGCCAAGGCCGCCATGGAAGACGGCGTGGCCACGCGCCCGCTGGCCGACCTGGAAGGCTATGCCGGCCAGCTGGAACAGTTCGTCTACCATTCCGGCGCCTTCATGAAACCGCTGTTCTCGGCGGCCCGCGCCATGGTGCGCGAAGGCGGCAAATCCCGCATCGTCTTCGCCGAAGGGGAAGACGAACGCGTGTTGCGCGCCGTCCAGATCGTGGTCGACGAACGCCTGGCCAAGCCCATCCTGATCGGCCGGCCGGCCGTGCTGGCGGCCCGCATCGAAAAATACGGCCTGCGCATCCGCCTGGGCGAGGACGTCGAGGTCACCAACCCCGAACACGACGAGCGCTTCCATCACTACTGGACCACGTACTGGGAACTGATGTGCCGGCGCGGCATCACCAAGGAAATGGCGCGCGTCGAGATGCGCCGCCGCCTGACGCTGATCGGCGCCATGATGGTGCGCATGGGCGACGCCGACGGCATGATCTGCGGCACCGTGGGTTCCTATGCCAACCACCTGCGCTTCATCGATGAAGTGCTGGGCCAGCAGCCGGGCGCGCGGACCTACGCCGCGATGAACATCCTGCTGCTCGAAGAGCGCACCATCGCCCTGGCCGACACCCACGTCAACGACAACCCGGATGCCGCCCAGATCGCCGAAATCACCCTGATGGCGGCCGAGGAAATGCGTCGCCTCAACATCGAGCCCAAGGTCGCCCTGCTGTCGCGTTCCAACTTCGGCACCGGCAGCTCGTCCTCGGGCGAAAAGATGCGCGCGGCGCTGGATCTGGTGCGCGAGCGCGATCCCGGCCTGGAAGTCGACGGGGAAATGCACGGCGACTGCGCCCTGGACCCGGCGCTGCGCCAGCGCATCCTGCCGTCCACGACGCTGCAGGGCGAGGCCAATCTGCTGATCTGCCCCAGCGTCGACGCAGGCAACATCGCCTACAACCTGCTCAAGACCGCCGCCGGCGGCAACGTGGCGGTCGGGCCCTTCCTGCTGGGCGCCAATGCGCCGGTGCATATCCTGACGTCCAGTTCCACCGTGCGCCGGATCGTCAACATGGCGGCCCTGACGGTGGTCGATGCCAATAAGCCGCGGCGCTCCTGATCGGCCGCAGATCGGCCTGGTCATGACCGGGGGCGGCGCCCGCGCCGCCTACCAGGCCGGTGTGCTGTCCGGGATCCTGCAGGTGCTGGATCCCGGCGGCAATCCCCGGTTCCGCAATCCTTTCGACATCATCTGCGGAACTTCGGCGGGCGCCATCAACGCCGCCGCCCTGGCGTGCCGCGCCCACCAGCCGCATCGGGCCATCGACCACCTGTGCGCCCTGTGGCAGGCCCTGCATACGCGCGACATCTATTATTCGGACGCCCCGCGCCTGATGCGCACCGGCCTGCAGTGGCTGGGCATGCTCGGCCTGGGCTGGATACGCCCCCAGCTGGCCCGCCATGCCCCGCATTCCCTGCTGGACAACGAGCCTCTGGCGGGCCTGCTGGGCAGGACGCTCAGCTTCTCCCGGCTGCAGACCAACCTGGATCGCGGGCACCTGAAGGCCCTGGCCATCACCGCCACGGCCTACACGACGGGGGAACACCTGACCTTCTACCAGGCGAACGAAGGCAGCATCCTGCCCTGGACGCGCACCCTGCGCCGGGCGGTGGCCTGTCCCATCGGCGTCGATCATCTGCTGGCGTCCAGCGCCATCCCGTTCGTCTTTCCGGCGCGGGCGATTCTGATGGGCGACCGGACGCTGTGGTGCGGCGACGGCTCGATGCGTCAGCTGGCGCCCATCAGTCCGGCGATCCACCTGGGGGCGGAACGGGTCTTCGTCATCGGCACCAATTACCAGGACGAAACGCAGCCCGGCATCCGCGAACTCAGCCCTTCCTATCCCAGCCTGGCGCAGATCGCCGGCCATACGCTGTCCAATATTTTTCTGGACGGCATCTCGGTCGATATGGAACGCATGGAGCGGATCAATGGGCTGCTTGCGCGAATCCCCGCAAATGGATTAAAAAGCGAGTCACTGCGGCCCATCCATACCCTGATGGTCGCCCCCAGCCGCTCGCTGGATGATATGGCGCTGGATCATCTCGATGAATTGCCGCGCGCCGTGCAGACCTTGTTCCGGGTGCTGGGGGTTTCGCCTCGCAAGGCGGATGCCGCGGGCGGTGCGCTGGCATCGTATTTGCTGTTCGAGGCAGGCTACACCCGGGACCTGATTGCGTTGGGCAGGGCGGATAGCATGAACCGTGCTGATGAAATCATCGCTTTTTTCAAGGAGTGGCCCGCATGAGTCAGGCCCAGATAGGCAAAATGT
The DNA here is from genome assembly GCF_937988725.1 of uncultured Castellaniella sp. GTDB lineage: Bacteria > Pseudomonadota > Gammaproteobacteria > Burkholderiales > Burkholderiaceae_B > Castellaniella. The sequence continues at coordinate 1,297,052 of NZ_CALKHS010000010.1, read as the reverse complement.
TCGCCCAGGGAGTCGTCGACGCCCAGGCTGTGTCCGAACAGGATGCGCTGACGGCGGCCGCCGAGGCCGGCCTGGCGGCTTTTGTGGTGGATTGCGACCGCGCGCGCAGCCGTTCCGCCGTCTTGCGGGCGGTGGTGAAGTCCATCGACTATCCTGAATTCTTCGGCGGCAATCTGGATGCCCTGTACGACTGCCTGTGCGACACGCTCGGCGACCAGAAGACCGGGCTGTTCCTGTGGTTCCGCCACCTGCATTCGGGCGATCCGGCCCTGGCCGACGATGCCCAGGCCATCCGCGCGGTGTGCGACGACGTGGTCGAATTCGGCCAGAACAACGAACGCGTGTTCGCCTATGCGATCCAGCACGCCGGGGCGCATCCCGCCCCCGAGCCGGGCGTCGATCCCACGCCGTATTCCGGCCGCGAAGAAAACTGAATCCTGATGTGAAAACGGCGCCTGGCGAATCCGAGCGGCATGCAGGCCGCGAGGTGGGCAGCAAGCGGGCGCAGGCTGCGCAGCGTGGGGCCGGTTGCCCCCTACCAGCCCAGCAGCGCGCCCGCGGCGGCCGCCATGGCCAGACCGGCGGTTTCCGTGCGCAGGACCCTGGGTCCGAAACGCACGCCCTGCAGGCCCTGGCGCCGCGCCAGGGCCAGTTCCTCCGGCGACCAGCCGCCTTCGGGCCCCACCAGCAGGTTCAGGCGATCCTCCACGCCGCGCAGGGCCTGTGAAAAATCGGCGTCGCCGTCCGGATGGCAGAACAGGCTGACGCCGCTTAGCCGCTCCAGGCCGCCGCGCAGCGGGGCGGGCTCCAGAATTTCCATCAGGCGGTTGCGCCCGCATTGCTCGCTGGCCGACTGCACGATCGCGCGCCAGTGCGCCAGGCGCTTTTCCAGGCGGGGGCCGCTCAGGCGCAGCACGCTGCGTTCGGCCGCCACCGGAATCAGCGCGCTCACGCCCAGTTCCACGGCCTTTTCCACGATCCAGTCCATCTTGTCGCCGGAGGCGATGCCCTGGATCAGGGTCAGGCGGCCACGCAGTTCGCAGTCGACGGCCTGGTGGGGGCCGACGTCGGCCAGCACGGTCCGGCCCTGGATGTCCAGCACGGCCGGGTACTGCCCGCCGCGCCCGTCGAACAGCGTCACGGCCGTGCCGGAGGGCAGGCGCAGGACCCGGACCGCGTGGTGCGCCAGGGATTCGGGCAATTCGATCCGGCAATCGGCCTGCAGCGGCGACGGGCAGAAGAATCGGGCGATGGGCATGGATGGGCGGTTGTCCCTGCGGCGTGAATGCTCGGACTATAAACCGGAGCGGGCAGGGTGGTAAAATTCAGGGCTTTGTCATCCTGTATGCGGCGAGGCTTGCGGCAATGGCCGCCCGGTTCGCCCCCAAAGACCCTATGAGCGCTTTGCCCGCCCCCGATCCCGCCATGGCCAACGCAATTCGCGTGCTGGCCATGGACGCCGTCCAACAAGCCAATTCCGGGCACCCCGGCGCCCCCATGGGGATGGCGGATATCGCGCACGTGCTCTGGACGCGCCATCTGCGCCACAACCCGTCCGATCCGGCCTGGCTCGACCGTGATCGTTTCGTGCTGTCCAACGGCCATGGCTCGATGCTGCTGTACGCGCTGCTGCATCTTAGCGGCTACGACCTGCCCATCGAAGAACTGCGCAACTTCCGCCAGCTGCATTCCAGGACGCCCGGACACCCGGAAGTCGGCATCACGCCGGGAGTGGAAACCACGACCGGGCCGCTGGGCCAGGGTCTGGCCAACGGGGTCGGCATGGCCCTGGCCCAGGCCCTGCTGGCGAAGGAATTCAATCGCCCGGGGCATGACATCATCGATCACGACACCTACGTGTTCGTGGGCGACGGCTGCCTGATGGAAGGCATCTCCCACGAAGCCTGCTCCCTGGCCGGCACGCTGGGCCTGTCGCGCCTGATCGTGTTCTACGACGACAACGGCATTTCCATCGACGGCCACGTGGAGAACTGGTTCGCCGACGACACGCCGGCCCGCTTCGAGGCCTACGGCTGGAACGTGCTGCGCGGGGTCGACGGCCACGACATGAACGCCCTGGATGCGGCGATCACCCAGGCCAAGACCCATGCCGCCGGCGGCCGCGGACCCACCCTGATCTGCTGCCGCACCGTCATCGGGCGCGGCGCCCCCACCAAGGCCGGCACCGAAAAGGTCCACGGCGCCCCCCTGGGAGCCGACGAGATCGCCGCGGCCCGCAAGGCCATGGGCTGGAACCGCCCGCCCTTCGACATCCCGCGCGAGGTCTACGCCTACTGGAACGGCCGCGAACGCGGCGCCCACCTGCAGTCCGACTGGCAGGTGCGTTTCGATCACTATGCGGAAGCCTATCCGGAACTGGCGTCGGAACTGTGTCGGCGCATGGCCGGCGAACTGCCCGCCGATTTCGCCGCCCGCGCCCGCGCCTACGTGCTGTCCACGCAGGACAAGGCCGAATCCATCGCCTCGCGCAAGGCCTCTCAGCAGGCCATCACGGCGTTCGCCGAACTCCTGCCCGAACTGCTGGGCGGCTCGGCCGACCTGACCGGGTCGAACTTCACCGACTGGAAGGGCGTCGCGCCCGTGCGCCGCACGGCCGACGGCCTGCAGGCCGGACGCCACATCAACTACGGCGTGCGCGAATTCGGCATGGCGGCGATCATGAACGGCATGGCCCTGCATGGCGGCTACCTGCCTTTCGGCGGCACCTTCCTGACCTTCTCCGACTATTCCCGCAACGCCCTGCGCATGGCGGCCCTGATGAAGCAGCGCGTGGTGCACGTCTTCACGCACGATTCCATCGGCCTGGGCGAGGACGGTCCCACCCACCAGTCCATCGAACACGCCGGCAGCCTGCGCCTGATTCCCAATCTGCACGTCTGGCGCCCCTGCGACACGACCGAGACCGCGGTGGCCTGGCAGGCCGCCGTGGCGCGCCCGGCCAGCCTGGGCATGGCCGTGCACGACGGCGGCCCGTCGGCGCTGCTGCTGTCGCGCCAGAACCTGCCTTTCGTCGCCCGCGACGCCTCCACCACCGACGCCATCGCGCGGGGCGGCTACGTGCTGCGCGACATGGTGGGGGCCTGCGCCGTCATCATCGCCACCGGGTCCGAGGTCGAACTCGCCCTGCAGGCCCAGGATCAACTGGCCGCGCGCGGCATCGCCACGCGGGTGGTGTCCATGCCCTGCACCCAGGTGTTCGACGCCCAGGACGCAGCCTGGCGCAGCGCCGTGCTGCCCGACGGCTTGCCGCGCGTGGCCGTCGAGGCCGGGGGCACGGCCACCTGGTACAAATACGTCGGGACGACCGGAGCTGTGGTCGGGATCGACACCTTCGGGGAATCGGCGCCTGCCGGTGTGTTGTTCAAACATTTCAACCTCACGGCCGATCATGTCGCGGCCACGGTCGAGCAGCTTTTGTAAAGGAGATCCCTCATGACCATTCGCGTCGCCATCAATGGTTACGGCCGCATCGGCCGCAACATCCTGCGTGCTCACTATGAAGACGGGAAGAAGCACGATATCCAGATCGTGGCCATCAACGATCTGGGCAATCCCGAAACCAATGCCCACCTGACCCGCTACGACACGGCCCACGGCCGCTTCCCCGGCACGGTCGAAGTCGACGGCGACTTCATGGTGGTCAACGGCGACCGGATTCGCGTGCTGGCCGACCGCGACCCCGCCAAGCTGCCCTGGGGCGAGCTGAAGGTCGACGTGGTGCTGGAATGCACGGGCTTTTTCACCAGCAAGGAAAAGGCTTCCGCCCACCTGAAGGGCGGCGCGAAGAAAGTCATCATTTCCGCGCCCGGCGGCAAGGACGTGGACGCCACCATCGTCTACGGCGTCAATCACCAGGTGCTGAAGGCGTCCGACACGGTCATCTCCAACGCTTCGTGCACCACCAACTGCCTGGCGCCGCTGGTGTATCCGCTGCACCAGAAGCTGGGCATCGTCAACGGTCTGATGACCACGGTGCACGCCTACACCAACGACCAGGTCCTGACCGACGTCTATCACTCCGACCTGCGCCGCGCCCGCTCGGCCACGCACAGCATGATCCCGACCAAGACCGGCGCCGCGTCGGCGGTCGGCCTGGTGCTGCCCGAACTGAACGGCAAGCTCGACGGCTACGCGATCCGCGTGCCGACGATCAACGTGTCCATCGTCGACCTGTCCTTCGTGGCCGCGCGCGAAACCACGGTGGATGAGGTCAACGGCATCCTCAAGGCCGCCGCCGAAGGCCCCCTGAAGGGCATCCTGGCCTACACCACCGAACCGCTGGTGTCCGTGGACTTCAACCACAGCCCGCTGTCCAGCACCGTGGACGCCGCGCTGACCAAGGTCTCCGGCTCCCTGGTCAAGGTCTCGTCCTGGTACGACAACGAATGGGGTTTCTCCAATCGCATGCTCGATACCACGGTCGCCCTGATGGCCGCCAAATAAAGCCGGCATCCCGGTGATCGTCCCGCCGGCGTGTCCGATCCGGACATCTCCAGGCGGTGCGCGAGGGCGGGGCGACCCGCCCTTTTTTCCGTTTCCGGGGTTCTCGATGGCCGGGCCTGATCGCCCGGCGAGACGGGCCCCGCGCAGAAAAAGGCAAATCATGTCGATACAGACACTTTCCGGCCTGGCCCAGGCCGGCGCCCTGGCGGGCAAGCGCGTTTTCATCCGTTCCGACCTGAACGTGCCCCTGGACCAGGGGAAAATCACCGAAGATACCCGCGTGCGGGCCTCGGTGCCGGCCATCCGGCTGGCGCTGGACGCCGGGGCGGCCGTCATGGTCACGTCCCACCTGGGCCGTCCCAAGGAAGGCGTCGTCGGTCCCGACGACACCCTGCAGCCCGTGGCGGAGCGCCTGGCAGAATTGCTGGGCCGCCCCGTGCGGCTGGTTCGCGACTGGGTCGACGGGGTGGAACTGGCCGTCGGCGACGTGGCGCTGCTGGAGAACTGCCGCTGCAATCCGGGAGAAAAGAAGAACGATCCCGATCTGGCCCGCCGCATGGCGGCCCTGTGCGACGTCTACGTCAACGATGCCTTCGGCACCGCGCACCGGGCCGAGGCCACGACCGAAGGCATGGCCCGCTTCGCCCCGGTGGCCTGCGCAGGGCCGCTGCTGGCCGCCGAACTGGACGCCCTGGGCCGCGCCCTGAAGTCGCCGCGCCGCCCGATGGCGGCCATCGTGGGCGGGTCGAAGGTCTCCACCAAGCTGTCCATCCTGCAGGCGCTGGCCGACAAGGTCGATCAACTGATCGTCGGGGGCGGCATCGCCAACACGTTCATGCTGGCGGCGGGCCTGCCCATCGGCAAGTCCCTGGCCGAGCCGGATCAGGTCGATCAGGCCAAGGCCGTCATCCAAGCCATGCAGGCGCGGGGCGTGCAGGTGCCGATTCCGGTGGACGTGGTCGTGGCGAAGACGTTCGCCGCCGATGCGCCCGCCACGGTCAAGGAGGCCGCCGACGTGGCCCCCGACGACCTGATCCTCGACATCGGCCCCCGGACGGCGGCGCTGCTGGCGCAGCAGCTGCGCCAGGCAGGCACCATCGTCTGGAACGGCCCCGTCGGCGTTTTCGAATTCGACGCCTTCGCCGAAGGCACCCGGGTCATCGCCCAGGCGATCGCCGAGTCGGACGGCTTTTCCATCGCCGGCGGCGGCGACACCCTGGCGGCCATCGCCAAATACGGCATCGCCGACCGGGTGGGCTACATTTCCACAGGCGGCGGCGCCTTCCTGGAATTCCTGGAAGGCAAGACTTTGCCGGCCGTGGCGGCCTTGCAGGCGCGAAGTGCCTGAGGTCTGTTAGAATTCCAGAGGCGGGCCCCTTCGCATGGTTCGGCGGTGAACCTGGTCAGGTCGGGAACGAAGCAGCCACAGCCGTGCAGAACCAGTGCCGAAGTCAGGCTCGCCTTTCCTTTTGTCTTCTCCGGGCGGCGGCCGACTCATGAGCTATCTCGTTCTGGCGCGCAAATGGCGCCCCCGTTCTTTCGACACCCTGATCGGGCAGGACCACGTGGTCCGGGCGCTGACCCATGCCCTGTCGTCCGGGCGCCTGCATCATGCTTGGCTGTTCACCGGCACCCGGGGCGTGGGCAAGACCACGCTGTCGCGCATCCTGGCCAAATCCCTGAACTGCGCCGACGGCGTCACGGCGACCCCCTGCGGCCATTGCCAGGCCTGCACCGAAATCGATGCCGGGCGCTACGTCGACTACATCGAACTGGATGCGGCGTCCAACCGCGGCGTGGACGAAATGACCCAGCTGCTGGAACAGGCGGTCTATGCGCCGTCCGCCGGCCGCTACAAGGTCTACATGATCGACGAAGTGCACATGCTCACCGGGCATGCCTTCAACGCCATGCTGAAGACCCTGGAAGAGCCCCCCGAACACGTCAAGTTCATCCTGGCCACCACCGATCCGCAGAAGATCCCCGTCACGGTCCTGTCGCGCTGCCTGCAGTTCAATCTGAAGCAGATGACGGTGCCGGCCATCGTCGAACATCTGCAGCACATCCTGGCCCAGGAATCCATTCCCGCCGATGCGCAGGGCCTGAGGCTGATCGCCCAGGCGGCGGCCGGCTCCATGCGCGACGCCCTGTCCCTGACGGACCAGGCGATTTCCTATGCCGCGGGCAATCTCACGGCCGCCGCCGTGGGCGAAATGCTGGGCACGCTGGACCAGCACCATCTGGTCGCGCTGCTGCGGGCCCTGGCGGCGGCTGATGCGCCGGGAATCCTGGCCGTGGCGGATGAACTGGCCGCCCGCGGCCTGTCGTTCCAGGCGGCCCTGGCCGACCTGGCCATCCTGCTGTCGCGCGTCGCCATCGCGCAGCGCCTGGGGCATGCCCAGGCGGACGATCCCCTGGCGGACGACGTCCAGGCGCTGGCGGCCGGCCTCGGTCCGGACGACGTGCAGCTTTTCTATGCCGTGGCGGTTCACAGCCGCCAGGAACTTGCCCTGGCGCCGGATGAATACGCCGGCTTCGTCATGGCGTGCCTACGCATGCTGGCCCTGCTGCCGCCGGATCGCGTGCCGCCCGTGAGGCTGGATCCGCCCGCCGCGGGCCGGTCGACGGAGTCCGCCGCCGCGCCTGCGGCGCCCGCCGTTGCGCCTGTCGTCGAGGGCCTTGCCGCCGCGCCGACGGCGCCGACCGCCGGGGCTCACGCCGCGCCGGTTGCGCCCGCCGCCGCATTGTCCGCCGCGCCGATGGCGTCCGCGAAGTCGGTCAAGGCGCAGCCAGGCCCCGTGGCCGCGCCGGCTGCGTCCGCTGCCCGACCTGCCGCCCCGGCGGCGCCCGTCGCGGCGTCCGCCTCCGACGAGCCGCCCGCCTGGGACATGCCTGACTCCGATGCGCTGCCGCAGGCCGCCAATCCGTCGACGGCCGCCGCGCCGCCCGACGAGACGGAACCGGCGGGCCAGGACTGGACGGCCGACGTGCCGGACGATTTCGATGCGGTGGCGGCGGCCGATGCCCTGGACGAGGAAGACCTGCCCGTGCGCCTGACGGACTTGCCGGGCGCGTCGGCGCCGGCTTCCGTCGAGATTCCCGATCCCGCCCGCCTGACCGCATCCGACTGGCCCGCGGTGGCGGCCGGCCTGCCGGTCACCGGGGCGGCGCGCGCGCTGGCGCTGAACAGCGAATGGCTGGGGGGCGACGAACACCAGATCCGGCTGCGCGTGGCCATCCATACCTATACCGAAGGCGGCGCCCACGATCGCCTGCGCACGGTGCTGTCGGAATATTTCGGCCGGGTGCTGCGTCTGGACGTCGCCTACGGCACGACGGGCGACGATACGGCGGCCGCCGTGGACCAGGCGGCCCGGGCCCAGCGCCAGCAGGCGGCCGAAGACGCCGCCGAACACGATGCCCTGGTCCGGGCGCTGGCCGGCCAGTTCGCCGCCCGGCTGGTCCCGGGGACCGTCCGCCCGCCTGCGGTATAGTCCCTGTTTTCGTTTCCACCCCTTATTCAATCAGGACATCGACATGATGAAAGGTCAGATTGCCGGCTTGATGCGTCAGGCTCAGCAAATGCAGGAAAACATGAAGAAGGCCCAGGACGCCCTGGCCGAATTGATCGTCGAGGGCGCGGCCGGCGGCGGCCTGGTGAAAGTCACCATGAGCTGCAAGTTCGACGTCAAGCGCGTCGCCATCGATCCCTCGCTGTTCGACGATGACCGCGACATGATCGAAGATCTGGTCGCCGCCGCCTTCAACGATGCGCAGCGCAAGGCGGAAGCCACCGCCCAGGAAAAAATGTCCGCCGTCACGGCCGGCATGTCCCTGCCCGCGGGCATGAAGCTGCCGTTCTGACATGGCGGCGGGCCTGCCCGAACCGGAACCCCTGCGGGTCCTGATCGATGCCTTGCGCGGCCTGCCGGGCGTGGGCGTGCGCACGGCCCGGCGCATGGCCTACCATCTGCTGCAACGCGATCCCGATGCGGCCTTGAAGCTGGGCGACGCGCTGCGCGACGCGGTCACGGGGCTGTGCCATTGCGAGCGCTGCAACTCCTTTTCGCAGACGCCGCTGTGCGCCACCTGCGAGAGCCCGGATCGCGACGCCTCGCTGCTGTGCGTGGTGGAAACGCCGGCCGACCAGAACATGATCGAAGCCAGCCACGGCTACCGGGGCCTGTATTACGTCATGATGGGGCGCCTGGCGCCCCTGGAAGGCGTCGGCCCGGACCAGGTCCAGTTCGCCCGCCTGCTGGAACGCGCGACCGACGGCCAGGTGCGCGAAGTCATTCTCGCGACCAATTTCACCGCCGAAGGCGAGACCACGGCGTACTACCTGTCCGACATGCTGCGGGGCCGCGGCCTGAAGGTCACGCGGCTGGCGCGGGGCGTGCCCAGCGGCAGCGAACTGGAATACGTCGACGCGGGCACGATCGCCTGGGCGCTGATGGAACGCCGGTCCGATTGACGTCGCTTCCGGCTGCGCATGTTTGAATCCGGCGCGGTATCATGCTGGCTCGGTATCCAATCCTAAGGAGACAACACCATGCCGATTTCTCGCCGTGAATTGCTGAAGACCGTCGGTGCGGCGGGCGTGCTGGGCGCATTGCCTGGTGTGGTCCGCGCCCAGAAGGTCGCCCTGGAAAAACAGTCCCTGACCATCGCGGTCGGCGGCCAGTCCCTGATCTATTACCTGCCCTTGTCCGTGGCGCACCTGAAGGGCTACTTCAAGGACGAAGGACTGGATGCCACCATCGCGGACTTCGCGGGCGGGTCCAAGGCCCTGCAGGCGGTGGTGGGCGGCAGCGCCGACGTCGTCTCCGGCGCCTTCGAACACACCATCAACCTGCAGGCCAAGGGCCAGTTCTACCGCTGCTTCGTGCTGCAGGGGCAGGCGCCGATGATCGTGCTGGGCGTCTCCAAGAAGACGCTGCCCGACTACAAGACGCCGGCCGACCTGAAGGGCAAGAAGATCGGCGTGACGGCGCCGGGTTCCTCGACCAACATGATGGCCAGCTTCTTCCTGGCCCAGCATGGCCTCAAGCCCAGCGACGTGTCCTACATCGGGGTGGGCGCCGGGGCGGGGGCCGTGACGGCGCTGCGTTCCGGGCAGGTCGATGCCATCGCCAACCTGGATCCGGTCATCAGCACCCTGGCCAAGGAAGACGCCATCCGGATCATCGCCGATACGCGCACCCTGAAGGACGCCCGCCAGATCTTCGGCGGCAACATGCCCTCGGGCTGCCTGTACACCTCGCAGGCCTTCATCGACGCGAATCCCAACACCACCCAGGCCCTGGCCAACGCCATCGTGCGGGCCGACAAATGGATCCAGGCCGTCACGCCCGACGAAATCGCCAAGCTGGTGCCGGAATCCTACCTGCTGGGCGATCCCGAACTCTACAAGCTGGCCCTCAAGGGCAACCGCGAAGCCCTGTCGCCCGACGGCCTGGTGCCCGAGGACGGTCCGCAGACGGCCCTGAACGCCCTGGCGGAATTCGTGCCGCATTTCGACCGCACCAAGATCGACATCTCGCGCATCTGGACCAACCAGTTCGCGTCCAAGGCCGGCCAGACGTATCCGCATGTCTGATCCGCAGACCGCTCCGGAGCCCGGCCAGGCCGGGCAGACGCCCGCCTTGCTGCTCGACCGGGTCACGTGCACCTTCACGTCGCCCGACGGCTCCGCCTACACGGCCATGCGGGATGCCACCCTGACCGTGGCGCCCGGCGAGTTCGTCTCCGTCGTCGGCCCTACGGGTTGCGGCAAGTCCACGCTGCTGAACATGGCCGCCGGCCTGCTGCGCCCCTCGTCCGGCCGCGTCAGCGTCTTCGGCGAAGCCTTGCGCGGCATCAATCACAGGGCGGGCTACATGTTCCAGGGCGAGGCCCTGATGCCCTGGCGCAATGCTCTGGCCAACGTCACCGCCGGCCTGGAATTCGCCGGCGTGGCGGCGGCGGATGCCACGGCGCAGGGGCGCGACTGGCTGCGCAGGGTGGGGCTGGGCGGTTTCGAGAACCGCTATCCGCACCAGATGTCGGGCGGCATGCGCAAGCGCGCCATGCTGGCCCAGACCCTGATCCGTGATCCCGACATCATCCTGATGGACGAGCCCTTCTCGGCCCTGGACATCCAGACCCGCCAGCTGATGGAAAACGAGGTCCTGGATCTCTGGATGGCGCGCCGCAAGGCGGTGCTCTTCATCACCCATGACCTGGACGAGGCTATCGCCATGAGTGACCGCGTCGTGGTGCTGTCGGCCGGACCCGACACCCACCCGATCGGCGAGTTCGCCATCGATATTCCGCGCCCGCGCGACGTGGCCGAAGTCCGCATGCATCCTCGCTTCATTGAACTGCACCAGGGCATCTGGGCCGTGCTGCGCGACGAAGTCCTCAAGGGCTACGAACGCCAGAAGCAGGCCTGAACCGGAGCCGTATCCATCATGAAATCCGACGAACTGTCCCGGCCCGTGCTGCGGACGCTGCAAATAGCCCTGCTGGCCGCCATCCTGCTGGCCTGGTACTGGGCCTCGCTGAACCAGAACATCGCCTTCTTCTTCGGCCGGCCCCTCGAAGTCGCCCAGGTCATCTGGGCGTGGTTCGTCACCGATGCCAGCGTCTACCGCCATCTGTGGATCACCCTGTCCGAAACCGTGCTGGCCTTCATCATCGGCACGGTGGGCGGCCTGGGCTTCGGCCTGTGGCTGGGCCTGTCGCGCGGCGCCAGCGCCTTGCTGGAACCCTACGTGACGGCCGCCAATTCCATGCCGCGCGTGATCCTGGCGCCGATCTTCGCCATGTGGTTCGGCCTGGGCATCTGGTCCAAGGTCGCCCTGGCCGTCACCCTGGTGTTCTTCATCGTGTTCTTCAACGTCTACCGGGGCGTGCGGGAAGTGTCGCCCACCTTGCTGGACAACGCCCGCATGCTGGGCGCCACCCGCCGCCAGCTGCTGCGCCACGTGTACATTCCCTCGGCCACCAGCTGGGTCTTTTCCAGCCTGCACACGTCCGTGGGCCTGGCCTTCGTGGGGGCGGTGGTCGGCGAATACCTGGGGTCGGCGGCCGGCGTCGGCTACCTGATCCTGCAGGCCGAAGGCACGCTGGACGTGAACACGGTCTTCGCCGGCATCGTCGTCCTGACCATCTTCGCCCTGCTGCTGGACGGCGCGGTGTCCCTGGCCGAACGCCGCCTGCTGGTCTGGCAGCCCGGGCCGGGGGAGTCGGGCAAGACCTGAGCGGAACCGCTATCTGGCGAAATGGGGCGCCGGCGCGCCCGATTTCCTGGAAAAGCGGCGCACGGCGGCCGTGAGCACGATGCTGATGGCGAGATAGACCAGGGCCACGAACAGATAGGGTTCGACCAAGTTCCCGTCGCGGATCCCGATGATGGACGCCGCGCCCAGGAGATCCGTCACGGACATGACGTATACCAGCGACGTGTCCTGAAAAAGAATGATGGCCTGCGTCAGGAATACCGGCACCATGTTCCGGATGGCCTGCGGCAGCACGATCAGCGCCATCATCTGGCGGCGGGACATGCCCAGGGCCAGCGAGGCCGACCACTGGCCGGGTGACACCGAACTGATGCCCGAGCGGATGATTTCGCAGTAATAGGCGGCTTCGAACAGGATAAAGGCGATGATCGCGGTCTTGTCCGGGCCCACCTTGACGGGGCGCACCGCGCCCGTCGCCCACTGCAGGGCCAGCGGCGCCAGGAAGAAGATCCAGAACAAGGCCAGGAGCAGGGGCACGGACCGCATGAGGTCCACGTACAGCCCGGCCGCGATGCGGATGACGGCGATGCGGGAATATCTGGCCAGCGCCAGGACCAGGCCGATCAGGAAGCCGCCCGCGATCGCGATGGCGGACAGCTCCAGCGTGAACAGGAACCCCTTCTGAAGCAGGGGAAGGTTGTCCCAGATGACCGAGAAATCCATGTCCGTTCCGTCCGTGCGTCTTCAGGTCCGCGAGGCCAGCGGGCGCCCGGTCGATCCGGCGTGCGGTCCGGCCGCCGTCTTCTGGTGCCTCAGCTTGTGCTCGATCAGCGCCGATGCCCTGTTGGCGGCGAGCGCGATGATGATGTAGGCGAAGGTCGCGATGGTGAAGGATTCGAAGTAGGCGAAGGTGGTTTCCCCCATCTCGCGCGACCGGAAGGTGATTTCAGCCAGCCCGATGGTCAGGGCGATAGAGGTGTTCTTGATCAGGTTCATGGTCTCGCTGGTCAGCGGAGGCATGATGATCCGATAGGTTTGCGGCAGCAGCACGTGCCGGTACGCCTGGAGGCGCCGCATCCCGAGCGCCGCGGCGGCGGCCGGCTGGCCGGGCGGCAGCGCCTGCAGGCCCGAGCGGACCTGTTCCGCGATCCGCGCGGAGGTGTAGAGCCCCAGGCAGATGCTGGCCAGCGTGAATTGCACGATGCCCGCATCGGTGTCGTTCGCCCAGGCCTTGAGCGCGGGGACGAGCTGCGGCAGGATGAAATACCACAGGAACATCTGCACCAGCAGCGGTATGCCCCGGAAGATCTGGACATAGCACAGGGCAAGCATGCGCACGGGCCAGCTTTTGAGCGTGCGCAGGATGCCCACGACGGATCCGCTGGCCATCGCGATGAGCCAGCTGCTGGCGGAAAGCCCCAGCGTGACCGCGACGCCGTTCAGGAACAGCTGCAGATAGCTGACCCCGTAATTGGGAGAAATCTGGAAGAAAACGGCCCAGTTCCAGTGGTAGTTCATCCCTTGGCTCCTCCTGGCGCCGCCTGCTTGGTTCGGACGGCGGGTTGTGTCGGCGCGGCGGCGGCGCGTCGCGCACGCGCCGCCGCCGGGGGCCGGGCCTATTGCCGTGGCTGCGGATTCGTCGAATCGCTGGGGTGCTGCATGAGCTGCTTCAATTCACCCGACATCGGCATGTCGAGATTGATGCCCTTGGGCGGTATCGGGTTCATGAACCATTTTTCGTAGATGGCGGTGAATTTTCCGTCGTCGAAGGCCGTTTTCAGGATGCCGTCGGCGAGCTCCTTGAATTTCGGGTCGTCCTTGCGCACGCCGATGGCGTAGGGTTCCACGGACAGCAGCTGTTCGGGGATGAGCTTGAAGTCCTTGGGCGCCTTGGATTGGGCGCGCAGGACGGAGAGCAGGATGTCGTCGGTCGAGAAGCCGTCCACGCGGCCGTTTTGCAGCTGCAGGAAATTGACGGCGTGACTGTCGCCGTAGACCAGGGTGAGGTTCAGGTGCTTTTCCTCGTTGAGCTTCTGCACCGCGCGGATGTTGTTGGTGCCCGCCGTGACCGCGATCTTCTTGCCCTTCAGGTCTTCGACGCTGTTGATGCCCGAATCGGTCCTGACCAGGATTTTAGTTCCGGTCACGTAGGTGGTGTACAGAAAGGACACGGCCTTCTGCCGTTCCTGCGTGTTGGTGGTCGAGCCGCATTCCAGATCGATCGAGCCGTTGGCCAGCAGGGGAATGCGGTTCGATGCGGTGACCGGCTGGTAGGTGATCCGGATATCCTGCATGCCCAGCGCCTTTTCGATCCCCTTGACGATCTCCCGGCACAGGTCGACCGAGAATCCGGTCGGCGTCTGGCTGTTGTCGATGTAGGCGAAGGGCGTGGCGTCCTCGCGATAGCCCAGGACGATCTCCTTGGTGTCCTTGATCTTCTGCAGGGTGTTCGATGTGTCGGCCGCATAAGCGGAAAAGGCGCAGACCGTCAGCGCGGCGCCCAGGATCATTGAATGGATTTTCATGGTGTCTCCTCCTGTTCCGATCAGGATATGGTTGTGGTCTTGCGTGTCGTGATCAGGCGATGCCTTTGCCGCGCGTCATCTCGTCCAGGCTTTCCTGCAGGGACTCGTCCAGGATCGCGATGCCCTGGTCGATCTGGGCGTGGGTGACGGTGAGCGGCGGCGCGATGCGCCAGACGGACCCGCGTTCCGGCCGCCGCTTGATGTTCATGCTGAGGCCCTTTTCGTAGCATTTGCGCGTGGTGAGGGCGCCCAGTTCCAGCGCGGGCTCTTTGGTGTCCGGGCTGACGACCAGCTCCACGCCCAGCAGCATGCCGGCGCCGCGCACGTCGCCGATGACTTCGTACTTCTTCTGCAGATCGAGCAGCGCCTTGCGCAGATAGTCGCCGGTGTCGCGGGCTTTTTCCAGCAGGCGTTCTTCCTGCAGCGTGCGCAGGACCGCCAGCCCGACCGTAGCGGGCAGGGGATCGGACACGTGGCTCGTGTAGTAGCTGTAGCCGCGTTCGAAGTTGGTCTGCTCGATGTCCGGGCGCGTGATGGTGGCCGCCAGCGGCAGCCCGCCGCCCATGGTCTTCGAAACGCTCATGATGTCCGGCACGACGTCGAACATCTCCGAGGCGGTCTTGTATCCGATGCGGCCGAAGGCGGTCTGCGCCTCGTCGAAGATGAGCAGCATGTTCCGGTCGTCGGCCGCCTTCCTCAGCGCGCGCATGTAGGACGGCGGCGGCACCAGGACGCCGCCGGCGCTGATCACGGGCTCGATGACGATGGCTGCGGGCTTGCCCGTCGACGCCATGTCGAACATCCGCAGGCCGATCTGCAGGCAGGTCAGGGCGGATTCCTCGGCGGACAGGCCGGAGATGTACGGGCGGTAGGAATGTGGTTCGGGCATGACGAACACGCCGGGGGTCGGCACGCCGTAGCCTTTGCGGTCGCTGGCGAACGAGGCGGCGCTGACGCCGCCGGTGATGCCGTGCCAGGATCCGCCGACCGCGATGATCTCGTAGCCGCCGGTGTACAGCTTGGCCATCCTGAACGCCGCCTCGTTGCTTTCGGAGCCCGTGTTGATGAAGATGGATTTGGTGAGCCCCTTCGGCATCCATTCCGTGGCCAGCTTCTCGGCCAGTTCCGCGACGACCTCCGGGATCATCCCGCTGAACATGTGGTAGGCCTTCCGGCCGGCTTCGGCGATGGCCTGGACGACTGCGGGGTGGTTGTGCCCCAGGGTCGCGCACATCTGGCCGGACGTGAAGTCCAGTATCTCGCGCCCGGTGTCGTCCTTGACGATGGCGCCCCTGGCTTCGCAGAACAGGTTCGGGAAGCTGTCGCCGCCGTACCGGACGAGATATTCCTTGGCGGCGGCGCGCAGTGCTGGTTTCATGTCGATTCTCTCCTGGGGCTAAGGGCGGACTGAGTACCGGGCCAGTATGGTTGGTATGCTATTGCCGGTCTAATGCAAAAAATGCATGACGTTCCCCTCAGCTGATCGGAGGTCCCGATGGACACGCGCTGGTTGCAGGATTTTCTGACTCTGGTCGAAGTGCGCAGTTTTACGCGGGCCGCGGAGCTGCGCCATTGTTCCCAGGCGGCGTTCAGCCGGCGCATCCAGAGCCTGGAGAACTGGCTGGGGACGGAGTTGGTGGACCGCAGCCGGTACCCTTTATATCTGACGCAGGCGGGCGACGATCTGCTGGTGAACGCGGACCGGCTGCTCGCGCAGCTGGAAGGGCTCAGGGTCAGGCCGGTCCGGTTCGAGGCCCAGCGCAACGTGCGCATCGCCCTGCCGTATGCGCTGGCCAGCCTGTGGCTGCCGACGTGGTGGAAGATGTGGTGCGGCGGGGACAGGCACTGGACGTGTCAGGCATTGGTCGGCAGCGTGCTGGAGACGACCGCCGATTTCGCGGCCGGGGCTGCGGACATCCTGATCAACTACTACCAGCCGACGCAGCGGATTCCGCTGGACGCGGCCGATTACGAAAAGGCGGTGCTGCTGTCGGACGTGGTCCGCCCGTATTGCTCCCGGCAGCTGCTGGACCGCAAGGGGTTCGCGCTGCCCGGCACGAAGGCCAAGCCGGTGCCTTATTTCCACTATTCGGCAAACGCCTATTTCCACCGGCTGGTGGAGGCCATTCTGGAGAACGCCGCGGATGAGTTCTGCGGGACCTTGTTGGGCGAGTCCGACATGTCGGAGGTGCTGGCCGGGTTTGTGACCAGCGGTCTGGGCGTGGCCTGGATTCCGGATTCATCGCTGATGCGCAAGCCCACCCACGACCTGGTGAATCTGGATCAGACGGGGCGCTGGTCGGTCGGCGTCGATGTCGTGGCCTTCGTCGCCAGAAGCAATACGTCCGGCCACATCGGCGAGATCTGGCGCCGGATGCAGGGCAACGGCTGAGGACTTCCGGCGGGCGCGCCGCTTACGTCGCCTGTCCCACCAGCGCGTCCAGCTTCACCGCGTCCGCCGTGAAGATCCGGATGCCTTCGGCCAGCTTTTCCGTCGCCATCGCATCCTGGTTCAGCTGCGTGCGGAACGCCACTTCGTTGCTGGCCAGCCATTCCGGCGCGTTCGCCTTCGCGGCGGCCACCGTCAGCGCGGCGGGCAGCGGATCGTTCGATGCCGCCAGTTCGCCCAGCAGGGCGGGGCTGATCGTCAGCAGATCGCAGCCCGCCAGCGCGCGGATCTGCCCGATGTTGCGGAAGCTGGCCCCCATCACCTGCGTGGGGATGCCGTAGGCCTTGAAGTAGCCGTAGATGCGGGCGACCGATTGCACGCCGGGGTCGCTGGGGCCGGCGTTCGCGGCTTCGTCCCAGTCCGACCCGGCGGCCTTCTTGTACCAATCGTAGATGCGGCCCACGAAGGGCGAAATCAGCGTCACGCGCGCCTGGGCGCAGGCGATGGCCTGCGTCAGCGAGAACAGCAGCGTCAGGTTGCAGCGGATGCCCTGGGTTTCCAGCGCCCGCGCCGCCTGGATGCCTTCCCAGGTGGAGGCCAGCTTGATCAGGACCCGTTCGCGGGGGACGCCGTGGGATTCGTACAGCGCGATGATCTGTTTCGCCCGCTCGATGCTGGATTGCGTGTCGAAGGACAGGCGGGCGTCGACTTCGGTGGAGACCCGGCCGGGCACGATGGCCAGGATCTCGCGCCCGAACGCCACCAGCAGCCGGTCCACCTGCTCGGCTAGCGACGCCGAGGGATGGTCGCGCAGCACCTGGTCCAGCAGATGACGATAGGCGTCCTGCTGCACGGCCTTGAGAATCAGCGAGGGATTGGTGGTGGCGTCCGTGGGCCGGTAGGCCCGCATCGTTTCGAAATCCCCCGTATCCGCCACGACGGTGGTCAGCGCGCGCAGGGCGTCGAGTTGGTGAATCATGAAGACAAGACCCTCTGGTAAAGCAGTGAAAGACTCTTACTTTAGACCATTTTCAAGGTCGCGGATTCCGGGTTCATGGGGATAAACCCCTATCGGGCTGTATAATAGGAAGGTTTATATATCGACTTTACAACCGGGGTACCATTTTGCTGCCGTCAATCTTTCCTGAGGGGTCCACAGGGCTCATCCCAGCAATCCTTGCCTTGGCTGACGGTACCGTATTTCGAGGCGTTTCCATAGGCGCCGACGGATTCACCGTGGCCGAGATCGTGTTCAACACGGCCATGACCGGCTATCAGGAAATCCTGACCGACCCCAGCTACAGCGGCCAGATCGTCACCCTGACCTATCCCCACATCGGCAACACCGGCGTCAATGCCGAAGACGTCGAATCCAGCCAGATCCATGCCGCCGGCCTGGTCGTGCGCGACTGCCCGGCCCGCGTGTCCAACTTCCGGGCCACGCAATCCCTGCCCGAATACCTGAAGTCGCAGGGCGTCGTCGCGATTGCCGGCGTGGATACGCGCAAACTGACGCGCATCCTGCGCGAGCGCGGCGCCCAGGGCGCCTGCATCCTGGTGGGCGACGACGTCGCGCGGGCGGTGGAACTGGCGCGCGGCTTCGGCGGCATGGAAGGCCAGGACCTGGCGTTGAAGGTCACCACCGCCAAGACCGGCGCCTGGGTGCAGGGCACCTGGCAGCTGGGCCGCGGCTTCCGCCGCCAGGAATCCGCCGACTACCACGTCATCGCCTACGACTACGGCATCAAGACCAACATCCTGCGCCTGCTGGCCGATCGCGGCTGCCGCATCACCCTGGTGCCGGCCACGACGCCGGTGGCCGACATCCTGGCGCAGAACCCGGACGGCGTGTTTCTGTCCAACGGGCCGGGCGACCCCGCCGCCTGCCAGTACGCCGTCGAAACCTGCCGGGCCGTGCTGGAACGCGGCATTCCTCTGTTCGGCATCTGCCTGGGCCAGCAGGTCCTGGGCCTGACCCTGGGCGGGCGCACGGTGAAGATGAAGACCGGCCACCACGGCGCCAACCACCCGGTGCAGGATCTGGACAGCGGGCGGGTGTTCATCACCAGCCAGAACCACGGCTTCACCGTCGATGGCGGCAGCCTGCCGGGCAACGCCCGCGTGACGCACGTGTCGCTGTTCGACGGCACGCTTCAGGGCTTCGAACTCACCGACAAGCCGGTGTTCTGCTTCCAGGGCCACCCGGAGGCCAGCCCCGGCCCCCACGACATCCTGGTGCTGTTCGACAAGTTCATCGACCTGATGGCCCAGCACAAAGCCCAGTCGTCCAAATAACCGATACCGTTCTCTCATGCCCAAGCGTTCAGACATCAAAAGCATTCTCATCATCGGGGCGGGTCCGATCATCATCGGTCAGGCCTGCGAATTCGACTATTCCGGCGCCCAGGCCTGCAAGGCCCTGAAGGCCGACGGCTTTCGCACCATCCTGGTCAACAGCAACCCCGCCACCATCATGACGGACCCGGAAACGGCCGACGTCACCTACATCGAACCCATCACCTGGCAGGCCCTGGAAAAGATCATCGAGATCGAAAAACCCGACGCCGTCCTGCCCACCATGGGCGGCCAGACGGCGCTGAACTGCGCCCTGGATCTCGACCGCCACGGCGTGCTGGCCAAGCACGGGGTCGAACTGATCGGCGCCAACGCGGCCGCCATCGAAAAGGCCGAAGACCGCCTGAAGTTCAAGGACGCCATGACCTCCATCGGTCTGGAATCCGCGAAATCCGGCGTCGCCCACAGCATGGACGAGGCCTGGGCCGTGCAAAAGCGCATCGCCGCCGAGCTGGGCGGCTCGGGCTTCCCCGCCGTCATCCGTCCCAGCTTCACGCTGGGCGGCACGGGCGGGGGCATCGCCTACAACGCCGAGGAATTCGAGACCATCTGCCGGCGCGGTCTGGAAGCCTCGCCCACGCACGAACTGCTGATCGAGGAATCGCTGCTGGGCTGGAAGGAATTCGAAATGGAAGTCGTGCGCGACAGCGCCGACAACTGCATCATCGTGTGCGCCATCGAGAACCTGGACCCCATGGGCGTGCACACCGGCGATTCCATCACGGTCGCCCCGGCGCAGACGCTGACCGACAAGGAATACCAGATCATGCGCAACGCCTCGATCGCGGTGCTGCGCGAGATCGGCGTGGACACGGGCGGCTCGAACGTGCAGTTCGCCGTCAATCCGGCCAACGGCCGCATGATCGTCATCGAGATGAACCCGCGCGTGTCGCGTTCCTCCGCGCTGGCCTCCAAGGCCACCGGCTTTCCCATCGCGAAGGTCGCCGCCCGCCTGGCCGTGGGCTACACGCTGGACGAACTGCGCAACGAGATCACCGGCGGCGCGACGCCCGCGTCCTTCGAGCCCACCCTGGACTACGTCGTCGTCAAAGTCCCCCGTTTCGCCTTTGAAAAATTCCCGCAGGCCGATTCCCGCCTGACCACCCAGATGAAGGCGGTGGGCGAGGTCATGGCCATCGGCCGCACCTTCCAGGAAGCCTTCCAGAAAGCCCTGCGCGGCCTGGAAGTCGGCGTGGACGGCCTGAACCAGAAGACCACCGACCGCGAACGCCTGCAGATCGAACTGGGCGAACCGGGTCCGGAACGCATCTGGTACGTGGGCGACGCCTTCGCCCAGGGCTTCAGCCTGGACGAAGTCCACCAGCTGACGAAGATCGACCCCTGGTTCCTGGCGCAGATCAAGGAAATCGTCGACATCGAACTGGCCCTGGAACAGCGCACGCTGTCCGAACTGGACGACGACACCATGCGCCAGTTGAAGCGCCGGGGCTTTTCCGACCGCCGCCTGGCCTTCCTGCTGGACACCACGGAAGCCGAGGTGCGCAAGCTGCGCCACCAGATGAACGTGCGCCCGGTGTACAAGCGCGTGGACACCTGCGCGGCGGAATTCGCCACGACCACGGCCTACATGTATTCGACCTATGAGGACGAGGACGAGGCCGCGCCCACCGACCGCAAGAAGATCATCGTGCTGGGCGGCGGCCCCAACCGCATCGGCCAGGGCATCGAATTCGACTACTGCTGCGTGCATGCGGCGCTGGCCCTGCGCGAAGACGGCTTCGAGACCATCATGGTCAACTGCAACCCCGAAACCGTCTCCACGGACTACGACACGTCCGATCGCCTGTATTTCGAACCGCTGACCCTGGAAGACGTGCTGGAGATCGTCAACAAGGAAAACCCGGCCGGTGTCATCGTGCAGTACGGCGGCCAGACGCCGCTGAAGCTGGCCCGCGCCTTGGAAGCCAACGGCGTGCCCATCATCGGCACCAGCCCGGATTCCATCGACGTCGCCGAGGACCGCGAACGCTTCCAGAAGCTGCTGACCAAGCTGGGCCTGCGCCAGCCGGCCAACCGCACGGCCCGCACCGAAAGCGAAGCCCTGGCCCTGGCCGGGGAAATCGGCTATCCCCTGGTGGTGCGCCCCAGCTACGTGCTGGGCGGACGCGCCATGGAAATCGTGCACGAGCCGCAGGACCTGGAACGCTACATGCGCGAAGCCGTCAAGGTCAGCAATGATTCCCCGGTGCTGCTGGACCATTTCCTGAACAACGCCACCGAAGTCGACGTGGACTGCCTGGCCGACGGCGAGCAGGTCGTCGTGGGCGGCGTCATGGAACACATCGAGCAGGCCGGCGTGCACTCGGGCGATTCGGCCTGCAGCCTGCCGCCGTATTCCCTGTCGGCTGAAATCGTCGATGAAATCAAGCGCCAGACCGCGCTCATGGCCCGCGCCCTGAACGTCAAGGGCCTGATGAACGTGCAGTTCGCCATCCAGGATGGCGATGTCTACGTGCTGGAAGTCAATCCGCGCGCCTCGCGCACCGTGCCCTACGTGTCCAAGGCCACGGGCCGCCAGCTGGCCAAGATCGCCGCCCGTATCATGGCCGGACGCACCCTGGCCCAGCAGGGCGTGACCTCGATTCCGTCGCCCATCCATTACTGCGTCAAGGAAGCCGTCTTTCCCTTCGTGAAGTTCCCGGGGGTGGATACCATCCTGGGGCCGGAAATGAAGTCCACCGGCGAAGTCATGGGCGTGGGCGAAACGTTTGGCGAAGCCTTCGTCAAGTCCCAGATCGCGGCGGGGGCCTGGCTGCCGGAATCCGGCAAGGTCTTCATCAGCGTGCGGGCCCAGGACAAGCCCCGCGCCGTCGAAGTCGCCCGGGGCCTGGCGGCCATGGGCTTCCAGCTGATCGCCACGCGTGGCACGGCGGCCGTCATCGAGGCCGCGGGCCTGGCGGTGGAAGTCGTCAACAAGGTCACGGAAGGCCGTCCGAACATCGTGGACATGCTCAAGAACGGCGAGATCGCCATGGTCATCAATACGGTGGAAGAGCGCCGCAACGCCATCGCCGATTCGCGTACCATCCGCACGCAATCGCTGGCCAACCGCGTCACGTTCTTCACGACCATCGCCGGGGCCCGCGCCGCCGTCGAAGGCCTGCAGTACCTGCGCCATGGCGGGGGCCTGAAGGTCTACGGCCTGCAGGCCATGCACGCGGCCACGCTCGGCTGACGCGGCATGGCGGGCGACCCCATCGCGTCCGCAGGCTCCGATGCCCCCGCCGCGCCGGGGGCATCCTCCCGACCCGTCCAGGCGGAAGCGCCCGGACGGGTTTTCATTACCGGCGCCAGCAGCGGCATCGGCGCCGCGCTGGCGCGTCGATACGCGGCGCGGGGCGCCGTCGTCGGGCTGGTGGGCCGGCGCCGGGAGGCGCTGCAGGCCGTCGCGGACGCCTTGCCGGGGCAGGGGCACCGGGTGTATGCCCTGGACGTCCGGGACCGCGCCGCCCTGCGGGATGCCGCCCGGGATTTCCAGGCCGACGGCCCGGCGGACCGTGTCATCGCCTGCGCGGGCATCAGCGCGGGCACCCTGACCGACGCGCCCGAGGACTTCGAGGTCTTCCAGGCCATTTTCGACACCAACGTCCTGGCCATGGTGGCGACGTTCGAGCCTTTCATCGCGGCGATGCGCGCCCGGCGCCAGGGCGTCCTGGTCGGCATCGGCAGCGTGGCGGGGGTGCGCGGCCTGCCGGGCGCCGGCGCCTACAGCGCCTCCAAGGCCGCCGTGCGGGCGTATTGCGAAAGCCTGCGGGTGGAGCTTCGCGGATCCGGCGTGCAGGTCGTCACATTGGCGCCGGGCTTCATCGCCACGCCGATGACGGCGCGCAATCCCTATCGCATGCCCTTCCTGATGCCGGTGGACCGTTTCGCGCGGCAGGCCGTGCGCGCGATCGAATCCGGCGACCGCTATCGCGTCATTCCCTGGCCCATGGCCTGGGTGGGGCGCCTGCTGCGCCTGGTCCCGGACGCTCTCTATGACGCCGTGGCCGCCGGCCGCAAGCGCAAGCCCCGGGTTCATCGCGATCCCGAATGAAAAACCGGGCTCTTGAAAAGAGCCCGGTCCGGGTGGGGATGCTCGTCCTTATTGCTGGCGCCGCGCGTCCAGGCTCAGCGAACCGCCGCCGAAGGCCGCCAGTTGCAGCAGGCCGCCGGCAATGGCCAGGTTCTTGAAGAAGTGGGTCGACTGGTTCATGTCGCCGAACTGCGCGTGGAAGAACAGGGCGGCCGCGACCGAGAAGATCGCCAGGACCAGCGCGCTCAGTCGGGTGCGGTATCCCAGCACCAGCAGGACCGGCAGAACCAGTTCGACGAACACCGTGGCGGCGTAGGCCAGCGTCGGCAGCGGAATGCCGGCCGATCCGATGTAGCCGATGGTGCCGGCGGGGGCGGTGATCTTGCCGGAGACGCCGATCCAGAAAAGGATGGCGATCAGAATGCGGCCGATCAGGGACAGAGAGTCAAGGTTGCGTTGGGTCATGGCGTTCAATGAAAGGGTGATTAAAAGGAAAGCGGTAAGAAGGGGGAAAAGGCATCCCGTCCCGGAGGGCGGGATGCGTGTCCGGGTCAGCGGCGCGGCATCACTGCGCGGCGCTGTCCACCAGGATCAGTTCGGCGTCCTCGATGGCGATGATCCGCACGACGGCCTCGTCCTTGATGGCGGCGCCGTCGCGCGTCTCCAGCGGGATGCCGTTGACTTCGACCTGGCCGATCGCGGGAACCAGGTAGCCGACGCGGCCGGCGTCCTGGAACGTGTATTCCAGGGTCTCGCCCGCCTTGAGCGTGGCGCCGGAGACCCGGGCCTGGGCCC
Organism: uncultured Castellaniella sp.; assembly: GCF_937988725.1. Taxonomy (GTDB): domain Bacteria; phylum Pseudomonadota; class Gammaproteobacteria; order Burkholderiales; family Burkholderiaceae_B; genus Castellaniella. The sequence goes on along the minus strand of NZ_CALKHS010000010.1, from coordinate 1,273,265 downwards.
GGATGGGCAGCGCCTCGTCATCGCCTTCCAGGCCGCTGGCCAGCGTCACGAAGCGGCCGGAACGATCCGTCTTCGGGAAGGGCTGCGTGCCCCAGCAGGGCTTGCCGCCTTGCTGGTCCGGGAAGATCCAGATCTGGAAGATCCGGGTGACGCCAGGTTCCAGGTTGTATTCGGAATGGACGATGCCGCTGCCCGCGCTCATGACCTGGACGTCGCCCGCCAGCGTGCGGCCCTGGTTGCCCAGGTTGTCCTGGTGCGTGATGGCGCCTTCCCGCACGTAGGTGATGATCTCCATATTGGCGTGCGGGTGCGGGGGGAATCCGCTGCCGGGCTGGATCGTGTCGTCGTTCCAGACGCGCAGCGCGCCCCAGTGGACCCGCGCAGGGTCGTGGTATTCGGCGAAGGAAAAGTGGTGCCGCGCATCGAGCCAGCCGTGGTGGGCTGCGCCCAGACTCGCGTAGGGACGGCGTTCGATCATGATGTGGCTCCTGTGAAGCTTGGAAGATGCGAGCAGTTTAAGATTGGCTGATTGCGTTGAGAAGATCAACAATGGAATTCCATTGTTTCCAATTTTGATATGATCGATGCCGTGTCTTCGATCCCGAGAGAAGGAATCCCCATGAAAGGACTGCCCGACCTGGAAGCCTGGGCCCTGTTCGCCAAGGTGGTGGAAACCGGGTCCTTCGCCCGGACGGCGGCCGTCTGCAACGTGTCCCAGGCCACGGTGTCCAAGGCCATCAGCCGTCTGGAGGCCCGCATGAAGACCACGCTGATCCATCGCACCTCGCGGCGCCTGTCGCTGACCGACAGCGGCCAGTCGGCCCTGGAGCGCGCCGCCCGCATCCTGGAGGAAGGAGAGGCGGTCGAGGCCGAGGTCACGGAACAGGCCCAGGCCTTGCGGGGGCGGGTCCGGGTGTCCGCGCCCATGTCCTTCGGACTGGCGCGCCTGGCGCCGCTCTTGCCGGGGTTCATGCGGGCGCACCCGGGGGTGCGGCTGGACGTGCAGTTCAACGACGCCCAGGTGGACCTGCTGGCCGAACGCTTCGATCTGGCCCTGCGGATCGCCCGGCTGGCGGATTCCAGCCTGCTGGCGCGGCGCCTGTGCGGGGTGCGCATCGTGCTGGTGGGGGCGCCCGCGTACTTCGATGCGCATGGGCGGCCGCGCCATCCGCGAGACTTGCAGGCGCACCAGGCGCTGCACTATTCCTATGCGCGCCATGGCGTGACCTGGCATTTCCGGCATCCCCGGCAGGGCGAGTTCGCCCAGTTCATGCCGACCCGCCTGCAGGTGAACAACGCCGATGCCCTGATGCCCGCCCTGCGCTCGGGCCTGGGCCTGGCCCTGCAGCCGGAATTCCTGGTCTGGCCGGATCTGCAGTCCGGCGCGCTGGAAACGGTGATGGCCCCCTGGGAAGTCGAGCCCCTGGCGCTGCACGCGGTCACGCCGCCGGGGCGCAACCGGCCCGCCCGCGTCCAGGCCCTGATCGATTATCTGCGGGACGCCCTGGTGGACGAGCCCTGGGCGCGGGACGCGGCGCGCCCGGAATAGGGGCCGGCGGCGCGTGGATCCCTTCCGGCCCCCGGGACGCGGGGCGGCCTTTCCCGCCTTGCGAGGTGTGCGGGTCGCGCCGTACACTTGCGACGAAATTTAACCTTCCACCTTTCCCTTCCGGACGGCCCCGGGCCGCACACCCATGACAACTTCCTATTTCCCCCGCTGGCGTCGCGTATCCGGCACGGCGGACGGCGCCGTCGTGCAGCCCGACGAGACCATGCCGCTGTCGCAGACCGTGGCGATGGGCGCCCAGCACGTCGTCGCCATGTTCGGCTCGACCATCCTGGCGCCGCTGATCATGGGCTTCGATCCCAACATGGCCATCCTGATGTCGGGGGTCGGCACGCTGGTGTTCTTCCTGTTCGTCGGCGGCCGGGTGCCCAGCTACCTGGGCTCCAGCTTCGCCTTCATCGGCGGCGTGGTGGCCGTCACCGGCTACGCCGGCAGCGGCCCGAATCCCAACATCGGCGTCGCCCTGGGCGCCATCATCGTCTGCGGCCTGATCTATGCGGGCATCGGCCTGCTGACCATGCTCGTCAATGCCCGCCAGGGCGGGGCGGCCGACTGGATCGATCGCTGGATGCCGCCGGTGGTGACGGGGGCCGTGGTCGCCGTCATCGGCCTGAACCTGGCGCCGATCGCCGCCAAGGGCGCCATGGGCGGTTCGCTGTTCGATTCGGCCATGGCGCTGCTGACGATCCTGTGCGTGGGCGGCGTGGCCGTCTACACGCGCGGGCTGGTGCAGCGCCTGCTGATCCTGGTGGGCCTGTTCCTGGCCTGCGTGCTGTATGCGGTGCTGACCAATGGCCTGGGCTTCGGCGCCCCCATCGACTTTTCCGCCATCGCGGCCGCGCCCTGGCTGGGCCTGCCCAAGATGACGGCGCCGGTGTTCGAAGGCCATGCCATCAGCGTCATCGCGCCGGTCGCCATCATCCTGGTCGCCGAGAACCTGGGCCACATCAAGGCCGTCAGCGCCATGACGGGGCAGAACCTGGACCGCTACCTGGGCCGGGCGTTCCTGGGCGACGGCGTCGCCACCATGATTTCGGGTTCCATGGGCGGCACGGGCGTGACCACCTACGCCGAGAACATCGGCGTCATGACCGTTACCAAGATCTATTCCACCCTGGTGTTCGTGGTGGCGGCGCTGGTGGCGCTGCTGCTGGGCTTCTCGCCCAAGTTCGGCGCGGTCATCCAGGCCATCCCGGCCCCGGTGCTGGGCGGCATGGCCGTGGTCGTGTTCGGCCTGATCACCATCGCCGGCGCCCGCATCTGGGTGGTCAACCAGGTGGATTTCAGCGACAACCGCAATCTGATCGTGGCGGCCGTCACCCTGATCCTGGGGGCGGGCAATTTCTCCATCGAACTGGGCGGCTTCAAGCTGGACGGCATCGGCACCGCCACCTTCGGCGCCATCATCCTGTACGCCCTGCTGCGAGGGCGAAAATCCGCAACGGCGGTCTGATCAGTCCCGCCGGCTGCAGCGCCGGAACGCGGCGGGGGTGAGGCTTTCATTGCGGGCGAAGAACCGGGTGAAATACGCGGGGTCCTCGAAGCCGAGGTCGTAGCCGATCTCGGCGACGGTCTTTTCGGTGTACAGCAGGTTGCGCTTGGCCTCGAGCAGGATGCGCCGGTGCAGGATCCGCACCGGCGACTGGCCCACCAGATCGAATGAGGCGCGCCGCAGGCTGCGCTCGGTGGTCGCCAGCGCCAGCGCGTAATCCGCCACCCGCCACTGGTCCTGGTAGTGCGCCTCGACCAGTTCCTTGAAGCGCCTGTAGAGCGTCAGCCTGCCCGAGGCTTCGTGAGACTCTTTCTGCAGGCTCAGGTGGCGCAGCCTGGCCACCTCGGCGAACAGCATCAGGACGTTCCCCGAAATCGCGGTGCCGCGACACACCCTGTCGTGGATGTATTCGTCCAGGATGGTGTCGAACAGGGCCTTGAGCCGGCCGATGCTGCCCGGGTCGACCGCCCCGGTGATGGTCAGCAGCTGTTCCAGCGCGGCATGGACGGCCTCGTCGCCCGACTGCCCGGCCAGGTCCGCCACGAACCCTTCGGCGATCGTCAGGATCAGGCCCTTGGTGCCGGGCTGCCAGCGAAAGCCGTGGACGATCGGGGGAGGGATGCTGATGAGGACGGGCGCCTGCAGCGACAGGGTCTGTTCGTCGAGCATGACGGTTCCTTCGCCCTGTTCGACCCAGATCAGCTGGTACAGATCGTGATGCCGGTGCGGCCGGATGTCCCAGCCGTACACGCGATTGCGGGATTCCAGCGATTCCAGGTGCAGGAAGCGCAACTCGGCCGCCGTGTCGATCTGGCCATACAGGGAATACAGCGGTATCGAAGCACCCATGTCCGAAAAACACCATTATTGGTCCCGTTCGTCCATTCGCAGCGGGCCGTCGGGACGCGATCATGAAGGCACATTCCTTGAAGATTGAAGCTTAAGGCTTGTGGGCTGAAAAGCACAAGCCGCCACCAGATCGGAGCGCGACATGATGCAACTGGATCCCGGCCGGCCCATTCCCGACGTCCTGATATTCAATTTGAGCGAATCCCGCAAGGGCTACCGCATCAACAAGCTGTGCGACTCCCTGACCGTCGAGGCCAACCGCCGGGCGTTCCAGGCGGACGAGGAGGCCTATCTGTCCGCGCACGGCCTGAGCGAGGCGGAAAAGGACCTGATCCGCGCCCGCGATTGGGCGGGGCTCAATGCGGCGGGCGGCAACATCTACTACCTGCTCAAGCTGGGCTTCGTGACGGGGCACGGCCTGTACCGGATGGGCGCGCAGATGCGCGGCGAGACGTTCGAGGCCTTCCTGGCCTCGCGCAATGGCAAGGGAGCGCGCTGACCATGGGAAAGATCATCGCCGGCATCGGCACATCGCACGTCCCCTCGATCGGCGGCGCCTATGACCGCGGGGCGCAGAACGATCCCGACTGGAAGCCCCTGTTCGACGCCTACGTGCCCGTGCGGGAATGGCTGTCGGAACTGCGGCCGGACGTGGCCATCATGGTCTACAACGATCATGGCGCGGAGTTCTTCTTCAACAAGTACCCGACGTTCGCGGTCGGCTGCGCGGACCAGTACGCGATCGCCGACGAGGGCATGGGGGTGCGCCCCCTGCCTCCCATCCGGGGCGATTTCGAGTTCTCGCGTCATCTGTGCGAATCGCTGGTCTATGACGAGTTCGACCTGACCCTGTGCCAGGAGATGGCCGTGGAACACGGTTTCCTGGTGCCGATGCACCTGTGTTTCGACCCCGTCCCCGGCTGGCCGGTCGCCGCCGTGCCCCTGGCCGTGAACGTGCTGCTGCACCCGTTGCCGACGGCCCTGCGCTGTTTCAAGCTGGGCCAGGCGATCCGCCGGGCGGTCGAATCCGATCCGCGCGACCTGCGGGTCGTCATCCTGGGCACCGGGGGCATGTCCCACCAGTTGCAGGGCAAGCGCTTCGGCGCCATGGACTCGTGGTTCGATCAGGATTTCCTGGACCGGATCGAGCGCGATCCCGGGAGCCTGACCCGGATGACGCATCAGGAACTGATGGAACGGGCGGGTGCCGAGGGCATCGAGCTGATCATGTGGCTGGTGATGCGAGGGGCGCTCTCCGGCCAGGCCCGCCGCGTGCATCGGCACTACTACGCCCCCATGACGACGGGCATGGGGCTCGTCACGTTCGAAGAGCCCTGAACGGAAATCATCGACAGGAGACCGATTTCATGGAAGAGACACGCCGCACCCAGGTCGTCATCATCGGCGCGGGGCCTTCGGGCCTGCTGCTGGGCCAGCTGCTGCACAGGCACGGCATCGATCACGTCATTCTGGAGAACCGCAGCGCCGACTATGTGCTAGGGCGCGTCCGCGCCGGCGTGCTGGAGCAGCCCACGATCGCCGCCCTGCGCGAGGCGGGCGTCGGCGACCGCGCGGAAAGGGAAGGCCTGCGCATGAACGGCTTCGACCTGCGCTGGGACGAGGAACGCTGCCACATCGATTTTCGCCGGATCGGCAAGCATGCGACGGTCTATGGCCAGACGCGCGTCACGCGCGACCTGATGGACGCGCGCGCGGCCTGCGGCGGCATCACGCTCTACGAGGCGAGCGACGTGCAGCTCCATGACATCGAAAGCGGACGCCCCTACGTCACGTACCGCCACGAGGGGCGGAACTGGCGCATGGACTGCGATTTCATCGCCGGATGCGACGGCTTCCATGGGGTGTCGCGCCAGTCCATCCCCCAGGACACGGTGCGGCAGTATGCGCTGACCTTTCCCTTCGGGTGGCTGGCCCTGCTGGCCGACGTGCCCCCCGTATCGGAGGAAGTCGCCTGGATCAACCACGCCGACGGCTTCCTGATGTGCAGCCTTCGGTCCAAGACGCGCAGCCGCTACTACGTGCAGGTGCCCCTGACGGAAGACATCCGGGAATGGGACGCCGACCGGTTCTGGGCGCTGTATCGCAGCCGCCTGCCCAGGGACCTGGCGGAGAAGCTGGTGACCGGTCCGGCGCTCGAGATGAGCATTGCGCCCCTGCGCAGCTTCGTTTGCGCGACGATGCGGCACGGCCGGCTGTTCCTGGTCGGAGATGCCGCGCACATCGTTCCCCCGACGGGCGCCAAGGGCCTGAACCTGGCGGTCGGGGACGCGAAGGAACTGGCGGACAGCCTGCGGCGCCACTACCAGGACCATGACGTCCAGGGGCTGGACGGCTACTGCGATCGCGCCTTGTCCAGGATCTGGAAGGCTGTGCGGTTCTCGTGGTGGATGACCAACCTGACCCACAAGATGATGGACAACCCGTTCGCGCGGCAGATGCAGCTGGCCGAGTTCGAATACACGCGCGGTTCCGAGGCGGCGCAGATCGCCATTGCGGAAAATTTCTGCGGACTGGATTGAACGCGCCGCCCGCCGGCCGCTTCCGGTTCCAACTTCAAGGGAGGAAGACATGATGCTGCTGAAGAAAATCGCTTGTGCCGCCGTCCTGGCCGCCGCCGCATCCGGCGCGCAGGCCGAGGATCTGAAGATCGGCGTGATCCTGCCGCTGTCGGGACCCTTCGCCGCCCATGGGCAGCAGCTGGAAAACAGCATCCGCCTGTACATGAAGCAGCACGGCGACACCGTGGCCGGCCGCAGGATCCGGCTGATCATCAAGGACGACACCGGTATCGCGCCCGCGGTCAGCAAGCGCCAGGCCCAGGAGCTGCTGGTGCGGGACAAAGTGGATCTGCTGGCCGGCTTCGGCATGACTCCGTCGGCGTTTTCCGTCGCCCCCCTGGCGCAGGAGTCCAGGACGCCGATGGTGGTGATGAACGCCGCCACCTCGTCCATCACCACGAAGTCGGATTACATCGTCCGGACCTCGTTCACCCTGCCCCAGGTCACGACGCCGATCGCGGCCTGGTCGCTCAAGAACGGGATCAGGACGGTCTACACCATCGTCGCGGACTACGGTCCCGGACATGACGCCGAGGCGGAGTTCGTCAAGACCTTCACCGCCGGCGGCGGCAAGATCGTGGGCCAGGTCCGCGCGCCCGTCAACACGCCGGATTTCGCGCCCTTCCTGCAGAAGGCCAAGGACGCCAAACCCGACGCCGTCTTCGTGATGCTGCCGGCGGGCGAACTGGGGGTGGCCTTCGTGAAGGGGTACAAGGAGCGCGGCCTGGATGCGGCGGGCATCCGCCTGGTGACGACCGGAGACCTGACGGACGAGGGCGTGATCGATGCGATGGGCGACGCGGCCCTGGGGATGATCACCTCCTTCCATTATTCCCAGGCCCATGAGTCCCCCGAGAACAAGTCGTATGTCGGCGACTACGTCCGGGCCTATCCCGGCCAGAGGCCGAACTTCTGGACCGTGGGCGGCTACGACGGCATGCGCGTGATCTACGAGGCCCTGCGCAAGACTGGCGGCGATGCGGACGGCGACCGCTTCATGGCGGCCGTGAAGGGCATGCGATGGACGAGTCCCCGCGGGCCGGTCTCGATCGATCCCGATACGCGCGACATCGTCCAGGATGTCTACATCCGCAAGGTCGAGCGAGTGGGCGGGTTCCTGCAGAATGTCGAGTTCGACCGGCAGGAGGACGTCAAGGATCCCGGGAAATAGCGCCCGGGGATGCCTTCGGGATCCCGCGCCCGGGAGGGCTTGCTTTTTCCCGCCAGATTGACCACAATAGCCTCAGCACCCCGGTTTCGGCCGGGGTTTTTCACGAGCGAGCCTGCTGCTTATTCCGGCTTCGCGCAGGGAACTCAATCCCGCCGCCGGCGGCTGTGATCAGTCCACCGCGCAGGTCGCTCGCTCTCAGCATCCCGGGCCGGAATCACCTTTCGGATCCGCCGGGGTATGGCGACGGGGGTTCACCTCCGTCTTTACTTTTTCTTGTTGTCGGGCGCCCCCGCGCATGGGGCGTCTTTTTACTTTGAGTCAGGAAATTATGGCTGCGATCCCTTTGACAGCTCGCGGGGCCGAGCGTTTACAAGCCGAACTGCAACGTCTGAAGACGGTGGAACGCCCCGAAGTCATCAACGCCATCGCCGAGGCGCGCGCGCAGGGCGATTTGTCGGAAAACGCCGAATACGATGCCGCCCGCGAACGCCAGGGCTTCATAGAAGGCCGGATCCAGGAACTGGAAGGCTCTTTGTCCAATGCCCAGATCATCAATCCCGCGGATCTGGACGTCGGCGGCCAGGCCGTCTTTGGCGCGACCGTCGAAATCGAGGACCTGGAATCCGGTGAACGCCTGACTTACCAGATCGTGGGCGACCTGGAAGCCGACATCCGCTCCAACATGATTTCCGTGTCCAGCCCGGTGGCGCGCGCCCTGATCGGCAAGAGCCAGGGCGACGTGGTCGAAGTCCGCGCCCCCGCCGGCGTGCGCGAATACGAAGTCTGTTCCGTCAGCTACCAGTAGGCGGCCGGGCAGGGCTGTGAAAAGGCTCGGGCCCGGGCTCAGCGCATGCTGAACCCGGGCCCGAGCCTTTTGAGGTCAGGGCCGGTCGCGGCGTGTCAGCGCGGATTGCGGCTGCGGCGGGCGCCGGCGCGCAGCGACAGGGCGCTGCCGCTGCGGCGCGGGATGCCGTGCGCATCGGACGATGACGAACGGCCGCCGCCCGCGGGGCGGGCGCGGCGGGTGGTCGGGCGCCCGAGGGCGTCTTCCTGGCGGCCGTCGCGTCGCGCGCCGGCCGGTTCGAAGCCCTTGCCGCCGGGATGTTCGTCCTGCGATTTGCGGGGCGCCTTCCGAGCGGCGGGCTTGGCGGCGTCGGGGTGCGCCGCCTGTTTCTTGGGCACGTAGGGGTCGGATTTCCTGCGTACGGCGCGGGTGGCGTTCGCCGCTGCCGCCGCTGCCTGTTGCGCAAGCACGTCGGGCCGGTAGATAATCAGCGTTTTGCCCAGATGATGCACTGCAGCACACGACAGGGCGTCGCAGATGCTTTCCAGCATGGCTTCGCGGTCGGTGCGCTCGGCGCCCGCCACGCGGACTTTGATCAGCTCGTGGGACGTCAGGCTGCGGTCGATTTCACCCAGCACGGCGTCGGTCAGGCCCTTGTCGCCGATCAGGACGACAGGGTGCAGGGGGTGGGCAGCGGCGCGCAAGTCGCGGCGCTGCTGGGAACTTATTTCGAGTTTCGGCATACTGGAATTGTACGGGAATGGCCAAGAAAAAATTCTCCAAAGCCTGGGTGCAGCGTCATATTCATGACCCTTACGTCAAAATGGCGCAACAAAAGGGCTACCGCGCCCGCGCGGCCTTCAAGCTGACGGAAATCCTGGATGCCGAAAAGCTGCTGCGCCGGGGCGACGTCGTGGTCGACCTGGGCTCGACCCCCGGCAGCTGGTCGCAGATCGCGCGCGAACGGCTGCTGGCGGCGGGCGGCGCGATCGACGGGCGCATCGTCGCCCTGGATCTCCTGCCCATGGAACCCATCGCCGGCGTGGAATTCATTCAGGGCGATTTCCGCGACGACGCGGTCCTGCAGGAACTGCACGATCGCCTGGGCGGCCAGGCGGTGGACCTTGTGATTTCGGACATGGCCCCCAACTTGTCCGGTGTGGCCTCGGCCGATTCCGCCCGGATCGCGCACGTCTGCGAGCTGGCTCTGGAATTCGCCTGCGGCCACCTGAAGCCGGAGGGCGCCCTGATCGTCAAGGCCTTTCACGGCAGCGGGTTTTCCCAGATCGTGCAGACCTTCAAGCAGCATTTCACGCGGGTCGTCGAACGCAAGCCCAAGGCGTCGCGGGACGAATCCTCGGAAACCTTCCTGGTCGGAAGGGGGCTGAAATCCCCTCGCGAACCGGCGCCGTGAGGCGGCTGTGGCAGGGTGGTGGATTCAGGTAGAATGAAATATTGACGGATTTGTCAGCTTGCTGTAATCGCGCATTCCCGCGGATGGCAGGCAGGCAGCAGCAAAACCCAGGAGATTCGCTTTGAACAACTCGTTTTCCAAGATCGCGGTCTGGCTGGTGATCGCGCTCGTGCTCTTTACGGTGTTCAAGCAGTTCGACGGACGCCCGGCGACCGGCGGCGATACCGTGACCTACACGCAATTCATGAACGATGCGCGCGCCGGCCGGATCAACAAGGTCGACATCCAGGGCGACACCATCTACGTCACCCCGGAATCCGGCCGCGCCTACAGCCTGACTTCGCCCGGCGACCTGTGGATGGTGCCCGAACTGGTGAAGGACGGCGTGCAGGTGTCGGGCAAGGCCCGCGAAGAACCGTCCTTCCTGACCAGCCTGTTCATCTCCTGGTTCCCGATGCTGCTGCTGATCGGGGTGTGGATCTTCTTCATGCGCCAGATGCAGGGCGGCGGCAAGGGCGGGGCCTTCAGCTTCGGCAAGTCCCGCGCCCGCATGCTGGATGAAAACAACAACAACATCACCTTCGCGGACGTCGCCGGCTGCGACGAAGCCAAGGAAGACGTCCAGGAACTGGTCGACTTCCTGCGCGACCCCACCAAATTCCAGCGCCTGGGCGGCCGCATTCCGCGCGGCGTGCTGATGGTCGGCCCTCCGGGCACCGGCAAGACCCTGCTGGCCAAGGCCATCGCGGGCGAGGCCAAGGTCCCCTTCTTCAGCATTTCGGGCTCCGATTTCGTCGAAATGTTCGTGGGCGTGGGCGCGGCCCGCGTGCGCGACATGTTTGAAAATGCGAAGAAACAGTCCCCCTGCATCATCTTCATCGATGAAATCGATGCCGTGGGCCGTCAGCGCGGCGCCGGCCTGGGCGGCGGCAACGACGAACGCGAACAGACCCTGAACCAGCTGCTGGTCGAAATGGACGGCTTCGAAACCGGCCAGGGCGTGCTGGTGATCGCGGCCACGAACCGGCCCGATGTGCTGGACCCGGCCCTGCTGCGTCCGGGGCGCTTCGACCGCCAGGTGGTGGTGTCGCTGCCCGATATCCGCGGCCGCGAACAGATCCTGAAAGTCCACATGCGCAAGGTCCCCATCGCCCAGGACGTCGATCCCAACGTGCTGGCGCGGGGCACGCCCGGCTTCTCAGGGGCCGACCTGGCCAACCTGATCAATGAGGCCGCGTTGTTCGCCGCCCGGCGCAACGGCCGCACGGTCGACATGAACGACCTGGAAAAGGCCAAGGACAAGATCATCATGGGCGCCGAGCGCCGTTCCATGATCATGCCCGAAGAGGAACGCCGCAACACCGCCTACCACGAATCCGGCCACGCGCTGGTGGCCCGCATGCTGCCGAAGACCGACCCGGTGCACAAGGTCACCATCATCCCGCGCGGCCGCGCCCTGGGCGTGACCATGCAGCTGCCGGAAAACGACCGCTACAGCATGGACAAGGAACGCCTGCTGAACACCATCGCCGTGCTGTTCGGCGGCCGCATCGCCGAAGAAGTCTTCATGCACCAGATGACCACGGGGGCGTCGAACGACTTCGAACGCGCCACGGCCATCGCCCGCGACATCGTCACGCGCTACGGCATGACCGATTCCCTGGGGCCGGTCGTCTACGCCGAAAACGAAGGCGAAGTCTTCCTGGGCCGCAGCGTGACCAAGACCACTCACGTGTCCGAAGCCACCATGCAGAAGGTCGATGCGGAAATCCGCAGCATCATCGACGAACAATACAGCGTGGCCCGCAACCTGATCGAGTCCAATCAGGACAAGATGCATGCCATGGCCAATGCCCTGCTCGAATGGGAAACCATCGATGCCGAGCAGATCGACGACATCATGTCCGGTCGGCCGCCGCGTCCCCCGCGCACGTCTTCGTCGGGCAATGGCGACAACACGCCGCACACGCCGCCGTCGGCCGGCCAGGCGGCCGCCAATCCGGACAAAGGCCCCGCCGCCACGCCGGTCTGATCAGGCTGTTTCCGGATCCTATGTTTTCAACTCTTCGATGCGGGCGTTTCCAGCTGTCTCTGGAACGCCCGCTGGTCATGGGAATCGTCAACGTCACGCCCGATTCCTTTTCCGACGGCAATGTCCACTTCCAGGCGGACCAGGCGATCGCCCATGGCCTGCGCCTGATCGCAGAGGGCGCCGACATGCTGGACATCGGCGGGGAATCCACGCGGCCGGGGGCGCAAGCCGTCGCGGCGGACGAGGAATGGCGCCGCATCCAGCCGGTGATCCAGGGCCTGCGCGATGGCGGCGTCCCCCTGTCGGTCGATACCTGCAAGCCCGACGTCATGCGGCTCTCCGTGCAGGCGGGCGCGGACATGATCAACGACATCGGCGGCTTCACGGCGCCGGGCGCCCTGGACGCGGTGCGCGATGCCGGCTGCGCCCTGTGCCTGATGCACATGCGCGGGGAACCCCGCACCATGCAGAAAGATCCCGTCTACGCCGACGTGGTGGCCGACGTCCGCGACTACCTGGCGGCCGGGGCGCGGCGCCTGCGCGATGCCGGCATCGCGGCGGATCGCATCGTCCTGGATCCCGGGTTTGGCTTTGGCAAGACGGTGGCGCACAATTACGCCTTGCTGCGGCATCTGCCTCAAGTGATGGGAAACGATTATCCCAGCCTGCTGGGCCTGTCGCGCAAATCGATGATCGGCGCCATCACCGGACGGCCCGCCACGCAGCGCCTGGGCGGCAGCATCGCGGCGGCGCTGGCCGGCGCGACGCGGGGGGCGCACATCCTGCGCGTCCATGATGTGGCGGATACCGTGGATGCCCTGCGGATCTGGGCGGCGGTGGAACAGTCGTGTATTGAACAAGGAGTCCGTGCATGAGCGCACGCAAATATTTTGGAACCGACGGGGTCCGCGGAGTGGTCGGCGGCGAACGCATCAATGCGGAATTCGCCCTGCGCCTGGGCTATGCCGCGGGCCGTGTGCTGGCCCAGGGGGCGGTCACGAGCGGTCGTCCGACCGTCGTCATCGGCAAGGACACGCGGATTTCCGGCTACATGCTGGAATCCGCCCTGGAAGCCGGCCTGTCGGCGGCGGGGGTCGACGTGCTGCTGGCGGGGCCGATCCCGACGCCCGCCGTGGCCTACCTGACCCGCGCCTGGCGCCTGGCGGCCGGCATCGTCATCAGCGCCTCGCACAATCCGCACTACGACAATGGTATCAAATTCTTTTCCTCGGCCGGCACCAAGCTGCCCGACGAGACCGAAGCCGCCATCGAAGCCATGCTGGAACAGCCCGTGGGCTGCGCCGATTCGGCCGGCCTGGGCCGTGCGCGGCGCATCAATGACGCGGCCGGGCGCTACATCGAATTCTGCAAGAGCACCTTTCCCAACGAACTGGACCTGCAGGGCCTGAAGATCGTGGTCGACGCCGCCCATGGGGCGGCCTACCAGATCGCGCCCCACGTCTTTCGCGAACTGGGGGCCGACGTCAGCGCCATCGGCTGCGAACCGGACGGCTTCAACATCAATGAAAAGGTGGGCGCCACCCATCCGGAAACCCTGGCGGCGGCCGTCGCGGCCCAGAAGGCCGATTTCGGCGTCGCGCTGGACGGCGATGCGGACCGCCTGCAGATGGTGGATGCCGCCGGACGGCTGTATAACGGCGACGAACTGCTGTATGCCATCGTCCGGGATCGGGCGAAAACGCATCCCATCGAAGGCGTGGTCGGCACGCTGATGACGAACTTCGGCCTGGAGCGGCGCCTGAAGGAATTGCGCATTCCCTTCGAGCGCGCCCAGGTCGGCGACCGTTACGTGCTGGAACTGCTGCGCCAGCATGGCTGGCTGTATGGCGGCGAAAGCTCCGGCCATCTGCTGTGCCTGGACCAGCACACCACGGGCGACGGCATCGTCGCGGCCCTGCAGGTGCTGGCGGCGGTGCGCCATGCGCGGGTGCCTCTGGCGGCCCTGGTGGCCGACCTGAAGATGTATGCGCAGAAAATGGTCAACGTGCCCCTGGCGCCGGGACTGGACTGGAAGTCGCATGCCGGCCTGCAGGCCGCTTCGCAGGCGGTGCGCGACTCGCTGGGCGACCGGGGACGGGTGCTGATCCGCGCCTCGGGCACCGAACCCAAGCTGCGCCTGATGGTCGAGGCCGATGACGCCGCGCTTGCCGAGGAAGGCGTGCGCCAGCTCGTGGCCGTCAAGCTGACCTGATTACATCCTGTCTCATGGGTGACACATTGCTCGGGCACAATCGTCTCCACCTTACGGAACCCTGGAGATTTTCATGCTGGCCTGCCAACCCCTGCAGCAAGCGGAGCCCATGGAACAAATAGATTGGCCGGGGGTCGAGGCCGGCGGCCTGACCCTGAGCATCGCCCGCACGCCCGCGGATCTCGAGGCGCTGCAGCGCTTGCGCTTCCGGGTCTTTACCGAAGACATGGGGGCTCATTTCCCCCAGGCGGAAGGCGACAGGGACGTGGATCGCTTCGATCCCTGGTGCGTGCATTTCATGGTGCGGGAAGCCCGGACCCGGCGGGTCGTGGGCACCTACCGCCTGTTGACGCCGGAATCGGCCGCCCGGGCGGGCAGCTACTATTCCGAATCCGAATTCGACCTGGGGCCGCTGCAGGCCCTGCGCCCCTGGCTGGTGGAAGTCGGGCGATCCTGCATCGATGCGGAATTCCGCGGCGGCACGGCCATCATGCTGCTGTGGTCGGCGCTCGGCCAGGTCATGATGCAGGGCGGCTACCGCTACATGCTGGGCTGCGCCAGCGTCAGCCTGCGCGATGGGGGCGCCACCGCCTCCGAGGTCTGGCGCCGGGCGCAGACGCTGATGGACCGCCATCCCGACGTGCCCCGCATCCGGGCCCTGCACCCTTATCCGGTGGACCGCCTGGACAGCACGCTGCCGGCGCGGGTGCCGCCCCTGATCAAAGGTTATCTGAAGCTGGGCGCGACCATCTGCGGCGCGCCGGCCTGGGATCCGGACTTCCACACCGCCGATTTCCCCATCCTGCTGGATCTGGAATGGCTGGATGCCCGCTACCGTCGGCACTTCGGCATGGCATGAACCGGCTCCGCGCCTGAAACCGGCGTCGCGCGGCCTGCCCGGGCCCGGGCTCGGTCGCGGCGTCAGTGTTCCGTGACGTCCAGCACGAATCCCGCCTTGCGCCAGACTTCGGTTTCGCCCTTCAGGAGAAAGCCGCTGAGCGGGTGGGCGATCAGCCAGCCCGCGGGCGCCGACAGGGTGATGTGCTGCGCCTGGGCGTTCAGCCTGATGGGCAGCGTGTCGTGGGGCTCCCGGCGGCGCAGCAGCAGGACCGCCAGGCGCAGGCAGCACAGGGCCAGCCATTGTTCGCGGCTGGGCGCATAGGGACGGACCTTCGCCAGCTTGCCCTGATGGCCCAGGGCCAGGAAGGCCAGCAATTCCTGGTCGTCGTGCGAAAACCCCGGCATGTCGGCGTGTTCCAGGATATAGGCGCCGTGCTTGTGATAGTCGTTGCGGGCGATCACCAGGCCGATTTCGTGCAGCTGCGCGGTCCAGCCCAGCGCCTTGCGCAGTTCCGCCATCGGCAGCTGGCGGTCGTCCAGACCCAGCTGGTCGAACAGGGCCAGGGCGGTCCGGCGGACCTGTTCGGCCTGGGTCGCGTCCAGCTGGTAGCGGCTGCCCATCTGGCGCACGGTTTCGTCGCGCTGATCGTGGTGTGAATCCCGGCCCAGCAGGTCGTGCAGCACGCCGACGCGCAGGGCGCCGTCGCCGGCGCCCATGTGCGTGATGCCCAGTTCCTGGAAGGCCGCCATCATGATGGCCAGGCCGCCCGCCAGCACCGGCGCGCGCTCGGCCTTCAGGCCGGCCCAGTCCTGCAGGCGCACCTCGCCGGCCTTGACCAGCGCGGAGGCCAGGCGGTCCATGCCGTCCAGGGTGATGTCCCGTTCGCTGAGGCCGTTTTCCACGAGCACTGCCAGCAGGCCCTTGGCCGTGCCCGAGGACCCGTAGGCTTCCTGCCAGCCGATGCGCCGGTAGCTGTGGGTGATGGATTCGATGGTGCTGCGGGCGGCCAGGATGGCCCGGTGCAGCCGCGCCCTCGTGATCAGGCCGTTGGGAAAGAAGCGGCGCGTCCAGGTCGTGCAGCCCAGTTGCAGCGAGGCCAACTGCAGGGGTTCCTTGCCCTGGCCGATGATGAATTCGGTGGATCCGCCGCCGATGTCGATGACCAGGCGGTGGTCGTCCGTCGGCGGCAGGTCCTGGATGACGCCCAGGTAGATCAGGCGGGCTTCTTCCTGGCCGGAAATGATCTCGATGGGAAAGCCCAGGGCGCGTTCGGCCTCGGGCAGGATGTCGGCGGCGTTGCGGGCCACCCGGAAGGTGTTGGTGGCCACGGCGCGCACATTGGCCGGAGAGAACCCTTTCAGCCGTTCGCCGAAGCGCCGCAGGGCGGCGACGGCCTGGGCGACGGTGGCCGCGTCGATGCGCTGGTGCTCGTCCAGGCCGTTGGCCAGGGCGACCAGTTCGCGCAGCTTGTCTTCCGTGTAGAGCTGGACGGCGTCGCCATGGCGCACGATGCGTCCGATGGAGAGCCGGAATGTATTCGAGCCGAGGTCAATCGAAGCCAGCCGGTCGTCCATGGGGATACCTGAGAATGTCACACTGTGCGATTATAGTGGTCGCAACATGACAGGATCGGGAGCCCCCATGCACGGCGCTGATGCATCGCCACCTTTGCTGAATCGCGAACTTTCGGTGTTGAAGTTCAACGAACGGGTGCTGTCCATGGCCGAACGCGTGGACGTGCCTCCGCTCGAGCGTCTGCGTTATCTGTGCATCGTCGGCTCCAATCTGGACGAATTCTTCGAAATCCGCATGGCCAGCCTGAAAGAACAGCAGCGCCAGACGCCGGAACTGCTGGGCGTCGACGGCATGAGCCCGGATGAAGCGTTCGACCGCGTGCAGCGGGCCGCCCATGCCCTGGTGGACCGGCAGAACCGCCTGCTGACGGGCGAGGTCATGCCCAAGCTGATGGAATGCGGCGTGGGGCTGATCTATTCCACCGGCTGGACCGATCTGCAGCGCGAATGGGCCTACGGGGTGTTCCTGCGCGACGTCATGCCGCTGCTGACGCCGATCGGCCTGGACCCCGCCCATCCCTTTCCGCGGGTCTACAACAAAAGCCTGAATTTCGTGGTGTCGCTCAGCGGCGAGGACGCCTTCGGCCGCGAAGGCCATATCGCCATCGTGCAGGCGCCCCGGGCGCTGCCGCGCATGATGAAGGTGCCGCCCGAGATCTCCGGCATTCCCGATGGCTTCATGCTGCTGACCACGCTGATCAATGCCTTCGTGGGCGCCCTGTTCCCCGGCATGGACGTCCAGGGCTGCTACCAGTGGCGGGTGACGCGCAACAGCGACCTGTTCGTGGACGAGGAAGAAATCACCAATCTGCGCCAGGCCCTGCAGGGCGAACTGTCGCAGCGCAATTTCGGGGCGTCGGTGCGGCTGGAGATCGCCCATGCCATGCCGCCGGACCTGGAACTCTTCCTGCAGCGGGAATTCAATCTGGGGTCGGCCGACACCTATCGCGTCAACGGGCCGGTCAATCTGGCCCGGCTGATGCAGCTGTGCAACCGGGTCGGGCGCCCCGATCTGGAATACCCCGTGTTCCGTCCGCGGGTCCCGCCGCCCTTCGACGGCGACCTGGAACGGCCCGAAACCCTGTTCGCCGCCATCGCCGCGCGCGATCACCTGCTGCATCACCCCTATCAGTCCTTCCAGCCGGTGCTGATGTTCCTGCGGGCGGCGGCCGCGGACCCGCAGGTGGTGGCGATCAAGCAGACCATCTACCGCACGGGCGAGGACTCCGAGCTCATGGGGCTGCTGCTGTCGGCCGCCCGCGCGGGCAAGGAAGTCACCGTCGTGGTCGAATTGATGGCGCGCTTCGACGAACAGACCAACATCAACTGGGCCGCGCGCCTGGAAGAGGTCGGCGCCCACGTCAGCTACGGGGTGGTGGGCCACAAGACGCACGCCAAGATGGCCCTGGTCCTGCGCCGGGAAGACGGGCGCATCCGCCGCTACGGCCACCTGGGCACGGGCAATTACCATCCCCGCACGGCGAAGCTCTACACCGATTTCGGCCTGCTGACGGCGAACCAGGCCATCTGCGAGGACATGGACCAGGTCTTTTCCCTGCTGACGGGCCTGGGCGCGCGGCGCGAACTGAAGCTGCTGCTGCAGTCGCCCTTCACCCTGCACGAAACGGTGCTGAGGCTGATCCGCTCGGAAACCGAATTCGCCCGGGCGGGCAAGCGCGCCCGCATCCGCGCCAAGATGAATTCCCTGCTCGAACCCACGGTGATCCAGGCGCTCTACGAAGCCAGCCAGGCGGGGGTGCGCATCGACCTGATCGTGCGCGGCGCCTGCGCCCTGCAGGCGGGGGTGCCGGGCCTGTCCGAACACATCCGGGTGCGCTCCATCATCGGCCGCTTCCTGGAGCATTCCCGGGTCTTCTATTTCTACCAGGATGGCGCGGAACCCCTGTACCTGTCCTCGGCCGACTGGATGGACCGGAATTTCCTGCGCCGCGTGGAACTGGCGTTCCCGGTGCTGGACAAGACCCTGCGCCGCCGCGTGATCGACGAGGCCTTCACCTTCGCCTGGCGCGACAACCAGCTGGCCTGGGCCGCCCAGCCCGACGGCCGCTACCTGCGCGTGCGCAACCGCCGCGCGCCCGTGAACCTGCACCAGCACCTGATGGCTCGACTCGGGTGAATGTCATCAAACTGTCACGTCGGCTCTCTAATATGACGACCTGACAGCTTGGAAGCTGTCATTACTGCAAACCACAAAGGGTTTTCGACATGCTCAAACGAATTCTGACGCAATGCGCCGCCGGCCTGACGGTGATGGCGGCCGCAGGCGCGCCCGCGTTCGCCGCCGACCTGACGGGGGCGGGCGCTTCCTTCCCCTATCCGATCTACGCCAAATGGGCGGCCAAATACCAGGAAGTCACCGGCAACCGCATCAACTACCAGTCGATCGGTTCGGGCGGCGGCCAGCAGCAGATCATTGCCAAGACCGTGGATTTCGGCGCCTCGGATGATCCGATGAAGCCCGAAGCCCTGCAGGAAAACGGCCTGGTCCAGTTCCCGGCCGTGGTCGGCGGGACGGTCCCGGTCATCAACGTCGAAGGCATCAAGGCGGGCCAGCTGAAGCTGACCGGCCCGGTGCTGGCCGACATCTTCCTGGGCAAGATCAAGAAATGGAACGAACCGGCGATCGCCGACCTGAACCCGGGTGTGACGCTGCCGGCCAAGGGCATCGTGGTCGTGCACCGTTCCGACGGGTCGGGCACCACCTTCGGCTGGACCAACTACCTGTCCCAGGTGTCGCCGGCCTGGAAAGAGCAGGTCGGGCAGGGCAAGGCCGTGAAGTGGCCCACGGGTCAGGGCGGCAAGGGCAATGAAGGCGTCGCCGCCTACGTGCGCCAGCTGGCCAACTCCATCGGCTACGTCGAATATGCCTATGCCCACCAGAACGGCCTGGCCTGGGCCCAGTTGCAGAACCGCGAAGGCAAGTTCGTGCAACCGTCCCAGCAGGCATTCGCCGCCGCAGCCTCTCATGCCGACTGGTCGTCCGCTCCCGGCATGGGCCTGGTGCTGAACAACGAGCCGGGCGCGGATTCCTGGCCCGTGACCGCGGCCACCTTCATCCTGGTCCACGGCAAGCAGGCCGATCCCAAGAAGGCGAAGGAAGTCCTGGCCTTCTTCGACTGGGCCTGGCGCGACGGCGCCGACATGGCGCGCGAACTGGACTACGTGCCCCTGCCGGAAGCCGTGACCAAGCAGATCCGCACGCTGTGGACGGAAAAGGTCCGCGGCGAGGACGGCTCCGCCGTCTGGCCCTGACGGGCCGCTCCCCCGGCATCCCGATCCGGCCCGCAAGGGAACCGGGCGGATGCGGGGGGTTCCCGCAGGCGGGGGTCTGACGACACCCCGTTTGTGGGAAAATACAGCTCTTTCAATCCTGGCCGATCCGCCCGCCGTCGGGCGGCTCCTTATCACCGAAGCTCCCCATGCCCAATCAACACCGCAGTCTGCTGGTGGACGCCGGATTCCGGCATCTGACGCGCGTGTTCGCGTTCCTGGTCTTCATCCTGCTGGCCGGCATCATGGTGTCGCTGGTGTATGGCAGCCGGGATACCCTGATCCGCGACGGCCTGGCGTTTCTGTGGACCAACGACTGGGATCCGGTGAAGCAGCACTATGGCGCCCTGGTGCCGATCCTGGGAACGGTCATCAGCGCCTTTCTGGCCCTGCTGATCGCCGTGCCGGTGTCCTTCGGCATCGCCATGTTCCTGACCGAGCTCGCGCCCGTCTGGGTGCGCCGCCCCCTGGGGATCGCCATCGAGATGCTGGCGGCCATCCCGTCCATCATCTATGGCATGTGGGGCCTGTTCGTCTTCGTGCCCCTGTTCCAGGAATACGTCCAGCCCGTGATCGTCGACGTGTTCGAGGGCGTTCCGGTGCTGGGCGACCTGTTCGCGGGGCCGCCCATGGGGATCGGCCTGTTCACGGCGGGACTGATCCTGTCGATCATGGTCATCCCCTTCATCACCGCCGTCATGCGCGACGTGTTCGAGCAGGTGCCGTCCATGCTGAAGGAATCCGCCTACGGGCTGGGCAGCACCACCTGGGAAGTCGTCTGGAAGGTCGTCCTGCCCTACACCAAGCATGGCGTCATCGGCGGCATCATGCTGGGCCTGGGGCGCGCCCTGGGCGAGACCATGGCCGTCACCTTCGTGATCGGCAACGCCTTCAATCTGCCGTCCTCGATCTTCTCGCCGTCCAATTCCATCGCTTCGGCCCTGGCCAATGAATTCAACGAGGCCGGCGGCCTGCAGAAATCCGCGTTGCTGGAACTGGGCCTGATCCTGTTCCTGATCACCACGGTGGTGCTGGCCCTGTCGAAGTTCATGCTCCTGAAACTGTCGCGCAAAGAAGGCGCGCATCACTGACCCGCCCATGCCCGTGTCCGATTCTCCCATCGTCCTGACCAATCCCATCTACCGGCGCCGGCGGCTGTTCAACCGCCTCATGCTCAGCCTGTCGGGCGTGGCCCTGGCGTCGGGGCTGTTCTGGCTGGCGTGGATCATCGCCACGCTGCTGCTCAAGGGCGGCAGCGCGCTGTCCCTGACGCTGCTGCTGGAAAGCACGCCGCCTCCCGGCCAGAGCGGCGGTCTCATGAACGCCATCATCGGCAGCGTGCTGATGTCGGCGGTCGGCACGCTGATCGGCACGCCCATCGGCGTGCTGGCGGGCACCTATCTGGCCGAATACGGCCGCCGGGGCTGGCTCGCGCCGGCCACCCGCTTCCTGAACGACGTGCTGCTCTCGGCGCCGTCCATCGTGATCGGCCTGTTCATCTATGCCGTGTACGTGGCGCAGGTGGGCCATTATTCGGGCTGGGCGGGCGCCTTCGCCCTGGCCATCCTGGTGATCCCGGTGGTGGTGCGGGCCACCGACAACATGCTGTGCCTGGTGCCCAACAGCCTGCGCGAAGCCGCCGCCGCGCTGGGCTGCCCCCAATGGCGCGTGGTCGTGTTCATCTGCTATCGGGCGGCGCGTTCGGGCATCATCACCGGCATTCTGCTGGCGGTGGCCCGGATCGCCGGCGAAACGGCGCCGCTGCTGTTCACCGCCCTGAACAACCAGTTCATGTCCTTCAACATGAACGCGCCCATCGCCAACCTGCCCGTCGTGATCTTTCAATATGCCGCCAGCCCCTTCGAGGACTGGAATCGCCTGGCCTGGGCGGGCGCCGCACTGATCACCCTGCTGGTGCTGGGGATCAACATCGCCGCCCGCAGCCTGTTCCGTAAATAATCCGTCTTCGTCCGATCATGCCCCTGTCCTCGACCGCCAAACCGGAACGCACCAAACTGGCCGTGCGTCACCTGAATTTCTATTACGGCAATTTCCATGCCCTGCGCGACATCAACATGGAGATCGCCGAAAACAAGGTGACGGCCTTCATCGGTCCGTCGGGCTGCGGCAAATCCACCCTGCTGCGCACCTTCAACCGCATGTTCGAGCTCTACCCCGGCCAGCGCGCCGAGGGCGCCATCGAACTGGACGGCGAAGACCTGCTGAATTCGCGCCTGGACATCTCCCTGATCCGCGCCAAGGTCGGCATGGTGTTCCAGAAGCCCACGCCGTTTCCCATGAGCATCTACGACAACATCGCCTTCGGCGTGCGCCTGTTCGAGCGGCTCAGCAAGGGCGAGATGGACGAGCGCGTGGAATGGGCCCTGACCAAGGCGGCGCTGTGGAACGAGGTCAAGGACAAGCTGGGCCAGAGCGGCAACGGCCTGTCGGGCGGGCAGCAGCAGCGCCTGTGCATCGCCCGGGGCGTGGCCATCAAGCCCGAAGTCCTGTTGCTGGACGAGCCCTGCTCGGCCCTGGACCCGATTTCCACCGCCAAGATCGAGGAACTGATCGCCGAACTGAAGGACGACTACACCGTCGTCATCGTGACGCACAATATGCAGCAGGCCGCCCGCTGCTCGGACTACACCGCCTACATGTACCTGGGCGAGCTGATGGAATTCGGCCCCACCGACCAGATCTTCGTGAAGCCTTCCCGCAAGGAAACCGAAGACTACATCACGGGTAGATTCGGTTAATCCCCCGTTCATTTCCATCCGGCTATCCTGCCTCCATCGAATCAAACCGGAGGCTCGCCATGCGGCGTCGCAACATGCTGGCCGGCGCCCTGGCGCTGGGAATCTGGACCGCGGGCGCGCAGGCCCATGACCATGACCGGGATCGCGAGCGGGCCGAACGCCTGCAGGCGGCCGGCGAGGTCCTGCCGCTGCAGGACGTGCTGAACCGCGTGTCCAAAGACTATCCCGGTCAGGTCCTGAAGGTCGAGTTCGAGGAAGAGTCCGGCCGGGGCGACTGCGCGGATGGCTCGTCCTGCCGGGAGCGCTGGATCTACGAGTTCAAGATCCTGCAGGATGAGGGGCGTTTGGTCAAAATCAAAGCCGATGCCCGCACGGGGCAGGTATTATGGGTGGGTCGCCGTCCCGGCCGTGAGCAAGGAACCCATCGATGAGACTGCTGGTGGCCGAAGATGAACCGCTGCTGGCCTCGCAGCTGAAAGCCGCCCTGGAATCCGCCGGTTATGTGGTGGACGTGGCTGCCGATGGTCCGGACGCCCTGCACCAGGGATTGTCCGAGCCCTACGATCTGGTGGTGCTGGATCTGGGGCTGCCGGGGCGCGACGGCCTGTCGGTGCTGCGGGCCTGGCGCGAATCCGGCCGGCAGGTGCCGGTGCTGATCCTGACGGCTCGCGACAACTGGCACGACAAGGTCGCCGGCATCGACGCCGGGGCCGACGATTATCTGACCAAGCCTTTCCACCTGGAAGAACTGCAGGCGCGGGTGCGCGCGCTGCTGCGCCGGGCGGGCGGCCATGCCAGCCCCGAAATCCGCTGCGGGCCGTTGCTGCTCGATACGCGCCAGTCGCGCCTGCTGCTCGACGACGTGCCGCTGGAGCTGACCAGCCACGAATACCGGGTGCTGGCGTATCTGATGATGCACCAGGGGGAGGTCGTGTCCCGCAGCCAGCTGGTCGAGCACATCTATGCCCAGGACTTCGACCGGGACTCCAACACGATCGAAGTCTTCATCGCCCGCCTGCGGCGCAAGATTCCCTCTGAACTGATCCAGACGGTGCGCGGCCTGGGCTACCGGTTGGACGCGGTTCCCGCGCCATGAGGCGGCGGCTCCGGTCGCTGCGCCTGCGCCTGCTGGCCGGGATGCTGGCCTGGGTGCTGCTCAGCGTGGCGGTGGCCGGATGGGGCATCCAGCAACTGTTTCGCCAGCATATCCTGGCCCAGCTGCAGTCCGAGCTGAACATCCACCTGGACCAACTGACGGCGGTGCTGCAGGTCGACCCGAAGGGCGAGGTGTCCCTGTCTTCCTTTCCCAGCGATCCGCGTTTCAATCATCCCTTTTCGGGCCTGTACTGGCAGATCAGCGTGCCCGCCCAGGGCGGCCTGCCCGCCCAGCGGCTGCGGTCCCGGTCCCTGTGGGACGCTCACCTGCCGGATGCCTATGCCGATCTGCGGGCGGGCCAGGACCTGCCCGCGACGATCGAGGGGCCCGGCGGCAAGCAGCTGCGCGTGAGAGCGCGCGAGATCGAGCCGGCCGACGGACCGTTTGACGATCTGGTGCTGTCCGTGGCGGCGGATCAGGCTTTGTGGGCCGAACCCATCAGCCGCTTCAACCGCATGCTGGGCCTGGCGCTGGGCGTGCTGGTGCTGGGCATGCTGGCGGCGGCGTGGGCGCAGGTGTCCTACGGCCTGCGGCCCCTGGCCCGCCTGCGCCGCCGCCTGGCCGACGTGCGCGAGGGCCGCGCGGCGCAGGTCCGCGGACCGTTTCCCACCGAAGTGCAGCCGCTGGTCGAGGATTTCAATCAGGTCCTGCAGCGCAATGCCCAGGGTCTGGAGCGGGCCCGCCAGCAGGCCGGCAACCTGGCCCATGCCCTGAAGACGCCCCTGGCGGTCATGGCCAATGCGGCGGCTGCGGGCGATCCCGCCTTGCCGCGCCTGGTCGCCGAGCAGGTCGATGCGGCCCGCCGCCAGGTCGACTATCACCTGGCCCATGCGCGGGCGGCTGCCGCCGTGCGCATGACGGGCTTGCGCAGCCCCATCCTTCCCTTGCTGCAAGGCCTGGTGCGGGTAATGGAGCGTGTGCATGCCGAGCGGCATCTAAGCTACGAGTTGCAGGGAGTCGCGGCCGACCTGGCCTTTCGCGGCGAATCCCAGGATTTCCAGGAGATGCTGGGCAATGTGCTGGACAACGCCGGCAAGTGGGCGCGCCGGCGCGTGCGGGTGAGCGCCACCCGCCGCGACGGCGAGCTGGAGATTCGGGTCGAGGACGACGGCCCCGGGCTCAGTCCGGAGCGCGCCGAGGCCGTGTTCGAGCGCGGCAAGCGCGCCGATGAGCGCACCCCGGGGTCCGGCCTGGGCCTGGGAATCGTGCGCGATCTGGCCGATCTGTACGGCGGCTGGGCCCTGATCCGGAAAGGAGAACTGGGCGGCGCCTGCGTGGTGATCACGCTGCCGGCCGCCTGATCCGGCGGGGCCAGGGGCGCCGGAAATGCCGGAAACGAAACTGCCCGCCGAAGCGGGCAGTGGACAGACGGGGCAGGGGAGGCTCAGTTCCAGCGGCCGCCGCGCCCGCCCAGGCTGTAGGCCCCGGCGCCCAGGAGCGCCACGGCGATGCCGCCGAACAGGTACATGCCCTGCAGTTCCAGCGACCAGCCGCCGCTCTTGCCGATGGCGAACAGTTCGTTCGCGTGGACCAGGCCGAAGGCGAACAGCATGTTCAGGGCGACGATCAGGCCGCCGACGCGCGTCCACAGCCCCAGGATCAGCAGCACGGGGGCGACGACCTCGCCGACGTACACGCCGTAGGCGATGAAGCCCGGCAGGCCGCGGGCATCGAGCATGCCGGAGATCCAGCCCACGCCGCCGTCCAGTTTCGCCAGACCGTGCAGCAGGATCAGGATGCCCAGCGCCAGACGCAGGATCAGTTTGCCCAGATCATCAGTAGAGGTGGAAGACATCGTGGTGGATTCCTTTGTGTTG
Organism: uncultured Castellaniella sp.; assembly: GCF_937988725.1. GTDB lineage: Bacteria > Pseudomonadota > Gammaproteobacteria > Burkholderiales > Burkholderiaceae_B > Castellaniella. Next base: position 1,247,727 of record NZ_CALKHS010000010.1, on the reverse strand, counting down.
GTCGGGGCGACATGATTCGAACATGCGACCCTCTGCTCCCAAAGCAGATGCGCTACCAGGCTGCGCTACGCCCCGATTGAACCAGAACCGCAGATTCTACCATGGGGGGCAGGGTCATTCGGGCCTGGCGCGTCGCAGTTCGGGCAGGGTGTGGGCCTGGTGGCGGTAGGCCCAGGTGGGCCAGAGCGCGTGGGCCAGGGCGATGCGGCCGAGCTCCGGATCGGGGTCCTGCGGGGTGTAGCCGTCCGGGGCGGCGTACCGGAAGAAATGGGGCGCCTGCTGGGGTTCCAGCACGGCCAGCATGTCGCCTCGCAGGTAGCCGTAGTGGTCCTCGTATTGCATCATGGCGCGCCCGCCGGTGCCGGGGCGGGTCAGGTCGTGGCCGATCATCGGGTGTTCGTCGCTGATGCCGATCAGGGACAGCAGCGTGGCGGGCAGGTCGATCTGGCTGATGATGCGCTCGTCGCGGCGCGGATCGATCCCGGCGCCCACGACCAGGGCGGGAATGTGGAAGTGGCGCAGCGGAATGCGCTGGGCGCCGCCCACGCGGGCGTCGTGGTCCGCGACGATCAGGAAGACGGTGTCCTGCCAGTAGTCGCTGGCCCGCGCGCGCTCGAAGAACTGCCCGATGGCCCAGTCGGCGTAGCGCACCGTGTTCTGCACCGTGGCGGGATCGCCCTGGACCGGAATGCGCCCGGCCGGGTATTCCCAGGGCGTGTGGTTGGTCACGGAAAAGGCCAGGTGCAGGGTGGGCTGGCCGACGTCGCGCGACAGCAGGGTGTGCAGCTTGTCGAACATGTCCTCGTCGCTGGCGCCCCAGGTGCCGACGAAGGCGGGCGATTCGAAGGTCGGCAGATCGTGCAGTTCGTCGAAGCCGTTGCCCAGGAAGAAGCTCTTCATGTTGTCGAAGTGAGCTTCGCCGCCATAGATGAAGCGCGACCGGTAGCCGTGCCGGCGCAGCAGCTGCGCCAGGGTGAAGAAGTGGCTTTGCGCGTCGGTCAGGCGCAGCGCGGCGTCGGAGAGCGTGGGCGGAAAGCCCGCCGTGACTGCCTCCAGGCCGCGCACGGACCGCGTGCCGGTGGCATAGGCGCGGGTGAAGTTCCAGCCGGTGGCGGCCAGCGCGTCCAGGCAGGGGGTGAGCCCCGCGCCGCCCAGGTTGCCGACATACTGGGCCCCCAGGCTTTCCTGCACGATCAGCACCAGGTTGCGCGGCCGCGCCGGCCGCATGCTGGCGGGCTGGTGGTGCAGGGTGGGCAGCTCCGGCGGCCCGGGCGGGATGCCGGCCTGTTCGCAGATGATCGCCTGCAGTTCCTGATCCGGCAGATCGCCGTACACGTCGGCGGCGGACCGTTCGTTCTTGATGGCGTACAGAGCGAACAGCACGTTGTACAGGGAATTCAGGGGCAGCGTGTTCAGCAGGCTGTCGCCGCACCAGGCGACCGAGGCCGGATTGATGGGGCGGTGCCCCAGCGTACCGCGGATGGCCAGCACGATGGCGGCGGCGATCAGCAGCGTCATGCTCAGGCGCCAGGGCCAGGCGGGCAGGGGGTGCGGCTGCGCCTGCGCGAACAGGGCATGGCCCAGCCAGGCGGCCAGCGCCAGCGCGATCAGGGCGGCGGCCAGCACCAGCTTGTAGCCCTTCCACAGCATGCCGAAGACTTCCTTGGGGTATTTCAGGTAGTCCAGATACAGGCGATTGGGCCGGCTGTCGTATTCCTGGATGAACTGCGGGGTGGATATTTCCAGCAGCACGAAGAGCAGCCAGACGCCCTGCAGCCACAGGCCCGTCAGCCAGATGGCCAGGGGCTGGTCGGCCACCCAGGGGGCCAGCAGGGCGGGGATGCCGACCCACATGGCGATCTGGTTCAGATCGATGCGCAGGCCCCAGCGGAAGATCGGCCAGGGTGCGCCGGCGGCGCGGACGCGCGGCCAGAGCCAGGCGGTCAGCAGCAGGCGGCTGGCGGTCAGCAGCAGCGCGAGCGCCAGGATGAAGATGCCGATCTGGGTGAACATGCCGTGTCCTTTGCCGGGTCAGGGAACCAGGGCGATGCCGATGCGCACTTGCGGATCGCTTTTCTGGTTATAGCCCAGCAGGGTCTCGCCGTATCCCTGGAAGTACTGGACGTACAGGTGGCCGTTCATGTGCAGGAAGGTCCGCTGCAGCGGCCAGGCCGCTTCGATCTGCGTGGCGTTCCCGCGGCTGCCCTGGCGGTACAGGCCCGAGAGCGACAGGCCGTTGTCCTGCGCCCAGCGCAGCTTCCAGTCCACGTAGCCCAGGTAGTCCTGATAGCCCATGTCGCTTTCGGTCGTGAAGTAGGCCTTGAAGCGCGGCTGGAAGCTGAGCTTGCTGCCGCCATCGAGGCGGTAGTTGAATTCCGGCTGCAGGTAGAAGTCGTTCAGGGAACGCGAGTCGTCGCCTTCCTTGCCGTTGGACTTGTGTTCGACGCCGGCGTTCAGGCCGAGGGACCAACGCTTGTCCTGGGTTTCCAGCAGCGATTCCCGGGCCCAGAACAGGCTGGGATTGTAGGTCGTGTCCACGAAGGGAATGGAATCCGAATGCAGGTCCCACAGGGACGTCTGGGTGTAGCCGAAGTACCAGTCGTTCATGAAGCCCGAGCGGGCCGGGTCCGCGGGGCTGAAGGGCCGGTACTTGAAACTGAGCTGGAAGCGGGCGTTGGTGCCGCCTTCGCGGCCGAAGGCGAAATAAATGGGCTCGTAGGGCGACAGCGCGTTGCGGAAGGTCTCGAAGGGCGAGAGCGCGGCGGGGGCCGCCGTCGTCTGGGCGGTGGCCGGGGGGATGGGCGTGGCGCCGTCGCTGAGCGCGGCCGGTTCCGGGGATGTGGCCGGGCCGCCGGCCTGGGCGAGTCGGGGCGCGTCGCCCACCCGCAGCGCCAGCAGGGTGTTGTCCGCCCCCTGGACGGTCAGGGTCAACAGCCCCTGAGCAGTGGCCGGCACGGTGCCGGTCCAGGCCATGCGGGTGAACGTATTGGCGGGCAGGTCCGCCGCGTCGGGGGAGGTCCGCAACTGGAAGTGCGCCGGGGTGGTGTGGCCCTGGGCGTCCGTCCATTGCCCGGTCAATTCCCTGGGCATCGGACTGGACAGCGGGTTGCCGCTGTCGTTGACCAGCAGCCCTTCCAGTTCGATGGGTGCGCCGGGGGCGGCCTGGGGGCTGCCCAGCCGCAGCACGAGTTCGGCCTGGGCGGCGGGGGCCGTGGCGAGCAGCCCCAGGATCAACAGGAAAGACAGGCGAAGAAAGCGCGGAGCGTGCATGGAAAAGACTGGATGGCTGACTATGCCCGAAACTGTAGCATCTGTGCCGTCCGACCTAGCGTATCGCGCTTGAAAACAGCGGAGGAATCGGTAACAAGAACTGATCCGCCGGTTTCGGGTTTCAGGCCGCCAGGCTGGCGTTGTCGATCACGAAGCGGTACTTCACGTCGCCCTTGATCATGCGCTCGTAGGCTTCATTGATCTGGTCGGCCCGGATCAGCTCGATATCCGCCACGATGCCGTGTTCGGCGCAGAAATCCAGCATTTCCTGCGTTTCGGGGATGCCGCCGATCATCGATCCGGCAAGGCTGCGCCGCTTCATGATCAGATTGAACACCTCGGGCGAGGGGTGCGGCGTGGCCGGCGCGCCCACCAGCGTCATCGTGCCGTCGCGCTTGAGCAGCGCGAAGAAGGCATCCAGGTCGTGCGGGGCGGCTACGGTGTTGAGAATGAAGTCGAGGCTCCTGGCGTGCGCGGCCATCTCGTCGGCATCGCGCGAGACGACGACTTCGTCCGCGCCCAGCGTCCTGGCCGCTTCCCGCTTGGGTTCGGAGGTGGTGAAGGCCACCACGTGCGCGCCCATGGCATGCGCCAGCTTGATGCCCATGTGGCCCAGGCCGCCGATGCCGACCACCCCCACCTTGTGGCCCGGCCCCACCTTCCAGTGGCGCAGCGGCGAGTAGGTGGTGATGCCGGCGCACAGCAACGGCGCCACCGCCGCGAGCTGCGCTTCGGGGTGGCGGATGCGCAACACGTAGTGTTCGTGCACGACGATCCGCTGCGAATATCCGCCCAGCGTGTGGCCCGGCGCGTCGTCCGTCGGGAAGTTGTAGGTGCCGATCATGTGGTCGCAGTAGTTTTCCAGCCCTTCGCCGCAATCGGCGCAGTGCCGGCAGCTGTCGACGATGCAGCCGACGCCGACCAGGTCGCCCGTCCGGAAACCCGCCACGTGGGCGCCGACGGCGGACACGCGGCCGACGATTTCGTGTCCGGGCACGCAGGGGTAGCGCGTGCCGGCCCATTCCGAACGCACCTGGTGGATGTCCGAGTGGCACACGCCGCAGTAGGCGATGTCGATCTGCACGTCGTGGGGGCCCGGCGCGCGCCGGGCGATGTCCATCGGTTCGAGAGGCTGGTTGCCGGCGTGGGCGCCGTAAGCTTTGGTGGTCATCGTGGATGCTCCTTTTAAATCCGGGAAAATCTGTGCAACGTGGATTCCATGGGCCTCAGGCGGCGTGCGGCGCATGTGCGCGCGAGGTCAGGAAGGCCAGTGCGGCGGCGGCCGTCAGCAAGAAGGCGCTGGTCGCAAAAGCGGTCTGGTAGCCGATTCCATCAAACAGGATACCGCCGACCGTGGAACCCAACGCAATGCACAGCTGGATCACGGCGACCATCAATCCCCCACCGGCTTCGGCGCTTTGGGGCAGCGATCGAGCCAGCCATGACCACCAGCCGACAGGGGCGGCCGTCGCCATCATCCCCCACAGAGCCGACAGCGCGAAAGCCATGGACAGGGAACTGCCGACGGCGGTGAAGGCCAGTGCGATCAAGGCCATCAGAACGGGGATGGTCGCCAGCGTGGCGTACAGGCTCCGCTTCAGGAACGCGCCAATGAGCGTCGTGCCGAGAACGCCGGCCATGCCAAGCACCAGCAGGATCATCGACAAGGTGGGAATGTCCACGCGCGTGACGGTTTCAAGAAAGGGCCGGATGTAGGTGAACAGCGCGAACTGCCCCATGAAGAAGACGCCGACCGCCAGCATGCCCAGCGTCACCAGACGGTTCCTGAGCAGCTTGAAGATACCGCCTGATCCCGCTGGGCGAGAGGGCGCGGGCATCGACGGCAGACTGGCCCACTGCCAGGCCAGGGCGATCAGGATGACGGGCATCAGGCAGAAGAAGGCGCCGCGCCAGCCGATGAGGCCGCCGAGGTAGCTTCCCAGCGGAGCGGCCACTACGGTCGCCAGCGCATTGCCGCCGTTGAAAACGGCCAGGGCCTTGGGCACCTTGTCGGCGGGCACCAGCCGTATCGCGACCGCCGCCGACATGGACCAGAAGCCTCCCACCACCACGCCGATCAGCGCGCGGCCGATCATGTACGCCGGATAGTCGGGCGCCAATGCCACGACCAGGGCCGACACGCCCATCAGCCCGCTCAGCCATAGCAGCAGTGTTCTGCGATTCAGTGAGCCCGCGATTGTCGAAATGGAAAGACTGGTCAGCACCGCGAAGGCGCCGGAAATGGCGATGCCGTAGCCCACCCGGCCTTCGCTGACCTGCAATTCCGCGGCGATCGGCGTCAGCAGACTGACCGGCATGAATTCGGACGCGATCAGCGCGAAGACGCACAGCGTCATTGCGAAAACGCCATTCCAGTAAGCCGGCTGAGGCCGGTCTTCTCGTCGAATGGCGGGCCCGGGTCCCGCCGGGATGTCGGGGACTTGAGTGTTCATGAATATTTATGCCAGATACTTGGTGAAGGGCGAAGTGTTCGTGTCCTCCATCTTGATGGATTCGGGAGGATATGATTAGTAGGTGCAATCTTGATGTGCTAGTGAGAAAATTTCAGTAATGGCATATCCCAAAGTGAATGATCTGCAAGCCTTCGTGGCGGTCGCCCGAGACCGGAGTTTCACCAAGGCGGCGGCCAGGCTGGGCATTACGCCTTCCGCCCTGAGCCACGCGATGAGGGGGCTCGAAGAGCGGCTGGGCGTGCGCCTGCTGGTCCGCACGACTCGCAACGTGGCGCCGACGGAGGCGGGCGAACGCTTCATGCTGTCGATCGCGCCGCTTTTCGATCAGCTCGCCGCCGAAATCGAAGCGCTTGGAGTATTGCGCGACAAGCCGGCCGGCACGATCCGCATCACGTGCACGGACGATGCCATCGAAATGTCCGTGAGACCCAGGCTGGCGGCGTTTCTGGAAAATTATCCCGACATCACGCTGGAGTTCTATATCGACTACGGATTCACCAATGTCGTTGAGGAGCGGTTCGATGCCGGCATCCGCCTGGGCGAGGCGATCAGCAAAGACATGATCGCGACCCGCATCGGGCCGGATTGGCGCTTGATCGTCGTAGGCGCCCCGAAGTACTTCGAGCGGAATCCGATGCCGCAAACGCCCCATGATCTGACCAGATTTGCCTGCATCAATATCCGGCACAGGGCGTCCGGCGCCCTTTATGCCTGGGAATTCGAGAAGGACGGCCAGGCGTTCACCGTGAAGGTCGAAGGCCAGCTCGTCTTCAACAGCATGCCCCATGTGATCAATGCCGCGGTCGACGGCATCGGCCTGGCCTATGTCACCGAAGATCTCGCCGCGCCTTACTTGGCCGATGGCCGACTCAAAATGATCCTGAGCGACTGGTGTCCCTATTTCTCGGGCTATCACCTGTACTATCCGAACAGGCGGCAGGCCTCTCCCGCGTTTTCAGCGTTCGTCGAAGCGCTTCGGTATCGCGGTACGGCGTGATGCTCATGCGTGCCCGTCGGCTGCCCGACGGTGATCGACGTCTTGCGGTATCGCCCCGATTCCCCGGTCGCCGCGCCTCGCGGCTGAACGGCATCGTCCTGTCCCGATGGGGCGGGATGGGAAGATCGTTCAGCTCACTTCCAGCCGTCCCATCATGCCCAGGTCCTCGTGCTCCAGGATATGGCAGTGGAACATGCGGATGCCCCTGGCGGCCTGCGTGGTGCGGATGAGCACCGTTTCCCGGGCCTTGAGATTGACCGTGTCGCGCCAGGCGCGAAACGGCTCCCGGGTCGAGCTCCCGTCGAGGGGGCGTTCCAGCACGGCGAACTGCGTGCCGTGGATGTGGAAGGGATGATCCATGTCCGAATCGTTGACGATCTCCCAGTCTTCCCATTCGCCGGCCCGGCTGCTCAGGTCGATGCGCCGCATGTCGAAGGCTTTGCCGTTCAGCAGGAACTGCATCGCCGGGGGGCGTCCCATGCCCATTTCCCCCATGTTCCCCATGCCCGCCATGCCCGCCATGCTCATGCCGCCTGCGGACATCATGCCGTGCGATCCATGGGCCATGGGCATGCTTTCGCTCATGACGACCCGCTTCTTCGCAGTCGCGCCGGGCAGCGCCTGGAACGTCCGCAGCGGTTGCGGCAGCGCCAGGGGCCGGGGTTGCCGCGCGGCGCCGAAATCCACCTGCATGAGCGGGATGGGCGGCGTCTCGCCCGCGCCGCCCATCCGGCCGCGTGCGTAGGCCTGCGCCATCAGCGCGCCGCCGGATCCGTCCGTGGCGGTCACCAGGATTTCCGCGCGCTGGGCCGGCGCCAGCAGCACGTCGGGCAATCCCGCTTGCGCCTGTTCGATGCGTCCGCCGTCCGTGCCCAGCAGCGTGAGCTCGCGCCCCGGCAGGGCCAGGCGCAGATAGCGGGCGTTCGTGGCGTTGAGGACGTGCCAGCGTTCCCGGCCGCACGCATCGAACCGCAGCACGGGGCGATTCAGACCGTTGACCAGGGCGTACTGCCCTTCGCGGCCGTTCATCCAGTCCATCATGTCGTTCGCCGGGATCGCGCCGAGCGCCGTCAGCCGCAGGTCGGTGACGACGAGGATGCGCTCGGGAATGGCCGAGAGCGCGTCTTCCCGGGCGCGCACCCGGATCGCGCCGGCCAGCCCCCGGTGGACCTGCTCGCCGGACTGGCCGTGCGGGTGGGGGTGGTACCAGTAGAGGCCTTCGACGTCCTCGGGGATCTTGAAGCGATAGGTGTGGCTGGCCCCGGGCGCCACCGCGGCGTCGGGGTTGCCGTCCTGGTCCGGCGGCACGGGCAGCCCGTGCCAGTGGATCGTGGTGGGCTCGGGCAGGCGGTTCTCGAGCGTGATCTCGACTTCGTCGCCCGCCTGCAGATCGATCAGCGGACCGGGCAGCTGGCCGTTGTAGGCCCAGGCCTCGGTCGTGACGCCCGGGATCAGCTCGATCCCGGCGGGGGCGGCGACGAGCGTGGCCCGGAACAGGCCGGGCTGCGCAGCGGTGTTGCGCAGCGTCGCCGGCGCCGCGAAGGGACGTCCGGGCGGAATGGCGTCCGCGGCCGCCAGCGGCCCGCTGCCCGCGCCCATGGCGGGCGGGCCGTGCCGGGGCTGCGCGGAAGATCCGCCGGCGTGGTGCATGGCTTGCCCGCCGGACGCGGGCCGGATGCCCGTGGCAAGCGCCAGGCCGGCAGAGCCCGCCAGGCCCGTCAGAAAATCTCTGCGTCGCATGGGTTCTTCGCTCCTCGCATCGGATGCTTCGTGACATGCGGCGCCCGCCGCCGGCCGAACCATCTTGATAGTGTGATCCTTCCCACGGTGGGAAGGTCAAGCGCGGGTTTGAAGAAATCGTGTGGCCCGCCCTACTGGATTCGAACCAGTGACCTACGGCTTAGAAGGCCGTTGCTCTATCCAACTGAGCTAAGGGCGGCGAGGCGCGGCATCGGCGGGGCTGTCGGGCGCGGGATGCCCGTTGCGCGGCGGCTGCTCCGTGCCTGTGAACCCTGAATTCTAACGTGCAATCCGGGGATCGGTGTTTTCCCTGATCCGGAGCCGCATTAACGGGAATGTAAGGTCTCCGTAAGACCCGACCTCTAACTTGCCGGCGAACAGGAACCCATCCCCCATTACAAAAGTAGGAGACCGCCATGGGAGACCAACAGACACAGCGCATCGTGTCCAATCCGAAATACCAGCATCTGCGCCGCACCCGCCTGCGCTACGGCTGGACGCTGACCGTGGTCATGCTGATCGTGTATTACGCGTTCATCGGCGTCATCGCCTTCGACAAGGAACTGTTCGCCCTGAAACTGGGCGAAGGCGTCATGACCTGGGGCATCCCGGTCGGTTTCGGCGTCATCGTGTTCAGCGTGCTGGTCACCGGCCTGTACGTGCGCCGCGCCAACGGCGAATTCGATCGCCTGACGCGCGAAATCGCGCAGGAGGCCTGAGATGCGTCGCATGACTGTAAGCGCCTTGAGCGCGCTGGCCCTGGCGGGCATGACGGGAGCCGCGCGGGCGGCCGGCGGCGATCTGGGCGAACTGCAGCAGCAGCCGACCAACTGGACGGCCATCGCCATGTTCGCCCTGTTCGTGCTGCTGACCCTGTGGATCACCAAGTGGGCGGCCAAGCGCACCCGCTCCGCCGCGGATTTCTACACGGCGGGCGGCGGCATCACCGGCTTCCAGAACGGCCTGGCGATCGCCGGCGACTACATGTCGGCGGCGTCCTTCCTGGGGATTTCGGCGGCCGTCATGATCAACGGCTATGACGGCCTGATCTACTCCATCGGCTTCCTGGTGGGCTGGCCGATCCTGACCTTCCTGATGGCGGAACGCCTGCGCAATCTGGGCAAGTTCACCTTCGCCGACGTGGCCGCCTACCGCTTCAAGCAGGGCCCGATCCGCGCGTTCGCCGCCTCGGGCACCCTGGTGGTCGTGGCCTTCTACCTGATCGCGCAGATGGTGGGCGCGGGCCAGCTGATCAAGCTGCTGTTCGGCCTGGAATACTGGATCGCCGTGGTCGTGGTGGGCGTGCTGATGATGATCTACGTGCTGTTCGGCGGCATGACGGCCACGACCTGGGTGCAGATCATCAAGGCGGCGCTGCTGCTGGCCGGGGCGACGTTCATGGCCCTGATGGTGCTGGCGCACTACGGCTTCTCGCCGGAACGCCTGTTCGCCGCCGCGGTCGAGGTCAAGACCCTGGCCGCCCTGAACGCCGGCAAGGACGCCGCCCAGGCCGGCGCCCTGGGCCAGTCCATCATGGGGCCGGGCAATTTCATCAAGGACCCGATCAGCGCGATTTCCTTCGGCATGGCGCTGATGTTCGGCACGGCGGGCCTGCCGCACATCCTGATGCGCTTCTTCACGGTGCCGGATGCCCGCGAAGCCCGCAAGTCGGTGTTCTGGGCCACGTCCTGGATCGGCTACTTCTACATCCTGACCTTCATCATCGGCTTTGGAGCCATCGTGCTGGTGTCCACCAATCCGCACTTCCTGGATGCGGCCGGCGCGTTGATCGGCGGCGGCAACATGGCGGCGGTCCACCTGGCCGACGCCGTCGGCGGCAATGTCTTCCTGGGCTTCATGTCGGCCGTGGCCTTCGCCACGATTCTGGCGGTGGTCGCCGGGCTGACTTTGTCGGGCACGTCGGCCGTGTCGCATGACATTTACGCCACGCTGATCTGCAAGGGCGATGCGTCGCGCCGCGACGAGATGCGGGTGGCCAAGATCACGACCGTGGTCCTGGGCGTCATCGCGGTGGTGCTGGGCATCGCCTTCGAAAAGCAGAACATCGCCTTCATGGTGTCCCTGGCCTTCGCGGTCGCCGCGTCCGCGAACTTCCCGGTGCTGTTCATGTCCGTGCTCTGGAAGGGCTGCACGACGCGCGGCGCCATGATCGGCGGCTTCGCGGGCCTGATCAGCGCCGTGGGGCTGACGGTCGTGTCGCCGTCGGTCTGGGAAGCCACGCTGGGCAATCCGGCGGGGTCCGCCTGGTTCCCGTACGCGTCACCGGCGCTGTTCTCCATGACCATCGGCTTCGTGTCGATCTGGCTGTTCTCGGTCACGGACCGCAGCGAACGCGCCCGCATCGACCGGGCCGGCTTCGAGGCGCAGACCGTGCGCAGCGAAACCGGCATCGGCGCGGCGGCCGCCAGCGCCCACTGATCGGCATCGACGGCAGGATATCGGGCCGCCCTCGGGCGGCCCGATGCGTTCGCCGCCGCGCAGTATCATGAACCACCTGACGCAATTTGGAACCCTTCCCATGAATCCGCATTCGCCCGACACCCCCGACATGGCATCCTGGCATGAGCAGACCCTGGTCCTGCATGGCGATGCGGCCTGCCACCACGATGCGGCGGTGGTGCCGCCCATTCACTACAGCGCGACGTTCCGGGCGGAATCGGCGGAAGAGTTCTCGGCGATGGCGACCACGGTGCGGCCGGCCAGTTTCTACACGCGCCACGGCAACCCGGTCAACAAGCACGTCGAAGCCATTCTGGCGGGCCTGGAAGGCACGGAAACGGCCCTGCTGACCGGATCGGGCATGGGCGCCATCTGCACCACGATCCTCGCGCTGCTGCAGGCGGGCGACCACGTCGTCGTGCAGCAGCGCCATTACATGAGCACGTCCAAGCTCTTTTCCGAAGTCCTGACCCGCTACGGCGTGCAGGTCAGCGTGTTCGACCAGACGGACCTGGACAGCCTGAAGGCCGCGCTGCGGCCCGACACCAAGCTGATCATGGTGGAAACGCCGGTCAATCCCAGTCTGTCGATCACGGACCTGGCGGCGGTGGCGGCGATCGCCCGGCCCCGGGGCATCCTGACGGTGGCGGACAACACCTTCGCCTCGCCCCTGAACCAGCGCCCGCACGACCTGGGCATCGACATCGTGGTCCACAGCGCGACCAAGTACCTGGGCGGCCACAGCGACATCATGGCCGGCGCCATCTGCTGCAGCCAGGACCTGGCGGAAAAAATCTGGAAGATGCACGTCACCCTGGGGGCGGTGCTCTCGCCCATGGACGCCTGGCTGCTGCTGCGCGGACTGCGCACGCTGTCCCTGCGCATGGAGCGCATCAACGCCAATGCCCTGGCGGTGGCGCAGTGGCTGGAATCGCGCCCCGAAGTCGAACGGGTCCTGTATCCGGGGCTGCGCAGCCATGCCCAGCACGACCTGGCCGCCCGCCAGATGAAGGGCTTCGGCGCCATCGTGGCGTATTCCATCCGGGGCGGCTATGCCGTCACGCAGCGGTTCGTGTCGGCCTTGAAGCTGGCGACCCAGGCGGTCAGCCTGGGCGGGGTCGAGACCCTGGCCGTGCATACGGCGTCGATGTGGGCCAGTTCGATGAGCGAGGCCGAGATGCAGGCCGCCGGCATCGAACCCAATTTCGTGCGCATGTCCGTCGGCGTGGAGCACATCGACGACCTGAAGGCCGATCTGGCCCAGGCGCTGGCCCAGGCCCAGGTCCAGGCCCGGGTCGGAGCGGCCTGAGGCCGGGCGCGGGCCGCCGGCGGCGCTTTGGGTCGGCGGTGCGGGCGGGCCCGGCGGCTGCCGGCCCGCGTCCGTGGCTTAGTTCAGCCCGGCCTTGTCCAGCCCGTATTGCTTGTCGGCCGACCCCGGCTCGGCCCGGAAAGCCACGCCCAGGCGGTTCCAGCCGTTGATGCCGACGATCAGGAAGGACAGGTCGGCCAGTTCCTGTTCGGACAGCTGCTCGCGCACCCGCGCGAACAGGTCGTCCGGGATGCCGTGGGGCGGCAGCTGGGTCAGGGCCTCGGTCCATTCCAGGATGGCTTTTTCCTTGGCGTCGAAGAGCGGCGATTCGCGCCAGACGGCGACGTGATGCAGCCGCAGTTCGCGTTCGCCCGCCAGCTTGCCTTCTTTCACGTGCATGTCCACGCAGAAGGCGCAGCCGTTCAGTTGCGAGGCCCGCAGGGTGACCAGGTGGCCGATCCTGGCCAGGAAGGGATTCTTGTGCAGGGTCAGGCTGAAGTCGGAATACTTCTGGGCGGCCTCGGGCGAGGCCTTGTAGTAGTTGAGGCGTTGGGTCATGGTGTCGATCCGAAAGAGTTCATGAAACGAACCTTTTCATTCTGCACCATTTCGGTCCTGTATGCATGGGGGCGGCGCAGGGCTACAGGTACGGGCTGGCCAGCCAGATGACGCGGTTGCGCAGCTGCTTCAGGAAGGGGATGGCCTTCAGGGATTCCAGCGTGACCGGATCCGCGTGGGCGATCTCGGCGTCGATGCGTTCCGCGATGCGGCGCGCCATGACGGGATCGTAGATCTCCATGTCCAGTTCGAAGTTCAGCCGCAGGCTGCGCGGGTCCAGGTTCGACGAACCCACGTAGGACCAGCCATCGTCGATGGTGATCAGCTTGGAATGGTCGAAGTTGCCCCGGCTGCGCCAGATCCGGCAGCCGCTCGAGATCACCTGCGCCAGCTGCGCGGTCATGGCGTAATTGACCAGCCGCAGATTGTTGCGTCCCGGGATGACGATGTCGACCTGGATGCCCCGGCGGGCGGCGGTGTTCAGGGCGCCCATCAGGGTCTGGTCGGGCAGGAAGTAGGGCGACTGGATGCGCACGTGCCGCTGGGCGACGGCCAGGGCGCCCAGCAGCACATTGTGGGTCGCGGCGATGAACCGGTCGGGGCTGGAACGGATGCAGCGGGCCGGCACCTGGGGTTCGGGCGCGTCGGGCGCGCGCTGGCACCAGTCCTCGATGCTCAATCGTTCGCGCGTGGTGAATTCCCAGTCGTTGGCGAAGACGGCGAAGAGCTGGGTGGCGACGGGCCCCTCAATGCGGAAATGGGTGTCGCAGGCGGCGTGGCGTCCCGCCAGGGACGTCATGAAGCCTTCGCGGATGTTCATGCCGCCCATGAAACCCAGATGGCCGTCGACGAAGAGGATCTTCCGGTGGCTGCGCAGGTTGGCGTACGGCATGCGCAGGCCCAGCATGTTCGACATGAACAGTTCGGTGCGGATGCCGTGGCGGCGCAGCAGGTGAATGATGGGGGGGCGCGAATAGCGGGATCCCACCGAGTCGATCAGGACCCGGATGACGATGCCCCGGTCATGGGCGCGGCGCAGCGCCTCGGCGAACTGCAGGCCGATGCGGTCGTGGTCGAAGATGTAGCTTTGCAGGGCGATGCAGTGGGCGGCCGAGTCGATGGCCTGCAGCATGGCCGGGTAGGCCTGGTCGCCGCTGTCGAGCAGGGTGATGTGGTTGCCGTCGTGCAGCGGGAAGCGGCTGATGCGGTCGCACAGCACGCGCAGCGAGGCGAACTGCGAGCCAGCCAGGGAAGCGACGTCCTTGACGGGATCGCGGGCGTGATTGACGTAGTCCTTGATCAGCCGGCTGCGCTGGGTGGACATCTGGTCGTGGCGGATGCGGTTGATGCCGGCCACCAGGTACAGGAACGGCCCCAGGAACGGCGACATCAGCACGACGCCGACCCAGGCGATGGCCGCCCGCACGTCGTTCTTGTTCATGGCCGCGTGCACGGCGGCAAAGGCGCTGAGCGTGAGCGAGATGGCCGCCACCAGATGCGGCCAGTAATCCGACAGGAACTGCGAGATCGCCAGCATGGCTCAGCCCTTGCCGGCGCCCGCCGGGCGCCGTTGCAGCGAATCCAGCCAGTCGGGGTTGGGGGCGCCGGACCCCGCATACTGCTGGTTGCGCGAATTGGACCGCCAGACCCCGCCGCCGATGCCGGGGACGGGTTCGGCCCGATACCAGAACCAGCGGCCGTCGGCGTCCTGGGCGGCCCAGTCCCAGCCGGGCGGGGCCGCCGTCCAGTCGGGCATGCGGGGAAGAGGTTCGGTCGTGTTCGGGCTCATGGACATCCGGTCGGCTGACGGGCCCGATGCGCCGGCGCCTCCGCGGATGCCCGGGATCCCCGGGGGCCGGACCAGCTAGTGCGTGGCGATCAGGTTCTGACGAATCTTGTCATAACCCAGGTTGAAAAGAAACCCGTAGGGCAGGTAGAACAGGACGAAGCCGATGTCCAGCAGCAGCGCCTGCCACATGGAAATGCCCAGCCACCAGGCCACGAAGGGGATGGCGATGATGATCAGGCCGCCTTCGAAGCCGCAGGCGTGGCCCACGCGCACCCAGTAGGTGCGGTCGAAGCCCAGCCGGGACTGCAGGCGGTCGAACAGCCAGTTGTAGATCATGTTCCACGTGACGGCGATGGTGGCGATGGCGGCGGTCATGACGCCCATGTCCAGGGCGGAATGGCCGGTGATCCAGGCTGCCAGGGGGGCGGAAATGCCGATGGCCAGGACTTCGAACGCCAGCGCATGGAAGATGCGTTCGGACAGCGATCGATGATGAATCTGCATGGGGAGATTGTGCTATGGAGGCGGTGTCGTCACCGCGTTCAAGCGCCGCAGGCGGGGTCGTCCCTGCCTGGCCCGGAAGCCGGGAAGAAGATGGGGTGACCGATGGGGCTCGAACCCACGACAACCGGAATCACAATCCGGGACTCTACCAACTGAGCTACGGTCACCACTGAAAGAAGAAGGATTCTAGCATGGCTGCAAACCTTTTGCTGAAATGGGGCCGGCCCCTTGATCCGGGCTGCGTTTTCAGTCATGTTATGGGTTGTGGTTTCGATCGGGCCGGGCTCATGCCAGCCGGGCCTCTCCTCCAAAAAGGAAATGCTTATGGCACAGATTTTCGTTGTCCATCCCGAAAACCCGCAGTCCCGCCTGCTGCAGCAGGCGGCGGACCTTTTGTCGCAGGGCGGCCTGGTGGCCGTGCCGACGGATTCCAGTTATGCCGTGGTCGCCCGGCTGGACGACAAGGCGGCGGCCGACGGCCTGCGCCGCCTGCGGGGCCTGGACGAACGCCATCACCTGACCCTGCTTTGCCGCGACCTGGCGGAAATCAGTCATTTCGCCAAGGTCGAGAACACCCATTACCGCCTGCTGAAGCTGGCCACCCCCGGTCCCTGGACCTTCATCCTGGAAGCCACGAAGGAAGTGCCCCGCCGCGTGTCGCACCCTTCGCGCAAGACCATCGGCATCCGGGTGCCCGACCACCGGGTGGCCCGCGCGCTGATCGAAGCCGTCGGCTCGCCGCTGCTGTCCACCACCCTGATTCCCCAGGGCGAAGCCCTGCCGCTGAACGACGCGCAGGACATCCTGTCGCGGTACCAGCACGATCTGGCCGCCATCGTCGACGGCGGCGCCTGCCCCTTCGACCCGACCACCGTGATCGACCTGACCCGGGAAGCCCCCCAGGTGGTGCGGGTGGGGCGCGGCGATCCGGCCACGCTGGGGCTGCAATAGCGGTTATGCTTGCGGGGATTGCCGGCGCGGGCCGGCTCCCTTGCCAGCATTCTCATGGATCAACTCATCCAGACCATCGCGGTCTATGCCTTGCCGGTCCTGTTCGCCATCACCCTGCACGAGGCCGCCCACGGCTACGTGGCCCGGTTCTTCGGCGATCCCACGGCCCAGCAGGCGGGCCGCATCAGTCTGAATCCGCTGCGCCACATCGATCCCGTGGGCACCATCATCGTGCCGCTGGTGCTGCTGTTCGTCACGCGCTTCATGGGCGGCGGACTGCTCTTCGGCTGGGCCAAGCCCGTGCCGGTCAACTGGAGCCGGCTGCGTCGCCCCAAGCAGGACATGCTCTGGGTGGCCCTGGCCGGCCCGGCCTCCAACCTGCTGCAGGCCATCGCCTGGGTGCTGCTCTGGCGGCTGATGCTGTCCGCGGGCCTGGCGCAGGGCGGCGGCAGCTTCTGGACGCTGATGGCGCACGCGGGCGTGCAGGTCAACCTCATCCTGATGGCCCTGAACCTGCTGCCGCTGCCGCCGCTGGACGGCGGGCGCATCGTCTTCAGCCTGCTGCCCCCGCGCATGGCCTGGCAGTACGGCCGCATCGAACCCTACGGGCTCGTCATCCTGGTCGTGCTGATGATGATGGGCTGGCTCTGGCCCCTCATGGCGCCGCTGCTGAAGCTGGGCGAGTGGATCGTCAACGGATTTTTGTAAATCGGGCCCGCGAATCCGGTAAACTTGATTCTTTCATCGCCTGGGATGTCGCCCGGGCGTTTTTCGGAGACTTTCTTCATCATGGCCGGTGCGGATTCATCCCTTCCAGTCTTTCAGGGCAGCATGGTTGCCCTGGTCACGCCCATGCATCCCGACGGGCAACTGGACCTCGATGCCTTTCGAAAATTGGTCGATTGGCACATCGATCAGGGCACGGACGCCCTGGTGGTGGTCGGGACGTCGGGCGAATCGCCCACGGTCACGGTGCAGGAACAGGCCGAACTGATCGAACTGGCGGTGCGCCATGCGAACGGCCGCATCCCCATCATCGCCGGCACGGGCGGCAATTCCACGGCGGAAGCCATCGAACTGCAGCGCCATGCCTATGCGGCGGGCGCGGCGGCCGGCCTGACCGTGGTGCCCTACTACAACAAGCCCACCCAGGAAGGCCTGTACCAGCATTTCCGGGCGATCGCCGAATCCGTGGAATTGCCCAGCATCCTGTACAACGTGCCGGGGCGCACGGTGGCCGATCTGTCCAACGACACGATCCTGCGCCTGGCGCAGGTGCCGGGCATCATCGGGGTGAAGGACGCCACGGGCAACATCGCGCGCGGCGCGCAGCTGATCGCCGCCGCTCCGGCGGGCTTCCACGTCATCAGCGGCGACGATCCCACCGCGGCGGCGCTGATCCTGCTGGGCGGCCGGGGCAACATCTCCGTCACCGCCAACGTCGCTCCGCGGCTGATGCATGAACTGTGCGCGGCGGCCCTGCGCGGCGACGTGCCCGAAACCCGGCGTCTGAACACGGTCCTGTCCACCCTGAACCGGGTCCTCTTCCTGGAAGCCAACCCGATCCCGGTGAAATGGGCGGTGGCGGAAATGGGCCTGACCCAACTGGGCTACCGCCTGCCCCTGACCCCGCTGTCCGATTCCTTCCGCACCGTGGTGCGCCAAGCCTTGATTGATGCAGGTTGCCTCTGACATGATGATGAAACGTACGCCGTTTTCCCTGGCCAGCGTCCTGCTGTTCAGCCTGCTGGCGGGCTGCTCCACGCTCGGCCAGCTGACCGGACAGACCGAATCCGTCGAATACAAGAGCACGGTCACGGGCGATCCGCTGTCGATCCCGCCCGACCTGACCCAGGCCAGCGACAACACCCACTACAAGGCCCCCGAAGGCACCGCCAGCCTCAGCGCCTATTCCGCCAGCCAGCGCTCGCAAAGCGCCAACCCGGCGGACCGCGTCCTGCCGCAGACGGCCGGCGTGCAGGTGATGCGCGACGGCGCGCTGCGCTGGCTGTCGGTCAGCGAACCGGCCGAAACCCTGTATCCCAAGATCATCGAATTCTGGGGCCAGCAGGGCTTCACCATCCAGTCCCAGAATCCCAAGGCCGGCCTGATCGAGACCGACTGGGCCGAGAACCGCGCCAAGATCCCGGAAGGCTGGCTGCGCAGCGCCCTGGGCAGCGTCCTGGACCAGGTCTTCGACAGCGGCGAACGCGACCGCTTCTCCACCCGCCTGGAACGCAACAACGGCAAGACCGAGGTCTACATCAGCCACCAGCACATGGAAGAAACGCCTACGAGCGATGGCACGGCCTTCAAGTGGGTCGCCGGCAAGGAAGACCCGGGCCTGAACGCCGCCATGCTGGCGCGCCTGATGGTGTATCTGGGCACGGATCAGCAAAAGGCCGCCCAGGAAATCAAGAACGCTTCCCAGGAAGCCGGTTCTGGCACCACGACCCAACTGGCCGACGGCCAGGCGTCCCTGACGGTGAACGAATCGTTTGACCGCGCATGGCGCCGCGTCGGGGTGGCCATCGACTCGGCCCGCTTCACCGTGGAAGACCGCAACCGCGACCAGGGCGATTACTACATCCGCTACCTGGACACCGACACCGGCGAAAAGATCGAACAGCAGAACATCTTCGGTCGCCTGTTCGGCACCAAGAACGCCGCCGAGCCGCAGAAACTGCGGGTCCATCTGGCCCAGCAAGGCGCCGGCACCGAGGTCACCGTGCTGAATGCGAACGGGCAGACGATGACCGACGCCACGGCCCGCCGGATCCTGACGGTGCTGGACAAGAACCTGAAGACCACGCAGTAAACGGAAAGCGCGGCCGGCTCGCTGCCGGCGCACAGAAAAAATCCTGCTTCGGCAGGATTTTTTCTGTGCGGGATGCTGATGGGGGCGGGCATCGCCGGCGTAGCGCCGGCTCCTGGGTTGGGCGTCGCTTTATGCCGATGCCTGCAGACGATCTGCGTCGGGCAGCGTTGCGTCGGCATTCAGCATCTGACCGAACCAGGCCAGTTCCGCTCCCAGCGCCGTGACCTCGCCCACCAGGACCAGGGCGGGGGACAGCACCCGATGCCCGGCTGCCGCGGATGCCAGGGTGTCCAGGGTGGCGAAGACGGTCCGCTGGGAAGGCCGGGAACCGTTTTCCACCAGGGCGCAGGGCGTGGACGGCGCGCAGCCGTCCGCCAGCAATTGTTCGCGCAGGACCGGCAAGCGGTTCACCCCCATGTAATAGATCCGGGTCTGGCCGTCGCCCAGGCCGCCTGACGCCTGCGTGGCTTCCGCGCGGCGGTGCGCGGTCGCCAGCGTCAGCGATTGCGCGTGATCGCGGTGCGTCAGGGGGATTCCGGCGTAGGCCCCGCAGGCCAGCGCGGCGGTGATGCCGGGCACGACTTCGTAGGCGATGCCGTGGCGCTTCAGGTGCTGCAGCTCTTCGCCGCCCCGGCCGAACACCAGGGGGTCGCCGCCCTTCAGGCGCACCACGCAGCGGCCTTGCCGGGCATGGGACACCATCAGGGCGTGGATGCGGGCCTGGGTCGTTTCGTGCGGGCCGCCCAGGGCCTTGCCCACGTCGATCACCTGCGCGTCGCGCCGCGCCAGCGCCAGGACTTCGGGGCTGACCAGGCGGTCGGCCAGGATGACGTCGGCCTCGTTCAGGGCGCGCAGGCCGCGCAGGGTCAGCAGGCCCGGATCGCCGGGACCTGCGCCGACGAGCAGGACCTTGCCGGCCGGCGCGGGGGTGTTCCGGCCCAGCGCCTGTTCCAGGGCGGCTTCGGCTTCCTCGGGCCGGCTGCGCCGCAGCGCCCCCAGCACGGGGCCGTCCATCAGCCAGTCGTAGAAGTCCCGGCGGGCGCGCAGCTCGGGCCGGGCCTGGCGGATCGCCCCGCGCTTGCGCTGCGCCAGCGCGGCCAGCGCGCCCAGCGCCGGGTCGAACAGGGATTCGATGCGCTCGCGCAGGCGCCGGGCGATCACCGGCGCGCTGCCGCCCGAGGAAATGGCGATGGTGATGGGCGCCCGGTCCACGATGGCCGGCACCTGGGCGCTGGAGAGCGCCACGTCGTCCACCACATTGCAGAACAGCCGCCGGGCGGCGGCGGCATCCGCCACCTGGCGGTTCAGCGCCCGGTCGTTCGTGGCGGCGATGACCAGCCAGGCCTCGTCCAGCCAGGCCAGATCGAAGGGCGCCAGGCGCAGTTCCACGTCGCCCGCCCGGGCGCGGGCCTGGACCTGGGGGTGGGCCGCGTGGGCGCCGACGATGACGCGGGCGCCGGCCGAGAGCAGCAGAGCGATCTTGCGGTCCGCGACCAGGCCGGCGCCGATCACCAGCGCCGTGCGGCCCTTCAGGTCGGTGAACAGGGGGAACAGCTGCATGATCAGACCACTCCGGTGCGCACCAGGAAATTGCCGAAGGCTTCCTGCGGCTGGCGCTGCCCGGCATAGTCGGCGAACAGAGCGTCCAGGCTGCCCAGGATCTCGGTTTCGTCGATGTTCTCCCGGTACAGGCGGTTCATGCGCTCGCCCACGAAGTCGGCGCCCAGGCGCAGGTCGTAGCGGCCCAGCGCCCGTCCCACCAGGGCGATCTCGCCCAGGTAGGGGCGCGAGCAGCCGTTCGGGCAGCCCGACAGGCGCAGCAGGATGGGCTCGTCGCGCAGGCCGTGCTTGTCCAGCAGGGCTTCCAGTTTGGGCAGCAGCACCGGGGCGTAGCGCTCGCTTTCCGCCATAGCCAGGCCGCAGGTGGGCAGCGCCACGCAGGCGATGTGGTGGCGGCGGATGCCGCTTTGCTCCTTGTAGCCGTCCAGTCCGTATTCCTGCGCCAGGGCGTCGATGGCGGCGCGGTCGGCCTCGTCCACGTTGGCGATCACCAGGTTCTGGTTGCAGGTCAGGCGGAACTCGCCCTTCAGGACCTTGGCGATTTCGCGCATGCCGGTCTGCAGCCGCAGGCCGTCGCGGTCCCACAGGCGCCCGGAGGCGATGTACAGGCCCAGGTGCCAGCGGCCGTCCTCGCCGCGCGACCAGCCGTAGCGGTCGCCGTTGCGCTCGAACCGATAGGGGCGGGCATCCTGCAGGGTGCGGCCGCTGCGGACCTGGATCTGTTCGCGGAACCACTCCACGCCCAGGCGGTCCACCGTGTACTTCAGCCGCGCGTGCTGGCGTTCCTTGCGGTCGCCGTGGTCGCGCTGCAGCGTGACGACCGCCTCGGCGACGGCGATCAGGTCTTCGGGGGTGACGAAGCCCACCATCGAGCCCAGGCGCGGATAGGTCGTGGGGTCGCCCGCCGTGGCGCCCATGCCGCCGCCCACCGCGACATTGAAGCCTTGCAGCCGGCCATCCTCGATGATGGCGACCAGGCCCAGGTCGTTGGCGAACACGTCGCAGTCGTTGGTCGGCGGGATGGCGATGCCGATCTTGAACTTGCGCGGCAGGTAGGCGGAATTGTTGCCGTAGATGGGCTCCTCGTCCCCGGCTTCGCCCACCTGCTTGCCGCCCAGCCAGATTTCCGCGTAGGCCGTGGTGCGGGGCAGGAAATGATCGGACAGGCGCTGCACCCATGCCTGGGTCAAGGCATGCTGGCTGGACAGGTGCGGATTGACCGAGCTGATCACCTGGCGGTTGACGTCGCCGCAGGCGGCGATGGTCGTCGCCCGGGCATCGTGGATGCCCTGCATGAAGGCGCGCAGGTCGCGTTTCAGGATGCCGTGCCACTGGAAGGTCTGGCGCGTCGTGATGCGCAGGCCCCGCGTGGCGTACCGCTGCGCCAGCGCGTCCAGCGCCAGCCACTGCTGCGGCGGGATGACGCCGCCCGGCAGGCGGGCGCGCACCATGAAGGCGTAGGCGGGCTCCAGCTTCTGCTTGCGCCGTTCGTCGCGGATGTCGCGGTCGTCCTGCATGTAGCTGCCGTGGAATTTCAGCAGCTTGGTGTCGGATTCGGGGATCGCCCCGGTGATCGGATTGTCCAGTTCCGGGGCGATGGTGCCGCGCAGGAACCGGCTGGCGGTCTTGATGTCTTCCAGGGGGGACAGGGGGGAAATGCTCATCTTGTGTCAGTCGCTGCTATTGCTGTCAGGGGCGCCGGTCGGGCGGGAGTCGGGTGATGGGGGATCAGTACACGTCCCGGGCGTAGCGGCCCTGGGCCGCCAGGTCGTCCAGCCACTGCCGGGCGCCTTCCTCGCTCAGGCCGCCCTGGTCGCGGGCGATGTCCAGCAGGGCGGCGTGCACGTCGCGGGCCATGTGGTCCGCGTCCCCGCAGACGTAGACGTGGGCGCCGGCCTGGATCCAGTCGTAGACGTCGGCGCCGCGCTCCAGCAGCCGGTGCTGCACGTAGACTTTCTCGGCCTGGTCGCGGGAAAAAGCCAGGTCGATGCGGTCGAGCTGGCCGTCCTTCAGGGCCTGCTGCCATTCGGTCTGGTACAGGAAGTCGCTGGTGAAATGCGGGTTGCCGAAGAACAGCCAGTTGCGGCCGGCGGCGTCCGCGTCGGAACGAGCCTGGACGAAGGCGCGGAAGGGCGCCACGCCGGTGCCGGCGCCGATCATGATGATGTCGCGGGCCGGGTCCTCGGGCAGGCGAAAGCGCGTGTTTTCCTCGATGAAGATCGGCACCGTGTCGCCTTCGGCGCGTTCGGCCAGGAAGTGCGAGGCCACGCCCCAGCGGGATTCGGCTTCGTGTTCGAAGGCGACGTGCGCCAGGGTCAGGTGGACCTCGTCTTCGGCCACCGAGGCGCAGGAGGCGATGGAATACAGGCGCGGGGTCAGGGGGCGCAGGGCGGCCACCAGGTCCTGCGCGTTCCAGCGCACCGGCCAGGCCCGCAGCGCGTCGATCAGCTGGCGCCGCGCCATGTAGGCCGAGAGCGCCTCGCGGGATTCGGGCTGCAGCAGGGCCTTCAAGTCGTCCTGGCCGGCGCGCTCCGCCAGCGCCGTCAGGAAGGGGCGGGTCAGCACGGTCAGTTCGCGGTAGCGGCCCAGCCATTCGCCCAGCGGCCGGCGGGCGCCCTGGTGTTCGACGGAGTCGGCCGCATTCAGGCCCGTGGCTTCCAGCACGCGGGCGACCAGGGTGTCGTCCTGCACCGGCCACACGCCCAGGGCGTCGCCCGGTTCGTAGTTCAGCCTGCTGCCTTCCAGGGACAGTTCCAGGTGGCGGATGTCCTTGTCGCTGTCGCGTCCGGTGATGGGCTGGTTCAGCAGCACTTCGGCCTGGAAGGGATGATCGCGCGTGAATTTCTCGGCCTGCGGGCGCAGCGGCGTGACGGTGGCCTGGGCGGCGGCCGGCGCGGCGGCTTTCAGCGCCTGTCCCGCCTGTTCCAGGGCGCGGGCCTGCCAGGGGCCGGCGACGGTCTCGATGTCCAGATCGGCGGCGCCGGCATCCTGCAGGCGCTGGGCGCCCAGTTCGGCCAGCCGGGCGTCGATCTTCTGCGAGATGCCGCAGAACGAAGGGTAGCTGGAATCGCCCAGCCCCAGGACGGCGTATTTCAGCCTGGGCAGCTTGGGCGCCCGCTTGCCCAGCAGGAACTCGACCCAGGCGATGGAGTCGTCCGGCGCGTCGCCGTCGCCCTGCGTGCTCATGACGACGTAGAGCAGCTGCTCGTCCTTCAGTTCCTTGGTCTTGTACTGGTCGGCCCGCACCAGGCGCGCGTTCAGGCCCTGGGCCTGGACCTGCTCGTGCAACTGGGTGGCCAGGCGCCTGGCGTTGCCGGTCTGGCTGCCGTACAGGATGGTCAGGCGCTGGGCCGCATCCGCGGCGGGCGCGGCGGCGACCGTCAGCGGCGGCGCGGCTTCGCGCGCCGGCTGGCGGGCCTGGGCGACCCCGGCGAAATAGCCGGACAGCCAGTGCAGGCTGTTGGATTCGAGCGTGTCCGCCAGTTCGGCGATCAGGGAATGATGGGCGTCGGGCAGATAGTTCGGCGCGAGCATGGCGTGGCCTTGTCGGAACGAAAGAAGGGTCCATTCTGGGACGCTTCCTTCATGCCGTGAACGATCAGATGCTTATGTTTTTATGCGGATATAAGCAAATGCCGTGGCGATGCCGCCGCAGCCGCCGGGATGCGGCCGGGGGGACCGCCCGCTCGTCCGTGCCGGTGCGCGCTTGCCGTCCGAAGATCAGTCTTCCCAGTGCGCCCAGCCTTCCTGCAGCCATTCGTCCAGCATGGACAGCGCGTCCGGGGGCAGGTTGCGCAGCTCGTCCGCCGACAGGCTGCGCTGGTCGGCCAGGGCTTCCAGCGCCGGCGCGGCCGCCAGTTCGGCGACCTCGCCGTTGATGAAGAGCTGCGCGCCGCAGTACATCAGGCGGGTGCAGCGATCCAGCGCCAGCCTGCCTTGCGCCGGCACCCCGGCCGACAGGGACGTCGGTTCGTCGGGGGGATCGAACAGGGCGCTGTCGGGCAGGTTCGTCAGCCATTGGCCCAGGAAGCGGGCGGCCACGGCTTCGTCCAGGCGGATGCGCCGCAGGGTGTCCAGGGTGGATCGGACCAGCTGGTCGGGCAGGGCGGCCGGATGCCGGGTGGCGGGGGTGTCCGCGTCGGTGTACAGGGCGGACAGGTCCGGGCCCTGCAGGAGGGGATGCCCGTACAGCCCCGGATCGCCCAGGTGCTGCGCCGACAGCTGGTCGGCGGCCGATTCCAGCAGGCCGCGCGCCAGGGTGGCCTGGCTGGGCACGCGAAAGCCGATGGACAGCGTCATGCAGTCGTTGCCGATGGCCACGCCGTCGTGGCAGACGTGCGGCGGCAGGTACAGCATGTCGCCGGGTTCCAGGATGTCGTCGGCGTCCGGCTGGAAATCCGCCAGGATCTTCAGCGGCAGGCCGGGTGTCAGGCTGCGGTCGGCTTGGCAGCTGGTGCGCCAGCGCCGCCGGCCCTGGCCCTGCAGCAGGAACACGTCGTAGCTGTCGAAGTGCGGCCCCACGCCGCCGCCGTCGGTGGCGATGCTGATCATCAGGTCGTCCAGCCGGGCGTCGGAGATGAATCGGAACTGCCGCATCAGCGCCGCGGATTCGTCGTCGTGCAGGTCCACGCTTTGCACCAGCAGCGTCCATTTGGGCTGGGATGCCGTGGGAAAGCGGCGGAACGGGCCGTGCTTCAGGGACCAGCCCTTTTCGCCCTGCGTGATCAGGCGGGATTCGACTTCTTCCCGGCGGGCGAGGGTCTGCACGTCGCGGATCGTCACGGGCGGCTTGAAATCCGGAATGGCCTGGCGGATCAGCAGCGGCTTTTTCTGCCAGTAGTCGCGCATGAATTCGCGCGGCGTCAGGCCCCCCAGCAGGGGCGTGGGCTGATCGATGTCGGGGGTGGCGTAGGCGCGAGACATGGCGGGGTGTCCTGGCTAGACCCGTGGCGGCGCCGGGACGCCGTCGCGGGGTGATCGGGTGGAATCAGTGTAGGGGGTAACCGCTGGAAATCAAAGAAAATCGCGGCGCAGCTGGTAGATCAGTTGCAGCGCCTCGCGAGGGCTGAGCGTGTCAGGATCCAGGGCCTGCAGGGCCGTCTTCAGGGGGGCGTCCGCGTCGCGTTCCTCTTCCTCGGCCTGCTGGATGAAGAGCGAGAGCTGGGAGTCGGCGCGGTTGCGGGCTTCCAGTTCGGCCAGTTCCTTGCGGGCATGGCGGATCACCACGGGCGGGATGCCGGCGCGCTGCGCCACATGCAGCCCGTAGCTCTGGCTGGCGGGGCCAGGGCGCACTTCGTGCAGGAAGACCACCCCGTCGGGGGCGTCCGCCGCCGCCAGGTGCACGTTGGCGACCCCGTGCGTCTTTTCCGGCAGGCGGGTGATCTCGAAGTAGTGCGTGGCGAACAGTGTCAGCGCCCGGTTGTGCGTCAGCAGCCGGTGGGCGATGGCCCAGGCCAGCGCCAGCCCGTCG
This sequence comes from uncultured Castellaniella sp., assembly GCF_937988725.1. Taxonomy (GTDB): domain Bacteria; phylum Pseudomonadota; class Gammaproteobacteria; order Burkholderiales; family Burkholderiaceae_B; genus Castellaniella. Next base: position 1,221,827 of record NZ_CALKHS010000010.1, on the reverse strand, counting down.
TAGGTGGACGTCCCCCGGCCGATCTCGTCCATCAGGACCAGGCTGTGCGGGGTCGCGGCCGCCAGGATGACGCCGGCCTCCATCATTTCCATCATGAAGGTCGAACGCCCGCCCGCCAGGTCGTCGGCCGCCCCGATCCGCGTGAAAATGCGGTCGATCGGCCCGATGCGAGCATGGCTGGCCGGGACGTAGCTGCCCATGCGGGCCAGCAGCGCGATCAGCGCCACCTGGCGCATGTAGGTGGACTTGCCGCCCATGTTCGGGCCGGTGATCAGCAGCATGCGGCGTTCTTCGTGCATGACGCAGTCGTTGGGCGTGAAGGTCTCGATGCTGTGTTCCACCACCGGGTGGCGGCCCGCCTGGATGTCCAGGCAGTTGTCGTCGCACAGTTCGGGGGCGACCCAGGCATGGCGGCGGGCATGGTGCGCCAGCGCCGCCAGCGCGTCGATGCGGGCCAGGGCCGCGGCGCTGGCCGCCAGGGCCGCCGCGTGCCCGGCCGCCTGTGCCAGCATCTGGTCGAACAGCAGCTTTTCGCGCGCCAGGCCGCGTTCGCGGGCCGACAGGACCTTGTCTTCCCAGGATTTCAGTTCGGGCGTGATGTAGCGCTCGACGTTCTTCAGCGTCTGGCGGCGGCGGTAGTCGTCCGGGACCTTGTCGGCCTGGCCGCGCGTGACCTCGATGAAGAAGCCGTGCACCCGGTTGTATTCCACCCGCAGATTGGCGATGCCCGTGCGTTCGCGTTCGCGGGTTTCCATCTCCATCAGGAAGGCGCCGTTGTCGCCCGCCAACTGGCGCAGGGTGTCGAGTTCCTCGTCATAGCCTTCGGCGATCACCCCGCCGTCGCGGATCATCAGCGCGGGCTCGGGCGCGATGGCGCGGGTCAGCAGCGCGGCCAGCGCCGCATCCACCGGGATCGCCCGCAGGCTGTCGGCCAGCAGGCCGGTCGCCTGGAAATCCGCCTGCGCCGCGGCGGACAAGGGTTCCAGCGCCCCCAGGGCGTCGCGCAGGCTGGCCAGTTCGCGCGGGCGGATCGTGCCCAGGGCCAGCCGGGTGGCCATGCGTTCCAGGTCGGGCAGGGCCCGCAGGCCGTCGCGCAGCGTCAGCAGCGCCTGGTCCGCATCGGCGGCCCCCAGCAGCTGCGTGATGGCGTCCTGCCGGGCCTGCGCCTGCGGATTGTCGCGCAGCGGCGCCTGCAGCCAGCGGCGCAGCTGGCGGCTACCCATCGGCGTGCGGGCGTGGTCCAGCGTGCTGAACAGCGTCGGCCCCTCGCCCCCGTTCAGCGTGTCGGTGAGTTCCAGATTGCGCCGCGTCGCCGGGTCCAGCACGACGTAGTCGCCGCCCGCGTCCACCGCCAGGCTGTGGACGTGGCTGAGCGTCTGCGCCTGAGTGGCGCCCACATAGCGCAGCAGGGCGCCCGCCGCGCACATCGCCAGCGGCAGGTGATCCAGGCCGAAAGCCCCTACGTCCGCCACCCCGAAGTGCCGCAGCAGCGTGTCGCGCGCGCCGTCGGCTTCGAAATGCCAGTCCGGCACCCGGCTGATCGCCGATTCCAGTCCGGACGCTTCCAGCGCCTGCACGTCCGCCTGCTCCGCGCAGACCAGCTCGGCCGGGGAGATGCGCCCCAGTTCCGTGTCCAGCAGTTCCGGCGTGCATTCGCATGCCTTGAATTCCCCATTGGCCAGGTTCATCCAGGCCAGCCCCGCGCCATCCTTGTGGCGATTGCGGCCCGTCACCCAGGCCGCGATCACGCGGTCTTCCCGCGCCGGCAGCAGGGCCTCGTCGGTCAGCGTGCCGGGCGTCACCACCCGCACGATCTTGCGCTCGACCGGCCCCTTGCTGGCCGCCGGATCGCCCACCTGCTCGCAGATCGCGATCGATTCGCCCAGCGCCACCAGCCGCGCCAGGTAGCCTTCCATGGCGTGATGCGGCACCCCCGCCATCGGGATCGGCGCTCCGTTGGATGTCCCCCGCTTGGTCAGCGTCAGATTCAGCAGCCGCGCCCCACGTTCCGCATCGTCGTAGAACATCTCGTAGAAGTCCCCCATGCGATAGAACAGCAGGTGAGAGCCCGCCTGGGCTTTCAGCTGCAGATATTGCTGCATCATCGGGGTGTGGTTGGAGAGGTCGGGGGTGGTCATGCGGGGGAATCGGTCTGCTTGGGGGGGAGGGGTAGGGGGTATTATCGTTCAATGTTGGGGGGAGGGGCTGTGTGGAACTAGCGGAAGTTATTGCTCAGTTGTAACGCTCTTGCGCGGATCAAGTCTCGGACTCTGATTTTCCGTTCGGCTACTCCAAGAAGAGCTGCACCAGCTTGGAGAGTCCTGCAGAGAAAAATGAACTCCATACCACCAGCATTATCAGTAGGATAGCTATTTCTCCTCCTATATCATTTTTTCTGCCTGATGATTGTTCGGTTTCAGAGTGAGGGCGCTCTGAATGTCCCTGAATGATTATGCTCTCGGCGGTGGATCGACCATTTATCGCTAGAAATACAAACAGCGTAGCCCAAAAAACAACGTCTTTCGCTGTTTTAAAAGTTTGTTCTGTTATGGGTCGAGGAGGAGCCAATTGCAGTACAACTAAAGAGAGAAACGCTGATAGTACCGCCGTCGGGACAGAAAGAATCATGGCGTGAAACGGATATGATTGGTCAAGGGAGTGTATAAGAGATGCAAGTGCTGTGGAACTCGCGATGAAAAATGACGTTACTAAAAGGAAATTGGTTAGTTGAAAGCTTGAGGTTGTCGGTCCGGCAATTGATGTTGCGATCATTGGAGGGCCCGCATACTGAAGTAAAGCAACAAGCAAGCTGATGGCAGCAACTAGTACGCCAATGACAGTTGCTGTAACTGTGATCGGCCCTCTCTTAAATTCTTCGATAATTTTTTCTTTCAGGGGCATTGGTGATATTAACTCTAAAATGGATTTAGAGGTGATGCTTGGTAGAAATATATTTCTGTGTTATTGAATTGAAGATGTCATGATGTAAATATTGCCTTGATTGCTAAATTGAGTTAGCGACTTTCAGAGCTGGTGATGGAAACTACAGCGACGGGTTATTTAGATACGTCTTGCGGCTAGACTTGGCGAAGCGTAGTCGCCTGCATTGGTTTTCCGTGATAGCTATTTGGAAAACGAATCATTATCTCTTTGAGGAGTTTTAGGGTGTGGCTGCGAAGGGTAAAATCCAAGTCGGCCAACGCCAGGGATGCCAGAAAATTCGATCGGATGCAGCAGTTCAGATGTTTGAGTTGAAATGCGCTCATTTTCCAAAATGATAACTTGGCCAATGCCAGCGAATTCCGACAGCCACCGATAGAACTGATCGGTTACTGTTCCGACGGGGATGTCCCTCTGCTCATTGGACTCGGGGTCTGCATAGGCTTTTAATGGCGAGTCCACGACAACAATGCCGAGGTGCGGATGATTATGGGCAAGTGCGTGTTCCATCAGGGCGATGATCAATGCAGTCAGGTAGATCGCTCGCCGACCCGCACCATAGCTAAGACGGGGCCTGTCGTTGATGACCAAATCGCACTGCTCGCTGTCGAGCGCGATGCTTTTGATGTCTTGGAATCCCCAAGCTTCCAAAAGAGCCTTAGCAGCATTTGCCACAGATCTTCCAAAGGTGCCGCCGTCTCGTACCACTTGAACCCTGGGGCGCAACTTCGACTTCTTAAGCCGCTCAATCTCTGCTTTTAGTCGCTCTACCTCGTCAAAGGTCGCCAGTTGTGCTGCGAGTTCGCTGCGTCGTATAGCAAGTTCCTTTGGATTTGCGGAGAACTCGATTCGAGTCCCTAGCATTACAGCCTCTTCGCGTCCCTGGAGCTCCGATAGTCGATCCATATGCTTGTCGACCTCAGCACCCCACGTGGCGAAGCGGCGACGTTCGTTCTCGAGAGCTGCCAAGAGACCAATTCGCAGGCCACGAATCTTTTCCGCTTCCGCATTGATCGCTGCCCGGTACCGCCGAGGTGCATCCGACCGAAGGTCGTTCGGGGCGGGCTGGACGTTTGTAGGTGTTCCACATAACGGGCATGGTAATGTAGGTAATTCTTCAAAGAAGGCGATGCCTTCGCCCGCAGCGCCGAGCCTTTCCATGTCGTTGGAGTATTTCTGCTCAAGCAGATGGAAGCGCGCGATCATGGCCCTGGCATGGTTGCGTAAACTGGTGGCTCTTGAAAGCATGTCGGATGTGTCTCCGATCTCACGCCGCAAACCCCGGAGCGTGGCAGCGCGTTCTTCATACTGAGCCGTGATTGCGCTCAAGGTTGCATCGACACGCTTGAGCGCGTCTGCGACATCCTCTCGTGTGGAATTGGACGGCAACCCGACCTGCACACGCTTTAGCGCGTCTTCTGCAGAGGTCAGTTGCCCCTTGATACGCTCCACTTCAGAGGATTTCTTGCGGAGCTGTACTGCGGCATCGTCGGTGCCTGTGAGGAAGAGATTAAACGACGATATCCGCTTCGTTGCACCGAAGCCAGGTCCGCTGGTGGGCTCATCGCTCAAGATGGTTGTTTGCGACCACAGAGACCAATGACGAACATCGTCACCGGTGACCGGACCGCGTTCGCTCAATGAGCGGATTATCTGATGATCCTTCGCATTGCTCAGTTCAACAAGCAGTTCACCGATGTCTTGGTCATGAGCCTCAAAATCTTGATCTCTACCCAATGGACGCTTACAGACTGCCGCAGCTCCCCCGTTAAGGGCTCGGCGGACCTCATACTCCATCCCCTCACTTGTAAATCGAAGCAGCAGCTCCTGGTAGCCCTCTGCCAGGGGAAAGGTTTTGGGAACCTTGTCGCCTCCAAGTAGGTACCAGAGACAATCGCGTATGTATGACTTCCCAGTATCGCTAGGTCCGCGTATTAGTGAACGTTTGTCGTGAAACTCAATAGCTGCGTCAAGGCGGTCGGGGCCGATGGATTGGAGGCGAGTCAAAACAATTGCCATGAACTCCCCCCACTACTTGCAACGTTCTCCAACTCTGCCCCCCAAAGATGCCCGCCATCAGCGAACTGTGCCATCAAATCTATAGAACTTGTTTGCCCAAAAAATTCGGCCACCCACTGGCAACGTTCTTCCAACTTTCTCATGTAAGCCGAGGCCAGTGCAGTGGTCATGAGGCGTGCCACCTCGCCCGCGTGGTAGGTGATTCCGTTGGAGTCCCAGGAGGCAGTCACCAGCCCGCGTGTACTCATCAAGTAGAGGCCTTGTTCAATCAACTCCCTACGGCTAAGAAGCTCAGCACCTCTAAAGGGTACCGGTGTATGCAGGCTACTGGGACCATTGAGGTCTGCTGAATAAACCACAGCGTAATCTAGGAGTACAAGCTTCTGAAGATCTGCACCTGAAGGGTTGAGTGCTTGCAGAAGATAGACCATTCGTAGTCCGAGCTCGAACGGCGAGTTGAAGATCAGCAGTTTTTTTCGGTGAGAATTCCTTACTTGACCCATTTTAGCCTTCCTCTATTTGCGAGGTGGTGACATGTTCCCGGCAGATCACCCGGTCGGAGTCTTGGCGCAAGTACGCTATCGCTGACCTTCAGCGATGTGGCACCGCTGAGGCTGGCATCCAGCCGTTCGACTCCTGTAGAGTGCTGCAGGCTGTTTGCGATCGGGCGAATTCCAATAAGCACCATCTCCATCAACGCTGTAAATTCTTCTTCGCCGTAGAGGTCGCGACTAAAAATCTTCAGGCCCTCGGCGCAGTAGAAAAGCGCGCGCTGATCTTGAAAATGTTCACCATACTTGGGCACTTGCATGATTTCGTCCAAGGTCAACGGCTGTCCAGAGTGCTCTGAATAGACTTTGATGAGTTCTTCCACATAACCTAACTCTTGACCGCTCGGCATAAGTGGTGCGTTTGGATCGTCACCTCGTTCCGGTTCGATTCCGAATAGATGGAAGTGAGCTTTTCTATCTAAGGAGTGCCATGCCAGAAGGTCGCGGATCTGGCATTCAAGGATAGTTGAGAAGTCATAATCTTCAACCAGTTGACGCACCTTTGGTGTCAGCTCGATAGCACGAGCCTTGAGTCCGGTTTTCTCAGCGGTCCAATCTGCGAGAAAGCGGCGCTTGAATTCTGCTTGCTTGCTGAGAAGATTATGCAGATCGTTGCCGACGCCCATAGGCGCGCAGATGAAATAGAAGCGGGGCGTTGGATACGTCCCGGCGGCAAGATGCAGGAAGAATTTTGCTAATTCTGGGAAGAATTCTGAGGGCTTGAGTCCTGCACCGTAATGCTTGGCTTGGTAAAGATCCCATTTGCGTGGCAGAAGATCCGTTACGAGTCGGGCTTCGACATCTCGTCCGCCGTCGCCTGCGCCGCCGAGTTGCTTCACAAAGACGTATCCTGCACCGCCCTCTAGAGGACGCAGGCGGCATGCAGCCTCAATGAACTTCTCCCACTGGTCGGGAGAAAAATGCATGACGAGTGCCGAGGGCGGAATCAACCCTCTCCGAACCTCGAATTTATTTCTCCGTGGCTTGCGCGATGTCTTTGTTTTGGTCGCCATACGTCAGGGGCATTGCGCGTATTAGCGCTATTGCTCTGCCTCCTCCTTTCAGGATCGCCGAGCCTCTCCGCTTAGTATGAAACAAAGTGTACCAGATCTTGGTGGATACTCCGTACTGAGTAGGTGATTTCGATCTCCGACCGTTTGCCTTAATCTTCAGCTTAGTGCGATTAAGTCGAGTAACTGACCTTAGAGTAGCAGCGATAGGTTGGCGTCGTATTCGTCGAGAAGTTCGCAATCACAACGGCGTACGGCGCCGACTGACAGGTGCGAATGGCTGAGGTTTGTCTGGTGGTGGGCAGCTAGGACAATTCTTGGTTGTCTGCCGCCGGCCGAGAGCAGTCGGCTGTAGTGATCGACCAGACGTTGATCTCCATGAAGAGATTCGTTTAGGCCTATGGGGGCTTACCTGCATAGGTCGGCGCCTGTGCGTTCATACGGAAAGGTGCCGGGTTTCTCTGCGGATTTCTCCCCCGATCATCCCCCACCCCATCCCCCCAACCCCTTGACCCACAAACAAAATCCCCAAAATCCCGCCCCCTTATCCCTAACCTTGTCCACAATTTCCGTGGACAAGTTCGACACACCGGGCATTTTTTGTGCAGTGCATCCAAGTCTTTGATCAGACAGAAGATTCAGGGATAACCCGCAGCTTGTCCATGGGCTTGTCCACAAGCGGCGTGGATAAATCGTTCACGTCCGAAAGCAAGCATTTCCGCGGGTCGCCGCCATGCGGCCGGCGGCTGCCACCCTGCCGACAAGGCCCCGTAAAGCGCGCCAGTAGGCCCAAGAGTGCCATTTCTTCCCCTCAATCATGGTTATTACCGTGGTGTAAGCTGGGTGTCATCCGATGCCGGGAGCATCGCCCGGCCGACAATACGCGATAAAAATCAAAGGGGTTCCATGGCGCATCGTGACGATGAAGCCTTCGTCTTCATGGATGAACCGGACGGGCCGGCGGAACGCCCGCAGGCCCGGGGCTGGCAGGTGCTGCTGGTCGATGACGAGCCGGACGTCCATGCGGCCACGCGCCTGGCGCTGAAAGGCATGGAAATCGAGGGCAGGACGATCGAATTCAGCCATGCCTATTCCGCGGCGCAGGCGATGGAACTGCTGTCGCGGCGCGACGACTTTGCCGTGGCGCTGATCGATGTCGTCATGGGCGGCCACGACGAAGGGCTGCAGCTGGTGCGCCGCATTCGTGAAGAGCTGGGCAGGCAGGCCATCCGCATCATCCTGCGCACCGGGCAGCCGGGCTATGCGCCCGAGATCGATACGATCCGGCAGTACGACCTGAACGATTACAAGACCAAGTCCGAATTGACCCAGGTACGCCTGTTCACCAGCCTGACCATGGCGATCCGTTCCTATGCGCAGATCCGGCGGCTGGAATCGGGGCGGCGGGGGCTGGAGCAGATCCTGTCCGCCACGCTCGAACTGGGCAAGCCGATGGGCATGCCGGCATTCGTCGGCGGCATCATGGCGCAGCTGCGCGCCCTGTTGAACGTCGGTGCGGAACGCCCGGTGTGCGCCGCCATCCGGGAACTCGATTCGCCGCGCTGCATCCTGGCGCAAGCCAGCCACGAGGATTCCTGGGCGGGCATGCCGCTGCGCGACGTGCCCGACGAGCGCGTCAGGATCCGTCTGCAGCAGACGCTGGACGAGCGCCGGCATTGCTTCGAGGACGGCGTGGGCCTGTTCTTTTCCGGCCGGGGCCAGCAGGATCTGGCGGTTTTCGTCGACACGCCCGGCCCTTTGTCGGACCTGGAGCAGCGCCTGCTGGCGATCTTCTGCGGCAATATCGCCATCGCCTTCGAAAACCTGCGGCTGTATCTGGACATCAATGACCTGGCCTATCAGGATGTCCTGGTGCGCCTGCCCAATCGCAATGCCATGGTGGCCGCCATCGATGCGCAGGCCTCGGGGATGGACGTCGTGGCCCTGGTGGATCTGGACAATTTCTCCGAGATCAACAGCATCCTGGACGACAGCTATGGCGATGCCGTGCTGCTGGCGGTCGCCCGGAAATTGCGGCAGGCTTTTCCCGCGGAGACCCTGGTGGCCCGGCTGGGCGGGGATCTCTTCGGCCTGTATGGGCCGGGCGCCCAGGTGACGTCGCAGCATATCGCACAGGTTTTTGCCGAACCTCTGGAAATGGCGGGCGGCGAACCTCTGCGCCTGTCGGCCACCGCGGGCCTGATCCGCCTGAAGGGCAACGGGCTGCCGGGGGTGGCGGTCCTGAAGAACGCCGGGGCCGCGCTGAAGCAGGCCAAGCGCTTCCAGCGGGGCAAGTCCATGATGTTCGAGACCGCCCAGGCGGATGCGGCGCGGGACCGGATCCAGATGCTGAACCGCTTGCGGGCCTCTTTTTCGGCGGAGCATCTGTTTTTGAACTATCAGCCCTTCGTGCATCTGGGAGACGGCCGGGTGATGGGGGCGGAATGCCTGTTGCGCTGGAAGACTCCCGAAGGGCTGTTCATTCCGCCCGACCGCTTCATTCCACTGGCCGAGCAATCCGGCCTGATGATCCCGATCGGCGAATGGGTGTTTCGCACGGCCCTGAACTGGCGCAAGTCGCTGGCCGGCCTGGTGGATGACGATTTCCGGGTGGCGGTGAACGTCTCCCACGTCCAGTTCGCGGAACCCGATTTCGTCCACAGGCTGCTGGGCATCCTGGATGAAATCGGGATTCCGGGCAAACAGGTGGAAATCGAGCTGACGGAATCGGTGGCCATCGGCAACATCGACGTGCTGGCCCGGCGCCTGGATGAATTGCGCGCGCGGGGCGTCAAGGTGGCCATGGATGATTTCGGCACCGGCTATTCCTCGCTCAGCGTGATCCAGCGCCTGAACCTGGACCGGCTGAAGATCGATCGCAGTTTCGTCAGCGGCCCCCAGGGCGGGGACGATCATTTCGGCATCGCACGGACGGTCATCGCGCTGGCCCGGCATCTGCAGGTGGCCACCATTGCCGAAGGCATCGAAACCAGCGCGCAGCGCCTGGCGCTGCAGGCCTCGGGCTGCGAGGAAGGCCAGGGATACCTGTTTTCGCGGCCGCTGGATGAAGCCGCCTTCCGGCAGTGGCTGCTGGACCGGCGGGCCGCCGGGGGCTGAATGGCCGGCCCGCATCGCCGCGATCACTTCAACGGGACGGAGTCATGAAAGCGACAGATATCACTGCCGTCGGCCCGCACGGCGATTCCGGCCGGGAAAGCGAACGATTGGCCGCAGCCCTGGCGCGGGTGTCCAATACCGGCGTCTGGGAATGGGACGCGGATCGGCGGCACCTGTGGTGCAGCCCGGAATACTTCAGCATGCTGGGGCTGGATCCGGCGGCGTTCGCCGACCAGGCTCAGGAAAACCTGGAGGCCGCCTGGATCGCTTTCCTGCATCCGGACGATCGGGAACGGGCCCGCCGCGGCTTCGCGGATTACCTGGCCTCGGATACGGCCGAGATGTACGAAGGAGAGTTCCGCATGGCCCATGCCGACGGCGGCTGGGTCTGGGTCTGGTCGCGCGGCAGCACCCTGAGGGACGACCAGGGAAGGCGGACCAGCCGCACCGTGGGCACGCACATCGACGTGACGTCGCTGCGGCAGACCCAGGAACGCCTGCGCGAGAGCCAGGAACGGCTGGCCGCGATCAGCAACAATCTGCCCGACAGCATGGTGTACCAGGTGGATTGCGGCCCCACGGGCGATACGCGGAAGTTCACCTATCTCAGCGAAGGGGTCTGGCACCTGCACGGGGTGTCCGTGGCGGATGCTTTGCGGTCGCCGGAACTGATCTACGGGCAGATTTCCCTGGACACCAAGGAACGCCTGCTGGCGCGGCAGCGCCAATGCCTCGCGGACATGGCCGATTTCAGATTCGAGATCTGCTCGACGCTGCCCGATGGCAGCCAGCGCTGGTTTCTGATCGCCTCGTCGCCCCGGCGCCTGGACAACGGCCATCTGGTGTTCGACGGCATCGAACTGGACATCACCGAGCGCAAGCTGCGGGAACAGGAAATCCGGGATCTCAACACCAGCCTGGAGCGCCGCGTGCGGGAACGCACCGTAGAGCTGCAATCGACGCTGGACCGGCTGCGCCACACCCAGGACGAGCTGCTGCAGAACGAAAAGCTGGCGTCGCTGGGGGCCCTGGTCGCGGGCGTGGCGCACGAACTCAACACTCCGATCGGCAACGCCGTCACGGTGGCCTCGACCCTGGCCCAGGCGCACCGCCGGTTCAGGGCGCAGACCGAATCCGGCCTGACCCGCAGCGCCCTGGCCAGCTACCTGGACGACGTCGAAGAAGGCAGCCAGATCATCGAACGCAACCTGGCCCGCGCGGCCGAGCTCATCGGCGGCTTCAAGCAGCTGTCCGCCGACCAGGCCAGCTATCAGCGCCGTCCGTTCGATCTGAGGGTGCTGGTCCAGGAAGTCGTCATGACCATGCGCCCGGCGGTTCGCAAGACGAATATCCGGCTGCTGGATGACGTGCCCCCGGGCCTGGCGCTCGACAGCTTTCCCGGGCCGCTGGGGCAGGTGCTGATGAACCTGATCAACAACGCCCTGATCCATGCTTTCGACGGGCGCGAGACCGGCCTGATCCGCCTGTCCGCCGCCCTGCCGGAGGGATCGGACGCCGTGCGCCTGACCGTTGCCGACGACGGCTGCGGCATTCCGCCGGGCGACCGCAAGCGGATCTTCGATCCCTTCTTTTCCACCCGCCTGGGGCAGGGCGGATCGGGCCTGGGACTGCACATCACCCACACGCTGGTGACGGGGCTGCTCGGCGGGCGGATCGAAGTCGACAGCGAGCCGGGGCAGGGCAGCCGCTTCGTCCTGCACGTGCCGCTGCGGGCCCCCCGGGATGAGGGCGCCGATCGGCCGGCACGGTAGAATCACGCCGTATCCCTCAATAGAACAGTGGTCTTCTCCATGGAACAATTCCAAACCTTCTGGGCGTCCATGCCAGATCTTCAGGATGCCGCCGTGCATCTGCTCGTCACGCTGCTCATTCTGGTGATCGGCTGGATGGTCTCCAACGGGCTGGGGCGGCTGGTGCGCCGCCTGGCGGATCATTCCCCGCGCATCGACCCCACCATCATCCCCATCCTGCGCAGCGTGACCGTCTGGTCCGTGCGCACGGTCGTGCTGCTGGCCGTGCTGGCCCGCCTGGGCGTGCAGACGGCCAGCCTGGTGGCGATGCTGGGCGCTTCCGCCCTGGCCATCGGCCTGGCCTTGCAGGGCACTTTGCAGAATTTCGCCGCCGGCATCATGCTGCTGTTGCTGCGCCCCGTGCGGGCGGGCGAGTTCGTCTCGGTGGAAGGCAAGGGCATGGGCACGGTGGATGAAATCGGCCTGTTCATGACGCGGCTGGTGCAGATCGACGGCATCCACCTGCTGCTGCCCAACTCCCTGGTCTGGGGCAACCCCATCGTCAATTACAGCCGCAACCCGACCCGGCGCCTGGACATGATGGTGGGGGTGCGCCATGACGACGACCTGGAAGCCGCGCTGGCCGTCTTGCGGGACCTGGTGGACCGGCACGCCGACGTGCTGAAGGATCCCGCGCCCGAGGTCATGGTGATGGAATACCGCGAGAGCACCATCATGCTGAACATCCGGTTGTGGACGCTGTCGGACAAGTACTGGGACGTCCGCTTCGACCTGCAGCGCCAGGCGCCGCAGGCGCTGCGCGATGCCGGGCTGCGCAGTCCGATTCCCCTGCGCGAGGTCCGGACCATCGACCAGGCGGCGCCCGCGCCTCGCGCGGCCGCCAACGGCGACTGACGGTCGCCGGAAACAGCACGCGAAAAAACCCGCCCGCGCGGTCCATCCCCCCGAACCCGGAGGAGGCGGACCGCGCAGGCGGGTTTTTTCAATCCACCATCCGGTTCAGGCGCTCCGCGTCCAGCGGGCGCTGGCCGTTTTCGATGCGCTGGCCCAGGTCTTCCATGGCCTGGCACAGGCGGTGGATGCGCTGGTCCTGCTGCGCCGTGTGGTTGATCAGTTCGTGCAGCACCTTCACCAGAGGGTCGTCGTCCGAGCGGCCCACGCCGTAGGGCGCGAAATCCTCCGGCCGCTCGGCGGCCTGGCCGTCTTCGCTCTGGCGGCCTCGCTGCAGCAGGTCCTGCAGGGGCTTGGCGGCCCATTCCGACTGGCAGGGCAGATCCCGCCCGGCCGGTGCGTCTGACGCCGGTGCGGCGCCGCCTTGCGTCGGCGCGGCGTCCGGCGTCGGCGCGCCATTGCCCGTGGCGTCCGCAGGGGCCGGTTCGTCCCCGGCGTGGTCCTGCGGCAGGATGATGCGGGCCGGGTTGCCCACCGCCGTCGCGCCCGCCGGCACCGGCTTGATCACCACGGCATTGGAGCCGATGCGGGCATGGGCGCCCACGGTGAATCCGCCCAGGATCTGGGCGCCCGCGCCGACCACCACGCCTTCTTCCAGAGTGGGGTGGCGCTTTTCGCCTTTATACAGGCGGGTGCCGCCCAGGGTGACGCCCTGGTAGATCGTGCAGTCGTCGCCGATTTCGGCCGTTTCGCCGATCACCACGCCGAAGCCGTGGTCGATGAAGACGCGCCGTCCGATGATGGCGCCCGGGTGGATCTCGATGCCGGTCAGCAGCCGGCCCAGGTGCGAGACGAAGCGCCCCGCCCAGTACCAGCCGCGCCGCCACAGGCCGTGGGCCATGCGGTGGATCAGGATGGCGTGCAGGCCGGGATAGCAGGTCAGGATCTCGATGCGGCTGCGGGCGGCCGGGTCGCGCTCGTGGATGCAGGCGATTTCTTCGCGTAGCTGTTCAAACATGGTGGCTCAGACGGTGTCCTGGGGGTGGGCGAGTCGGGCGGTGCGGATCATGGCGGTGCACAGGCCGCGCATCATGTCCACTTCATCGGCGCTCAGGCGGTTGCGCGTCCACATCTGGCGCATCCGCGGCACCAGTTTCTTGGGGTGCCGGGGGTCCAGGAATTCGACGGCGACCAGGGCCTGTTCGAAATGGTCCAGCATGGCCTGGACGCGGTCGCTGCTGGCCGGATCCGTGCCGGGGTCGTGGCGGCCGTGGGTGTCGGGCAGGCGGGCTTCGTGCGTCAGGGGCAGCAGGGCGTAGCGCATTTCCCAGGCGGCCAGCTGCAGCGCCTGGGACACGTTCAGGGAACTGTATTCCGGATTGGCCGGGATGTGGCAGATCTGCTGGCACAGCAGGATGTCGTCGTTGGACAGGCCGGATCGTTCCGTGCCCAGCACGATGGCGATCCGGGATTCGGGGCGGGCCAGCGCGGCGGCCGATTGCGCGGCGGCCTCGCGGATGTCGCAGGGCGGCGCGCCCAGGGCGCGGGCGCGCGCCGTCAGGGCGAAGGCCAGGGTCGTGGGGCCCAGGGCGTCGGCCAGGCTGGCGTGCAGGACGGCCCGTTCCAGGATGTCGGTCGCACCGCTGGCCAGCGCATGGGCGTCGGGGTGGCGCAGCACGTCGGGGTCGCCCGGCGCGACCAGATGCAGGTCGTGGAACCCCATGGTCTTGATCGCGCGCGCGGCCGAGCCCACGTTGCCGGGATGGCTGGGACTGACCATGACGAAGCGCACCCGGGCGAAGGGATCGGGCCCGTCGGCGGGCAAATCGGAGGAAACTGGCAGAGTCATTTAAAATAGGAAGCTTGTTACCCGTGATCTTTGGAAACCTATGCATCCGATGCTTAACACCGCCATCAAGGCGGCGCGCCGCGCAGGCGCCATCATCAACCGCGCCAGTCTGGACCTTGAACGCCTGAACGTGGCGCGCAAAGGCCCCAAGGACTACGTGACCGAGGTCGATCGGGCTGCCGAGGAATCCATTATCGACATTTTACGCACAGCCTATCCCGAACACGGTTTCCTGGGCGAAGAATCCGGCGCGCATGCGGGATCGGGCGGCGCCGAGCCCGAATTCCAGTGGATCATCGATCCGCTGGACGGCACCACGAACTTCATCCATGGTTTCCAGCACTACGCCGTGTCGATCGCCCTGATGCAGCGCGGACAGGCCGCGCATGCCGTGATCTACGATCCCTCGCGCAATGAAATGTTCACCGCCAGCCGGGGCAGCGGCGCCTTCCTGAACGATCGCCGGGTGCGGGTGTCGTCGTGCACGCGTTATCACGACGCCCTGCTGGCCTCGCACATTCCGCAGTCCACGGCGCTGCCGGCGCATTCGCCCTTCGTGCCGCTGCTGGCCGATTGCGCCGCCGCCCGGCGCACGGGCTCGACCGTGCTGGACCTGGCCTGGGTGGCCAGCGGCCGGCTGGACGGCTTCTGCGGCGTGGGCCTGAAGCCCTGGGACATGGCGGCCGGCAGCCTGCTGGTGCTGGAAGCCGGCGGCCTGGTGGCCGATTTCCAGGGCGAACAGGGCTGGCTGGCGTCGGGCAACGTGCTGGCCGCCGCCCCCAAAATCTTCGCCCAGATGGTGGCGCATCTGCAGGCCTGATAAGGAAACATGATGGAATGGTTGCTGGATCCGGCAGCCTGGGTGGGCTTGTTCACCCTGATCGTCCTGGAAATCGTCCTGGGGATCGACAATCTGGTCTTCATCGCCATCCTGGTCGACAAGCTTCCCCCCAAGGAACGCGACCGCGCGCGGGTGCTGGGCCTGAGCCTGGCCCTGATCATGCGGCTGCTGCTGCTGACCCTGATGTCCCATCTGGTCAAGCTGACCGCCCCGCTGTTCCACGTGGGGTCCATGGGGTTCTCGGGGCGCGACCTGATCCTGATCGTGGGCGGGTTCTTCCTGCTGTTCAAGGGCACCTTCGAACTGCATGACCGCATAGAAGGCCGCACCCAGCATGCGACGGGCTCGCGCATCCATGCGGGGTTCGCGGTCATCGTCACCCAGATCGTGATTCTGGACGCGGTTTTTTCCATCGATTCCGTCATCACCGCGGTGGGCATGGTGGATCACCTGGCGATCATGATGGCGGCCGTGATCATCGCCATGGCCATCATGCTGGTGGCGTCCAAGCCGCTGACCGCCTTCGTCAACGCGCACCAGACCGTCGTCATCCTGTGCCTGGGGTTCCTGCTGACCATCGGCTTCTCGCTGGTGGCCGACGGCTTCAAGTTCGCCGTGCCCAAGGGCTACCTGTACGCGGCCATCATCTTCTCGGTGCTGATCGAGGCCTTGAACCAATGGGCCAAGCGCAATGTGCGCCGGGCGGAAATGCGCCGGCCGCTGCGCGAGCGCACGGCCGAAACCGTGCTGCTGATGCTGGGGCGCAAGCCCCTGGCCGGTCCGGAACCGGAATCCGACGCGGAACACGCCCAGCCGGTGCAGGCCTTCGGCGACGAGGAACGCAATATGGTCAGCGGCGTGCTCACGCTCAGCGACCGCAACGTGCACTCGGTCATGACGCCGCGCACGGACGTGTCGTGGATCAATCTGGAATCTCCGGTGGAGGAACTGCGCGAGCAGCTGATCCGGGAACCGCACAGCTTCTTCCCGGTCTGCCGGGGCACCCTGGACGAGGTCGTGGGCGTGGGGCGGGCCAAGGAACTGCTGCTCGATCTGCTGGAACACGGCGGCATCCGCGAGACCCGCCTGCGCGAACCCATCATCGTCCATGAGAGCATCCAGATCCTGTCGCTGATGGAAACGCTCAAGCGCTCGCACGGCCTGCTGGTGCTGGTGGCCGACGAGTTCGGCTCCATCGTGGGGGTGGTCACGCCGATCGACATCTTCGAGGCCATCGCCGGCGAATTTCCGGACGAGGACGAGGCCCCGGACATCATCGACCAGGGGGGCGGCCGCTGGCGCGTCGACGGCGCGGCCGACCTGCATCACCTGGAACAGATCCTGCACACCGACGGGCTGGTGGACGACGACGAGGAATATTCCACGATCGCCGGCTATCTGCTGAGCCGCTTCGGGCGCCTGCCCGAAGTGGGCGACCAGTGCGAACTGGTGCACGACTACGATGCCTTCCGCTTCACGGTCGCCGCCTTGCAGGGCCGCCGCATCGCCGCCGTGCAGATCGAACGCCTGGCTCCGCTGGACGCCGATCCGGACGTGGAGATGCTGGGATGAGTCCGGACACAGGGCCGTCCCTGCGGACGGCGCTGTGCCTGACGAATCCGAGTGGCCTGCAGGCCGCGAGGTGGGGCAGCCTGGATGCCAAATTCAAGTACGAGTATTGGCCGAGCAGTACACGCTAGTTCCCGGCAGCTGCGGCCGGCCACGGGTGCAGCTGCACGCCCTGCGCCGCTGAAATCGAGATCCAGCCGCCCCGGGGCTCTCCCGCGTGGTCGAATTCCCAGTCGGGCAGCACGTATCGCCGCGCGGGGCGGCCGTCCAGGTTCAGCTCGTGCACCGCGGGCCGGTGGGTGTGGCCATGGATCATCACGTCGCAGCCCGAGGACCGCAGCGCCTGCAGAATCGCATCGGCGTTCACATCCATGATCCGCATGGATTTTCCATGCCGCGCCTGGCGGCTGCGGTTGCGCGCCCAGTTCGCGATGGCGCGGCGCGAGACCAGGGGCAGGGCCAGGAAGACGGACTGTATCCAGGGCGTGTGCACCACGCGCCGGAAGCGCTGGTAGGCCGCGTCGTCGGTGCAGTATTCGTCGCCGTGGGCCAGCAGGATGGGGCCGGCGTCGGTGTCCAGCCGCACGGGGGCCTCGATCAGGCGGGCGCCCAGCGCCCGGGCCAGGGTTTCGCCCATCAGGAAATCCCGATTGCCGCGGATCAGCCAGAGCGGGATGGCCTGCGCGGTGCGGCGCAGTTCGTCCAGGGCGGCGTTCAGCCAGGCGGGCGGCTCGCTCAGCGCGTGATCGTCGCCGATCCAGGCGTCGAAGATGTCGCCGCACAGGATCAGGGCCTGCGCCCGGGCGCGGGCCAGCGCCAGAAAATCGTAGAAGGCGCGCGACGTCCGGGGGACGGCCGCGCCCAGGTGGATGTCCGAGGCGATCCACAGATCGCCCGGCAGCGCGGCCTTATTCAACCAGCGTGGCGCTTTCGATGATCACGTCCTCGACGGGGACGTCTTGGTGGAAGCCCTTGTTGCCGGTCTTGACCTTCTTGATTTCGTCGACGACTTCGGTGCCTTCGACGACGCGGCCGAAGACGGCGTAGCCCCAGCCATTGGACGTGGGCGCCGTGAAGTTCAGGAAGTCGTTGTCCGCCACGTTGATGAAGAACTGCGCGGTGGCCGAGTGCGGGTCGGCCGTGCGGGCCATGGCCAGCGTGTAGCGGTCGTTCTTCAGGCCGTTATTGGCTTCGTTCTCGATCGGCGCGTGCGTCTGTTTCTGCTTCATGCCGGGTTCGAAGCCGCCGCCCTGGATCATGAAGTTGTTGATCACGCGGTGAAAGACCGTGCCGTTGTAGAAGCCTTCCTGGACGTAGGAGAGAAAGTTCTCGACCGTCTTGGGTGCTTTGTCAGCATCCAGCTCGATCAGCATGTCGCCCTTGTTGGTGTGCAGTTTGACGTGCGGGTGTGTGCTCATGGATTTGCCTTGGGTGGATTGAAGGGGGCTGGTTTGAGCGCCGGCCAGGCCGGGGGCCAGGACCAGGGCGCAGCCCAGGCTGAGTGCGCGCATCCCGGTCAGGATGCGCAGGAATGAAAAGGGATGGGACATGACAGGATACGCGGAAATGAAGGAATCAGTGGGCGTCCGGAGCCTGCGAGGCGTCCGTGGCCGGGGATGCGGGGGATGCGTCGTCGCTGGCCGGAGCCGGGGCCGGCGGCGCGGCGGAAGGCCGGGCGGCGGCCGGGCGGCCTTGCGCGCTGCGCGCCTTGGCGAAGGATTCCTGGGCCAGCGCCATCTGCACGTGCCCCAGGTTTTCCAGGGCGGGCGCGAAGGCGGGGTCGGAGGTCAGGGCCATGTTCAGGGCGTCGCGGGCCATCAGCAGCTTGCCCTGGCTGGCGTATTCGACGGCCAGCGCATTCCAGGGTTCCGGCAGTTCCGGGTAGTTCTCGGTCATGGACTGCCACAGGGCCACGGCCTGGTCGTGCCGGCCCAGGGCGGCCAGGGCGCGGGCCTTCTGGTATTCCAGCTGGACGTCCGTGCCGACCGGGTCGGTCTTGGCGCGGGCGGCTTCCTGCTTCTGGATCATGTCCATGGCGTCCTGGGCGCGCCCGTCGCTGATCAGCGCGGCGATGTGATCCGTGACCTGGGACGGCGTCAGGGGAATTCCCGTATTGACTGAAGGCGTGATTTTTCCCAGCAGGTCGGCAAAGGCCTGCCAGCCGCCGTCGGGCTTTTCTTCCTGCGTGAATTGGCCGGTGGCCGGGTCGAACGTCAGGCCTTGGATCGTCGTCGTGGACGCGTTAGTATCATGGGATGCCGCCTGCGCGGGCCCCGCGATCAGGCCGACGCAGGCAGTCAGGATAGTCAGAAAAACACGGGTCACGACACGTAGCGCCTAATGAGGGGTTTCAAAGATGGGGCCGGGGGACGGTATACTTGGCAGTTCATTTTACATCCCATCACGCCGCCGGCAGGTCTGGCGCGTGGGGGATGCTTGACCTTATCCATCCGACATGCTGCACATTTATAACACCCTTTCGCGCCAGAAAACCCCGTTGCGGACAGCGGAATCCGGGGTGGTGCGGATGTACGTCTGCGGCATGACGGTCTACGATTTCTGCCACCTGGGCCATGCCCGCATGCTGGTCAGTTTCGACGTGGTGCAGCGCTGGCTGCGGGCCTCGGGCTATCGGGTGCGCTACGTGCGCAACATCACCGACATCGACGACAAGATCATCCGCCGCGCCGTGGAACGCGGGGTGCCGATCCGCACCCTGACCGAATTCTTCATCGCCGCCATGCGGGCCGACGAGCGCGCCCTGGGCGTGCAGGCGCCCGACGACGAACCCCGCGCCACCGAACACGTGGCCGGCATGCTGGACATCATC
This sequence comes from uncultured Castellaniella sp., assembly GCF_937988725.1. Classification (GTDB taxonomy): domain Bacteria; phylum Pseudomonadota; class Gammaproteobacteria; order Burkholderiales; family Burkholderiaceae_B; genus Castellaniella. The sequence continues at coordinate 1,202,438 of NZ_CALKHS010000010.1, read as the reverse complement.
GGTGTGCTGCAGTCCAAAGGCCTGGCCTACCAGGGCGCCGACGGAGACGTCAATTTTTCCGTGCGCAAATTCCCCGGCTACGGCAAGCTGTCGGGCAAATCGCTGGACGATCTGCGGGCGGGCGAACGCGTGGCCGTGTCCGCCGGCAAGCAGGATCCGCTGGACTTCGTGCTGTGGAAATCGGCCAAGCCCGAGGAACCCGCCGACACCCGCTGGGATTCGCCCTACGGGCCGGGGCGCCCGGGCTGGCACATCGAATGCTCCGCCATGAGCCGCAGCCTGCTGGGCATGCCCCTGGACATCCACGGCGGCGGGCCGGACCTGAAATTCCCCCACCACGAAAATGAGATCGCCCAGAGCGAAGGCGCCTTCGGCGGCACGCTGGCCACCACCTGGATGCATTGCGGCCCGATGATGGTGGATGCCGAAAAGATGTCCAAGTCCCTGGGCAATTTCCGCCGCATCCGCGATACGGTGTCCGATGCGGCGGCCGATGACGCCGCCGACTACGCGGCCAATCCGCGCGAATCCGAAATGCTGCGCTTCTTCCTGATCCGCAGCCACTATCGCAGCGTGCAGAACTACACGCCCGACAATCTGCAGGACGCCCAGCATGCGCTGGACCGGCTGTACCAGGCGCTGAACAACGTGCCGCCCGCCGCAGCGCAGATCGATTGGGAATCGCCCCAGGCCCGGGCTTTCCGGGACGCCATGGACGACGATTTCAATACGGCGGGCGCGGTGGCCGTGCTGTTCGACCTGGCCAACCAGGCCAATCGCGATACCGACGCCCAGGCCAGCGGCCTGCTGCGGGCGCTGGGCGGCGTGCTGGGCCTGCTGCAGACCGATCCGCAGGTCTATCTGCAGTCTCCGACCCGATTCCTGTCCGGGGGCGCCGGCGCGGCGTCGCTGTCGGCGCAGGCCATCGACGGCCTGATCGCCGAACGCGCGGCCGCCAAGGCCGCCCGCGATTTCGCGCGGGCCGACCGGATCCGCGCCGAATTGCGCGACCAGGGCGTGGAGCTGGCCGACGTGGCCGGCGGCGCCACGCAATGGCGGCGGGTGTAGACATGGACATGGGCTATTCAGAACCCGCCGTGCAGCGTCCCGTGTACTGGACGCAAGCCTGCCAGGACCTGATGCAGCGCGACCGCATCCTGCGCAAACTGATTCCGGTGTACGGACAGGAATGCGTGCAGGCGCAGCACGGCCCCTACCAGACCCTGATCCGCATCATCGTCGGCCAGCAGATTTCCCTGGCGCTGGGGCGCAAATTGTGGCGGCAGCTGGTGCAGGCCTGCGGCCAGGACCTGCAGCCCGATTGCATCCTGCGCCATTCCGAATCCGATCTGCGGGCCATGGGCCTGTCGCTGCGCAAGGCGCAGTACGTGCTCGATGCCGCCCGCTTCTTCCAGCAGGACGACCATCGGGACCCCGACTGGTGGCAGGCGCAGGACGATGCGGCCATCATGGCCCGGCTGTGCGACATCCGCGGGGTGGGGCGCTGGTCGGCGGAAATGTTCCTGATCTTCTTCCTGCGGCGCCCCGACGTGCTGCCGCTGGACGACACGGCCCTGCTCAAGGCCATTTCCCATCATTATTTCAGCGGCGAACCCGTGTCGCGCTTCGAGGCCCGTGAAGTCGCGCAGGCCTGGGCGCCGTGGCGCACGGTCGCCAGCTGGTACTTGTGGCGCAGCATGGATGCCGCTGCCGTCGAATATTGATTTTTCCATTCAGGAAATCCTGTTCTCATGCGAAATACCTTTCTTGAATTCGAACAGCCTCTGGCGGAACTCGAGCAGAAGATCGAAGAGCTGCGCTACGTGCAGACGGATTCTGCGGTGGACATCTCGGAAGAAGTCGGGCGTCTGCAACAGAAAAGCCAGTCGCTGGCCAAGAGCATCTACGCCAAGCTGACCCCGTGGCAGACGGCACTGGTCGCCCGGCATCCGCAGCGGCCCTACACCATGGATTACGTGCAGGCGCTGTTCACCGATTTCCATGAACTGCACGGCGATCGCATGTACGCCGATGACCAGTCCATCGTCGGCGGACTGGCGCGCTTCAACGGCACGCCCTGCATGGTGATCGGCCACCAGAAGGGCCGCGACACCAAGGAACGCGCCATGCGCAACTTCGGCATGCCGCTGCCCGAGGGCTACCGCAAGGCGCTGCGCCTGATGCGCCTGGCCGAAAAATTCCGCCTGCCGATCTTCACCTTCGTCGACACGCCGGGCGCCTATCCGGGCGTCGGGGCGGAAGAGCGCGGCCAGTCGGAAGCCATCGGCCACAATCTGTTCGCCATGGCGGGGCTGAAAGTCCCCGTCATCGTCACCATCATCGGCGAAGGCGGTTCGGGCGGCGCCCTGGCCATCGCCGTGGGCGACACCGTCATGATGCTGCAGTACGCCACCTATTCGGTGATCTCGCCCGAAGGCTGCGCGTCCATCCTGTGGCGCAGCGCCGACAAGGCCGCCACGGCGGCCGAAGCGCTGGCGATCACGGCGCCGCGCCTGAAGGATCTGGGCCTGATCGACCGCGTCGTCAACGAACCCGTGGGCGGCGCCCACCGCGATCCGGACACCATGGCCCGCCAGCTGCACCGGGCGCTGGCCGATGCGCTGCGCGAATTGTCCAGCCTGGACACGGAACAGCTGCTCAGCCGCCGGCTGGAACGCATCGCCGCCTACGGGCGATTCCAGGAAGCCCGCTGATCGGCCCGCGGGGCCCGCATCGGGCCCTGGCCGCGCGGAGCCGCAGCGCGGCGCCGTGATTCCCGGGGAACGCCATGAACACCCATCCCGCCCAGCAGTGGCAGGCCGCTTGCGACGAGCGCCTGCTGGCCGCCGTGCGGAAGACGCTGGCCGATGCGCCGGCCGGGGCCGCCGTCGGGGTGGCGCTCAGCGCCGGCGCCGATTCGGCGATGCTGGCCCTGCACGCCGCCGTGGCGGCGGCCGATGCCGGCCGGTCCCTGCATTGCTTCCACATCCACCATGGCCTGCAGGCCGAAGCCGACCGCTGGCTGGCGCAGGCGCATGATCTTGCCGGCCTGCTGGGCGCGTCCTGCCACAGCCTCCGGGTCCGGGTCGACGCCCAGGGCCTGGGCATGGAAGCCGCCGCCCGCGCGGCGCGCTATGCCGCCCTGGCGAGTCTGGCGGATCGGGCGGGCGTGGACCATGTCCTGCTGGCCCATCACCAGGACGACCAGGCGGAAACCGTCCTGCTGCGGCTGCTGCGCGGATCCGGGCCCCTGGGCCTGGCGGCCATGGCGGCCGTCATGCAGCAAGGCGAGGTGACGTACCACCGGCCCTGGCTCGACCAGCCCCGCGACCTGATCCTGCGGGCCGCCGACCGGTTCGCGGATCTCAGCGCCTGGCGGCCCGTGCGGGATCCCAGCAATCACGATGCGCGGTACAAGCGGGCGGCCATGCGCCTGAACCTGGCGCCGGTGCTGGACGCGCACTGGCCGGCCTGGCGCCGGACCCTGGCGCGGCACGCCCGTCAGGCGGGCGAACTGGCGCAGTGGGCGCGGGATGCCGCCCGGGAAGACTGGCTGCGGCTGGACCCGCGGGATGACGACGCCAGTTTTTCCCTGGCGGCCTGGCGCGCCTTGCCGGCCGCGCGCCAGGCGCCGGTGCTGCGGCACTGGCTGCTGGAACGCGGATTGCGCATGCCGACCGAGGCGCGTCTGAGCGCCTGGCTCAAGCAATTGCGGGAAGTCCATGCCCTGGGCCACGACCGCCAGGTGCGCCTGCGCCACGAAAAACACTGGATCGTGGTCCAAAAAGGGCGAGTTCGACTGATATCCGGGGTATCGGACGGAAACATCCTCAAAAGCCAGTTAGAATAATCAGCTTGTTTTCTTGCCTGCGGGGGCGTTGGCCGCTTGCAGCGTTTCACTGTCCATCCATCATGCTCATTGTCCAGAAATACGGCGGCACCTCCATGGGTTCCGTCGAACGCATTCAGAACGTCGCCCGGCGCGTGGCCAAATGGCATGCCGCCGGTCATCAGGTGGTTGTGGTGCCCTCGGCCATGTCGGGCGAAACCAACCGCCTGCTGGGCCTGGCGAAGGAAATCTCCCCGCAGCCCGATCTGCGCGAGCTGGACATGCTGGCCGCCACGGGCGAACAGGCCAGCAGCGCCCTGCTGGCCATCGCCCTGATGCGCCAGGGCGTGGCGGCCCGCAGCTACGCGGGCTGGCAGGTGCCGGTGCGCACCGACAGCGCCTACACCAAGGCCCGCATCAAATCGATCGACGACACCCGTGTGCGCACGGACCTGGAATCGGGCCGGGTGGTCATCATCACGGGTTTCCAGGGCATCGACGACGAGGGCCACATCACGACCCTGGGCCGGGGGGGGTCGGACACGTCCGCCGTGGCCGTCGCCGCCGCCATGCAGGCCGACGAATGCCTGATCTTCACGGACGTCGACGGGGTCTACACGACCGATCCGCGCGTGGTGCCCGAAGCTCGCCGCATGAACGTCATTTCCTTCGAGGAAATGCTGGAAATGGCCTCGCTGGGGTCCAAGGTCCTGCAGATCCGTTCCGTGGAATTCGCCGGCAAATACCAGGTGCCCCTGCGAGTGCTGTCGTCGCTGACCGATCCCATGATCCCGGTCGACGAGGAAATGCATTCGGGCACGCTCATCACTTTCGAGGAAGATCACAAAATGGAATCCGCCGTTGTCTCCGGCATCGCCTTCAGCCGCGACGAAGCCAAAGTCACCCTGCGCAACGTTCCCGACACCCCGGGCGTCGCCTATTCCATCCTGGGGCCGGTGGCCGCCGCCAACATCGACGTCGACATGATCCTGCAGAACATCTCGCAGCAGGGCATGACCGACTTCTCCTTCACGGTCAACCGCAACGACTTCACGCGCACCCTGGAACTGCTGAAGAACCAGATCGGCCCGGCCGTGGGCGCGGGCGACGTGGTGTCCGACGACAAGGTCGCCAAGGTCTCCATCGTGGGCATCGGCATGCGCAGCCACGTCGGCGTGGCCAGCCTGATGTTCCGCACCCTGGCCGAAGAAGGCATCAACATCCAGATGATCAGCACCTCGGAAATCAAGACGTCCGTGCTGATCAACGACAAATACATGGAACTGGCCGTGCGCGCCCTGCACAAGGCCTTCGAACTGGACCAGGAGCCGGCCAAGGCCGAGGCCTGAGTCTTCCGCGATCCGCCGCCGAAGCCTGTGGCCGGCGGCGGGGATTCAAGCCTGGTTTGCTGGCCGGTCTGGATTCCTATGTTAGAATGCCGGTCTTGCTGGAGACGTGGCCGAGTGGTTGAAGGTACTCCCCTGCTAAGGGAGCATGCGGCTTATACCCGCATCGAGGGTTCGAATCCCTCCGTCTCCGCCAGCACTGATGTTCCGCTGCGCCAAAACGCAAAGCCCGCATGTCCCTGGACATCGCGGGCTTTTTGTTGCCGCCGCGCTCATTGCGGGCGGCCCCGGCCGGGCCTCGTCAGTGGCTGCCGTCGGGGACTGTCTGGACCTCGATGTATTCCATGAGTCCTTCGCGGCCGCCTTCGCGGCCCAGGCCGGAACTCAGCATGCCTCCGAAGGGGGCGATCGCGGCGGGTCCGGTGCCGGTGTTGTAGGCGCAGTGGCCGAAGTGCAGCTGGGCGATGATGCGGTGCGACCGCGCCCGGTCCTTGCCAAAGACGTATGCCGCCAGCCCGAACTCCGTGTCGTTCGCCCGGCGGATGACTTCATCGTCGTCCGTGAACGAGATCAGCGGGATCAGCGGCCCGAATGTTTCTTCCTGGCAGCATTGCATCGTGTCATCCACGTTGCCGATCACGGCGGGCGTGAAGAACAGGCCGTCCCCGGCATTCAGCGCGTCGGGCTGTTTGCCGGTCAGCAGCGTGGCGCCTTTGTCCAGCGCGTCGGCCAGGTGTCCCTTGACCTTGGCGTAGCCATTGGCATTGATGAGCGGACCGATGTCCGTGCCGTCCTTCATGCCATCGCCCACCTTGAGCTTCGAAACGCGTTCGACGAGCTTTTGAGCGAAGGCGTCGTAGACCCCCCGCTGTACGTAGACGCGGTTGGCGCACACGCAGGTTTGCCCGGCGCCGCGGAATTTGTTGATCATCAGGCCGTCGGCGGCGGCGTCCAGGTCCGCGTCGTCCAGCACGATGAAGGGCGCATTGCCGCCCAGTTCCAGGCCCAGGCGTTTGACGCGCGGGGACGCCTGCTGCATCAGCAGGCGTCCCACGGCGGTCGATCCCGTGAAGGACACCATGGCCACGTCCGGCGAATGCATCAGTTCGCCGCCGATTTGCGCCGCGTCGCCCATGACCAGGTTGACCATGCCTTTGGGCAGGTCGAGCCGGTCCGCCATGATCTGGAACAAGGCGATCATCGTGAGCGGCGTGTCGGGCGCGGGTTTGATGAGGGATGGGCAGCCTGCGGCGAGCGCCGGCGCGATCTTCTTGGCGATCATGGCGATCGGGAAGTTCCATGGCGTGATCAGGCCGACGACCCCGACCGGCCGCTTGTAGAGCGTCCAGATGCAGTCCTTGACCTTGCCGGGAAGTGTCTCGGGCGCCGTGGCGGTCTCGGCCAGCGGAGCGTAGTAGTCGAAGAAACTGGCCGCGTATTGCACTTCGCCCTGCGCTTCCTTCCAGGGCTTTCCGTGCTCCAGGCACAGGATGCGGCCGATTTCCTGCTGTTGCTCCAGCAGGGCGTCGCGAATGGCGGTGAGCCAGCGCCGCCGGGTGGCGGCATCGGCCGGAGTCGCCAGCGCGCGCTTGGCCGATGCGATGGCGCGCCGGGTTTCCGCCGCCCCCATGACGGGCACATCCGCCAGTTTTTCTCCGGTGGCGGGGTTGACGACATCCTGCCGCTTGCCGGCGTCGGCTGAAATCCACCGGTCATTGATATACCCGGCCAGATGAGGCAGTAAAGGTGAGTGGATCATGGCGATGCCTCTGCTAAGCGTCCAGTGTGATGCTGTCGCGCAGGCCCGAACCTGACGCGAGGTGATCGAAACCCTCGTTGACTGCTTCGAGGGTGAAGGTTTTCCCCAGCAGCCTGTTCACGGGCAGCTTTCCTTCCTGATACAGGGTCATGTACTGGTTGATGGCAATCGACGGGACCCCTGATCCCAGGTAGCTGCCGCGGATGTCGCGCTCCTGCCCCACCAGTTCGGAAATGGGCAGGCTGAACATGTGCTTGGGGTGCGGCAGGCCCGTGGTCATCGTCACCCCGCCGCGACGGGTGAGCTTGTAGGCCGCTTCGAATGCCGGCACCGCGCCGGCCGCGTCATATCCGATGTCGACGGGGCCGCCGGCGGCATCCAGCAGGTCTTTGTCGGATTGGATGTCGCGGGGGTCGATGACGTGCGTGGCGCCCAGGGCGCGCGCGAGTTCCCGCTTGCCCGGATCCAGTTCCACGCCGACGATGCGGCGCGCGCCCGATGCGACCGCCGCCATGAGTCCGCTCAGGCCCACGCCGCCCAGGCCCACGATGGCGATCGTGTCGCCGGCCCGGATGCCGGAGCGGTTGATGACGGCGCCCGCGCCGGTCAGCACCGCGCATCCGAACAGCGCGGCCTCCTGGTGCGAGATGCCGGCTTCGACCTTGACGCACGACCGTTGCGAGACGACCGCGTAATCGGAAAAACACGACACGCCGAGATGGTGGTTGATGCCTTCCCGGCCCAGATGCAGGCGGCGTTCGCCGCCCAGCAGCACGCCCTTGGTGTTGGCGGCGGCGCCGGGTTCGCAGAGCGCGGGCCGGCCCGACATGCAGGGATTGCAATGGCCGCAGCTGGGGACGAAGACCGTGACGACATGGTCGCCCGGCCTGAGCAGGTCCACGCCAGGGCCGACTTCGACGACCTCGCCGGACGATTCGTGGCCAAGCGCCATCGGCATGACGCGGGGGCGGCTGCCGTTGATGACCGAGAGGTCCGAATGGCAGAGGCCCGCGACCTTGACCTTGATCAGGACCTCGCCGAAACCGGGCGGATCGAGCTCGGCTTCCTCAATGTGTATGGGCCGGCTTTGCTGGTACGGCGCCGGAAGGCCCATCTCCCGCAGGAGAGCGATGCGTGTTTTCAAGGTAGTGCTCCTTCATTTGACTCGTTGGCCGCTGTTCGAGACAGCGCCGCGTTCGATATGAAACACCTTATCGAGCAATTCTGACGAATGCCGCAGATCCGATTCCGCGACGATGATGGACAGCCCGCTGCTCTTGAGGCCGGCGATGACTTCGGCGATGCGGCGGGCGAGCGCGGGGGCCACGCCCTCGAAGGGCTCGTCCAGCAACAAGAGCTTTGAGCCGCACATCAAGGCCCGGCCGATCGCCACCAGTTTCTGCTGGCCGCCCGAGAGCTGTTGCGCCTTGCGCGCGGCGAATGCCTCGACTTCCGGGATCATGCGGCATACCTCGTGCCAGCGCGACTGCGTATCCGCGCGTTTCATGGCCCAGGAGGGGATGCAGATGTTTTCCTGCACGGTCAGTTCCGGCACCAGCCGCCGGTCCTCCGGCATGTAGCCGATTCCCATGCGGGCGCGCGACCAGGGGGGCGCCGCCGTCAGTTCTGCGCCGTCGAAGGTGATCTGGCCGCCGCGCGTCGGCAACAGCCCCATGATGCTGCGCATCAGCGTGGTCTTGCCCGCGCCGTTGCGCCCGATCAGGCCCGCCATTTCTTGCGGGTCGAGATTCAGCGCCACCTGGCGCAGGATGCTGACGGGTCCGATGGACACATCGAGATTGCGGATTTCAAGCATGGGTCTCTCTCATCATCCGATCTGGTTCGGCCTCGGGCGGGGTCGCCGGCGGGGTGCCGATGACCCGCATCAGGACTTCCGGATCGGTCAGCACGTCGGCGGCGGCGCCGTCGGCCAGGACGCGGCCCGCGTAGAACGCCAGGACGCGCTCCGAGTACCGCTCGATGATGTCCATGTCGTGCTCCACGAACAGCACCGTGACGTTCTGCGCGCGGACGGCGTCCATCACACGGTCCATGATCTGGAACTTTTCCTCCGCGCTGACGCCGCTGGTCGGTTCGTCGAGGAACAGGACCTTGGGCTGGGCGACCATGGCCATGGCGATGTCCAGCAGCTTGCGCAGTCCCTCCGGCAGCGTGCTGGCCGCTTTGTCGCGATGGGGCGTGAGGCCGAACTGATCGAGGACCTGATCGGCGGCTTCCCGGATTCCGCCCTGGAATCCCGGGACGTGCCGGGGCAGCGGCCCTATCGGCGAGCGGCGGCTGTTGCGCAGGACGATCCCCAGGCCGATGCCGAGGTTCTCGCGGACGCTCAGGCTGTCGAACAGCTGCGGGATCTGAAACGAGCGGCAGATCCCGGTCCGTGTGACCTGGCGCGGGCTCAGGGACGTGATGTCGCGGCCGTCGTACAGCACATGGCCGGAGTCCGGCTTGAGATAGCCGGTGATCATGTTGATGAATGTGGTCTTGCCGGCGCCATTGGTGCCGATCAGGCCGACGACGGTATGGCGCGCGATGCTGATCGTGATGTCGTCGGCCGCCGTCACGGCGCCGAATTGCTTGCGCAGGCCGACCGCTTCGATGATGGCAGTCATTTGAGGGCCTTCCCTGGTTGGCGTTGGAATAGCGACCACAGTCCCCCCGGCAGGAAGACGATGATCCCCAGCATCACGATGCCCAGCATAAGCTGCCAGACTTCCGGCGTGTACTGCGTGGCCAGGCTGCGCACGGTCTCGAACAGGATCGCCCCGAGGAAGGGCGCGGCCACGCTGCCTGTGCCCGCCAGGATCGCCACGAACAGGAATTCTCCCGAGGTGGACCAGTAGGACATTTCGGGGTCGACGTGCCCCACGACGATCGCCGCGATGGCGCCGCCCGCGCCGGCCAGCGCGGCGGCGATCAGGTACTTGACGTAGATGGTCCAGTACACGTCCGCGCCCATGTACTCGGTGCGGATCTCGTTGTCGCGTATGGCGGTGGACAGGCGCCCGAATGGCGTGTGGAAATAGCGGTGCATCGCGCAGATCACGAGGAAGACCAGGACGCAGGCCAGGATGAGCAGGCCGAGCTGTCCGTGGCTGTCGGCCAGCGCCTGGCCGAACAGTTTCGCGGACTTGACGTTGACCCCGTCCGTGCTGCCCAGCAGCGTCGTCTTGACCAGCAACCCGTAGAGGACCATCGAGAAGGCCAGGCTGAGCATGGCAAAAAAGATGTTCCGATATCGCGCCATGAGCAGACCCAGCACGGCCGCGACGGCGGCCGCGACCGCCACGCCCAGGATGATCTGCAACAGGATGTCGTCCGCTCCCAGGAATTCGCTGAGAACTCCGGCGGTGTAGGCGCCCAGGCAGTAGTACAGCGCCTGGCCGAAGGACACGAGGCCGGTGCGCAGGAGCAGCAGCAGCCCCAGGACCACCAGGCCTTTGGCCAGCGCCAGAGTGAGCAGGAATTGCCAGCTGCCGAAGGCCGCGCCGAACAGGACGACGATGATTGCCAGGCTCGCGAACAGGCCGTAGGTTTTGTGGGAATGGTTCATATCTTTCGCACCTCGGCGCCGGAAAAGAGGCCTTTGGGCCGGAAGATCAGGACAATGGCCATCACGAGATACACGCTGAAAAGCTCGGCCTCGGGAAGATAATGGACCGCTGCCGCGCGGGTAATCCCCACGATCAGGGCTCCCAGGGCGGCGCCCGGCAAGCTGCCAAGGCCGCCGATGACGACGACCGCGAAGGCGAGCACGATCACTTCCACGCCCATTCCGGGCACGACGGAAATCATGGGAGCGGTGACGGCTCCGCCGATCGTGGCCAGGATGGCCCCGGCCGTGAAGGTCGTCAGATAAAAGCGGCCCACGTTGATGCCCATGGCGACGCTGACCTCGCGATCATGGATCACGACGCGCAGCAGCTTGCCTGACCGGGTGCTTCTGAGTATCCAGCTCATCGCGCCGCCGATGAGCAGCGCGATGGCCAGGAGCAGAAGATCGTAGGTCGGATAGATCAGGTTGCCGAATTCCAGCGTCCCGAGCAGCCCGTAGGGTTCCGCGAAGAAGTAGGGGTCCACGCCCCAGACCAGCTTGATGAGGTCTTCCAGAATGAGCAGCAAGGCGTAGGTGGCCAGCAGCAGGGTCACTTCATCGCGGCCGTACATGAAGCGCAGCAGGCCGCGCTCGATGACGACGCCGGCGGCAAGCCCGGCGATGGCTGCCGCCACGATCAGGATGGCGTAGCTGCCATAAGGCGAATGGCCGTGCGCAATCCAGGCGCCGCCGAGTGAAGCGGCGGCGTACGCCCCCAGCGCGTAGAGGCTGCCGTGCGCCATGTTGAGGATTTTCATGACGCCATAGATCAGCGTCAGGCCCGCCGCGATCAGGAAGAGCCATGAGGCATAGATGACCCCGTCTGCCAGTACGGCCGGAATCTGATTCATAACAAAACCCCGAAGGAGGGCGGCGGTCCCGTCGCCGGGCGCCGCCACCGGTTCACAGGACTGCTTATTGCTTGAAGCCGTTCTTGATCCAGTCCGTGCTCTTCACGCCATCCGGCGGTGTGACCTTGTCGGCGGGGAAGCGGACGATGTCGACGACCTTGAGCGCGCCGTTTTCATGCTTGACCGTGCCCACGGCGGTTCCCTGGACGGCCTGGTGTCCTTTGCCCAGGCCCAGCGTGACTTCGCCGCCGGGGCCGGTCCAGGTCAGGTGTTCGAAAGCGGCGATGATCTGTTCCTGGCTGGGCGCGCTGTTGTTGTTGGCGGCCTTTGCTTTTTCATACGCCGTTTTCACGCCGAGGAGGGCTTGCGTGATCTTGTAGGCCGGGTAGCTCGGCGGAATCGAATAGCGGTCTTCGAAGGCCTTGCGAAACCAGGTATTCATGGCGGAATCCGGGGCCAGCATGTCGAATGGCCCGCGCGCGCCGATGATGGTGCCGTCGGGAATCTGCGAGCCGAGCTTCTGCACGGCCGTCTCGCCGGCAGTCAGGATGACCTTGCTCTTCTTGAACAGGCCGCGCGCCGATCCCTGCAGGATCAGCGCGTCGGTGTCGCCGCCCCAGAAACTGGACATCACGACGTCGGGACGGCTGGACAGCAGCGTGGAGATCTCGGCGCCGTACTGGCCCGCCCCCAGTTTCGGGAATTGCGCGGTGGCGATCTTGGCCTTGGGGTAGATCTGCGCCATGGTGGCCGTGAAGTCCGCCCAGTTGTCCTGTCCGTAGGCGTAGTTCTGGTTGATGCCCGCGTAGTTGTCGACCTTCACGCCCCGGTCCTTCAGATACAGCGCTGCGCTGACGTTGTCCATGGTGCCCAGCGCGCCGGTGCGGAACACGTAGTGGTAGGAATTGTCTTCGAAGATGCGCGGCGTGCCGCAGTCGAAGAAGACCGTGAGCTTCTTGAGCTCCTCCGCGACCGGCGCCACGGCCAGGCAGTCCCCGCTGGAGATGTAGCCGACGACCATGTCGACGTCCTGTTGCCCCACCAGGTTTCGGTATTCGGTGACGGCCTTGGTCGAGCCGCCCGCCTCGTCGATGATCTTGAGTTCGATGGGCGTGCCGCCGAATCCCTTGGTGCCGTATGGGCCGGGCACGGCGCCGGCGTTGATCTGGTCGGCGATCAGTTCTGCGCCGTTTCGCGCCGGGATGCCGAAGGTGCCGGCGGCGGCGCCCGACAGGAATGTCACCACGCCGATCTTGATGGGTTTGTCCGCCGCGGCCGCGTTGCCGGCCAGGCCGACCGACAGTGCGCCGATGGCGGTGCAGAGCGCGGTTCTGCGCATCGATTTCTTCAAGCCAAATTTCATCTGTCTCTCCGTTGCACTACTCTGGACTTGCCCCGGCGCCGATAGTCATTGGCTCCCGGGGCTCCTTCCCCTGGGCGTGATTTTTCGCATGAGCCCGGGGTCATGACGTTTCGATGGACGGTATGAGCGATTGCTGTTCAGGCTATTCGTTCAATATAATGAACATCGTTGCGTATGATGAACTCTGTGCATGGTACAAAATGGTATAAAACCAGTCAACAGAGCGGTCTGAGGGATTTTCCTAGGGTGCCCGGGATCGGGACGGGCTTTTCAGGGACAATGAGCCCCGGTCATGGAGGAGATGTTTTTTGAGCAGCGATAAACTTGCGGCGCCGGCGGTGGGCAGGGCGGCCGCCATTCTGGACTGTCTTGCGCGGGCGGGCTCGCCTCAGTCGCTGGCGGACCTGACGCGCGCCCTGCAACTGCCGAAAAGCAGCATACATGGGTTGTGCGCGACCCTGGAACACCTGAATCTGCTGACGCGGCTGGAAAGCGGGCAGATGACGCTCGGACCGCATGTGGTCATGTGGGCCAATGCGTTCCTGGCCCGCATCAACATCACGCAGGAGTTTTTCGCGTCCTGGGACGAGATGCGCGTCCTGCCGGAAGAGACCATCACGCTGTCGGTCCGCGACGGCCGGGAAGTCGTCTACATCGCGTGCCGCAACGGGACCCGCCCCCTGGGTTTCACCTTCAAGACGGGGATGCGGATCCCCGCCGTTTATACGGCGACGGGCCTGGCCATGTTGAGCACTTTGCCGGACCAGAGCGTCAGCAAGCTGCTCATGGGCCAGGGCGATCCGTGGCCGGCGCCATTGACGATGAAGGGGCTGCGCGACGTGGACGAACTCGTGGCGGAACTCCACGAGGTGCGCCGCCGGGGTTATTCCATCGATCGTGAAAGCGTGCGCGAAGGCATGTATTGTTTCGGCGCCCCGGTCTTCGACTCGTACAACCCGGAGGCGGTCGCGGGTGTCGCGGTCAGCATCCTGGCCAACGAGGTGGATCCCGAACTGGAAAGACGCGCAGGCCTGGCAATGCGCAAGCTGGCGGACCGCCTATCGGAGCGGCTGGGAGGGCTGGCGACCAGCCGCGAGGCATGGCATCGCAAGTCGGTTCTGGACTAGGCGCGCGCCGCGATCCTACATCCTGGGCAGTTGGCTGTCCTGGTCGTACATCGGGTCCGGCCCGGGGTGGAACTTCGTCACCTGGGCGCCGTCGCGGCCCATGAACACGTACATCAGCGAATTCCAGACGTGGTCCTGCTTGTAGCGGTAGCTCCAGACGATCTGGCGCACGTTGGGCAGGCCGGCCGTGTCGATGATCGCGGGCGGGCCGAATTCGCAGCGCACCTGCTCGGCCGTCCAGACGCCTTGTTTCAGCACCTGGAAGTGTTCGTCGGTCAACAGGGGCTGGATCGGGCCGACGCGGCCCTGGGCGTCGACCGTGGCGCCCCAGGCGTGCTGCCCGAAAGGCTGCTGCGACCAGACGGCGCGCTCGCGCCCCTGCCTGTCGGTGCATTGCAGGGTCGGGGCGCCGAACCGGGCCTCGACCTGCGCCAGCGGGGTGCCCGGCGGCGTGGCCGCGATGTTGGCGCAGCCCGCCAGCATCAGGCTGGCGCCGGCCGCCGCGCCGGCCAGAAGCGTTCGGGACAGGGGGAAGGAATGCTGCGACATGCCGGCCTCTCGACGAGGGGATGGGTGAAGCAGTCAGCATATCCCGAAAGCGCCTTGCGCGAATACCCTACAATCGACCGGAGTCCGTCGGCGGGGGCCGGAACGGACGGCTTGCGGCGGGGCATCCCCGCCCGATGACCGGGGAACACCATGGAATCCACCTTCATGCGCACGGTGCGCGCCCGCACCGACGCGGCCATCGCTTCGGGCGACCTGCAGCCGATCCAGGCCGATCAGGTCGTCCTCCAGGATCAGGGCCTGTCCTTCATCGTGCGCTGGGTGGCGGCGCTGGCCGCCAAGGATGCGGCGGGCAAGCCTGCCTCCGGGCCCGGGGGCGCCACGATCTTGCCGGGCGGGCCGCGCGACCCCGGTTTCAACCCTTTCCTGAATCCGGATCCCGCCTTGCTGGTGGGCACCGCGGGCGATCACCACGTGGCGATCCTGAACAAGTTCCCGGTCTGCCGGCATCATCTGGTGCTGGCGCGGCGCGTGTTCGCGGAACAGCAGGCGCCCCTGGAGCAGGTGGATTTCCAGGCGCTGGCCGCCATCCTGTCGGCCGAGGGCGGCCTGGGGTTCTACAACGGCGGCGCGGCGGCCGGGGCCAGCCAGCGGCACAAGCACGTGCAATGGATTCCCGCATCGGACCAGAACGCGTCGTTGCGCGCCCTGGGCGCGGGCATGCCGGAGGGCCTGCCCCTGGGGGCCATCAGCCGGCACCCGGCCTTGCCCCTGGCGCATCGTTTCGCGCGGGTGGATGCGGGGCAGGGGGCGGATGTCCAGGCCAGCGCCCGGAGCATGCTGACGGCGTTCGGGCAGGCGTGCGCGGAACTGGACCTGCGGGCGGGCGTCGATGGTCTTTTGCCGCCTTGCAACATGCTGGCGGGCGACGGCTGGATGCTGGTGCTGCCCCGCAGCAAGGAGCATTTCCAGGGGGTGTCCCTGAATGCCTTGTCCTTCGGCGGCACCATCTACGTGCGCGATCCGGCACAGATCGACGCCATCCGCGCGGCGGGGCCGTTGAAGGCGCTGGCCGACGTGGCGTTCCCGGCCAGTGGCCGGCAGCCTGCCTAGGCGAAAAACCAGTAGCACACTCCGATCGAAGCCAGCACGCCGGCCAGGTCGGCCAGCAGGGCGCAACCCACCGCGTGGCGGGCCCGCTGGATGCCGACCGCGCCGAAATAGACGGCCAGCACGTAGAACGTGGTTTCGGTGCTGCCCTGGACGGTCGCGGCCAGCAGCGACGCGAAGCTGTCGGGCCCCGAATGCTGCATGGTCTCGATCAGCAGCGCCCGCGCCGCGCTGCCCGAAAACGGCTTGACCAGGGCCGTGGGCAGGGCGTCCACGAAACGCGTGTCCAGGCCCATCCCGTGCACCGTCCAGCGGATGGCGTCCAGCACCATGTCCAGCGCGCCGGACGCCCGCAGCACGCCGATGGCGCAGAGCATGGCGACCAGATAGGGCAGCAGGTTCTTGCAGACGTCGAAGCCGTCGCGGGCGCCTTCGATGAAGCTTTCGTACACCGGGATCCGCTTCCAGGCGCCGACCGCCAGGAAGGCGATGATGACGCCGAACAGCACCAGATTGCCCAGCAGGGACGACAGGGCCGCCACGGCGCCGGCGCTCAGGCTGGCCAGGACGGCCATGAAGCCGCCCAGCAGCAGGGCGCCCCCGCCCAGCCAGGCCAGGACCACGGGATCGCGCAGCCGCAGGCGCTGCATGAACGCCACGGACAGCAGGCCCGCCAGCGTCGAGGCCGAGGTCGCCAGCAGGATGGGCAGGAACACCAGCGTCGGATCCGGCGCGCCCTGTTGCGCCCGGTACATGAAGATCGAGACGGGCAACAGGGTCAGGGACGAGGAATTCAGCACCAGGAACAGGATCTGCGCGTTGGTGGCGGTCCTGGGTTCGGGGTTCAGATCCTGCAGCGCATGCATGGCGCGCAGCCCGATGGGGGTGGCGGCGTTGTCCAGCCCCAGGGCGTTGGCCGCGAAATTCAGCGTCATCAGACCCAACGCCGGGTGTCCGGCCGGCACCTCCGGCATCAGCCGCCGGAACAGCGGCCCCAGCAGCCGGGCCAGACCCTGGACCAGGCCGGCGGATTCCGCGATGCGCAGGAACCCCATCCACAGGGTCAGGGTGCCGAACAGCAGCAGCATCAGCTTGACCGACAGGTCGGCCATGTCGAACAGGCTGGCGATCAGGCGGGAGAAGACGGCCGGATCGCCCAGCGCCAGCCACTGGAAGAGCCCGGCGGCCGCCGCGACCAGGAAAAACCCGAGCCAGAGAATGTTCAGCATGCCGGCCGCCGCGCGGATCCGCCGCCGCCGGGCTGAAGGGATGGCGGCATGCCGGCGCCCGTCATGCCGTCGCGGCATCCGCACCCGCCGGAATGCCGGGACGGGCAGGGCGGCGGACGGCTGCGGGACGGGTGATCTCGTGGAAGGCGGGCAAGGGGGACTCCGGCAAAGATACTCTGGTTTATACCGTGTTTCCCGGCCAGGGGGAAGGCAGTATCATGGCCTCCCGGGCGGGTAATACTTTTTAACTTCATTTATATCGATTTGATCATTGTCAATACTGGTCACAAGTGAATCTGGTTTGTACAATGCAACCGTATTTGCAACACTTAAACATACAGAAGACGCAAGTTCATGCTTCAAGAACACTGGCCAGAAGTCAGTGGCTCCGACTTGCCAGTGGGCGTTTGCCCAGGTGCTCCCAATGTTCCAATAACACTGGTGTCGTCATGGTATTGAAACCATTTCGTTGTTACATCCGGTGCGGACAGCCGTCTTGACAGTCTTCTCCCTCTTTGGGTCTGTGTGGCGCCGTGTACGTGTGTAATAGATTCCACTTGTTTCTGACGATATAAGTTGTATTTGTTCGTCCGGGCACTGTCGGAAAGCCGCGTGGCTGCCCAGGCTGATGTCCCAGAGGAGAATTGACGCATGAAAAACCATAAAACCACCCTCACTTTGCTGGGCGCCGCCGTGGCGCTGGCGTTCTCGGCGGCCGCATCCGCGGACAACATCTCCCTGCAGCAGGCCGTGGAATCCGCGGTTCTCAACAACCCCGAAATCGGCGCCCAGTTCCAGAACTTCCAATCCAGCCTGGAAGGCCAGAAGGTCGGCCGCGGCCGCCTGCTGCCCGAAGTCAACCTGCAGGGCTGGACCGGCCGCGAATACCGCGGCAGCAGCGAAGCCAGCGGGTCCACCGACTGGACGCGGACGGGCTACAGCCTGTCGCTGCGCCAGTTGCTGTTCGACGGCTTCTCCACGATCAACGACGTGCGCCAGCTGGGCTTTGAAAAGCTGGCGGACTACTACACCCTGAAAGCCACGGTCGACGACATGGCCCAGCAGGCCACGCAGGCGTATCTGGACGTGCAGCGGTATCGGGAACAGGTCCGCCTGGCCGAGCAGAACTACAAGCTGCACACCGACATCCTCAAGCAGATCTCCGAACGCAGCGATTCGGGCGTGGGCCGGGGCGTGGACGAAGTCCAGGCGCAGGCCCGGGTGGCCCTGGCGCAGACCAATCTGATGACCGCCAGCGGCAATCTCAACGACGTCACCCAGCGCTACCAACGGATCATCGGCAAGGTGCCGGCCGACACCATGGCCGAAGTCCCCGATGTGGAAAAGGACCTGCCCAAGGATCCCACGGATTTCATCCCGTCGGTGCGGGTGAACCCCAGCGTGCTGGCCAAGCAGGCCCTGGTGCAGGCGGCCGAGCGCGGCAACGCCTCGGCGAAAGGGCGTTTCTCTCCCACGCTGGAACTGCGCGCCGCGACCGGGCGGGACCGTTCCGATCCGCCCTACATCAACGACTCGTCGGTGCAAAGCTCCAACGTTCAGTTGATGGCTAGCTTCAACCTGTTCCGCGGCGGCGCCGACAGCGCCCGCGTGCGCCAGACGGCCGCGCAGACCTACGCGGCCCGCGACGTGCGCGACTACACGTGCCGCAACGTGCAGCAGGAACTCTCCATCGCCTGGAACAACGTCGTGCGCCTGCGCCTGCAGATGCCCTTCCTGCAGCAGCACGAACGCGACATCTCCCAGGTTCGCGTGGCGTACCTGCAACAGTTCAAGATCGGCCAGCGCACGCTGCTCGACCTGCTGGATACGGAAAACGAACTGTTCGATGCTCGCCAGGCCCTGACCAACGGCGCCTTCGACCTGCGGGTCGCGGAATTCCGCTGGCTCAGCCTGTCGCATCGCGTGCTGCCGGCGCTGGGCCTGGGCGATCCCTACCAGGAACAACCCGACGAGGCCGGCAAGCTGCAGTTTCCGGATGAAATCCTGAAGGCTTGCGTGACGCCCTTGCCCGATACCAGCCGCTTGCAACCCGTGCAGGTGAATTACCAGGGCGGCATGAAGCCCCCGGTGCTCGCCCCCACGGGCCAGACCGGTAAAAAGGGCGCCAGCGGCTGGAATTGATCCGGCGACAACGGCGGGCCGGTCCGGCCCGCCCCGGTACGAAGACCAACGGGTTGCCGGGCAGGCAACCCGGTTTTCTCTGTGGAACAAGGAAGGGCTGATGGCCTCTGATCACGAC
The DNA here is from genome assembly GCF_937988725.1 of uncultured Castellaniella sp. GTDB lineage: Bacteria > Pseudomonadota > Gammaproteobacteria > Burkholderiales > Burkholderiaceae_B > Castellaniella. Next base: position 1,183,444 of record NZ_CALKHS010000010.1, on the reverse strand, counting down.
CGCATCAAGCAGGATCTTTCACAACTGGATGCCGGATTCATCCGGGTCCTGGAAGATCTGATCGATGCATTGATCGCCAACGGGTCGCTGCGGCTGACGGACCTCCCTCCCCAGGCGCTCGAAAAACTCAATCTGCGCAAGAGCGCGCGCCAGCGTCTGCGTGACGCGCTGGATCTGATTCCCGATGACGACAACATCCTCTGACGCCGCCATGGCCGCGCAGCCCGAATCCCCCCAACCCGATTCCCCGCCCCGGGCGACGACGCCCGGGGGCGCTGCGTCGTCGGGCGCCGCCGCGGCGGACCGGGGGCCTGAGCTGCCCGGCGCGACGCCGCACCAGCTGCATGACGATCCCCTGCTGGCCAGCCTGGTCCTGGTCACCCAGCTGCTGGGTCGTCCGTGCACGGCGCAGCAATTGTCTTCGGGCCTGCCGCTGGTCGATCAATGCCTGACGCCGTCGCTGCTGACGCGGGCCGCCGGCCGGGCGCAGTGCAGCGCGCGCATCGTGCGCCGCAAACTGGGCGGCTGGTCGCGCAGCGTGTTTCCCGCCATCCTGTTCCTGAAAAACCAGCGTACCTGCGTGCTGATCCGCGAACGCGCCGACCAGTATCTGGTGCAGTACCCGGAATCCCCGGAACCCGTCGAAGTCCACAAGGCGGACCTGGAAATCGAATACGCCGGCCTGGCCGCCTTCGTGCGGCCGAAATACCGGACCGAGGACCGCACCCAGGACGCCCACATGCGGGCGCGCAGCGGCCACTGGTTCTGGGCCGCCATGCTGGGCAACTGGAAGCTCTACCGCGATGCCGTCGCGGCCGCGGTGCTGATCAACATCTTCGCCCTGGTCATGCCGCTGTACACGATGAACATCTACGATCGCGTCATTCCCAACAGCGCGGTCGAAACGCTGTGGGCGCTGACCATCGGCATCGCCCTGGCCATGGTGTTCAACCTGGCGCTGACGGCGATCCGCGCCTACGTGGTCGATATCGCCAGCAAACGCGTCGACGTGGAATTGTCCTCGCGCATCATGGAACAGGTGCTGGACCTGCGCATGGAAAGCCGGCCGGTGTCGGTCGGCTCCTTCGCGTCGAACCTGCGCTCCTTCGAGTCCGTGCGCGACTTCATCGCGTCCGCCAGCCTCACCACCCTGGTGGACCTGCCGTTCGTCGTGCTGTTCCTGGCGGTGCTGGCCTGGATCTCCCCCTGGATGGTGGCGCCGCCCATCGTGGCCATCCTGATCATCCTGTTCGTGTCGCTGTTTTCCCTGGCCCGGGTCGAAAAGATGACCCTGGAATCCTTCCAGGCCGGGGCGCAGCGCAACGCCGGCCTGATCGAGGCCCTGAACGGCATGGAAACCGTCAAGGCCCTGAACGCCCAGAGCCATTCGCAGCGCATGTGGGAAGAATCCACCCGCTGGCTGGCCGAACTGGGGGCGCACATCAAGCTCACGTCCTCCGTCACGGTCAGCTTCGTGCAGACCTGCCAGCAACTGGTCAACATCAGCGTGGTGGTGATCGGCGTCTATCTGGTGCAGGACGGCATGACCATGGGCGGCATCATCGCCGCGTCCATGATCTCCGGGCGCTGCCTGGCGCCGCTGGGGCAGGTCGTGGGCCTGATGATGCAGTATCACAACGCCAAGGCGTCCCTGAAGTCCATCGACAACTACATGTCCATGCCGGTGGAACGCCCCGCGGACCGCGCCTTCATGCCGCGCCCGCAACTGCGCGGCGGGATCGAGTTCCAGGGCGTGACCTTCGCCTATCCCAATACCCAGATGGCGGCGCTGGACGACGTCAGCTTCCGGATCCAGCCGGGTGAAAAGGTCGGCATCATCGGGCGCATCGGCTCGGGCAAGACCACGCTGGAAAAGCTGGTGCTGAAACTGTATGCGCCGGTGCAGGGGGCCATTCTGGTCGACGGCATCGATCTGAACCAGATCGATCCGGCCGACGTGCGCCGCACCATCGGCTACGTGCCCCAGGATCCCGTGCTGTTCTACGGCACCCTGAAGCACAACCTGACCATCGCATCCCCCTTCGCCTCGGACGAAGACGTGCTGCGGGCGGCCCAGCTGGCCGGCGTGGACGAATTCGCGGCCGCCCATCCGGAAGGCTACAACATGATCGTGGGCGAACGCGGCGATTCGCTGTCGGGGGGGCAGCGCCAATCCATCGCCATCGCCCGGGCGCTGGTCAATGATCCGCAGATCCTGCTGCTGGACGAGCCCAGCAGCAACATGGACCACCAGAGCGAATCCCAGCTGAAGGCCCGCCTGCGGGCGGCCAGCCAGGGCAAGACCATGATCCTGGTCACGCACCGCACCTCGCTGCTGGACCTGGTCGACCGGCTGATGGTCATCGACCACGGCCGCATCGTGGCCGACGGTCCCAAGGCCCAGGTGGTCGAGGCCCTGCGCCAGGGCCGCATCGGCGGCGCCCGCAGGAGCTGACATCATGGGATTGCTACCACATTGGTTCGACCGCCTGCGCGCCACGTTCGCCCCCGACCATCACGGCGGCGGCAAGGACATGATCGGCGACGCCACCTGGGCGCTCAGCCAGCAGCGCACCCGGGGTTCGCGGACGCTGATCTGGATGTCGCTGCTGACGCTGGGCGTGCTGATTTTCTGGGCTTCCACTGCGGAAATCGACGAAGTCGTGCGCGGCGAAGGCAAGGTTGTGCCGTCCCGCCAGGTGCAGGTCGTGCAAAGCCTGGACGGCGGCGTCGTCCAGGAAATCCTGGTGCGCCCCGGCGACAAGGTCGTCAAGAACCAGGTCCTGCTGCGCATCGACCCGACGCGGTATTCCTCGTCGCTGGGGGAAAACCGGGCCGAATCCCTGGCCCTGAAGGCCAAGGTCGCCCGCCTGGAAGCCATCGCCAACAACACGCCTTTCCAGGCGCCGGCCGATGTCGTGGAACAGGCCCCTAATCTGGCCGAGCAGGAACGCAACGTCTGGCAGGCGCGCACCCGCGAATTGCAGGCCAATCTGCAGGTCGCCCAGGAACAGCTGAACCAGCGCCAGCAGGAACTGCGTTCCACCATCGCCAACCGCGATCAGGCGGCCACCGCCTGCAGCCTGTCGTCGCGCGAATATTCCATGACCAAGCCGCTGCTGGCCAGCGGCGCCGTGTCGCAGGTGGATCTGCTGCGCCTGCAGCGCGACGTGGCGAAATACTGCGGCGACCAGAAATCGGCGGCGGCGCAGATCGACAAGATCCAGGCCGCCATCCAGGAAGCCCAGGCCAAGCTGGGCGAGACCGAGGTCACCTTCCGCAACCAGGCCCGCACGGAACTGTCCGACACCCGGGCCAAGCTGTCGTCCCTGCTGGAAAGCCAGATCGCCCTGGCGGACCGGGTCACCTCGTCCAACATCCGTTCGCCGGTCAACGGCACGGTCAAGACCCTGACGGCCAACACCATCGGCGGCGTCGTGCAGCCGGGCAAGGACATCATGGAAATCGTCCCGTCCGACGACACCCTGCTGCTGGAAGTGAAGGTCAATCCGCGCGACATCGGTTTCCTGTATCCGGGCCAGAAGGCGGAAGTCAAATTCACCGCCTATGACTTTTCCATCTACGGCGGCCTGCAGGGCCACGTGGAGGAAATCGGCGCGGACTCCATCACCGATGAAAAAGGCAATTCCTACTATCTGGTCAAGGTCCGCACCGAAAAAGCCTACGTCGGCAGCGACGAGCGGCCCATCATCCCCGGGATGATGGCCGAAGTCCACATCCTGACGGGCAAGCGCACCTTGATGCAGTATCTGCTGAAACCCGTTTTGCGAGCGCATTCCAATGCGTTCCGCGAACGCTGAAGGGGGAATGATCATGACCTTACCGGTTCTGTTGCTCACGGCGGACGAGTCGCTCTATCGGCATTGGTCGAGCCTGTCGCAGGCCGATTGGGCGCCGGCGCATGGCACCAAGCTGGCCGACCTGGCCCCCTGGGGACGCCGGGGAGTGATGGTCATCATGGATGCCCGCCTGCTGCCCACGGCCGGTTCGCAGATTCCGTCCATTCCCGCTGGCCTGCAGATCGTGGTGGCCAGCACCCATCCCGGCGACCCCGAAGGCCAGCGCGCCCTGGTGGCCGGGGCCGTCGGCTACGTGCATGCCTACATGCCGGTCCAGGGCCTGGACCGCGTCCTGCGCCACGTCATGGGCGGCGAAATCTGGGTCGGCAAGAGCATGCTGACCCGGATGCTCAGCCAGATCGGCCAAGCCGTGCCCGAACCCGATCAGGACTGGGCCCGGGACCTGACCGCCCGCGAACGCGACGTCGCCCGCTACGTCGCCCAAGGCCATTCGAACCAGTCCATCGCCGACAGCCTGGGCATCACCGAGCGCACCGTGCGGGCGCACATTTCCGCCATCTTCGAAAAAATGGGCGTCACCGACCGCCTGATGCTGGCGCTGCGGGTGCATGGGATCGACCAGCACGCGCGGCGCGGCGTGGATGTGTGATTCGATGCGGGCTTCGAGGCCGCCCGGCCATGGCTTCGAATTGTCGTCCACGCCAATAGGCATCATTTCCTTACATTGGTAGCATGCCCCCTCAAGATTGTCGCCCTGGCGCCTGCGCGCGCCCCGGCAGACGCGACCGAATTTAATCTCTGGGGAACGCTCAATGGCCACCGATACCGTCCTGATCTCTCACGTCACAGGCAAAGCCTGGATGCGCACTGCTGAGGGACAACTGATCGCCCTGCATGAAGGCATGCGAGTGCCTGTCAACGCCAGCATCCTGACGGACGAGGGGGCCTCGGTGATCCTGCAGGTCGACGGGGTGCCGGCCGTGATCCTTGGCCAGAACACCGACATGCTGGTGTCCGCCGACCTGGCTCAGGCCCAGCCCCAGCCGGCTGAACACGCCGTGGCTGTGCCGGCCGACCCCGTTGCCGACCAGGTCCTGGCTGCCCTGGATGCGGGGCAAGATCCGTTCGCTGTCCTGGATCCGACCGCGGCGGTGCTGACCGGCGGCGGTGGCGGCGGCGCCAGCTTCACGCGCCTGGCCAGCGTCACCGAAGCCGTGTCCCCTCTGGATCTGGCCTACCCGCGCCAGGGCGTGGAAACGCCGGAGTTCGTGCAACTGGGCGGTGCGGCGCCGACGCCGACAGCGGCGGACGTGCTGGCGCCGACGCCGGAACCGGCCGCTCCGACGATTAACGTCCCCGATGACAACGACAAGACTCTGGAAGGTCTGCCGGTGTTTGTGCCGGGCACCTTCACCATCAGCGAGGCCGATACGGCCGCGGGTGTGGAAGGGACGTTCACCTTCTCCGCTCCGGCCGCTCCGTCATCCCTGGAGTTCGTCTTCGCGGGCGAAACCGGCACGCCGGGCGGCGGCGCGCCCGCCGCCTCGTCCCTCACGGTCACCTTGGCCCAGCTTCAGGCGGCGACGCCGGGCAGTCCCATCGTGATCGACACGGATCGAGGCGTCCTGACTCTGACCGGCTACAACCCCGCCACGGGCACGGTCTCTTACCGTTATGTGTCCGATGGCTGGCAGGACCACACGGGCTCGGCCACGGATCCGTCCATCGGGCAATACCTGCCCGATTCCATCAGCATCACCGTGACCGACAGCCTCGGCCGTACCGCGACTGGCAGCATCGTGGCCGCCATCACGGATACGGATCCCGTGGCCCGGCCCGACACGGCCGCGGTCACGGAAGACACCGCTCCGCAGGCCGTGGGCAATGTCATCACGGGCACGGGGGTCGATGGACAGGATACGCTGGCGGCGGACCCCGCCCACGTGACGGCGATCCAGGCGCCTGGCGCGGCGGATGCCGCCCCCGTATCTGAAAGCGGCACGGTGACCGTGCAGGGCGCCTATGGCGACCTGACGATCGATGCGGACGGGAACTACACCTACACGCTGGCGGGCGAAGGCGACCCGCGCTTTGGGGCCGTGCAGGCACTGGGGGCGGACGCCCATCCCACGGAAGTCTTTACCTACACGCTGACCGACCAGGACGGCGATGTTGCCGCGACGACGCTGACGGTCACTGTCAATGGCACGAACGACGTGCCGACGATCACCTTCGGCGGCGACAACGGCGCCGACGCGAACGCGGCGGTGTCGGAAGAGGGCCTGAAGGCCGGCATCTGGCCGCCGCAGTTCCCCGGGATCCCGGATGGCGAAGGCGTTCCCGACACGACCGACAGCGCCAAGGACAGCGGCACGTTCACGGTCCACGACACGGACGCGGGCGACACGGTGACGGTGAAGCTGGGCGCGCCGTCCGATGTCCTGAGCTCGGCCGGCCAGACGGTGCATTGGGTGGTGTCGGCCGATGGCCAGACGCTGACCGGGCGCGTGGGCAGCGGGCTCTTTGCGCATGACGTGATCAAGATCTCCCTGCACGACAACGGCGGCGGGAACTACTCGTATGACGTGAAGCTGCTGGGGCCGGTCGATCACCCCGATGCGAGCATCGAGGATGCCCTGAACCTGGGCGTTCCCATCCTGGTCACGGACAGCCAGGGCGCGACGGCGACAGGCAACATCCTGACCGTGAACATCCAGGACGACAGCCCTCTGGCGGTCAACGATGACGGCGGCACGGTGACCGAGGACGCCCAGGGGCATGCTGCGGTCCTGATCGGTAATGTGCTGGTCAACGATGTTGCGGAAAGCGGCGCCTGGGGGGCGGACGGCCCGAAAGACGGAACCCACGGCTTTGCCTGGAACGCCGGCGACAATGCGGCGGCGCAGGCCGATCTGTCGCAGTACGGCACGCTGCATCTGGATGCCCTGGGGAACTGGAAGTTCACTCTGGACAACTCCCTGCCCGCCACGCAGGCGCTGGCCGAAGGCCAGACCAAGGACTTCGTCCTGAAATACACGCTGACCGACAACGACGGCGACACGTCGGAAGCCACGCTGACCATTCACATCAAGGGCGCCAACGACGCTCCCACGATCACTTTTGGCCAGGATGGCGGCCATGCGGCCGTCTCCGAGGAAGGCCTGACCGCAGCCGGTGGCAACTATGACAACGGCGTTCCCGGCCACGGGAACGACGTTCCCAGCGGCGACCAGACCAACGCGCCTTCGGCGTCCGGCTCGTTCACCATCGCGGACGTGGATGGGGATATGCCGACTGTGGCGTTGGGCGCGGGCGTGACGGCGGTCAGCCTGGACAACCCGGCCGGCGGCTCGACCACGCCGCAGGGTCTGACGTCGCATGGCGATCCCATTCAATGGGCCCCCAGCGCCGATGGCCATCATCTGATCGGCTACACCGGGACCGAGGGCGCGGACGACTACCGTGAGATCATCCAGATCGATCTGACGCCGGGCGCCGACGGGCATTATGACTATACGGTGACGCTGAAGGGCGCCATCGACCATCCGATCACGGAAGGCGCCGCCGAGGACGTGCTGAGCCTGAACGTTCCGATCGCGGTGGATGACGGCCACGGCGGCGTCACGAATTCCGCCATCACGGTGCGTGTCGAGGACGACAGCCCCTATGTCGGCACGCCCGACGCACAGGGCTCCGCCGGCCTGACCGGCATCCCCGACGTGTATGTCGGGACCGTGGACTTCACGGGTGATTCCGTCGGAACCTTGCTGGGCTTCAATGATGGCGCCATCAGGGTTACGGCCCAGGGTTTCTCGACATCAACGGATTCCACCTTGACGAGCGCCAATGTCCTCCAGACCGATAATGGCCTGGGTGTCATGAGCAATGGCGAACCCTATCTTCCTCTATCCGGCGAAGTCGATTTCCGGAACTTCGCGGATGGCAGCAGCGCTTCCGAAACCCTGACGGTCGCGCTGCAGGATGGCAAGGTCGCCTATAGCGCTCATGTGGAATTCTCCATGATGTTCGGCGGCGAACTGGAATCCGGCATGGTGGAATTCTGGCGGGGCGGCATCAAGGTCGGCCAGCAAGCCTTCAGTTCCGACGCCGGGTCCGGGGACTACGCGGCGGATTTCAACGCCGACAGCTTCGGCGGTTTCGATACGCTGGTGTTCCGGGCGACCAGCAACGGCAACACCAATTTCAGCGACAACAGCGATTTCGCCGTCAAGAGCATCACCTTCGGCGGTTCCGATCTGCCCCAGGCCCTGGCCTATGGCACGGGCCAGCTCGACTACCAGTACGGCGCCGATGGCGCGGGTGGCGTTCAATGGAACACGCCGGCGGCCGGCGCGATCTATGCCGACGGGCAGGAAGTCCAGTTCTCGTCCGAGGGCAAGGGCACCGTGCTGAACGGCATGGTCAATGGCGAACTGGCTTTTCAACTGATCCTGTCGCCCGCGACAGGGAAGTGGGAATTCTTCGAGTACAAACCCCTGACCGATGCGAACGGCGATCACCTGAATTCGCTGCCCGCTTCCTTCACGGTTACCGACGCTGACGGCGATCCCTCGGTCGGGCGGATCACCATCGGCCTGCCGGAGTTCAATCACGCGCCTGTCATTGTCGACGGCGAGACAGCCGTGTCCGAGGAAGGCTTGCCTCATGGCCTGCCGGACACGGCCGGCACGCCCACGGACACGGGCAACGAGCGGACGGCTTCCGGCACGCTGGCCATCACCGACCAGGATAGCGGTGACACGCATACGGTCACCCTGGTGAAGCCGGCGGATGATGCGTTGACCTCCCAAGGCAAGCCGGTCGTCTGGGCCCTGTCGGACAGCGATCACACCCTGATCGGCACGGTGGACGGCGTCACGGTGATCACCGTGACGATCACGGATGCCGGCGCCTACACCGTCACCTTGTCGGGCCAGATCGATCATCCGACGAAGGGCGTGGAAGATGTGCTGTCCCTGGGCATCGGCGTGCAGGTTTCCGATGGTCACGGCGGCGCCGACAGCGGCACCCTGACAGTCAACATCGAAGACGACAGCCCGGAATTCGGCCAAGTGACCGATGCCACCCTGCTCAATCAGGTGGGTGAAACGCTCGGCGATCTGGTCTTCCATACGGGAGCGGATGTCAACGGCGCGTCGCTGGACATCACCAAGATCGATGGCCTGCCCAAAGGCTACGAGGCGAAGATCAGCGACGATGGAAAGACAGCGGATATTTATCCTTCCGGACATTCGGGAACGCCGCTGTACACCGTGACCCTGAACGACAACGGCACCTACTCGGTTGATCAGCATTACGTGCTGGCAGGAACAGAGGTCCTGCCTCCTGCCGGAGGCTATGCCATCATCACCAACTCGCCGACGGATCACTACCAATGGGGGACTGATGTACAGGTGCGTGCCTTGGGTGGCGATACTCTGAATGCAAGTTCTGCGAACGGGTTTGGTATTAATAACGGCGGGCAGTTCCAGCAGGGCGAACAATTCCAGATCGCGTTCAAGGAACCCGTGTCCGAGTTCAGCCTGTCCGTAAAAAAGGTCTGGGATGCGGGCTCCGTCAAGGTCGATTTGTATAACGACGGCGAACTTGTCAAGACGCTCTATGTGGCTCTCGACAGCAGTCATTCCGTTCTCGGCATTACAAGCGGTCAACTGGGCGGGGTGGTGTTTGACCAGGTGAACGTGACGGGCCAGGGGAATATCAAGGTCGGGTTTGACAGCGACCTTCAGTACACCTCGGCTCATGTCGACGCTCCCGACTTCACCGTTCACGTCACCGGCACGGATGGCGACGGCGATTCCGTGACGACATCGTTCGATGTCGCGACCAAGGCCAACACGCCGCCTGAATTCCTCAGCGGCAGCGACACGAACGATACGCCGCCGAATCACGACACCTATGCCTTCACGGCTGCGGATCCGCATGACGGCACATCGGTTGTGGGCGAGGTGCAGGCGCACGACGTCGATGGCGATACCCTGAGCTACCAGATCACCAACGGCAACGGAGACGGCGCCTACAGCATCGATGCCGCGACCGGGGAAATCCAGGTCGACGGTTCGAAGATCGGCGATCTGTTCGGCAAGGAGCAGACCGACACGCTGACGGTGCAGGTCTCCGACGGCAAGGGCGGCACTGACATCGCGGCGGTGGACATCCATCTGGTCGGCGACAAGCTGGTGACCGGCACCAATGACCAGAACGTCCTGGCCGGGAATGTCGGCGACGACATCCTGCTGGGCGATCAGGGCGGGGCCAAGGTAACGGTCCAGCCAGGACAGAACTACAACATTGCATTGGTGGTGGATACGTCCGGTTCGATGAGCGATGACTCTGGAGAGACCAGACCGGTCTGGGTGGAGAGTAAGGAATGGCAATCGACGGGGTGGTGGCCGTGGCAAGGGCATTGGGTCGATACCAGCCATTACGAGGACCAACCGATTTCCCGTATGGAGCTCGTTCAGGACGCGCTGAAGAATCTGGCTACCCAGTTGGCGAACCACGATGGCAAGGTCAATGTGACCCTGATCGGATTCGCGGGTACGGCGACGGATGTCACGCCAAGCCATGGGCAGTCGGGTTATGTGTTCAAGGATCTTGATGCCACGAAGCTCGCTGCGTTGATCGACAAGATCGACGATCTGACGGCTGATGGTGCGACAAACTACGAAGACGCTTTCAAGCAGGCGGGGGACTGGTTCCAGTCACTGCCGTCCGATGGCAGCTACAAGGACCTGACCTTCTTCCTGACCGACGGGAATCCCACGACCCATATCGGCGAAGGGGGCGGCAGCTATACGAACTATGGCGACGTGGCCAACGCCTTGGACGACTTTCAGCAGGTCGCCGGCTACGGCGAGGTCCATGCCATCGGCATCGGTGCCGGGATCAACGAGAGCATCCTGAAGTTTTTCGACAATACGAGCACCACCGGATCGCAATGGGTGCAACTCGAGGATGGCAGCTGGGTCCATGCCGAAGCCGGCCAGGTCGACATCGTCAACGATGCCGACGGCCTGAATGCCGCTTTGCAGGGCGGCGGACCGGACAGCATCGATCCGCTGCCCGTCAGCAACGACACCCTGTCGGGCGGCGACGGCAACGACATCCTGTTCGGCGACGCCATCAACACCGATGGCCTGACCTGGGCGGGGCGCCCGGACAATCTTCCAGACGGCTCGGGCCTGGATGCCTTGAAGGCCTACCTGAAGGTCGATCTGGGCCACGATGCCTCGAATCAGGACATCTACGACTACATCAAGGGCCATTCCGATCAGTTCAACGTCGCGGGCGATGAGCGGGGCGGGAATGACACCCTGGATGGCGGGGCCGGGAACGACACCCTGTACGGCCAGGGCGGCAACGATACGCTGATCGGCGGGGCAGGCAACGACACGCTGTATGGCGGCGCCGGCGACGACGTCTTTGTCTGGAAGCTGGGCGACCAGGCTGCGGCGGGCCAACCCGCGGCGGTGGATCATGTGATGGACTTCGGCGTGGATGCCGCCGGCGCCAATGGCAAGGATCTTCTGGATCTTAGCGATCTGCTCAAGGGCCATGCCGACGGCGCCACGCCGGGCGATCATGGTGACCTGACGCAGTACCTGCACATCAGCGGTGACGGCAGCAAGACCGTCATCGACGTGAAGGTCAACGCGGACGGTACGGCAGCCGATCATGTGACTCAGCAGATCGTCATCGACAACGTCGACCTGACGATCGGCCATGGCAGCGATCAAACGGCTCTCATCAACAGCCTGATCAACGATGGCAAGCTGAAGGTCGATCCCAGCTAAGCGGCACTTTACGCAGGTCCTGCGCCCGCGCTCCCGGTGTTTCCGGGGCGCGGGCGTTTCTCTTTGGGCGGCGGCAAACTCACCGATGTGACTTTTTCAGATGTCCGTAGTTTCCAGCCTGGCGGGGTGAACACGGCATCAGGCTCAGTGTGTCATCGTCATCTGCGCGATGTAGCCGGATCGGGTTTCGCCCGCTGATTTTGCCCGCTGATCCAGCAGCGCCAGGATGCGGCGGGGCAGGGTAATGTTCACCCGCTCGGTTGTGTCATCCATCAGGGCGGGGTCGACTTCAGCAATTGCCCATATCCAGCCATCGTATTCCCCTGACCTTTGCAGATCGGTGATGTGGGACGGCTTGGGAATAGTTTCCTGGTGGGCGATGGCGTCCTCGATCCACAGAGAGATCGCCTCTTTGGCATTCTCGATGGCCTCGTCGATGCCTGTGTCGGCGGCGGAAAAACAGCCGGGCAGATCAGGGACGACGACGCCCCAAGCGGTCGTGTCGTTGCCAGGCTCGATAGCGATCGGATACTTCATGATGGCCCCTTATTCCTTATTTCATGTTGGCTTGACGAAGCAGCTTGGCCACGAGTCCGGTACCTAGATCCTTTTTAGGGTGAGGCACGCTGATGTGGCCGGACCGTTCGGAATGTCTGTAGACGTGATGAGAACCTTTGACGTTCTGCAAGCGCCATCCAGCTTTTTCAAGCTGCTTGATAAGGTCTGCACTGTTCATCGTGTGTGCTATACACATTATAGCGAGTGAAATCACATATTGTCCGGACTGCGGCTAATCTCTTCCAGCCGGCAGATCTACCGAGGGTTGGAAATGTCATTCCTGGGCTTACCGAGCCATCATGCCTGTGTCACTGGTGCCTGACGCCCCAACATCTCCCTACGGGTTACCACCTGCTCAAAATCCCTCTTTATTGGCCGACCCGCCAATAGGCATCATTTCCTTACATCGGTAGCATCTCTCCTCATGATCGCCGCCATGGCGTTTGGATGCGCCCTGGCAGGCATGACCGAATTCCACCTCTGGGGAACCCACCATGGCCACCGATACCGTCCTGATCACCCACGTCACTGGCAAAGCCTGGATGCGCAACGCCGATGGGCAACTGATCGCGCTGCACGAAGGCATGCGCGTGCCCGTCGATGCGCACATCCTGACGGACGGGGGCGCCAGCGTCACCCTGCAGGCCACCGGTGTGCCGCCGGTCATCGTCGGCCAGAACACCGACATGCTGGTGTCCGACGACCTGGCCCAGGTCCAGCCGCAGCCGGCCGACAATGCCGTGGCTCCGCCGGCCGATCCGGTGGCCAATCAGGTCCTGGCCGCGCTGGATGCGGGGCAGGACCCGTTCGCCGTTCTGGATCCGACCGCTGCGGTGCTGACTGGCGGCGGGGGCGGCGGCGCCAGCTTCACGCGTTTGTCGAGTGTCGTGGAAACGGTCTCCCCGTTGGCTCTGGCCTACCCGCGTCCGGGCCTGGAAACGCCGGAATTCGTGCAACTGGGCGGGGCCGCGCCGGCGCCGACGGAAGCCGCGCCGGCTCCGGTGCCGGCCGGCCCGACCATCGATGTGCCTGATACCAACGATCAACCGGGCGGCGACGGTCAGCCGCCCGTCGCGGTGCCCGGCAATTTCAGCATCGTCGAATCGGATACGGGAGTCGGTGTCGAGGGCACGTTCAGCTTCACGGCCGCGGGCGGACTGCAGGCATTGGTATTCAATTTCGCCGGCGAAACCGGCACGCCCGGCGGCGCCGCGGCTCCGGCGGACGCCAGCCAGCTCGTCACCCTGGCCCAGTTGCTGGCTTCGTCCGGGACCCCCATCGCGATTGACACCGACCGCGGGCTGCTGGTGATCACTGGCTACAACCCGACGACGGGCGAAGTCTCTTATCGCTATACCTCCGACGGGGCGCAGGACCACCGGCAGGGAGACGGCGAATCGGTGCTCGACTCCATCGGCATCACCGTGGTCGATAACCAGGGAAGAACCGCCTCGTCGGATCTGGTGGCGAACGTTACGGATACTGTGCCCGTGGCCAATCCGGATGCCAATGCGATCGACGAAGACGGCAGTTCGGTCACCGGCAATGTGCTGGGCGCCGCCGGGGCGTCCGCGGGCGATGTCGCGGACACGCAAGGCGCCGATGGCGCCAAGGTGACGGGCGTTCAAGAGCCGGGCGCGGCGGGCAGTTCGGCCGTGGCCGACAGCGGTACGACGGTGTTCCATGGCCAGTATGGCGACCTGACGATTGATGCGCAGGGCCAGTACACCTACGCGTTGGCCGTTGAAGGCGACCCGCGCTATCTGGCGCTGCAGGGGCTGGCCGAAGGCCAGCAGGTCAATGAAGTCTTTAAATACACGCTGACCGATGGCGACAATGACCAGTCCTCGGCCGATCTGACGATTACGGTGACGGGCGCCGATGATGGCGTGACGGTTGTGGTGCCGCCGACTGACGATGGCGATCCGGTGCATGGCTCGACGACGGATAACACGGTTTTTGAAAGCGGGCTGGCCAACGGCAGTGCGCCTGGCGCGGCGGACCTGACGGCTGCCGGGTCGTTCACGGTGCAGGCGCTCGACGGCCTGCATGCCAGCGAAGCGGTGACGTTGGGCTATACGGATGCGGGCGGCAACCCGGCCACATTGGTGCTGGGCAAGGCGGCGCTGGAGGCGCTGGGCACGACGCATCAGACGGTGACGACGCAGTACGGCACGATGGAACTCATCGGCTACAGCCAGGCGGCCGATGGCACGATCACGGTGAACTACAGCTACACGCTGGTCAATGCGCCCGTGGTTGATGGGGCCTCGACGACCGATGGCTTCACGGTGGTGGCCAAGGACGTGGACGGGGATGTGAACCCGACGCAGGATCTGGACATCCGGATCGTGGACGATGCGCCGGTGGCTGCCGACGATGCCAATGCGATTGGCGAGAGCGGCACTTCGGTGACGGGCAATGTGCTGGGCGCCGCTGGCGCGACGGCGGGCGATGCCCTCGATACGCAAGGCGCCGATGGCGCCAAGGTGACCGGTGTTCAAGAGCCGGGCGCGGCGGGCAGTTCGGCCGTGGCCGGCAGCGGCGAGACGGTGTTCCATGGCCAATATGGCGACCTGACGATTGATGCGCAGGGCCAGTACACCTACGCGCTGGCCGTTGAAGGCGACCCGCGCTACCTGGCGCTGCAGGGCCTGGCCGAAGGCCAGCAGGTCAATGAAGTCTTTAAATACACGCTGACCGATGGCGACAATGACCAGTCCTCGGCCGATCTGACAATCACGGTGACGGGCGCCGATGATGGCGTGACGGTGGTGGTGCCGCCGACGGAGACGGGCAATCCGGTGCATGGCACGACGACGGATAACACGGTCTTTGAAAGTGGCTTGGCCGATGGCAGCGCGCCCGATGCGGTGGACCTGACGGCTGCCGGGTCGTTCACGGTGCAGGCGCTCGACGGGCTGCATGCCAGCGAGGCGGTGACGCTGGGCTACACGGATGCGGGCGGCAGCGCGGCCACGCTGGTGCTGAGCAAGGCGGCGCTGGAAGCGTTGGGCACGGCGCATCAGACGGTGACGACGCAGTACGGCACGATGGAGCTCACTGGCTACAGCCAGGCGGCCGATGGCACGATTACGGTGAACTACAGCTACACGCTGGTCAATGCGCCCGTGGTTGATGGGGCCTCGACGACCGATGGCTTCACGGTGGTGGCCAAGGACGTGGACGGGGATGTGAATCCGGCGCAGGATCTGAACATCCGGATCGTGGACGATGCACCGCAGGCGCATCTGGACGTGGACAGCATCGCGGCTGGCGGCACGGCGGCTGCGGGCAACGTGATCACGGGCGAGGGCACGGCGGGCGGCACGGCCAATGCCGACGTGCAGGGCGCCGATGGCGCGCACGTGAGCCTGGTCACGAGCAACAATGTCTCGACGAATACGGCCACGACCGACGGCTCGGGCAATCTGGTGATCAATGGTCAGTACGGGGTGCTGACGATCGGCGCGGATGGCGAGTACAGCTACGTGCGCAATCCGGGCACGGCCGGCGGCGTGAGCGACGTGTTCACCTACACGTTGAGCGACGGCGATACGGACACGGATACTGCCACGCTGACGATCAACATCGGCAACGATGTGCCGACGATCGGCGCGATCCCGGCGGCGGGCGGCGAGGACACGCAGGTGTACGAAGCGGGCCTGCTGGCCTCGCGCGGCACGGGCGAGTCGGCGGGCTCGGACAGCACGGCGCCGACGACGGCCGATGGCACGATCGCGTTCACTTCGCACGACGGCGTGGGCTCGGTAAGCCTGGGCGGTCATGCGCTGAGCAGCGATTCGTCCGCGCCGACGGTGTTTGCCGACGGCACGCGCGGCTCGGTGAGCGCGTACTACACGTACGACGCGGCCACGGGGGCGGGCACGATCCACTACGCTTACACGCTGGTGGACAACACACTGTCCGATCCGGATTCGACGAGCTTCGCGGTGGTGGTGACCGATGCGGACGGCCAGGACAGCACGGGCACCCACAATCTGGTGATCGACATCGTGGACGATGCGCCGCACGCGCATCTGGACGTGGACAGCATCGCGGCTGGCGGCACGACGGCTGCGGGCAATGTGATCACGGGCGAGGGCACGGCGGGCGGCACGGCCAATGCCGACGTGCAGGGCGCCGATGGCGCGCACGTGAGCCTGGTCACGAGCAACAATGTCTCGACGAATACGGCCACGACCGACGGCTCGGGCAATCTGGTGATCAATGGTCAGTACGGGGTGCTGACGATCGGCGCGGATGGCGAGTACAGCTACGTGCGCAATCCGGGCACGGCCGGCGGCGTGAGCGACGTGTTCACCTACACGTTGAGCGACGGCGATACGGACACGGATACTGCCACGCTGACGATCAACATCGGCAACGATGTGCCGACGATCGGCGCGATCCCGGCGGCGGGCGGCGAGGACACGCAGGTGTACGAAGCGGGCCTGCTGGCCTCGCGCGGCACGGGCGAGTCGGCGGGCTCGGACAGCACGGCGCCGACGACGGCCGATGGCACGATCGCGTTCACTTCGCACGACGGCGTGGGCTCGGTAAGCCTGGGCGGTCATGCGCTGAGCAGCGATTCGTCCGCGCCGACGGTGTTTGCCGACGGCACGCGCGGCTCGGTGAGCGCGTACTACACGTACGACGCGGCCACGGGGGCGGGCACGATCCACTACGCTTACACGCTGGTGGACAACACACTGTCCGATCCGGATTCGACGAGCTTCGCGGTGGTGGTGACCGATGCGGACGGCCAGGACAGCACGGGCACCCACAATCTGGTGATCGACATCGTGGACGATGCGCCGCACGCGGTGGCCGACACCAACAGCGTGACCGAGGGCGGTTCCACCGGCGGCAATGTGCTGACCGACGGCCCGGATGATGTGCTGGGCGCCGATGGCGCCGTGGTGACGGGCGTGGCCACGGGCTCGAACACGGCATCGCCGGTGAGCGGCAATCTGGGCGGCACGGGCATTGCTGGCACGTACGGCACACTGATCCTGAACGCCAACGGCAGCTACACCTACAAGGCCAACCCGGATGCGGTGACGGCCAATGCGGTGGATCACTTCGTGTACACCATCACGGACGGCGATGGCGACACCTCGACGGTGACGCTGAACATCAACGTGAGCAACGTGAGCCTGGGGGCGGACAACGCCACGGTCACGGTGGATGAGGCTGCGCTGGCCAGCGGCAGCAATCCGGGCAGCACGGCCGAGACGGCGGGCGGCACGCTGGCGGTGGCTGGCGCGACCAGCTACGCGTTTGCCAGCGGCACGGATGGCACGGGCGCCCACGGCACGCTGACGCTGAACCCGAACGGCACGTACAGCTACACGCTGAACACGCCCGTGGACGGCACGACGGCCGACAACGGGACGAACACCGTCAACGGGGTGGAGACCTTCCACTACACGGCCACGGATGCCAACGGCAACACGGTCAACGGCACCATCACGGTCAATGTGGTCGACGACGTGCCTACCTTCGGCACGCACGAGAACATCTCGATGGCCAACGAGGCGGGCACGGAGACGGGGGATCTGGTATTCAATACCGGGGCGGACGTGGATGGCGCCACGCACGTGATCTCCAGCATCACCGGCTTGCCGTCGGACTGGACGGTGAGCGGCTTGAACACCGGGGTCGGTACGATCAAGGATCAGGACGGGACGCCGATCTTCACGGTGACGCTGAACCCTGATAATGCGACGTATACGGTCCAGCAATTGGCTACGCGCCCGGGATCCACGGAGACCTTCGATGTGGCGGCCAACATCAGCAACTCGCCCATCACGACCTACGATTTTGGCTTTGCCACGCTGACTGCGCTCAATGGAGGCACGTTCAATGCCAATACCATTGGCGGCACCAGCAATCATGAATTCGGCATAGGCAACCCGCAGTTCAATGGCAGCGAAAGCTTCCGCATGGTGTTCGACGAGCCTCTGTCGCACTTCTCCCTGGATATCTCGACGTTCAAGACAGCTGGCACGATTGACGTACTGGTTCAGAGCGGCAGCCAGAGCGTCCTGGTCCACGTCCCCGTTTCGAGCGGGACTTCGGCGATTGAAATCACGCCGGCTGATCTCGCCGCCGCAGGCGCTCCGTTCACCAGCTTTGATACGGTCACCTTGACGGCCACTGGCGGCGTCAACGTCTCCTTCTCTACGTTGTCCTATACGGAAAGCGTTCCTGCGACGGACATGTCGTTCACCGTCAATGTGACCGGCACGGATGGCGACGGCGATACGGCGACGACATCGTTCGTCGTGACCTCGGAGGGCTCGGACAACGCGGCGCCCAGCATCACCGGCGCGGAGCTGCTGGTGTCCGAGGCCAGCATGAACACCCTGATGACAGGCGCGCTGATGGTTGCCGACCCCGGCGATACCGGCGCTCATCACATCAGCCTGCTGGCCCCGCCCACTGGCGCCTTCAAGTCGGATGGGCGCCCGGTGCACTGGGACATTTCCGATGACGGCCATACCTTGACGGGCAGCACGAAGGATACGGGCAACACCGTCGGCCACGACGTGATTACGGTCACCATCGACGACAACGGGAATTACACGGTCAAGCTGCTTGCTCCCATCGAACACCCGGGCCATAACCCGCAGAACGATGTGACGTCCTTCGACGTCAGGGTCAAGGTCACGGATTCGCAGGGCTCGACGGGCACTTCCAACCTGACGATCCATATCCAGGACGACGCGCCGGCCAACAATCCCAATGCCGATAGCGACCTGGGCATCCCCGTCAGCGTCATCAGCGTGGGCGAACTGGAATCCGGCTTCACGAACTGGAAGCTGGAGAACAACGGCTCTTTGTCTCAGACGATCAATAACGACAGCGATCCCGGGATCGATCGGATCGTCTGGGGCGACAAGAGCCAGGGCTCGGGCTATGCCTTCGTGGATAACGAGGGCCTGCGAGGCGCGGATTCCAACCTCCTGGATACCACGTTCAAGCTGGGGACGTTCACCCACAATAATTTCCCGGTTTCGGGCAATTCGCTGACCTCGGTCGACCTGCAGGTCTCCATCCATGTGACGATCGATGGCGTCGAACACGTCGTCAACCACACGATCAAGCTCAGCCATACGGAAACGCCGAACAACTACGGTGATTCGCGGGACGACGATATCGTGTCCATCACGAACTCGACGGCCACGCAGACCTTCACGGTGGGCGATCGGACCTATGTCCTGGATATCAAGGGTTTCCTGGACGCGAACGGGAACCTGGTGTCGACGATCCACACGCAGGAGAACAAGGCGAGTTCCTTCGACCTGTATGCCACGATTTCCTCCACGGATACGTTGCCCCGGGTCGAAGGGGACCTGTTCGACCAGAGTTCCGGCATCACGACGTGGCAGTACGGCGCCGATGGCGCCGGGTCGGTGACCTGGGAAAATGGGGTCGCGGGAGCCGGCGGGTCCACGGTCATCACCAATCAGTACGGGACGTTGACGGTGGGAGCCGACGGACATTACGTGTTCGAGATGAGCCGGGCGGCGAGGGACAACTTCCAGATCGGCGACAAGAGCCTGAACTACAACTACACCGTCACGGACGCCGACGGAGATACCCAGGTCGGGCACATCACGATCGACCTGAGCGGCTACAAGAACATCCCGACGGTGCCGACGATCGATCACGCGGCGGACAGCACTCTGCTGGCCAACGAGGTCGGCCTGGTGACCACGGCGGACACCGGCATCGACGTGGGCAAGGATGTGTCGGGCGCCACGATCGCCATCACGGGCGCGGACCAGGCGAGCCTGAACGGCTCGGCTGTGACGGCCAGCGTCATGGTGGACGGTTCGCCGCAGACGATCACCCTGACGTCCAACGGGCATGCCCTGGTGTATCAACAGGATGCCGCGACGGGCAAACTGTACGCGGTCTACCAGGATGACTCGGGACATAAGGTGTTCGAGGTGTCCGGGTCGGCGGCGGACGGCACCTATTCCGTGCATATGATCGATGCCCTGGATCCGGTCTCGTCGTACGTCACGACGCAACCGGGGGCGAACGGAACCGCCAATTTCGACTTCGGCGATTCCAGCAGCCGGGCGAGCGTCAGCGATACTGAGGACGGCGTCAAGCTGACGCTGTCGGCCTTCCTCGACAAGGGCGGTGTCGATGGCGTCAAGGATGGCAGCGACACGGTTGCGAATGTCGTGGTGAACGACAGCAGCAACCGGGGCATCAGCGTCGACAACACCGGCTGGAACAACAACAGCGAAACGGGCTACATCCAGAATAATTCGGAATCCGGCAACAAGGCGGACGGCAGCTTCGGTGAGAAGCTGGTGCTCGATTTCAGCGCCAATGCGGCCGAAGGCCGGCATATCACCGAGGTGGCCCTGACCTTGAACCAGTTCGGCGACCGGCAGGCGGATGGGTGGAGCCCGTCCAGGGGCGACGAGGACACGGCTCGTATCACCGTGTTTTATACCGACGGCTCGCACGAGAACGTGGATGTCACTGCGGCGGCTCGATCCTTTTGGGATGGCTCGAACAGCGATTCCGGAAGCCAGGACGTCACCATCCAGGCGTCGGGCGGCAGGGATATCGATCGCATCGTCATCGGCGCGGGCGATACCTCCAGCCAGTTCTCGGTGGATGAGCAGATCCAGGTGAAATGGCATACCGACGCCCATGACGTCACCCATGTCGTCGACCAGGACAGCCTGACCCTGCATCTGGGCGCCACCGTGACGGACGGCACCTCCGATCAGGCCTCGACGAACTTCGATGTGTCGATCGACAATTCGTCCAGCCAGGCCAATACCCTGCATGGCACGGGTGGCAACGACGCGCTGTTCGGCGGTCAGGGTTCCGACACGCTGGTGGGAGGAGACGGCAACGACCATCTGCACGGTGGCGCCGGCAACGACTTCCTGACCGGCAGCGCGGGCGACGATGTGTTCGTCTGGAAGCTGGGCGACCAGGCCGCGGCCGGGCAGCCGGCGGCGGTGGACCACGTCACGGACTTTGGTGTGACGAGCGGCGGCTCGCTGGGCAAGGATACCCTCGACCTGACCGAGCTGCTGAGCGGCCATACGGATGCCAACGATCTGACGCAGTATCTCCACATCAGCGGAGGCACCGGCGCGGACACAGGCAAGACCATCATCAATGTCAGCACCGATGGCGATGTGGCCAACAGCCATAACCAGCAGATCGTCATCGACAACGTCGATCTGACGGCCGGCCACGGCGGCGATCAGGCGGCTTTGATCCAGAGCCTGATCAACGACGGGAAACTGAAGGTCGACCACAGCTGATCCTGCCGTAGTCAGTCGTTGTAGGACACAGGCCCGCATCCAGGAAGCTCTGGATGCGGGCCTGTGCATTTTTATGTTCACTGACCCGAGCGAAGCGTTGGCTGTGCGGGTTCAAAAACAGCCTCCTCGAATTCCCTGGCGGGATTCAATATCCTCTAAGATGCAGCCTGGCAAGCTTGCCACTGACAGACTTCAGCACCGAGCCCTTCATGAAAAAAACCGATCTGGACAAGCAAAAAGCCCTGAAACTCATGGGCAAGCTCAATGCTGCCATCCCGCCGAGCCGCTACGCGGGCGCCGCGCCTGCTCTGGATCGCCGCGAACAGCGACGCCTGGGCCAGGCCGCCGGCCTGGTGTCTTTCCCCGTCAAGTTGCGCCAGCCACTGATTTCGGCCTTGAACGCCAAGGCACAGGCTGATCACATTAGCGTCAACGAATTGGTGAACACGCTGCTGGCCGAAGCGCTGAAGGGCTAGCTCGTGAATATATGGGTCGATGCCGACGCCTGTCCGGCCGTCATCAAGGACATCCTGTATCGGGCGGCGCAACGAGTGCGGCAACCACTGACGTTGGTGGCCAATCAAATGCTGCGTACGCCGCCATCGTCTTTGATCCGGGCCGTCCAGGTGCCGCAAGGCTTCGATGTGGCGGACAACTACATCGTTGAACATGCATCCATCGGTGATCTGGTCATTACCGCGGACATCCCTCTGGCAAGCGAGGCCCTGCGCAAAGGGGCGCTGGTGCTCAGCCCTCGCGGCGAGTGCTACACAGCCGACAGCATCAGTGAACGGCTGACAATGCGAGACATGATGGAGGAATTGCGCAGCGCTGGCGTCGATACGGGCGGGCCGGCGGCTTTCAGCCAAGCGGACAGGCGCGCATTTGCCAATGCGCTGGACAAACTGTTGCAGAAGGCGCTACGGATGTGCGCATCGACTGGCGACACGCCAGCGATCAGGCATCCTTGATTCAGAGTCTTCGATGATAAGTTAGCTACATTTGATATAATTTCAAATGAAATTACTTATCTGGCTTGTCTGCGAGGGCGAGCGAAGCCGTATCGGCGGGCGGGGCGTTCTTCCCGCCCGCCGATGCTCTGGACGCACACATGTCATTCGAATCCCGCATCGACCGGTTCTGCAAAGCCCATCCGGGGGCTCCCCGCGAAGACATCCTGGCCACGCGGCTGCTGTTTCGCACGGCCCGCCTGCTGCATGAGCGCATCGACCGGGCGCTCGCGCCGTTTTCGCTGAACATGTCGCAATATCTGGTGTTGAGCATGCTGGCCGCCGATGAAGGCGAACCCAGCTCGCCTTCGGAGGTCGGCGCCACGCTGGATGCCACGCGGACCCAGATGACCCGCATTCTGGATGCCCTGCAGACACAGGGCCTGATCCGGCGGCGCGCCAGCGAACAGGACCGCCGCAGCCTCGAACTCGAACTCACGGCCGCCGGCCGGCGCATGGTGGAAAAGGCCGCGCCTGCGGTGCACGCCGCTTACGTCCGGGTCTGGGCCTTCGTGGGGCCTCAGGATCGCGCCGTCACCACGGCCGGTCTGAAACAGCTGCATGCCGGGCTGGAGTCGGAACCGTCATGAAGCGTCCGCTGCATCGCAGGGTCCGGCCGCGCCGCCTGCTGGGCCTGGCCAGGCTGCTGACCCGCCGGGAACGGCAGCTGATCTCCATGATGCTGCTGGCGCTCATCGTGTCGGTGGAATTCTTCGAGAACGTGATGTTCGTGTTCTCGGCCAGCCACATCATGGGCGGCCTGGGCGCCGATCCGCGCAGCTTCGCGCTGGCGCAGTCGGCCTACGCGGTGGGCAGCCTGCTGATGATCGTCAAGCAGCAATGGCTCGCGCAAAATTTCGGCTACAGGCGCTACCTGACGGCGGCGCTGGCTATCTTCACGGCGGGCACGCTCATGGCGGCGGGCAGCTCCGGGCTGCCCGAATTTCTGGCGGCGCGGTTCGTCCAGGGGCTCGGCGGCGGGGCTCTGTTCACCAGCAGCCGGGTCCTGATCAACATCATGTTCTCGCCCGCCGACCGACCGCGGGCGGCGCGCATCTACATCATCGGAATATTCACCGCCACGGCGCTGGCGCCGGCCATCGCGGCCGAGCTCATGGATCATGGCGTCTGGCAGGACGTGTTCTATGGCGTCGCCCCGCTGTCGGCCATCGCTGCCCTGGGCGCCTGGCGCCTGCTGCCCGATGCCGAACCCCGCACCCGGCCGCGCAGGCCTCTGCTGGCGCCTCTGCTGTGGTTCGGCCTGGCGGTCGCCGCGCTGCAGGCAGCGCTCACCGAGGCGCGCTTCGACATGTTCTCGCACCCGGCCCGCCCGATCCTGGCGGCCGCCGTCGGCATGCTGCTGCTGATCGGCTTTCTGCACCATCAGTGGCGCCAGGACGAGCCGCTGCTGCACTTGCGCGTCTTGCGCAATCCGGTGTACTTGACCGGGCTGGCCCTGTACTTCATGTACTACCTGATCAGTTACTTCAGCAGCTATCTGTTTCCCATTTACGCCGAGCAGGCGCTGGAGATGCCGCTGTCCACGGTGGGCTGGCTCGACACCCTGGCCGGGCTGATCAGTTTCGGCGCGGTCCTGGTCTATCTGCGATACGGCAAACTGGTCAAGCGCAAGAAGCCCATGATGGTCGCCGGCCTGCTGGTCATGGCCCTGGCGGCCTGGCAGTTCTCCCGCATGCCGCCGGACGTGACGCCCGGCGCGCTGATTCCCAGTCTTGCGACCAAGGGGCTGTTCGCCGCGCTGTTCGTCATTCCCGTGGCGGGGCTGACGTATCGCGGCCTGGATGACAAGGCGTTCGCCCATGGCTACCAGAGCAAGAACCTGATGCGGCAGGTGGCGACGTCGCTGGCTTCGGCGCTGGGCGCCATCCTGTTGCAGAACCGGCAGTTCAGCGTGCAGGCCTCGCTGATCGACAGCACGGGCAACCAGCCCGCCGTCACCCTGGACTGGCTGCATCACGCGCAGGCGGCGCTGGTGGCGCACGGCATGGATGCCGGCGTCGCCGCCCGGACCGCCATGGCCCAACTGGCCGGCATGGTCGATCGCCAGGCCGTGCTGATCGCCAGCGAAGACCTTTACCGGCTGACCATCGTCGTCGCCGTGATGGGCGCCGCTATCGTCCTGACGCAGCGCCGTCTGGCCTGACGATGATCTTGTGCTGATCGATCACTTGCTTGAATGACTCGGGCGTTGCGGCCCAGTCCACGATGTCCACTTTCCAGGGCAGGTCCGACTCGCTGAAATCGTCCGCCAGGGCGGCGCGCGTTTCCAGCGGCAGGGGCTGGTCGGTCATGATGGCGAGGTCAAGGTCTGAATACGGTTTGGCTGTTCTGCGGGCGCGTGAGCCGAAGATCCAGATGTCGTATCGTGGCACGTGCCTGAGCAAAATGCTCTTGACGATCGCCCACTGCGTGGGTGTGATGTCGATGTTTGGGGTGGCGCCTGTCATGAGCGTCGGGCTTTGATCTGATCTCTCAAATGGCGGGCCTCTTGCAGGAATGCGGGAATGTGCGCCACGACTTCCAGGGCGATCTTCTCATCGTAGGTATGGCTGGTCTTGCCGCGCATTTCGCGATAGGTGCGCCAGCGCGGCCAGTCGCTGAGCAGCAGGCCTTGCTCGTTTCCGCTGCGGATCAGGTCTTGAAAGGCCATGCCGTCGAATTGCGCGGGTGTTGCGGAAGTCATTTCCAGATAGCGCTTCAGCATCTTGTGGCTGATTTCGTAGCTGAATTCAAAGCGCTGGATCAGCCCATCCCGGATTTGGGTGTCGGTGATGTCCTGTTCGTAGCGGGCGATGCCTTCGGCCAGCCTTTGCAAGGCGTTGTCGAGCGAAGTCAGGTCTATCGGGATGTTGGCCATGGGTGTCTTCCGTCTGGAACCACAGTCTAACGGATTGACGGCGCGGGGCAAGCGGCGGTCGGCCCGCCAGCATATCGGTCACGGCAAATTCTCGCTGAACACCACGCTGATCTGCATCGGTTCGATGCCCGCCATGGGCTCGCGCCCGGCGCGGACGTTGGCGAAGATGCGCACGGCCGACAGGATGGTCGACTGCAGGTTCTGGTTCAGCAGCGCGTCCATGGTGCCGTCGATCAGCAGGCTGCGAGTGTCGGGGGTCAGGCCGTGGCCGATGAAGACGATGTCCTGGTCCCTGCGGGCGTCCTTCAGGGCCTTGCCGACGCCGTCGGAGGCGCCGCCGATGTTGTAGATGCCGGCCAGGTCCGGGTGCTGGTCCAGCAATTGGCGGGCCTGGCGGTAGTTGGTGGCCGCGTCGTCGTGGCCTTCCTTCAGGCCGACCACCTGCAATCCAGGAAATTTTTCGTACAGCACGTCCTGGAAACCCATTTCGCGTTCCTCGTGGCCGCGGTAATGACGGCTGCCGGCGATCATGGCGACGCGCCCCGGGCGCGCGCCGATGAAGCGGCCCATCAGCAGGCCGGCGCTGCGGCCCGCCGCCCGGTTGTCCAGCCCGACGTAGGCGCAGCGCGCGGACCGGGACAGGTCGGAAATCAGGGTGATGGTGTGCACGCCCCGCTCGGCCAGTTGGTTGACGGCTTCGCGCACCACCGGGTGTTCCAGCGCCATGAAGGCGATGCCGTCGGCGCGCCTGCCTTCCCGCAGCAGGGTGTCGGCCAGGATGTGGGGGTCGAAGCCTTCGACGAAGCGGCTGCGGCACTGCACGTTGAACGGGTCCGTGTGGTCGTGCGCGGCGCCGGCGTAATCCCCCAGCATGTTCAGGTAGCGGTTGGTGCCGGCCGGCAGCAGGAACAGCAGGCGCATGGGGTGGGGCTGCAGCGCCCGATACAGGTCCGCCTGCGGCAGGTAGCGCAGATCGGCCGCCGCCTGGAAGACGGCCTGCACGGTGGCCGCCCGCACGCCGGGGCGCTGGTTCAGGACGCGATCGACCGTGGCGGTGGAGACCCCGGCCGCCTGGGCGATTTCACGGATGCCGGGGCGCCGGCGAGGAGAAGATGGCTGATCGCTATTCACATCAAAAACAATCAGAATTTATGATTGACCATCGACATCATATATTGAACACTTACGGCATACAAGAAGGCGATAGAATCCGCACATCAAATTCAATCACGGAGACATCATATGAAACCTGCCTCTTTTCTGCTTCGCCAAGGTCTGGCCGGGGCGATCCTGGCATCCGGTCTGGGCCTGATGGCGAGCCAGGCCTCGGCCGCCCCGCTGACCCTGCGCTACGGGCACATGAATTCCCCCAACAGCGTGGCGGGGCAGCAGGCCCAGATGTTCGCCGACAAGGTCAAGGAATACACCAAGGGCGAAGTCGTCATCCAGGTGTACCCGTCCTCGCAGCTGGGCAAGCTGCAGGAACTGGCCGAGGCGACGTCCACGGGCGTGATCGCGCTGTCCCACAACACGGCCGGCGGCATCGGCGCCCTGTATGAACCGGTGGCGGCGCTGGATACCCCGTATCTGTACCGGGACGTCGATCACCTGATGAAGGTGACGGATATCGCCTCGCCGGTGATGAAGGACCTGAACAAGGGGCTGATCGAGTCGGCCGGCGTGCGTGTCCTGTACGCCTATGACTTCGGCACCCGGGAATTGACGGCGAACAAGGCCGTCCGCACGCCGGCGGATCTGGCGGGCGTGAAGATCCGGTCCTTGCCGTTTCCGATCTACATGACGGCGGTCGAGGCCCTGGGCGCCGTTCCCGTGCCGGTGGACTGGTCGGAAGTGCCCACGGCGCTGGCGACCGGCCAGGTGTCGGGACAGGAAAACCCGGTGGATGTGGTGCTGTCCAACAAGCTGTACGAGTCGCAGTCGCACCTGATGCGCACGGGCCACATCACCAACCCGGAACTCATCATCATGAACGACCGTACCTGGAAGAAGCTTAGCGACGCGCAGCGGGACGCCTTCACGCGCGCGGCGGAGGAAACCCGCACCAAGGCCACCGAGATGGTGCTGTCCCAGGAAGCCACGCAGCTCGCCAAGCTGAAGGAACTGGGCATGAAGGTCATCGGCCCCGATGACGGCCTGGACCTGAAGGCCTTCCAGGATCGCGCGCACAAGCTGGTGCAGGAGCGTTTCGGCGCGAAGTACGGCGACCTCTACAAACAGATCGCCGCCATCCAGTAAGCCCCGCCGGGCTTCGTCCGGCATCGTCAGCCCCTATGCCGCCGCGCGGGTCCGTCCGGCGCGGCGGGGAGTCCTCCCATCATGTCCTCCACCTCGATCCATCCGGACGGGCCGCCGCCGGGCTGTCTCGCATCGCTGCTGCCGCGCCTGTGCCGCGGGTTTGAAAGACTGGCCATCGTGATGCTGCTGCTGACGACCTTTCTGGTCGTGCTGCAGGTGGCGGCGCGCAATGTCTGGCAGGTCGGCCTGCCCTGGGCGGACGAGCTGGCCCGGTACGGCGGGCTGGGCATCGTCTACCTGGCCATCCCTCTGTTGCTGCTGCAAAACGGCCACATCGCCGTGGACATCCTCAGCTCGCGAGTGAAGGGGCGCGCCGGCCGGGTGCTGGCCGTCGTCAACGAAATCATCATCCTGGCGTTCTGCGGCCTGTTCCTGCACGGCAGCTATCTGTTCCTGATGAAGGCCGGGAAATTCTCCACGCCGGCCCTGCGGATGCCCAACCTGATTTTCTATCTGCCGGTGGTGGTCGGGGTGCTGCTGTTCACCCTGGTGGCCGTTCTGCGCCTGACGCGCGCCGTCCGGCCGGCCTCGGCCGGCGCCGATTCGCGGGGGACGCCGTCATGATGAGCCTGACCATTCTGGTGCTGTTCCTGGTGATCATGCTGATGGGCGTGCCCATCGCCGTCGCCATGGGGATGTCGGCCGGCATCGTGCTCTGGTGGTTCGACCTGCCGCTGTCGGTGCTGGCGCAGCGCATGGTCAATGCGCTGGATTCCACGCCCTTGCTGGCGGTCCCGATGTTCATCTTCGCCGCCTGCCTGTTCAATGCGTCCGGCATCACGGACAGCCTGTTCACGCTGGTGCGCATGCTGGTCGGGCGCATCCGGGGCGGCCTGGGACACGTGTCGGTGCTGACCAGCCTGATCTTCTCCGGGATGTCGGGCGCCGCGCTGGCCGATATCGGGGCGCTGGGGGGCACCCAGATGCGCCTGATGCGGGAGCAGGGCTACAAGCCCGAGTTCGCCGCCGGCATCACGATGGCCGCGGCCACGATCGGGCCGATCTTCCCGCCCAGCATTCCGCTGATCATCTTCGCTTCGGCGGCCGAGGTGTCCGCCGTGAAGCTGCTGCTGGCCGGCGTCGTGCCGGGGCTGATCATCACGGCCCTGCTGATGGTGCAGATCGCGGTCATGGCCAGGCGCCAGAATCTGCCGCGCGACACCATCGCCGTCAATGCGCGGGCGCTGCTGCGCCAGGCCCTGGTGGCGTTCCCGGCGCTGTGCGCGCCGCTGGTGCTGATCGGCGGCCTGGTCAGCGGCCTGTTCGGGCCGACCGAGGTCGCGGGGGTGACCGTGGTGTACGCCCTGTTCCTGGGCTTCGCGGTCTATCGCCGGCTGACGTTTCGCGGCGTCTGGGACGCGGCCCGGGAAACCGTCAGGGCGACGGCCAGCGTGCTGTTCATCGTGGGCGCGGCGGCCCTGTTCGCCTGGGTCCTGACGATCGACCAGGTGCCCATGCTGGCGACGGAATTCTTCCTGGGCCTGTCCAGCAGCCCCTTCGTCCTGCTGATGATCGTCAATGTGCTGCTGCTGGTGGTGGGCATGTTCATGGAGTCGATCGCCGCGATCCTGATCCTGGCGCCGATCCTGACGCCGGCGCTGCTGGCCGCCGGGGTGGATCCCGTGCAGTTGGGGGTGGTCGTGGTGCTGAACCTGATGATCGGCCTGCTGACGCCGCCCGTGGGCATGAGCCTGTACATGGTCAGCATCATGGCGCGCATGCCCCTGCACCGCGTGATCGCGGGGGCCCTGCCGTTTTTCTTCCCGCTGCTGCTGTCGCTGCTGGTCGTCACGCTGGTGCCGGCGGTGTCCACCTGGTTTCCAAGCCTGTTCGTCCGGTGAACGGGCGCGCGCCGCGGGCGCGTGAAAGATTGATGTCGTCCGGCGCCTGAAGCGCGGGACGCAAGAAGAGGAGCACGAGCAATGAGTCGTTTTTTCGGAGAGATCCGCCAGCTGGGCTACGTCGTCAAGGACATCGAAGCGGCGATGGACTACTGGAGCCGCACCCTGGGCGTCGGCCCCTGGTACTACAACCCCAAGGTGCCGATCCGCAACTACCAATACCGGGGACAGGCCTACGAACCCCACAATTCGGTGGCGCTGGCCAATTCCGGGGACGTGCAGGTCGAGCTGATCCAGACCCGCAACGACGTGCCGTCCATGTATCGGGATTTCCAGCAGGCGGGGCATGAGGGCCTGCAGCACGTGGCCTACTGGACCCGCCAGTACGACGCGGACCTGGAGCGCCTGCTGGCCCGGGGCTTCAAGCCCGTCATGGGCGGCGAGGTCGGCGAGAACGGCCGCTTCATCTATTTCGACACCGAATACCATCCGGGCACGGTCATCGAACTGTCCGAGGTCCTGGGGCCCAAGGGCGCGCTGTTCGACCTGATCCGCCAGGAATCCCGGGGCTGGGACGGCCGCGACCCCATCCGGCCGTTCCCCGATCTGAACACGCTGTGAGCCCGTCATGGACGATCTTCACTACGAGGCCGACTATCTGATCGAGACGCCGCTGGATCCGGACCGCGTCGCGCAGGTGATGGCGGGCGAGCAATCCTGCGGCACCTTCACGCGGGTGGCGGGCGAGACCGACGAGCTGCGCGGCCGCGCCCGGGCCGCCGTGCTGGACGTGCGGGTCCTGGGCCGGGCGGATCAGCCGTCCCTGCCCAATGCGTTCCTGGCCCGCCGTCGGGTGGAAGGCCCCTGGACCCAGGCCCGGGTGCGGATCCGCTTTCCGACGGCCAATGTCGGCGCGAACCTGCCGACGCTGTACGCGACGGTGGCGGGCAATCTGTATGACCTGGGCGAGGTCACGGGCATGCGGCTGGACGCCCTGCGCGTGCCGGCGGACTACCGCGCGCGGTTCGACTTCCCGACTCACGGCGTGCGCGGCACGCGGGCGGTCACGGGGGTGGAACGCGGCGCCATGATCGGCACCATCATCAAGCCCAATGTGGGCCTGTCCGCGCGGCAGACGGCGGAACTGGTGGCGACGCTGTGCGAGGCGGGCGTGGATTTCATCAAGGACGACGAGATCTGCGCCGACCCCGCGCATGCGCCCCTGTCGGAACGCGTGCCGGCGGTGATGGCCGCGGTGCGCGATTATCGGGCGCGCACGGGCCGGACGGTGATGGTGGCCTTCAACATCAGCGACGAACTGGATGCCATGCGCCGCCATGCGGACCTGGTGAGCCGCGAAGGCGGTTCCTGCGTGATGGTCAGCCTGAACAGCTGCGGCTTTTCCGCCGTGCAGAGCTTGCGCCGCAGCACGCCCCTGGCCATTCACGGCCACCGCAACGGCTACGGTTCGATGTCGCGTCATCCTCTGCTGGGCATTTCGTTCCAGGCGTACCAGACCTTGTGGCGTCTGGCGGGCGTGGATCACATGCACGTGCATGGCCTGCAGGGCAAGTTCGCCCAGACCGATGCCGAGGTCGTGGAATCCGCCCAGGCCTGCCTGGCGCCGCTGGCGCCGGGGCAGGACGACGCCGTCCTGCCGGCCTTTTCCTCGGGACAATGGGCGGGGACCGTGCCGGCCACGTACCGGGCGGTGGGCGACGATCTGCTGTTCATGTCGGGCGGCGGCATCCTGGCGCATCCCGATGGTCCCGCCGCCGGCGTCCGCAGCCTGCGCCAGGCCTGGGAGGCCGCCCGCGGCGGCGCGGACCTGGCCGACTTCGCCCGCCAGGCGCCAGAACTGCGCCGGGCGCTGGAGTTCTTCGGTGGCCGCTGATCCGCGCCAGAACCCCCCGGCGGATGCGCCCCCGGACGCGTCGGACCTGAAGCTGGTCTTTTACGCGGATGACTTCACCGGGGCGACCGACACCCTGGCCACGGTGGCGCGGGCGGGATTGCGGGCGACGCTGTTCCTGCGCCTGCCCACCGCCGCTCAGCGGGCGGCCGTCGGCCCCCAGGACTGCCTGGGCATCGCGGGCGCCTCCCGGTCCATGACCCGCCGGCAGCTGCAGGCGGAGCTGGGCCGGGTGGCGGATCACGTCGCGCCGTGGCATGCCCCCGTGGTGCATTACAAGACCTGCTCCACCTTCGACAGCGGCCCTTCGGTGGGCAATATCGGGCTGGCCGTGAAGGTGTTGCGGGAACGCCTGCCGGCGGGTCCGTTCGTGCCGATCGTGGGCGGCCAGCCCAATCTGGGCCGGTATTGCGTGTTCGGCAATCTATTCGCCGCCTTTCAGGTGGGAGGCGAGGTCTTCCGCCTGGATCGGCACCCGACCATGAGCCGCCATCCGGTGACGCCGATGGACGAATCCGACTTGCGCCGGCACCTGGCCCGCCAGGGCCTCAAGGCCACGGCCGGCATCGCCTATCCGGCCTATGACGAAGCGCCCGACCGGCTGGATGCGCGGGTGGCCGAGGCGGCGGCGGCCGGTCCGGACGGGGTCCTGCTGGATGTGGCGGCGCCTGCGCATCTCGCGGCGATCGGCCGGATCCTGTGGGACCGGGCCCGGCGCCAGCCGCTGCTGGCCGTCGGCCCCAGCAGCGTCGAACAGGCGCTGCTGACGCAGTGGGTGACGGCCGATCACCAGGCGGCCGCGCAGGCGCGGGAACAGGACGCCTCGGACGCCGGCCGACCGGACGGCCCGGTGCTGGTGTTTTCGGGCAGCCTGTCGCCGCGCACGGCCCGGCAGATCCAGGCGGCGCGATCGTATGAGCGGGTTCCCGTCGCGGTCGGCGACCTGCTGGATGGCGCGTCGGACGGCCGCGCCGCCGCGCGGGACCGGATCGTGCGCTCGCTGCGCGGCGGCCATCACGTCCTGGCGCATTGGGTCGATCGTTCGGGGGCGGCGGCCGCGTCGCGCCTGGACCCTGCCCAGTTGGCCAGGGCCGGGGCGGGCCTGGCCGCGGACGTGCTGCGCGAAGTCCGCCCCGGACGCCTGGGCCTGTCGGGCGGCGATACGTCCAGCCATTGCATGCAGGCGCTGGACGCCTGGGCGCTGACCTATCGTCGGACGCTGGAACCCGGCGTGGCGCTGTGCCGGCTGCACGCGGATTCCCCCGGGCTCGGCGGGCTGACGCTCATGCTCAAGGGGGGCCAGATGGGCTCCGACGACATCTTCGAGCGACTGCTGGTCTGAGGCCCGGATCCCCATCCCCCCTGTGCTAAAGTCCCGAGGTCATTCACCATTGTTGGTTCAGCGCAAGGCGGCATGGCCGCCCCCAGCCTGACGGCCTGTGTATGGAAATCGTCTTCGCCTCCCGCCACGAATCGAATCCCCTGGAGTGGGTCAACGCCCTGCAGCAGGCGCTGCCGGAACACCGCGTGCGCCTGTGGGATGAAGGCGGATCGGGAAGGGCGGATGCCGCCGTCGTGTGGGCGCCGCCGGCCGAGCTGTTCGTCCGCGAACCCGGGTTGACGCATCTCTTCAACCTGGGGGCGGGGGTGGACGCCCTGCTGCGGATGCCCGACCTGCCGGACGGCATCACGCTGGTGCGCGTGGAAGACGGTGGCATGGCCGTGCAGATGGCGGAATACGTCCTGCATTACCTGATCCGCGAATCCCGGGACCTGGGTCGCTACGCCGGCCTTCAGGCGCAGGCCCGCTGGCAGCCGCTGGACGACATCGACCGGGACGCCTGGCCGGTCGGCGTCATGGGCGGCGGCGTGATGGGCGCCCGCGTGGCGCAGGCCTGCGCCGCGCTGGACTATCCCGTGGCGGTGTGGTCGCGCAGCGGCCGGCCGGTGGCGGGAACCCGGGCCTTCAGCCAGGACCGGCTGGCGGATTTCCTGGCGGGCACGCGGGTGCTGGTCAATGTCCTGCCGCTGACGGACGATACGCGCGGCATCCTGTCGCGCGCCGTTTTCGAACAGCTGCGGCCCGACGCCTATCTGATCAACATCGCGCGAGGAGACCATCTGGTCGAGGCCGATCTGCTGGCCTGCCTGGACAGCGGGCGCCTGCGCGGGGCGGTGCTGGACGTCTTTTCCCGGGAACCGCTGCCGTCCGATCATCCTTTCTGGACCGATGCGCGCATCCAGGTGACGCCGCACGTGGCCGGGGCCAGCCTGATGTCGCTGACCGTGCGGCAGATCGCCGGCAAGGTCCGGGCCGTGGTCCGGGGGGAATCCATCACCGGCGTCGTGGACCGGGCGCGGCAGTACTGATGGCCATGCCGGGCGCCGTGCGCCGGATCGCATGCGGGGCCCTGGGCGCGGCGCTGGTGCTGCTGGCGTCGGCCTGTTCCTCGCCGCCGGTCGAAGGGCTGCGGGGCGAATCGTTTTCCAGCGATCAACTGGTGCAGAACGACAACAATCGCCTGCAGACCATGGCCATGCGGGACAATCTGGACAGCCTGGTCCGCTTGCTGGAAAAACTGTATCGCCGCAACCCGGGGGAATGGCGCAAGGCCGGTTTCTCCGACCTGAAATCTGCCCTGGCCCAGGGGGATGCGCGCATCCGCGCCGGGGAAGTGCCCAAGGAACTGGACGGCCTGCGGGATATCGAGGTCCTGTCCGTGGCGATGGATCCGCGCTATCCCGGCGACCGGGTGGCCGCCTTCGTGCTGGGGCTGTCCAACATGATCATCACGGCCCACGGCGGGCGCACGCGCTTTCACGTGGGAAATTCGGTGGATGCCCGCCACGTCTTCAATGCCGCCCGCAATCTGGAAATCGCGGCCTGGATGCTGGCCAGCCGGCGCGACGCCCAGGGCCGCCCGCTGCTGCTGTCCAATGAACTGGGCAACGGCGTGGCCAATCTGAGCTTCGAGCGCGAATTCGGCCGCATGATCGCCCGGCTGGACCTGGTCGCCGAATTGCAGGACGAAAGCGTCCGGCGCATCGGCATCAATTATCTGCAGGGGCTGCTGTTCTTCAACTTTCTGCCGGTGCGCTAGCCGCTTGCCGGGCCAGGCGTTCGGCCTGGGCCAGCAGGCGGGCGCTGTGTTCCAGCCCGTTCAGGAAGCGGTCGGGAATGGCCTGGATGCCGCCGATGGCCCCGGCCAGCGCCCCGGTCAGGATGGCGCGGGCCTGGTTCTGGCCGCCGCCGTTGACGGCATGCAGCACGGCGGATTCGAAATCCCCCTGGAACCGGCCCGCCAGATAGTAGGCGGCGGGGAACTGGTGATAGACCGCGCAGGGCATGCCATAGACCAGGGACGCTTTCCAGGCCGGCTCGATGCGGATGTCGGGATCGGTGGCCGCGCGTAGGATGCCGGACGTCGTCAGCAGCGCGTCGGGAGACGGGAACTGGCCCGCCTGCCGGGGGGCTTCGGGGCCGGGCGGCGGGGTCTGCTCGCCGACGGACGTGACCGCGTGAAAGGGCAGGGCGCCGTCGTGCACCATCGTCATCAGGCGGTCGGAGGTCTGCGCGTCCAGCGGCTCGCCGCGCACCAGGCTGCCCAGCACGCAGCCGTAGGCCACGGTCATGGCCATGACCGTGGTGTCGTGCTGGGTCAGCAGCGTATTGGCCGATACCTGCCGCGCCAGCTCGGCGGGGCGCAGGGCGTAGCGGATGGCCAGGGCGGGAATGCGTTCAGCGGCTTCGGTGGTGTCGGCCAGGCCGGACACCTGGCCCCAAGGGCGCTGTTCGCGCACCCGCAGCCGCCAGGCTTCGCGGATCGACTGGCTGGTGTAGCCGCCCGGCCCGTTCATGGGAGTGCCGTCCAGTTGCGGGAACAGGTCCTGGTCCAGCCGCCGGCAGAAGTCGTCCTCGTCATAGCGTTCGCAGTCGACCAGGGACTGCGCGAGCAGGTCCAGGATGTAGCCGGCCTGCGACAGCTGCCCGGCCTTGAGGCCGCCGTGATAGCGGTCGGGGCGCGGATCGGTGTAGTCCGTGATCCAGGCGCCGTAGTCGCGGCGCAGGGCGTCCAGATCGTAGTACCAGTGCGGCCCCAGCGCCAGGGCGTCGCCGATGTAGGCGCCCATGAGGGCGCCCCGGGCGCGTTGTTCCAGTGTGATGTCTGCTTGTGTCATGCCGGATTCCAGGGCGGTGTGAGATCGGTCCAGTATGCGGCGGCGGGGGCCGCCAATGCAAGCGGCGAGCGCCGCATCGCGGCCTGGCGGCGCCACGGGACGCCGCGTAACGGTATAAGCTGATGCGATCAAAAATAATGCGAGGAGACTTCCGGTGAACAGTCCTGAGACCCGCCCTTTGTGGACGCCCGACGCCGAGCGCGTCGCCCGGGCCCGCATCACGGATTATCAGCGGTGGCTGGAGACGCGCAAGGGCAAGGCTTTTCCCGATTATCCCGCCCTGTGGCAATGGTCCGTCGACCACCTGGAAGACTTCTATCAGTCGGTCTGGGAATATTTCGATCTGCGCAGTTCCGCGCCTTGCAGCCGCGTGCTGGGCCGCCGCGCCATGCCCGGCGCGCAATGGTTCGAGGGCGCCCGCCTGAACCTGGCCGAGCAGGTCTTCCGTTTCCATCTGGATGATTCGGATCGCCCGGCCATTCTGTCGCGCTCGGAAATCCGTCCCCAGCAGGCCCTGGGCTGGGGGGCCTTGCGCACCCAGGTGGCCGCGGCCGCCCAGGGCTTGCGCGCCCTGGGCGTGGGGCCGGGCGACCGGGTGGTGGCCTATCTGCCCAATCTGCCCGAAACCCTGGTGGCCTTCCTGGCCGTCGCCAGCCTGGGGGCGATCTGGTCCAGCTGTTCGCCGGACATGGGCACCCGCAGCGTGCTGGACCGTTTTCGCCAGATCGATCCCAAGGTCATGCTGGCGGTCGATGGCTATCGGTACGGCGGCAAGGATTTCGACCGCCTGCCGGTGGTGGCGGGGCTGCGCGACGCGCTGCCGACGCTGGGCAAGGTCGTGCTGCTGCCCTATCTGGATCCGCAGGCCCGCCTGGATGGCGCCCTGCCGTGGGACGACCTGCTGGCGCAGCCGGCGGCCCCCATGCGGTTCGAACAGGTGCCCTTCGATCACCCGTTGTGGGTCGTCTATTCCTCCGGCACCACGGGGCTGCCCAAGCCCATCGTGCATGGTCACGGCGGCGTGCTGCTGAAAGGCCTGCAGGACCTGGCCCTGCAGATGGACATCGGCCCGCGGGACCGCTTCATGTGGTTCACCACCACCGGCTGGATCATGTGGAACATCCAGATGATGGGCCTGCTGACCGGGGCCACGGTCTGCCTGTATGACGGCAACCCGGGCTACCCGGACATGAATGCGCTGTGGGATTTCTCGGATCAGGCCGAGGTGACGTTCTTCGGGGCGGGCGCCGCGTATTTCCTGGCCTGCCGCAAGGCCGGCATCGAACCGGGAAAACGCCTGAGGCCGGGGCGCCTGCGGACGGTGGGGTCCACCGGGTCGCCTTTGTCCGACGACGGCTATCGCTGGCTGATGCGGCAGTTTCCGGACGTCCTGGTGGCGGCGCTCAGCGGCGGCACCGACGTCGCGGCGGCCTACGTCGGGCCGTGTCCCGTGCTGCCCGTGTACGCGGGCGAAATGCAGTGCCGCTATCTGGGCACGGCCGTGCGCGCCTATGACGATGAAGGCCGGTCGCTGGACGACGCAGTGGGCGAGCTGGTCGTCACCGAGCCCATGCCCTGCATGCCGCTGTATTTCTGGAACGATCCGGATGGCAGCCGCTATCGCGACAGCTATTTCAGCGTCTTCCCCGGGGTCTGGCGCCACGGCGACTGGATCCGCATCACGCCGCGCGGCGGCGCCATCATCTACGGCCGCTCGGATACGACCATCAACCGCCATGGGATCCGCATGGGGACGGCCGAGATCTATCGCGTCCTGGAGGCCTTTCCCGAAGTCCTGGACTGCATGGTGGTGGACCTGGAATACCTGGGCCGGGAATCCTATATGCCGCTGTTCGTGGTGCTGCGCGACGGCCAGGCGCTGAGCGACGCGCTGGCGGCGCGGATGAAAGCCGCCATCCGGGACAATCTGTCGGCCCGCCACGTGCCCGACGACATCCTGGCGGCTCCGGCGATTCCGCGCACCCTGAGCGGCAAGAAGATGGAACTGCCCGTCAAGCGGCTGCTGCTGGGCGAGCCACTGGACAAAGTCATCAACCCCGACGCCATGAGCAACCCCGACTGCCTGCCGTGGTACCTGGCCCTGGGGGAACGCCGCAGGCGGTGAGGGCGCGGCTGCCGGCCTGGGGCGGGTCCGCGCCATGGCGGTCGTGGGTCTTTCGTGCGTGGCCCGCTGGCTAAGGCGCTGTGGGGCCCCGTGCTACAGTGTTTGCCGACTTTTCGCCTTCGGAGTGGAGCTTATGCCAACCGCCTTCTATCCCATCGGAACGCCCGGAATCCCCTGGGGGGCGGCCGAGGTCGCCGCCTGGCGGGAACGGCAGCGGCGCCAGCGCAGCTACGCCGATCTGGTGCTGCGGGCGGTCGACGAACTGCGTGGGCGATTCGAGGTTGTGCAGTACGGCGAACTCGACTATGCGCCGGACGTCTATCCCCTGATGGCCCTGCGCAGCCGCCGCTGGCGGGGCGACCGGCCCGTGGCCCTGGTGACGGGCGGGGTGCATGGCTATGAGACCAGCGGGGTGATGGGGGCCCTACAGTTCGCCGCGCGGCATGCGGCGGATTTCGAGGATCGCTGCGATCTGCTGGTCGCGCCCTGCGTCAGCCCCTGGGGTTTCGAGCGCATCCACCGCTGGAACCCGCAAGCGCTGGATCCCAACCGGTCTTTCCGGGCGGATAGCCCGGCCCCCGAATCCGCGGCCTTGATGCGGCTGGTCGAATCCTTCGCCGCGCGGGCGCGGGTGCACATCGACCTGCATGAAACCACCGACACGGATGAAAGCGAATTCCGCCCGGCCCTGGCGGCCCGGGACGGGCGCCCCTTCACGCCGGGCGGGATCCCCGACGGCTTCTATCTGGTGGACGACGTCGACGCGCCCCAGCCGGACTTCCAGCAGGCGGTCATCGATGCCGTGGCCCGCGTCACGCATATCGCGCCGGCCGACGAGCGGGGCGAGATCATCGGCTCGCCCGTCGTGGCGCCAGGGGTGATCCGCTATGCCTTGCGGCCCCTGGGCCTGTGCGCGGGGATCACGGACGCCCCGTACCGCACCACGACCGAGGTCTATCCGGACAGCGCCAACGCGACGGTGG
Organism: uncultured Castellaniella sp.; assembly: GCF_937988725.1. GTDB lineage: Bacteria > Pseudomonadota > Gammaproteobacteria > Burkholderiales > Burkholderiaceae_B > Castellaniella. The sequence goes on along the minus strand of NZ_CALKHS010000010.1, from coordinate 1,144,690 downwards.
AAGAATGCAATGCCGCCCAGGTCACGGCGGTGCGCGCCGCCCTGGATTACGCGCTCTCGCATCCGGGGCATCGGGATCCCGGACATTAGGGTAAATCCCAATCTTGTCCTTTGGCGGTCGAGTGCCTATACTGAAGTCACTACCGGATGGTAGTGAATCTTCGCCTCAACGGCGTCGACTACGCACTGCGCCCATGCAGTGTTTACTGCCCCAGTGGCGGTAGGGCCCCACCAGAAGGTGGGGCCTTTACGTTTGGGCTCCCCTTTCAGGCCTCCGCCCCCATGACGCGATTGCGCCCCGCCTGCTTGGCGCGGTACAGGGCCTGGTCGGCGGCCTTCAGAACCTGTTCCGGGTCGATGGCGTCTTCGGGCGCCCAGGCGGCCACGCCGATCGACACCGTCACGGTTTCCTCCGGCAGGATGGCGGCGTGCTCGATGCCGGCCCGCAGTCGTTCGGCGATGTTGGCCGCCGCGTTCTGGTGCGCCCCGGGCAGCAGCGCCAGGAATTCCTCGCCGCCCATGCGAAACAGGGTGTCGCCCTCGCGGGCCTGGGTCCGCATCCAGTGGCCGACCTGCCGGATCACCTGATCCCCCGTATCGTGGCCATAGGTATCGTTGATGCGTTTGAAGAAGTCGATATCCAGCGCGATGACGGCGAAGGGCTGGCCCAGCGCCTGACAGGTCTGCAGGGCCAGGCTCAGGCCGCGCCGGTTGCCCAGGCCGGTCAGGGGATCCTGGTAGGCCTCGTCGTGCAGTTGATCCAGTTGCGCGCCGACGGCGCCCAGGCCTTCCAGCAGCGCCCGCTGCAGGCGCTGGGCCTCGAAGTACCAGCAGCGGATCGACTGGATGCGGCGCGCCATGTTGTCCTCGTAGCCGTCCTGCACGACCAGTGCCAGTTCGCCCAGGGGGCGGGAGACCCAGCCCGACAGGAACCAGAGCAGCGCCAGCAGCAGGCCCACCGGCACCAGCGACAGCCACAGCGCCCGGCGCATCAGCGTGTCCAGGCGCGCCAGCGTGACCTGGGTGGGGCGCTGGACGACGATGCCCCATTTGGCGGCCGGCACGTAGGCGAACCCGGCCAGCATGTCGATGCCCTGGCTGTTGGTGACCCGCAAGGCGCCGGTCTCGCCGTTCAGCACCGCGCCGATGGCCGGGTTGTCGTAGACCACTTCCGTGCCGATCCGGCTGGCCTGCGGGTGATACAGCAGCCGGCGCGTGGCATCCACCACGTAGACGTAGGTGTCGTTGCGGAAGTAATGCTGGCCGATCAGGCGCGACAGGCCGCCGTCGGATTTCAGGTAGACGGTGCCCGCCAGATAGCCGAGGTACTGGTCCTTGGCGGTGTACAGCGGATGGGTGACGAGGATGGACAGATTGCCCAGGATGGAGGTGAAGGGACTGCTGATCGTGGGCGTCAGGTGCCGCGGAGAGGACCGGGGGGCGTTCGGGTCCACGCGGCGGCCCCGGACCTTCAGGGCGCTGGGCGATACCGCCAGGATGACCCCCTGGCTGCCCATGACCGAGACGGTATTGAACCCGATGCCCTGAGCCCGCAGGCGGTCGACTTCGGATTGCAGCACGGTCGGGTCCATGCCGGATTGCACGACGCGCTCGGCGGAATACGCCAGGTCCTGCTGGGCCTGCCGCAACAGGTCGGACGTCGATGCGGCCAGCTTTTCCGCGAAGGCCTGGTTGGCCGCCAGGGTGTCTTCCATCAACTGATCGCGCTGGATCCGATAGGCCCCCGCCATGCCCGCCACCAGCATGGCCAGCACGCTGCCGATCGACAGGATCAGGACCAGCTGGCGCAGGGTGATGCGGGAAGGCTTCCGGATCTGCATCCCGTGAGGGTTCCTTTTTTGTTGGGTCGGTGCAGTTTGAACGGTCTGGGCTAGGCCAAGCCTACTATAGCTTATAAGGTTTAGGCCACCCTCTTGCAGGCGCAAAAATTCTTGCTATAATTGCGCTCTTTGGCGCATTAGCTCAGTTGGTTAGAGCGACGGAATCATAATCCGCAGGTCCCCTGTTCGAATCAGGGATGCGCCACCAAGGAATATCAAGGACTTAGCGAACATTCGCTAAGTCCTTTTCAGTTTCTTGGCCTCTCATTTTGCTCTCGTGTCCGACTTGTGTCCGAAATTTCCGGCGTTGGATGCGAGACGACTTGAGACGTTCAGTGTTGCGGCGGCGCCGCACAGGGCTGGCAGCCTCGGGAGTTTGCTGCACCTCCACCTCCCGATATTCTTCGGGGTTCTCTATCCATTCTTGCAAAGCAGCCGGCGTCCAACCACGCGCGCGCCCGCCCAGGTTGACGGGGCGCGGAAAGCGCCCCTCTGATATACGCCGGTAGATCGTAGCGCGGCTGATGGCCGTGATGCGTATTACATCGGCGATGCGATAAAACGCAGGCGCTACAGGGAAAGCTGTGTGTGCCGATCGCCTGGCGATTCCTTGCTGGTCAGACATGGCCATCTCCGTAGTGGATTGAGATGGCCTTAGGATGCCTCAAATGATCTCACCTACAAACCTGTAAGGGCGTAGCGTAGCGCAGTAGCGCTCTGTACATTTACCGGTTCCCACGTTAATCCGCCATTTGTTGTGTACAGACCGCCAGAGACTGTACGAGCGGCTTCCGAACCGACATGCTAGCCAGCGCATCTGTAAGTTATAGTAATTACAGTTACTATCAGAAAACAAACGCAAACTTGCCCTGCTGGAATCAACGAGGGCGTCCATGATTAGGCATGCACAAAGAATTATTAGTTTTAGAATGGAGAGATGCTGATGGAGAAACTTCAAGAATGCGTCGCACACACTAATGGCGCACACTTTTTTCGCGGCGACCTCCATATTCACTCGTACCAAGCGTCCCATGATGTCACCGACATAGACATGACGCCACAACGTATCGTTGAGATAGCACTTCGAGAAAACTTACAGATTATCGCCGTCGCGGACCATAATGAAATTAGCAATGTACAGGAGACCGTTTCAGCAGGAGCTTCCATCGGCGTACTTGTCATTCCATCCGTAGAGCTCTCTACACCCGAAGGACACCTCCTGTGCTATTTTCCAACAGTTGAATTACTTGCACAATTCCATGGACGACTTAACTTAGCAGATCGTGGACGCCAAACCAGCCGCTGCAAGGATGCCATGTTTGCGTGCCTGGAACACGCGAAAGAGCTAGGCGGCTTTTGTGTACTTGCACATGTTGATGGTGGCAACGGATTAGAGACCAATCATCCTGGTGGATCTCCCCATAAGACAGATATATTGTGCCATACAGCCTTGCTCGGTATAGAACTTACTACGGCCAACTCGCTTGTAAGCTATGCGCCTGAAGACCCAGATCAATCCCGTGCTCATATCGGGAAACAGCGTATTGAGCGGCTCGGCTTGGGTGAGCGTCAATATCTGGCCCGCATTCTGAACTCCGATTCACATACCCTAAACGCGCTGGGTCGCAACGCTAATCAGGATCGTAAACTCACCCGTTACAAAATGGCGGCCCCGTCCTTTGAAGGCTTACGTCATGCATTGGAAGAAGGAGACTCCCGAATTCGTTTGGAGGAGGAGGTACCTGCATCAACGCCGTTTATTTTAGGCGCGATTATTAGTGGCGGATACTTGGACGGACAAAAAATCCATTTCAGTCGCAATCTAAATTGCATCATCGGGGGAAGAGGCACGGGAAAATCCACCACATTTGAAGCTGTACGCTGCCTGACAGGTACGCCCTCAGGAGCGGACGTGATCGACTCCGAAGTCTGGCCGCATCAGTTGCACCTATTTTGGCAGGACGAAGCCGGACAGCAACACACATTATCGCGATCAATCGGTGAAGAGCTTATTAATCTCGACGATCCAATCGATGGCCCTATCGCTTTCGAACTTGATTGTTTTGGGCAAGGTGAAGCAGCGCGCGTACGCGAACACGCTAAAGACGATCCACTAGCCCTCATGCGCTATCTTGATACGTTCACACGTGTTGAGGATGCTCTTTTGCATGAATACGAAGCCCGAGAGTTATTGCAAACACTCCGCACACAAATTATCGAAGCAGAAAAACATGTTGCCGCTATCCCTCAGACTCAGCGATCCCTGACGGTGGTTCAACAACAGCTACAAGCATTCCAAGCAGCAAAAGGCGCAGAGGTCATTCAGCTTCAGCGCAGCCTCGCAATTGAAAAGGCAAGAAAAGACAATCTCAACGAATTGTTAACTGAACTGAAAGAATTTGTACAAGATACAACCCTAGCTGACGTATCAGCAAACTTTCGGTCGTTAGTTGCCGCTGAAGATATCACCACCGGTCATATTGAAGCAGCAGAAATCATTACTGCAGCGGACGAGTTTTCCACGACGCTGGAGCGAGCACAAGCTGACATCAAAGCCGCTTACCTAGCACTCCAAGCTTCAACGATATCTTCTATCGGACGATGGGTGGAAAAGGAGCGCCCCATCCGCGACAACATCGAAACCAAACGGGCCGCGCTGGAAGCCAGAGGCGTGAAACTAGATATGTCGCATATCACTCGGCTCACCACAGAAGAAACCCAACAGAAGAAACAATTGGTCAACCTGAAAACCTGGGAGCCCCACTTAAAAGCGCTTCGTGCGAAGTACGCAACAGCATTAAAGGAGCGATGGCAAGCACGACAACAAGTCGCCTTGCGCCGACAAGCTTATGCTATTCAGGCCTCGCGAGCACTTGCAGAAGTCCTCTCAGAATTTCAAGTCAAGTTACAGTACATTGAAAGTGGCTACACATCGGAGGCAGTCGGAATTATTGCAACGGCGTTGGGTTGGCGCACAATCAACCATCAAAAAGCGCGCATTATTGTGGAGCAACTCACTATTCCGGGACTGTTGTCCGTGATAGAAAAATCACAAACAGAACAACTTACGTCGATCCAGATTGCAGACGGTGTGCAGCAATTCTCGCCTGCAGAAGCAAGAGAAATTATTCAAAAACTGAGTGAGCCATCGGTGCTTGCCGATCTTGAACAATGTCATGTTGATGACCTTCCAAAATTAACAGTAACCGGCAAAGTATCGCGTGATGGAAAAACACGATACGTCCAACGTGATTTTTCTCAGTTATCGCTAGGTCAGCAGCAATCAGTTTTACTTGCCCTAATTCTATCGTCAGATAGCAGACGTCCACTGATTATTGACCAACCAGAAGATAACCTGGATAGTGAATTTATTTTTCACACGTTTGTACCAGTCCTGCGCCGCGCCAAAGAGCGCAGACAAGTCATTATCGTTACCCACAATGCAAATATCGCCGTGCTCGGTGATGCGGAACAGTTGATCGTCTTCAAAAGCAACAACGATCGCAGCCAAGTTGTTGCACGCGGGTCAATTGATGACGTGGCTGCGCGGGATGCGGCCTGCAAAATATTGGAAGGAGCGAGGGAGGCATTCACTCGCCGAGCCAAAATATACGGTATTTCTTAAGCAAATTGCCGTAAAAGGGCCAATCCTTAATTCGTCTTCAACGTCCAGTACTCACACTCTCTTGGTCTGTCAGAAGCTGCAAAGATTAAAATTATCCATTGCAATAACTTAGATTACCCAAAACTTACTTACCGGATCCGTTTGAATCCCCGATCCCCCGCCATGAAGGCTTCCAGCATATGCGGAATCAACGTCACGGCATCGACCGTCTCCCCATACGTCTGCGCATGCTGCGCCGCATAGCGCTCCAGCTCGGCTTTCAGGCTAGTCGGGCATGTGAAGGTCAGCTTAACGACCTCAGTCTTCGGCAGCGGCCCCAGCCGCAGTTTTCGGGTGGTGCTCATTGTGACGCTCCCTTGTTGAAGAACAATGGCTGGTACGGACGCAATACCAAATCTTTATTAACAATGATCCGCACCGGCAAGCCGGGGCGACTGGTCAAGGTGGGCTGGATGTTCATGTTGCGCCGGGTCATTTCCTGGCCCACCTGATTGATGCTGTCCTGGGCGCTGTCGCGTCCTGCGATGATGATGCGGTCGCCATCCTGGCGGTTTTCCGGCGCGGCCAGCTCGGCGCCGACGCCCAGCAAGGTGGTCAATACAGCGCCGCCGACGATGCGATCCCAATGCCAATCGACCTCATCCTCCAAGCCGGCATAGCCCGCTGGGTCGGTGCCCGCCAGGTTATCCAGCGTGAGCGAGGACGTATCGGGCAGGATGATACGGTTCCACACCACCTGCACCCGGCTTTGCCCATAACTCACCTGGCTGTTATAGCGACCCATGATGCGCGAGCCTTGCGGGATCAGCAAATGCTGGCCGGTCGCCGAGTCATAGACGGGCTCCGTCACGGTGCCGATCACATCGCCCGGCAGATCGGACTTGATGCCTGTGACCAGCGCGGCGGCGATGACCGTGCCGGCCATGACCTGATACGGCGAAGTGGGCATTTGCAGATCGCCGGAATTACGGGTTTGTGTAGAGCCGGATTGCAGGAAGGCTTCTTTCTGGTCTTGCCGATTCTGCACAGCGGTGGGGTCGATGGATTGCGCCGCAGTCGAAGTTGGCCCAGCGGCCAGCGGGTCGAAGGCGGCCAGGGTGTTGTCCATGCCCGGCGCGACAGGCATCGCCTGCACACCCGTCGTCGAAGGTTGGCCGGTCTGGCCTTGGCCGGTGCGGAAGAACACCGATGAGGCAGCGGCCGCTTCGGCTTCCTTGCGCCGGGCTTCTCGTTCAGCTGCTTCGGCATCAACGCCCGGCGGCGCATAGGTAGCAACCATCGGCTGCTGGCTATTGACTATGGCCGGCCCTAGGTCGCCGGGCAGTGGCGGGCCGAGTTCCGGCACATTGGGAGGTACGTCCGGGACGGGCAACATGGAATAGTCGGAAGGCAAGGCGTCCAGTCCTTCCGACTTCGATACCCGGTCTACGTTGTAAAGCTCATTCTGCTCTCCTGCGCTGCGCCGCTGCGGTTGCAGCGACCAGATAGTGGCACCCAAGACCGCTACCGATAGGCTGCCGACCAGCAAGGCTAGCGTGCGCCGGTTCAGTCGCGTGACCGGACGCGGCTGAGCGCGCAGCGCCACCGTCTCAGGTGCCACCTTATCCGCCGCCTTATGTTCCACTGGTGACGAAGCCTGATCAGGCATGTGATCGGATAATTTTTCCTGACTCATTTCAGTGCCTCCGTGCCACGCCATCAGTACGCTCAATCCGCACCACGTCGCCCCGATTACCGCCCAGGCGCAGTTCAGCCGCACCAAAGAGCCGATCCACGATGTAATACGGCGGGCGGAATCGGTAGTTCACCAGTTGGCCATCGCCTTCAGCGCCGATTACAAAGAGCGGCGGCAGCTCCCCTTGGGCAATGCCAGCCGGAAACTGGATATAGACCTTCTGCCCATCATCGAAGGCGCGCAACGGCTTCCAGGGCGGATTATTCCCGCTGACCGCATAACGGAACCGCAGGTTTTCCAGGGCCAGCCCGGTATCGACGGGCGCACTGGCCTGCGCGGCCTGATTCTGGCGCTGCAAGGCCAACATCTGATCCTTCGGATATTCCCAGGACACCGACGCCATCCATGTCTTTTCCGTGGAAGTCAGTTCCAGCAGATAAGTGCGCCGGCTGGTGGTGATGACCAAGTTCGTCTTCAGACCTGACCGAATCGGCTTGACCAGCACGTTCACGCGCAAGTCAGCGCCGCTGCCGCTGGAGGTGTCCCCAACAATCCAGCGCACGGTGTCACCGGCGGCGACCGTGACCAGTTCCTCCCCTGGCTGCAGCGCAATCACCGTCACGCGGCCCACGCCGGTATAGACCTGATACAGCGCCCCGTCGCTGTAAGGCCAGACCTGAATGGCATTGACGTAGCCTTCGCGGGTGGGCGCAACCCGTGCTTGGGCATTGGCACGGGATACCCGCACGGTTTCATCGGCGGGTTCGGGCGTGGGCTTGCCACCCTCCGTACCCGGCAAGGGTTTCAATTGCGCAGGCAGCGCCAAGGGTTCAGGCACGGCAATCACTTCGACCGGGCTGGGCGGCTCGGGCAGCAGTTCGGCCTGTACCGGCTCATCAAGCGAGATGGCCGGTGGCGGCTTGCCCTGTGTGGCGCAGCCCGCCAGGGCAAGCAGGGCCAACGGAAAAGCGTAAAAGCGCAAAGACGACATCATCGCGGTGCTCCTTCGGAGGAATCGAGTTCACGGCTCCACGACAGGCCATTGACGTAAAGCCCCAGGGGGTTTTTGCGCAAACGCGCTTCGGTACGCGGAGGCTGATGCACGATGGACACCACCGCCGTCCAACGCTCCAGACCTGCGGATGCGCCATTGACGAAGCGGCGTTCTGTCCAACGCACGTTGAAGGACGTGTCGCTCGCCCGCACGACACTCGTGATCTGCACCGTCACAGATTCTTTGCCGATGCGGGTAAAGGGATCATTCACCCGTGCGTAGTCATTCAGCACAGCGGCCCCCTTGTCCGTGGTGTAGTCGTAGGCATCCAGCCAGTTCTGACGCACCACAATGGGGTCGATGGAGAGCGAGCGCACCAACGTGATGAAGCGGGCGATATGGTGGGCGGTTTGCGCATCGTTGGGTCGGTACGGCGAAGCCGCTTCCCCCACCGCCCGCACCTGGCCGGCGTTATCCACCTCCACTACATAGGGCGTGACGATGGACTGCATTGAGCGCCACACCAGGCCGCCGGCCATGAGTAGCGCCAGCAGCAGGCAGCCAAAGGCCATCAGCCGCCAGTTCCTGGCCTGCAGCCGCGCCGAGCCGATACGGTCGTCCCAGACCTGGGCGGCGGATTGGTAAGGTGTGGCTGGTTGCGGAGATTCGGCATAACGCACCAGCGGCCGTTTGAAACGCATGAGGGTTCCCCTTATGAATCGGAATCACGCAGGCTTGGGCCTTGGCCCGCGCCGCCGCCATCCCCACCGCGCAGTGCGTGGGCAGTGGTCGTGGCGGCTTGCGTCAGTTGTTGCCGGCGGTGCAGGCGCTTGGCCCAGGCCGGTTGGGCAGTGGAACTGGCGGTATCGGTTGACGCTCCACCGGAGGTGCCTGCCCCAGCACCAGAAGCAGGGCTTGCCCCCGCCGCTCCTTTAAGGCCACCACTCGCCGCTACACCTGTCTGAAAAGCAGACCGGATGCCGCCCGCACTCGAACCGATGGATCGAGCCGCGCCGGAAGCCATGCGGGCGGCGCCCGGAACCATGCGTGCGCCTGCCGCCACGGCAGCCCCCACGCCAGTGGCGGCTGTACCGATGGCAACAGCAGTCCCGACAGCGCCGACGGCTGCACCGGCCATGGAGCCCGCGCCCAACTGCGGTCCGCCCGAAACGAGCCCCGTCGCGATGCCCGGCCCGAAAATCCCAAGCGCCAGCAAAGAGAGCGACGCCAGCATGATGACCAGCGCATAGTCGATGGACGGCTCATCGGGATGAACCTGAAACTCGGCGAACAAGCCGCTGCCAATGCCGACGATCACGGCCAGCACCAGCACCTTGACGCCGGAAGACACCACATTGCCCAGTACCTTCTCGGCAAGGAATGAAGTCTTGTTCCAAAGCGCAAAAGGCACCAGGACAAAGCCGGCAAGCGTGGTCAGCTTGAACTCGATCAAGGTCACAAAAAGCTGAATCGCCAGCACGAAGAAACTCAGCACCACCACCATCCAGGCGAGAAACATCACCACGATAGGGTCGATGTTGGTGAATACCTCGGGAAAGCCCGCCATGTCGCCGATCTGTTCCAGAATGGGCGCGGCGGCATCAATACCGGTCTTCGCCAACCGTCCGGGCTGCAAAAAGTTGCCCATCGTGAGCGACGAGCCTGAAGCTATCAGGCCCAGCCCAGCGAAAGAGCGGAACACAATGCCAGCCAGCACATTGAAGTTGCCGATGATGTAGGCAAACGCCCCGACATAAAGCACCTTGCGCAGCAGCTTGGCGATCACGTCGTCGCCCTGGCCACTGGCATGATTCATCGCCCAGAACAGGCCGGCCAGTGTCATGTCGATCACGATGAGCGTAGCGGTGAGAAACGCCACATCGCCTTGCAGCAGCCCGAACCCCGAGTCGATGTACTGCGCAAAGGTAGCGAGAAAGCGGTCGATCACCGCCACGTCATTCATGGCTCAAGCGCTCCGATCAGTTGCCGTAGAAATTCACGGCTTGCGGCGTATACGGCGTGCCGCTGCCCTGGAAGCGCTGGCGCACTTCACGGGCGCGCTCGGTGGCCGCTGCCTGACGTGCCAGCTCCAACGAGGCGGCGCGGTCCTGGGTGATCTGAAGCTGTTGCGCCTGGATGCCCTGCTTGGCCTGCAAGGCCAAAAGCTGGTTGGTCGCTTGCATGGCCTGCAACGCGCCTTGCGCCGACTGGCTTTGATTCACAAGGTCGGCCAGCGTGCTTTCATCATCGCGCAGGTTCTGCGAGGCTTGGGCCTGCACCCGCATCGCGGTATGCAGGCCATTCAACGTATTCTTCCAGCGCTCACGGGCATCCTGAGCCATGCTGTCGCCGCTCACGGTGGCGGCATACTGGTTGGGATACAGGCGCGCAAACTCCTGATCCATGTTCGCCACCTCGTAACTGAGCCCTTGCGCCTCGCCGATCAGACGTTCGGTGGCGGCCAGCGTGGTGCGCAGGCGGTTGACGACATTGAAATCCAGACTCGCCAGATTGCGGGCCTGATTCATCAACATCTGGGCCTCGTTCTGAAGCTGGTTGATCTGGTTGTTGATCTGCTGCAGTGTACGAACGGCGGTCAGCGTGTTCTTCGTATAGTTGGATGGGTCAAAGACCGTTTTCCAGGCCCAAGCGGGCGAAGCGGTGAGTAATGACGCCGAAAGAACGGCAGCAAGCGATACCGATAGTGTGCGGATTTTCATGGCAGATTCTCCTGTAGGTGGGAAGGAACGGCAGTGACTGAGGGTGCGAAGCCGGGAAACTCGGGCAACAGGTCGGCGGCCCAGTCCAAGCCGCGATGGCGCAACCAGGAGCCGGCAAACCCGGGTACGCCAGCGTCCAGCAGGATGCGGTCGATGTCGCGCTGATCTTGCGGGGTGGAGGCGCCAGCAAAAGCCAGCGTGGCCGGCCCGAGGTCAAGATCGAACAGACGGTTGCCCAGACGCGACTGGTAGTAGTAGTCGCGCTTGGGTTGAGCCGTTGCCACAATCTCGATCTGTCGGCTGTTCAGGCCGAAGCCTTCATAGATCGTGCGAATCTGCGGCTCGGTCGCCTGCGGGTTGGGCAGGAAAATGCGGCTGGCGCAGCTTTCGATAATTGCGGGCGCAATGCTCGAATCCTTGATGTCGGCCAGTGACTGCGTGGCAAAGATGACGCTGACGTTTTTCTTGCGCAGGGTCTTCAACCACTGCCGGATGCGGGCGGCAAAGAACGGTTCATCCAGAAACAGCCATGCCTCATCGAGAATCAGAAGGGTTGGCGCACCATCGAAACGCTCATCAAACCGGGCAAACAGATAGCGCAGTACCGCCTGCACGGCGGCGGGGCTGTGCATCAGCTCTTCCATTTCGAAGCCCTGCACGTCGGCCATGCCCAGCCGGTCATGGTCAGCGTCCAGCAGCTTGCCGTGCGCGCCGCCCAGCACATAGGGCGCAAGCGCCTGGCGCAGCATGTTCGATTGCAGCAGTACGGAAAATCCCGTCAACGTGCGCTGCTCCAACGGCGCACCCGCCAAGCTCCCCAGCGCCGACCAGATGGCGGCCTTGTCATCGGGACTGACGGCCATGCCTTCGTGCAGCAAACGCCCTTCAATCCATTCAGCCGCCCAGGTGCGATAACCTTCGTGGTCGATGCGTGCCAACGGCTGAAAGGCGATCTCGCCATCATTGCCAAGGTCATAGTGCTCGCCCGCCAGACCCAGAATGGTGGCGCGCATCGAGCGGCCCATGTCAAAGGCGAAGATGCGTGAACCGGGATACCGGCGAAATTGCTTGGCCAGGACGGCCAGCAATACCGACTTGCCCATGCCGGTCGGCCCGGCGACCAGCGTATGGCCCACATCGCCAATATGCGTCACCAGCCGAAATGGCGTCGCGCCTTCGGTGCGCGTGACAATGAGCGGCGGCCCATCCAGATGCTCATTTTTCTGTGGCCCGGCCCACACCGCCGACACTGGCATCATATGGGCCAGATTCAATGTAGACACAATGGGTTGCCGCACGTTGGCATAGGCATTGCCGGGAATAGACGACAGCCAGGCATCCACAGCGTTCAAGGTCTCAGGAATCGTCACAAAGCCCCGGCCCTGAATAACGCGCTCAATCATGCGCAGCTTTTCATCAGCCACAGCGGGGTCGGCATCCAGTACCGTCACGGTGGTGGTGACATACCCAAAGGCGACTTGGTCGCTGCCCAACTCCTGCAAAGCAGCATCCGCATCGGCGGCCTTGTTGCTGGCATCGGTATCAACCAGCGGCGACTCCTGCTGAAAAATCGTTTCCCGTAGCAGCGCCACGACATTCTTGCGCTTGGCGAACCATTGACGGCGCAAGCGGCGCAGCTCCTTTTCCGCCTCGGCTTTGTCCATGCAGATAAAGCGCGTACTCCAGCGATAGGCAAAGCCAAGCCGGTTCAGGTCATCCAAAATGCCCGGCCAGGTGGAAGTCGGAAAGCCTCGCACCGATACCACGCGCATATGGGCATCGCCCAGCATCGGCGCCAGGCCACCCACCAACGCGGAGTCGGTCAGTAGCGCATCAAGGTGAAACGAGACTTCCGGCACACCGATGCAGTAACGCCGTGTTGAGATGGTGGAATGAAGGTAGGTCAGCGTCTGGCTATCGTCCAGCCAGGAAATTTCCGGCATGACGCCATCTAGCAGGTCAAAGACGCGATCCGTTTCCGCCACGAATGCGGCCAGGCGCTCGCGCCAGTCCATACCTTCGGAGGGACGGTTCTCGTACAGCAGCCCCGCCGCGCGAGCACGGGATTCCTCGGGCGGCAGAAACACCAGCGTCAGGTGATAGCCGCTTTCAAAGTGGTTGCCCGCCTGCTCGAAGGCGGCGCGGCGCTCCTGATCGACCAGCCAGGACAAGGCTTCAGGGAAGTCCGAATGGGGATAATCCGCCGCTGCACGGCGTTCGGCTTCAATGAACAACGCCCAGCCCGACCCCAGGCGGCGCAGTGCATTGTTCAAGCGGGCCGACGTAGCGATCAGTTCGCCTTGCGTCGCGCTATCCAAGTCCGGCCCGCGAAAGCGTGCCGTGCGCTGAAAGGAACCATCCTTGTTCAGCACTACGCCCGGCGCAATCAGTCCAGCCCAGGGCAGCCAATCTGCCAATAAGGCGGGACGCTGACGGTATTCGGCAAGGTTCAGCATGGCGTCATCCTCTACACGTCCAGCAGCGTTTTATGTTTGATGTGACGGGAAAAAACCTGCATGAACTGCGGGTCAACACGCGCGCCCCATACCGCCAGAGAATGACCGACAATCCAGAGCACCACACCTGGAATCCACAGTTGCAGGCCCAGCCCCACGGCGGCGGCCAGCGTGCCGTTGGCAATCGCAACGGTACGCGGTGCGCCGCCCATCAAAATCGGTTCGGTCAGCGAACGGTGCAGCGGCACCTCAAACCCCGCAGCGAAGCTGGATACGCCTTCGATGTCAGTATTCATACGACGGCTCCGCCGGAGAATGAAAAGAACGACAAGAAGAACGACGATGCAGCGAACGCGATGGACAGGCCGAAGACGATTTGAATCAGCTTGCGAAAACCGCCACTGGTGTCGCCAAAGGCGAGCGCCAGACCCGTGGCAATGATGATGATGACGGCAACGATGCGCGCCACCGGCCCTTGGATAGACTCCAGAATGGATTGCAGTGGTCCCTCCCAGGGCATGGAGGAACCAGCGGCGTGTGCTGCTCCGGCAAGCAGCATCAACAGCATGACTAGCAGCAGCCCTTGCGCGGCAGGCCGGGCCAGCTGGCGCAGACGGTTCATAGTAGAAAGCGGAATCACGGAAATAAGAAACGCATCAACAGGCGTCATGACGGTTCTCCAGATAGATCAGGGGAGGAGGAAGAGTGTGGCGATAGCTCGGGAAATGGAGTTTGGAGCGCATCGACCAATTGGTAGTCCGTGCCGTCAAAGCCGACGACCCTGGCGATGCTTTCGATGCGGCGCTTGCGCCCGCGACCAGCGATGTAGATCACGACGTTGACCGCTTCGGCAATGAGCGCTCGCGGCGGGTGCATTGCTACTTCCAGAATCAGTTGTTCCAGGCGCAGCAACGCCCCCACGGCAGAACCGGCGTGGATGGTGGCAATACCGCCGGGGTGGCCCGTGCCCCAGACCTTAATGAGATCCAACGCTTCACCGCCGCGCACCTCACCGACCACCACACGGTCGGGGCGCAGGCGCATCGTGGCGCGTACCAGCTCCTGCATCGTCACGACACCTATCCGGGTGCGTAGCGGCACATGGTCGTTCGCGACGCATTGCAGCTCCACCGTATCTTCAAGCACTAGCACGCGATCGCCCGTGGCAGCAATTTCTGCCAGCAAGGCATTGGCAAGCGTGGTCTTGCCGGTGCTGGTGCCGCCGGCAATTAGGATGTTCTGCCGCTCGCGTACCGCCCGTACCAGAAACGCCGCCTGGGCCACGTTCATCATGCCGTCTGCGATGTAGCGCGTGAGCGGAATCACGCCCACAGCGCGCTTGCGCAGCGCGAAAGCCGGGCCGGGTGCGGCGGGCGGCAAGATGCCCTCGAAGCGTTCGCCGGTTTCGGGGAGTTCCGCTGTCAGAAGCGGCTGGCCGCGATGCACTTCCGCGCCGACGTGGGCGGCGACCAGGCGGATAATGCGCTCGCCATCGGCTTCGGACAATTCGACGCCCAAAGGTGTACGACCCGACGAGAGTCGATCCACCCAGAGGCTGCGGTCAGGGTTGAGCATGATTTCCACCACGTCCGGGTCTTCCAGAGCTGCAGCGATCACCGGTCCCATGGCGGTACGCAGCATCTGGATGCGGCGATCCAGAGCGACGGCAATTGAGGATTCGGGAACGGCACTCATGACACACGCTCCCGCCCCTCAAACGCGGGCGCGGTATCATCCAAGCGCACAGGGTCAGGGTGCAGTTCCTCCACCACATCACGCACCAGGCTGCGACCGCGCAGCAGGTGGCGGCCAAGCTGTTCCACGAATTGCTCAAAGCGTGCCTTGCCCTGGGCACGGGCGGCATCCTGATGGGCTTCGGGAACCGGCGTACTGACCGTCAAGTAGTAACGTACGAACAGCGCTAACGTTTCGATCTGGATGTTCTGGTCTCGCTCCAGGCGCTCGAACTGGCGTGACAGACGATCCAGCCGTTTGGCCATCGCCGCCTCGCGCTGATCGCCGGCATCAGGCGAGAGCCAGGACGCCAAGGCGGCGGCCACGATGGAGGATTTAGAAACCCCTTTTTTTGCAGCCAGCTCATCCAGGCGCTGGGCATGTTCCGGGCGGATAAAGAGATTCAGGCGATATCGGCTCATAACTGGATTCCGTCATCAGAGTCGAGGGCAGCCATGCGCACCACGCGCTGCATGGCGGGATCAAGCTGGCGGGGAGGAACGGACGGCAAGTCGTCGTCATTGAGCAGCGCCAGGTCGCTGGCCGGGTACTCCAGCTGGGGGCTGTAGGCGACGGCCTCCGATAGTTCGGGCTGATGGTGCGGGCCGCCGCCGTCGGCCGCGCCCGTCATGCCATCGCTATCCACTGAGGCGGGCGCAACGGGGACAACCGGAATCGTCAGGCCACTCCAGTCATCAGGACAAACCGGCGGCGCATCCGCATAGCGCCCGGCGGCAAGTACGGGCGGCGGCAGCACGCGGTGCTTAAAATTGGCATCCAGGTAGTAGCGCAGCTTCTTGGCCTTGATCGGCGCCACGCTGGAGACCATCACCACCGCCTCGTCGGGCGGAAGCTGCATCACTTCGCCCGGCGTCAGCAGTGGTCGTGCCGTTTCTTGGCGCGACACCATAAGGTGTCCCAGCCAGGGCGCAAGCCGATGTCCCGCGTAGTTACGCTGGGCGCGCAGTTCGGTGGCGGTACCCAGCGTTTCGGAAATACGTTTTGCGGTGCGTTCGTCGTTGGTGGAGAAGGTCACGCGCACATGGCAGTTATCCAAGATCGAATGGTTCTGGCCATAGGCCTTGTCGATCTGGTTGAGCGACTGCGAAATCAGAAAGCTGCGGATGCCGTAGCCGGCCATGAAGGCAAGGGCCGTCTCGAAAAAATCCAAACGGCCCAACGCCGGGAACTCATCGAGCATCAACAGCAGTTTGTGGCGACGGGCGATGCCGTCGGAGCCATCGAGCGATTCGGTGAGACGCCTGCCGATCTGATTGAGGATCAGACGAATCAGCGGTTTGGTGCGGCTGATGTCCGAAGGCGGTACCACCAGATACAGCGATACGGGGTGCTCAGAAGCAATCAGGTCGGCGATGCGCCAGTCGCAACGCGACGTAACTTCGGCCACCGTCGGGTCGCGGTACAGACCCAGAAACGACATGGCGGTGCTAAGAACACCGGAGCGTTCGTTATCCGATTTATTCAGCACCTCGCGGGCGGCGGAAGCCACCACCGGATGCGGTTCATCGCCTAGGTGCTGTGTCGTCATCATCCGATGCAAGGTCAGCTCGAACGGACATGCCGGGTCCGATAGGAAGTTCGCCACGCCACGCAGCGTCTTGTCTTCGCCCGCATAGAGCACATGCAAGATGGCGCCCACCAACAGCGCGTGCGAGGTCTTCTCCCAATGATTGCGGCGCTCCAGCGCGCCTTCGGGATCAACCAGAATGTCGGCGATGTTCTGCACGTCGCGCACTTCATGCTCGCCCCGGCGCACTTCCAGCAGCGGGTTGTAGCCAGCCGAGCGGCTATCTGTGGGGTTGAACAACAGGCAGTGCGAAAAGCGCGCCCGCCAGCCAGCCGTGATCTGCCAGTTCTCACCCTTGAGGTCGTGGATGACGGCGGATCCAGGCCAGGACAGCAAAGTCGGCACCACCAGGCCCACGCCTTTGCCCGAGCGGGTGGGTGCAAAGGCCAGAACATGCTCAGGCCCTTCGTGACGCAGATACTGTTCGTCGTGTAGACCGAGAAAAATGCCGGTGGGCTGGGTGAGCCCCGCTTTGTGAATGTCTCCGCTGTCAGCCCAGCGAGCCGAGCCGTAGGTGGTGACCGGCCGCGTCTGGCGTGAACGCCAGATTGACATGCCGATGGCGACCATCACGGCAACCAAGCCGCTGCCGCCAGCGATCATGCCACCGACGTTGAACACCTCCGGCGCATAGGCATCAAAAAAGAACCACCATTCGAAGAACCGCCAGGGGTAATAGACCGGCGTGCCGTAGAAATCAAACCAGGGCGAACCCAAGCGTAGCTGATAACCCAGGGCGGCTGCTGTCCATTGTGTGGCACCCCACACACCGGCAATCACGATGCCGAATACAACGGCAATCTGTCCGAACAGCACGTTTGTCCCTTGCATACCCTAGCCTCCAACTACACCTGCCCTGACTCCTCGTTCCACAGCGGCACAAAGATGCGCCTGCCTATGAGGATCGGTGCCGGGCCAGTGCCGGTCAAAGACTGTTATCAGAACAATGCTGATGAAAAAAACATCAATTCATATTGAGGCGAACATGACGAAAACACCGCAAGCGCGAGTACGCTGCAGCGTGTTAACCAAGAAAAACCAAATTTTCTAAAAATCCAGATATTTAGAACTTAGGTGGCGCATTTGATGGGGTGTAGGGTATTTTTCCATCACCATAAAAGCGCTTACGCGTAGCTTCAGCCACCTGGTCGCACCGCACACCCCTCAGATTGGAACGATCTCTTTTGCATTGCTCACGCAGATTTTTGAGCCGCTCAGGGTTGGAAACCAGCTCATCCACTGTCGATAGCTCAGCTTCTGAGGACACGTCCTTCGAGGGTTCCTCTGATCGACCGCAAGCAGCCAAGAAAACCAACAAGAAGAGCAAGATAACTTTTTGCATCATGTAGGTTCCTCTCGAAAATTAATATTGTGGCGTCATTCTGGCTTAGAAGGTTCCTGTGATCCAATGATTTGTACGCGCTCAATAAACCTTGACAAGACTTCAGATGGACCACTATCTAAGTACAGCAAATATGTCCTCAGTAATGGCGCGCGTCCGACGAGCGGTCGTGCGACTACACCCACCTCGTGGCTAGCCTCGATATGTGCGGCGCCTGCCAATCCGAGAGCGAAGCCTGCCGATACCAGCACCATCATTAGGTCGGCAGAGGTCACTCGCTCGGCAACCAACGGTTCTATGTCTACACGACGCAGTACTCGCTCGATTTGTTTTGCGTGACCTTCGCAAACGTCGGGGTCGCACATCACCAACGGGTACCGCAGCACTTCTTCCAGTGGAATCCGCTTATGACTAAGTATGGGGTGCCGCGCAGGTACGGCGACCATCAATGTATCGGACCAGACCGGCTCAGCGTGAATGCCGCCACCCACTTCATCAGACTGAGCAAAACCCACGTCGTACAGATCGTCATGTAACCCTCTGATCTGTTGCGCTAATGGCACCTCGAATAATCGAATATCGACTTCGGGTTCGTCCAAGCGGCATCGTGCCAACAAAGCGGGCAAACGCGATGGGGTAATGCCATCGGACAACGCGATTCTCAACTGACCTTGAAAACCACTGGCTGACGCCCTGACGCTATCGCGCGCTTGCTCTAGTGCGGCGAAAACGCGTGGAACATGCTCCAAGAACAGTTTCCCAGTACGGGTCAACCGAGTGCTGCGGGTAGTGCGTGCAAACAGAGCCACACCCAGTTCCTCCTCCAACTCCTTGATTGTCCGTGATAGCGGTGATTGTTCTATATGCAACCGCTCGGCCGCTCGGGCGAAGTGGAGTTCTTCAGCAACTGCCAAAAAACATCGTAAGTGTCTCAGCTCCATAAGTCAGACAGCAAGCCTCCATATCACCTCCCAATACAAGAGGCACACTGAAATCTAAGTAATGAGCTTGGCCACAGGGATGGAGACTATGACTCCTATACCTCGACCATGCAGCCCTGCACACCACTGGATCGTTGCTCCATGAGACTGTGCAATTCGACGGACAATGGCTAAACCCAACCCGCTACCCTGTTGGGTCGTACCTGGAATACGGTAAAAACGCTCGAATATTCGCTCACGCTCGGCGGGCAAAATTCCTGGCCCGTCATCACAGACGGACAGTTCTAAGTGTTTGGAAAAGCGAACGATACGAACCTCAACGTGCCCTGACGATGCGGTATATCGGATCGCGTTATCGACCAAATTGTCCAGAATGGAAATGAACCCTGCGCGGTTTACCGCGAACAATAGCGTTTCTGGTGCGTCAAGAGACAAATTTATAAGGCGAGATCTCGCTATTGACGAGAGAGATGCCAACCTTTCACGCGAAAGGCTGGCTATGTCGATCATTTCTCGATCGACTAGCGTTGGTTCGGCATCGACACGCGCAATGGTAAGTAACTGCGTTAATAGGTGAGAGACACGATCGATATCTTGTTGCAGTTCGCTAGCGGCCAAACGTTGATGCTCAATTTTTTGAGCATTCACCAGCAAATGAGCCTGCGCGTTGATTGCCGCAAGTGGCGTCCGTAGTTCGTGAGCCGCATCGGCTAAAAATCGTCGTTCATTATCTAATCGCGTACCTTCACGCCCCAGAAGCGCATTCAACTCTTCAAGAATTGGGGCTGTTTCTGCATATAAACGTGATGAATAGATAGGTGAAAAATCTCCAGTTTTTCTCTTCGCGATTTGTATGGCCAGCATTCTAAGTGGATGAAAACCCTTATATGCTGTCCAGAGCATAACGGCTGCACACCAAGCAAGAATCAACACTTGCGACAGCGCAATATCGGTAAGCATAGGCAAGCTGGTAGCCACACGTCGATCCCCTCGTTCAGCAATATGTACCTCAATAGCCGAATCGCCACTAATAGCAGCTACGGTTCTCCAAGAACTACCTCCCCAGTGCTTCTCCATAAAAACATCCCCTGTACCGGCAATGGGTTGATCGGGTGCATTCGCCGTTTTATAAATCAGACGGCCAGCCCTATCCCATACTTGATACAGCGGCGTATAGTGCGATCCCTTATCATGGGTGATTAGAGCTTGGCCATCGATAAATAATTTCTCAGCAGTTTTTAGGCGCCGCTCTAATTCCCGGGGATTATCGGGCGCTGCACTGGATGCTTCGGCGAGCGTGTGTGCAAAGTACAACATCCGCCGATCCAAATCGCCATTCTCAAACGCAAACCAGTGAAAAATAAGCCAGCAAAACACCAGCAAACACGCTATCACCATCGCTATAATTTGTGACAAAATTAAGCGTCGTAGAAGCGATGGATATTTCATGGATGAATGCTTTCCAAAACGTACCCTACACCACGCACAGTACCGATAAGATGACTACCGATCTTATTTCGTAAATTATAAATATGGACGTCAATAGCGTTACTCTCAGCACCCTCAATTAACGAAGCCGAACGCTCAATTTGGGCTCGTGTCAATACTTTTCCAGCCTCGGAAGCCAGTGCTAGAAGAATGTCGTACTCGCGCATGGTGAGCGATATCTCTCGATCATCAACGGAAACTTTGCGCCGTGCTGTATCGATCAGAATTGAACCCACTCGCCAGGAAGCCGTTAGTTGCTTGCTTTGCCGACGCAGTAGTACTCGAATACGCGACAAAAGCTCATCGATGGCGAATGGTTTGGGCAAATAATCATCAGCGCCTCCATCCAGCCCAGCCACGCGGTCACTGATCGCGTCGCGAGCGGTCAGCATTATTACAGGCGTTGCGTCACCCCGAGTCCGAAGCCAGCGCAGGACCTCCAATCCAGACCCATCGGGGAGCATTATGTCTAGCAATATTAGGTCGAAAGGACTGTCAGCTAGGAATTTTTTTGCGTCACTGGCCTGTCGTAACCACACTGCGTTATAGCCCGCACCCGTCAACACGCGCTGGAGCGATGTCCCCAGAGGGATGTCATCCTCGACAAGAAGAAATTTCATAGGGTATTAGCACCAAGAACAGCCATTAGATGGAAAGCACATAGGTCGTTTTTATGATGCTGCTACTGTAGCACCGCCAAGCGCGGCGATGAGCACAGCACGATGATTCTGTCAACGCTCTTCATCATCCCTTCATTTTAATCTTTGTACACTGCATGAAAGTTCGAGGGCCGTAGAAGTTAGGCTCGTGAACGCCGATAAGGCGTGTACCTCGCATCGTTGGTACTCCCGCTAGGCAAACAAGCACGGAATTCAATTGCAGGCGGCTCTTATGTCAAAAATTTTCCCTTCCTCTTTTACTGACTTACCCCGTCCCTGTATGCTCAGCATCGTGGTTCCGGTTTACAACGAAGAAGAAGTTCTACCGCTATTTCATCGACGACTCACCAGCGCACTGACCGATTTATCTGGTAGCTACGAGGTTATATTCATCGACGATGGCAGTGGGGATAACTCGTATCAGGTGCTAAAAAACATTCGCCAATATGACCTCACGGTTGGGGTGGCAAAATTTACCCGTAACTTTGGGAAGGAATGCGCTATAAGTGCTGGCTTGCAGTTGGCGCGAGGCGCAGCAGTCATAATCATTGATGCTGATTTGCAAGATCCGCCCGAACAAATTCAAAGTATGGTCGACGCCTGGAAAGCTGGTGCCAAGATCGTCAATATGAGGCGGCGTCGCCGCGATGGTGAGACCTCCTTTAAGAAAGCCACGGCTCATTTTTTTTATCGAACCATAAATCTTGTTAGCGAAGTTCCGATTGCTCAGGATGTAGGCGATTTCAGATTACTAAGCAGAGAGGCAGTTGACGCGCTCAATTCGTTGCCAGAACGATGCCGCTTCGCTAAAGGCTTATTTGCTTGGATTGGATTCGAGCAAGTGACGATCGACTACGATCGTGATGCCCGTCTCGCCGGAAAAACCAAATGGCGGTATTGGCGTTTATGGAACTACGCGCTGGATGGGATTACATCATTTTCCACAGCCCCCCTTAAATTCGCTACGTATACCGGACTAGTTAGTGCTATTAGTGCTTTTGTTTATGCACTTTATTTTTTATTTAAGGCACTGTTCTTTGGAGATCCGGTACATGGATTTCCGACACTGATAGTAACAATACTATTAGTTGGAGGCCTTCAATTGCTAGCCACAGGAATTGTCGGTGAATATGTAGGGCGTCTTTATATCGAGGTTAAACAACGACCGCAGTATTTGTTGGAAAACTTCCATCCCGTAATAATGGAAGTAAACGAAACACACAGGTCAACCTCATGAGCCAATCTCTCTGCTAGATTAGAGAA
The DNA here is from genome assembly GCF_937988725.1 of uncultured Castellaniella sp. Lineage (GTDB taxonomy): Bacteria > Pseudomonadota > Gammaproteobacteria > Burkholderiales > Burkholderiaceae_B > Castellaniella. The sequence continues at coordinate 1,122,365 of NZ_CALKHS010000010.1, read as the reverse complement.
AATTGAGCATCGATTCTAAATTCAATTTCCGCTATAACATAATATAAGTCAATCCGGCACATACAATAAGTTTCATGAAAAATCCGTTCGATCTGCCGGGAATTCGTTTTTCCATCGTATTTTCAATAATACTGAGTATCTTTGCAGCCCTACCAACGGTAGTCTCAACATCCCATGATCCATCTGCTCTGTCAACCGCAGAAAGACTGCGTCATATTGAGCTTCCCATGGAAATTTTTGGTCATGGGCACAGTCATAATTTAGGCTTAGAAGACGAGAGAAGCATAGGTCATCTGCACGGTCATAACGCGACTGATCATTCTCATGAAACCCATAACCTTCCACCTGACGCGTTCATTCCATTAGTTCACATTCCGCAAATATGGTATCCAACGTCACTCTATCCCATATATCCTGAGCGTAACTTTATTCTTGAGCGCCCTCCGAAACTAACCTTCTCTTCCTGAGAATTGGCCAACCCAAGGCTGCTTTATTTAAAAAAAACCGGAGTACTCATGTTTACATCCTCCCTCTGGGGCGATCTGCGCTCGTCCATACAAGAAAAGCGAGTGGTTATCTTATGGCTCGTTCTATTGCCTATCTTACTATTCTCCGACGCGGCTTTTGGTCACGCTGTAGCAGAAGGCGACAAGGGCTATATCCAAGAGATAACTGGCGTTAACGTATTGCCATTTATCTATCTCGGTGCCAAACACATGGTGACCGGATATGATCACATATTGTTTTTGCTCGGCGTGATCTTCTTCCTTTATCGGATGAAGCATATCGGCCTCTATGTAAGCTTGTTCGCAGTAGGACACTCCACTACGATGCTCCTCGGCGTGTACTTCAATGTTGGGATCAACAGCTATATCATCGACACAATCATCGGCTTATCGGTCGTCTACAAAGCGCTCGATAACATGGGTGCATACCAGCGCTGGCTTGGCTTCCAACCCAACACCAAGATCGCCACTTTGATTTTCGGGTTTTTCCATGGCTTTGGTCTGTCTACGAAGATCATTGAATACAACATTTCACCAGACGGCTTGGTTCCCAATCTACTTGCCTTCAATATTGGTGTGGAGATTGGCCAGTTGCTGGCGCTTGGCATAATTCTTATCGCTATGAGCTATTGGCGCCGGACGGAGAGCTTCTGGCGTCACGCCTACACCGCCAATGCTGTCATGATGAGCGCAGGCTTCATTCTGATGGGCTATCAAATTACCGGCTATTTCGTTTCATAAAGGATTCAGTATGTATAACACCGATTTACCTAATCGCGCAGAGCTACCAACTTCTGAACAACTCAAGCGTTCTACAATTATTGCCGCGATCTCTGCCCTGGCCATCCTTGTTACCATAGTACTTCCGTCCGAATATGCAATTGACCCAACTCGAATCGGCCGTGCGTTGGGCCTCACTGAAATGGGTGAGATTAAATTGCAACTCGCAGCAGAGGCAGCCAAGGATGGAGCTGGTAAGACTGTTGCGGACAGGTTTATGCAAAATGCGTCTACATCAACTTCTTCCTCAACTGTGATGCCGCCCGCAATCATTCAGCCGTCGCAGCCCCCCACCTTTGCAGGCAAAGAACCCGAACCTTTGGTTACTAAAACTACACCTACCCAAACTGACAGATCTGATGAAATAAGCATCACTTTAAAGCCAGGGCAAGGGGTTGAAGTCAAGCTGGTTATGGCGGCGGGCGCAAAAGCTAAGTTCTCCTGGACAGCCAATGGTGCAGTGGTGAACTACGACACACATGGTGACGGTAACGGCCGCTCAGTTTCTTATGAAAAGGGTCGTGGTGTGGCGAGTGATGAAGGGGTGTTAGATGCTGCATTTGATGGAAATCATGGTTGGTTCTGGAGAAACCGAACTAACTCGAATGTCACATTAACTCTTCGAACGAATGGTGATTATTCCGAACTTAAGCGCGTAATTTAATTTTTCTTCTGTTCTATCGAATCAGATTGATCACAGCATCTAATACGCATGGAAGGAGCTTGCTTCTTCCATACTAAACACGATGTGATATTGGCTCAATATCGATAAAATAAGTACCATCCCTAATCGCAAAGAGCTTCTTCGTTCCTCCTTAAGCCAGGGTTTTCAGGGTTAGACCTAGGATCGCGCACGCGACGATCACGTGGATGACATTACGTTTATAGGCAAACAAGGCCAAGGCTGCCGCGACGGCAATTAATGCCGACACCCAGTCAAAGGCGCCCGCCAAGCCATTAGGCCAGAGCACATGATAAGCAAAAAACACCGCTAAATTCAGAATCACGCCAACTACAGCTGCAGTGATGGCGGTCAACGGAGCAGTGAACTTTAGATTCCCATGGGTGGACTCGACAAACGGGCCACCAGCCAAGATGAAAATAAATGACGGTAAGAAGGTGAACCAAGTGACCAGAACAGCCCCTACAGCGCCGGCCATAAATACCAGATTGGGGCCAAATAGCGCTTGAACGTAGGCTCCAACAAAGCCGACATATGCCACCACCATGATGAGCGGACCAGGATTGGCCTCACCCAGCGCGAGGCCATCTATCATTTGCGCGGGTGTGAGCCAGCCGTAATAGCTAACAGCACCTTGATAAATATAGGGCAGAACCGCATATGCACCGCCGAAGGTAAGTAGCGCAGCTTTAGTAAAAAACCAGCCCATTTGGGTTAGAGTGTGCTGCCAACCGACGAAGACGACAAGCAGTACCATCGGCACTAACCAAAGCACGGCACCAGCCAGCGCGATGCGGGCCAAGCCTGACCAGCGAAATACGGCATGCGCCGGTGGCGGAGTGTCGTCATCGATCAGGGCGGGCCCGAAGGATTTATTGGTTTGCTTGTGGCCACCTCCGAGTGCGAACGTATCGGGAGTCAAGCGACCGCCAACATAGCCAATGAGTCCTGCCGTAGCGACAATGATCGGAAACGGGACATTCATCGCAAAGATGGCTACGAAAGCCGCAGCGGCAATCGCCCACATTACGCCATTCTTAAGTGCGCGCGAACCTATCCGATGCACGGCATGCACCACCACCGCCGTGATTGCCGGTTTGATACCATAAAACAACCCTGCCACTACGGGCTGGTGCCCAAAGGCAATGTAAATCCATGATAAGAAAATCAAAAAGAAGAGGGAGGGTAAGACAAACAACACGCCAGCAGCAATTCCGCCGCGCGTGCAATGCATGAGCCACCCCATATACGTAGCCATTTGCTGCCCCTCGGGGCCGGGCAGCAACATGCAGTAATTCAACGCATGCAGGAAGCGCGCTTCACTTATCCAGCGCCGTTGTTCAACTAACTCACGATGCATCAGTGATATCTGCCCGGCCGGCCCGCCAAAGCCAATGAAACCCAATTTGAGCCACAGCAGGAATGCTTGCCTAAAGGTAACCGCCTCGGGTTTAGCCAGAGCTTTCTTCTCAGAGGCTAGCGGCATGATCGGGGTCATGGCTTTTGTATTTCATTATTAAAGGTGGTTAGCAAGCCATCAAACAGACCGCTGGCTGCTATGACCAATTGATCGTCGTCCGCGATAGAGTCACGCAGCCCAGCCAACACGCACTCAACGCCACTAGCCTCAGACGGCTGCACACCACCGACATCTAGATAATGCACCAAGACACCGATACGCTTAAGCGCCGATTGATTCAGGCCAAAACTGGCCAACAGAACCTCGAAACTGACCCTTGCGTCTATATGGGTAAAGGTGGCGCCGTCAAAATCGAACCCTAGCGCATCAGCCGGGCAGTGGGTAGGCGACTCCAACCAAAGAAATACTCCCTGAGGATCGATGAAACGCCGAATCAGCCACGCGCATGCCAAACGATCAACCCAAGGTCGGCGACGCGTCGCCCACGTGCGGCCCTGGTAATCTTTAACGAAAAGAAGGGGAATAGTGCCTTTGATCGCATGCGGCTCATCAGGTGTGAGCGCTTGGTTCGCCGTCAGCTCTAATTCCTGCAACGCCGCATCGACCTGGTGCTGTGCTTCGCCAGGAAAAAAATCGATTTCAATGAGGCTGGCAAAGGCTTTACGCAATTTACGGATTCGTTTGAGCACATCCAGCGGTGCTTCGGCGCTTAATGCCCGGTGTGCAACCTCAACTTGCCCGAGCAGTGCAGCGTAGTCCTGTGCACGGTCAAACAATGTGACAAATTGCGCATCTTCTGACCCGACACTGCAAAGTACGTGAGCCATCCCACCGCCTTCTCGCACATCGGCCCCAATTGTCTCCAAAATACTTCGGCCCGATGCAGTTTCAGGCAATACATAAACGCCGTCGCGCAGTACAGCTGCACCACAGCTTTTAAGAGCCCGCCATGCCCGCATCCGGACGGTTGCGTTTTGAGTGGGCAGAGAAGTTACGAGTAGTAGCCAAGTCATGATGTAGAGTTTACTATTAATTATATAGAGAACTCTACAAATTTTAAGTTTGTAAAGTTCCAACCATTCGCCAGCCGTTATCTGCTTAAACGTCGTGAACAGCACGTTGTTGTATGCGGCGCTGGACGCGTTGGCTGAGTACATAAAACAGGCACTAGCTGATAGCTGGTCCTTTCTGCCGCCCCACCTCCCATGACACTACGCTGCCGCGAATCGTCGCCACAAGATGCTGCCCCAACCGCTTCTCGATCACAAATCTCCACGGCACCAAGCTAAATCCCTTACCGTCATCGAGCACCGCGTAGCGTCCGCTGGCGAGCATTACCGAGCTCCGGTAGGTGCCGACCACGCGCTGCCCATCGGCCACGGGTCGATGCTCCAGGCAGGTTTCGGCGGCAATATCTTTGGCGGCCTGCGCCAATTCCCGATTGCGCAGCGTACCCAGCAGGTTACGGGCAAGGATCATACGCTGCCCACGCCACTCGGCAAGCCCCTGCTCTTCGAGGAAGTCAACGCGTTTCTGCATGGCCTGTTTGGCCTCGCCACCAAAGCCCACATCACCCACCCCCTTGCCACCTCCAATCAATTGTTGATCCAGCCAGGTGGCCCCGACGACGCGGGCCTGCCGCTCAATCGGCAGATGCGATTTCAGTTCCACCGCCACGCCGCCCAGGCGCTGGGCATCGTACTGGCGACCACGTTCAGGCAAATCATCTGGCACTTTCCATAGTCCTTCGGCTACCCGTTCCACAATACCGGCGCGGCGCAGGGCTTCCAGTCGGCGAACATGAGCGGCAACAATCTCCTGTGGGTCACGGCCAGCCTTGGATCGGCCTTGCTCAATCGCTAGGTGATGATCGGCGCGGTACAGGCCGTCGCTGGCCAGTTCCACGATGTTGCGGTCAGCCGCTCGAATGTCGGCAGAACTCTTCACCTCCACCACCGCGCCGGTCGGATAGTCGGCCGGTTCGTCGCGGGTATTGAGCGCAACGTAATGGGCCTTGCCATCCACGCCGTCGATCACCAGATAGCCCCGGTCGCGCAGCTCATCATCCAGCCCCTTGGCCGCCACGCGCCCGACGATGGCGCGGCCACCTTCATCGTCATCTTGGCCCGGCTCGAATATAGCAAGTTCACGCGGCTGCCCGCTCATAGCCCGTTGCATGGTGCGAATAATGTCGCCACGCTCGCCCAAGGCGCGCAAGGTCTTCTCGGCGTCGGTGTGCATGGCCCAGGAGCCGGGCTGTATTTCGTCGGCCAGCCCTAGGCGCTGCAAGCGTTGCAGGCGACCGATCAGCAACAGACGCTGGCGTTGCAGTCTCGGTTCATTGAAGCGTTCGATCTGCACCCGGCCGTGCTCGCCGATCTCGCGTTGCAGGGTACGGTCCAGGCCCGTCCACCGTTCCTGTTCCACTTCGCGCTGCATGGTCTGCTGGATTTCCCGCTCGGTGCGCGGCCCCAGCCATTCGGTCGCCAGCTCAGAAGCGCGATGACGCAAGCCCTGGGCGATGTAGTCGCCCGCGATGATGAGGTCTTGGCCGGTATCGTCACGCCCGCGCACGATCAGGTGAGTGTGCGGATTATCGGTATTCCAGTGATCCACCGCCACCCAATCCACGCGCGTGCCCAGGTCGGCTTCCATGCGGTTCACCAGATGCCGGGTGTAGGTGCGCAGGTCATCCAGTTCAGCGCCGTCCTCTGGGGAAACGATAAAGCGGAAATGGTGCCGATCCTCGGCGCAGCGTTCCTTGAAGGCATCCAGATCGGCGACGTCCGTCTGTGGCCCATAGGCTTGGCCTGGCTCGCCATCGCGGCCCGCGCCGTCACGCTCGATGTAGCGCAGGTGCTTAGCAAGCGATTGCGGGCTGGCGTTACGTTGATTCACCAGCAGCGTCTTGATGGTCACCCGCCGCGAGAATGGCGTGAGATTCGCCCCTGCGAAACGCGCCGCCGTATGGCCGCGCCCCAGGCGTGCGCCGGGACGCTGACCGGCGCGTGCGTCACGGCCACCGGCTGCGGGGCGCATCGAGGACTTGCCGCCGCTGGCCTTGCCGGTCTGCTTGAGTACCTTGGAAATAAAACCTTGGCCGTGACCCTTACCCCAGTTTTTCGGGGCACTGGGACGCACCCGGAAATCATCATCGCGGCGGTCGCTCATGGCTGCGTTCCCTGTAAGTTCTGACTGCAGTTGTGGCGTAGCCGGTCGTGTGAAGCACGCGGCCAGCCCTGTCTTGGCGCGGGAATCGCGCCCTCAGCGGCACGACGGCAACGCCGTATCGTGCCGCGCCACCCCCATGTGCAGACTGGCTTTGCGGGCGGCTGGGTGCCGCACCCTTTTGTCTTGCCTTCCGCCTTTGCCTGTCGCTTTCGCTCCTGGCGGCGGCAGCCCGGCGGCGCAGCTGCGTTAGTAGCCAGCGCACCGGCGAACGTGCAGATGGACGCGCTGGGGGCCACAGGCCAGGCGTGTTCGAGACAAGGCACCTTCATGTGGGACGGCTGCGTCGGATGCGGCGCGACGTGTGGTGCCCGATGGTCAGAATTGACACCTACATGGCAGATGCGGCTACATGGCGGTAGCCATAAGGAAGGCACGCCCGATAGCACGATGCAATGCACGGCAACGCGCAACGAATCGGCGACCCTCATGGCTGTACCTCATGCCAGATCGGGTGCGCGATACCGACTACGGCAGTTGCGCTGACCGGGCCAAAGTAGCGGCTGTCGAACGAAGCCGGATTCGTGGCGCTCAACAAGAACAGTTCGCCCTTCATCAGTGGCCGGCAATGCGGCCAGGATGGCAGCGGCCGAACCAGCCGATCAGCAGGCAGTGCGGCGGCCACCAGTACGCCGTCGATACGCACCTGATCGCCGATGATGCAGACGTGTTGTGGCGCGACCGCGCCCACACGTTTAAGTAGCGGGATATGTGCTGGCAGGTAGCCGCGCTGCGCGGCCAGCGCGGCGGCGTCGGCAGACAATCGGGCCAGAACAATGCTGCCCACTTCCAGCCGATGGGGCAGCGAGCCGGACTGATATTGGAACGGTTTGACGCGATACCAGCCGACTGCCACGCTGTCGGATGGGTTGTAGATCAGGCGCGGTAGCGGCTGCATGAAAGCCGCCCAGGCCAGTGCCGTGACGCTGACGGTGGCGAAGCCCGCCAGCACGATGCGAGCGCGTCGGCGAGAGCACGGTTGCTGCGCCGGGCTGGCAGTAAAAACTCTGGTCATGGCAGCATCCTTCCGGCCAGCCAGGCGGTGTGCCGCTCGGCGGTGTATTCGGGCAACGGCAAACGGGCCGCCAGCCGATTGGCGAGCGTGCGCCAGTACGCGGGCGAGGCCGCAGCGGGAGCAATGCCCAGCGCCTCGATGGCATCAATGCGTTCCAGCACAGAACGGACTTGATGATGACCTTCAGCGTGAAGCAGCAGGTGTGCGCCCGGCTGTACGCCGGGGATGCGCTGCGCCGCATCCAGGGGTGTGCAAGCCTGTATCACCATGAGCTGCCAGCGCACCGTGCCGTAATCGTTGGCCTGCCAGCGGATGCGGCAGAGCACCGCACTCGGTAGAAACACCGCCCAGCGTCGCCAGCGGTCAAGCCGCAGCGTGTGTGCCGGTTCGCCAAATCGCAGGTAGAGATTGAGGTGCGGTTTGATCGTGGCCAGCGCCACACGCGTTAGCAGTGCGCTGTTGACATGAATGGCAAGCGTAGCGGATGGCGGCAGCGATGCCACTGTGGCCGCGCCAGCGGCAGGCGAAGCGGATGTATTCATGGCCGGTCCTCTTTGCGATGTTCTGGAAACTCTCGTTCCAACAGACCGCGCAGTAGGTCGGCCACAGTCACGCCTTGCGTGAAGGCCAACACCTTGATGCGCGCCCGCATGGCGGGTGTGATGTCCAGCGTCAGACGAGCGGTGTAGAGCTCGCCCTTGTTCAGCGCATCAGCGTCGCCCTGACGAACCCATGCCTCGGCGTGCGGATTCTCGGGCGGACGCGCACCAATACCGATGCGCTTGGGCCGTGTGAGTTTCGCGTTCATGTTGGCCACCGCAACAGTTCATCGACCAGCGCAGTGATTTCACGCGCCGCCGCACTGTCAGGCGCTGCTTCGCGTGCAAGCCGCCCAGCGGCCACACTGTCGGCAAAGACAATCCTTTGCCGAATTTCGGCGCACAGTGCCGGCAACGGTTGGTCGGCCAGCGCCTGGCGCGCTTCGCGTCCAATGACGGTGGTGCTGACCCGTCGATTGATAACAAAGGCGGCTTGCAAAGCCGGCCGGAATATCTGAGCCTCACGGATCAGCGCCACCATCTCAGCGCTGGCCCACAGGTCGTAGGGGCTAGGTTGCACGGGAATCAGCACACAATCGGCAGCCAACAGCGCGGAACGTGCCAAGGCAGCAATCCGGGGTGGCCCGTCGATTACGACGTGATCGGCCCGTCTGGCGAGTTCTGGCGCTTCCTGATGCAGTGTTTCTCTGGCCAAGCCCACGGCGCTGAACAGCCTTGGCAAACCTTGTTGGCTTCGGCGCTGCGTCCAGTCCAATGATGAACCCTGCGGATCGGCATCTAGCAGAACGACATGCTGACCGCGCAGCGCAAGTTCTCCCGCGATGTGGGTGGCAAGCGTGGTCTTGCCCACACCGCCTTTTTGGTTAATCAAGGCAACGATCATGGCGCGGCCCTCTCAGCTGGAAAGTCGGGCTGCTTCTGCCTTGCCGAACGGGCTTGGTTTTGAGGTGGATTTTGCCGTCGAGGTTGTGGTATTTTTTGCTTTTCGGCCGTTATCCACCGCAACAATGCCTCTTTACTATAAGTTAGAGTGTTAAGGTTAGTAATGTTAGGGAACGCGCAAACCCAGCAATGGCGCGGGTTTTCGGCCGTTTTTGTTGCCTGATAGCACGAGGATGTGTTGCCTGATAGCACGAGTGTTCTGTTGCCCGATAGCACGACACTATCCACAGGATACTCACAGCTTATCCACAGGCTTATCCCCGTGTCGTGGGCGGCACGGGCCGGAACGTGAGCACTTCCTTGTTGTCCTTTGGAATGCACACAATACCCAGTTCGTAACCTGGCAAGGATTGCTTGTTCACCAGGGCGCGCAAGTCGGCGGCAAAGTCGTAGAAACGCGCCACGCTGCCCGATTTGCGGTACAGGTGCCGAAAGTCGAACTGCCAGCCATATTCCTGTCTGCCGCCGTGCTTGCGCACCAGACGATATAACCAGCGTTCGATACCACCTGTCAGCCGAAAGTATGCCGGGTCGATGGTCAGCACTAGGGCGGCATCCATCACCCCGGCATAGAACCAGTCCGGCAGGATCAGTTCGATGCCCAGCGGCTTGCCGCTGGCATCGGCTAACTCCTTCCATTCGTTGATCCAGGAAAAGCGGTGCAGCCGCCGTCCCGTGGTTTCCCGAATGGATGTAGCCACCGTAGTCGATTGCAGACGGTCCAGCGCCGCCTTCAGGCGCTGATAGTCTCGCAAGCCCGTGCCGCGCCCGATAAAGCGCAGGATTTCGTAGGGACGCACCTGCATCAGCCGAGAGCTGCGAAGGCCTGCATCGCGGGCTTGCACGATCTGGCTGGCGGCCCAGATCAGGATGTCGGCATCCCAGATGGTGGCAATGCCATGTTCGGCTGTGCCCTCCACTCGAATGGTGATGTGGCCGCTGCGAAAGTCGATGGGCGCAACGCGCCGCGACTTCGCCAGCGAAAAGAAGGGATAGGCCATCAAGTCCTGGGCGTCGCGCGGCGCCATGTCGTCGCCCGGCAGTGCGCGAAACAATTCCAGTTGTTCGCGCTGCTGCGGTGGTCGCTGCCGCAATGGCGGCGAGGGGCGGGAAATGGTGATAGCCACCGGCGAGGCGACAGTCAGCGGCCATCACGGTAGTCACCCGCGTGACGCTCGGCGTATTCCGGGTCGGACGTGGCCTCATAGCTGCGCGCATCAGCCCAGGCATCAAGGTCTGCCACGGCATACATGACGCGCCGGCCGAACTTGCGAAACGTCGGCCCACCGCCGATCACGCGCTGCTTTTCCAGCGTGCGCGGTGACAGGCGGAGGTACTCGGCAGCTTCGTCGTTGGTCAGGTAACGTTGCGGCTGTGTTGGCGCAGCCATGGGTGCGGTGGCAGGCCTTAAGGGAGCGGGTCGCATGAGATGAACCTCCATCGTTCAGTAAAGTCCGCAGCATCAACGCTGCCGGATGGAGACAGTCTCAAGAAAGAAGGGCATTGTGCCCAGGGACGTTTTAAGAAGGACGCAGAACGTCCCTTCTCATCAGGTAGAGACTCTGCTTGTTGAGCTCGGCACATTAGTGCGCTGCTGCACGGCGCACCAGTGCTTGCGAGCACGTAACATAGGTAGGAAATCTGGAATACGGGGCGAGCGAGTAATCTAGCAGTGATTAACCATGCCCTTATAGAAGTGCCTATCCGTGCGGCCAGGACCGATGCAGATCATCCATGATCAGCAGATGGCGGTGTTCCCCCCGCGAGGTATGCTCAAGCAAGTGGGGGTGATCCGGCGGTAAATCGGGGTGTTCGTGTGCAATGTTCGATGAATCACTGGCCGGCCACAGATGTAACGCCAACACCACTCCAAGAAAACCGAGCAGGGACATGATAAGGAACGTTGATTGCAGCCCAAAGGCAGCGCCGAAGCGCCCCGCCAGTGGGTAACAGATCAACCAACAAGCATGAGAGAGTGCAAACTGCGCAGCGAAAACTGCAGGCCGATCCTCAGAATGAGCAGAACGACGCAAGAGCCTCCCAGAAGGTGTTTGCGCCACACTGTAGCCAAAACCTATCACGAGCCAGAGTGGCAATAGCAGTTCATAGGACGAAATCAAAGCGCCGATAGCGGTGCCAAGGACCAGAACCGCGGCCCCAGTAACCATGACCGGCCTGTCAGGGATCTTGCTGAGCAGACCAGGCAGAGTCAATGCAGCAATCATAGATCCAGCACCAAACGCCGCTAACGCCCATGCAACTTCAGTATCACCAAGAGCAAAGCGGGCTTTCACAATCACCACCGTATTCACGATTACCATCGCTCCTGCTGCCGCAACCGCAAGACTGATCGCCAGCAGACCTCTCAATCGTGGTGTCGCGAGGTAAATACGAATGCCCCGTGTCGTGCGATCCCAAATTCCTCTCTGCGGTCCAGGCGTAGTCACGGGGAGAGTGACGCTGACCACAAGTGAGGCCGAGATAAGAAAACCAACCACCGTCCCGGCAAACAGGCTATGGAAACTGATGATAGTCAACAGTGCTGCAGCCAACATTGGAGAAAGCAGATTTTCTAGGTCATAAGCCAGCCGGGATAGAGCTAGCGCTTTCGTATATTCCTCTTCGTCAGGCAGAATGTCCGGGATGGTCGCCTGAAAAGTCGGTGTAAATCCTGCTGAAGCCGCTTGCAATACAAAAATCAGCAAGTAAATCTGCCAAACTTCGGTCACGAAGGGTAGGCTGATCGCCACGGCCGCCCGAACCAAGTCAAGTGCAACAAGTAGCGATCGCCTCGGTAGCCGGTCGGCAAAGGCCTGCGCAATAGGCGCGATTCCGACATAAGCAAGCATTTTGATGGCAAGCGCGGTACCGAGAACCGCTCCTGCATCAGCCCCCGCCAACGCATAGGCGAGAAGGCCAAGAGCAACCGTCATTAGTCCTGTACCAATCAGCGCGATTATCTGCGCGGCAAACAAATGACGATAAATACGGTTTTTCAGAATAGCAATCATTCAACGCCTTCAGAGAAGCTTAGTAAGTGCTTTCATTTCGTCTAAGACGGAAACCTCATCATGATCTAAGCAATGATCAATGTGGTCATAGATCAAGACGCGTTTCGCCGCAGTTACCGCGCTTTCCACTGCGGTAAGTTGACGGGCGACATCGAGACAGGGTTGCTCCTCTTCAATCATGCCGATAACGCGCCGAAGGTGGCCCTCAGCGCGTTTTAACCGCCTGACGAGATCCGGGTGAGTTGAATGTTTGTATTGCTGTGTCATACGGATATTATATCCCCCCCGGGGGGATATGAACAAGAACCGCAAAAACTTTATGAATGGCATTGACCACGCGGCTCAACTATCCAGACAATGAACGCCGTATTAGGCTGTGATAGCCACCGCGCATCAGTGTGTCACCTCGGCGAACGAGGCGGCGCACGCGGGCGCGCAAAGCACCGTCGGCATGCCAATCGCGGGCAACCACCTTCGGGCCAAACAGCCCTTCGGCGATGTCGCGCAAGGATGCCCCCGCTAGAGTGGCATCGAGCGCCTGCAAGGTGTGCAACTCCTGTAAGGCTGACAAGGTGGGGCGTGGCCGCACCACCGCGATGGGAGCGGCACCGTTGGTCAGGGCCAGCTTGTTCAATTCGAACACGAGCGCCTGCGCGTGTGCGACGGAGTCTGTACCGGCGCGCACCGCATAGACGTAGGCCATGCCGTCTGCCAGGCCGGGCGCGACCGCAAGCCGCAGACTGCACCCCGGCCAGCGCACCCGCAGCATCAAACGCATGCCGTCGTGAATCAGATGCTTCTCACCAGGGATACGCCAGAGCGTAAACAACGCGGCACCTGGCATAGGGTCAGCATCAGGGTACAGCTGCACGCCATAGGGATCGGAAAGCCAGATGGGATGAGCGTCTCGTGTATCCAGAGCGGGGTCTTCCAGCAGACGTAAACCCCAGCGCTGCGCCGTGTGCTGCGCGGTATGTGACCGACGGGAACGGCGTAGCCAGTCCCGCCGATAATCGGGATGACGGCGCAGATATTCCCAGGCCAGCGCTGGGCCATCTAGGTGCAGGATGTAGAGATACGCGGCGGGCGGATACCAGTGCTCAGTGCTCGAATTGGCCATGACGCAAACTCCCTTTTGGGTCAGCGAGAGCGGCGTCATAGAAAAACAAACACAGCACAGTTGCAATGCATTAATATTTCGCGACCAATCGCACAAAGTGAAACTAAAAGCATCAATTCCGATTGCGTCTTAACCATTGCGCTGTTGATCTGAGTGCGTCGCCAACGCCGCTAAACAATCAGCTTGCAGCACTCATCACCCTGCCGCATTACGCGCAGAAGATCATGGCTCTTTAAGTCTGAGTCACTGCGCTTTTCTGCAAGACTCCTGATTTAGACCATACCGGTCTTGAATATGACTGAAATAGTTTCAATTCACCCGGGCTGGATGGACTACGTGCTTTCATCACAGTCGCTCGTTCAATCTGTGATCGAACCATTTTCTTTCGCCAGGCGCGTATATTCCGACAACGGGCGCACCGCCTGGAAATAGCGGTCGCGCATCACGGATAGCTTGCGCGGGCCGACAATGGACGCCAAGGCGGAAAGCCGTACCGTTCCCAGTTCTGGCATACCTATCCCCAGGTCAATCAGGCCATAGGCCGTATCGCCGTCTTGTGGGTCAAGGCAGGCCAGTAACCAGGTCGCATGGGCGTCCGGCGTGAAGATCCGCACGACAGGCGGGGGGTCGATGCTCTGACCTGCGGCGCGGGCCTGCCCGTGGGCGAGCAGTTGTGCGCGTTCTTCGTCGGTGATGAGTGGATGGTTCACGTTTACTCTGCCAAAGGGTAAAGCCGCCGATCTGTCTTTGTGCTTCCGTGCAAAGCCCCGAAAGCGGTTGGTCTCAAATTCGTAAAAGCGGACAATCGTAATGCCGTTTATGCGCAAGCCATGAAAAGCACGATTGTGATTCTCCGCTTTTAAGGGAATCCACACTTACGGATTTCATTAATTACACAAGAAAAGACGAAATCCCGATGAATGAGTTAAAGATAACGTGGTTTTAATTGTGCCGACAAACGACGCTTCTGTCTATGCAGAAGCGACCCGTACAGCGCGGCCGGCCACCCGGTGCCACCACCTTTGATGCCGAACTGGCCCAGGCCTTCGGCGCTGCGGTGCGTGCGCTGCGCACGGAACGCGGCATCGCCCAGGAAATGCTGGCGAACCTCGCGGGCATCGAACGCTCCCACCTGGGCAAGATCGAGCGCGGCGAGCACATGCCCACGCTGGCGATTATCTTCAAGATCGCCGAAGCGCTGGAATGCAGCACGGCAGTGCTCATGACCCAGACAGAAACCCAGCTTACCGAAGGTAAGGTCTAACCATAAGGCCTGTGGGGCTGTGCCGCCATAGGCCTTTGAGTGGATACGCCCCGCCAAAAAGCGGGGCGCGATGGCTTAAGCCGCTTGCGGCTTGCTGCGCGTCCACAGCAGGTCATGCGTGCCGTCCTCGCCTTCGATCAAACGGGCATAGACGGTGGCCGGGAACGAGGGGTCATCCAGCGTCACCGACAGGTATTCCCGCCCGGCCTCACTGGTTTTCTTCCACGCCGCGCCGATGTCATTGCCCGCGGCCTGCAGGCGGAAGTCGGGGGCTTTGCCGTTTTCGCCCTTGTCGTTGGCGACCAGCTTGACCTTGACGTTAAGCGTCAGGGTGCGCAAGGTGCCGGTGTAGCCGTTGGTATCTGCGGTGAAGGTGCCGATGGTAGCCATGGTGATACTCCTTTCAGGAATTCAAGGTCGCGCCAGTGCGTCCTTGTTGTGATCCGGTCGGCGGGGGTGGGCGGGCCGCACCGCGCCAGCGGCCGTAACAACGTGAAGGGCCGGGAAGCACACAGAATTTGTCCCGCGAGGAATGCGCGCAGCGCAGGGGAAATTGTTTGTGCTGGACGGTTGCGGCCCATCAGCCCAAGGCTTGCCGTCCCCCGCCAGGATTCACGACAAGACAAGGACGTACAGGCCGACCGTCCTGCAAGGAGAGATGGCGAACTCGGTTTCACCGTATATACGCTCGACCGGCAAGCGCCCTGATGCGGGCAAGAACCAGGCTGCCGAGGTTGGGCGCAAACCTCCCCGCCGCACGCTGCGGCGCTGTCTTTGAAAGCGCGGTGTGGAAGCTCCATAAACCAGGCCGGGCGGCGTGTCGGTGAACCGCCCCTCGTGATGTCCAGACAAACAACTGCCAGCATCGAGGACAGCACGCTTGCGTACAACCTGCGCCAGCAAGCCCAGGCGTAGCGTGACTCACATCGCCTTTGGCGGGGCGCTATATAAAAGAAGCCGCAAACACTTGACCCTGCTTATCTGACAACCGCACAGGGTGTAACGCCCTGTGCGGTTGTCGGTGCTTTACATCTGCCCCAGCTCTGCCAGTGAGGCCGTGCTAGCCGCCGTCACGATGACATGATCGAGCAACCGTACATCTATCAGCGCCAGCGCGTTTTTCAGATGTTTGGTCAGGTTCAGGTCAGCCATGCTTGGCTCGGTTGAACCCGACGGATGGTTATGCGCCATGATGAGCGCGGCCGCGTTCAAGCGTAGCGCCGTCTTGACGATCTCGCGAGGATAGACGCTGGCCTGGCTCAACGTCCCCGGCCCCTGCTCGATATAGCGAATCGGCTTGAAACGTGAGTCCAGATACAGGAAGGCGGCGCATTCGTGGCCCAGCCCAGCCAGTTTGGCCTGAAAAAACTGCTTCACCTTGGTCGGCTGATCAACAGCCGAGGATTGGGAAACCAGACTTTCCGCAGCGGTACGGCCCGCCGCCAGAATCTGCTCGTCGCTGGCCAGCTTGTAGCGGCCACTGGGACTGCGTACATACAGGGTGAATGCCTCGTCCATGTTGTCATAGCTCAGTGCGGCGATGGTGTTGTTCATGATGATCTCCGGTATTCAGGGCGGGATTGCCCGGAACCCGAAGGCATGGCGCAGCGCAGGTTTCAAGGGTCGAAGACGGCCAGCGGCCGCAAGCGGCGCCCACGGCGACGCGCTGCCCTTGAAAATAAGAACGCCATGACACAATGACCGGAAGCAAAACAGCCCCCACCGTGTCACTGGGTTTTGTGTTGGCACCCTCTGCGTGAAACGCAGCCAGACAGTAATCGTTGCGGATTGCGCAACGTGCAAGCGAAGCGCGCAGCGCCACCGGCGCGAAGGCGTGAGGGATTGACGCCGAATGGCCGTGACGGCAAGGCCGGCACGGGGCGCAGCCCGAAAGCCCGGCGGCGCGTGCGCCGACACGCACGGATTTATCCACAGATTCTGTGCGCAAGCCTGTGCATAAACGATGAAGACTTTATGACAGCCCTTGTCATTCCGTGCCTTGCGCCTGGATGGGCTGCTATTTGTCCATTGAGGTCAAAGCCGCCTGAAACTTGGTCGAACACGCAGCGATGCTTTTGCCGACACGTTCCAGTCTCGACCGCTCAAAGAGTTACGTGGAAAAATTTGCTACGCGCTGCACTTCGACCGTGACATGCGACAGCTCGTGGATCGGTGCCAGCAGCGCCTTGTAGTCCTCGGATTCCTGAGGTTTGCGGGCGATCAACGAGACGATGGCCGCAAAATGGCCGGGGCCAACCTGCCAGACATGCAGATCCGTTATCTGGTCGCCTGTTGGCTCCAGCACTTCCCGGATTTCCTGCTGCACTTGTCCACTTTCAGTTGTGGCGTCAAGCAACACACTGCCGGAGTCGCGAATCAGCCCCCATGACCAACGGACGATCACCAGCGCGCCGACAACTCCCATGGCCGGATCGGCCCATGTCCAACCGTAGCCGCTCCCCACGAGCAGCGCGGCAATAGCCAACACTGAAGTCAGCGCATCGGCCAGCACATGCAAGTAGGCAGCACGCAGGTTGTTGTCGTGGCCTTTGCCCGGCGTGTGATGGTCATCGTGACTATGATGATGAGCATGGCTGTGACCATGATGGTGGCCGTGGTGCTGATGTCCATGATGCGCGTGATCATCTTTCAGCAGCCAGGCGCACACCAGATTGACAACCAGCCCCACGACGGCCACCGCAATCGCCTGATTGAAATCGATATGAATCGGTTGGGTGAGCCGTATAAGGCTTTCCCAGCCAATCAGCAAAGCGATCAGGGCCAGCAGCACTGCACTGGCAAAACCAGCCAAATCACCCAGCTTGCCGGTGCCGAAGGAGAAACGCGGATTGCCCGCATGCCTGCGCGCGAAACGATAAGCCAGCACGGCAATCAACATGGCTCCGGCATGCGTGGACATATGCCAGCCATCAGCCACGAGCGCCATTGAGCCGTATAAGGTACCGGCAATGATCTCCACCAGCATCATGCCGGCCGTGAGGGCAATGACCAGCCACACCCTGCGTTCATTGCGCTGGTGGTCGCTACCGAGAAAAAAGTGATCGTGGCCCGGGGCCGGTATAGTATTCGTCGTCATCAGGATTCCTGTATATCGCAAGCGGCGTGCGGGCAAGGCGTCATTTCATGTAGGCCCGGATGACCGCAATCATTTCCTCGCCACCCTGGTGGCGTTCCTTGTCGGTTTCGGCCATCAGGACATGTTCGCGCAAGTGATCTTCCATCACCTCTGTCGTCAACCCGTTGACGGCACCGCGAACCGATGCGATCTGACGCAGCACTTCCGCACATGCCGCTTCCGAATCCAGGGCGCGTTCAATGCCTTCCAATTGCCCTTTGATTCGACGGACGCGGGCGATTAGCTTGTCTTTCTGGCGGGACGTATGGGACATGAAAATCAGCCATTCAATATAGTATAGGGGGTTATATTATAATGAATTGCGAATTAAGCAAGAACCCAGCGTTGGCGCACGGCTGTTTCAACGCCCGGATTTTTGACCACCGGCCCCAATGACGGAACGGAGTTGGGGCCGGTGGGATCTGAACCGATGAAGACAGCCAGCGCCCCGGCTGGAACCGCGGCGCTGGCCTATCGTCAAAGTTATGCGGCGACTACATCAGCGGGCTCAATGGCAGTGGGCGTTCCGCCATCCTCGGCGGTTGCGCCGTCTTCGTCTGTCGCCATGTCCTGCGGGCCTTCAACCCGGAAAATAGCGGGCATCCATCCCGACCCGGCCACCAGCCGTTCCGCTTCGCTGGCAATATCGGCTTTTTTCAGCTTCGCCAGCCGGGAAACCTCATCGGGCGCGAACTCGCCCACAGCATCCAGAATCACGGCCTTGGATACATGCTTGAAATAACGCTCGGCAGTCGGCTGCCACCATGCCGCCATGTCCAGCCCCACGGCCTGCGCCAGTGCCACACCCGGTTGCTGCGCCGTAGCGCGAGGCGTGACAACATCCACGCTTGCCGCCGCGCACACCGCCAGCAGCCGCACCAGTGCATCTTGTGGCGTTGCCAGCAAGACAGCGAACAATTCGGCGCTGTCCTGCGGCAAGTCCTCGCCCACCGCCTTTTGCAGTTTGGCCAGCGCCACGGCGGCGGGGGATTCGGGCCAGTCCGGGGCCAGGCTTTCCAGCCGGTTTTGCTCGGTCAGGCGTATTTCCAGCGGCAAACCATCACGATAGTAATACCCCTTTTGCAAGACCGCCTGCACCATGCCATGCACCACAGCGGCCAGGGCGGCTTGTGGATTCCGGGCCAGCTCGATTTGCAGCGCGGCGGTACGGTGGGCGCTCAAACGCTGCACCAGCCGGTCGGACAGGGAAGCGGCCTTGGGCTGCTCGTCGTCCTCGCCATCGCTGTTTGCATCATCCTCGCCACTGAAACCCTGCCGCAGCCGTTCCAAGGTGCGCAACGCCTTCGCTTCGGCTTCACGCATCAGGCCGCGATGCACGACGATTTCACCTTGTCGGTCCAGCGTCACAATGGCACCGGCAGCGGCTTTGACGTTCGGGGCATAGTCCAGCAAGCGATCTTCCAGCGCCTGCAATTGTTCACCCATGCTGTCGCCTTCTTCTTGCAAAGCATCGGCCTTTTCCTCGTCATCCTCGGCCAGTGCGGCATCAATGGCTTCCCCTATGGCCTGCATCTTGGTTTCCAGCTTGTCCATGCGATCACTTTCCCGCTTGGTCGGATTGCGCCGCTCACGCGGGGCGCGTTGGAAGGCTTGCAGATCGGCATAGGTGGCGGCGGGCGTGGCATCCACCCATACCCACCCCTCGGCCTTCACCGTGGCCGCGTGTTCGTCCAGCTTTTGGCGTACCAGCGTTTCCAACAGCGCCGCATCGGTGACATACACCCCGCGATCATCCTGCGCGAACAGATCACGGCGAATGCCGCCGCCTGCGGCTTCGTAGGCGTCCAGCCCCACAAAACGCACCAGTGCATGGCCTGCGTCAATCTCCCGCTCGGTCAGCCGATCGCGCAAAGCATGCGGCTGGCGTTGCCATTCGGGCGCTTCATAGAATGCGGCTTCCTGCGTCGCGTGGTCATCCGTGATGGCAAGCGCCATCAACTGTTCAAGGGTGACGGCATCGGCGCGATAATCGGCCAGCAGACGCCGCGATACATTCGCCAGCTTCAAACGGCGCTGTACCACCAGCGGGGTCACGCTGAAATCCGCTGCAATGTCTTCGATGGGTCGGCCTTCGGCCACCAGCGCAGCGAACGCTTCAAACTGGTCTGCCGGGTGCATAGCTTCACGCTGCACGTTTTCGGTCAGGCTGACGGTGCGGGCGCTGGCGTCGGCCACCAGCAGGCACGGTACGGCCCAATCCTTGCTGATACGGTGTTTTTTGGCCAGCAGCTTGAGCGCGTCGAGCCTGCGGCCACCGGCCACGACTTCGTAATGCTCGCCGTCGCGGGCCAGAATGACGGTGAGGTTTTGCAGCAGCCCCACGCGGGCGATGCTTTCGGCCAGGGCATCAACAGACTGCCTGACCTTGCGTACATTGCGCTTGGAAGCGCGAAGCTGCGACAGTGGCACGACAATCAGGTTTTG
The DNA here is from genome assembly GCF_937988725.1 of uncultured Castellaniella sp. Taxonomy (GTDB): domain Bacteria; phylum Pseudomonadota; class Gammaproteobacteria; order Burkholderiales; family Burkholderiaceae_B; genus Castellaniella. Next base: position 1,102,256 of record NZ_CALKHS010000010.1, on the reverse strand, counting down.
CGCCGGGGTGGCGACTTCCTGCGTAGCGGTGTCGATGGCTTGGGTTTCGGTTTGATGAATCGCGTTCATGGTGAAAACTCCTTGAGGTTTTGCAGTGCAGCCATGAAAGGCGCGGCAAGGATGGCTGCCTGTTCCCTGCCGCGTAAGGGGGATCAGGCTTTCAACTGACGCATACCCTCGGTCAGCAGCCACAGGGAACGATTCAGGCGAATATCAGAATCAATGCCTTGCACCGCCCGGGTGCTTTGGCGGCGACCGTTGGCGCTGCGGCCACGCAAACCGCCTTTAATCAGGTTTTCTTGCAAACGGTTGAAGGTCATCCACAGATCGGCGCGGCGGTCGTCATAGCGACGCGGCATCAGAATCTGGCTTTCGGTGATGGGCGCGGGCTTGGCCGGGTCGTCGTATTTCAGGGCCAGCGCGGCGCGGGCGAAGACTTCGGCTTCGCCGTCGTCCAAGGTAATGGCCTGCATGGCTTCGCGGGATGCCTGCACCCGCTCGAAACCGTCCAACACTTCATAAGCGCCTTCGATGACCTGCCCGGTAATGTCGCCCTTATGGGGGATGCGAACATCGGCCACGGTGTCGCCGCATACCAGGCCATTGCTGCACACGAAACGAAACGCCCCGGCCAGCATCTGATAACTGCTCGTGCCATCATGCGAGTTCAAAAGAATGATTTCATTGGCGATGCTGTCATTCACCTGATTGGCATGGCGTAGCCGAATCATGTGTTTGGTGTGTTCGCGCCGGTCTAGGTTGCGTACGCGGGTTTGCGTCACCATGAAGGGTTCAAAACCCTCTTTCCGTAGCTCCGTCAGCACCGCCGCCGTGGGGATGTAGCGATAGCGTTCTGAACGGCTTTCGTGTGGGGCATCGGCATAGATAGACGGAACCACGGCCCTGATCTGATCGTCCGATAGCGGGCGGTCGCTGCGAAGCACCGGGGAATGGGAACCGAAGCGGGATGCAAGCATGAGATTTCTCCTGACAAAGAAAGGGTTTGCTGTTCACCGCACACCGGATTCCAAGATTCGAGCCCAACGCTTTTGAGCTGTTGATGTGCGGTCGGCACGAAGAACCCGGTTGGCCTCGTTGCCACCGTCTTTCCTGAGTTCATCGCCCGCGACGGTCAGGAGCGCGAGGACGAGTGCCGTCAAGGAAACAAGCGACAGGTTGGTGCGGCCCGCAGGCGCAGCCGAGGACACGGCCTGGCGCGCCTTGACGGCACGCGGCCACGGGCTACAGTCGCGGATAAGGTGATGAAGTCAGGAAAGATGGTTGAGCAGGCAACGGCCTGGTCTTGGGCGTGCAGACTGCACGCAAGCGAAGCGCGCAGGCCCGAAGCTGGGAAGCCGGGCCGTAGGCGTCAGGGATGTGGAAGGCTGGCGAAAGCCAGTCCCGTCAGGGATGAGCGAGGAGCGAACTTGGAACAGCGCGGTGCGCGAAGCGCAGACGCCATTGTGTGATTTGCGCAGGGGGCGTTAAAAGCCGCTATATTTATCGTTGTTTTTTGATACGTTTGATAGTATCGCCATACGAGTGCCTTTCAGACCCGGCAAAGGCAAGCACCAACTTAAAACATTGAGGCAACACAGGAAATGTTTGATGTCTTTACCGACGAGATCGAGGTTTTAATAAAAGAGGGAATGGCTAACCTGTATTGGTTCAAAGGAGACCTTCATAAGGCTTGGCTAACGTCCAAAGTTGAGCCGCACCTTGTAAATGAAATCAAAAATCTTCGGTCTGCGGAAGGCAAGCAACTTACCAAACGCGAGCAAATGGATTCGCTTTATGAGCGGATCAGGAATCTGGACTACAACAGGCGGTTGGAAATATCCAGAAATTTCGCCCGTATCCTTATCGAACAAGAAAGCTTTGTTCCTCAGGATAGAGGACACCAAATACAGCGGGCGCAATTAGCAGCGTTACGGTTGCGAGAACTGCGCGACAGGCAGTCCAAGCAGCAAGAAGCCAAACAAGCGCGTGTCATTCCCCGGACAGAAACCTATGAGGAAAAGCGCCAGAAGTTGCAGGAGAGATTCTTGGATATCCATAACCTCAATCCTCAACAAAAGGGATATGCACTGGAAAAACTCTTTGCTGACCTCATGGTGGCGTCTGACATTCCCGTGGAAAAGCCGTTCAACAATTTGGGCGAGCAGATCGACGGGGCGATCAAGTATGAAGGGCGATATTATCTGATTGAACTCAAGTGGACGGCGGACCAAACTGACCCCAAGCAGCTTCGGGATTTCTATGTGAAGTTGATTGGCAAACCAGATGGCAGGGGAATTTTTCTATCGATGTCGGGCTTCACAGACGGAGCGGTGCGAACACTTCCGCATGGCAAAGAAATCAATATGATGCTCCTTGACGGCCTTCATCTGTCGAACGTGCTTTTCGGCCACTATACCTTCAAACAGCTACTAGACCACGCAATAAAAACGATCTCGCTCAAAGGCGAAATCTACTGCCCACATGCACTGGGGAATCCATGAGGTTTTCTGAACGAAACGGTTTTGACGCAGTTCATGCTGCCCCGATTGTGGCAAGACTCGAAGCCTCGGAAGAGCTTCGTGCTGTCGTAATCAATACTGCCCTGGTATGCGGGGTAAAGCCTGACCGGCTTAGAGAAATGCTGTGCAGGCTTCTTCAGAAGCGCCCAGACCCTCAGAATTGGAGCGCTGGCAATGTCGAGCAGGAATCTCGCATGCTATTCGAAGAGGCACCATGGTACCGGGTCTATGACTTCATTGAGGATCTAGCCCAAATATCCTTTATCGCTCAGGAACACTTTATTCAAGAAATCAATCGCTACTTTTTCACGAACGGTATTGGCTGGCTTCTCGATAATTCAGGACAAGTAGTCTACCGGGGGGACGAAGGCTTTGATAGGGTCGTAGCTGATGCTCATGCAACGGAGCGGACCCAAGGGCATATGACGGCCTCCCGTGAACTCCATGAAGCAATTATGGATCTGTCTCGTCGTCCCGCTCCCGATACGACTGGGGCAGTGCAGCACGCCATGGCTTCGCTTGAATGTGTCGCCCGCGACATAACGAACCAGCACCAACTCACCCTTGGTGACTGGGTGAAGGCAAATAGAGCTCGGATTGGGCCGCCTCTCGATAAGGCAATTGAGGGCATGTGGGGCTTCACTTCAAACCGCGCTAGACACCTGAGCGAAGGCAAAGAGTGCTCGAATGAAGAGGCTGAGCTTATCGTAGGCTTTGCTGCCGCTCTGGGTGCCTACCTCTCAAAAGTGGGTGCATGAAGGCGAAGGAAACACCTGCATTCGTACCGCTTATTTCAGTGATTCGAGCATTTCCCGCCGCAGAATCGCATTGATGCGCGATTGATAGCCTTTACCCTGCGAACGCAGCCAAGCCAGGACATCCGAGTCGATGCGCAGGGTAGTCGAAGTCTTGGTCGGCTTGTAGAACTTGCCACGTTCGGCCTGCTTCCAAAACTCTGCCGTCAGTGGAGGGATGTCGCTGTAATCAACATCCCCATCGGCACGCGCCGCTAATGCCGCCAGCTCGGCCTTTTGCTTGTCGCTCAAGGGAGGCAGCTTGGCCAGATCCACTTCCTGCTTAACGGTTTTCTTGCTCATAACGTCGCCTTTCTTTCCGGTCGGCCGCTCTGGCCGAAATAATGCGAATGACCTCGACCACCAGATCGTTCTCATTCACCTCATGCACCGTATGAGCCACCAAGAGCACAAGATAACCATCAACCACGCCCAGCGTCTGCCAACGTTGCTCGCCATGCTCCACACGCTCCGGTCCGGTCAGTGCAAAGGGATCGGCAAACACCCGCATTGCAATCTCGAAGCTCACACCATGTTTTCGCAGGTTGCTCGCCGCTTTGGCGGCGTCCCATTCAAACCGCGTCAACATACAAAAACGTTACTACAAAATCGTATTTCATGCAATGACTTCCTCGCTTAAGCAGGACTTGCCAGCAGCAATCATAGGGTGCCGATTACGCAGGGTGGCTTGGCGAAAATTTCGCCAAGCATTTGGTCATGCTCTTTTTTTGTTGGCATATAGATAACGTTTTTACCCAGCAGGATTCGTGTCATGGAGTGATGCGATGCAATTTCCCTTGGCGTGACGGCAAGAGTTTCCACTTCTTCATCGACACCTGTAATTGCAAGAATGTACTGATAAACCTCACCATTGCTTGCTGGCTTGTACCCAAGGCACGTGAATTTATATCCGTCTTCAGTCATAAAACACTCCGTCACTATTACGCAGGCTGGGGTTCGGGCGATAAGGTTTCTTGGTCCAAATCGTTGGACAGGCGCTTTAGCGCCTTGATCTGCCGTGCCCGTTCAACTTCGTGCCACTGAATTACAGCGCTGCGCCGCACACGTCGCCGATTGCCAGCCATCATGTGTAGCGTCACCGCACCCGAGTCGATCAACTTGACCATATAGGGTCTGCTGACGCCAACCAACCGAGCCGCTTCTTCCGTAGTGAGTATAGGATCAGGGTCCGGCGCCGGTCCAAAGCGGTGACTGAAGGCTTCGCGCAATGCCTTCAACGCCAGTTCCTGGGCCGTGCTTCCATTAGCCGGTGCCGCCGCAGCAGCGAGCACATCGTCAGGAACAGCGAGGCGAGCCATTTCCTCATTGGCCGCCTTTGCAATGAAATCTGCCACGGTTTGCCAACCAGCCCGTAGTTGCGCTTCGCCCTTGCCAACGTAGTGGCCCAGGGTAACGTCGTCGTTTACGGCATGGTTAATGATGCGCTTGAGCACGCCACCGGACACCAATTCTTCGGCAATACTGGTGAAGGTTGAGCGCAAGCCATGACCTTGGACGGTCGTACCCGCTTGCCTATTGATCCAGGCCAGCGTTTTGCGGGCATCGACGATCGGAAACAACGGCTCGCCAGGCTTACGTCCTTTGCAGGCGTCCTCGGCAATCGCCAGGGCTTCCCTCGACAGCAGCAGGAGGTGATCGGTACGATTCTTGGTGTCGCGTAGCAGCACCCGGCCTGACTTGAGATTCACATCGCCCACTTTCAGGGGGGCATAGTCGTACTTCTTGTTCCCATGAATCTCGACGCCCCGACACCCTGTAAGCAGTTGGAAGCGGTAGTAGCTTGCCGCTACACGCTGCGGACACGCGCAAGCGGCCAGCCACCAGGCTCCCAATTTTTCCATCGGAATGGGCTTCGGGTTGCCTCGTGCCGGCGCCATCATAATGCGATCACGACCTGCCGTCTCTTGGCTCAAGGGACTGTTGGGTATCTGAACCCCGTGCCAACGCAGGACCGCCCGTAGCACTTGCATGGCATAGTCCGCCCGACGCTTCGACCGCTTCAGCAAGCTGTTGTAGACATCCCATATGTTCGTCGCTGTAATCTCGGACATGGGCGTGTTGGCTAAGGCGAGAAGCCCCCCATCGACAAATTTGCGACCGTTCTTGCCGACCTTACCTGGCTCGATCAAAGCAAGGTAATCTGCTTTGGTGCTCGCCTTGAGAGGCAAACCGTCTTTGGTGCGACGCTTCTTCTCGACGTATTCGCGGAGACCTTCAGCCAACGTCGGGGCGACCGGTGCCAAGGCTTCCTCTTCAGCTTCTAATCGAGCCTCTTCCTCCGCCCTCAACCGGGCCGCTTCCTCGGCTGGCCAGTCGATGCCGGCGCGTGCCAGAGTACGGATACGCTGTCCTTCCGCACATGCATCGGCCAGTTTGATTTGAGCCGGACCATCACCGTATTCCTGGGGGAGCGTGTATTGGCGCTCATCCTTAGTACCCCTCACGGTATACCGTACTAAGACCGTGCGAAGGCCATCGGGCGCAATGCGCAATTGCATGCCACGATCTATCGTTATCCTGTAAGACTTGTCCTTGGGCTTGTGGGCTTCGATACCCCGAGAGGTCAGAAGAGGCATAATTCTTTCCCTGTGTCCGAAATTGCGAATCCAAAACGCCGGGGATGGGCGTGCTATAAGGATTTCTGTGTCCGAACTGTGTCCGAAAAATCCTGAGATCAGGTGTTTTTCAATGAGACCGCAAAAAACCAGTTAAGTCAATAATTATTTGATTTAACAGTGTTTTTCAAATATCAAGTGATCTCATAAAATCTCATAAAAGCCCAAATACGTGCAATCATAATCCGCAGGTCCGGGGTTCGAGTCCCTGATGCGCCACCAGAATTACCCATTGAAACAAGCCCCTAGAGAATTTCTCCAGGGGCTTTTTCTTTGGCCGGCGGAGCCGTGCCGATGAGCCGGACGGCCTCGGGCGGTGGGACAGCGCCGATTGCGCAATGGCTCTCGGCGCTCGCCGGGCTACTTCGCAAACAGCTGGCCGATGTCCTTGAAGGCCTTGAATTCCAGGGCGTTGCCGCAGGGATCGAGAAGAAACATCGTGGCCTGTTCGCCCACCTGTCCCTTGAAGCGCACATAGGGCTCGATCACGAACTTCGTGCCGCGGGCCTTCAGGCGTTCGGCCAGGGCTTCCCATTGCGGCCAGTCGAGCACCACGCCGAAATGCGGCACCGGCACGTCATGGCCGTCCACCGCGTTGGTGTGCGCGCCTTCCTGCGAGGCCGTGCGGGGATGCTCATGGATCACCAGCTGGTGGCCGAAGAAGTCGAAGTCCACCCATTGGGCGCTGGAGCGGCCCTCGGGCAGACCGAACACCTCACCGTAGAAATGGCGCGCAGCGGGCAGGTCGTACACGGGGATGGCTAGGTGAAAGGGGGACAGGCTCATGGAGGTCTCCTGAAACAGTGGACGGAATGCCGTTCATTGTAGAAACTGCCGGCGCATCCTGCCACGGGCCTGCGCCCGGGTCGCGCCTGCGAGGCGGCGATGGTCGTGTCCGGCGTCCGGGCGGTGGAGCTTCCTCGCTTTGGAGGCTGTGATCGATCCTTGATCCGTCCACTGAAGGTCCGCGTCAATCCTGGCTGTCGCAGATCTGTCATAGGGTTTTCCACGCGCTTATCCACCGAGGATGTGAGTAAGTCGGGCGTGGCGGGGCCTTGCATCTGGCGCCGATGGCCTCGCGGGCTACAGCATCTCGTCCGGGGTCAGGGGCGCCAGCAGTTTCGCCAGGAATCGCAGCCACAGGCTGGTGTCGGGATCGTGCCCCACCACGAGGGGGCGCGTCTCGGGCGGCGCGTGCCAGCGCAGGGCGTCGTCCGGCGTCAGTTCGACCTTCCAGGCGGCCGCGTCGATCACGTCCTGCACCTGCTCGGCGGCCTGCCGCGCGAGCGCGGGACTGCGGATCACCAGGGCGATTTCCGAGTTCTGCAGCTTGGACCGCAGGTCCAGGTTCATCGAGCCGATGCTGAGGATGCGGCCGTCCACGATGACCAGCTTGGTGTGCAGGCTGGCGCGCGTCGCCTTGCTTTCGGATCCCAGTACGGTGTCCCGCAGCCGGGTGCGCGCCTGCGCCCGGGTTTCATACAGTTCCAGCCCCAGGCGCAGGAGCTCCTTGCGGTGGCGCGCGTAGCCGATCTGCGCCAGCAGGGCGTCCGTGGACGCCAGCGAATTGGTCAGCACGCGCAGCCGCACGCCCCGCGCCTTCAGCTCGGTGAACAGCGACATCATCTGCGGGCCGGGCACGAAGTAGGGCGACACGATCATCACGTCGTGCCGCGCCGTGCCCAACAGGGACAGCAGGCCCTCGATGACGGCGCCCTCGACGGGCGCGCCGTCCTCGGCGGGCATGAGCTTGAGCGGGCTGTCGACCAGCAGTCCCGCCGGGGCCCAGGTCAGCGGCAGCGCCGCCAGGTCCAGGGCCGGCGGCAGCGCCGGCGCTTCCTTGGCGGGCGGGGCGGCCTCGACCTCGCCGTCCGCCGGTTCGGGGCGGTTGGCGTCGCGCAGGCGCTTGAGTTCGGCGGGCGTGATCAGCGAACCGACCGGGTAGGCCAGGGGACTGTTCCAGTAGCGGTCGAAGCTGGCCGAGATCCGTTGCACCACGGGGCCGGCGGCCAGCACGTCCATGTCGATGAAATCGCTGCCGGTGGCCGTGCCGAAATAGGCATCCCCCAGATTGCGGCCGCCGATGATGCCCCAGGCGTTGTCGGCCACGTACAGCTTGTTGTGCATGCGGTGCTGGATGCGCTGGAAGTCGTGCAGGGATCCCAGCGCGCGCCACAGGCCGGCGCTCCGGCTGCCGGGCAGCGGATTGAACATGCGCATCTGCACGCCCGGCACGCCGGCCATGCGCATGACCTGGGCGTCGCGGCCGACGCTGTTGAAGTCGTCCAGCAGGATGCGGACGCGCACGCCGCGCCGAGCCGCCGCCCGCACGGCGCGCAGCAGGCTGCGGACGGTGGGGTCGACGTGAATGGCGTAGTACTGGATGTCCAGCGTCTTGCCGGCCTGTTCGGTCAGCGCGAGCCGGCCGGCGTAGGCCATGTTGGGCGAGGCCAGCAGGGCGAAGCCCGACAGGTCGTCGCGGATCGCGTCGGGCCGCTTGCGCGCGGCCAGCTGCCCCAGGGCGGTGGCCTCGGGGTGGTCCAGGGCGGCGGACACCGGCCGCTGCACGTCCTTGGGCAGGCTGGCGCAGCCGGCCAGCAGCAGGGCGGCCGCCAGGGCCCAGGGTGCGGGGCTCATCAGCCGGCAGCGGTGGTCGAGGCGGGGGCGTCCGGGATGCTCTGGTCCGCGTGGCCGGACAGCGCGGCGCTCAGGCTGTACAGCGGCTCGAACGATTCCGCTTGCGCCATGGGCCAGGCGGTGCGGAAGATCGTGTTGCGGAACTTGCCTTCCAGCAGCTCGCCTTTCTGCAGGTCGGGGAACAGGGCCGACAGGACGCGGACTTCGCCGTTGGCGATGCGCCGGGCGATGTGGTGGGGGCGCAGATCGCCGGGGTGCTGCAGGCCGGCGGCGCCGAGCAGTTCGCCCAGGGCCTTCAGGGTGTTGGCGTGGTAGTTGGCGACGCGCACCGATTTGTCGGCCACCACCAGGGCCTTCTGGCGCGCGGGATCCTGAGTGGTGACGCCGGTCGGGCAGCGTCCGGTGTGGCATGTCTGGGCCTGGATGCAGCCGATGGCGAACATGTAGGCGCGGGCGCTGTTGCACCAGTCCGCCCCCAGGGCCATGATGCGGGCCATGTCGAATGCGCTGATGACCTTGCCCGAGGCCCCCAGGCGGATTTGCTCCCGCAGGCCGATGCCCACCAGGGTGTTGTGCACCAGCCGCAGGCCTTCGCGCAGGGGCGTGCCCACGTGGTCCACGAATTCGATGGGCGCGGCGCCGGTGCCGCCTTCGGCGCCGTCCACCACGATGAAGTCCGGCGTGATGCCGGTGGCCAGCATGGCCTTGGCGATGGCGAACCATTCCCAGGGGTGGCCGATGCACAGCTTGAAGCCCACCGGCTTGCCGCCCGACAGTTCGCGCAGCCGGACGATGAAGTGCATCAGCTCGATGGGGGTGGAAAAGGCGCTGTGGCTGGAGGGCGAGATGCAGTCCTGCCAGACGGGCACCCCCCGGGCGGCGGCGATTTCGGGGGTGACCTTGGGCGCGGGCAGCACGCCGCCATGGCCGGGCTTGGCGCCCTGGGACAGCTTGATTTCGATCATGCGGATATTGTCGCGGCAGGCCATGTCGGCAAAGCGTTCCGCCGAGAAGCTGCCGTCCGCGTCGCGGCAGCCGAAGTAGCCCGAGCCGATGTTCCAGATCAGGCCCCCGCCGTGTTCCAGGTGGTAGCGGCTGACCCCGCCTTCGCCGGTGTCGTGGGCGAAATTGCCCAGCGCCGCGCCTTTGTTCAGGGCGCGCACCGCATTGGCCGACAGGGCGCCGAAGCTCATGGCCGAAATGTTGAAGACCGACAGGTCGACCGGCTTGGCGCAGTCCGGCCCGCCCACCTTGATGCGGAAATCGGTGTCTTCCACGTGGGCGGGCACCATGGCGTGGTTGATCCATTCGTAGTGGCTGTCGTAGACGTCGCCCTGGGTGCCGAAGGGGCGCTGGTCCATCTGGCGCTTGGCCCGCTGGTAGACCAGGGACCGGTCCACGCGGGAGAACGGCATCTTCAGCGTGTCGTCCTCGAAGAAGTACTGGCGCACCTCGGGGCGGATGTACTCGAACAGGAAGCGCAGGTTGCCGATCACCGGGTAGTTGCGGCGGATGGCGTGCCGGGTCTGGTTCAGGTCGTAGACCCCCAGGACGGACAGCGCGAGGAACAACAGGCAGGGCAGCCACCAGGCGGCGTTCAGGCCGAGGGCCAGGCCCGCGCACAGGACGGTCAGGCCGATGACCGCGTAGAAAGTGGTGTGGCGGGTAAACAGAGGGCGCATGAGAGCTCCGTCTTGTATTTGACCAGGTGTTACCTTAGCAGACTGCGGTCCAGATCACGCGCGCGACCGTATCGTCGAGACATTCGACGAAGGCGTTCTGCCCGAATCGCCGGGCCAGGACCAGGCCCGGCGCCTGCGGCATGCCGGGAATCCAGAAGCCGGCCTCGTCGGGCCAGAGGCCTTGCGGGTCCAGCCCCGTGGCGGGCAGGCAGGGAAATCCCAAAGCGCCGATGGCCTGCCGCAGCGCCCGCGTCCGCCGGGCGTTGGCGGCGGCCCGCAGGCGGCGGCTGCGTGGATTGCAGGCGGTCAGGATCAGGCTGCGGCGGCAGTGGTGCTGCCGATGCAGGCGGGCCAGATCGGGGTGGGCCTGGCCGATGCGGATCAGCAGGGCGGGCGTGGTGTCGATGCGGTAGAGGGCGTCCTGGTAGGCCTGGGCCAGAGCCCGGTTCCTCGGTTGCGCAGCGGCGGTGGCGGGTATTGGCATGGGGGCGGGGCTATAGACCGGCGCTGGCATGAGCCGCCAGATGGTGTTCAGCCGCCGGCCAGGGCCGCGTGCCGATGGCAATCGGTCGTGTGGTCCATCAGGCAACCGACGGCCTGCAGGTAGGCCTGGCAGATCGTCGGCCCCACGAAGGTGAAGCCATGATGCTTGAGCAGGCGGCTGAGCGCCTGGGCCTCCGGCCCCGCCGTGGGGATGGCGTCCCCGGGCGCGTAGTGGTGGATGCGCGGGGCGTGGTCCACCACCGACCAGATCAGGGCGGCGGGATCGTCCAGGGTCAGCCAGGCGCGCGCGTTCGTGCCGGTCGCCTGCAGTTTCAGGCGGTTGCGGATGATGGTGGCATTCTGCATTTGATCCTGCACCCAGGCGTCGTCGGTGTGCGCCAGGGCCTGGGGATCGAAGCCGAAGAAGGCGGCGCGGAAGGCCTCGCGCCGACGCAGGATGGTCAGCCACGACAGGCCCGCCTGGAACCCTTCCAGGATCAGCATTTCGAACAGATGCCGGGGGTCGCGGGACGGCACGCCCCATTCCTGATCGTGATACCGCACGTACAGTGGGTCGTCCGTGCACCAGCGGCAGCGGGGCGACGCATCGGGTGTCGCGGCGCGCGGGGCGGGGGCGGTGCCGGGCATGATGGCGGCGCGGTGTGGCGTGGTGGACATGGCGCCTTAGCGCCGCCGCCCGACCAGGGACCCGAGCAGGCCGCGCACCATCTGGTTGGCGGCGTTGCGCACCACGCTCTTGGCGACGGACTGCACCACGCCGTCGCGGCGGCCGCCGCGCGGGCCGGTGGAGCCGAACAGGAAATCGCTGAGCATGCCGCCCACGCCCGCCATGGCGCCGGCGGCGCCCTGATCGGCTGGCTGTCCGCCCTGGTCGGCCTGTCCCGCGGCCTGTGCCGAAGCGGGCGCGCCGCCCTGGGCGCGGGCCTGCAGGATTTCGTAGGCGGATTCCCGGTCCAGCGCCTGATCGTATTTGCCGCCCAGTTGGGAGGCGGACCGCAGCGCCTGCCGTTCGGCGTCGCTGGCGGGGCCGATCCGGCTGCCGGGGGCGGCCATCCAGACGCGTTCGGTGGCCATCGGCTGGCCCTTGGCGTCCAGCAGGGAGACGAGGGCCTCGCCGACCGCCAGTTCGGTGATGGCGGCTTCGATGTCCAGGCCGTCGCGCGGGCGCATGGTCTGCGCGGCGGTGCGCACGGCTTTCTGATCGCGGGGAGTGAAGGCCCGCAGGGCGTGCTGCACCCGGTGGCCCAGCTGGCCCAGCACCGTGTCGGGGATGTCGGCCGGGTTCTGGGTGACGAAATACACCCCCACGCCCTTGGAGCGGATCAGGCGCACGACCTGTTCGATCTTTTCCAGCAGGGCCTTGGGGGCGTCCTTGAAGAGCAGATGGGCCTCGTCGAAGAAGAACACCAGCTTGGGCTTGTCCAGGTCGCCGACTTCGGGCAGGCGTTCATAGAGGTCGGCCAGCATCCACAGCAGGAAGACGCCGTACAGCCGGGGAGATTGCATCAGCCGGTCGGCGGCCAGGATGTTGATCATGCCGCGCCCCTGGGCGTCCGTGCGCATCCAGTCGAAGACGTCCAGCATGGGTTCGCCGAAGAACTGCTCCGCGCCTTCGGAGTCCAGGCGCAGCAGGCTGCGCTGGATGGCGCCGATCGAGGCGGACGACACCTGCCCGTAGCGGGTGCGCAGTTCGCCGGCATGATCGGCCACGTATTGCAGCATGGTGCGCAGGTCCTTCAGGTCCAGCACCAGCAGGCCTTCGTCGTCGGCCACCCGGAAGGCCACGTTCAGCACGCCTTCCTGGGTGTCGTTCAGATCCAGCATGCGGGACAGCAGCAGGGGCCCCAGGTCGGAGACCGTGGCGCGGATGGGATGGCCCTGCTGGCCGAAGATGTCCCACAGCGTGGCGGGGCTGGCGCCCCAGACCGGTTCGGGCAGGCCCAGGGACTGCAGGCGCTTGCCGAGCTTGTCCGAAGGCGCGCCCGCCTGGGAGATGCCGGTCAGGTCGCCCTTGACGTCGGCCATGAAGACCGGCGTGCCGATGCGGGAAAAGGATTCGGCCAGCACCTGCAGGGTGATGGTCTTGCCGGTGCCGGTGGCCCCGGTGATGCAACCGTGCCGGTTGGCCATCTGCGGCAGCAGGGCCGCCTGGAAATCGGCGTTGCGGGCGATGATCAAGGGCTCTGCCATGGCGGCTCCGGGAAATGGAAACGGGTTTCAGGATACCTGAATGCGAGGCGTTCCGGCAGCCAGCCGCCCGATCCGGGCCGCCTGGCCGAAGCCTTCGGCGCGCAGCAGCGCCAGGACTTCGTCGGCGGCATCGGCGGCGCAGGCGACCAGCAGGCCGCCGGAGGTCTGCGGATCGGTCAGCAGGGCCTGGGCTTCCGGGGGCAGGCTGGCAGCCAGGGCGATGTCGGCCTGGCAGGCGCGCCAGTTGCGCCCCGACGCGCCAGTCTGGACGCCCCCGCGCGCCAGTTCGGCGGCGGGACTCAGCCAGGGCAGGGCGGCGTAGTCCAGTTCGGCGCGCAGTCCCGATCCCCGGCACATCTCCAGGGTATGGCCCAGCAGGCCGAAGCCGGTCACGTCGGTCAGGGCGTGCACCGCCGCCATCCGCGCCAGCCGCGTCCCCGGCGTGTTCAATTGCGTGGTGCTGCCGATCATGGCCTGGTAGCCGGCCGCGTCCAGGAGGTCCTTCTTCAGCGCGGCGGACAGGATGCCCACGCCCAGCGGCTTGCTCAGGATCAGCACGTCGCCGGCTTGCGCCTGGTCGTTGCGCTTGATCTCGTCGGGATGCGCCAGGCCCATGACGGCCAGCCCGTAGATGGGCTCCACCGAATCGATGGAATGGCCGCCGGCGATCGGGATCCCGGCCTGCTGGCAGACGGACGCGCCGCCCGCCAGCACCGCCGCGATGGTGTCGTGCGGCAGGGACTTCAGCGGCATGCCGACCAGGGCCAGGGCCATGATGGGACGCCCGCCCATGGCGTAGACGTCGGACAGGGCGTTGGTGGCGGCGATGCGGCCGAAGTCGTGCGGATCGTCGACGATGGGCATGAAGAAATCGGTCGTCGCGATCAGCGCCTGCTGTTCGTTCAGGCGGTAGACGGCGGCGTCGTCCGACGATTGCGTGCCCACCAGCAGGTCGGGAAACGGGCCGGCGGGCAGGGCGTTGCGCATCAGGTCCGCCAGGACGTCGGGCGCGATCTTGCAGCCGCAGCCGCCCCCGTGGGACAGCGAAGTCAGGCGGGGGATGGACGAATCAGTCATCAGGAACTCTCCAGAGCCGCCTGGGTTGGGCGGACGGTCGTGTGTGTCGGAAACCGGAAATCAGCCGGCCAAGACGGCGCGGCCCAGCCCCAGCCGATCCATCAGCTGGATCGCCTGGCGCCGGCCGTCGGGGTCGGTGGGATCGTAGTCGAAGGCGGGGGCCTGCTCCAGCCCGGCATAGTGGCCATGGCTGCTGCGCCGGTAGGCCGGATCGTAGTGATCCCGCACCAGGGCCTGGAACAGCTCGGCGCGTCGATCGGCATCGATCAGGGCGTGCCAGTCGTGGACGGTCTGCCGGCTGTGCAGGCCGATCAGCCGGTCCAGCGTGCCCTTGAAGGCGTCGGGGTCCTGGAACAGGTGGTCGTAGTCCTGCAGCAGGAACTCGATGCGCTGCGGCAGGGCCGCCTGGATGCGCACGCAGCGCCCGCCGTGCATGGCGCGCAGCAGGCTGTCGGGCAGGCTCAGCTGGCCGATGCGGCGGCTTTCCGCCTCGACAAAGACGGGACGGCCGGGATCCAGGCCGTCCAGGGTCCGCAGCAGATTGGATTCGAAACCGCGCTGGCTGGGCTGCGGCTGGGCGGGCAGGTCCCCCAGCAGGGACCCGCGATGGCAGGCCAGGCCTTCCAGGTCCAGTATCTGGGCGCCGGCCTGGCCCAGGGCCTGCAGCAGACGGGTCTTGCCGGAACCGGTGGGGCCGGTCAGCACGATGCATTCCAGGCGGGCGGGCTGGTCGGCCAGGCGGTCGATCACGTGCCGGCGCCAGGTCTTGTAGCCGCCATCCAGCTGCCGCGCGCGCCAGCCGATCAGATTGAACCAGGTCGCCATGGAGCCGGACCGCTTGCCGCCGCGCCAGCAGTAGATCAATGGCCGCCAGCTGCGCGGTCGGTCGGCGAACAGGGTTTCCAGGTGGTCGGCGATGTGGCGGGCCACCAGGGCGGCACCCAGCCGCGTGGCCTTGAAGGGGGACTCCTGGGCATACATCGTGCCGATCAGGACGCGTTCTTCGTTGCTGAGCACCGGGGCGTTGATGGCGCCGGGGATGTGGTCGTCGGCGTATTCCGCCGGCGTGCGCACGTCGATGATCTCGTCGAACTGATCGAGGGTGTCCAGGCCGCAGCGCAGCGACCCTGGGGGATGGGCGGGACGATTCATGCAGGGGATTGTAAATCCACCGTCCGGGATGTGGCTGCAGGGAAACCGCTGATGGCCGGGTGTGGATCATGACGCGGTTGACTGCACTGCTGAAGCAACCCGAGGCCGGTGGGGCGCCAGCTGACCCCGTAGGTCAAGCTGCGGCGAGGTGGAGGAGCATCCCCGGCAGGCCAGTGACAGAAGCTGCCTGAAGCGCGGTTTCCTGGATTGCAGACAGGCGCGTCACATACCAGCGTCGGGCAATTCCACGCGCATTCCCTCAATGGACACCCTGGCTTGGCCGGCGGAGTATGCCCACCAGATCCTCGATGCGGCAAATTTTTGTCTTTCGAGGCTGCATGGGCCTGATGTGATCAGGCCCATGCAGCTTCCGGACTCAAGTGTGGAATTGATCAGATGGCATCAGCCCGCGCGTACCGCGCAGCCGCGCGCCAGGATGGTGTTCACCTTCTCACCGGTGCGGTTGGGGGCCGGATCGGCGCGCGTCAGCATGTTGCCGTTCACTTTTTCAGCATTCTCCACCGTGAATTGGCCAGTGGTCCAGGTGTAGCCTTCGCCGACAAAGGTCGCTCCCACCAGGTTCGATTTGCTATTGGTGTCGCGTGTCATGGAGATGGCCTGATCGTCGTAGACCACTTGTGCGGTGACCGGGTCCGTACCTTGGAAGGTGTACTGCACTTCCAGGTTCACGTCGCGCTGACCTTGCGCATTGCATGCGTAGTGCACGGTCTTTTGTGCGAGCTGGTTGGGCGCATTCAGGTTGGTGGGCGTGGAACACGCCGCCAGTGTGATGCATAGAGCCGCGCTTGCAGCGCCTGTCAGATAGTGTTTGATCATCGTGATTGCACTCCTTGACCCCTGAAAAAGTTGGGGATCGCACGTTGACCTTATCACCGCAGATTGCAAATTTTGTGAGTTCCTTGTGTCAAAGATTCACATTGTGGGGCGGAGTCTGTCAGGGTGAGTGCCGGATTTTTAGCCTGATGATGAGGATTATCAAGTCGTGCCAGAGATCGTCAGGGCTTCCCGGCTGCTTTGAGGCAAAGCTTTCTAGGCTGCTGCGAAGTCCCGATAAAGCATAATGCTGCCAAACGTGAAATAAAGCATAAGCTTTCCAAATGGCAAAGTTATGCTTAACGGCACAGCAAGTTCCTGACTTTAATGGGCATCTGGTGGTGGGTGCTGAGGGGCTCGAACCCCCGACCTACGCCGTGTAAAGGCGCCGCTCTACCAACTGAGCTAAGCACCCGGATGCCGTCTTGCGCGACCCCGGCGGTGCGCCAGGGCGCAGGGGCGCATTATATCAGGCCTCGTCGTCCGCCATGGCCGGTGTCGAAGCCGGTTTTCTATCGTGGCGCGGCGGATCGATGCGGTCGATGTTGCCCAGCACCAGGGCGCGTCCGGCGAAGGTGCCGCCGGCGGTCTCCAGGGCGAAGCGCTCGGCGTCGCGGTCGCGCACTTCGCCGACCAGTTCGTCGGCCTCCTGGTCCGTGGCGCCCAGGGCCAGCACCGCCTGGCGTCCCATCAGCAGCGCCGACTCGAAGGTTTCGCGCACCACGTCGTCGGCGTCGAGCCGGACCAGTTCCAGGGCGTGCTCGCGGTCGAAGGCGCGCACGATCAGGCGGGTGTGCAGGCATTCGCGCCGGGCGTTCTCGACGATGCGCGTGGCGGCGACCGGGTCGTCGACGCAGACCAGGATGACGCTGGCATGCCGCGCGCCGGCGGAACGCAGCACGTCGGCGCGGGCGCCGTCGCCGAAGTAGACCTTGAAGCCGTAGCGCGCGGCATTGCGGATCACGTCGGGGTCGTTGTCGATGATGGAGAGTTCGGCGCCCTTGGCCAGCGGCCCCTGGCTGGCGATCTGTCCCACGCGGCCGAAGCCGATGATGAGCACCTTGCCGCGCAGGTCCTGCGGGGTTTCCACGCCGTCCAGCGTCGCGGCCTCGGCGCGGGCGTAGCGCTTGTGGACGGCCCCCACGAGCGGCGTCAAGGCCATCGAGAGCACGATGATCGCCGACATGTCGGCGTTGACCTCGGGGCTGATGACCTTGAGCCTGAGCGCTTCGGCGAACAGCACGAAGGCGAATTCCCCGCCTTGCGCCATCAGGGCGGCGCGGTCGATGGCGTCGGCGCGGCTGCCGCGGGCCAGCCGCGCGGCGAGATAGACGCACAGGGCCTTGGCCAGCATCAGCGCGATCACGCCCAGGCCGATGAGCCGCCAGTCGAGCGACACCACGTCCAGGTCGAGCGCCATGCCCACGCCCAGGAAGAACAGCCCCAGCAGCAGACCCCGGAATGGCTCGACGTCGGCTTCCAGCTGGTGGCGGAAGGACGATTCGGACAGCAGCACGCCGGCGACGAACGCGCCCATGGCCATGGACAGGCCGCCGAGTTCCATCAGCAGCGCGGCCCCCAGCACCACCAGCAGCGCGGCGGCCGTCATGACCTCGCGCGCCTTGGCCTTGGCCAGCACGCGGAACAGGGGGTTGAGCAGCCACAGTCCCGCCGCCACCAGCGCGCCCAGCGACAGCAGGCCCAGGCCGACGCGCTGCCATAGCGGCGACGCGGCCGCCGGTGCGGCATCGCCCGGCGCGAGAAAGGCCACCGCCGCCAGCAGGGGCACGATCAGCAGGTCTTCGAACAGCAGGATGGACACGATGCGCTGCCCTCGCGGCGCCAGGATGTCGCCGCGTTCGGCCAGCACCTGCATGACGATGGCGGTGGACGTCAGCACGAAGCCCGCGCCGCTGACGAAGGCCATCCGCCACGGGAAGCCGAGCGCGATGCCCACGCCGGTGAGCAGAGTGGCGCACAGCACGGCCTGCATGCTGCCGAGTCCGAAGATCTGCCGGCGCAGGCCCCACAGGTGCGATGGCTTCATCCCCAGCCCGATGATGAAGAGGAACATCACCACGCCCAGCTGGGCCACGTTGAGGATGGTCTCGGTGTCGGTCACCAGGCCCAGGCCGTAGGGGCCGATGGCCAGCCCGGCCGCCAGGTAGCCCAGCACGGAGCCCAGGCCGAGGCGCTTGAACAGCGGCACCGCCACGACGGCGGCGCCCAGCAGCGTGACCACGCCGATCAGCTGGCCCGCATCTGTTCCGGTTGCCATGTCGTATTCCTTGCCGATGAGGGAGGAAGAGAAACGAAAAAGGCCACCGGACTGCGGTGGCCTTTTTCATGCGGGAAAGCCGATCAGTTGACGGCGTCCTTCAGGGCCTTGCCCGGACGGAACTTCGGCACGCGGGCCTTCTTGATCTTGATGGCTTCGCCGGTGCGCGGGTTGCGGCCGGTACGGGCGGCGCGCTCGGACACGGCAAAGGTGCCGAAGCCGACCAGCGTGACCGACCCTTTCTTCTTCAGGGTGGTCTTCACGGCGCCGACAAAGGCTTCCAGGGCACGACCGACGTCGGCCTTGGAGAGATCGGTCTTGGAGGAAATGTGCTCGATCAGCTCGGTCTTGTTCATTTACAAAATACCCCTGAGGTTTATTGTCGCTCGGTGGAGACCACCGGGTCGTTTGATGGACGTGTCTGCCATGGCTGCCGGCGGTGCTGCCCAGGACCGCACTGTGGGGTGTCGGGACCCGGCCGGCTTTGGTGGCTAAGGCGTATTAAGCCTTCGAATGGCCCGCAGTGTCAAGAGAAAACCGCTGAAGACCCGCGTATTTCCTGATGTTTGTTAAAAATGTTTATATCAATATGGGTATTCCCGGAGCGTGGGGCGTTCCGGGCGGGGGATTCAACGATTTTCCAGGGCCTGCGCAAAATCGCCGATCAGATCGGCTTCTTCCTCGATTCCGACGGAGATGCGCAGGAAAGCGTCCGGGATGCCCATCAGGGCGCGGCGTTCCGGGCCCATCTCGTAGTAGATGGTGTGGGCGGCGGGCAGCACCAGCGTGCGGTTGTCGCCCAGGTGCGTGGCCAGCGCCGCGACGCGCAGCCGGTTCAGGCAATCGAAGACGTCGACGTGGTCCTTCAGGACGACGCCCAGCAGGCCGCCATGGCGGCCGCCGAAGAATTCCGCGGACCGCTGGTGCTGCGGGTGGCTGGCCAGGCCCGGATACTGCACCCGTTCGACCAGCGGATGGCTTTCCAGGAAACGGGCCAGCGCCAGGGCGTTGCCGCAGATGCGGTCCATGCGCAGGGCGATGGTCTCGGCGCCGGCCGACAGGCGATGGGCGACGTCGGAGGACAAGGTGCCGCCCATGTCGCGCAGGCCTTTCTTCTTGATCTGCAGCAGGCCCCAGGTGTGCGAATCGTCCTTGCGGTACTGTTCGTAGATATGGGGGAAGTCGGCCCAGTCGTACAGGCCGGTCTGGGTGACGGCCCCGCCCAGGGCGTTGCCGTGGCCGCCGATGTGCTTGGACAGGGAGTTGACGACCAGCGAGGCGCCGAAGTCGCGGCTCGGGCGCAGGTAGGGCGAGGACAGGGTGCTGTCCACCACGTAGACCAGCTTGTGCGCCTGGCAGATGTCGCCGATGGCTTTCAGGTCGGCGATCTGGGTGCCCGGATTGGCGATGGTTTCCACGAACACCATGCGGGTGTTGGGACGCAGGGCGGCCTGCACCCGGGCCGCGTCCGTCGCGTCCACCAGGGTGATCTCGACGCCGAAGTTTTCCAGCGTCATCAGCAGGCTGTTGGTGTTGCCGAAGATGTACTTGCTGGCGACCAGGTGGTCGCCGTGGCGCAGCAGCGCGAAGAACACGGCGTTCAGGGCCGCCATGCCGGTGGCGAATGCGACCGTGCCGATGCCTTGCTCCATGGCGGTGACCTGGGCTTCCAGGGCGGCGGTGGTTGGCGTGCCGGTGCGGCCGTAGGTATAGCCTTTCTTGCGGTTCTGGAAGACCGCGGCCAGCTCGTGGGCGTCGTCGTAGGTGTATTCCGTGGACGGATGGACCGCCGCGTGCACGGCCCCGTATTCGGAGTCGGCGCAGTGGCCGTAGTGAACGATCTGCGAGGTGAAGCCGGTGTTGGACATGGACGTGTAGCGGAAGTGAAGGATGGATGCTGGATTATGCGCCTGCCGGGCTCAGGCGCTGGCGCACGGTTTCGTACAGGCAGACGGCGCTGGCGACGCTGACGTTCAGGCTTTCGACCGAACCCTGCATGGGGATGGAGACGAGTTCGTCGCAGGTTTCCCGCGTCAGGCGGCGCATGCCTTCGCCCTCGGCGCCCATGACCCAGGCCATGGGACGGCGTGCGTCGACCCGATGCAGGCTGTGGCCGGCGGCGTCGTCCGTGCCGACCAGCCAGACGTCGCGTTCGCGCAGCGCCCGCAGGGTGCGGGCCAGGTTGGTGACCATCAGGTAGGGGACGGTGTCCGCTGCGCCGCAGGCCACGCGCTGCACCGTGGTGTTCAGGCCCACGGCGCGGTCCTTGGGGGCGATGACGGCATGCACCCCGGCGGCGTCGGCCGTGCGCAGGCAGGCGCCCAGGTTGTGCGGATCGGTCACGCCGTCCAGCACCAGCAGCAGCGCGGGTTCCTTGCGGTCTTCCAGGTCGTCGAGCACTTCGTCGACCGAGATGGCCAGCGGCCGGGCCTGGGCGAGGGCGACGATGCCCTGGTGGCGCACGCCCCGGGCCAGTCCATCCAGGCGCTGGGCGTCGGCGGCGTGCCAGCGCACGCCGGCGGCGTCCAGTTGCTGGATGCAGCGCTGCATGCGGGCGTCCTGGCGGCTGGTGTCCAGATAGACGTCTCGGATCGAATCGGGGGCGTGGCGCAGGCGCGCCTGCACGGCGTGGAACCCGGCCAGAATCTGTTGGGATGACATGGTCTTCCTGATGCGCGGTCAAAGGGACCCGCGCCATTGCGGCGCGGGTCGTGCCGGTCATTGTAGTGCGGGCGGCGTCCCGGGCGTCAGCCGCGCCGCTTGCGCGGGGTTTCCTGGCGGCTGGCGCGCTTGGCCTCGGCGCGGCGCTGGCGGGCCGTGGTGCCCCGCAGCGCGGCGGGCTTGGCGCCCGCGGCCTTTTTGCGCGGCCGCTGCGTGGTCGTGCGCGGATCGCCTTCGATTTCGGCCTGCAGCGATTTGAAGTCTTCGCCCCGCACCAGGCGGAAGTCGATGCGGCGGGCTTCCAGGTCGACGCGCGACACCTGCACCTGCAGCGTGTCGCCCAGCTGGTAGCGGAATCCCGTGCGCTCGCCGCGCAGTTCGTTCAGGGCCTCGTTGTACTGGAAGTAGTCGCTGCCCAGTTCGGAAATGTGCACCAGGCCTTCCACGTACAGGGTGTCCAGGGTGACGAACACCCCGAAACTGGTGACGCCGGTGATGCGGCCGCTGAAGACTTCGCCCACGCGTTCGCGCACGAACCAGCACTTCAGCCAGGCCTGGACGTCGCGCGAGGCGTCGTCGGCGCGGCGTTCGCGGGCCGACAGCAGCGCCCCCAGCGCGTCCCAGGCATCGTGTTCGCGGGCCTTGGCCGGCAGGGTCGGGTCCACGGGTTCGCCCGGCAGGACCGGCGGCTGGTAGTGCTGCTTGTGCAGGATGCCGCGGATGACGCGGTGCACCAGCAGATCAGGGTAACGGCGGATGGGCGAGGTGAAGTGCGCGTAGTGTTCGTAGGACAGGCCGAAGTGGCCCGTCTGTTCCGGACTGTAGATGGCCTGCTGCATCGACCGCAGGCACAGGGTCTGGATGATCTCGAAATCGGGCCGGGCGCGGCTGGCCTGGATCAGCTTGGCGTAGTCGCTGGTCTGCGGGTCGTCGCCGCCGTCCAGGCTCAGGCCCAGATGGCGCAGGGTCTCGCGCAGCGACTGCAGTTTCTCGGGGGTGGGACCGTCGTGCACGCGGAACAGCGCCTGGCGCTTGTTGCGCACGATGAAGTCGGCCGCGCAGGTGTTGGCGGCCAGCATGCATTCCTCGATCAGCTTGTGGGCGTCGTTGCGGGTGTAGGGCTCGATCTTCTCGATGCGCCCCAGCGGGTTGCAGACGATGCGCGTTTCCACTGTGTCGAAATCGATGGCCCCGCGCGCGCGGCGGGCCTGTTCGAAGGCCTGGAACAGTTCGTAGGCCGTCTGCACGTGAGGGTACAGGTCGCCCAGGTTCTGCGCCGCCGGCCCCTTGGGCTGCTGCAGCGCGGCCCAGATGTCGGTGTAGGTGGTGCGGGCGTGCGAATGGATGACGGCTTCGTAGAACTGGTAGGCCGCCACGGTGCCGGCCTTGGCGCCGCCGGCCGGGATCATCATGTCGCAGACCATCACCAGGCGGTCGACGTCCGGGTTCAGCGAGCAGATGCCGTTGGACAGGGCTTCGGGCAGCATGGGAATCACCCGGCGCGGGAAATACACGCTGGTGCCGCGATCCAGGGCGTCGTCGTCCAGGGCGGAGCCCGGGCGCACGTAGTGGCTGACGTCGGCGATGGCCACCAGCAGCCGCCAGCCGGGGCGGGCGCGCTTGGCGGTGCCCAGGTCCGCTTCCATGCAGAACACGGCGTCGTCGAAGTCGCGGGCGTCTTCGCCGTCGATGGTGATGAAGGGCACGTCGCGCAGGTCGACGCGTCCGGCGTATTCGCCGTCGCGCACCTGGGCCGGAATGGATTCCAGCTGGCGCAGCGTGTCCTTGGAGAAATCCACCGGCACGTCGAATTTGCGCACGGCGATTTCGATTTCCATGCCGGGGTCGTCGATTTCGCCCAGCACTTCGATGATGCGGCCCTGCGGCTGGATGTGGCTGGCGGGCTGGCGCATGATCTGCACCGTGACGACCTGGCCGGGCTCGGCGCCGGCGGTGTCCTGGGCGGCAATCAGGATGTCGTGCTTGATGCGCTGATCTTCGGGGGCGACGACGAAAGCGCCGTGTTCCTTCAGGAATCGGCCCACCAGCTTGACGGTGCGGCGTTCCAGGACCTCGACGATGGTGCCTTCGGGGCGGCCGCGGTATTCGCCGCTGGCGCGGACCCGGACGCGGTCGCCGTGCAGGACCTTGCCCATTTCATGGGTGGACAGGAACAGGTCGCGGCTGCCGTCATCGGGAATCAGGAAGCCGTAGCCGTCGCGATGCCCCTGGACGGTACCGGCGATGAATTCGGTGTTGTTGCATATTTGCAACCTTCCCTGGGCATTGAAGCGCACCTGGCCGTCGCGTTCCATGGCCTTGATGCGGCGGATGAATCCTGTGGACAGGGGGATCGAGGCCTGGGTCGTGTCGGCCAGGGCTTCTAGAGACAGAGGTTTGTCGGCGTGGCGCAGGGCGTCGAGCACCTGTTCGCGGCTGGGTACCTTGGGATCGAAGTCAGCGGGCAGATCCGCATTAGGCACGAAGGAAGCGTCGTGGTTATTGTCGTTGTTGTTGGTTCGCTTTTTCAAAGGCTGTTTGCATCCAAAAAAAATGTATTGTATAGTTCTGTCTTCGCTGAACGCGACGCACAAAAAGCGCCACGAATCAGCGAAAGCAATAGCATACACGTTATGCCGTGCCCAGGTGGCGGAATTGGTAGACGCGCATGGTTCAGGTCCATGTGCCGCAAGGTGTGGAGGTTCGAGTCCTCTCCTGGGCACCACTTCTCTTTATCGGGAAGTCCAATTCAGTACGATGTCCTCCGACATCGAAAAGCAAAACCCGCGTAGACATCCAGTCTTGCGGGTTTTTTGCTTTCGGCGGGTCCAGCGGCATCCGGAATGATGTTTCCGGAGTCGCTGTTGCAGCTCGTCGTCGCGGCGTGTTATTTGGTAACATCGCTGGCCTTATGGAGCGCCGACCTGCATAGTTTCAGGGGGGCATCTTTCCCTTCTATATTTAGGACTTACATTGAAAACAGAAACCGGTATCGTGAAGTGGTTCAACAATGACAAAGGCTTCGGGTTCATCTCGCCCGAATCCGGCGGCAAGGACCTCTTCGTTCACTTCAGCGAAATTCAGGGCACGGGCCACAAGACTCTCGAAGAGAACCAGCGCGTCTCCTTCGTGGTCGGCCAAGGGCAGAAAGGCCCCTGCGCGACTCAGGTCGTCGTGCTCTAAACGGACCGCCTGCCCGAGGGCAGGCAGTCCGACGCCGTCGGAAGGATCCGTCCGAAACACCGGATCCGTCTGATTGCAAGCAAGAAACCCGCATGAATCCTGGATTCCGCGGGTTTCTTGCTTTTCGGCGACCAGCCATCCCGGCGGGCCGGTCGCCGCAGCCCGGTCGCGTCATTGCTGCGCAAGCAAGAGTTTTCCGGGATGCCCTCCGATCGCCGCAGCCGGTCGGACCGCGGGGGCTTCTTCGGGCGCGGCATTTTCATCGTCCAGCGTGAAGGTCGCCACCAGGTCGGCCAGGGCGTCGGCCTGCCTGCGCAGGCTGGTGGCGGCTGCGGCGGACGCTTCCACCAGGCCGGCGTTCTGGCGGGTGACGCCGTCCATCTGCGTCATGGCGGAATTGATTTCCTCGATGCCGGTGGTCTGTTCGCGGCTGGCGGCGTTGATTTCGCCCATGATGCCGGTGACGCGATTGATGCTGTCGACGATGTTCTTCATGGTGGCGCCGGCGCGGGCGGCCTGCTCGTTGCCCTTGGCGGTGGCTTCGACGGAGGTGTCGATCAGGGCCTTGATTTCCTTGGCGGCGCCGGCCGACCGCTGGGCCAGCGCCCGGACTTCGGCGGCGACCACGGCGAAGCCGCGGCCCTGTTCGCCGGCGCGGGCGGCCTCGACAGCGGCGTTCAGCGCCAGGATGTTGGTCTGGAAGGCGATGGAATCGATCACGCCGATGATGTCGGCGACCTGCTGGGACTTGCTGTTGATCTCGCCCATGGTGCCCACCAGTTCGGCGACCAGGGCGCCGCCGTTGCCCGCGGTCCTGGCGGCGGCCGCCGCCAGGGTGTTGGCCTGCTGGGCGTTGTCGGCGTTCTGGCGCACGGTGGCGGTGATTTCTTCCATGGTGGCGGCGGTCTGCGCCAGGGAGCCGGCCTGCTGTTCGGTGCGCGACGATAGATCCAGGTTGCCTTCCGTGATCTGCGCGGAGGCTGTCGCGATGGCGTTGGAACTGCCGCGCACTTCTCCCACGGCCTGGCGCAGATTGTCGGCCATGGCGCCCAGCGCCGTCAGCAGTTCGCCGATTTCATCGCGGCCCTGGGCGCGGATGCGCACGGTCAGCCGGCGTTGCGCCACGGCGCCCGCGAGGCTGACGGCATGGCGCAGCGGCCGGATGATGGACCGGGTGACGCGCCAGGCGAACAGCGGCGCCAGGATCAGGGCCAGCAAGGTGGCGATGGCCAGGACGGCCAGCCCCAGTTCGCTGGACCGGGCGCTCTGGTCGAACAGCTGCTGCACGGAATCGTTCTGGCGTTGCGACAACTGGTCGATCCGCGCCAGATAGCCCGCCGTCATCTTCGGCAGTTGCTGATTGAAGAAGGCGTCGGCTTCGCCATAGTTGCCGCCGTCCAGGTCCTTGAAGGCCTGGTTGCGGCTTTGCAGGTAGGCGGCCCGGTCCTGCGCCGCCTGTTGCAGCAGGGCGGCGGATTCCGGGCCGTTCAGCAGGTCGGCCAGCTGGCGGCTGATTTTCCGCGCCTGTTCGTCGGATGCCTGGATCGAGGCCTTCAGCTTGCGCAGCGTGTCCGGGTCCGCCGCCAGGGTGGCCTGGGTCTGATTGGCGTTGATGCCGACCTGGCGGGTCAGCTGCTGCAGCAGATCGTTGGTCTGCAGGCGGTAGCCCAGTTCGCGGTTGTCCCGCTGCGAGTCCAGGATGCGCCAGGCGCCGATGCCCGACAGGATCAACAGCAGGATCACCACGAAACTGAAGCTCAGGGTCAGTCGGGTGCTGATTTTCAGATTGCGCATGGCGGGGTCTCATGAGGGCGGAAGCCGGGCCATGTTAGTGGAGGTGCGCCGGATTGTGAGCCTGAAACATCATCTTTCTGATATGCCTGAATGTTATAGAGCCAAGAGGGAGGCGGGGAAACGAGTAATACTTTGATAGATGTCCTATGCTATTCTGAGACCGCTCTCAAGTGCGGGACGGCCTCTGACCGACAGGCCGCATTCCGCGACGGCAGGAGAATCGGCATGAAACATTTTGTCACGACCGGGGGATCGTTCATCCGGCGCCGGCTGGCGCTCATGCGCACGGCGCAGGGGCTGTTGTGTGCCTTGCTGTGCGCCTGCGTGTTCGGACAGGCGGCGGCGCAGGCGCCCGCCAGGACCCTGACCTATTTCCCTGTCGGTCCCATCTACGAATACCGCTGGAAAGTGCTCGAACTGGCGCTGGACCACGTGCGCAAGGCCGAAGGGGCGGTGATCGACCTGCGGCCCTACGACGAAAAAGTCACGCAGAACCGGGGCATCCATCTGCTGCAAAGCGGCGAAATCGACGTCATCGCCCTGGGGACCGATCGCGAGCGCGAAGTGGCGATGCGGCCGATCCGGATCGATATCTCCCGCGGCACCGTCGGCTATCGGGTGTTCCTGATTTCCCAGGCCGATCAAGAGCGCATCGCGCGGATGGACGACGAGGCGTTCAGGACGCAATTGACCTTCGGCCTGAGCAGCCAATGGGCGGACGTGCCCGTGATGCGGGCCAATGGCTACAAGGTCGTCACGGCGACGGACTATGACCGTCTCTTTCCCATGCTGGCCGCCCATCGCTTCGATGCCCTGCCCCGGGGAATCGCCGAAGCGGACATCGAACTGAAGGCCCAGCGCCCGACCTATCCGCAACTGGCTCTCGAAAAGACCCGCGCGCTGTTTTTCCCATACCCCATCTATTTCTGGGTCAGCCTCGACGACGTGCAACTGGCCGGCCAGATCGAGCGGGGGCTGGATGCCGCGCTGGCCGACGGCTCGCTCAAGCGCCTGTTCCAGACTTATCACGCCTCGATGATCAAGGACATGAAGCGTTCCACCCGCCGGGTCATCCGCCTGGACAATCCCCTGCTGTCTCCCGACGCAGCGGAAATCGATACCCGGTGGTGGTGGCATTGATGCGGGCGCGCCTCGAATGAAGACGACGTCGACCTTGTCCAGGCGTTTGCTGCGGTCCATGCTGCCATGGTATCTGCTGGCGACCGTCGTCCTGGTGGCGGCGCAGCTGACCATTCAGTACATCAGCATCAGCCAGGCGATTTCCAGCGACCTGGCGTCGCTGGGCCGCACCATCGAACCCGCGGTGACGGACGCGGTCTGGGAACTGGATCAGGGGCAGTTGCTCAAGGCCCTGGACAGCGTGCGGCAGAATGCGATCATCAGCGGCCTGCAGGTCACCTCCTCGGACGGCGACATCCTGGTCGAGCGCAACTGGCCGCGGTCGTCCTCCGACATCGAACGCTCCGTTCTGTTCGTGGGCGGGCATGCCGTCGCCGTGCCGCTGCACCGTCCCGCGGCGGACGGCGGCCAGCAACTGATCGGGACCCTAAACCTCTACACCGATCCTTCGGTGGTCTGGGACCGGATCAAATACGGCTTCATGGTCGCGCTGCTGAATTTCATCGTCCTCAGCGGCATTCTGTGGCTGCTCTTCGTCTGGACGATCCGCAGCCGGCTCTCCAAGACGCTGGAGGCGGTCGTGGCCGCCGTCAAGAGCTGGCGCTTCGATGGCGATGGCGTCCAGGTCACGCCGCTGTCGCTCTCGTATCCCTATGCCGACGAACTGGGCGAACTGGTGGACGCCCTGCGCGACGGCCGCCAGCGCCTGTCGGCCTCGATGTGCGAACTCGAGGAACTGAACCAGACGCTGGAATCGAAGGTCGAGACCCGCACGCGGGAACTGCAGCGCGCCAAGGAAACCGCCGAAGACGCCACGCGTGTGAAGTCCGATTTCCTGGCCACCATGAGCCATGAGATCCGCACGCCGATGAACGCCATCCTGGGGATGCTGTATCTGGCGCTCAAGGAAGACATGGCGTCCAGCCTGCGCAATCGGCTGACCAAGGCCCAGGGCGCGGCGCAGTCGCTGCTGGGCATCATCAACGACGTGCTGGATTTCTCCAAACTGGAGGCCGGCAAGCTGGTGGTCGAGCAGGTCGAATTCGAACTGGAGACGGTGCTGGAACGGCTGGTGGACGCGGTCGGCCTGCAGGCCGAGGCCAAGGGCGTCGAGTTCCTGATCCGGCACGATCCCGCCATCCCGACGCTGCTGGTGGGCGACCCCCTGCGCCTGGGCCAGGTGCTGCTCAATCTGTGCGGCAACGCGGTCAAGTTCACCGAACAAGGCGAGGTCGAGCTGGCCCTGCTGCGCCAGGACCAGGATGCGGACAACGTCACGATCCGGATCTGCGTGCGCGATACCGGCATCGGCATGTCGCCCGACCAGATCCAGATGCTGTTCCAGAAATTCACCCAGGCCGATCAGTCCATGACGCGCCGCTACGGCGGCACCGGACTGGGCCTGGCGATCTGCAAGAGCCTGGTGGAACTGATGGGCGGGCGGCTTTGGGTGGAATCCTCCCTGCCGGGGCGGGGCTCGCTGATCTGCTTCACCGTGCGGCTGGCCGTGGCGCGGCAGACGCAGGACTCGCAGCGCCAGCTGCTGGAGCGCATCGGTTCGCGGCTGCAGGGCTGGCGGGTGCTGGTCGTGGACGACAATCCGGTGTCGGTGGAAATCCTGTCCGAAATGCTGCGGTTTTTCCAGCTCGACGTCAGCACCGCGAATCACGGGGCGCAGGCCCTGACCATGCTGCGGCAGGCCAGCGGCAGGCCCTACGACCTGGTCCTGATGGACTGGCGCATGCCCGGTATGAACGGCGACGAGGTCGCCGGGCGCATCCAGACGGATCCCGCCATCGCGCATCAGCCCAAGATCGTGATGGTGACCGCCTACGGCAGCGAAGACGTCATGCGCCGCGCGGCGCAGACCGGCATGGACGGCTTCCTGCTCAAGCCGGTGTCTCCCTCGTCGCTGCTGGACACGATGCTGTCCGTGCTGGGCCGGGGCCGCCTGATGCCGGATCTCCCCGCCGGCCAGGCCGCGCCGGGCAGGCTGGCCGGCGATACGGGGCTGGCGGGCGCCCGGGTGCTGCTGGTCGAGGACAACGACATCAACCGCGAGTTCGCCGTCGAACTGCTGCGCGGCGAGGGCATGTCGGTCGACGAGGCCGCCGATGGGCGCGAAGCGGTGGAGCGTGTCCAGCGCAAGCACTATGACGTGGTCCTGATGGATATCCAGATGCCCGTCATGGACGGCCTGCAGGCCGCGCGGCGCATCCGCCGCCTGGGACAGGCGCCGGGCGGGGCCAGTTTCGCCGAACTGCCCATCATCGCCATGACGGCGCTGGCGATGGCCTCCGACGTGCAGGCCAGCCAGGATGCGGGCATGAACGATCACGTCACCAAGCCGATCGACCCGGACCATCTGCTGGCCACGCTCATCCGGTGGGTGAAGGTGCCGGCCGACCGGGTCGCGGAGCCCCGGGAACCGGCGCCCGAGGACGAGGCCGGCCGCCTGCCCGACGACCTGCTGGCCCTGACGCATCTCGATGCCGCCGACGGCGTGCGCCGCATCGGCGGACGGGCCGGGTCCTATCGCAAGCAGTTGCGGCGCTTCCGGGCGCAATATGAAGGCGCGATCGCGGAAGTGCGGCGCCAGCTGGAACAGTCGGGCCTGAGCGCGGCCGAGACCCATTGCCATATGCTCAAGGGCGTGGCCGGCAACATCGGGGCCCGCGCGCTGTTCGCCTGCGTGTCGGAGATCGACGCCCGGCTCAAGCAGGGCCTGCTTCCCGACGATGCCGCGCTGGACCGGGCGGAAGCGCTGCTGCGCGACGTGCTGGCCGACATCGATTCCCTGCGCGAGGACGATTCCTCCGAAGAACCGCCCGCCGCGCCCTTGTCGCCCGTGGCCGTGCGCAGTCTGCTGGCGCGCCTGCGGCAGGCGATCGAGTCCGATCTGGGAGCAGCCGAAGCCTTGCTCGACGAATTGCGCAGGGGCGTGGCGGGCACGCCCCTGCTGGGCCGCGTCGAGGACATCGCCGAGCGGGTGGACTGCTTCGACCTGGATGCCGCCCTGGCGCTGATAGAGAAGATCCTTGTTCAGCCGGAGGATATTCCGTGAGCCTGTCCTTTCCCCCGTCCGGCGCGCAGCCGGACGCCGCCGACCGACCTCGGCTGCTGATCGTGGACGATGCGGCCGTCAACCTGCACATGCTGGTCGGCGTGTTCCGGGAAGACTATGCCATTTCCGCCGCCACCAGCGGACGCAAGGCCATCGAGATGGCCGGTCGCGAGCCGCGTCCGGACCTGATCCTGCTCGACATCCAGATGCCGGACATGGACGGCTACGAAGTGCTGGCGGCCCTGAAGCAGGATGCGGCGACGGCGGACATTCCGGTGATCTTCGTGACGGCGCTGGCCGAGGCGACGGATGCTGCGCGCGGCCTGCTGATGGGGGCGGCGGATTACGTCACCAAGCCCATCAATCCGGAATTGTTCAGGGCCCGCGTGCGCAACCAGCTCGAACTGGTCCGGTACCGCCGGATGCCGTCGGCGTTCGACATCCTGCCGCAGGCCGCCGAGGCGCCGGCCGCGACGCTGCTGGTGGTGGACGACGTGCCCGAGAACGTGCATGAACTGCTGGCCGCCCTGCGCGACGAGTTCCGCATCCTGGTGGCCAGCGACGGCGCCCGGGCGCTGGAGATCGTCCAGGGGGCCGCGCCGCCCGATCTGGTTCTGCTCGACGTCCAGATGCCGGGCATGGACGGCTACGAGGTCTGCCGGCGCATCAAGTCGTCCCCCGCGGGCCGGAACATGCCCGTGATGTTCGTCACCGTGGCCGACGACACGCAGGACAAGCTGCGAGGCTTCGCCCTGGGCGCGGCCGACTACGTGACCAAGCCCTTCGACATCGAGGAAGTCCGGGCCCGGGTGCGGGCCCACCTGGAACTGGCGCGCCTGCGCCGCTTCCTGGAGGACCTGGTGGCGCAGCGCACGGCCATGCTGCAGGTCAGCGAGGAAAAATACCGGATCCTGACCCAGCGCGACCCCCTGACCGGCCTGCCCAATCGGGTTCTGTTCGCGGAACTGCTGGCGCATGCCATCCAGATGGCCGGGTATGGGTCGGGGCGCTTCGCCCTGCTGTGCCTGGACCTGGACAAGTTCGCCGCCATCAATGAAACCCAGGGGCACGGGCAGGGAGACCGGGTGCTGGTGCAGGTGGCTCAGCGCCTGCGCGGCCTGCTGTCGGAACATGACGCCCTGGCGCGGGTCGGCGGCGACGAGTTCTACCTGATCCTGGACCGGGACCAGGTGGAATACGGCACGGACCTGGCCGCGCAGCGCCTGCTGGACGCACTGGCCGTGCCCTTCGAGGTCGACGGACAGGCCGTCTACGTCAGCGCCGGCATCGGGGTGGCCCTGTATCCCGAAGACGGCGAAACGGCGGAAGTCCTGCTGAGCCGCGCGGATGCGACGCTGCATCAGGCCAAGGCGGACGGGCGGGGCAGCCTGCGTTTCTTTTCGCCCGAGATCATGCTGCGCGCCCAGGAACGCCTGTCGCTGGAAGCCGAACTGCGCCGCGCGCTGGAACAGGGCGAGTTCCGGGTGCATTACCAGCCGCAACTGCACCTGGGCGAACGGGCGGTCACGGGGCTGGAGGCCCTGGTGCGCTGGCAGCATCCGCAGCGCGGCCTGATCGCGCCGGGCGAATTCATTTCCCTGGCCGAGGAAAGCGGCCTGATCGTGCCGCTGGGGAACTGGGTGCTCCAGGAAGCCGGGCGCCAGATGCGGCAATGGCGCGACGAAGGCCGGGCGCCCGGCTACGTCGCGGTGAATCTGAGCGCCCTGCAGCTGGATGGCGAAGGCTTCGCCGATTCCGTGCGGGCCATGCTGCAGGCCAACGGGCTGGCGCCCGAGTGCCTGGAACTGGAGATCACCGAAAGCTGCCTGATGCCCGACCGCATCCGCGCCATCGCGGCGCTGGAAGACCTGCGCCGCCTGGGCGTGCGCCTGTCCATCGACGACTTCGGCACCGGCTATTCATCCATGTCCTACCTGCAGCACCTGAAGGTGCATCGGCTGAAGATCGACATGTCCTTCATCCGGGATCTGGAAACCAATCCCGGCAATCTGTCGATCGTCACGGCCATCATCGCCCTGGGGCACGGACTGGAGCTGGACGTCGTCGCCGAAGGGGTCGAGACCCCGCAGCAGCTGGACCACCTGCGCAGCCTGGGCTGCGACCTGATCCAGGGCTATCTGGTCGGCCGGCCCGCGCCCGCGCAGCAGGCGCTGGACCTGCAATTCGGGGCGGGTCATCCCCTGAAGGCGATCATGGACGGTTCCCGGTCCTGACGCGGCGCCGGGCCCGCGGGCGCGGCTAGGCCCGCACCTCCTGCCGCTGGAACACCACGTAGCCCGCCGTGAACAGCAGCAGCACCGCCGCGATCAACCCGGTGAACTGCGGCCAGATGATGGCCAGGCTTTCGGACAGGGGCAGGGGGCTGCCCAGCAGGGCGCCCTGGATCTGCGACAGGAACACCGGCCCCAGGGCGCGGGTGGAGGGGCTCAGCAGCGTGATGGCGGTGTCGCTGAACAGGGTGGCGGGCGACAGGTGCAGCAGGCCTTGCTGCCAGGCGACGGTCCGCAGGTCCATGCCGCTGCCCATCACCGTCGCCAGGTCCGGCGGCGCGATCGCCTGGGCCAGGGCGGGGGCCAGCATCGGCCACAGCAGGGCGCAGAACAGCCACAGGCCCAGCGCCACCAGGGCCGACGTCGAGGCGGACCGGAACAGGATCGAGCACAGCATGGCGACCGCCAGCCAGACGCCGGCGTAGGCCAGGGCGGCGACCAGGAACGCCAGCGAGCGCACGACCTCTTCCGCGCTGGGGGGCACGCCCAGCAGGATCAGGCCGGCGCCCATCACCAGCAGCCAGAGGCTGACCAGGCAGATGGCCAGGGCCGTCAGGCCCGCCAGGAACTTGCCCATCAGCAGGGCGTCGCGGTAGATGGGCTGCGACAGGATGCGGCTGAGCGTGCGACGGCCGTATTCGCCGTTGATGGCGTCGAACCCCAGGCCGATGGCGACCAGCGGGATCAGGAATCCCAGCAGGGCGGCGAAGGAGGGCAGGGGCGCCTGGGCGTCGGTGAACAGGTGCAGGAAGACGAAGGGGTCGGACGAGGTCGTCTGGCGGATGCCCTGGATGGCGCCGTACAGCGCAGCGGCGGCCGTCAGGACGACCAGCCATTCCAGCAGGCGCATGCGGGCGCTGCCCAGGTGGTCGGCCAGTTCCTTGGACAGCACGGCGCCCAGGCCATGCCAGGGAGAGCCCATGCGGGATATGCGGTTCATGTCGGGGTGTCCTTGGAGAAGGTCTGCCGGTAGATGCGGTACAGGCTGGGGGTGTCCACCGCCAGGTCGCGCAGCCGGGCGCCCGCCAGCACGGCCGCCTGGGCCGCCTGGGCGCGGACGTCGCTTTCGGCCTGCAGGATGTAATGGCCGCCGGCTTCGACGCGCACCTGCCCGACGCCCGGCACGGCGCCCAGGGCGGCGCTCAGGTCGGGACCGTCGGCGTGGATGTGGACTTCGTGGCTGTGTCCGCCCAGCACCTGCCGCGCCAGGGACTGGACCGGCCCCATCAGGGCGATGCGCCCCGCGTTGAACAGGGCGACGCGGTCGCAGATGCGCTGCATCTGATCCAGCAGGTGCGAGGACAGCAGGACGGTGACGCCGTCGTCGCGCAGGGATTCGATCATCCGCAGGAAGGATTCCGTGGATTGCGGATCCAGGCCGGACGTGGGTTCGTCCAGGATGGCGATGGCGGCCTGTTTCAGCAGGATCTCGGCCAGGCCCAGGCGGCGGCGCATGCCGTGGGAAAACGCGCCCACGCGCTGGTCGATGCGGTCCTCCAGCCGGACGCGCTCCAGGGCGGCCGCGATGCGCGCGTCCCGCTCGGCCGCGGGGATGCCCAGCAGGCGGGCCGTGTAGCGCAGATTGTCGCGGGCGCTCAGGTGGTCGTAGAACCCGACCGAATCCGGCATGTAGCCGATCTGGCGCTTGACGGCCAGGGGGTTGCGCCAGGGGTCTTCCCCCAGCACGCGGACCTGGCCGCGCGTGGCCTCGGTCAGGCCCAGCAGCATCAGGATGGTGGTGGTCTTGCCGGCCCCGTTGGGGCCCAGCAGGCCGAAGACTTCGCCTTTCCGGACCTGGAAGTTCAGGGACTGGACCACGGCGCGGCCGCCGTAGTCCTTGCCCAGTCCCTGGGCGGCGATGGCGGGCGTGTCCTCGGCCGGGGTTTGGGGAGCGGTCCGATTCATGGCGGACCCGCTCAGCGGCGGCCGTACCGGGCCACGGCGCCGATCAGCACCAGCAGGGCCACGGCGATCAGGATGGCGCCGCTGACCCCCCACAGGCCGGAGGTCGTGACCGAGACGCGCAGGTCGCCGTCGGCGGACTGGCCCGCCGATTTCGCATGCAGCTTGACCATGTAGTCGCCAGCCAGCGATTGCGCCGACGGCGTGATCACGGCCTGGACCTCGACGGTCTTGCCCGGGTCCAGCTGGGCGACCTGTTCCGGCTTGAACTCGACTTTCCAGCCCGAGGGCGCCGTGCCGTCCAGCGTGATGTCCTGGGCGGCGGCCGTGCCGCTGTTGCGCAGTTCCAGCGGGACGTTGCTGGCGTCGCCGATCTGGGCGCTGGCGCTCATCAGCCCGTCGCGGCCGGCCAGGTTCAGCGCGGGTTGTCCGGTGATGTCGAGCTTCAGGCGGGTGCTGGCCTGGGCGCCGTCGGCGGCGACCTTGACTTCGATGTCATGTTCGCCGGAAGTCGCCGTCACGGGCGGGCGCACGTGCAGCTTGACGGTCTTGGATTCTCCCGCCTTGATGGGCACGGCGCTGATCTGCTGGCTGCCGTAGCCTTCGGTGAACGAGGTGTCGAAGTATTGGGGCGCGCTGGCCGCGAGGCTGGCCAGCACGTCCTGGCCGCTGTCGTTCTTGACGGTCAGCTGGTAGTCGAAGGAGGTGCGGGCCGACCCGGTCAGCTGGGGCAGGTCCGGCTGCACCGACAGCTGGGCGGGCAACTGCCTGGCCAGGGTGATGTCCAGCGGCAGGCTCAGGTGGCGCTGGCCGTTGTCGGCACGGACGGTGATGGCGCCGTGCGTCGCGGCATCGCCTTTCGGGATGTCCAGGCGCAGCTTCAGCATCAGGGTCTGGTCGCTGCCGGGCATGGCGGAGGCCACCGGCCGTCCGTCGCCCAGCAGCGTGGCCGTCCAGCCCTTGGGCACGCCCTCCAGCGACAGGGCCAGGCGTTCAGGGGGCGTGGCCTGGTTGTGCAGGTTCAGGGACACCGTGGATGTCTCGCCCGCCTTCAGCGTCAGGGCCGGGTAGTCGGTGGACAGGTAGATGCCGGGGGGCGGCGCGTCGGCCGCCAGGGCCGCGGTCTGGAGACTGAGGGCGCACAGGGCGCCGGCGCATAGGGCAAGGATTCTGGACATCATGAGCTGGCCTCGTGAGTGGGTCTTTGAAAGGACCGGAAACAGGCGCATCAAGTTTCAAGAAAAATGTGTGTTTATGTTTCATTCCCGGAAGGGCGCGAGACTTATCTCAGTAAAATCATTGGCTTGTCGTGATCATATTTTTTCGGGGGCTCGGTGGAGCGGCCGATCCCGCCGCGATCCGTGCAGAAGCTCTGTAATTAGCATTGAGAATCGTTTTCATTCCTGCTAAGATCCCGCTTTCACTGTTGTCATTTCCGGGTTCATGGGTTCGGGTCCTTCCTTGCGTTTTCCCTGGCTGAAGACGGCCGCCGCTGTGGCGGCGCTTGGCCTGCACGCGGCCGTGCTGGCCATGATCCTGTCGACGCCCGTGGCGCAGGTCGCCCTGGGCCAGCCCGATGCGCTGGACGTCCAGTTCGTGGAATTGGGGCCGGCGGTCGATCCGGCTCCCGCGGCGCCGCCCGCGGCGGAATTGCCGGACATCCCGGAACCGGAGCCCATCGTCGAACCCGATCCGGAACCCGTGATCGAACCGGCCCCCGAGCCCGAGCCCGTCGTCGAGGAACCGGAACCGGAGGCCATCACGGAAGCGCCGCCGCCCAAGCCGGTCGTCAAACCCAAACCCAAACCTGAGCCCAAGCCCAAGCCGAAGATCCAGCTGAAACCGAAACCCCAGCCCAAGCCGCAGCCGGCGCGCGAGACGCCGCCGGCGGCTGCCGCGCCCGCGACGCAGGCCCCGGCGGGCGGCGCAGCGCAGGCCACACAGGCGCGCGGCGAGGCCCGGCCGGTGGACCCGGACCGGCCGCGCTCCATCGGTCGCGTGGATTACCTGGGCCGGCGTCCCAGTCCGACGTATCCCCGCCTGTCGCAGCGGCGCGGCGAACAGGGGCGGGTGGTCCTGCGGGTGCTGATTTCTCCCCAGGGACAGGTCGCCCACGTCACGGTGCAACGTTCCTCGGGCTATGCGCGGCTGGACGATGCGGCCGTGCAGGCCATGCAACAGGCGCGGTTTCGCCCCTATACGGAAAATGGCATCGCCTACAAGGCGCTGGTGGACATTCCCTTTGATTTCGTTTTATAGGTCTTGGACCGACAGGAGTTCCAGAACATGATGATCGATCTGATCGGCAGCGCCGTGATGGCGCTGGCCCAGGCGGCGGGGCCGGAGGCGGCCCAGGCCGCCGCCGCCACGGCGCAGAGCGCCGCGCCCGCCGCGGCGGCCGTCGGCGCGGCCAGCCAGGGCGTGATGCATTTCATCGGGCAGAGCGATGCCGTGGGCAAGTCCCTGTTCGGCTTCCTGCTGCTGATGTCGCTGGCCAGCTGGTATCTGATCCTGGCCAAGGGATTCACGCATCTGCGCATCCGCCAGCGCTCGCGGAAATTCCTGGCGGAATTCTGGGCGGCCAGTTCGCTGGAGCAGGTGGAAAATGAAATCGCCACGCACGGGGCGGAAGAGCCCTTCGCCCATCTGGCCAGCCATGCCATCCATGCGCAGAAGCATCATGCCAAGTACGGGGCGTTGAAGCTGGAGGAAAGCGGCTCGACCGCGGCCTTCGTCACGCGCACCATCCGCAAGGTCATCGACGAGGAAACCGCCCGGCTGGAAAACGGCCTGACGGTGCTGGCCTCGGTCGGTTCGACCGCGCCCTTCGTGGGGCTGTTCGGCACGGTGTGGGGGGTGTATCACGCGCTGCTCAGCATCGGCATGGCCGACGGCGTGACGATCAACCGCATCGCCGGCCCGGTGGGCGAGGCCCTGATCATGACCGGCCTGGGCCTGGCGGTCGCCATTCCGGCGGTCCTGGCCTATAACGCCTTCGTGCGCCTGAACCGCGTCTACCTGGCGCAGCTGGATGCCTTCGCACACGACCTGTTCACCTTCCTGACGACGGGCCAGCAGGTGGCCGACGGGGCGCATGAGCGCCACGAGCGCCATGGCCGCCACATCAGCCTGGCCAGCAGCCGGGAGGCCTGACCATGGCATTCGGCAGCTTCGATTCCAAGGGGCCGGGCACGACCATGTCCGAGATCAACATGGTGCCGCTGATCGACGTGATGCTGGTGCTGCTGGTGATCTTCATCATCACCGCGCCCCTGCTCAGCCATTCGATCCGCATCAATGTGCCGCAGGTCACGGCGCAGCCGGTGGAGCAGCAGCCCAAGGTCGTCGATCTGGCCATCGACCCGAGCGGCGCGGTGTTCTGGAACGAGCAGCCCGTGGCCCTGGAGGACCTGGAATCCCGTTTCGCCGCGGAAGCCGGCGCCGATCCCCAGCCCGAGGTGCGCATCCGC
Organism: uncultured Castellaniella sp.; assembly: GCF_937988725.1. GTDB lineage: Bacteria > Pseudomonadota > Gammaproteobacteria > Burkholderiales > Burkholderiaceae_B > Castellaniella. Next base: position 1,064,448 of record NZ_CALKHS010000010.1, on the reverse strand, counting down.
GCCGACGTGGAGACCCGCTACGGCGAGCTGGCGCAGATCATGGGGGCCGCGCGGCGGGCCGGCATGAAGCGCCTGGGCTTCGTGACCCAGCCGGCGCCCGCCGCCCCGGCCGGCAAGGCCGCGCCGGCCTTGGGGGGCTGAAGTCCGGGCCCGGTCGATGACCGCCCGTTCCACGCCCCGGCCGCCTCGAAAGGCCGTGTTCATGCGCCTGTCAGCTATGTAACGGCCTTCCTTCGCAGGTGACGTGCAGTGACGTGTTCAGGCTAGAATCACCCCATGCGAGTACTAGTCATCGAAGACGACACGACCCTGGGGCATGCGCTCCAGGAATTCCTCAGCGGCCAGGGCTACGCCGTCGATTGGCTGCAGTCCGGCGACCGGGTCGAGGGCGCCGTGGCCGGCCAGGCCTACGATCTGCTGCTGCTGGACCTGAACCTGCCGGGCCTCAGCGGCCTGGAAGTCCTGCAGCGCCTGCGGGCGAGCGGGTCGCAGATCCCCGTGCTGATCCTGACGGCGCGCGACGGCCTGGACGACCGGGTGGCGGGGCTGGATGCCGGCGCCGACGACTACGTGACCAAACCCTTCGAACTGCCCGAACTGGCGGCCCGGGTCCGTGCGCTGGCCCGCCGGCATGCCGGCCAGGCGCAGACCATCCTGGAATGCGGGCCGCTGGCCTTCGACACGGTGGGGCGCCAGATCCGCGTCAGCGGCAAGCGCCTGGCCCTGTCCGTGCGCGAATTGTCGGTGCTGGAAATGCTGATGGCCCGCCCCGGGCGGGTGGTCACCAAGCAGCAGATCGTCAATTCCCTGTCGGCCTGGGATGCCGATTTCAGTGAAAATGCCGTCGAAGTCTATGTCTACCGCCTGCGCAAGCGCCTGGACGGAACCGGGGCCAGCATCCAGACGGTGCGCGGCTTCGGCTACCTGCTCGACGTCGAAAGTGCCTAATTCATCCGCAGGTTCCGATCCCCGTCAGGATCGACAGGCGCTGAGCCTGTTCGAGCGCCTGATGCCCCAGGACTCCCTCGCCCGCAAACTGGTGCGCCGGCTGCTGCCGGCTTTCTTCATTCTGGTGGCCATCGATCTGCTGGCCACCTGGTTCATGACCGGCGTCATCCGCCCCCAGCCCTGGCTGCTGCGCGATCTGTTCTGGGTGATGCTGCTGACCCAGGGGTTCCTGGTGGTGCTGTTCGTCTGGGTGCTGATTTCCGGCATCCGCTTCGAACTGACGTCCATCAACCAGCTGGCCGACCAGATCCGCCAGCGCTCCATCGAAGACCTGCAGCCCCTGGACCTGGCCGGGCTGCCCAGCGAAATCGCCCCCCTGGTGCTGCATTTCAACGATCTGCTGGTGCGCCTGGACGATTCCGTGCAGGCGCAGCGCCGCTTCATCGGCCATGCCGCTCATCAGCTGCGCACCCCGCTGGCGGGCCTGAAGCTGGAATCCGAACTGATGCTGGGGCAGGACCTGTCCGACGACATCCGCACGCGGGCGGATCGCATCAAGTCCGTGACGGACCACATGATCCGCATGGGCCAGCAGCTGCTGGTGCTGGCCCGCGCCGATCATGCCGCCCGTCCCCAGGACAGCTTCGTGCGCCTGGATCTCTGCGAATGGATGCGCCGCGCGGGTTCCGAATGGCTGGACCGCGCGCGCGCCCAATCGATCGAATTGCAGCTGACGGCCCCGGAGGCCCCCGTCTGGGTGGACGGCGACCCCGTCCTGCTGGGCGAATTGCTGGGCAACCTGATCGACAACGCCCTGCGCTACGGCCAGGGGGCGCGGCTGATCCAGTTGCGGGTCATCAGCAATCCGCCTTCGTTTTCGGTGGAGGACGACGGCTCGGGGATCGGCGCCGACGACTTGGAGCGCGTGTTCGAGGCCTTCTACCGGGCGGCGGATGCGGGGTCCGGCGGCTCGGGCCTGGGCCTGGCCATCGTGCGTGAAATCGCCCGCGCCCATGGGGCGTGGTGGAAGGTCATCAGCCGCCCCGCGTTCGCGGGCACCCGAATCACCCTGATTTTTCCCGGGCCCCGTCGGGGAGCCTGTCTGACGCGGGCAGAATAGATCATGAGCACTCAAAAATCATCGGACTCGAGCGGCAGCCCGCAGGCGGCGCTGCTGATCGGCGCCCTGGGGGTCGTATACGGAGACATCGGCACCAGCCCGCTGTACACCGTGAAAGTCGCCCTGTCGGGAACGGGAACGCCGGATGTCGAGCACATCCTGGGCATGCTGTCGCTCCTGTTCTGGATGCTGATCCTGGTGGTGTCGCTGAAATACGTGACCTGCATCCTGCGCGCCGACAACCGGGGCGAGGGCGGCACGCTGGCGCTGATGGAGCTGGCCATGCGCGGACGCCCCGAGCGGACGCGCTGGCGCCTGGCCATCCTGGGGCTGATCGGGGCGGCGCTGTTCTATGGCGACAGCATGATCACCCCGGCCATTTCGGTGCTGTCGGCCGTCGAAGGGATCGGGGTCGTGTCGCACGGCCTGGATTCCTGGGTGGTGCCGATCGCCGTGGTGGTGCTCATGGCGCTGTTCATGGTGCAGTCGCGCGGCACGGGCACGGTGGGCCGCCTGTTCGGCCCCGTGATGCTGGTCTGGTTCCTGGTGCTGGGCATCCTGGGGGGCTGGCGGATAGCCGAGCAGCCGCAGGTGCTGCAAGCCGTCAATCCGATCTGGGCGTTGCGTTTCATCGGGGATGCCCCCTGGGAGACCTTTCTGGCGCTGGGCGCCCTGGTGCTGGCCCTGACCGGCGCGGAAGCCCTGTATGCCGACATGGGCCACTTCGGCGGCCCCGTCATCCGCCGGGCCTGGTTCGCCCTGGTGCTGCCAGCCCTGGTGCTGTGCTATTTCGGCCAGGGTGCCTTGCTGCTGAGCGATCCGTCGGCCATCCGCAATCCCTTTTTCCTGCTGGCGCCGGAATGGGGGCTGATCCCGCTGGTCGGACTGGCGACCGTCGCCACCATCATCGCGTCGCAATCGGTGATCTCGGGGGCGTTTTCCGTGACCCGGCAGGCGGTGCAGCTGGGCTATTGGCCGCGCATGGTGATCCAGCACACCTCGGCCCGGGAAGAAGGGCAGATCTACCTGCCGCGCGTCAACTGGCTGCTGCTGCTGGCCGTCCTGGTGCTGACGCTGGCGTTCCGCTCGTCGGACAGCCTGGCGCACGCCTATGGCTTCGCCGTCACGGGCACGATGCTGATGACTTCGCTGCTGGCCTTCGCCGTGCTGCCGCGCGCCTCGCGCGGGCTGCGGCGCGCCGCCTGGCTGACGCTCATCACCCTGTTCCTGCTGATCGATATCCTGCTGTTCACGTCCAACACCCTGAAGCTGCATGAAGGCGGCTGGCTGCCGCTGATGGTGGGGATCGCGCTGCTGACGCTGATGGTGACCTGGAAGCAGGGGCGCCAGCGCATCCACGACACGCTGGCCGGGGACCATCAGCCCCTGGTCAGTTTCATGGAATCCCTGGAAGCCTATCCGCCCACCCGCGTGCCGGGCACCGCCGTCTTCATGAGCATGATCGTCGGCACGGTGCCGCCGGCGCTTCTACACAATTTGAAACATAATAAGGTGCTCCACGAACAGGCGCTGTTCCTGACCATCGAGGTGGCGGACGAACCGTATGTGCCGTTCAGCGAGCGGGTGCGGGTCGAACGCGTCAGCCGCAGCAGCTGGCAGGCGGTGGCCCGCTGGGGCTTCAAGCAGGAACCCAATGTGCCCCAGGTGGTGGAGCAGATCGCCCAGGAAGTCTCCGACCTGAACCTGGAGCCGATGCAGACTTCGTATTTCCTGTCGCGTCAGACCGTCATCGTGGTGCGGCGCCTGCCCTGGCATCAGAGCTGGCGCCGCCACCTGTTCGCCTTCATGGCCCGCAATGCCAGCCGCACCACCCGGTTCTACAAGATCCCGCCCAACCGGGTGGTGGAAATGGGCATGCAGATGGAACTGTGAGCGATCAGGAGCCCGTCGGGGCCGGAATGGTGATGGTGGTTTCGCGCAGGACGCCGCCGGACTGGACCGAGCCTTGCGTGCGCGTGTTGGCGTTGTCCATCAGCGTCATGCAGTCCTGGCGCTGATCGGCGGGCAGACTGTCGCAGCGCTGGGTGCGGTTGCGATCTTCGGTCTGCATGGACGGAGTGGTCAGCTTGTCCTGCCGGGCGGCTTGCGCGGCGGCGCCGGCTTCGTGCAGGCAGGCCTGCTTGTCGATGCCGGGCGTGGTGTTGCAGCGTTCCACGTCCTGCTGATATTGGGATTGGGGGCCGGCGGCCTGAGCGCCGGGGGCGAATAGCGCGATGCCGCCCAGGCCGACGGCCAGCAGGCCGGCTTGCAGAGATTTCTGTAATGCGTGACGCATGATCGAGCACTCCTTCTTGAATCCCGGGCGCTATCCCGGCCCGGTTCAGGGGACTCGTCCAGTGTAAGGGTTCCCCCTGAGCCGAATGTTACAAATATGCTCAGACGGCGGGCGGCTCCGCGTCGGCCCGGGCGGGGCCGGCGGGGGGCTGATCGGGCGGGGCGGCGGGCGCGATGCGGCGGCGAATGGCGCTTTGCATCAGCAGGATCGCCGTGACGGGCGCGCTCATGAACAGGAACAGGCAGATCAGCCATTCATGGAAGATCGGCCGGCCCTGCAGCAGGCTGGCCACCAGCGTGGCGGCCAGGGCGACGCAGAACGCGCCCAGCGTCATGCCCAGGGTCGGGGCATGCATGCGCTGGTAGAAGGTGCGCAGCCGCAGCAGGCCCAGCGAGCCGATCAGGGTGACGAGGCCGGCCAGGATCAGCAGCAGGGCCACCAGGATGGCCGCCCACAGAGGCAGTTCGTTCATGGCTCGATCACCTCGCCGCGCAGCAGGAACTTGGCCAGGGCCGCCGAGCCGACGAAGCCGAACAGGGCGATCAGCAGCGCCACGTCGAAGTACAGGCCCGCCTCGAAGCGCAGGCCCAGCACCAGCAGGATCAGCATGCCGTTGATGTAGAGCGTGTCCAGGGCCAGGATGCGGTCTTCGGCGCGCGGCCCCCGGATCAGGCGGATCGCGGCGCAGCCCAGGCCCAGGACGAAACACAGCAGGGCGAAGCCGCCCGCCCAGTTCAAGAGTACGGTGCTCATTCGAAGATCTCCATCAGCGGGCGTTCGTAGCGGTCCTGGATGACGCGCGTCAGGCCCGCCGGGTCGGACAGGTCCAGCACGTGCAGGGTCAGGACGTTGCGTTCGGTGTCGTGTCCCGCCCAGACGGTTCCCGGCGTGAAGGTGACGATGCAGGCCAGGGCGGCCAGGCCGTGGGGATCGCGGATCCGCAGGGGAATGTCCAGGAAACCGGACCGCGCGGAGGAGGCGTCCCCGCGCAGGATGCGCTGGCTGACCAGATAGTTGGAAAGCACGATGTCGCGGGCGACGCGGGCGATCAGCCGCAGGGCCGTCCAGGGGTGGCGCAGGCGCGCGCGCACCGGGCGCAGGATGGGTGCCAGCAGGCTGAGCGTGACGGCGATCGCCAGGCCCAGCGCGATCTGCCCGGCCGACAGGCTGTCGTTCAGGACCAGCCACAGGGCCAGCAGCAGGCAGGGCAGGGGCAGGAATCCCAGCAGGCGTCTCATCATCGTGGCGCCTCCGCGGGGGCGGGGCCCAGCACGGCCTGGACGTAGCGGGCCGGCTGGTCCAGATAGCGGGCCGTATCTTCCAGGTAGCTCATGGCGGGGCCGGCCTGGATGGTCAGCGCGGCGCAGGCCCCCAGCAGCACCAGGATGGGGATGATCTCGTTGAATTTCAGGGTCGGGACGCGCAGCTGTTCCGGAATCCAGAACAGGCGCACCCCGCAGCGGCCCAGGGCCATCAGGCAGGCCAGGCCGGATCCCAGCATGGCGGCCACCAGCAGCCAGACGTTGACGGTGGGGGCGCCGAACTCGGCGGTGCGCAGCGCGGCCGACAGCAGGGAGAATTTCGCCACGAAGCCCGACAGGGGCGGCAGGCCGATGATGAGCAGGGCGCAGGCGAAGAAGCTCAGCCCCAGGAAGGCCATGGTGGCGGGCAGCGGCGCGCCCACGACCTGTTCGGACAGGCTGGCGTCGTCGGGCTCGTCGGCCTCGAAGGCTTCCTGGGTGACGGCCAGGATGTCCGCCCCGAAGGACTGGCTGCGCTCGGTGAGTTCCAGCAGCAGGAACAGGGCGCCCAGGGCCATCACGGAACTGAGCAGATAGTACAGGGCCGGTCCGGTCAGGGTGATGCCCGGCATGCCCAGCGCCGCGAACAGGGTGCCCGAGGAGGTGATGATGGCATAGGCCGCAATGCGCCGCGGCTGGGTGCTGGCCAGCATGCCCAGAGTGCCGAAGGCCAGGGTGGCGATGCCGGCCGGGAACATCCAGGCGCCGCCGAAGGCGGCCGGGGCGCCGGCGGGCAGCAGCAGCGAGCCGATGCGCAGCAGGGCGTAGATGCCGACCTTGGTCATGATGGCGAACAGGGCGGCCACCGGGGCGCAGGCCTCGGAATAGGCGTTGGGCAGCCAGAAGTTCAGGGGCCAGGCGGCCGCCTTGATCAGGAAGGCGACCCCCAGAATCGCCGCGGCGCTGTCGAACAGCTGGCGGTCGGACCCGGTCAGGGCCAGCGCCCGCACCGACAGGTCGGCCAGGTTCAGGGTGCCGGTCAGCCCGTAGATCAGGGCGATGGCGACCAGCAGCAGGAACGACGCGATCAGGTTGACGCCGATGTAGTGCAGGCCGGCGCCCACGCGGCGCTTGCCCGAGCCGTGCAGCATCAGTCCGTAGGACGCAGTCAGCAGGATTTCGAAGAAGACGAACAGATTGAAGAGGTCGCCGGCCAGGAAGGCGCCATTCAGGCCCATCAGCTGCAGCTGGAACAGGGGATGGAAGTGGCTGCCGGCGCGGTCCCAGCGCGCCGTGGCATACACCCAGGCGCACAGCCCCAGGATGGCCGTCAGGCCCAGCATCAGCGCCGACAGGCGGTCGGCCACCAGGACGATGCCGAAGGGCGCCGGCCAGTTGCCCAGCCGGTAGACGCCGATGTCGTCGGGCCAGAGGGATCCGCCGATGCCCTGGGTGGCCCGGATCAGCATCAGGGCGGCCGCGATCTGCAGCGTCAGGGACACGGCCCCCAGGCTCACGCGCAGGGGCCGATGGCTGTCGCGCGTCAGCAGCATCAGGGCGCCCGCCATCAGGGGAATCAGGACCGGCAGCACCGGCAGGTTCTGCATCCAGAGCGTCATGAGCGGTGTTCCTCGCCGTCGACGTGGTCGGTGTCGCTCATGCCGCGCGAGGCCAGCAGCACGACCAGGAACAGGGCGGTGGTGGCGAAGCCGATGACGATGGCCGTCAGCACCAGGGCCTGGGGCAGGGGATCGGCATAGCGGGCCGGATCGGTCCAGTGGGGATCGATGACGGGCGGGGCGTCCAGGCGCAGGCGGCCCATGGCGAAGATGAACAGGTTGACGGCATAGGCCATCAGGGCCAGCCCCATGATGAACTGGAAGGTGCGCGGGCGCAGCAGCAGCCAGATGCCCGATCCCGCCAGCACGCCGATGGCCAGAGCCAGTATCCATTCCATGGTCAGGTCTCCAGCGGCGCGTCGGCCGGTTCGGTGATGTTGCGGTGGAAGCGCAGGGACTGGTGGGCCAGCGCGATCAGGAAGAGGATGGTGGCGCCCACCACCAGCATGTAGACCCCCAGGTCGAACACCAGCACGCTGGACAGGTGGACGGCGCCGACCAGGGGCAGGACCGGGTCCAGCGAGTAGGCCGACAGCAGGGGCTGGCCGGCCCACCAGACGGCCATCGCGGCGCCGCCCGCCACCAGCAGGCCCAGCGCGATCCAGACCTGCGGCCGGATCAGCGGCCGGGCCTCGACCCACAGGATGCCGCCGACCATGTACTGCAGGATGATGCCGGTGGCCATGACCAGGCCGCCCACGAAGCCGCCGCCGGGCAGATTGTGGCCGCGCAGCAGGAAGTACAGGGAAATCAGGGTGGACACCGGCAGCAGCAGGCGCACCAGCACGGCCGGGATGCGCATCAGGCCGTCGGGCAGCGGCGCCTTGATGTCCGGTTCGGGGGCCGGGACCTGCTGCAGGACGCGGCGCAGGCCGGGGGAGGCGGCCAGGGCCTCGGCGGGCGGCCGGAAGCGCCGCAGCAGGGCATATACGCACAGGGCCACGATCGCCAGCACCGTGATTTCGCCGAAGGTGTCGAAGGCGCGGAAGTCCACCAGGATGACGTTGACGACGTTGGCCCCGCCTCCCAGCGGCCAGGCCTGCTGGACGAAAAAGCCCGAAATGCTGGAATGGGCCGGGGGACGGACCATCATGACGTAGGCCAGGATCGCCAGCCCGGCGCCGCCCGCCACCGCCACGGCGAAGTCCCGCCGCCGGCGCCACTGGATGCTGCGCCAGGTCGCGCCGGAGAATTCCTCGATGCGCGGCGGCAGCCAGCGCAGGCCGAGCAGGATCAGCACGGTGGTGACGACTTCGACCGCCAGTTGCGTCAGGGCCAGGTCCGGCGCGGACAGCCAGGCGAAGGTCACGCAGGTGATCAGGCCGGTGGCGCCCGCCAGCATCAGCGACGCGGTGCGGTGGTATTTGGCCTGATAGGCGGCGGCGACGGCGCAGGCCCCGCCCATCAGCCACATCAGGCCGAAGGACCACTGCAGCGGGGTGTCGCTGGCGGCGGCCTGCGGCCACCAGCCGCCGCGCAGCAGGGGCAGCGCGGCCACGCCCAGGGTGCAGAGCACCAGCAGCAGGACCTGGAGCTGCAGCCGCTGGCTCTGCAGCCAGCCCAGCAGCCGGGACGAGCCGCCGTCGATGGCTTCGAGCAGGGTTTCGAAGCTCTGGCGGCCGTCCAGGCGGTAGATCAGCGGCACCTGGCCGGGCGCCCGTCGGTCCCGTTCGCGCAGGGCCAGATACAGGCCGATTCCAGCCACCATGGCGATGAGGCTCATGATCAGGGGCAGGTTGATGCCGTGCCAGACCTGCAGGTCGAACACCGGCACGCGGGATCCGAGCAGGCCGCGCATGACCATGTCCAGGATGGCGCCCAGCGTCAGGTTGGGCAGGATGCCGACGGACAGGCAGATCACGACCAGGATCGTGCAGGGGATGAGCATCATGCGGGCCGGGTCGTGCGGCGTGCGCGGCAGATCGGTGGCGGGGGGCCCGAAAAAGACCTGCAGGATCAGGCGCAGGGAATAGGTCACGCTGAAGGCCCCCGCGATGACGGCCGCCAGCGGCAGCCCCCAGCGGCTGGCCCAGTGCCCCGTGATGAAGATGGTTTCGGCGAAGAACATTTCCTTGGAAATGAAGCCGTTGAGCAGCGGCACCCCCGCCATGGCGGCCGCCGACACCATGGCCAGGGTGGCGGTCAGGGGCATCAGCGTGCGCAGGCCCGACAGGCGGGTCAGGTCGCGGGTGCCGCTTTCGTGATCGACGATCCCCGCCGCCATGAACAGCGACGCCTTGAAGGTGGCGTGGTTGACCATGTGGAAGACGGCGGCCACCAGCGCCAGCCGGCTGTTCATCCCCAGGAGCAGGGTGATCAGGCCCAGGTGGCTGATGGTGGAATAGGCCAGCACGCTCTTGATGTCGCGCTGGAAGGTCGCGGCGTAGGCCCCCAGCAGCAGCGAGCACAGGCCCGCGCCGCCGATGGTCCAGGTCCACCAGTCGGTGCCGGAAAAGATCGGCCAGAAGCGCGCCAGCAGGAAGACGCCCGCCTTGACCATGGTGGCCGAATGCAGATAGGCTGATACCGGAGTGGGGGCCGCCATGGCGTTGGGCAGCCAGAAATGGAAGGGAAACTGGGCGCTTTTGGTGAGGGCGCCCAGGGCCAGCAGCACCAGCAGGATGGGATACCAGCGGTGGCTGCGGATTTCGCCGGCGGCGGCCAGCACGGCGTCCAGGTCGTAGCTGCCGACGATGTGGCCGATGATCAGCATGCTGGCCAGCAGGCAGAAGCCGCCGCCGCCCGTCACCAGCAGCGCCATGCGGGCGCCGCGCCGGGCTTCGGGGCGGTGCTGCCAGTAGCCGATCAGCATGAAGGACGACAGGCTGGTCAGTTCCCAGAACACCAGCAGCTGGATCAGGTTGCCCGCCAGCACGACCCCCAGCATGGCGCCCATGAAGCTGAGCAGGAACGTGAAAAAGCGCGGCACGGGATCCTGGTCCGACAGGTAGTAATGCGCGTACAGGGCGATCAGCGCCCCCATGGCCGACACGATCACGGCGAAGAGCCAGGCGTAGCCGTCCATGCGCAGGGTCAGGTCGACCCCCTGAGTGGGGATCCAGGGGATGCTGAGCTTGATCACGCCCAGGGCGGCGACCTCGGGCGTGGCCGCCAGGGTCAGCGCCAGGCAGGCCAGGGCGCTGCCGCCCGCGATCCAGGCGCCGGCCCTGCGCGCGTTCGAGGGCAGCAGTGCGGCGCACAGGCTACCGGCAAACGGGATCGCGAGGATCAGAGTCAGGAGCATGGGGATATTATCGATTCTTGAATTTCAGCTGACCAATTATGATACGCGAACTCGGTGGCTTGACTTGAGTCAAGCCGGATGCATGCATTTCGCATGACAATGCCTTTGGATACAGGACAATGAGGCCTGTTGTGATTCAGGGTCAGGAGACCCTGGCGCGGCTTCAGGAGCGTACCGCATGAACTCACCCGACACCGCCCGCCATTCCGGGGCGGCGCAAGACACCCGCGATGAGCAGACCATCGCTTTCCCGGATCTGGAAATTTCCGAGGCGCTGATCCGCCGTTTCGATCAGTCCGGCCCCCGATACACGTCCTATCCGACGGCAGACCGCTTCCAGCGCGATTATCCGGCCTCGTCCTACCAAGAGCACCTGGCGCGCCGGGCGGCCGCCGAACGGCCGGCTCCCTTGTCGGTATACGTGCACCTGCCGTTCTGCGAATCGCTATGCTATTTTTGCGGCTGCAACAAGATCATCACGCAAGACCACAGCCGCTCGGCGGAATACCTGGACATCCTGTTCGGGGAAATGGACATGGTCAGCCAGCACCTGGGCGCGTCGCGACAGACGATCCAGCTGCACCTGGGGGGCGGCACCCCCACCTTCCTGAGCGCGGCGGAATTGACCTCGCTGATGGAACACATCCGCCGCCATTTCGACTTCACGCCCGACGCGGAACTGGGGGTCGAGATCGACCCGCGCACGGTGACGCCCGATTCCCTGGCCATGCTGGCGGGGCTGGGTTTCAACCGCACCAGTTTCGGCGTGCAGGATTTCGATCCCCGGGTGCAGGAAGCCGTCAACCGCGTCCAGCCCTACGACATGGTGCGCACCGCCCTGCAGGCCAGCCGCGACAATGGCTTCCAGTCCATCAATGCCGATCTGATCTACGGCCTGCCCTTGCAAACCCTGGACAGCTTCAGCCGCACCCTGGATCAGCTGATCGAACTGTCCCCCGATCGCGTCGCGCTGTACAACTACGCGCACCTGCCCGACCGCTTCAAGTCCCAGCGCCTGATCCGCGAAGAAGACCTGCCGTCGGCCGATACCCGGCTGCAGATCTTCCTGATGTCGGTGCGCCGGCTGCTGGCGGCGGGCTATGTCTATATCGGCCTGGATCACTTCGCCAAGCCCGACGATGAATTGAACCGCGCGCGGCTGGATCACAGCCTGCATCGCAATTTCCAGGGCTACACCACGCGCGCCGAATGCGATCTGGTGGGCTTCGGCATTTCCGCCATCGGCAAGATCGGCAATGCCTACGTGCAGAACCAGCATTCCCTGAACGCCTACCGCAATGCCCTGGAACGCGGCGAACTGCCGATCTCCAAAGGCTTTGACCTCAGTCCCGACGACGTCATCCGCCGGGAAGTGATCATGACGCTGATGTGCAGCACGCCGCTGGATTTCGCCGCCTTCCAGGATCGCCACGGTCAGTCCTTCCAGTCCTGTTTTTCCGATGAACTGGCGCGCTTGCGGCCTTATGCGGACGCGGGTCTGCTGGAGATCGACGACCAGGGCATTCGGGTGCTGCCCCGGGGGCGGGTCTTCGTGCGCGCCTTTTCCATGGTGTTCGACCAGTATGTGCGCCGACCCCGGGTGGCGACCTATTCGAAATTGATCTGATCGTCGGATTCCGGCGGGCCGCCGCGCGGACGCGTCGGCAGGCGCCACAGGTAGATCGTGACGCCGATGCCGGGAATCAGCAGCAGCCAGCGGGCCCAGGGCACGGGCATGATCCAGGCCGACAGGGCCAGGGACGGCCACATCAGGGCCATCGCCAGGCATTTGCTGCGCAAGGGGATGCCGCGCCCCGATTGAAAGTCGCGAATATACGGACCCAGGACACGATGGGACATCAGCCAGACATGCAGGCGCCGCGAACCGCGCGCATAGCAGAAGACCGCCAGCAGCAGGAAGGGCGTGGTGGGCAGCAGGGGCAGGAAAATCCCCAGCACGCCCAGCGCCAGGGCAATCGAGCCCAGCACGGTATACAAGGCGCGGATCATGATCGGGATTCTAGCAATCCGGGAGCGCATCGTGGCCCTGGACGCGCGGGCGACGATGCGCCGCGCCACGGGCGCATCCGCGATCTGCTGGCTCAGGTGCCGCTGTTCAACGAGCTGCCGGCGTCCGAACTGGAGCCCATCGTCCAGGGGACCAGCGAAATCTCCGCGCGGCGCGGCGAGATCATCTTTCATCGGGGCGACCCCTGCGTGGGTTTTCACGTGGTGGTCTACGGGCAGATCAAGCTGGTGTTCGTCTCGGCGTCCGGGGTCGAGCGGGTGGTGCGCCTGATCGGGCCGGGCGACGGCTTCGGCGAGGCCCTGATGTTCATGGGCCAGAACTACATCGTCACGGCCGAGGCCCTGCGCGACACGCTGCTGCTGCACGTCGGCCGCGACGTGCTGTTCGAGCAGATCGACCGCCATCCGGGGGTGGCCCGCAAGATGCTCGCGGGCCTGAGCCGGCGGCTGTACAGCCTGATGGGCGACGTGGAAGCCTACACCCTGCACACCGGCGCCCAGCGCCTGATCGCCTTCCTGCTGCGCGAGTGGCCCGGCGAGGCGGGGCAGCCGTTTCGCATCGAGATCAGCAAGTCCGTCATCGCTTCGCGCCTGAACCTGACGCCGGAGCACTTTTCCCGCATCCTGCGCGAACTCAGCGAGCGCGGCCTGATCCGGGTGCGGGGGCGGGAATTCACGGTGTTGGATGTTGAGGGGTTGAGGGTGTATCGCGGATGAGCCCTGGTTCGCCCGTCTTCCTGGCGTGGTTGTTGAACGCCGCTGGGTTTGGAATTTCCGCTGCTCAGTTTGGAACTCCGAAAAACACCTAAAGCGAGTGCTGATGATGCTAGCTACGGGCCCAAAATGGGCTTGGGTAGGCTTCAAAAAAACCTTGTTTGGGTGGTTTTCTGGGCTTGGATGCTCTTTTCAGGAGCAAACTCACTATGCTGGCTGCTTTCGGCCAGTTTGAGACGTTCGTGGGCGTCGCATCGAATGACCTTCACTGACGAAGGAGTCGTTGGAAATACACCGATGGATTGTTGCCATGCTTTAAGTTAGATCGCATATGATTGCTAGCGAAATAAGACGCCGGGATCCGTTACGGTGAGAGCCAATCATCTGCAGTGCAAGGAGTTTTGATTCATGGAGTCAGGTCAGCCGAGTAAGCAACTCGCGGTTATTCAAATTCCCTCGGGGCAGGGAATGGCTACTACCGTCGAAGTCGAGGCGGGTCGTCCAGTCTTCATTCTGGGTCGTAACGGAACTGGAAAATCTGCGTTAGTGAACCGCCTGTCCGGGCAGTTCGGCCCTGCGGTTGTTTACATGCCGGGTTCCCGCCCAAGTTATTTTGACAGCGAAAGTCTATCTCTGACACCCGCGTCGCGCCGAAATCTCGAGCAGAATCTTCGCAGTTGGGATGCCTCACCTGATACGCGGTGGCGGTCGATTTCCGGGACTTCAAGAAACGAAAAGGCCATTCACGATCTACAGGCTGCGGAGACGCAGTACAAGATTGACGCAGCGAACGAGATAAAGATTGATGGCGCAAAGTCGGCGGCGGTCGCTCGACTTCAGTCCAGCAACTCGCCACTCGACCGCGTAAACGCCCTTTTGGCTCAAGCGAATTTGCCCATCAGCATGTTGATCGACGGAGGCGAGCTTCGAGCCAAGCAGTCAGGCGCCATCTATAGTTTTGCTCGGATGTCTGATGGCGAGCGAGCAGCACTTGTGTTCGCCGCTGAGGTAGTCGCTGCTCCCGATCGTGCTATTTTTCTTATCGACGAGCCTGAGCTCCACCTGCACCCATCCATTGTCGTTCCTCTGCTTAAAGCCCTCATTTCCGAACGGCCGGAATGTGGCTTTGTCGTGTGTACACACGAGCTCGATCTCCCCGGCAGCTCGCCCTCGGCAAGCGTAATCCTTGTTCGCGGTAGTACGTGGCAAGGAGGGGATATCGCCGCATGGGAAATCGATGTCTTGAACGATCCTGGTCAGATTCCTGAATGGTTGCGCGTCGATCTGATAGGCTCGCGTCGAAAGATCTTGTTTATAGAGGGAACTTCGACAAGCCTCGATCAACCTTTGTATGCTCTTCTATTTCCGTCGGTGTCAGTTCGGTCACGCGAAAGCTGCCGCGAGGTCATGCGTGCAGTAGAAGGGTTGCGTGCTGTGGAGTCACTGCATCGAGCGCAAGCTTTCGGACTCGTTGACCACGACGGAATGGGAGCGGACCGGATGGCAGAATTAGAATCCAATGGCATCTACCCATTGCCAATTTTCGCCGTTGAAAGCCTTTACTATTCTGCGGATGTTTTAGGAGCGCTGGCCGTCCAGCAAGCGCGGATTTTCGGCTTGCCTGCGGACCAGATATTGGCTGAAGCGAAAGCGGCGGCTTTAGCGGCGCTTAATATGAAAGGAACGGTCGAACACCTTGCCAGCCGGATCGCAGAACGTCAAATGCGGGACAAGTTGCTGCTTTCGTTGCCCGAACGGCAGTCGATGATAGAGGGAAGCGCCGCTGAAGTCGCAATCACCATTGCATCGCCGTATCCAGCGGAATTAGATCGTATCAACCAGATGATTGCTGCTGAAGACGTCAATGCCGTCGTGTCTCGATACCCTATCAGGGAATCAAAGGTACTTCACAATCTGGCGAAAGCATTGCATTTTAATGGGCGTTCGGATTATGAAAGGGCCGCGCTCACCCTGATCGGCGCAGACTCAAACCTTCGGGCAATGCTAAAGGCCCGACTTGGAAATCTCGCTGCACAGTTGGCTTAGCGCGCGGGGTTGTCGGACTGCTTGCGATTGCAGAGGGTCCGACAAACGGCCTCTCAAGGAGTTTCCGCGAATGGCGCCTGTGGGTCGAGTTCAGTCATCAGGCTACGGCTACAATCGGCCAGGAGCGGACATCAGTGTAAGTGACCCTCGGACCAGAGGCTCCCTTTCCCGAGAGATTCATAATAGTCAAACTCTAGCGAAGCCAAAACGACACAGATGACTGCCGAAAACGTTAAGCCAAACGCGCTCTTGGGCGCGGAAGATGCCTGCGCACTACCGCCCGATCATCCGGTCCCTGCCGAATACCTTCACCGCTACTCGGTCGAGCGTGATCCGTTCGCCGAGCAGGACATTGCCGACTATGTCCACAGCCAGGCGCGTGATGAGGTTGTCAGTCACGTAGAGCGAGTGAAGCGCGAAGTTGTTCTGGGCGATCCGTATGAGATATGGGACGTGACTACTGATCAAGGCAGGTGGTGGGTCATCACAAACCCTACTAACCTCTATTCGCAACAACACTTTCCAAGCTTGGACTACACACTTTCGTTCCATGTTGGACTGATGGCAAGAGTTCGTAGCCGCTCAAGCTCGCCCGACGGGCATGACCCAACGCCCTTCGATGAAGTCTTGAGAAGATTCGAGCAAGCTGAAGAGCGTTTCGGGCATGCGATTGAGGTTGAGGATTTGCAGGCTATCGGTATGCTTCTACGTGAGGGCCTGATTTCGCTCACGACTGCTGTGCATCGCAGAGTTGTCCTGCCTGAAGGCGTGGACACTCCACAAGTCGCTAACTTCATAAGCTGGACGGATGTGCTATTGAATGGCCTATGCGGAGGTGGAAGTAACGAGCGCCTACGCCAGTATCTCAAGAGCCACGCAAAGGAAACGTGGCAACTTGTGAACTGGCTAACACACTCTCGGAACGCGGACAGAGTGGCAACAGAGATTGCGATAGGCGGTTGCGGAGCCACATTGAGTACATTCATCCAACTTCTCGCACGACAGAGAACAGGAGGAGCGGAAGAATGCCCCTCCTGTCGCTCACGGAACATCCGGACCTTCTTCGATATCGACATTCCGCCAGATGGCGATTACTTTCTCAGCTGCGGTGCATGCGACTGGAACAACCATCCCGGCGTCCCGATGGACGTTGGTAGTGGAGAGGCGGTTCAGGACGATCAATCGTAAGATTGTTTTTTGTAGTCTTCGTCGGAATTACTTTGGGTGAGATGCTAACGGTCCGATGTCCGTTATGGGGCGAGAACGACCGCCCGCTAAAGGCGGCTAACGACTGCGGATTCAACCGGTGGATGCAACATACTAGAAGCTACGTGAGCAGAAGGAGTGTCGCAGATGAAGCAGAGGCCTCGGATCTACTACACAGAAAGCCAGAAAGCCCTGATGTGGGAGCGCTGGCGTAAGGGCGAATCGCTTCAACAGATCGCTCAGTTGTTTGATCGGAACCACTCCTCGATTCAGGGGATACTTGCAGAGACCGGCGGCATACAGCCAGTGCCAAGATGTCGATCCCGCCTGGCGCTGACGTTCGCCGAACGCGAAGAGATCTCACGAGGCCTGATTGCGGGTCACTCGATCCGCTCAATTGCCATGAGGCTCAAGCGGTCGCCCTCCACGATCAGCCGGGAAGTCAATCGTAACGGAGGGCCACCGGATTATCGTGCCAGCCTGGCAGAACAGGCCGCATGGGGTCGGGCCCTTCGTCCTAAAACGTGTAAATTGGCCGACAATCGAGCCTTAGCGCACCTTGTGGCTGAGAAGCTCCAACTACAGTGGTCACCGGAGCAGATCGCTGGATGGCTGAAGTGCGCCTATCCTGGTAATAGGGAACAGCAGGTGTCGCACGAAACCATCTATCGCACGCTTTTTATCCAGGCACGCGGCGCACTGAAGAAGGAGCTGCTGGCGCATTTGCGACGTACGCGGGCCATGCGTCGCTCCCGTCGCCATACGCAAAAGGCAGACAGCCATGGCCGGATTGTCGATGCGGTTTCGATTAGCGAACGTCCCGCTTCAGCGGAAGACCGTGCGGTCCCGGGACACTGGGAAGGAGACTTGCTATTTGGCAGCAGTAACAGTCAGATTGCGACTCTGGTGGAACGTCAGACGCGCTATGTCATGCTGGTGAAGGTGGCAGGCAAGGATACCGAAACGGTGGTCAATGGGTTGATCAAACATGCTCGACAGCTGCCACGGGAACTCTATAAGTCGCTCACTTGGGATCGAGGCAAGGAGATGGCCGACCATAAGCGATTCACTCTGGCTACAGATATCAAGGTGTTTTTCTGCGATCCTCAGAATCCCTGGCAACGTGGAACGAACGAGAACACCAACGGCCTTATACGGCAATATTTGCCAAAAGGAATTGACTTGTCTGACTACTCGCAAGCTAAGCTCAACGCCATCGCAAGGCGATTGAATGAGCGCCCCAGGAAAACCTTAAACTACGAAACACCGGCACAACGATTTGATCAGACCGTTGCATCCACCGGTTGAATCCGCAACCCATTGCTGTCCGTTTGGTTTTCATAGCCTATATCTGCTGCGCAGCGTAGGATAAATGAAAACGTGTGCTTTTCAAAAATCTTCAATCTCGATTTCTCAGATAGCTACAAGATCGATTTTTTTTGAGTTCAGCAAGGTATGGAAGACTCTTAAAACCGCAAGTAAGTCGCGATTTCGTACAGCCTTCAGCTTTAACGGATATTCACGTTCCTGAGCTGATCGCCTAGCAAGAAACCTTTGATATCCTTTGTCTCAGATTGCTGGCAGCCCCTTTGAGGAGCTAATCGTGAAGTTACTATGTCATGAGCCGTACCAATATTCTAATAAAACTGGCTTGACTAAGCGACCATACGCCCAGGGCGGTTCCCCATTCTTGGGAGACCCTTACCAGGAGGATTCGGAAAAGCCGGTGAAAATCTAGCTAATTAGATTAATTGTTCGTAAAAGCAGGGCGACTATAATCAGGAAGCAGCGAACTTCGGGAAAAATCATGACAGGCCAAGAAGTATACGAAGTGCTTATGGCACGGGGCAGTGACAAGCTTTACCATGCGAACAGCGTCAAGACCAGCCTCAGCTTGCTGCGACTGGGCGGTCTGGCGTCACGAGGGGAAGTGATGGACCGCAAGCTCCCGCAAACATCTCAAATTTCAGACCAAGAGGATCGCGAATATGAAATTTGGTATGACATTTTCGTTGACACGCACGACATACATAGTGTTCTCCGGCGTCGAAATTTCTACGGGCCTGTGCTTTTCGTGATGGATGCAAAACTGCTGTTGCGCCTCCCCTTGAATTCGACTGTGCTAGTCACGCGCTGCAACCCGACGAAATGGAAAGGACTTCCCAATGACCAGCGCTACTTCTTAACAATGCCCGAGCTTGCAGCCGGTCTGAAAGTTGGCTATTTCGACCATATGATCACGATCCGCAGCCCCAACGGAATCATTCCTTTTTCGGACACGCTAGAACGCATCATCCTCGATGAGCCCAGGCTTAGCGCACCTGATGTCAGCGAGGATTATGTGGCAGCACAAGGTGCTATTTCGGAGGCAGTTGCGAAGGCGGGAATCCGAGTGCAAATAGAACGTAGGATCTGCGATGTATGCAACTGCAAAACCGAATATCAGGACCCTGATAAACCCAAGCGTATCGGTTACTTCTTCACACCTTGAATGCATGCGAAATAGCCAGGAAACCCAACGCACGGCGGTTCGGCCTCTACTTCGATCTCTCCTTCAAAAGGCAGTGCGGAGAGGTGATGCTCGCCTTGCCGAAACTGTCGCATATCGTCTCGCAGAACGGGGCGATTCAGTGTGGCTGAATACTCGCGCTGGCGTCATAGCATTCGAAGAATGCTGGCCGTACGCGACCAAACTGCTCAGCCACCCACCTCGGGTGAGCCTGCGCGAGATGGCAAGCCTTGCCAAAAACAAGGAAGCGGCTGGGCTAGGTTCATTAGCCCATGCACTTGCGGAAGGCGATCTGTCCGTACTTGACGCTGCCCCGGACCCCGTAGCTGTTAAGATTGTGGCGGCCTCCCTCACAAGAACCGAAGCGTTCTTCTCGTGGGCCGCACGAAGCTGCCATGAAACAGAACGCGTATACTTACTGCGCGTCGCTCGCACCTACTTTCAGCGGGCGAGTTGGCCTTGGGACAAAGCTTTCGCTAATGCGGCTGCCTATTTCGCATGTGTTGGTCATTCACTTGCCGTTGAGCAATCTCCACCCGCAACCGTCACGATGTCGCATTTCCCGCTGTGGGTTGCCGTCGACAAGCATACGCCAACTGGTAAAGCCGCACTACGTCGGGTGGCTTCGCAGTTATGGGTTCCACCCAGTCAATTGGAGTGGGCTAGCTTTTACCTCGAAAGCGCGTCCTGTAACGAGAGAAGCGCAGGGATATGGTGGGAGGCCGAAATGAGATGGAGGCTTCGAACAGTTCGTCTGGAGGCGAACGAAGCACAGATTTTGTGGAATGCAGCTCGCGATCACGTCCGAAACGAAGTCGCTGCAAGCGTCGAACTACTAGAAGCAGCTTTGCAAACCGCCGTAGTTGGGACTCTCTGAAGAGAATCGCCGTCTAGAGGCGCTTGAAGATCACGTCGCGAGGCTACTTTAATCGACGGTATTCTCACAACATTGCCTTTAATTAATCTCCAAAAGAAGTCGACTGCGTTGCTTATGATTGACTACAACAAACTCCTGAACCCTACTCGCCTCCGTACTTCCTCCGTGAGCGCTACGCGTACTATCCTTACGGAATCGGAGAGCGATCGAGGCCGTGTACTATTCAGTCCTGCTTTCCGGCGCCTTCAGCAAAAGGCGCAGGTGTTTTCCATGGAGTCGAACGCGGCTGTACGCAGCAGACTGACTCACTCGTTAGAAGTCTCTCAAATCGGTCGATATCTCGCAGACGAAATCACTCACCATTTGAGTACGCGTCTCGACAAGTTGCAGCAGGGAGCGCTGGTCAACTTCGTCGAGACTGCCTGTCTGATACATGACATCGGCAATCCTCCATTTGGCCACTTCGGGGAAGCAGCCATTCAGGAGTGGTTCAAGACCCATGGCAGAAAATGCCTACTGGAGAGCGTGGGACTAAAGGCGGAGAATGCCTCCTCGTATCAAGAGCCGCTCACGCTTGCGTTGAGTGATTTCGAAGAGTTTGATGGCAACCCTCAAGGGCTTCGTATCGTGTCGAGGTTGCAATGGAATACTGACTCGTTCGGCTTGAACCTCACCAAAACGACTCTTGCGACATTTTTGAAGTATGTACGCAGTCCGCAGGAGGAGTGTACCGAACGGCCGTTTACAAAGAAGCCAGGGTACTTTTTGAGCGAGCAGGATGTTGTGCGAGATGTGTGGGAAGAGTTCGGTTTCTCTGAAAAACCACAGCGCTTTGCGTTGACATATATCATGGAGGCAGCCGACGACATAGCATACTGCGTGAGCGACCTCGAGGACTCGTTCGAAAAGGAAATTATTCAGACAGCAACCGCATTTCCAGAAATTAAAGCTAGGTACCTTGCCAGGGGAATCAATTCCGCAGCACCCTGTCATGCGGAGATTGTTAATGTCCTGGAAAAGATGGTGCTCGCGTCTGTGGCAAATGACTTCTCAAGCTTCACGTACACAGACTTTCGCACTCGTTTAAACAATACCATTGTCCGTTATGCTGCCCAACGATACGTCGATAAGGAAGCGGAAATTCATACAGGGGAGCTCAAGTCGCTGCTGCCCGAAGACGAGCCACCAGGCGCCATCTTGAAGGTGTTGAAGGATTTCTGTCGAGAGAAGGTGTACCGGCATGAAACGGTGCAGCGTATCGAACTTGCGGGCTATTACGCCATCACTGGTTTGCTGGAGCAGACGCGGCCTCTCTTGAGTTGCTCGCGGAAGAGGTTCGAAGCAGCCTTGGCGTTTGAAAATAAAGACGAGAAGGGGGCTCAAATATTGCTTGAACCAAAGCTGCTCAAGCTCTTCCCCCAGCGATACATCAAGGTCTATGCACATCAGGTTACTCAGTACAAGGGACTGCAGCACGAAGATTTCCTTGAGTGGAACGCCCGTGCGCACTTGGTCGTCGACTTCATCTCGGGAATGACGGACGACTTTGCAATGACGACTTACCGAACCTTGGCTGGAATGCGTCTTTGACGTACAAATTGTGATTCCTGATACCCACCCATACTGGCACCTTCGGGCTATTGTCAAGCGATCCGTAGAAGTGGAGGCAGTGCCTTTAAGCTATTATGCCTACACACCTCGAACGGTCGAAGACAGACGTAGCTGCTTTATCATGCCAGCTGAGCAGTTCTTGGATGAGACAGAGGTGTACCGAGCGATGGAAAGCGCTGGTAAAGAACGAGAGCTCGCGGTGCACTCCGACCTGCTTATGCGCGATGGACGACGCCTGCATCTAGTCATGGTAGACATGTCGACTTCTGCTCGCGCCCATTTGGAAAAGCTACGTGGTTTTCTCGGGGACAACTGTTTCCAACGAATATCTTGGTACGCAAGCGGTCGCTCATTTCACGGCTATGGCGAGTCGTTGCTGGAGCGAGATGAGTGGGTCCAGTTTATGGGGCTTCTGCTGTTGGCGAACCAGCCGCGCCTCGAGCCCACGGTCGACCCCCGATGGATAGGTCACCGCCTCTTAGCTGGGTATGCTTCGTTGAGGTGGACCTGCAATACCTCACATTACTTGACGCTGCCTCGAAACATAGAGGGGCTAGGTCGCCACGGCGTCGGCACACTCAAGGGCGGCCTCCCTCGGTAAGCACCTACCCTAAGCTTGCCAGAAGTAAATTTGCATGAACCGACGCTAAGATTAGGAGAATCGCTGACATCCTTAGTGGTCGGCCTGAAAGCCTTCTATACGTTCCAGCGCTCGTCTAGAGCCGCACCGGTAGGTGGCAGCGGTGTCTTTAGCCGATGTTCGCGAATGACGCTTTTTTAATTGGCATCAGACATTTTGGACGTCGAGCGTCGACGGGCAGGAATCCGCCTGGAGCAGTGACCGAGAAAAGGGTCCAAACTGACCGCTTTTGGCCGCTAACAGCCGCTCATGTAGATCAATCCGAAAAGTTAAAAATTAAACGATGGAAAGTACGGAATGTTCAAAATTGGATGGCCAAGTGGTTCAAATTTCAGTAGCGGATTTATTGTAACGTATTGATTTTCAATGGATGATGGTTCAGTTATCGGTGGCATTCGGCAGCGACCGCCGTCGCTAGCGAGGATCGGCCGAGCTCCGCGCGGCCGCCGCATGATGCGGCAGCGCCGCCATGGCCCGCAGCGTCCTGCGATACAGCCTCAGCGCCCCGCCCAGGTTCCAGGCCAGCAGCGCGGCGCAGGCCAGCAGCAGGGGGCCGGCCGCCTGGCCAGCGGGCGTCCAGCCGGCCGCCGCCAGCGTCCAGGACGACACCATCAGCACATACAGCGCCCAGTGCAGCCGGGCCGGCCGCTCGGGGATGTAGGCGGCCATCTTCGGCAGGACCTTCAGGTACACGCGGGCCTGGCCCGGATCCCGGGACGGGATCACCATGGCATCCTGCGCGTGTTTCCACAGCAGAAAGGGCACGATCTTGTACAGCATGCCGTGGACGATCGCTCCCAGGCCGCCGACGATCAGCAGCACGCCCAGCACCATGGCGGCCTGCGCGGCCTGGCCGTGGCGCAGCCAGACCCAGGCGGGCGCGCAGGCCAGCAGGCTGATCAGGCCGGCGAACCAGAAGAGCGTCGTGGGCTCGGCCGTGGGCCGCTTGCGGGTGGCCAGGCGGTGCAGGGACGCGGCGATCCAGGTGACGTAGGCGCCGGCCAGGAGCAGCTCCACGGTTTCCAGCATCAGGCGTGGCAGGCCGGCGGTCGCGTCCAGCGCCGTCCAGGCCAGCAGCAGGCCGGGGATCAGGAGCGGCAGCCAGCGGGTCAGCGGCTTGGGATAGAGCTCGGTCAGCTGGAAGATCGGCAGCAGTTGAAAGGACATGCCCATCAGCAGCAGCCCGCCCCAGCCGAGCAGGCCCCACAGCACGTGGCCGCCCACCCATTCGGGCAGTGCCAAGCCCAGGCTCAGCGCGGCCGCCATGACCAGGCCCATGGCCACGGCCAGCGCCAGGGCCAGCAGAGCGCCCCGGACAGGCACCAGGATCTCGCGGGCGCCCTTGTAGACCTGGGTTCGGTGCGCCCACAGCGCGCGGCCCAGGGCCGCCAGGTAGAGTCCGAAGGTCAGGCCCAGCAGGATCACGGCGGACGTCCAGGCCCAGGGAGCCCACCACAGGAATCCCGCGGCCAAGGACAGCGTGCCCAGGGTCAGCAGGGCATGGACGGTCCGGGCGACGGCGCGCGCGGGCGTGACGGGCACGTTGCAGGCCACGGCCAGGATCTGGATGAGCGCGCCCAGCATGGCGCTGCCCAGGATGCCCAGGGTCCACAGATGAGTCAGCGCCAGGGCCTGCGCCGTCCAGCGCGACGAGAACGCCTGCGGGCCCGCCCAGGTCGCCAGCAGTCCCGCCAGCAGGCCGAACGCCGGCACGTTCAGGAAGAAGGGCAGCGGCACCCCCAGGGCGGGGGTCTTGTCGAAATCCAGGGCGCGCTGCATGGTCAGGCGATCCAGATCGCGACCTGGAAATGGGTGTCCTCGAAGGTGCATTCGTGCCGGAATCCGTCCCGGTCCAGCATCGCATACAGGGGATAGGGTTCGCGGTCGATCAGCATGTTCAGCCGCTGGCCGGGGGCCAGGTCGGCCAGGGCCTCCAGGCAGTGTTCCAGCGGTTCGGGCGGGGGCAGTCCGCGCACGTCCAGGGTGATGTCGGGCAGAGCCATGCGGGATCCTTTCAAGTCCTCTCAAGTCAAGCCGCTACATTACACGACGGGCGGCCGGCCGCAAGGGAAAACCGCGCGCTCAATACCGATTCCCTTGATGCGAATTAAGGACTTTGTTTCCTGGACGGCGCATAGTGCACGCTGTTGCCGATGGCCTGGCGGCATGCCCCGCCTGCATGGCCGAACCGTCAGGATGCTTCATGTCTGCTCTGCCTTCCTCCACCCGCCCCGGCGTGGTGCCTCGTCACGACCTGTCCAACTTTGAGCTCGTCTGTCCCGCAGGCAGCCTGCCCGCCCTGAAATCCGCCGTGGACGAGGGCGCCGATTGCGTCTATCTGGGTTTCCGGGATACGACCAATGCCCGCAATTTCGCCGGCCTGAATTTCGACGCGGCGGCCATCGCCCAGGGCATCCGCTACGCGCATGACCGGCAGCGCAAAGTCCTGCTGGCGCTCAATACCTACCCGCAGCCCGATGCCTGGCGCCTGTGGCGCGAAGCAGTGGACCGCGCCGCTGACGCGGGCGTGGACGCGATCATCATGGCCGATCCCGGCCTGATGGCCTATACCCGCGACCGCTACCCGGACCTGCGGCTGCACCTGTCCGTGCAAGGCTCGGCCACCAACTACGAAGCCATCCGTTTCTATCACGAACAGTTCGGCGTGGCCCGCGCGGTGCTGCCGCGCGTGCTGTCGGTGGCCCAGGTGCAGCAGGTGTGCGAAAACACACCGGTGGAAATCGAGGTTTTCGGTTTCGGCAGCCTGTGCGTCATGGTGGAAGGCCGTTGCGCCCTGTCGTCCTATGCGACCGGCGAATCGCCCAACACGCACGGGGTCTGTTCCCCGGCCAAGCACGTGCGCTGGCAGCAGACCGACAAGGGCCTGGAATCCCGCCTGAACAACGTGCTGATCGACCGTTACGACGAAGGCGAGAACGCCGGCTACCCCACGCTGTGCAAGGGCCGCTTCGATGTCGCGGGCGAAAACTACTACGCCCTGGAAGAACCCACCAGCTTGAACACCCTGGAACTGCTGCCCCGGCTGATGGCCATGGGGGTGCGGGCCATCAAGATCGAGGGCCGCCAGCGCAGCCCCGCCTATGTGGCGCAGGTCACGCGGGTCTGGCGCCAGGCCATCGATCAGGCGCGCGCCAACCCGGCCCGCTATTCCGTGCATCCGTCGTGGATGGCCGAACTGAACAAGGTCGCCGAAGGCCAGCAGCACACGCTGGGCGCCTATCACCGGCCCTGGAAATAAATTCCGCGCGGGGCGTGCGCCCGGCCTTCATGAAGGACGCCCCGGACCGCCCCGCCCATTGCGTACGAGGAAACCATCATGAAAATCGCCCTGGGGCCCCTGCAATACTACTGGCCCCGCGTCACCACCCTGGAATTCTATGCAGCCGTCTCCGAGTGGCCGGTCGATATCGTCTATCTGGGGGAAACGGTCTGTTCGCGGCGCCACGAGTTGCGCCTGTCCGACTGGATCGAGGTCGCCGACATGCTGGCCCAGGCCGGCAAGACGCCGATCCTGTCGACCCAGGTCCTGCTGGAATCGGGCAATGACCTGAATACCCTGCGCAAGATCACCGAGAACGAAACCTACGGCATCGAAGCCAACGACATGGGAGCCGTGCGCCTGATCCATGAGCGGCTTTTCGCCGCCGGGCCGCCCCAAGGCGAAAAGGGCCCCCTCGGGGGGCAGCAAGCCGCAGGCGCAGCGTGGGGGCGTTTCGTTGCGGGCCCGTTCCTGAACATCTACAGCAAGCCCACCCTGGACGTGATCGCCGCCCAGGGCGCGACCCGCTGGGTCATGCCGCTGGAAATGGGGCGTGCGGGGCTGACGCAGCTGCAACAGGACCGGCCTGCCGGCATGCAAACGGAAGTATTCGCCTACGGCCGCATGCCGCTGGCCTTTTCCGCCCGCTGCTTCACCGCCCGCAACCGCAATTTCCCCAAGGACAACTGCCAGTACGTCTGCATGGACCACCCGGACGGCTTGCTGCTGGAAACCAAGGAATCCCAGGCCTTCCTGACCATCAACGGCATCCAGACCCAGTCGGCGCTGGTCCATACCCTGATCCACGAACTCGATGAGCTGCGGGACCTGGGCGTGGACGTGTTGCGCCTGAGTCCGCAGTCGCAGCACATGGATCAGGTCGTGGCGGCCTTCCGGGCCGTGCTGGACGGGCGGGAATCCGCCGCCGATGCGCATGCCCGGCTGACGCCGCTGATGCCCGCCGGGCCCTGCAATGGCTATTGGCACGACCGCCCCGGGCTGGACATGGTGCTGCCGGGCGACCCGCCCGCGCCGCAGGCCCCCCGAGTCAGGGCGCAGGTTTCCGCATGATGACCGATACTCCGAATTCTTGATCGCCACCCGAGCTTCCGCATGCACAATTCCACCACTCCCGCCTATCGTGTGCCCCAGTCCGTCGCCCAGGCGCTGGAACGCCTGCCCCGGTTCCCGGGCTCGGCGCTGTTCGTCACCGGCCTGAACCTGGTGCTGGCGCGGCATCTGCACCCCGACACCCTGCACATGCTGGAAGGCCGGTCCCTGCGCATCCACGTCGCCGACGCGCATGTCCGCTTCGACTACACCTGGCGCAACCACGCCTTCCGGGCGGCCCGGCACGGCGACGCCGAACCGGACCTGACCATCCGCGCCGACGCGGTGGATTTCTACCGCCTGCTGCAGCGCAAGGAAGATCCCGACACCCTGTTCTTCAGCCGCCGCCTGGTGATCGAAGGCGATACGGAACTGGGCCTGATGGTGAAGAACACGCTGGACTCCATCGACCTGGCGGTGTTTCATCCCAAGGCCGTGCTGCGAGACGTGGCCCGGGCGGCGCGCCTGCGCCTGGGCGGGCGGCTCGCGCCGCAGGGGCCGGCCGCCTGATCCGGCCGGCGGCCTGACGACCGCCATCCCGGGGCCCGTGCGGCGGCCCGCCGCCGTGGCCCGGGCGTGATGAAGGGGCCTCGCCGCTGGCGGGAGCGCATGCCGTGTATCCTGAGCAGGCTTTCGAGCAATGGGCGGGGCGCCGATGCCTCGCCGCACAGGAGCCTTTCATGAACGCAGATATTGCGGCCCGGCATCCGGGCCTGCCCGAGGGGCTGACGCAGCGCCGGCCCCTGCTATGGCTGAATCCAGGCTACGACCCGCAGGCCGACGGCCGCGACGGCCGCCTGGACCCCGCCGTGGCCGAAGCCCGATTCGACCGCTGCGCGGGGCTGCTGGAACAGGTCTTCCCGGAGCTCGAATCCGCCGGGGGCCGCCTGTCTTCGCCGTTGACGCCGATCCCGCGCCTGCGGGACGCGCTGGCGCCGACGTCTCCGGGACTCTGGATGCTCAAGCGGGACGATGCCCTGCCGGTGGCGGGATCCGTCAAGGCGCGGGGCGGCTTCCATGAAATCCTCAGCCTGGCCGAGCGGATCGGCCTGGAGGCCGGCGTGTTGCGGGACGATGCCGACCGGCGCGCCTTGGCCGAGCCCCCGGCCCGGGCCGTGCTGGGCCGGCATGCCGTGGCGGTGGGCAGCACCGGCAACCTGGGCCTGAGCATCGGCCTGATCGGCGCCGGCCTGGGCCTGCGGGCCGTGGTGCACATGTCGGCGGATGCCAAGGAATGGAAAAAGCAGCGCCTGCGGGCGCGGGGCATCGCCGTGGTCGAGCACGCGGGGGATTATGCCGCCGCCGTGGCCGCCGGCCGGGCCATCGCGCAGGCCGATCCCTGGATGCATTTCGTCGACGACGAGCAATCCGAATCGCTGTTCCTGGGCTATGCGGCCGCCGCGCGCGAGCTGCAGGCGCAACTGGGGGCGGCGGGCCGGCCGGTGGATGCGGAGCATCCCCTGTTCGTCTACCTGCCGTGCGGGGTCGGCGGGGCGCCGGGCGGCATCCTGTATGGCCTGAAACGCCTGTTCGGGGCGCACGTCCACGGCTTCTTCGTCGAGCCGACCGGTTCGCCCTGCATGCTGGTGCAGCTGGCGTGCGGCGCGGATCGTCCCGTCTCCGTCTACGACGTGGGTCTGGACAACCGCACCGAAGCCGACGGGCTGGCCGTGGGCCAGGCCTCGCCGCTGGTCGCGCCCCTGATGGCGTCCCTGCTGTCCGGGGTCTTCACCGTGGGCGAGGACACATTCTACGCCGATGCCTGGCGCCTGGAAGACAGGGAAGGCATCTATGTGGAGCCCTCGGCGGCGACCGGCCTGCGCGGGCCGCTGCAGGTGCTGGATACGCCGCAGGGCCAGGCCTACCTGGAACGCCACGGGCTGGCCGCCGTCATGGGCGGGGCCACCCACGTCATCTGGAGCACCGGCGGTTCCCTGGTGCCCGAGGACATCCGCCAGGGATTTCGCCAGCGCGGGCGCCGGGCCGCCGAGGCCGCCTGAGGGCGGCGCTCAGGGCAGCCGGATCTGGAACGCAGGAAACATCGCCGCCAGCGCCGACCGGACGTCTTTGCCCGGCCAGTCCCGCAGCGACTGGCCGCGCGCGTTCAGGTCGGCGTCCGCGCAGCCCTGGGGCCGGAAGATCTGGACGGCGTAGCGCCGCACGCCCAGATCAGCCAGCATCCGGCCCAAGTCCAGCAGTTCGTCGGCGCCGATCAGATCGGGGTGCGCCGTGGTCCGGCATTCGAAATCCACGCCGCTGTCCAGGACGGCTCGCAGGCTGGCCCGGGCCGGCGCGCCGCTGCCGGCGACCTGCGTGATCCGGTCGTAGTGTTCGAAGCCGGCCTTGATGTCCAGGCCGACCCAGTCCACCAGCGGCAGCACCTGGGCCAGGCGGCGCGGGTGCGTGCCCCCGGTGTGCAGGCCGACCTTGTAGCCCAGTTCGCGCGCCTGCCGGATGGCGGCGCCCAGGCCGGGGTCCATGGTGGGCTCGCCGCCGCTGAAGACCACGCCGTCGATCAGGCCGACCCGGCGCTTCAGAAACGCCAGGATGTCGGCCCAGTCGATGGGACTGTCCGCCGTGCGGGGCTGCAAATGCGGGTTGTGGCAGTAGCCGCAGCGCCAGGGGCAGCCCTGCACGAAGACCACGGCGGCCAGCAGGCCGGGGAAGTCCGTGGCCGTGAAGGGCACCAGGCCGCCCGCCTTGAGCGTCCGGGCGCCGCTGCCGGGGGCGATGCGGGCGGCGTGCATGGCGGACCCCGATCAGGCGGTCCGCGCCGCCGGCGCCTGGCCGGCGTGCCGTTCGACGAAGAAGCGGCGCTCGTGGAATTCGCCCTTCTTGCCGATGTTGAAGGACGAGACGGGGCGGTGGTAGCCCATGACGCGGGTCCAGATTTCGCAAGGCTGGCGTTCGGCGTCGTTCAGAGTGATGGATGTGTTGGACATGATGTGCTCCTGAGAGGCTGAGAAAACCGGACCGTGGTCCGGACGGGAAAAAGGGTTGTCGGGCTGGCTGGCGGAGCCGGGGACAGGCATTGGCTTATGGGCGGCGTCCCCCGTTGCAGCGCTTGGTCGGCGAGCCCGGAGACACGCGGCCTTGCCAGCAGGGATCGGGCGATGTGGGCCACCCGCGTCGTTCATGCCGGTACCGCGTGCGCTGCCGCCTTCGCCTGGCTGTGCTGGCGGGCAAGCAGATCGTCGTCGCAGTGCGGGCAGAAGTCGTGCCGACCGGGCAGGTAGCCATGCTTCGGGCAGATGGAAAAAGTCGGCGTGATCGTGATGTAGGGCAGGGAGAAACGACTGAGCGTGCGGCGCACCAGTGTGCGGCAGGCGTCGGCCGAGGACAGCGGTTCGGTCATGTACAGGTGCAGCACGGTGCCGCCCGTGTACTTGCGCTGCAGTTCGTCCTGGCGTTCCAGCGCCTCGAAGGGGTCGTCGGTGAAGCCCACCGGCAGCTGCGAGGAATTCGTGTAGTAGGGCATGTCGTCCGTGCCGGCCTGCAGGATGTCGGGCCAGCGGGCGCGATCCTCTTTCGCGAAGCGATAGGTGGTGCCTTCGGCGGGCGTGGCTTCCAGGTTGTACAGGTGGCCGGTGGATTCCTGGAATTCGATCATGCGGGCGCGGACGTGATTCAGCAGGCGCACGGCGAAGTCGTGGCCCCAGGGGCTGGTCAGGTCGTGCTCGCCGGCCGTGAAGTTGCGGATCATCTCGTTGACGCCGTTGACCCCCAGCGTGGAGAAGTGGTTGCGCAGCGTGCCCAGGTAGCGGCGGGTGTAGGGGAACAGGCCGCCGTCCATCAGGTCCTGGATGACGCGGCGCTTGATCTCCAGGCTTTGCCGGCCCAGGTCCAGCAACTCGTCCAGCCGCGCGAGCAGGGCGGCCTCGTCGCCCCGGTGCAGATAGCCCAGGCGGGCGCAGTTGATCGTCACCACGCCCAGCGAACCGGTCTGTTCCGCCGAGCCGAACAGGCCGTTGCCGCGCTTCAGCAGTTCGCGCAGGTCCAGCTGCAGGCGGCAGCACATGGACCGGATCATGTTGGGCTTGAGTTCCGAATTGATGAAGTTCTGGAAGTAGGGCAGGCCGTACTTCGCCGTCATCTCGAACAGCCGTTCGGCGTTGGGGCTGTGCCAGTCGAAATCCGGCGTGATGTTGTAGGTCGGGATGGGGAAGGTGAAGGCGCGGCCCTTGGCGTCGCCGGCCATCATGACCTCGATGTAGGTCTGGTTGACCATGTCCATTTCGGCCTGCAGCTCGCCGTACGAGAACGGCATTTCCTCGCCGCCGATCACCGGCACCTGGTCGCGCAGGTCCTCCGGGCAGACCCAGTCGAAGGTCAGGTTGGTGAACGGCGTCTGCGTGCCCCAGCGCGAAGGCACGTTCAGGTTGTAGATCAGCTCCTGCATGCACTGGCGCACCTGCTCGTAGCTCATGGCGTCCTTGCGGATGAAGGGCGCCATGTAGGTGTCGAAGGAACTGAAGGCCTGCGCGCCCGCCCATTCGTTCTGCAGCGTGCCCAGGAAATTGACGATCTGGCCCACTGCGCTGGACATGTGGCGCGGCGGGGCGGATTCGACCTTGCCCGGCACGCCGTTCAGGCCTTCGTTCAGCAGCGTGCGCAGCGACCAGCCGGCGCAGTAGCCCGACAGCATGTCCAGGTCGTGGATGTGCAGGTCGCCCTGGCGGTGGGCCTGGCCGATGGCTTCCGGGTAGACGTGGCTGAGCCAGTAGTTGGCGATCATCTTGCCGGAAGTGTTCAGGATCAGGCCGCCCAGGGAATAGCCCTGGTTGGCGTTGGCGTTGACGCGCCAGTCCTGCTGCCGCAGGTATTCGTCGATGGAGCGGATCACGTCGATCTGCGGGACGGGGCGCTGGCCGGCCTGGACGGTGGAATGTGGGTTCATGCTTGGATCTCTATATATTGTGTTTGTGTGAATACTAAACACAACATATGGTGCCATCAAGCATGAGACCTGACTTTCTTCGCTAGGCTTGACCTGAGTTAATCGGCGGGGATGCGGACGGCGTTCCGGGTTCGGTCCGGCGGGGATCGATCGAGGGAGGCGACCGGCGCAAACGGCTTCCGGCGGGCATGAAAAAGCCACCCGGGCGGGTGGCTGGCGGATGTGCGCGGCGGCGCGTTCAGGGCACGATGTGGAAATCGATGACGATTTCTCCCGGGTTGCGGGCCAGGTATTCGAACTGGATGTTTTCGCCGAAATGGTTCTTCAGCTGTTGCAGCAGCGGCAGCGGGTCGTGATCGTTGCAGAAGCGCATGGTTTCACCCGGCTGCAGGGCCGACAGGGCGCCGAAGATGGCGGCGTGCCGGAAGCGCTTGGCGATGCCCCGCGCGTCGAGCGGATAGGTGTTTTCGGCAAACATGGGGATAGCGTCGGAAGCCACGGTGCGTCATTCCTGAAAAGATGAATCGGAAAGTCAGATTATAAAAATGCCGCTCCCCGAAACCGGCAGGAACCCTATGCGCAGCAAGGACTCCCCGCGTGTCGTGACGTCGCGAGGCAAGGCATCGCGGTGAGCGGTCCGCAATCGCGATCACGGGCGGGGGCGTGGCCGGGGACGGCGTGCTGGTTCAGGGGGTGGCGGTGTCTTTCACCTGATCCGGGTGGCGCTCTTCCCAGGCCTTCAGGGCCTGTTGCCAGCTGCGCTTTTCCTCGGCATAAGTGTCGAACACGCAGGGGCAGCAGCCGTTGCCGCAGCATTCGTTCAGATCGGGCTCGATGGGCTCGACCGGGCGCGGATCGTTGTCTGCAGTGGGATCAGTCATGACATCATCATAGGGCATCCGGCCAATGCCCGGCGGAATGCCCCGCACGTCAACGCGGTGTCCGCGCGGGCCGGACCCGGTCGGCGCCGGGGCGGATCCGCAAGGTCACGCGCACGCCAGATTCGCCCGGTTGCTGCGCTGGATGTCCTCGGGGATGTCGATCCGCAGGCTGGATTGCGGACGGCCGTCCACGAACATCATCAGTTCGCCCGCCTGGAAGGCGGTCCAGGTCTCGTTGTCGGTCAGCGGCTTGGTGGTGATGACGGCCACGCAGTCGCCGCGCGCGGTGATGTTGGCGAAATCCACGGCCACGTCGGTGTCCACCAGGTGCGCGACCTGGAACGGCCAGGCCCGCACGATGTAGGTCAGCGAGGTGGAGCAGTGCGCCATCATGCAGCGCCCGTTGGACAGCAGGAAATTGAAGACCCCGTAGCGGGTCAGTTCCGTGGTCATGTCCGCCACGGCGGCGAACAGTTCCCGGTCATCGGGTTCGCGCGTGCCGAACCGCGCCCGCAGGCCTTCCATCATGAAGCAGAAGGCGCGTTCGCTGTCGGTCTGGCCGATGGGCAGATAGTCGCCGCGCAGGGGCGGCGCGAAGGACTTCAGGTCGCCGTTGTGGGCGAACAGCCAGTGGCGCCCCCAGAGTTCGCGCACGAACGGGTGGCAATTTTCCAGTTCCAGGGCGCCCTGGGTGGCCTTGCGGATGTGGGCGATGACGTTGCGCGACTTGATCGGGTAGCGCTTGATCAGTTCGGCCACGGGCGACTGGCAGCAGGGCGCGTTGTCCAGGAAGCAGCGCGAACCCCGGTTCTCGTAAAAGGCGATGCCGAAGCCGTCGGCGTGGTGGTCGGTGCCGCCGCCTCGCGCCGCGAAGCCGGTGAAGGAAAACGTGATGTCCGTCGGCGTGGCGCAATTCATGCCCAATAGCTGACACATGGCTGGCAAGCCCCCGTAAAACCAGGGTGTTTTCCACCCCGAATGGTTCATGCCTGAATTGTAGTCTTGCCGGGGCGGATATAACCGCTGCTTGGTATGGGAATCCGTGATGAGCTTATGCCGTGTCCCTTCTTCGCCACGAAATGCGGACGCCGGGCTCCGCATCTCGCGTGGAGCCCGACGCGGGCGGCGCTCAGTGGCGCAGCATCAGGATCGCCTGCCGGTGGCCGCTGGCAGGGTAGATGGCCGGCATGGGCGGGTGTTCGTCGCTGGGTTCCAGCGCCCGGGTGCCGGCCAGCAGGGCCTGGATCATGGCTTCCAGTTCCAGGCGGGCCAGCGGCGCGCCCGGGCAGGCGTGGATGCCCGCCCCGTACAGCAGGTTCAGCGCCGGGTCGCGGTCCAGCCGGAACTCGTCCGGATCGCCGAACACGGCTTCGTCGCGGTTGGCGGACGCCCAGATCAGCGTCAGGCGCTCGCCGGGCTGGATCTCGGCGCCGCCGACTCGCGCCGGACAGGTCGGGGTGCGCCGGTTGGCGATCAGGGGGGCGTGGATGCGCAGGATTTCGTCGTTGGCGGCGCGCACCAGCGAGGGGTCGTGGCGCAGTTGATCCTGCAGCGCCGGATGCGTGGCCAGGTAGTAAGCGATGATGCCGACGCTGGAGGCCATGGTGCCCAGTTCGCCGACGGTCCAGTTGCGCAGGATGCTGACGATCTCGTCCTCGGTCGGGGCGCGGCCGTGGATGGACGCGCGCATCAGGCGGGTCGTCGCGTCGTCGGGCGCCCGGTCGCCCGCCTGGCGGCGTTCCTGGAGCAGATCGCGGATGGTCTGGTCGAATTCGGTGGCCACGGCCGCGATGGCATGCGTGTCGCCCGACAGCGTGGCGACGTTCTTCTTGTGGATCCACTGCCGCAGCGGTTCATGCAGGCTGTCGGGCCAGCCCAGGAAGGCGCACTGCATGCGCAGCGCGAACGGGTGCGCCAGGCCGAACATGATTTCGACGGAGGCGTTGCGCGGCAATGCCGCGACCAGCTCGGCGCAGATGCGGCGGCAGTCCGGTTCGAAGGCCGCCATGCGGTCCGGCCCGAAATAGGGCTCGATCAGGGCGCGCCAGGCCGTGTGTTCGGGCGGGTCCATGCTGTTGGGCACCGAGACATGGCGCGAGGCCTGGCTGCTGAACGTCTCGTGATCCATCAGGATGCGCATGACGTCGGCATGGCGGAACACGGAATGATGCAGATAGTCGCTGTGGGCCACCGGGCAGCGCCGGCGCATCCGGTCGTAGGCGGCGATGGGGTCGGCGAGCACTTCCGGGGCGCGGGGGTCCCAGTCCTGGTGTGGGGTCATGGCTGTTCTTTGGAGGGTCGAGAGGACGGCCTTGGATCAGGTCAGTCCGACTGTAGCACCGGGTAAACCCTGGGTGTGGTCGCGGGCCGCCGGACGGCCGGTTTATCTGGCCGGTGTTTGATTTTTCTCAAGATGCCGGGCCTTTCGGCGGGGACTGCGGTGAGGACAGCACGGTGCCGATCTTCATTGCCCCCACTCTTATAAGCACTATCGTGATTGAAAATATTACCTTTGTAATACAATGCGAGCCAGCGCTTGCCGAACGTGTGACGGCACGGCGGTAGCGTGCCAAAAAGTAACAAACATAACAAAAGTTGTTGGGGAAGTTGTTTGTCAGTCGGGAAAAATCAACAGAAGGGTGATCGTGCGGCTGCGGAAGCCATGCAAGGCGCCATTGCCCTGGTCGGAATGGCGTTCCGGTTCCCGGGCGATTGTCGCGACGAGGCCGGTTTCTGGTCTGCGTTGATGAACCATCGCGATCTGGTCACTGAAATTCCGCCGGAGCGCTGGGCGACATCCGAACTGCAGCATTCCAAACGGGCTGAGCCTGGCCGCAGCATCACGTTCTCGGCCGGGGTGCTGTCGCGCATCGACGAGTTCGATGCCGGCTTCTTCGGCATTTCGCCGCGCGAGGCCGCCTGGCTCGATCCGCAGCAGCGTCTGTTGCTGGAATTGTCCTGGGAAGCCATGGAAAACGCGGGTGTCCCGCCATCGTCCCTGGCCGGGTCGGACTGCGCCGTCTATGTCGGCATTGCAGCCCTGGATTACGGCACACGGGGCCTGGACGATCTGGCAAGCCTCTCTTCCCACTCGATGACCGGCAATACGCTCAGCGTGGCCGCCAACCGTCTGTCCTATGTGTATGACCTGCATGGTCCCTCACTGGCGGTGGATACCGCCTGTTCTTCGTCGCTGGTGGCTTTGCATCATGCCTGCCGCACCATCCAGACGGGCGAAGCATCCTGCGCACTGGTGGGCGGGGTCAATCTGTTGCTGCATCCCTATCCCTTCGTCGGTTTCACCAAGGCGTCGATGCTGTCCGCCACGGGGCGCTGCCGGCCCTTCGATGCGGCGGGCGATGGCTACGTGCGTTCCGAGGGCGGGGCGGTCCTGCTGCTGAAGCCCTACGAGCAGGCCCTGGCCGATGGCGACGACATCCAGGCCGTCATCCTGGCCAGCGGGGTGAACGCGGATGGCGCCCGCAAGACCGGCATCACCATTCCCAGCGCCCAGGGGCAGGCCGATCTGATGCGGGAAGTCCTGTCGCGCAGCGGCCTGGCGGCGGGCGATGTCGATTTCATCGAGGCTCATGGCACCGGCACGGCGGTCGGCGACCCCATCGAGGCCGCCGCCATCGGCCAGGTTTACGGCCAGGGGCATGCCACGCCGCTGCCCATCGGCTCGGTGAAGGCCAATGTGGGCCATCTGGAGGCCGCCTCGGGCATGGCGGGCCTGGTGAAGACCGTGCTGGCCTTGAAGCATCGGGCCCTGCCGGGGGCCATCCATCTGAATACCCCCAATCCGCATATCGATTTTCAGGCATTGAACCTGGAAATTTCCACTCGGGATCGCATGTTGCCGGCGGGCGGGCGGCCGCTGGTTGCCGGGGTGAATTCCTTCGGTTTCGGCGGCGCCAATGCGCATGTCCTGCTGCAGGGGCCGGCGACCGTCGCACCGCAGGCCGCGCCGGCGGATGCCGCCACGCGCTGCCTGCCGCCGCTGCTGTTGTCGGCGCGCAGCGCCCCCGCCCTGGCGGCAATGGCGGGCGGCTACGCGCAGCAACTGGTCGTCCAGGGGCCCGAGGCCTACGACGCCATCGCCTATGGCGCGGCGTTTCGTCGAGACCGCCTGGACAAGGCCCTGATCCTGCAGCCCGCGTCCTTTGCCGATGCGGTGGATCGCTTGCAGGCCTTTGCGGATGACGAGGACTCCACGGCCGTTCTGACGGAGGACACGCTCCCCGAACCCGGCGGCATCGCATTTGTGTATTCGGGCAATGGATCCCAATGGCAGGGCATGGGCCGTCGTCTGCTGGACGAGTCTCCCCGGTTTGCCGCCATCCTGGGCGAACTGGACGCGCTGTTGCAGCCGCTTGCCGGCTTTTCCGTCGTGCATGAACTGCGTGTGTCCACCGAAGAATCCAGGCTGGATGACACCACGGCGGCCCAGCCCTTGCTGTTTGCCGTGCAGGTGGCCGTGACGCTGCTGCTGCGCGAACAAGGCATTGTTCCGCAGGCGGTCACCGGACACAGCGTGGGGGAAATCGCGGCGGCCTGGGCTTGCGGGGCTCTTGGCCTGGAACAGGCGGCCCGGGTGATCTGCGCCCGCAGCCAGGCCCAGGGGCTGACGCGAGGGCGGGGGCGCATGGCCGCCGTCGCGCTGTCGGCCGATGCGCTGGCATCCCTGCTTGCGGAACTCGATCTGGCGGACCGCGTGACCATTGCGGGGTATAACAGCCCGGGTAATCTCACTCTGTCCGGCGACCTGGAAGGCCTGCTGCAAATGCAGGCGCATCTGCAGCCGCAGGGCGTGTTCTTCCGTCTGCTGGACCTGGATTACGCTTTCCATGGCCCTTGCATGGACCCCATCCGCGATCAGGTGCTGCACACGCTGCGGGATCTGGATCCCGGCGCGGCCCGGTCCGCGGTCTTCGTGTCCACCGTCACGGGGGACGCCCTCGAGGGCGTCTGCCTGGATGCGGAATACTGGTGGCGCAATATCCGTGAGCCGGTCCGGTTCCAGGCCGCCTCGCTCTGCCTGGCCCGGCTCGGCTGCCGGGTCTTTCTGGAAGTCGGGCCGCATGCGATCCTGCAGCGCTACCTGACGGAAACGCTGGGCGACGCGGATATTCGGGGCCGGGTGCTGGGCGCCTTGAGTCGCCACGACGATGGCGCGCAGCGGATCCAGCACACCATCGGCCGTTGTCTGTTGCTGTCCGAGCCATCTGTCCTGCAAAGCCGGTTTCCGGCGGCCGGCCGGCGCGTGCGTTTGCCGAATTACCCCTGGCAGCGCGAACGGTACTGGCACCCCCAGACCGGCGAAAGCCTGCTGGCCATCCAGCGGCGGCGTGAGCACCCTTTGCTGGGCTGGCGCCTGCCCGATGCCGACGCCGCCTGGGAAAACACCTTGGATGTCCAGGTCCTGCCCTGGCTGGCCGATCACCGGGTCGGCGGCGCCATCGTCTTTCCCGGGGCGGCCTATGCGGAAATGGCGTTGGCCGCCGGCCGTGCCTGGCGCGGCAAGGCGCCCGTGCTGGAATCGCTGGAGATCCTGGCGCCGATGGTGTTCGATGGCGACCATGCCCGCAGCCTGCGCCTGACCATCCATCCGCGCGACGGCCGTTTCACGATCCAGAGCCGTCAACGCCTGAGTCATGACGAATGGACCTTGCATGCGGCAGGACGGCTGCTGGAATGTTCGGGGCAACTGCCCGATGCGTTTCCACAAGCGCCCGGCGCTGACTTTCGCACGGTCGGGCATGACACGCACTATGCGCTGGCGACCGGGCTTGGCCTGGAATATGGTCCGGTCTTCCAGGGGGTGCAGTCCATCCGCATCCACGACGATCAGCTGGACGCGACGCTGGTCCCGCCGGAGCCGGCCGCATCCGCCGAGTATCTGCTGCATCCTGGCGTGCTGGATCTCTGTTTCCAGGCTTTGATCGCATTCTTCCAGGACGCCATCCAGGCAGGCGATGGCATGGCCATGCTGCCGGTGCGGGTCGGTCGGCTGACGCTGTGCCGGCCCGGACAGGCACAGCGCCTGCGGGTGCGTGTGCTGCGACGCGGGCGCCGATCCGTTCTGGCCGATTGCGAACTGCTCGATGAAAGCGGCGCGCTGCTGGCCCTGGCCGAAGCCTGCCGCTTTCGCGCTGCAGCTCTGAACCCGAACGCCGGCAAGGCCGTTTCGCGCTGGCGGATCGCGTCGCGTCTGAAAGTCCATCCGCAGGACGAGCGGCGGACGGCGATGCCCGCGCCGGCGGATCTCGTCCCGCTGCTGTCCGATCACCTGGCTCCGCTGTGGGATGCTCGCCGACGATGGTTCCGCGAAACCCTGCCGCTGACCGAGATCCTGGTCCTGTCCTTTGCGATGGAGGCCTGCCGGCGACTGGCGCTGCGGGCTGCCGCGCCGGACTGGGCGGCGCTGTTCGACGCGCCTTCGGCCAGTCCTCTGGCGCGCTGGCTTGGCGCGCGCCTGCGCGACGAAGGCCTGCTGGTTCGCCAGGATGATGTGTGGACACTGAGCCGGGATGCCGAATGGCCCCAGGCGGCCGAGCTGTGGCAAAGCCTGCTGCGGGACAATCCAGCCTATTTGCCGCAACTGGCCCTGATGGGCCATTGGGGCCGCCAGCTGCCCGCCCTGCTGCAGGGGCGCCTGGACCCGCTGGCGCTGCGGGATCGCCTGCGCCGTTCCGCCGTGGCGGAAAACCGCTATCAGGACGACCCCACCTATCTGGGCGAGCGCCTGGCGCTGGAAGCCTTGCTGCGGTCCCTGGCGGGCGCGCTGCCCGCCACGCGCAGGCTGCGGGTGCTGGAATGGACGGCCGCACTCAGTGAATTGCCCAAGACGCTGCTGGGCGCTTTGCCCGAAGATCAGGTCGATTATGCGCTGGTGGTCGCCGATGCCGATCTGGCCGATCGCCAGGCGGCCGAGTATCAGGATCAGCCCGCCGTTCGTGTCCTGGCATCGGATGAGGACGCACAGTCCGTCTGGCATGGCCTGGACGCCGCGCGGTTCGATGTGATCATCTACCGCCATAGTTTGCATCTGCTGGCCGACCCTGTTGCCGTCGTGGCCGGTGCGCGTCAGCGGCTGGCGGCGGGCGGCCTGCTGGTGGTCGCCGAGCGCCACGCCGACTGGAGCGCGCATCTGCTGGAAGGCCTGGACCCCGCCTGGTGGCTGAGCGTGCCGGCCGGCGAGGAAGCGGGCGCGGCCGGCGTGGCGCCGCCCGAGGCGCCGCTGTGGCAGCCTGCCGTGTGGCAGCAGTTGCTGCGCGAAGCCGGGCTGGCCGACAGCTTCGTCTGGTGCGAACCGGCTGCCGAGGGGTTGGCCGAAGGCGCGTATCTGGTGATTGCGCGATCCGCCCAGGCTGACGTTGATACCGGCGAAGCCGTCGCGGCTGTCCATGACGCGCTGGTCGACGCCGCTGCGGAAGCGGGCGATCCGGCCGGGGTTTCCGGTGGCTGGCTGCTGCTGGTCGATGAGGCCAGCCGCGCCTTCGGAATGGATCTGTCCAGCCGATTGGGCGCCCAGGGCATGTCCGTGACCGTCTGCGACGTGGTGCCCGATGCGGGTTCATGGGCGCAGTGCGTCTCCATGATCGGCTGGGTGGATGTTGCGGACCAGGCGGCTGGCTCCGCCACGGCCCTGATGGCGTGCGCCCAGACGCTGATGGGCCGGGAAGTCCCGCCGCGTCTCTGGATCGTCACGCGGGGCGGGGCGCTGGGCGATGCTCCGATCGAGGGGGCCGTGCCTTCCCCGGCTCAGGCAGCCCTGTGGGGGTTCGGGCGTGTTCTGATGAACGAGGCGCCCGTCCTGGATTGCACCCTGGTCGATCTGGGTGACGGCGATGTTGATCGCCTGCTGCGCGAGCTGCGTCACCCCGATGGCGCCAACGAGATCCTCTGGCAGGCGGATCGCCGCCAGGTTCTTGTGATGAAGGAAGAGCGCCGCGCTGCGGCGGCCTGCCAGCGCGCGGATCGGTTTCGCCTGGATTTTCATGTGCCGGGCAAGCTGCGCAATCTGGTGTGGCTGCGCGATGCGGAGCGTCCCCTGGATGATCAGGCAGTCGAAGTCCAGACTTGCGCCACGGGCCTGAATTTCCGCGATGTCATGTATCTGATGGGTCTGCTGCCCGACGAAGCGGTCGAGAACGGCTTTGCCGGCGCCAGCCTGGGCCTGGAGTTTTCCGGCGTGGTCAGCCGTGTCGGCGCCGGTGTGCGCGATCTGGCGCCTGGCGATGCCGTCATGGGCTTTGGCCCGTCCTGCTTTGCCAGCCATGTAGTCACGCGCGCCGATGCCGTGGCTCGCGTGCCCGACGGC
Organism: uncultured Castellaniella sp.; assembly: GCF_937988725.1. GTDB lineage: Bacteria > Pseudomonadota > Gammaproteobacteria > Burkholderiales > Burkholderiaceae_B > Castellaniella. Next base: position 1,023,858 of record NZ_CALKHS010000010.1, on the reverse strand, counting down.
TGGTCCTTCGAAGCGGCGGCCACCGTGCCCACGGTATTCCTGACCGTGTACTACGCCCTGAAACAGCTGGCGGACCTGCAGCCCGGCGAACGCGTGCTGATCCATGGCGCGGCGGGCGGCGTGGGCATCGCCGCCATCCAGTTGGCCCGTCATCTGGGGGCGGAAGTTTTCGCGACCGCCGGCACAGACGAAAAGCGTGATTTCGTCCACCTGCTGGGCGCCGACCACGTCCTTGACTCGCGCAGCCTGGCTTTCGCCGATCAGATCCGCGCCGCCACCCGGGGGCAGGGCGTGGACGTGGTATTGAATTCACTGGCGGGCGAGGCCATGCGCCGCAGCCTGGACGTCTTGAAGCCCTTTGGCCGGTTCCTGGAACTGGGCAAGCGCGACTTCTTTGAAAACACGCCCCTGGGCCTGCGGCCGCTGCGCAACAACATCAGCTATTTCGGCATCGACGCCGATCAGTTGCTGACTGGCAGACCGGCGCTGGCGGCCCGCCTGTTTGCCGAAGTCATGAGCCTGTTCGCCGATGGCACCCTGGCGCCGCTGCCGTATCGCAGCTTTACCGCCGACCGGGTGGTGGACGCGTTCCGCGTCATGCAACAGGCCCGTCACATCGGCAAGATCGTCGTATCCATGGCCGACGCCCGGCCCGCGATCGATCCCCCCAGGCTGGGCAGCCAGCCGCCTGTGTTCGCGAGCGATGCAAGCTGGTTGATCACGGGAGGACTGTCCGGTTTCGGTCTGGAAACCGCCCGCTGGCTGGCCGCCCGGGGCGTGCGTCATCTGGTGCTGGCGGGACGGCGCGGCATGGATACACCCGGCGCCGCCGAAGCGATCCAGAGTCTGGCTGCCCTAGGCGCGCAGGCCCATGTTCGTGCTTGCGACATCCGCGATGCCGAGGCTGTCCGGAACATGATCGCCGATATCCGCCGGACCCTGCCGCCGCTGCAGGGCGTGGTGCATGCGGCCGCCGTGTTCGACGACCGCCTGGTCAGCCGGATGGACTCAGACAGCATGTGCGGCGTGCTGGATGCGAAGCTGTCCGGCGCCTGGCATCTGCACCAGGCCACGCTGGCCGATCCGATCCGGCATTTTGTGCTGTATGGATCGGTCACGACCGCCATCGGCAACCCGGGCCAGGGCAATTACGTGGCGGCCAACGCGGGCCTGAAAAGTCTGGCGGCGCTGCGGCGCGGCCAGAGCCTGCCCGCCACCTGCATCGCCTGGGGCCCCATCGGGGATGCGGGTTACCTGACCCGTCACGAAGCCGTGCGCGACAGCCTGGAAAATCGCCTGGGCCGACCGCCTCTGACGGCGGCCAAGGCGCTGGATGAACTGGGCCGTGTCCTGAGACAGGGCAACGCCCATGCCATCGTGGCCGATTTCGACTGGAATGTGCTGTCGCGCCTGCTGCCGTCGGCTGACAGTCCGCGGTTTACCGTCTTGAACCGCAACCGCCAGGAGGTCGCGGTGGATAACCAGGACATCCGCAGTCTGATTCAGGGCAAGGATCCAGAAACCGTCGCCCGCATCGTGCAGGAACTGGTGGCGGGAGAAGTCGCTCAGACTCTGTCCATTGCCGCCGACCGTATTGACGCGCACAAGTCCCTGCACGACCTGGGCATGGATTCGCTGATGGCGGTGGAACTGGCGCTGGGCCTGGAACAGCGCTTCGGCATCCAGTTGCCGGTGATGATGCTGAACGATGCGCCCACGGTGGCGGGCGTGGCTGCGCGGATCATCGAACGCCTGACAGGCGACGGCGATGACGATGACGGTTCCACGCCCGGAGCTGCCGGCCTCGTGGCCAGTGTCGTCGGCCGGCACGAATCCGACCTCGACGCCGACGAACTGCGCAGCCTGGAGGCGGAGACCCGGCGGCTGGCGCAAACCGGAACGTCCCTGATCTGATGAGCAAGACTGAATCCAGCGCCCCCGGCAAGTTTCAACTGATCGACCGCATTCTGGGCAAGAAAGCCGGTGGCGGCGAAGCGGCGCAGGCCAACCCGGCCCGCCGCGCGGCTATCCGGCGCGAAATTCCCGAAGCCTGGACCCGCTTCGATCGCCACCCGGCCTACGAAAAAATGCTGGTGTCCAAGGCGGCATCCCAGCGCCTGGGCCTGGACAATCCGTTTTTCCGGGTGCATGAAGGCCAGGCGGGCGCCACCACCCGCATCGGCGGGCGCGACTACATCAACTTCGCCAGCTACAACTACCTGGGCCTGGCCGGCCACCCGCAGGTCGATCAGGCAGCCAAGGAAGCGATCGACCGTTATGGCACCACGGTATCCGCCAGCCGCCTGGTGGCGGGCGAGCGCCCCGTCCAGCGCGATCTGGAACGCGGGCTGGCTCAGGTCTATGGCACGGAAGACTGCGTGGTCTTCGTCAGCGGCCATGCCACCAACGTCAGCGCCATCGGTCACCTGTTCGGCCCCAAGGACCTGATCGTGCATGACAGCCTGATCCACAACAGCGTGCTGATGGGCATCCAGTTGTCGGGTGCTGCCCGTCGTTCCTTCCCTCACAACGACGTCGCCACCCTGGATCGCCTGCTGGCCGAGATCCGTGGCCGGTTCGAGCGCGTGCTGATCGTGGTGGAAGGCATCTACAGCATGGACGGCGACATGCCCGACCTGCCGGCGCTGATCGAGCTCAAGCGCCGCCACCAGGCATTCCTGATGGTGGACGAGGCCCATGCGCTGGGTGTGCTGGGCGAAAAAGGCCATGGCCTGCACGAGCATTTCGGTGTCGACGGCCGGGATGTGGACATCTGGATGGGCACGCTATCCAAGACTCTGTCGGGGTGCGGCGGCTACATCGCCGGCGAACGCGCCCTGGTCGAACAATTGAAATACGCCGCTCCCGGCTTCGTCTACAGCGTGGGCATCGCGCCGCCGATGGCGGCGGCATCGCTGGCGGCGCTGGACCTGATGCGGGCCGAGCCGCAGCGCGTCGCCCAGCTGAAACAGCGGGGCCGGTTCTTTTTGCAGCAGGCCCGCGCGGCCGGCCTGGATACCGGCCTGTCGCAGGGCTATTCGGTGATTCCGGTCATTGTGGGCAGTTCCCTGAAGGCGGTGCGCTTGTCGAACAGCCTGTTCGAACACGGCGTGAACGTGCAGCCCATCATCCACCCCGCCGTCGAGGAAAAGGCCGCCCGCCTGCGGTTCTTCTTGAGCAGCGAGCATACCGAGGCCCAGATCGTCGAGGCGATCGGACTCATCCAGCGATTGATTTAAACAAACCAAGATTCGAACTCTGATTTTTGATGCCTGACACCAAACCTCCCGCACTGAATACGCCGGCGCCAGAGCCCGTCGTCGCACGAACCGAAGACACGGCGTCCGATCTTGATCTGGACGATATCCAGGCCGAAGCCGCTCAGCGCCGCCGCCAGCGCCGCCTGCTGTGGGGCATCGTCATCATTCCCATGATCCTGGCCATCGTGTATTACGCGCTGCTGGCCGACAGCCGCTATGTCAGTCAGGCCCAGGTGGCCGTGCGCCAGACCAATGGCGAATCCAGCCAGGCGCTGCCGGGCCTGGCCATGATGCTGACCGGCACCAACCCGACCTCGCGCGAGGAAACGCTGTATCTGCGGGAATATATCCGGTCCCAGGACATGCTGGATGCGTTGAATGCGCAGTTGGACTGGACCGCGCACTTTGCTGATCGCTGGCGCGATCCCTTGTATTGGCTGCCTGCCGATGCCACGACCGAGGACCAGCTGACGTTCTACCAGCGGCTGGTGAATGCCCAGTTCGATGAGGAAACGGGACTGCTGATGGTCACCGTCGAGGCCCTGGATCCGGCCTTCGCCCAGGACAGCCTGGCTTTCATCCTGAAGGCCAGCGAAGTGTTCGTCAATGAACTGTCCCACCGTATGGCGCGTGAACAGGTGCGCTTCGCCGAGGACGAATTGGCCCGAGCCCATCGTGATTACGAGACCGAACGCAATCAGATACTGGATTTTCAGCGTCAAAACCAGTTCCTGGATGCAGGGGAGGCCGCGAAGAAGCGCGCCGCCATCATCGGCGAACTGGAATCCCGGCTGGTCACTGCCCACGCCGAATTGAAAGCCCTGAATGCCCGCTTGGCGGGCGACGCGCCGGCCGTGCGCACCAAACAGACCGAGATCCGCGCCCTGGAACAGCAACTGGCCGTGGAAAACAAGCGGCTGCTGTCCGATCAGGGGCAGAACAACCTGAACGTCGTGGCGGCCCAGTTTCGCAAGCTGGAGGTGGATGGCAAGATCGCCGAAGAAACCTACAAGCTGAGCGTCGTGGCCCTGCAAAGTGCCCGCATCGAAGCCAGCAAGAAAATCCGCAGCCTGGTCACGGTCGTGTCGCCCAATCTGCCGGATGAGGCCCTGTACCCCCGTCGTCTGTACAACCTGTTCACCCTGCTGATCGTGCTGTTGCTGGTCTATGGCATCACGCGATTCATCATCGCCAGCATCGAGGATCACCGTGATTAAACCTTTGCGACTTCTGGCATATCTGGCGATCTGTGGCGGCCTGTCGGGTTGCGCGAGTTCCTTTCTATCAGCGGCGGGGCCATCGATCCGCCAGATCCAGCACCAGGCTGAACCGGATCAGTCCGACGCCACGCCTCCGTACCAGTTGGTCGATTTGAACGCCCGGACCATCGCGCCCTACATGCGTCCGCCCGAACCTGAGCCCGTAGCCGCTGTGACGGAAAAACACATGCCCCAATTGCGTCTGGCGCCGGGTGACGTCATTCGCCTGATGGTGGCGGACACGGCGGCCGATGGCGGGATCTTCGCCCCGTTGAGTACCGGCGGCACGGTTTTCCAGCAATTGCGCGTCGAGGCTGACGGCCGACTGTCGCTGCCCTATGTGGGTCATATCAGTGTGGCCGGCCTGACGCCCTACGAAACTGAACGGCTGATCCGGCGCAGATTGAAAGGCGTGTCCGTGGATCCTCAGGTGCATGTCGCATTGACCGGAGATCGGTCCGGCGCCGTGTTGGTGGCCGGTGCAGTGAAAAACCCTGGTCGCGTATCCACCCTGGATGGCCCGTTGACCCTGCTGGATGCCATCAATCAGGCCGGCGGCGCAGTGCTGGAACCCTATCTGGTGCGTGTCACCTTGCGCACCGGCGACCATGCCGAGGTCTACAACTATCAGGATGTGCTGGAAGGCCGGAACCGCGTCATTCCGCCTGATTCCGAGGTCATTCTGGACCGCAATCGCCAGCGTTTCGTCGCCATGGGCGCCGTGGTGAAACCCGGCCTGCATGATTTCCCATCTCCGAATCCCAGTCTGTTGGAAGCCTTGGGCGTGGTCGGCGGCCTGCGCGACAGCACGTCCGACGCCACCGGGGTGTTTGTCTTTCGCCTGACCGATGCGCCGGCTGCGTCGAACACTGCGGTGCCTGCCCAGTCACAGGCACAAGTCTTCCGCCTGAATATGGCCGATCCCTCCGCTCTGTTCCTGGCGCGGCAGTTCCTGGTGCAGCCCGAAGACGCGATCTACGTCACGAACGCCGGCGTCTATGAATGGCAGAAGATCATTTCGCCGATTGTGCAGGTGCTGGTGCTCGGTCGTGCTGCGGATGCATTGGGGCGATAGAGCCATGGCTGTGATTTCTCGCCGCAGTTCCCTGGACATTACCCGCGCCGTGGTGTTCGCCATGGTTCTGCGGGAAATGCAGACACGGTTCAGTTCACGCCGTCTGGGCGGGGTGTGGACGTTACTGGAGCCGATTCTGCATTTGGTGCTGATGATGGTGATCTATACCTATATTCGCAGCAAAAACATGCCGGGCATGGACCTGCCTGTGTTTTTACTGTTCGGCGTGTTGCCGTTCCTGCTATTCAAGAATATATCCTTGAACATGATGGATGCTCTGGAGGCTAATCGCGCCTTGTTCGCCTATCGGCAAATTCAAGTGGTGGACGCATGGATAGCGCGGTTTATGGTGCACTTTTGCATATCGGCCAGCGTGTTGTTGCTGGTGGGCTTTGTCATGGCATTCTGGGGGAACTATGACCTGACCATCGATGCACCACTGGAATGGGGGTTGACTTGGCTTGTTGGATTGTCCTTGGCATTTGGCTTGGGAATGATCTATTGCACTTTGGCTGAGGTCATGCCCGAATCCAAAAGCATCATCAGGCTGGCGTACTTCCCGTTATATCTGTTGTCCGGGGCGATCTTCCCGGTGTGGCATCTGCCGGCATCGGTACTGGATTGGATGGCCCTGAACCCTTTGCTGCATGTGATTGAGCTGTTGCGTGTGAATGTCAGCGCCGCGTATCCACGCATCCCTCAGATAAGTCTGCTGTATCCCGCCGTATGGGCCGCTGCCTGCATCTTTATTGGCCTGGGGCTGTACCGCGTCCGGCGATTGCACATGATGGCCGCTTGATGATCGAAGTTCGTAATCTCTATAAGTCATATCGCGATCGCAGTCAGCAAAAGCGGTATCGCGTGTTCGAAAACCTGTCATTCACAATACCGGAAGGTCGCAATGTCGCCATTCTGGGACGGAACGGTTCTGGGAAAAGTACCTTATTGCGTTTGCTGGGTGGTATTGATGTGCCTGATCGTGGGCGGATAATCACAGACAAGCGGATTTCTTGGCCTGTCGGTTTAAGCGGCGGATTTCAAGGATCTTTGACAGGGCGGGAAAATGTGAAATTCGTTGCCCGCGTGCAAGGCCTCGATGGGCCTGCTTTGCGCCGAATTGTCGATTATGTCGAGTCGTTCGCGGAGATAGGGGGCTATTTTGATGAGCCTGTAAAGACATATTCTTCGGGTATGCGGGGAAGAGTGGCCTTTGGGCTAAGTCTTGCCTTTGACTTCGATTATTACTTGATCGACGAAGCGATGTCAGTGGGAGATGCGCATTTCAAGAAAAAGGCGAAGACTGTGCTCCGCGAAAAAGTTGGGAAGGCAAACGTCCTATTGGTATCGCATAGTATGGGTGATGTAGCCGCGCTGTGCGACCTAGTGCTGGTGGTGCGAGCGGGAAAGATCAGACGCTACGAGGAAGTTAAGGCAGGGATACAGGCCTACCAACAAGAGTAGGGGACGGTTCGGTTCCGCCTGTCCTCCGATCTGATTTGCTCTTGAATTGGCTTGATGCGCTGATCGAATTTGGCTGCCTGTGAGCTATATGACAAAAAACGCTACTTACAGAAAATTTAAGAAGTTGCTCATCGATCCAGAGCTTTTCTTTCGCGATCTTCTTATGAAGAGAAGGCCTCCGATTTATAACGAAATTGGATGCAATGTGTATGAGGAAGGTGCGCTGATTTCGTCCAATAGTATTTTTGAGAGCCTGCTGCCCAACGAAATCCCTGTGGATGTTGTTTTCACTTGGGTAGATGATGGCGATCCGATATGGAGACAGAAAAGACAGGATAATCTTCTACGCTGTGGTGGTGCCCCGGAGAGCTTAAATGCTCGTAGTTCTGCGCGTTTTAGAAATCATAACGAATTAACGTATTCCGTACATAGTGTTCTCACCTATATGCCCTGGGTGAGGTCAATTTATATAGTCACAGATGGACAGAGACCACGATGGGATCGCCTCGACAGAAAAATAAAATTTGTAGCACATGAGGAGTTCATATCTTCAGAGTATCTTCCGACGTTTAATTCTCATGTGATAGAGGCGCATCTTCACAAGATTGCGGGACTTTCAGAGTGCTTCATCTATTTTAATGATGATGTTTTCGCTGCAAGGGGGCTTGTGAAAGGCCACTTCTTTTCCTCAAATGGTCTCGCAGTTGTGTTTCCTTCTGGAAAAAGAATCTCATCATTGCTAGAAAGAGGGATCAGAACGGCGACGATCGCCGCGTCTATAAATAGCTCAGAACTCCTAAGGAATCGCTACAGTAAATCTATAGATATTCCTCTTGTCCATACCTATGTTCCACTGCGTAAATCTGCTTTTCAGCTGGCGTGGAATCACTTTGAAGAAGAAATACACCGTTTTCTTCCAAATAGGTTCCGAGGTGAAGGAGACCTGAATGTTGCAACGTTCTTAGTCCCGTGGCTCATGTATTTGGAAGGAGTGGCATGTTTGGGGCAGGATGTTTGTCATTATTTTAATATTTCCTCTCCTGCTGCCCCTCAGTATTACAGAAATCTAATTCTTGCGCAGCAAAATGGTTCGTCTCCTCATTCTTTCTGTGCAAATGATGTAAGTGATATAGATGATATTCCTGGTTATGGGGTGTTATTTAATGAGTTCATCGAGGAATATTTTGGAATTTTCCCAAGATAGTGGATCTGTGCTGTCGAGGGTGTGCCGGTTGCTATCCTTTGTGTTTGGTGTGGAATATATTCTGGGTCCTATTTGCTAATTGTCATCTATTTTAATGAGAATAGTAATGAATTTTTGGACGTACTTTCCAGATCAATATACCAGAGATTCTGTAGAGTTTTGCGTTGCTGATTTCCCTGTATCTGCGGAAAAATTTCATGAATATATGCCAAGGGATATCGGTTTGGTTGGCGATGATTCAAATAGGATATATCTGGAGGGCAGTCAACTTCCTGAAGGGTTGAAGATAGTATTTACAGACAAAGCTGTTAATTGCTGTATGGTCGTAAGGTCGGGGGCAAATATTAAAAATAGCAGGATATCGTTTAAGGCAGATGGCCAATTTTCTTATGTTGGAACGGATGCCGTACTAAACGGAGTGACTGCCATATTGCTGGGAATCAGGGATTTCGTGTTGGTGGGGAACGGTGTTTCGGTTACGGCATCTTCTAGTTGGAGCACCGGTTTCAATTCAGGTGTTACGGGTAATGGACTAATCGTGGGAGACCATTGCTTAATTGGCCCAGAGTTGGTCATCCGTCCTGCAGACGGTCACCTTGTTATAGATTTAGAAAGCCGGGATCAGTTGAATAAATCTGTCCGACCTGTTGTTATCGAGCCGTACGTCTGGATTGCCCAAAGATCAGCGATATTGAAGAGCGTGAGAGTGGGGGCTTGCTCAATCATTGCCTATGGAGCGGTCGTTACTAAATCGTGTGATCAATTTAGTCTTTTGGCTGGGGTTCCAGCAAAGGCCATTGATCTGGGGAGGAAAATGTGGTTGAGGAATAACGCAAAAAAATCCGTTCAAATACAGAAGTTTTATGAGAGAAGATTTCTGAAAGACTGCTCTGGTGGAGAGTAGAGAAACAGCACTTTGCTTTCAATAATCATTTGGATGATGCTTAATTTAAATTTAATTGGCGTTAATTTCTTTGATTTTTATGCTTATGGTATTTGCGGTCAATATTATCGTGCATATATCCCGTAATTTAGCGCTTGGGTTGCTTTAATTCCATGGGTCTATAGAGTTTGGCTTTTATTAAAATTCCGCGAAATGAAAAATAAGTTGTATAGTAAAAGATTAAAGATTCACAATTCTATTCTTAGAATAAAAACATATAGTAAATATTTCTGGATCTCATGCCTGTGTTTGGGGGTGGTGAGGCGTAGCTCGTTCGATAATAAATCCTTCCAAGTTCTGGCTTCTAATAGGAAAATTAAAGTAAAAATTTCCTTTATGCTGACCTTCAGGTTATATCATTTTGGATTTCTAGTCGCGATATACGGTTTCAGGTTGGATCCGACGGCATTCAAGGAAATACACAATGGTCTATTTCTTCGTAGCCTATCCGATGGTCTTGATTTTAAGAGGGCTATTAAATATAAAACTCTTGGATTTGGGCGGCGCAGATATTTAAATAGCCGAATAGTTTTTTTGGAAGGATGTCGCTCTGCATATATTAGGATGGCTGGTAATGGAAATAGTTATTTGACGATTCGAGAAACTGCAATTTCTGATCGAAATATCTATCAAGCTAAGATTCTTATTGCGTGGCTATGGTCGTCTATTTTTCGATTTTTGCCTCGGCGATTTAAGCCAATTCTTCTATATGAAAAGAAGTCTAGTAAGTATGAGGAAAGTGCCTCTATGCTGTTTGAGCGGCTGGTCGATTATGGCTACAAAGAAGTGAGGTTCATACTATCTAAGCCGGCGGTCGATTCATTGGCTATTGATAGTAAGTATAGGGATCAGATAATTATTAAGGGAAGTCTCAAGCATTATATTGCTTTCTTTCTATGCAGGACCTTTATTTCTACGGAGTCACCCGCTCATGCTATCGACCTAAGGATTGCGAATCCTTATGCTCTTGAGAAGCTGGCTCGTCGCCATTTTGATTTTGTATTCCTTCAGCACGGAGTGTCATATATGATCTCTTTGGGGGCGAAGGAGAGGCGAAATTTTCGCCCAGGTAAGATATTTCCTGATAACACAAAAGTCGTTGTTTCTTCTCAATTGGAGGCTGATGAGTTTCGTGTTAATGCTGGATTTCTTGAGAGGAATATCTACGTAACTGGCCTGCCTAAGTTTGATCGTAGGGTTCGGTTCAGCCAGCATGACAAAATTATGATCATGCCGACCTGGAGGCCGTGGGACTATAACCTTATAGCCTTGGATGTTAGAAATTCTAGCTACTACAGGATGTGTGTCGATATTGTGGGGTCTGTGCCAGATGAATTAAAAGAGAAGATAATTTTGATGCCCCATCCTTTAATTATGGACTCTTTGCGCGACACGGATTTATCTGGCTATTTGACAGACTTGTCTTATGAGCATGCTTTGCGTAGCGCGTCAATCCTGATAACGGATTACTCTTCAATTGCATACGATGCTTTTAATAGAGGTTGTGTTGTGGCTTTTTGGTGGAAAGAAAAGGACGAATGCATGGCAAAGTATGGCGGAGATCTCATGCTGACCGAGGAGAACGCTTTTGGGCCAGTTTCTTTCTGTGGAGAACAATTAAGAGGTGTGATTTCCGAGCAATATGGTCGCGATGTTGGTGATGATTATTTAAGGAAATTTAGGGAGATAGTGAATGACTTCGAATCCAACAGTACTGATCTGCTAATTGAAAGAATTATAAAAGACGGCCTTTTGAGGAGAACGCGGGCTTTCATCGGGGTTGGTCGTAATTCCGTCATATAGGCGGTGGGATCGTTATACGGTTCTCCGAGGTTTTAAAGTGGGTCTGCGGGGAAGGCCGAGAACTGTTGGATACGGTGTGGGGTTTAGGAGGAGTGTTGGCACGTACTGCAATTGGTGTTTTTTCGAACGGGATCCTGCGCAATCGAGCGGCGGAGTGTTTACTGCAAAGCTCTTTCGCGCGGGTAACCGGTAGCCGTGCCCGCCCCGACGTTGCTTGGATAGCAGGGTGGGGCTGTAAGCAGAACACTCGACGCGCCTTTCGGTATGCCAGCGAGCGCGGCCTGCCTTTTCTTCGTCTGGAAGACGGTTTTTTACGTTCCTATCGCGTCGGTCCCGCCTGCCCTCAGCTGTCCCTGATCGTCGACGAACAGGGCATTTATTATGACGGCACCCAGGCATCGGCGCTGGAATCCCTGCTGCAATCCGATCGGGATGTGCTGCGGGGGCTTCAGGCGGAAGTCGCCCGAGCACGCTCGCTGATACGGGAGCATGGCTTGAGCAAGTACAACCATGCCCCGGATCTGCCGGCCGGATTGCTGCGTTCGGATGATGCGGCGCGCGTGCTGGTCGTGGACCAGACTGCGGGGGATGTCAGCGTCTCGCTGGGTGGGGCGTCGGCCTGGACCTTCCGGTCGATGCTGGATGTGGCGCGTCGCGAGAACCCCGACGCCACCATTTACGTGAAGACCCACCCGGAAGTGTCCGCGGGCGCGAAGCGCGGCTATCTGTCCGATGCGCCCGAGGATGAGCGCACCGTGCTGCTGCGCCAGGCGGTGAATCCGATCGACCTGATCCGGCGGATGGATCGCGTCTATGTGGTGTCGTCCACCATGGGGTTCGAGGCCTTGCTGCTCGGAAAGCCGGTGACCGTCTTCGGCCTGCCCTGGTATGCCGGGTGGGGGGTGACGGATGATCGCCAGATCTGCCGCCGCCGATCGCGCCGCAGGTCCGTCGACGAACTGTTCGCGGCGGCCTATTTTCACTACACCCGCTATCTGGACCCCTCGACGCACCAGCCGGGCACGATATTCGATGTGATTGACTGGCTGGTCCTGCAGAAGCGTGTGCATGGCCGCTATCGCGGCCGGATGATCTGTGTGGGTTTGCGCCGCTGGAAGGCCGCCGACCTGAAGCCGCTGTTGTCCGTGGGGCTGGGGCCTGCGCTGTTTGTGCCGGATGCCCGGCGAGCGGCGCGCCTGAGCCCGGGGCCGGAGGATTGCCTGGCATTCTGGGGGCGCCAGCCGCCCGCGGGCGTGGCTGAACTGGCGGCCGCCCGGGGCGCGCGCCTGATGCGCCTGGAAGATGGCTTCGTTCGTTCGGTGGGCCTGGGATCGGACATGATTCCACCGCAGTCGCTGGTGCTGGATGAAACCGGCCTGTATTTTGATCCGACTCAGCCTTCGGATCTGGAGACGCTGCTGAACCAGCGCGTCTGGTCGGCCGACGATCTGCGGCGGGCGGAGTCCGTGCGCCGGTTCATCGTGGAGCAAGGCATCACCAAATACAACCTGGAGCCTCGGTCGCCGGTGGATTGGCGACCGGATGGCCGTCTGGTCGTGCTGGTGCCCGGCCAGGTCGAGGACGATGCCTCGATCCGGTTCGGCTGCCTGGATATCCGCACCAATCTGGGCTTGCTGCAGGCGGCGCGCGAAGCGCATCCCGATGCTTATATCGTCTACAAGCCGCATCCCGACGTCGTTTCCGGCAATCGCCGGGGCGCGGTGCTGCTGGATCAGGCGCGTCGTTACGCGGATCATGTGGAAATCCGCTGTTCCGTGGTCAGTTGCATCGAGGCTTGCGACGTGGTGCACACCATGACCTCGCTGACGGGCTTTGACGCGCTTCTGCGAGGCAAGCAGGTCGTGACGTACGGACAGCCGTTTTACGCCGGCTGGGGCCTGACCACGGATCGCGCGGCGGGAGGCGCGGCGTTTGCCCGCCGCCGTCGGCGATTGGACCTGGCTGAACTGATAGCCGGCGCCTTGCTGGAATATCCGATCTATTGGGACCCCTTGCTGAAGGGCTACACCACCTGCGAGGCCGTCTTGAATCGCCTGGTCGAAGAACGCGACCGGTGTGAGCGCGACGGCACGCTGAATGGCTTGAATCGAGGCCTGTGGCAGCGCAATCGGCGCAAGCTGCTGGCTTTGTGGCGGGCATGGCGCACCGCGGTTTGATCAACTTTTCTGGAATCCGACGGCATGCGCCGCACGTTTTTATTCTTGCAGGGGCCCTGCTCGCCCTTTTTCCGTGAGCTGGCGTGCGCGTTGCGCCAGGCCGGCCATGCGGTCCGCCGCGTGAATTTCACGGCGGGCGATGCGCTGTATTGGCGGCTGGGCGGTTCGGTATCGTTTCGCGGGCGGGGGGCGCAGTTGCCGGCGTTCTATCGGCGATGGATCGGCCAATGGCGGGTGACCGACGTAGTGCTGTTCGGCGACTGCCGGCCGGTGCATCGGCCGGCGATTGCGCTGGCCCGTTTGCTGGGCCTGCGGGTGCATGTTTTCGAGGAAGGCTATTTCCGCCCGCATCGCATCACGCTGGAGCGGGGCGGGGTGAATGCGCATTCACCCTTGATGCCGGTGCTGCGGCGGGACGCGGCGCCGGATTTCGAGCCTCCCGGCGAACCGACCGCCTTCAAGTCGCCCTTCTGGCGTCGGGCCGCGCACGATGTGGCCTACCACGTGGCGGGCGCGGCGAATCCGGTTCTGTTTCCGTTCTATCGCAATCACGCCCGCTACGTTGCGCCGTTGGAGTACCTGGGCTATGCGTGGCGTCTGCCGGCGCTGCGCTGGCATCGATCACGGGATGACCGGGTGTTGAAAGCCCTGTTGCTGCAGCGCAGACGGTTTTTCGTGCTGCCCCTGCAGCTGGATGGCGACAGCCAGATTCGCCGGCATTCGCCTTTCGGCAATATGCGGGAATTGATGCAGGGCGTGCTGGATTCTTTTGCGCGGCATGCGCCGACCGATGCGGCGCTGGTGGTGAAGAATCATCCGCTGGATCCGGGATTGGCGCGCCATGGGCGGGTGTTGCGGCGCATGGCGCGTCGGTCCGGCCTGGAAGACCGCGTGTTTTACATGGAAACCGGGCAGTTGCCCCGATTGCTGCGCCGGGCCGCCGGGGTGGTGACGGTCAACAGCACGGTGGGCTCGCTGGCGCTGGAAGCCGGTCTGCCACTGATGGTGCTGGGGCGCGCGCTGTATGCCCAGCCAGGCCTGGTGCATGATGGGGATCTGGACAGTTTCTGGACTGCGGGCTTGCCGCCGGATGCGCAGCGTTTTCGTCGCCTGCGTCAGCGAGTGCTGGCGCAGGCGACGGTGAATGGCGGTTTCTACTGCCCGATGGGGATCGCACTGGCGGTGCAGAACAGTCTGCCGCGCTTGCTGGAAGACTGATGCGCAGGATTCTCATCACTGGCGCCACGAGCGCCATCGGTTCGGCCCTGGCGCGCGAGTATGCCGCGCCGGACGTGACTCTGATCCTGCATGGCCGGCGCGAGGACGTCCTGGCGCGTGTGGCGCGAACCTGTACGGCTCGGGGAGCCGTGGTGCAGCGTCACTGCCTGGATGTTAGGGACGGGCCGGCGCTGCAAGTCTGGCTCGAAGGGCTGGGGGCCCTGGACCTGGTCGTCATCAACGCCGGCATGAACACGCATGTGGGGTCGAAGGGTGAACCGGAGCCCTGGGACGAGGTGGACGCCTTGCTGGATGTGAATTTGAAGGCGTCCATGCGGATTGCTCAGACGATCCTGCCCGCCATGCGGGCGCGGCGCCGGGGACAGATCGCGTTCATGAGTTCCCTGGCTGGGTATTTCGGCCTGCCGATCACGCCGGCCTATAGCGCCAGCAAGGCCGGGATCAAAGCTTACGGCGAGGCCCTGCGCGGCTGGCTGGCCCCCGAGGGCATCCACGTCAGCGTGATCATGCCGGGCTACGTCAAATCCCCCATGTGCGACAGCATGCCCGGCCCCAAACCCTGGGTGTGGACGCCGGAGCGAGCCGCACGCGAGATCCGGCGTGGTCTGACACGGGATCGGGCGCGCATCAGCTTTCCGTTCCCCCTGAATTGGGGAACCTGGTGGCTGGCCGTGTTGCCGGCAGCACTATCGCATCGCATCGTGCGCTGGATGGGCTATCATCCCAGTAGGTAAGAGCTGATGTGCGCTTTTCTGGAGACGGGCATGACGGCAGTGGTGAAGAAGGTCGCGCTGACTGAAATGGATATTCCTGAATTGGCCCAAGACGCTTTTCGGGCGGCACGCAGTCGAGCGTTGCATTCCGGCAGTAGCGTGCTGATTGCCGTGAATGGTCACTTGGTTCGAGAGAACCCGGACGGGTCTCATGTCGTGCTGAAGGCATTGAGACCGGGAAGGAAGGTTGTCGCCGGTAGCCGCATTATCCTGGGTGATTAGGCTGCATGGCACGGGTGCGGATGTTCGCCGGCCCAAATGGGTCAGGAAAGAGCACTCTGAAGGACGTGGTTTCCGAAGAGCTGTTGGGGGTTTATGTCAACCCTGACGATCTGGAAAAGAGTTGGCGTCAGTCGGGAAGTCTCAGGTTCTCTGATTTCAAGGTGTGTGTCCATCCTGATGAGGTCCTGGATTTTTTCAATCGTTCCGAATTTCTGAATAAGGCAGGCATGGCGCCTCTGGTGTCAGGCCTGACCGTTGACGATGGACGGCTCCATCAGCATCCCGAGTGCGTCAATTCGTATCTGGCATCGGTCGCTTCCGACTTCATTCGTCGCCAGTTGCTTGCACAACGTATCAGCTTCTCGTTCGAGACGGTCATGTCATCGCCGGACAAGGTGGACTTCTTGCGAGAAGCCAGGCAAGCAGGATTTAGAACATATCTGTACTACATTGCCACGGAAGACCCGGAGATCAATGTGTCACGCGTGAAATATCGTGTGTCGGCGGGTGGACACGATGTCCCAAGAGACAAGATATTGTCTCGCTATGAGAATTCCTTGCGGTTGCTGGCACGGGCGATCAAGGCGTCCGATCGAGCGTATGTTTTTGATAATTCCAATGAGACGCGTATCTGGCTGGCGGAAGTGACAGGCGGGAAAGAGTTGAGTTTCAAAACGGACCGGATGCCCTACTGGTTCGGCAAACATGTTTTGGACGAGCTTGGGGCGAATTAATCGGTGCCTGTGCTGGATTTGACGTCTGTGCTGGCGGCGGCATCGCTGGGCGCGGCTCTGTCCGTCGCCATTGAACGCCTGATGGCGCCGCGCCCGCCGCTGCGTCGACCTGCGGCGGCCTGGGCCGTGCATGCGGGGCTATGGTGCCTGGCGCACGCGGCTCTGACGCTGGCGTTGGGGCGGCCGTGGTTTGCGGCAGCCGTGGTGTGCGCGTTCTGGCTGGTGCTGGTGCTGGTCAATAATGCCAAATACAAGTCCCTGCGCGAGCCCTTTGTCTTTCACGATTATGAATACTTTACCGACGCGATCCGCCATCCGCGTCTGTACATCCCGTTCCTGGGCTGGGCGAAGTTTTCGGGGGCGACGGTTGGGGTGCTGCTGGCGGTGGCGGTCGGCCTGTGGGCGGAGGAAGCCCTGGAAGACCGCTGGAACTGGAGCGGGCATCTGGGTGGCTTGTGCGCGGTTGCGCTATCGGGAGGGCTGTTGCTGTGGGGTGGGGCGAGTCGCCTGCCTGCGGCGACCTTTCGGCCGGCGCAGGACCTGGCAGCGCTGGGGTTTCTGGCTTGCCTGTGGCGATATGCGCGCGCCGCTGGTCAGCGGCCCTGTCTGGCGTCGCCCTTCGATTTTGCCGCGCAGGGTCGTCCGGTGGCGGCTTCTGCTCACGCGGCCGTCTCGCATACCGGCACGCTGGGCGCGGATCTGCCGCATCTCGTCGCCATCCAGAGCGAATCGTTTTTCGACCCGCGCGTGCTCTATGCGGGCATCCGCCGCGATGTGCTGGCGCAATTCGACCGATTGCGCGGTGATGCGGCGCTGTGCGGGGATCTGACCGTGCCGGCCTGGGGCGCCAATACCATCCGCACGGAATTTGCCTTTTTGTCCGGCATCGCCGCCGAGCGGCTGGGCGTGCACCGTTTCAATCCCTATCGGGCGCTGGCTGCGGAGTGGCGGCTGGCTTCGCTGGCGTCCTGGCTGAAGGCCCTGGGTTACCGCACGGTCTGCGTGCATCCTTATCCAGCCGCTTTCTATCAGCGTGACCGGGTCTATCCACAACTGGGTTTCGACGCTTTTTTCGACATACACGCCTTTGCCGGCCGTCGCCCCGAAGGCCCGTACGTGGGGGATGGCGCTGTGGCGGACAAGGTGTCTGGCCTGCTGAGCCAGTCCGGCCGCCCGCTGTTCGTGATGGCGATCACCATGGAAAACCATGGCCCCTTGCACCTGGAAACGGTGAGGCCGGATGAGCTGGATGCTTTGTATACCCAGCCGCCGCCGCCGGACTGCAAAGATCTGACAGTCTATCTGCGCCATTTGCGCCATGCCGACCAGATGGCCGCCAGCCTGCGCGACACCCTGGAATCCCTGGACCGGCCCGCCAGCCTGTGCTGGTATGGCGATCACGTGCCCATCATGCCGGAAGTCTATCGTCGTTACGGCCTGCCGTCGGGCCGCGTGCCTTATGTCTGCTGGAACAACTGGGCGTCCGCCCCCGGCCGGTCGGTGGATCTGGCCGCCGAGGATCTGTCGAGGCACTGGCTGCAGAGGATCGGATTGATGCAGTGACAATTGTGCCCGTCAGGATTCTTCCGATCTGGCCGGTGCGGGGTGTTCAAGCCACAATGGCCGCTCTGATTTACCCGAGGTCAGCGCTATGTTTAATCGTCAGAGGCCTGATAGGCATCTGGAATTGTTGCTTGATGCGCAACATGCTACATTATGATCAAGTCTTTCCGGCACAGAGGGCTGAGGCGCTTCTTCGAGACAGGGTCCCTGTCGGGTGTCCAGGCACGCCATGGCAAGCGGCTTCGGCTGCAATTGGCTGCGCTCGATACGGCCATGGTGCTGTCCGATCTGGATATTCCGGGGTTCGGCCTGCATCCCTTGAAAGGTCTCATGAAAGGCCGGTGGGCGATGTCCGTCAATGGAAACTGGCGCATCACTTTCGAATTCAGGGACGGCAACGTCTACATACTGGACTATGAGGACTACCATTGATGGAGATGCATAATCCTCCTCATCCGGGCGAGTTCATCTCGGCCGTCTATCTGGAACCCAATGGGGTCAGCGGCCGTGAGTTGGCGGCAGGCCTTGGCGTTGCCGCCTCCACGCTCAGCCGGGTGCTGAATGGCTCCAGCCGCGTGACGCCCGAAATGGCGCTGCGCCTTTCGAAGGCGGTCGGGCGCAGTCCGGAAAGCTGGCTGGCCATGCAAGATGCTCACGATTTATGGCTTGCACGGCAGCGGGTAGATCTGCAGGGTGTCAGCCGTTTGGCTTTTGCCGCGTCTTGAAAATCCCCCCGACAACCGCATATATCGCATATCGGGGCGCAGCGCCCCCTCCCTACAAAGGGCTCCACCCATGCGATTCGACAAACTGACGACGAAGTTCCAGCAGGCGCTGGCCGACGCTCAAAGCCTGGCCGTGCGTCACGATCATCCCTATATTGAAAACGTCCACCTGCTGTCGGCCCTGCTGGCCGATGCGGACAGCGGCGCGACCAGCCTCCTGGCGCGGGCCGGCGTGGCCGTGCCCCGGCTGCAGGCCGAACTGGACCGCCAGATGAAGGCCTTGCCCACCGTGCAGGGCGCCGAGGGCAATGTGCAGGCCGGCCGCGACCTTCAGGCCGCCCTGGCCCGCACCGACAAGGAAGCCGGCCAGCGCGGCGACACCTACATCGCCAGCGAACTCTACCTGCTGGCCCTGGCCGATGACAAAGGCGACATCGGCCGCGCCCTGCGCGAGGCGGGCCTGCAGCGCAAGGCCCTGGAAGCCGCCATCGAAGCCGTGCGCGGCGGCGCGTCCGTATCGGGCGCGGAAGACGAGGACAACCGCCAGGCGCTGAAGAAATACACCCTGGACCTGACGGCCCGCGCGCGGGAAGGCAAGCTCGACCCCGTCATCGGGCGCGACGATGAGATCCGCCGCACCATCCAGATCCTGCAGCGCCGCACGAAGAACAACCCGGTGCTGATCGGCGAACCCGGCGTGGGCAAGACCGCCATCGTCGAAGGCCTGGCGCAGCGCATCGTCAATGGCGAGGTCCCGGAGACCTTGAAGGGCAAGCGCGTCCTGACGCTGGACCTGGCTGGGCTGCTGGCGGGCGCCAAGTACCGCGGCGAATTCGAGGAGCGCCTCAAGGCCGTGCTGAAGGAACTGTCCCAGGATTCGGGGCAGACCATCGTCTTCATCGACGAGCTGCACACCATGGTGGGCGCGGGCAAGGCCGAGGGCGCCATGGACGCGGGCAATATGCTCAAGCCCGCCCTGTCGCGCGGCGAACTGCACTGCGTGGGCGCCACGACGCTGGACGAATACCGCCAGTACATCGAAAAGGACGCCGCGCTGGAGCGGCGTTTCCAGAAGGTGCTGGTGGACGAGCCCAATGTGGAATCCACCATCGCCATCCTGCGCGGCCTGCAGGAACGCTATGAACTGCACCATGGCGTGCAGATCACCGACCCGGCCATCGTGGCGGCGGCGGAATTGTCGCATCGCTACATCACCGACCGCTTCCTGCCGGACAAGGCCATCGACCTGATCGATGAAGCCGCCGCCCGCATCCGCATGGAAATCGATTCCAAGCCGGAAGTCATGGATCGGCTCGACCGGCGCATCATCCAGCTGAAGATCGAGCGCGAGGCCGTGCGCAAGGACACCGACGAAGCGTCCGAGCGCCGCCTGAAGGCGATCGAGGAAGAACTCGAGACCCTGCAGCGCGAATACAACGACTACGAGGAAGTCTGGAAGGCGGAAAAGGCCGCCGTCCAGGGCTCGCAAGCGGTGAAAGAGGAAATCGACCAGGTCCGCGCGGAAATGGCCGAACTGCAGCGCAAGGGCCAGTACGACAAGCTGGCGGAACTGCAGTACGGCCGCCTGCCGGAACTGGAGTCCCGGCTGAAGGCCGCCGAATCCGCCCCGAAGGACGTGGAGGCCGGCAAGCCGCGCCTGCTGCGCACCCAGGTCGGCGCCGAGGAAATCGCCGAGGTCGTCTCACGGGCGACCGGCATTCCCGTGTCGCGCATGATGCAGGGCGAGCGCGCGAAACTGCTGGGCATGGAAGCCGTGCTGCACGAACGGGTCGTGGGCCAGGACGAGGCCGTGCGCCTGGTGTCCGAGGCCATCCGCCGCTCGCGCGCGGGGCTGTCCGATCCGAACCGGCCGTATGGTTCCTTCCTGTTCCTGGGGCCGACCGGCGTGGGCAAGACCGAACTGACCAAGGCCCTGGCGCGTTTCCTGTTCGATTCGGACAACCACCTGGTGCGCATCGACATGAGCGAGTTCATGGAAAAGCATTCCGTGGCCCGCCTGATCGGCGCGCCTCCGGGTTATGTGGGCTACGAGGAGGGCGGCTATCTGACCGAGGCCGTGCGCCGCAAGCCCTACAGCGTGATCCTGCTGGATGAAGTCGAAAAGGCGCACCCGGACGTGTTCAACGTGCTGCTGCAGGTCCTGGACGACGGCCGGCTGACCGACGGCCAGGGGCGCACCGTCGATTTCCGCAACACCGTGATCATCATGACCTCGAACATCGGTTCGCAGCATATCCAGAACATGGCGGACCAGCCCTACGACGTGGTCAAGGAAGTCATCCGGGACGAGCTGAAGACCGCTTTCCGGCCGGAATTCCTGAACCGGATCGACGAGATCGTGGTCTTCCATGGCCTGGATGCCACGCATATCGAGCCGATCGCCCGCATCCAGCTCAAGCGCCTGGCCGAGCGCATGGCCCAGCAGGACATGCGCCTGGAAGTCACCGACGCCGCCGTCAAGGAACTGGCCCGGGTGGGTTACGACCCGGTGTTCGGAGCCCGGCCGCTGAAGCGCGCCATCCAGCAGTACCTGGAAAACCCGGTCGCCCGCCTGATCCTGGACGGTACCTTCGGCCCGCGCGACGTGGTGCCGGTGGACTGGGACGGCGAGAAGTTCGTCTTCGAACGCACGCTGCAGTAAGCATTCGGGCGGCCGCGCTCGCATGCGCCGGGCCGTCTCCTGTTCGTGAATCCCATGTCGGGGTTCAATGGGCGGGAGACGGCCCGGTTTGCATTCGTGGCTGTGTCCTCATCCGCCGGACGCGTCCCGGCGGGAGCGCCAGTCGTGTCGTTCCTGTCAGGGTTGCGCCTGATGGATGCGCGGCAGGTTGAGTTCGATCCAGTCGGCCAGGACGCGCACTTTTTCGGCCGCCTCGCGGCCCAGCGGGGTCAGGCTGTATTCGACGTGGGGCGGCACGACTTCCAGGGCGGTGCGCAGCACCAGCCCGTCGCCTTCCAGCCACTGCAAGGTCTGCGCCAGCATGCGTTCGCTGACGCCGCCAATGGCGCGCCGCAATTCGCTGAAGCGGTGCATCCGGGTTTCCAGGACGATCAGCACCAGCACGCCCCAGCGGCTGGTGACGTGCTTGAGCACTTCGCGCGAAGGGCAATCAGCCGCCAGCAGGTTGCCTGGGCGCAACTGCTGGGACAGCGATAGAGGTGGATCGGACGGCAGATCATTCATGGCAGGGCCTGGGGTAGAGGAAGCGCCGCGTGGGCGGCTTTCATCGAATAGTGGATCAGATCAGTATTCTCATACTAACATTTCTGTGCGTACTTACTAAAAGTTTGTTTATGATTTACAGTGGCGTCACTGTCACATTCACGGATGAATTCACATGACTATCGCCATCACCGGCGCTACCGGACAACTGGGCCGCCTCGTTATCGAACACCTGAAGACCCGCGTGTCGCCTTCCCAATTGCGCGCGCTGGCGCGCACGCCGGTCAAGGCGGCCGACCTGGGCATCCAGGCGTATGCGGCCGACTACGACCAGCCGCAGACCTTGGCGGCGGCATTGGCGGGCGTGGATACCTTGCTGCTGATTTCTTCCAGCGAAGTCGGCCGCCGCGCCGCACAGCATCGCCATGCGATTGATGCCGCCCGGGCAGCGGGCGTGCGGCGCATCGTCTACACCAGCCTGCTGCGCGCCGATACATCGGCGCTGAGCCTGGCGGGTGAACACCGGGAAACCGAACAGATGCTGAAGGATTCCGGCCTGGCCTGGACGATTCTGCGCAACGGCTGGTACACCGAAAACTACATGGGTTCCGTCGCAGGTGCGCTGGCGGGCGGCGTGCTGGTCGGCAGCGCCGGCCAGGGCCGGATCGCCTCAGCCGCGCGCACCGACTACGCCGAAGCGGCCGCCGTGGCCCTGACGACCGCAGGTCACGAAGGGAAAACCTATGAATTGGCCGGCGACGCCGCCTATACGCTGGACGATCTGGCGGCGGAAATCTCGCGCCAGTCAGGCCGGACGATTCCCTACCGGAACCTGCCCGTGGCCGACTACGCCGCCATCCTGGCAGGCCACGGCCTGCCGCAAGGCCTGGCGGAAGCGATCGCCGGCTGGGACGCCGACGCGTCCCAGGGTGCGCTGTACGACGATGGCCGCCAGCTCTCGAAACTGATCGGCCGGCCCACGACCCCGATGTCCGAGTCCGTGGCCGCCGCGCTGAAAGCCTGAAGCGCCGCTCAGGACCGCTTGACGATCAGGCCGTAGACGAACAGCACGATCAGGGCGCCGACGATGGAACCGATCCAGCCGGCGCCTTGCCCCACCTGATACAGCCCCAGAGCGGCCCCCAGGTATCCGGCCACGACCGCCCCCACGATCCCCAGGACCGTGGTCATGATGAATCCCAGCTTCTGATCGCCCGGCATGATGGCCCGGGCGATCAGGCCGACGATGAAACCCACGACGATCATGCTGATAATGCCCATGGAGCGCTCCTGCAAGTTGTTTTTGACTCGCCTAGATTAGCGTCCGGCCGCTTCCACGTCTACCTCGACCGCCATGATCGGACGCGGATACAGGCGACGGCGTTCGCGCAGCGCCCGGCGTGGTATCCGATCCGCTAGGCCACCTTTGGGGTGTTCTCTTGGGAGAAAGATGGGTGATTATTCAGAATCTAAAGCGGGTAGTTGTGAGTGGCGGCTAACGACCCAAAGCCGCCGGATCAGTCTCTCGTGCTCCGTTGGCAGGTGTTTAAGTGGAGCAGCCGTCCGAGCACAAAGGTCGTGGACAGGGCCTCTCCGCAGCTGTCGCTCTAACCCGTGTAATGGAAGGGTGTGGATTACGGTCGCGTTGAGCTACCGTGCAGGTCTGCCTTGATCTCAGCGAGTGCATCGTACTGGTTTTGATCATGAACTCTTGCGGGTTTCGGTTAGGCGATCCCTTCTTCGTGGCGCTCAACCCGCACCCTGCAGTCAGCTAGCGTAATCTCTGGTTGATTCTCGCTTCAGTATCCTCCCGAGCAGCTTCCCGCTCGTAGGTATCTGTCAGCTTCATAAGCAGTTCGGAAGCCACGTACGGCGATGACATCCGGAGCTGCTGGGCCCACTTTCTGTATTTGTCGGCCAGTTGGCGTTCCTGATCCCCGCCGGGACCTCGAGTATGAACCCCTCGTGAGTTGTACACGCCGGTATGTGCTCCGCGCATCATATCCTCGGACTGAAGATCTTCCATCACGGTTCTCACCGCCTCACAAGGCCAGGCGCCGTCCTTGCCGATCTGCGCCGAGGCAAGCAGTTCTCCAATTACGACATCAGCGATTTCGATGCGCGACAGCTCCGCGCAGGACTTGCGCACGGTTTCGGTCCACTTTGCCAGGCGCTCAGCATCAATGGTCCCTTGTTCGTCGCTTCCAGGGATTCTTTTCATTGCTTGTATGAGCTTGTAGCCTCGTTCAGCCATTGATCTGGCTTTTTCTGCTTCAACTCTGAATTCAGGAGGGTCCTCCGCTCGGTCACTGCGTTCGTACGTCCATACGATGGCTTGGACCAGTACTTCAGGGTGGTCCTCGATGTAGCGCTCGAGGTTCGGAATTGCGGACTTGGCACGCTGGTCCCATCCGCGGTCAAGCACTTCTAGATACGCGAATTCAAGGCTGGCCTTCTGTTCGAGTGACAGTTCGGAAGTCTTGTTGATGCATTCGAAGGCCCTTTCGACGTGGTAGTGTTCAAGCAGGTATTCGCCCGCCTTGTCGTCGCCGTCCTGTGCCATGACCGTGAGAAGTTGGAAGAGCGTGCGGACCGGTAGCTTTTCGGGGTGATACTTCGCGAGTGCAAACGCTGCGCGTGGTCGCCTGGCCTTCATGAGCATGTCGACCGCCTTGGCGATCTCCACAGGGGAGTCCCCCATCCAGCCGGGAACGACCTCCTTCCAGTACCGCGTCTCAACCTCCTCTCCATATGAGGAGACCAGCGACCAAGTGCCTTCGCCGAAGGGCGCGAGCGCCAGGAAGCGGGCCGCGTTGTCGGGACCAATCGCTGTAATGGCAGAGCTTAAGAATGCTTCGCGCTTTTGGTCGTTGGGCATCACGCCTAAAGCGCCTTGGATCAGCCATTCCGATGCTCGGGCCGCAGACTCGCTCTCGCTCCTTTTCTGGAAGGCTTGGGTCAGGAGGGCGAGCAGCTCTTCGTCGTCCAGCACTCGCTCGGCCACAAGGGCGCCGATGATTCCCGATGCTCCGCTACGGGTTGCCGTATCGAGCAAGCCGGCGACGCCATACTGCCCGTGGATTTCTTTCAGCGCATCGGCCCGCTGCTTCCGGATCCGCGCCTCGCGCTCTTCATAGTTAATTTTCTCTAGGTCTTCGAGCTCGTCGGCAGACTCTTCGATCCAAGTGCCCTTGAAAAGCCACGCGTGCTTGTCGAGGAGATTGCTCGGTTCAAGCGCGGCATGGATGTGCTTTGCAGCAGCCGCTACACGGGATTGCTTGCCGCTTTTCCTCGCGCGCAGAGTTGCGCGACGGGACAACGTCGAGACTCGAATCTTCTCGCGTAACGCAATCTTGTCGCTGTCGCTTGCGGTCTTCGCCCATGCCTCGACCAGCGCCCATACGCGATCCTGATCAGCATCCGCCAGGTCGTGGAGGCGGTCAATTAGGTCAGACAGCATCGACACCGAGTAGCGTGGCTGCGATAAGGCTAGCTCTATCATTTTGCCTGCGAACTCTAATATCGGCCCCCACGTCGGAAACGGCTCACCGTGGCCGTATCCGTCCGGGCGCCAAGTCGGCTTGTGGCTGTAGTCCCCGACTTGATGGTGATTGCCGAATTGCGCGACGCAAAGCGTCCAGGCGACATCCGGGAACCTGCTGAACAGGACTTTTACCAGCGCCAGACGCTCGTCATTATTGGCTGCGGTCTGGGGCATCCACGATCGGAATATCGCTGCCAGCGAATGCGCCGGTTTGTTGACCCAGTTGTCGTTGATCTCTACCTGCGCGAGACGTGCGAGAATCATCACCGTACGAGGAAGCGTCTCCGGATTCCATGCGAGCCCTTCCAACGCCCAGAGCAGTCCAGTGCGGCTGGGACTGCCGAATATGCCGGACCCAGCGGGACGAAGGAGGCCGAAAACTGCGGGACTGCTCGTCTTCAGGTCGCGCTCGATGATCGAGAGAAATTCGGTCGGCGCCGCTTCAGCGTAGAGGGGCAGGTCGCGGTCGTTGGCTTCGAGGGTGCGCGTGGTGAGGGGATCGCTAAGTAGGTCGCGCACTACCAGGGCCGCCTCGACCTCCGTATCTATCCCCAAGCGTGCCTTGAAAAGGCCCACGCCGTGAACGGCTAGGAGTACGAGCGTTTCCGAAATGCCCTGACGGAACGCTGGAGAAAATTCCCGAGTCTTGCCGTGAATGGACGCGGCCCATCGCTGGTCTTCGGCGAGATCAAGAGAGGGATCATCCTCACCCAGCACCATCCGAGCGACGTCGAAATACCGCTTCAGGTCATCGCAGGTCACGTAGCGAGCAATGGCGTAGAGTAGGTCGATCTTCGAGACGACCCCGCGATATGTCCCGATGGACCAGAGCGGTGAGTCATTCAGTTGGATCAGGCGTTGGAAGTCCTTTTCCAGTGCTTCGTACGCGCGGTCGCCTGCCAGCAGGGACAGTCCTGCCATGTCGGTTTCGTTGAGCGCGTGCCACGCGCCTACCAGCATGAAGGCGATTAGGTTCTCCGGGGCGTGTTGCTGTGTCGCCCAAAGTGGCATTCGTACGGCCTCGACGGTCGCGAGCCGGCGGCGCAGGACGGTCAGTGAGCGTCCCGACTCGTTTGCTAGGCTCTTGATCTCGTCCCGGTTCTTGCCGATGCCTTTAAGCGCGGAATCGAATGTTTCGAAACTGACGGGTTCTAAAACGATATCCGGCTCTGCGTTAACGGAGTTCCTTGGATACACCACGATGGAGTGCAATTGTTCAGCGTACGGCGCGAGTTCAAGTTCGACTTCGCGCGAGTGCACTACTGGAATGAACGGCCTCGTCCCGCCTGCAAGTTTCGGTAGGACACCAGCTTTATCGAAAACCAGGATCTGGTACCGATAAGGTTCCAGCTCGGCACTTCCTTCGGAGCCAAAGCACTGGGCAACAAAGGCCAGCGCTTCGTCGGTGGAGTCCGCTGCGACCACGATTGGACCTTTGGGCCCCTTCGCGAGGCGGGAAGCGAGCTTGCGCTTCGCGTCCTCGATGGCCGAACTGAACAGCGAGCCGGGCAGCGGTGGAGTCGCCACGTTCGCCCAGTCTGTCCAGCACTTGTCGAGCGAGCGGACGCTCTGCGTCGGGGATCCTGTCTCGTTGGCAAACCATGCTTGGCCGGGCAGAGACTGCTCCACCCACTGCTCAAGGTCGCTGGAGTCATAGGCCCGGACGTCTTTCCAGGAACCTTCTTTCTTCTTTTCAGTAACCCAAGCGTTTTTGCCAGCCCATCTGCGAGGAGTGACGAAAACGAATTCCATCGATGCCCTGTCATTTGCATCAGTTGCAGCTACGCTTTTCTTGTAATCTTTGTCCGCCTTCGTCTTAGGATCCTCGTTGGTGCCAAACTCCCAACCCGAGTGGCCAGCCGGCACCCAAGCAGTTCCCTCGGTCGCCACAATTCGACCGTCCCAGCCGGCACGCTGGGAGTCGTCGTTACCCGGGAAGTCGACTTCCGTGAGTCCGCTCCCTGTCGAATGGACCAAGGTCCTCAGGAATACCGCGAACCTGCTGCGAGCGACGATGTTGTGCGAAGCCCAACTTTCTATGTCGTTGGCTTTAATTGCCAGGAACGGGGGGACATACGCTTTCGCGTTCGTCGGGACACTCTTCTGTTTAGCCTTGAAGGCGTCGTACTGAGCCTGCATTTCGAGCAGATCTTTCCTGGGGAATCCGAATGCCTTCTCGATGCGAGTCGCCATATCGGCAGTGAGGGACGCTTTCCCGTTAAGCAGGTTGGAAAGTGCCGGACGTCCGACGCCAATAAGCTCGGCGGCTTTAGTCACGGACATCTTCGCCGGGAAAACCTCTGCCTTGATGCGTTCGCCAGGATGACGGACTTCGCTGGTATCCATATGCTTCCAATCGCTATCTGTTGACTGTGGATCAATGGCAGTGATTATACTGTATTGTGTAGCGCTACACAATACAGTATTTCATCGCATTTCGCGTTAGTGTCGACCAGCATCGGGCGAACAACTTGGCTGAATAGTCAGTTAGCAAGTATGAACCATCAATGGTTGCGCTAATCGGGAGGGCGGCCTGGCCTGCCGCCGGAGCTTGCGAGTGTCCGCTTAGGCCGCGAGAATTCATAGCCCGTGCGGCAGGTTTCGCGGTGGACCGGTCTTCTGGATGTCTGCTCAAGCGGGAAACCGAGCGCCGGCAGTTGGCCGAAAGTAGTCATTCGATTAAAACAGCGCCTGCCCGCACCGCAAGGTATGCTTAGACAAGCATCCGCCTTCATGCTTAGCTGGACGTGGACTTCAATCCCCGCACCAGTCCGTCCCAACCCTCGTCAATCGGTGCAGCCAGGTGCTGGGGCGCGCTGTTGGAGCTTACTCGTCCACATCCGGCGAAGCCGCCAAATCGCGACCGGCGCGCCCCAGCACCTGGCTGCACCGATGAGGTGCAACTACCCAGCCGCCCTTACGACGCCTCCAGCACCAGCCCCCACAACTGCCGCACCGCATCCCTTTCCCGCACCAACTCTGTAGCCGGCACCCGAGCCTTCTCCGCCCCCTGCAGCCGTAGCGCGTGCTGCCTCCGCCGGAACACCCGGTACGCATCGGCCACTTCCGCCGCCAGCAGTCCCGGAATCAGCCCCGCTTGCGCAGCCAGCCCCAGCAAGGCGATGTTCCCCAGGTTCCCCAGCAGCTCCGGATGCGCCCCCGATTGGCTGAGCACCAGGAACTGCGTGATGAACTCGATGTCCACCATCCCGCCCCGGTCGTGCTTCAGATCGAAATCCCCGCTGCGGTTCGGGTGTCCCTGGGAAATTTTTTCGCGCATCGACAGCACGTCGCCGCGCAGCACGTCGGGGTCGCGGGGCAGCAGCAGGATGCGCTGGCGGATGTCCTCGAAGCGGGCGCCGATGGCCGCGTCCCCCGCGACGAAGCGGGCGCGCGTCAGCGCCTGGTGTTCCCAGGGCCAGGCCTGGTTCAGCTGATAGTGCTCGAAGGCGTCGATGGGCAGCGCCAGCAGGCCGGCGTCGCCGTCGGGGCGCAGGCGCAGGTCGATCTCGTACAGGCGGCCCGACGAGGTCAGCGTGGACAGCCAGGACGCCACGCGGCGCCCCAGCTTGGCATAGCGCTCGCCCGCGTCCTGGTCCGGGTCGTCGTACAGGAAGACCAGGTCCAGGTCGGAGGCGTAGCCGATTTCCTTGCCGCCCAGCTTGCCGTAGGCAATGATGGCGAAGCGCGGGACGCCCGGGTCCGCGCGGCGTTCGCGCGGCAGCACCTGGGGCCAGACCCGGTGGATGGCCTCGGCCAGCATCAGGTCGGCCAGGGCCGACAGGTGGTCAGCCAGGCTCTCGACGCTGATGACGTTTTCCAGGTCCTGGGCCAGCAGCTGGAAGGTGATCTGGTGCTGCGCGTCGCGCATCAGATTCATCTGCTGTTCGATGTCGGGCTGGCCGTCCGGCAGGACGCAGGCGTCCAGGTCGCTGCGCAATTGTTCGGCGATCGCCGGGAAATCGGGGGCCTGCATCAGGCTGCGCCATTCGATCAGGCTGTCGAGCAGCAGGGGATAGCGGCTCAGGTACTGCGATGCCCAGGGGCTGGCGCTGATGATGCGGGCCACGCGGGCCAGGGTTTCCGGATATTCGGCCAGCAGCGCCAGATAGGCGCTGCGCTGGGCGATGTGTTCGACCAGATTCAGCAGGCGCAGCAGGGTGGCGGGCGGGTCGTCCGTCCGCGTGGCGGCCTGCATCAGGCTGGGCAGCAGGGTCTGCAGGCGTTGCTGGCTGGTGCGCGGCAGGCTCTGGATCCGGTGGCTGTCCATCAGGGCGTCGATGCGGGCCTGCATGTCCCGGGCCTGTTCGTCGGAGACGGCCGCCGGGGCCGTGTCGGGTTCGGGCGGCGCGTCTTCGGCCGTCGTGTCGCAGCCCATGCCCGCGATGCGGAAGGCGTCGTGAAAGCATTGCGATACGTAGGCCCGGTGCCGTTCCAGCGTCGCCTGGAAATCGGCGGCGTCGGAGTGACCCATGGCTTGGGCCAGCGCGGCCAGCCCGCCCGGATCGTGGGGCAGCAGGTGGGTCTGTTCGTCTTCCCGGTACTGCAGCAGGTGCTCGACGCGGCGCAGGTACTGGTAGGCGGTTTCCAGGCCGCGCGCCTGCGTGTCGTCCAGGATCCCCGCGCGGTGCTGCTTGTGCAGGGCGGCCAGCAGATTGCGCTGTTGCAGCGACGGCTGGCGTCCCCCCCGGATCAGCTGGTTCAGCTGGATCACGAACTCGATTTCCCGGATGCCGCCTTCGCCCAGCTTGATGTTGTGCCGGGTGTCGACGCCGTGCCGCGCGTTGGCGCGGCGCTGCCAGTCCATGCGGATGCGCTCGCGCAGGCCGCGCAGCGCCGCGAGCGCGTCGAAATCGAAATACTTGCGATAGACGAAGGGCCGGCGCAGGGATTCCAGCGTCTGAGCCTGGGCCGTGAAGCTTGCTTCGTCGAACAGCGGGCAGGGGATCAGGCGGGCCTTCAGCCAGGCGTAGCGTTCCCATTCGCGCCCCTGGGCGACCAGATAGTTTTCCAGGGCGGCCAGGCTCCAGGCCAGCGGCCCGCTGTCGCCGTCGGGACGCAGCCGCAGGTCGGTGCGAAAGACGTAGCCGTCGGCATCCAGTTCCGACAGGATCGGCATCATCAGGCGGCAGACCTTGCCGTAGAACTCGTGGTGGCTGATGCGCCGTCGGCCGTCGGTCTCGCCTTCCTCGTCGTACAGCATGATCAGGTCGATGTCGGACGAGACGTTCAGTTCCTTGCCCCCCAGCTTGCCCATGCCCAGGATCAGCATGTCCTGGGGGGCGCCGGTGTCGGGGTGGCGCGGCGTGCCGTGGATGTCCGTCAGCGCGCGCATGGCGCAGGCGTAGGCCTGGCCGATGGCCAGGTCGGCCAGGGCGGACATGGCGGCTACGACTTCGTGCAGCGGCGCCAGCCCCGCGATGTCGCGCGCCATCAGGGTGAGAAAGACGCGCTGGCGCAGGCGCCGCAAGGCCCGTTGCAGCGCGGGCCGGTCGGGGGCCTGATCCGGGTCGCCGCCCAGCGCCTGGGCGTACCAGGCCTGGATCGTCTTGCGGCCGACCGGTTCGGCGCCGTCGGCCAGCAGCCGGGCGCGGTCGTCGGGGCGGGCCATCAGGTGGCGCCGCAGGGCGCCGGACCATTGCAGGGCGGGCTCTAATATAATGGTTCGGGACATCGGATCCATCGGCGGTTCGGTGAAACTGGGCCCGGTGCAGCCGGGCTGGCAGGGGGCTTTAACATACTGCAAAACCCGGCATGCGCCAATTCATATTGAAGCTTTCCTCTGTCTGGTCACGGCGCGTTCTCGCGGTGTTGCTCTGCCTGTACTTCGGGCTGGGGATCGCGCTGCTGGCGGGGCGCTACCTGATCCTGCCCCGCCTGGACGATTGGCGGCCGCAGATTGCCGCCCAGTTGTCGCAGACGCTCGGGGCGCAGGTGTCGCTGGGTGCCATCCAGGTGTCCTGGCGGGGCTGGAACCCGCAGTTCGATCTCCGCCAGGTGCGGGTGATCGATGCGCAGGGGCGCGCGCTGCTGACGGCGCCCAGCGTCCGGGCCGGCCTGAACTGGGCGGCATTGCTGCCGGGCCGCCAGGGGGTGTTGCGCCTGCGGGTGCGGGGCATGGATCTGGGCCTGACCCGCCTGCCCGACGGGCAGTTCAGCCTGCTGGGCCAGACGGTGACGCTGGATCGGCAGGCGGATTCGGTCTCGATGCCCGCCTGGCTGCAATGGGTGCTGAACCAGCCTCTGATCGCCTTCCAGGATGCCACGCTGCGCTGGCATGACCAGCGGCGTGGGGCTCCCGAACTGATCCTGCGCGACGTCCAGGCGGTCTTGCGCCGCCAGGGGATCGACGAGTGGGGGCTGTCCTTGTCGGCGCGGGCGCCGATGGCGGGCGATGCCCGCCTGGATGGCCGCCTGGTGGCGAACGTCCAGCCGCTGGAGGGACGGCAGAAGATGCTGGACTGGCGGGGCTGGCTGCAGCTTGATGGGGCCGGGGCCCAGGATTGGCGGCCCTGGATCGAGCTGCCGGCCGCTCTGGAACAGGGGCGGCTGGATGCGCAGTTCTGGGCCCGGCCGGGGCCGCGGGTCCCGGAACTGACCGCCTTGCTGGGACTGCAGTCCGTTCTGTGGACGGCCTCGGCCTCCGACAGCGTGCAGGTGCCGCGGGCCGAACTCTGGATGCAGGGCGGAGTGGATCAATGGCAGGCCCTGGCTCAGGGCGACGCCGCCCCGCAAGGCCTGGCATTCGATCTGCGCACCCGGGACGTCCGTCTGGCTCAGCCTCAATGGTTCGACGCGCCGCTGGCGTTCGGCACGGTGGCGGCGCGCGGCCGCGTGGCGCATGCGGCGCAATGGTCGGTGCAGCTGCAGCGGCTGGACTGGCGCAATGCCGACATCGACCTGCAGGGTGAAGGCCGCTGGGATGGCGGCGGCCCGGCGGGGAATGCCGATTTCCAGGGCACGATCTCCCGCGCCCGCCTGGACGCCATCCATCGCTACCTGCCCCGTGAAGTCAATGCCGATGCCCGGGAATGGCTGGCCAAGGGCCTGCAGGCGGGCACGCTCTTCAATGGCCATTGGCTCCTGCGCGGGGATCTGGCCGAATTTCCCTTCGGCGTTCAGCCGCAGGCGGGCGACTTCCAGGTGCGGGGGGATTTCCGGGATGCCCGGATCGAATTCGTGCCGGATGCGTCCAAGGCGCAGTCCTGGCCCCTGCTGCAGGACCTGGACGGGACGGCCGATCTGCATCGCATGGATCTGCGCCTGACGGCGTCGGCGGCCCGCATGGAGCCGGTCCAGGGGCAGGTGATCCGCCTGAACGGCTTGCGGGCCAGGATCCCCGATCTGGAACATGACGCCACCTTGCAGGTGTCGGGCCACAGCGCGGCCGATGGCGACGCCTATATGGCCTTGATCCGCCAGTCGCCCCTGGCCCATCTGCTGGACGGGGTCTTCGACGAGGCGACGGCGGGCGGGGATTGGCGGGTGCCGCTGTCCCTGACCATTCCGCTCCTGAATGCCGAGGACAGCCAGGTGCAGGGCCGCATCGACCTGCAGCAAGGCCGGCTGCGCTTCCTGCCGCAGGCGCCGGCCTTCGAGGCCATGGACGGCAGCCTGTTCTTCAGCGAACAGGGCGTGCGGCTGGCCCAGCCGCTGTCCGCCCAGGTGCTGGGGGGCGCGGTGCAGGTGCAGGGCGCGCTGGGCGGCAAGCAGGCGGCCGGCCTGTCCTTCCAGGGCCGCCTGACGGCCAAGGCGCTGGCGGCCTTCGTCGGCGTCCCGGGCATGGACCGCCTGTCGGGCGCCTTGAATTACCAGGCGCGGCTGGCGCGCCAGGGCCACGCCTATGAGTTCACCCTGAATTCGGATACGCGCGGCCTGGCCCTGGACTTTCCGGCGCCGCTGGCCAAGCCGGCCGAACAACCGAGAACCCTGAATGTGCGCTGGACGGACGCGGATGCGCAGGCCGACGTGCTGGACGCGCGCCTGGGCGATCTGGTCACGGTGAAATTGCGGCATGTGCGGCGCGCGCGCCAGGGCCCGTATTTCGAACAGGCGCTGGTCGGGCTGGGCCAGGCGGCGGACGACGGGGGGCCCGGCCTGCGGCTGGCGCTGCGCTACCCCCTGCTCGACCTGGATCGCTGGAACCGGATCGTGGATGAATTTTCCATCCCCCGGCGCGGCCATGAGACCGAGTCCCGGTCGGCGGCCCGGCGGCCCTTGTGGCCGGACCTGTCCCTGCTCAGCGTGCAGGCGGACCAGCTGAGGATGCAGGCCACGCGCCTGGACCAGGCCGTGCTGCGCGTGACGCGCACCCCCGACGAGCGCTGGTCCCTGAACCTGCGCTCACGGCAGACGACCGGCACCTTGAAGTGGCGGGAACTGGACGGCCGGGTGCAGGGCCCGATGTCCGGGCGTTTCTCCCGTCTCAGCCTGGGCGACGATGCCCGGGACACGCAGTCCCTGTTGCCCGACGCCGAGCCGGACGAGGACGCCCGGTTCGACGACGATCTGGAAATTCCCGGCCTGATCCTGCAGGCCGATGATCTGCGCCTGTATGGCCGGTCCATGGGCGCCCTGTCGCTGGAAGGCGTGCGCGACAGCACGCGCCA
The DNA here is from genome assembly GCF_937988725.1 of uncultured Castellaniella sp. GTDB lineage: Bacteria > Pseudomonadota > Gammaproteobacteria > Burkholderiales > Burkholderiaceae_B > Castellaniella. The sequence continues at coordinate 990,083 of NZ_CALKHS010000010.1, read as the reverse complement.
CGTCTGGCAGTTGAACCATCTGCGCATGGGCGACGAGGATGCTCGGCTGCAGGGCAGCGGCACCTGGCGCCTGCGCGGTCCGGACCGGGGGCTCAGCCTGAAGGCGACCGTCGCGGCCAAGGATATGGGGGCCTGGCTGTCCCGGGCGGGCTGGCCGGGCGTGCTGTCGGGCGGCCAGGGCACGCTGAAGGGGGACTTCACCTGGCGCAATCTGCCCTGGCGCCACGACAAGGCCGATCTGCGGGGCAGCCTGCAGATCCAGCTGGACAAGGGGCGTTTCCTGAAGATCGGTTCGCATACGGCCAAGCTGCTGGAATTCCTGTCGCTGCAGTCGATCACGCGCCTCAACCGCCTGGAACAGGGCCTGGTGGGCCTGCCCAAGGACGGCTTTCCGTTCGACCAGCTGCGCGGGTCCCTGACCCTGGATCAGGGGGTCGTGCAGGCCCGCGACTACAAGGTCATCGGCTCCGTGGGCACGATCCTGCTGGAAGGCAGCACCAACATCCTGGACGAGACCCTGGACCTGCAGGCGGTCATGGTGCCCAACCTGGACGTCAGCGGCGCCGCCCTGGCGGCCGGCATCGCCGTCAATCCCCTGATCGGGCTGGGCGCCTTCGTCACCCAGTGGCTGCTGAAGACGCCGCTGGCCAGGGCCATGACGGTGCGCTATCAGGTCACGGGGACCTGGGACGAGCCCAAGGTCAAGGAGATTCCCGTGAGCGGGGCGGCCCAGGCGGGACGCGAGTCGCCGCAGACGGGGCCCGGCGCCGGGCGCTAGGATGCCGGGACGGGGCGGCGCGTTCGCGGCCCGCGCATGAAAAAAGCTCCCGAAGGAGCTTTTTTCACGGATGCGGCAACATCTGCGGGTGGCGCATGTCAGTACACCCCTTGGGCCAGCATGGCGTCGGCGACCTTGACGAAGCCGGCGATGTTGGCGCCGTTCAGGTAGTTGACCTTGCCGTCGTGGCTGCCGTAGCGCACGCAGTTCTGGTGGATGTCGCGCATGATGGCATGCAGCTTGGCATCGACCTCGTCGCGCGTCCAGTGCAGCCGCTGGGCGTTCTGGCTCATTTCCAGGCCCGAGACCGCCACGCCGCCGGCATTGCTGGCCTTGCCCGGCGCGTACAGGACGCCGGCCGAGATGAAGGCCTCGATGGCTTCGATGCTGGAAGGCATGTTGGCGCCTTCGGCCACGCAGCGCACGCCGTTGGCGATCAGGGTGCGGGCGTCTTCGATCTCCAGTTCGTTCTGGGTGGCGCAGGGCAGGGCCACGTCCACCGGCACGTGCCAGGGCCGCTTGCCGGCTTCGAAGGTCAGGCCGAATTCCTTGGCGTATTCCTCGATGCAGCCGCGCGTCTCGTTCTTCAGCTTGCTCAGGGCGGCCAGTTTTTCGGGGGTGAAGCCGGCCGGGTCGACGATGCAGCCGCGCGAATCGGAGACCGTGACCACGCGGGCGCCCAGCTGCATGCATTTCTCGATGGCGTACTGGGCGACGTTGCCCGAGCCCGAGACCGAGACCGTGTAGCCTTCCAGGGACTGGCCGGCGTGCTTGAGCATTTCTTCCGCGAAATAGACCGTGCCGTAGCCGGTGGCTTCGGGGCGGATCAGGCTGCCGCCGAAGGTCGGGTTCTTGCCGGTGAAGACGCAGCCGCTCTGGTTGGACAGCTTTTTCATCATGCCGGCCATGAAGCCGACTTCGCGGGCGCCCACGCCGATGTCGCCGGCGGGCACGTCGGTGTCCGGACCCAGGTGGCGATAGAGTTCGATCATCAGGGCCTGGCAGAAGCGCATGACTTCGGCGTCGGACTTGCCCTTGGGGTCGAAGTCGGAACCGCCTTTGCCGCTGCCCATGGGCAGGGTGGTCAGGGCGTTCTTGAAGGTCTGCTCGAAGGCCAGGAATTTCAGGATCGACAGGTTCACCGAGGGGTGGAAGCGCATGCCGCCTTTATAGGGGCCGATGGCTGAGCTGTGCTGGATCCGGAAGCCGCGGTTGACGCGGGTGCGGCCGGTGTCGTCCATCCAGCAGATCCGGAACTGCAGGGCGCGCTCGGGTTCGACGATGCGTTCGAGCAGCGCCTGGCTGGCGTAGCGCGGGTTTTGCTGGATGAAGGGCCACAGGCTGTGCATGACTTCTTTGACGGCCTGCATGAATTCAGGTTGATGAGGGTCGCGTGCCTGCAGCTGGGATAGAAATTGATCGACGGAAGGAAGACTCATGTAAGGTGCTCGCTTATTTCTTCATCATGTCAAAAAATTCGGCGTTGTTTTTGGTGGCCCGGATTTTGTCCAGGATGAATTCCATGGCATCGATCTCATCCATGTCATGGATGAATTTGCGCAAGACCCAGACCTTTTGTAAAAGTTCGGGCTTGATCAGGAGCTCTTCGCGACGCGTGCCGGATTTGTTCAGATTGATGGCCGGATAGATGCGCTTTTCGGCCAATCGCCGTTCCAGGTGCACTTCGGAATTCCCGGTGCCCTTGAATTCTTCGTAAATGACTTCGTCCATGCGGCTGCCGGTCTCGATCAGGGCCGTGCCGATGATGGTGAGCGAGCCGCCTTCTTCCAGGTTGCGGGCGGCGCCGAAAAAGCGCTTCGGGCGCTGCAGGGCGTTGGCGTCCACGCCGCCGGTCAGGACCTTGCCGGAAGCCGGCACCACCGTGTTGTAGGCGCGCGCCAGGCGGGTGATGGAGTCCAGCAGGATCACCACGTCCTTTTTCAGTTCGACCAGGCGCTTGGCCTTTTCGATCACCATCTCGGCGACCTGCACGTGGCGGGTGGCGGGCTCGTCGAAGGTCGAGGCCACGACTTCGCCGCGCACGGTGCGCTGCATTTCCGTGACTTCTTCAGGGCGCTCGTCGACCAGCAGCACGATCATGACGGCGTCGGGATAGTTGGTGGTGATGGCATGCGCGATGTGCTGCATGATCACGGTCTTGCCGGACTTCGGGCTGGCGACGACCAGCGCGCGCTGGCCCTTGCCGATCGGCGCGAAGATGTCCAGGATGCGCCCGGTGATGTTTTCCTTGCTCTTGATGTCGCGTTCCAGCACCATCGGCTCGTCGGGGTGCAGCGGCGTCAGGTTCTCGAACATGATCCGGTGCTTGATGGCTTCCGGCGCGACGTCGTTGACCTTGTCGACCTTGACCAGCGCGAAGTAGCGTTCGCCGTCCTTCGGGACGCGGACCTCGCCTTCGATCGAATCGCCCGTATGCAGGTTGAAGCGGCGGATCTGCGACGGCGAGATGTAGATGTCGTCGGTGCTGGCCAGGTAGGACGTGTCGGGCGAACGCAGAAAGCCGAACCCGTCGGGCAGGACTTCCAGGACCCCGTCGCCGAAGATCTGTTCGCCCTGCTTGGCGCGCCGTTTCATGATGGCAAACATCAGTTCCTGCTTGCGCAGCCGGTTGGCGTTGTCGATGTCGAGTTCGGCAGCCATTTCCAGCAGCTGCGACACGTGCAGCGCTTTGAGTTCGTTCAGGTGCATGGGAAAGGGAGAGAAGAAGGAATCGGTGGATCATGCGCGGGCCCGGGCGGGCCCTGCGCACGTCACTGTGGATGACGGAAAGGAATCAGAGAGATTCGTCGAGGAAAGCCTGAAGCTGGGCGCGGGACAGGGCGCCGACCTTCGTGGTGGCGATCTTGCCGTCCTTGAACAGCATCAGGGTGGGAATGCCGCGAATGCCGTATTTGGCGGCGCTGTCGGGGTTTTCGTCCACGTTCAGTTTGGCGATGGTGACGCGGCCCTGATATTTGGCGGCGGCTTCGTCGAGCAGCGGGGCCACCATTTTGCAGGGGCCGCACCATTCGGCCCAGTAATCGACCAGGACAGGCAATTCGGATTGGAGCACGTCGGCCTGGAAGGACGCATCGCTTACGTGCTTGATGGAGTCGCTCATAGTGCGGTTAGTGTGCGCAAATGCTAGGAAAGGGAAGGCAGGGGGCCGGATGAAATGCCGTCGCGCAGCGGGGCGCGTTGGGCCCGATGTCGCTAAGCATACCATTATCTTCGTAAAATGGTGGCCTTTTTGATTGCCAATAACGGACACCACAGTGAGCACAGCACGCTACGACGAGTCTTCGATTCGCGTCCTGAAAGGGCTGGAACCGGTACGCCAGCGCCCGGGGATGTACACGCGCACCGATAATCCGCTGCACATCATCCAGGAAGTCATCGACAACGCGGCCGACGAGGCCCTGGCCGGATTCGGGCGCCGCATCGCGGTCACGCTGCACGCCGACGGCAGCCTGTCGGTGGAAGACGACGGGCGCGGCATTCCCGTGGGAGAACATCCCGAGGAACACGCGCCCGTGGTGGAACTGGTCTTCACCCGCCTGCATGCGGGCGGCAAGTTCAACAAGGCCGATGGCGGCGCCTACGCCTTTTCCGGCGGCCTGCACGGCGTGGGGGTGTCGGTCACCAATGCCCTGTCCACCCGGCTGGAAGTCACGGTCTGGCGCGACGGCGGCGAATACCGCATCGTGTTCGCCGACGGCAACGTCGTCGAACCCCTGACGCAGGTGGGCACGGTGGGCAAGCGCCGTTCCGGCACCCGCGTGCGGGCCTGGCCCGACGCCCGGTATTTCGACCATGCCCAGGTCCCGCTGGGCGACCTGGAACATGCGCTGCGCAGCAAGGCGGTCCTGCTGCCGGGCACGCGCGTCACCCTGATGACCGAAAAGACCGGCCAGCAGCGCGAATGGCACTACGAGGACGGCCTGAAGGGGTATCTGACCGAAGCCCTGGGCGGCACCCCCGCGCTGGTGCCCCTGTTCGCCGGCCAGCAATACGCGGCCGACGACGATGAGCAATACGCCCTGGGCGAGGGCGCCCAGTGGGTGGTGGCCTGGACCGATGAGGGCGCGGTGGTGCGCGAATCCTACGTCAACCTGATCGCCACCACGGCGGGCGGCACGCACGAATCGGGCCTGCGCGAGGGCCTGTTCAATGCGGTGAAGTCCTTCGCCGAACTGCACAATCTGCTGCCCAAGGGCATCCGCCTGCTGCCGGAGGACGTGTTCGCGCGCGCCAGCTTCATCCTTTCGGCCAAGGTCCTGGATCCGCAGTTCCAGGGCCAGATCAAGGAACGCCTGAACAGCCGCGACGCCGTGCGGCTGGTCGGCGGGTTCCTGCGCAACGCCCTGGAATTGTGGCTGCATGCCAATGTGGAATACGGCAAGCGCCTGGCCGAACTGGCGATCGGCCAGGCCCAGGCCCGCAGCCGCGCCGCCCGCAAGGTCGAAAAGCGCAAGGGCTCGGGCGTGGCCGTGCTGCCCGGCAAGCTGACCGATTGCGAATCCTCGGACGCCAGTCGCACGGAAGTCTTCCTGGTCGAGGGCGACTCGGCCGGCGGCTCGGCCAAGATGGGGCGCGACAAGGAATTCCAGGCCATCCTGCCCCTGCGCGGCAAGATCCTGAACGCCTGGGAAGTGGAGCGCGACCGCCTGTTCGCCAACAATGAAATCCACGACATTTCGGTGGCCATCGGGGTGGACCCGCACGCCGCCGGCCAGGACGTGGACCTGTCGGGCCTGCGCTACGGCCGCATCTGCATCCTGTCGGACGCCGACGTCGACGGCGCCCACATCCAGGTCCTGCTGCTGACGCTGTTCCTGCGCCATTTCCCGCGCCTGATCGAAGAGGGCCACGTCTACATCGCCCGGCCGCCGCTGTTCCGGGTGGACGTGCCGGCGGCGGGCAAGCGTCCGGCCCGCAAGCTCTATTGCCTGGATCAGGTCGAACTGGACGCCGTGCAGGAAAAGCTGCGCGGCGAAGGCCTGCGCGAGGGCGCCTGGCGCATCAGCCGCTTCAAGGGCCTGGGCGAGATGAACGCCGAGCAGCTGTGGGACACGACGCTGAACCCGGACACCCGCCGGCTGGCGCAGGTGCGCCATGGCGACGAGGGGCTGAAGGCGTCGGAGCGCATGTTCGACATGCTGATGGCGCGCGGCGAGTCCAACCAGCGGCGCACCTGGCTGGAAGAAAAAGGCAATCTGGCCGAAGTGGACGTTTGAGGAATGACGATGGATGCCAATACCCCCGATCTGCTGATGGCAGGGGATGACGAAAGCCTGGTGCTGGGGCGTTATGCCGAACAGGCCTATCTGGACTACGCCGTGTCGGTGGTGCGCGGCCGCGCCCTGCCGGAAGTGTCGGACGGGCAGAAGCCCGTGCAGCGGCGCATTCTGTATGCCATGGACGCCATGGGCCTGGGGCCGCAGTCGCGCCCGGTGAAATCCGCCCGCGTCGTGGGCGACGTGCTGGGCAAGTACCACCCGCACGGCGACCAGGCCGCCTATGACGCCATGGTGCGCATGGCGCAGGACTTCGTGCTGCGCTACCCGCTGATCGACGGCCAGGGCAACTTCGGTTCGCGCGACGGCGACAACGCCGCCGCCATGCGCTACACCGAAGCCCGGCTGACGCCGTTTTCCCGGCTGCTGCTCGACGAGCTGGACGAGGGCACGGTGGATTTCACCCCCAATTACGACGGCAGCCAGCAGGAGCCGGTCTGCCTGCCTGCCCGCCTGCCCATCATGCTGCTGAACGGGGCTTCGGGCATCGCGGTGGGCATGGCGACGGAAATCCCGTCCCACAACCTGCGCGAGGTCGCCCGGGCCTGCGTGGCGCTGCTGCGCAAGCCGACGCTCTCCGACGCCGAGGTGCATGCGCTGATTCCGGGGCCGGATTTTCCGGGCGGCGGGCAGATCATTTCGTCCCCGGAGGACATCGCGCAGATCTACGCCAGCGGCCGCGGCACGCTGAAGGCCCGCGCCCGCTGGCACTTCGAGGACCTGGCGCGCGGGCAGTGGCAGCTGGTCGTCACCGAACTGCCGCCGGGCGCTTCGTCCCAGAAGATCCTGGAAACCATCGAGGAACTGACCAATCCCAAGCCGCGCGCGGGCAAGAAATCGCTGTCGGCCGACCAGCAGCAGGCCAAGGCGCTGGTGCTGGGGCTGCTGGACGCCGTGCGCGACGAGTCGGGCAAGCAGGCGCCCGTGCGCCTGGTGTTCGAGCCGAAATCCCGCAGCATCGACCGCGACGAATTCGTCAATCTGCTGCTGGTGCGCACCGGCCTGGAAGGCAATGTGCCGCTGAACCTGGTGTGCATCGACACGGACGGCCGGCCCGGCCAGCGCAGCCTGCGCCAGGTGCTGGAATCCTGGCTGGCCTTCCGCGCGCAGACGGTGACCCGGCGCACGCGCCACCGCCTGGACAAGGTGCTGGATCGCATCCACATCCTGGAAGGGCGCAGCGTCGTCTACCTGAACGTGGACGAGGTCATCCGCACGATCCGCGAGGCGGACGACCCCCGGGCGGCGCTGATGGAGCGCTTCTCGCTGTCCGAGCGCCAGGCCGACGACATCCTGGAAATGCGGCTGCGGCAGCTGGCCCGCCTGGAAGGCATCCGCATCGAGCAGGAACTGGCCAAGAAGCGCGAGGAGCAGCAGGAACTGCAGCACCTGCTGGACAATCCCGACGCTTTCAAGCGCCTGATGATCCGCGAGATCGAAGCGGACGCCAAGCAGTATGGCGACGATCGCCGCACCCTGATCGAAGCCGCCGACCGCGCCGTGCTGGAAACCCAGGTGCCCGACGAGCCCGTCACGGTCATCATGTCGCAGAAAGGCTGGCTGCGGGCGCGCCAGGGGCATGGACACGACGTGGGGCAATTCGGCTTCAAGACGGGCGACAGCCTGTACGACGCCGTGGAATGCCGCAGCACCCAGGAACTGACGGCCTTGTCCAACACCGGGCGCAGCTACAGCGTGGCGGTGTCCAGCCTGCCGTCGGCGCGCGGCGACGGGCAGCCGGTCACGTCCATGCTGACCCTGGAGCCCGGCAGCCGCATCGTCCACATGTGGGTGGCGCAGCCCGATCAGCGCCTGCTGCTGGGCACGGCCTCGGGCTATGGCTTCGTGGCGGCGGGCGGCGACCTGTCCACCCGCCAGCACGCGGGCAAGCAGTTCGTCACGGTGGACAAGGGCGACGCGCTGCTCAAGCCCCTGTTGCTGAAACCGGACGATCAGGCCCTGGCCCTGTTCAGCCACAAGGGCAAGTTCCTGGTCGTGGCGCTGGATGAGCTGAAGACCCTGTCGGGCGGCGGACGCGGCACCATCCTGATGGGGCTGGACGACGACGACCGCCTAGCGCAATGGGCCGCCGTGGGGCCGGCCGGGGTCGTGCTGCGCGGCGTCTACCGCGCCCGGGACACCGAGCTGACCCTGTCGCTGGACGACCTGGCCGCGTATACGGGGCGCCGCGCCCGCAAGGGCAAGCTGCTGGACGTGAAAATCAAGCAGCCCAGCCTGTGGCCGGGGGCGGGGAATTAGAGAGCCTGATGGCGGCGGACCCGGAGGCGCCCTTCACGGGGCTGTCTTGGGTCGGAGCCGCCATTGGCCTGCGCGCGCGGGGCTAAAATGACGGTTTGCCCACGTTTCTGGAATCCGTCATGAGTTTCAAGGTCTCGGTACAGCCTGCTGGTCGGGATTTCACGGTCGAGCCCGGACAGACCATCCTGGATGCCGCCCTGGCGGCCGGCATGATCCTGCCCTACAGCTGCCGCAACGGCACGTGCTCCACCTGCCGCGGGCGGGTGGTGTCGGGCAGCTACGACGCCGGACCCGCCCCGGACCGGATCCTGGACCCGGCCGACCGGGCGCAGGGCTATACGCTGCTGTGCCAGGCGCGTCCTTCCTCCGATGTGGTGATCGAGGCCGACGAGGTCCGCATGAGCGGCGACATCGTCGTGCGCAAGATGCCGGTGCGCGTCCAGGCCTTGAACTCGCTGGCGGCCGACGTGGTCGAACTGACCCTGCAGCTGCCTTCGGCCGAACCCTTCCGCTTCCAGCCCGGCCAGTACCTGGAGTTCCTGTTCAAGGACGGCCGGCGGCGCAGCTACTCCATGGCCTGCGCCCAGGCGCAGGACCACCGGGTCCAGCTGCATGTGCGCCACATGCCGGGGGGGCTGTTCACCGACCGGATCTTCGGCGCCGGCGACGAGCCCTTGAAGGTCCGCGACATCCTGCGCATCGAAGGTCCGCTGGGGTCGTTCTTCCTGCGCGACGACGACCGGCCCATCCTCTTCCTGGCCAGCGGCACGGGCTTCGCCCCGATCAAGGCCATGATCGAGGGCATGCTGATGCGCGGCGACCGGCGCCCGGCCGTGCTGTACTGGGGCGGCCGGCGGCCCGCCGATCTGTACCAGGCCGACCTGGCGCGGGCCTGGCAGGATCAGCGGCCGGAATTCCGCTTCGTGCCGGTGGTGTCGGATGCGCTGCCCGAAGACGCCTGGACCGGCCGCAGCGGCTGGGTCCACCAGGCCGTCATGGCCGATTTCCCGGATCTGTCCGGCCATCAGGTCTATGCCTGCGGCGCTCCGGCCATGGTCGAGGCCGCCCGCCACGATTTCGTGCGCCAGTGCGGCTTGCCGTCCCAACTGTTCTACGCCGACGCGTTCACGTCCGAGGCGGACCGGGCCGAGGTCCAGGCATGAAGATCGCGGTGTTCGGCGCGGGCATCATCGGGGTGTCCAGCGCCTGGTGGCTGGCGCGCGCGGGCCATGAAGTCGAAGTCATCGACCGCCGCGCGGGGGCGGCCCTGGAAACCAGCCGCGCCAACGGCGGGCAGATTTCCGTCTGCTATGCGGAACCCTGGGCCAGCGTCCATACCCTGAAGAAAGTCCTGCGCTGGATCGGCCGGGCTGACGCGCCGCTGCGCGTCAGCCTGCGCCTGGACCCCCGCCAGTGGCTGTGGTGCGCCCGCTATCTGTACGAATGCCGCGCCCCGCGGTTCGCCGCCAATCTGCGGGCCATGGTGGCCCTGGCCCAGTACAGCCGCGCCACGCTGCGCGAACTGCGGGCCGAACTGGGCATCGACTACGATCACCTGGAACGCGGCATCCTGGCGTTCTACCGCGACCCGCGGGAATTCGAGCATGCGCGGGCCAGCGCCGCCCTGATGCGCGAACTGGGGGTGGACCGCCGGATCGTGGACGCCGCCGAGGTCCTGCGCATCGAACCCGCGCTGGCGGCGGCGCGCGATCCCATCGTGGGCGGGGACTTCACGGCGGACGACGAATCCGGCGACGTCCATCTGTTCACGCGGGCGCTGGCCGAACGCGCGAGGGACGCCGGCGTCGCCTTCCGCTTCAATACGCGGGTCAGCCGCCTGGTACCGGTCGACGGCCGCATTTCCGTGGCCGAACTGATCGAACCCGACGGCTTCTTCCGGTCCCTGCATGCCGACGCCTACGTCGTGGCCCTGGGCAGCTTCAGTCCGATGCTGCTGGCGCCGCTGGGGATATCCTGCCCCGTCTGGCCGGCCAAGGGCTATTCCGCCACGTTCCGCCTGCGCGACCCGGCCGCCGCGCCCGTGGTCAGCCTGGTCGACCAGGAGGCCAAGATCGTCACGTCGCGACTGGGCGATCACCTGCGCGTGGCGGGGACGGCGGAAATCGGCGGCTATTCGCGCGCCCTGGATACGGGCCGTTGCAATCAGCTCGCGCAGCACGCGCGATCCCTGTTCCCAAGCGCCCTCGATTTTGATAATGTTCAGTTCTGGTCCGGCCTGCGTCCGACGACACCCTCCAACGTGCCGTTGATCGGGCGTTCGCGCATCCGCAATCTGTATCTGAATACGGGGCACGGCAGCCTGGGCTGGACCATGGGAGCAGGCTCCGGCAGGGTTCTGGCCGATCTGGTATCAGGGCGCACGCCCGACATTCGATTTCCTTTTTTGGACTGATTCATGATGAATTTCCCCTTTGGTTCCGGCGCCCGTCGTCCGGGGTATCGTGCTGCCTGCGTGCTGGCGGCGGCCGTCGTGGCGACGCCCGTCTGGGCGGCCACCGACGTGCCGGTGTGGATCAGCCTGGACGGGCATAACGCCGACGTGTTCCAGTCGCTGGTCAAGGCCTACAACCGCAGCCAGTCCGACGTGCAGGTCAAGGTCCGCACCTTCGACACGCCCGAAGCCCTGAACCAGGCGCTGGACGCCGCCGCCAAGTCCAAGTCCCTGCCGGCCCTGGCGCAGATCGGCGACAGCCACACGCTGGAAGACATTTCCCAGCGTTCCTACGTGCAGCCCCTGTACACCCTGGAAAAGACCGGCCCGCTGAAGAACGTGCGCTGGTTCGTGTCCTCCGACAACGCCTTCGTCCACGACGCCAAGGGCCGCCTGATGGCCTTCCCGGCGATGCTGGAAGTGCCGGTCATGTACTACAACCAGGACGCCTTCAAGAAAGCGGGCCTGGTGCCGGCCGCGCCGCAGCGCACCTGGATGGACCTGCAGGGCCAGTTGGTCAGCCTGGCCAACAAGGGCTCGCGCAAGTGCCCGCTGACGTCCGATCTGCCGGTGTCGATCAACCTGGAAAACCTGGCGGCGGTCAACAACCAGCTGTACGCCAGCGCCGACAACGGCCTGAAGGCCAAGGGCCTGCCCAGCTTTTCCTTCGACGTCACCTACGTGCGCCACCTGTCGCTGATGATCAGCTGGGTGCGCTCCGAAATCATGGTGCGCCCGGACGCCGGCATGCGTTCCGTCAGCCGCTTCGCCCAGGGCGAATGCGCGGTGATGATGTCCAGCTCCGGCCACATCGGCGAATTCAACGGCCAGCGCAAGCTGCACTACGCCGTGTCCGGCCTGCCGTACTATCCGGAAGTCACCAAGGTTCCCGGCAACCCCTTCGTCAGCGGCGCGGGGCTGTGGGTCATGAAGTCGCCCAAGCCCGTGACCGACGCCACGGTGGCCTTCCTGGGCTGGATGACCCAGCCCGAACAGGCGGCCGACTGGTACCAGAAGACCGGTTATCTGCCCCTGACCCAGGCGGCCTTCGACACCACGCCTCCCGGCTACTACAAGGACCTGGGCCAGTGGCGCAATCTGGTGGCCGTGTATGCGGGGCGTTCCGCCGTCACCGGGCAGGGTTTCCGCATCCACAACTACCCGGCGATCCGCACCCGCTTCCAGCAGATCCTGAACTCCGCCCTGGACGGCAAGGAGCCGGCCGTGACGGCCCTGAACACGGCCTCGGCGGAAGGCAACCGGCTGGCGCGCCAGCGTTAGGATCGCTGCCGGGACGTTTTTATCCGTTCGTACTTCCCAGTCTGGCGGCGCTTCGTCCGCCAGGCCACCATAGGCGCCTGATTCCCTGAATCCGGCGCTTTTTTTGGGCCTGCCGCATCCAGGGGGATTCTTGGAGAAGCGGCATGGTCAGGATTCTGGGAATGGTGGGGCTGGTGCTGGGCCTGGCGGGCTGCGTCGCGACCGATGCCGGGGGCGGGTGGCGCGCATGGGCGGGCCTGGCGCCGTCGTCGGGGCGCTATCACTTCGACTGGCGGCTGTCCGGGGATGCCGACCTGGCGCCCTTGCAGGTCTTCGACGACGGGCGCGAGACCTGGTTGCAGTATCCGGCGGGCCAGCCCGTTCCCGCGCTGTTCGCGCGGTCCGCGGCGGGGGATCGCCTGCTGCGGGCGCGGCGCGAGGGCGACTACCTGGTGCTGCGCGGGGTGCCGAACCATCTGCTGATGCGAGGCGGCCTGCTGCAGGCCGAGGCCCGGCGGGGGGCGGATGGCGCATCTGGCGATGCGGCGGATGATGCTGGCGCCGGGGTTTCGGGCGCCGAAGCCGCGCCGGTGGATTTTCCACGCCTGGATCCGGCGGCTTTGGCGGGCCCGGCCGCCGGATCCGCGTTTGCCGGAACGGGGCGGCGGCCGCCTGCGGGGGCGCCGGCCCGGCCGGGCGCTCCCGCTTCGGCCCCGGCCCTCGCCACCAGCGCGGCGGGCATTCCGGCCCGGGCCGGGCTCCCGGTTCACGTTGCCCCTTCGGCGCACACCGCGCCGGTTTCCGGGGCCAAGCTCCCGGGGTCAGCCGAAACCCCGGAGGCCGCCGCGCGCCGGCGGCCAGCCAAACCCGCTGTCCCGGTGCCGTCTTCCTTCGAGGTCACCCCGGCTGACGGCAATGTGCGCCGGGCGCTGGCCCGCTGGGCGGGCCTGGCCGGCTGGACGTTTGAGGCCGAACACTGGGCGGTGGACGTGGACATCCCGCTGGCCGGCTCGGCCGTGTTCGACGACGTGTTCCGTCCGGCGGTCCGCAGCCTGCTGGCCGCCACGGAACTGGGCGATCGGCCGGTGCAGCCCTGTTTCTACGCCAACCGGGTCTTGAGAGTGGTGCCGCTGGCGCAGCGCTGCGATCGCACCCAGGCGCCGGGGGGCGAATCATGAGCCCGCGCCTGATGGCCGGGCTGCTGGCGGCGTCCGTGGCGCTGTCGGGCTGCGCCTTGCAGGAACGCCTGCGCCAGGCGGCGCAGCATTACAGTCAGACGGACCAGGCGGTCGTGCGGGGGCACGAACGCTTCGCACGGTCCCTGGGCGACGCCGAGCAGCGCCGGGCGGCCCAGGAGATCGACAAACCCTGGGTGGCCGGGCGGGCGCAGCCGCTGGCCCGAGAATTGTCCCTGCCGCCCGCCTTGCGGGCCCAGGTGCGCACCACGCTGTTGTTCGCCGATGGCACCGATGACCTGCGGCGGATCGCCCGACGGATATCCGCTGTCACGGGCATCCCGGTGAATGTCCGCCCGGACGCCTTGCTGCCGTCCTGGCATTTTCTGCCCCGGCTGGCCGGCGCCGCCGGGCCGCTGGCGCCGCGCGAAGATGCAGAACAGCCCTTCGATCTGGCGGCCGCCCCGGCGCCTCTACCGCAGATTCTGGACCGTCTGTGCGCCCATCTGGGCGTGCGCTGGCGCCATGTCCAGGGCCGCATCGAATTCTTTCGCACCGATACACGGGTCTTCAACGTGCGCGCCCTCACGCTGGATGCCCGGGCGCAGGCCTCGCTGGGCCTGGGGTCGCGCCAGGCCGACGGCGGCTTCATCAGCACGTCCAGCACCCGCTTGCAGAGCGGCGACCAGGATGTGATGAAGACCGTGCGGGCCCGCATCGAACCCTTCCTGTCGCGCGCCGGCCTGCTGGTGGCCGAGCCCGGCGCGGGCGCATCCGTCGTGGTCACCGACATCCCGGACGTGCTGGATCGCATCGCCGCCTATCTGGATCAGGAAAACCGGGCCTTGACCCGGCGCGTCCGCCTGGTCTTCGAAGAGCTGACGGTCGCCCTGAACGAGCAGGCGCAGGCCAGCCTGGACTGGAACCTGGTGTTCTCCGGCGCCGGCCTGGCCGCCGGCCTGGCGGTGCCCGCCCTGGCGACTGGACCGGTCGGCCGGCTGGGCATCGGCGTGACCCGGGGCGCCATGACGGGCAGCGAGGCGGTGATCCAGGCGCTGGGGGAATCCGTGCGCCTGGTGCGTCGCAGCAGCGTGCCCATGCTCACCCTCAACCGCAGGCCGGTCACGCATGCGGTGCGCACCACGTTTTCCTATATCGACAGGGTGGAAACCACGCCCCTGTCCGGGGCCAATGGCCTGGCCGTGCCGGCGGTCTCCGTGAACCAGAAGGAAGAAACCGTCGGGTCCCTGCTGACCCTGGTGCCCGATGCCCAGGAGGACGGCCAGATCCTGCTGTCGCTGGCCTACGACAATACGGTGGCGCAGCCGCTGAAGACCGTGACCTTCGGCGGCCGGGACAATCCCCTGCAGCTGCAGCAACTGACGGTCGAAGGCAATGGGACCGTGCAGCAGCTGGCGCTGCAGCCCGGCCAGCCCCTGGTGGTGTCGGGCTTCGACCGGCAGCAGTCCGAGGCCGGCGAACGGCGCCTGAATCCCGGGCTGCCGGCCATCCTGGGGGGCGGGGACCGGCTCCAGTCGCAGCGCCTGGCCACCGTGCTCATCATCACGGCCCAGGTCGAAGAAGGGCTGTGAATCATGACGGCCGCGCGTCTCGTCTGGGTCGATCAGGTGCCGCTGGTCTTCGGGATGGACTGGATTCCCGTGCTGGGGGATCCCGACCTGGCCCGCGCCCAGGCCCGCCGCGAGGGGGCCTCGCACCAGACGCTCTCCGGGAACCCGCCCGCCGCCCTGGGCCTGGCCCGGGGCCTGGCGGCGCGCCAGGCCTGCTGGTCGGCGGCTGATCTATGGGCGCGGCGGCATCCCCAGGGCACGGTGGCCTGCGTCATCGCGCTGGATGCGCAGACCTGGCACGTGCTGGCCAGCCACGAAGGAGCCGTGCTGGTCCGAGCGGACCGCGGCTATCCCGATCCCGGCCTGGCGGAGCAGTCCCTGGAGACCCTGCGTCTGGCGTATCCCCGCCTGCAGATCCTGCCCGGCGGGACGGAGGACGCGGCGCTGCTGGGCGAACTGGCCCGGCAATCCGCGTCCGTGGCGCCCCTGACCCGTATCGGCCGCCGGTTCGGGCCGCCAGTGGCGCTGGCGCTGGTCTTGCTGGCCGGCGTCGGCGGGTGGGGGTGGAGCGCCAGGGGAACGATGCCGACGGATGCCGGCGCGGACGAACGGCGGGCCTGGGATCGGGCTCTGACGCAGGCGCTGGCCCGGCATCCTCTGCACGGCGGACCGGGGACGCAGGCCTTGCTGCAAGCCCTGGCCGGACAGCCGGCGCGCCTGGGCGGCTGGGTGCTGCAGCAGACGCGCTGCCAGCCGGGGGCGGATGCCGGCTGGCAGTGCCGCAGCGAATATCGCCGCATGGATCCGCAGGCCGACAATCGCGGCCTGATCCAGGCGGCGCCGGCGGCCTGGCGGCTGGAATTCCCGGCCCTGGACCGGGCCCAGGCCGTCTGGACGCTGTCCTGGGCGGGCGAGCCTCTCGATCCGGCCCGCCTGCCGGCTTCCCGCCTGATCGCCCGCGATTGGGCCAGCGCCTTGCAGGCGGTGCTGCCGGCTTTCACCACCCTGCGCCTGGAGGCGCCCCAGGCGGTGGCGGTGCCCGCGCCTCAGGATGCGCAGGGGCGGGTCTTGCCCGAGCCGCCGGACCTGCCTCGCCTGGCTCGACGGGCGCTGAAAGTGGAAGGTCCGCTGCGTTCCGCCGAACTGCTGGTCCCGCTGGCGCAATCCGTCTCCTGGCACAAGGCCGTGCTGTCGCATGCGCCGGGTGCGCGCCCCGGTTTGAAAACCAGCCGCCTGATCTTGCACCTGGAAGGATCCCTGTATGAAAACCGTCACTGAGCGCCGGAAGTTCCGGGTATTCCGCTGCTGGCCTTGCGCATGCCTGATCTGGGTCGGTTGGATGTCCGCGCTGGCGGCGCAGCCCGCGCCACCCGCGTCCGTGCCGGCGTCGCCGCCCGCCGAGTCCTGGGAAACGCAGTCGGTGCGCGAACTGATGCAGCAGGACCTGCGAGAAGCCCTGCGGGAATCCTCGCCCGCGCCTGCCGGCCGCGCGCCGGATCGCCCGGCGCGCCCCTTGCTGGCGCCTCGCCTGGTCGCGCTCTATGGCGTCGGGCAGGCGCTGATGGCGGAAATCCAGGTGGGTCAGCGCGCCTACCTCTATGTGCGGGGCCAGGCGTTTCCGGCGGGGCATGCCGGGGATCCGGGGGTCTATCAGCTGCGGGGCATGAATGGCGCCTGCGTCCAGCTGGAACGCGGCGAGGATCGCCATTCCCTGTGCCTGCGCATGCTGCTGGGCGGAGACCCGCCATGAAGGCCTGGACGTCCGTGCTGCGGGTGGCCGAGCCCGCCATGCCCTTCGATGCGTCGGCGGCCGCGGCCATCGATCATGCGGAACAGCTGTCGGCGCTGCGGCCGCCGCTGCGCCGGGTCGTGGCGCGGCAGTTCGGCGTGCAGGCGCTGGCCGACCGGATCTGTCCGGTGGAGCGGGCCGACGGCAGCATCACGGTGCTGGCCCGGGCCGAATACGTGGGGGCCGACCAGGCCGATGCCCTGGTGGGGCGGATCCAGGCGGCGGGCCGGCGCCTGTCGGATCCCGCGCGGTATGTCCTGCCGGCGGCCTTGCTGCTGGCCTTGTCGCGCGACTCCGGCGCCGTCATCGCTGCCGTTTCGGCGGCGGACCGCACGCCGACGGCGCTGGCGGGCGTGTTCCAGGATCTGGTGGAATGGGGCGTGCGACAGGGCGCGACCGACCTGCACCTGAACGCGCATCGGGATGCGCCGGAATCCGAGGTCCGCTACACGGTGGCGGGCCGCTACATCGCGCCGGAGCGCTTCCGGCGCATGCCCACGGACCTGCTGCTGGATGTGCTGGCGGTCGCCTGGATGGACATCCAGGGCGGCAATGGCGCGGTCTTCGATCCCACGCTGGAACAGCAGGGCAGCCTGTCGATGCGGGTGGACGGCCGGGCCTACGTGCTGCGCTGGGCGTCTCTGGCGGCGGATCGCGGGCCCAGCGTGTGCCTGCGATTCCTGTCCCGCGACGCGCAGGTCCGGACTGCCTGTCTGGATGCGCTGGGCTACCGCCCCGATCAGGTGGCGGGTTTCGACCGCGTGATGCGGTCCGAAGGCGGGGCGATCGTCCTGGCCGGCACGGTGGGCTCGGGCAAGTCCACCACGCTGGCGGCGCTGATCCGGGGGCTGCCGGACCACCGCAAGGTCATTACCCTGGAAGAGCCGGTGGAATACCGGATCGCCCGGGCGGTGCAGAACACCATCGGCCGCGATCTGGATCGGCAGGCGCACGGGCGTTACGCCGCAAAATTGCGGACCCTGAAACGCTCCGCCATGAGCGACGTGCTGCTGGGGGAAATCCGCGATGCGGAAAGCGGTCTGGCCTTCATGGACCTGAGCGGTTCCGGCGTCAATGTCTACACGACGGTGCACGCGCCGTCGGCGCGGGCCATCGTCGACCGGCTGTCCTCGGCTTTCATCGGCGTGCCGCGCGATTTTCTGCGCACGCCCGGCGTGCTGAAGCTGCTGGTCTTTCAGGCGCTGCTGCCTCAGCTGTGCGCGGCGTGCGCGCGGCCCGCCGAGCCCGACGAACTGGCGCGGCAGCATCCGGGGGCGCCCCAGGATTGGCGGCGCTGGCTGGGCTGGATCGAACAGCTCTGGGGCATCCCCTCCGATCGCTTGCGCATCCGCGACCCGCGGGGCTGTTCCCGCTGCAGCTTGGCCCAGCTGCCGGAACTGGCCGGCTATGACGGGCGGACGGTCGCCGC
Source organism: uncultured Castellaniella sp. (assembly GCF_937988725.1). GTDB lineage: Bacteria > Pseudomonadota > Gammaproteobacteria > Burkholderiales > Burkholderiaceae_B > Castellaniella. The sequence goes on along the minus strand of NZ_CALKHS010000010.1, from coordinate 972,073 downwards.
GGAGCTGGTCGAACCCGGCCTGCATCCCGATGCGCTGGCGGCCGATGCCGGCTATCTGCCGGATCCCGTCCATAGCGCCATGGCTCATGCCATGCTCAAGGTCGGCGCCGGTCAGGTCGACCCGCGCGATGTCGAGGGACGTTTCGTGGCGTTCGAAACGCTGATGCTGCGCCGACGGCGCCAGGCGGGGGGACCGGCATGTTCAGCCTGAATCCTCTGTCCCGGCGGCTGTCGGGCTGGCGCGGCCGCCTGGATGCCTGGCGGTTCTCCGCGCAGCGGGCCGATTATTTCGAGTACCTGCATGCGGTGCTGGCGGGCGCGCAGGGACGGCTCACCCTTCGGGAACTGTTCGACCGGGATGCGCGGCGCTACGGACCTTCGACGGTCCGGGGGCGCCTGTCGCGTCGCTGGTCGGCCGCCTGCGAGGCCAGCGGCGGAGACCTGGATGCCACGTGGCGCGGCTGCCTGCCGGCCGATGAGCGCGCCCTGGTGCGTGTGGCGCAGGCGTTCGGCAATACGCGGCTGCTGGCCTGTTTCCAGGCTCTGTCCCGGCATCTGGGCCTGCTGATCCGGATGCGCCGGATCCTGTGGGCGACCCTGGGCTCGGCGGCGGCCGCCCTGGTGGTGGTCAGCCTCCTGCTGCTGGCCGTCCCCGCCTGGACGGCGCCCGCCTTGCAGCAGGCCTTCCAGGGCCTGCCGCCCGCTTTCCACGGCGACTGGACGCGCGCCCTGTTCGCCTTCGCGCAGGTCTTGCGCGCCTGGGGGTTCTGCGTGCCGCTCGGGGTGGTGATCATCCTGGCGGCTGGCTTCCTGACCTTGCCGCGCGCCTGCGGCTCCTGGCGTCGGCGACTGGACCGGATCGGGCCGTGGCGCCTGTATCGCCAGGTCCAGGCGCTGCGCCTGCTGGCCCTGGTGTCGATCCTGCTGCAGCCGGGGACCGGAAGCTCGTCCCGCCTGAGGCCGGTGATGCTGTTGTTCCTGGAATGCGCCAATCCCTGGATGCAGTCGTATCTGCGGCGGTCCGTCCGGCGCATCGACCAGGGACTGGCGGGCGCCGCCGCCTGGGACACGGGTTTGCTGGACCGCGAACTGTATTGGTATCTGGACGACATGGTGGCCGCGCGAGGCCTGTCGGCCGGCCTGCAGGCGACCCACGAGCGCATGTGCGCGGTCTGGCTGGATCGCATCGAGCGGCAGGCCCGGGTCCTGCGCTGGCTGGCGCTGCTGTCGGGCGTGGCCGTGGTCATGGGCATCGGGGCGTGGCATTACGCCGTCATCGATGAATTGCGCCGGGCATGGATGATGTTTCAGGCCAGCCAATAGGGGCGGGCCTTGTCGACGCCGCATGCGGCAAGGGGGCACTATGCAGCACCAAGATCGTCAGTGGACAGAAGCGGCCGGATCTCCGGGTCGCCGCCGCGCGCGGCGGCGCGCAGCCGACCGGACGCGGCAAGCAGCGGGTGGCCGGCCCGCGGAGCGGGAATGGATGGATGGCGGCCGGCCCGCTGCCCGCCGGCGGGCCCAACAGGGCTTCTCGCTGATCGAGGTGTCGATCGTCACGGCCATCGTGCTGCTGATCGCGGTGATCGGGATTCCCGCCATCGGCGGCTACGTGCTGGAAAACAAGGTTCCCAAGGTCGGCCAGGAACTGGCGCGCTTCGTCATGCACACGCGCATCAACGCCGGGACTTCCGGAGAGCCGCCCTATGCCGAGATCAGCACCGCGAATCTGACGTCGATGGTGGCGGATTCGACCGTGCTGACGCGCGCGGCGGACGGGACCATCCTGCATGGCCTGGGGGGCGGCGGCACCATCGAAGTCGAACCCGACGAGGCCGGCGCCGGCTTCCTGCTGCGTCTGCTGCGGGTCAATCACGTGGCGTGCCCGTCGATCGCTTCGGTGCTGCAGCGGGTGGCCGAGCGCATCACGGTCAGCGCCGACGGCGGGGCGGCGCGCACCGTGAAGGACGACGCGACCCCTTACAGCGCCCTGTCCGCCGAATCGGCGTGCGCCAAGGGCGATGCCAATCAGTTCGTCTTCCATGTGCGCTGAGCGGCTCGGACAGCGCGGCTCCCTGCTGCTGGAGTTCATGCTGGCGGCGGCGCTGAGCCTGGCCGTGGCGGTCTGGGCGGGGCAGGAATGGGCGCAGCGGGCGCGGGTTCTGCAGGCCCAGGCCCTGGCGGCCTGGATGGAACCGGCCCATGCGGCGGCCCGGGCCTATCTGCAGCGGCATGCCGATGCTTTGCGGCAGGCGGATTCCCCGCAGGCGCTGGCCGCCCACGGGATTGCCGATTGGGCGGCCCCCGAATGGACCGAGCTGCAGGCTGCCGGCCTGCTGCCGCCGGGTTGGCAGGGCGCGGGGCCCTTGCGCCAGACCCTGGCGTTGCGGGTGTCGCGTATCGGGTCCTGTCCGCAGTCCCCTTGCCGGGTGCAGGCCCTGGTCGGCACCCGCGCGGGCCTGGCGCGGCCGGACGGCCGGGTCGACGAGGCGCTGGTGGCCGAGTGGCTGCTGGCGGCGCAGGGGCGCGGCCTGGTGCTTTGGCCCGACGATCCGCTGCATTTCCGGGGAGCGGGGCAGCGCCTCGGCGTGCCGCCGGACGCTTCCTGGGCGAGCGGCGCCGTGGCGCTGGCGGCCGATCTGGCGGCGGATGCCGGCGGCGCCGGCGGGGGCGGGGAATCCGACGATCATGCGGATTTCCTGCGTGTCCGGGACGAGCGCGATCCCGATTTCCAGGGGGATGCGTCAATCGGCGGCACGATCCGCGGCGGGGCCTGGCTGCAGGCGCGGGAAGGACTGCTGCTGGACCAGGGCAGGACCGGCAACACCGCCTGCGCCCTGGAGGGCGCGGTGGGCCGGGACGGCCGCTATGCCGGCCTGCTGATCTGCCGCCAGGGATTCTGGCAGGAACTGGCGCGCCCGGCGGGCGGCGGCTACATGATCAGCAGTCGCCGGGGCTGTTTCAGCGCCACCGGGCAGGCGACTTCCAATCCGCTGACGGGGATCTGCAGCTGCCTGCCCGGGTATCTCGGGATCCAGGTGGCGGAAAGCGGTTCCCTCATCGCCCCGGAAGGTCTGGTGCAGGGGTTCATCTGCCAGCCCAACAGCCGTTGAGCGGAAAATGCGCCGCGCCGTTTCCGAAGGCGCGACGCTTACCCCCAGATCTCGCCGGACTTGCGCACCGTCAGCTTCGAACGCAGGGCGTTCAGGGCGATGCGGTGCACGACTTCCGTCGGCGCCGCGCACAGGTCCTCCAGGACGGTGACCTCGAAGGGCTGCGCATCCGCCGACATGGCGGTGAAGACCACGCAGTTCTGGGTCATCATGCCGCACACCAGCAGCGTGTCGATGCCTTCCAGTTGCGCGGCCAGGCCGGTCTCCTGGAAGGCGTCCGCGAACTGCTTGACGACCACCGGCGCGTCCCCGGCGGCGGCCAGGATGGCGGGCCGGATCTCGGAACCCGGGCTGTTCGCCGCGAACAATCCTGTGGCCAGGGGCGAGACGTGCCGTATCAGCACGATGCGGTCCCCGGCCTGGCGGGCTTTGGCGATGGCTTGGACGATGGCGGCTTCCGTTGCCTCTGGGGCGTGCAGCGGGAGCGCTCCGCCCGGAAAGTAATCGTTCTGGATGTCGATGACGACGAGCGCGCGGGGCATGGAAGATCTCCTGAATGGTGTTCAGGGGATTTTATGGGAAGACGCCGGTCGAACTGAAAAGCCACCCGCAGCGGATCTCCTGACGGGCAGGCGCTGCGGGCGGCTGGCCGGCGCGAAGCGGGCATGGCCCCGCGCCGATGAGTGATGCGGCGGCGCATCGGATGCGCCGCCGCGGCCTTACTTCCCGTTCCAGGAAGCGATGACGGCGCGTTCCTCGTCGGTCATCTTGGTCAGGTTGGCCAGCGGCATGTACTTGTTGCCCACCACCTGCTTGATCTGGGCGGCGTGCTGCAGGGTTTCGGCCGTGGTGTCCAGCATGATGCCGGCCGGGGCGGCGGCGAAGCCGGGCTGGGTGGGCTTGGCCGAGTGGCATTCCACGCAGCGGGCGGCGATGATGCCGTGCACCTGTTCCAGGGTGACTGCGCCCGTCGCGGCGGCAGGGGCGGCCGCGCCGCCGGCCTGGCTGACCGACGGGGCGGGAACCGGGGCGGCCGGCGCGGCGACGGGCGCCGGGGCGGCGATCCAGCCGATGATGGCCAGCAGGACGATGCCCGCGGCCGGGTAGCGCAGGTCGTTCTTGCCGGTGTGGCGCAGCACGAAGTACTGGCGGATCACGGCGCCGGCGAAGATGAACAGCGTCATGATGACCCAGGCGTATTCGTTCGAGTAGGTGAACGAATAGTGGTTGCTGAGCATCAGGAAGATCACCGGCAGCGTGAAGTAGGTGTTGTGCACCGAACGCTGCTTGCCCCAGGCGCCGTCCAGCGGATTGGGCTTTTCGCCGGCCTTCAGGGCCTTGACCATGCGGCGCTGGCCGGGAATGATCCAGAAGAATACGTTGGCCGACATGCAGGTGGCCATCAGGGCGCCCGTGATCAGGAAGGCCGCGCGGCCCGGGAAGATCTGCGTGGTCAGCCAGGCGACGATCACCATCATCACGCCCACGGCGGCGCTCAGCCAGCCGTCGTGGTTCACGGTCGGGCTGATGATGCGGCACAGGCGCGAATACACGTTGTAGCCGACGACCAGGAACAGCACGGCCAGGATGCCGGCTTCGACGCCGTTCATGTTGCGGGCCCATTCCCAGGGGCTGGCGGGGTTCACCAGGTAGATGTCGGCTTTCAGCAGGTACAGCAGCATGAACAGGCCGAAACCGGACAGCCAGGTGGTGTAGGCCTTCCAGAACGACCAGTGCAGGTCGTCGGGCAGCTCGGGCGGGTTGGTCAGGTACTTCTGGTTGTGATAGAAGCCGCCGCCGTGGACGGCCCAGAGTTCACCGTAGACGCCCAGCTTCTTGCTGTGCTCGCCCTTGGGGGCGTGCAGGCTGAGGTCCAGCATGACGAAATAGATCGATTCGCCGATCCAGGCGATGGCGGCGATCACGTGCAGCCAGCGCAGCAGCAGATTGCCGTATTCCAGGAAAAAACCTTCCATGACGAGGTCTCCTCTACTTTTTAGTTGATCAGGATGATGGGGGAAGGGATGTGGTTCAGCTGCCGCGATACGTGGACCAGGTCCACGGCGTGACGACCAGCGGCACGTGGTAGTTCTGTTCCGGGTTGGCGATGCCGAACCGCAGGACCACGACGTCCACGAAACGCGGTTCGGGCAGATCCACGCCCTTGGCCGCGAAGTAATCCCCCGCATGGAAGACGAGCTCGTAGGTGCCTTTGACCAGGGCGTCGCCGCTGAGCAAAGGCGCGTCACAGCGGCCGTCGTGATTGGTGGCCGTTTGTGCGAGCAGGGTACGGGTTTCGCCGTTCAGGCGATAGAGTTCCAGGGCGACGCCCTGAGCCGGCACACCGTGTACGGTGTCCAGGACATGGGTGGAAAGTTTTCCCATGAGATTGATCCCCGGTCAGTATCCTGCCAGTGGGCCCCCGGTCTGGCCGTCCCGATACGAGGTATCGGTTCGCGAGGCGGCCGCGTGGAAACGGAGAGCCTCGGGGCAGGATGGTTTGCGTCAGAGCCGGCAGGAGTGCGGAGAGCGTCCGGCCGGGCATCCGACATGTTGTCGACAATTTGTGTTGACGATTCTCGCGTGATCCCCAATAATTGTCAACAATTTTTGTTGATGATGCTTCGACCCCCTCCAGGGTCGCATGTGCCGATGCTCCAATTGAAATCTCCGCGTGGCGTTTCGCCGGACTTGAAGGCCCCCCGGGCCTCTTCCCTGCGCAACCCCAAGGCCGCCGGCAGTCCGTCCGAAGTCGACCGCGTCTATGGCGAAATCTTCGATGCCGCCATGGACCGCCGCCTGCTGCCCGGCGCCAAGCTGACCGAGGCCACGCTGTGCTCGGTCTTCGATTGCTCGCGCAGCACCGTGCGGGCGGCCCTGGCGCAGTTGGCCTACGACAAGGTCGTGCTGATCGAGCCCAACCGGGGGGCGCGGGTCTGGCAGGCCACCCCCAAGGAAGTGCGCGACGTCTTCGCCATGCGCCGCGCCCTGGAAGGCATCACCATCGACCAGCTGGTCGCCCTGGACGACATCGATCGGCGCCTGGCGCCGCTGGACGACATGGTGGCCCGGGAACAGCAGGCCTACGAACAGGGCGACCGGATCAGCTGGATCCGCCTGTCGAACGCCTTTCACGTCGAGCTGGCCCGCCTGCTCGACAACCAGGTGCTGACGGACATGCTGTCGGGGCTGTGCGCCCGCACGACGCTGATCATCGCCCTGGGCGGCAGCCCCGAAGGCAGCGCCTGTTCCTATGTCGAGCATCGGGACATTCTGGATCACATCCGGCGGCGCGACGCGCAGGGCGCGCGGGCCGCCATGGACCACCATTTGCAGGACTGCGAACAGCGGATGGAGGTGCCCTCGGAAGGCGGCGCCGATCCCTGGTCGGCTTTCAGTGTGCGGCCCTGACGCCTTGCGGGCGCCGGCGGCCGGACTTCATTCATCAGGAGACCCTTCATGACAGACCCCAAGTATCCGCGCGACCTCATCGGCTATGGCCGCACGCCGCCGCAGGCCAACTGGCCCGGCCAGGCCCGCGTGGCCGTGCAGTTCGTGATGAACTACGAAGAAGGCGGTGAGAACTGCGTGCTGAACGGGGATGCCGGTTCCGAACAGTTCCTGTCGGAAATCATCGGCGCCGCGGCCTATCCCGCCCGCCACCTGTCGATGGAATCGATCTACGAGTACGGTTCCCGGGCCGGTGTCTGGCGCATCCTGCGGGAATTCGAACGCCGCGGCCTGCCGCTGACGGTGTTCGGCGTGGGCATGGCGCTGGAACGCAATCCCGACGTGGCGCGCGCCTTCGTCGAGCTGGGCCATGAGGTCGCCTGCCACGGCTATCGCTGGATCCACTATCAGGACGTGCCGGAATCGGTCGAGCGCGAGCACTTCCAGCGCTGCGTGGAAGTCGTCACCCAGCTGCTGGGCCGCCACCCCGAAGGCTGGTACACCGGCCGCGACAGCCCCAACACCCTGCGCATCGTCGCCGAGGAAGGCAAGTTCCTGTACGACGCCGACTATTACGGCGACGACCTGCCGTTCTGGACCGAAGTGGACCTGGGCAATGGCAAGACCCACCCCCAGCTGATCGTGCCCTATACCCTGGACACGAACGACATGCGCTTCGCCTCGCCGCAGGGCTTCAACACGGCCGATCATTTCTTCCATTACCTGCGCGATGCCTTCGACGTGCTGTACGCCGAAGGCGAGACCACGCCCAAGATGATGTCCGTGGGCCTGCATTGCCGCCTGACGGGCCGTCCCGGCCGCTTCGCCGGCCTGCAGCGCTTCCTGGACCACATCCAGAAGCACGACCGGGTCTGGGTCGCCACCCGCGCCGACATCGCCCGCCACTGGGTCAAGGAACATCCCTTCAAGGCGGCCTGAGCCGCAACCGCGCCGGCGGACGCGTTCCGCCGGCATGGACCGTTTTTCCCGCCGGGCGCGATGCGCGGCGTGTTGGCTTTACCGTCCGGGCGCCGGCCCGGGCGGGTTCATCCCGAATTTCTGGAGCGTATAACCATGGCTTCTTCCAATCTGCCCGTCGGTACCGTGATCGACGCCCCCGCCGTCGATCTGCCGGCATTCGCCACCCGTCACACGAACCTGGCCAGCGAGAAGCTGGGCGCGAAGGTCCTGTCCTGCACGGACGAGTTCTTCGCCGGCGCTTCGCGCATGCTGCAGGATTCCGAGCCGGTGTTCATCGTCGGCAAGTTCGACGACCACGGCAAGTGGATGGACGGCTGGGAAACCCGCCGCCGGCGCAACGGCGGCAACGACACCGCCATCGTCAAGCTGGGCCTGCCCGGCACGATCCGGGGCCTGGACATCAACACCAGCCACTTCACCGGCAACTTCCCGCCGGCGGCGTCCGTGCAGGTGGCCTATTGCGAAGGCGAGCCCGGCGACAAGACCGAATGGGTGGAAATCGTCCCCGCCAAGTCCCTGCAGGGCAATTCCCATCATTTCGTGGAAATCTCGGACGATCGCGTGTGGACGCACCTGCGCCTGAACATCTTCCCGGACGGCGGCGTGGCCCGCCTGCGCGTGTACGGCCAGCCGGCCTGCGACTGGGACCAGAAAGACCCCAACGCTCTGTACGAAGTGTCGGCCCTGGCCAGCGGCGGGCGCATCGTGGCCTACAACGATTCGCACTTCGGCTCGCCCATGCCCCTGCTGACCGCGGGCCGCGGCGTCAACATGGGCGACGGCTGGGAAACCCGCCGCCGCCGCGAACCGGGCAATGACTGGGTCATCATCGAACTGGGCCATCCGGTCGTGGTCGAGAAGATCGAGATCGACACCGCCCACTTCAAGGGCAACTATCCCGACCGCGTGTCGGTGCAAGGCGCCCTGGTCGGGGAATCCACCGACCAGTCGCTGGTCACCCAGGCGATGTTCTGGCCGACCGTGCTGGGCGAGCAGAAGACCGAGATGGACAAGCAGCACTTCTACGAAGGCGCCGTCCTGCAGCCCGTGGGCCCGGTGTCGCACGTGCGGGTGAACATGTTCCCCGACGGCGGCATCAGCCGCGTGCGTATCTGGGGCCGCCTGGCCCGCTGATCCGGCGCCGTCCGGCAGTTGATCGATGCAGGCGCCCGCGGGCGCCTGTTGTTCAGGAGACCATGAATGACTGCAACCGCATCCGCGGATCCCGCATTGACCGCCCGCCTGCATGCCTGGGTGGACGCGCATTTCGATGAGCAGGTGGCGTTGCTGCAGCGCCTGGTGGGCATTCCCACGGACACGCCGCCGGGCGACAACGCCCCGCATGCCGAGGCCGTGGCCGCCGTGCTGGAAGGCTGGGGCTGGCAGGTGGAGCGCCATGCGGTGCCCGAGGACGAAATGCGGGCCTACGGCATGCGCAGCATCACCAACCTGATCGCGCGACGCGCCTATGCGCCGGGCGGCCCGGTGATCGCCCTGAACGTCCATGGCGACGTGGTGCCGCCGGGCGAGGGCTGGACGCATGATCCCTATGGCGGCGAAGTGGCGGACGGCCGCCTGTACGGCCGCGCGTCGGCCGTGTCCAAGAGCGATTTCACCACCTACCTGCATGCCGTGCGGGCGCTGGAATCCGGCGGCGCGCCCCTGAAGGGCGGCGTGGAACTGCACTTCACCTACGACGAGGAATTCGGCGGCCTCAAGGGCCCGGGCTGGCTCCTGGAGCGAGGCCTGAGCAAGCCGGATTATGCGGTCTGCGCCAGCTTCAGCCATGCCGTGGTGACGGCCCACAACGGCTGCCTGCAGTTCGAGGTCACGGTCAAGGGCAAGGCCACGCATGGATCGGCGCCCAGGACCGGGCACGACGCCCTGCAGGCGGCCAGCCGCATCCTGGCGGAAATCTATCGGCAGGCGGCGGCGCTGGACGAGATTCATTCCGGCATCGACGGCATCACGAATCCGACCATGATCGTGGGCCGGATCGAAGGCGGCACCAATACCAACGTGGTGCCCGGGCAGGTGGTGCTGAAGATGGACCGCCGCCTGATTCCAGAGGAATATCCCGAGCAGGTCGAGGCCCGGGTGCGGCAGTTCATCCAGGCGGCGGTCGAAGGCCTGCCCGGCATCACGGTGGACATCCGCCGCCTGCTGCTGGCCCGCGCGCTGCGGCCCCTGCCCGGCCATGAGAAACTGGTCGCCAGCCTGCAGAAGCATGCGCGCGACGTGTTCGGCGAAGACATCCCCGCCGTGGGCACGCCGCTGTACGCGGACGCCCGCCTGTATGCCGAACACGGCATTCCCACCGTCATGTACGGGGCGGGGCCGCGTACGGTGCTGGAATCCCGGGCCAAGCAGGCCGACGAACACGTGATGCTCAGCGATCTGAAGGGCGCCACGCGCGTGATGGCCGGCCTGCTGGCGGACTTCCTGGCCGCCTGAGCGATGTCCGCCCCGGCGGCCTGTGCTGTAATAAGGGCTTGCCGGGAGTCGCACGCATGTCTGAATACGCCGCGCTGGAAGCGCGCATCGTCGAACTGGAACTGAAGGCCACCTATGCTGATGACCTGCTGGATCGCCTGAACCAGCTCGTGTTCCGCCAACAGCAGCAGATCGAGGCCATGGCCCGTCAGCTGTCGGCGCTGCGCCAGCAGCAGGGGCCCGAAGGGCCGGCCGGCGCGCGCAGTCCGCAGGACGAGCGACCGCCCCATTATTGATGACCGTCTCCGCTCGCGACCAGGCCCCGGCCTGCGTCCGCGCGCGGGGTTTCGCGCCGGCGCGGCCGGCCCGCCAAGAGGAGCCCATCCATCATGAATCAACCGTCCGACTACGTTCCGCCCAAGGTCTGGGTCTGGGAAAAACCCAGCGGCGGGCGCTTCGCCAGCATCAACCGCCCGGTGTCGGGGTCGACGCACGAGCGCGAGCTGCCGGTGGGGCGGCATCCCTTCCAGCTGTATTCCCAGGGCACGCCCAACGGCATCAAGGTCACGATCATGCTGGAAGAGCTGCTGGCGGCCGGCCATGCCGGCGCGGAATACGACGCCTGGCTGATCCGGATCGGCGAAGGCGACCAGTTCGGCAGCGGCTTCGTCTCGGTGAACCCGAATTCCAAGATTCCCGCCCTGGTGGACCGCAGCGGGGCGGACCCCATCCGGGTGTTCGAATCGGGCGCCATCCTGCTGCATCTGGCGGAAAAGTTCGGCGCCTTCCTGCCGGCCGATCCCGCGGGCCGGGCGGAATGCCTGTCCTGGCTGTTCTGGCAGGTGGGCAGCGCACCCTACGTGGGCGGCGGCCTGGGGCATTTCTATGCCTATGCGCCGTTCAAGATCGAATACGCCATCGACCGCTTCGCCATGGAAGCCAAGCGCCAGCTGGACGTGCTGGACCAGCGGCTGGCCCGGCATGAATTCATCGCCGGGGATCAGTACACCATCGCCGACATGGCCGTCTGGCCCTGGTATGGCGGGCTGGTCCTGGGGCAGCTCTACGGGGTCGCCGAGTTCCTGTCGGCGCAGGATTACCGCCACGTGCTGCGCTGGGCGAATCAGGTGGGCGGCCGCGCCGCCGTGCAGCGGGGCCGGCTGGTCAACCGCACGGCCGAAGGCTGCCTGCGCGAACGCCATGCCGCGTCGGATTTCGAGGGCCTGATTCCGGGCTGATGCCTTGGGTGCGCCCGCTCAGCGGGATGCCGGCGCGGCGGCCTGACGGCCCGCCCGATGCCGGTCGATGGCCATGGACGCCATCAGGATGACGAAGCCGCCCAGCGCCAGTCCTGTGCCCACCCAGCCCGGCGAAGTCCAGCCGTAGCCGCCGGCGATGGCCATGCCGCCCAGCAGCGGCCCCAGGGCATTGGCGAAATTGAAGGCGGAATGATTCAGCGCGGCGGCCAGCCCCTGCGCATGCCGCGCGACGTCCATCAGCCGCGTCTGCAGCACCGTGCCCAGCGCCCCGCCGAAACCGATCAGGAACACGTTCAGGGAAATCGACCAGGCGCGGCCCGCGGCCAGGGGAAACAGCGCCGTCATCGCGGCGCTCCACAGCAGCAGTCCGGCGGCGGTCGGCAGCAGGGCCTTGTCGGCCAGCCAGGGAACCAGGATGTTGCCCACGGTCAGCCCGACTCCGAATATTCCCAGCACCAGCGGCACCACGGCCGGCGAGACCTGGGTGACTTCCAGCAGGATGTCGGCCAGGTAGGTGTAGACGGCGAACATGCCGCCAAAGCCGATGGCCCCCACGGCCAGCGTCAGCCAGACCTGCAGGTGTTTCAGGGCGCCCAGTTCGCGCAGGGGGCTGGCGCCGGGCTCGGGCGGGCTGTAGGGCGCCAGCCGGGCCACCAGGATCATGGTCAGCAGGCCCGAGAGGGCCACCAGGCCGAAGCCCCAGCGCCAGGTCAGGGCGTGGCCCAGCCAGTTGGCGAACGGCACGCCGACGATGGTGGCGACCGTCAGGCCCAGGAACATGCGGCCGACGGCCTGGTTGCGCCGGCCGTGCGGCACCAGGGATACCGCCACCAGGGATCCGATGCCGAAATAGGCGCCGTGGGGCAGGCCGCTGAGAAACCGCAGCACCAGCAGCGATTCGTAGTTCGGCGCGAAGGCGCACAGGGCGTTGAACAGGGCGAACAGGCCCATCAGCCCGATCAGCAGCGTGCGCCGCGCCATGCGGGCGGCCAGCACCGTCAATAGCGGCGCGCCCACCACCACGCCCAGGGCATAGGCGCTGATGACGTGCCCGGCCGTGGGGGCGTCGATGCCCAGGTCCTGCGCGAAGTAGGGCAGCAGGCTCATGGTGGCGAATTCGGTCGTGCCGATCGCGAAGGCGCCGATGGCCAGCGCGAGAATCACCAGTCCCGCCGAGGCGGGCGCCCGCGGGCGGCGTGGGGAAGCTTGAGGCATGAAATGGGAATGAGAGGGGCGGTTCTTCAGAAAAACAGTGTACTTCATCAGGGAAAACCCTGATCAAGATCGATCCGGCCGCGCGGCGCGCCGGAAGCGCTGTCTTATTCCGCCCGCCTGGATTAGTCTTTCGGTTTCCCACCGTTGAGAGAATCCTCCGCCATGCAATTCACCACCATCGGCGCCGCCATCGTCGACATCGTCGTTTCCACGGTCCAGCCGATGCGAGGGGCCAAGCAGGACGTGGATCACATCGGCCTGTACGCGGGGGGCGGGGCGGTCAATGCCGCGCTGAACGTGGCGGCGCGCGGCGCCCGGGTGACCGTCCATGCCTGCGTGGGGCGCGACCTGGAAGGCGGCCTGATCCGGGATCTCCTGCAGCGCCACGGGATTCGCGCCGCCATCCCCGACCACCATCTGCCCACGGGCAAGGCCGTGGTCATGGTGGACGATTCGGGCGCCGCGCGGGCCTATGCGCAGCGCGGCGCCAGCGCCTGGGTGGGCGAACAGGGCTTTGCCGGCCTGCAAGGGGCGGACGTCGTGTATGTGACCGGCCTGTCGCTGGAATCCCAGGCCTGGCTGCAGAATGCCCTGGGGGCCATGGCCTCGCGGCCATTCCGCCTGGTCGTGACTCCGGGGGCGCGCCAGCTGTCCGACCCGGACGCCCTGCATGGCGTGTGGGACCAGGCCGACCTGCTGTGCGTCAACGCCCGCGAGGCCGCGAAACTGGTTGGAGACGATACCCTGCAGACCGATGCGCCGCCGCCCGACGTGGCGCAGGCGCTGGCCCGCCGGCTGGCGCGCCGGCCCGGTCAGGCCATTCTGGTGACGCTGGGGGCGGGCGGCGCCCTGTTCTTCGACGGCGAGCGGGCGCATTTCCATGAAGCCCGGCGGGTGGCGGCGAAGTCCACCATCGGCGCGGGCGATGCCTTCGCCTCGACCTTCGTGCATGCCTGGGCGGATGGGGCGGCGCCTCAGGCCGCGCTGGCCGCCGCGACGGACAGCGCCGCGCGGATCATCCAGGTGATTCCGGCCAATCAGGCGGGGCCGCTGCGGGCCTGAGCCCGGACACGGGCGGGGCGGACATTTCACCTCTGGACCGGCGCTGATTCGATCCTGTTTTATATAACTTCAGGTTTTATAGGTATCCCCGACCGTCAGATCGGATCTGGGACAATAAGCACCTGATTCCTTCACTTCCACGGTTTCCGTCATGAAGATACTGTCTGCCTTTTTCAGCGGGGCGGCTCTGGCCCTGGCTGCGACGTCCGGCGCCTGGGCGGCCCAGCCGCTGCTGACGCCGGCTGAACTCAATGCCCTGCATCAGCAGCCCTCGGTGCGCGTCATCGACATCCGTCCGGCGGATGTCTATGCGGCGGGTCATATTCCCGGCGCCGTGTCGGCGCCTTACGCCCAGTGGCGCGGTCCGGCGAACAATCCCGGCCAGGTGCCGCCCGTCGATCGCCTGGAACAGCAGGTGCGGGCCTTGGGAGTCGACCGGAACGTGCACGCCGTGGTGGTGTCGTCCGGCGCGGATGGCACGGATTTCGGCGCTTCCGCCCGGGTCTACTGGACGCTGAAGTACCTGGGCCTGAAAGAACTGTCGATCCTGAACGGCGGCGAAAAGGCCTGGGCGGCCGCCGGGCTGCCGCAGGACAAGGCGGCACCGGCCGTCAAGGCCAGCGCCTTCCAGGCGCACCCCGATGATTCGATTCTGGCGACCACGGACCAGGTGGCCGCCCAGGTCGGCAATCCCCGGACCAAGCTGGTGGATGCCCGGCCGCTGGACTTCTATCTGGGCAAGGTCAAGGCGCCCACGGCCCAGGTGCCGGGCACCATCCAGGGCGCAGTCAACGTGGAAAACAGCCGCTGGTTCCAGCCGGGCACGTCGATCTTCGTGTCTCCTGATCAGGCTCGCAAGATCGCCGCCGAACTCCTGCCCGGAGAGCAGGCCGCCGAGACGATTTCCTTCTGCAACACCGGCCATTGGGCGGCGACCGACTGGTTCGCCCTGTCGGAGATCGTGGGCGTGAAGAACGTCCGGCTGTATCCCGAATCCATGGCGGAATGGTCGCAGGATGCTTCCCGCCCCATGGACAATGTCCCCGGGCGCGGCAGCCAGATCCTGAACAAGGTCAAGGGCCTGTTCGGTTAAGCGGGCCGTCGATCCATGATGAAGCGTCTTCCCCTGGCGGTGGCGATCACCGCCTTTCTGGTATTTCTGGCCTGGTCGGTTGCTTTGCGCCAGGCCTTGCTGTTTCTGGTGGGCATCGGCCTGGGGGCGGTGCTGGCGGGCGCGCGTTTCGGCTTCACCACGGGCTGGCGCAAGCTGATCGAGCAGCGCGACCCCTCGGGCGTGCTGGCGCAATTGGTGCTGCTGGCGATCGCGGCCGCCGTGTCCATCCCCTTGCTGGCCGCCTACCCGACGGATCTGGGCGCGGCGCTGGGGCCGCCCAGCGTCAGCCTGATCGTGGGCGCCTTCGTGTTCGGCGCCTGCATGCAGGTGGCCGACGGCTGCGGTTCCGGCACCCTGTACAAGGCCGGCCTGGGCATTCCCATGAACATGGCGATCCTGCCGCTGTTCGCCATCGGCAGTTTCCTGGGCTCGGCCACGCTGAGCCAATGGCTGTCGCTGGGCGCCTTGCCGCCTTATGGCCTGGTGACGCATTTCGGCGCGCCGACGGCCTTGTTGCTGACGCTGGCGGGGCTGGCGCTGGTCGGCTGGGGCGTGACTCGCTGGACCGGGCGATCGACCCCCTGGTGGGATCGCAAACTGCTGGTGGGCGCCGTGCTGCTGGCCGCGCTGGCCGTGCTGAACCTGGTGATCGCGGGCCAGCCCTGGGGCATTGTCTACGGCTTCGGCCTGTGGGCCGCCAAGCTCGCCACGGCCGCCCACCTGTTCGATCCGGCCGCCAATGCCTTCTGGAGCGAACCCGTGAATACGGCGACGCTGACCCAGTCCATTTTCCTGGACGTGACCTCGATCACCAATATCGGCATCCTGGCCGGGGCCCTGTGGATCGCCGCGGGCAAGCCGCGCTCCGCGGCGCGGCCCATGACGGCCAGCCAGTGGATGATCGGGCTGGGGGCGGGCCTGCTGCTGGGCTATAGTTCCCGGCTGGCGTTCGGCTGCAATATCGGCGCCATGGTCAGCGGTATTTCCACCGGCAGCCTGCATGGCTGGATCTGGGTGCCCATGGCGTTTCTGGGGTCGCTGATCGGCGTGCGGGTGCGCCGCCGGTTCGCGTTCTGAGCCGGAGGGCGAAACATGACACACGCGACTTCGATACCGGTCCGCCATCCCGCAAGACAGAAGGGGGCGGCATGAATACCCGTTGGCTGGCCGTGATCTTCTGGGTGCTGATCGTGGCGTTCTTCGCCTGGGACTGGGCGCACAGCGCCCCGGTCAACGTGCGCGCCGAGCCTCCGCTGATCGCGGTGGGCTCGGGAGTGGCCCCCAGCGGCGGGCATTGCGCCTCGACGTTCTGAGCCGACCGGTCGGGGCCCGGGGCTGCGCGCGGCCCGCGGACTCGCGCGTCCCGGCACGGTCTACGGCAATGCGTTGACCGGAATCTTCAGGTACGACACCCCGTTTTCTTCGACGGGCGGCAGCCGGCCGGCGCGGATGTTCACCTGCAGCGCCGGCAGGATCAGCGCGGGCGCCGACAGCGTGGCGTCGCGCGCCTGGCGCAGCGCCACGAAGGCGTCTTCCGAAATCCCGTCGCGCACGTGGATGTTGTGCGCTTTCTGTGCAGCCACGCTGCTTTCCCAGGCGGCCGGCCGGGTGTCGGGCGGATAGTCGTGGCAGGCGAACAGCCGGGTGGCGTCCGGCAGGGCCAGGATCCGCCGGATGGACCGGTACAGGGTCCGCGCGTCGCCGCCGGGAAAGTCGGTGCGCGCCGTGCCCAGGTCGGGCATGAACAGCGTGTCGCCGGTGAAGACGGCGTCTTCCACCCGGTAGGCCATGTCCGCCGGCGTGTGGCCGGGCACGAACATCGCGGTGGCCGTGAGCGCGCCGATCCGGAAGGTGTCGCCGTCGGCGAACAGATGGTCGAACTGGCTGCCGTCCGCCGGAAAGTCGGGCTCCAGGTTGTACAGCGTTTTGAACACCCCCTGCACCTGGCGGATGGAAGCGCCGATCGCGACGCGGCCGCCCGTCTGCTGCCGTAGATAGGCGGCCGCCGACAGGTGGTCGGCGTGCGCATGGGTTTCCAGAATCCATTGCACCGTCAGTCCCTGGCTGCGCACGCAGGCCAGGATGGCGTCGGCGGCGGCGGTGCGGGTGCGGCCGGATGCCGGATCGTAGTCCAGCACGGGATCGATGATCGCCGCGTCGCGGCTGGCCGGGTCGGCCAGCACGTAGCTGATGGTGCCGGTGACGGGCTCGAAGAACGGCTGGATCTGTATCGGCATGATGGTTTCCCCCTTGCTTCGCATGCGGGCGGGCGCCCGGCCGGATGAGCATTTCATCACGGCAAGCCTGCCGCCTGCCAAACAATATATTGATTAATATTATATTTGTTGATATATTATAGTCAAGTTCATTTTTCGGATGCTTTGAACACCATGTCTGCCGATGTCCTGGATCCCGCTCGTTTGCGGGACGCCGCCGCCCTGGCGGTGGCGGATCTGAAGATTCTCGCCAACCCAGAACGTCTGTTGCTCTTGTGCCAGCTGTCCCAGGGAGAGCGCAGCGTGGGCGAACTGGAAGCCCTGCTGGACATCCGCCAGCCGACCCTGTCCCAGCAGCTGGGGGTTCTGCGGTCCGAGGGCATCGTGGCCACCCGGCGCAGCGGCAAGCAGGTGTTCTATCGCGTCGCCAAGCCGCACTTGTTGCAAGTGCTGGCCACGCTCTACACGATCTATTGCCCGAAGGAGACTGAACATGATTGACTGGAATGCCTTCACGCCCGGGTCCGCCCTGGTCGGGGGACTGTTGATCGGCGGGGCGGCCGCCTCGCTCATTCTGCTCAACGGCCGCATTGCGGGGATCAGCGGAGTGCTGGGCGGCCTGCTGCGGGCGGGGCGGGGGGATCGCGGCTGGCGGCTGGCCTTCCTCGCCGGCCTGGTGGCGGCGCCCGTGCTGGCGCGCTGGTCGGGGCATGCCGTTCCGATCCGGATCGATGCGGGGGTCGGAACCCTGGTCGTCGCAGGGCTGCTGGTGGGGCTGGGCACCCGGTACGCCGGCGGCTGCACGTCCGGGCATGGCGTCTGCGGTCTGTCGCGTCTGTCGCCGCGGTCCCTGGCGGCCACGCTCTGCTTCATCGGCGCCGGCATGCTGACTGTATTCGCAGCGCGGCACGTCCTGGGGATGTAAGGATCGCATCATGACGACATTCACGGCATTTCTATCGGGGCTGGTCTTCGGCATCGGCCTGCTGGTGTCCGGCATGGCCGAGCCGGCGAAGGTTCTGGGTTTCCTGGACGTCGCCGGCGCCTGGGATCCATCCCTGGCATTGGTCATGGGCGGCGCAGTCATGGCGGGCCTGGGGGCGTTCCGGCTGGCCCGTCGGCGCAGCACGAGCTATCTGGGCCTGCCGCTGGCCCTGCCCGCCGCGCGCCGGGTGGACGGGCGTCTCGTCGGCGGCAGCCTGGTGTTCGGGATCGGCTGGGGCCTGGTGGGCTTGTGCCCCGGCCCCGCCCTGGTCGGCCTGGGGGCCGGGCAGTGGCAGGCCGTCGTGTTCGTGGCCGCCATGCTGGCGGGCATGGGCATCTTTCAGTGGCTGGAAAAGCCCCGGTCCTGATGGCCCGCCGGCCGGGCGGGAACCGGCCGCCGCCCGGGCAGCATGCGGACCAGGGTGTCGTCGCGCAGGACGTAGTGGTGCGCCAGGGCTGCGGCGGCATGCAGGCCGATCAGGAAATAGCCGATGTTGCCGATGACCTCGTGGATGTCCTGCAGTGTGCGGCCCAGGGCCTTGTCCGGGCCGATCAGGGCTGGCCATTCCCAACCGAAGAACGGCACGGGCTTGCCTTGCGCGCTCAAGGTCAGCCAGCCCAGTAGCGGCATCAGGATCAGGAAGGCGTACAGGACGATATGCATGACGCTTGCCAGCCGATGTTGCCAGGCCGGCACTGGCGGCGTGATGGGCGGAACTCGCGACATGCCGCGGATCGCCAGGCGGATGAACACCAGACAGAACACCGTCAGACCCAGCATGGCGTGCCACGATTTCATGGCGTCGTGCAGCGGATTGCTCTTGGGCGCCAGGCCGCGCAGTTCTATCAGCGAATAGACTCCGATCAGCAGGATCAGCGTCAGCCAATGCACCGCCATCATGGGACGGCTGTAGCGCTCATTCGATGGATTCATGATCCAGCCTTTGCAGGGCGACGGGATGGGAGCATGGTAGGTGATTGCGGATGAACGGCGAATGAATGCGAATCGCCGGAAAACACAAAGGCCATCCCACAGAGGGATGTGATACAAGTCGATGTCGAGTGGAAGCTTTCAGGTTTTTGCATCGGAATTGTTTCACCTGGGGAAGTAATGACACCTGAAGATGAAAAGAAAATCGCTGACCTCATCCGTGCCGCAAGAGCAAATAAGCGAGGTTATGCAGACTTCTATAGCTGGTCCACTGACAGAGACATTGAAGAGTGGGGTGTAACGACCGAGCTATGGAAGTCCCTTCAGGCCACCGGAGAGTCCTTCTTCGATGACATCAAGCGACGAGGCCGAGGCAACGACCCGCCCGATTGTGAGGCTGTGGATTACAAGGGAAACCGGATCGCCATAGAGGTTACTGAGCTGGTCTGCCCGGACGCAATTCGAGCGTACAACGATGGGCGTGTCTATGATTGGGCAGATTGGCCCAAGAAACGCTTCATAGACGCGATAGCGCACCGCATTGCCACTAAAGGGGATCGTTACGGAAAACTCAGGGGTGGTCCTTACGAGGGTGGGTACGTGGTCCTGATCTTCACCGATGAGCCCATGCTACCAATTGCCACCGTGCGGAAATTTCTAGACGGTCACGTCTTCAGCAGACCTGAAGGGGTAACTAGGGTATTCCTTCTCCTGTCTTACGATCCTGGGGTGCAGATGAGTCCGTATGTTGAGTTGACCCTAGGTAGTCTTTGTCCGTAGGGCGCGACTCCTTCCGCAAAGTAACTAAGTCGGCATCAATGGCAGTGCCTTGCTCCAGCCTTCCTGTCCATGTGACACCCGTTCTTATCGGTACGTCCGCCATGTGCCCAGGTCGGCGCTACGGCGGTGATGCCGAAGATGGCCAGCGCGACGGCTGCGATGATCATTTTCATGGTGTCCCCCTTTGTTGGTGGTTGATCTACGTCACCTAGCCCATCAAGCCAGAATCCATGCAATCCCGCGTGCAACCCCATAGGCAGATCCAATGCCTGCTGACACCAGAAAAAATGCAGGTATACAACATCCCATTGCACGCCCGATTTTTTGCCGACGTCCAGATTTGGTGAGAGGAACGCCTATCTTGCGCGATAGTCTGCCTTTTGCTGCGGATAGACCTGTGGCCCTTTTCCACGAGAAAGACGTTCCATATTTTTTTCGTCGCGCCATGGCCCTCTACCCCTTTTGGTCCCAGCCGACGACAATCCCATTTTCCAGCGTGATGCGAAGCCCAAATCTGTTGGCTCCCTGTTGACGGTACTTCCACGTTTCACGAACCTTGTTCTTCATCACTTTCTGGTCAATATCCACGGGCCCGCCCAGGGCGTCTGTCAGTTGCTCCTCAGTTTGTCCTTGCCACATCGTTCTGGACATGATGCGATCCACAATCCGCGGGTCATGATATTTGCTCATCAGGTAGGCGCGGCGTTCGGCGAGGCGCTTCTTTTTGAGCGCGGATGATGCCCATATCCAGACCACTACAACCAGAGCGATTACGCCGATCAGTTCCATCCTTTCTCCACATTTCTACATTATAAATAATGTTTTGTTACCTATAGGCTAAAAGTAACCCTGTATTTGAGTTCACTCAATCAGGGTTTTTCAGAGGGAATAGCCGCGCTAAGCGTGGTCTCAGAACTCCTGGCTGCGCTACGCCTTCAACACACGCTTGATCACCTGGAAATCCATCTTCTTGGTGATGTTGAAGGGCCCGTAACCACAGAAACTACCTTGCTTGTGCATGTGGCTTAAGATGGTTTCGCTGAAGATCCGCATGAATACTTGTTTTCCAGCAGCTGTAACCACCAATTTGGATAATTCTAAGTGCGGAGTAACGCCGTTGTTACTATGGCGGGGCTATTTATAGGAAACAGCGTTTACGGTGGTTACCTAGTCACGGCCACCTTCGACTATGCGGCCATCAGCATAGCCAGCTTTGCGAGCCAGGGCAGGATCGTCCTAACGCGCGAGAGTGTCATCAACCATGGCTGATAAATGCCCATCCCCCGTTTGTGGGATAGAGCCCTGAGGGGTACATAGGGGGTACACAGACGCCAAAAACAAAAACGCCAACCGCGAGGGCTGGCGTAAATGCTTGAATCTATTGGTGCCGGCTAGAGGAGTCGAACCCCCGACCTTCTCATTACGAATGAGCTGCTCTACCAACTGAGCTAAGCCGGCCATGACGGTTATGGTTAATCGCCATCGTCTGGCAGGGTTGGGCCCCACCAAAGCCAGCTATTATACATGGAATTTCTTCGATAAAAAGGTGCTTCTCATGGGCATGATTCCGGGCCTCATGATCGCGGCGGCGCTGCTGCCGTACGCGGCGGCCATCGCCGCCAAGGCGGGCGGCAAGCGGTTCGACAACGACGATCCGCGCCCCTGGCTGGCCGCCCAGCAGGGCTGGCGGGCGCGCGCGAATGCCGCGCAGGCCAATTTGTTCGAGGGGCTGCCGTTCTTCTATGCGGCGGTGCTGTACGCCCTGTATGCGGGCGTGCCGACGGATCGCCTGGCCGGCCTGATGGGAGCCTGGATCGCGCTGCGGATCCTGTACATCCTGGCGTACATCCTGGGACGCGGGACCGTGCGGTCCCTCATCTGGGGCGCGGCGCTGATCGTGAACGCGGCGATCGTGCTGTCCTGACGCCCGTCGGGCGGCGAGCGGCGAGCGGCTTCAGTCCCGGTCAGCGCGGTCCGGCGCCTGCGGGCCGCCGTCCTGCTGGCGGCTGTTCTGGATCATCGCCACCGCGTCGGGGAACAGGTCCCAGCAGGACATGAACAACGCGGCGAACAGCGGCCCGATCACGAAGCCGTTCAGGCCGAACACAGACAGGCCGCCCAGGGTCGAGATCAGCACCACGTAGTCGGGCAGCTTGGTGTCCTTGCCGACCAGGACGGGGCGCAGCAGATTGTCGATCAGGCCGATCACCATCACCCCGAAGATCGTCAGCGTGATGCCTTGCCACCAGGCGCCCGTCACCAGGAAATACACCGCGACGGGCACCCAGATCAGCGAGGCCCCCACGGCGGGCAACAGGGACAGGAAGGCCATCAGCACCCCCCAGAACAGGGATCCCTGGATGCCCAGGAAGGCGAACATCAGGCCGCCCAGCAGGCCCTGGGTGGCGGCGATCACGATGTTGCCCTTCACGGTGGCCCGCACGACCGTGGCGAACTTCTGGAAGAGCTTGTGCCGGTGGTCGTCCTGCAGCGGGATCAGGCGCTTGAGCGCCGGCACCATGGACGGGCCGTCGCGCAGCAGGAAGAACAGCAGATACAGCATCACGCCCAGCCCGACCACGAACTGGAAGGTGTTCTGGCCGATGTTGACGGCCTGCTTGGCCAGGAACTGGCTGGCCTGCAGGGCGCCGGTCGACAGCTTCTCGCGGATGCTGAGCAGGTCGCCCACGCCGAAGGAATCCAGCCAGCCGTGCACCCAGGGGGGCAGGGCGGCGACCACCTGTTCGTAGTATTGGCCCAGGTTCAGCTGGCCCGTGTTGATGCGCGCGTACAGGCCCGCGACCTCGTTGGCCAGGGCGCCGGCGATGAACAGCAGCGGCAGGATCACGATCAGCGTGATGCACAGCACCGTCAGGAAGGAGGCCAGGCCGGGGCGTTCGCCGCCCAGCAGGCGCAGCAGCCGCCGGTGCAGGGGGTTGAAGATCACGGCCAGCACGCCGCCCCAGAAGATGGCGGCGTAGAAGGGCAGCAGGATGCTGATGAACGCGATCGAGACGGCGGCCAGCAACAACAGGAAACTGCGGAAATGAAGAGTGTTGGTGTGCATGGGTGTCGTGTGGACGGTTCGGTCAGTGCCGCCGGGCGTTGCGGATCCGGTAGGCGATGGCGCCGATGATGGCGGCTGCGACCGGCATGCTGGTCAGCAGGGCGATGCGCGGCGACCAGTCGAAGCCCAGTGTCAGTATCCCCTGATACAGCAGCTTGAACAGGCTGAACAGATAATAGCTGATGGCGATGATGGACAGGCCCTCGACCGCCTTCTGGATCTTGATCTGGGTGTCGGCCCGGGTGCTCAGGCTCTGCAGGATCTGGCTGTTCTGCTCTTCCATTTCGACCTGCACCCGGGCCTGCAGCAGGTTGCCCAGATGGGCCACCGCGCTGCCGATGCGGCTCAGGCGCTGGTCGGTGGATTCGCAGTAGCGCACGGTGGGGCGGAACCGTTGCGCGATGAACGTCCCCAGTTGCTGGCAGTCGCCGGTGCGGCTTTCGTGCAGTTCGGCGATGCGCTCGAAGACCAACTGGGCGTAGGCCTCGGTGGCGCTGAAGCGCAGCCGGGTGCGGGCCCTCGTCTGGGTCACGCGGGCCGACAGCTGCGTGATGCGCTTGAGCAGGGCCCGGATGTCGCCGGCGTCGGTGCGGGCATTGTCGTCCGACAGCGCCACCAGCTCGGCCTCGTATTGCCGCAGCTCGCCGCTCAGCGATCGCGCGACCGGCAGGGTTAGCGACGCCATGAGGCGGTAGGTTTCGACTTCCAGCAGGCGGCGCACCATCCGGCCCAGCCGCCGGCCGTCCAGCTGGCGGTTGAGCACCAGCATGCGATTCAGGCCGTTGCCGTTCAGGCGCAGGTCGCTCCAGACGGTGGCCTTGCCTTCGTCCAGCTCGGAGCCCACCGGGTCGTGGAAGCCGTAGGATTCCAGAGTGCCGCGCCAGGAGGATTCCGATTCCACGCAGACCTGGTCGGCATTGATCAGCAGCCCGCTGTGGGCTTCGGCCACTTCGGCCAGCACGGAGGGCAGCGCCGGCCAGGGGCCGGACTGGGCGCCGGGGCTGACCAGGGTCAGCGTCAGGAATTCCGTGTGCCGCTCCCATTTCAGGTGGGCGTCCCCGACGGGGAATTCTCCCTGGGGCAGGGCGGGATCGGCCAGCGCCACGTGCCGGTCGCAGAGGGTCTGGATGATGGTCTGGGCCGCATCGCCTTCGTCCAGGAAGGCCAGGTGGAACACCTGGGCGGGCGCGTCGAAGTACATCGAGGGGCGCGCATGGAGTTCGTTGTGCAGGACGTTGCGGTGCAGGTGCATGCGGCCTCGGTCGGGGGCGGATCGGAAGAGGTTCAGTGTATCCAAAAAATATATGAAAAACGCCGCAGCGACTCGCTGCGGCGTTGAATATGGCTGATCAGGGCGTCGTGATGATTCAGGCCCCGGTTTTCGGCATCGTGTGTTTCTTGGCGGATGAGTGGGCTTTCTTGGCCTTGTGCTGAGCCTTGGCTTTGTGGGCCGGGGCATGTTTCGCAGTCGCCTGGGCCGTGGTCGGGGCGGGGGTGCCTGCGGTATTGGCAGCGAAAACAGGCGCGGCCGTGGCGAGGCCAAGGGCGGCCACTGAGCAGGCCGTCAGGTAGGCAATGCGGGAACGTGTCGTCATGACATCAACTCCAGAGAGTGCCTGGGCACACCTTGTGCCCGGGCAGGCAGAACGATCCACCTGTTGCTCAGATCATGGCCCGGCGAAATGGTTCGCTGCCGACATGAAGGCTTACCATGTTGACGGCGGGCTGAACGACGGCCGCCGGCGCCTGTGGGGCGGATGCAGTCGGCGCAGGTCGGGCGCCCGGGGGCGGCGACGGCGTTTCAGCCGGCGGCCTGCCCGGCGGGATACAGGACCGTTCCGTCCGGCTGGACGACGGCCCCGCGCGTCAGGCTGGCCTCGTCCACGTGGTCCGGTCCCATGATGTGAAAAACCGGGACGCGCCGGGCGATCAGGTAATCGCTGACGATGCGCCGGTGGCAGCGCCACCAGACGGCTTCCGAGCACATGATGGCGCAGCGCTGCGCCTCGGCTCGCGCCAGCAGCGTGTCCAGTCCCTGGCGGAATTCATCCGTCAGGGCGTAGTCGGCGTAGTGGTGGAAGCTGTCGTTTTCCCAGAAGCCGTTGACGTCCGGTCCCACGGTCTTCGATTTGCCGCGCAGCCCGCCCAGGGCCGCCAGGTGTTCATAGTCGATGCCATAGAGCGCCAGCGAGTCGGGCAGGGCGTCCCGGTTGAACTGCGGGTTGGTGCGTGAGCGTGGCACCGTACGGATGTCCACCAGCCGTTCGATCCCCGACGCCTGCAGCAACGCCGCGAAGGCGGGCAGGTCGCGGGTGGAATGGCCGATGGTGTAGATCGTCGACATGGCCTTTTTTCCCGAATCCGATCCGCCCATGGTAGTCCTTTCGCCGCCGGCACAGGCGGGGCGGGCGGCCCGGCGGCGCCATCCGGCCGGTCAGTCGAAGATTTCGTGCCAGAACGATTTGCGCTTGCGATATCCGTCGTAGCGGCGCTCGTCGGGGTGATGGGACTGCGGGTACGGCTGGGGGGCGGCCTGCCGGGCGGGCGCCTCGAGTTCGCTGGCGCTGCGCTCGATGATCTTGTCGAGCTCGCCCCGGTCCAGCCAGACGCCGCGGCAATCGGGGCAATAGTCGATTTCGATGTTCTGGCGCGAAGACATGACGAGGTTCGTGTCAGGGCATGCAGGGCATTTCATGGGCAATGGCTCCGTGGAAATGTGGAAGGGAACCCTGTTTGACTGTTCAGTTTCCAGTAAGTTCCAACTTTTTCGATGTTGTGATGAATGCACATTTATAGGATAATTGTGTTAATAGCACATTTCTGGAGCCGCCATGACCGCACTGCTCAAGATGTCCCCGGCGCCCGATGCCGTCCTGGCCAAGGCCGTCTTGCGGGCGGGGGATCAGTTGGGGCTGCGCCAGGCCCAGCTGGCGGCGGTGCTGGGCATGCACCGCACCGCGGTCAGCCGGATGAAGACCACCCAGTCCCTGGATCCCGCCTCGAAACAGGGTGAAATCGCCCTGCTGCTGATCCGGGTGGCGCGGGCGCTGTTCGCCCTGGCGGGGGGGGATGCCGTGTGGATCCGGCATTTCATGCAGTCTCCCAATGCCGTCACGGGCGGGGTGCCGGCCGAACAGATCCGCACCATCCAGGGGCTGATGACGGTGCTGCGCTTCGTCGACGCCCTGCGGGGCAAGATTTGATCTGGGCGGAATGCGACGGCCCGCGCTGGATCCGGCCGATCCGGGGCACTCTGTACCGGCTGGTCGAAAGCCAGGAACAGATCGCCACGCTGGGCTACGTCGATACCCTGGAAGAGCAGGCCGTCCTGGAATCCCTGCTGGACGACGCCAAGCCCGACTGGCCGGCCGACAGCGGGCGCTACCACTACTTGTTGCGCACGCCGTTCCGCTATCCGCCCTTGCCGTGGGGGTCCCGGTTCGGGGCCCGGCATGAACCAGGCCTGCTCTACGGCGGCCTCAGCCAACAGGCCACTTTGGCGGAATCGGCGTATTACCGCTTCGTCTTTCGCCAGTCCATGATGGGGCCGGCCCCGAAGGACGAACTGATCAGCCAGCACACCCTGTTCACGGCATCCTACCGCACCGATCACGGGGTCATGCTGCAGGCGCCGCCGTTCGATCGCTTCGGCGCGTCCCTGACGCACCCCTCCGATTACACCGCGACCCAGCGCCTGGGGGCCGACATGCGCATGGCGGGCGTCCAGGCTTTCGAATACGCCTCCGCCCGCGACCCGGGGCATCGGCCGTGCGTCGGGCTGTTCACCCATCTGGCGCTGTCCAGCGCCAGACCCCTGTCGCAGGCCTCCTGGCTGTGCGAACTGCGCGAACGGGAAGTCTCCTTCAAGCCTCTGGCCGACCGGTCGGTGGCGACCTATCGCCTGGATGATTTCCTGGTCGATGGCGCCTTGCCCCGGCCCGCCTGATCCCCTATCGTGTAGTTCTGATTGCAAAGGAAGGCGCATGGACAAGATCCGGCTCGACAAATGGCTCTGGGCCGCCCGTTTCTACAAGACCCGCAGCCTGGCCGCGCACGAGATCGGGGCGGGGCGTATCCAGATCAACGACCAGATCGTGGCCAAACCCGCCCGGGAAGTCGCGGCGGGCGACCGCGTGCGGGTGCGCAAGACCGGCCTGGACATCGAAGTCGAGATCCGCGCGATCAGCGGCGCGCGCGGCCCGGCCCCCCAGGCCGCCTTGCTGTATCAGGAAACGCCGGACAGCATTGCGGCCCGCGAAAAGGCCGCCGAACAGCGCCGTCTGGCGCCCGAACCCGCCCACGATCTGAACGCAGGCCGCCCCACCAAGCGGGACCGCCGGCTGATCGATCAGATGCGCGGGCGTTGAGGCCTGGCTGACGGCGGGCGCTTCGCGCCTTCAGCGCGGCACGAGCCGCCTGGAGATCTCGACCTTCGCTTTGCTGTAGAGTCCGGCCTTCGCTTTACGGTAGCAGATCGCGCAGGCGATCGGCATCAGCGTGGGCAGGATGATGTAGAGCGGGGAAAATACCGGACTGCTGAAGTGGTCCAGCGGCGTGGCGTCGCGGATGTCGTAGAGCCCCAGCGTGTGGAAGACCAGATCCAGGAACAGGTAGCCGATCAGGTGATAGCTCATGATCGCCTTCGATTCCCTGCCGGCGGTCTCGAACAGCTCCATTCTTTCGCTGGACAGCACCCACGACAGGTAGAACGTCGAATAGATGCCGCAGAAGATCCTGAGGAAGGACATGACGAACCCGTCGGGGTATTTGCTCCAGGCCATGACGACGGCATGGTCGAAGCCGGTCCGCGACGAGACGTACATGACGAAGAACGCGGCGATGAAGCCGTACAGGCTCAGGGATCTCCATAGAAACGGCCTGGCCACGTATCCGGCCAGGTAGAAGGCGGACGCCGTGCAGATCTGGCTCAGGTAGTTGAAGCCGATGTCCTTGCCTTCATGGAAGCGGTCCGCGAAGGTTTCCATGCCCAGGTATCCCAGCGCCAGGATCGCCAGGACATAGACGGCGGATGAGAATCGCCATTCGCGTGTCGCCTTGATGATCGGGAACAGCGCGGACGAGGTCGCCGCATAGCAGACGATGAACCAGAGGACCAGGAAATAGGTGTTCTGCTCGAAGTTCGACTCGTAGTTGGCAAGCAGGATTTCCCGGATCGAGCCGTTGAACGGATCGCCCTGGATGTCGGCGCCCAGGCCGTTCCTGAACAGGACGGCCATCGATCCGACCACCAGATAGGTCGAGACCGCATACAGCACGTGCTTCCTGGCGATCCCTGCGTAGAACTTCCGCGCCCCGGCGCGCGGGTCGAGCAGCAGTCCGCCGATGAAGAAGAACAGCGGCATGTGAAAGGTGTACGGCCGGTAGAAATCGAAGAGCGATCCGTGGTAGTGGCCGATGACCACCATGACGATGCCCATGGCCTTGGCGTAATTGATCGCCAGGGATTCGCGCGCGGTCGGTTTGTCGTGAAGGTGACGCTCCATCTGCATCCTCTGCGATGGCTCGGTTCCGCGAAGCCCGGTGCGGGGCTTCCTCACCGTATTGCCGGAACTGGCAGCGTAACATCGGCGAGCGCCCGGGAAGGGGGAGGAAACTACGCGAAGTAAGCGGGCGTCACTGGACGTGGCGAACAGCCTGCGCGCGGCAGGCCCGCGCCGCATTGACACGGCCCGTTTTCCGGGTTTCGTTCGCTTGTGTGCGTGTGAAAAATTGTGCTATAGTTTCGCTTCTTCGCAGTTCCCCGATAGCTCAGTCGGTAGAGCGACGGACTGTTAATCCGCAGGTCCCAGGTTCGAGCCCTGGTCGGGGAGCCACAGAATGCCAAGCGTAAATGCTTGAAAAATAACGCCTCTTTCATAGGGGCGTTATTTTTTTGTCCGATCAAACCACCAATTTGGGTGATTTGATAGCGCAAATGATAGCGCTGCTATCAATGGGCTTGATACACCGGCAACGGCACGTACTTTGAAGTGTGGGGCGATATGCCTCAACAATTGAAGTCGAGTCCGCGCAGGCAACTGCTCCACCCCCTATACGCCTATGTCACTTAACTTACAGGGACATAGCCATGACAACTTGCCATCTCGACCAGCACCACCCACTAGCATTCGTCGGCCACCCGGGCCAGGCAGGAGGTGCACAATGAGCACACGCCTACCTCAGCCCTTTCGCTACCGTGGTCGCTGGCGCGCCCAGGTCACGCTCAAAAACGGCGAACGCTCCAGCGAGGACTTTGACTCGTTCGCACAAGCGAAGCTCTGGATCGCCGATATGCTGGCCAACCGCAATGCGGAAAACGAGCCCTTATTGGGTGGCCCCACACAAGCGCGCCTGGCCGATATGCTGGACCACTATGTCCGCCACACCACCCTGGCCAAGGGCGGCGCGGTGCAGGAAATCAACCGAGCCAACCACTACCTAGTGGTTGCGGGGCTGCCCGAGTTGGCGCTGTGGGAGTCCGCAGACGGTACCCAGGCAGTCGTGACGCTCACGCGCAAACACGCCATGAAGCGTGAGGGGCGCGGCGACACCGCAGCGGTCACCCCGCAAAAGCGGCGAGGCCCTCGCAGTGAGTCTGGGGTGCTCCCATCAGGCTTTGCCCAGCACAATGAGGTTCGTAGCCGAGCGTCTCACCCGCGTACTTATGAGCTGTACACGACGCTCGCTAACAAATGCGCCTCACAGATCACCGGGGCCGATATGCGCGTCTTACACACGACCATGACCGCCGAGGGCTATTCGGCCATGCCCATGTTCTGCTTTCGTTCAATGAGTTCCTCAATTATTGCCTGCGCATGACGCCATTCAATACCGTGCCCGGTGCCACGGTATTGAAAACGGTACCGTATTTCTTTACGTTTTCATGCAGCAACTTGATGCGTTGGTCTGATTCATCAGTATCTACAATGATTTCATAGCTGATGCTCTCCATCTTTGGCGGTACATCCTGGCGCACCCCGTCCACGCGGACTTTCACGCTCCTCAGCTCAAACTTGAGAATCGGCACCACTCGTTCAATGCCTTTGATCATGCACGCCGATAGCGCTGCCAACAGCAGTTCCGCCGGGTTGAAGGCATCGGTGCGTCCGGCGAGATCAGTATCCAGCGTGATTAATGCAGATTTGCATTGAGCCTCACTACCGTGCGCATCATTGCGCCATGCATGAACAACGAAATGCATTTTCTGTGGAGCGTTTCCCATGGTTTCTCCTGAAGGGTGGAATTGGGTTCAGCAGCATTTTCTAGGTGGCAATGATAGTGTGCAGCACGCCGAGGTTTGTGCCAACAATAGCAACCAGCCAGAAGCAGTCATTAATGACTGCTTCTGGCTGCGGATTCAACCGGTGGATGCAACATACTAGACGCTACGTGAGCAGAAGGAGTGTCGCAGATGAAGCAGAGGCCTCGAATCTACTACACAGAAAGCCAGAAAGCCCTGATGTGGGAGCGCTGGCGTAAGGGCGAATCGCTTCAACAGATCGCTCAGTTGTTTGATCGGAACCACTCCTCGATTCAGGGGATACTTGCAGAGACCGGCGGCATACAGCCAGTGCCAAGATGTCGATCCCGTCTAGCGCTGACGTTCGCCGAACGCGAAGAGATCTCACGAGGCCCGATTGCGGGTCACTCGATCCGCTCAATTGCCATGAGGCTCAAGCGGTCACCCTCCACGATCAGCTGGGGAGTCAATCGTAACGGAGGGCCGCCGGATTATCGTGCCAGTCTGGCAGAACAGGCCGCATGGGGTCGGGCCCTTCGTCCTAAAACGTGTAAATTGACTGACAATCGGGCCTTAGCGCACCTTGTGGCTGAGAAGCTCCAACTACAGTGGTCAACTTTTCCGAAACCCAACAAATGCCATCTCCCGCGCAGTGACCGACCAGGCCACTCTACCCTATTGCAAGAGCCCCCCACAGCCAATGAAGTAGCCTACATCTGATCTTACAATTCGTGCTGGTCGTGTGCTTTTGTGTTTGGCATAAGGCTCTCCCTGACGATGGTTTGAATTGTGAGGCGCGCTGCACTTCCTCTCTTTTTCCTTTTATAGCCGGAGCGGATGTTGAGCAAGGCCGAGTGGATGCGGGACGACTGGTATTGGGCCGGCCCCGGCGACTACAAGTTCGAGCTGTGGCGCCCGGGCGCGGATTGCGCGGAAGACACCCGGTCGAGCCTCAAGGCGGCACAGAAGCGGCATGCCGAGATCGTTGGGTAGGTTTGGCTGGGCGCAAAAAAACCGCCCGAAGGCGGCCTTGAACATTGTCACTGCGTGACCGGGAGTCACTTCAATAAGGCAACCCGGGAAATCTTTCTTTCATCAGTTTGAGAAAATGGGCGCGGTCCTTGACGCATTGCCTGTTACGCTCGATTTCATCGAACGGCGAAGGCGGCGCGGGCGGGTGGTTCGTGTTTGCTGTGTGCAATTTCGGAACGAAAAAGGCAGCAGGTGAGAGAGAAAGGGTCATTAGAGTTCCAAGTAGCCTGGTCGGTTTGTTGTGTGTGTCTGGACCAGGGTTGCCCGTCGCGAGCCGCTCTGACTTCGACGAAGCCAGTGTGCAAAGGGCCGCATGCGCGGAGCGTGCGATTTTGATGGAGGCGTTGTCACGATCTGTTAGATTAGTCATGGATCTTGAGTGACCATCCGCCTCGCTTCGTTCAGTCTGAGGCATATATAGGCAGATAGCTAGATTTACTTTGTATCAGTTATCTTTGTGCAGTGGAGGGGGTTGTCAGACGCTGGAGTGACCTTACTATAGCCACCGCTTGATCAGAGCGCATAGCCAGGCTTTGCCACCCGCACCTCAAACCAAGCCTCCGTCTCCCCCATGGACTGAAACGCATCGCCTCGGGCCCGCCCGGCAGCAGCGATCCATCGCTTGGCCAGCGCCATGTCCTTGGGCGCCATTTCGTTCTCAGCAGTGTCTTCAGCCGCCGCCCAAGCCCGGTAGGCTTCAAGCGTCTGCTCGGGTCCGCCAAGGACTCGTTCCAGCGTCCGGCGAAACCGTTGTTCCGCGTCCTGCCGTGCCTGTGCGGGTAGGTCGGCGGGCGCGTCCTGAAGGGTGATCGTGTACATGGTGGCTCCTGCGTTTTCTGTGTTTTTATACAGCTATTCGAAGGTAGCCATCAAGCGCGCCTCGCAGCGCTTTCCAAAGCGTCCAGACGCAAAAAGCCCGCTCGGTAGCGGGCAGGGCGGCGTCTCATATCCAGCTGTATTTGGCGGACTGTTCCTAGTGCCAGAAGCGACTGTGCGGACGGTTTTTATGAGACGTGGCAGACAATGAAATCCGCATGCCTGCTACGTTTGCGGCGTTCCGGCGGCACGGCCTGTTAATCCGCAGGTCCCGGGTTCGAGCCCTGGTCAGGGAGCCAAGAAATTCAAGGACTTAGATGAAAATCTAAGTCCTTTTTGTTTTGGGTGTGTTGGACGCGATGTAGGTGGCGCCCTTGCCCTTCAGATCGCGAAACCCGACTGATTTTCCAGACCGGGCATGAAAAATGCTGATCCCGCTTCGCTTTGTTCATACGGGAGGTTCCATGCTTCACTACGCCGTTGTGTTTCTCATCATTGCGTTGGTGGCAGGGTTTTTTGGCTTTTTCGGAATCGCGGGCGTGGCCGCCACAATAGCCAAGGTTCTTTTCGTCATCTTCCTCATTCTGTTCATCGCATCCTTGGTATTCGGACGCAGGCGAATGTGACGACGCTGAATCTTCAATAGGCTGGGCAGCCGGCAGCTCAGGATAGGGGGCCGCTGCTGGCTTTGGGTGCCCGTTGATCGGGTAGGCGCGACCATTCGCCGATCAGAGGATCGGGAGGCGCGGGGTCGGGCCTGGCGGCAAAACAGCCGGTCCCTGTTCGGAAGGGCCGGCTGTCTTTTGTGTTCTGGAGTCCGTGCTTCGCAGGGCCTACTTTGTCTGGCCGAGCGCCTTGCGCTCGCCGTAGCGCGTGGTGGATTGCGGTGTTTGAGAGAGCTGATGGCTACGATCCTCGGCGCGATCCAGACCCTTGTCCCTGTCGGGCGAGTTGAAGCCATTTGTATTGGCCAGGCCCTCGCTGCTCATATGCGAAGCGGACACCCCGCCGGCTTCGCTGCTTGCGCCGCCATGCCCGACGCCGCCGCCGATTCCGGCTCCGCCGCCGCCCATGCCGGCTCCACCGCCGACACCGCCGCCAACTCCGCCACCGTTGCCGCCCGCTCCGCCGCCTCCTCGGGCCTGCGCGCCGAGCGCAAAGCATGACATGACGGCAACAGAGGCAATGACCAGACCGAATTTTACTTTCGACATGACAGCTCCTTCGTGAAATTGGAGAATCGGCATCGTCCTGGCCGATGCCGGCGAGACGACTCAAAGCTTATCGATCAACCATTTCGAACGGTGAAACCGCCGTGTCAGGATTGCAACCGCTGATGATCACGCCCGCTCCATGGAACAAGACGCCCAGTCGGCCCAGGCGGCCCGGTTACGCTTCGTAGCCCCTTTTTTGCCGGTCTGATGCAAAATCGTTGCGCCATAAAAGGGGTTGTCATGAAAAGAATATTTTTGGCGTGCGCGATCATCGCCATGCTGTCTTCCTGTGCGGTGTATACGCCGCGCGGATCCGTGGTCGTCGACCCGGATCCGGGGTATGGGCATGGCGGATTCTGCCCTCCGGGACAGGCCAAGAAGGGCAATTGCTGACGTCGCCTCAGGGCAGTCGCATCAGGATCGGCACGCCGGCCTTGCGCAGGCAGCCCGAGGTCACGCTGCCCAGCAGGGCCGCTTCGATTGCGTCCCTGCGCCGCGTGACCATCGCCAGGATCACGTCGCCGCGGCGGCTCACATGGTCGGCGATCGCCGTCACCGGGTCGCCGTGCAGCACCTCCCAGTCGACGGCCACGCCGTGGCGTTTGGCAAGATCGACCGCCTGGGTATGGACGTAGCCCGATTCCAGTTTGGACATTTCGCCTCCTGATATCTCGCCGACTTTCGCTGCATCGACGGTCTGGACCGCGCTGACGACTTCCAGCCCG
This sequence comes from uncultured Castellaniella sp., assembly GCF_937988725.1. Taxonomy (GTDB): domain Bacteria; phylum Pseudomonadota; class Gammaproteobacteria; order Burkholderiales; family Burkholderiaceae_B; genus Castellaniella. Next base: position 938,441 of record NZ_CALKHS010000010.1, on the reverse strand, counting down.
GCGCCGATCCAGCCGGCGAACCGGGCCGCATCGCTGGCCAGCGCCTCGGGCAGCGTGCTGCCGTCCAGGGGCAGCACCACGCTGCGCAGTTTCACGGGCGCGTGGTCCGGGGCTCTGGCCCCCGTGGGGCGATAGACGAGCACCGGCCCGTTGGCGCCGCGCACGACGCGCTGCGCCACGCTGCCGAGCACGAGTTCCATCAGGCCGGAACGCCCGCGCGAGGTCATGGCCAGTAGCGTGGCCGGCTTGCGGGCGGCTTCCTCGAGAATCGCCCGGGCCGCGTCGCCGGCGTCCACCAGGCACAGGCCCTCGGCCCCGTGCCTGGAAGCCATCCAGTCGATGTAATCCCTGGCGTCGTCTTGGTCGGCCGCCTTGTCGACGATGCGCAACAGAGCCAGTTCCGTGCCGTGGACGGCCGCCAGGCCCGCGGCATAGGGAATCATCTCTTCCGAAAACGGCGAACCGTCGAGCGGCACCAGAATACGTTTGTACATAGTCATCACTCCAGAAGGTGTTCTCCGGGATACTTCGCAGCCTGTCGAGGCATTTCCAAGTATAGGATTCCCGGAATCGATCGCCGCAGGAGACTTTTCGCGAATGTTTGCGCAAAAGCAATCCGGCGCGGGAAATATCCGCGGGTGGCGGCAGGGCGCTGCGAAACCTGATTGACGGCCGTTCGCGCGGTCCGCATAATCGATCGAAGCACGTTACGAGAAGTGAGCATGGACACCCGCCCGGCTGCGCCCATCGACGCGCCAGAGCACGGTAGCGCAGAGAGCGGATCCGACACCATGGCGGGGTCGCGATGACGCTTCCTCCGGACCTTGCGCGGCGCTTGCAGAGCATCCTCGACTCGCCCAGCTACAGGCTGGCGCAGGAAGACGTCGAACTGCTCGGGGAAAAGGACCTGCGGCCGCTGCGCCTCCAGCTCGAGCTGCTCAAGCCCGAACGCGTCCTGGCCGAGCAGGGCGTGGATTCGACGATCGTGGTGTTCGGCAGCGCGCGCGTGACCGATTCAGAGACCGCCCGCGCCCGGCTTGCCGCGCTGCAAGCAACACCGGCGTCCTCGGCGGCTCCCCCCACCCCCCAGGAACTGGCGTTTGCCCGCCGCCGGGTCGAGCAGGCCCGCTATTACGAGCAGGCGCGGCGCTTCGCACGGCTCGTCTCGTGCCGCTTCCAGCAAGAAGACCGGTGCGACTTCGTGGTCGTCACCGGGGGAGGACCGGGAATCATGGAAGCCGCCAATCGCGGCGCGTTCGAAGTGGGCGCGCGCTCGATCGGATTCAACGTCAGCCTGCCCCATGAGCAGGTGCCCAATCCCTACATCAGTCCGGAATTGGCGTTCCGCTGCCATTATTTCGCTTTGCGCAAGATGCACTTTCTGCTGCATGCGCGCGGCCTGGTCGCCTTTCCAGGAGGCTACGGCACGCTGGACGAATTGTTCGAGGTGCTGACGCTGATCCAGACCGGGAAGATGGAGCCGATACCCGTCGTGCTGGTCGGACGCGATTTCTGGAGCCGGACTATCGGCTTCGACTATCTGGTGGACGAAGGCTATATCGCGCCGAAGGATGTCGACCTGTTCACGTGCGTCGATGACGCCGAAGAAATCATGGCGGCGCTGGAGCGCTTCCATGACGGCCCCGCGCCCGACGCGGCGGCTCTCTGAGCCCTGGCTCAGGCGAAGAACGCCTCGGCGACCATCCACAGGCCCAGTATCAGCACCGCGCCCATCCACAGGTGGAAGCGCCGCTCGAACCCCATGGACTCGTAAGCCCTCGCCATGGCGTCCGGCGGGGTCAGCAGCAGCGCCAGGCCCTTCAAAAGGGCCGCCCACCCGATCAGGGTGACGGCAAGGGCAAGCGCGCCGCCGGTCCAGATCGTGTGCGCAAGCACGATGGCCAGCCCGGCGACCGTGGCGACCATGCCCGAAAACAGCATCCACGGCCCGCTGCGCGCCATCCGGTTCAGGGTCTCCAGCGTCTGCCGTTTCCGGGTCAGCATCGCGGCGGAGATCACGATCAGATAAAGCCCCAGGAGTTTGCCGAGAAAGATGGTGAGTGTGGACATGATGCCTGTCTCCGAACGGAGTTCCGATCCTGTTTACAGCGGGCACGCCTGGTCCTGGCGCGGCACGGTCGCCGCCCAGCCGAGTTCGCGACCGATCCGCACGCGCAGCGCTTCGGACGCGTCCGGTTCGCCGTGGACGATGAACACGCGGCGCGGCGGGCGCTGGAAGCCGGACAGCCAGCGCATGAGATCGTCGCTGTCGGCGTGGGCCGACAGCGACGGCAGTTCGGCGACCTCGGCATTCACGGGGATCCATCGGCCGTGGATGCGTGTCTCGCGCGCGCCGCCCGCCAGCAGTTTGCGGCCGCGCGTGCCGGCCGCCTGGAAGCCGGAGAACAGCAGCGTGTTGCGGTGGTCGGGCGCGAATGCCGCGATGTGGTGCAGCACCCGCCCTCCGGTCGCCATGCCGCTGGCGGAAATGATCACTTTGGGATACGGGTTGGCCGACAGCGCCTTCGATTCCTGGACGTCGCGGACGCAGCGCACCGCGTCGCAGGCCGCCTCGTAGTCGTGAGGCGGCAGCCGGTGATCGTCCGGGTAGGCGCGCATCAGTTCGCCGGCGCTGGTCGCCATCGGGCTGTCCAGGTAGATCGGCACGTTGCGCAGCCGGCCGGCGCGGCGCAGCAGCCACATCCCGTAGATCAGCAACTGCGCGCGGCCGACCGCGAAGGCGGGCACCACCACCGTGCCGCCGCGCTTCACCGTGCGCTCGATCACGTCTCCCAGCGTGTTCACGGGGTCTACGGGCTCGTGCTTGCGGTCGCCGTAGGTGGACTCGATCACCACGTAGTCCGCGTCGGGCACGGGATCGGGGTCGTGCATCACGAGGTCGTCGTAGCGGCCCAGGTCGCCGGAAAACGCGACGCGCACACCGCCGATGTCGATCTGGGCGGTCGCCGCCCCGAGGATGTGGCCGGCGCGACGCAGCAGTAGCGAGGCGTCGCCCGGCAGCGCCTGCCGCTGATACAGCGGCACGGCGTGAAACATGCCGATTGCGCGTTCGGCGGCGGCGACGCCGTATAGCGGCAGCGCCGGCGCATGTTTGCTGAAACCCTTGCGATTGGCGTAGTCGGCGTCTTTTTCCTGCAGGAAGGCGCTGTCGCGCAGGATCAGGGCGGCGACGTCCCGGGTGGCCGCGGTGGCGTGGATCCGGCCGCGGAAGCCGTCGAGGGCCAGGCGCGGCAGGTAGCCGCAATGGTCCAGGTGCGCGTGCGTCAGCACCACCGCGTCGACCGAGCGCGGCTCGATGGGCAGGCGCTGCCAGTTCAGTTCGCGCAGGTTCGCCAGGCCCTGGAACAGGCCGCAGTCGATCATGATGCGGGTGTCGCCATGGGTCAGCAGGTGCTTCGATCCCGTGACGGTGCCCGCGGCGCCCAGGAAGGTCAGTGATGGCATGGCTGGTTGTCCCCGTGTCTGTCCGGTCAGCCGCCATCGCGCCCGACCGGCTGGCCCGCAAGCCAGTTCGCTACAGTCCAATCATACCCGGCGGGAAGGCGTTCGCGAGACGGATCGACGCATCCGTCGCGCCGTCGGGGGAGTGCGCGGATGCCTTCCTGTGCCGGGAGGCCCCGGGCTAGGCCCGATCCCCGCTGCGCGCCTCGATCCTGGCGCGGTTCAGCGCCATCGCTTCGGGAGTGGGGGTCCATTCGCCCCAGTAATCGTCGGGGATGGCTGGAAAATCCTTGCGCTGTATGCCTTCGAAGGACGGCTTGTAGCCACGGCGCTTCATCTCCCCGATCAGCTCGGCATGCCGGCGCGCCAGATAGGCAAGGCGCGTGTAGAAAAACAGCATGTGCCCCTTGCCCAGCACGTACTGTTCAGGCTGACTCGGCTTGCCGCGCAGGGCGGCTTTCTGAGCCAGGGCGAAGACTCTGGGCAGCTCTCTGTATTCGGCCACCAGATGGGGTCCGCTGAGCTCCTGGACGGGGATGCAGTTGATTCGGGTCATGGGCGGTGGCGCGGTTTGTGCGTGGTGTTCGTGTGAAGCGGATCGGGTGGCATGGGATTCATGTTCTGCGGTCGGGGCGTCCGGGTAGACTGTCCCGGATCCGGACTTTCACAGCTTACACGCATGACGACTTCCGATTCTCTCGCCTGTCCCTGCGGCCTGCCGGCCGCCTACCACGCCTGCTGCGGCCGCTGGCATCGCGGGCCCTTGCATCTGCGGGCGCCCGATGCGCAGGCCCTGATGCGTTCGCGCTACAGCGCCTACGTGCTCGATGAGATCGACTATCTGCTGCAGACCTGGCACCCGGGCACGCGCCCCGCGGCGCTGGCGCCCAATGAGCCGGGGACGAAATGGCTGGGGCTGGAGGTGCGCCGCCATGATCGCCAGGATGCGGATCATGAAACCGTGGAATTCGTGGCGCGGGTCCGCGTCGGCGGCCGCGCGTCGCGCCTGCATGAAACCAGCCGTTTCGTGCGCGAGGAAGGGCGGTGGCTGTATGTGGATGGGGTGATGGATGCCTAGTGCATCAGTTTGACGACAGCGATGGCGGCGCCAAAGACGCCAGCCAGGACCACAAACGGATACCAGCGCGATTCAGCCAGAATCTTCTGGGCTTCCGCCTGAAGCTTCATCGTGGTGGCCGCCATCATGTCGAGCTCGGCATCCAGTTTTTTGTCGTCCGTGGCTTTGTCATTCATGATCAGGATCCTGGTCGGTATCGGGCATGACACGATGCCTGGCCTTTGTTCCAGAATCTAGCCCCTCCGTGACGTTTATGTCAATCTCGCCACAGAGGGTCCGGCCCTCAATGCGCCCCCGCCGCCGCGCCGCCGCCATGATCCGACGTCTTCGGGCGGGCCAGCCAGATCAGCCCGATCAGGATCAGGAAAATGAAGGCGGACGCGTAGAAGAAATCGGTGGCCGACATGGTGTAGGCCTGCTGGTTGATGACGCGGTCCAGCATGGCGGCGCCGTGCAGCTGGTCGATGCCCAGATTCTGCAGGCCGCCCATGATGTGGTCGAAGGCCGGCTCGCCGGGGCGCGCGGCTTCGGTCAGGCGGGCGTGGTGCAGAATGGCGCGGTCGTCCCAGACCGTGGTGGTGATGGACGTGCCGAACGCGCCGCAGACCAGGCGGAAGAAGTTCGTCAGGCCGGCCGCCGCCGGGATGCGGTCGGGGCGCAGGCCAGACAGCGAGATCGTCGTCAGCGGGATGAAGAACGTCGCCATGGCCGCGCCCTGGATGAAGGTCGGCAGCATGACGCCGAACAGGTCCACGTTGGTGTTGTACTGCGCCCGCATGTAGCTGATCAGGGAAAAGATCAGGAACGCCACGGTGGCGATGATGCGCGGGTCGTGGCGGGCCAGCAGCTTGCCCACCACGGGCGACAGGATGATGGCCAGGATGCCCACCGGCGCGGCCGCCACGCCCGCCCAGGTGGCGGTGTAGCCCATGGTGTTCTGCAGCCACAGGGGCAGCAGCACGACCGTGCCGAAGAACACGCCGTAGGCGATCGACAGGGCGATGGTGCCGGACGTGAAGTTGCGCTGGGCGAACAGGGTCAGGTCCACGACCGGATGGGCGGCCGTCAGCTCCCAGATGACGAAATAGACGAAGGTGACGACCGAGATGATGGCCAGGATGCAGATCAGCGGGCTGGCGAACCAGTCCAGGTCCTTGCCCTTGTCCAGCATGATCTGCAGGGCGCCGACCCAGACCACCAGCAGGAACAGGCCCATGCGGTCGATGGGCAGGTTGTAGCGCCGCGAGTCGCGGTCTTTGTATACCTGCCAGGACGCCCAGGCGGCCAGCAGGCCGATGGGCACGTTGATGTAGAAGATCCAGGACCAGGCGTAGTTGTCGGAAATCCAGCCGCCCAGCAGCGGCCCGGCGATGGGGCCGACCAGGATCGTCATGGACCACAAGGCCAGCGCCATGCCGGCCTTGGCACGCGGGTAGCTGGCCAGCATCAGCGATTGGGACAGCGGGATCATCGGCCCGGCCACGGCGCCTTGCAGTACGCGGAAGAACACCAGGGATTCGAAGGACCAGGCGAAGCCGCACAGCCAGGAGGTCAGGACGAACAGCAGCGTGGCCAGCACGAACAGGCGCACCTGGCCGAAGCGCTGGGTCAGCCAGCCGGTCAGGGGCACGGTGATGGCGTTGGCCACGGCGAAGGACGTGATCACCCAGGTGCCCTGCGTGGTGCTCACGCCCAGGTCGCCCGCGATCGTCGGGATCGACACGTTGGCGATCGACGAATCCAGCACGTTCATGAAGACCGCGGCCGACACGGCGATGGTGCCCAGCACGCGGGCGCCGCCTTCCAGCGGCGGATGGCCGCCTTCGGGGGGCTGGGGCGGCGCGGGCCGGGCCGCGCCTTCGTCCACGGTGGCGGTGCTCATGAGGCTTGGTTTTCCTGGATGATGCGTTCGATCAGGGCGTCCACCTCGGCCGGATCATGATCGTAGACCGTGGTGCTCAGGGCGCTGGCCGGCGCGCTCGGAGCGGCCTGGTCCGGCGTGGAGGACAGGTCGACTTCCACCGTCATGGACAGGCCCACGCGCAGGGGATGGTCCTTCAGGTCCTTGGGGTCCAGCGCGATGCGCACCGGCACGCGCTGGATGACCTTGATCCAGTTGCCGCTGGCGTTCTGCGCCGGCAGCAGGGCGAAGGCGCTGCCGCTGCCCGCCGACACCCCGACGACCGTGCCGTGGTAGGTGACCTTGCTGCCGTACAGGTCGGAGACCAGGGTGGCCTTCTGGCCCGGCTGCATGGCGTGCAATTGGTTTTCCTTGAAGTTGGCTTCGACCCACAGGCTTTGCAGCGGCACGATGGTCATCAGCGGCGTGCCCGGCTGGATGCGCTGACCCAGCTGGACGGAACGCTGCGCGACCATGCCGTCCACCGGCGCCAGCACGCGGGTGCGCTCCTGGGCCAGCCAGGCCTGGCGGACCTGATCGGCGGCCTGCAGGACGTCGGGGTGCGTGGCGACGGTGCTGCCGTGGGTCAGGGCCTGGTTGGTGGCCAGCTTGGCCTTGGAGACGGCCAGTCCGGCGCGCGCCTGGGCCAGCCCGGCCTGGGCGGACTTGACCGCCACCTGGGCGTGCAGAAGTTCCTCGCCGCTGACCCCGCCGGACCCGCGCAGGGCATTGCGCCGCTGCAGGTCGTTTTCCGCCTTGTGCAGCAGGGTCTCGGCCTGCTCGACGTTGGCCTGGCCGACGGAGATGTCGGCGGCCAGCGCGTCGTTCTGCACGAACAGCGTCTGCGTGTGGCGCACGGTCTGGGCCAGGGCGGCTTCGGCCTGGGCCAGCGCGATGTCGGTGTCGCTGTGGTCCAGCGTCACCAGATGGCTGCCCCGGGCGACCGTCTGCGTGTCGTCGGCGCCGATGGCGACGACGGTGCCGGGAATCTGGGCGCTGACCGACACCAGATTGCCGTGCACGTAGGCGTCGTCCGTAGATTCGTAGTGCGAGGCGAAGATCATCCACCAGATCCCGTACAGCAGGGCGAGCAGAATGAAGACGCCGGTGGCGGCCCACATCAGGCGTTTGCGGGTGGGGCGGGATTGCGTGCTGGTTGCTGTCATGATGCGCTTGATGATTTAGTCGGTGGAAGTCGAGGACGAACGGGCGGCGGCGGGGGCGTCGGCGTCCGCCCCGGCCGGGGGCTGCTCGTAGCCGCCGCCCAGGGCGGTGGCCAGCTGCACGTCCAGCACGTAGGCGCGGGCATGCAGGTCCGTGGTCTGCACGGTCTGCTTCAGAGCCTCGCTCTGGGCCAGCAGCACCTGCACGAAATTGCCCAGGCCCGCCTTGTAGCGGTCCAGCGCGACGTCGTAGGCGGAGGTGATGGCTTTCAGGCTGGCTTCCTGGTGGCGGATCTGTTCCTGCAGCGAGCGGATCGAGGCGCTGGCGTCGGCGACCTCGCGGATGGCGCCCAGGACCGTCTCGTTGTATTGCGCGATGGCTTCGTCGCGGGCGGCGCGCTGGCCGGCCAGTTGCGCGTTCAGGGCGCCGGCGTGGAAGATCGGCAGGGTGATCACCGGCCCGGCGCTGTAGTTCTCGCTGCTGCTGCGCACCAGCTTGTCCATCCCCAGGGAAAGGAAGCCGGCCGCCGCGGACAGATTCACATTGGGCAGGAAATCGGCCTTGGCGGCGGAGACTTCCGCCCCGGCGGCCTGCGCCTGCAGGCGGGCGGCGGCGATGTCGGCGCGACGCCCCAGCAGCGCCAGGGGCATGTGGGCCGGCACGCCGGCCGGCAGGGCGTGCTGCGCCTGGATCGGCAGCGCCGGCAGCTGTTCGGGCGACACCCCCAGCAAGGCGGCCAGCTGGTGATGCAGCAGTTCGGCGTTGTTGCGGGCCTGACTCAGCTGCACCTGGGCGGAGGACACGGCGGAGTCCGCCTGGTCCACGTCCACCTGGATGCCCAGGCCGTTCTTGTACCGGTCGCGCGTGATGTTCAGGGCTTCCTGCAACTTGCTGACGATGGATTCGATGGCGACGGCCTGGGCCTGGGCGTCCTGCAGCTGGAAGTAGCTTTGCGCGACGGCCGATACCAGCAGGGTGCGGGCCTGCTGGCTGGAAGCCCGGGCGGCGTCGGCGCGCTGTCCGGCGGCTGCCGCCAGGGCGCGCTGCTTGCCCCACAGGTCCAGATTGAAGTCCAGCTGCAGTCCCAGGCCCGTGTCGCTCTGGTAAGAACCCCCCAATGGCGGCGGGTAGATGTAATTCTCGCTCAGCCGCTCACGGGTCAGGTGATAGTTGGCGTTGACCTGGGGCCACTGCACGGCGCGCGCGCCCCGGGCGGCCGCCTGCGCGGCGCGCACCCGGGCGGCGGCGGCCTGCAGGGACGGGCTGGATTGCAGCGCCTGATCGATCAGACGGTTCAGCTGCGGGTCCTGGTAGCGGGTCCACCAGTCGTCCTTGGGCCAGGCCAGGGCCGGATCGGCCTGCAGGGCCAGGCGTTCGCCCGTCAGGGGCTGCACGGCCGGCGAGCCGGGATCCATGGGGGCGCAGGCCGACAGGGCCAGGACCAACAGCAGTGGGATGAAGGGTTTCATGCTGACAGGAAGCTGAAAGTAGTTGATTCGGTCTGTATCTGACTAGACAATTATAGAGCGAAACTTCGGGATATCCATGCCCGAATATCGGGTAATGGCCGGGTCGGATCAGGGTTCGGGGGGGGTACAGGCCTGCTGCAGGACTTGTTCGCCGTTCTGTATCATGCGTTTCAGCAAGGCCAGCAGCATGCGGATCTCGTCGTCGGAAAAGCCCTGCAGGTGCAGGTTCAGGGCTTCGGCGATGATGGGCAGTATCTGGTCCGTCAGGGCGTGGCCCGTGTCGGTCAGGGTGATCTTCACGACCCGGCGGTCTTCGGGGATGCGGTCGCGGCGGATGAAGCCCTTGGCTTCCAGGCGGTCCAGCATCCGGGTCATGGCTCCGGTATCCACGTTCATGGCGCGAGCCAGTTCGGCCGGGGTGTCGATGCGCTTGTGCTGGATCAGCAGCAGCGGGCGCCATTGGTTGGCGGTCAGCCCCAGAGGCAGCGTGCGCAGATCGATCACCCGGTGCACCAGGACATGCAGATGCCGGATCAGCAGGCCGACGTTGCGGTCCGCGGTCAGGTCGCCGGGGCTGTCGCTGTAGAAGCAGCACAGCGGGCCGGTGGCGGGGACGGCATCCGGACGATCCGGAGCGGTGGGTGTGGGAGCTTGCATGTTAAAATTCTACTCCCTCAGTATCTGACTAGGCAACTAAATAATGCCGGACATCTCTCGCCGCCTGTTCTGGACCGGGTTCGTGCTGGCGGGGCTGGGGGCGGTCCTGTTTTCCGCCAAGGCGATCGTCGCCAAGCTGCTGTACCTGCACGGCGTGGATGCGCTGGACGTGATTGGCTTCCGGATGCTGCTGGCCCTGCCGTTTTTCGCCGCCGTGGCGCTCTACCAGGCCCGCCGCGCCCGGCAGGGGCTGATCGCCCGCCTGGGCTGGCGCGACGGTGTGCGCATTTTCATCCTGGGATTCATCGGCTACTACCTGTCCAGTTTCCTGGATTTCCTGGGCCTGCAATACATCTCGGCGGGGCTGGAACGCCTGATCCTGTTCCTGGCGCCGACCTTCGTGTTGCTGATCTCGGCCTGGTTCCTGGGCAAGGCGATTTCCTCGCGCCAGTGGCTGGCCATGGCGCTGGCCTATGCCGGCGTCGCCCTGGTGTTCTGGGACGACCTGTCCGTCGCGGGCGACAACGTCATCCTGGGATCGGCCTGCGTGCTGGGGGCGGCCTTTTCCTATGCCATGTATCTGATCGGATCGGGGGAATTGATCGAGCGGGTCACGGCCACGCGGCTGGTGGCCTACGCCATGACGGTGTCCGCCGGGGTGACGATGGCGCACTTCTTCCTGGTCAAGGGGCTGGCGGGCCTGGACCAGACCTGGCCCGTGTACGGCCTGTCCCTGATCCATGCGACGGTCAACACGGTCATTCCGACCTTCATGATCATGTGGTCGGTGGCCCGGATCGGCGCGCCGCTGACGGCGCAGCTGGGCTTGCTGGGACCGGTGTCCATCCTGTTCCTGGCCTGGGCGTTCCTGGGCGAACCGATCACCGTGCTGCAGGTGGTCGGCACGGTCCTGGTGGCGGCGGCCGCCGTCGTGCTGGGCCGCAGGTCCCGCGAACAGGCGGCGGTCGCGCCGCCCCGGCCCGGTCGGGCCTGACGCGCGTCCTTGCGCCGGGCGAAACGTCAGGACCCCATGCTTTCCTCGATCTCGTCGCGGTGCACGTCGTGCGTGATGAAGCCCGCGACGTTGTCCGGCATGGCCAGATAGCGCGGATGCGCCAGGGTGTTGCGGATGTCCTGCAGGCCCATGGCCCAGTGCTCGCGCATGGTGGCGGGGCCGAACTGGAAATCCCGGAAATGCTGCTCGTACGGCTTGTCGCGGTAGATCAGGTGGATGACGTTGCTGCGGGCGCCGCTGGCCAGTTCGGCCGCCTGCCGGCAGGCGGCGTCCTGCTCCCGCACGGCCTCGGGCACCTGGTCCAGCACCTGACGCAACAGCCGCTGCATCTTGCGGTGCGCCCGCATTTCCTCGGTCATCATCCGCGTGCGGCTGGAATAGCGGATGTCCTGGACGCGGTCGCTGACTTCGTTCATGCTGCGCGGCACCGGTCCGCGCGCCGACCACAGGTCCACCTGGAACACCAGGGTGTCGCGCTCGGGGCGCTGTTCCAGCACCTTGGTCAGCGGGGTGTTGGACACCAGGCCGCCGTCCCAATAGTATTCGCCATCGATCTCGATGGCGGGGAAGGCGGGGGGCAGGGCGCCCGAAGCCATGAAATGCTCCGCCCTCAGGCGCGTCTTGCGATTGTCGAAGTAAGTGAAATTGCCCGTGCGCACGTTCACCGCGCCGATCGACACGTGCAGGCCGCCGTCGTTGATGAGGTCGAAATCGCACAGGGATTCCAGGGTGTCCTTCAGGGGGCGGGTGTCGTAGTGGCCCACACAGCCGGGGTCCAGGCTGGCGGACAGGGCGGCGGGCGGAAAGCGCGGGTGGAAGAACCCCTTTTGCCCGACCATCAGCGCGCTGCCGGCGTGCAGGGCGCCCAGGAACTGACGGGCCAGGTCGTTCACCTGGAACAGGGTTTGCTCCATCAGCGCGTTGGCGCCCGGGCCGACGTAGGGCTGGCAGATGGTGTCCCAGAAAGCCTGCAGGCGCTCGACGCGTTTTTCGACCGGGTTGCCGGCGATGATGGCGACGTTCAGGGCGCCGATGGAAATGCCGGCCAGTTCCGTCAGCTGGATGTCGGCCTCGTTCAGCCCCTGGTAGACGCCGGCCTGATAAGCCCCCAGGGCGCCGCCGCCTTGCAGCACCAGCGCGCGGACCTCGTAGGCTTCATGGGCGGCCGCGACGCGGGATTCAGTCTTGGGCATGGGTGTCGACCTCCAGGGAATGTAGAAATGCCTCGATGAGCGTACCGCGATAGCGGCTGCGGTGCAGCACCAGCGACAGGCGCCGGTCCAGGTTCAGGAAAGGGGTGCGCAGCACCCGCAGCCGGCCGGTGGCGACGGCGTCCAGCGTAGCCGCGTAGGGCAGGCAGGCGATCCCCAGGCCGGCGATGACGGCCTGCTTGATGGCTTCGATCTGGCCCAGCTCCAGCAGGATGCGGCCGGGCGGCAGGGCGGTCAGCGCCTGTTCGGTCAGGGTGCGGGTGGCGGATCCGCGTTCGCGCAGGATCCAGTGGGCATCCGCGAAATCCTGGGCCTTCAGCCGCGAGCGCCGGGCCAGCGGATGCGAGGGCGCCGCGCAGACGACCAGGGCGTCGCTGCGCCAGGCCAGGGTTTCCAGCCGCGCATGATGGACGGGGCCTTCGACGCAGGCGATGTCGATGGCGTGGTCCAGCAGCATGGCGACGATCTCCCGCGTATTGTCCACTGTGAGATGCAGCGCGATCATGGGATGTTGGGCCACGATGGGGCCCAGAAGTTCCCCCACCAGGTAGTTGCCCACCGTGTTGCTGGCGCCGATGCGCAAGGCGCCGCTCAGGGCTTCCCGGGTGCCGGGGTGGCGGCGCTGCATGTCCTGCAGGCGTTCCAGGATCTCCCGGGCCAGGGGCAGCTGTTCGGCGCCCTGCGCGTTCAGGCGCAGCCGGCCGCGTTCGCGGTCGAACAGCGTGCTGCCCAGCTGCCGTTCCAGTTCCGCCAGCGCCATGCTGATGGCCGGCTGCGTCAGGTGCAGTTGCTCGGCCGCCCGGCGCACGCTGCCGGTGGTGGCGACGGCGTCGAAGACTTCCAGCTGGCGGATGCTCAAGCCGATCATGATGAGGGATCCCGAGGTCTGCGGACACCGGACATTGTAGGGGGCGATCGGCCAACACATCAATTTTTTTGATTGGTCGAGTCATCATTACTGAATTTATTGATTGGCCGGGTTTCCCTAGAATGCAATCGACCTCTTTCTTTTGCGGATGCGCCCATGTTGCCGATCTCTGCCGTTCCCCATCCTCTGCCCGCCTCAGGCCGGGCGGCCGCCTCGCCCGCTCTGGCCGACGGGCGGCCGCGCACGCCGTCCCGCTGGTACGGCATCGCCCTGTCGGGCGGCCTGGCCGTGGCGGCCTGGCAACTGGGGCGCTGGTTTCCGCTGATCGGAGGGCCGGTCATGGGGATCGTGCTGGGCATGCTGTGGCGCAATCTGCTGGGGGTGTCGCCGGTCTTCGTGCCGGGCATCGGCTACAGCAGCCGCCAGGTGCTGAAATGGTCCATCATCGGCCTGGGCTTCGGCCTGAGCCTGGGGCAGGTCGTGCAGACCGGGGCTTCGTCCCTGGCCGTGACGCTGGTGACGCTGACCACGGCTTTCGTCGCGGCCTGGCTGCTGGGACGCTGGCTGGGCCTGACCGGCCACTTGCGCACCCTGATCGGAGTCGGGACGGCCATCTGCGGAGGGTCCGCCATCGCGGCCGTGGCCCCCATCATCAAGCCGGACGACCACGACACCGCCCTGGCGATCTCCACCATCTTCCTGTTCAACGTCATCGCGGTGCTGGTGTTCCCGCCCCTGGGGCACTGGATGGGCCTGAGCGATGCGGGCTTCGGCCTGTGGGCGGGCACCGCCATCAACGATACCTCGTCCGTGGTGGCGGCCGGCTACAGCTACAGCACGGCGGCGGGCGACATCGCCACCATCGTCAAGCTGACCCGGGCGACCCTGATCATCCCCGTCTGCGTCGGCCTGGCCCTGTGGACGGCCTGGCGCGCGCGCCAGGCGGAAACCCGCGTGTCCCTGGCGCGGATCTTCCCCTGGTTCATCCTGTGGTTCCTGGTGGCCTCCGGGGTCCGGTCCCTGGGGCTGATTCCCGAGTCCCTGCTGTCCTTCCTGCACCTGGGCTCGCAGTTCCTGATCATCATGGCGCTGACGGCCATCGGCCTGTCGTCCGACCTGCGCCGCATGGCGGTGGCGGGCGCGCGGCCGCTGCTGCTGGGCCTGGGGGTCTGGGTGGCGGTGGCGCTCAGCAGCCTGGTCGTGCAGTGGGCGATGGGCAGCCTCTGACGCGGATGCCGGCCGCCGCGGCGGCGGCCGATGCGGGCCTGGGTGCCCGGGTGAAACCCGGCGGCTGTCCCGGCCGGCCTACAGCATCGAGAACCAGGACCCCGAATTCTTCGTGATGGCCACGCCCACGATGTAGGCGAAGATCGCCACGGCCGCCACGGCGGCCGTCAGGCGTCCCCGGGTAGTGCGCCCGCGCTTGATGGCGATGGTGCCCACGCCGATGTAGGCGATCAGCAGCACGATCTTGGTCAGGATCCAGGGCTGGTTGGGGCCGATCATGGCTGCCAGGATCACCCCGCAGACCAGCAGCACGGTGTCGACCACGTGCGGCAGGATGCGCACCAGGCGGTGCTGCAGCAGGGCGGATCCCGTGACCGACCAGTAGGCGCGGATCACGAAGAGCAGGATGCTCAGGCCGACGGCCGTCATGTGCAGATGCTTGATGGGAAAGTAATACTCGGTCATGGGCGTGGAAGAGAAAGTGTGTGACGGTCTTGGGGCGAAGCGGGCAACCGCCGGGCGCCCCGCGTGCGTGAATCGTCCGGATCGGCGTTTGCGCGGCAAGCGGACAGGGCCCTAGTGTAGTCGAGCCGTGGCGCTGTCCGGGCGGCATGCGGGACCGGGGAGCGGATCAGATGGGTTTCAGCTGCCAGCCGCCGCCTTCGCCTTCCAGAAGCAGTTCGGCCCCATGGTGGCGGCGCAGGGTGCTGCGGTGCCCCACGCTGATGATCCGCGTAGCGGGCAGCTGTTCGCGCAGCAGCCGGTACATGGCGTCCTCCAGTCCCTCGTCCATGGCGGACGTGGCCTCGTCCAGGAAGGCGGCGTCGGGGCGGGCGATCAGCAGGCGGCCGAAGGCCAGGCGCTGCTGCTCGCCCAGCGACAGGATGCGGCTCCAGTCGTCCTCGACGTCCAGGCGGTCGCGCAGGTGGCCCAGCTGCACCAGATCCAGGATGGCTTCGTCCTGGCCGGCGGGCACCTGGTCGACCGGCTGCGGGTAGTGCAGGGCCTGGCGCAGGGTGCCCAGGGGCAGGTAGGGCTTCTGCGCCAGGAACAGCGACGCCGTTTCCGGACGGATGATCTCGCCGGATCCGTAGGGCCAGATGCCCGCGATGGTGCGCAGCAGCGTCGTCTTGCCCGACCCCGACGGCCCGCGCACCAGCACGGGATGCACCGGGTCCACTTCCAGGCTCAGATCCTTCAGCAGCGCGTATCCGTCGGGGCGGCAGACCGTCACGCCCTGCAGGGCCAGGCGGCTGCCGTCCTGGCGGGTTTCGGGCAGCACCATCTGGCGGGCGGCGTCGATGGTGGCGTCGAAGCCGGTCAGACGGTCCAGGGTAGCGCGGTAGGTGGCGAAGCTGTCGTACACATTGCGGAAGAACGACAGGTTGGTCTGCAGCTGGCCGAAGGCCTGGGCGGTCTGGATCAGGTCGCCCAAGCTGATCTGCTTGGAAAAGAAGCGCGCGGCCTGGATGATGAAGGGGAAGACGACGGCCGTCTGCGTCACCACGAAGTTGAATCCCAGGAACTTCAGCGACCGGTAGATGATGTCCCAGGCGTTGCCGATCACTTCGGCGAACCAGTGGCGCAGGGTGCGGCCTTCCACGCGCTCGCCCCGGTAGAAGGCGATGCTCTCGGCGTATTCGCGCACCCGCACCAGGGCGTAACGGTAGTCGGCGTTCAGTTTCTCGTTCAGAAAATTCAGGCGGATCAGCGGTTTGCCGATCCAGATGGCCAGCACGGTGGCCAGGAAGACGTAGATGAAGACCAGGAACACCATGGCGCGGGGGATTTCATGGCCCAGCACGGTCATGGGGCCCGACAGGTTCCACAGGATCAGGGTGAAGGCGATGGTGGACACCACGGCGTTGATCAGGCCCACGGCCAGGGTCATGGACGTGGTGGCGAAGTTGGTGATGTCCTGCTGGATCCGCTGGTCCGGGTTGTCGGCCAGGTGGCTGAGCGATTGGGACCGGTAGTAGGCCTGCTGTTCCATCCAGCGGCTGAGCAGGCGTTCGTTCAGCCATTCGCGCCAGTGCACGACGAAGGCCTGCTGCACGTAGAAGTCGAACAGGGATCGCACCACGTGGACGGCGGCCAGCAGGGCGAACAGCAGCATGGCGGCCCAGAAGCCCGGGGCGTCCAGGGCCTGCAGGGCACTGTACATGGTGTTGTACCAGTTGGAAAACAGCACATCCAGGCGCACGGCCCCCAGGGTCAGCAGCAGGATCAGCGCCACGCCCGCCAGCGGCCGCCAGTTGCGGCGCGGGGAGAAGAATTCCGAGCTGAGCTGCCAGAACTGATTTCCCCAGCGGGTGAAGCGTCGCAGCCCCCAGATGGCGGCGGCGCCGGCCAGCACGGTCAGCACGTAGGCCTTGACCAGCCATAGGCCGCTTGCGATCAGGATGTCTTGCCATGCCATGGGTGTCGTGTCCTATGAGAGGGGCGTCCGCGCGCGGCGGGGCGTGGGAGGCATTTTAGGTTGGATGGCGGAAGAGCGAAAAGGTTTCTTCACCGGGGCCGCTGCTTCATGCCCAGCCGCCTGGCCAGCTTGTGCAGATTGCTGGCGTCCAGGTCCAGCGCCTTGGCCGCCTGGGCCCAGTTGTCGTCCGACGCGGCCAGCGCCCGGCGGATGGCCTCGCGCTGGCAGTCGTCCACGGTGGCCCGCAGCGGCGGGATGTCGCCCAGCGCGGGGATGTCCGGCTCGGATCCGGCGGCCGTCCGGGGCGGGGCGCCGGTGGCCGCCGCCGCGTCGGCGGGCGCCGGGAGGTCCAGGTCCAGCAGATCGGCTTCGATGGTCAGCACCTGGTCGCGCGAGGCGCCCCGGCTGAGCGTTTTCAGCGCCGCCCGGCTGATGACGTGTTCCAGTTCGCGCACATTGCCCGGCCAGGGGTACTGCCGCAGCGCCTTTTCGGCTTCGTAGGACAGGCGCACGCCGCGCAGCCCCAGGCGCGCGCGGTTGAATTCCAGGAAATGCCCGGCCAGGATCAGGACGTCGCGGTCGCGTTCGCGCAGCGGCGGGATCGGGATGGGGTAGACCGACAGCCGGTGGTACAGGTCGGCCCGGAACAGGCCGGCCTGGGTATTGGCCTTCAGGTCGCGGTTGGTGGCGGCGATGATGCGCACGTCGGTCTTGATGGTCTGGTCCGTGCCCAGGCGCTGGATCTCGCCGTTCTGCAGGACGCGCAGCAGCTTGGCCTGCAGGCTGAGCGGCAGTTCTCCGACCTCGTCCAGGAACAGGGTGCCTCCCTGGGCCGCTTCGAAGCGCCCGGGCCGGTCGGCCGTCGCGCCGGAGAACGCCCCCTTGACGTGGCCGAACAGTTCGCTTTCCGCCAGCGATTCGGGCAGGGCGGCGCAGTTCACCTGGATCATGGCCTGGCGGCTGCGGCGCGAGTGGCGGTGCAGCCGCCGGGCGAACAGCTCCTTGCCCACCCCGGTTTCCCCCAGCAGCAGGATGGGCAGGTCGGAATCCGCGACCAGGTCCAGTTCGTGCAGCAGGGCCTGGATGGCCTCGCTGCGGCCCAGGATCTCCGTGGTTTCGCCGATGCGCTCGATGCCTTGCTGGGAGGTGCCCAGCAGGCGCAGGCGCCGGTTGTCCCGTTCCAGGTCCGTGACGCGCACGGCGGCCTGCAGCATCAGGCCCAGCTGCTGCAGCCGGGCGCGGGCGGCTTCGTCGAAGGTGCCGGTGGTCAGGGCGTCCAGCGTCATGATGCCCCAGGGATGGTCCTGATGGTAGATCGGCATGCCCAGGCAGTCGTGGACGGGCAGGGGGGATCCCTTGCGGTCGTCGAGCAAGCCGTCATAGGGGTCGGGCAGCACGATGCCGGGATCGAACCAGGTGGGCTCGCGGCGCGACAGGATGGCGGCGAAGCGGGGATGCTGGCCCACCACGAAGCGCCGTCCCAGGGCTTCGTGCGCCAGGCCGGCGGCGGCGACCAGGTGCAGGGTGTCGTGTCCGTCCAGCCTCAGCAGCCCGACGGCGTCGCAGGCGAATGCCTGCCGGATGGCCGCGGCCGCCCTTTGCAGTCGCACGCCGTCGGGGAGATCAGCGGCCAGATCCGTCAGCAGTTGAGTTTCCATAACGGTAATTTAAACCATGTAATGGTGTTTTTCACCCGATCCGGAATGGTGAAATATACCCGGTTTGATCTATATCAGTACTTTCCCTAGGTCGTCGAGTTGGCACGGTCTTTGCTTGGTGATTGGTGAAGTGAAAACGGGAGCGCCGTCCGGCGCTGATTCAGCAATCCTCACAGCTGCAGAAGGAGCGCAGGATGGGTGAGTACAAGAAATTATGGTGGACGCTGATCGGCGTTCTTTTAGTGGCCTTTTCCATTCTGGGATGGATGGGCAAGGAAGTCTATCGGCAGGCGCCCCCCATTCCGGCCAAGGTCGCCACGGCGGATGGCAAGGTCCTGATGACTGACACGCAGATCCTGGACGGCCAGAGCGCCTGGCAGTCGGCGGGCGGGATGACGGTCGGCTCGATCTGGGGGCATGGCGCCTACCAGGCGCCGGACTGGACCGCCGACTGGCTGCACCGCGAACTGTCGGCCTGGCTGGACCTGGCTGCGCAGGACCAGTACGGGATGAACTTCGCCCAGCTGGACGGTGACGCCCAGGCCGCCCTGCAGCGCCGCCTGAAGGAAGAATACCGGAAGAACACCTACGACGCCGCCACCGGCGCCGTCACGGTGTCCGACCGGCGCGCCCAGGCCATCGTCCAGACGGCCTCCTACTACGACAAGCTGTTCGGCGACGATGCCTCCATGCACAAGTCGCGCAACAGCTTCGCCATGAAGGAAGACACGCTGCCGTCGCCCGAAGCCCGCGCCCGCCTGGCGAACTTCTTCTTCTGGACCGCCTGGGCGGCCGGCACGAACCGGCCCGACAGCGTTGCCAGCTACACCAACAACTGGCCGCACGAACCGCTGATCGACAACGTGCCGACGGCGGAGAACATCATCTGGTCCCTCATGAGCGTGATCATCCTGATCGCCGGCGTGGGGCTGCTGGTCTGGGCCTGGGCCTTCACCCGCAAGGAGCACGAGGACGAGAGCCCCGCGCCCGCCCGCGACCCGGTGCTGCAGATTCCGCTGACGGCCTCGCAGCGCGCCCTGGGCAAGTACCTGTTCCTGGTCGTGGCCCTGTTCGTCTCGCAGATCTTCATCGGCGGGTTCACGGCGCACTACACCGTCGAGGGCCAGACCTTCTACGGCATCAACGTGTCCCAGTGGCTGCCGTATTCCCTGGTGCGCACCTGGCACGTCCAGGCCGCTCTGTTCTGGATCGCCACCGGTTTCCTGGCGGTTGGCCTGTTCGTGGCGCCGATCCTTAACGGCGGCAAGGATCCCAAGCACCAGAAGCTCGGTGTGGACGTCCTGTTCTGGGCGCTGATCCTGGTGGTCGTGGGTTCCTTCACCGGCAACTTCGCCGCCATCGCCCACCTGCTCCCGGCCGAGTGGAATTTCTGGCTGGGCCACCAGGGCTATGAGTATGTCGAGCTGGGCCGCCTGTGGCAGATCGGCAAGTTCCTGGGCATCGTGTTCTGGCTGTTCCTGATGCTGCGCGGCATCGTGCCGGCCTTCAAGCAGAAGGGCGACAAGAACCTGCTGGCCCTGTTCAGCGCCTCGGTGATCTGCATCGGCCTGTTCTACGGCGCCGGCCTGGCCTATGGCGAAAAGACGCACCTGTCCGTCATGGAATACTGGCGCTGGTGGGTGGTGCACCTGTGGGTCGAAGGCTTCTTCGAAGTGTTCGCCACCACGGCGCTGGCCTTCATCTTCTCGACCATGGGCCTGGTGTCCAAGCGCAACGCGACCACCGCCAGCCTGGCCTCGGCTGTGCTGTTCATGCTGGGCGGCACCCCGGGCACCCTGCACCACATGTACTTCTCGGGCACCACCACCCCCATCATGGCCATCGCCGCCTCGTTCAGCGCCCTGGAAGTCGTGCCGCTGGTCGTGCTGGGCTACGAGGCCTGGGAAAACTGGCGCCTGAAGGCCCGCGCCCCCTGGATGGAAAACCTGCGCTGGCCGCTGCAGTTCTTCGTCGCCGTGGCCTTCTGGAACATGTTCGGCGCCGGCGTGTTCGGCTTCATGGTCAACCCGCCGATCGCGCTCTACTACATCCAGGGCCTGAACACCACGGCGGTGCACGCGCACGCGGCCCTGTTCGGCGTGTACGGCTTCCTGGCCCTGGGCTTCACCCTGTTCGTGCTGCGCTACCTGCGCCCGAACATGCAGTTCAACGACGGGCTCATGAAGACGGCGTTCTGGTGCATGAACATCGGCCTGGTGATGATGATCGCGTTCAGCCTGCTGCCCATCGGCCTGATGCAGTTCCACGCCAGCTACAGCGTGGGCACCTGGTGGGCGCGCAGCGAAGCCTTCATGCAGCAGGACATCCTGCAGACCCTGCGCTGGACCCGCACCTTCGGCGACGTGGTCTTCATCGTCGGCGGCCTGGGCGTCATGTGGCAGGTGGTCACGGCCCTGTTCGGTTCCAAGCCGGCTCCCGCCGTGGAATCCGGCCTGGCCGCGCAACGCAGCTGATCGCTTCCGCCTTGTGAAGGGGGCCCGAAACGGGTCCCCGACCTGGCCCGCCTCGAAAGAGGCGGGCTTTTTTACTTTCGGCCGAGCCGGCGAACGCATGACACGGCGCTAGCGCCTGGTCACACATGCAGTCTGGCCGTCAGGTTGTCTTGACGCTATGTCACTTGCGTGCTTGGCGCCGGTCTGATCGGCGCCCCGGTGGCATGCAATTTGTGCGGGCCTAGAGGTTCTGGATCGCTTCATCCGGCGCATCGGCAACCTGCCGCAGCGCGTGCTCGAATGTCTCGGGGGCCTGGCCGCCCTGGATCAGATGCCGGTCATTCAGGATGATGGACGGGACGGAATTGATACCTTGTTGGGTGTAAAAGCGTTCGCGCGCCCGTACTTCCGCCGAGTACTCGTCGGACTCCAGGATTTCGCGCGCGCGGTCCTGGTCCAGCCCCGACTCGCTGCACAGCCTGATCAGTGTCTCGTGATCGCTGGGATTCTCTCCGTCAGTGAAGTACGCCTTCAACAACGCATGCTTCAATGTCAGTTGGTGGCCTTCGAGGCCGGCCCAATGCAGCAGTCGATGCGCATCGAAGGTGTTGTAGGTGCGCGTGCGTTTGTCCATATTGAAGGTGAAGCCGACCTCGCGGCCGCGCGCCGTGATGAGTTCGCCATTGTGGCGGACCTGCTCCGGCGTCATGCCGTACTTGCGCGATAGGCGCTCGACGGTATCCTGCCCTTCAGGCGGCATGTCCGGGTTCAGTTCAAAGGGCTGGAAATGAAGTTCCGCCTCGATTTCACCATCGACCCTGGACAACGCCTGCTCCAGCGCGCCCAATCCTACCGCGCACCATGGACAGGACACGTCGGAGACGAAATCGATCTTGATACGGGTGACCATGTCAGGCTCCTGTCAATAGATGGCAACTGCCCTATTTTATCCAAGGGGCGTTCCGCCGCCGGCTTCTTCGCCCGGCAGTTCCACGTGCCCGCCGAAGGCGTGGCGCATGGCGGACAGCACCCGGTTGGCGAAGTCGTCTTCGCCGCGCGAGGCGAAGCGCGAATACAGCGCGGCGCTGAGCACGGGCGTGGGCACGGCTTCGTCGATGGCCGCCTGGATGGTCCAGCGGCCTTCGCCGGAATCGGATACCCGGCCCTGGAAGCCGGACAGGCCCGGGTTGCCGGCCAGCGCCGCGGCGGTGAGGTCGAGCAGCCAGGAACTGATCACGCTGCCATGCCGCCAGACTTCGGCGATGTCGGGCAGGTTCATGTCGTATTGATAGTGTTCCGGGTTGCGCAGCGGCGTCGTTTCAGCGGTGGCGGCGTGCGTCTGCCGCCCGATGTCGGCGTGGCGCAGGATGTTCATGCCCTCGGCGTAGGCGGCCATGATGCCGTATTCGATGCCGTTGTGCACCATCTTCACGAAATGGCCCGCGCCATGCGGGCCGCAGTGCAGCCAGCCCTGGTCCGCTGTGCCGCCGGCCGGGCGGCCGGGGGTCGGCGGTTGCGTGCCCGCGCCGGGGGCCAGCGTGGTGAAGATCGGCGTCAGATGTTCGACCGCCTCGTCGCCCCCGACCATCAGGCAATAGCCGCGTTCCAGGCCGGCGACGCCGCCGCTGGTGCCGACGTCCACGTAGTGGATGCCCAGGGGCCGCAGCTCGTCGGCGCGCCGCAGGTCGTCGTGATAATGGGAATTGCCGCCGTCGATGACGATGTCGCCGGCCTGCAGCAGCGGCGTCAGTTCGGCCAGCACGGCATCGACCGTGCCCGCCGGCACCATCAGCCAGATGGCGCGCGGCGCCGCCAGCGCGGCGACCATGTCCCGCAGGGACGATGCCCCGGTGGCGCCCAGCGCGATCAGGCGGTCGATGGCATCGCGGCTCCGGTCGTGCACCACGCAGTCGTGGCCGCCGCGCAGCAGGCGGGTTGTCATGTTGGCGCCCATGCGCCCCAGTCCGATCATGCCGATTTGCATTGTGGAACCCGAAAGAAGTAAGGGTGCGACGGCTGCCGGCGGCCCGCCCGGGGCCTTGGCGTCAGGCGGGCTGGGTGCTTTGAGCGTGTGCCCGGGCGCTCAGCGCTCCCAGTGCGAAAGTCAGCAGCAGCGTCGGCAGGGCGCTGCCGTATTGCGGCGCCCAGAGGGCCAGCGCATGGTAGCACACGATGCCCAGCACCCAGATCAGGGCGGGCGCGGCATGCACCATCCGCTGCGGTTCGGCGGCGGGCGGGGCGCCGAGCCCCAGGCGCCCCAGGATCGTGCCGAACAGCGGCACGAAAACCGAACTGAGCGTCAGCAGGAAGGGCTCCAGCGTATGCATGGGCAGCACCATGGCCAGCGCCATCGACAGCACGGCCAGCACGGTGCCCCAGGCCTTCAGGCTCAGGCGGGGCAGCAGGCTGTGGCTGCTGACCGATCCGGAATACAGGTCGCCGTAGGTGTTGTCCAGCTCGTCGATCAGGATCAGGCCCAGGGCCAGCAGGCCGCCTTGCGCCATCAGCAGGGCGCTGACCATGTCGGTGTCCGGGCCGGTGACCGTGATCACCAGCACCCCCAGCGCGTAGCACCAGATGTTGGCGATCGTGTAGCCCAGCCAGGTGCCGGCCAGCGCGCCCCGGCCGCTGCGCCCGTGGCGGGCGTAGTCGGCGACCAGGGGCAGCCAGGAGACGGGCATGGCGATGACCAGGTCCAGGGCCTGGAACGTGTTCATGCTGCCGTCGCCCGCGCGCAGCCACAGACCCTGCAGGGCGGCGCCGTCCAGTTTCAGGCCGAACTGCGCCGTCAGCCAGATCAGCGACAGCACCACCAGGGGCAGGCCGATGCGGCTGACGATGCGCCGGACCAGCGTCACCATGGAACCGCGCAGCAGCAGCAGGATGATCAGCCCCCAGAACAGCGTGGGCAGCACCAGGCCCGTGTCCAGGCCCAAGGTGCGCTGCCCGATGGCGCGGGTGCCGTCGCGCATGATGACCAGTTCGAACGTCGCCCAGCCGACCAGTTGCACGACGTTCAGCAGCACGGGCAGGCGGGCGAAGCGCCGGCCATAGACGGCATGGATGAGCCCCGCGCTGGACAGGCCGCTGTCGCAGCCGATGCGCGCCACCCAGGCCAGCAGCCCGGCCCCCAGGATGGAGCCCGAGATCACGGCGGTCAGGGCGGCCTGCATGCCCAGCGCCGGGACCAGATAGGCCCCGACCTGAATGACCAGCAGCCCCACGCCCAGGCTGAACCATAGGGACAGGTGGTCGTGCCAGCCGAAGACGCGTTCGACCGGGGAACCGGAGGAGGACGGGGCGGGATTGGAGGGCGAAGCGGAGTGCGGATTCATGGCGCGTCTGTCTGTCTGGTGGCGGGAGGCAGGCGCACGCGACGGAAGGCCGTCGCCATGGCGAGCTGCTTTCCTGCGCGAGGATGATCTCAATCAGGTTCGAAGGGACTGTCTCAGCCGCTGTGGCGGCACCCCTAGCGAGGCTCGAAATTGGGCGAAAACTGGAATGATTGTAGGTGGCCGGCGGCGGATCGGCAAGGATGCCCCCGGGGCGGGGGCGGTTTCCCTACCGGCCCGGCGACCGACCGCCCGGGGGCCGATCCGGCCGGCGGACCCTCAGTCGAAGTGGACGATCTCGAAGCTCAGGCGGCCCTGTTCGTCGCGGCCCACGGAATAGCCCAGGTGTTCGCGCACGCTGTTGTCGGCGTGGAATGTCAGTACGACGGGCTTGATGTGTTCCAGTTCGGATTCCTGGATGTATTCGGAATTGGCGATGATGACCTCGTCGCCGCGCTGGCAGGTGCGGGCGGCCGCGCCGTTCAGGATGCAGCAGCGCGAACCGCGTTCGCCGTAGATGACGTAGGTGCTGATGCGGGCGCCGGAGTTCTTGTTCCAGATGTCCACGAATTCCATGGGCAGGATGCCGGCCGCTTCGCAGTGGTCGGGGTCCAGCGTGATGGACCCGTGGTAGTCCAGATCGGCGCCGGTGACGCGGATGCCATGCAGTTTGGCGCGGACGATTTTTCTCATTGTGTATCCTGTGAGCAAGTGAGCAGGCGGTATTCTAGCGCCTTGCAGCGCAGCATTCGCCGCGCCGGGCGACGGTGGAAACAGGGGGCGGGGGCGCGAAGGCGCGTGTTCAGATGCGTGCGGAGGCCTGTCGCAGGACGGCTTCCAGGCGGGCGCGGAATGCGGCCGGGAAGCCCGCCCGCTCTGCCGGAGGCAGGCAGGCGTCGAGCGACAGCACCCTGTCCGCGTCATACCGCCGGACGTTTCTCAGAGCGGCTTCCAGGGCATTGGCTTCAGCGGTCGCATTGGCGGTGTCGCACTGCAGCAAAATCAGGGCGTGCGCCAGGCCGACATGGTGTTCCTCCGCCCGGCCGGCCGCGGGCCCGGGCCGGTCGCCGCCGGCTGCGGCGGGGGCCGGAACCCGCCGCCAGAGCTGCGCCGTCCCGACGACCTTGCGGGCGGGGTCGCCGACCGCCAGGTTGTAGCGTCCGTCGCAGAAGGAGCCTTCCACCGCCCGGGCCTGGGCCTCGATGCCGAAGAACAGCAAGGCGGCGGCGATCAGGCCGCACAGGTGCTGGTAGAGCCTATCGGAGTGGTCCAGCGGCCGGCCGGTGAAAACCCGGGCCAGGCTGACGTTCAGGATGCCCGGTCCTTGCGGCACGACGCCGCCGCCCGACTGGCGGACGTGGATGGGCCAGCCCCGGCCGGCGAATGCGGCCTGCGCGTCGGCGAACCCCGGCCGGGCGGCATAGGTGCGCGGCACGACCAGCCCCCGGCTGGCTCGCCAGAGACCGGCGACCGGGCCGTCGGCGGCCTGCGCCAGCAGCGCCTCGTCGGCCAGCGGCCCGCCTTCCGGGTCCGGGCCGAAGTCCAGCAGCCGGTAGCGCTCGGATGCGGGGGCGGGCATCAATGCAATTGCGTGGCGGCGAAGGTGTCGTCGTCCATGAACAGGTAGCGGATGGCGTCGATCAGCCCCAGCACAACGGCCAGGGGCACGAAGATCCAGGCAATGAACAGGAAGCCCAGGCCCCAGCCGATCTGCCCCAGGAAGAAGCGGTGCGCGCCCAGCCAGCCCAGGAAAATGGCCAGCACGATGGCGATGCGCCGCTGGGACGTCGGCCGGCCCAGGGACTCGCGGCGGGAGCCGAGAATCCACAGGCTGGCGGGCACGGTCAGCAGCAGCGCCAGCAGGACCTTGCCGGTATGCGCCTGCAGGTAGGCGCTGACGACGGTGAAGAGCTCGGCGAGGTTGCGGATCAGCACGCCGGTCAGGCTGGAGATCCAGGCGAAGACCTGGCCGAAGGCCAGTTCGCCGAAGCTGAGCGCCAGAAGGATGACGATGAAGACGGCGACGATCAGGATGATGTTCTTGAACATTGGGAGCTGCCGGTGTCCTTGGGGGAATCCGCCGCGCGCCGCAGGGGCGCGGCGGCCTGATCCGTCATTCTATCGGGATTGGGCCCGTCAGCGCGCCGTGGCCTGGCGAATGGCGTGATCCCATTGCGCCAGGCGCTCCGCCGCCTGGTCGCGGGGCATGGCCGGGTCGAACTGGCGTTCGATGCGCCACAGCGATTCCAGTTCCTGCAGATCGGCGTAGACGCCGGCCTGCAGCCCCGCCAGGAAGGCCGCGCCCAGCGCGGTCGTTTCCACCATGGTGGGGCGCAGCACCGGGATGCCCAGCAGGTCGGCCTGGAACTGCATCAGCAGGTCGTTGACGCAGGCGCCGCCGTCGACCCGCAACGCCTGCAGCCCGTCGGCGCCCGCCGCCTGCGCGTCGCGGCTCATGGCCTGCAGCAGGGCGGCGCTCTGGTAGGCGATGCTCTCCAGTGCGGCGCGGGCGATGTGCGCCATCGTCGTGCCCCGGGTCAGGCCGGTGATCGTGCCGCGCGCCTGCGGATCCCACCATGGGGCTCCCAGCCCGGTGAAGGCGGGCACGAACATGACGCCGGCCGAATCGGGCACGCTGCGGGCCATTTCCTCGATGTCGCTGCTGCGCGTGAAGGCGCGCAGGCCGTCGCGCAACCACTGGACCACGGCGCCGCCGACGAACACGCTGCCTTCCAGCGCATAGGCGGGCCGGGCATCGATCTGGGCGGCGCTGGTCGTCACCAGGCCGTTCTCGGATGCCTGGAAGCGGTCTCCGGTGTGCATCAGCATGAAGCAGCCGGTGCCGTAGGTGTTCTTCGCCATGCCGGGCCGGAAGCAGGCCTGGCCGAAGAGGGCGCTTTGCTGGTCGCCGGCGACGCCGCAGATGGGCACGGCGTGATCCAGGATGTCGGGCGCGGTCCGGCCGAAGTCGGCGGACGAGGGCAGGATCCGCGGCATCATGGCCGCCGGGATGTCCAGGCGTTCCAGCAGTTCCGCATCCCAGGCGTTGCGGTGCACGTCCATCAGCATGGTGCGGGCCGCGTTGCTGACGTCGGTCAGGTGTTGTCGCCCCCCGGTCAACTGCCAGATCAGCCAGCTGTCGATGGTGCCGAACAGCAGTTCGCCCGCTTGGGCGCGGGCGCGCGCGCCCGGCACCTGGTCCAGGATCCATTTCAGCTTGGTGGCGGAAAAATAGGCGTCGATGCGCAGCCCCGTGCGCTGCAGGATCGTGGCTTCCAGCCCCTGCTTGCGCAGTTCGGCGCAGGTGGGTTCCGCGCGCCGGTCCTGCCAGACGATGGCGGGGTGGATGGGTTCGCCCGTGCGGCGGTCCCAGACCACGGTCGTTTCGCGTTGGTTGGTGATGCCGATGGCCCGGATGTCGCGGGCCGCCACGCCGGCCCGGTGCAGGGCCTCGCGCATGGTGTCGCGCTGGGTGCGCCAGATTTCCGTCGCGTCGTGTTCCACCCAGCCCGGCTGCGGATAGTGCTGGGTGAACTCGCGCTGGGCTACGCCGACGATGCGGCCCTGGCGGTCGAACACGATGCTGCGGGTGCTGGAGGTGCCCTGGTCCAGGGCGAGCAGGTGCGTCATGAGGGATCCTCGGATGCGATCACGCAATCGACTTCCGCGGCCTTCAGGAGTCCGGGAAAGGGTTCGGGGGGACGGGTGTCGGTGAACAGGCGGTCGATCTGCGACAGGTCTCCCAGGCGCACCATCGCCGGCCGGTGGAATTTGCTGGCGTCGGTGGCCATCCAGACCTCGCGGGCCGATTGCATGATGGCTTGCGAGACTTTCACCTCCCGGTAGTCGTAATCGCGCAGCGTGCCGTCCTCTTCGATGCCCGAAATGCCCATCAGAGCGATGTCGACGCGGAACTGGCGGATGAATTCGACGGTGGCCTCGCCGACGATGGCCAGGTCCCGGGGGCGCACGTTGCCGCCCGCCAGGATCACTTCGCAGCCCGGCTGGTGCCCCAGGGTGTAGGCCACATTGATGTTGTTGGTGATGATGCGCAGCCCCGTATGGCCGGTCAGCGCCTGGGCGATGGCTTCGGCGGTGGTGCCGATGTTGATCATCAGCGAGCAGTCGTTGGGAATCTCGCGGGCGATGGCCTGGGCGATGCGCCGTTTCTCTTCGGCGTGCAGCTGGGCCCGCTGGCGGTAGGCGATGTTCTCCGTGGTCGAGGCCGGCAGCCGGGCCCCGCCGTGGAAGCGGATCAGCTGGTTGGCCTCGGCCAGGCGCTGCACGTCGCGGCGCACGGTCTGGACCGTGACCTGCAGGTGGTTGGCAAGGTCGTCCAGGCTGCACGAGCCCGAGATGTGCAGTTGCTTGAGCAGCCGGATCTGGCGCGGATTGGGACTCATGATCTCGATGAGGGTTCGGACAGAAAAGACTGTACAACGAAACAAAAGGAACGAGTCCTAGGGTTTGTATGGACGACAAATCGATATGAAACGAACAATAATGCTCAAAATGGAATCTTGAGGAGAACCGTTCCATGCTGCTCGAACTGGCAGGGATCGAAAAGCAGGTGGGCCCGGATACCTGGCTGTATCCGCTGGATCTGGCGCTGCGGGAATCCGCCGTCACCGTGCTGCTGGGGTCCACCCGCGCCGGCAAGACCAGCCTGATGCGCATCATGGCCGGCCTGGATGCGCCCACGGCGGGCCGCGTGAGCGTGGACGGGCAGGACGTGACCGGGGTGCCGGTGCGCCGCCGCAACATCGCCATGGTGTATCAGCAGTTCATCAATTACCCGTCCATGACCGTGGCGGACAACATCGCCTCGCCTCTGAAGCTGCGCGGGCAGAGCGATGTCCGGGCCAGGGTGCTGGACATCGCCCGTACCCTGCACATCGAGGAATTCCTGGGCCGTCTGCCGGCCGAACTGTCCGGCGGCCAGCAGCAGCGGGTCGCGCTGGCCAGGGCGCTG
Source organism: uncultured Castellaniella sp. (assembly GCF_937988725.1). Taxonomy (GTDB): domain Bacteria; phylum Pseudomonadota; class Gammaproteobacteria; order Burkholderiales; family Burkholderiaceae_B; genus Castellaniella. Next base: position 909,556 of record NZ_CALKHS010000010.1, on the reverse strand, counting down.
GCCAAGGACGCCCCCCTGATGCTGCTGGACGAACCGCTGGTCAATCTGGACTACAAACTGCGCGAGGATCTGCGCGAAGAACTCGGAACCATGTTTTCCCAGGGCCGCTCGACCGTGGTGTACGCCACCACCGAACCGGGGGAAGCCCTGCTGCTGGGCGGGTACACGGCGGTGCTGGACCGCGGCGAGCTGCTGCAGTACGGCCCCACCATCGATGTCTTCCGCCAGCCGAATTCCATGCGGGTGGCGCGGGCGTTCAGCGACCCGCCCATGAACTTCCTCCAGGCCCGGGCCGATGGCGCCGCGCTGCATGTGCCGGGCATGGCGACCCCGCTGCTGCCGGACGGGTCCGCCGTGCCGGCCGGCGCGGTCACGGTCGGCTTGCGGGCCGCCGATCTGTCGCTGCGGGACCAGGGCGGGGATTGCCGGATCAGCGGGCAGGTGCAGCTGGCGGAAATCTCGGGCTCGGCCACCTATGTCCATGCGCAGACGCCGGTGGGCGACCTGGTCGCCCAGGTGCCGGGCGTCAGCCATCACAGCCTGGGCGAGGCCATCACGCTGCATTTCTCCAGCCGCCGGGCGTACGTGTTCGGCGCGGACGAATCCCTGCTGCGCGCGCCGCGCACGGAGGTCCATCATGGCGCGCATTGATCTGGACCTGGCCCACAGCTATCAGCGCGTGGTGCGCTCCGACGAGGACTACGCCCTGCTGCCGCTGAAGATCACGTTCGAGGACGGCGGGGCGTATGCCTTGCTGGGGCCTTCGGGCTGCGGCAAGACCACCATGCTGAACATCATCTCCGGCCTGGTCGCGGCCTCGCACGGATCGGTCTGCTTCGATGGCGTGGACCGCACCCGGGACACGCCGCAGCAGCGCAATATCGCCCAGGTGTTCCAGTTTCCCGTGATCTACGACACCATGACGGTCGGGGAAAACCTGGCCTTTCCCTTGCGCAACCGCAGGGTTCCGGCCGCGCAGGTGCGCGAACGGGTGGGGCGCATCGCGGAAATGCTGGACCTGTCCGCCGTACTGGATCAGCGGGCCGCCAATCTGGCGGCCGACGCCAAGCAGAAGATCTCGCTGGGACGGGGTCTGGTGCGGCCCGACGTCTCGGCCGTGCTGTTCGACGAACCCCTGACGGTGATCGACCCCCACCTGAAATGGGAATTGCGCCGCAAGCTCAAGCAGATCCACCATGAGCTGGGCCTGACCCTGATCTACGTCACCCACGACCAGGTCGAAGCCATGACCTTCGCCGATCAGGTGCTGGTGATGGCGCGGGGCAGGGTGGTGCAGCAGGGCGCGCCCGCCGACCTGTTCGAGCGGCCGCGCCACACCTTCGTCGGCCATTTCATCGGCTCGCCCGGCATGAACCTGCTGCCGGTCGAGCGGCGGGCGGACCAGTCCCTGCGCTTCGCGGGGCAGGCGGTGCCGGGGGGCGAAACCCTGTCCCTGCCCGTGGGGCCGCTGACCCTGGGCATCCGGCCCGAATACCTGCGCGTGCTGGCGCAGTCCGCGTCGGGGACGGTCCCGGCCGTCGTGCGCCAGGTGCGGCACGTGGGCACCAGCCAGCTGCTCAGCGCCCAGGCCGGCGGCCACGAACTCAAGGCCCATCTCGCGCCCGACGCGCCGGCGCCGGAACCCGGCGCCCAGGTGCATCTGGCCCTGCTCGACCCCCACACCTGCTTCTACCGGAACGAGGAGCTCGTCGCATGAGCGCTACCGTCAAACCCGTCAATCAGAAGGCCTGGTGGCTGATCCTGCCGGTCATTCTGTGCGTGTCCTTTTCGGCCATCATTCCCCTGATGACCGTGGTGAATTATTCGGTGCAGGACATCCTCGGCCCCAATCAGGCCGTGTTCGTGGGGACCGAATGGTTCGCCAGCGTCATGCGCGACGAGGACCTGCATGCCGCCCTCTGGCGCCAGTTGATGTTCTCCGGCGCGGTGCTGGCCATCGAGATCCCCCTGGGCGTGATGCTGGCGCTGTCCATGCCGGCCAAGGGCTGGCGGGCCTCGGCGGTCCTGGTCATCGTGTCGCTGTCGCTGCTGATTCCCTGGAATGTCGTGGGCACCATCTGGCAGATCTTCGGGCGCACCGACATCGGCCTGTTCGGCTGGGTGCTCACGCGGCTGGGCATCGATTACAGCTACGTGGGCAATCCCGCGCAGGCCTGGATGACCGTGCTGCTGATGGACGTCTGGCACTGGACGCCCCTGGTGGCGCTGCTGGCCTATGCGGGGCTGCAGGCCATTCCGGAAGCCTATTACCAGGCGGCCAGCATCGATGGCGCCAGCAAATGGGCGGTCTTTCGCTACATCCAGCTGCCCAAGCTGCGCGGCGTGCTGATGATCGCCGTGCTGCTGCGCTTCATGGACAGCTTCATGATCTATACCGAGCCCTTCGTGCTGACGGGCGGCGGGCCGGGCAATTCCACCACTTTCTTAAGCCAGTACCTGACCCAGAAGGCCATCGGGCAGTTCGACATGGGCCCGGCGGCGGCTTTTTCCCTGGTGTATTTCCTGATCATCCTGCTGCTGTGCTTCGTCCTCTACAACTGGATGCTGCGGGTCGGCACGAGCGCAACGGAGGCCCGCCATGACTGATCGACACTGGCTGCCGCGCAAGCGCACGGTCTTTCTGCTGCTGTACCTGCTGTTCGCGCTGGCTCCCATCTACTGGATGGTGGTCATGAGCTTCAAGACCAACCAGGGCATCCTGGCCGAATTTTCGATCTTTCCCCGCGAATTCACGCTGGACAGCTACCGCCTGATCCTCACCGACCCGTCCTGGTACATGGGCTACGTCAACAGCCTGGCCTACGTCTGCCTGAACATGGTGATGGCCATCGCCGTCGCCCTGCCCGCCGCCTACGCGTTTTCCCGCTATTCCTTCCTGGGCGACAAGCACGTCTTCTTCTGGCTGCTGACCAACCGCATGACGCCGCCGGCCGTCTTCCTGCTGCCGTTCTTCCAGTTGTATTCCACGCTGGGGCTGCTGGATACCTATTGGGCGGTCGCGCTGGCCCACCTGCTGTTCAACGTGCCCCTGGCGGTCTGGATCCTGGAAGGCTTCATGAGCGGCATTCCCCGCGAGATCGACGAGACCGCCTATATCGACGGCTACAGCTTTCCGCGCTTCTTCCTGACGATCTTCCTGCCCCTGATCAAGTCCGGAGTGGGGGTGGCGGCGTTCTTCTGCTTCATGTTCAGCTGGGTCGAACTGCTGCTGGCCCGCACCCTGACCAGCGTCGAGGCCAAGCCCATCGCGGCCATCATGACGCGCACGGTCTCGGCCTCCGGCATGGACTGGGCCACCCTGGCGGCGGCCGGCACGCTGACCATCGTGCCGGGCGCCATCGTCATCTGGTTCGTCCGTCACTACATAGCCAAGGGCTTCGCCATGGGGCGGGTCTAGGAGGAAATCGCATCATGTTCGACTGGATGGTCTGGACCGTGCCGACGGCCGTGTTTTTCATCTGCATCGCCGCGCTGCTGGCGGGGATGACCCTGTGGGAAATCCGCTCCCCCACGACGCTGCGCAAGGGCTTCCTGCCCATGGCGACCACCCGGGGGGACCGCCTGTTCATCGGCCTGCTGGTGGCGGCGTACATCAATCTCGGCTTCCTGGGACTGGGCGAGCGGATCATGGACGGGTTCTCGCTGCAGGAAGAGCCCTCGGTCTGGATCAGCTTCGTGCTGTCCATGGTCGTGCTGGCCGTGATCATGCGCAAGGGATAGGCAGGTATTCATGCGGCCTGGCCATGAGCCGGGATCGCGAACAGGGACGCCGCTGTGCCCCACGGCGGCGGCCGGGCATGCAAGCACCGGGGATTCAATCAACCAGAGGAGAGCATCATGAGATTTCGCTACACCGCCATGGCGCTGGCGATCGCCTGCGCCATGGGCAGCCAGGCCGCCTGGGCCGGCATGGCCGAGGCCCAGAAATGGATCGACACGGAGTTCCAGCCATCGACCCTGGACAAGGATCAGCAGAAGGCGGAAATGCAGTGGTTCGTGGATGCCGCGGCCAAGCTGAAAGCCCAGGGCGTCAACGAGATTTCCGTGGTGTCCGAGACCATCACGACTCACGAATACGAGTCCAAGGTCCTGGCCAAGGCCTTTTCGGAAATCACCGGGATCAAGGTGACCCATGACCTGATCCAGGAAGGGGACGTCGTCGAGAAGCTGCAGACCTCGATGCTGTCGGGCAAATCCATCTATGACGGCTGGATTTCCGATTCCGACCTGATCGGCATGCACTATCGATATGGCGAGATCCTGTCCCTGACGGATTACATGAAGGGCGCGGGCAAGGAATACACCAACCCCGGGCTGGACCTGAAGGACTTCATCGGGACCTCGTTCACCACGGCGCCGGACGGCCAGATGTACCAGTTGCCGGACCAGCAGTTCGCCAATCTGTATTGGTTCCGCTACGACCTGTTCAATCGTCCCGACTTGAAGGAAAAGTTCAAGGCCAAGTATGGTTATGAACTGGGCGTGCCGGTCACCTGGACCGCCTACGAGGACATCGCCAAGTTCTTCTCCGAAGACATCAAGACCCTGGACGGCAAGCCCATCTATGGTCACATGGACTACGGCAAGAAGGACCCGTCCCTGGGCTGGCGCTTCACCGACGCCTGGCTGTCGATGGCGGGTTCGGCCGACAAGGGCACCCCCAACGGCATGCCGGTGGATGAATGGGGCATCCGCGTGGCGGATGACAAGTGCACGCCGGTGGGCGCCTCCGTGTCGCGCGGCGGGGCGACCAATTCGCCGGCCGCCGTCTATGCCCTGACCAAGTACATCGACTGGATGAAGCAGTACGCGCCCAAGACGGCGCTGGGCATGACCTTTTCCGAATCCGGTCCCGTGCCGGCCCAGGGCGAGATCGCCCAGCAGATTTTCTGGTACACCGCCTTCACGGCGGACATGACCAAGAAGGGCCTGCCGGTGGTCAACGAGGACGGCACGCCGAAATGGCGCATGGCGCCGGCCCCGCATGGCCCCTACTGGAAGGACGGCATGCAGAACGGCTACCAGGACGTGGGCTCGTGGACGTTCTTCAAGAATCACGATCCCAAGAAGGTGGCGGCGGCCTGGCTGTACGCCCAGTTCGTCACTGCCAAGACAACCTCGCTGAAGAAATCCATCGAGGGCCTGACCTTCATCCGCGACAGCGACATCCACAGTGACTTCTTCACGAAGAACGCGAATAAATACGGCGGCCTGATCGAGTTCTATCGCAGCCCGGCCCGGGTCGCCTGGACCCCGACCGGGACCAACGTGCCCGACTACCCCAAGCTGGCGCAGCTGTGGTGGCGCAATGTCTCGCAGGCCATCGCCGGGGAAAAGACCCCGCAGCAGGCCATGGACAACCTGGCCACCGACATGGACAAGGTCATGGCCCGGCTGGAACGCGCAGGCATGAAACGCTGCGCGCCCAAGCTCAATCCCAAGAGCGATCCTTCCAAGTGGCTCAGCGATGAACACGCCCCCTGGAAGAAGCTGGCCAACGAGAACCCGAAGCCGGAAACGGTTTCGTATGATTCTCTGTTGCAGGCCTGGAAGGAAGGTCGCGTTCGTTAAGTCTTCATGGTGCCAACACGATGTCCCAAGCTGCTGAACACTCCCCGGCCCTGACGGATCGGACCCAATTGCTGCAATCCCTCGACGCCCTGCGCGAGGTGGATCTGATCGTGATCGGAGGAGGAGCCAGCGGCCTGGGCGTCGCCCTGGATGCCCGGCTGCGGGGCCTGTCGGTCCTGCTGCTGGAATCCCGGGATTTCGCCGGCGGCACTTCGTCGCGGGCCACCAAGCTGGTGCATGGCGGGGTCCGCTATCTGGCCCAGGGCAACATCGGCCTGGTCCGGGAGGCCCTGCACGAGAGGCGGGCCTTGTTGAACAATGCGCCGCACCTGGCCCAGCCCCTGGCCTTCATCATGCCGGCCTACCGGCCCTGGGAAGTGCCGTTCTACGGCACGGGCCTGAAGATCTACGATGCCCTGGCCGGCGCGGCCAGCCTGGGCAGGACGCGCTGGCTGGGGCGCGACAGCACGCTTCGGGAATTGCCGGGCGTCAACAGCCGCCATCTATATGGAGGCGTCAAATATTGGGACGGCCAGTTCGACGATGCCCGGCTGGCCCTGACGCTGGCGCGCACCGCCGCGGCGCAGGGCGCGCTGGTCCTGAACTACTGCCCCGTGATCGACATCCTGCACGAAGGCGGCCGGGTCTGCGGCGTGCGCTGGCAGGACGCCCTGGCGCCCGAGGGCGCTCCGCGCACCGGACAGGTGCGGGCGCGCTGCGTCGTCAATGCCACCGGGGTCTGGGTGGACGATGTCCGGCTTCTGGACGATGCGGCCCGGGGGCAGACCATGCATCCCATGGTGGCCCCCAGCCAGGGGGTGCATCTGGTGGTGGACCGCTCCTTTCTTCCGGCGGATCACGCGCTCCTGCTTCCGCATACCCGTGACGGCCGGGTCCTGTTCGCCGTGCCCTGGCTGGGCCACGTGATCCTGGGCACCACCGACACGCCCCGGGACAAGGTGGAGCGCGAACCCCGCGCTCTGGCGGAAGAAACCCGCTTCATCCTGAACGAGTCCGCCCATGTGCTGGCGCGGGCGCCGAAGGCGGACGACGTGCTGAGCGTCTGGGTCGGATTGCGCCCCCTGGTGCGCCCGGACGATCAGGATGGCGGCAACACCAAGACCATCAGCCGCGAACATACCGTGCGGATCAGTCCCTCCGGCCTGGTGACCGTGACGGGCGGCAAGTGGACGACCTACCGTTCCATGGCCGAAGACGTGTTGAGCCAATGTGTGCAGGCGGGGGGGCTGGACGCCTTGCCCGCGTGCAGGACCGCGCGTTTTCCGCTGGTGGGCGCGCCCGCCCCGGAACAGGCCGCGACGCGGCTCAGCGTGCTGCCGGGCTTGCAGGGTTATGGCACCGAAGCGCCGGCCGTCCAGGCGCTGCCCGGCGCCGATGTTTCCCTGGGCCTGGGCTTGACCGAGGCCATGGTGCGCTATGCCGCCCGCCACGAATATGCGCGGTGTGTCGAGGATGTGTTGGCTCGACGCCACAGAATGCTGTTCTTGAATGCAGCGCTGGCGCATCAGGCGGCCCCTGCCGTATCCTCGATACTGCAGGACGAAATTGGCACGGACGGCCGTTTGGGCGATTTTCTGGCCCTGGCGGAGCAATACCGTTGCGTCCCTGACTGAAGACCTTGCTGGAATCTCAAGATTTGTTGTCAATTAATAATATTTAGAAACAATTGAAATTCTTGTAATTCTTTAAATAACGTCAAATTTGTCTCCACTTGAGGCTATACTTCGTCTGTCCATGTCAAATTTGCATGGAATTGTTTCTTTGATGTCTGAATTTGATTCTCGTAGCGACCTGAAACGTGACAAAGGTATTCCAGCGTGACTGCCTGATGCCGAAAGGCCCGCTTCGGACCGACGCTCTCGGGAACAACCATTCTCAAAAGGGATCCCATGTCTGATATTGATTCTGCGTTGTTGGACGACATTCGCGAAGTCAATCTGTCGTATCTGATGCTGGCGCAGCGCCTGTTGCGTGAAAACCTGGCCGCGGGCATGTTCCGGCTGGGATTCGGGACGGATGTCGCGGAAATCATCCTCAATCTGTCGCCTGCCCAGATCGTCAAGCTGGCCAGTTCCAACTCCGTTCTGTGCGCCTTCCGCCTGAACGACGCCCAGCTGCTGAATTCCCTGACCCACGAAGTGCTGGGGGGGGTGCTGCAGCAAGCTCACTCCACGATCCTGATGAGCCGTCAGGAAGCCCTCGTCGCCTGATCCATGACCAGCAAAAGCGTCTCCCGCGAGGCCGACGACATCCTGCTCGCCACCGATATGATCCGCCTGGGCGCCCGTTTGCAGGTGCTGCAGGCGGAAACGTCGCTCAGCTACGATCGGCTGGCCCGTCTGTACCGGGAAGTCAAGGGCGCGTCGCCCCCGAAGGGCATGCTGCCGTTTTCGGTGGACTGGTTCATGACCTGGCTGCCGAACATCCATTCCAGTCTGTTCTACAACATCTACCGCTATCTGGACGCCTTCACCCCCGCCAAGAAATCTCTGGCGCTGGTTCAGGCCTATCGCCTGTATCTGGAACAGTCCGGGGCGGGATTGCAGCCGGGGGAACCGCAAGCCGAGCCCGTGCTCAGCTTCACGCGGGCCTGGATGCTGGTGCGCTTTTTCGAAAGCGGCCTGGTGCAGCTGTCCTGCTGCCAGCAATGCCATGGCCAGTTCGTGGCGCATGCCCATGATCCGGAATCCGATTTCGTCTGCGCGATCTGCAAGCCGCCCCCCAGGGCAGGCAAGACCCGGGCGAGACGCAAGGCCCACAGCATCGCCTGAACGGCGGCAGATACCGGATTTGTGGACAAAAAGACCTGTTGAACCATGCTTTTAAAAGCATGAAAACAGGCGAACATTGATAGCATTCTGACGACTAACAAGGCGCGCGCACGTGTTTATCATTCTGGGGTACCTGATTGTCCTGGCGGGGGTGTTTGCCAGCTTTGTCGGGGTGGGCGGGCACATGGGGGCCCTGTATCAGCCTTTCGAGTTCCTGCTGATCGGCGGCTGCGCGCTGGGGGCGTATATCGGGGGCAGCAACGGCGCGTCCATCAAGCTGCTGATCGAGGCCATCCCCAAGGCCATCAAGCGCAACCCCTACGGCAAGCCGCTCTACATGGAATTGCTGGCCCTGCTGTACACCCTGCTGAACAAGGCCCGGCGCGACGGGCTGATGTCCATCGAATCCGACATCGAGGATCCCAAGACCAGCGCCATCTTCTCGCAGTATCCCCAGGTCCAGAAAGACGCCAAGCTGATGGAATTCCTGACGGACTACCTGCGGATCATGATCAGCGGCAACATGAACCCGTTCGAAATCGAGACCCTGATGGACCAGGAGATCGAGGCCCTGCACAGCGAGCACAACACGCCCATCAACGCGGTGCGCGCCGTGGCGGACAGCCTGCCCGCCTTCGGCATCGTGGCCGCCGTGCTGGGCGTGGTGCATGCCCTGGCCGCCGTCGACCAGCCGCCCGCCGTGCTGGCCGACCTGATCGCCAAGGCCATGGTCGGCACATTCCTGGGCATCCTGCTGTCCTATGGTTTCGCCGCGCCGTTCGCCGCCGCGGTCGAACGCCAGTCCATCGCCGCCGTCAAGGTCCTGGAATGCATCAAGGTCACGCTGCTGGCCAGCATGAACGGCTATCCGCCCCCGCTGGCTGTCGAGTTCGGCCGCAAGGTCCTGTTCTCCACCGTTCGGCCCTCGTTCGCCGAACTGGAAGCCCACGTCCGGCAGGCCAAGAGCCAGGCTGCCAAGTAAGGGACGGGGGCCATGGCTAAACACGATACCGGCCGTGTTGTCGTCCGCCGCAAGCGCGCTTACGGCGAAGGGCATCATGGGGGCAGCTGGAAGATCGCCTACGCCGACTTCATGACGGCGATGATGGCGTTCTTTCTGGTCATGTGGCTGCTTCTGCTGGTGCCGAAGAACGAACTCCAGGGCATCGCCGAATTCTTCCGCATGCCGCTGATGACGGCCGTCACCGGCGGCCCCAATCTGGACACCAGCAAGTCGCCGATTCCGGGCGGGCAGCCCAGCGTCATTCCGAACAAGAACCCCATGACGCCGGCGGCCACGCCCGAGCAGGACCAGGAAGACCAGCAGGACCTGCAAAGCCTGGAAAACCTGAAGCAGAAGCTGGAAAACCTGATCGAGAACAATCCGGTGCTCAAGCAGTTCCGGCCGCAGCTGCTGCTGGACATGACGCCGGACGGCCTGCGCATCCAGATTCTGGATCAGCAGAACCGCCCCATGTTCGCCACCGGCAGCGCCCGTGTCCAGCCCTATATGCGCGACATCCTGCGCGAGCTCGCGCCGCCCGTCAATCAGCTGCCCAATTCCATCACCATTTCGGGCCATACGGATGCCATGCAGTATGCGGCGGGCGATCGCAGCTACAGCAACTGGGAACTGTCCGCCGACCGGGCCAACGCGGCTCGACGCGAACTGGTGGCTGGTGGTCTGGTCGAACGGAAGGTCAAGCGCATCCTGGGCCTGGGCGATACCGTCAATCTGATTCCCGATGACGCCATGGCGGCCGTGAATCGCCGCATCAGCATTCTGGTGCTGAACCGCCAGGCCGAACGCCGCATCGACGTCCAGAACAGGGCGGGCACCACCGGCAGGCAGGTTCATCAATTGCTGGAAGAACTCAGCCACCCGGGTCAGGCGGGCGGCGCGACGCCGGCAGGCGGTGCGGCGGCGCCCGGCGGCGCGCCCGCGGCGCCCGGTCCCGCATCCTCTCTTTCCCCGGCGGCAGCGCCCGCGGGGGCGGCATCACCGGCAGGCGCCGCGTCACCGGCGGGCGCGGCGCAGCCTGCGGCAAATCAACCATCCGGAGCACCGGCGGCACCCGCCCCGGCGCCGGGCAATCCAGGGCGAGGGTAATCATGAGTGCTGGTGTGGACCTCAGCGAATTCTACGATACGTTCTTTGACGAGGCCGACGAGCTGCTGGCCAATATGGAACAGCTGCTTCTGAATCTGGACCTGGCGAATCCCGACTCCGACGAACTCAACGGAATCTTCCGGGCGGCGCACTCCATCAAAGGAGGGGCCGGCACGTTCGGCTGCTTCGAAGAGCTCGCCAAGACGACCCATCTGCTGGAAAACCTTCTGGACCTGATTCGCCACGGAGAATTGGCCTTGCGTCAGGATATGATCGACATCTTTCTGGAAACCAAGGACGTGTTGACCGATCAAGTCGCCGCGTATCGCGGCTCGGAGAAGCCCGACCAGCAAGTCTACGAGCGCATCTGCGCCCAATTGCGCCAGCTGGCCCTCGAACATCAGCAGGGCGATTCCGCAGCTGCGGCGCCGGCGGTCCCCGCGGCGCCGGTCGCCCAGGCGCCTGCCGCGCCAGCCGCAGGCGCCGGGACCCTGCCCCTGCGGGTGCGCGTCAACCGCATCCAGGACAAGGACGTCGAACCCCTGTGCAACGAAATGGCGCTGATGGGCGCCATCCTGCATCGGGAACACCAGGACGGCAACCTGTCCCTGTGGCTGCAGACCAGCACGCCGGCCGCCGATCTCGAGGCGGTCTGCTGCTTCATCGTCAACGCCGACCAGGTGGACGTCGCCCCCGAGGCCTTGCCGGGCGCGGCGACGGCCGCTGCGGCAGCCGCTCCGGCGGCTGTCGACCCGGTCGCGGCGCCTGTGGCGGTGGAACCAACCGTTCCTGACGTTGACGCCGCATCGTCCGCCGCGTCGGCGGACCACCCCGCCGACGGCGGCGACAAGTCCGCCTCGCACAAGGCCAAGAAGGAAAGCGGCACCATCCGGGTCGGGGTGGAAAAAGTCGACCAGATCATCAATCTGGTGGGCGAGCTGGTCATCACCCAGGCCATGCTGGTGCAGACGTCGCAGTCCCTGGATCCGGTCCTGCACGACCGCCTGCTCAACGGCATCGAACAGCTGGAACGCAATGCCCGCGACCTGCAGGAAGCGGTCATGTCCATCCGCATGATGCCCATGGATTACGTCTTCAGCCGCTTCCCCCGGGTGGTGCGCGAAAACGCCCACAAATTGGGCAAGCAGATCAAGCTGGTCACCAAGGGCCAGGCCACTGAACTGGACAAGAGCCTGATCGAGCGCATCATCGACCCCTTGACCCACCTGGTGCGCAACAGCCTGGACCACGGCATCGAAACGCCCGAAGTCCGCATTTCGCAGGACAAGGACCCGGAAGGCACGCTCATCCTGTCCGCCCAGCACAACGGCGGGCAGATCATCATCGACGTGATCGACGACGGGGCGGGGCTGAACCGTGAAAAGATCATGAAGAAGGCCGTCGCGCTGGGGTTCCCGGTGTCCGACGCCACGCCCGACGACGAAATCTGGCAGTTGATCTTCGCGCCGGGCTTTTCCACCGCCGAAAAAGTCACGGACATTTCCGGGCGCGGCGTGGGCATGGACGTCGTGCGCCGCAACATCCAGAGCATGGGCGGGCACGTGCAGCTGTCGTCCCGCAAGGGGCAGGGCACGACCACGCGCATCGTGCTGCCGCTGACCCTGGCCATCCTGGACGGCATGTCGGTCAAGGTCGGCGAGGAAACCTTCATCCTGCCGCTGTCGCACGTGACCGAGTCCATGCAGGCCAGCGCCGAGCAGATCCATCGCATTTCCGACACCGAGCAGATGCTGCACGTGCGCGGCGAATACCTGCCGGTCGTGGCCCTGCATGAAGTCTTCAATGTGGGCGGAGCCGAGACCGATCTGACCAAGGCCATCGCCGTCATCCTGCAGGCCGAGGACCAGCGCTTCGCGCTGATGGTCGATCACCTGATCGGCCAGCATCAGGTCGTCGTCAAGAACCTGGAAACCAATTACCGCAAGGTGCCGGGGATTTCCGCCGCCACCATTCTGGGCGATGGCAGCGTGGCGCTGATCGTGGACGTCTTCGCGCTGCGCCGCGCCGCCTCCCTGCGCTCGCCGGCCACGGCAGCCTGATCCCCATCCTTTCCGCTACGGAGCCACCATGAATCTTACGGACGTCAAACAAGATCAGGCCGAAACCCAAGGCAAGGAATTCCTGATCTTCACCCTGGCCAGCCAGGAATACGGCATCGATATCCTGAAGGTGCAGGAGATCCGGGGCTACGACAGCCAGACCGTGACGCGCATCGCCAATGTCCCGTCCTTCATCAAGGGCGTGACCAATCTGCGCGGGGTCATCGTCCCCATCGTCGACCTGCGCATGAAGTTCAATATGGACAATGTGGAATACACCGCCCAGACCGTGGTGGTGATTCTCAACATCAGTTCGCGGGTCGTGGGCGTGGTCGTCGACGGCGTCTCCGACGTGCTGATCCTGCAGGCGTCGCAGATCAGTTCGGCGCCGCAATTCGGCTCGGCCTTCTCCACCGAGCACCTGACCGGCATCGGCACCGTGGGCGACCGCATGCTGATCCTGGTGGATATCGAGAAACTCATGACCAGCGAGGAAATGGCGCTGGTCGAAGACGCGGTCGCCTGAAGCCGGCCGGCCACCCATTGTTTCGTAGACACATTCATGCCCACGAGGTTCTGATTCCATGCAGGCAGGTCGAAAGCGTCTTTTCAGCGCGCTCAAGGTCCGCACCAGTCTGGTTCTGGTGCTTGTTTTTTTCTTCATCATGCTCATTTCGGGGGCTCTGCTCGGAGTCTTGTCCCTGAAGATGAACAATGACGCGCTTCAGCGCATCGCCAATCGGCAGGACGCTATTTCGGTGCTGGATGATGCGGTCGGCCAGTACCGCGATGGGCAGGTGCTGATGGGGCGCGCGCTGGCCAGCATCGTGGTCAACAGCGATTTGACGAACAATGCCATCTCGTCGGCGTGGAACGATGGCGACGGAAATTCCGCCGGCGAGCTCAGCCAGGATTCGCGCGCGCTGATCGCCTTGTCGCAAGCCGCGCTTGGCCGCTCGCGCGAAACCATGGAACTCTTCAATTCCTCGGCCAGCCAGTATTTCGGCCCCGACAGCGGCCGCGAGCAGATCAACCGGCTTTTTGGCGAGCTGGTTGGAGACATCTTGCCGGCGGCGCTCGCGCAGTTGCAGAGCGGCCACATGGATCAGTACGTCGCGCAACAGAAAAATCGCGTCCAGCCGGCCGAGCAGCAGTTCAGTGAGGCCTATGACGCGCTGAAGCGGAATCAGAGCATCCTCGCCGGACAGTCGATCGAAGCCGAAAGCGCCCACCTGCGGTGGGTGGTCATCATCGTCGGAGTGTCCATGGTGATTGCCTTGCTGGCGGCCGTGGCGGCTTACCTGTTCCTGCAGCGGGTGGTGTTGCGCCCCCTGCGACAGGCGGGGGAACATTTCGACCGGATCGCGGCGGGGGACCTGACGGCCTCGATCCAGGTGCCTTCGCGCAATGAGATCGGCGTGCTGTACCTGGCCATGCAGCGCATGCAGGAAGGCCTGGTGCGCATGGTTGCCCAGGTGCGCGGCGGCGTGGGCGAAATCCGCCTGGGGTCGCAGGAGATCTTCGCCGGCAACACCGATCTGAGCAGCCGCACGGAACAGCAGGCGGCTTCCCTGCAGCAGACCGCCGCCAGCATGGAACAGCTGGCCAGCACCGTGCGCCAGAATTCCGACAATGCCGCGCAGGCCGACCAGTTGGCCAAGGGCGCGGCCGACGTCGCCCAGCGGGGCGGGGCGGCGGTGTCCAGCGTGGCCGAGACCATGACGGGCATCACCGGCAGTTCGAAGAAGATCGCCGAGATCGTCAGCGTGATCGACGGCATCGCCTTCCAGACCAACATCCTGGCCCTGAACGCGGCGGTCGAGGCCGCGCGCGCGGGCGAACAGGGCAAGGGGTTTGCCGTCGTGGCGGGCGAAGTCCGCTCGCTGGCGCAGCGCAGCGCCCAGGCCGCGAAGGAAATCAAGGGCCTGATCGAGGACTCCGTGGTCCGCATCCGCGAAGGGTCGGAACGCGTTCAGGATGCGGGTCGCATCATGGAGGACATCGTCCGGTCGGTGCAGGGTGTGACGGCCATCATGAACGAGATTTCCTCCGCGTCGCGCGAACAGGCCGAAGGCATCGGCCAGATCAACGCCGCCGTCACCGACATGGACCAGGTCGTGCAGCAGAATGCCGCCCTGGTCCAGGAAGCCGCCAGCGCCGCCGGGTCCCTTCAGGACCAGGCCGAGCAGCTCAGCGCGGCGGTATCGGCCTTCCACATCCAGGAAGGCGGTCCGGTCATCGACGTGCACGGCGGGCAGTTGGGGTATTCCCCCTCGGCGGCGCACCCGCCGCTGGCGCTGGGCAGGGCTTGAGGCCAGGGCCCGCCATGATCCATGACGCCGCGTCCGTTTCCTATTTCTCGCAGCCGGCCCTGCCCAAGGCGGATGCGCAGGATCTCGGGCGGACCGTCGACCTCCTGCACAAGCGCGCCGGGATCGTGCTGGGGGATCACAAGAAGGACATGGCGGCGCGCACCCTGGGGTTGCGCGCGCATCATGCCGGCCTGGGCGCGGTGCGCGATTATCTGAACTACCTGGAACAGAATCCCCAGTCCGAGGAATGGGACCGCTTCATCAGCGCCTTCACCATCAATCACACGGCGTTCTTTCGCGAACAGCATCATTTCCAGATCCTGGCCGATTTCGTGCGTACCCGGCGCAAGCCCATTTCCATCTGGTGCTGCGCCTCGTCCACCGGCGAAGAACCCTATACACTGGCCATGACGCTGCATGACGCCTGCGGCCAGTCCGATGCGGGGATTTCCGTGCTGGCCACCGACATCGACCTCCAGGTGCTGGCGCAGGCGCGCAAGGGCGTCTATACCCTGGACCGCATCAAACCCATCCCGCCCGAGTTCCTGCGCCGGTACTTCCTGCGCGGCACGGGGCGGCAGGCCGGCATGGCGATGGTCAAGCCCGTGATCCGCAACCTGGTGACCTTCGAGGAATTGAACCTGGTCGCGCCCGCCTGGCCGATCAGCCAGAAATTCGACGCGATCTTCTGCCGCAATACGATGATCTATTTTGACAAGCCCACCCAGACCCGGATTCTGGAACGCTTCGTGCCCCTGCTGAAACCGGGCGGCCTCATGTTCGCGGGGCATTCCGAAAACTTTACTTATCTGACGAAATCCCTACGCCTGCAGGGGCAGACAGTCTATGCCCTCGCCTGATCCAGGGACACCTTGCTGATATGGCTGATTCAAAGAAAATTCGTGTCCTGTGCGTGGATGACTCGGCACTGGTGCGCAGCCTGATGACGGAAATCATCAACGCGCAGCCCGACCTCGAAGTCGTCGCCACCGCGCCCGACCCTCTGATCGCCCGCGAACTCATCAAGCAGCACAATCCCGACGTCCTGACCCTGGACGTCGAAATGCCGCGCATGGACGGCCTGGATTTCCTGGAGCGACTGATGCGCCTGCGGCCCATGCCGGTCGTCATGGTGTCCTCGCTGACGGAACGCAATTCCGAAGTCACGCTGCGGGCGCTGGAACTCGGGGCGGTCGATTTCGTCACCAAGCCCAAGCTGGGGCTGCGCGACGGCCTGATGGAATACGGCGACATGATCGCCGACAAGATCCGCGCGGCCTCCCATGCCCGCCTGCGGCCACGAACCGCGCCCGCCGGCGATGCGCCGGCGCGGCCCCGCCTGGCCGAGACCTTCTCCACGACGGAAAAGCTCATCATGATCGGCTCCTCCACGGGGGGCACCGAGGCCATCCGCCATGTGCTGGAGCCCCTGCCGGCCAACAGCCCGGCCATCATGATCACCCAGCACATGCCGGCGGGCTTCACCAAGTCCTTCGTGCAGCGCCTGGACGGCCTGTGCGCCGTGCACGTGCACGAGGCCGAGGACGGCCAGCGTGTGTTGCCCGGACACGTCTATCTGGCCCCCGGGGGCGTCGCCCACATGAAGTTGGCGCGGTCCGGGGCCAATTATGTCGTCAAGCTCGAATACACTGACCCTGTCAACCGCCACCGCCCCTCGGTGGACGTCCTGTTTCATTCGGCCGCCCAGGTGGCGGGCAAGAACGCGGTGGGCGTCATTCTGACGGGCATGGGCAAGGACGGCGCGCAGGGCCTGCTGGCCATGCGCCAGGCGGGCGCTCGGACCTTCGCCCAGGACGAGGCCAGCTGCGTGGTGTTCGGCATGCCTCGCGAGGCCCTGCTGATCGGGGCCGCCGAGCAGGCCGTCGCGCTGGACGACATCAGCGAATTGATTTTGAAAAGTGCGGGTGCCTACGGGCACCGTGTGTGAACAAACGGCAGGCCTTCGCCTCTGATCCTGCCCGATTTATTGACTGGAGAACGATCCGTGGTCCAAAAAACTTTGAAAATCCTGGTCGTCGATGATTTCCCGACGATGCGCCGGATCATCAAAAACCTGCTCAAAGACCTGGGTTACGAAAACGTCGACGAAGCCGAAGACGGCGCCCAGGGCCTGGAGAAACTGCGCAACGGCGGCTTCGAGTTCGTCGTGTCCGACTGGAACATGCCCAATATGGACGGTCTGACCATGCTGCAGAACATCCGCGCCGATCCGAACCTGGCCAATCTGCCGGTGCTCATGGTGACGGCCGAGGCCAAGAAGGAGAACATCATCGCGGCGGCCCAGGCCGGCGCCAGCGGTTACGTGGTCAAGCCCTTCACCGCGGCCACGCTCGAAGAAAAACTGAACAAGATCTTCGAGAAACTCTGAGGGGCGCATCATGGCAGAAGAACAATCCTCGACGGGAAATTCCGAACTGCAGACGCCTCCGGACCTGATCCACAGGATCGCGCAATTGACGCGCTCCCTGCGCGAGAACATGCGCGAACTCGGGCTGGACCAGGCCATCAAGGATGCCGCGCATGCCATCCCCGATGCACGCGACCGCCTGCACTACGTGGCGCAGATGACCGAACAGGCGGCCAACCGGGTGCTGAACGCGGCCGAGCAGACCCAGCCCTGGCAGGAATCCATGCAGAAGGACGCCAAGGCGCTGGACGCCCGGTGGCAGGACTGGTTCGACCATCCGGTGGAACTCGACCAGGCCCGTTCCCTGGTGGACGATACCCGCGCCTTCATCAAGGGCGTCCCGGAAAAGACCCAGGCGTCGCAGAACAATCTGATGGACATCATCATGGCCCAGGACTTCCAGGACCTGACCGGCCAGGTGATCATGAAGATGCTGGGGGTGATCGGCGCCATCGAAAGCGAACTGGTGCAGGTGCTGATCGACAACGCGCCCATCGAGAAGCGCGAGGAAACCCAGAACCTGCTCAACGGCCCCGTCGTCAACGCCCAGGGCAAGAACGACGTCGTCACCAATCAGGACCAGGTGGACGACCTCCTGGCCAGCCTGGGATTCTGACGGACTGCCGACAGTCCCCTGCGGACTGTCGGCAGCCGTCAGAATCGGAGCCACCTGCAGGTGGCGACGTGGGAAGAGACCATGACGCAGTCCCCTGCGGACTGTCGGCAGTCCGTCAGAATCGGAGCCATGGGGTTTTCCCTGGATAATGTGACATTCGGGCGACATGTAAGTCTCGCGTAAGTCTTGAAACTCAATATGACCTGGACCGGGCATGGCGGCGATGATCCGGCGGACTCATGGCCGGTGTCGGCCTCTTCCACACAGGAGGCAGCATGTCCTCTCTACGCAGGAGAACGCTGGGCCTGGGACGGCTGCTGCGGCAGTTGCGCCGGGGTCGGGCGACCTTGAACGACCGGGCCTGGACTTTCAACCCGCTGGCCTGGTCGGTCGGCTCCTTTCTAGGGGTCCTGCGCGAACGGCTGGTGGTCATGCGCCAGTCCAGCATCCGCATCGCCATCAATGCCGCCCGGCTGCAGGCGCATACCCAGGAATGCGAAACCATGGCCCAGGCGCAGGCCGCGGAAGCCGAGAACCTGTCCGCGCAGGGCGTGCAGATCGCGGGCCTGTCCCAGCAGACCAGCGACACCGTCCTGCAGGCCGCGGGGGTGTTCCGCACCCAGCTCGACGGGCTGCAGGCCACCCAGGACCAGCTGGCCGATCTGCAGCGGCGCGTGGCCCGGGTCACGGCCCGCATGCAGGCCTTTTCCCAGGTCGTCACGCAGCTGAGCCGGCGGGCGCGGTCCGTGGAGGACACCAGCCGTCTGATCAAGGACATCGCTCTGCAGACTCATCTGCTGGCGCTCAACGCGGGGGTCGAGGCCGCCCGGGCGGGCAAGGCGGGCCAGGGCTTCGCGGTCGTCGCCACCGAAGTCGGCAAGCTGGCCGAACGCGTCAATGCCGCCACCGGCGACATCGTGCAGCAGACGGGCGAAATCCTGGGGCTGGTCTCCGATTCCGAACAGCAGAGCCATGCCATCTATACCGACCTGCAGGCCTCGGACGGCCTGGTGGGCGATTTCGCCGGACAGTTCGGCTCGCTCGTGCGGGAGCTCGGCGCCGTGGGGGCGCAACTGGACGACATGAGCGCGCAGGCGGCCCAGGTCAATGACACGAACCAGGCCATGAGCGCCTCCATCGAGCGCGTGGCCGATCACAGCGCCGTGCTGCGCCAGCGCATGCAGTCCATGCGCGAACAGGTGCACGGCGTGCGCAATCAGACCGAAAGCCTGCAGGAAATGCTGGCGGCCTGGAGAACGGGGGCGACCCCCTTCGATCATCTGGAATCCTGCCTGGCGCAGTTGCGCGATCGGGCGGTGGCGCTGCTGCGCCAGGGGCAAGCGGACGGAGCCGACATCTTCGACAGGGCCTATCGGCAGATTCCCGGCAGCCAGCCGCCGCGCTACCACGTGGGCTACGACCGGAAGATCGACCAGGCCCTGCAGCAGATGCTGGACGGCGTGCTGGACCGCATCCCGCACGGGTCCTACGCCATCCTGATCGACGTGAACGGCTATGCGCCCACCCATAATCGCCGCTATTCCCAGACGCCGACGGGCGACGTGGCGCACGATACGGCGCATTGCCGCGACAAGCGGCTGTTCGACGACCAGATCAGCCAGGGAGCCATCCGCAATCGGGGCGGCGTGCTGTGCCAGACGTATATGCGCGACACGGGCGAGATCATCACGGACGTATCCATGCCCGTGGAGCTCGACGGCGCCCGCTGGGGCGCGGTGCGCATCGGCCTGGACTATCAGCGTTTCGAGCAAGCCAGCCAGCCCGCCGACGTCCCCGGCCCTGTCGCCCGCCTGGCAAGCCCTTGAATTGTCGCGGGTATTGCGCTTTTATCCGCTGTTCCCGCCCGGAGGCGGCAGACTACAATCCAGGCTGTTTTAACACTGCCGGATAGCCGCCCGCATGGCCGAGGACAGCGATCTCGAAAAAACCGAACCAGCCTCGCCCCGGCGCCTTGAAAAGGCGCGCGAGGAAGGCCAGGTCGCGCGTTCGCGCGAACTGGGCACCTTTCTTGCGCTGATCTGCGGGATCGGGGCGCTCTGGTTCGTCGGCGGCGACCTGTTCCGCACCCTGGAAGGCGTGCTGCGCAGCGGCCTGGGCTTCGATACCCGCATCGTGGGCGATCCCCAGGTCATGCTCAATGTCGCCGGCATGTCGGCCTGGCAGGGCCTGCTGCTCCTGCTGCCGATCTTCGCGCTGCTGATGGTCGTGGGCGTTTTCTCCTCCGTCGCCCTGGGCGGGTTCCTGCTCTCGCCCAAGGCGCTCGAACCCAAGTTCGAACGCCTCAATCCCCTGAAGGGCATGAAGCGCTTCGTGCAGGCCCAGACCCTGGTCGAACTCGTGAAGACGCTGGCCAAGGCGGTGCTGATCGGCTTCGTGGCCGTCAAGGTCATCTGGGCGTACCTGAGCGACATGCTGGCCTTGTCGCACATGTCGCTCGACGATGCCCTGGCCCGGGGGCTCAGCCTGGTGGCGCTGTGCTGCCTGCTGATCGCCTCGACCCTGATCATCCTGGTGCTGATCGACGTGCCCTGGCAGTTGTGGAACCACGCCAAGCAGCTGCGCATGTCCCGCGAAGACGTGAAGCAGGAACACAAGGACAGCGAAGGCGATCCCCACGTGAAGGGCCGCATCCGCCAGCAGCAGCGGGCCATGGCCCGGCGGCGCATGATGAGCGCCGTGCCCGACGCCGACGTCGTCGTCACCAACCCGACCCATTACGCCGTGGCCTTGCGCTATCGCGACGGGCAGGGCGGGGCGCCGGTGGTGGTGGCCAAGGGCGCGGGCCTGATCGCCGCCCAGATCCGCCAGTTGGCGCAGGACCACAAGGTCGCCCAACTGGAAGCCCCTCCGTTGGCGCGCGCTCTCTACCATCACGTCGAGCTGGACCAGGAAATTCCCGCCGCCCTGTACGCGGCGGTGGCCGAAGTCCTGGCCTGGGTGTACCAGGTCCGTACCTGGCAACATGGCTCGGGTACACTGCCGCAGGCGCCGCAGGCCTTGCAGGTCCCCCCCGAACTCGATCCGCAACACCGCCCTGAACCGGCTCACGCATTCGTCACATGAACAGTTTTCTGGATTTCCTCAAGAACCAAGGCTTCGGGCAGGCCCGTCTGATGGCCGGACCGGTGCTGATCCTCATGGTGCTGGCCATGATGATCCTGCCGTTGCCGCCGTTCATCCTGGACCTGCTGTTCACCTTCAACATCTCGCTGTCGGTGATGATCCTGCTGGTGGCCATGTTCACCCGCAAGCCCCTGGACTTCGCCGCCTTCCCCTCGGTGCTGCTGTTCGCCACCCTGCTGCGCCTGTCGCTGAACGTGGCGTCCACCCGCGTGGTGCTGATGAACGGCCACAAAGGCCCGGCGGCCGCCGGCCACGTGATCGAGGCCTTCGGACACTTCCTGGTCGGCGGCAATTTCGCCGTCGGGATCGTCGTCTTCATCATCCTGGTGATCATCAACTTCATCGTCATCACCAAGGGCGCGGGGCGCATCGCCGAAGTCGGCGCGCGCTTCACCCTGGACGCCATGCCGGGCAAGCAGATGGCCATCGACGCCGACCTGAACGCCGGCCTGATCGGCGAGGACGAGGCCCGCCGCCGCCGTTCGGAAGTCTCCCAGGAGGCCGAGTTCTACGGCGCCATGGACGGCGCCAGCAAGTTCGTGCGCGGCGATGCCGTGGCCGGCCTGCTGATCATGGTGATCAACGTCCTGGGCGGCCTGATCGTCGGGGTGGCCCAGCACGACATGTCCGTGGCCGATGCCGGCAACGTCTATACCCTGCTGACCATCGGCGACGGCCTGGTGGCCCAGATCCCCGCGCTGGTGATCTCCACGGCCGCCGGCGTGGTGGTGTCGCGCGTGGCCACCGACCAGGACGTCGGCCAGCAGATGCTGGGCCAGCTGTTCTCCAATCCGAACGTCATGTTCATCACGGCGGGCATCCTGACCCTGATGGGCCTGATCCCGAACATGCCGCACGTGGCCTTCCTTCTGCTGGCCGCCATCATCGGCGGGGGCGGCTGGGCCTTGTACCAGCGCCAGCAGCGCGACCTGAAGACGGCGGCCGGCCGTCCGGACCAGGAACAGGCCGCCGCCGTGGCGGCCGCCGCCGAAGCCAGCTGGGATGACGTGTCGCCCGTCGATCCGCTGGGGCTGGAGGTCGGCTACCGCCTGATTTCCCTGGTCGATCACCAGCAAAGCGGGGAATTGCTGCATCGCATCCGCAGCCTGCGCAAGAAGTTCGCCCAGGAAATGGGCTTCCTGCCGCCGGTCGTGCACATTCGCGACAATCTGGAAATCAAGCCCACGGACTACCGCATCCTGCTGTTCGGCGTGGAGATCGGCCGCGGCGTGGCGCAGACCGGCCAGTGGCTGGCCATCGATCCGGGCGGCGTCACCAGCCCGGTGCAGGGCGTGCCGACCAAGGATCCGGCGTTCGGCCTGCCCGCCGTCTGGATCGACCCGTCCCTGCGCGAGCAGGCGCAGATTTCCGGCTACACCGTGGTGGATGCCGCCACCGTCGTCGCCACGCACCTCAATCACCTGATGCACCGCTACGGGGCCAAGCTGCTGGGCCGCCAGGAGACCCAGCAGCTGCTGGATCACGTGGCCCGCGAAGTCCCGAAGCTCATCGAGGACCTGGTGCCCAAGACCATTGCGCTGCCGCAGCTGCAGAACCTGCTGCGCAGCCTGCTGGACGAGGACGTGCCCATCCGCGACATGCGCACCATCCTCGAAGTCGTCACCGAGCATGCGCCGCGTCTGGCCAGCCTCAACCCCGCCGGATCGGGGCCGAATCTGGACGAACTCCTGGCCCAGGTGCGGGTGGGGCTGGGCCGCGCCATCGTCCAGCACTGGTTCGCGGGCGAAGAGGAACTGCGCGTCATCGGCCTGGATTCCCGCCTGGAACGCGTGCTGATGCAGGCCCTGGGCGCCAACGGGGCGCTGGAACCGGGGCTGGCCGAGAACCTGCTCGCCGAAACCCAGCGCCTGGCCCAGGAACAGGAAGACCGGGGCAATGCGCCGGTGCTGGTCGTGCCCCCCATGCTGCGGGCGTCGCTGTCGCGGTTCCTGCGCCACCACCTGCCGCACATGGCCGTGCTGTCCAGCGCCGAGATCCCTGAGGAGCGTATGATTCGGATCACAGCAGTCATTGGCGGGAATCCCGCATGAACATCAGCCGTTTCTTTGGCGCCACGAACCGGGAAGCCATGCGTCAGGTGCGTCTGGCGCTGGGGTCCGAGGCCCTCATCATTTCCAACAAGCGGGTCAACGGCGGGGTGGAGATCCTGGCCACCGACGAAACCTCGCTGCCCGATCGCGATCGGGCTCCGGACCATCCGGCGCCCGCCGCGCCGCGCGCCGCCGTTCCCCCCGATCCCGCGCCTGCGGCTTCGTCCCCGGCCGTTCACCCGGCCGCATCGCCGCCGCGCGCCGCGCCGCCTCCCGGCGATGATCTGGCCAGCGTCATCGGCGAGCTGAAGGGTTCCCTGGAAAGCCGCATCGACGAACTGCTGTGGGGCAATCAGCTGCGCCGCTCGCCCCAGGCCGTCACGCTGTTCCAGAATCTGCTGCGCTTCGGCTTCAGCACGACCCTGCTGCGGGCCATGATCAAGACCTTGCCGGAACTCTCCGGCGACCGGACCGCCATCCAGTGGGCCCGCGGCGAACTGGTCAAGCACCTGCCCGTCCTGAAATCGGAAGACGACCTGTGGCAGCCCGGTCTGGCGCTGGCCCTGGTGGGACCCACCGGGGTCGGCAAGACCACCACGATCGCCAAGCTCGCCGCGCGCTGCGTGCGGCGCGGCGGCCCCGGCAGCCTGGTGCTGCTGACGACCGACACCTACCGGATCGGGGCGCATGAGCAACTGAAGATCTACGGCCAGATGATGCGGGTGCCGGTGCATGTCGTGCAGGACGTGCACGAATTGCGCCGCGTCCTGCAGACCGTGCGCCCGGACCAGACCGTGCTGATCGACAATGTGGGCATCAGCCAGCGGGACCGCTACGTGGCGGATCAGGCGGCGCTGCTGGCCGGCGCCGGCCGCCGGGTCGAGCGCCTGCTGGCCCTGAATGCGTCCAGCCACGGCGACACGCTGGACGAGGTCGCGCGTTCCTACGCGCGCGACGGCGGCACGCCCCTGCGCGGCTGCGTCATCACCAAGATCGACGAGGCCGCCTGCCTGGGGGCGGCGCTGGATACGGCCATCCGCTACCGTCTGCCCATCCATTACGTGTCCAATGGGCAGAAGGTTCCCGAAAACCTGCTCTTCCTGACGGCGGCCGAACTGGTGGACCGGGCGCTGGTGCCCCTGCAGTCGGCACGCCCGCAGTTCGCGCCCACCGAGGCCGATCTGGCCGCCTTGCTGTCGATCACCCAGCCGGAACACAGCGCGGAATCCGCCGCCGAGCGCCGCCGCCAGCAGGTGCTGCTGCCCCAGCTGCTGACGCAATCCCCTCAGGGCGATTCCCTGGGGCTGGACGAGCTGCGGGCCGCCGTGGCCCTGATGGACGAGGATCCGGTGCTGTCGGAAGCCTACGATCTGTGGCGCAGCCGCGCGGCCGGCGACCTGCCGGCCGCCGCCGACGCCATCGATCACCTGCGCCGGGTGGCGCGGGCGGCCGCTGGCGAATCGCGGGCGGCGCTGGTCGTGCATGACCGCCAGGCCCTGGCCTGGCAAGGGCGGCGCGGCGCATGGTCGGGGGCCGCCTGGTTCGACGACCGGTGCCGGCCCCTGGCGGCGGCCATCCAGCAGGCCGGCCTGGCCGACGGCTGGCATGCCCCGCAGGGGGCTTCGGCTGTGGCGCCTTCGCCCGCCGACGCCCTGTCGTTGCAGGTGGAACTGGAATCCGAGGGCCAGGCCCCGGCTCCGTGGCATGTCTTCGAGGGCGGCAGCCAGGCCTTGCTGCGGGCGCTCAGCGCCCGGGGCCATGCCTGGATTTCCGTCTGCGGCGCCCGCACCCGGATCCACCAGGACGGCGAAGCCTGCGTGGCGTCCGCCGCCGCCCAGCGTCTGCGCCTGCAGCCTCTGGCCGCGGACCTGTTCGCCGGGCTGCTGGCCCCGGCGGGTCTCGACGGGGCGCAGGCGGCCTGGTGGGCCGGCCTGGGGGATGCGCAGTTGCAGGCTCGCGGAGAACCCCCGCTGGCCGTGCGCCTGGTCTGCCTGCGGGCGGTGGATCCTCTGGATGGCCGCGTGCTGCGGGTCTGGCATGCCCTGATGGGCTGCGAGACCCCGGATCTGGAGCTGGCGGCGACGGCGATGGTCCTGCGCCAGGAATGCCATGCGGCCTGGCGCCTGGCGACGCCCTGGCTGGCCGATGCGAAAGGCCGGGAACCGCTGGTGGATCGGGCGGTCCTGGCCGCCCAGATGGGGCTGGCCGCCTGGCGTCTGGTGCAGGACCCGGTCCTGGCGCCGGCTGCCCGCGTGGCGGCCCGCATGCTGGGCGGCGATCAACTGGCGGTGCGCCAGTCGCCTGCCGGCCTGCTGAAACTGTATGCGCTGAAGGAACTGCTGGCCTGAAGCGGCCGGCGGTCGGGCGGGCTTATTTCTTCGACAGGCGCCCGCGGGCGTCGTACAGATCCTGGCCCATCAGGCCGCGCAAGGTGTCCAGCGCCTGCTGGTTGTGTTCCATGAAGGTCTTCAGGATCTGGCCGTTGTCCTGGTTCAGGGCGCTGGCGTGCGCCGCGCGTTCGAACAGGGTGTCGAAGGCGGGACGCAGGTCGGGATGCAGGGCGCAGACGACGTCGATGCTGGCGCGGTCGTCCGCCTGTCCCATGCTGGCCAGAGTCGCGGCGCGGGCCTGGTCCAGTTCGCTCAGGCGGCGGGCGTAGTCGTTCTTGCGCGTGGTGAGCGCGCCCAGCGCTTCGTTGGAAGGCGTTTCCAGCAGCAGGGCGCCTTCGGCTTCCAGGACCTGGATGAAATCGTTCAGCAGTTCGGATTGTTCGTCCACGCACTGCAGCAGCGCGTCGATGTGGCTCATGGTGGAATAATCCCGTCGGGCTGGAAAAGCGGTACGAAAATTATATCAGGCGCACCCCGGCGCTTCCCCGGGGCGTTCAGCTCGCCGGGCGCGCGCTGCGGGACTGTCCGTCCGGCGTCGCGGGAATATGGGCGAGCTTGTCCGGGTTGCGCTGCGCGTAGATCCGGAAAATCCCGGTGTCGTCGATCAGCAGGTGCTGCGCGGATTCCAGCGTCCCGTCGATGAATCGCAAGAAGCCCCATTCGCCGTTGATGCGGGTCGGCTGGTAGAGGACCCGCTCCGGGTAGCGCAGCGCGCTGGCCAGGTAGAGCTGCGCGATCCGCTCTCCTCCTTGCAGCGGCCTGCCGAAGCTGGGCACCTTGCCGCCGCCATCGCCGATCAGTTCCGCGTCGGCGGCGAACAGGGCCTTGAGGCTGGAAAAATCGCCCGTCGAAGCCGCGTGCGCGAATTCCCTCAGCAGGCGTTCCTGCGTGCGCGGGTCGACGCGGGTCCGCCTGTGCCCTTGCTGGATCTGTTTTCTGGCGCGGGCGACGAGCTGTCGGCACGCGGCCTGGGTCTTGCCCAGGGTGGCGGCGATTTCCGCGTAGTCTTCGTCGAAGATGTCGTGCAGCAGGTATGCCGCCCTCCCTTCGGGAGACAGGCGCTCCAGGACGCTGAGGAGCGCGAACGAGATGTTCTCGGATCGGTCGATGATCTGTTCAGGGGACCGGGCGTCGTCGGCCAGGACGGGTTCGGGCAGCCAGATGCCTTCGTAGTGCGCGCGGCGGACCTTGGCGGCGCGCAGCCGGTCTATGGACAGCCGCGTGACCGCCGACACCAGCCAGGCCTCGGCATTGTCGATGCTTTCCCGCGCGGATCCGTGCCAGCGCAGCCAGGCATCCTGGACCACGTCCTCGGCTTCGGCCCAGGAACCCAGCATCCGGTAGGCGATGCTCTTCAGGCGGGGCTGGTGGGACAGGAAAGTTTGCGTGCCGTCAGTCATGGGTGGGGGTCCTCCGGGGCGATGGGGCAGCTTACACCCGGCCCCGGCGCCGGGGCCTCGTTTTGATGCGCCCCGTGCAACACCGTGCGGCCTTCGGAAGGCCTACCGGGCGCCGGCGTGGCTGCCTAGAATTTCTCCGAGCCGCCGCCAATCGGACGGCGGGCATATGGATCATGATAGGAGTCTCGTGATGACGCAACGCCTCGATTACATTCAGCAGTCGCCGGATCTGTTCAAGAAGTTCCTGGAGTTCAGCAATGTTCTGACGAAAGGGGCCATCGAACAGCCGATCCGGGATCTGGTGTCCATCCGCGCTTCGCAGATGAACGGCTGCGGCTTCTGCCTCGACATGCACGTGAAGGAGGCGCGCCTGCATGGCGAGCGGGAACTGCGGCTGCATCATGTGGCCATCTGGCGGGAATCCACGCTGTTCGAGCCGCGCGAACGCGCCGCCCTGGCCTGGACGGAGGTCCTGACGGCGCTGCCGGCGCATGGCGTCCCGGACGAGATCTATGAACGGGTGCGCGCGCAGTTCAGCGAGAAGGAACTGTCCGACCTGACGTTTGGCGTGATGGCCATCAATGGCTGGAACCGGGCGAACATCGCGTTCAAGACCGTGCCGGGCTCGGCCGACAAGGTCTTCGGGCTGGACAAGGCCGGCCTCGCCTGAGAGACAGGTCATCCCGTGCAGGGGCGGCATGCCGTTCCGGGCGGACCGGCGCATGCCGGGTGTCACAAACCTCATGTCTGGCGCGTCTAGGGGGTATGAACACCAGCACCAGCATCCGGGTGTCGGACGATCGCCCGCGCGCGGCCGACACCTTCGCCAGCAGTTTCGCCACCAGCTATGCGGGCGTCGTCGCCTTTCTGGCGGTGGCCCGGGAAGGCAGTTTTTCACGCGCGGGCGACCGGCTCGGCATCGACCGTTCCGCGGTCAGCCGCAGCGTGCGCAAGCTCGAGGCGCAGCTGGACGCCCGCCTGTTCCTGCGCACGACCCGCAACACCTCGCTGACCCGCGAAGGTGAAATCTTCTACGAGAACTGCCTGCCCGGCGTGGAGCGCATCGTCCGCGCGCTGGACGACATGCGGGAATTGCGCGACGGGCCGCCGCGGGGCCATCTGTCCATTCAGGCCTCGCCGGGCTTCGGGCGCGGGGTGATCGCTCCGCTGCTGCACCGGTTCCATGCCCGTTATCCCGACATCACCACCGAATTGCTGCTGAGCCGGAAACCGGCCGATTTCGCCGGCGACCGCATCGACGTCGCCTTCCACGACGGCAGGCTGGAGGACAGCGACATCGTGGCGCGGCAGCTGATCCCGATGCCCTGGGTCGTCTGCGCGTCTCCCTCTTATATTGCGGCCCATGGGGTGCCGCGCGTCGTCGGGGACCTGGATCGCCACCAGTGCATCGCCTTTCGAGAGGCATCCGGCCGTCTCCGGGACTGGGAGTTCAAGGTGGGCGGCCAGGCTTTGCGGCGCCGGATATCCGGGCCCGATATCTTCAACGACCTGGATCTCATCCTGCAGGCCGCGAGGCAGGGCCGGGGCGTGGCCCAGCTGCCCGGCTATCTGGTGGGCGACGCCGTCCGGGCGGGCGGATTGATCGAGTGTCTTGCGCCGTATGCGCCCGATGACGGGGGGCATTACCTGTGTTACCTGAGCCGCAGGCACCTGCCCGCCAGGATCCGGGTCTTTGCCGATTACGTCACCGAGGAGATCCGCTTGCTGGAGAAGGAACGCGAGTCCGGGCGCGTCTCTGGACTGCCGCGATTCCGGGATGTGCCCAGCCTGTGCTGGTCTGTCGATTCTTGAATTATTTCAGCAGTTCGCGCACGCTGGCCAGCAGGCTGTCGGCGATGCGGCCCGCGTCGATCTTCAGTTCGCCGGAGGCCAGGGCATCGCGAATCTGCTGGACCCGCGCGGTCTGGACGTCGGCGTCGCTGTTGTTCAGTGCGGCCAGCTGCCGGGCGGCCGGGCTGAGGTCGACTTCGGAACGGCTGCTGCCCGCGTGGGACGCGGCATGGCCGGCGTTATCGCTGCGCGTATTCCCGGTAACCCCGTTGAGCAAGGGGTTGGACGATGTGGAATTGACTTTCAAGGCTCGTCTCCGGGTGAAAGGACAGGGTCAAATGGTGCACCCCTTGTTACGGCAGCGCGGCGCGAATCTTTAGCCCTCTGTGCGGCCGGCCGACATCACATCATAACCTGAACCGTATGCGCATCCAGCACCGTGCCGGTGATGATCTGGCCATTGGGGGTGCGCACCTGGATCTGCGTGCCCGGACTGCCCGATTCCAGGGCCTGGCCTTCGCCCGAAGCCACGAAACCCGTGCCGCGCGCCACGGTGCGCACCTGCTGGCCGCGCTGGACGGAATTCGGGTCGCGCAGGGCGCTGTCTTCGATCGGCCCGCCCGCGCGGATGCGGCGCGTGACGATCCAGCCGACCACGTGCGCCGGGTCGCTGATCACCCGGCGCAGGCGCAGCAGATCGCCTTCCCGTGTGTCCAGATCGTCCAGGCTGATGACGGCCCCGCGATCCAGCGTGCGGTTGGCCACGAAATAGCGGCCCGTGATCTGGACGCTGGCCTGCACGTACAGCGTCCAGGGCTGGGGGGCCAGGCAGCGGACCCCCACCGAGGTCCGCGACCGCAGTCCGCCGGATCCGGCCAGAAAGGTGTCCATCCGGCTGCAGGCCGCCTGATTGGTGATGCGCGGCGGATCCACCGTGATCGTGGCCGTGCCGGGGTAGGATTCCGCGCGGTCCTTCAGGAGCGCTTCCACTTGGGCGGCGATGGCGGCCGGATCCTGGACGGCGGCGGCCTGCGCGCTCGCCGCGCCGGGCAGGGCGCAGGCGGCCAGGCAGGCGGCGGCCGCCAGCCAGCGGCGGGCGATGGCCGCGATCGGGGCGGTGATCGGCGGGGCGGGGCGGATGCTCATGTCCGCATTGTAGAAGATGCCCGGCCCCGCATCCCGAAACGAAGCGGAGGCGACATTGCCTGAATAGCCCTTCAAACCCCGCTTTGTTCCGGCCTTTATGGCGCGAGGGGGAGCCGTACTATGCCACTGTGCGCTAAAGCCGCGAATGGTCAGGGATCATTTGGTGCCCGGTGGATGCGTACTTCAATTCACCTGAATGCATTGCATGCCATGATCGATCGAATCGGCAAGGACTTCGAGTTCTATCAGAAAGCCCTGGCCCTGCGTCAGCAGCGACAGGAACTTCTGGCGACGAACATCGCCAATTCCGACACGCCCAACTACAAGGCGCGCGACATCGACTTCAACGCTACGCTGCGCGAGGCGATGGGCGAGAACTCCGGCGTGCCCCGCCTGCCGGACACGTCCCTGACGCTGACCTCGTCGCGTCACATCCCCGCCCGGGCGCATTCCACCGGTCCGGCCGAGGAACTCTATCGCGTTCCCCTGCAGCCCAGCCTGGATGGCAATACGGTCGACATGAACGTCGAACGCGTCCAGTTCGCCGACAATACCGCGAAATACCAGACGGATCTGCAGGTGTTGAACGGCCGCATCAAATCCTTGCTGACGGCGCTGCAGCAGTAACCGGCCCACGGAAATCACGCACATGTCCACTCTCAGCATATTCCAGATCGCCGGTTCCGCCCTGGCCGCCCAGTCCGAACGCATGAACGTCACGGCCAGCAACATCGCCAACGCCGACAGCGCCGTCGGGCCGGATGGCCAGCCCTA
The DNA here is from genome assembly GCF_937988725.1 of uncultured Castellaniella sp. Taxonomy (GTDB): domain Bacteria; phylum Pseudomonadota; class Gammaproteobacteria; order Burkholderiales; family Burkholderiaceae_B; genus Castellaniella. The sequence continues at coordinate 878,950 of NZ_CALKHS010000010.1, read as the reverse complement.
CCGGGCCCGTCAGGTCGTCTTCCAGATGACGCCGTCCGCCCAGTCGGAAGCCGTCGGCGGGGTGCGGGTCGCGGCCGTGCAGGAAAGCAACGCGCCCGCCCGCATCCAGTACGATCCGGGCAACCCGCTGGCCGACGCCCGCGGCTACGTCACCCTGCCCAACGTCGATGTCGTGGCCGAAACCGTCAACATGATTTCCGCTTCGCGCTCGTACCAGGCCAATGTCGAGGTCATCAACACGGCCAAGTCCCTGATGGCCAAAACCCTGACCATCGGTCAATAAGGAATCCGATCATGGCAACCGTCAACGACGTCTACGGATCCAACGCCGCCAGCGCGCTGGCCGGCGCCCAGACCAAATCCCTGATGGGCGACACCCAGGACCGCTTCCTGACCCTGCTGGTCACGCAGCTGCAGAACCAGGATCCGCTCAATCCCATGGACAACGCCCAGGTCACGTCGCAGATCGCGCAGCTGTCCATGGTCAACGGGATCCAGCAGTTGAACAACACCCTGCTGGCCCTGTCGGGCCAGATGGACATGTCCCAGTCCCTGCAGGCCGCCGGCCTGATCGGCAAGGACATCCTTTATCCGGGCGAAAAGATCTCCCTGGGCAGCGATCCTGCGTCCGGAGCCAAGACGGCCACGCCCTTCGGCATCGACCTGATGTCGGGCGCGACGAAGGGCAAGATCTCCATCCTGGATTCCGCCGGCAAGGTCGTGCGCGAATATGACCTCGGCGCCAAGGATGCCGGCGTCTATCCCATGAGCTGGGATGGCCTGGATTCCGCCGGCGCGCCGGTGCCGGACGGCGCCTACACCGTCCAGGTGAGCGCGTCCGACGACAAGGGGCAGCCGGTGTCCGTCCAGGCGCTCACGTCCGGCCACATCAACAGCATCGCCTACACCACCGAAGGCCTCAAGCTGAACCTGGCCCTGGGCGGCAAGATTTCCCTGCTGGACATCCGGCAGGTCATGTAATTCCAGGGGTCGGCAAGCGCGCCGTCCCGGTTCCAAGTCAACGATTCAACGCAGCACGCACTGAAAGAGGTCACTCATGGGTTTCGGTCAAGGTCTCAGCGGTCTGAACGCCGCCTCGCAAAACCTGGATGTCATCGGCAACAACATCGCCAACTCCGGCACGGTCGGCTTCAAGTCCGGCTCGGCCACCTTTGCCGACGTGTATGCCAGCTCCCGCGTGGGCCTGGGCGTGCAGGTGGCGTCCATCAACCAGCGCTTCACGACCGGCATCGTGTCGACATCGGGCAACCAGTTCGACATGGCCATCGATGGGGCCAAGGGCCTGTTCGTCGTCACCCAACCCAACGGCGCGACGCTGTACACGCGCAACGGCCAGTTCTTCGCCGACAAGGACCACAAGATCGTCAACGCCCAGGGCCAGCAGCTGATGGGCTACGCGCCGGGCGGCACCAGCCTGATCGGCATGACGGTGCCGGTGGGGAACATCAATCCGCAGGCGACCAGCACCATCACCAACAAGGTGAATCTGGACGCGGATGCGAAGGTGGTGCCTGCGGCGACTGCGTTCGATCCCACCAATGCCGACTCCTATTCCAACATGGTGCCGCTGACGGTCTACGACTCGCTGGGGAACTCGCATCGTGTGGAGCAGTACTACACCAAACGTGATCCTGTGGGCGGCAACAGCACCTGGGAAGTCAATTATGTCGTGGATGGCACGGCTCCTTCCGGTCCTCCCCCTGCGGCCAATACGGCGGTTCTGAGCTTCGACAATGCGGGCCGCCTTGTGTCAGGCTCGCCAGCCACCATCACGTTCACGCCGGGCGGCGCGACGTCGCCCGCCGCCCCGGTGTCGATCCAGGTCTCCTACGACGGCTCCACCCAGTTCGGCGGCAGCTATTCCCAGGACTTCGTCCAGAACGGCTACGCCACCGGCGAATACGCCAGCATGTCCATCGGCACCAACGGCGAATTGATCGCCAACTACACCAACGGCGCCAAGCAGACCATGGGCCAGCTGGCCCTGGCCGACTTCGCCAACCTGCAGGGCCTGCAGCCGGTGGGCGGCAACGCCTGGGCCGAAACCGCCAACTCCGGCCAGCCCATCATGGGCACGCCGGGCAGCAACGGCCTGGCCACCATCAAAGGCCAGGCCATCGAAGAATCCAACGTGGACATGTCCCAGGAACTGGTCAATATGATCATTGCCCAGCGCACCTACCAGGCCAATGCCCAGACCATCAAGACGCAGGACCAGATCCTGCAGACCTTGATCACCATGCGCTAAGCGCGGTAGCACGGCATGGATCGCATCCTGTACACGGCGTCCAACGGCGCCGCCCGCATCCTGGAGCAGCAGTCGGCCATTGCCAACAACATGGCCAATGTGTCGACGACGGGCTTTCGCGAACAGCTGGCCCTCTACCGGTCCGTGCCGGTGGTGCCGCAGGCGGGCGAACTGCCCACCCGCGTCAGCACGGTGGCGTCCACGCCCGGCAGCCGCTTCGGCCAGGGCGCCATGGTGGAAACCGGCCATGCCCTGGACACCGCCATCGCCGGCGAAGGCTGGTTCGCCGTGCAGACCCCCCAGGGCGAGGCCTACACCCGCTCGGGCGAATTCGCCGTCAACCAGGAAAACCAACTGGTCACGCTGGGCGGCCTGCCGGTGCTGTCCAATGACGGGCGCCCTATCGAAATCCCGGAACGCGGCAGCGTCACCTTCGCCACCGACGGGCAGATGAGCGCCCTGGGTGCTGGCGACAACCCGCGCGACATCCAGATGCTGGCCCAGCTGAAGCTGGTGAATCCGCCTCCCGCCCAGTTGCAGCGCGGCGACGACGGCCTGTTCCGCTTGGCGGGCGGGCAGCCGGCCCAGGCCGATGCGGCCGTGCGGATCGCCCCCGGTTTCGTGGAAAAGAGCAACGTCAACCCCGCCAGCGCCATGGTGGCCATGATTTCCAATGCCCGTCAGTTCGAATTGCAGATGCAGGTGATCAAGAACGCCAGCACCAACGAAGAACGCGGCAATTCCGTACTTTCCGTGGCGGGCTGACGCCCGGCGCCCTGAACAGGACTTTTCGAGATGATACGTTCCCTGTGGATCGCCAAGACCGGTCTGGAAACCCAGCAGACCAGCATGGACGTGATTTCCAACAATCTGGCCAACGTCAACACCACGGGCTTCAAGCGCGGCCGCGCCGTGTTCGAGGACCTGATGTACCAGACCGTGCGCCAACCCGGCGCCAGCGTCGGCGCGGCCAACCAGCTGCCCTCGGGCCTGCAGCTGGGCACCGGCGCGCGCGTGGTGGCCACCGAACGTATCCACACCCAGGGCAACGTCAAGGAAACCGGCAACACGCTGGACGTGGCTATCCAGGGCAATGGCTTTCTGCAGGTCGAAATGCCGGACGGGTCCTTCGCCTACACCCGCGACGGCAGCATCCAGCGCGACCAGAACGGCATGCTGGTGACGGCGGGCGGCTACACCATCCAGCCGGGCATCAACATCCCCGACAACGCCCTGTCCATCACCATCGCCCGGGACGGCACGGTGTCCGTCACCCAGCCTGGCGCCGCCGGCACCAACGTGCAGGTGGGCCAACTGCAGCTGGCGACGTTCATCAATCCCACCGGCCTGCAGAGCATGGGCGAGAACCTGTACGCGGAAACCGATGCCTCCGGGCCGGCCAATCTGCTGCAGCCGGGGCTGGACGGCGCCGGGGTGCTGCTGCAGAACTACGTGGAAACCTCCAACGTCAATGTGGCCGAGGAACTGGTCAACATGATCACGACGCAGCGCGCCTTTGAAATGAACAGCAAGGCCGTGCAGACGTCGGACCAGATGCTGGCGCGTCTGACACAGCTGTAATCAGGATGTCCATGAAGGGTTTGCGTCGTCTTGCAGGATCGTGGGTGGCCATGGCGGCCCTGTTGGTGTCCGGGTGCGCCCTGGTGCCGCCCGAGCCGGTGGTCACCGGCCCCCTGACGGCGCCGCCCCCGCCGCCGGCGCTGCCTTCCGCCGAGGCCAATGGCTCCATCTATCAGCCCACGGCCTACGGCAACTATCCCCTGTTCGAGGACCGCCGTCCGCGCAACGTCGGCGACATCGTCACCATCGTCATCCAGGAAAAGACCAACGCGGCGAAAAGCGTGGGCACCAGCACGGATCGCAACGGCAGCGCCAGCATGAATATCGGCCTGGAACCCGCCATCCTGCCCACGGACCTGGGCGCCAAGCAGAATTTCCAGGTCGGCAGCGGCAACAAGTCCGACGGCAAAGGTTCCAGCAGCGCCACCAACGCATTCACGGGCACGCTGACCACCACCGTGATCGGCGTGCTGCCCAACGGCAATCTGCAGGTGGCCGGCGAAAAACAGATCGCCATCAATCGCGGCAGCGAGTACGTGCGCTTTTCCGGCGTGGTGGACCCGCGTTCCATCACCGGCAGCGGCACCGTCTCGTCCACCCAGGTGGCCGACGCCCGCATCGAATACCGCAGCAAGGGCGTGATGGACGAGGTCCAGACCATGGGCTGGCTGCAGCGCTTCTTCCTGAACATTGCCCCGTTCTGACGTCATGATGGATAGGATTCTCGTGCACACTCCCACCCCGAGCCCCAAGCGGCGCGGCGGTCTTCCATCCGGCGCCGCCGGCGGCTGCCTGCGCGCCGGGCTGGCCGCGGCGCTGCTGGCCTGCCTGGGGACGCTGATTCCGCTGACGGCCGCCCAGGCCGAACGCATCAAGGATCTGGCCTCCTTCACCGGCGTGCGCGAAAACCAGCTGATCGGCTACGGCCTGGTGGTGGGCCTGGACGGCAGCGGCGACCAGGTGCGCCAGACGCCGTTCACCCAGCAGAGCCTGACCAACATGCTGTCGCAGCTGGGCGTCACCGTGCCCCAGGGCACCAACATGCAGGTCAAGAACGTCGCCGCCGTGATGGTCACCACCCGGCTGCCGGCCTTCGCCCAGCCGGGCCAGAGCCTGGACGTGGTGGTCTCCTCCATGGGCAACGCCAAGAGCCTGCGCGGCGGCACCCTGCTGATGACGCCCCTGAAGGGCGCCAACGGCCAGGTCTACGCCCTGGCCCAGGGCAATCTGCTGGTGGGCGGGGCGGGGGCTTCGCAAGGCGGGGCCAGCGTCCAGGTCAATCAGCTGAACGGCGGCATCATTCCCGACGGCGCCATCGTCGAGCGCGGCGTGCCGACCACCTATGCCCAGAACGGCACGGTGCGGCTGGAACTGAACACCAGCGATTTCGCGGTGGCGCAGAACGTCGTGTCGGCCCTGAACCGCCGTTTCGGCGGCCAGACCGCCACGGCCCTCAACGGCCGCACCATCGAACTGCGGGCCCCCGCGGATCCCCAAAGTCAACTGGCCTTCCTGTCGCAGGTGGAAAACCTGAACGTGACGCTGCCGCCGGCCCGCGCCCGGGTGGTGATCAACGCCCGCACCGGATCGGTGGTGATGAACCGCACCGTCATGATCGACGAGGCCGCTATCGCCTACGGCAATCTGTCCGTGACCATCAGCCCGCAGCAGCAGGTCAGTCAGCCCACCACGCCGTTCGGCGGCGGGCAGACCGTGGTCACGAACAACACCCAGATCGAAATGCGCAGCGACAACGGCTCTTTGAAGCGCGTGAGCACCAGCGCCAATCTGGCCGACGTGGTGCGGGCCTTGAACGCCCTGGGCGCCACGCCGCAGGACCTGCTCTCCATCCTGCAGAACCTGAAGAGCGCGGGCGCCTTGCGGGCCGACCTGGAGGTCATCTAGCGTCATGGCGTTCGTGGCCCATACCCCTCTGCCCAGTTCGGATGGCGCGCCCTCGGCGCTGGATTTCAGCAGCCTGAACAGTCTGAAGCGCGGGGTGCAGAAGGACCCGAATTCCGAAGACAAGCAGCGCGAGGTCGCCCGGCAGTTCGAGGCCATGTTCATCCAGCTGCTGATGAAGCAGGCCCGCCAGACGGCGGACCAGATGCCGTCCCTGTTCGATTCCCAGGCCACGCGCATGGCGCGCAGCCTGAGCGACGAGCAGACTTCCCTGGCGCTGGCCAATCCCGGCATTGGCCTGGCCGACGCGCTGATGGCGCAGATGCGGGGCGGGGTGCTGAACCAGCCCCTGGATCCGCTGGCCAACCCGCCCGAAGCCGCCCGTTCGCGCCTGCCCGGGCTGCAATCGCGCATCGGCGAGGGCCGTAGGCAGGTGGCCGATTCGATTTCTTCCCTGATCGATCTGCTGTCCCAGCGCAATCTGGGACAGAAAGTGCGCAGCGCCATCCAGGGGGCGCCGGACCACATCCGGTCCTTCGTGGACCAGATGGCCGCGGCCGCCGACGTGGCGGCGCGGCGCAGCGGCGTGCCCGCCAAGCTGATCCTGAGCCAGGCCGCCCTGGAATCGGGCTGGGGCCAGCGCGAGATCCTGCGTCCGGACGGCAGCACCAGCCATAATCTGTTCGGCATCAAGGCCGGCGGCAACTGGCGCGGCGACGTGGTGCGCGTGATGACGACCGAATACGTCGACGGCGAGCCGCGCAGGATGCTGCAGCCTTTCCGCGCCTATGATTCCTATGCCGATTCCTTTACGGATTACGCCAACCTGATCAGCAAGAGCGATCGCTACAGCGATGTGATGACGGCCCGCAGCGCCGAGGACGCCGCCCGCAAGGTGCAGGCCGCCGGCTACGCCACCGATCCGTCCTACGCCGACAAGCTGATCAGCATCATGGGGTATTTCAACGCGCGCTGACGGGAACGGGCGGATCCGTCCGCCGCTAAATTTTCCCGCTTTGCTGCCGTTATCAAGTAAGACGAATTCTCGCGGGTGTCGATCCGGCATCCGCCTCACAGACAGGATTGCAGCATATGAATCTGGCGAATCTGGGCAAGGCAGGCCTGCTGGTCGCGCAAAACCGTCTGGCGACGGCCGGGCACAACATCAACAACGCCGCCACGGCCGGCTACAACCGCCAGACGGTGCTGTCCCAGACCGCCGGCGCCACGCCGACCTCGGGCGGCTGGATCGGCCGCGGGGTGCAGGCCGTCAGCGTGCAGCGGTCCTACGACAATTTCCTGTACAACCAGCTGAGCTCGTCCATCACGCGCGGCGCGGCCCTGAAAACCTACGGCGACCAGGTCAGCCAGATCAACAACCTGGTGGCCGACCGCACCGTGGGCATCTCGCCCAATATCCAGAAATTCTTCGACGGCCTGGACGCCGTCGCGACGTCGCCGGCCGACGTGGCGGCCCGCCAGGAACTGCTGGGACGCGCCAACAGCCTGTCCTCGCAGATCCGCGACGCCAACGCCTTCCTGGACAGCCAGCGGCAGAACGTCAACACCCAGATCGAAACGACCGTCACCCAGGTCAACAGCTACCTGGACCGCATCCAGGACCTGAACCGCCAGATCACCACGGCCAAGGCCACCAACCCCGGCCAGCCGCCCAACGACCTGCTGGACCAGCGCGACCAGCTGGCCGCCGATCTGGGGCAACTGGTGGACATCAAGGTCTACGAGCAGGACGACCGCTTCAACATCACCATCGGCAACGGCCAGACCGTGCTGGGCGGCGATTCGGTGTACTACCTGCAGGCCAATCCCTCGGCGGCGGACCCGAGCCGCCTGGCGGTGAATTTCACCGTGACCGATGCCAGCGGCGCCCCGCGGCCGGTCGAAATGAAGGACAGCATGATCACCGGCGGCAAGCTGGGCGGCCTGCTGACCTTCCGCTCCGACGTGCTGGATTCCGCGCAGAATGAACTGGGCCGCCTGGCCCTGGGCATTTCCATCTCCATCAATCAGCAGCACACCCAGGGCTACGATCCTTCCGGCGCGCAGGGCACTGATTTCTTCACGGTGTCCAGCCCCAAGATCATCGGCAACGCCGGCAACGCCGCCACGGCGCAACCCACGGCTTCGATCTCGGACGTGTCCAAGCTGACCACCCAGGATTACCGCCTGGAGTTCGACGGCACCAATTATTCGGTCACGCGGATGCCGGAAGGCACGTCCGTGGGCACGATCGCCGGCGCGGGGACTCTGACGGTCGACGGCGTCGTCTTCGACACCACGACGATCGCCGGGGCCGCTGCGGGCGACTCCTGGCTGATCCAGCCCACGCGCGACGCGGCCGCCGGCATGAACGTCGCCCTGACCGACCCGGCCAAGATCGCCGCGGCGGGGTGGGACGCCGATGCGAACGGCGGAGCGGGCGGCCCGGCGGGTTCGGCCAACGGCGACAACGCCCTGAAGCTGGCCGCATTGCGTTCGGAAAAGCTTCTGGGCAACGGCACCATGGGCCTGAACGAGGCCTATTCCCAGCTGGTCAACAACGTGGCCGTCAAGACCCAGTCCAACACCACGGCGCAAAAGGCCCAGGAATCCCTCATTCAGCAGAACTTCGCCGCCCAGCAGGCCGTGTCCGGCGTCAACATGGACGAGGAATACATCAATCTGCAGCAGTACCAGGAACAGTATCGGGCCGCCGCGCGGCTGATCGACACGGCCTCGACCCTGTTCGACACCTTGCTCAGCCTGCGCAATTGATCGCGCCGCATCACTAGGAATTCATCATGCGTATCAGTTCCAGCCTCATGTTCCAGACGGGCCTGAACACCATCAATGCCCAGCAGTCCGATCTGATGCACCTGTATCAGCAGATCGGCTCCGGCCAGAAGATGGTGACGCCCGCCGACGATCCCCTGGGGGCGTCCCAGGCCATCAATCTGTCGCAGTCGCAGGCGCAGAACGCCCGCTACGCGGACAACCGGTCTGTGGCCAACCAGAACCTGGCCACGGAAGAAGACGCGCTCAATTCCCTGACGCTGCTGCTGCAGGACGTGCGCACCCGCATGGTGCAGGTCGGCAATGGCACGCTGTCGGACGCGGACCGCCAGACCCTGGCCAACGTGCTGCAGAATGCGCGCGACACGGCCCTGGGCATCGCCAACACCACCGACGGCAACGGGCAATATGTGTTTTCCGGTTCCCGGGGCAGCGCTCCGGCCTTCATGGCGGACGGCACTTACAACGGCGACGGCATGCAGCGCCTGATTCAGGCCGACGCCACCCGCCAGATCGCCGGCAGCGATGTGGGGCGGGACATCTTCGCGCGGTCGCAGCCGGGGACGCTGGCCTACGTCAGCACGGCGGGCGCCGGCAACACGGGGACGATGGTCGCCTCAGGGCCGTACATTTCCGATCGGGCCCAGAATCCGGACGCCCGCTATTCCTATGCGGTCAGCTTCACCAGCGCGACGGATTACACCGTCGTCGTCACGGATGAATCGACCGGCGTGGCGTCGGCGCCGGTCAACTACACCCTGACGCCCGGCGCCACGGAAATGGACCTGGGCCAGGGCACCAAAGTGCAGATCTCGGGCACGCCGGCCGCCGGCGACACCTTGGCCGTCGACCCCCTGAAGACCCAGGACCCCAACATCTTCCAGACCTTCGACAAGCTGATCGCCGCCCTGAATGCGCCGACCCAGGGCGATGACCAGGCCACGGCCAGCCTGCGCAACATCCTGAACACCGGCATGCAGCAGGTCGCCACCAGCTACGACAACGTCCTGACGGTGCGGGCATCCATCGGCGCCCGCATGAACGAACTGCAGGCGCTGGACGACAGCGGATCGCAGCGCAACCTGGGCTTCACCAAGGCGCTGTCCGGCATCGAGGACCTGGACTACTACGAGGCCACCACCCAGCTCAGCCTGCGCAAGATCGCTCTCGAAGGCGCCGGTCTGGCGTTCCAGACGATCCAGGGGCTGAGCCTGTTCAATCTGGGCCGCAGCTAGGGATTGCGATTTTTCAGGGCCTGGTCCGTGATCGCGGACCAGGCGCATTTCTGGTGAATAGGGCCTACAAGGCCCTATTTTCTTAGGAAGGACAACAGCAGGCGTATGGCATGCTGATGATAATCACAAAGGTGAGGTGACATGAAGCTTCGTTTCTGGAAAGGGCGCGCGATCGCCCTGTCTTTGCGGGCACGGCTGACGCTGGTGGTGGGGTTGCTGTCCTTGCTGACGTTCGCCGCCGTGGGCAGCGCCTGGTTCGTGCAGCAGCAGAGCCAGCGCACCATCGCGCAACTGTCCTCGGTGGGGGTACAGGCGAATTCCGATGTGAAGAACGCGCTGATCTATGCGCAGCAGGCGACGACCCAGATCGAAGGGGCGCTGGGCATCGCCAATGAAAAACAGCGCCTGTGGGAACTGGGGCAGGCCGATCAGTTGCTGCGGCGTTCCCGCGAACACATGCAATCCCTGCGGGACACCGGGGCGCTGGCCGGTTCCCAGGGCGAATCCCTGCAGCACATCCTGGAGACCACCTTCAAGGATTACTGGGCGCAGGTCGATCAGCTGCGCGGCTTTGCGATCGGGCAGGATGCCAAGGCCTTCGAGGCCTTGAAGCGCGGCCGCCTGCGAAGCGCCGCCCGGGGCATGGACCGCGCTTTCGGGCAATTCGATCAGTACATCCAGAACGGCAGCAATGAATCGCGGCAGGCGCTGGCCCGGCAGTTCGAATGGGCCAATTACGGTTTCATCGGCTTGCTGGTCGTCGCCGTCGTGCTGGCCCTGCTGGCGTATCGCACCCTGATCCGCACGGTGCTGCGGCCGATGCAGGGCGTGGGCCGCCACTTGCAGAGGATGGCGGGCGGCAATCTGGACGTGATGATCTATCCCAAGTCCCGCGATGAAATCGGGCAGCTGCTGTTCGGCCTGAAGGACATGCGCGAGGGCCTGGAGTCCCTGATCCTGGGCGTGCGCACCCGCATGGGCCGGATGACCGACAGCGCCCGGCGCATCGCCAGCGGCAATCTGGACCTGAGCAGCCGCACCGATCAGCAGGCCGCCGCTTTGCAGCAGACCGCCGCCAGCATGGAAGAGCTGGCCAGCACGGTCAAGCAGAATGCCGATCATGCCCGGCAGGCCAATCAGCTGGCCAGCACCGCTTCCCAGGTGGCCTCCCGTGGGGGGCAGGTGGTGGGCGAGGCCGTGCAGACCATGCAGGGCATTTCCGGCAGCTCGCAGAAGATCGCCGACATCGTCGGCGTGATCGACAGCATCGCCTTCCAGACCAATATCCTGGCCTTGAACGCGGCGGTCGAAGCCGCCCGCGCCGGCGAACAGGGACGCGGCTTCGCCGTGGTGGCGGCCGAGGTCCGCGCCCTGGCCCAGCGCAGCGCGGGCGCCGCCAAGGAAATCAAGGCGCTGATCGAGGATTCCGTCGGCCGGGTGCAGGCGGGCTCGGCCCAGGTCAATCGCGCCGGCGAGACCATGCAGGAAATCGTCCAGGCCGTGACCCGGGTGTCCGACATCATGAGCGAGATCACGGCGGCCACGGTGGAGCAGTCCTCCGGCATCGATCAGGTCAATCTCGCCATTGCGCAGATGGACGCGGTCACGCAGCAGAACGCCGCGCTGGTGCAGCAGGCGGCGACGGCGGCCGGGTCCCTGGAGACGCTGGCGGCGGAGATCAGCCAGTCGCTGGCCGTGTTCCAGCTCAGCCAGCAGGCCGTGGAGGCCGCCGCGTCGCGGGAAGCCTCGCTGCCGGCCGTCGAAGATTCGTCCGCGCCCGTCGAAGATCGTTTGCCCGCGCCCGCGCCCGCCCTGGATGCGCCCGAACCGGCGGGCCGGCGACGGGCGGCAGCATCGGTGTCCGGAACGGGGCGGCAGGCGGCAGCGGCATCTGCGGCGCCGAGGCCCGCAGCGGCGTCCGCCGCCCGTGGCGCATCGCCATCCGCCGCGGCCGCGCCGGAAAAAAATCGCCTGACCGCGCCCGCGCAGGCAGCGCTGCGGCCGGTGGCTCGAACGACTTCGGATACGGAAGAATGGGAGGAATTCTGAACATGGATCATCATGGGCAAGGACGCGCCGGGGCGCGCTTGGGCAGGGCGGCGGCCGTCCCCGCTGGCGATGCGACCATGCGCCGTCCGCGCCTGGCCGCATCGCTGGCGGCGGCCGTCCTGCTGGCCGGCTGCGCCTTCAGCGGCAATGGCCTGAATACGGCAGGACTGGATCGCATCGTGGTGGGGCGCACCACGCTGGCCCAGGCATCCGAGGATCTGGGCGCCCAGCCGACCGACACCTGGCAGCAGGGCGACAGCCTGCTGGCCCGCTGGGCCTACAAGGGCACGGTGGCCACCGACGCCTTTTACGCGCGCCAGGAAGTCTGGCTGCGCTTCGGGCCCGACGGCACCTTCCAGCGCATGGAAAACAGCATCAACGTGCCTGTGCTGCGTCACCCGAGGACCGCCGCCGAGGCCGACCGCGAAGCGGCCCGGCGGCGCGCCAAGGCCGCGGCGTCCGCGCCTGCGACGGTTCCGGCCTCCGCCCAGGCGCCAGCCGCCGATGAAGGCATGATCATGATTCCCGGCAACGGCGACGCGGCCGCTCAGGCGGCATCCTCGGCCGCCGGCCCGATCCCCGTGCCGCCGCCTCCGCCTTTGCCAGCCAGCCGGACCGCGCCTGCCGCCGACGCCGCGACTCGGCAGCCGCTCCTGCCCGCAGGGTCCACGATCCTGCCGGGCGTCACTTATCCCTTGCCGTCGAAACGCTGAAAGCCCTGGGTGATCCTCGATCCGGGCGCGGCCTGCGGGTTTCCGGCTCGACCTGCGGGCCCGATGCCGCCTACAGGCCGGCCAGGCTGCGGGCGATCCGCGCCATGGCCTGGTAGCCGTCCTCGAACAGCCGGGTCAGGAAATCGCTGCTCTGGGGGATGACGATGGCCAGCATGATCAGGCCCGTCGTCAGCGAGATCGGAAAGCCCACGGCGAAGACCGACAGCTGCTGCGCCGTGCGGTTCAGGATGCCCAGCGACAGGTTGATGGTCAGCAGCACGATGATGATGGGCAGGGCCAGCAGCATGCCGGATATCCAGATCTGGGCGCTCCAGTCCAGCAGGGCGCTCCAGCCCTCGGGGTGCAGCGGGGCGCCGATGGGGAACAGGTCGAAGGTGCGCATCAGGCCGTCGATCATCAGCAGGTGACCGTTGACCGCCAGGAACATCAGCATGGCGACCAGGTTGATCAGGCGGGACAGCACCGCCGTATTGGCGCCCGTGGCGGGATCGAAGAAGGATGCGAAGGCCAGCCCCATGGGCAGGCCGACGAATTCCCCGGCCATCATGGTGGCGGTGAAGATCAGCCGCATGCACAGGCCCAGCGTCATGCCGATCAGCACCTGCTGCGCCGCGATCAGCAGGCCCGCGTAGGATGCCGGCGCGATGGCGGGCACCGGACCGATCAGGGGCGACACGACGATGGTGAGGACCACGGACAGGCCGATCTTCACCCGCGCCGGGACGGAGGATTCGCCCAGGATGGGCGCCAGGGCCACCAACCCCGCGATGCGAAACAGCGGCCATAGCAGGCCGCTGATCCAGGCGTAGAGCTGGTCGATCTGGAAATCGATCATGGATCGCGGTCAGCTGGCCAGGCCGGGGATGGAGTCCAGCAGGGTGCGGATGTAATCGACCATCGTGGTGATCAGCCACGGCCCCAGCAGGACCAGCGCCGCCCCCACGGCCAGCAGCTTGGGAATGAATGACAGCGTCATTTCATTGATCTGCGTGGCGGCCTGGAAGATGCTGATCAGCAGGCCGACCAGCAGCGTCACCAGCAGCAGGGGACCGGCCATCACCAGGGCCACCCGCAGGGCCTGGTAGGTCATGGACATGACGGCTTCCGGTGTCATGGGAATACCCCCTTATTGGTAGAAGCTGCGGGCCAGGGAGCCCAGCAGCAGATGCCAGCCGTCGGCCAGCACGAACAGCATCAGTTTGAAGGGCAGCGAAATGGTGACGGGCGGCACCATCATCATCCCCAGGGCCATCAGCAGGCTGGCCACCACCAGGTCGATGATCAGGAAGGGGATGAAAATCGTGAAGCCGATCTGGAACGCGGTCTTCAGTTCGCTGGTGACGTAGGCCGGGACCAGCACCCGCAGCGGCGTGGCTTCGGGGGTGTCCAGCGGCCCGACCTTGGCCATCTCGGCGAACATGCTGAGGTCGGCCTCGCGGGTCTGGTGCAGCATGAAGGTCTTGAGCGGCTGGGCGCCCCGGTCAAGCGCCTGCTCGAAGCTGATCTGGTCGTTGGCCAGCGGCTGGTAGGCCTGGCTGTAGATCTGGTCGAACACCGGCGACATGGTGAAGAACGTCAGGAACAGGGCCAGCCCCACCAGGATGGTGTTGGGAGGGGACACGCCGGTGCCCAGGGCGTTGCGCAGCAGCCCCAGCACGATGATGATGCGGGTGAAGCTGGTCATCATCAGCAGGGCCGCCGGCAGGAAGGACAGCATGGTCAGCATGACCAGCGTCTGCACGCTGAGCGACCAGGTTTCCGTGCCGTTGGGGCCCGGCGTGGCCGTCAGCGCGGGCAGCGTCGCCTGGGCCAGCGTGCTGCCGGGCCAGATCAACAGCAGCAGCAGGCCGGCCGACAGGCCGCGCAACGCCAGAGCGCCGGCGGGGGTAAGGGCGTGTGTGCGGAAAAACCGGCGGAACATCAGGATCTCGACAGGGTCTTGCTCAGCGACTCGGCGAAGCTGGCCGGCTCGGCCGGCGCATCGGGCGCGGCCGGCAAGGTGTGCAGCAGCGTGACCTGCTGGGGCGTCACCCCGAGGACCAGGCGGGTGTCGTCGATCTGGACGACGGTCAGGGAACAGCGCGCCCCCAGGCTGTGGGAGCCCAGCACGCGCAGATTGGCGGCCCGGTTCGGGCTGCGGATCCAGCCTCCCCGGCGGGCCATCCAGGCCAGCGCCAGCAGCAGGACCAGGATGAACAGCAGCGCCAGGATGACGCGCAGGATCTGGGCCTGGTCCATCGGCGGTCAGCGGCGGTTGTTCAGCCGGGCGATCCGGTCTGAAGGGGTGATGATGTCCGTGACGCGGATGCCGTACTTTTCATCCACGACCACGACCTCGCCCTGGGCGATCAGGTAGCCGTTCACGTAGATGTCCATGGGCTCTCCGGCCAGGCCGTCGAGCTCGACCACCGAACCCTGGCCCAGTTGCAGGATGTTCTTGATGGTCAGGCGGGTGCGGCCCAGTTCGACCGACAGCTGGACGGGGATGTCCATGATCATGTCGATGTCGCTGTCGGCATCGGCGGCCTGTCCGACCAGGGGCTGGAAGACTTGCGCGGCCGCGGGTTGCGCGGCGGCGGCCGTCGGCGCGGCGGCGGCCGTCGGCGCGGCGGCGGTCTGCTCGGCCAGGGCGGCGGCCCAGTCGTCCTCGGCGCCCAGGCCGGCGGCCTGGGTGGGCTGGTCGTGCGCCGTCTGCTGCTGTTCGGCCAGCGCTGCGGCCCAATCGTCCTCCAGGTTGGGGGTCGGGGCGGGATCCGTCCGGCTGGGATCCTGGGTGTCGTCGTCTTTGATGTCGCTCATTTCTGTGTGCGGGCTAGCAGTTGGTCGGAATCCCCGGGCGTGGCCAGGATCTTGTGGACGCGCAGGGCATAACGGCCGTTGAAGGTCCCGTAGCTGCAATCCAGCACAGGAACGCCTCCGACGCGGGCCGTGACATTGGGTTGGACGTCGACCGGCAGCACGTCGCCGACGGACAGGTGCAGCAGTTCGGCGATGGACGTTTCGATGCGGGCGAATTCGACGCTGAGTTCGACCTCGGCGCTGCGAACCTCGCGCGAGAGCTGCTGGGTCCAGCGCTGGTCGATGGAGTCGGCGGCCGATTCCTGCAGCGGACGCGTCAGGATGTCGCGGATGGGCTCCAGCATGGAATAGGGCAGGCAGACGTTGAGCTTGCCGCCCGAGGCGCCGAGTTCGATGTTGAAGGTGGACAGCACCACCACGTCGTTGCCGGAACCGATGTTGGCGAACTTGGTGTGCATTTCCGATCGCATGTATTCGAATTCGATCGGATAGACGTTGTCCCAGGCCTGGCCGTAGCATTCGAGCGTCAGGTTGAGCAGCCGGCGGATGATGCGCTGTTCGGTATTGGTGAAGTCGCGGCCCTCGACCCGGGTGTTGTAGCGGCCATGGCCGCCGAACAGGCTGTCGATGACCAGAAACACCAGGTTGGGGTCGAAGGTGAACAGGCTCGTGCCGCGCAGCGGCTTCATGGCGACCATGTTCAGGTTGCTGGGGACCGGCAGGTTGCGCTCGAAGTCCGAGTACTTCTGGATCTTGATGGCGTTGACCGTGATGTCCGCGTTGCGGCGCATGAAGCCGAAGAACATGGACCGCAGGCGCCGCGCGAACCGTTCGTTGATCAGTTCCAGCGTCTGCATGCGATGGCGCACGACCCGGTCTGGAGACCCCAGGTCGTAGGGTCGCACGCCGTCCTGCGGCGTGTCGTCGGAAGCGGGCGCCGAGGATTCTTCGCCGGTGACCCCTGCCAGCAGGGCATCGACTTCATCCTGGGAAAGCATGCTCTGGTAAGGCATTACTGCACCACGAAGGCTGTGAACAGCACGTCGGTCAACTGGGGACCGGGCAATTGCGCCGCGAAGGGGCGGGAAAGCTCGGCCTTGATGGCGCCGCTGAGCGCCTGGCGACCGTCGGGCGTCTGGATCTTGGCGAGTTCCTGAGCGGACAGGACCTTCAGGATGCGGTCGCGGACTTCGGGCATGTAGTCCTGGATCTGCTTGCGCGAGGCGTCGTCGGCCAGGCGCAGGGTGATCGCGGTGTACAGGATGCGGTTGCGGGTTTCACCATACAGCGTGACGGTGAAAGGTTCGAGCTCTGCGAAGATGGGGGCCGGAATGACGGGCGGCGCCGCAGGGGCGGCGGCCTGCCCGGCGGGGGCGGGGCTGGACATGCCGGTTCTGTTCAGGAACAGCATCGTGCCGCCGATGGAGGCGCCGATGATGACGATGAGCAGAAGGATGAATTTAAGTAGCCTGAGCATGGTTCCGGTTCAATGTGTCACAGGGATCGGGAGGCTGCATTGTAATGCCTGGGTCGCCCGGTGTAACAAAAGGATTTCACACAAAGGTATCCACCAGGGCGTCCGGGCGGCTGACCGGACGGGGGGTGGATGCGGAAGCCGCCGCGCTGTTCGCCACCGTGGCGCCGCCATCCAGGCTGAAGGCCGAGCCGTCCGGGGATGCCGAGCCCTGGGGCGCCTGGCCGAACTGCTGCTGGCCGGGCTGCTGGTCGCTGACGTTGGCCTGGCCCAGCGACAGTCCGGCCTGGGCCAGTTGCTGTTCCAGGTGAGGCAGCGCGTTTTCCAGCGCCTGCCGGACATTGGCGTGCGGCGAGACGAAAGAGGCCTGGGCCAGCGCGTCGCCCAGGTGCAGGGTGATGTGGATCGGACCCAGTTCCGGCGGGTTGACGTGCATCGTGACGGTATGCCCGGCCGCCGCGCCCGATTGGGTGAGGCTCAGCACCTGGCGGCTGAAATCCTGGGGCCATTGGGGACTGCCGAGCGGCGTGGGCACGGCCAGCTGGACCGGCGCCTGGGCTGCGGGGCCGGAAGCTGCGGGCAGCAGGGTGGCGCCCAGCGGAGCGGCCTGCGCGGCTGCCGACATGTCCTGCGCGGCGGACACGGGCGCGGCCTGCGGTCGGACAGCGGCGCCGAGGGCGGCGGCAAGAGGCGTCGCCGCCGGGGTTTTGCCGTCGGCGGCGGCCGGCGGCAGGGCGCCTGCGCGGCTGCCAGCGGGGCGATGGGCCGAGGGAGCTTCGGATTCGGCGGCCTGGGGCCGTGTCTGCGCGCCGGCGGCGGAAATCGCCTGCCCGAGGTTTGCGCGGGCGGAGCGGGATGCCGGAGCGGCGTCGGCGGCGGGATCCGCCGGAGCGTCGGCGCGCGTAGGCAGGGGCGCGGCATCGGACACGCGCTTCGAGGAAGCCGCCGCGCCGGCCGCGGCATCGACGCCGTGCCGGGCCGCGCCGGTCTGGTGCCGCAGGGCGGCCGGTGTCTGGATCGCGGGCTGCATCAGCGGCAGGGCGGTGCTGTCCAGGATCAGGGCCAGGGTTTCGTCCGGGCCGAGCGGGTCCTGCTTCTTGCCAGCGTTGGCGCGCGCGGGATCGGCGCGGCCCGTCGAGGGCGCGGCCGCAGCCTTGTCGCCCGCCGCCGCGCCGCGCTGGCTGGAGAGCACGTTCGAAAATGCGGGAGTGTCCCGGGCCGCCCCCGCATCCGCCGCGCGCGCCGGAGTGTCGGCGGGCGGCTGGCTGGCGTGGGCGGCAGGAAGAACGGGCATGTTCATGGCTTGGGCGGATTCAGTGAGACTGTCGCAAACGTCGGTACAGACCGGCAGCGGCTTCGTCGCTGGCGCGCTGTTCGCGACGTTGTTCGCGAGCTTGGAGCTGGCTGAGCTGGCGGGCCTTCAGGGTTTCATACGAGTTCAGGCGACGCTTTTCGTCATGCCACTGCTGGCGTCCCGCGGCGATTCGCGTGTCGATCTGGGCGAGGATTCTATTTTGCTGGGAAATGGCCTCGTCCAATGTGGCAATAAAGTGCCTAAAGTTGTGGTAATTCGAGGCCGTTACACCGCCCTCGGTGGTGTTCTGCAGGCGCTGGGTGTAATCGCTGCGGTAGCCGTCCAGGGTGTTGAGCTGCCCCTGGGCTTCCCGGCGCTGGGTGCCGAGTTCCGCCAGCGCGCGTCCGGCCTCGTCCAGCTTGTCCTGAGTCAGGTTGATCAGGACGTCGAGCGGAGTTTCAGGATTCATGGGAGATCTCCTGTCCCAGGACGCCGGCCAGGGCGGCGACGGCGGCCGGGTAGTCCACTTGCACGTCGATACCCTGCTGCAGATAGCCTTCGAGCCAGGGATAGCGCTCGATGGCCTGGTCGATTTCCGGGTCGTTTCCCGCAGTATAGGCCCCCACCGCGATCAGGTCGCGGTTGCGCTGGTAGCGGGACACCATGCGCTTGAACTGATGGACGCAGCGGAACTGGCTGGCCGGCACGATGGCCGACATGACCCGGGAGATCGATGCCTCGATGTCGATGGCCGGGTAGTGGCCGGATTCCGCCAGGGTGCGCGATAGCACGATGTGGCCGTCCAGGATGGCGCGTGCGGAGTCCGCGATTGGATCCTGCTGGTCGTCGCCCTCGGTCAGCACCGTGTAGAACGCGGTGATGGAGCCGGCGGGGTGGTCGCCTTGCGGCGCCCCGTTGCCGGCCCGTTCGACCAGGGCGGGCAGCTTGGCGAAGACGGAGGGCGGGTAGCCCTTGGTGGCGGGGGGTTCGCCGATGGCCAGGGCGATTTCGCGCTGCGCCATGGCATAGCGCGTGAGCGAGTCCATGATCAGCAGCACGTGCTTGCCCTGGTCGCGGAAGAACTCGGCCAGCCGCGTGGCGTAGACCGCGCCCTGCAGGCGCAGCAGGGGCGAGACGTCGGCCGGGGCCGCGACCACGACCGAGCGGGCCAGGCCGTCGGCGCCCAGGTTCAGTTCGATGAATTCCTTGACCTCGCGTCCGCGCTCGCCGATCAGGCCGACCACGATCACGTCGGCCCGGGTGTATCGGGCCATCATCCCCAGCAGCACGCTTTTCCCGACGCCCGAGCCCGCGAAGAGCCCCATGCGCTGGCCCCGGCCCACGGTCAGCAGACCGTTGATGGCGCGCACGCCCACGTCCAGCACGGTATCGACCGGGGCGCGGGTCAGGGGGTTGATCTGGGTGGCCGCCAGGGGCGCCATGTCCAGGTCGGTGGGCAGCGGCCTGCCATCCAGCGGCCGGCCGGCGCCGTCCAGCACCCGGCCCAGCAGGGCCTGGCCGACGGGCAGGTGGCGCGCCTGGTCCGCGCCGACGGGGGGTGCGAAATCGACGCGCGGCGCGACGGGCAGGGGAACGGGGTCCAGCAGCAGGGTTTCCGCGGGCACCACGCGCGCGCCGGGAGGCAGGCCCGTGATGTCGCTTTGCGGCATCAGGTACAGCGTGTCGGCGTGGAAGCCGACGACTTCGGCGTCGGCCCACAGGTCGCGTCCCGGCGATACCTGCACCTGGCAGGCGGCGCCGACCGGCAATTGCAGGCCGGTGGCCTCCAGGACCAGGCCGGTGGCCCGAGTGACGCGGCCCTGGCGGCGCGTGGGCTGGCGGGCTTCGATCCGCTGCTCGCAGGTCTCCATCTGGGCGCGCCAGCGTGCGCCGGCGCTGTCCAGGGCGGAATCAGCGGCCGTCATGGCGGTGGGCCGCCGAGGCCCCCGTTTTCTGGCCCAGGGCCGACACGATGCGCTGCCAGCGGGTTTCCAGCGTCGCGTCCACGGAGCCCAGGGCGGTTTCCGCCATGCAGCCGCCCCGCGTAATGCGCTCGTCGGCGATCAGGCGGTAGCTGGCATGGTCGGGGGTCTGCTGCAGCATCGTGCTGACCAGCCCCAGGTCGTCGGGGTGCAGGCGCAGGTTCAGCGGGGCGCCGGGCTCCGGCCGGGATTGCAGCACGTCGCGGACGACCGCGAGAATGTGATCGGGGTGTTCCCGCAGCTGGTCGCGCAGCACCTGTTCGGCGATGCGGGTGGCCAGGCTGATCAGGGATTGGCCGACTTCCGCTTCCAGTTCGTTCAGGGCGCCGGCGCAGGCCTGGGCCATGGCGTCCAGCCGGGCAGCCTGTTCCCGGACCAGGGCGGCGCCTTCGGTGTGGCCGGATTCCAGGCCCTGGGCGTGGCCTTCGGCGCGGCCCGCCGCCAGGCCTTCCGCATGGCCTTCGGCCCGGCCGATCTCCAGGCCCTGGGCGTGGCCTTCGGCGCGGCCCTTGTCGTAGCCTTCCTGGTAGCCTTTTTCCAGGCCTTCCTGGCGCGCCTGGGCCAGGGCCTGGGCGCGGCGGCGCAGCGCGTCCGCCTGGGCCGGCTCGCTGTCGGAGGCCCGGCGCTTGTGCTGTGTCCGCAGGGATTCCAGGGAGTCCATTTCCCAGCGCTGCCAGCGGGCGCGCGTCTGGAGGTCCGAGGAAGGCTTGTCAGACATACTGATCGTTGCCCATGCTCAGGTTGATCTGGCCCGCGTCGGCCAGCTTGCGGGCCACCATGAGGATGGCCTTCTGTTCCGTTTCGACGCGGGACATGCGCACCGGGCCCTGGGCTTCGAGGTCGTCGCGCAGAATCTCGGCGGCGCGGTTGGACATGTTCTTGAAGAACTTGGCGCAGAGCTCTTCGCTGGCGCCCTTCAGGGCGATGGTCAGCGAAGCCGTGTCGATTTCCTTCAGGATCAGCTGGATGGCCGCATCTTCCACGTCGGCCAGGTTGTCGAAGACGAACATCTCGTCCACGATGCGCTGCGCCAGGTCGGCGTCGATCTCGCGCAGGCTGCTGACCACGGCTTCTTCTTCCGTGGTGTTCATGAAGTTCAGGATCTCGGCCGCGGTGCGCACGCCGCCCATCTTCGAGCGCTTGGCTCCCTGGCCGGACAGGACTTCGTTCAGGACGTCGGTCAGTTCGTGCAGGGCGGCCGGCTGCACGCCGCCGAAGGTGGCGATGCGCATCATCACGTCGTTGCGCGATCGCTCGTTGAGCAGGGCCAGCACCGCCGAGGCCCGGTCGCGTTCCAGGTGCACCAGGATCGTCGCGATGATCTGCGGGTGCTCGTCGGCGATGAGTTCGGCGACGTTGGACGGTTCCAGCCAGTTCAGGGCGTCGATGCCCGATCCCGTGCCTTCGCCGGCTTCCAGGATGTCCTCGATCAGGCCGGCGGCGCGATCGGTGCCCAGGGCCTTGGTCAGGACCGAGCGGATGTAGTCGTCGGATCCGAGGGTGACGGCCATGAACTGGTCCGCTTCACGGCGGAAGTCCTCCAGGACCTGGTCGACGTCGGCGCGCGTGACCTGCTTCAGATTGGCCATGGCCGAGCCGATCTGCTGGACCTCGCGCGAGGACAGGTATTTGAAGACTTCGGCGGCGGCATCCTCGCCCAGGGACATCATGAGGATGGCGCAGCGGTTCAGATCGGGTTCAGGATTTGGCATTCTTGGGGTCCATCCAGGATCGCAACACCATGGCGACGGCGCGCGGGTCGCGCTTGGCCAGTTCGCGGGCGGTGTCCAGGTTTTCCTCGTAGCGGTTCATTTCGGACGCCCTCAGTTCGTCCTGGCGGCGCTGCTCGCGCATGGTTTCCAGGTGGGCTTCGTTCTTGACGCGTTCGACCTGGGCGTTGGCAAAGCCTTGCACGATGGGGCGCACGACCGAGCGCCACAGGAAGAACAGCACCACCAGGATCAACAGGACCTTGCCGATCTGCAGCGCCAGGTTCTGGTATGCGGGGTTTTCCCAGGGCTTGAAGGCGGGTTCCTGGTTGGTGAATTCGCTGTTCACCACGCTGAGGGTGTCGCCCCGATCGGCCGAATAGCCCATGGCCTGCTTGACCAGGGCGTTGATGTTGTCCATCTCGGATTGATCCAGCGGCGCGGGTTTGCCGTCCTTGTCACGATAGTTCACGACGACGGCCACCGACAAGCGCTGGACCGTGCCCAGTTCGCTCTTGACGTGGCTGATCGTGCGATCGACTTCGTAGTTGACGGTCGCGTCGTTGCGCGCGGAGCCCCGACTGGCGGGCGTGGGCACGGGCACGCCGTTGACCGTGCTTTGCTGCTGGGTCTGGCCCTGGGCGCCCTGCTGGGCCGGGTTCTGGCCGTTGGCGCCAGCCTGGGCCGGCGGGGTGGCCGGCGTGGTCTGGATGGGGGCGGCGGCATTGGCCGGGGGCTGGTTGGTCAGGGCGCCGGGCACGCCTTCGGGCGAGGACACGCCGTTCTGCACGGAGTCGCTGGTCTGCTTGCTGCGCACCGCCGCCGTGCCCGGGGTTTCGTTGGGCCGGTAGACTTCGGAGGTCTGTTCGCGCTGGGAAAAATCGACGTCGGCGCTGACCTGGGCGCGGACGTTGCCCTGGCCGACGATGGGGGTCAGCAGCGTCAGGATGCGCTGGGAGGTGCGCTGCTCGATGTCGGTGACGAAGTTGCGCCGGGTGCTGTCCATGCCGGCTTCGCCGCCCGGCTTGGACAGCAGGTGGCCGTCCTGGTCGACGATGGACACGTTCTCGGCATTGAGCTTCGGCACGCTGGACGAGACCAGCCAGGTGATGGCCGAGACCTGGGCCTCGCTGAGGCTGCGGGCGGGGTACAGGGTGATCAGCACCGAGGCGGTGGGGGCTTCGCGGTCGCGCACGAACAGCGACTGGCGGGGAATGGCGAGATGCACCCGCGCCGATTTCACTGGCTGCAGGGCTTCGATGGAGCGCGCGAGTTCGCCTTCCAGGGCGCGCTGGTAGGTGACCTGCTCGGTGAACTGGCTGGCGCCGAACTGGGGTTTGTCCAGCAGTTCGAAGCCCACGCTGCCGCCGCGCGGCAGGCCCTGTTCGGCCAGCTGCAGCCGCAGCGCATAGACCTGGTCGGCGGGCACCAGGATGGTGGCGCCGTTGTCGGCGAATTTGTAGGGGATGTTGCGTTGGTTCAGGACCGACACGATGGCCCCGCCGTCGCGGGATTCGACGTTGGAAAACAAGGTCTTGTAATCGGGTTCGCGCATCCACATGGAGGCGACGACCAGTAGGGCGACGACGGCGGCGACCAGGCCGAGCAGCACGGGGCGCGGCAATGCGGTCAGCCGCGCCAGGGCGGGATTTTTGTTCATCCAGTCGGCAATCGGGTTCATCGAGCGGGAGATACAGAGGGGGCCGCCAGGCTGCGCCCGGGCCAGAAACCGTGGGTCTGGATGATGTGCATGCTGATGCGGCAGTATGGAAGGTGGATGGCCGCCATTATGGCGGGGATTGCGGTTCGGGCAAGCCCTGAAAAGCCCCGCTTTTGGGGCTTAGTTAAGTTGATATCGCGAATCGCTCAAATTGCCGGGACTTGTTCCCGCTATTGGCGGCCTAGCGATCAGGATGCCGCGCGTATAGTACAACGCGGGTCCATGCCGTCATGGGCCGGCATCCGTCAGCAACCTTTTTCGATGACTCCGACATGATCAATTCCCAGGCCCTGGCCAGCGTTGAAAACCTGCTTTCCCAGATGCGGGCGGTCACGCGCGCATCCCAGGGTCTGACGGCTCAGCCGGCCGTGGCTCAGGCGGATCAGGGGGGCGGTTTCGCGTCCGAACTGGCGCGGACCCTGGACCGGGTGTCCCACGCCCAGAACGCCGCCAATGCCCAGGCGCGGGCCTTCGAGATGGGCGACCCCAATGTGTCGCTCAGCAACGTCATGATCGACCTGCAGAAGGCCGGACTCTCGTTCCAGGCCACGGTGCAGGTGCGCAATCGCCTGGTCGAGGCCTACAAGGAAATCGCCAATATGGCGGTCTGACGACCGGCGCCGCCGTGTCGCGGCGCTAGGACGGTTTCTTCACGACGCCTTCGCCCCCGGTGTCCAGGGCGTACAGCCAGGCCAGCAGTTCGGCGATGGCGACGTACAGCTTGGGCGGAATATGGGCGTCCAGGTCCACCTGCATCAGGAGCCCCACCAGTTCCGGAGACTCATGGATGTACAGGCCGTGCTCGCGCGCTGTCCGGATGATGGTTTCCGCCAGGTTGCCGTAGCCCTTGGCGACGACGCGCGGCGCCTGATCGTCCTGATCGTAAGTGATGGCCACCGCGCTGGGGCGGTAGGAGTCAGCCGGCCGCGACTTCATGTTCTTCGGGATCCGAATCGGTGATGGGCGCGTCCGGGCCTTCCGGGTCGCGGTCCCGCACGGACAGCTGGCTGGCCTGCAGGCCCTGGGCCAGCAGGCGCGAACGCAGCGGCTCGATGGATTGACTCAATCGGTCGGCCGACTGCGGCGCCGTCAGACGCATCACCAGCTGGTCGCCCGACAGACTGAGCCGGGCCTCGACCTGGCCCAGCGTGGGCAATTGCAGGTTCAGGCGGGTGGCCCAGTGTTCCTCGGCGACGGCGGGCGTCTGGCCGTCGTCGGGCTGGCGGCGGCGGACTTCCCATTGCATGTCGGCGCCCGGCCAGGCTTCGCCCTGCCAGATGAAACCCTGGTTGGCCAGCACTTCCAGCTGCTGGCGCACCAGGAACTGGGCCTGCGGGTCGATGCCCGGGATGGGCATGTTCGGCGCGGGATTCTGGGATGCGGCGGCAGCATGGCTGGCGCCGGCCTGGGCCGCCGGAGCGCCGCTGTTCTGCGCGCCCGGGTCCTGGACGGCGGCGGCGTGGGTCTGCTGGATGATCGAGGACAGGGAGGCGGGCGGCCCGCCGGCCTGGGCGGCGGGAAGCGCGCGCCCCGCCATCTGGCCCTGGGGCTCCTGGCGCAGGGCCTGGGCGGACGTCTTGCCGGCCGCCAGTTGGGCCACGTGGGATTCGTAGAACAGGCCGCTGCCCTGGACGGACTGGGACAAGGCCTGGGCGAAGCGCGCCGCCAGGGCCCCGGGCTGATTCAGAGTGGTCGCCACCTGGGCCCAGATCTGGGTGGCGCTGGCGGCCTGGTTCGGAGCGCCGGCAGGGAGGGCCGGGGTTCCGGGGCCCGGCGCGGCGCCGGCCTGGGCGGCATTGCCCGCCGGCTGGCCGGAGGGCGTGAGCAGGGGCGCGCGGCCCTGGATGGTCTGATTGGCCTGCGGGAACTGGTTCAGCAGGGCCAGGATGATGCGCGCCGCGTACCCCAGCGTGGTGGGGGCGGATTGCGTGGCGCCCTGGAAGGTGGTCGAGCGCCCCAGCAGGTTGTCCAGCTGCATTTCCCGGCTGGCCTTGCCCACGGCGGCGCGGCGCTGCCCTTCGGCGCCGGCCTGGTCGACGGCTTCACGGGTGTCGCGCCGGGCGGGATTCTGCAGGGCGCTGGGGTTTTCGGGATTGCCCGGCTGGGGGACGGCCTGGGGGCCGGCTCCCGATGCGATGTTGGCTTGTTGCCCCAGCGTCGTGCCCAGCGCCGCGTCCAGGCGCTGGATGAGCAGGGTGCCGAGGTTGGATGGAGCCCCGATGCTCATGGCTTATTGCGGGCGTACGGTGCTGTAGTACGCCTGGAGGACGGTGCGCTGGCGCTTGATCGTGCCCAGCAGGTGGCTGAGGCGATCGAGTTCCGGCGCCACCAGTTGGCGGATCTGGGCGTCGTCGTCCAGGATCCGGGTCAGCAGTTCCCGCCGGGCGGCCTTTTCCTCGTCATCCAGGGGGTCGAGCTGCTTCAGCCGTTCGACCGCCTGGTGATACTCGGCGCCCAGCGTCACCAGGCTGTCCCACTGCTGCGATTGCGCCATCGCCCGCATGCGCGCGGAGATGTCGGCAATGGCCTGGTAATGCTGCAGGAGTGATTCTTTGGGTGTGCTCAATTGCCGGGCCCCCGAGCTTAGCCGTTGGACGAGGTTTTGAATTGCGGATCGACGGCGGTGTACCAGGCCTCGGCCAGATCGCCGAGCTGCTTTTCGGCGGAGGCGAGCTTGACGGCGTCGCCGTGCAGGTTGGCCTGCATGAGATCGCGGATGATGATTTCGTAGGATGCGATGAGCAGGCGGGCGATCTCGCCCCCCCGTTCGGTGTCGACTCCGGCCTTGAGGCCGGAATCGACGATGTCGATGGCTTTGGAGATGGCCTTGCCGCGTTCGGCGATGTTGCCGTTCTGCAGATGATGCCGCGCCTGCGCCAGCGAGGTCAGCGCCCCCCGGAACAGCAGCGAGATCAGCCGTTCGGGAGAAGCGCTGAGCACCTCGGTTTCAAGGCCGATGGTGGCGTAGGAGCCCGTGGCCCGGGCCGTGCGTGAACGAGGCGCGTACGTCATGATGTGTCTTATTTGCTCTTGGCGCCGTTCAGGGCGCTGAGCTGCTGCGAGAGATAACTGCTGAGCGAATTCATCTGGCTGACCATGGCGTCCAGTTGGGTGAACTGGGCGCGGTAGGTATCCATGCGCTGAGCGATGCGGTCGGACGTTTCTTCAAACTGCTTCTTGATGTCGGCCACGGTCTGGCTCATGCCGTCCTGCGCCGTGGTGAGGGTCCCGTCCGATTTGATGAAGGAGTCCGCCGTGTCGCTGACGCGCTTGCCGATGCCCGTGTCGCTGGTGAACAGCGATTTCACGCCTTCGGCGTTGTCCGCCAGGGCCTTGTCCAGCTTGGCTTCGTCGATGTTCAGTTCGCCGGTCTTGGGGTCGGTGGTGATGCCGATCTGGGACAGATTGGTGCCCTGCGTCGCGTCGAAGCCGCCGGAAACGGCGTCGCGCATGCGAGTCTGCACCGAACGGGCGACGGAGTCGCCGGTCAGGGCGGACGATGTCTGGCTGTCGACATTGTAGGCCGTCAGGGATTTGACGGTGCCCAGCAGGGTGTTGTAGGCCTTGACGAAGTCCTGGATGGCGGTCTTGGCGACGGAATCGTCTTTCGTCAGGTTCAGGCTGGTGGGCGTGCCGTTGGTGGCCTGGTTCAGCGTCAGGGTGACGCCGTCGATGACGTTGTCGATCGTATTGCTGGCGCTGGTGATGTCGATGCCGTTGATGGACAGCTGCGCGTCCTGGGCGGCCTGGCCCTGTTCGACGTTGGCGGCGTCGGCCCCGGCGTATTTCAGGAAGTTGTCCAGGTCGGTGTTGCCCGCGACGGAGATCGAGGTCATGGCGTTTTCCGCCCCGGTTTCGCGGCTGGTCAGCAGCAGGCGGTAGGGGGTGCCGCTGCCGTCGTTGACGACGGTGGCGTTGACGCCGATGTCCGCATCGGCGTTGATGGCCTTGGCCAGGCCGTTGAGCGAGGTGTCCGCGCCCAGGTCCAGCGTCTTGGTGTCGCCATTGGCCAGGGTGACCGACAGGGTGCCGCCGCTGCCGATGCTGGCGGCGCGGTCGGCCTGTCCGGCGTAGACCAGGGTCTGCGAGGTGGCCAGCTGGGTGACGTCAACCGAGTACTGGCCGGCGATGGCCTGGTTGGTCGTGGTGACGGAGATGGCGTCCGAGCCGGTCTTGGCGGCGATGGCGCCGAAGGAGTCGGTCTTGCCCACGGTGTCGGCGGCCTTCTGGAAGGCGGCCACGGCGTCTTTCAGCTTGCCATAGGCGGTGACCTTGGCTTCGGCGGCGGTCTGGCGGTCCTGGATGACGGCGAGGATCTGATTTTCGTTTTTCTGCAGGCTGTCGAGCAGAGTGGTCAGCGGCAGGCCCGAGAGGCCGAGAGAAGAGACGGTTGCCATGGTGGGTACTCCTTTGAAGCATTATGCGCTGGAATCGTGGTGGACAAAACCAGCGGGAGAGGGCGGATTCAGTTGCAGTTCAGTGTTTGGTGCCAGAATGCGGTCAGGCCTTGGTGTCCACGCCGGCGCCTTGCAACTGCACGATCATTTTCGCGATGCGCAGCATGGCTTCGGACGGGATGGTCTTGATGACCTCGCCGCTGGTGTTGTCGACGATGGAGATCACCAGTTGCTGGGCGTCCTTGTCCATCTCGAAACGGACGCCGGTGGCCCAGGCCTTCAGGCTTTCGTTGACGGATTCCAGGGCCTTTTCCAGAGAGGATTTCGGCGGTTCGGGATAGGGTTTCAGCGCCGAGTCCTGCTGGCCCGCCTGCCGGGAGGCGCCCGACTGGGCGTCTTCGCCGGGGGTGGCCTGGATGGCGGGTTCGGGCTTGCCGGCGAGTCGTTCGGAAGCCACGGGGGTCAGACCCAGGCTGGCAGGCGTCAGTTGGTTGCCGATGGGGTGAATCATGTGCATTCCTTTGCGGAAGTCATCCACGTGTTCCGAAAAACAACGACCGGGCATGGCCAGGCGTCGCCAGACTTGATTTCTCACACGGACATAACGGCAGACCCGGGGAAAAGTTTAGGGGATGAACTTGGTGCATACTTGCATTTTATGTTGCGGAGTCCGGATCGACCGATGCCCCTGTCCGAGGATCAGCTGATCGCCCAATACGCGCCGCTGGTGCGCCGCCAGGCCTTGTCGCTGGTCGGGCGCCTGCCCGCCAGCGTCGAACTCGATGACCTGATGCAGGCCGGCATGATGGGGCTGCTCGATGCCGTGCGCCGGTATCAGCAGCAGGCCGACGCCCAGTTCGAGACCTATGCCATCACCCGGATCCGCGGCGCCATGCTGGACGAACTGCGCAGCCAGGACTGGCTGCCGCGCAGCGTGCGCAGCAAGGCCCGGTCCATCGAAGAGGCCGTGCAGGCCCTGCACCACCGCCTGCTGCGCCCGCCCAGCGAAACGGAAATCGCGGACGAAATGGGTCTGGAGCTGTCGGATTACCAGACGTTGCTGGAAGAAGCGCGCGGCGTGCAGGTGCTGATGGTCGAAGACCTGGTGCAGCACCGGGAAGACGCGAGCGGCGACGCCGTGCTGGATTCCGTCGCCGGGTCGGGCAGCGCCAATCCCCTGGACTGGCTGCTGCGCGACGGCCTGCGCAATGCGCTGGTGGATGCCATCCGCAATCTGCCGGAACGCGAGCAACTGCTGCTGTCCCTGCAATTCGAGCAGGACCTGAACCAGAAGGAAATCGCGGCCGTGCTGCAGGTGACGGAAGGGCGGGTGTCCCAGTTGCGGTCCCAGGCCGTCGCGCGGATCCGGGCCTGGCTGTCCAGCCATTCCTGGGAACTCGACGCGGGCGAGGCCGATTTCGAGAATCTGTTGTAGCCGCCGGGACGCGGCGCGCCTGAGCGGCGCGGGGCGCGCTTGTGCGTCCAAAAAGATTTATATAAAATATATCTTATGCGACTGAGACAGCCGCCAGCCTATGAAGAGGGAATCTCGTCATGAACATCGATCGTTTCAAGCATCATCACGTCGAAATCCTGAGCGGCATCGCCGCGCTGCGCAAGCTGGCGCATCAGGGGGTGGCCGACCATGCCATCGACATCGCGCACGAACTGAAGGCCCTGTCGCAGATCGTGACCCAGCATCTGGCCGTCGAGGACCGCATCCTGTATCCTTCATTGGAGCGCAGCGGGGATCAGCGCATGGCCGGCATGAGCCGCGCCTACCAGAACGACATGCAGGGCATCGCCAGTTCGTTCATCAATTTCGCCCGCCGCTGGAGCAACGCCACGTTGCTGTCAAGAAACCCGGATGGCTTCCGCGACGAAGCCAACGTCGTGCTGAAGAACGTCCATACCCGCATGGTGCGCGAAAATCACGAGTTCTACCCCGCCATCGAGGCCATGGAAGAAGCGGTGCATGCATAAAGGTTTCGCGGTCCGCCGGTGATCGCGCCCCGGCTCCGCCCCCCAGGCCCCGTTCCGCTGGACGGGGCCTGATGCGTTTCGGCCGGGGCGCCCGGCGCGCGCCTGAAAGCCATCTATAATCCTTGCCTGGTTTCCCCTTGCGGCCACACGAATGAAAACCTCCGAAATCCGTCAGAAATTCCTGTCCTTTTTTGAATCCAAAGGGCATCAGATCGTTCCGTCCTCGCCGCTGGTGCCGGGCAACGACCCGACGCTGCTGTTCACCAACGCCGGCATGGTCCAGTTCAAGGACGTGTTCACCGGCAAGGACACCCGGCCCTATCACCGGGCCACGACCGCGCAGCGCTGCGTGCGCGCCGGGGGCAAGCACAACGACCTGGAAAACGTCGGCTACACCGCGCGCCACCACACCTTCTTCGAGATGCTGGGCAATTTCAGCTTCGGCGATTATTTCAAGCGCGACGCCATCAATTACGCCTGGACGCTGCTGACGGAAGTCTATGGCCTGCCCAAGGAAAAGCTCTGGGTCACGGTCTACCAGGAAGACGACGAGGCCTACGACATCTGGGCGCAGCAGGTGGGGGTGCCCGCCGAACGCATCATCCGCATCGGCGACAACAAGGGCGCGCGCTATGCGTCCGACAATTTCTGGCAGATGGCCGACACCGGCCCCTGCGGCCCCTGTTCCGAAATCTTCTATGACCACGGCCCCGAGATCTGGGGCGGCCCTCCGGGCTCGCCCGAGGAAGACGGCGATCGCTACATCGAGATCTGGAACCTGGTGTTCATGCAGTTCGAACGCGACGCCCAGGGCAACATGAATCCCCTGCCCAAGCCCTGCGTCGACACCGGCATGGGGCTGGAGCGCATCGCCGCCGTGCTGCAGCACGTGCATTCCAACTATGAGATCGACCTGTTCCAGAACCTGATCCGCGCGGCGGCCCGGGAAACCGGCGCCACGGACCTGGCCGACAATTCCCTGAAAGTCATCGCCGACCATATCCGCGCCTGCAGCTTCCTGGTGGTCGATGGCGTCATCCCCGGCAACGAGGGACGCGGCTACGTGCTGCGCCGCATCATCCGGCGCGCCCTGCGGCATGGGCACAAACTGGGGCAGAAGGGCGTGTTCTTCCATCGCCTGGTGGCCGACCTGGTCGCCCAGATGGGCGCCGCCTATCCTGAACTGGCCGCCCAGCAGGCGCGGGTCGAACAGGTGCTGCGTCAGGAAGAGGAACGCTTCGGCGAAACGCTCGAAAACGGCATGCGGATCCTGGAATCCGCCCTGGCCGACCTGGCGGCGGGGCAGCCGCTGGACGGGCAGACCCTGTTCACCCTGTACGACACCTATGGCTTCCCGGTCGACCTGACCGCCGACATCTGCCGCGAACGCAAGATCCAGGTGGACCTGGACGGCTTCGAGGCCGCCATGGCGCACCAGCGCGAACAGGCCCGGGCCGCCGGCAAGTTCAAGGCGGCGGCGGGCCTCAGCTACGATGGCGTGGATACCCGCTTCGACGGCTACGAGCGCCTGGAAGGCCAGGGCACGGTGACGGCCCTGTACGTGGACGGCGTCTCGGTCCCGTCCATCGCCCAGGGGCAGGATGCCGTGATCGTGCTGGACGCCACGCCCTTCTACGCCGAATCCGGCGGCCAGGTGGGCGACACCGGCCTGATCCATAACGCCGGGGCTCGCTTCCAGGTCGCCGATACGCAGAAGATCCAGAGCGCGGTCTTCGGCCATCACGGCAGCCTGGTCGAAGGCGCGCTGTCGGTGGGCGATGCGGTCCAGGCCCAGGTGGACGGCCAGCGGCGCGCCGACACCATGCGCAACCACTCGGCCACCCACCTGATGCACAAGGCCCTGCGCCAGGTGCTGGGCGAACACGTGCAGCAGCGCGGTTCGCTGGTGGACCCCGACAAGACCCGTTTCGACTTCGCGCACGACGCGCCCATGACGCAGGAACAGATCGCGCGGGTGGAAGCCATCGTCAATGACGAAGTCCTGGCCAATCAGGCGGTGCGCACCCAGCATCTCAGCTACGACGAAGCCGTGGCCGGCGGCGCGATGGCGCTGTTCGGCGAAAAATACGGCGACGTGGTGCGCGTGCTGGACATCGGCTTTTCCCGCGAACTGTGCGGCGGCACGCACGTGGCCCGCACGGGCGACATCGGCCTGTTCAAGATCGTCGCCGAAGGCGGCGTGGCGGCCGGCATCCGCCGGGTGGAGGCCATCACCGGCCGCAACGCCCTGGTCTGGGTGCAGCAGACCCGGGACGTGCTGGATCAGGCCGCCGGCCTGCTCAAGACCCAGCCCGCCGGCGTGCCGGAGCGCATCCAGGCCCTGCAGCACCAGACCCGCCAGATCGAGCGCGAGCTGGAACGCCTGCAGGACAAGCTGGCCGCCGCGGCGGGGTCGGACCTGGCCGGGCAGGCCGTGGACGTGGCCGGCGTCAAGCTGCTGGCCACGCGCCTGAGCGGCGTCGACCCCAAGGCTTTGCGCGGCATGGTCGATCAGCTGAAATCGAAGCTGTCCAATGCGGTCGTCCTGCTGGCGGCCGTGACCGATGACAAGATCAGCCTGGTGGCCGGGGTCAGCCCCGAACTGACCGCCCGCGTCAAGGCGGGGGATCTGGTCGGCGCCGTGGCGGCCCAGGTGGGCGGCAAGGGCGGCGGGCGCCCCGACATGGCCATGGGCGGCGGTTCCGATGTGGCCGCGCTGGACGGCGCCGTGGCCGGGGTCGCCGGCTGGCTGGCGGCCCGCCTGGGGGCGGCATCGTGACGGATGAACTGCCGGCGGCCGATCAGGAGATCGATGCGCGGGGCCTGAATTGCCCCCTGCCGATCCTGCGCACCAAAAAGGCGCTGGCGCAGCTGGCCAGCGGCCAGGTGCTGTCCGTGCTGACGACCGACCCGCACGCCGGCCGCGATTTCCAGGCCTTCTGCCAGCAGACGGGCAATGCCCTGCTGGCCCAGCAGACCCGGGACGATGCCGTCATGGTGCATTACGTCCGGCGGCGCTAGCGGCCGGCATTGTTGTTTTTCTTGGTCCGGCATCCAGCTTATCCTGAGTATCCATTGCGGAACCAGGATGCCTGATGCTAGAATTTCGTGTTTTACACCGGTTTATCAAAGGATTATCAATGGTTGTGATTCGTCTGGCCCGCGGCGGCTCGAAGAAGCGTCCCTTCTACAATGTCGTTGCTGCCGATTCGCGCAATCGCCGCGATGGCCGTTTCATCGAGCGCGTGGGTTTCTACAACCCCGTCGCCAATGAAGGGCAGGAAAACCTGCGCCTCGCCCTGGATCGCGTCCAGCACTGGGTGTCCAACGGCGCCCAGCTGTCCGGCACGGTGGATCGCCTGGTCAAGGAATACTCCGCCAAAGTCGCCGCCGCCGCCTGATTCAGGCGGCCCGGCCCGTGATGGTGGATACCCGCCCGGATGATGCCGTCCCCGATGACCTGGTCGAAGTCGGCCGGGTGGCGATGGCTCACGGGGTGCGCGGCTGGCTGAAAATCCAGCCTTATTCCCCGCAGGCCGAAGCGCTGCTGAATGCGCCAGTCTGGTGGCTGAAAGCGCCGGATTCCGTTCTGGAACCCGGCGCTTTGTCGCGTCTGCGCGGCATGGCCGTGCAGGCCTGCCGCCGGCAGGGGGGGCAGTTCCTGGTGGCCCAATTGGCCGGGGTGGGGGACCGGGACGCCGCGGAATCCCTGCGGGCCTTCACCCTCTGGGTGCCGCGCGCGGCGTTTCCCGCCGCCGAGGATGATGAATACTACTGGGTAGACCTGATCGGCTGCGATTTCTACGGCCAGTCCGAATCCGGCGCCTCCGTGCTGCTGGGACGGGTGGGCCAGGTGCTGGACAATGGCGCCCATGCCGTCCTGCAGGTCGACTGCGGCGCCTGCGACGACGCGCGCGTCTTCCAGGTCCGCCAGGATGCCAAGGGCCGTCCGGTCCAGGTCCTGGTGCCTTTCGTGGCGGCCCACGTGCATCGGGTCGATCTGCCGAATCGCCGCATCGACAGCGACTGGCCCGCCGATTTCTAGGAACCGCGCCGCCGCCGGTTCCCGCCTGTTCTCGTGCGCGGTCTTCCCGGCCGCGTTTTCCTGTGATGCGCTTTGATCTGATTACGCTGTTTCCCGAGATGTTCGCCGCCGTCCGCGACCATGGCGTCAGCGGGCGGGCGCATCTGCGCGGCCTGTGGTCGCTGCATGCCTGGAATCCCCGCGACTTCACCCACGACGTCCACCGCACGGTGGATGACCGGCCGTTCGGCGGCGGGCCGGGCATGGTCATGATGGCGGAACCGCTGGCGCAGGCGGTGCGGGCCGTCCGCGATGCGCGCCGGCAGGCGGAGGCGGATGCGCCGGACCGGCCCGCGCCGGTGGTGCTGCTGTCCCCGGCCGGACAGGTGCACGGCCAGGGTCTGGCCCGCCGGTGGGCCGGCGGCACGGGCGCGATTCTGGTATGCGGGCGCTACGAAGGCATCGATCAGCGCTTCATCGACCGCTATGTCGATCAGGAGGTGTCGCTGGGCGACTTCGTGCTGTCGGGCGGCGAACTGGGCGCCATGGTGCTGATCGACAGCGTCGTGCGCCTGCTGCCGGGGGTTCTGCACGATGCCGAATCGGCGGAACAGGATTCCTTCAATCCGGCACTGAGCGGCCTGCTCGACAGTCCGCACTACACCCGTCCGGAAGTCTGGGACGGCGCCGCGGTGCCCGAGACGCTGTTGTCCGGCCACCATGCCCGGATCTCCGCCTGGAGACGCCGGCAATCCCTGGCCCTGACCGCCGTCCGGCGGCCGGACCTGCTCGATCAGGCCCGCAAGGCCGGCGACCTGAGCCCCCAGGACGAGGCGGCGTTGGCGGCGGCCGCGGCGCTCGCTGCGGATGACAAGGCGGGCCCCGGCCGGTAATCCGCCGCCTGAGGCTGGTGTTCCCGGCTTTTTTCCATGCCGGGGAACCGGAATTATTGACGGGCCTGTTGCACGGGCGCCAGCGGCGCGCCGTCGGGTCCGATCCGGTATTGCCGCTCGACCCAGGCGCTTGCGGGCCCGTTGGTGCGGGAGCAGGGGGCGTGCGGCCGGCAGTAGCGCGGATCGTCGACCATATAGCGCAGGAAAGTCCCGGTCTTGAACGCCCGTTCGGTGGCGCTCAGGTTGGCCGGCTGTTCCTGACTGGGATAGCCCAGATAGGCCTGGGCCAGGTAGGTCCCGGGGGCCAGCAGCATGGCTTCCCGGACCAGCTTGGCCCCGGCGATGTGGTCCGGGTGGTCATGTCCCCGGCAGCGCCAGCAGAGCTGGGTATAGGGCGTGGCGATGGAAGCGTCCATCAGGCGGACGGTGGTGGGCTGGACGGCCTGGATCAGGCTGGCGATCCAGGTCACGAGGCTTTCCCGGGTATAGCGTTCCGGGTAAGGCGCATAGGCCTGTACGCCCGTGTTCGGCACGGATTCCATGCGGCTCAGGGGCGTCAGGCTGCCCCAGCCCGGGCCCAGCCAGGGGTCGGGGATGCGCAGCATGATCAGCTGTATCCGGGAGGATCCGATCAGCGTATGCCGCAGCACCGTGCGCCCGCCCACGGACCAGCCATCGTCGCGCCAGTGATTCGCGGCCCTGGCCATCCGGGCATAGGCCGCCATGATGCCGCGCTCGCGGGCCTGCAGGTAGGGCTGGCCTTCGCCGCGGTCGCCCGCCGTGAAGTACACCACGCGCATGCATTGTCCCTGGCGGATGGCGTCGGCCTGGTCGGGATTCATGAAGAGCAGATCATCGTCGGTGTGGGCGACGAAGGCCAGGACGGTGCCGCGCCAGCACTCGGGCAGCGGCGTCGCGCCGCCCGGCATGGCGACGCCCGGCGTCGTCGGGGCCGGGGCGGCCGGAACGGCCTGGCTGGCGAACAGACCGGCGAACAGGTAGAGCCCGAGGCAGACGGACAGGAAGGCCCGCCGGCGGGGACCATTTGCTTTCATCTGGAAAGAAAATGTCAAATTGATGGCGTCGTTATTCTACGCTCGCCGGACGGGGCGTGGCGCGGCTACGCTCAGCATCCCGTCAGCTGTGGGGGCGGCGCCACACGGCGCGCCCGCTCAGGCGGCCCCGGCCTGAAAACCCAGCGGCGCGGGCCGGCGCTCGGGAGCCCGCCGCGCAGGCGGCTCGTCGTTCTCCAGCTGGAACACCGCGACCATCCTCGCCAGGGTGTCGGCCTGATCCCGCAGGCTGGCCGCGGCCGCCACGGATTCCTCCACCAGGCCGGCGTTCTGGCGGGTGGAGTCGTCCATCCGGGTGACGGCAGTGTTGATTTCCTCGATGCCGGTCGCCTGTTCGCGGCTGGCCCCGCTGATTTCCCCCATGATGTCCGTGACCTGCTGAATGCCCGCGACGATGTCCCGCATCGTGGCTCCGGCGAGCGCCGCCTGTTCATTGCCCCGAGCCGTGGCCTGGACCGATGTCTCGATCAGATGCTTGATTTCCTTGGCGGCGGCCGCGCTGCGCTGCGCCAGGGCGCGGACTTCGGCGGCCACCACGGCGAATCCCCGGCCCAGCTCGCCGGCGCGCGCGGCTTCCACGGCTGCATTCAGGGCCAGGATGTTGGTCTGGAAGGCAATCGAATCGATCACGCCGACGATGTCGGCCACCTGGGCGGAGCGCCGGTTGATGTCCTGCATGGTATCCACCAGTTGCGCGACCAGGACGCCGCCATCGCCGGCCGTCCGGGCTGCGCTCTCCGCCAGACGGTTTGCCTGTTGGGCGTTGTCGGCGTTCTGGCGCACGGTGGCGGTGATCTGCTCGGTGGTGGCGGCCGTCTCGGTCAGGGAACTGGCCTGCTGTTCGGTGCGGGCGGACAGGTCCAGATTGCCCGCCGAGATCTGGGCCGAAGCCGTGGCGATGGCGTCGGCGCCGCCGCGCACATTGCCGACGATGGTCGCGAGTTGCGTGCGCATGTCGTGCATGGCGAACAGCAGGCTGGATCGGTCGCGGGGGTGCAGGCGGATCGGCACGGCCAGATCGCCGGCGGCGATGCGCCGCAGGATGGACGCCGCGTAATCGGGCTCGCCGCCCAGCTGCCGCAGCAGCGATCGCGTGATCAGCCAGTTGACCCAGGCGGCGATCAGGCAGAGCAGCAGGATGCCGCCG
Organism: uncultured Castellaniella sp.; assembly: GCF_937988725.1. Lineage (GTDB taxonomy): Bacteria > Pseudomonadota > Gammaproteobacteria > Burkholderiales > Burkholderiaceae_B > Castellaniella. The sequence goes on along the minus strand of NZ_CALKHS010000010.1, from coordinate 841,892 downwards.
CCCAGCAGATAACGGGTCCGGACCTGGCTCCGGACGCGGGCGTCCAGCAGTTGCTCCAGTTGCGTCAGGGCGACTTCGTTCAGCTGGAACTGGGTGTCCACGGCGGCGGTGAATGCGGTGAAATAGTCGCCCGCCGGGAAATCCAGCGACCGGGCCTGGATCAGCTCGTTGCGGGCCAGGGCGATGGCTTTGCCGGCGGCATTCAGCGCGCTTGCGCCGGCGCTCTCCAGGGCATCCTTCAGGCCCGGATCCAGGCTGGCGGCGCTGTCCAGCGCGCGCGTCAGGCTGTCGTGATGTTCCTGCGCCCGCTCCAGCAGCACGCGGATTTCGATGCGCTCTTCGGGCGTGGCCGCCCGCCGGGTCAGCAGCCCCGCGCCCAGGGCCCGCGTCTGCCCGAAGAGTTCGGTCAGCATGGGCGCCTGATCCAGTGCGGCGTTGATCAGGTAGTAGCCCTGGGCGTCGGGATCGAAGCGCAGGCCGTGGTGCTGCAGCAACAGGGATTCCAGGCGCAGCAACCGGGAGTTCAGTCCGGTGTGCGCCGCGAAGCTGTCGCCGGCCGACAGGCGGCCCTGGCGCAGCTGGGTTTTGATGTGCTTCCAGGCGTCCTGGATGTCCCTCCAGGACGAGGCCAGGGCGGGATCCCGGACGCCGTCCTGATGCAGGGTCCGGTCCAGGGCGTCCATCGCCTCGTCGGTTTCGTCCTGCTTGGCCAGGCGCTTGCCCTGGGCGGCGGCGTCGCCGTTCAGGGCAAGCGCGGAGAGCCCGCGGTGCTGCTGGGCCAGTTGCAGGACTTTCAGGTTCTGGCGCAGGGGCGTCAGGCCCTGGGTTTCCCATTCGGAAGCGCGGATGATGCGGCCTGACTCGTTCAGATAGAGCAGCGATGGCAGAGCGACCAGCACGACTCCGATGGCGGCGAGCAGGGCGAATTTCTGCCATAGGCGCAGGCGGTTCAGGCAGGCGTCGATCAGGCTGGGCCTGAAGGCCGTGGTCGAGGCGGGGGACGTCGTCATCCTGGCTCCGGGATGTGAGTGGCTGGGGGCGGGTTCGTTCCGACGCTCGGGGCGAATCGGCGCAGCCATCGTACGGGACTCGGGAGGCGGCGGCGTTGTTGCAGATCAAGAAGAGGGCGTTGTGCGAAAGACCATTGACGTTCGCAAGGACAAGCCTATACTGATCAACCGTAAAAATTACTTACTTCGAGTATCAATCATGTGGGCATTGTCGAGATCCGCCGTGTATCTGGTACTCGTGCTTTCCGGCGCTCCGGCCTGGGCGCAGGACGACGCGTTGATGGCGCGCGGCGCCTACCTGGCCGAGGGCGTCGTCGCTTGCGCCAACTGCCACATCGCGCGCAGCGCCCAAGGCCGGCCGCTGTTCGATCAGGGCCTGTCGGGCGGCATGCTGTTCGACGATGCGGCCTTCAAGGCCTATGCGGCGAACATCACGCCCGATCCCGAAACGGGGGTCGGCAAATGGACGGATGCCCAGCTGGGCAAGGCCATCCGCGAAGGCATCCGGCCCGACGGCAGCCTGATCGGGCCCCCGATGCCCATTGCGTTCTACCGGAACCTGTCCGATGCCGATCTAGCCGCCATCATCGCTTATCTGAAGGCTCAGCCGCCCGTCCGCCACGTCGTCGAGAAATCGGTCTATCGCATGCCTTTGCCGTCCAGCTACGGCCCCCCCGTCGCCGGGGTGGAGACGCCCGCCGCGACCGACACCCTGAAGTACGGCGAGTATCTGGCCAATATCGGGCACTGCATGGACTGCCATACCCCCCGCAACGACAAGGGCATGCTGCTCATGAATCACCTGGGCGCGGGCGGCCAGACGCTGAAGGGCCCCGCGGGCGACGTGGTCACTCCCAACCTGACCCCGGACCCGAGCGGGCTCAAGACCTGGACGGATGCGCAGATCGAACGCGCCATCCGCGAAGGCGTCGACAAGCATGGCGCCCGCCTGCAGCCCATCATGGCCTTCGGCTGGTACAAGAACATCAGCGGCCCGGACATGAGCGCGCTGATCGCCTACCTGAGGGCGCTCAAGCCGCAGCCTTTCGCGGACCGGAAGTAAGGTCTGCGCGCAGCCTTGCTCCGGCCCGGGTTCCGGGCGCCCCGGCGGACGCGAGGCGGATGACGGCGTCCGGCATCAGGCCGGGGAGGGCGCCGCGCTCAGCCTGAAGGTGGCGACAAGATCGGCCAGCGTGTCGGCCTGCTGCTGCAGGCTGGCGGCGGCCGCCGCGGATTCTTCGACCAGACTGGCATTCTGGCGGGTGACGTCGTCCATCTGGGTGATGGCCGTGTTGATTTCTTCGATGCCGCTGGTCTGTTCGCGGTTGGCGGCGCTGATTTCATTCATGATGTCGGTCACGCGGCGGATGGCGTCCACGATGTCCTGCATGGAAGCCCCCGCGTTGCTGGCCTGCTGATTGCCGCTGTCGATGGCGGCCACCGAGGTGTCGATCAGATCCTTGATTTCCTTGGCTGCGCCAGCCGATCGCTGGGCGAGCGCCCGGACTTCGGCCGCCACCACGGCGAAGCCCCGGCCCTGCTCGCCGGCGCGGGCGGCTTCCACGGCGGCGTTCAGGGCCAGAATGTTGGTCTGGAAGGCGATGGAATCGATCACGCCGATGATGTCCACGATCTGTTGCGATTGCGTGTGGATGGAACCCATGGTGTTGACCAGTTCGGTCACCAGGGCGCCCCCGGCGGTCGCCGTCTGCTTGGCGGACGCCGCGAGACTGTTGGCTTGCTGGGCGTTGTCGGCGTTCTGGCGCACGGTGGCGGTGATCTCCTCCATCGTGGCGGCCGTTTCGGTCAGGGAGCTGGCCTGTTCTTCCGTGCGCGAGGACAGATCCAGATTGCCGGAGGTGATCTGGGCCGCGGCGGTGGCGATGGACGTGGCGCCGTTGCGCAGTTCGCCGACGGTATGTTTCAGGCCTTGCGACATCTGGTCCAGCGCCTGTTCCAGCGCCGTGATCTCGTCCTTGCCCTGGGGCCGGATCTGCCGGCTGAGGTCGCGGTCGGCGACGGATCTGGCGAGCGCCACGGTGGCGCGCAGCGGCCCGGTGATGGAACGGGTGACCTGCCAGGCGAACAGCAGCCCCAGCAGCAGGGCCGCCAGGGTGGCGATGGCCACCAGCAGCATGCCGGCGCGGTTGCTGGCGTGGAGGTCCCGGGTATTGCGGTCGATCAGTTCCTTCTGGTAGGCCAGCAGATCGCTGACGCTGCCGACGTAGGCGCTGAGGTAGTCGGCCATGTCGTGGTCGTAGAACTGCCGGGCGGCGGCCTGGTTCCCGGATTCCTGGGCCTTGATGGCCGCGGCCCGGGCGCCGGTGTATTCCGCGCGCTTCTTCTGCACGACGTCGAAGAGCTTGCGGGCCTCCGGATCGCGGATACTGGCGTCGACCTGTTTTTGCAGCGCGGAGATCTTCGCGCTGGTGGCCGTCATGTCTTTCTTGATCATGCCGCTCAGTTCGGCGTTGTCCGTCCTGGACACCGTCGTGGTGCGCAAAGCGTTCATGGCGGTGTTCTTTTCCCATTCCGCGATCAGCCGCTCGGTCTTCAGCAGGCCGTCGGTGATGTCGGCCGTCAGGGTGCTGCTGCCCTGCATGCGCCAGATGCTGATGCAGGCCGTGATCAGCAGGAGCAGGATGATCAGGCTGAAACCGAGAGTCAGGCGGGTGGCGATTTTCAGCGTGCGCATGAGAAGAGTCCCTGTGTCCGGATGGGGGTGTTGGTGGATATCTCAAACATTCTGTCTTAAAAGATACGTTTCGCCAACTTGAAAGTGCGCCGATGCGCCAGTCGGCATGAATCGATTGCCGAAGGCGTCGAACTGCAGGATACTGGCGGACCGCCGCCCGTGTCCGCCGCCGCCGGGTGCGGGGACGAATGCGGTTTTGTTCGCCGCGCAGCATGCGCGGCCGTGATCGGAGAGGCTGTCATGAACTCGATTTGCCGGAACCCGGACGCCCGCGAAGGACGATGATGGCGACACCCGCGCATCGCATGGATTCGGCCCGCCTGGAGGCCTTCACGGACGGCGTGATGGCCGTCGCGCTGACCATCATGGTGCTGGAACTCAAGCCGCCGCATGCGCCGCAATGGCGGGCGCTGGCGGCCCAGTGGCCGGTGGCCCTGAGCTACATCCTGAGTTTCATCTACATCGGCATCTACTGGAACAATCATCACCACCTCATGCGGGTGACGGAAGGCATCCGGGGGCGCGTTCTCTGGGCGAACCTGTACTGGCTGTTCTGGATGACGCTGATTCCCTTTGCCACGGCATGGCTGAGCGAAACGGAATTCGCCGCTGTGCCGGCTGCCCTGTATGGCTTCGTGCTCCTGATGGCGGCGGGCGGCTTCTTCCTGCTGCAGCGTGAAATCGTGCTGTGCAACGGGCGGGATTCGGCGCTGGCCAAAGCCGTGGGGCATGACGTCAAGGGCAAGATTTCGACGGCTCTTTATCTCGTCGCGTTGGCGGTGGTGTCCTGGCGGCCCTACTGGTCCTGCGTCCTGTATGCCATCGTGGCGGCGATCTGGTTCATTCCGGACCGCAGGTTCGAGCGGGCGGTGATGCGGCAGCGATGACCACGGTTCCAGTCAAAGCGTCCGCCCCGCTTTGGCGCGCCATCCTGCAGCAGGCCTGGCCCATTCTCGTCACGGCCTGGGCATCCACCGTATTCGCCGTCATGGGCACGGTCATGGTGGGGCACGCCAGCGCCGCCGATCTCCAGGCCATGGCGCTGGGCGCTTCCGTCTACGTGACCGTCTTCATCGGCCTGATGGGGGTGGTGCATGCGCTCATACCCATCGTCGCCCAGCAGGTCGGCGCGCAGCGCCACGCCGAAGCCGGGCGCATCTGGGGGCAGGGCATCTGGCTGGCCCTCGGCCTGTCGGCCCTCGGGTCCGCCAGCCTGCTTTTCCCCGACCTCTGGCTGCTGCTCTCGGGCCAGGTCGAGCCCCGGGTCCACCAGCGCGTCGCCGGCTATCTGATGGCGCTGGCCGGCGCGCTGCCCGCCGCGCTGGTGTTTCGCACCATCTATGCGACCGGCGCCGCCATTTCCCACACCCGGGAAGTCATGGCCATCAATCTGGGCAGCATCCTGTTCAAGCTGCTGTTCAATGCCTGGTTCATTTTCGGCGGGTGGGGGCTGCCCGCCATGGGGGCCGTGGGCGCCGGCGTCGCCACCCTGCTGACCAGCTGGATCGTGCTGGCCGCGGGCCTGTGGATGATCCGCCACCGGACCGCCTTTCGCATGCTGAAGCTTCGGCTGGGCCGGCCGCGCTGGGCGGACCAGAAGGAGCTTCTGCGCCTGGGGCTGCCCATGGGCGGATCCTATCTGATCGAAATCTGCGCATTCAGCTTCATGACGCTGCTCATCGCGCGCGACGGCCTGTATGCCAGCGGCGCGCAGCAGATCCTGGGCAATCTGATCACCCTGTGCTACATGCTGCCCATGTCGCTGAGCCTGTCGACGGCGTCGCTGACGGCGCGGGCCGTGGGCGGCGCCGATCATGCCCTGGCCCGCCGGGCCGGACGTTGCGGCATCCTGATGGTGGTCCTGTGTGCGCTGCTGACGGGCCTGATCCTGGCGGTCGCGCGTCCCTGGATCGTGCGCGCCTATACGGACGAGGCGCAGGTGGCGGCCCTGGCGCTGGCGCTGCTGCACATCGCTCCGTGGGCGCATTTCTGCGATGCCATGCATTGCGTCAGCGCCTACGTCCTGCGGGCTTACAAGGTCGCGATGGCGCCCATGCTGATACAGACCGTCGCGCTCATCGGCATCGGGCTGCTGGGCGGCTGGTGGCTTGCCTACGGCCCCGCCGCGGGCGCGCTCGCGCCCGTCGCGCGGTGGCTGTCGCCCGGCGCTCCGGCAGGCGCGGCGACCATGTGGATCATGACCATGGCCGGCCTGGCGGCGACGGCCGCGTCGCTGTTCGCGTGGTATGGCCGCGTGCTGCGGCGCTTTCCGCCGTGACAGGACACGTGATGCCTTCGGAGCCCCGAGGGCGCCGTCACGCGGCCCGCGGCTTATCCCCGGTCGGATGGAGGACCTTGTGCAGAAAGGCGCGGGTCCGCTCGTTGCTGGGTTCCGTGAAGATCCGGGACGGCGGCCCTTCTTCGGCGACGACCCCCTGGTCGATGAAGAACACTCGGTCGGACACCTCGCGCGCGAATGCCATTTCGTGGGTCACCACCACCATGGTCATGCCGTCGTGCGCCAGCGATTGCATGACCTCCAGGACTTCGCCGACCAGCTCTGGGTCCAGCGCCGAGGTCGGCTCGTCGAAGAGCATGACTTTGGGTTCCATGGCCAGCGCCCGGGCGATGGCCACCCGCTGCTGCTGTCCGCCCGAGAGCTGGTTCGGGTAGGCGTCGATCTTGTCGAGCAGCCCCACCCGGCGAAGCAGGGCTTCGGCCTTCGCCACCGCCTGGGCTCGGCGCAGGCCGCCGACTTCCATGGGCGCCATGATCAGGTTTTCCAGCACCGACATGTGCGGGAAGAGATTGAAGCGCTGGAAGACCATGCCGACGCTCGCGCGCAGGCGGTTCAGGTCCGCCTTGGGGTCGTGCACCTTGAAGCCGTTGACCACGACTTCCCCTCCCGATACTTCTTCGAGGCCGTTGAGGCAGCGCAGGAAGGTGCTCTTGCCCGATCCCGAGGGACCGATCACGCAGACGACCTCGTTGTCCGCGATGTCGCAGCTCAGGCCTTTCAGGATATGAGCACCGCCGAAGTGCTTCTGCAGATTACTGACGTGTATCACCCTTGCCGTACCTCGTTTCCAGATGCTGAACGAAAGCGGACATCAGCAGCGTGATGACCCAGTAAATGGCCGAAATCGTCAGGTACGGTTCCCAGTACCGGGCATAGGCGCCGGAAACCGTGCGTGCCGCGTAGGCCAGTTCGGCCAGGCCGATGGCCGACGCCAGCGATGAATCCTTGACGATGGCGATCGCGTTGTTGCCCAGCGGCGGCAGCATGCGCCTGAACGCCTGCGGCAGCACCACCTTGCGCAGCGTCTTGAAATAGCTCATGCCCAGCGACCGCGCGGCTTCTCCCTGGCCTTGGTCTACCGACTGGATGCCGGCGCGGAAGATTTCCGAGACGTACGCCCCCGCGTTGAGCGAGATGGCCAGCACGGCCGACACGAACGCCCCGTAGTTGGAGCGGATCTCGCGGGCCAGTTCGCCGCTGATGATGAGGCCGTCGCTGGGGTTGATCAGCGTGGGCATCAGGGCGAAGTGGATCAGCAGGATCTGCACGAACAGCGGCGTGCCCCGGAAGAAGCTGACGTAGAACCGGACCGGCAGGCGCACGCCGAAGCGCAGGAAATACTTCCAGAAGCCGTGACGGGCCTCGGCCAGCCGTCCCACTCCCAGCAGCAGGCCCAGGAAGGTGCCGGCGATCACGCAGATCACCGTGCATTTGAGCGTCATCAGGGTCCCTTCCACGAAAAGCGGAAGGTACTCGTCGATCATGCCCCATTGGAAGCCGAACATCATGTCCCCCGTCCCTCAGGTGCTAGTGCCGGACGAATCCGGCGCGTCGGCCAGCCGCCCGATCATTGAGCGGGCAAGGTCGGGACATCGCTGTCGAACCAGTTCGCGTAGATCTTGGCATACGTGCCGTCCGCGACGATCTTGGCCAGTCCGGCATTGATCTTGTCCAGCAGGTCCTGGTTGCCCTTCTTCACGGCGATCCCGAAGTATTGCTGCTTGAACGAGGCGTCCTTGACCAGCTTGAAGTGCTTGTCGGGGTGGCTTTTGACGTAGAACTTGATCACGCCGACGTCGCCGACGGCCGCATCCACGCCGCCGCCGGACAGGTCTTCGAGCATGAGCGGCGTGCTGTCGAAGCGCTTGATGGACGGGTTGGTCTTGCCCAGCACGCCGGACACGGAGATGTCGCCCGTGCTGGACGCCACCACGCCGACCTTCAGCGATTTCAGGCTCGCCAGGCTGTCGATCTTGGAGTCCGAGGGCGCCACGATGATCTGTTCCGCGGGAAAATACGGGTGGGAGAAATCCACGACCTTGCGGCGCTGGTCGGTGATGGTGATGCCCGACATGATCATGTCGCGGTCGCCGTGTTCGAGCGTGGCGAAGATGCCTTCCCAGGGCGTGTTGATGACCTTGACCTTGAAGTGCTCGGCGGCGCCGATGGCCTTGATGACGTCGATGTCGAAGCCGACGATCTCGCGCTGCGGGTTCTCGTATTCGAAAGGCCGGTAGGTCGCCCCCGAACCCACGGTGTAGGTGGGCTCTTCCGCCGCATGGGCGTGGGGGGCGGCGAAGGCTGCCGCCAGCAGGAAAGCGGTTGCGAATTGCTTGAGCATGGTGATGGGTCTCCATCCGGAGGGAGGGGACGTCTTGTCGGAGGGCCGGCGCGACGGTGTCGGAAAAGTACGGACGGATTTTAGCAGGGCCGACCGGCGCGCCGCGGCGCCGTCGGATGCTGGCCGCAGGCGCGCCCGCCTGGCGGCCTGGGGCGTGGCGAATTTGCGGGGCCGATCGGACAGGCATAAAGTGCTTGACTTGGAGTGCGCTCTAACTTTTAGGATCCTGTCATGGAATCCCGCCTGACCATTGATGAAGTCGCCCGGCGCACGGGCCTGACGGCACACACGCTGCGCTATTACGAGCGTATCGGCCTGATCGACCCGATCGGCCGCGCGCCCGGAGGGCAGCGTCGCTATGCGGCTTCGGACGTGGCCTGGATCGAATTCCTGCTGCGGTTGCGAACGACGCGCATGCCTGTGGGCAAGATGCAGGCGTTCGCGACATTACGTGGCGTCGGGGACTCGACGGTGCCGGATCGTCGCCGAATGCTGGAAGAACACTTGGTGGAAGTGCTTTCGGACATCGAGGCGATGCGGCAATCCGCGGCTGCTCTGCAGGCCAAGATCGAGCATTACCGCTCGGTCGAGCAATCCCTGGCGTCGGACTCGTTTTCCAATGAAGGACATGCTGATGAACACTCAGGATCGCTACGAGCGCGGACTCGCCAAACTACAGGAAATAGACGGCCAGGCCGGTGAACAGGTGCTGGAAAGCCTGGGCGGCATCGCCCCGGACTTCGCGCGCTATCTGATCGAGTTTCCGTTCGGGGACATTTATTCCCGGCCCGGCCTGGATCTGAGAAGCCGGGAGATCGCCGTGGTTGCCGCGCTGACCGCGCTGGGCAATGCCGCCCCGCAACTCAAGGTGCACATCCAGGGCGCCCTCAATGTGGGCGTGAGCCGGACGGAGCTCGTCGAAATCATCATGCAGATGGCGGTCTACGCGGGCTTTCCCGCCGCGCTCAACGGCTTGGCCGCCGCCAAGGAGGTCTTTGCCCGGAACGCGTCGGCGTAACCAGTCCGCGTTCCGTGGTTCCGGCCTCCGCATCGCGGGGCCGGGGCAGGGGGCCCGCAAAAAAAACCGCCTGACGAATCAGGCGGTTGGGATATCTGGTGGAGACGAGGAGGATCGAACTCCCGACCTTCGCATTGCGAACGCGACGCTCTCCCAGCTGAGCTACGTCCCCGAAAGACGGCAATTCTAGCATAGAAATGCCGTCTTGCATCGCCCCCGATCCGATCCGTTCGGCGCAACCGTCACGGATCTGCTGCCCGGACGGCATCGGAGAAGGACGGATCGCCGTTCAGGCGGCGGGGAAGGGGGCCGGGCGGTCGCGGGGTCCGGCCTTCGCGACGATATAATGGAAGTTTGTCTTTCACTCTGGCTAATTCGGATCCCCATGAGCACAACCATTCTAGAGAACCTGCCGGTCGGGCAGAAGGTCGGCATCGCCTTTTCCGGCGGCCTGGATACCAGCGCCGCGTTGCTGTGGATGAAGAACAAGGGTGCGATCCCGTTTGCCTACACGGCCAACCTGGGGCAGCCCGACGAGCCGGATTACGACGAGATCCCCCGCAAGGCCCTGCGCTACGGCGCGAAGGGCGCCCGGCTGGTGGATTGCCGCGCCCAACTGGTGGCCGAAGGCATCGCGGCGCTGCAGTGCAATGCCTTCCACATCTCCACGGGCGGGGTCACGTATTTCAACACGACGCCGATCGGCCGCGCCGTCACCGGCACCATGCTGGTGTCCGCCATGCGCGAGGACGAGGTGCATATCTGGGGCGACGGCAGCACCTTCAAGGGCAACGACATCGAGCGCTTCTACCGATACGGCCTGCTGACCAACCCGGACCTGAAGATCTACAAGCCCTGGCTGGACCAGCTGTTCATCGATGAACTGGGCGGCCGGGCGGAAATGTCCCAGTACCTGCAGGAAAACGGCTTCGACTACAAGATGTCGGCCGAGAAAGCCTATTCCACGGACTCGAACATGCTGGGCGCCACCCACGAGGCCAAGGACCTGGAGCACCTGGATTCCGGCATCCGCATCGTCGATCCCATCATGGGGGTGGCGTTCTGGAAGCCCGAAGTCGACGTGAAGGCGGAAGAGATCACCGTGCGCTTCGAGGAAGGCCATCCGGTGGCGCTGAACGGGGTGGAATACAGCGACGCCGTCGAGCTGATGCTGGAAGCCAACCGCATCGGCGGGCGCCATGGCCTGGGCATGAGCGACCAGATCGAGAATCGCATCATCGAAGCCAAGAGCCGCGGCATCTACGAGGCTCCGGGCATGGCCCTGCTGCACATCGCCTACGAGCGCCTAGTCACGGGCATCCACAACGAAGACACCATCGAGCAGTACCGCATCAACGGCCTGCGACTGGGCCGCCTGCTGTACCAGGGCCGCTGGTTCGATCCGCAGGCCATCATGCTGCGTGAAACGGCGCAGCGCTGGGTGGCGCGGGCCGTCACCGGCGAGGTCGCGCTGGAACTGCGCCGGGGCAACGACTATTCGATCCTGGACACCCGGTCGCCCAATCTGACCTATCATCCCGACCGCCTGACCATGGAGAAGGGCGAATCGATGTTCTCGCCGCTGGACCGCATCGGCCAGCTGACGATGCGCAACCTGGACATCGTCGACACGCGCGAGAAGCTGTTCACCTACACGCAGGTGGGGCTGCTGGCGAAAACCGGCCAGTCCGACATTCCCCAGATCCGCCAAGATACCGGCAAGCAGTAAGCCCTTCCGGGGCGCGGGCGGCCCCCTTCGGGCCTGTCCGCCGCTTCACGAATGCAGCCGGATGAACAAAGGCCGCTGAAATCGTCTTTCAGCGGCCTTTGTCGTTTCTGCGGGAACCGGAAGCGCGATGCGGGTCCGCCGGCGGATGCGCCCCGAGGGGCCGAGCCGGGCGCCGGTCAGGCGTCGGGCGCGTCTTCGATGGGATCGGCGATGCCGGTGGTCTGCAGATGGTTGCTGTCGGCGAAATCGCAGGCGAACTTCCAGGCCAGGGGTTCCAGCTGGCGCAGGCGCTGGTCGATCACGACACAGGGGGTGCCGTCGATGCTGCGCGGCATGGCGTAGGGGGAATAGGACAGCGGGTTGTGGATGGATCCGGCGGGACGAAACTGGGACAGCACGCCGGCGAGGCGTTCAGCCCAATCGCTGGGCCGGAATCGCTGGCCATCCAGGGTTTTGCCGTGGATGATCAAATGCTGGACGGGGTGGTTCATGTATGTTCCAAAGACGGGGCACGCCTGGCGGCCGGGTGCGCAACATCCCCTACGCCGCGCATTGTATCCGATCAGCGTTTTGCGCGTCCTGCGGGGGCACGGTAATATGGTCTCTTTGCATAAGGTTTCCCATGTCTGCAGCCAATCCCACCGGACCTTTGCGGCATTTTTTGCAGTTGCGTGATTTCTCGGAAGACGAAATCCACTACGTGATCGAACGCGCGCGCCTGATCAAGGACAAGTTCAAGCGCTACCAGCCGCATCACACGCTGCACGACCGCAATCTGGCCATGGTGTTCGAGAAGGCCAGCACACGCACCCGGGTGTCGTTCGAAGCCGGCATGTATCAGCTGGGCGGCTCGGTCATCTACCTGACCACGGAAGGCTCGCAGCTGGGGCGCTCCGAACCCATCGAAGACACCGCCCGCGTCATTTCGCGCATGGTGGACCTGGTGATGATCCGCACCTTCGAGCAGACCCGGATCGAGCGGTTCGCCGCGCATTCGCGCGTGCCGGTCATCAATGGCCTGACCAACGAATTCCACCCCTGCCAGATCCTGGCCGACATCCTGACCTTCGTCGAGCATCGCGGGCCGATCCGGGGCAAGACCGTGGCCTGGATCGGGGATGCCAACAACATGTCCTATACCTGGCTGCAGGCCGCCGAACTGCTGGGCTTCACGCTGCACGTCTCGGCGCCGGCCGGCTACCGCCTGGACCCCTTGCGGGTGGGCCAGCAGCCGGCATCCGTGCTGCGCGAATTCGACGATCCCCTGGAAGCCTGCCGGGGGGCTGACCTGGTCACGACCGACGTCTGGACCAGCATGGGCTACGAGACCGAGAACGAAGCCCGCCGCCTGGCCTTCGCCGACTGGTGCGTGGATGCGCAGATGATGGCCGCGGCGCAGCCGGACGCGGTGTTCATGCACTGCCTGCCCGCCCACCGCGGCGAAGAGGTCACGGGCGAAGTCATCGACGGCCCGCAAAGCGTGGTCTGGGACGAGGCCGAGAACCGCCTGCACGTGCAAAAGGCCTTGATGGAATTCCTGCTGCTGGGCCGTCAGGAATGAGCCTGGGCGCGGGACGGTCCGATGGATCGCCCCGCGCCTGGCGAATCGGGGCGGCCTGAGGGCCTGGGGGTCTTTCCGGCAAAAGAAAAAGGACGCCATCGGCGTCCTTTTCATTGCAGTACAAGCTGCGTTTCGTCGATCAGGCCAGGGCCTTGATCGCAGCCGACAGGCGGCTTTTATGGCGGGCGGCCTTGTTCTTGTGGATGATCTGCTTGTCGGCGACGCGGTCGATCACGCTGCTGGCCTTGCGGAAAACGTCGTTGGCGGCAGCCTGGTCACCCGATTCGATGGCCTGACGCACGCGCTTGATGGCGGTGCGCAGCATCGAACGCATGCTGGCGTTGTGTTTGTTCTGGGCAACGGCCTGGCGGGCGCGTTTACGGGCTTGTGCGGAATTGGCCATAAGGTGTTATCTGTTCGCGTAAATAGAAACGGTTGCTTGTGCTGCAAAGCAAAGACAGTAAGTTTATCCTACGACTGTCGGCGTGTAAAGTCTCTGGGTCGAAAACCGAATAAAAACAAGGTGCTGAAGTACGCCAGCGCCGCCGCCGCCAGGACCCCCATCAGCCAGGCGACCCGGGCGGCGGGATGGGCGCCCAGGGCCACCCAGTCCAGGTGCCGGTCCGCCCAGACCAGCACGGCGGCCAGGGCGCCCAAGGCGGGCAGCAGCTTCAGGGTGAATCCCCGCCAGCCGGGCAATGGCGCGTACAGCTTGCGCCGCCGCAGCAGGACCACCAGGCACAGCGCGTTGGCGCTGGCGCCCAGCCCGATGGACAGCGCCAGGCCCGCGTGGGCCAGCCAGGGCACCAGGACCAGGTTCATCAACTGGGTGAACACCAGCACGGCGATGGCGATGCGCACCGGCGTGCGGATGTCCTGCTTGGCATAGAAGCCCGGGGCCAGGATCTTGATGGCGAGCAGGCCCAGCAGGCCCGCGGCATAGGCGGTGACGGCCAGCTGGGTCTGCGCCACGTCGGTGGCGGAAAAGGCGCCGTAATTGAACAGCGTGGCGACCAGGCCGTCGGCCAGCAGGGACATGCCCAGCGCGGCCGGCAGGCCCAGCAGCAGCACCAGCCGCAGCCCCCAGTCCAGCAGGGCGTTGTAGGCGGTGTGGTCGTCGCGGGCGTGAGCCGCCGACAGGCTGGGCAGCAGGACCGTCCCCAGGGCCACGCCCAGCAGGGCCGTGGGGAATTCCATCAGGCGGTCGGCGAAGGACAGCCAGGTAACGCTGCCGGGCGCCAGCCAGGTGGCGATGTTGGTGTTGATGAGCAGCGACAGCTGGGCCACGGACACCCCCAGGGTGGCTGGCAGCATCTGCCGCAGGATGCGGCGCACGGTGGGATCCCGCCAGGCGGTCAGCAGCCCCTGGCCGTAGCGCGGCAGCAGGCCCAGGCGGCCCAGGGCGACCCACTGGACGGCCAGTTGCAGGATGCCGCCCGCCAGCACCCCGACGGCCAGGGCGTGGATGGGCTCTTCCATGCGGTCGGCCAGCAGCAGGCTGGCGCCGATCATGGACAGGTTCAGCAGGACCGGGGTGAAGGCCGGCACGGCGAAGCGGCTGAAGGTGTTCAGCACGCCGGATGCGAAGGCCACCAGCGACATGCAGATGATGTAGGGGAACATCAGCCGGGTCATCCAGATGGCTTCCCCGAATTCGTGGGCGCGCGCGGCCGTGCGCATGCCGCTGGCCATGGCGGTGACCACCCACGCGGCGCCCAGGATGCCGATCAGCGTGACGCCGCACAGCGCGACGAACAGCAGCAGCGCGACGCGATCCAGCAGGCGGCGCAGGGTGTCGTGGTCGCCGCGCTGGCGGACCTCGCCCAGGATGGGCACGAAGGCCTGTGAAAACGCCCCTTCGGCGAACAGGCGGCGCAGCAGGTTCGGGATGCGGAAGGCCACCCAGAAGGCGTCCGTCAGGGGGCCGGCGCCGTACACGCTGGCGATGAGCACATCGCGCAGCATGCCGGTCACGCGGGAAAACAGCGTCAGGCCGCTGATCGTGGCCGCCGACCGCAACAGGCTCATGGAAGAGCGGGTGGCGGGCAGAGCCTGCGTGATGTGAGAGCCTTTTGCCGCCGGGCCGCCCCAAGGCAAAAGAGCCCCCTCGGGGGGCAGCAAGCGGGCGCGAGCCTGCGCAGCGTGGGGGCCAACATCACTTCGGCGCCATCCGGATGGCGCCATCCAGGCGGATGGTCTCGCCGTTGAGCATCTCGTTGTCCAGAATGCCGAGGACCAGCTTGGCGTAGTCTTCCGGGCGGCCGAGGCGGGACGGGAAGGGCACGCTGGCGGCCAGGGAATCCTGGACTTCCTGGGGCATGCCGAACAGCATCGGCGTGCCGAAGATGCCCGGGGCGATGGTCATGCAGCGCACGCCCACGCGGGACAGGTCGCGGGCGATGGCCAGGGTCATGCCGACGATGCCGGCCTTGGACGCGGCGTATGCGGACTGCCCGATCTGGCCGTCGTAGGCGGCGACCGAGGCCGTATTGATGATGACGCCGCGTTCGCCGGTCGCCTGCGGATCGTTGGCGGTCATGGCCTGGGCGGCCAGGCGCGCCATGTTGAAGGAGCCCACCAGATTGATGTCGATGACGCGGCGGAACAGGGCGAGTTCGTGGGGGCCGGTCTTGCCGACGATGCGCGAGGCCGGCGCGATGCCCGCGCAATTGACCAGGACGCGAAGCGCGCCCTGCGCCGTGGCGGCGTCGACGGCCGCCTGGGCGTCGGATTCGGAGGTGACGTCGCAATGCACGTAGGTCTGGCCGAGTTCGGCCGCCAGCGCCCGGCCGGCTTCGTCCTGGACGTCGGCCAGCACGATGCGGGCGCCCTGGGCCGCCAGGGCGCGGGCGGTGCCGGCGCCCAGCCCGGAGGCCCCGCCGGTGATGAGGATGACTTGGTCGCGGATGTCCATGGCGGTCTTTGGCTCAGGCGGCTGAATGGGCGCGCAGGATGCCCAGGATGCGTTCGCGGATCTCGTCCACCGAACCCACGCCGGAGATCTTCGCGTAGTGCGGCGCGCGGGCGTCGCCGGTGGCGGCCCACTGGGAGTAGTAGTCCACCAGCGGGCGGGTCTGGTCGCGGTAGACCGACAGGCGGTGGCGCACGGTTTCCTCGCGGTCGTCGTCGCGCTGGATCAGCGGCTCGCCGGTCTCGTCGTCCAGGCCCGCGCGCTTGGGCGGATTGAAGGTGACGTGATAGGTGCGGCCGCTGGCCGGGTGCACGCGCCGTCCGCTCATGCGCTCGATGATGTTTTCCTCGGGCACGCTGATCTCGATCACGTAGTCCAGCGTGACCTGCGCGTTCTTCAGCGCGTCGGCCTGCGGGATGGTGCGCGGGAAGCCGTCGAACAGGTAGCCGCTCTGGCAGTCAGGCTGGGTGAGGCGGTCGCGCACCAGGCCGATGATGATGTCGTCGGACACCAGGCCGCCCTTGTCCATGATCTTCTTGGCTTCCAGCCCCAGCGGGGTTTGCGCCTTGACGGCCGCGCGCAGCATGTCGCCGGTCGAGATCTGCGGAATGCCGAACGTTTCCGTGATGAACGCGGCCTGGGTACCCTTGCCCGCCCCGGGGGGGCCTAGCAGAATCAAGCGCATGATTTCCTCCGAAAGTATTTTTCAAATTTTTCCGATTATGCCGCAATGCAGCAGACGCTGCAGAAGTGATTGAGACATAAGGCTTATTTATATATTGGAAAACAGGGCGCGCACCCGGGCGAGGTCCTCGGCGGTGTCCACGCCCCGGGCGGGAAGCGCTGGGGTCTCGTGGACGAAGATCGGAAAGCCCTGTTCCAGGGCGCGCAGTTGTTCCAGCGATTCGATGTGCTCCAGCCGCCCGGGAGGCAATTCCGGAAAGGCCCGCAGAAAGCCCGCGCGATAGGCGTACAGGCCGATGTGGTGCAGGGCGGGCAGGCCGGGCGCCAGGCGCTGCCGCCCGTCGGCCAGGGCGTCCCGGGCCCAGGGGATGGGCGCCCGCGAAAAATACAGGGCGCGCTGCCGGCTGTCGCACACGACTTTGACGGCGTTGGGATCGAACAGGGTGTCGGCGCTGCAGATCGGCGCGGCGCAGGTGGTGATGGCGGCGTCGGAATGCTGCTGCAGCAGGGCGGCGACGGCGTCGATCAGCGCCGGATCGATCAGCGGTTCGTCTCCCTGGACGTTGACGACGATGGCGTCGTCGTCCAGCCCCAGCCGCTGCGCGACTTCGGACAGGCGGTCCGTGCCCGTCGGGTGGTCGGGCCGGGTGATCAGGGCTTCGATGCCATGCGCATCGGCGGCCTGGAGGATGTCCGCGTGGTCGGTGGCGATGATGACGCGTGCCGCGCCCGACAGGGCGGCCTGGCGGGCCGTGCGCACCACCATGGGCAGGCCGCCGATGTCCAGCAGCGGCTTGCCCGGCAGGCGGGTGGAGGCGGCGCGCGCCGGGATGACGACCGTGAAGCTCATGTCTGGGCGGAGGCCGGGTCGAGTTCGCGGGCTTCGCCGGGCAGCATGACGGGCACCCCGTCGCGGATCGGGAAGGCCAGGCGGTCGGCCTGGCAGATCAGTTCCTGGTGCTCGCGGTCATGGCGCAAGGCGCTCTTGCAGATGGGGCACACGAGGATCTGCAGCAAACGGTTTTCCATGGAGGCGGGTATCGGGTGGGGTGGAGAAAGGAACAGTTTAATGCCTGGCGTCCCGCTTGTGCTGCAAAGCTGCGCGATGGGATCGCAGGCCGGCTTCCAGTGCGTCCAGCCACGCGGGATCGGAAAACACCGGAGCGGCATGCACGGACCAGAGCCGGGGATCGTGCGGAGGAGCGTACTTGACGGCGTCCTTGGCGGTGATCAGGATGGGACCCGGCGGCAGGGATCGCAGATCGTCCGGGGAGGGCGCCTGGTGGTCGGGGCTGCTCAGGGTGCGGACCAGATTCAGGCCCGCCTGCCGCAGCATGGCGAAGAACCGCTGCGGCTGCCCGATGCCCGCGGCGGCGCTGCAGGGAGTTTGCCCCTGCGCCGCGCTCCAGTCGGCCCAATCCTGCCGCCGGCCGCTGGCCAGGTGGGTCAGGGCGTCCGGCAGCAGACGCAGGGCCAGCTGGCGAGGCTTGCCGTCGGCGCCGACGGGCACGGCGGCGGGCGGCGCGTCGGCGGGGCCCAGCTGGGTGATCAGCCAGTCGGCCCGCAGGCGCCGGTCGGGCGGTTCGCGCAAGGGGCCGGCGGGCAGCAGCCGGCCGTTGCCGATGCCGCGCGCGTCCTGGACGATGATCTCCACGTCGCGCGCCAGGGCGGTGTGCTGCAGCCCGTCGTCGGCGATCAGCACGTCGATGTCGGGGTGGGCCCGCAGCAGGGCCGTCGCCGCCAGCGAGCGCCGGGGGTGCACGGCGACGGGCGCCCCCGTGATGGCGTGCAGCAGGGCGGGCTCGTCGCCCAGATGGGCGCTGTCCGCGGCCTGGTCGCTCAGCCTCGGGGCGGCGCCGGGACGGGTGCCGTATCCCCGGCTGAGGATGCCGGGACGCCAGCCCCGGGCCTGCAGGAAATGGCACACGGCGGCGGTGACCGGGGTCTTGCCCGTGCCGCCCACCAGGATGTTGCCGATGACGACAACCGGCACGGGCGCCCGCCAGGCCTGCGCGGCCTGCCGGGCCATGCGCCGCGCCGACAGGCGGCCGTAGAGCCAGGACAGCGGGGTCAGCAGGGCGCTGGCCGGGCCGCGCGCTCGCCAGATGTCCTGCAGTCTGTCTTCGGCCCGCCGGCGCGCGGCGGGGCTCATGGGCGGCCCTGGGTGAGGAAGGAGATCTTGCGGATGTCGGCCTGGCGGGCGGCTTCCAGGGCCTGCACCACGGTCGTGTGGGAAGCCTGGCCGTCCGCGTCGATGCGCAGCGGCGCGTCGGGGCGGTCGGCGGCCGCTCGGCGCAGCGCCGCCGCCAGGGCGTCCGGCGCGGCGTTGTCGATGTAATGCCCATCCAGGGCGTATTGCCCGTCGCGGCTGATGGCCAGTTCCAGCGCCGGACCGGCATCCAGGACCTGCGCCTGGGCCTGGGGCAGGGCGATGGGCAGCTGGCGCGTCTGCGTGAAGGACGTGGTCGCCGCCAGGAAGATCAGGATCACCAGCAGGACGTCGATCAGGGGGATCAGGTTGATCTCCGGATCTTCGTGGGAATGGCGGTGGCGGAAGTTCATGAGGCGGCGCGGCGGCTGATCAGGCGGTCCAGGGCGCCGGCTTCGCGTTCCATGGTGTGCAGGAAGTATTCCACGCGGGACCGGAAGTAGCGGTGAAAGATCAGCGCGGGAATGGCGATCAGGATGCCGAAACCGGTGTTGTACAGCGCGATGGCGATGCCATGGGCCAGCAGGGCCGGATTGCCGCCGGCCGGGTCGTAGGCGCCGAAGATCTCGATCATGCCGACCACCGTGCCGAACAGCCCCAGCAGCGGCGCGATGACCGAAATGGTGGCCAGGCCCGCCAGATAGCGGTTCAGGCGCCAGGAGACGTCGCGGCCCACGGCTTCGATGGCGGCCTGTCGCATGGCGTCGTTTTCCTGGCGCTGGGCGGCGACTTCGGCCAGGATGCGGCCCATGGGACTGTTGCGCCCCAGGCGCAGCACGGCGTCGGGCTCATCCTGCTGGCGGCGCATCAGTTCCAGCACCTGTTCGGGCAGGCCGCGCGGCATGACCTGGCTGGGGCGCAGGGCCAGGAAACGTTCTATGATGATCGCCAGCGTGATGACCGAGGTGGCCACCAGCAGCCAGATGGGCCAGCCGGCCGCGTGGATGATGTCCAGCAAGATCGATTCCTTTGTGATCGGTGGGGCGGGGCGACAAACCCCCATTCTATCCTGATCCGGCCGGCCGGGATCGGCCGTCGAGGGGGCGAAAGTCCCGCAGGACAAGGCTTTCCGACCAGTATCCACAGATTCTGTGGATAATTCTGTGTATAAAGACGCTCAGGCGCATGATTCAAGCCATCCGGCAGTCGATTGGCTATTTTTTGCACACATCGAATATATTTATAATTCCTTTTTTAATCAATTAGTTGCGTCAAATTCCTGAGGTTTTGCCTGATGATTGTCCCGCGCAAGCCCGAAAACAGGCCTGTTTGACAAGAAACGACTTTCTGTGGATAGGTTTTCATGAGTTTCCCGGATCAAGCGCCCGCCGACAGCGGCTTTCCAGCCGACGAGCCCGTGCTCAGCGTGGCCCAGTTGAATCGCCGGGTGGCCAGGCTGCTGGAATCAGGCGTTCCGCGCCTGTGGGTGGCGGGGGAGATCTCCAACTTCACCCGGGCCGCGTCCGGCCACTGGTACTTTTCCATCAAGGACGAATCCGCCGCCGTGCGGGCCGTCATGTTTCGCGGCCGGGCCCAGACGGTGGGCTTCGTGCCGGAAATCGGCGGGCGCTATGAATTCCGGGTCCAGGTGTCCCTCTACGAGCCGCGCGGCGACTACCAAGTGCAGGTCGAGGCGCTGCGGCGGGCGGGGCGCGGCGATCTGCACGAAGCCTTTCTGCGTCTGAAGGAGCGGCTCGGCCGCGAAGGGCTGATCGACCCCGATCGTCGTCGCGCCATCCCGGCCATGCCTCGGACCGTGGGCGTGGTGACGTCCCTGGCCGCGGCGGCCTTGCGCGACGTGCTGTCGGTCATGGCGCGCCGCGCGCCGCACGTGCGGGTGATCCTCTACCCCTCGCCCGTCCAGGGGCGCGAGGCCGCCGCCCAGCTGTGCCAGGCGCTGGATCAGGCGGCCGCCCGGGCCGAGATCGACGTGCTGCTGCTGGTGCGCGGCGGCGGCAGCCTGGAAGACCTGTGGTGCTTCAACGACGAGGCCCTTGCCCGGCGGATCGCGGCCAGCCCCGTCCCCGTGATCAGCGGGGTGGGGCACGAAACGGATTTCACGATTGCGGATTTCGTCGCCGACCTGCGGGCGCCGACGCCCACGGCCGCCGCCGAGCTCTGCTGCCAGAGCCGCGACCAATGGCTGGGACGGGTGCGGGCGGCGGCGGACGATCTGGCGCGCGCGCAGCGCCGCCGCCTGGAATACGCGGGCATGCGCGTCGACCGGGCGGCCGCCCAGCTGGTGTCGCCCGCGCAGCGCCTGCGCCTGCATCGCCAGCGCCTGGATGCCGCGATCCAGCGCCTGGCGCAGCCCATGCCCGGACGGATGCGCCAGCAGGCGCAGGATGTCCGGCGGGCCGGCGAACGCCTGCAGGCGGGCATGGATCGTCTGCTGCAGCGCGGCCGGCACAGGCTGGCGGTGTCCGAGGGCGCGCTGCAGGCCCTGGACCCGCGGGCGGTGCTGACGCGCGGCTATGCGATCGTGCGCGGGCCGGCCGGGGGCATCGTCAAAAATGCGTTAGACTTGAAAGTTGATGCGCGTCTCGATATCGAATTTGCGCAGGGCCGGGCTCAGGCCACGGTCATCCGTACCGATACGCTGCTCTAGGCTTGCGACCCCCTTTGGGTTCGTGTCACGTTTTTTGAAGGAAATGTCATGGCTTTTACTCTGCCGCCGCTACCCTATGCGATGGACGCGCTCGCGCCCCATATTTCCAAGGAAACCCTGGAATTCCACTACGGCAAGCATCATCAGGCCTACGTCACCAACCTGAACAAGGCGGTGGAAGGCACCGAGCTTGCCGGGCTCAGCCTGGAAGACGTCATTCGCAAGTCCACCGGGGGCGTGTTCAACAACGCCGCCCAGGTCTGGAACCACACCTTCTACTGGAACAGCCTGTCGCCCAAGGGCGGCGGCGAGCCCAGCGGCGCCCTGCGCAAGGCCATCGAGGCCAAGTGGGGCAGCGTGGATGCGTTCAAGGACGCCTTCAGCAAATCCGCCGCCGGCAATTTCGGTTCCGGCTGGACGTGGCTGGTGAAGAAGGCCGACGGGACGCTGGACATCGTCAACACCAGCAACGCGGGCACCACGGTGACGACCACCGACAAGGCCCTGCTGACCTGTGACGTCTGGGAGCACGCCTACTACATCGACTACCGCAACGCCCGTCCGACGTACCTGGAACACTTCTGGAACCTGGTGAACTGGGACTTTGCGGCCAGCAACCTGGGCTGACTGGTTTCGCGGCCGGATGGACGGGATCCCCGCCCGCCCGGCGCGGCGCTCCGAAAAAGGCAGCGATGGCTGCCTTTCTTTTTTGCCTCGGGGGAATCGCTAAGGCGCGGGAATGCCGCGCACGACGCCGCCCGTCTTGACGCCCGCCTTGTCGAACCAGCCCCGGTTCATTTCCAGGGTGGTCGTGATCGGTTCCGGGGGGCAGTGCGGCTCCAGGCTGCGCGGCTGCATGTCCTGGATGTCGACGATGCGTCCCCGCCGGTCGATGAAAGCGATCGAGAGCGGAATCAGGGTGTCCTTCATCCAGAAGCAGTAGATGTCGGGCGGCCCCAGCGCGAACAGCATGCCGGCGTCGGCCGGCATGGCGGTCCGGTTCATCAGGCCCGTGCGCAGGGCGTCCGGCGTGTCCGCCAGTTCGGCCCGGACCGTGTGCTCGCCGATCTGCAGCGTGACGACGGGCAGGGCCTGGCCGGCCCGCGCCGGCCCGCCGGCGAACAGCGCAGCCGCCAGGCCCCATAGGGCCATCATCCGCCGGATGCCGCCGCCGTGCCGCATGCGCCGCGCGCAAACGTAAAAAGCAGAGCCCGTGGCGGGCTCTGCATCGCGGTAAAATGCCAAAGAATATCCTGCGGAATCAGGCGGCGGTAATATTCAGGGCTTGTTTGCCTTTCGGACCCTGCGCGATATCGAAAGCGACTTTCTGGCCCTCTTTCAGGGTTTTGAAGCCGTTCATCTGGATCGATGAAAAATGAGCAAAAAGGTCTTCGCCCCCGTTGTCAGGGGTAATGAAGCCAAAGCCCTTGGCGTCATTGAACCATTTAACCGTGCCGGTCAGTTTTTGTGACTCTCCGGTGTTTTCGATGGATTCCGACATGCAAACTGCCTCTATGTGTAGGGTTAAGCGGCCCCGGCCTGCCAGAAATGTGGCAGCGGCCTGCGGGACACGACGATCATGCTGAATTCCACCGTCATCAGTCAACTATGGAAACCACTAGGTTTTAGCGCGCATGCCCACCGTCATCCAACATCAGCGTGAACGGGCGCGCGAGGCCCTGCCGGCGAGGCTGGCGCCTCCGCCCATGTATCAGGTCGTGCTGCTCAATGACGATTACACCCCCATGGACTTCGTCGTGCGCGTGCTGCAGCAGGTGTTCCACAAGACCGACGCCGAGGCCGAGCGCATCATGCTGCAGGTCCACCACGAAGGACGCGGGGTCTGCGGCATCTATACCCGGGACGTCGCCGCCACCCGGGTCGATGCCGTGCTGCACATGGCCCACGCGGACCAGCATCCCCTGCAATGCCTGATGGAACCCGTGCCCTTGTTCTGAGGCTCCGGCGGGCGCCGCGGCGGGGCTTGGGGATTGCCCCGAGCAGACGCGGACAACGCCGGGCTGTTTTAGTCATAGAATAGACACAACGGATTGCTTGGTCCGCTCCGAAACAATGGAGGAAGCGTGATTTCCGAAGAACTTGAAGTCAGCCTGCACATGGCCTTCGTCGAGGCTCGTGCGGCCCGGCACGAATTCATCACCGTGGAGCACTTGCTGCTCTCCCTGCTGGACAATGCTTCGGCAGTCGAAGTCCTGCGCGCCTGCGCCGCCGACGTCGAACTGCTGCGCCAGGATCTGCGCAAATTCATCGTCGAAAACACGCCGGTATTCCCGGGCGACGGCGAAGTCGACACCCAGCCCACCCTGGGTTTCCAGCGCGTCATCCAGCGCGCCATCATGCACGTCTCCTCGAACGGCTCGAACAAGACCGCCGTCACCGGGGCCAATGTGCTGGTCGCCATGTATGGCGAAAAGGACTCTCACGCGGTGTATTTCCTCGTGCAGCAGGGGGTGTCGCGCCTGGACGTCGTCAATTACCTGTCGCACGGCATCACCAAGGCGCCGGAAGAACCCCTGGCGGCGGACAATCCGCGCGTCGAGCCCCCGGCGGCCGACCCCAAGTCCGAACAGCAGAAATCCCCCCTGGAAACCTATGCCACCGATCTGAACGCGGAGGCCCTGAAAGGGCACATCGATCCCCTGATCGGCCGCGAGGACGAGGTCGAGCGGGTCATCCAGGTGCTGTGCCGCCGGCGCAAGAACAACCCGCTGCTGGTCGGCGAGGCGGGCGTGGGCAAGACCGCGATCGCCGAGGGGCTGGCCTGGCGCATCACCCAGGGCGACGTGCCCGAGGTCCTGAACCAGACCCAGGTCTATGCCCTGGACATGGGTGCCCTGCTGGCCGGCACCAAATACCGGGGGGATTTCGAACAGCGCCTGAAGCTCGTGCTCAAGGCCCTGAAAGACAATCACCACGCCGTGCTGTTCATCGACGAGATCCATACCCTGATCGGGGCCGGCTCGGCCTCGGGCGGCACCCTGGACGCGTCCAATCTGCTCAAGCCCGCCCTCTCCTCGGGCTATCTGAAGTGCATCGGCGCCACGACGTATACCGAATACCGGGGCATCTTCGAGAAGGACCACGCGCTGGCGCGCCGCTTCCAGAAGATCGACGTGCCCGAGCCGTCCGTGGAACAGACCGTCCGCATCCTGCGCGGGCTCAAGGCGCGCTTCGAGGCGCACCACCAGGTCCGCTATTCGGGTGCGGCCATCACGGCCGCCGCCGAACTGGCCGCCCGTCACATCAGCGACCGCTTCCTGCCGGACAAGGCCATCGACGTGATCGACGAGGCCGGCGCGGCCCAGCGGCTGCTGCCCAAGTCACGGCAGAAGAAAGTCATCGGCCGGGCCGAGATCCAGGCCACCGTGGCCAAGATCGCCCGCATTCCGCCGCAGAACGTGTCCAGCGACGACCGCAACAAGCTCGCGACGCTGGAGCGCGATCTGAAAGCCGTGGTGTTCGGCCAGGACCAGGCGATCTCCGCCCTGGCGGCGTCCATCAAGATGGCGCGCTCGGGCCTGGGGCGGCCGGACAAGCCGATCGGCTGCTTCCTGTTTTCGGGGCCGACCGGCGTGGGCAAGACCGAGGTCGCCCGCCAACTGGCCTTCGTCCTGGGCATCGAGCTGCTGCGCTTCGACATGTCCGAATACATGGAACGCCATACGGTGTCGCGCCTGATCGGGGCGCCCCCGGGGTACGTGGGGTTCGACCAGGGCGGGCTGCTGACCGAGGCCGTCACCAAGCAGCCGCACTGCGTGCTGCTGCTCGATGAAATCGAGAAGGCCCACCCCGACGTCTACAACATCCTGCTGCAGGTCATGGATCATGGCACCCTGACCGACAACAATGGCCGCAAGACCGATTTCCGCAATGTGATTCTGGTCATGACGACCAATGCCGGGGCCGACACCCTGAATCGCAGCACCATCGGCTTCGCGGCGCCGGAACGCGCCGGCGACGAAATGGCGGAAATCAAGCGCCAGTTCACGCCGGAATTCCGCAACCGCCTGGACGCCATCATCGGCTTCTCGGCGTTGCCCCGCGAAATCATCCTGCAGGTGGTGGACAAGTTCCTGATGCAGCTGGAAGACCAGTTGCACGAAAAGCACGTGGATGTCCTGTTCACGACGGCCCTGCGCGAGCATCTGGCGCATGCCGGCTTCGATCCGGCCATGGGCGCGCGGCCCATGCAGCGCCTGATCCAGGACACGATCCGCCGGGCCCTGGCCGACGAACTGCTCTTCGGGCGCCTGGTGCACGGCGGGAACGTCCAGGTCGATCTGGACGCCCACGGCCAGGTGGTGCTGAATTTCCCCGATGATCCGGCAGGATCCGGGGCCGTGCCGTCGCCGTCCCACCCCGAGCCCGAGCTCGTGGATTGATGGCTGCCGCCAGGGACCTCGGGCCCCTGATCGCCTGCCCGCATTGCGACACGCTGCATCGGCGGCCTGCCCTGGATGTCCGGGGCCAGGCCGCCTGCCGCCATTGCGGCACGGTGCTGTATCGGCGGGGCATGCTCAGTCTGAATCAATGGGTGGCGCTGGCCTGGGCCACTCTGCTGGTCTTCGCGCTGGCCCAGGGCTTTCCGCTGGCGCACCTGTCGGTGCAGGGGCTCGACGTCACGCTGACTTTCTGGGGCGCGCTGCGGCTGTGCTGGGACCGAGGCTATTACGGCGTGTCGATCATGACCGGCCTGGTCGGCTTCTGGATTCCCCTGCTGCAGATCGCCCTGACGCTGTGGGTGATGCAGGCCATCGCCGCGCGGCGCCTGCCGCCGGATCTGGGACGCGTCCTGCGCTGGCTGGCGCACCTGGCTCCCTGGTCGATGGCGCCGGTGCTGGTGCTGGGCCTGCTGGTGGCGATCGTCAAGGTGTCCGGCATGGCCAGCCTGCAGGTCGAACCCGGCCTGCTGGGGTTCTTCGCGCTCAGCTTCCTGCTCTCGGGCCTGTCGCGCTGGGATGCGCCGGCCTTGTGGCAGGCGGCGGAAGACGCCGGCATGGTGCCGGTGTCCGGCAGCCGGGGCGCGGGGGCGGTCTGCGAGTCCTGCGGCTATGTGCACGCGGCGCAGGGGGACGGGCGCTGCCCGCGCTGCCGCGCCGCCATGGGGCCCAAGCGCCATGGCACCGCGCCCGAAGTCTGGGCCCTGCTGCTGGCGGCGGTCATCTTCTACATTCCCGCCAACACCTTGCCCATCATGCGGGTGCAGACACTGTTTGGCAGCAGCAATCACACGATCCTGGGCGGCGTGGTGGAGCTCTGGCGCATGGGATCCTGGGACCTGGCCGTGATCGTTTTCGTCGCCAGCGTGCTGGTGCCGGTCACCAAGCTGCTGGCTCTGTCCTTTCTGCTGCTGCGCACACAGCCCCTGGGGGAGCGCATCGAGCGCCAGCGCACGCGCCTGTACTCGGTGGTGGAATTCGTGGGCCAGTGGTCGATGCTGGACGTGTTCGTGGTGGTGCTGATGGCCGCCATGGCCAATTTCCCCGGGCTGTCGCGCATCGACGTCGGTCCGGCGGCGCTGAATTTCGGGGCGGTGGTGGTGCTGACCATGTGGGCCGCCATGCGCTATGATCCGCGGCGAGGCTGGGACCGCCTGCGGGCGGCAGATTTCACCGGAAAGGCCGATGACGACTGAAGCAGAAGATACTCCGCAGCAGACACCCGATGCCCCGGCGGCCCCGGAAACGGAAACCCCGGTGATCCGGCCCGGCCGGTCGCTGCGCTGGTCCTGGGTCTGGCTGGTGCCCTTGCTGGCGCTGGCGGTGGCCCTGTCCCTGCTGGCCTCGGTCTGGGTGCGGACCGGGCCGGTGATCACCATCAGCTTCGCCTCGGCGGCGGGCATCGAGACGGGGCAGACCAAGCTGCGCTATCGCGACGTGGTGGTGGGCGAGGTCAAGGGCGTGCGGGTAGCGAAGGACCGGCAGCACGTGCTGGTCGACGTGCAGCTGGCCCGGGACGGCGCCAGCTACATCACGCAGAAAGACGCGAAATTCTGGATCGTGCGCCCGCGCGTCAGCCTGGCGGGGGTGTCCGGCCTGGATACGCTGCTCTCGGGCGTCTACCTGAGCGTGGATGCGCCCATCGGAGCGCCCAGGGGCGATGCCGTGACGTCTTTCCAGGGGCTGTCCAATCCGCCGGAGGTCCTGAGCGGCCAGGTCGGGACCCGCTTCCAGCTGGTCACCCGTTCGCTGGGTTCGCTGACCGTGGGCTCGCGGGTCTATTACCGCCGCATCGAGGTCGGGCGCGTGGTCAGCTACGGGATGACGCCCGACGGGCGCGCGGTCAACCTGCAGATCTTCGTGGAGGCGCCCTACGATCGTTATGTGACGCCGGACACGCGGTTCTGGGATGACGGCGGGGTGGACATGTCCATCACGACGGAGGGTGTGCAGATCCGCACCAGCGGCCTGACGGCCGTCCTGAACGGCGGCGTGGCCTTCGCCCAGGCCGACGAAGCCACGTCCTATGAAGGCAAGGTGGATTCGGCGCCGGCCGCGGCGGGCAGCACCTACACGCTGTTCGATTCGCGGGACCAGGCCCTGGCCGATCCCGACGGGGAACCCGAGGCCATCGAACTGCGCTTCGTGGATTCGGTGCGCGGCCTGCGGGTGGGGGCGGAGGTCGACTACCACGGCATGGCGATCGGCAAGGTCGTGGACATCGATCTGGAATTCGATCCCGAACGCAAGCGCTTCTATTCCCGTGTCCGGGCGCAGGTCTATCCCATGCGCTTCAGCCAGGCGTATACGGATCTGGTGAACGCCTCCCAGGGCGCCCAGGGCGAGGCCCTGCTCAAGCCCCTGGTGCGGCGCGGCCTGCGGGCGCAATTGCGCTCGGCCAGCCTGCTGACGGGGCAGCAGTACGTGGCGCTGGACTTCTTCCCCGACCAGGACCCGGCCAAGATCCAGATCCCGGGAGACCCGGACAAGGTGACGGGATTCCTGATCCCCACGGTGCCGGGGGATTTTGCGCAGATGCAGCGGCAGTTGAGCAGCATCGTGACGAAGCTGGACAAGATGCCGCTGGAATCCCTGGGGCAGGAACTGCAGGGCAGCCTGAGCAGCCTGCACAAGCTGTTGCGGCGCCTGGACACGCAAGTGGCCCCGCAGGCCAGCCGGACGCTGGAATCCGCCCGCCGCTCGCTGGACCGGGTGGGGGCTGTCCTGGGGCCGGATGCGCCCGTGGTCGGGGATCTGCAGGATACCTTGAAGGCCCTGGACGGGGCGGCCCGGGGCCTGCGCCTGCTGACCGATACCCTGCAGGCGCATCCCGAGTCCCTTCTGCGGGGGCCCGCCCAGGACCGCTTGCGTTGATGAGGCCGGCGGACCGGCGCGAACCAGGAGACGATTGATGCGGCGAAGAATACGGATGTTGGGGGTGGTGTGCGGGCTCGCCGGCCTGCTGGCGGCCTGCGCGGCGCCTTCCAGCCGCTACTACAGCCTGGCGCAGGCGCCGACGGCTGTCGCCGCCGACGAGTCCCGTCCGACCGGACGGACGGCGCCTTACGGGGTGTACGTGCAGGTGCTGGGCATTCCGGCGGAATCCAATCGCTCGCAGCTGCTGGTTCGCGATCCCGCGCAGAGTCCGGCCGTCGAGGTCCTGAACCAGTCCCTGTGGGCGGCTCCCCTGATCGACCAGATCCAGGCCGTGCTGGCCAGCCGGGTCTCGGCCCGGCTGGGGGCGCCCGACGTGCAGCGATTGCCGACCCTGGTTGGCCGGCCCTTGCGGCAGATGCAGGTCCGCGTGACGCGGTTCGACCTGGTCTGGGGGCGGGAGGCCGATCTGGCCGCCGTCTGGACCGACCGGGAACCCGGGGCGAGCGACCCCCGGATCTGCCAGGCGCGAATCCGGGTGCCCGCCGCCGAAGGCGTCGCGGCGCTGGTCGATGCGCAGCGCCGGGCGGTGCGTGTGCTGGCGGACCTGATGGCGCGCCAGGGCGCGCCCGCTCAGCCGGGTTCACCCGATGCCGGGGTCGATGCCCAGGCGGGTTGTACCTGATTGGTTCTCGGGTTATCCATAATGGCTGGAATGAGGTTAACCTCATACTATGCCGTATGGTGAGCGCCGCCCTTCCCCCTCTGGGGCGCGCGCTGTTCAATCCCCAATCCGAGAGCCCGAATCATGGCGACAGTTACCCTGGGTGTGAAGGTCGACGAGACCTTGCGTGAACGTCTTCGGCAGCAGGCCGACAAACTGGGGTGCACCCCGCACTGGCTGCACAAGCAGGCTTTGCTCAGCTACATCGAAGCCATCGAGCGCGGCCAGCTGCCGGCCGACATCGATTACCGCCCGGATGCGTCCGAGCCCGATGCCGTGACGGAGCCCGAGCCGCAGGCCTCGTTCCAGGAGTTCGCCCAGGAAGTCCAACCGCAGTCCGTGCTGCGGGCCGCCATCACGGCGGCCTATCGGCGCCCCGAACCTGAATGCGTCGCCATGCTGCTGGACCAGGCGGGTTCGCCCCGGGCCGAGCAGGTCGAGATCCTGGCCCGGCGCCTGGTGCAGACCCTGCGCGACAAGCGCACCGGCGGGGGGGTCGAAGGCCTGATCCAGGAATTTTCCCTGTCCAGCCAGGAAGGCGTGGCCCTGATGTGCCTGGCCGAAGCCCTGCTGCGCATTCCCGACCAGGCGACCCGCGACGCCCTGATCCGCGACAAGATCAGCCGGGGCGACTGGCGCGCGCACGTGGGTGAATCGCGTTCGCTCTTCGTCAATGCCGCGACCTGGGGCCTGCTGGTCACGGGCAAGCTCGTCAGCGTCAACAGCGAACAGAACCTGTCCCAGGCGCTGACGCGCCTGATCGCCAAGGGCGGCGAGCCCCTGATCCGGCGCGGCGTGAACATGGCCATGCGCCTGATGGGCGAGCAGTTCGTCACCGGCCAGACGATCTCATCCGCCCTGGCCAACAGCCGCAAGTTCGAGGAAATCGGGTTCCGCTATTCCTACGACATGCTGGGCGAGGCCGCCACCACGGCGGAAGACGCCGCCCGCTACTACCAGTCCTACGAACAGGCCATCCATGCCATCGGCAAGGCGTCCCAGGGGCGCGGCATCTACGAAGGCCCCGGCATCTCCATCAAGCTGTCGGCCCTGCACCCGCGCTACGCCCGCGCGCAGCGCGACCGGGTCATGGCCGAACTGCTGCCGCGCATGGTTGAATTGTCCGCCCTGGCGCGGCATTACGACATCGGCCTGAACATCGACGCCGAAGAAGCCGACCGCCTGGAACTGTCCCTGGATCTCCTGGAAGCCCTGTGCTTCGACGAACGCCTGCGCGGCTGGAACGGCATCGGCTTCGTCATCCAGGCCTATCAGAAGCGGGCGCCGTTCGTCATCGATTTCGTGATCGACCTGGCGCGGCGCAGCAAGCATCGCCTGATGGTGCGCCTGGTCAAGGGCGCCTATTGGGACGCGGAAATCAAGCGCGCCCAGGTCGACGGCCTGGAAGGCTTCCCGGTCTACACCCGCAAGGTCCACACGGACGTGTCCTACCTGGCCTGCGCCCGCAAGCTGCTGTCGGCCCCCGAAGCCGTCTTTCCGCAGTTCGCCACGCACAATGCCCAGACGCTGGCGTCCATCTACTATCTGGCGGGCGAAAACTACTATCCCGGCCAGTACGAATTCCAGTGCCTGCACGGCATGGGGGAACCGCTCTACGAAGAAGTCGTCGGGCCGCTGTCCAAGGGCCGCCTGAACCGCCCCTGCCGGGTGTACGCGCCGGTGGGCACGCATGAAACCCTGCTGGCCTATCTGGTGCGTCGCCTGCTGGAAAACGGCGCCAACACGTCCTTCGTCAATCAGATCGGCGACAAGGACATCCCGGTCGATCGCCTGATCGAGGATCCGGTACGCAAGGCCCGGGCCATCCAGCCGCTGGGGGCGCCGCACGACCGCATCCCCCTGCCGCGCGACCTGTACCGCAAGCATGAGAACCGCGCCAATTCCGCCGGCCTGGACCTGAGCAACGAGCATCGCCTGGGCTCCCTGGCCGCGGCCCTGCTCGGCAGCGCCGGGCATCCCTGGCGCGCCGCGCCTCCGGGGGACTGGTCCGCTGAGCGCGCCCGGGACGTCCTCAATCCCGCCGACCGGCGCGACGTGGTCGGCCAGGTGATCGATGCGGACGAGGCCGACGTGCAGGCGGCCCTGAAGCGGGCCGAGTATGCGGCTCCCATCTGGCAGGCCACGCCCGTCGAAGAACGCGCCCAGTGCCTGCGGCATGCCGCCCAGCTGATGGAAGACGAGATGCAGATGTCCATCGGCCTGATCGTGCGCGAGGCGGGGAAGTCCTTTCCCAACGCCATCTCCGAAGTCCGCGAGGCCGTGGATTTCCTGCGCTATTACGCCGTGCGCATCGAGGAAGAGTTTTCCAACGACAGCCACCGGCCGCTGGGGCCCGTGCTCTGCATCAGCCCCTGGAATTTCCCGCTGGCGATCTTCACGGGGCAGGTCAGCGCCGCGCTGGCGGCCGGCAACGTGGTGCTGGCCAAACCCGCCGAGCAGACCAATCTGATCGCCGCGTATGGCGTGTCGGTGCTGCATCGCGCCGGCGTCCCCGCGGATGCCGTGCAGTTGATGCCGGGCCGCGGCGAGACCGTGGGCGCCGCGCTGGTGGCCAGTCCCGTGGTGCGCGGGGTCATGTTCACCGGCTCGACCGAAGTCGCCAAGCTGATCGCCGCGACGCTGGCGAAACGGCTGGACGGGGCCGGGCATCCGGTGCCGTTGATCGCCGAGACCGGCGGCCAGAACGCCCTGATCGTCGATTCGTCCGCGCTGACCGAGCAGGTCGTCTACGACGTGCTCAGTTCCGCCTTCGACTCCGCCGGCCAGCGGTG
The DNA here is from genome assembly GCF_937988725.1 of uncultured Castellaniella sp. Lineage (GTDB taxonomy): Bacteria > Pseudomonadota > Gammaproteobacteria > Burkholderiales > Burkholderiaceae_B > Castellaniella. Next base: position 809,977 of record NZ_CALKHS010000010.1, on the reverse strand, counting down.
TTCCGCCCTGCGGGTGCTGTGCGTGCAGGAAGATTGCGCCGACCGCACCCTGGCCATGCTGCGCGGCGCCATGCGGGAACTTCGGGTGGGGCGCCCGGAACTGCTGTCCACGGACATCGGTCCGGTCATCGATGCGGACGCCCGGGCCATGATCGAGCGCCACGTGCAAGCCATGCAGGGCGCGGGTCATTCGGTCGACCGCCAGGCGCTGGACGAGGATCAGGTCCGCTTCGGCACCTTCGTCGCGCCGACCCTGATCGAGATCTCCGAGATCGCCGAACTGGAGCGCGAGGTGTTCGGACCGGTGCTGCACGTGCTGCGGTATCGCCGGGAAGACCTGGATGGCGTCATCGACGCCATCAACGAGCGGGGCTATGGCCTGACCTTCGGCGTCCATACCCGCCTGGATGAGACCGTGCACCACGTCACCGAGCGCATCCGGGTCGGCAACATCTACGTCAATCGCAACATCGTGGGGGCCACGGTGGGCGTGCAGCCCTTCGGCGGCGAAGGGCTGTCGGGCACGGGGCCCAAGGCCGGCGGCCCCCTGTATCTGCACCGCCTGCTGTCGGTGTCGTCCAATACGCTGCCGGTCGAGGGCGTGGTGGGGCGGGATGCCCGGGCGCTGGATCTGCCCGGGCCCACGGGCGAAACCAATCGCTATCGCCTCAAGCCCCGGGGCACGGTGCTGTGCCGCGCCGTCAGCGCGGCGGGCGCCCGCGCCCAGCTGCAGGCCTGCCAGCGCACGGGCAATGCGATGCTGTGGGTGGATACGCCCGAAATGAGGCCGCTGCGCGAGCAGGAAGGCCTGCAGGCGGCGCAATGGGTGGACACCGGCGCCCTGGACGCGGCGGATTTCCAGGTCGTGCTCTTCGAAGGCGACGGCGACGACCTGCTGGCCCTGACCCAGTCCGTGGCGGCGCGCCCGGGGCCGATCGTCCCCGTGCTGGCCCGCCGCTCGCACGAGCTGTCCGGCGGCCAGGGCTACCCCCTGGAAATGCTGGTGCGCGAGGTGTCCGTCTGCATCAACACCGCCGCCGCCGGCGGCAACGCAACGCTGATGATGGTTGGATGAGATCGGACACAGCAGGGTCCCTGCGGACCCTGCTGTGCCGATCGAATCCGAGCGGCTTGCAAGCCGCGAGGTGGAGGGATGCCCCGGCTTGAGAAGGGTCCCTGCGGACCCTGCTGTGCCGATCGAATCCGAGCGGCTTGCAAGCCGCGAGGTGGAGGGATGCCCCGGCTTGAGAACAACAGCCCCTGCGGGCTGTCATGTGCTGGGGACGATCAGTCTTCCCGATCGGTCACTTCCACCAGGTGATACCCGAACTGCGTGCGCACCGGTCCCTGGACCACGCCGACCGGGGCGCTGAACACCACCGAGTCGAATTCCGGGACCATCTGGCCGCGCCCGAAGGTGCCCAGATTGCCGCCGTCGCGGCTGGACGGGCAGCTGGAATGTTCACGGGCGACGGCGGCGAAGTCGGCGCCGTTCTCGATGTCGGCCTTCAGCTTCAGGCACTGTTCTTCGGTGTCGACCAGGATGTGGCGGGCGGAGGCTTGGGTCATGTGAGGTTCCTGTATAAAGCGGGAATAAGAACCTGAAAGGATAACCCGGATTGTCCGCGCGCCTGTGTCAGTGCCCCAGATAGGCCGCCTGGATTTCCGGCGAGGCCAGCAGTTCGCGCGCCGGGCCTTCGTGAGACAGCTTGCCGACCTCCAGCACGTAGCCGCGATCCGCCAGCTTCAGGGCCATGCGGGCGTTCTGCTCGACGATCAGGATCGTGACGCCGGTTTCGCGCACGTCGCGCAGCACCTGGAAGATGTTGCGCACGATGATCGGCGCCAGGCCCAGGCTGGGTTCGTCCAGGAGCAGCAGGCGGGGCTTGGTCACCAGCGCGCGGCCGATGGCCAGCATCTGCTGTTCGCCGCCCGACAGGGTGCCGGCCAGCTGGGCGCGGCGTTCATACAGGCGCGGGAAGATCTTGTAGACGTGCTCGCAGCTTTCGGTGATTTCCGCCGGCGGCCGGGTGAAGCCGCCCATGCGCAGGTTCTCGGCGACCGACAGCGTGCCGAAGACGCGCCGGCCCTCGGGGGACTGGCCGATGCCCAGGCGCACGATCCGGTCGGCGCCCATGCGGGTGGTGTCGTGGCCGGCGAAGGTGATCTTGCCGGAATGCGGGGTCAGCAGGCCGCTGAGCGTGCGCATCAGCGTGGTCTTGCCCGCGCCGTTGGCCCCCAGGATGGCGACGACTTCCTTTTCCTGGACTTGCAGCGAGATGCCTTTCAGGGCCTGGATGTGCCCGTAGTTGACGCGCAGGTCTTCGATTTCTAGCAGAGAAGTCATGACTGGGCCTGTTCTTCGTGGATGGCGTTCATCAGGGGATCGTCCTCGTCGTCGTCCTGGCCCAGGTAGGCCTCGATCACCAGCGGGTTGACGCGGATGTCTTCGGGCTTGCCCTCGGCGATCTTCTTGCCGAAGTTGATGACGACGATGTTGTCGGTGACGTTCATCACGACGCTCATGTCGTGCTCGACCAGGATGACGGTGATGCCGGCATCGCGGATGGCGCGGATGGTGTCGTTCAGCCCGGCGGATTCCTGTTCGTTCAGGCCGGCGGCCGGCTCGTCCAGAATGATGAGTTCGGGCTGCGCCACCAGGGTGCGCGCCATTTCAACGCGACGCTGGGCGCCGTAGGGCAGGGACGTGGCGATTTCCTGGGCGACGTCGGCCAGGTCGAGCTGTTCCAGCACGGCCATGGCCCGTTCGATCAGGAGGTGCTCCTCGCGGCGCTGGGCCGGCGTGCGCAGCAGGCCCTGCCACCAGGATTGCTTCATCTGCAGGTGTTGGCCGGCGATGACGTTTTCCAGCACGGTCATGTCGGTGAACAGGCGGATGGTCTGGAAGGTGCGCCGGATGCCGGCTTCGGCGATCCGGTGGGGGGGCAGGCCGGTGACGTCCCGGCCATGCCAGCGGATGTGGCCGTCCGTGGGCTTGTAGACGCCGGTGATCATGTTGAAGACCGTCGTCTTGCCGGCGCCGTTGGGGCCGATCAGGCCGACGATCTCGCCGCGCCGGACCTGGAAGCTGAGGTCGTCGACCGCCCGCAGGCCGCCGAAGCTGATGCCGATCCGGTCCAGTTCGAGCAGGACGTCGGACGGCGAAGTGGGGGACAGGGGCGAATTCATAGGGCTCCCTTGCGCGCGGGCCAGATGCCCTGCGGACGCAGAATCATGACCAGGATCATGGCGATGCCGAAGACCAGATAGCGGTACTGGGCGAATTCCGTGAAGATCTGCGGGACCACGAACATCATGGCCGTGCCCAGCAGCACGCCCGGCACCGAGGCCTGGCCGCCCACCAGCACGATGGCGAACAGCACGACCGAGTCCGTGAACTGGAAGGATCCGGGGCTGACGGCGGACAGCTGCATGGCGAACAGGGTGCCCGCCAGGCCCGCGACGCCGGCCGACAGGGCGAAGGCCGCGACTTTGTAGTTGCGGGCATTGACCCCCAGCGTGGTGGCCGCCAACTCGTCGTACTTGATGTAGCGGAAGGTACGGCCCAGCGACGAGCGGTCGAGGTTGCGCATCAGCCACAGCACGATGGCCAGCACCACCCAGTTCAGGTAGAACAGGTCGCTCTGCGTGCCGAACATGTGGCCGAAGAGCGTCGGGCCGCTGACGCCGAACAGGCCGTCGGCCCCGCCGGTCAGGCCGAACAGGTTGTTCTTCATGGCCAGCACGAAGATGGCGTTGAAGCCGATGGTGACCACCAGCAGGTAGTCGCCGCGCAGCTTGACGATGGGGGCCGAGAGGATCGCCCCCAGCGCCGCCGAGAGCACGATGGCCACGGGAATGGTCCAGAGGATCGGCCAGTTGAAGGACAGGGACAGGATGGCGCTGGTGTAGGCGCCGATGCCGAAGAACACGGCATGACCCATGTCGTACATGCCGGCGCGCCCCAGGACGATGTCCTGCGACAGGGCGACGATGGCGTAGATGGCGAAGATGCCGCCGATCGTGATCCAGGCGGGCGACATCACGGAAGGGATGGCCAGGCCGACGATCCACAGGACGGGCCCCAGCACGCGCAGGAACCGGGTGCCGGCGCTGGCGGGCGGCGTCACGCTGGCGGGAATGGCGGCGGACATTTCGGCGGAATTCTGTTTGGATTGAGTCATGGCTTAGACCTTTTCGGCAACGCGTTCGCCCAGCAGGCCGGAGGGGCGCACCAGCAGGATGCCGATCAGCAGCGCGAAGGTGATGGCGTCCTGCCAGGAACTGGAGATGTAGCCCGCCGCGAAGGCATTGAACAATCCCAGCACCAGGCCGCCCAGCATCGCGCCGGGGATGTTGCCGATCCCGCCGATGATGGCGGCGATGAAGGCGTTGAGCCCGTAGGACCAGCCCATGGTGAAGAAGGTCTGGCGGTAATAGAGGCCGATGAACAGGCCGCCGATGGCGCCCAGCACCGGGCCGATGATGAACACCAGGGCGATGACGCGGTTGACGTTGATGCCCATCAGGCGGGCGGCGTCCTGGTCGATGGCCGTGGCGCGGATGGCGGTGCCCAGCCGGGTGTGGTGCACGAAGAAATACAGGGCGGCCATCAGCAGGAAGGCGCAGATGATGATCAGCAGCTGGACGAAGCTGAGGTACGCGCCGCCGATCTGCCAGGTGATGTTGGGCAGCAGGTTGTTGGGGAAGACCTGCACGTTGGGGGACCAGATCAGCATGATGCCGTTCTCGATCAGCATCGAGGCGCCCAGGGCCGAGACCACGGCCGACAGGCGGTGGGCCTTGCGCAGGGGCTTGTAGGCGAACTGGTCCAGCAGCGTGCCCGCGACCGCCACGATGATCATGGCGATCAGGAATGCCAGGACCAGCAGCACCGGCGTGGACAGGCCGCCGAAGGCGCCCGAGGTCAGGGTGGTCAGGCCGATGAAGGCCCCCAGGATGCACAAGTCGCCGTGGGCGAAGTTGATCATCTTCAGCACCCCGTAGACCATCGTGTAGCCCAGGGCGATCAGGGCATAGATGCCGCCGACCGTAACCCCGTTGATGAATTGCTGGAGGATAAAGTCCATCGATCGGTTTCCGTGGTGAAGGAAGGGGCCCCCACGCCGCACAGGCTTTGCCTGTTTGCTGCCCCCCAAGGGGGCGCTTTTTCCCTTGGGGCGGCCCGGCGGGAAAAAGGCCGATTTGGCGGGGAGGGGGCTAATGTAACGCTAGTGGCGAAGATGCTGCGCGCAAGCCGCAATGTGCTCACATCGCGGCTTGCATGCCGCTCCGATTCGTCTGGCACAGGACGATCCGCAGTGGACCGCCCCATGCCTCGACTCATCCTTACTTTTCCACCGGATAGATGGTCTTGTAGCCGCCGCCGGCCTGGACTTCGAAGGCGGACATCGGGCTGCCGATGCGTTCGCCCTTGGCGTCCCAGGTGAAGGGGCCGGTCAGACCGTTGAAGGGTTGCTTCATGTCGTGCAGCCACGGGATGAGCTTGGAGGTGTCCGTGCTCTTGGTGGCTTCGATGGCGGCCAGCACGGCCCGGAAGCCGTCCGCGTTGGTGAAGGTGTAGATGCTGGGGGGCGGCGCGCCGAAGGCCTTGGTGTAGTCGGCCAGGAACTGCTTGGCTTCCGGATAGGGCAGGTTTTCCGGGGCCGGCACGTTGACGATCACGGCGCCCGCGGCGGCATTGCCGGCGATCTTGGCGAAGTTCTCGTTCTGGTTGGCGTCGCCGCCCACGAACACGGCTTCCATGCCCAGCTGCTTCATCTGGGCGCGGATCAGGCCGCCGTCGGTGTAGTAGCCAGAGAAGAACAGCACGTCCGGATTCTTGGACTTCAGCTTGGTCAGCACGGCGCTGTAGTCCTGCGTGCCGGCGTTGATGAAGTCCTCGCCCACGAGGTTGCCGCCCGCTTTCTTGATGGCGTCGGTCGTGGCCTTGGCCAGGCCGGTCGCATAGCTGGAGTGGTCGCTCAGCACCGCGATGCGCTTGTATTGCTTGACCTTGACGAAGTAGTTGGCGACGAACTGGGCTTCGTCGCTGTTGGGCGGCGCGTTGCGGAAGAAGGTCTTCCAGCCTTTCTGCGTCAGTTCGTCGCTGGTGCCGTCCGAGGTCTGGATGACGTTCGCGGCGGAATAGATCGGGGCGGCGGCCAGGGCGGCGCCGCTGGTGTAGGTGCCGATCACGGCGGTGACGCCGTCGTTGACCAGCTTGCGGCCGCAGATGGCGGCCTGGGCGGCCTTGCCTTCGTCGTCGCAGACGATGACTTCGATCTTGCGCCCCAGCACGCCGCCGGCGTCGTTGTGCTGCTTGGCGATCAGCCGGACGCCGTTTTCGATGCCCTGGCCTTCGGCGGCGTATTCGCCGGTGATGGGGGCCTGCACGCCGATCTTGATGGGGCCGTCGGCCGCCACCGCCGTGCCCATGCCCAACAGGGCCAAGGAAACCGCCGCTGAAAGCGTGGAAAGTTTTGTCAGCCTGCTCATGTCTGGATTCTCCTTTGCATGGACCCGGGTGGAGCCATATATTCGTAATATATTAATACAGTGTTTGTGACACCATGGGGGTATTCCCGGGGGCCGGACAGGCCGGCCGACCGGAAACACGAAAGCCGGAGATTGCGATTCAGAGAGACTGCCCCGGCCGGGTTCGGCTTGTCCGGGTACGGATGGTTATGCCAAAGGTGCAACCCATCCGGGACAAGAAAACCGTCCTGAAGTTTAACTACCGTTGCAGATAGGTACAACCAGGGGTTTTACTAATAGGGTTCAATGTCGGCCCGTGCTGCCGAAACCGCCCGCGCCGCGTTCGGTTTCGGTGCTGAAGGCGTCGACCTGGTGAAGGCTGACCTGGATGACCGGCTGGAACATCAGTTGAGCGATGCGCTCGCCCGGCTGGATCTCGTAGGCCTGTTCGCTGTCGTTGGTCAGCAGGACCTTGATTTCCCCGTGATAGTCGGCGTCGATGACGCCGATGCCCTGCGCGACGCGGATGCCGTGCTTCAGGGACAGACCGGATCGGGAGGCGACGATGGCGACCAGGCCCGGATCCATCATGTTCAGGGCCAGGCCGGTGGGGACCAGGATGCGCTGGCCGGGATCCAGCGGCAGGGGCGCCGCCACGCAGGCGCGCAGGTCCATGGCGGCGGATTCGCCGGTGGCGTAATCGGGCAGCGGAATGGCGTCCGTGCCCAGCAGGGGGTTGACGATTCGGGTTTCGATTTTTCTGGGCATGTGAGCGTCTTGAAAAAGAGTGGGTCGTGGGTCTGCCGCCGGCAGTGTCTGGAGCCCGGGGCGTTCGGGGCGCCCCGGGATATTCATTCCTCGCCGCCGATGGTGCCGAATTCGATGGGCGTCCTGGAGTAGAAGAGCCGCAGTCCGGGTTCCTCGCGCAGGCGCTTCATGAGTGCGTCGCATTCGGCGCCCGAGACCGACATGGTGATTTCCACGGGCTGGTCGGCCAGGTCGAAGAACCGGGCCGAGTGGACCTTGTGGTGGGCGCCGATGCCTTCCTGCGCGGTCAGCACGGTGGCGCCGCGTATCTCCATGGATCGAGCCAGTTCCAGAAGCCATTGGTGCATCGGCTGGCGGCCGTGCATGCGATCCTGTTGCGTGAAGAAGGTCAGTTGATAGCCTTGCATGATAGCCTCGCTTTCCGCCGCGGTTGCGCGGCGGTTCCTACGTATCGGGCTTGCCTCGTTCGTTCACATTACGCTGATTTCAGGCGCGGGGCATGTGTTCGGCGATCCAGGCCACCAGTTGGCGGGCGGCCTGCAGCTTGGCCTGGCGCGGCAGGGGGTGGGCGCCCGCCTCGTCGAAGATGACCAGTTCGGTGTCGCTGGCGTCCATGGCCTGCTGGGCCAGATTGCCGACGATCACGGGGATGTTCTTGCGCTGGCGCTTGGCCTGGGCGTGCTCGTGCAGATGATCGGTTTCCGCCGCGAAGCCCACGCACCAGGGGCCGTCGGGCAGCGCGGCGACGTCGGCCAGGATGTCGGGGTTCTGGATGAAGTCCAGGGCGGGCGGCTGGCCGCCGGCCTGTTTCTTCAGCTTGAGGGCGGACGGGTTGGCGATGCCCCAGTCGGCCACGGCCGCCACCGCGATGAACAGGTCCGATCGGGGCGCGTGCGCCAGCGCGGCGGCATGCATGTCGCGGGCCTGGGACGCGTCGATGCGCGTGACGCCGTCGGGACACGGCAGGGCCGTGGGGCCCGAGATCAGCGTGACCTGGGCGCCGGCCTCGGCGGCCGCTCTGGCCAGGGCATAACCCATGCGCCCGGATGAGCGGTTCGTCAGCACGCGCACCGGATCGATGACTTCACTGGTGGGGCCGGCGGTCAGCAGCACGCGCCGGCCGGCCAGGACCTTGGGCTGGAAGAACGCGATCACGGCGCGCAGGATCTGGTCCGGCTCCATCATGCGGCCGGACCCGCTTTCCCCGCAGGCCTGGCTGCCTTCGGCCGGGCCGATCAGGGTGACGCCGTCGGCCCGCAGCTGGGCGGCGTTGCGCTGGGTGGCCGGGTGGGTCCACATCTCGTGGTTCATGGCGGGCGCCGCCAGCAGCGGCACCGAACCGCGGGCCACGCACAGGGTCGCCAGCAGGTCGTCGGCCAGGCCGTGGGCCAGCTTCGCCAGGAAATCGGTGCTGGCCGGCACGATCAGCACGGCGTCGGCGCCGCGCGTCAGGTTGATGTGGGCCATGCGGTTGTCCATCCGGCTGTCCCAGGCGTCGACCCAGACGGGCCGCCCGGACAGGGCCTGCATCGTCGCCGGCGTGATGAAGCCGGTGGCGGCCTCGGTCATGACGACGTCCACCGTGGCGCCTTCGTCCTGCAGGCGGCGCAGCAGTTCGGCGGATTTGTAGCAGGCGATTCCGCCCGTCAGCCCCAGGATGATGCGTTTGCCTGACAGATCCGGCATGGCGGGTCCCCTATGATCGGTGGGCGCGGCGGCTGCGCAGGATCTCGTCCAGGATCAGCAGCCCGGCGCCGCAGGTGATGGCGATGTCGGCCAGATTGAAGGCCGGGAAATACCAGTCCCGCCAGTAGAACAGCAGGAAGTCCACGACGTGGCCGTGCATCAGGCGGTCCAGGGCGTTGCCCAGGGCGCCTCCCAGGATGCCGGCCAGCGCCGCGCACAGCAGGCGCTGGCCGGCGTGGGTGTAGAGCCAGCGCAGGATCAGCACGGCGGCGATCAGGGCGATGCCCGTGAAAAGCCAGCGCTGCGAGCCCCCGCCGTCGGCCAGGAAGCTGAAGGCGGCGCCCGTGTTGAACAGCAGGGTCAGGTCGAAGACCGGCAGGACGTGGATGCGCTGGGCATAGACCAGGCTGCCCGAGACCCAGGCCTTGGTGGCCTGGTCCAGCAGCACCAGCGCCGCGGCCAGCAGCAGCCATCCCGCCAGGGAACGCAGCCGGCTTCGCACCGACCGGGCCGGGGCGTCGGCCGGCGGCGCGACCAGGGCGGAGGCGGCGGGTTGCGCCACGTCGCGGCGGGTGGACGGCGCCTTAGGCATGGCTGCGCCGTTCGCCGTCGCCGAACAGGTTGTCGGCGCAGCGTCCGCACAGTTCGGGGTGCTGCGCGTCGCGGCCCACGTCGGCCCGGTGGTGCCAGCAGCGCCCGCACTTCTCGTGCGTCGTGGCCTGAACCTGGATCGCCAGGGCGCCCTCGGCGGCGTGCGCGTCGGCGCGCGACACCAGCATGACGAAGCGCAGGTCCTCGCCCAGGCTTTGCAGCAGGGCCAGATCCTCGCCGCTGGCGCGGTAATCGACTTCCGCCGCCAGCGAGGAGCCGATTTCCCCGCGCGTGCGCACGGCTTCGATCTCGCGCATGGTGTCGGCGCGGATCTCGCGCAGGCGGGCCCAGCGGGTCGCCAGCTGGGCGGCGTCGGCCGGCACGGGCACGGCGTGGAAACGTTCCGTGAAGATCGTGGGCGATGCCGGGTTGCCGCCCAGGTCGGTCCAGGCTTCTTCCACCGTGAACGACAGGATCGGAGCCAGCAGTTTCAGCAGCGCATGCGTGATGTGGTGCAGGGCGGTCTGGGCGGCGCGGCGGGCCTGACTGTCCTTGCCGGTGGTGTAGAGACGGTCCTTCAGAACGTCCAGGTAGAAGGCGCCCAGATCCTCGGAACAGAAGATCTGCAGCCGGGCGACGGCTGTGTGGAACTCGTAGCGTTCGTAGGCGGACAGGACCTCGGCCTGCATGGCGGCCGTCATCTGCAGGGCGTAGCGGTCGATTTCCAGCAGTTCATCGGGCGCCAGCAGGTCGGCGGCGGGGTTGAAATCCGCCAGATTGCCCAGCAGGAACTTCAGCGTGTTGCGGATGCGCCGGTAGGATTCGACGACCCGGTCCAGGATCTGCTTGGAGATGGACAGTTCGCCGGAATAGTCGGTGGACGCGGTCCAGAGGCGCAGGATTTCCGCGCCCAGGGAATTGGCGATTTCCTGCGGATAGACCACATTGCCCACGGACTTGCTCATTTTCTTGCCCTGGCCGTCGACCACGAAGCCGTGGGTCAGCAGGGCTTTGTAGGGCGGGCGGCCGTAGAGCATGCAGCCGGTCAGCAGGGACGAGTGGAACCAGCCCCGGTGCTGATCGGAGCCTTCCAGGTACAGATCGGCCGGCCAGCCCAGCTGATCGGCGTGGGAGCCCTTCAGGCGATGATCCTGGCCGCCCAGCACCGTGGCGTGGGTGGTGCCGGAATCGAACCAGACGTCCAGCGTGTCGCGGTTCTTTTCGTAGAGATCGGCCTCGTCGCCCAGCAGGTCGCGGGGATCCAGGGTCTGCCAGGCCTCGATGCCGTCGCGTTCGACGCGTTCGGCCACCTGATCCAGCAGTTCCGGCGTGCGCGGATGCAGGGCGCCGGTTTCCTTGTGCACGAAAAAGGCCATGGGCACGCCCCATTGGCGCTGGCGGGACAGCGTCCAGTCGGGCCGGTTGGCGATCATGGCGTGCAGCCGGGCGCGGCCCCAGGCCGGGTAGAAGGCGGTGTTGTCCACGCCCGTCAGGGCCATTTCGCGCAGGGTCGGGCCGCTGGCGGGCTGCACGTCCATACCCGCGAACCACTGGCTGGTGGCGCGATAGATGATCGGCGTCTTGTGGCGCCAGCAGTGCATGTAGCTGTGGGTGTGCGATTCGGTGTGCAGCAGGCTGCCGGCCTGGTCCAGGGCCTCGACGATCTTCGGGTTGGCCTTCCAGATCAGTTCGCCGCCAAAGAGCGGCAGGCTGTCGGCGTAGTAGCCGTTGCCCATGACGGGATTGAGCATGTCCGCGTCGCTCAGGCCGTGCGCCTTGCAGGAAATGAAGTCCTCCACCCCGTAGGCGGGGGCGGAGTGCACCACGCCCGTGCCCGAATCCAGGGTGACGTAGTCGCCCAGGTAGATGGGCGACAGGCGGCGGTAGCCGGCGTCCGCGTCGTGGAGCGGGTGGCGGAACGCCAGGCCGGCCAGGGCCTGGCCGGACGCGCGGGCGATGATCTCGCCTTCCAGACCCCAGCGCTGCAGGCAGGATTCGGCCAGTTCGCTGGCGACGATCAGCAGGGGGCCGGTGGCGCGGGGCTGGCGCAGCCGCAGCAGCGCGTATTCGTGGTCCGGGTGGATGTTGAGCGCCTGGTTGGCCGGGATGGTCCAGGGCGTGGTCGTCCAGATGACGATGGCGCCGGCGTCGACTTCGCCGGGCAGGCCGAAGGCGCGGGCCACGGCGGCGCGGTCCTCGAAGGCGAAGGCCACGTCCACGGACGGATCCTTGCGGTCGGCGTATTCGACCTCGGCTTCCGCCAGGGCGGAACCGCAGTCGAAGCACCAGTTCACGGGCTTCAGGCCGCGGAACACGAAGCCTTTTTCCATGATGCGGGCCAGCGCCCGCAGTTCATCCGCCTCGTTGTGCGGATTCATGGTCAGGTAGGGGTTGTCCCATTCGCCCAGTACGCCCAGGCGCTTGAAGTCGGTGCGCTGGCGCTCGATCTGTTCGGTCGCGTAGGCGCGGGCCTTGGACTGGACCTCCGCGACCGGCAGGTGCTTGCCGTACTTCTTTTCGATCTGGATCTCGATCGGCATGCCGTGACAGTCCCAGCCGGGCACGTACTGGGCGTCGAAGCCGGCCATGTCGCGGCTCTTGACGATGATGTCCTTGAGGATCTTGTTGACGGCGTGGCCGATGTGGATATCGCCGTTGGCATACGGCGGGCCGTCGTGCAGCGTGAATTTCGGCCGTCCCTTGGCGGCTGCCCGAATGACTGCGTAAATCTTTTTTTCCTCCCAGGCGGCGATCCAGCCCGGCTCGCGTTTGGCCAGGTTGCCCCGCATGGGGAAAGGGGATTCGGGCAGGTTCAGGGTGTCTCTATAGTCCATGGGAGGCGAAATAGTCGCGAGCGCCTTGCACGTCCTGGCGGATGGCGGCGATCAGGGTGGTTAAGTCAGGAAAGGATTCCTCGTCGCGCAGAAATTCGAGGAATTCGACGCACACCAGTTTACCGTAGGCGTTCACCTGCTGATCGAGGATGTGGGTCTCCAGCAGCAGGGGGCCGTCGCGGGTCACGGTGGGCCGCACGCCCAGGCTGGCGACGCCCGGCAGCGGGGCTCCGTTCAGGCCGTGCACCCGCACGATGTAGATGCCGGAACGCGCCGCGCAGGGCGCGGGAACGCGCAGGTTCAGGGTCGGGAAGCCCAGGTCGCGCCCCAGCTTCTGGCCGTGGACGACGTGGCCGCTGATGCGGAAAGGGCCGCCCAGCAGCTCGCAGCTGTGGGTCAGATTGCCCACGGCCAGCGCCGTGCGCAGGGCCGAACTGGAAATGCGCTGCCCGTGGCCGTCGTTGACGTCGGCGATGGTCTCCACCGTGAAGCCGTGTTCCCGGCCCATGCGCCGCAGCAGGTCGATGTCGCCGCTGCGCTTGTGGCCGTAGCGGAAGTCCTCGCCCACCAGCAGCCAGCGGGTGTTCAGGCCCCGCACCAGCAGCCGGCGGATGAAGTCTTCCGCGCTCATGTCGGCCAGGCGCTGGTCGAAGCGCTGGATGACGATCTGGCGCATGCCCTGGTCCGCGAGCAGGGCGACCTTGTCGCGCAGGCTGCTGATCTGGGTGGGGATGAGTTCCGGCCGGCCGCCCCGGCGGGCGAAGAAGGCCCTGGGGTGGGGTGCGAAGGTCATGACCGTGGGCTCCAGTCCCCGGGCCTGAGCCTGGCCGCGCACTTGCGCCAGGATGGCCTGGTGCCCCCGGTGCACGCCGTCGAAGTTGCCGATGGTCAGGGCGCTGGCGGCGCTGGTGTCGCGCCGGGGCAGCGCGCGGTAGAGGCGGGGAACGGATTTCACGTCGGAGAGTTTACAATTTCGGGTTTAGCCCTTGATTTTATGTCGGAGAGCACGCGCATGGAGCATACCCCCGAACGGCCGTTGCGGGCGGTCATCCTGATTTCGGGCCGGGGCTCGAACATGCAGGCGCTGGTGGACGTCGTCGCCGCCGACCGCCTGCCGGTGCGGATCTGCGCCGTGCTGTCCAACCGGGCCGATGCGGCGGGGCTGGACTGGGCGCGCGCCCGGGGCCTGCCGGCCGAATGCCTGTCGCATCGGGACTTCGACAGCCGCGACGCCTTCGATGCGGCCCTGCTGGCCCGGCTGGATGCGCTCGAGCCGGACGTCATCCTGCTGGCCGGCTTCATGCGGGTGCTGGGCAACGATTTCGTGCGGCATTTCAATGGCCGCGTCATCAACATCCATCCGTCCCTGCTGCCGACGTTTCCGGGCCTGCACACGCACCAGCAGGCGCTGGCCCAGGGGGTGCAGTGGCATGGCTGCACTGTGCATTTCGTCACGCCCGTGCTGGATCATGGCCCCATCATCGCCCAGGGCGTCATTCCCGTGCTGGCATCCGACACGCCGGACAGCCTGGCGGCCCGCCTGCTGCCGGTCGAACACCGGGTGTACGCGCAGGTGCTGCGCTGGCTGGCCGAAGGCCGGGTGACGCTGGAAGAGGACGGCAGGGTACGGGTGGCCGGCGTCCAGCACCGGGCCTGGATGGGCGACACACTTTTTGAATCACAGGATCGTCATGAGCACGAATGAATCGCGGGATCGGTCCCGCACACGCCCCTCGGACAGCCGTCCCCGGCGCGCCGACGACCGGCGGACGCAGGGCGCCGCGGGGCGCGAGCGTCCTCCGAAGCGCGCTTCGGGGGATCGCCCCGCGCGTTCGCCCGCAAGCCGGCAGGGCGCGGACCAGGCGCCGGCGCGGCCCTATGTCATGGCCGCCGCCCGCATCGAACAGGTCCGCCAGGTGCTGGGCGAAGTCCTGCAGTGGCAGTACCCGGCCGATGCCGTGCTGTCGCACTGGTTCCGCGCCCATGGCAATGCCGGGCCGCGCGACCGGGGGGAAATCGCCGAAGCCGTGTTCGACGTGCTGCGCCACCTGCGCCGCTACCGGCAGTTCGCCGAAAGCGGCCAGGGCGCCGCGACCCGCCGCCTGGCGGTGCTGGGCCTGGCGTCGGTCTGGCCGCGCAGCACGCTGGACACGGGGCTGGACGAGCACGAACGCGCCTGGCTGGATTATGTCCAGGCCTTCGCGGTGGACAGCCTGCCCGTCGGCGTGCGCTACAGCGTGCCGGAATGGCTGGAAACGCGTCTGGCCGGCCTGGCCGATGCCGAGTCCCTGCTGCAGGCCCTGAATCAGCCGGCGCCGCTGGACCTGCGCGTCAATCCGTTCAAGACGGACCGGGCCGCCGTGCTGTCCGCCTGGGCGCAGGGGCCGGAGGCCCGCTGGGCGGCGCAGGCCACTCCTTATTCGCCCTGGGGCATCCGCATCCAGGGGCGTCCGCCGGTGAATCGCTGGGCCTCCTTCGAGCGCGGCGACATCGAGGTGCAGGACGAGGGCAGCCAGCTGCTGGCCGCGCTGGTCGCCCCCAAGCGCGGGGAGATGGTCATCGACTACTGCGCCGGAGCCGGGGGCAAGACGCTGCTGCTGGGGGCGCTGATGCGCTCCACCGGGCGCCTGTACGCCTTCGACGTGTCGCCCGCCCGCCTGGCGCGGGCCAAGCCGCGCTTCGCCCGCAGCGGCCTGTCAAACATCGTCCCGGTGGCGATCGCCGAACGCCACGACCAGCGCGTCAAGCGCCTGCGCGGCAAGGCGCACCGGGTGCTGGTGGACGCGCCCTGCAGCGGCCTGGGCACCCTGCGGCGCAATCCGGACCTTAAATGGCGCCAGCATCCCGAATCGCTGGAACAGCTGCGCGCGACCCAGGCGGCCATCCTGCAGGACGCGTCCGCCTGCGTGCGGCCGGGCGGCCGGCTGGTCTATGCCAGCTGCAGCCTGCTGCCGGAGGAAAACGAACAGCAGGTGCAGGCCTTCCTGGACGCGCATCCCGAGTTCACCTTGCTGGACGCCGGCGCCATCCTGCGCGAACGCGGCATCGAACTGAGCCTGGACGGGCCGATGCTGCACTTGCGCCCCGACGTGCATGGCACGGACGGCTTCTTTGCCGCCGTCATGCAGCGCCGCGCCCCCGAGGCATCCCCGGCCGCGCAGGCCGCGGATCCGGATCCGGAGGCCGATCCGGCCTGACGGGGCAGTCGCGCCCGGCTCGCGCCGGGCGCGACACCCATTCTTCCCGTGCGGGCCCCCGTGGTCTACACTGAAAGCATTCCCCGAATCCGCGGACACCCACTCGAACACCATGAATACCTGGCTATCCTTTTTGCAGGGCGGCGTCCTGCAGCTGGGCCCCTGGGCCTTGCTGGCCGTCACCCTGGTCCTGACCCACGTCACCATCGTGGCCGTCACCCTGTACCTGCACCGCAGCCAGGCGCACCGGGGGGTGGACCTGCACCCGGCCGTGGTGCATTTCTTCCGGTTCTGGCTGTGGCTGACCACGGGCATGATCACGCGCGAATGGGTCGCCATCCACCGCAAGCACCACGCCAAATGCGAACGCGAGGGCGACCCTCATTCGCCGGCCGTCTTCGGCCTGGCGCAGGTGTTCTTCCGGGGCGCGGAACTGTATCGCGACGAGGCGCAGAACGAGGAAACCCTGCGGCGCTACAGCCACGGCACACCCGACGACTGGCTGGAACGGCATCTGTACCGCCGCCATAACCTGCTGGGCATCGGCCTGATGCTGGCGATCGATCTGGCGCTGTTCGGCGTGATCGGCCTGACCATCTGGGCCGTGCAGATGGCCTGGATTCCGT
Organism: uncultured Castellaniella sp.; assembly: GCF_937988725.1. Taxonomy (GTDB): domain Bacteria; phylum Pseudomonadota; class Gammaproteobacteria; order Burkholderiales; family Burkholderiaceae_B; genus Castellaniella. Next base: position 793,798 of record NZ_CALKHS010000010.1, on the reverse strand, counting down.
TCTGGGCCGCCGGCGTGGTCAACGGCCTGGGGCATGCCTGGGGCTACCGCAATTTCGCCTGCCCGGACGACAGCACCAACGTGTCGCCCTGGGGCCTGCTGATCGGCGGCGAGGAACTGCACAACAACCACCACGCCTACGGCACCTCGGCGAAGTTCTCGTCCAGATGGTACGAAATCGACCTGGGCTGGGGGTATATCCGGGTGCTGCAGGCCCTGCGCCTGGCGCAGGTGCGCCGCGTGGCGCCGCGCCTGCAGTGGCAGGCCGGTGGGCCGGTGGCCATCGAATCCCTCGGCCAGGATCAGCTTCAGGGCATCATCGCCCACCGCTACGACGTTCTGGCCCGCTATTCCCGCATGGTCAAGGCCACTGTGGCGCACGAACTCAAGGCCCTGAAACTGCGCCGCTGCCTGGCCGAACGCCAGTTGCTGCGGCAATGCAGGAAATGGCTGGTGCGCGATCCGCAGGCGCCGGCGCCTGTCGGGCAGGCCCAGGTGGCGCACGTGCTGTCCGCGGCGCCGGCCCTGTCCACACTGCTGCAGATGCGCCGCGAACTGACGGCCCTGTGGGAATCCTCCAGCGCCAGCAGCGACCAGTTGCTGGCCGATTTGCGGGCCTGGTGCCAGCGGGCGCAGGCCAGCGGCATCGAGGGCCTGGAACAATTCGCGTATCGACTACGCTCCTATGCTGCATGATTGAAGGTCTGAACGAACAACAACGCGCCGCCGTCACCCTGCCGGCGCAGCATGCTCTCGTCCTCGCGGGGGCGGGCAGCGGCAAGACCCGGGTGCTGACCACGCGCATGGCGTGGCTGATCCAGACGGGCCAGGTCGGCCCCTTCGGCCTGCTGGCCGTCACCTTCACCAACAAGGCCGCCCGCGAAATGCTGTCGCGGCTGTCGGCCCTGCTGCCCATCAATACGCGCGGCATGTGGGTCGGCACCTTCCACGGCCTGTGCAACCGCCTGCTGCGGGCGCATTTCCGCGAGGCCGGCCTGCCGCAGACCTTCCAGATCCTGGACAGCGCCGATCAGTTGTCGGCCATCAAGCGCATGCTCAAGGCCAACGGCGTGGATGACGAGCGCTTCCCGCCGCGCGACGTGCAGCGCATGATCAACGGCGCCAAGGAAGACGGTCTGCGTCCCAAGGACCTGGACGTGCATGACAACCATGCGCGGCGGCTGGCGGACCTGTACCAGCGCTATCAGGACCAGTGCGAGCGCGAGGGCGTGGTGGACTTCGGCGAACTGCTGCTGCGGGCCTACGAACTGCTGCAGCGCGAGGCCACGATCCGCGAACATTACCAGCGGCGTTTCCAGCATATCCTGGTCGATGAGTTCCAGGATACGAACGTGCTGCAGTACCGCTGGCTGATGCTGCTGGCGGGCAACTTGACGCCCGTCTTCGCGGTGGGCGACGACGACCAGTCCATCTACGCCTTCCGGGGGGCGAACGTCGGCAATATGGCGGATTTCGAGCAGCGCCATGCGCACGGCAACGTCATCCGCCTGGAACAGAATTACCGCTCCCACGGCCACATCCTGGACGCCGCCAACGCCCTGATCGCGCACAATGCCCACCGCCTGGGCAAGAACCTGTGGACCGAGGCGGGCGACGGCGAACCCCTGCGCGTGGTGGAACAGGCCTCCGACCAGATGGAGGCCCAGTGGCTGGTCGACGAGATCCGGGCCCTGTTGCGCGAGGGCCGGCCGGCGCACCAGATTGCCGTGCTGTATCGCAGCAACGCGCAATCGCGGCCCATCGAACACGCCCTGTTTTCCGCCCGCGTGCCGTATCGCGTGTATGGCGGCCAGCGCTTCTTCGAGCGCCAGGAAATCAAGCATGTCCTGGCCTATCTGCGCCTGATCGACAATCCGCACGACGACACCTCCTGGATGCGGGTGGTGAATTTCCCCACGCGCGGCATCGGCGCGCGGACACTGGAACAGCAGGCCGACGCGGCCGCGCAGTACGGCACCAGCCTGGCCGGCGCCGTCGCCTACGTGCCGGGCAAGGGCGGCGGCAGCCTGGCCCGTTTCGCGACCCTGATCCGCGAGATGGCCGAGGCCGCCCAGTCCCTGGATCTGCCGGAACTGATCGGCCACGTGGTGCATCACAGCGGCCTGGAGGCCCACTACCGGGCCGACCGCGAGGGGCAGGACCGGTTGGACAACCTGCAGGAACTGGTCAATGCGGCCGCCGCCTTCGTCGCGGAAGCCGGCCTGCAGGGCCTGGTGGCGGGCAGGATTCCGGAATTCGGCGCAGGCGGCGTGACGCCGGAGGCCGTCGATCTGGGGGCGGCGAACGCCGCTTCGGACGCGGCGCCGGCCGCCGAAGCCTTCCCGTCGGCTGATCCCGGCTTCGATGCGGGCGTCGCGCCGCCCGCCGTGATGTCGCCGCTGGGCGCTTTTCTCAGCCACGCGTCGCTGGAGGCGGGCGACAACCAGGCGCAGGCGGGCGAAGACGCGGTGCAGCTGATGACCGTGCATGCCGCCAAGGGCCTGGAATTCGACGTCGTGTTCATCACCGGTCTGGAAGAAGGCCTGTTCCCGCATGAAAACAGTCTGCTGGACGCCGGCGGCCTGGAAGAGGAACGGCGCCTGATGTACGTGGCCATCACGCGGGCGCGCGAACGCCTGACGCTGACCTTGGCGCAAAGCCGCATGCTGCATGGCCAGACGCGCTACGCGTTGCGCTCGCGGTTCCTGGATGAAATCCCCGAACAGGATCTGAAGTGGATCACGCCGCGCCAGCGCGCGACGGCGCCGGAACAGCAGCCCGCGTGGCGCGGCGCTTTCAGGCGTGGGGCGGGAGGATGGCAGGGCGATGGCGGCAGCAGCTTTGCGCCGCGCGTGCCGCGCACTCGCACGCCCGACGTCACAGTCGGAGATCAGTGTTTCCGCATTGGCGCCACTGTGCGCCACGGCCGCTTCGGCGAAGGCACCATCGTGTCCCTGAGCGGTTCCGGCGCCGAGGCCCAGGCCCGCATCGAGTTCCATGATGTCGGCACCAAAACCCTGGCGCTGGGCGTGGCGAAGCTGGATATCCTGGGCTGATCAGCGCCCGCGCCCCCAGCGCCGGTGCAGGCGCTGGGCGGTGGCGTCCAGGGTGAATCCCAGGGCGCCGATCAGGATGATGACGGCCATCAGTTCGGAATAGGCCAGGCGGTCGCGGGTATCCAGAATGAAGTAACCCAGGCCGGAACTGACGCCCAGCATTTCGCAGGGCACCAGGATGATCCAGACGATGCCGATGGCCAGGCGCAGGCCGGTCAGCATGTGGCCCAGGGAACCGGGGATCACGATCTTCCAGAGAATTTCGGCGCGGGTGGCGCTCAGGCTGCGGGCCAGCATCAGCCAGCGGGCGTCCAGCTGGCGCACGCCGGCGCTGGTGTTCAGGATGATGGGCCAGACTGCGGCGAAGCTCAGCAGGAAATAGATCGGCGCGTCGCCCACGCCGAACAGCATCACGGCGATCGGCATCCAGGACAGCGGCGAGATCATGCGCAGGAACTGGAAGGCGCCGCTGGTCGCGGATTCCAGGCGGCGGGACAGGCCGATGGCCAGCCCCAGCGGAATGCCGAACACCAGCGCCCAGAACAGGCCCACCGCCACGCGTCGCAGGCTGACCAGGGTGTGCAGGGTCAGCTGGTTGTCCGCGATCAGGTGCGCCAGGCTGGGCAGCGCCTGGCCGGGCGCGAACAGGCGCGCCATGGCGAGGTCCTGGCCCAGCAGACCGATGCCGGCGGCCCACAGCAGCAGGAGCGTCAGCAGGCCGCCCAGGCTGAGCAGCAGGCGCTGGCGGGACGACAGGGCGGAGGAACGGGAGCTCATCAGCTGACCTCGAAAGTTTCCGTGCGGGTATAGCCGCCCTCGACGCCGAAGGCCGACAGGCCGCCTTGCGCTTCGATCGCCTTGCGCACGTAGCGGTCGTCGACCAGGTCGCGGGCGACATGGGCGGGATCCAGGTTCTTCAGGAAGGCGTTTTCGCCCAGGACGTAGGTGTCCTTCAGCAGCGACACCAGTTTCTCGGTGTAGCTGGGGTAGGGATAGGGACGGAAATCGATGCGCAGTTCGTTCCAGTCGGCGTGGCGGATGGCGCCGCTCTTCGCGTAGGCGGCGTCGCGCTCGGCCGAGGGCAGCAGCACGCGCGCCAGGGTCGAGGCCTCGTGCGGCGTGTAGGCGGCCGGGTTGTTGCGCGCCAGGATCTTGACCGTGTCCTCGCGGTGGCCGCGCACCCAGGCCTGGGCCTGGACGATGCCGTTGACCACTTTCTGCGACCATTCCGGGCGTTCCTGCAGGTCGCGTTCGTGCATGGTGACCACGCAGCAGGCGTGGTTGCGCCAGACGTCGCCGGTAAAGCGCCAGACCTTGCCCACGCCCAGCTCTTCGGCCTTGGCGTTGAAGGGTTCGGCCACGATGTAGCCGGAAATCCGCTTGCTGCCCAGGGCGGGCAGCATGTCGCCGGGCGACATGACGACCAGTTTCACCTGCTTCTTCGTCGGCTCGCCTTCGTTGATGAATTCCAGTCCGGCCTGGCGCAGGATCGCCTGCAGCACGATGTTGTGCACCGAATACCAGAAGGGGATGGCCACCGTGGTGCCGCCCAGGTCTTCCAGCGTGTTGACGTCGGGCAGGACGGTCAGGCAGGAGCCTTCCGTGTGGTTCCAGGCGACGACTTTGGCGGGCGACTTGCTGCCGTAGCGCGACCAGATGGTCATGGGCATCAGCAGGTGGACCACGTTGACCTGGCCGCTCAGGAAGGCTTCGACGATCTGCGACCAGCTGCGAAAGCGCCGGGGCTGCTCGACCTTGAGCCCCTGCTTTTCGAACAGGCCGTTGTGATGGGCGACCAGCAGCGGCGTGGCGTCGGTGATCGGCAGGTAGCCGATGCGCACGGGCGCGTCGGGTTCGGCGGCGTGGGCCGCGCGGCCGGCCTGCAGCAGCGGCAGCGCGCCGGCGGCGGTGAACATGGCCGACAGCTTCAGGAACTGGCGCCGGCGGGCCAGGGTATTGTCGGCGTCGCCGCAGCAGGAATCGAGCAGTTTGAATCGTGTCATTGGGGTCTCGGTGGGCGGGCGCTGCGCAGGGTCTGCAGGATCCGGACGCGCAGGCTGGTCAGTTCGTCGGTGGTTTCGTCCCGGGGGTGGGGCTGATCGACGGACCATTGGCCGATCAGGCGGCCGGGCTGGCCGCCGATCAGCAGGATGCGGTCGGCCAGCAGCAGGGCCTCGTCGATGTCGTGCGTCACCAGGATGGCGGCCGCCTGATGCTGGGATCGGATCTGCAGCAGCAGCGACTGCATTTCGTGGCGGGTGACTTCATCCAGGGCGCTGAAGGGCTCGTCCAGCAGCAGGATGCGGGGCGCGCGGGCCAGCGTGCGGGCGAGAGACGCCCGTTGCGCCATGCCGCCCGACAGTTGGTCTGGGTAGCGGGACCGGGCGGATTGCAGCCCGACTTCGCTGATGGCCTGCTGGACGCGCTGCCGGCGGGTGTCGTCGTCCAGCTTGGGCTGGTGGCGGAAATCCAGGCCGAAGGCCACGTTTTCTTCCAGGGTCAACCAGGGCAGCAGGCTGGGATCCTGGAAGACCATGCCCAGGGCGGGCGACGGGCCGGTCAGGCGCTGGCCGCCCAGCCGGATTTCGCCCGCCTGGGAAGGCTGCAGACCGGCCAGGACCCGCAGCAGCGATGATTTTCCCACGCCGCTGGGGCCCAGCAGGGCGATGATCTCGCCGGCCCGCAGGTCCAGGGAAAAGTCGGCCAGCACGGGGGCGGCGGCCCGCTGGCCGGCCGCCGCGTAGCCCAGGGTGATGTCCTGGATGCTGAGCACGCAGGCAGGTGTCGCGGCTTCGGCTCGGGGCAGGGAGGCTTCGGCGCGCATGGTTCAGGCCGCCTGGCGCTGTTCCAGCGCGTGGATTTCCTTGCGCAGGTGTTTCAGGGCGGGGGTGACGATGGCCACGAACAGGGCCTCGCGCAGACGGCGCTGGGCCGGGCTGCTCATCAGGTAGCCGGCGGCCCCCGCGTGCAGGGCGGCCGACTGGGTGGCCCGCAGGCTCAATTCGGATCCCAGGGCGCGGGCGCGCAGGACGTTGAGCAGCGGCGCGGCGGGGCCCTGGCGGGCCAGGTCGCGCGTCTGCGCCAACAGTTTTTGCAGGGCCGCTTGCAGATCGTCTTCCTGGTCGTCCAGGTAGCAGTTCACGTGGGGCAGGCGCTGGTTGGTGGCGTGGATGGTGTCCAGACTGGCCTGGACCAGGCCCGCGCCCATGCCGATCTGCATCAGCAGGAAGCCGGGTTTGAAGCCCTGCACGTAATCGTCGAAATGTTCCGGGCCGGACAGCACGTCCTGGGGAGGCACGAAGACGTCTTTCAGGCGGACGCCGTAGGTGCCGCTGCCTTCCAGTCCCGCGAACGTCGGGCAGGCGCGCAGCGTCAGGCCCTCGGCGCCGGGCGGGATGGCGAACATGACGTAGCCGCCGTCATCCAGGGCCGCCGCCACGATCAGCAGGTGATCTGGCCCCAGGTTCGAGACCCAGGGCAGGGCTCCGCTGATGCGATAGCCCTCGCCTTCCCGGCGGCCGCGCAGATTGATGCGTTCGATGCCGGCCAGGTGCTTGACGGCGTTGGACATGCCGGTGCCCGCCAGCAGGCTGCCGCTGGCGACCGCCTGCAGGTAGCGGTCCTTGGCTGCGGCATTGTCGCTGCGATGCAGGTACCAGGCGCAGGTGGCCTGGCACCAGGCCAGAAACGCGGTCGATCCGCAGGTGCGCGCGACCCGGGCGATGATGTCGATCTGGGCGGGCAGATCGCCGCCCAGGCCGCCGGCCTCGACCGGCAGGGCGGCGCCAAAGCCGCCCAGACGGCCCAGGGCCTGCAGGAATTCGCCGGGGTACAGGCCCTTGTCGATGGCTTCGACGTGGGGGTCCAGCGAGTCGCGGATCAGTTGATCGATCCTGCCGTCCGTGTCGGCAGGCAGCACTGCGTGTGTCATGGTGCGTCCCTGTCGTTCAGGCGTAGGCCTGGAGTTCCGGGTTGATGGGGGTGCGGGCCAGATTGTTGGCGTAGTTGCACAGGGTGGCCAGGCTGACGCCCAGGACCACGTCCAGGGCCTGGGCGTCGGTGTAGCCCGCGGCCCGCAGGTCGGCCAGGGCCCGGTCGTCGACCTGGCCGCGGTGTTCCAGCACCTGCAGGGTGAACTGGGCCAGGGCGTTCAGTTTGGGATCGGACAGGGCCTGGGTGCCGCGCAGGGCGTCGATGAATTCCTGGGGCAGCTGCAGTTTCTTGGCGGCGATCTTGGTGTGGCCGGCGACGCAGAAGCCGCAGCCGTTATAGGTGGCGGCAGTGATCTGGACGATTTCGCGTTCGGTGGGGGTGAGGCTGTTGCGGCCGTTGATGGCGCCGACGACCTGGTAGGTTTCCAGGGCGGTGGGGGCGTTGGCGAGGACGCCCAGGAGGTTGGGCAGGAAGCCGCTGGCTTTTTCGGCGGAGCGCAGGCGTTCCTGGGCTTCGGCGGGGGCGGATTCGACGGACTGGATGGGGAGACGGCTCATGGTGAATGAAGTGGGCTAGGTTTAGACCTGTTCATTCTATGGAGCCGGGTTCTAATAGCGAACGACTATAAGAATATTAAATTATTCAGATTTGGAATATAGAGGGCGTGTGGGGGAGCTCGTGGGTGGGAGCTCGTGGGTGGGAGCTCATGGGTGGGAGCTCATGGGTGGGAGCTCATCGCCGTGGCGAGGGGGCTGCGGGGACCGGTCGCGATTTGGCGGCTGCGCCGGAGGTGGACGAGTGAGCTCCAACAGCCCCCGCAGCCCCCTCGCTACGGCGATTGACGAGGATTGTGGCGGTGCTCTGGCTGCGCTTTGGCGGGCGGCTCCCGATGGCGGCGTTTGCCTCAAGGACAGTCATGTCCTTGACGCTGGCAGAGCGCTTAGAGCGCTTCGATTTCCGTCTGGATGTCCAGCCATTCCTCTTCGGCGGACTGCAGGGTCTTGCTGAGTTCGCCGTGTTCGGCCAAGAGGGCGGGGCGCGTGTCCTTATGCGCATCCGTGTAGAAGGCGGGGTCGGCGATCAGGGCGTCCAGTTCGGCCAGCCGGGTCTGGGCGCGGGCCATGGCGTCCTCGACTTTTTTCAGGCGGGTTTCCAGCGGCTTGCGGCGGGCGGCCAGTTGCTGGCGGGCCTGGGCTTCTTCGCGGCGCTGGGTCTTGCGGTCGGTGGTCGGGGCGGCGGTGGCGCGGGCGGCCTGGTTCTGCTGGGTCTGGCGCTGCTGCAGCCAGTCGCGGTAGTCTTCCAGGTCGCCGTCGAAGGGCTGGATGCCGCCGTCCGCGACGATCCAGAAGGTGTCGACGGTGGTGCGCAGCAGGTGGCGGTCGTGCGAGACCAGCAGGACGCTGCCGGGGAATTCGGCCAGGGCGCGGGCCAGGGCTTCGCGGGTGTCCACGTCCAGGTGGTTGCTGGGTTCGTCCAACAGCAGCAGGTTGGGCTTGCGCCAGACGATCAGGGCCAGGGCCAGCCGCGCTTTTTCGCCGCCCGAGAAGGGGGCCACGGGCTGGTTGACCATGTCGCCGCCGAAGCCGAAGCCGCCCAGCATGTTGCGCAGTTCCTGTTCCCGGGTGTCGGGGGCGATGCGGGCGAAGTGCTGCAGCGGGCTGGATTCGGGGTCCAGGACGTCCAGCTGCTGTTGGGCGAAATAGCCGATTTCCAGGCCCTTGGCGGGCTGGACCTGGCCGGCCAGCGGGGCCAGTTCCCGGGCCAGGGTCTTGACCAGGGTGCTCTTGCCCGCGCCGTTCACGCCCAGGATGCCGATGCGGCTGCCGCCGCGCACCATCAGGCTGACGTCTTTCAGGATGGTGCGCGGTTCGCCGCCGGTCGGGCCGGCGTAGCCCAGGGCGGCGTCTTCCAGGCGCAGCAGCACGTCCGGGGTCTGCACGGGATCGGGCAGGCGGATGTCGATGCCGGATTCCACGGCCAGGGGGGCCAGGGTCTGCATGCGGGCCAGGGCCTTGACGCGGCTTTGCGCCTGTTTGGCCTTGCTGGCCTTGGCCTTGAAGCGGTCGATGAAGGACTGGAGGTGGGCGGTTTCCCGGGCCTGTTTCTGGCGGGCCAACTGGTTCTGGCGCAGGCGTTCGGCCCGCTGTTCCAGGAAGTCTTCGTAGCCGCCCTTGTAGCGGACCAGCTTGCCGTTCTCGAAGTGCAGGATGACGCGGGCGACCGCGTTCAGGAACTCCGTGTCGTGGGAAATCAGCAGGACGGTGCCCGGGTAGCCGCCCAGCCAGCGTTCCAGCCACAGCATGGCGTCCAGGTCCAGGTGGTTGGTGGGCTCGTCCAGCAACAGCAGGTCCGACGGCGCCATCAGCGCGCGGGCCAGTGCGATGCGCATCTGCCAGCCGCCGGAAAAACTGGCCACCGGCCGCGCCCATTCGTCGGGTGCGAAGCCCAGGCCGGCCAGCAGTTGTTCGGCGCGCGACGGGGCGCTCCAGGCCTCGGCTTCGACCAGGGCGGATTCCAGCTCGGCGATCTGCTGGCCCTGGTCGGGATCCAGGGCGGCCCGCCGCGCCTGCAGGTCGCGCAGGTGGCGGTCGCCGTCGATGACGAATTCGCGGGCGGCGCGGTCCGTGTCGTGCAGGATCTGCTCGACGCTGGCCAGCCGCCAGGCAGCGGGAATGTCCAACGATCCGGAGTCCGGGTCGATCTGGCCTTGCAGCAGCGCGAAGAGCGACGATTTCCCGGCGCCGTTCTTGCCGACGAAGCCCACGCGCTCGCCCGGATGCACGACGAATTCGGCGTCTTCCAGCAGGACCTTGACGCCGCGCCGCAGGGTCAGGCCGGATGCGCGGATCACGCCGCCAGCTGCGCGCGGCGCAGCAGCAGGATCTGGTCGCTGGCGGTCTCGGTGCTCAGCCAGATGGGATCCAGATCCGGGAACGCCGCCTGGAAGTGCGCCTGTTCGTGGCCGATTTCCAGGACCAGCAGGCCGTCGGGCGTCAGATGGTCGGGGGCCTTGTCCAGGATGCGGCGCACCAGGTCCATGCCGTCCGCGCCGCCGGCCAGGGCCATGCGCGGCTCGTGCCGGTATTCGGGCGGCAGGGCCGTCATCGCCTGGCTGTTGACGTAGGGCGGGTTGCAGACGATCAGGTCGTAGCGGCGATCGGCCGGGATCTGCGCGAACAGGTCGCTGCGCAGCGCCTGCACGCGACCCTGCAGTTCGTGCAGGGCGATGTTGGACTGGGCCACCGCCAGGGCGTCGGGCGAGAGGTCGACCGCGTCGACCTGGGCGGAATCGAAGGCCAGGGCCGCCAGGATCGCCAGGCAACCCGAGCCGGTGCACAGGTCCAGCACGTATGTCACGGCGTCGGGATCTTCGATCCAGGGCGTCAGCTGTTCGGCCAGCAGTTCGGCGATCGGGGAGCGCGGCACGATGACGCGCTCGTCCACCAGGAAGCGCTCGCCCTGCAGCCAGGCCTCGCCCGTCAGGTAGGCGGCGGGCTTGCGCGAGGTGACGCGTTCGTGGATCAGGTCGACGCAGCGCAGACGCTCGCGCTCCAGCAGCCGGGCATCCAGGAAGGGCTCCAGGGTGTCCAGCGGCAGGTGCAGGGTGTGCAGCAGCAGGTAGACGGCTTCGTCCCAGGCATTGTCGCTGCCATGGCCGAAGACCAGGTTGGCGCCGCGAAAGCGGGTCACGGCCCAGCGCAGCAGATCGCGCAGGGTCAGCAGTTCGGTGTGGGGAGAAGCCATGGTTGGACGGGTGCGTTCCGGTGGAGCAGGGGCCGGGCCGGCGCGGCGCGGATCAGCCGCGTTCCGTGTCGGGCAGCAGCGTTTCCAGGACCCTGCGGTAAATGTTCTTCAAGGGGACCAGATTGTCCAGGGGCAGGCATTCGCCCACCTGGTGGATGGTCCGGTTCAGGGGGCCGAATTCGACGACCTGAGGGCACAGGCGGGCGATGAAGCGGCCATCGGACGTGCCGCCGGTGGTCGACAGTTCCGCCCGCGCGCCGGTCTCGTCCGAGATGGCCGATTGTAGCGCAGCGCACAGGGGGCCCTGCGGCGTCAGGAAGGGCAGTCCGCTGATGGTCCAGGCGATGTCGTAGTCCAGGCCGTGGCGGTCCAGGACGGCGATGAGCCGGGCCTGCAGGTCGTCCGGGGTGCTGGCCGTCGAGAAGCGGAAATTGCAGTCGATGGCGGCGATGCCGGGAATCACGTTGCCGGCGCCCGTGCCCGCGTGCAGGTTCGAGACCTGGAAGGTCGTGGGGGGAAAATAGTCGTTGCCTTCGTCCCAGCGGATCGCGGTCAGTTCCGCCAGGGCGGGGGCCAGTTCGTGAATCGGGTTGCGGGCCAGGTGCGGGTAGGCGACGTGCCCCTGGACGCCGCGCACGGTGATGCGGGCCGACATCGAGCCTCGGCGCCCGTTCTTGATCGTGTCGCCCAGGCGGTTGGCCGAGGTGGGCTCGCCGACGATGCAGTAGTCCGGCTTTTCGTCCCGGGCTTCCAGCACGCGGCAGACGTGCACGGTGCCGTCGGTGGCGGGGCCTTCCTCGTCCGAAGTCAGCAGCAGGGCGATGGAGCCGGCATGCTTCGGGTGGGCGGCGATGAATTCCTCGGCGGCCACCACGAACGCCGCCACGGACGTCTTCATGTCGGCGGCGCCGCGGCCCACCAGCATGCCTTCGGTTTCGGTCGGTTCGAACGGGGGGCTGGGCCAGGCGGCCTCGGGGCCGGGCGGTACGACGTCGGTGTGGCCGGCGAAGACCAGCAGGGGCCTCGCCGCGCCGCGCCGCGCCCACAGATTGCTGACGCCGCCGCTGGGCAGGGCTTCGCAGGAGAATCCCAGGGGCCGCAGCCGCTCGGCGATCAGGTCCTGGCAGCCGGCGTCGTCCGGCGTGACCGAGGGGCGGGCGATCAGGGCGCGGGTCAGCGCGCGGACGTCGGCATCGGCCATGGCTCAGGCCCTCAGCAGCTCGTTGATGCTGGTCTTGGCGCGCGTGCGGGCGTCGACGCGCTTGACGATCACCGCGCAGGCCAGGCTGTGGCTGCCGTCCGCGGAGGGCAGGGAGCCCGGCACCACGACGGAGCCGGACGGCACCCGGCCGTAATGGACCTCGCCCGTGGCGCGGTCGTAGATCTTCGTGCTCTGCGAGATGAAGACGCCCATGGCCAGGACGGAATTCTCCTCGATGATCACGCCTTCGACGATTTCCGAACGGGCGCCGATGAAGCAGTTGTCCTCGATGATGGTCGGACCGGCCTGCAGGGGTTCCAGCACGCCGCCGATGCCCACGCCGCCCGACAGGTGCACGTGGCTGCCGATCTGGGCGCACGATCCCACCGTAGCCCAGGTGTCCACCATCGTGCCTTCGCCTACGCGGGCGCCGATGTTCACGTAGGACGGCATCAGGACCACGTCGGGGCCGATGTAGGCGCCGCGCCGCACCGTGGCCGTGGGGACGACCCGGAAACCCGCCTGCTGGAAGTCGGCCGGGGAATAGTCCTGGAATTTCAGGGGCACCTTGTCGTAGTACAGCTGGGGGGACTGGCCCATCACCCGGTTGTCCGACAGCCGGAAGGACAGCAGCACGGCCTTCTTGACCCACTGGTGGACCTGCCATTGGCCGTCGATCTTTTCCGCGACGCGCAGGGATCCGTCGTCCAGGCCCGCCAGGGTCTGTTCGATGGCCTGGCTCAGGTCGGCGGGCGGCTGGCCGGGACGCAGGGATGCCCGGTCTTCCCAGGCGGATTCGATGAGGTTCTGGTGGGCGGTGTGCATGATGGCGGGGCGGGTTCCGGGTCGCGGGGAAAAGTCGAACCGACGATTTTATCAGTGTGTCCCTTGCGCGTCGGCCTCGCGTTCAATTGGCTGTCAGGCGGCGTCCAGCCCCATCTGCCAGAAATCGATTTCCAGGCGGGTGGCGTCATGGAAGAGGCGAGCCAGTTCGTCCAGCCGGCGCGGGGACTGCTCCGCCAGGCGCGCGTCCAGCCAGCGGCGCTCTTGGTCGGCGGCCGCCTGGAATTCTTCGCCGGCGTACATGTCCAGCCAGGAGGCGTAGGGATTCCCGGCCCCCTGGACCGTGAAGGGCTGGTCGCGCAGCCACAGGGCGATGTCCGCATAGCCGATCAGGCAGGGCGCCAGCGCCACGTGCAGGTCCAGGAGGTCGCCGCGCAGGCCGGCGTCCAGCACGTAGCGGGTGTAGGCCATGGTCTGGGTCGCTTCGGGCAGTTCCGCCAGTTCCGTTTCGGGGATGCCCCATTGCCGGCAGTAGTCCACGTGCAGCTGCATTTCCAGGTCGACGATGGCTTTCAGGCTGTCGCAGCCCTGGCGCAGTTCGCCGATGTCGCGGCTCTTGTAGACCGCCAGCCCCCAGGCGCGGGCGAAATGGATCAGGAACAGGTAATCCTGCTTCAGGTAGTGGCGGAACGCCGCGGCCGGCAGGGCGCCCGCCGCCAGCTGGCGCACGAAATCATGCCGGCAGTATGCCAGCCAGCTGGCTTCGTGGCGCCGGATCAGGGTGTCGAGCGAGGCGGGGGTATGGCTGTGTCGTGTCATGGCGTCAATCCGATGTCGGGGGTTGGGCGGCAGCAGTACACTAACGCATCCTGGACCGGCCTGCATTTCCCGCACGACGGTTTCGTTGCGGATCCCCGCGGCCCCATGTGCGCGGGCGCGGATTCAAAGGCCATTTCCACCATGACTTCGGCGACGTTCTCGCTCTTTCTGCTGACCTTTTTTCTGGTGTCGCTGACGCCGGGCATGTGCATGATGCTCTCGCTCAGCCTGGGGATGACCGTCGGCGTGCGGCGCACCGCCTGGATGTGGGTGGGGGAACTGGTCGGCGTGGGCACCGTCGCGGCGGCGTCCGTGCTGGGCGTGGCCACCGTGCTGCTGCAGTACCCGCCGCTCTTCACCGCCTTCAAATTGGGCGGCGGCGCCTATCTGGTGTGGCTGGGCATCGAGATGTGGCGCTCCAGGGGTTCGCTGGCCATTCCCGAAGTGGCCGATGGTGCGCGTGCCCCGCGCCGCCTGCAACTGGCCACGCAGGGGCTGGTGACGGCCATCGCCAATCCCAAGGGCTGGGCCTTTTTCATCGCCCTGTTGCCGCCCTTCCTGAATTTCGACCAGCCGATGGCCCCGCAGCTGAGCCTGCTGCTGGCCATCATCCTCAGCATGGAACTGTGCTGCCTGATCCTGTATGCCATGGGCGGCTCGGTCGCCCGCGCCCTGCTGGCCCGCCGCTCCAACGTACAACTGATGAACCGCGTCTCCGGCGTGTTGATCGCCGGCATCGGCGTCTGGCTGATGCTGGACTGACGCCCGGGCCGGCGGCCGGCCTATGAGGCCGGGTGCTGCTGGTGCAGGTCGCGCAGCGCCTTGCGGATCACCTTGCCGGTGGTCGTCATGGGCAGCGCGTCCATGAACTCGATCAGGCGCGGGTATTCGTGGGCGGCGGCGCGCCGCCGGACGTGGTCCTGAATTTCGGCGATCAGCGCGGCGCTGGGCTGGAAGCCTTCCTTCAGCACGATGCAGGCCTTGACGATTTCGGTGCGCTCGGGGTCGGGAACCCCGATGACGGCGGCCATCCGCACGGCCGGGTGGCTGATCAGGCAGTCTTCGATCGGTCCCGGGCCGATGCGGTAGCCCGCGCTGGTGATGACGTCGTCGCCCCGGCCCTTGAACCAGAGATAGCCGTCCGCGTCGCGCATGCCGCGATCCCCGGTGACCAGGAACTCGCCGATGAAGGCATCGGCGGTGGCGCGCGGATTGGCCCAGTATTGCAGGAACATCACCGGGTCCGGGCGGCGCACGGCGATGTGGCCTTCGGTGCCGTCGGGCACGACTTGGCCGCGCTCGTCGATGATCCGCACGTCGTGGCCGGGCACCGGCCGGCCCATGGCCCCCGCGCGCGGCTCGAACAGGGCCGAGCATGAGGACACGATCATGTTGCACTCGGTCTGCCCGTAGAATTCGTTGATCGTGACCCCCAGGGTCTTGCGTCCCCAGTCGATCAACTGGGCGCCCAGCGTTTCGCCGCCGCTGGCGACCGAAACCAGCCGCAAGGCGCCGTATCGTTCCGGCGCGTCCAGCGCGCGCAGCATCTTGAGGGCGGTGGGCGGCAGGAACGTATGGCTGACCTGGTGCCTGGCCATCAGCCGCCAGGCCTGTTCGGCGTCGAATTTGCCGAAGCGGTGCGCCAGGACGGCGACACCGTGGTGCCATGAGGGCATCAGGACGTCCATCAGGCCGCCGATCCAGGCCCAGTCGGCCGGCGTCCACATGAGGCGCGCCCGGTCGGGGAAGAAATTGTGCGAGATCTCGACCCCCGGCAGGTGCCCCAGCAGCATGCGGTGGGCGTGCAGCGCGCCCTTGGGTTTGCCGGTCGTGCCCGAGGTGTAGATGATCACCGCCGGGTCGTCGGCCAGGGTGTCGTGCGGCGTCAGGACATTGCCCTGCTGGGATTCGATGGCGCCCCAGAAGGCGTTCTCGTCCTGCCGCGCGGCGTCGATGTTCAGCACGCAGCGCAGTTCCGGCAATGCGTCCCGGATGGCCGCGATCTTGCCCATGCCTTCCGTGTGGGTGACCAGCGCCCGCGCGCCGGAATTGCCCAGCCGGTATTGCAGGGCATCGGTGCCGAACAGCGTGAACAGGGGCACGGCGATGGCCCCGAGCTTGTAGACGGCCAGGTGGGACAGGGCCGTTTCCAGCGACTGGGGCAGCAGGATGCCGACCCGATCGCCGGGCTCCACGCCCCGCGCCCGCAGCGCCAGGGCCAGTTCGTCGGACCAGCGTTTCAGCTGATCGAAAGTGTATCGGTCGGGCGGCGAGTCGCCGCGGTCCACGATCAGGGCGAGACGACCGCTGCCGTCGGCCCATCGGTCACAGACGTCCGTGCCGATGTTGTAGTGCGCCGGGATGGTCCAGGAAAAATCCTGGCAGGTCCGGGCATAGTCCTCTCGCGCCTGAAGCATGTCGGTCTCCGGTCAGCCTTTCAGCAGGGCGCAGGTCGATTCGGATTCGGGTCCATAGACCGATTCGGCCGGCAGCGTGCGCACGATGTTGTAGTAATCCCACGGGGCCTTGGACTGGTCGGGTTTCTTCACTTGGGCCAGGTACATGTCGTGCATCATCAGGCCGTCCTTGCGCACGTAGCCGTTCTTGACGAACATGTCGTTGATCTTGTGGGACTTCAGGTACTGCATGATGGCGTCGCCATCGTCAGTGCCCGTGGCCTTGACGGCTTCCAGATAGTTCTTGGCCACCGAATAATCGCCCGCCTGCAGGAACGAGGGCGCGCGCTTGTGCTGGTCGAAGAAGCGCTTGGACCACGCGCGGGAATCGTCGGACTGGTTCCAGTACCAGGGCGTGGTCAGGTACAGCCCCGCGGTGTTCTCCAGCCCCAGCGAATGGATGTCGTTGATGAACACCAGCAGGCCGGCCAGCTTCATGGTCTTGGTGATGCCGAATTCCTTGGCGGCCTTGGCGGAATTGATGAAGTCGCCGCCCGCGTTGGCCAGGCCCAGCACTTGGGCACCCGAGCTTTGCGCCTGCAGCAGGAAGGAAGAAAAGTCGGAGGTGGCGATCGGCGCGCGCACGGCGCCCAGGACCTTGCCGCCGTCCTTCTTCACGACCTTGGCGGTGTCCTGTTCCAGGGAATGGCCGAAGGCGTAGTCGGCCGTCAGGAAGAACCAGGTCTTGCCGCCTTCGCGCACCACGGCGGAACCGGTGCCGTTGGCCAGCGCCATCGTGTTGTAGGCGTAGTGCACGGTGTAGGGCGTGCATTTTTCATTGGTCAGCTGGGACGAGCCTGCGCCGATGGCGATGAAGGGTTTTTTCTTTTCAGCGGCTACGCCGGCCATGGCCAGGGCCGTGGCGGAATTGGTGCCGCCGATCAGCATGTCCATGTGCTGGGTGTCGAACCAGTCGCGGGCGCGGGCCGAGGCGATGTCGGCCTTGTTCTGGTGGTCGGCGGTCAGCAGTTCGATCTTTTTCCCGTTGATCTCGCCCCCCATGTCGGCGATGGCCATGCGGATGGCGTCGGCCCCCGCCTGCCCGTCGATGTCGGCGTACACGCCGGACATGTCGGCGATGAAGCCGATGCGGATGACGTCATCCGAGATGCCTGCGGCGTGGGAAGGCAGGCTGACGCCAAGGCCGAAGACGGCCATCGCGGCCGCCAATGCGGTCTTTTTCATGTGTTTGTCTCCTGAGTTTGCTGTTTTTTTCCGCTTGCGCGGCGCAAATCACAATACCAGAGGCGTGGCGGCGCTGTCGAGAATTCCGGCGATCCGGCGCACAATGCCCATATGGATCGACGAGAACAGAACGACGCAATGGATAGGCCCTTGGACGTTGCCGACCTGGAGGCCCTGAAGGCGGCCCGTCGGCTGCTGGAAAACCCCGGCCTGGCGGCCCGCATGACCGACCTGATCGGCGCTCCCATCGAAAAGGGCCTGGGCATGCTGCCCGCCAGTTGGCATGGGCGGATCGCCGATCTGACCAGGACGGCGCTGAGCAAGGCGGCCGATGCGGCCATCTTCACCTTGGAGGATGTCCCGGGCGGGGGCAGCAGCGACAAGTGGCACAAATGGGGCGCGGCGCTCAGCGGCGGGGTGGGGGGATTCTTCGGCATCGCCGGCCTGGCCGTGGAGCTGCCCGTTTCGACGACCTTGATGATGCGCTCCATCGCGGCCATCGCCCGCAGCGAGGGCGAATCGCTGCGGGACGCCGATACCCGGCGGGCCTGCCTGATGGTCTTCGCCATGGGCGGCCGGGCGGATGCCGATGACGCCGCCGAAAGCGGCTACTACGCCGTGCGCGTGGCCCTGGCCCGGGCCGTCGGCCAGGCCGCCGATTATCTGGGCGCCAAAGTGGCGGCGGACAAGGCGGCCGCGCCCGCCATGGTCCGCCTGATCTCCATCGTCGCCGACCGCTTTGGCATCCAGGTCACGGAAAAGGTCGCCGCCCAGGCCGTCCCGGCGCTGGGCGCCGCCGGGGGCGCGGTGATCAATACGCTGTTCATCGACCACTTCCAGGACGTGGCGCGTGGACATTTCATCGTCCGCCGGCTGGAACGCAAGTACGGAGAGGACGCGGTGCATGCGGCCTACCTGGCTCTGGAAAGCCGCTGAAACAGGCGATATTGTCTATGTTCGATTTCAAAGAAACATCGGAAAACTTCGGCAGGGCCCTGGAAACCACGGTCCAGGGCCTTGTCGACGAGTACCGGCCCCAGCTGAAGCAGGACGTCGATGATGCGATCAAGAGCGCCGAGCGGTCCTTCGAGGCGGCCGCGGCCGCCGGCATCGACAGGCTTTCCGGCGAATTGAACCGGCAGATCGACCATCTGAAGCGGCAGACCGACGATTCGATCCTGTTGGCCAGGTCGGAGATGGCCGCGCTGGTGTCCGATTCCCTGAGTCAGTTCAAGCGGCGCATCGTCGGGCCGGCCGTATGGCTGGTGTGTTTTCTGCTGATGGCCCTCGCAGGGACGGTCGGGTTCCTGTTGGGCGCCGCCTGGTGAGCTTTCAGATCGGTCTTGTTCACGTGTTTGTCTCCTGAGTTTGCTGTTTCTTGCCGCTTGCGCAGCGCGAATCGCAATGCCGAAGGCATGTCGGCGCCGTCGAGCGGGCGATCTTGCGAGGACATCTGTATTTCCCTGTAACCGCAGCCTTCTCTCCAGAGTGATGCATCGCGGGGCTGGCACCACGGCCAGGGTCGAATTGGCACTACCGGCGGGTACTTCCGACACTTATCATCAACGAGAGCCGCCTGGTTGGTTTTGCGAGCGGTGCGAAGATCATGAGACAGGATGCCCCGGACGGAGCCCCGACGTCCGGCAGGCATAAGGAGACAAGGAAATGATTGGAAGCAAATGGGCCATCCTGATCGCCACCGTCATACCTGCTATCGCCATATTGGTGGGAATCCCGGTAATCAGCGGCTACGAATATACCGTGCTGGGAATACCGTTGGTATTTTTCTGGCTATTTTGCTGGTTGCCATTGACGACGCTTTGCATGTGGTTGTCATGGCATTATTTCGAGCGGGCGCACTACCGCAAGATCGAGGGGGATGAAAAATGATTGCCCTCCTGTTTGGACTGATCATTGCGGGATCGGTGCTCGTCGCGTATGTTGGCAGATCCGGCGCGGCCGATGGCACGCCGCTGGGCACGCTGATTGCGGGAAGGTCCCTGCCGAGCTGGCTGATATTCTTCCTGGCGGTCGGCGAAATCTACAGTATCGGCACGATGCTCGGCTTCCCCGGCGGCATATATGCGAAAGGCGCATCATATGGGATATGGTTCATCGGATATATCCTGATGGGCTATATATTCGGTTATTTTCTGGCGCCTCTGGTATGGCGGGCGGGGAAGGCCTATGGCGCGGTGACTGTGCCGGATGTCATGTATGGGCATTACCGGAGCCGTTTTCTTGAGAAACTTTCCGCAGCCACCTTCGTGCTTGCGTTGTTCCCGTGGGCGATCTTTCAGTTCATAGGGCTGCAGGTCGTCCTGAGCGAGCTTGGGCTTCAGCTCACGCGCCTGGAAATTGTCGTGGGGACGGCGATCATTGCGTTCCTCTACGTGTTCGCATCTGGAATGCGCTCGACGGCCCTGGTGACCGTGGTCAAGGACACGTTCATGTTTCTTGGCATCGTCCTGGCCGGGATCGCAGTCGTCATCGCGGCGGGCGGCCTCCATGGCGTGTTCGAGGTCTCGCAACATAAGCCCGAGCTCGGGACTGTGACCAGCGGCGCGCTCGTGTTCGCCATGACGACGATCTTCGTGCAGTCCGTGCAGTTCTACATGACGCTTCCTGCGCAATTCCTGTTTTCCGCCAAGTCCGAGTCTTCGATCAAGAAGTCCGTGATATGGATGCCGTTGTACATGCTGATGTATCCGCTGCTGGTCTTCGTCGCTTATTACGGCGTGGGCCATGCTCCGAACTTGGCGAAAGCGGATCGCGTGTTCCTGGTCGTGGTGAGGGATCTCGCTCCGCCCTGGATCGTCGGCCTGATCGCGGCCGGGGCCGGCCTGGCGGCGCTGATTGTTCTGGCTGGAAATTCCTTGATGTTTGCCGGCGTCTTCAGCCGGAACCTGTGCCCGTCCATGAAAGAGGCGGAGACCTCTCGTAGTCTCAATATGGTCATGGCGGCATTTCTGATCATCACCGCCGCGTTATCGACGTTTGCTTCGTCGATCATGCTGACGTTTCTCACGCTTGCGCTGGCGTTGACGACACAGCTGGTGCCCGCCTGGTTTGGCGTCATGTTCTTCCGCGGCCTCAAGTCGGGCGCATTGTGCGTCGGCATGATCGTGGGATGCGCGATCGTTGCCTGGTTTTATTTCAGCGACACGAATATTGGAAACATCAACTCGGGTCTGGTGGCGCTCGTTGCCAACTTCGCAATATCTTGCTTGCTCAGCGTCGTCATGGAGAAGGGCGGGGCTGTGGAACGTCCGGTGAATATGCGCGGGGTGGAAATTCTTTCCGGCCGGTTGAAGTAGCGTCGCTTTGCATGCTGGCCGCGATAAAACGCGATATAGATGAAGGATGGGAATTCATATGAGTGTTTCAGGGGATGAAATGGATTTTGTCCTGAGCAATGTCCGCCTCGATGGACATCGCGATGCGCTGGATGTCAGGGTGGGTGGCGGAGTCATCCAGTCCATAGGCAAGCATTCCGCCATTGATCCAGGCGTGCCGAGGATCGACGGGAAAGGGGAGTTGCTCCTGCCGGGTCTTGTCGACAGCCATTGCCACGTCGACAAGACGCTCTGGGGCGGCGAGTGGGTTCCACACTCTGCGGGCCCCTCCGTCGCCGAGCGAATCGCCAACGAGCGCGACCGCCGTTTTGAGGTCGGTTATCCTTCCATGGAAAGGACCCTTGCGCTGCTCAGGCAAATGTCCAGTTGCGGGACGACGCACATCAGAACGCACACGGATGTGGATCCGGACATTGGTTTGCGTGGCATCGAAATGGTGCGGGAAGCAACGCGACTGCTGGAGGGCGCCATTGATGTCCAGCAGGTGGCGTTCCCGCAGCAAGGGATTGTCGCGAGGCCCGGAACCGAAGAACTGCTCAGGGAAGCCGCCAGAAGCGGAATGGTCTCGGCGATCGGAGGCGTGGATCCGGCGGGGCTGGATCGCGATCCCGGCGGCCATCTCGATGCCATCTTCCGAATCGCGTGTGAGGCGAATATCGGGGTGGACATCCACCTGCATGATCCGGGCGACCTGGGCATATGGGAAATGTGGCGGATTATCGAAAGGACACGCAGCTTCGGCATGTCCGGAAGGGTCGCAATCAGCCACGCCTTCTGCTGGTCGGGAATGTCGGGGCCCGTGCAATCCGCCGTTCTTGACGCTCTGGCCGAATTGGATATTTCCATTGTCACGTCCGCCCTCTTCAGCTTGCCCGTTCCGCCCGTTCGCGCTTTTCATGATCGCGGGGTGACGCTTGCGTGCGGGAATGACGGCATTCGGGATCTCTGGTCTCCATATGGCACGGGCGACATGCTCGAGCGCGCCATGCACGTCGCATTCCGTTCCGACCTCAGGAGGGACGAGGATATAGGCCTGGCGTTGGACTGCGCGACTCGCAATGGTGCGCGGATGCTGGGAATCGACCATTACGGGCTCGATGTCGGCTGCAATGCGGACATGGTCCTGGTCCCGGCGGACCGTGCCGCGGAAGCGGTGGTCATGCGTCCCGCGCGTTCCCTGGTCTTCAAGGGCGGCAGGATCGTGGCGGGCAAGGATAAGGATGATCGCCGAATCGAGGGAGACCCGAGATGACTTTGCTGTTGGGACGCGGGGATATCAGCAGGCTTTTGGACATGCCGGACGTGATCGAGGCTGTCCGCCAGGCCCATATGGAGCATGCTCGCGGACACGCGATGCAGGACCTATGTCCGACGTTTTCCGTCGAAGGGTCCAAGGCG
This sequence comes from uncultured Castellaniella sp., assembly GCF_937988725.1. Lineage (GTDB taxonomy): Bacteria > Pseudomonadota > Gammaproteobacteria > Burkholderiales > Burkholderiaceae_B > Castellaniella. The sequence goes on along the minus strand of NZ_CALKHS010000010.1, from coordinate 771,868 downwards.
GCGCTGCTGCCCATGATCGCCGCGAGCGACTCGGGCGGCATGGCCGTGGCCAAGCTGCTGGTGGACAATCCCGGCAACGGGAAAAATGGCTTGCCGGTCCAGCAATCGACGATCATGGTCATTGACATGATCACCGGCAAGTGCGACGCGATACTTCACGGCGGCACCCTGACGGCCTTCCGGACGGCGGCGGCGTCCGCGGTCGCCAGCAGCGTGCTGTCCCGGCCGGATAGCCATGCGCTGGGATTGATCGGGGCGGGGAATCTGGCGAGAACGCATCTCGAGGCGATTTCCCTGGTGCGAGACATCCGCGAGGTTTTCGTCTGGAGCCGCACGGCTGACACCTCGGCGCGCTTTGCCGCGGATGCCCGGGCGCAAGGATTCAGCGTGGCCGTGTGCGACAGTCCGCGCGATGTCGTTCGCCGTTCTGACATTCTGTGCACATTGACGCCGTCGCTGGAGCCGGTGGTGCAAGGAGAGTGGTTTTCCGAAGGCCTGCACGTGAACGCGGTGGGCGCGCCGCCGCGGTCCGATCATCGCGAGATCGATTCGGCGGGCATGAAGCGAGCAAGAATCGTCGTGGATGATTTGGCGTCGGTGCTGGCCCATTCCGGGGAAATCCTGATTCCATTGGCGCAACGCGAGATTTCGGAGGCCGACATTTCCGCCGAGCTTGGCGAGATCCTGATCGGTGAGAAACCGGGCAGGGAGCGCGCCGACGAGATCACCGTGTTTGATTCGGTCGGCGTCCCGATTCAGGATATCGCCACCGTCAGGCTTATCCTGGAAAAGGCCCGCAACACGGGCTGCGGAGTGGAAATCGACCTCAACAAGGCATGATCCGGCATGCTCGAAGGCCTTGAGCATATTGTGTCGGTATCGGGCCTGATCCTCTTCGCGGCCGGAGGGACGAGACTGATCGGCATGCCGATCGAAAAGGGGCTGGATATGCTGCCCGCCGGCTGGCGCGGCCGGATTGCCGGCGTGGCCCGGGTGGCATTGAGCAAGGTGGCCGATGCGGCCATCTTCACCTTGGAGGATGTCCCGGGCGGCAGCAGCAGCGACCGGTGGCACAAATGGGGCGCGGCGCTCAGTGGCGGAGTGGGGGGCTTCTTCGGGATCGCCGGCCTGACCGTGGAACTGCCGATTTCGACGACCTTGATGATGCGCTCCATTGCGGCCATCGCCCGCGGAGAGGGCGAATCGCTGCGGGATGCCGGCACGCGCCAAGCCTGCCTGATGGCCTTCGCCATGGGCGGCCGGGCGGATGCCGACGATGCCGCCGAAAGCGGCTACTACGCCGTACGCGTGGCCCTGGCGCGGGCCGTCGGCCAGGCGGCCGATTAATTACCTGGGCGCCAAGGTGGCGGCTGACAAGGCGGCGGCGCCCGCCATGGTCCGCCTGATTGCCGTTATCGCCGACCGCTTCGGCATCCAGGTCGCTGAAAAGGTCGCCGCCCAGGCAGTTCCTGCGCTGGGCACCGCCGGGGGCGCGCTGATCAATACACTGTTCATCGACCACTTCCAGGATGTGGCGCGTGGACATTTCATCGTCCGCCGACTGGAACGCAGATATGGAAAAGAGGCCGTCCATGCGGTCTACATGGCCTTGTGAAATGAGTGATGTGCGGTCAAAAGTGATTGAGTACACCTCTGTTCGTTCCCATCAATTCCCCAGTGGCCGCCGATATCCCGCCCCTTGATTGCCGCCGCACTCCGTCCTTCGCTGTCTTGAGCAGGATCCTGAGTGTCCGCGTGGCGGCGTGTCGCGCCGCAATATAAGCCCCAATAGCCAATTCGGATTGTATCAGTGTAAACACCTATAGCTGCATTAGTGTCAACAACAGTGTCCACGACTACAATCGGAATCGTTGTCTATGAGAAATTACATGACGGTATACGAAATTTTCAGATTTTCGTAATCCGCCTCTTGCTATCGATCCGCTTCGTCGACGTGCCGACGAAGCCAGTAGATGAAGGAGCTCATATGAAAACCACGTCCAGCTGGGCTAGGAAATTGCTTGTAATCTCCTGCCTGAGCGCAGCACCGATCATGGTGTCTCTCTGCCCTGCGACCAGTGTGGCAACAACGATTACAGTCGTGCCCGAATCACCGCTGAAATCGCTGGATCCAATCATCACGCCGGCGTATTTCATCAGAAATTTCGGCTACATGATCTATGACACGCTGCTCGCGCTGGACGCGGACGGCAAGATACAGCCGCAGATGCTTGATCACTGGAAAGTTTCCGATGATGGTCGGACATACACAATGACCTTGCGTAAAGGCCTTCTGTGGACGGACGATACTCCGGTGACTTCAGATGACTGCATTGCCTCAATCAAAAGATGGGCCATACTGGACAAGACCGGCCAGATCATGGACAGCTTGATGGAGAGCATGACGAAGCTTGATGGGCAATCATGGCAAATGCGGTTCAAGGTCCCGACTGACATCGCCTTGCGCGGCTTGTCCAAGCCAAGCGGCGTGCCTGCCTTCATGATGCCGGAAAGAGTAGCCAAAACACCGGCAGACAAGCAGATCACTGAAACCATAGGTTCAGGACCCTTCAAGTTCGTCAAAGAAGAGTTTTGCCCCGGGATACAGGCGGTATTCGCTAAAAACAAGAAATATGTGCCCAGGCCGGAAAAGCCGAGCGGATTGGCGGGCGGTAAGGTGGTCTACGTTGATGAAGTGAAGTGGATTGGGATGCCTGACAGCATGACAGCCATAAATGCACTGGTCAACAAGGAAGTGGACCTGATAGAACGGACAGATTACGATTTTCTTCCGATGCTGGAGCAAAACAAAGACATCAAGGTCATAACGGCCCACCAGCTGGACCAGCAGCCGATTGCACGATTCAATTTCCTACAGCCGCCATTTGACAACAATAAGGTGCGTCAAGCTGCAATGATGGCCGTGAATCAGAAAGATGTTCTGCAGGCCATGGTGGGAAATCCAAAATATTATGAAACCTGCTATACCGTCTACGGTTGCGGCAACCAATACGCGAGTACTGCTGGCAGCGGCGAGTTCGGAAGGGGAAACATTGCGAAGGCCAAGGAAATTCTCGCGAGCTCCGGGTATGACGGGACACCGATTGTTCTGTTGCATCCTACGGATGTGGGCGCCTTTTCGAAATCGGCTCCGGTCATTGCTCAGGAATTACGCCAGGCAGGTTTCAAGGTCGACATGCAATCCATGGATTGGCAAAGTGTGAACAATCGCAGAACGTCCAAGGCCAGTCCGGCTGACGGTGGGTGGAACATGTTCACGACGGGTATCGGAGTTGTGGATGCTCGTTCTCCATTAAGCGCCTTCACGATACCTGCGAATGGAAGCAAATCTTGGTTTGGTTGGCCGGATATTCCAGAAATAGAACAGTTGCGTAATAAATTCGCGAGGTCGTCGGACCCAGCCGAGCAAAAGGCGCTCGCGGATGAAATTCAGGAGAAAGTGTTGAGCAACGGGGTCATCTTGCCTCTTGGCCAGATTTCACTGCCCCTTGCCGTATCGGCCAAGCTGCAGGGCGTTCTTGAAACCTATGCACTGGTCTTCTGGAACATCAAGAAATCAGATTGATACGATCCAATGTATCGCTTCATAATCAGAAAACTCATCAGTACGGTAAGCGTAATTCTTATCGTGTCGATCATCGTTTTCGCCATGCTCAGGGTGGCTCCGGGGGATCCCGCGACGATCATTGCAGGAGATGGGGCCACCGTTGAGCAAATCGAGCAAATACGAAAGTCACTGGGGCTCGACAGGCCCATGCTCGAACAGTTTACGATCTGGTCGGGTTCTGTGCTGCATGGCGATTTTGGCAAGTCATTGATTTCAAACCAACCCGTGGCAGGCCTGATCCTCGATCGGTTTGGCGCAACGGTGGCAATATGCGTCACCACGATCCTGTTTTCGATCCTGCTTGCCATACCAATTGGCGCACTCGCGGCATGGAAGCAGGGTGCCATAATTGACCGATTGATAATGGCAGCGTCGGTTACTGGGTTCTCAGTCCCTGTATTCATTACAGAATACTTGTTGATATTGCTGTTCTCGATGACTCTTCGGTGGCTCCCGGTGCAGGGATACGTGCCGCTTGGTGATGGCCTGCTCCCTTTTCTGAAGCATATAATCTTGCCGGTGGCAGGGTTGAGCACCATTTATATTGCGCTCATTGCGCGCATAGTGCGCACCAGTATTCTGGAAGTGCTGAATGAGGATTATATAAGAACCGCCCGTGCAAAGGGATTGCCCGAAAGTGTGATACTGTTCAAGCACGCGATGGGAAATGCAGCGGTGCCAATTGTCACTATAATCGGTGTCACAGTGGGCTTACTGCTTGGCGGGGTTGTAATCACAGAGAGTGTTTTCAATATACCAGGGCTCGGGCGCCTGGTGGTCGATGCAGTGCTGGCTCGGGATTATCCAGTCATTCAGGCCGTATTGATTCTTTCTTCGATGGTATATGTCCTGATCAATCTGGTGACGGATGTGATCTATTCCTTAATCGACCCAAGAATTCAATACTGACGAACTTCGTGAATTTCGAGAGCATGGCGGTACAGGATGAACGGCATGGCTGAATTACAACTAGCAGAACAATCTCAGTTGCGAAAGGCCTTTCGAGGCGTGCCAACTTTCCTGGCCGTGATGACTCTGTTGGTGCTGGTCGCGGTTGCGGTTTTTTCACCAGCCATTGCTCGATTCGACCCCAAGTTCATTGACCCGTTCGCCAGGCTGATGCCGGTCGGTAGTGAACATTGGTTCGGCACGGATGGCTATGGAAGAGACTTGTTTTCCAGAGTGGTCTACGGATCACGTATCTCGCTGTCGATCGGTTTTATCGCTGCAGCCATGGCCATCTGCACGGGGCTGACACTAGGCGTCTTGGCTGGATATTTCAGGAGGCTGGACGGTTTGATCATGAGCGTCATGGATGGGATCATGGCCATACCCGGAATTCTTCTGGCTATCGCTTTGGTGGCTCTGTCGGGCGCCAGCCTAGTGACGGTATTGGTCGCCGTAACTATACCTGAAGTCCCGCGAGTCACCAGATTGGCACGCAGCATAATGCTCAGCGTACGTTCGGAGCCTTACGTGGAGGTTGCGGAGACTCTGGGGACCAGGGCGTTTACCATTATGTATCGGCATATGATTCCGAACGCTATTCCTGCACTGATAGTGCAGGGCACGTATATATTCGCCACCGCGATGCTTACGGAGGCAGCGCTGAGTTTTCTCGGTGCAGGCATACCACCCGAAGTCGCTTCGTGGGGAAATATCATGGCCGATGGTCGTGCGTATTTCATGCTGCGCCCTGGGCTGATACTGTTTCCAGGGGTTTTTCTTTCATTGGCTGTATTAAGTATCAATATATTGGGGGATATACTGCGTGATGGACTCGACCCAAAGATGGCTAGAAAGATCTGATGCTGGTGATGCATCAGAAATATGAAATCTCACGTTGGTGCCAATTCCAATGACCCATGATCTCATCCTCGGGGTAGAGAATCTCCATATAGCAACTACGCGTCATGCCGCGCGTAGCCTCGTGGATGGGACGTCCTTCAGTGTCAGTGCCGGTGAGACGCTGTGTATCGTCGGCGAATCTGGGTCGGGAAAATCCCTTACCGCCCTTGCAATCATGGGCCTGCTGCCGCGAGGGGCGCTGGAAGTGACGGGCGGGGAAATCCGGGTCGTGGGAGAAAGTGTAATTAAGGCTCCTGCACCCACATTGCGCAAGATGCGCTCGACGGTCATGTCGATGATCTTTCAGGAACCAATGACCGCTCTGAACCCTGTGCAACGCATAGGATCGCAGGTTGAGGAAGTGCTGGCACGAAACACCGGACTCGACAGGCGTCAACGTAGGGCGCAGGTACTCGCGATGCTGGAGTCTGTCCACCTGCCGGATCCAGTGCTGATCTTTAATTCATATCCGCATCAACTCTCTGGTGGCCAAAGGCAGCGTGTCATGATTGCCATGGCCTTGATCCTGAAGCCCAAGCTGCTGATCGCCGATGAGCCTACGACAGCGCTTGATGTCACGACTCAAAAACAAATTCTGTCCCTTATCAAGGAATTGCAACACGATCAAGGTACTTGCGTCTTGTTCATCACCCATGATTTTGGCGTGGTTTCCGATGTCGCCGATAACATTCTGGTAATGTGTAAAGGGCGCCAGGTCGAGATGGGCTCGCGATTGTCGATACTTTCGTCACCTACTGACGGCTATACCAAAATGCTGCTGGAGTCGGTGCCCGGCCTCGTTGCCAAGGGCCGTACAATTACATCCGAGAGCGTTCGGTTGCGTGTTTCCGAGCTGTCGAAGACATATCGTTCTGTGTCTCTCTTTGGCGCAGGCCGATCGGTAAGAGCCGTTTCGGAGGTCTCCCTGACCTTGCATAGCAATGAAATAATGGGAATAGTTGGTGAGTCCGGTTCGGGGAAATCCACGGTTGCGCGTTGTCTTGTCCGACTGCTGGATCCCAGTAAAGGTGATATTTTTGTGAAATCCACGAATATTGCCCGCTTGCCCAAATCGCGCTTGCGAGCAATACGGCCGGATATCCAGATCGTCTTTCAGGATCCATATCGGTCTCTGAATCCGAGACAGAGAATCGGCAAGTCTTTGATAGAAGGCTTGCTGAATTACGGTGTTTCTAGGCAGGACGCACTGTCGAAAATATCCGATGTTCTGAAACTGGTCGGCTTGGACGATTCTATCCTGAATCGGTTTCCACATGAATTTTCCGGAGGACAAAGGCAACGGCTGTGCCTGGCGAGGGCCGTAGTCATGGAACCTAGTATTCTCATCGCAGATGAGGCAGTGTCAGCGCTTGATGTATCCGTCCAGGCGCAAGTGCTGCAACTATTGAAACAGGTCAGGGAGCGCACTGGAATCGCAATACTCTTCATAACCCATGACCTCAGAGTTGCGGCGGAAATTTGCGACTCAATCATTGTCATGCAAAATGGCCGAATCGTAGAGGCGGGGAAGTCTGATGCAGTCCTCTCGGTTCCAAGGCATGAATATACGAAAAATTTACTTTCCTCTGTGCCGGGCCGTGATTGGGATTTCCAAAATTTTCGCCCCTTTGGCGAGAAAAGGGCGGCTCACTCTGCGCTCGGGGACTTGCGCGCGTGAGTTTTCTTGCTTGTCAATGAATCTTGCCTTGATTCGGTGCGGACTGAAGAGGTCATGTCACAGTTCGCACACGCGGGTTTGAGCACTCACGTGAGGTTTTACAGATGTCAGAACTGAACCTGGACACGATCACCATCGAATCCGCCGCTCGGGCTCTGAGGGAACGTTCTATCAGCGCCGTGGAATTGACAGAGGCTGTGCTGCAACGAGCGCGGAATTCAGAGAAGGACGTCAATGCGTATGCATATCTCTGCCCGGAAATTGCCTTGGCGGCAGCACGCAAGGCCGATGAGCTGATTCGGAGCGAGCGGTTTCTGGGGCCGTGCCATGGCATACCAATTGGTGTTAAAGACCTGATCAGCACATTCGACATGCCGACTGAAGCCGGTTCCGAGTTGTTCAAGGGGCACATGGCGCTTCGGGATGCGCGGATCGTCAAGTGTTTGCGTGATTCGGGAGCGATAATCCTGGGAAAACACCGCACGCACGAGTTTGGGTTTGGCATGAATGAGCCGATCACCCGATCCGCCTGGGCGCCTGAGTATTACGCGGGTGGCTCGACGGTCGGCGGTGCCGTTTCCGTGTCAGTCGGCAGCTCGTTGGCCGCCATCGGGACGGATGGTGCGGGGTCAATACGAAAACCGGCGGCGATCAACGGCTTGGTCGGACTGAAACCCACCTACAAACTGCTCGACAATGAGGGCGTCTTCCCTGGCGCCGGGTCGTTCACTCATCTGGGCTGGATCACGCGTTCCGTCTACGACGCCCAGTTGATTTTTTCGGTGACGACAAACCAGCCGGTCCCGCCACGCCTGGATGACATCAAGGGTTTGAGGGTTGGGTGCCCGTCCTACTTTTTTAAGGATATTCAGGCAGACATCGGGAAACTCGTTAAGCGCTGCCTGGACATCTTCGCAGATGCCGGAGCCGTAATCGTGGAATTTGATATTCCCGAACTCTATCGCAGCGCGTCGATTCACCACATGCTGGGACTTTACGAAGCCTATGGAGGACACAAGCGCTGGATTGAGGAGTCTCCAATGTTGTATCACCCGGACTCTCTGAAGTTCCTGAAGGGTGGGGCGGATGTGGGGAGCGAGCTTGCCGAGACCATGCGCACGGAGCGCGCAGGGATGCTGCACCTTATTGATGCTGTATTCGATACGCATGGCATTGATGTGATATGTTCTCCCACGCTGGCCTTGTCCCCCGTCAAGATGGTAGACATGGTGCCGGAAAGGCACCTGGCTGCCTATACGCGATTGACCGTGCCATTCAACGTGTCCGGCCAGCCTGCCATCAGCATACCGTGTGGCCTTGATGACTTGGGAATTCCGGTGGGCTGTCAACTGGCCACAAGGTCCCACACGGACAGCAGGCTGCTCGAGATTGCCTCTTTCCTGGAGGCTCGCCTGGGCTGGAAGCCTCCCGCTTTTGCTTACTGATTGGTTCCCGCGATTTATGGTGGGCCATAGCGGACTTTATTATCATCATTCAGAAAACTAACCTGTTTCAGCGGCCCCAGAGGAAGCGAAGAAGTGATGAATTCGAGCTCTACTGTGCTTGGGGCTGGCGTCTCCAGGCAAAAAATCGCGGCGAAACAGCGTGCGCGAACCGAGCAGCAGAACTCTTTATCTACCGACGAAATCTACCAGAAGGTCTATGTGGCTGTTTTGGAATACAGGCTGCGCCCTGGCACCAAGCTCGCGGAGAGCCGGCTGGCTGCGATCTTTGGATGCAGTCGAACACGTGTGCGTGAAGCGCTTGCCAGGCTCGCTAATGAAATGGTCGTCGAACAGATATCGCAACGAGGCGCCTTTATCGCGCAACCCTCGGTCGAGCAGGCCAGAGATGTTTTCGAGTTGCGCCGCATCATGGAGCCTGCAATACTCAAGCGCCTCATCGAAACCTTGACGGCGGAAAAAATTGCAATTCTGCGCGCCCATCAGCAGCTTGAAATTCAAGCGCGCGCACTCGGTGATAACCCGAAAGTCATACGTCTGGCGGGAGATTTTCATCGGTTGCTCGCGGAATTGGCCGGCAATTCGGTGATGGCGAGCAACATGCGTCAGCTGACCGTACTGACCTGTCTGGCCATCTGCCTTTACAACGCTCCCGTGCCCACCAGCTGCCGCGCGGATGAGCACGGCCAGATGATCGATGCGATCGAGTCGCGCGACCTGGAAGGCGCCCAGTTACTCATGGCTAACCATTTGGATCACATCGAAGAAAGTCTCAGGCTCGATACCGACTTGGCCGAGCCCGATCTGGAAGCGATCTTCCGCATGTAGAGAATCGGCCGGGAGAGAGACGTGTGCGCGTTACATGCTCGAAGACGCGCATCAGAAGCTTGAAAATTGGGGACAGGATTACAATCATTTTCGACCCCATTCGGCCCTGGCAGATGTCGCGCCAGCCGTGTTCGCACGTCAGTTCGCTGGCGTGTACGACATGCCGGATTCTCCACGTTAGGCCTGCCCATGTCGTGGGAGGTGGTCACAGCCTTCAACAAGGGGGCCTGCTGGAGTATGGGTTTTAGGCGGAGGGGAGGACCGTCCCCGCGCCGCCGGCCAATTTCTTGATCTTGGCCATGGGGCTCAAGGCGAACCAGGCATCGAAGGTGCCTGCAAGCCGCTTGTCGCCCGTGAGGGCCAGGCGGCCCGTCTTGCGCGCCTGGGCGATGCTTGTATAGCCGAGCCATACTTCGGTCAGCGTGCGCAGGTCCGTGGATATATAGAGATCCACTTCGTATCCCGGGTCAATGGTGCACAGATCGGCCTCCCGGCCCTTTTCGGCGACCAGCCAGTAGCAGCGTCGCCTCGGTCGTCACCCAACGCTGCCCCCATGCGCCAGCCGCCTCCACAATGGGCCGCAACTCTTTGCCGGCGGCGGTCAGGCGGTATTCGCAGGCGTTGATGTCGGTGGCAACGGGACTGCGGACCAGGATGCCGCCGGACTGACGCGCGTCGTAGTCCCCGGCGGGAGCATCGGCTTGGCGAACTGGACCCCCAGGGGGCTGATACTGTTCAGGGTCGCGCGTCGGTTCCTCCCCTCAAATATCCCCCCAGCCGCCGCCGATGGCGCGGATCAGCTGCACGGCCGCGTGCGCGCGCAGGCCGTCCAGTTCCACGACGGCGCGCTTGCGCTGCAGCACGTTGCGGTCGGCGTCGATGACTTCCAGGTAGCTGACCGACCCGGCTTCGTACTGGGCCTTCGACAGCTCCGCCGCGCGGGCGGCGGACGCCACGGCGGAGTCCTGCACCTCGGTCTGCTCGCCCAGCAGGCGCAGCGCGGACAAGCCATCCTCGACTTCCCCGAAAGCCTTGAGCACGCTTTGCCGGTACAGGGCCAGGTCCTCTTCGTAGCGGGCGCGGGCGCGGTCCACGCCGACCTGGCGCCGGCCGCCGTCGAAGATCGGCAGCGACAGCGCCGTTCCCAGCAGCGGGCCGAGCACGAAGCTGCGGCTCGACCAGCGCAGCAACTCGTCCAGTTCGGAAGACTCGAAGCCGAACGTCCCGGTCAGGGCGAGCTGCGGGAACAGAGCGGCCTTCGCCGCGCCGATCCGGGCATTGGCGGCCGCCAGCGCCCTTTCCGCGGCGGCGATGTCCGGGCGCCGTTCGAGCAGGGAAGAGGGCAGGCCGGCCGGAATGGCCACCGGGATCCTGGCCAGGGGCTGCCTGGGCAGCGAGAAGTCGGCGGGCGGCTGTCCCAGCAGCAGCGCCAGTCCATGCTCGGCGGCGGCGCGCTGCCGCTGGACGCCGAGCGCTTCGGCGCGCGCGGCCGCGAGTTCCGAGCGGGCTCGCGCGACGTCGAGTTCGCTGATGTCGCCTTCGCGAAAGCGGGTCTCGACCAGGTCCAGGCTCATGCGGCGCAGGGAGATCGTGTGCTCGTAGAGCAGGGCTTCGCCATCCAGTTGCCGGATCAGGAAATAGTTCTGGGCGACGTCGGCCTGCAGCGCCAGCAGCACGGACTGGTACAGGGCCCGGGCCCGCTGGGTGTCGGCGCCGGCCGCATCGACTTCCGAGGCCACGCGGCCGAAGAGATCGACCTCGTAGGACAGGCCGGCCTGGGCGCGCCAGAGCGTGGCTGTCCCGCCCGCGCCGGCGGCGCCTCCGGCCGCCTCGGAGGCGCGTTGACGGCTGGCGCCCAGCCCGGCCGTCAGTTCCGGAAACCGTCCGGCGCGCGCGCCCTTTTGCATGGCGCGCGCCTGTTTCACGCGCGCGGCGGCGGCCTGCAGATCCTGGTTCGCCTTCATGGCCTGTGTTTCCAGGGAGTCCAGCGCCGGGTCCCTGAAGATGGCCCACCAGCGTCCGCGCGCCAGATCGTCGGCCGGCTGGGCCTGTTTCCAGCGCTGTCGTTCGGCCGCGCTCAGGCGGGCCTCCTTGAAGGCGGCGGGTGTTTCGACGGCGGGCCGTTCGTACTTGGGGCCGACGGCGCAACCGGCGAGCAGGGCGGCCAGCAGGCCCGAGGCGGCGGCGAGAGAGATGCGTGTGATCATGAGCGGAGTTCCACGGTGGGGTTCGCGGCGGGGACAAGGGGGGCGGGGCCAGCGAACGCGGCGCGCCGGGCCGTGAACCGGCCGGCGAGCGTGCGCAGCAGCACATAGAACACCGGAGTCAGGTACAGGCCGAACACGGTGACGCCCAGCATGCCGAAGAAGACGGCGATACCCATCGCGTGACGCATTTCCGCGCCGGCGCCCGTGGACAGCACCAGAGGCACGATCCCCATGATGAAGGCGATGGAGGTCATCAGGATGGGACGCAGGCGCAGGCGGCTGGCTTCCCGGGCGGCCTGCGCCGCGGACATGCCCTGCGCTTCCAGTTCGCGCGCGAACTCGACGATCAGGATGGCGTTCTTGCAGGCCAGTCCCACCAGCACCATGAGCCCGATCTGTGTGAAGATGTTGTTGTCGCCCTGGGTCAGCCAGACGCCGGCCAGGGCCGCCAGCGCGCTCATGGGCACGATCAGGATGACCGCCAGCGGCAGGGTCAGGCTTTCGTACAGCGCGGCCAGCACCAGGAAGACCAGCAGGACGCTGATGGGAAACACCCAGATTCCGGCGTTGCCGGCCAGGATCTGCTGGTAGGTCAGGTCCGTCCATTCGAACTTGATGCCCTTGGGCAGCGTCGATGCCGCGATGCGCTCGGCGCTGGCCTGGGCTTCCCCGGAGGAATAGCCGGGCGCGGGGCCGCTGTTGATGTCGGCGGCCGTGTAGCCGTTGTAGCGCACCACCATCTCGGGCCCGTAGGTCGGCGTGAGCGACACCAGGGAGCCCAGCGGCACCATGGCGCCGGAATCGCTGCGCGTCTTCAGCCGGAGAATGTCCTCGGGGCTGGACCGGAAGGGCGCATCGGCCTGGGCCTTGACCTGGTAGACGCGTCCGAAGCGGTTGAAGTCGTTGACGTAGAGCGAACCCAGGTAGATCTGCATGGTGTCGAACACGTTCGTGACAGGGACGCCCAGCTGCTTGGCCTGGACCCGGTCGAGATCCACGTCCAGCTGCGGCACATTGATCTGGTAGCTGGAGAATGCCGGCCCCAGCTCGGGCGTTTGCGCCGCCTTGGCCAGGAAGGCCTGGACCGCGTCGTTCAGGCGGTCGTAGCCCAGTCCGGCCGTATCCTCGACCTGCAGCTTGAATCCGCCGACCGTTCCCAGGCCCATCACCGGCGGCGGGGGGAAGACCGCGGTGAAGGCTTCCTTGATGCCGGAAAACTTCTGGCTCAGCGCGGCCGTGATGGCCTGGGCGGACGTCGCCGCGTCCCGGCGCTTGTCGAAGTCGTCGAGCGTCATGAAGACGACAGCCGCGCTCGAACTGTTGGTGAAGCCGTTGATCGACAGGCCCGGGAATGCGACGACGTTCTTGACGCCCGGCTGGGCCAGCGCGATGTCGCTCATGCGCCGGACCACGGCGTCCGTGCGTTCCAGCGATGCGCCGCTGGGCAGTTGCGCGAAGCTGACCAGGTACTGCTTGTCCTGTCCGGGCACGAAACCGCCCGGGACGACATAGGCGACCCCCGCCGTCAGCGCGAGCAGGACCAGATAGACGCCCAGGGTCGCGCCCTTGCGCCGCACGACCGCGCCCACGCCTTGCGCATAGCCGTCGGAGGCCCGCCCGAACGCGCGGTTGAAGACGCGGAAGAAGCCGCCCAGGACGCGATCCATGCCCCGCGTGAGCGCGTCGGGCCGGGCCCCGTGAGGTTTCAGCAGCAGGGCCGCGAGCGCCGGCGACAGCGTCAGCGAGTTGAATGCCGAGATGACCGTCGAGATGGCGATCGTCATGGCGAACTGCTTGAAAAACTGTCCGCTCAGACCCGTCATGAAGGCCAGCGGCACGAACACGGCGACCAGCGTCAGGGCGATGGCGATGATCGGCCCGCTCACTTCGCGCATGGCGCGGTAGGTGGCGTCGCGGGGACTGAGGCCGGCCTCGATGTTGCGCTCGACGTTCTCGACGACCACGATGGCGTCGTCCACGACGATGCCGATCGCCAGCACCAGGCCGAACAGGGACAGCGCGTTGATGGTGTAGCCGAAAGCCAGCATCAGGGAGAATGTGCCGATGATGGAGATGGGCACCGCGAGCAGCGGAATGATGGACGCGCGCCAGGTCTGCAGGAAGACGATGACGACGAGCACGACCAGGGCGATGGCCTCGAGCAGCGTCGATATCACCGCCTCGATGCTGGATCGGACGAACTGCGTGGGATCGTAGACGATGCGGCTTTCGAGCGAGGCCGGGAAATCGGCCGACAGTTCCCGCATGGTTGCGCGCACGGCGTCGGAGATCGCCAGCGCGTTGGCGCCCGGAGCCTCCATGATCGCCATGGCGACCGCCGGTTTGTTGTCCAGCAGCGATCGCAGGGCGTACTCGGATGCCGCGAGCTCGATGCGCGCCACGTCGCGCAGCCGGGTGACGCCGCCGTCCGGGGAAGACTTCAGGACGATGTCGCCGAATTCCTCTTCGGTCCGCAGGCGGCCCTGCGCGTTGACCGAAAACTGCATCGCGACGTCGGGACCGCTGGGCGCCGCGCCGATGACGCCCGCGGCCACCTGCACGTTCTGCTCCCGGATCGCGGCGACGACGTCGCTGGCGGTCAGGCCGCGCTCGGCGATCTTGGTGGGGTTCAGCCAGACGCGCATGGCGTAGTTGCCGGCCCCCCAGAGCTGCACCTCGCCCACGCCCGGGATGCGCGCCAGCTTGTCCTTGACGTTGAGGACGGCATAGTTGCGCAGGTAGGTCAGGTCGTAGCGCTGGTCGGGCGAGACCAGATGCACGACCATGGTCAGGGTGGGAGTCGCCTTGATCGTCGTCACGCCCAGGCGCTGGACGTCCTCGGGCAGGCGCGGCAGGGCTTGCGCGACCCGGTTTTGCACGAGCTGCTGGGCCTTGTCGGGGTCCATGCCCAGGTGGAAATTGACCGTGACCGTCAGGTTGCCGTCGCTGTTGGCCTGCGACTGCATGTACAGCATGTTCTCGACCCCGTTGATGGCCTCCTCGAGCGGCGCCGCCACCGTTTCGGCGATCACCTTGGGGTTGGCGCCGGGGAACTGCGCCCGCACGACGACCGAGGGCGGCACGACTTCCGGGTATTCGGAGATCGGCAGGCGGAAGACGGCGAGCAGGCCGGCCAGCAGGATCAGCACGGAGATGACCGCCGCGAAGATCGGCCGGTCGATGAAGAATTTGGAAATGTTCATGGGGCCGCTCAGGATTGGTGCTGTCCGTCCGGCGCCGAGCCGGGCAGGGAGATAGCGCCGCCCGCCGCGAGCGCGCCGTCGTCGGCGCTGACCGGCTTGGGCGCCACGGTGTCGCCCGGCCGGATGCGCTGCAGGCCGTTCACGACGACCCGGTCGCCCGCCGCCAGGCCGCTGCGGACCACGCGCCAGCCTTCCCGGCCGGCGCCCAGGGTCACTTCCCGGTAGGCCGCCTTGTTGGCGTCGTCCACGACCATGACGAAGCGCTTGGCCTGGTCGGTGCCGATCGCCTTTTCCTGCAGGAGAACGGCTTCGTGGGGCGCGCCCGCGTCCAGGCGGACCCTGGCATAGAGGCCGGGCCTCAGGAGGCCGTCCGGATTGTCGAACAGCGCCCGCACCCGGATCGTCCCGGTCCGGGGATCCAGGCTGTTGTCCAGGAACGCCAGCCTGCCGCGGCGGGGGTAGCCCTGTTCATTGGCCAGGCCCATGGACACGGGGACGGCCGCCCCGGCGCCCGCGGCGGCCGCGCCGTTCATCTGCAGGAAGGTCTGCTCGTCCACTTCGAAGGAGGCGTAGAGCTGCGACACGGAGACCATGGTGGTCAGGGGACGCGCGCCGCCGAGGCCGACGACATTGCCTTCGGTCGCCTCGGCCTTGGAGACGCGCCCGCTGATGGGCGCGACGATGCGGGTGTGCTCCAGGTCGAGGCGCGCCGACTGCAGCGCAGCCCGGGCGGCCTGCACGCGGGCGGCCGCTTCACGGGCCGCATTGCGCTTTTCCTCGAAATCCCGGCGGGCGATCGCGTTGCCGGCGAGCAGCCGCTGGCCCCGGGCCAGGTCCGCGCCGGTGTAGGCGGCCTTCGCCGTGGCCGCCGTCAGCTGCGCCTGCGCCTCGTCGACGGCGGCCTGGTAGGGACGCGGGTCGATGGTGAAGAGCGGGTCGCCGCGCCGGACCAGCGCGCCGTCCTTGAAGTGGACCTGGGTCAGGGTGCCGGACACCAGGGGTCGGATCTCGACCCGGTCCACGGCTTCCAGGCGGCCGGAATATTCGTGCCAGTCCGTGATCGCCTGGTAGCGGATCGTGGCGACGTCCACCTGGATCGCGGGCGCAGGGGATGGCTGGCCTGCGTCGGCGAGCGTGCCGGCGCTCTCGCGCATGAGCAGGAAGCCGCTGGCGAGCAGCAGTCCGGCCAGCGCGAGGGCGGCGTGTCGTGCGTGGAAAGAAAACATGACGGGATTCCTTTTGAAGAGTGCGCTATTATTTGTTATTCGCAAATTTGGATAAATATCCAGTTTTTGTCATCACTATTCAAAAGAAACAAACAATGGCGCGCGGCGGACCCCGCATCGCGCCGGGAGTACGGATATGGATCATCTTCAGGCCATGCGGGTCTTCACGCGGGTCGTCGACGCCAACAGCTTCACCCTGGCCGCCGACAGCCTGGACATGCCCAGGGCCACCGTCAGCACGATCATCCGCAAGCTTGAAAAGCACCTGGGGGCGCGGCTGCTGAACCGCAGCACCCGCCGCCTGAGCCTGACCCCGGACGGCGCGTCCTACTACGAACGCTGCGCCGGCATCCTGGCCGACGTCGAAGAGGCCGAATCGGTCTTTCGCGATCGCGCCCGGGGCCCGCGCGGCCGCCTGCGCATCGATGCGCCGCCCTCCCTGGGCCGGCTGGTGCTGATTCCCAAGCTGTGCGATTTCCACCAGCGCTACCCGGACATCGAGCTGGTCGTCGGCCTGAGCGACCGGCCGGTCGACATGGTGCAGGATGCCGTCGACTGCGTGCTGCGGATCGGCGACCTGCAGGATTCCTCGCTGATCGCCAAGCGCATCGGCGTCTTCAAGAGCGTGACCTGCGCGGCGCCGTCCTATATCGAACGCTACGGAAAGCCGGCGGCCATCGAGGATCTGGACCGTCACCGGGCGGTCAACTATTTCGTGGCGCGGACCGGGCGCAACATCGACTGGAGCTTCAAGGTCGGAGACGGGATCGTGAACGTTCCGGTCAAGGGCTCGCTGTCCGTGAACGATGCCGACGCGTACGTCAGCGCCGGGCTCGCGGGGTTCGGCATGATCCAGCCGCCGCGCTACATGGTCGCGCCGCATCTGGATTCCGGCGAACTGGTCGAGGTCCTGGAGGCCTGGTCGCCGCCGCCGATGCCGATTTCCGTCGTCTACCAGCAAAGCCGCCACCTGTCCTCCAAGGTCCACGTGTTCGTCGACTGGATCACGGAAGTCTTCCAGGGATGCGTGCTGATGAAGAAATGCGCGGACGGCTATCCGCTGGACCAGGATTGCCGGTTCGCGGCCGATCTGGCGGCGTCGCACGGGCTGCAGGAGATGATGGAGCGGCGCAATCTGCTGGAAAGCGCGCTTTAGCCGGCGGGCGAAGCGCCCGCGGATGTATGATGGAGTCGCGTGGTGCGAACGGAGAGACTTGAACTCTCACGCCTTGCGGCGCCAGAACCTAAATCTGGTGCGTCTACCAATTCCGCCACGTTCGCTAGGTTAGCCGGACATTATAGCTTGAAACCCCAGGCGCCCCGGCGCTTCTACGCCGGGCCCGACTTTCCGCTAAAATACCCCGTTTACTGTCCATTACTATCAATAGGTTCCGAATGCAGCCCGTGGTTGAAAAACTGTCCGGCCTGGAGCGCCGTGTCGATCTGAGCGTTTCTGTCGCCGACGTTGAAAAAGAAGTCCAGGCACAACTCAAACGCGTCGCCCGCACGGCCAAGGTCCACGGGTTTCGTCCCGGCAAGGCTCCGCTGTCCGTGATCGAGCGCAGCCATGGCCCCTCGGTGCGCTATGACGTGATCAATTCCCAGATCGGCAAGTCCCTGGACAAGGTCATCGCCGACGCCAACCTGCGCGTGGCCGGCTCTCCCAGCCTGGAACCCAAGCTGGACGGCGCCGCGGAAGGCGTGATGGAATTTTCCGCCACGTTCGAGGTCTACCCGGAAGTCGAACTCCCCGATCTGTCCACCCTGAAGATCACCCGCAGCGCCGTGCAGGTGGGCGATGCCGAAGTGCAGAAGACCATCGACATTCTGCGCCGCCAGCGCACCATCTTCCGGGCCGCCGCCGACCGCGCCGCCCAGGACGGCGACCGCGTCACGCTGGATTTCGCCGGCACCATCGACGGCGTGGCCTTTGACGGCGGCACCGCCAAGGACTTCCCCTTCGTGCTGGGTCAGGGCCGCATGCTGCCCGAATTCGAAGCCGCCGCCACGGGCCTGAAGGCCGGCGAAAGCAAGACCTTCCCGCTGAATTTCCCGGCGGACTACGGCAGCGCCGCCGTGGCCGGCAAGCAGGCTGAATTCACCATCACGGTGAAGGAAGTCGCCGAACCCGAACTGCCCGAGATCGACGCCGATTTCGCCAAGTCCCTGGGCCAGGCCGAAGGCGACGTCGACGCCTTGCTGGCCGAAGTGCGCGGCAACGTCGAACGCGAAGCCCAGGCCCGCGCGAAAAGCCGCACCAAGGGCAGCGTGATGGACGCCCTGGCCGCCGCCTGCGCCTTCGATCTGCCCAAGGCGCTGGTCGACAGCGAAGTCGCCAGCCGCACCGCCGCCGCGCGCGAGGAACTGAAGCAGCGCGGTCTGCCCAATGCCGATTCCATTCCCATCCCGGAAGACACCTTCCGTCCGGAAGCCGAACGCCGCGTGCGTCTGGGCCTGCTGGTGGGCGAACTGATCAAGGCGGCCGATCTGAAGGCCAAGCCCGAACAGGTCCGCGCCCGCATCGAGGAATTCGCCAAAAGCTACGAACAGCCCGCCCAGGTCGTGGCCTACTACCTGTCCGATCGCCAGCGCCGCGCTGAAATCGAATCGCTGGTGCTCGAAGACAATGTCGTCGATCACGTGCTGGCCGCCGCCCAGGTGACGGACGAAACCGTCGACTTTGATACCTTGATGGGAACGCGTTGATGTCCAGGTTCACCGATTTCTATGCATCGATGTATGGGGGCGAATCCGTCACCCCCACCGGTCTGGGCTACGTGCCCATCGTGATCGAGCAGTCCGGTCGGGGTGAACGGTCCTACGACATCTATTCGCGCCTGCTGCGCGAACGGGTGATCTTCTTCGTGGGGCCGGTCAACGACCAGTCGGCCAATCTGGTCGTCGCCCAGCTGCTGTTCCTGGAATCGGAGAACCCCGACAAAGACATTTCCCTGTACATCAACTCGCCGGGCGGGTCGGTGTACGCGGGCATGGCCATCTACGACACCATGCAGTTCGTCAAGCCGGCCGTCTCCACCCTGTGCACCGGCCTGGCGGCCAGCATGGGGGCGTTCCTGCTGGCAGCCGGCGAAAAGGGCAAGCGCTATGCCTTGCCCAATTCCCGCATCATGATCCACCAGCCTTCCGGCGGCGCCCAGGGGCAGGCGTCCGACATCCAGATCCAGGCCAAGGAAATCCTCAGCCTGCGTGAACGGCTGAACAACATTCTGGCGGAGCGCACCGGGCAGGACATCGAACGCATCGGCGTCGACACGGAACGCGACAATTTCATGTCCGCCGATGACGCGCAGGCCTACGGCCTGATCGACAAGGTCTTGGTTTCGCGCACGAACGAAACCAAATAAGTATGGGTTTGCCATGACCGAGAAAAAAGGATCCAGCGAGGACAAAGCCTTGCATTGTTCCTTCTGCAACAAAAGCCAGAGCGAAGTCCACAAGCTGATCGCGGGTCCCTCCGTGTTCATCTGCGATGAATGCATCAGCCTGTGCAACGACATCATCCGCGACGAAAAGCAGGAAGCCGCGCGCGATGCCGTGCGCAACGAACTGCCCACTCCGCAGGAAATCAAGACCTTCCTGGACGGCTATGTGATCGGTCAGGAAACGCCCAAGCGCAATCTGGCCGTGGCGGTGTACAACCACTACAAGCGCATCCGGTATTCCGACGCCAAGAGCGGCGACGTCGAACTGTCCAAGAGCAACATCCTGCTGATCGGCCCGACCGGCTCGGGCAAGACGCTGCTGGCGCAGACGCTGGCCCGCATGCTGGACGTGCCTTTCGTCATGGCCGACGCGACCACGCTGACGGAAGCCGGCTATGTCGGCGAGGACGTCGAGAACATCATCCAGAAGCTGCTGCAGAACTGCAACTACGAAGTCGAGAAGGCCCAGCGCGCCATCGTCTACATCGACGAAATCGACAAGATCTCGCGCAAGTCCGACAACCCGTCGATCACGCGCGACGTGTCCGGCGAAGGCGTGCAGCAGGCTCTGCTCAAGCTCATCGAGGGCACGGTGGCTTCCGTGCCGCCGCAAGGCGGGCGCAAGCATCCCAACCAGGATTTCGTCCAGGTGGACACCACCAACATCCTGTTCATCGTGGGCGGGGCCTTCGACGGTCTGGAAAAGATCATCCGCGACCGCAGCGAACGCTCCGGCATCGGGTTTTCCGCCACGGTGCGGGCGCGCTCCGAGCGCGGCGTGGGCGAACTGTTCGCCGAGGTCGAGCCCGAGGACCTGATCAAGTTCGGCCTGATTCCCGAACTGGTCGGCCGCCTGCCGGTGGTCGCCACCCTGGAAGAACTGAAGGAAGACACGCTGGTGCGGATCCTGACCGAGCCGCGCAACGCCGTCGTCAAGCAATTCCAGAAACTGCTTGAAATGGAAGACGTGGACCTCGACGTCACGCCCGAGGCCCTGACGGCCATCGCCAAGCGCGCCATCAAGCGGCGCACCGGCGCGCGCGGCCTGCGGTCCATCATGGAACAATCCCTGCTGGCGACCATGTTCGATCTGCCGACCCGCCAGGACATCAACCGCGTCGTGCTGGACGCGGACGCCGTCGAAGGCCGCGGCGAACCCCAGCTCATCAAGGGGCCCCGGGGGACGCATCACACGGAAGACGAAAAGCCCCTGCGCACGGCGGCCGCCTGACCATCGCTTCAGGCGGACCGGTGTTGCCTTTATACTGAAACCAGGCTTGGGGCCTTGAAAGCCCCGCACCTGGCACCATATGGGTAGGCAGGCAACATACAAAAAAGGAAGCCTGCGCTTCCTTTTTTATTGGACTCAACCGTTTTAGGAAGCAACCATGTCTGCTAGTCAGATTCTGACCCAGGAACCTGCGGATCTGCCGCTGCTGCCGCTGCGCGATGTCGTGGTCTTTCCGCATATGGTCATCCCGCTGTTCGTGGGCCGTCCGCGTTCGATCAAGGCGCTGGAACTGGCCATGGAAGGCGGCAACAACATCATGCTGGTTGCGCAGAAATCCGCCGGCAAGGACGACCCCACGCCCGACGATCTGTACGACATCGGCTGCGCCGCCAGCATCCTGCAGATGCTCAAGCTGCCCGACGGGACCGTCAAGGTCCTGGTCGAAGGCCAGCAGCGGGCGCGCATCCATGCCGTGTCGGATGCGGAAACGCATTTCACGGCCCGGGTCACGGGCATCGTCGAGGACGCCTCCGACCAGGCCGAAGCCGAGGCCCTGCGCCGCGCCGTGCTGGCTCAGTTCGAGCAGTACGTCAAGCTGAACAAGAAGATCCCCCAGGAAATCCTGACCTCGCTGACCGGCATCGAAGACGCCGGTCGCCTGGCGGACACCATCGCGGCCCATCTGCCGCTGAAGATCGAGCAGAAGCAATCCCTGCTCGACATGGAAGGCGCCGTGCAGCGTCTGGAAGCCCTGCTGGCGCAGCTGGAATCCGAAATCGACATCCTGCAGGTCGAAAAGCGCATTCGCGGCCGTGTCAAGAAGCAGATGGAAAAGAGCCAGCGCGACTACTATCTGAACGAGCAGGTCAAGGCCATCCAGAAGGAACTGGGCGAGGGCGAAGAAGGCGCCGACATCGAGGAACTCGAACGCAAGATCGAAGCGGCCCGGATGTCCAAGGAAGCCCGCAAGAAAGCCGACGGCGAACTGAAGAAGTTGAAGCTGATGTCGCCCATGTCGGCCGAGGCCACGGTGGTGCGCAACTACATCGACACCTTGATCAGCTTGCCCTGGCATAAGAAGAGCCGGGTCAACAATGCTCTGAAGAATGCTGAAGAAGTCCTGGACGCCGACCACTACGGCCTGGAAAAGGTCAAGGAACGCATCGTCGAGTACCTGGCCGTGCAACAGCGCGTCGAGAAGCTCAAGGCCCCCATCCTGTGCCTGGTGGGACCTCCGGGCGTGGGCAAGACGTCCCTGGGCCAGTCCGTGGCGCGGGCGACCAATCGCAAGTTCGTGCGCATGGCCCTGGGCGGCGTGCGCGACGAGGCCGAGATCCGCGGCCACCGGCGCACCTACATCGGCTCCATGCCCGGCAAGATCCTGCAGAACATGAGCAAGGTCGGCGTGCGCAATCCCTTGTTCCTGCTGGACGAGATCGACAAGCTGGGCGCCGATTTCCGGGGCGACCCGTCCTCGGCGTTGCTGGAAGTGCTCGATCCGGAACAGAACCACACCTTCCAGGACCACTACATCGAGGTCGATTTCGATCTGTCCGACGTGATGTTCGTGGCCACCAGCAACACGCTGAACATCCCGCCAGCCCTGCTGGACCGGATGGAGGTCATCCGCCTGTCCGGGTACACGGAAGATGAAAAGGTCCACATCGCCTTTGATCATCTGCTGCCCAAGCTGATGAAGAACAACGGCGTGCAGGAAGGCGAGCTGACGGTGACGGAAGCCGCCATCCGGGGCATCGTGCGTTACTACACGCGCGAAGCGGGGGTGCGGGCGCTGGAACGGGAGATCTCCAAGATCTGCCGCAAGGCCGTCAAGCGCCTGCTGTCGGCCAATCCGGTCGGCAAGGGCCGCAAGATCGAAAAGATCCAGGAATCCCTGATTGTGGATGCCGACAATCTGAACGACTACCTGGGTGTGCGCCGCTTCAGTTTCGGCGTGGCCGAAAAAGAAGACCGCGTCGGTCAGGTGACGGGTCTGGCCTGGACGGAAGTGGGCGGCGAACTGCTGACCATCGAAGTCGCCGACATGCCCGGCAAGGGCGTGGTCACGCGCACCGGCTCACTGGGCGACGTGATGAAGGAATCCGTCGAGGCGGCCCGCACCGTGGTGCGCGCCCGCGCCCGCCACTGGGGAATCGCCGATCAGGTCTTTGAAAAGCATGACCTGCACGTGCACTTTCCCGAAGGCGCGACGCCCAAGGATGGTCCTTCGGCCGGGGCCGCGATCACCACGGCCATGGTGTCGGCATTGACCGGCATTCCGGTGCGCGCCGACGTGGCCATGACGGGTGAAATCACCCTGCGCGGCGAAGTCCTGGAGATCGGCGGCCTGAAGGAAAAGCTGCTGGCGGCGCATCGCGGTGGCATCAAGACCGTGATGATTCCGGAGGAAAACGTCAAGGATCTGGCTGAAATCCCCGACAACGTGAAGAATCACCTGGAAATCATCCCGGTGCGCTGGATCGACCGGGTGCTGGAAGTCGCCTTGCAGCGCATGCCAACCCCGCTGTCGGACGAGGAAGTCGCCCGCCTGGCGGCCGAGGCCGTCGCCGCCGCCAAGCCCTCGGGTTCCGGGACGGGGGATGTGATCAAGCACTGATCCCCGAGCCCGGGTCCGGGATCGCGTTCGACTCCGGATGCGGTCGCGCGCGGGTGGGCATCATCCGCGCTTTGCGGCCGCATGCCGGACGCACGGCGGCATCGCTGCTCGAAGAACAGGCCTCGCTCCGAAAAGGGCGAGGCCTGTTTTTTTGCGGATCCGGGACCGGTTTCGCGGGTGCAGGCCGAAGCGAGGCCGCTTTCCGCGCCGGGGCGAGGAAGCGGGCGGGGCGGCGTCAGTGCAGGTTCGTCGTGCGGATCAGGCCCACCGCGATGCCTTCGATGGCGAAGTCGTCGCCCGCGTCCACCAGGATGGGGGCGAAGTCGGGGTTTTCCGGCAGCAGGCGGATGCGCTGGCCCTGGTGATCCAGGCGCTTGACGGTGACGTCGTCGCCCAGCCGGGCCACCACGATCTGGCCGTGGCGGGCGTCGGGGGTGCTGCGCACCGCCAGCAGGTCGCCGTCCAGGATGCCCGCGTCGCGCATGCTGCTGCCGCGCACCCGCAGCAGGTAGTCGGGGGCTGAATCGAACAGGTGCGGCGACAGCGGGATTTCGCGTTCGACGTGTTCGGCGGCCAGGATCGGATGGCCAGCGGCGACGCGGCCGATGAGCGGGATCAGGCGCGGATCCGGGGCCGCCGTCCAGATCGGGGCCCCCGGCGGCGCCTGGAGCGGCCGCGCCGGCATGATCAGGCCGGCGTCGTCCAGGGCCGGCGCTGCGGGCGGGGCGGGCGGCTGCGCCAGCGCCGTCAGCTGGATGCCGCGCGAGGTGCCCGCCGTCAGCAGGATGTAGCCTTTGCGTTCCAGGGCGCGCAGATGATCTTCGGCGGCATTGGCGGAACGAAAGCCCAGCGCCCGGGCGATTTCGGCCCGGGTGGGCGGACGCCCGGTCTGGGTGATGTCCTGGATGATCAGGTCCAGGATCTGGGATTGGCGGGCAGTAAGCTTCAGGGACATGGGGCGCTACTGGATGAAAACACAGCCTGTATTTTGTCGGAAACCCCTGGATAAGGCAAGCCTGCCGCGCATGCTGGAGGACGCGGTCCGATTCGAAGGCGCGGCCGCGCCTGCGGACCTGCGGCCAGGGCGCCCGGCGCTTTCACAAAAAGGCCCGCTCGGTGGCGGGCCTTTGGAAAAACGATCGGCGGGAGCGCGCCGATCAGCCTTTGAGCACCTGGGCGATGGCCCGGGCCACGTAGTCGACGTTGGCGCTGTTCAGGGCCGCCACGCAGATGCGGCCGCTGCCCACGGCGTAGATGCCGAAGTCCTCGCGCAGGCGTTCGACCTGGGGCTTGGTCAGGCCGGAATAGGAGAACATGCCGCGCTGCGTCTTGACGAAGCTGAAGTCCTGGTCGACGCCGTTGGCGTGGATCTGTTCCACCAGCTGGTGGCGCATGGCGCGGATGCGGTCGCGCATGCCGGCCAGTTCCTCGGCCCACAGGGAGAACAGTTCCGGCGTGTTCAGCACCGTGGACACCAGGGCGCCGCCGTGGGTGGGCGGGTTGGAATAGTTGGTGCGGATCACGCGCTTCAACTGGCTGAGCACGCGGGCGCTTTCTTCATCGCCGCCCGTGACCAGGGTCAGGGCGCCGACGCGTTCGCCGTACAGCGAGAAGGATTTCGAGAACGACGAGCTGATGAACATCGTCATGCCCAGTTCGGCGAACAGGCGCACGACGGCGGCGTCCTCTTCCAGCCCGGCGCCGAAGCCCTGATAGGCGATGTCCAGGAACGGCACCAGTTGGCCGGCCTGCAGCGTCTGGGCGATGTCGCGCCATTGCTCGGGGCTGGGGTCCACGCCGGTGGGGTTGTGGCAGCAGGCATGCAGCACGACGATGGTGCCGGCGGGCAGCGCCTTGAGCGAGGCCAGCATGCCGTCGAAGTTCAGGCCGTGGGTCGCGGCGTCGTAGTAGTCATAGCTGACGACCGGGAAGCCGGCGGCGGAGAACAGGGCTTCGTGGTTGGCCCAGCTGGGGTTGCTGATGGCGACCTTGGCGTCGGGCAGGATGCGTTTCAGGAAGTCGGCGCCGACCTTCAGGGCTCCGGTGCCGCCCAGGGTCTGGACGGTGACCGAGCGGTGCGCGGCCAGCAGCGGCGATTTCGCGCCCAGCAGCAGGGCGGCGGCGCCCTGGTTGTAGCCGGGGATGCCGTCGATGGGCAGATAGTTGCGCGGCGCAGCCTGTTCGAACAGCTTGGCTTCGGCTTCGCGCACGGCCTTCAGCAGCGGGATGCGGCCCGTGTCGTCGGTGTAGACGCCCACGCCCAGGTTGACCTTGGTGGACCGGGTGTCGGCCTTGAATTGTTCGTTCAGACCCAGAATGGGGTCGCGAGGGGCGAGTTCGACGGAAGCGAAGATAGAGGACATGGGATACCGTGGGGGACGAGGAAAAAGTAGTCTTGGTCGCAGAGGCCAACGATGGGATAATAAGGGGTTTACCCGAATAGTGTCCAGACGAACCATGAATAGTGGTCAAAATCGCGGCGAGGGGCGTGGCAAAGGCAGTCGTGACGAAGACAGTCGTGCCACGGACGGCCCGGGCTTCGTGCACTTCCCCGACAGCCCGTTTCAGCTGTATCAGCCTTATCCGCCGGCAGGCGATCAGCCCGGGGCCATCGACGCCCTGGAGGCCGGCGTGCGCGACGGCCTGATGTGCCAGACCCTGCTGGGGGTGACGGGATCGGGCAAGACCTACACCATGGCCAACCTGATCGCCCGCACCGGGCGGCCGGCCATCGTGCTGGCGCCCAACAAGACCCTGGCCGCCCAGCTGTACGCCGAAATGCGCGAATTCTTTCCCCGCAACGCGGTGGAATATTTCGTGTCCTATTACGATTACTACCAGCCCGAGGCCTACGTGCCTTCGCGCGACCTGTTCATCGAAAAGGACTCGTCCATCAACGAGCACATCGAGCAGATGCGGCTGTCGGCCACCAAGAGCCTGCTGGAGCGCCCCGACACCATCATCGTGGGCACGGTGTCGTGCATCTACGGGATCGGCAACCCGGCGGACTATCATGCCATGGTGCTGACCCTGCGCGCGGGCGACCGCATCGGCCGCCAGGAGATCCTGGCGCGGCTGGTGTCCATGCAGTACGAACGCAACGACATGGACTTCGCCCGGGGCACGTTCCGCGCCCGCGGCGAGATCATCGACGTGTTCCCGGCCGAACACGCCGAACAGGCCCTGCGCATCACGCTCTTCGATGACGAGATCGAATCCCTGGACCTGTTCGACCCGCTGACCGGCAAGCTGGTGCAGAACCTGGTGCGCTTCACGATCTTTCCCAGTTCGCACTACGTCACGCCGCGCGAAACGGTGCTGCGCGCCATCGACACCATCAAGGACGAACTGCGCGAGCGCCTGGCGCATCTGACCGCCGACGGCCGCCTGGTCGAGGCCCAGCGCCTGGAACAGCGCACCCGCTTCGATCTGGAAATGCTGCAGGAACTGGGGTTCTGCAAGGGCATCGAGAACTATTCCCGCCATCTCTCCGGGGCGGCGCCGGGCGAACCGCCGCCGACCCTGATCGACTATCTGCCCGCCCGCGCCCTGATGTTCATCGACGAGAGCCACGTCACCATCGGCCAGCTGGGCGGCATGTACCGGGGCGACCGGTCGCGCAAGGAAACCCTGGTGCAGTTCGGTTTCCGGCTGCCCTCGGCGCTGGACAACCGGCCGCTGCGCCTGGAGGAATTCGAGGCCCGCATGCCGCAGTGCGTGTTCGTCTCCGCCACGCCGGGACCGTACGAGGCCGACCATGCCGACGAGATCGTCGAGCAGGTGGTGCGCCCGACGGGCCTGGTGGACCCGGAGGTCGAACTGCGTCCGGCCGCCACCCAGGTCGACGACCTGCTGGGCGAGGCCAAGCTGCGCATCGCCGCGCACGAACGCGTGCTGGTGACGACGCTGACCAAGCGCATGGCGGAGGACCTGACCGAATATCTCCAGGAAAACGGCCTGAAGGTGCGCTACCTGCACTCGGACATCGACACGGTCGAGCGGGTGGAGATCATCCGCGACCTGCGGCTGGGCGCGTTCGACGTGCTGGTGGGCATCAACCTGCTGCGCGAAGGGCTGGACATCCCCGAAGTCTCCCTGGTGGCCATCCTGGACGCCGACAAGGAAGGCTTCCTGCGGTCCGAGCGCAGTCTCATCCAGACCATCGGCCGGGCCGCCCGCAATCTGAACGGGCGCGCCATCCTGTATGCCGACCGGGTGACGGATTCCATGCGCCGCGCCATGGACGAAACCGCCCGGCGCCGGGAAAAGCAGCAGGCCTTCAATGTGGAGCACGGCATCACGGCGCGCGGGGTCAGCAAGGCCGTGCGCGATCTGATCGATGGCGTGTCGGTGGCGGCCGGTCCGCTGACGGAAGCGCCCGCCTTCGACGCCAGCGTGCTGGGCAACGAGAAGGCGCTGGCGCGCGAGATCAAGCGCCTGGAACAGCGGATGAACGAGCACGCCCGCAATCTGGAGTTCGAGCAGGCGGCCGCGGCGCGGGACGCCTTGCGCGCCCTGAAGGACCAGGCCCTGCTGTCCTGAGGGCGGAAAACGGGGGGCGGGCGGGGGCGGCGCCCGCCCGCCGCAAAGTTCTGACGCCACAGGTTTTTTTTATGGATTTCCCAGGAAAAAGCTTGCCAATTTCCGGGTTTTCCCTCACACTTTCACCTATCATGCATAAGGTACTTTTTGTCTGCACGGGCAATATCTGCCGTTCTCCCTCCGCCCAGGGAGTCTTCCAGCACCTGATCGATGAAGCCGGTCTGTCCGATGCCATCTGCGTCGATTCCGCGGCCACCCATCAATTCCATGTGGGCGAGGCCCCGGATGCGCGTGCGCAGACGGCGGCCCGCAAGCGCGGTTACGATCTGTCTTCCTACGTGGCGCGCCAGATCGACGCGGACGACTTCCGCGATGCCGATCTGATCCTGGCCATGGACTGGGAAAACCTGTCCGCGCTGCAACAGCGTTGCCCCAAGATCTATCAGCACAAGCTGATGCTGCTGATGCGCTTTTCCAACGAATACGAAGAAGCCACCGTGCCCGATCCCTATTACGGCGGTCCCGAAGGCTTCAACAAGGTTCTGGACTACATCGAAGACGCCTGCCAGGGCGTCCTGGAACTCGTTCGCAAGCGCGCGCTGCAATATCAGGCGGCCTGATCGCCCGACCGGCGGTCCGGACCGCATCCGCGCTTCCTTCCCGTCCCGCTGAACGCCCCGGTCTTCGGGGCGTTTTCCATCCGGCGGCCCGGCCGTCTCGCCGGGCTGGAGGCCGGACTTGATATTGATCAAGATACATAAGCGGCGTTCCCCTAAAGCTGAGTATTTTAGTCAGGTACTAGGCTATACTTGACTTGAACAGTCGGGTATCTGCTGCCCGCGGGATTGGATTCAGATCAAAGGGGTTTCATCATGCGTTTGACGACCAAAGGACGTTTTGCCGTGACGGCAATGATCGATCTGGGATTGCGTCATCACAGCGGGCCGGTGACGCTGGCCGCCATCAGCGAGCGCCAGAACATTTCCTTGTCCTACCTGGAACAGCTCTTCGGCAAGCTGCGCCGCCACGAACTCGTGGACAGCGTGCGCGGGCCGGGCGGGGGATATACGCTGGCCCGCCATGCCCGGGACATTTCCGTGGCCGACATCATCTTCGCGGTGGACGAGCCGCTGGACGCGACCAGCTGCGGCGGCAAGGAAAACTGCGACATCGGGCGCAATGGCCATTCCGGGAAATGCATGACCCATGACCTGTGGGCCACCTTGAGTCGTAAAATGCTGGAATACCTGGATTCGGTGTCGCTGCAGGATCTGGTGGATCAGCAGCGTTTGCGGGAATGGCAGGAATCCGGGCATCTGCGCAGCGGCCGCCAGACGATTCCCATCACTCCGGTGGCCGACGCCAGCAAGGAAGCCGTTTCCGCCTGATCGTTCGTTCTGGAGTCTCAATGTCGCAGGGTCTGTCCCCGGATCTCCCCATCTACCTGGATTATTCGGCCACCACGCCGGTGGACGAGCGGGTCGTGCAGGCCATGCTGCCCTGGCTGGCCCAGCGCTTCGGCAACCCGGCCTCGCGCAGCCACGCCTGGGGCTGGGATGCCGAAGAGGCCGTCGATCAGGCCCGCGCCCAGGTGGCCGGTCTGATCCACGCCGATTCGCGCGAAATCGTCTGGACGTCCGGGGCGACCGAATCCGACAACCTTGCGATCAAGGGCGTCGCGGAATTCCACGCGGCCCGGGGGCGCCACATCGTGACCGCGCGCACCGAACACAAGGCCGTGCTCGATACCTGCCAGGCGCTGGAACAGCGCGGCTTCCAGGTGAGCTACCTGGACGTGGACGAGGGCGGCCTGATCGATCCCCAGGTCTTGCGGGCGGCCTTGCGGCCCGACACCATCCTGGCTTCGATCATGCTGGTGAACAACGAGATCGGCGTCATCCAGGACATCGCCGCGCTGGCGGCCGTCTGCCGCGAACAGGGCGTGCTGTTCCACACGGATGCGGCCCAGGCCACCGGCAAGGTCGACATCGACGTCGATGCGCTGGGCGTCGATCTGATGTCCCTGTCCGCCCACAAGACCTATGGTCCCAAGGGCGTTGGGGCGCTGTACGTGCGGCGCAAGCCGCGCGCGCGCCTGGAAGCCCAGATCCACGGCGGCGGCCACGAGCGCGGCCTGCGATCCGGCACCCTGCCCACGCATCAGATCGTCGGCATGGGCCAGGCCTACGCCCTGGCCGCCGAACTGATGAACGATGAAATTCCCCGGATCCGCGCCTTGCGGGATCGTTTGTGGGACGGCCTGAAGGACCTGCCCGACATCTACCTGAACGGCGCGCCCGATCGCCGCGTGGCGCATACCCTGAACGTCAGCATCGCCCACATCGAAGGCGAAGCCCTGCTGATGTCGATCCCCGAGCTGGCCGTCTCCAGCGGCTCGGCCTGCACCTCCGCCAGCCTGGAGCCTTCCTACGTGTTGCGGGCGCTGGGGCGCAGCGATCCCCTGGCGCACAGCTCCCTGCGCCTGACCCTGGGCCGCTACACCACGCCCGAACAGATCGACCGGGCGGTGGCCCTGCTGCGCGCCCAGATCCAGCGCCTGCGGGACGTCTCGCCCTTGTGGGAAATGCGCCAGCAGGGCACACTGGCTGCGTGGGAAGGCGCTCTGTGATGGCCGGGCCGAGCTACGGGCCGCAGGTCCTGGATCACTACCTGCATCCGCGCCACGTCGGGTCCTTCGATCCGCAGGACCCCCGTGTGGGGACGGCGCTGGTGGGTTCGCCCGCGCTGGGACAGGTGCTGAAGCTGCAGATCCGCGTGCAGGGGTCGTCCATCGAATCCGCCTGCTTCCGCGCTTTCGGCTGCGGCGCGGCGATCGCGGCCGGGTCGCTGGCGGCGGACTGGCTGCAGGGCCGCAGCCTGGACCAGGCGCTGGACATCCGCAGCCAGGACATCGTCCAGGCGCTGGACCTGCCGCCCGCCAAGCTGCACTGCGCCTTGCTGGCGCAGGACGCCATCCGCGCAGTCGTGGCAGACTATGCGCATAAGCGTTCCTGAAACACCGATTTTCATTGTCGAGGTCATCATGGCAATCACACTGACACAACAGGCCGCCGATCACATCCGGCGCCATCTGGACAAGCGGGGCAAGGGCCTGGGCCTGCGCCTGGGCGTGAAGCCGTCGGGCTGTTCCGGCATGTCCTATCAACTGGAATACGTGGACGATCCGGCGACGGACGATCAGGTCTTCGAGCAGTTCGGCGCCCGGCTGTACGTCGCGCCCGACAGCCTGCCCTATCTGCAGGGCACGGAACTGGACTATGTCCGCGAGGGCCTGAACGAAGGCTTCCGCTTCCGCAATCCCAATGAAAAGGCGGCGTGCGGCTGCGGGGAATCCTTCACCGTCTGACGCCGGCCCGCATCGCGGGCATGAAAAAGGCCGGGGCATGCCCCGGCCTTTTTTGTGGAACGCCGGGCGCAATCAGTCTTCGCGGCGCAGGTGCGGGAACAGGATCACGTCGCGGATGTTGGGGCTGTCGGTCAGCATCATGACCAGACGGTCGATGCCGATGCCGCAGCCGCCGGTGGGCGGCATGCCGTATTCCAGCGCCCGCACGTAATCGGCGTCGTAGTACATGGCTTCCTCGTCGCCGGCGTCCTTGGCGGCCACCTGGGCCTGGAACCGGGCGGCTTGATCTTCCGGATCGTTCAGTTCGGAAAAGCCGTTGGCGATTTCACGGCCGCAGGCGAACAGCTCGAAGCGTTCCGTGATGCCGGGCTGGGTGTCGGACGCCCGGGCCAGCGGCGAGACCTCGACCGGGTAGTCGATGATGAAGGTCGGGTGCCAGAGCAGGGCTTCGGCCGTTTCCTCGAACAGGGCCAGCTGCAGGGCGCCCAGGCCCGCATGGGCCAGCACGGGGCCGTCGATGTCGGCGCCCAGGCGGCGCAGGTCCCGGCGCAGGAAGTCGATGTCCTGCAGTTGTTCGGCCGTATAGGCCGGCGCGTATTTCAGGATGGCTTCGGTGATGGTCAGACGGTCGAAGGCGCGGCCCAGGTCCAGGGGCTGGCCCTGGTAGACGAGGTCGGTCGTGCCGCAGACGCGCAGCGCCGTGTCGCGGATCAGGGATTCCGTGTAGTCCATCAGCCAGCGGTAGTCGGTGTACGCCGCATAGAATTCCATCATCGTGAATTCGGGATTGTGGCGCGGGCTGACCCCTTCGTTGCGGAAGTTGCGGTTGATCTCGAAGACCCGCTCGAAGCCGCCGACGATCAGGCGCTTCAGATACAGTTCCGGAGCGATGCGCAGGTACATGTCCATGTCCAGCGCGTTGTGGTGCGTGATGAAGGGCTTGGCGGCGGCGCCCCCGGGGATCGGATGCAGCATCGGGGTTTCGACTTCCAGGAAGTCGGCGTCCGACATGATCTGGCGGATGGCGGTGACGATCCGGCTGCGGGCCACGAAGGTCTGGCGCGTTTCCTGGGTCATGACCAGATCGACGTAGCGCTGGCGGTAGCGCAGTTCCTGGTCGGCGACGCCGTGGAACTTGTCGGGCAGGGGGCGCAGGGATTTCGACAGCAGGCGCAGCGATTCCACGCGTAGCGACAGTTCGCCCTTGTGGGTCTTGAAGACCTGGCCCTCGGCGCCCACGATGTCGCCGATGTCCCAGGACTTGAAGGCCGCGTAGGTCTCGTCGCCCAGCACGCTCCGGTCCAGGTACAGCTGCAGGCGGCCGCTGGCGTCCTGGATCGTGGCGAAGCTGGCCTTGCCCATGACGCGCTTGAGCATCATGCGCCCGGCCACGCAGGCGCGGCGGTTCAGGGCCAGCAGGGCGTCCGCGTCCAGCGCATCGCAGTCCTCGCGCAGGGTGGCGGCATGGCTGTCGGGGCGGAAGTCGTTGGGATAGGCGGGGCCGGCCTCGCGCAGGCTGGCCAGCTTGGCGCGCCGTTCGGCGATCAGGCGGTTTTCGTCGGAGGTTTGGGATTCGGTCTGCGCGGTCATGTCGGGTGATCTGTGATTCGTGGGATGGGAGGCGGGCGCGGCCCGCCCCCGGCGGGGCCGGGGTCTCAGACCCCTTGTTTCAGGCTGGCGGTGATGAACGGATCCAGATCGCCGTCCAGGACCTTCTGCGTATTGGAGATTTCCACTCCGGTGCGCAGGTCCTTGATGCGGCTCTGGTCCAGCACGTAGGAGCGGATCTGGTGGCCCCAGCCCACGTCGCTCTTGGAGTCTTCCAGTTTCTGCTGTTCGGCCATGCGGTTGCGCATTTCCAGCTCGTACAGGCGGGACTTCAGCATCTGCATGGCTTCGGCCCGGTTGCGATGCTGGGACCGGTCGTTCTGGCACTGCACGACGATGCCGGTGGGATTGTGCGTGATCCGCACGGCCGAGTCGGTCTTGTTGATGTGCTGGCCGCCGGCGCCGCTGGCGCGGTAGGTGTCGATGCGCAGGTCCGCCGGATTGATGTCGACTTCGAAGGAGTCGTCGATTTCCGGGTAGACGAAGACGCTGGCGAAGGACGTGTGCCGGCCGTTGGACGAATCGAAGGGGCTCTTGCGCACCAGGCGGTGCACGCCGGTTTCGGTGCGCAGCAGACCGTAGGCGTATTCGCCTTCGAACTTGATGGTGGCGGACTTGATGCCGGCGACTTCGCCCTCGGATTCTTCCAGGACCTCGACCTTGAAGTCCTTGCGTTCGCCGTAGTGCAGGTACTGGCGCAGCAGCATGGAGGCCCAGTCCTGGGCTTCGGTGCCGCCGGCGCCGGCCTGGATGTCCACGAAGCAGTTCAGCGGATCGGCCGGATTGTCGAACATGCGGCGGAATTCCAGGGCTTCCAGGCTTTCGCGCAGGGCCTCGCAGTCGGATTCGATGGCGATCAGGGTGTCGTCGTCATCGTCGGCGCTGGCCAGTTCGAACAGGTCGCGGGCGTCGAGCAGGCCGCGTTCCAGGCTGCTCAGCGTCCCGACGACGTTTTCCAGGGTTTTCTTTTCGCGTCCCAGATCCTG
This sequence comes from uncultured Castellaniella sp., assembly GCF_937988725.1. Classification (GTDB taxonomy): domain Bacteria; phylum Pseudomonadota; class Gammaproteobacteria; order Burkholderiales; family Burkholderiaceae_B; genus Castellaniella. The sequence continues at coordinate 737,993 of NZ_CALKHS010000010.1, read as the reverse complement.
GGCGTGCTGCGGGTCGTTCCAGACGTCGGGGCTTTCCAGTTCGGCATTGACGACGAGCAGGCGTTCGGCCTTGGCATCGTAGTCAAAGATACCTCCGGAGAATGGCCTGGCGCTCCAGATAGTCCTCGATGTGGGTGCTGATCTGGTTCTGGCGTTCGGCTTCCATATGGGTTTCCTTTTTTCTTACACTGCGAAGATAATCGAGCATTTTAACGCGCCGGGACACCCGGCAGGGAACGCCGCCGTCCGACGGTCCGGTCCGCCGGCCCTCCGGGGGGATGGACGACGCGCCACAGCAAGGAGAGCTGCATGGGCAAGGGGGAATTGCAGGAGCGGGCGCCGCTGCCGGCGCCGGTCGCGGGGTCCGCGCTGCTGGGCGATGCGCCGGGCGGGGGCGGGGGGCTGAGCGCGCGCCTGGCCGATCTGTCGCCCGCCTATTTCGGCCTGGTGATGGCCACGGGGATCGTCTCCCTGGGGGCCGACATGATGGAGCGGCCGCTGATCGCCCGGGCGCTGTTCCTGCTGAACATCCTGCAGTACGGCATCCTGTGCGTGCTGTATGTCCTGCGGGCGCTGCGCTACCCCCGCCGCTTCTTCGGCGACATGGTCAGCCATCTGCGCGGGCCTGGATATTTCACGGCGGTGGCGGCCACCGGCATCCTGGCCAGCCAGTTCATCGTGCAGGCCGACGACCTGTCCGTCGGCTTCGCCCTGTGGCTGCTGGCGGTCGTCTTGTGGATCAGCCTGACCTACACGATCTTCACCGCGTTCACGGTGAAGGCGGACAAGCCCACGCTGGACAAGGGCATCAGCGGCGGCTGGCTGCTGTCCGTGGTGGCGACGCAGTCGCTGGCGGTGTCCAGCGCCCTGCTGGCCGCGCGCATCGGCCAGCCCTATCGGCTGGAACTGAACCTGATGGCCCTGTCCATGTGGCTGTGGGGCGGCATGCTGTACATCTGGATGATGTCGCTGATCTTCTACCGCTACGTGTTCTTCCGCTTTTCCCCGGGCGATCTGTCGCCGCCGTACTGGATCAACATGGGCGCCATGGCGATCTCGACCCTGGCCGGCTCGCTGCTGATCCTGAACGCCCCGCACGCCCCTTTTCTGGTGTCCCTGCTGCCGTTCCTGAAGGGGTTCACGGTGTTCTACTGGGCCACCGGGTCCTGGTGGATCCCGATGCTTCTGCTGCTGGGCGTCTGGCGCTACGGCTTCCAGCGCTTCCCCTTCCAGTACGACCCTCTGTACTGGGGCGCCGTGTTTCCGCTGGGCATGTATGCCGCCAGCACCTGGCAGATGGACCGCGCCATGGAATTCGGGTTCCTCGCGGGCATGCCGCGCGTCTTCCTGCACATCGCCCTGTTCGCCTGGCTGGTGACGTTCACGGGCATGGTGCGTTCGGTCCTGCGCCTGGGGCGCGGGGCCCCGGGGCGGCCCTAGTCGGCGTATTCGATGGCGATGCCCGCGCCGGCCGGCGCTGCGGCATCCAGCTGGAAGCGCGCCAGCGTGCGGCGCAGCCTGCTCATGCCCGAATCCTGCTCCGCCACGGCCTGGGCCGTGTCCTCGGCGTGGACGCTGCTGCGGGCGCCCATGGCTTCCAGCGCGCGGGCGGCCTGGGCCGTCTCGTGGATCGCCTGGGCCTGCTGGTCCGTGGCGGCGGCGACCTCGTCCATGATCTGCCGGCTGCGGTGGGTGGCCTGCACGACGTTGTCCATGGCCTGTTGCGCGGCGGCGGCCAGCCGGGCGCCCTGGCGGCTGTTGCCGACGGCTTGCGCGATGGCCGCGTGGATGGTGTCGGCGGCGGCGTGGCAGCGCTGGGCCAGCGACCGCACTTCGGCGGCGACGATCGCGAATCCCCGGCCATGGGGGCCGGCATGGGCGGCCTCGACGGCCGCATTGAGGGCGAGCAGATTGGTCTGAAAGGCGATTTCCCCGATCTGCCGGGTGGCCGTCTCGATGCGCAGCCCGTCTTCGGTGATGTCCGAGACGGCCCGCGCCAGCCGGGTGACGCTCTCCGAGCCCATCCTGGCCTGCTGGTCGCCGCTTTCGCTCAGGCGCCGCGCTTCCAGGGCGCGGTCGTGATTCTGGCGGACGGCGTCGTCCAGGTAGTGCATGGCCGCCGATACCTGCCCGGCCATCTGGCGCTGCGTGTGGCTGTTTCGCAGCGCGGTGTCCTGGCTGCTGGTCAGGATGCCGGCGTTCGTGTCCACCCGGGCGAAGTGGTCGCTTACCTCGCAGAGCGTTTCGTTCAGGCCGGTGCGGATGTTTTCCAGCGCCGCCATCATCCGGCCCATCTCGTCGCGGCCCGCCCGGTCGATGCCGACGGTGAGGTTGCCCGCGGACAGGCGGCCGGCCAGGGCGAGGCCCTGCTCCAGGGGGCGCTTGATGGACCGGTACAGGCTGAGCAGCGCCGCCGTGCTGAACAGCAGCAGCGCCAGAATGGCGGCGATGGCCGTGTAGCCCGCGGAGCGGCCGTCCGCCGTCGCCGCCTCGACGCGGCGCGCCATGCGCTGCGCCTGCAGAGCGTCGAAGTCCTTGATCAGCGCCCTGATGGCGGCCTCGGTGTCCGTGTATTGCTGGCTGAAGATCAAGGCCTTGGCCAGCATGGCGTTGGGCAGGGCGATCCGCACGCCTCCCTTGCCGTCGTCCAGTTCGCCCTTGGCGGTGCCGATGGCCTCGCTCTGGATCCGGGCGAGCGCCAGGAGCCGGCCGTGCGCGTCCTCGACCAGCTTCAGTTCCCGCGCGTCGAAATCGGCGCTGCGGAAGCGCTCCAACGCATCGGCCCGGATGCCTTGGGCATCGGCCGCGCGTCCCGTCAGGATGGCCAGATCGAGCTGGTGCCGCTGTTCGAATTCCGGCTGTTCGCTGGCGACGAAGGCCATGGTGTTGCGGGTCAGGGCGTCGAGCCGGGCCTGGTATCGCGTGGCCATCTGGGTGGCCAGGTAGCGCGCGGATTCCGCGCGCCGCAGGACGTCCGCCGTGTGCAGCAGATGCAGCACCGCGCCCAGCACCAGGGCGGTGCAGACGGCCAGCAGCGAAAGAAACAGGATGAATCGGCTTTTCAGTGTGAACGCAGGCCGCATGCGTGGGTCCCCCGGCGATGAAAGCCCGGGCCGGAGGGCCCGGGCAGCGCGGGGATTATGGGTGCCGCGTGTGACACCCGTGTGTCAGAGGCCTACGAGAACAGTCCCGGCAGCCAGAGGCTGACGATGGGGACGTAGGTGATGAACACCAGGTAGACCAGCAGCAGCGCCAGCCAGGGCATCGCGGCGCGGATGACCTGGCCGATGCTCATCTTGGTGATGCCCGCCGTCACGAACAGGTTCAGACCCACGGGGGGCGTGACCATGCCGATCTCCAGGTTGACCACCATGAGCACGCCCAGGTGCACCGGATCGATGCCCAGCTGCGTGGCGATCGGAAACAGGATCGGCGCCAGGATCAGGATGATGCCGGTCGGCTCCATGAAGGCGCCGGCCACCAGCAGCAGGATGTTGACCACGATCAGGAACTGCCAGCTGCTCATGTCCCAGGCGATGATCTGCTCGGCGATGGCCTGGGGGATGCGCTCGGTGGTCAGCACGTGGGCGAACAGCAGCGCGTTGGCGATGATGAACATCAGCATGATGGTCACCTTGGCCGCGTCGATCAGGACCTCGGGGACCTGCTTCATGCCGATGTCGCGGTACACGAACACGGCGATGAAGAAGGCGTAGACCGCGGCCACGGCCGCCGCCTCGGTGGGCGTGAAGATCCCGCCGTAGATGCCGCCCAGGATGATGACGATCAGCAGCAGCCCCCAGATCGAGTCGCGCGCGGCCGAGAGCACTTCGGCCAGGCTGGCGCGCGGCTGGCGGGGCATGTTGCGCATGCGCGCCACCACGTAGATGGCCACCATCAGCACCAGGCCCAGCAGCAGCCCCGGGATGACGCCGGCCATGAACAGCGCGCCCACGGACGTTTCCGTGACCGCGCCGTAGACCACCATGACGATGGACGGCGGGATCAGGATGCCCAGGGTGCCGGCGTTGCAGATCACGCCCGCGGCAAAGCTCTGGCTGTAGCCGGCGCGCACCATGCCGGCGATCACGATCGAGCCCACCGCCACCACCGTGGCCGGGGACGAGCCCGAGACCGCAGCAAACAGCACGCAGGCCATCACCGAGGCGATCGCCAGCCCGCCGTGCAGGTGGCCCACCGAGGCGATGGCAAAGCGGATCATGCGCTTGGCCACCCCGCCCGTGGTCATGAAGGCCCCGGCCAGGATGAAGAAGGGAATGGCCATGAGCGTGAAGTGCTCGGAGGTCTCGTAGAGCTTGAGCGAGAGCGAGGCCAGCGAGTCGGTGCCAAAGGCCATGATCGTCAGCAGCGACGACAGGCCCAGGGCCACGGCCACGGGCAGGCCCATGAACATGAACAGGAACAGCAGGATGAACAGGGCGATGGTGGTCATTTTTGGTCTCCGGCGTCGTCGCTGCGGTATTTCATGGCGTCGGCGACCTCATCGCCCAGCAGGGAGGCGTGATCGCCCTTGAACAGGTGCCAGAGCACCTCGCCGAAGCGGTAGATCAGCAGCAGAAAGCCCAGGGGCATGACCAGGCGCGGCACCCACTGCGGGATGGGCAGGTCCTGGGCCATGATGCCGATCAGGTGGATCTTGCTGACGTAGATCCAGCTGCCGTAGAGCACGATGGCGGCGTAGACGATGCACAGCAGCGTGCTGGCCACGGCCATGACGCGCGCCGGGCGCGGCGCGAGCAGGCGCACGAAGGCGTCCACGCCGATGTGCGCGCCCACGCGCACGCCGTAGGAGATGCCCAGGAAGATCAGGGCGCCGAAGAAGTACATCGTCAGTTCGAGCGCCCAGACGAAGCTGTAGTTGAAGACGTAGCGGGCGACGACCTGGGCGAAAGTCACCACGGTCATCGCCGCCAGCAGAAAGGCGATCAGGCCTTCCTCGATGTGTTCCAGCCAGTTTCTCAACATGGGTGCGCTCCTGTCGGAATGTGAAACGGCCGCTGTGAGCGGCCGTGTGCAAGCATCAGGGTGCCGGCCAGCCTTACGAGGGCTGGTTCGAAGCCTGCGCCGCGTCGATCAGATCCTTGCCGATGCCGTCCTGGAATTTTTCCCAGACCGGGTGCATGGCGGTGCGCCATGCGGCGATGTCTTCCTTGGACAAGGTCTGGATCTTGGCCTTGCCGGCCTCGGCGATGCGCTTCTGGTCGCGATCGTTGATCTGGGCGGCCAGCTTGTTGGCGTGTTCCGTGGCGCCCGCCATGGCTTTCTTCAGCGCTTCGCGGACGTTCTCGGGCAGGCCGTCCCACCAGCCGGCGTTGGTGATGACCATGTAGTCCAGCGCGCCGTGATTGGTGACGGCGATGGTCTTCTGCACTTCATGGAGCTTTTGCGAGTAGATGTTCGACCAGGGGTTCTCGGCCCCGTCCACCACGCCGGTCTGCAAGGCCTGGTAGACCTCGGAGAAGGCGAGCTTCTGCGGGTTGGCGCCCAGCTGGCGGAATTGCGCCTCCAGCACGTCGGACGACTGAATGCGGAACTTCAAGCCCTTGATGTCTTCCGGACGGACCAGCTGGTCCTTGTTGGTGGACATCTGCTTCATGCCGTTGTGCCAGTAGGCCAGGCCCTGGATGCCCTTGGACTTCATGGAATCCAGCAGTTCCTGTCCGGCCGGGCTGGCCTGGAAGCGGTCCAGGGCGGCCACGTCGTCGAACATGAAGGGCAGATCGAAGACCTGCAGCTTCTTGGTGTAGCGGTCGAACTTGGCCAGGGACGGGGCGATGATCTGGACGTCGCCCAGCAGCAGGGCTTCCATTTCCTTGCCGTCGCCGAACAGCTGCGAATTGGGGAACACCTGGACTTCGATCTGGCCGGGCAGGGCGGCTTCGGCGAGTTCCTTGAACTTCAGGGCGCCCTGGCCTTTCGGGGTGGATTCGGCGACGACGTGGCTGAACTTGATGACGGTGGGGGCGGCCTGGGCGGTCATGGCGGCCAGGCCCAGGGTCAGGGACAGACCCAGCGATGCGGCGAGACGGGTGGTCGAGAATTTCATTGGGGGGATGCTCCGGATGGCGATGCGCCCCGATGCGAAGGGGCGCCTGGCTGACTGACAGGCCGCTGACTGAATGACGGCTGAATGTGCGGAGTGTAGTGGAATTGCCCGGATCTGGCGAGGCGGGGAAACCACTATCCCGGGGCGCGCTATCCCAGGGCGCGGCGCAAGTGATCCAGCGCGTCGTCGTCCAGCAGCCGGGCGGCCATGGGCAGCAGTTCCTCGTCGGCGCGTTGCAGGTAGCCCAGGTAGTCGTCGATCCAGGGCTGCAGGGTGTCGGGCAGGGGAGACGCGCCGCCCAGGCTGGCGCGGATGGCGTCCCAGCGGCGGCGTAGTTCCTCGCCCTGGTCCGTCAGCCCGCGGGTCATGCCTTTCAGGCAGACCGCGTCCGATCCCGCCATGGATTCGATCAGGGCGGGAAACAGCGCATCCCGCAGGACCTGGCGCTGGGCGGCGGCCGGGCCGTCGAGCCAGGCGATGGCCTGGTCCTGAAGGGCCGGCTCGGCCAGCTGCGTCAGGCTCAGGCGGGTGTGGTCGTGGCCGGCCAGCAGCAGGGCGATGGGGTCGACAGCGGCGGCGCCGGACATGAATGTTCCTGTAGCGGAGAGGCTTTCATCGTAGCGCATTTGATTTATTTCTTAAAGAAATAAAGAAATCATTAATTTATCGTTGTGGGGCATTAAGCGAAATCGGTAAAGTTCTTCTTGTCCAATCAATTCACAGTTATAAGACCCGGCCGGACAAGCGGCCGGGCAGGCGGGAAACAGCGATGAATCTTTCCTTCAGTCAGGTTGAAAAGCAGTTCGGCGATCTGCGCGTGGTCAATCGCTTCGACAGCGAGATCGCGCCGGGCGAGCTGGTGGCGCTGGTCGGGCCTTCGGGCTGCGGCAAGTCGACCCTGCTGCACATGGCGGCCGGGCTGGAGAAACCCAGCGCCGGCCAGGTGCTGGCCGACGGGCAGCCGATCCGCCGCCCCGATCCCAGCCGCATGTTGATGTTCCAGGAAAATGCGCTCTATCCCTGGCTGACCTTGTCGCAGAACGTCGCCATGGCGCTCGAGCTGCAGAAGGTGCCGCGCGCCCGGGCCCGCGAGCAGGCCGTCGTCTGGCTGGACAAGGTCCGCCTGAAGGGCTTCGAGGACTATTTCCCGCATCAGGTGTCGGGCGGCATGCGCCAGCGCTGCGCCCTGGCGCGGGCCTTCATCACGCATCCCGAGGTCCTGCTGCTCGACGAGCCCTTCGGCGCGCTGGACGCCCTGACCCGCATGACGCTGCAGGATGCCTTGCGCACCCTGATCCGCGAAACGCGCCCGACGGTGCTGCTGGTCACGCACGACGTCGACGAGGCCCTGTTCCTGGCCGACCGCATCCTGGTGTTCAGCGCCCGGCCGTCGAACCTGCTGAAGGAATTCCATCTGTCGGACAGCGACAAGACCCACGATCTGTCCAATTTCGCCGACATGCGCCGGGAAATCCTGGGCCTGCTGGGCATCGTCGGCGACGCCGAAACTTCCACCCAATCCATCCCCGAGGAACTTGCAGCATGAAATTCAGCAGAGTGTTGATTCCGGTCCTGGCCGCCCTGACGCTGGCGTCCCAGGCCGCCCTGGCGAACGAACCTTTCAAGGTCGGCTACATCCGCGTCATGGACGACGCCCAGGCCATCACCGCCTATGAAGGCAAGTTCTATGAAAAGCAGGGCCTGGACGTGCAGCTGGTGGAGTTCAAGTCGGGAACGGACCTGATCAAGGCCATCGTCGGCGGCCAGCTGGACACCGGGGTGCTGGGCTTCACCAACGCCGCATCCTGGTCTTCGCGGGGCGCCGACCTAAAGGTGGTCGCCGGCGCGCAGCGGGGCTACCACGCCCTGGTCGCGCGCGACGACGCCAACATCAAGACCGTCGCCGACCTGAAGGGCCACACCCTGGCTTCGCAGAAGGAAGGCAGCACGGCCGACACGGTGCTGCGCGGCGTGGTGCTGAAGGACGCCGGCCTGCAGGCTTCGGACGTGAACATCCTGGGGGTCAGCCCGCAGGTCGCCGTGCAGTCGCTGGTGGGCAAGCGCGTGGACGCCGCCTTCCTGTTCGAGCCGCAGGCAAGCATTGCGCAGCTGATCGCGCCCGTCAAGCAGATCTATGAAATCGGCGAAGTCTGGCCTTTCCCCTGCATGGTGACGATCACCTCGGGCAAGACGCTCGAGTCCAAGAAGGACCTGGTCTGGAAGTCGCTGGACGCCCAGCGCCAGGCGATCGAGCTGCTGCAGCAGAAGCCCGACGAGGCCGCCAAGCTGATCGCCGGCTACTTCATCGCCGAGCCGACGCTCAAGACCCTGCATGAGGGCGACGTGCCGCGCGAGAAGATCATCAGCAAGGCCATCCAGACGCAGACGTTCAGCCCCGCGCTGACGCCCAAGGACCTGAGCCGCATGCAGGAAGTCGCCGACATCATGCAGGCCCAGGGCGCGCTCAAGACCCAGGACGGCAAACCCTTCGACGTCAAATCGATCGTCGATCTGGACTGGCAGCAGACCCGCAAACTGTAAGCCGGATGGGTGCGATAATCGCACCCATTCCCTCTTTTTCCGAATGGCCGGATCTGTCCGGCCATCTTCTTGAGCATGAGCAAAAAAAGACGCGTTTCCCCCACCGCCCGCAAGCTGGCCATGCTGGTGGCCATCGCCGCCATCCTGCTGGTCTGGCAATGCGCCGCCTGGACTCTGCCCGATTTCCTGATGCCCGGGGTCCCGGTGGTGCTGGAACGCGTCTGGCACGATCTGCAGACGGCCGAATTCCGCGCCATCCTGGCCGGCAGCATGGGGCGCCTGGGGGTGGGCTACGGCTTCGCCCTGCTGTTCGGCATCGGTTTCGGGCTGGCGGGCGGCCTGCTGCTGTTCTTCCGCGAGATCCTGAAGTCCGCCATCATCGTGCTGCAGTCCATCCCGTCGATCGCCTGGGTGCCGCTGTTCCTGATCCTGATGGGGTTCGGCAACGTGCCCATCATCGTGGTGATCGCGCTGGCGGCGTTCTTCCCGGCGGCGCTGTCGGTCATGAACGCCACGGAAAGCGTTCTGCAGACGCACGTCTCGGCGGCGCGCGTGATGGGCGCCAGCCACTGGGACATGGTGCGCCGGGTCTACCTGCCGGCCGTCATGCCCGAACTGATCACGGGCGCCCAGTTGGCCTTCGGCAACGCATGGCGCGCCCTGATCTCGGCGGAGATGCTGATCGGCTTCGGCCAGGGCCTGGGCCGTTCGCTGGCCTATGCCGGTGAAACCGCCGACATGGTGGGGGTCATGGCCAATATCCTGACGATCGCCATCCTGGCGACGCTCATCGACCAGGTCTTCCTGGAAAACATCAAACGCCGGGTGCTGCGCTACCAATATGTCTAATGCATCGTGGCGGCGCCGCGCGGGCGCCGCGATCATCGGCTGCGGAATCGCCGTCGGCCTGGCATGGCCGTCGGCGGGGGCGCTCGCCCAGGAGGCGGAAGGCTGGCGCCTGGGCGTGGCGCAGGTGCCCGCCGCTCCGGTGCCGGGCGCCAAGCCCCGCACGCCGGTGCGCATCGAGGTGCTGGCCATGCAGGCGACGCAGGGCGGCGCGCCCGTGCAGGCCGTGGCCCTGGATCAGGCCCTGACGCGGCTGAGGGATGGCGAACTGGACGCCTGGACGGGCGTCGCGCCGGCGGATGCCGCGCTGCCCGATGGCGTCCGGCGCCAGGATGTGGGCTGGTCGGCCAGCCCGTTGGCGATCATGCGCACCGACACCGATATCCATGACTGGACCGCGCTGTCCGGACGCACGGTCTGCCTGAGCGCCGACGGGCGTTATGTGGGTGAATTGAGCGCCCGGTTCGCGGCCATCGAGCAGGTGTATCCGGCCGCGGCCGATGCCTTGCTGGCCCTGCGCACGGGGCAGTGCGATGCGGCGGTGGCGGACGAGGATTTTCTGCGCGAGCTGCTGAAATATCCCGAATGGCGAAAATTTTCAGCGCAGCTGGCGCCGTATCGGAAGGAAAAGCTGACGCAGTTGCGGCGGGCCGATCTGTCCGCCGCGGGCCGCGAGGCCTTGAGCCGGGCGCTGAGCCCGGCCGCCTTGCGGGGCGAGGCCCGGGAACAGGCCCGGGCCATTGCATTCGAGGTCTATCTGGATCAGACCGTCCCGGACTGTCACTAAAAGAAATCGCGCCCCTGGGCAGGGGCGCGGCGGGATGATCAGTTGCGGCGACGCGGAGCGGAGGGAGCGGAGCCGGGGCCGCGGTTCAGGTGGCGGAAGGTGATGCGGCCCTTGCTGAGGTCGTAGGGGGACATTTCCAGCGTGACCTGATCGCCCGCCAGGATGCGGATGTGATGCTTGCGCATCTTGCCGCCGGTGTAGGCGATGACCGGGTGCCCATTGTCCAGCGTGACGCGGAAGCGGGAGTCCGGCAGGACCTCGGTCACCGATCCGTGCATTTCGAGTAGTTCTTCTTTGGCCATAGCGTGTGCTCCCGTAAATTCATCAAATCATCAGCGGACAAACACAGGGCCGGTCCATCCGCGGTCGGAAGGACGACAGGATCGTAGGGGCGATCAGAAACCAGACAGGGGCCAGGCCCCAGAGAGGCGGCAGGCGCCAGGGACACTGGACCCGCCAAGGCAGCCGGCGAGCCGGCGAACACTGAAAACCGCTGATGAAACAAGCTCTTATGTTAAGGCTTGAAGCGGTATTATGTCAAGAAATAAAGCGACGGTTAGAATTGCCGCTGACCGACTCGAACAAACCAGACGCATGAACGACAGATTGACCCCCGGCACAGTGGCCCTGCTGCTGATTCCTCCCACGCTGTGGGCCGGCAATGCCGTGGTGGGTCGCGTCGCCGTGGATCTGGTGCCGCCCCTGACCCTGAATTTCCTGCGCTGGGCGGTGGCCCTGCTGCTGCTTCTGCCGCTGGGCCATCGGGTCCTGCGGGCCGGCAGCGACATCTGGCGGCAGTGGCCGCGCTACGCCTTGCTGGGGCTGCTGGGAGTGGGGCTGTACAACTCTCTGCAGTATCTGGCCCTGCACACGTCCACGCCGGTGAACGTCACCCTGGTGGCGGCCAGCATGCCGGTCTGGATGCTGATCGTTGGGCGGGTCTTTCACGGGGTGGCGATCCGCCCCTCGCAGATCCTTGGGTCCGTGCTGTCCCTGGTCGGGGTCGCGCTGGTGCTGTCCCATGGCGAATGGGCGCAGTTGCGGGCCTTGCGTTTCGTGGCCGGGGACCTGCTGATGGTGCTGGCCACCATCTTCTGGGCCTTTTACAGCTGGCAGCTGACGCGGGTGCCGGCCGATGCCCCGATCCGCGCCCATTGGGCGGGGTTCCTGCTGGGGCAGGTCGTGTACGGGGCCGCCTGGTCGGGCCTGTTCGCCGCCCTCGAATGGGGGATGGGCGGGCAGCGGGTCGTCTGGGGCTGGCCCCTGGCGGCGACGGTGGCCTTCGTCGCCATCGGGCCGGCGGTGATCGCCTTTCGCTGCTGGGGCGCCGGGGTCCAGCGCGTCGGGCCGACCCTGGCGGGCTTCTTCAACAATCTGACCCCCCTGATCGCCGCGCTGCTGTCCCTGGGGCTGCTGGGCGAGTACCCGCACGGCTATCACGCCCTGGCTTTCCTGCTGATCATCGGCGGCATCGTGCTGTCGTCGCGCCGGGGCCCCGCATGACGCGCGGCGGCGCGGACCTGCATCCGGGCCTGGCGTACCTCTGTCTCGGTTCCAGCATGTTCGTGGTCGGGGCCTATGTGGCCCTGAGCAAGCCGCTGGCGGTGATCTTTCCCGTCTTCCTGCTTGGGTGCCTGCGGTTCGGCATCGGGGGGCTGGCGGTCCTGCACTGGCTGCGCAAGCCGACCACGGAAGCGCCCCTGACCCCGCGCGTGCGCTGGCTGGTCTTCCTGGAATCCTTCATCGGCAGCTTTCTGTTCACGGTGTTCATGGTGCTGGGCGTCAGCTACAGCAGCGCCGTGGCGGCCGGGATCATCATGTCGGCCATCCCGGCCGCCATCGCGGTGCTTAGCCGCCTGGTGCTGCGCGAGGCGATCCGGCCGCAGGTGCTGGCCGCCATCGCCTGCGCCGTGTGCGGCATCGCGCTGCTGGCCTTGACCCGGCCCGCCGACGAGGGGCTGGCGCCTGAATCGGCGACCCGGTGGCTGGGCTACGGCCTGCTGGGAGGCGCGGTCCTGTGCGAAGCCGCCTACGCCGTCATCGGCAAGCAACTGACCGGGACGCTGTCGGCCAAGCGGATCAGCGCGCTGATGAACGTGTGGGGCTTCGCCCTGATGCTGCCGGCCGGCGCCTACGCGGCCTGGCATTTCGATTTCGCGGCGGTCACCGGCCCGACCTGGGGTCTGCTGCTGTTCTACGGCCTGGCGGCCAGCGGCACCATCTGGCTCTGGATGACGGGGCTGCGCCGGGTGCCGGCGTCGCGGGCGGGCGTGTTCACCGTGCTGCTGCCCGTGGGGGCGGCCTGCGTCGGCGTGCTCGCGCTGGGGGAATCCTTCAGTCGGCTGCATGCCCTGGCCTTTGCGGCCGCCCTGCTGGGCCTGATGCTGGCCGTCTGGCCCGGACGCGCCCCTCGGGCCTGATCGGCGTCCGGACGCCTTGCGCGGCCGGGCGGGGCGGGGCGCCGCCGATCGGATCGCTAGGCGGCCTGGGCGTGTTCGATCAGCAGCTGCACGGTGGTCTGCCCCCCCCAGGTGTTGCTGTCCAGGCGGTAGACCGCCATGATCCGTTCGGGCAGGGGGTCGGCGTGGTTGAACCAGATGGCGTCGATGCGCCGGCCGTCCCGTTCCAGGAAAAGCTTCAGGTGGCGCTCTTTCAGCACCCGCTGGTGCACGACCTGGAAATGGTCCTGGAACAGCGGCGCCGGGAATCCCGCCCCCCAGATCTGTTCGGCCAGCAGCGCGGCCGTGTCGGCCGTGGCGTACAGAGGCTCCAGAGAGCCGTCCGTCTCCAGGCAGGGCTCGAAGCCGTCGCGGCCGCTGATCGTGCGCACGGCGTCGTCGAACTGCCGCGCGAAATCGTCGAATGCCGCCTGATGCAGCGTCAGGCCGGCGGCCATGGCGTGGCCGCCGAACTGCAGGATGGCGCCGGGCAGGCGCTTGCTGACCAGGTCCAGCGCATCGCGCAGGTGGACTTCGGGAACCGAGCGGCCCGAACCGCGCAGCGTGCCGGCTTCGTCCGGCGCGAAAGCCAGGGCCGGGCGCCAGTAGGTTTCCTTCAGGCGCGACGCCACCAGGCCGATGACGCCCTGGTGCCAGCCCGCCTGCCAGACGCAGACGCTGGCGGCCTGGGCCAGGGGCTGGCCGTCCAGGTGCGCCAGCGCTTCGTCGCGCATTTCCGTTTCGCGGCTGCGCCGTTCGCGGTTGATGTCGTCCAGGGCCCGCGCCAGGGCGCGGGCGCGGGCGGGGTCGTCTTCCAGCAGGCAGTGGATGCCCAGGCTCATGTCGGCCATGCGGCCGGCCGCGTTGATGCGCGGCCCGAGGGCGAAGCCCAGGTCGTTCGTGCCCGCCTGCCCGGGATCGCGTCCGGCCACTTCGAACAGCGCCGCGATCCCGGCCTGCATGCGGCCTTGGCGGATGCGCTTGAGACCCTGCGCGACCAGCAGTCGATTGTTGGCGTCCAGGCGGACCACGTCCGCCACGGTGCCCAGGGCCACCAGATCGCTCAGGCCGTCTAGGCGGGGGCCGCCCTGGGCGGGCAGGGCGCCGCGCTCGCGCAGCACGGCCCGCAGGGCCAGCAGCACGTAGAAGATCACGCCCACGCCGGCCAGGTGCTTGGAGGGAAAGCCGCAGCCCGCCTGGTTCGGATTGACGATGGCCAGCGCGGCCGGCAGTTCGTCGCCCGGCAGGTGATGGTCGGTGACGATGACCTGCATGCCCGCGGCCCGGGCGGCCGCCACGCCGTCGATGCTGGCGATGCCGTTGTCGACGGTGATCAGCAGGTCCGGCTGGCCGGCGGGGTGCCGGCGGGCGAGTTCCACCACGGCGGGCGACAGGCCGTAGCCGGTTTCGAAGCGGTTGGGCACCAGGAAGTCCACCCGGGCGCCGAAGGCCCGCAGCCCGCGCACCGCGACGGCGCAGGCGGTGGCGCCGTCGCAGTCGTAGTCGGCCACGATCAGCAGCTTCCGGTCCGCCGCGATGGCATCGGCCAGCAGCCGGGCGGCGTCGGTGACGTGCGTCAGTTGGGCAGGCGGGATCAGGGCCGACCAGTCCGTCGGCGTGGACTGCGCCAGGCCCCGGGCGGCCCAGAGCCGGGCCAGCAGGGGATGGATGCCGGCTTCGGCCAGGGCCTGGGCGCGCTGCCGGTTCGCGCTGCGGGGACGGATCAGCGGCTGCACCACCAGCTCCTCCAGTCCCGGGCGCGCAGCCGCGCGAGCCAGCCGCCTGCAGCGGTCACGGTGACGTAGCGGTCGAGCCCGGTCAGCACCAGTGTCGGCTGCCGGCCGGCCAGCGGGGCGAAGCAATGCTGTTCCAGCGCGGCCAGCGCCTCGATCCAGTCGCCCCAGTTCTGCGTGACGGCCGCGTTCTGCAGCGAGGTGTCGATGCGCAGGTCGGCGGGCTCGGGGCGGGTCAGCTGCGAGGGCCGGGCGCCGCCGTACAGCCAGAGGCTGTTGAGCGGGGGCAGGCCGCTTTCCTGGCGGGCCTGGTTGACGGGATGCTCGAACCAGGCCATTTGCAGCGTATTGACCAGGCGGCGCCAGGGGCGCGCCGCCGGATCCTGCGGCCACCAGTCGTTGACCGCGCTGGTCGCCACCAGCGCCGGGCTGGCGCAGGCCAGCCGGACGGCCCCGGGCCAGCGCACGCGCCAGGTGTCCGGGCCGATGGATTCCAGTTGCAGGCCGCTGTCGTCCAGGTGTTCCCGGGCCGTGCTCAGCAGGGCGGCGGACTGTTCCTCCGTGATGTCCAGCGTGGCGGCGGGCAGCAGCGCGGCGCCGTCGCGCGAGGGCGCCATGTGGATCAATTCGGCCAGCCAGACGGGGTCGTCGCCGGCCGCGTCGGCGCGCAGGGGACCCAGACCTGCGCTAATATGCTCGGCTTGTGCTGCAACAAAACCCCGCGCCTGCAAACGCCAGTGTTCCAGGGGCGTGCACCAGGTCTCGGCGGCCGGGCTGGGGGTCTGGACGGCCTTGCCGCGGTCCAGCCAGCGGGCCAGTGTGGGGGCGCGCTGCGCCAGATGGGGCGCCAGTTCGGCGGCCACTTCAGGATCGGGCCAAGCCCCGGAAATCACGATATGCATGTCGGAATTGTAGAGTCAAACAGATCGAAAGGCGGTGCTCATGGCCTATGAATGGTGGATCGGGGCGCGGTACGCCGGCCTGGCCCGCATCGGGCGTGGCGGACGCCGGGGGGACCGCTTCGTGTCCTTCGTGGCGGCCAGTTCCATGGCGGGGATCGGCCTGGGGGTGGCGGCCCTGATCATCGTCCTGTCCGTCATGAACGGCTTCCAGACGCAGGTGCGCGATCGCATGCTGTCGGTGCTGCCGCACATCGAACTTTATGTGCCGGGCGTGGATCACCAGCAGGTTCTGGAACGCTGGCAGGACCTGGCCAAGGACGCCGAGGCCGATCCCGAGGTCCGGGGCGCGGCGCCTTTCGTCGCGGCCCAGGCCATGCTGGCGCGCGGGCAGTCGCTCAGCGGCGTGCAGGTCCGCGGCATCGATCCGGCCATCGAGCCGCAGGTCTCCGACCTGAAAGGGCAGCTGGAATCCGGTTCGCTGGACAGCCTGTCGCCCGGTTCCTTCCACGTCATCATCGGCAGCCAGATCGCCCAGTCCCTGGGCCTGTCCACCGGCGACACCGTGCTGATGCTCGCGCCCCAGGGCTCGATCTCCCCAGCCGGCTTCGCGCCGCGCATGCGGCAGTTCACGGTGTCCGGCGTCTTCGCGACCGGCTATTACGAATACGACGCCACCCTGGCCTTCGTGAACGTGCAGGATGCCGCCCGGGTCTTCCGCGACAGCGGCGTCAGCGGGGTGCGCCTGCGGATCGCCGACATGCAGAAGGCGCCGCAGGTGGCCCGGCAACTGCTGGGCCTGATGCCGCAGGGGATCCGCGCCATGGACTGGACGCAGAACAACCGCACCTGGTTTGCGGCGGTGCAGACGGAAAAGCGCATGATGTTCCTGATCCTGACCCTGATCGTGGCCGTGGCGGCCTTCAATCTGCTGTCGTCCCTGGTGATGGCGGTCAAGGACAAGCAGTCCGACATCGCCATCCTGCGCACCCTGGGGGCGACGCCGGCGGAAGTCGCGCGGATCTTCCTGGTGCAGGGGGCGCTGATCGGCGTGGTCGGCACGGCGGCCGGGGTGCTGCTGGGAACGCTGGCCGCCTACAACATCGACGTCATCGTGCCTTGGATCGAGCGGCTGCTCGGCATTCATTTCCTGCCTCAGCAGATCTACTTCATCAGCGAACTGCCTTCCAACCCGCAGGTCGGCGACATCACCGTCATCGGCGTGACTTCGCTGGTCCTGTCGCTGCTGGCGACCCTCTATCCCAGCTGGCGGGCCTCCCGCCTGCAACCTGCCCAGGTGCTGCGCCATGACTGATGCGGTGAACGACGTCAAGACGGTGCTGCGCGCCGAGCATCTCGTCAAGACCTACGACGAGGGCGCGGGCCGGGTGGAAGTCCTGCAGGACGTGAGCCTGGCCGTGCGGGCCCATGAAATGGTGGCCATCGTGGGCGCCTCCGGCTCGGGCAAGAGCACGCTGTTGCACGTGCTGGGCCTGCTCGACCAGCCCGACCACGGGCAGCTCTGGGTTGGCGGCGAGTCCGCCAACGGCCTGAGCGAGCGCAAGCGCAGCCAGCTGCGCAACCGGGCGCTGGGCTTCGTCTATCAGTTCCATCATCTCCTGCCGGAATTTTCCGCCCTGGACAATGTGGCCATGCCGCTGATCGTGCGCCGCCTGGGACGCGCCCAGGCCCGCGAACAGGCGCGCGGCTTGCTGGAGCAGGTCGGCCTGGGGAACCGCGCCGCCCACTTTCCGGGGCAGCTGTCCGGCGGCGAGCGCCAGCGGGTCGCCCTGGCGCGCGCCCTGGTGACGCAGCCGGCCTGCGTGCTGGCCGACGAGCCCACGGGCAATCTGGATCGCCACACGGCCGATGCCATGTTTGACCTGCTGCGCAGCATCAACCAGAATCTGGGCACGGCCTTCATCATCGTGACGCACGATCCGGCCCTGGCGGCGCTGGCCCACCGGCAGCTGCACATGCAGGCGGGCCACTTGGCCGAGGGCTGAGGACGCTGGTCTTCAATACGCTGCGGCCCGCGCTGGACGGAGACGCGAATGCTCATTGACACGCATTGCCACCTGGATGCCGCCGAATTCGATGCGGATCGGGCGGACGTCGTCCATCGGGCCAGGCACGCCGGCGTCCACGGGATCGTCATCCCGGCCGTCTGCCGGGACAATTTCGAAACCGTGCGCGACCTGGCGGCATCCCTGCCGGGCGGCGCCTATGCGCTGGGCATCCATCCCCTGTACGTGCCGCGGGCGGGTGAAGACGACCTGGTGTTTCTGGAAGATCGCCTGCATGCCTGGCGGGACGATCCCCGCCTGGTGGCCGTCGGCGAGATCGGCCTGGATTTCTTCGTGCCCGAAGCCGGCACGCCCGAGCTGCGGGCGCGGCAGGAACGGTTCTACACCCGCCAGCTGGATCTGGCGCGGCGGTTCGATCTGCCCGTGCTGCTGCACGTGCGCAAGTCCCAGGACGTGCTGCTGAAGCATCTGCGCCGGCGCCCGTCGATCGGCGGCATCGCCCATGCCTTCAACGGCAGCGTCCAGCAGGCCGAGCAGTTCCTGGGACAGGGGTTCGCCCTGGGGGTGGGCGGCGCCATGACCTTCGATCGCGCCCTGCAGATCCGCCGCCTGGCTGCGCGGCTGCCGGCGACGGCGCTGGTGCTGGAAACCGACGCCCCCGACATTCCGCCCGCCTGGCTGGGGCGCGATGCGGACGGTCGGCCGCGGCCGGCCCGCAACGAGCCCGGCGAGGTCGCCCGGATCGCCGACAGCCTGGCCGCGCTGCGCTCGGAGGCCCGGGATGCGGTGGTCGCGCAATGCGGCCGCAATGCGATGCGGGTCCTGCCGAAGCTGGAGGCGCTGCTGGCGTCTCCTTGAGCGGGCCGGTGGCGGCATGACCCGCGCCGTTCGGCGCGCCGCCCGTCTTCCGCGCCCCGGACGGGGCCGCGATGCATAATGAGTTCCGGAGCGTGTTTCGCGGCGCCCGCCGCGACAGGCTCCGGATGCTCATGCCGAGAGGAAGACATGCCAAAACATACTTTGAGCCTGGCCGCCGCCGTCGCGGCCGCCGCCTGCGCCGCCGCGCCCGCCCTGGCCAGCGAGATCGTGCAGGCTTCGTTCGCCTCGCCCACGCTGGGCCGGGATCTCAAGATGCAGGTCTATCTGCCCGACGAGTATGAGGACGCCCAGGAGAAACTGCCGGTGATCTACATGCTGCACGGCGCCGGTTCCAACGAGACTGCCTGGGTCCTCAAGGGCGGCATCCAGGTGACGGCCGACCAGTTGATCGCCCGGCGCGAGCTGCGCCGCTCCGTCATCGTGATGCCGACCACCGGCCCCGAGTCCTGGTACGCGGACGCCAATGCGGTCAAGGCCGAGACCGCCTTCATCAAGGACGTCATCCCCTATGCCGAGCAGCACTACAAGATCCGCACCGACCGCGCCGGGCGCTCGATCGGCGGCCTGTCGATGGGGGGGTACGGCGCCCTGAACCTGAGCCTGTCCCATCCGGACCTGTTCTGCGCCGCGGGGGTCCTGAGCCCCGCCATCTACGATCCGTTCCCGCCGCCCACGTCGGCGTCGCGCAAGACGCCGCAATTCGCCAGGGACGGGAAGTTCGACGAAGCCGCCTGGACGAATTCGCTGTATCCCGCCAGATTGCCGGCTTACCGCAAGGCGAACACCATCGTGCCGATGTGGATCGAGTCCGGCGACCATGACCGCTTCGGCATCGTGCTGGCGGCCGCCAAGCTGTATTGGACGCTGCACGCGACCCAGCCCAAGGACGTGGAATACCGGGTGATCGACGGGGATCATGACTGGCTCGTATTCCGGGAATCCTCCGTGCGCGCCTTGCCTTACATGAGCAAAAAATGCGAAGCGCTGGATCGGAAATCCTGATGTGAAGCGCCCGGCCGCCGGCCTGCATGGCATGCCCGCGGCCTGACGAGCGTGACAAAAGCGGCCCGAGGGCCTGGTTTTGTCACGCTCGCGCCCCTTAGCCTGTCCTGTCGAAGGCATTCGGAGGCAGGGGATGATCGGTCGGCTGGCGGTGGCGGCGGGGCTGTTGGGGGCGGGGGCCGCGCATCAACTGGCCCGGTTGCCGGCGTGGCCCTGGCTGGCGGCCACGGTGCTGGTTCCGGCGGCCATGCTGGGCCTGGCCGGGTTCCTGCGCCGCCGGACCGGGGTCCGCGCGACGGACGCGTCGCTCCCGGATGACGCCGCTTTCAGGGAAAACGGGTCGCAGCGGGATCGGACGCCGCCGCTGGCCCGCGCAGCATGCATCCTGGCGCTGTGGCTGCTGGCCGCGGGCCTGGCGTTTTCTGCCACCGTCTTCTGGGCGCAGCAGCGGCTCGCCCAGGTCCTGGAGGACGGCAATGTGGACCGGGTGTCGCGGGTCACGCTGCGCGTCCAGGGGCTGCCGCGCCTGCAGCCGGACCGGATCCGCTTCGAGGCGGACGTGCTGGATTCGCACCCGGCGGGGGTGCCGCGACGGATCCTGGTCAACTGGCCGGCGTCGGGCTGGCGCAGCCCTTATGCGGCGGCGCGGCCCGCCGACCCGCCGTTTCCGATCGTGCGTGCGGGCCAGGTGTGGCGCATGGCGCTGGTCCTGAGGCCCGTCCAGGCGGCGCGAAACGCCGCCGCCTTCGATTACGAGGGCCATGTGTTCGCCGCCGGCATCCGGGCGAGCGGCACGGTGCGCGGCGTGCCGGAGCATCTGCGGGACGAGGACTGGCACGGCATCTCCGTCGTGGCCGACCGGGCGCGGCACCGGATCCGCCAGGCCATGGCCCCGCATCTGGACGGCAAGCGCTACGGCGCCGTGCTGCGGGCCCTGGCCATTGGCGATCAGGATGGGATGGACGATGCCGACTGGCGCATCTTCAACCGCACCGGCCTGACGCACCTCGTGTCGATCTCCGGGTCCCACATCACGATGCTGGCGGGCGTGGCGGCGCTGGCCGCGCGCTGGCTGTGGTGCCGCCTGTCCTGGCGCGGCCGCGTGCTGGCCGAATACTGGCCGGCCCGGCGGGCGGCCGCCTGCGCCGCCCTGATCACGGCCTGGCTGTATTGCCTGCTGGCGGGCTGGGGCGTGCCCGCCCGCCGCACCTTCATGATGCTGGCGGTGGTGGCGGGCGCCCAGGCCCTGCAGCTGCGCCTGAGCGCATCCCGGGTGCTGGCGCTGGCCGCCGCCGTCGTCGTGGCGCTGGACCCCTGGTCCCTGCTGGCCAGCGGCTTCTGGCTGTCCTTCGCCGCCGTGGCGGTGCTGCTGGCGGCGGGGCATGGTGCGTCTCAGCAGACGCAGCCAGCTTCGGGCTCTGTGTCGCGCACTGGCCGCTGGCTGCGGAGCCTGAAACTGGCGGCCCGCCTGCAGTGGGCCATCACCCTGGCGCTGGCGCCCGCGCTGGCCTGGGTGTTCCACGAGGTGTCCCTGGTGTCCCCGGCGGCCAATGCCTACGCCATTCCCCTGATCGAACTGTGCGTCACGCCGCTGTCGCTGATGCTGGCGGCCGTGTCCCTGGCGCCGGGCCTGGACTGGGCCGCCGCCGGCCTGGCGTGGCTGGCCCACGGCGTGCTGGCGCTGATGATGCGGCCGACCGAATGGCTGGCCGGTCTGCCGACCTGGCCGGTGGCGGCTGGCCCCGCCTGGCTGTACCTGCTGGCGGCGGCCGGGGCGGCCTGCGCTTTGTGGCCGGATGGCGCCCGGTCGGGGTGTCGTCGTTCGGGCGCGGGGTTTGGGGCATCCGGCTCTCCGGGCCGCGACGTTGCCCGGTGTGCGCCTTTCCCCGTTTCCGCCGGGTCCGGTCGAGCGCAAGCGGCATGGGCGTCGCGCGGCCGCCAGGCGGCCGCAATGCTGTGGCGCCGGCGCCGCTGGGCCTGGCTGGCCCTGCTGCCCATGGCGCTGTGGACGCCGCCGCGTCCGGGCGAGGGCGAATGGGACCTGCATGCCCTGGACGTGGGGCAGGGCAGCGCTTTGCTGCTGCGCACCGCCGGGCACGACATCGTCTTCGACGCCGGGGCCCGCCATGCGCGGGATGCGGACGAGGGCGCCCGGACGGTCGCGCCCGCCCTGCGGGCGCTGGGGGTGCGGCGCCTGGATGCCCTGGTCCTGTCCCATGCCGACCTGGATCATGCGGGCGGCGCGCGCAGCATCCTGGAAGCCGTGCGGGTGGAGCAGGCCTTCAGTTCCTTCGACCTGGACCGCTGGCTGGACCGGGAAGCCCGGCTGCTGCAGGCGCCGCCCGCTTCGCGTCCGCTGGCCGCCAGCCCCTGTCGGTTCGGCGGGCGCTGGCGGATCGACGGCGTCAGTTTCGAATTTCTCTGGCCCCTGGACGTGCGCCGTGAGCGCAAGGACGTCCAGGCCAATGCCGGCAGCTGTGTGCTGCGGGTGCGCGGCCAGTATCACAGCCTGCTGCTGACCGGCGACATCGAAGCCCGCACCGAGGCGGCCCTGGTGCGGCGCGGCCTGACCCCCGCCGACGTCGTGGTCGCCGCGCATCACGGTTCGCACACCTCTTCGTCGGCGCCCTTCGTCCAGGCCGTGGCCGCCCGGCACGTCATCGTGCAGGTGGGCCGCTGGAACCGCCACGGCCATCCGAACGAGGCCGTGCTGGACCGCTGGCGCCGGTCCGGCGCGACGATCTGGCGCACGGACTGGCAGGGCGGGGTAAATGCCCAGTCGCGCGGCACCGGCCTGTCGTTGTACAGTGTTCTTGAGTCGTCCCGTCGTTATTGGCACGGACGGCGCCCGTAGTGGTTTACGCGATCTTGCGCGGCATGGCGGGATCGGCGATGATGCGGCAGCCGTCCACAAGACGACTGTTGCCCGCCAACGGGTTAATGGCAAATCCAAAAGATTTCTGCGATCATGACACAGACACCGCTGAAGTTCTATGTCCCCGAACCCTCGGGGCGTCCCGGTCAGGCGACCGACTTTTCCTACCTGCGGCTGCAGCCGGCTGGCGCCGCTCGCAAACCTCCCATCGACACCATCCCCTACGACACGCGCGACCTGGCCCTGGGCCTGATCCGGGTGCTGGATGATGACGGCCAGGCGGTCGGTCCCTGGGCCGAAGACCTGCCCGACGACGCCATTCTTCGGCGGGGCATGCAGGCCATGATCAAGACGCGCATCTTCGATGCCCGCATGGTCATCGCCCAGCGCCAGAAAAAGACCTCTTTCTACATGCAGTGCCTGGGCGAGGAAGCCATCGCCATCGGCCAGTCGCTGGCGCTGCGGGACGGCGACATGCATTTTCCGTCCTATCGCCAGCAGGGGCTGCTGATCGCCCAGGACTATCCGCTGTTCGACATGATGTGCCAGATCTTCTCGAACGACAAAGATCCCCTGAAAGGCCGCCAGCTGCCGGTGCTGTATTCCGTGCCGGAAAAGGGCTTCTTCACCCTGTCGGGCAATCTGGGCACGCAGATGCCGCAGGCCGTGGGCTGGGCCATGGCCTCCGCCATCAAGGGCGACACCCGCATCGCCTGCGGCTGGATCGGCGACGGCGCCACCGCCGAATCCGATTACCAGACGGCGCTGCTGTTCGCCAACGTCTACCGCGCGCCGGTGATCCTGAACGTCATCAACAACCAATGGGCCATTTCCACCTTCCAGTCGGTGGCGGGCGGCGAGGGCATCACCCTGGCGGCGCGCGGCATCGGCTCCAACGTGGCGTCCCTGCGGGTGGACGGCAACGATTTCCTGGCGGTGTACGCCGCCTCGCGCTGGGCGGCCGATCGCGCCCGCGGCAACCATGGCGCCACGCTGATCGAATGGGTCAGCTACCGGGCGGGGCCGCATTCCACGTCCGACGATCCGTCGAAATACCGGCCGGCCGACGACTGGTCGCGCTTCCCGCTGGGCGACCCGATCGCCCGCCTGAAGCAGTACATGATCGGGCGCGGCATCTGGTCCGAACAGGAACACCAGGACGCCCAGAAAACCTGCGAGGCCGAGATCGTCGCGGCCCAGAAGAAGGCGGAAGCCCACGGCACGCTGGCCACGGGACGCACGTCCAGCGTGGCCACCATGTTCGAGGACGTCTACAAGGAAATGCCGGAACACCTGCGCCGGCAGCGCCAGGAACTGGGGGTGTGAGCATGGCACAGGACACGATGAAAACACGCCCCATGACCATGATCCAGGCCCTGCGATCGGCCATGGACATCATGCTGGACCGCGACGAGAACGTCGTCATCTTCGGCGAGGACGTGGGCTACTTCGGCGGCGTGTTCCGCTGCACCGAAGGCCTGCAGACCAAATACGGCCAGTCGCGGGTGTTCGACGCGCCCATTTCCGAGAGCGGCATCGTGGCGGCCGCCGTGGGCATGGGCGCCTATGGCCTGCGCCCCGTGGTCGAAATCCAGTTCGCGGACTATTTCTATCCGGCGGCCGACCAGATCTTTTCCGAGGCCGCCCGCCTGCGCTACCGCTCGGCGGGCGGTTTCACGGCGCCGCTGACGATCCGCATGCCCTGCGGCGGCGGCATCTTCGGCGGCCAGACCCACAGCCAGAGCCCCGAGGCCCTGTTCACGCACGTCTCGGGCCTGCGCACCGTCATGCCCTCCAATCCCTACGATGCCAAGGGCCTGCTGATCAGTTCCATCGAAAATGACGACCCCGTCATTTTCCTGGAGCCCAAGCGCCTGTACAACGGGCCGTTCGACGGTCATCACGACCAGCCGGTCGTGCCCTGGTCCAAGCATCCGCTGGGCAATGTCCCGGAAGGCTATTACAGCGTGCCGCTGGACAAGGCCGCGCTCTACCGCGAAGGCCGCGACCTGACCGTGCTGACCTACGGCACCATGGTCTATGTGGCGGAAGTCGCCGCCAAGGACGCCGGCATCGAGGCTGACATCATCGACCTGCGCAGCCTGTGGCCGCTGGATCTGGACACCATCCTGGCGTCGGTGCGCAAGACCGGCCGCTGCGTGGTGCTGCACGAAGCCACCCGCACCAGCGGTTTCGGCGCCGAGTTGTGCGCGCTGGTCCAGGAACACTGTTTCTATCATCTCGAAGCCCCGATCGAACGCATCACGGGGTGGGATACGCCGTATCCGCATTCCCATGAATGGGCGTATTTCCCCGGCCCCAAGCGGGTGGCCGAGGCATTCAAACGTGCGTTCCGGGAGGCATAATGGGTATTCACATCATCAAGATGCCTGACATCGGCGAAGGCATTGCGGAAGTCGAACTGGTCGAATGGCACGTCCAGCCGGGCGACGCGGTGGTCGAGGACCAGGTCCTGGCCGACGTCATGACCGACAAGGCCACCGTGCAGGTGCCGTCCCCCGTGCATGGGCAGGTCGTTTCGCTGGGCGGGCAGGTCGGCCAGGTCATGGCGGTGGGGTCCGAACTGATCCGCCTGGAAGTCGAGGGCGAGGGCAACGAGCACACCTTCAAGACCCGCGCCGCGCCTGCGGAACCGGCAGCATCCGCCTCGCCGTCCCCGGACGCTGCCCCGGCGCAGGCCGGCGGCGCGCGCGCCGAGGCAGCGCTTCGGGCCGGGACTGCGGATGCCGCCCCGGCGGCAGTCGCGCCGGCAGCGCCCCGCGCGGCGCCGGCTCCGATGGCTGAAATCGCTCCCGCGCCGGCCGCCCCTGCGGCCCGCACGCCGCATGCCGCCACCCACGCGCCCGCGCGGCCCGAGGGCCAGCGGCCCCTGGCTTCGCCCGCTGTGCGCCGCCGCGCCTGGGACCTGGGCATCACCTTGCAGTACGTGCCGGGCAGCGGCCCGGCGGGCCGCATCACCCAGGGGGACCTGGACGCCTGGCTGGCCCGCGACCGCAACGACACTTCGCATCGCACCACCGGGTCCCTGTACCAGTCCCACGACGACGAAACCGCCGTTCCCGTCATCGGGCTGCGGCGCAAGATCGCGCAGAAGATGCAGGAATCCAAGCGGCGCATCCCGCACTTCACGTACGTCGAGGAAATCGACGTCACCGAACTGGAGTCCCTGCGCGCCCGGCTCAATGCCCGCTACAGCACCGAACGCGGCAAACTGACCCTGCTGCCCTTCCTGGGGCGGGCCATGGTGCTGGCCCTGCGCGAATTCCCGCAGATCAACGCGCGCTTCGATGACGACGCCGGCGTGGTGACCCAGTTCGGCGCCGTGCACCTGGGGGTGGCGGCGCAGACGCCGTCGGGCCTGATGGTGCCTGTGGTCCGTCATGCCGAAACCCTGGACCTCTGGTCCTGCGCGGCGGAAATCGCCCGCCTGGCCGAGGCCGCCCGCCAGGGCAAGGCTGCGCGCGACGAATTGACGGGTTCCACCATCACCATCACCAGCCTGGGGCCGCTGGGCGGGATCGTCTCCACGCCGGTGATCAATCACCCGGAAGTCGCCATCGTGGGCGTCAACCGCGTGGTCGAGCGTCCGGTCTTCCAGGAGGGTCGGGTCGTGGCCCGCAAGCTCATGAACCTGTCCTCGTCCTTTGATCATCGCGTGGTCGACGGCATGCACGCCGCCGAGTTCATCCAGTGCATCCGGCGCTATCTGGAATGCCCGGCGCTTCTGTTCGTGGAGTAAGCATGTCCAATCCCATCAATACCACTTTGCTGATCGTTGGCGGCGGCCCCGGCGGCTACGTGGCCGCCATCCGGGCGGGCCAGCTGGGCATTCCCACCGTGCTGGTGGAAGGCGCCACCCTGGGCGGCACCTGCCTGAACATCGGCTGCATTCCCTCCAAGGCCCTGATCCACGTCGCGGAACAATTCCACGCCCTGCAGGGCTATGCGGGGGATTCTCCCCTGGGCATCCGCGCCCGCTCGCCGGAACTGGACCTGGACCGCAGCATCGCCTGGAAGGATGGCATCGTCAAGAAACTGACGGGCGGCATCGGGGCCCTGCTGAAAAAGCACAAGGTCACGGTCGTCCAGGGGTGGGCGCGCATCGTCGACGGCAAGACCGTGGACGTGGATCCGGTCGTCAAAGGCAAGGCGGGCGCGCCTCAGCGCATCCGCTGCGAACACCTGCTGCTGGCGACGGGGTCGGAACCCGCCGCTTTGCCCTTCATGCCCTTCGGCGGCCCGGTGATTTCCTCCACCGAGGCCCTGTCGCCGAAGAAGCTGCCCAAATCCCTGGCCATCGTGGGCGCGGGGTACATCGGCCTGGAACTGGGCACCGTCTACCGCAAACTGGGGGTCAAGGTCGACGTCGTCGAAGCCCAGGATCGCATCCTGCCCGCCTACGATGCGGAACTGGTCAAGCCCGTGCACAAGGCCCTGAAATCCCTGGGCGTCGACCTGCACCTGCAGACCCAGGTCCTGGGCCTGAGCGAGGACGGCAAGGGCCTGCGCATCCAGCCGCCCAAGGCGGAGGAACAGGTGCTGCCCGCCCAGCAGATCCTGGTGGCGGTGGGCCGCCGGCCCCGCAGCCGGGGCTTCGGCCTCAGTTCCCTGATGCTGGACATGGACGGCCTGGCCGTTCAGGTGGACGAGCGCTGCCGGACTTCCATGAGCGGCGTGTGGGCCATCGGCGACCTGACCGGAGAACCGATGCTGGCCCATCGCGCCATGGCGCAGGGCGAATGCGTGGCGGAACAGATCGCGGGCCATGTGCGGCGCTTCGTGCCCGCCGCCATTCCGGCCGTGTGCTTCACGGATCCGGAGGTCGTGACGGCCGGGCTGTCGCCGCAGCAGGCCGCGGCGGCCGGCATCGAGGCCCTGGAAGGCGTCTTCCCGCTGGCGGCCAACGGCCGGGCCATGACGCTGGAATCCACGGACGGCTTCGTGCGCGTCGTGGCGCGGCGCGACAACCATCTGATCCTGGGGTGGCAGGCGGTGGGGCGGGGCGTGTCCGAATTCGCCGCCGCTTTCGGCCAGTCCATCGAAATGGGGGCCCGCCTGGAAGACGTGGGGCACACGATCCACGCGCACCCGACCCAGGGCGAAGCCATCCAGGAAGCCGCGCTGCGGGCGCTGGGGCAGGCGCTGCACGTGTGAACGCGGCGGCGGCGCGCGCCCGGCCTCGGGGCGGGCGCGCGGGCATTCGTCGCTACAATCGACGTATCGCTCGTTTGCAAGAGGCTTCATCATGTCCCCGATTGCGCATTCAGACGCCGAACCCCGCTTGGATTTCGTCACCTGCGCCAGCCCGGCCGGCCTGCACCGCATGGCGTACTGGGAATGGGGCGATCCGGGCAATGACCGGGTGCTGCTGTGCGCGCATGGCCTGACGCGCACCGGCCGCGATTTCGATCCGCTGGCGCGGGCGCTGCGGGATGACTATCGGGTGGTCTGCCCGGACGTGGTCGGCCGCGGGCGGTCCGACTGGCTGATCGACCCGGCCGGCTACGTCGTGCCGCAGTACGTGGCCGACATGGTGGCCCTGATCGCCCGCCTGGCGCCCGCCCGGCTGGACTGGGTGGGCACGTCGATGGGCGGGCTGATCGGCCTGGGCCTGGCCGGCGCGGCGATGGTGTCGCCGGCGCTGCGTCCCGACCGGGGCGCCTGGGGGCTGGGCGCCGCGCCGGACGTTCCCCTGGGCCGCATGGTGTTCAACGATATCGGCCCCGCCCTGACGCAGGAAGGCCTAGAGCGCATCGGCGGCTATGTGGGCCAGGACATCCGGTTCGCGTCGTTTCAGCAGGCGGTGGATTACGTGCGGGCCGTGTCCGGCGGCTTCGGTCCGCACGATGCCGCCGGCTGGACGGCCCTGACCGAACACGTGTTCCACGAGCAGGGCGGGCAGTGGGTCAAGCATTACGATCTGCGCATCGCCCAGCCTTTCGCCCTGCAAACCCCTGAAGCCACCGCCGCCGCCGAGGCACTGCTGTGGCGGGCCTGGGACCACTTGCCCATGCCGGCCCTGGTCCTGCGGGGCGCTCAATCCGACATCCTCTCGGCCGAGACCGCGCAGCAGATGGTCAGGCGCAACGCCAACGCCCGTTGCGTGGAGTTCCTGGGCGTGGGGCATGCTCCCACGGTGCGCTCGGAGGACCAGATCGAAGCCGTGCGGCGGTTCCTGCTGGCGGAGTGAGGCGCGGCACGATGCCGCACGGTCGTGTACAGTCTGATGAATGAGCTTGAACATTGATTTGCACAGCCATTCCCGGCAGTCGGACGGCGTCCTGTCGCCGGCGGAAGTCGCGGCGCGGGCGCAGGCCAACGGCGTGGACTGGTGGGCGCTGTCGGACCACGATGAAACCAGCGGCCTGAGCGAGGCCGCGCAGGCCGCCCGCGATCTGGGCATGGGCTTCATCCCGGGGGTGGAGATCTCCGTCACCTTCTGCGGCAAGACCGTCCACATCGTGGGCCTGAACATCGACCCGGACAACGCCGACCTGGCGGCCGGCCTGGCGGAAATCCGCCTGGGCCGCTTCGATCGGGCGAAGCTCGTGGCCGAACGCCTGGCCGAATGCGGCGTCGCGGACGCCTTCGAGGGCGCCTTGCGCCACGTGGACAATCCCGACCTGATCAGCCGCGTGCATTTCGCCCGCCACCTGCTGGAGCAGGGGCATGTCAAATCCCTGCAGCAGGCTTTCGACCGCTATCTGGGCGAGAACAAGCGGGCGTTCGTGCCGACTCAATGGGCCAGTCTGGAACAGGCCGTGGGCTGGATACGCGGGGCGGGCGGCAAGGCCGTCATCGCCCATCCGGGGCGCTACAAATACACGCCCCAGCAGCGCGACGCCCTGTTCCAGGCCTTCAAGGACCTGGGCGGGCAGGGGGTCGAGGTCGTCACCGGCAGCCATACCCCGGCGCAGTATGAACAGTATGCCCGCCTGGCGCTGACGTACGGGTTCCAGGCATCCCGCGGTTCGGATTTCCACGCCCCGGGCGTGGGTCGCGTCGACCTGGGACGCATGCCGGACCTGCCGGACAGCCTGGTTCCCGTCTGGCGGGATTGGATTCAGGAGGAACACCGACCATGAACAAGGCCTTCGTCAAGGAATCGGACGCGGACGAGGACGATGACCTGCCCGAGGCGCGGGCATTGCCCGCCGGCACGAAGAACTACATGACCACGGGTGGCTATCGCGCCCTGAACGATGAACTGATGCATCTGATGAACGTGGAGCGGCCCGACGTGGTGCAGACCGTGTCCTGGGCGGCGTCCAACGGCGACCGCTCCGAGAACGGCGACTACATCTACGGCAAGAAGCGCCTGCGGGAGATCGACCGCCGCATCCGCTTCCTGACAAAGCGCCTGGAATCGGCCGAGGTGGTCGATCCCTCGCAGCAGCCCAATCGCGACCAGGTGTTCTTTGGCGCCACCGTGCAGTATTGCGACAGCCAGGGCCGGGAATTCAACGTCACCATCGTCGGCGTGGACGAAGCCGATCCCCTGAACGGACGCATCAGCTGGGTCTCGCCGGTGGCGCGCGCCCTGATCAAGGCGCGCGAAGGCGATGTCGTGACCCTGCGCACCCCGGCCGGCATCGAGGAACTGGACATCCTGGCCGTCAGCTACCCGCCTGCCGCTGGCTGAGGCCGTTCGGGCGGCCTTCCGTCAGGACCGGATGGGCGACCCTATCGGGCCGGGGCGGGCAATCCATCGGGATGGCGGCAGGGGCATGGACCTGTTGTCGGCCCGATCCCGGTAAAATGGAGGATTCTTCCTTCCGTTTGCCTTGGGCCTTCTGCCGTGACCACCGTATTGATCATTCCTGGTTCTGCCGCCTTGTCCGATTTCCGCCGCCAGCGCCTGCTGCGCGCCCTGACGGACCGGGGACTGCCGGTGGCGTCGGTCGCGGCGCATGCCTGCTATTTCGCAGGGGTGGACGGGACGCTGTCCGATGCCGACCGGGCGCGGCTCGACGCGCTGCTGGACGACGGCCGGCGCGAGCCCGCATCGACCGACCGGCATGCCGCGCAACTGCTGGTGGTGCCCCGCCTGGGCACGATTTCCCCCTGGGCCAGCAAGGCCACCGACATCGCCCGGCATTGCGGCCTGCCGCAGGTGCATCGCATCGAGCGCGGGGTGCGCTACGCCATCACGCCCGAACGCCGCCTGCTGGGCGCGCAGAAGTTCACCGAATCCCAGATCCGGGACATCGCCGCCTGCCTGCACGATCGCATGACCGAAACCGTGATGCCGGCTGATTTCGACGGCCAGGCCCTGTTCGCTCCGGTGTCCGGCCAACCGGTCCGGGCGGTGCCGGTCATGGCGCAGGGCCGCGCGGCCCTGGACGACTGCAACGCCAGCCTGGGCCTGGCGCTGTCGGCTGACGAAATCGATTATCTGCTGCGCGCCTACCGCGATCTGGGACGCGATCCCACCGACGTCGAACTGATGATGTTCGCCCAGGCCAACAGCGAACACTGCCGCCACAAGATCTTCAACGCCCATTGGACGCTGGACGGCCAGGCGCAGCCGCAGACGCTGTTCGACATGATCCGCGCCACCCATGCGGCCCAGCCCGAAGGCACCATCGTGGCCTATGCCGACAACGCCGCCGTCATGGCGGGCGGCCCGGCGTCGGCCTTCCACGCGGCGGATGCGGCCGATACCGTCTACCGCCGCCACGACATCACGTCGCACATCCTGATGAAGGTCGAAACCCACAACCACCCCACGGCGATCGCGCCGTTTCCCGGGGCGGCCACGGGGGCCGGCGGCGAGATCCGCGACGAGGGCGCCACGGGGCGCGGTTCCAAGCCCAAGGCGGGGCTCACGGGCTTCACGGTGTCCAACCTGCGGGTGGACGATGCCGTCGAACCCTGGGAAGGGCCGGCCGGCGCGCCGGGGCGCATCGCCACGCCGCTGGACATCATGATCGAGGGCCCCATCGGCGGGGCGGCGTTCAACAATGAATTCGGACGGCCCAATCTGCTGGGCTACTTCCGCAGCTTCGAACAGACCGCGGGCGGCGTGCGCTGGGGCTATCACAAGCCCATCATGCTGGCCGGCGGCCTGGGCCAGATCGATGCCCGCCTGACCCACAAAGACCCTCTGCCCCCCGGGGCGCTGCTGGTGCAGCTGGGCGGGCCGGGCATGCGCATCGGCATGGGCGGCGGCGCGGCGTCCAGCATGGGCGCCGGCACCAACCAGGCGGATCTGGATTTCGATTCCGTGCAGCGCGGCAATCCGGAAATGCAGCGCCGCGCCCAGGAAGTCATCGACCGCTGCTGGCAGCAGGGGGATGGCAATCCGGTCCTGGCCATCCACGACGTGGGCGCGGGCGGCCTGTCCAACGCCTTCCCCGAACTGGTCAACGACGCCGGGCGCGGCGCGGAATTCGAATTGCAGCGCGTGCCCCTGGAAGAATCCGGCCTTTCTCCCGCCGAGATCTGGAGCAACGAATCCCAGGAACGCTATGTCCTGGCCATCCTGCCGACGGATCTGGATCGTTTCGCCCGGATCGCCGATCGCGAGCGCTGCCCCTACGCCGTCGTCGGCGTGGCGACCGAGGAACGCCGCTTGCGCGTCACCCAGGGCGAGGGCCTGCCCGGCCTGGACCGCCCGGAGGGCGAAATCCCCGCCACGGCCCTGCGGCCGGTGGACGTGCCGGTGGACGTGATCCTGGGCAAGCCGCCACGCATGCAGCGTGACGCCGGCCGGGTCGCCGTGGACGGCGTCCCGCTGGACCTGGCCGACATCGAACTGCCGGACGCGGTGGAACGGGTGCTGCGCCATCCGACGGTGGCCAATAAATCCTTCCTGATCACCATCGGCGACCGCACGGTGGGCGGCCTGACGGCCCGCGACCAGATGGTGGGGCCGTGGCAGATCCCCGTCGCCGACTGCGCCGTCACCCTGCGCGACTACGAAGGCGTGGCCGGCGAGGCCATGGCGCTGGGCGAGCGCAGCCCGATCGCCGTGCTGAATCCGCCGGCCTCCGGCCGCATGGCCGTGACGGAAGCCCTGACCAATCTGGCCGCCGCCGGCGTGGCCCGCCTGGAAGACGTCAAGCTGTCTGCCAACTGGATGGCGGCCTGCGGCGCGCCCGGCCAGGACGCCGCCCTGTTCGATACCGTGGCGGCCGTCAGCGACTGGTGCCAGACGCTGGGCCTGTCGATTCCGGTGGGCAAGGATTCCCTGTCCATGCGCACCGCCTGGCAGGACGACGAGGGCGACCACCAGGTGGTCTCTCCGGTGTCGCTGGTGGTCACGGCCTTCGCGCCGGTGGCCGACGCGCGCGCCACCGTCACCCCGCAATTGCGCACTGACGCCGGCGATTCTGTGCTGCTGCTGATCGACCTGGGGGAAGGGCGCCAGCGCATGGGCGGCTCGGTCCTGGGCCAGGTCTACGGCGGCTTGGGCGCCGAGACCCCCGACATGCAGGACGGCAGCCTGCTGCGCACCGCCTTCCTGACCCTGCGCGAACTGGTGGCGCGCGGCTGGGTACTGGCCTGCCATGACCGCTCCGACGGCGGCCTGCTGGCCGCGGCGGCCGAAATGGCCTTCGCCGGCCATGTGGGCGTGTCCCTGAACCTGGACATGCTGACCATCGATCCGCACACGGCCGATGCGGGCGACTACAAGATCCGCAACGATCAGGTGGCGGTCCTGCACCACGAGCACAACCTGACGGCGCTCTTCAACGAAGAAGCCGGCTGGCTGCTGCAGGTGCCCCGCGCCCGCCGCGACGAGGCCCTGCAGTTCCTGCGCCAGGCGGGTCTGTCCGCCGTCACCCAGGTGATCGGCATGCTGAACGCCAAGCAGGAACTGCAGGTGTTCCGCGACGGCGCCATCCTGTATCACCGGCCCCTGGCCGAACTGGGACGGATCTGGAGCGAAACCACTCGCCGCATCATGGTGCGGCGCGATCACCCCGATTGCGCCCAGGCCGAATACGACACCTGGCTGGACACGGACAATCCGGGGCTGGCGCCGCGTGTGGATTTTGATCCGCAGGAAGACGTGGCGGCGCCCTTCATCGCCACCGGCGCCCGTCCCCGGGTCGCCATCCTGCGCGAGCAGGGCTGCAACAGCCAGGTGGAAATGGCCTGGGCCTTCGACGTGGCGGGTTTCCAGGCCGTGGACGTGCACATGACCGATCTGCTGGCCGGGCGCATCCGCCTGGACGACATGCGGGGGCTGGTCGCCGTGGGCGGCTTCAGCTATGGCGACGTGCTGGGCGCCGGCGAAGGCTGGGCCCGCACGATCCGCTTCAACGCGGCGCTGGCCGATCAGTTCGGCGGCTTCTTCGCCCGGCCGGACGTCTTCGCCCTGGGGGTGTGCAACGGCTGCCAGATGCTGGCCGCGCTGGCCGACATGATCCCGGGGGCGCAGCACTGGCCTCGCTTCACCCGCAACGTCTCGGAAAAATACGAGGCCCGGCTGTCCCTGGTGGAAATCCTGGATTCCCCCTCTCTGTTTTTCGCCGGCATGGCCGGGGCGAGGGCGCCCATCGCGGTGGCGCACGGCGAAGGCTACGCCAACTTCAGCCGGCAGGGCGATGCCCGGCAGGTGCTGGCGGCGGCCGCCTTCGTGGACAACCGCGGGACGCGCACACAGGTCTATCCGGCCAATCCCAACGGCAGCCCGGACGGCCTGACCGCCGTCACCACGGCCGACGGCCGCTTCACCGCCATGATGCCGCACCCGGAACGGGTCACGCGCAACGTCGCCATGTCCTGGCGGCCGACGCGCTGGGGGGCGGCGGACCGGGGCGGAGACGACACGGCCCACGGCGGCTACACCCCCTGGATGCGGATGTTCCGCAACGCGAGGGCCTGGATGAAATAGAACACAGGACAGCCCCCATGGGCGTCCTGTGCCTATCGGATCCGCCCGGCCTGCGCGCCGCGCCCCGGCGATTCCGGCGCAATCAGGCTGCAGCCCCCGACGGCCC
The DNA here is from genome assembly GCF_937988725.1 of uncultured Castellaniella sp. GTDB lineage: Bacteria > Pseudomonadota > Gammaproteobacteria > Burkholderiales > Burkholderiaceae_B > Castellaniella. The sequence goes on along the minus strand of NZ_CALKHS010000010.1, from coordinate 703,927 downwards.
CTGGAAATCGGGGGCGAAGTCGTCCACGGCGATCACCCGGTCGCGCAGGGCGTTGCGGGCCAGCAGGCGCTCGTATTCTTCGTCCGTCAGGCCCCCCGCCGCGTGGACGGCGTCGGCGATGTCGCGCACGTTGGCGCGCGGATCGCCGGCGGGTATCTTCCCTGATTTTTCGAATTCCCGTACGCGGGCGTCGAGCGACTGCGTGGCCAGCACGGCCTGCAGCGCCGCTTCCAGGGCGCCCACGGGTTCTTCCAGCCCGACGGGCACGTGGGCCAGCCGGGTCAGGCGGTCCCGGGCCGCGCCCGGGGTGCAGAGCGCCTCCGCCACGGCGGCGGACAGCTTGTCCGAAGGCGCCGAGAAACTGCGGCCCCAGGGAAACAGCAGCACCCGCAGGGCGCAGGCCAGGAAACGGTTGGGGAAATTGTCCAGCACGCCGGCGATGGCGTCCTGGGCGCGGCAGAACGCATCCTGGATGGCCCAGTGCGCCAGCGGCGCGTCGGCGGCCTGGCGGCCTTCGTCCTCGAAGCGCTTGAGCGTGGCCGAAATCAGGTAGAGCTGCGACAGCACGTCGCCCAGCCGCGCGGAAATCGACTCACGGCGCTTCAGCGAACCGCCCAGCACCAGCATGGAGGCATCCGCCAGGGTGGCGAACGCGGCGGAAAACCGCGTCAGCTGCCGGTAGTAGCGCGCCATGCCGGGGGCGACGTCGGTGTCGGGGCGGGCCAGCACGGCGCCCGTCCAGCCATGCCAGATCGCGCGCATCTTGTTGCACGCCGCATGGCGCATGTGGCCCCAGAACGCCGTGTCGAAATCCGCCAGCCCCTGTTCCGGGTCGTCGGCCTGCGCGGCGCGCATTTCCGCCAGCACGAAGGGATGGCTGCGGATGGCGCCCTGGCCGAAGATCATCAGGCTGCGCGTCAGGATGTTGGCGCCTTCGACGGTGATGCCCACGGGAATCTGCTGGTAGGCGCGTCCCAGGAAATTCTGCGGTCCCAGGATGATGCCCTTGCCGCCGATGATGTCCATGCCGTCGTTGACCACGTCGCGGCCACGTTCGGTGACGTGGTATTTGGCGATGGCGGAAATGACGGCGGGCTTTTCGCCCAGGTCGACCGCCCCGGCCGTCATGGATCGCGCCGCGTCCATCAGGTAGGTGTTCGCGCCGATGCGGGCCAATGGTTCGATGACGCCCTCGAAGCGGTGGATGCGGGTGTGGAACTGATCGCGGACCACGCTGTAGGCGCCGACCGCGCGGGCGGTCAGCTGCGCCATGCCGGCATAGGACGAAGGCAGCGAGATGGAGCGCCCGGCCGCCAGGCATTCCATCAGCATGCGCCAGCCCTGGCCCGCGCGTTCCGGGCCGCCGATGATGAAGTCCAGCGGCATGAACACCTCGCGTCCCCGCGTGGGGCCGTTCATGAACATGGCGTCCAGCGGGAAATGGCGCCGGCCGATCTCGACCCCCGGATGATCGCGCGGCACCAGGGCGCAGGTGATGCCGATGTCGGGTTCGTCGCCCAGCAGGCCGTCCGGATCGTAGAGCCGGAACGCCAGGCCCAGCACCGTGCAGACCGGCCCCAGCGTGATGTAGCGCTTGTCCCAGCTGACCCGCATGCCCAGGGTTTCCTCGCCCTGCCATTGGCCCCGGCACACGATGCCGTGGTCCGGGATGGCGGCGGCGTCCGAGCCCGCCCAGGGGCTGGTCAGGCCGAAGGCGGGGATGTCCTCGCCGCGCGCCAGCCGGGGCAGGTAGTGGTCCTTCTGGGCCTGCGTGCCGTAGCGCAGCAGCAGTTCCGCGGGGCCCAGCGAGTTCGGGACCATGACGGTGGCTGATAGCGCGGAATTGCGTGATGCCAGCCGGGTCACGACGGCCGAATGGGCGCTGGCGGAAAACCCCAGCCCGCCGTACTCCTTCGGAATGATCATGCCGAAGAAGCGGTGCGTCTTGATGTAGTCCCAGGCCTGCGGGGGCAGGTCCAGGTCCTGGCGCGTCACCTGCCAGTCGTGGACCATGGCGCACAGGGTCTCGACTTCCCGGTCCAGGAAGGATTGCTCTTCGTCCGACAGGCGCGGCGCGGGGATGGCGTGCAGGGCGCGGGCGCTGGGCTGTCCCGAAAACAAGGCGCCGTCCCACCAGACCGTGCCCGCTTCCAGGGCCTCGCGTTCGGTGTCCGACATACGGGGCAGGATGCGCCGGAACTGCTTGTACAGGGGGTGGCTCAGGTATTTCAGGCGCCAGTCCCGCTGCGTCAGCACGATGGCCGACACCGCCAGGACGAGCACGATCAGGATGAGCACAATCGTCATGACGCGACTCCAGATTCGGGTTTTCGTGTTCAGACCTTGTGTCCATGATACCGCCTGGGCGGGCGGCGGGGCGGTCCTGAACGGACAGCCCCCGGGCGGCATGGCGGCCGCCGCCGCTTCAGGCCGGGAAGATCCAGACCGCTTCCGGCGGCATGCTCAGATAGCAGGGGTCGGGGGTTCTTTCCTGGCGTCCGTAGGCCCGCAGGGTCAGGCTTTCCGGGTCGTGGGCGCCCGCCTGGCGGAACAGGTATTCCCACTTGTCGCCCAGGTACATGCTGGCCGACACTGGCATGCGAATGCTGTTGGGCGCGGCGTCCTGGCTGAGCGCCACCTGTTCCAGGCGAACGATGGCCACGGCTTCCTGGCCGCTGGACAGCGGCGCCATCGCCGTGCCCGACAGCGACCAGCCCGCGCCCTGCAGCGTCGCCCGCTGGCCGTCCGCCTGCGTGACCTTGCCTTGCAGGCTGTTGTTGCTGCCCATGAATTCCGCGCAGAAGCGGGTCCTGGGAGAGGCGTACATTTCCTGCGGCGTGCCCTGCTGCTCGATCCTGCCTTCGTGCAGCAGCAGGATGCGGTCGGCGATGGCCATGGCTTCGGACTGGTCGTGCGTCACCATGATGGCCGACAGGCCCAGGCGCAGGATCAGCTCGCGCAGGAAGGCGCGGGCTTCTTCCCTCAGCTTGGCGTCCAGGTTGGACAGCGGTTCGTCCAGCAGCAGCACGGGCGGGTTGTAGACCAGCGCCCGGCCGATGGCCACGCGCTGCTGCTGCCCGCCGGACAGCTCGTTGGGATAGCGCTTGCCCAGCTTGCCCATGCCCAGCTGGTCCAGGATCTCCTGGACACGGGTGTGCTGTTCGGCGGTTTTGACCTTGCGCAGTTTCAAGGGATAGGCGATGTTCTCTTCCACGGTCTTGTGCGGCCAGAGCGCGTAGGACTGGAAGACGATGCCCAGGTCGCGGTGCTCGGCCGGCATGTCCGTGCGGGCGTCGCCGTCGAACAGCACGCGATCGTTCATGGTGATGCGGCCTTTGGTGGCCTGCTCCAGCCCGGCGATGGCGCGCAGCAGCGTGGTCTTGCCGCTGCCCGACGATCCCAGCAGGGCCACGACTTCGCCGCGCTGCAGTTCCAGCGAGACGCCCTTGAGCACCGGATTGGTTCCGTAATTCAGGTACAGGTCCTGGACAGTGAGTTCAATCATGAAGCTTGACTCCGAAACGTAGTGCGACACCCATGCCGATGACGACCAGCAGGATATTGATGAAGGACAGCGCGGCGACGATGTCGATGGCGCCGGTGGCCCACAGGGACACCAGCATCGAGCCGATGGTCTCCGTGCCGGGTGTCAGCAGATAGACGCCGGTGGAATACTCGCGCTCGAAGATCAGGAACATCAGCAGCCAGGAGCCGATCAGGCCGTAGCGGGCCAGCGGCACCGTGATGTGGCGGGTGACCTGGGATTGCCGGGCGCCGGTGCTGCGGGCGGCCTCCTCGAGCTCGGGCGAGACCTGCAGCAGGGTGGCGGAAATCAGGCGCAGGCCGTAGGCCATCCAGACCACGGAATAGGCCAGCCAGACGCTGAAGATGGTGGACCGCAGGCCGCGCAGCGGTTCGACCAGGTGGTCCTGCATCCACAGGGCGCCGGGCAGCGCGGACAGCCAGCCGTCGGCCAGGGAATCCTTCAGCCACATCGGCACGAACAGGAAGATCCACAGGAAGGCCAGGCCGGCCAGCAGCCCGGGCACGGCGCGGGGAATCAGCACGCTGTAGTCCAGGAAGCGCGTCACGTGATCCTGCTTGCGGTGTCCGGCCAGGGCGATGGCGGTGTAGCAGGCCACGGCCAGCGCCCCGCCGATCACGCCGATCAGGATGGAATTCCAGATGGCGCGCATCAGGGTGGGCTGTTCCCAGATCGTCCGGAAGGCGTGGATGGACAGCACGTCGGTCAGCGAAATGCCGATGCCCCAGTTGGTGACGAAGGCCCGCAGCACCACGCCGGTCAGCGGCACGATGATGGCGACGAACAGCCACAGGCCGACGACGGCGCCGGCCGGGCCGCGCCACTTGCCCAGCGGCAGCACGCGGGGGCGGGTGACCTTGCCCTTGACGGTCGCGTAGCGGGCGGCGCTGGCCAGCAGGCGCCGTTGCAGCATCACCAGGGGAATCGTGAAGGCGATCAGCACGATGGCCACCGCCGCCATCAGGTGGTAGGACGGGATCCCCAGCTTGTTGGTCAGTTTGTACAGGTAAGTGGACAGCACCAGGTGGCCTTCCGGATCGCCCAGCACCAGCATCAGGCCGAAGACCTCCAGCCCCAGGAAGAAGAGCAGGACCGAGGCGTAGGACAGCGCCGGACGCACCATGGGCAGGCTGACGGCCGTCATCACCTGCAGGGGAGACGCCCCGGTGCTGCGGGCGGCTTCTTCGACGTCCGAGCCCAGGCTGTGCAGGGCCGAGGAGATGTACAGATAGGCGTAGGGCACGTGCGTCAGCCCGGCGATGACGATGATGGCCGGCAGCGAATAGATGTTCCAGGGCACGAAGCCCAGCAGGTCCTGCGCCCAGGTCGAGAAGAACCCCACCGGCCCGGCCGCCACTACGTAGCCGAAGCCCAGCACCATGGGCGAGACGAATACCGGCACCAGGATCAGCGGCTGGATCCAGCGGCGTCCGGGCAGATCGGTGCGCGACACCAGGAAGGCCAGGATGCCGCCCAGCGGCACGGCGATCACGACCAGGCCGCCGGCCAGCGCGAAGCCGCTTTTCAGCGCTTCATAGAAGTCGGGGTCGGCGAAGATGAAGCGGAAGGCGTCCAGCCCGACGTGCTTGTCGGGCATGAAGAAGGGTTCCGACAAGAAGCTCTGGACGATGATGAACGACAGCGGCAGATAGATCGCCAGCGCGGTCAGCGCCACCACCAGGCCGCGCGGCAGGGACTGCCGCCGTATGCGCAGGAACGACATGAGGGCATCCTGTTTCAGTGGATGGCCCCGGTCCGCGCCGCCCGGAGGCGGGCGCGGACCGGGGTCGGGGAGGCCGGCGGTTTACTTGCCGGTGTCCTTGCGCCACATCTTGATGAACTCCAGGCGCTTGGTCTGGTCCAGGTAGTCCAGCAGGGACTTGTTGACCGGGATGGGCTTGAGCGCCTTGCCCAGTTTCTTGGTCATGCCGTCGACGTCATTGTCGCCGTCGATGTCCGTGCGCACCGAGGCCAGGTCGGCCTTGTTGGCCATCACGTTCTGCCCGCGCCGGGACAGCAGGTAGTCCATCCAGAGCTTGGAGGCGTTGGGATGCTGGGCCGCCTTGCTGATGAAGGCCACGCGCGAGAGCACCAGGGCGTAGTCGGTCGGGTAGGCCACCCCCAGGCTGGGGTCGGCCTTCGCCCGGGTTTCCGCGTAGGAGCCCAGGATGTTGTAGCCCAGCAGGTTTTCGCCGGACGACACCCGTTCCATCATGGTGCCGGTCGAGGACTGCACCACCAGGCCCGCCTTGCTGGAGCCCGTCAGGAAGCTTTCGTAATTGGGGTCGTTGAGCTTGTCCTGCACGGCCAGCATGAAGCCCACGGCGGATTTCTCCACGTCGTAGGTCGTGACCTTGTTCTTGAACCGGGCGGTGTCGCCGGAGACCAGCTTGGCGAAGTCGGCGTGGGTCTTGGGGACCTCGCCGGACTTGACCAGGCGCTTGTTGTAGATGAAGACGGCGGGTTCGAATGTCGTGCCGTAGGCCTTCTTTTCCCAGACCGACCAGTCCGGCAGGTGGGAGATTTCGACCGAGGGGTAGGTCATGGCGTAGCTGACGGCCAGCTTCATGGTCGCGTCCATGGCGGAACTCCAGACCACGTCGCCGCTGTTGCTGCCCGAGGCCTGCTCGCTGAGGTAGCGGCTGTAGAGTTCGGTGCTGTTCATGTCGTTGTATTCGACCTTGACGCCCGGGTACAGCTTTTCGAAGTCCTGGATGACCGGATTGGCGGCCTTGGTGTCGGTCGTGGAATAGACGATGACCTTGCCTTCTTTCTTCGCCCCGTCGATGATCTGCTGGTAGCTGGCCGGGTAGCCTTGCGGTACGGCTTGCGCGATGGCCGTCGTGGCCATCATGCCCGACAGGATGGCGGTGGCCAGGGCGGTACGCGTGACTGAGTGTCGCATGACGGATGTCTCCTTTGTTGTGATGGACTGGCGCCGGTTGCGGGCCGGCCCATGGAGAACATCTTAGGCAGCGAAGCTGTCACCGTCCTGTCGTGGCGGCGGCCGAATTCGGGGTATCCGTGACCAGGCGCCGCCAGTTCTGCAGGAAGCGGGCATGGCGCTGCTGATCCAGGCCCACCAGCAGCGCCGGGTTCAGCGCGATCGGCTGGATGATGCTGGGCGCGTGGGCGGCGGCGTCGCCGTCCGGCTGGGCGTCGCCCGCATCCGCGTCCAGTTCGGGCAGGGCGCCCAGGCCCGCGTCCCGCTCGATGACGGCCTGGCCGTCGGGCGACAGCAGCCAGTCGATGAAGGCCTCGGCGGCACGGGGCTCCCGGGCCGTGCGCAGGATCAGCGCGGAGCGGGTCAGCATCAGCTGATAGTCGTCGGGGATGATGACGCCCAGCCGGGTGTAGCGCGAGCGGTAGGCCCGCACGTAGGAGCCCAGCACGTTGTATCCCAGGTCCAGCTGGCCGGCTTCGATCTGGTCCAGGATGTCCCGGGTGTCGGCCGACAGCCGCACGCCCACGCGTCCCAGCGCATTGGTCATGCCCCAGAAGTTCGAGGAAATCATCTCGTCCTGGGTGGCCAGCAGGTGGCCCACGCTGCTGCGCGTGATGTCGTAGGTGCCGATCCGGGCGTGGGGGCCCTGGCGTTCCAGGGTGCGCAGCAGCTCGGTGCGGGAACGGGGCGCGGTTTCCGCCGTGTAGTGGTCGGTGTTGTAGACCATCACGATGGGTTCGAAGGTGAAGCCGAAGACTTCGGAATGCCAGCTGGCCCAGGCCGGCAGCCGCTGCGTATCCGGGGAGTCGTAGCGCCGGGCGTAGCCGTCGTTGGCCAGGCGCAGCTGCAGGTCTTCGGCCGAACTGATCAGCAGGTCGCTGGGGGGCAGGGCGCCCGAGACCGTCTGCTCGTACAGCTCCAGGCTGCCGACTTCGTGGTAGACGATGGCCACGTCGGGGCGGCTGCGCTGGAAGGCGCGCGCCAGCACCGCGAAGACCGGCGTATCGGTCGGGCCTGCAATGGTCAGGGTGACGGTGGGCGTGTGCGGCGCCGGGTAGCGGGTGGTCTGCACCTGGGCTCGTGCGGGGGCGGGCAGGGCGCCGAGCAGCAGCCCCAGCATCAGGGCCGCCGCGCAGCAGGCGCCGAGCAGGGGCCTGGATCCGGATCCGGCGGGCCCGGATGGATCCAGGGGCAGGCTGACGCAGACCAGCAGGCCGCCGCCGGGGCGGTTGCGCAGGACCAGCGTGCCGTCGTGGCTGCGCACCACCGATTCGACGATGGCCAGGCCCAGGCCCGATCCGGGCGTGGCCTGGGCGGCGGCGCCGCGCACGAACCGTTTCAGCACGGCGTCTTTTTCGCTGTCCGGGATGCCGGGGCCCCGGTCGGCCACCTGCAGGATCAGGCGCTGTTCGGGGGCGGGGTCGATGCTGAGCTCCACCAGGCTGTCGGGCGCGTGGCGCAGGGCATTGTCGATCAGGTTGAGCAGCATTTCGCGCAGCGCCACCCGGTCGCCGCGCACGCGGGCGCGGCGCAGCCTGGGGGCCAGGGAAATCTTCAAGCGGGAGGCGTCCCCCAGGCTGATGCGCGGGCGGACTTCCTCGATCACGTCGCTCAACGCCACCGAGGCGCTGCTGCGCGCGCCCAGGCGGTGCGTGATGGTGGCGTCCATCAACAGCTGGTTGACCAGCAGGCTGGCGCTGCCGGCATTGCGCAGGATGCGCCGCAGCCGTTCGTTCAGCTTCCGGGGGTCGGTCTCTTCCAGGGCGACCTCAGCCTGCGCCCGCAGGGAAGCCAGGGGCGTGCGCACCTGGTGGGCCGCGTCGGCCACCAGGTTGTGCAGCATGTCCAGCATGGCCTGCAGGCGCTGCATGAAGTCGTTGACCGCTTCCACCAGGTGGGTGACTTCGCGCGGAGCGGGGCTGGTCAGCGGTTCCAGGTCCTCCGGCTGGCGGCCGCGCAGTTCCTGTTCCAGCCCGCGCAGCGGGGAAAAGGCGCGGCTGATGCCGAACCACAGCAGGATCAGCGCCACGGCGGCCATGATGGGCAGCGGCATGGCGCCGCGCTGCAGGATCTCCGCGGCCAGGGCGTCCCGGGATTCCCGGGTTTCCGCCACGCGGATCGTCACCCAGCGGGCCTGGCGGTTGAAGCTGATCAGCCGCCCCAGCGTGGCCACGCGCAGCATGTCGCCGTGGTAGGGGCGGTCGACGAAGGTGGGGGCGGCGGCGTCGGCCAGGGGCATGCCGGCGTCCAGGTCGTCGTAGCCGGTCACCAGGCGGCCCTGGGTGTCGCGCACGGTGTAGAACACCCGCTGCTGGCTCGACAGCATGGCCAGCGCGGCATAGGGCAGTTCCGCCGTGATGCGGTTGTCTTCCAGGCTGATGGCTCCGGCGATGGACAGGGCCGATGCGGCCAGGACCCGGTCGAAGGCCTGGTCCGAGGATCGGTGGGCGTAGTCCCGCAGGAACAGGAACAGGCCCAGGGACGAGAGCAGCAGCACCAGGATGGCCGCCGTGGTGATGCGCTGCCGGATCGAAAACGGCTTATGGGGCATCGCTGTCCGCCTGGTAGCCGATGCCGCGCACGGTGGTGATGCGGATGGGCGTGTGGGCGAGCTTTTTGCGCAGGCGCGAGATCTGCAGCTCCAGCGCGTTCAGGGACACGTCCTCGTCCAGGGAGAACAGCTGGTTCATCAGGCGTTCCTTGTCCACCGTGTGGCCCAGCCGCGACAGCAGGATTTCAAGCAGCCGGAATTCGCGCCGCCCCAGTTCCAGCGGGATGCCGTCCAGGGTCGCGCAGCGGCTGCCGCCGTCCAGGGCCAGGGGGCCGTAATGGGTCAGGTTGGAACTGTGGCCGGCCGCGCGGCGCAGCAGCGCGCGCAGGCGGGCCTCCAGTTCGCGCAGGTCGAAGGGCTTGACCATGTAGTCGTCCGCCCCCAGGTCCAGCATGCTGACCTTGTCCTCGATTTCGGCGCGGGCGGTGATGACCAGCACCTGCGTGTCGCAGTCGGCATCGCGCAGTTCGCGCAGGATGGCGAAACCATCCTTGCCGGGCAGCATGATGTCCAGCACCACGGCATCCCAGCCGTCGCCGCCGCCGTTCAGCCAGCGCGAAGCCGCCAGGCCGTCCCGCACCCATTCGACGCTGTGGCCGCTGGCCCGCAATTTCGTTTCGATCGCGTCGCCCAGATCGGGGTTGTCTTCAATCAGCAATATGCGCAAGCGTGTCTCCTGCCTGCCGTGCCTTCTAGGGGTTTATCCGGAGCCCCCTACAGCGTATAATCCTGCTTTGCCCGGAGTCTACACAGTTTATGCGTCTCATCAAAAAAGCGCTCACCTTCGACGACGTTCTCCTGGTGCCTGCCTTTTCCCAGGTTCTGCCGCGCGACACGCGCCTGACCACGCAGCTCACGCGTGGCATTCAGCTGAACATCCCCCTCGTGTCCGCCGCCATGGATACCGTGACCGAAGCCCGTCTGGCCATCGCCATGGCCCAGGAAGGCGGCATCGGCATCATCCACAAGAATCTCAGCGCCGACGAACAGGCCCGCGAAGTCTCCCGCGTCAAGCGCCATGAATTCGGCATCGTCATCGACCCCGTCACCGTGACCCCCACGATGAAGGTGCGCGACGCCATCGAACTGCAGCGCCTGCATGGCATCTCGGGCCTGCCGGTGGTCGAAAGCGGCAAGCTGGTGGGCATCGTCACCAATCGCGACCTGCGTTTCGAAGACCGCCTGGACGTCTCGCTGCGCGAGATCATGACGCCCCAGGAACGCCTGGTGACGCTGCATGAAGGCGCCACCCTGGAAGAAGCCCAGGCGCTGATGCACAAGCATCGCCTGGAACGCGTGCTGATCGTCAACGACAAGTTCCAGCTGCGCGGCCTGGCCACGGTCAAGGACATCGTCAAGAACACCGAACACCCCATGGCCAGCAAGGACGCCCAGGGCCAGCTGCGCGTGGGCGCCGCCGTGGGCGTGGGCGAAGGCACCGACGAACGCGTGGAGAAACTGGCGGCCGCCGGGGTCGACGTCATCGTCGTCGATACGGCGCACGGCCACTCGGCCGGCGTCATCGAACGCGTGCGCTGGGTCAAGAAACACTACCCCAACATCCAGGTCGTGGGCGGCAACATCGCCACGGCGGCCGCGGCGCGCGCCCTGGTCGAGGCCGGGGCCGATGCGGTCAAGGTCGGCATCGGCCCCGGCTCCATCTGCACCACCCGCATCGTGGCCGGCGTGGGCGTGCCCCAGATCACCGCGATCGCGGACGTGGCCCAGGCGCTGGAAGGCACGGGCGTGCCGCTGATCGCCGATGGCGGCATCCGCTATTCCGGCGACGTGTCCAAGGCCCTGGCGGCCGGCGCGTCCACCTGCATGATGGGCGGCATGTTCGCCGGCACTGAAGAAGCCCCCGGCGAGGTCGTCCTGTTCCAGGGGCGGTCCTACAAATCCTATCGGGGCATGGGCAGCCTGGGCGCCATGGCGGACGGCTCGGCCGACCGCTATTTCCAGGACCCGAACAACAACGTCGACAAGCTGGTCCCCGAAGGCATCGAGGCGCGCGTCCCCTACAAGGGCAGCGTCATCGCCATCATCTTCCAGCTGGTGGGCGGCATCCGGGCCTCCATGGGCTACTGCGGCAGCGCCACCATCGCCGACCTGCATGCCCAGGCCGAATTCGTCGAAATCACGGCGGCCGGGGTGCGTGAATCCCACGTCCACGACGTGCAGATCACGAAGGAAGCCCCCAACTACCGGGCCGACTGATCGGTGTCGGCCGCCGTCACGCCTGCGGCCGCCCTGGCCGGCGCGCGGATCAGCGATGATCTGGCGTAGGCCATGCGCGGCTGGCGCCGCGACTTCCACCAGCATCCGGAACTGGGCCACCGGGAACACCGCACGGCGGCCCGGGTGGCCGAACTGCTGCGCGGCTGGGGATTGGCGGTTCACGAAAGCTACGGCGGCGCCACCGGCGTGATCGGCGTCCTGGACGGCCGCCTGGGATCCGGCCCGACGCTGGGGCTGCGGGCGGACATGGATGCCCTGCCCATGCAGGATCTGGGCGGACATGCGCATCGGTCGCGCCGCGATGGCGTGGCCCATGCCTGCGGGCACGACGGCCACACCGCCATTCTGCTGGGCGCGGCCTGTCATCTGGCGGCCCGTCCGGATTTCGCCGGGCGCGTCGTGTTCATCTTCCAGCCCGCCGAAGAACCCCTGACCGGCGCCCGGGCGCTGGTGGATGCGGGTCTGTTCCGCGATTTTCCCTGCGACGAGCTGTACGGCCTGCACAATAACAATTGTATCGGTCCGGGGCAGGTGGGCGTGCGCGTCGGGGCCATCCTGTCGGCCTGCGACCTGTTCGAGATCCACATCCAGGGGGTGGGCGGCCATGCCGCTATGCCGCATCAGGCCAACGACCCCATCGTGGCCGGCGCGGCGCTGGTGCAGTCCCTGCAGTCCGTGGTCAGCCGCAACATCAGCCCCTTCGACACCGCCGTGCTCAGCATCTGCCAGTTCCAGGCGGGCAGCGCCATCAACGTCATCGCGGACCATGCCGTGCTGCGCGGCACCGTCCGCACGCTTTCGCGCGAGGCGCAGGCCCGCGCCCTGGAACGGCTGCGCGATCTGTGCGAAGGCGCGGCGCGCGGCTACGGCTGCCGCATCGAATTCCGCCATCTGCTCAGTTCCCCGCCGACCGTCAACCAGGCCGGGCCGGTGGATCATGTGAAGCGCGCGGCGGCCGCCGTGCTGGGGGCCGATCGCATCGTCGATCCGGTCACGCCGCTGATGGCCTCCGAGGACTTCGCCTATCTGCTGGACCAGTGTCCGGGGGCGTATTTCTTCCTGGGCCATGACGGCCTGACCTGCCATCATCCCGAGTTCGATTTCGATGATGCGCTGCTGGCCCAGGGGGCGGCGATCTTCGCTACCCTGGTGGTTCAGCGGCTGGCGGCTGCCACGTCCAGCAGGGCCTCGGCCACCTGATCCGGCGCGCTGATCATCGCGTCGTGGCCGCATTCCAGATCACGCCAGTCCCAGCGGTCGCCCTGCGTGGCGCGCGCCCAGTCATAAGCCTGGGCGACGGCCGGGAAGGGCGGCCGGACGCAGCGCAGGCAGGTGGCCGGCAGGCCGTTGCCCAGCGGATGATCCAGGTGCAACGGTTCGCGGTAGGTGCCGATCGGATGCGGCGTCAGCCGTTCCCGGACGTGGGCGATGTCCGCCGGGCTGCTCAGGCCCAGGCTTTCCGGCTTGGGCGGCGCGATGCCGCCGGTGCCGGCGGCGCTCTGTTCCAGCCGCTGGACGATGGCTTCGGGCAAAGTGTCGAAGGTTGATTTTCCAGGCGGCAGCAGAAAGGCGTCCAGATAGACCAGCCGCCGGATGCGTTCGGGCAGGCGGTCGGCCACGCCCGAGATCACCAGTCCGCCAAAGCTGTGACCCACCAGGATGACTTCGCGCAGATCCTGTTCGATCAGGCGCTGCGCCACGTCCTGGATGAAGGTTTCCAGCGTGATGTCCGGCCCCAGCAGGTGGCGGCGTTCCCCCAGGCCGGGCAGCGTGGGGGCATGGACGTCATGGCCCGCCTGCCGCAGCCGCTTCGCCACGGCGGACCAGCACCAGCCGCCGTGCCAGGCGCCATGCACGAGCAGGTAGGAACGCGGGGCGTTCATGGGCGGGAGCCCGTCGGGATGGAGGTTGCGCCGCCGGTTTGCAGCCGCAGGATGGGCAAGGCCCCGGCCAGCAGGCCCAGGGCGCCCAGCACCAGGGCGAATTCCAGCGGCGCGCCGAACCAGGCGTGGCTCAGGCTGAAGAACAGCGGCCCGATCAACTGGCCCAGGGCGAAGGACGCCGTCATCGCCGCCATCTGCCGCTTGGCGCCCGCCTGGCCGACGGCGGCCTGGGCTTCCTGCAGGCCGACCATGGTGATCACCATGAAGGTGCTGCCCACGCACAAGGCGGCCAGCAGAATGGCCGCCAGCGCATGCCACAGGGCCGGCAGCAGCACGCCGATGGCCATCAGGATCTGCGCGCCAGCCCAGACCTGCGGCCGGCTGAAGCGTCGCGCCAGGCGGCTGGCGATCAGGGTGGACACCGCGCCCGCCAGCCCGAAGACCGGCCATGCCAGGCTGAACAGCCAGGGGTCGGGCACCAGCAGCCGCGCCTGGGCGGGCAGGAAGGTCGCGGGCAGGATGTAGCCGAAGCCGTACACGCCGTAGCACAGGATCAGTCCCCAGTGCAGCGGCGGCAGGCCGGTGGGAACGTCCATCGCGACCGGGACCGCGTCGGGCTGCGCGGCGGCGGTTTGCGCCGATCCGGCCGGCGAATCCGCTGTCTGTGTCGGTGTGGCGGCGTTTGCTTTGAGCCCGGATTCAGCGGGCGAGTCCGCCTGATCCTGCGGCGCCCACAGCATGGAGGCCCCCAGCAAGCCCAGCAGGGCCGCGGCCGCCAGCCACAGCCAGGCGTGCGACGAGGTGGTGCCCAGCAGCGTCAGCCCCATGCAGGCCAGTCCCGCGAACGTGATTCCGCAGCCCACGCCGGCGAAGACGATGCCGCTGTGCCGTTCCTGCCCCCGGGCGTTCAGGCGGGCGATGCACAGCGATGCCGTCCCGATCAGCACCCAGGCGCTGGCCACGCCCGCCAGCAGGCGCCAGACCAGCCAGCCGGCCCAGTGGGTGTCCAGGCCCATGGCGGCCGTCGTCAGGACCACCAGCCACAGCCCGCGGCGCAGCAGCGCGGCGGGCGGCCAGCTCATGTGCGTGACCAGCAGGGCGCCCAGCAGGTAGCCCAGGTAATTGGCGCTGGCCAGCCATCCCCCCTGGGACAGCGACAGCCCCAGATCGGCCTGCATCATGGGCAGGACCGGCGTGAAGGCGAAGCGGCCGATCCCCATGGCGACGGCCAGGGCCAGCAGCCCGGCGATCGGCAGGGGGATGGTGCGGGGACGGGATCCCATCGGTTTTTCTCCTTGATCCCGTTAATGTAACCTTCCCGCAAGAACCAGGCCAAGCAGGGGGGCTGTCGGCCCGAATGGTTTTGCTTACTGCTTCAGCTTGCATTCTCCGGACGGTCCCGGCACCAGGGAGGCGGGGTAGGTGTGGGTGATGACGGGCCGCAGCACGCCGTCCACTTCCTGGACCTGGCCGATGTAGTTGGGGATGACGAGCTGATGGTCTTCCGCCCGCATGGTGGCTTGGCCGTAGATGGTGTCGTAGGTCAGCCCTTCCAGCGCCTTGGAGACGTCGCGCGCCTTGACGCTGTCGGCCTTCCTCACGCCGGCGAAGATGGCCTGCACGCCGTTGTACGCCGAGCCTTCGTTGTCCGTGGGCACACGACCGAACTTGGCCTGCCAGGCCGCGACCAGCGCCTTGTTCATGGGCGTGTCGATTTCAGCCCCATATTCCATATTGCCCTCTATGCCCTTGGTCGCTTTGTCCGTCGCGTTCACGACGAAGTTCATGATCATGGCGTGGCCCAGCGTGGTCTTGGAGTTCAGGCCGAAGCTTTCCGCTTGTTTGACGTAGGCGATCAGGTCGCGGCCAACCAGCGCCACCCAGATGCCTTCGATATCCGGGTTGGACTTGATCTGGGAAATATAGGGCGCGAAGTCCTTGGTTCCCAGGGGAGGGAACAAGGTGAGGGACACTTTCTTCCCCTGAGCCTCGGCGGCCTTGGTGAAGGCCTGGGCCGAATCATGCCCCCAGGTGTAGTCCGCCGCGATGATGGCGAAATTCTTGGGTTTGATGTCCTTCATCCATTCCTTGAACATGGCGATGTCCATGGTGTCGGAATGGTTCGTGCGGAACATCCCCGGCTTGCAGCTGTCGCCGGTGATCTTGTCGCTCTTGCTGACGACGGCCATCAGCATGGCGTTCCAGCGATTCAGGTTTCCGCCGACGGTCATGGTGATGGAGGATGCGATGGGGCCGATCAGCAGCTTGTATCCGTCGCGCGCGAGTTTTTCCGCCGCATGCAGGCCTTCCTTCGGCGTGCTTTCGTCGTCGCCCGTCTTCAGCAATACCTTGCGGCCGTCCACGCCGCCTTTGGCATTGGCTTCGTCCACCGCGAACTGGATGCCGCGCATCACTTCTTCGCCCTGCTGCGCGAAGACGCCGGAAATCGAGGTGACCGCGCCGATGCGGATGGGTTCTTTCTCGGCGGCCTGGCTGGCAGCCATTGCCAGGCATGAGGCGGTCAGCACCGCCATGCAGGAATGTTTGAGGGAGCGAGGGGCCATTGTTTGTCTCCTTGGTGGATGAAATTCGCTCAAGCGGCGATGTGGCGGTGCAGATCCGGGATGTTGTCTGGATCCACAGGGCCGGAAGCGGCTACCGCGCCTTTCTCGACGGCGTAGTAGCGGGTTGTGGTGCGGGCGACGAGCCCCAGATTCTGTTCGATCAGCAAAATGGCCGTGCCTTGCCGGCAGATCAGGTTCAGCGTGTCGGCAAGCTGGTCCACGATGACCGGCGCCAGGCCTTCGGTGGGCTCGTCCAGGATCATGAGCCTGGGGTTGGCCATCAGCGCCCGCCCGATGGCGAGCATCTGCTGCTGGCCGCCCGACAATGCCGTGCCCGGAGTATGGGCGCGCTCCTTCAGGATGGGGAACAGGCGGTAGATGGCCGCCAGATCCCACGGGCCGGAGCGCCTGACCGCCGAGCCGATGAGCAGGTTCTCTTCTATGGTCAGGTTCGGGATGATGCAGCGCCCTTGGGGAACAATCGCAAGGCCGGCCTGGGCGGGGGTATAGGCGGATGGCTTGGTGACCGGGCGGCCGTCCAGCAATATCCCGCCCGAGGCGACGCGGGCGATTCCCATCAGCGCGTTCACGGTCGTGGTCTTGCCCATGCCGTTGCGCCCGATCAGGGCGACTTGTTCTCCCTGCGAGATATCCAGGCTCAGGCCGTGCAGGATGTGAGCGGCGCCATAATAGGCGTGTATGTCGCGGATTTCGAGCAGCGGATTCATGCGGCGCTCCCCAGATAAGCTTGTTTCACCCGAGGGTGGGTCCTGACCGTCTCGGGGCTGCCGTTGGCGATGACGCGTCCCAGCTCGAAGACGGTGACGGTGTCGGAAATGTCGAACAGAATGTCCGTGTCGTGTTCCACCAGCAGGACGGACACGTTCCAGTCGCGGGCAAGCTGGAGCAGATGCTCGGCCAGTTCCCGGGATTCCTGGGGCGACAGGCCGGCCATGGGTTCATCAAGCAGCAGCACCATGGGCCGTCCAACCAGGGCCAGTGCGAGATCCAGGCGCCGTTGCTGTCCATAGCCCAGGTCTTTCGCGGGAACGTGGGCCACGCTCAGCAGATCCAGTTGTCCCATGACCTCGAGCGCTTCCTGCTCGGGCGCGTCGGCGCCCACTTTGTGGGCGGCCAGCACGACTTGTTCGCGCACGTCCAGATTGGCGAAGATGCTGGTGCGCTGGAAGGATCGGGCAAGCCCTCTGCGGCGCCGCTGGATGATGTCCAGCCCGCTGATGTCCCGGCCGTCCAGGCGGACCGAGCCGCGCGTCAGTTTTCTGCGGCCGGTGATCGCGTCGATGACGGTGGACTTGCCGGCGCCGTTGGGGCCGATCAGGCCATGGATTTCCCCTTTTTCGAGCTGGAACGACACGCCGTCCAGCGCTTTGACGCCGCCGTAGTGGATGGCGATGTCCCGGGCTTCGAGAATGATCGATTCGGCATTCATCTCGTTCTCCTAGTGAGTCGTGGCGTGCCGTTCGGCGCTTCGCGGCCGGCGCAGGCGGTCGATCAGGTTCTGGAGCGCGCCGCTCAGTCCGTTATCCGTGAAGACCACGGCGATGATGAGCACGAGCCCGAACAAGGACAACCAGTGCGTCGAGAAATCCCCGATCAGATCCTTGGCCACGATGAAGACGATCGCGCCCAGGGCGGGGCCCGAGATGCGCCAGTAGCCCCCCACCACGACCATCATCAGCGCCGTGCCCGACACGCTCCAGTGCATGCTCTCCGGAGAGATGAAGCCCGTGTTCAGGGCCGCCAGCACGCCGGCCAGCCCGGTCAGGACGGCCGACAGAGTGAAAATCAGGACGCGGGGCGCCATCGGGCGTATTCCGATGAACATGGCGCGTTCCGGGTTGTCGCGGATGGCCTCGGTCGTCCGGCCGAATCGGCTGCGCTGCAGCCAGGTCAGCAGGGCGATGCTGAGGATCAGGACGGTCCAGGTCGTCATGAACAGGGTGGCCGGTTCGAGCAAGGTTCCCAAGGGGATGCCGAAGAGCGTATCGGGCCAGTTGATGCTGATGCCGTCCGCGCCGCCGGTCAGGGCGCGGGATTGGAGCGCCACTTGATAGAACAATTGTCCGAGGGCGAGCGTCAGCATCGCGAAGGCAATGCCCGGGATGCGTACGATGACGAAGCCCAGCAGCAGGGCGAACGCCGCGATCCCCGCCAAGCTGATCAGGATGGCGGCCTCGGCTGAAATGCCGGTGTCCTGCAGCAGAATGGCGACGATGTAGCCGCTCAGGCCGAAAAAGGCGGCGTGGCCGAAACTCACCATGCCGTTCTGGCGCAGCAGGACGCCCAGGCCGGTGGCGAAGACGGCGTAGACGGCGGCCTGCGTCAGCAGGGACAGCGCGATTTCGGAGCGGATGAACTGGCTGGCGGCCAGAGCCAGCGCCAGCGCCGCCAGGGCGATCGGCGCGATTCGGCTGCGCCGTTGGGAAGTCATGGTGGTCATGTGCGGTTTCCGGCGATTCCGGCCGGCCTCCAGATCAGGATGGCTATCATCAGGAGAAACGGCAGGGAAGCCGATATGTCGGGGAGATACACGGCGCCCAGCGTCTGCACCTGTCCCAGGACGAGCGCTGCCAGGAACGCGCCGGGCAGGCTGCCGAGTCCGCCGATCACGACGACCATGAAGGAATCGATCAGGACGTCCCCGCCCATGGAAGGCGATAGCGACAGGAACGGGGCGGTGATGACGCCGGCAAAGCCGGCCAGGGCTGTGCCCAGGCCGACCACGATGGCGCTCAGCCTGTCGGTGTTGACGCCTTGCATCGCCGTGGTCGCCGGGTCCGTGCTGGCCGCCCGGACAAACAGGCCCATTCGGGTCTTGCGCAGCCAGAGCGACAGGCTGACGGCCACTGCGATGCCCACCAGGACGACGGCGATGCGGTAGGCCGGCAAGGTCATGCCCAGGATGCTGATGGAATGGCTCAGTTGCGCCGGTTCCGCCAGCGCCAGGTTGCTCTTGCCCCAGACCGTCTGGACGACGTCCTCGATGATCAGCAGCAGGCCGAAGGTCACGAGGATGATGCTCAGCGGATCGTAATGTTGCAGGAGCCGCAGGCCGTAGCGGTCGAGCAGGGCGCCCAGCACGAACATGATGGCGGATGCGGCTGCCAGCGCGATCCAGAAGTTCGTATGGACGGACAGCGTGTAGCCCAGGTAGGCGCCCAGCATGTAGAGCGAGCCGTGCGCGAAGTTGACGACGCGCCGCAGGCCGTAGATCAGCGCCAGGCCGGAAGCCACGATCGCCAGCAGCGCCCCGTAGACCAGTCCGTTGATGATATTGATAGTCAACATGGTATCGAGATCCTCGGTGACGTTTCAGCGCGGCGGCGCCAGCGAGCTTTCCGGCGCGCCGAACGCCGTCCAGCCGCCGTCGACAGGCACGGTTGCGCCGGTGATGTAGCTGGCGTGGTCGGACGCCAGGAAGGCGATGACCTGCGCGATTTCGTCCGGCTCCGCCAGGCGGCCCATGGGGGTTCGGGCCATGATCCCGGCGGTGTCGAGCGCGCCGCCGGCCTCGAGCTTTTCGATCAGTTCGGTGCGGGTATAACCGGGGGCGACCGCGTTGATGCGCACATGGCGGCGCGCCCATTCGCAGGCCATGGATCGAGTCATGGCCGAAATGCCCGCCTTGGCCGCCACGTACGCATTGCGCCCGGGGATGCCGCCGAAAGCCGCGATGGAGCTCAGGTTGACGATGGCGCCGCCGCCGCGTTCGATCATGTGCGCGCCGACGGCCTGGGACATCAGGAACGTGCCGCGCAGATGCGTGTCCAGGACTTTGCTGAAGAGGTCGGCGGTCTGTTCCAGCGTGGGGACAGGCTGGTCCCCCACGCCGGCGTTGTTCACCAGCACGTCGATCCGGCCCAGTCGGCGGATCGCTTCGCCGACCGCTTGCCGCACGGATGCTTCGTCGCCGACGTCGCAGCTCAGGCCGATATGCCGCGCGCCGAATTCTTGCGCGCGCGCTGCGGCGGATTCCGCATTCAGGTCGAGCAGACAAACGTCGTATTGCTGTCTGGCGAGCAGGCGAGCCGTGGCCAGCCCGATCCCCGCCGCCCCTCCGGTGATGAGGGCGGTTCCGATGGTTTTGGCGTTCATGCTTGGGAGCCTCCGCCATACAGCAGCTCGGCGCGGGTGAGCAAGCGGGTTTCCTGGGCGACGATCAGATGGCCGGAGGCCGCCAGATATGCCGGAAAGTCCGGGTGCGTGTCCCTGCGCCGACAGCGTTCCTGATAGTCGCTCAGGTCCTTGTAGGCCCATAGGTGCACGAACTGGTTCAGCGGGCCGACGTGGCTGGTATACAGGCCGATCGGGTTGCCCAGGGTCTCTCTCAGCACCGGCATCGCCAGTTCGTTGAAGACGCTTAGGAATTCCGGCATCTTGCGCAACGCGATGGTGTAGACGCGATGGTCGATCAAGGTCAATGAATCATCGATGAGCATGGGTTTCTCCTGAAGAGCGGATGATGGGCGCCGGGGCCGTCACCGCCGGGCTTTCGCGATGTGTCTGGCCGTGATGTAGCCGAAGGTCATGTTGGGCCCCAGGGTGATGCCCGCCGCGATGTAGTTGCCGCCGAAGATGCTGGCGCGGTCGTTGCCCACGGCATAGAGGCCGGGGATGGCTTGGCCGGCCCGGTCCAGCACTTCCCCAGTCACGGCGGTCCGCAAACCTTCGAATGTGCCCAGGTCGCCCATCAGCAGCTTCAAGGCGTAGAAAGGGCCTGTGGTGATGGGGGCGACGCAGGGGTTGGGTTGATGTTCCGCATCACCCAGATAGCGGTTGAACGCGGTCGATCCACGATGGAATGCCGGGTCCTCGCCGCGGATCGCGTGCTCGTTGAAGGCGCGGACCGTCTCTTCCAGCCCCTCGGGATCGATGCCGGCCGCCTGCGCGAGCGCCTTTAGCGTGGCGCCTTTCTTCAGGTAGCCGCGCTTGAGCATGGGTCCCAGAGGCATGGGGGCGGGTTTGGCATAGCCCAGGCCGTACTTGCGAATCGTCGGGTGGTCGCAGATCAGCCACATCGCCGTTTCCTTGCTCCCTTCGCATGCCTTGATCATGGCCTGGCCGACATCGTGGTACGAGTTGGATTCGTTGGTGAAGCGCCTGCCGTCGCTTGTCACGCCGATCATGCCGGGCTTGTACCGGTCGATGAGGTGGGGGAACACGCCGTACCGGCCTCCGCCCAAAGGTACGTGCGATACGGGAATCCAGGCGGAGGCATTGGGAAGGTCCAGCTCGAGGGAAGCGCCCAGCTGTTCCGCGATGCGTACGCCGTCGCCCGTGTTTTCGGTCGGCGTCGGCGAGAGATGCCGGCCGCCTCGCGCCACGTGGGGGTAGGTCTGCCTCAGACGGGCTTCGTCGTGCGGGAAACCGCCGGCAGCCAGCACGACGGCGCGGTCCGCGTGGATACGGATGTCGTTTTGCCGATTGCGCACGACCGCGCCGGCGATCCGCTCCCCGTCCCGGATCAGGCTGATGACCGGGCTCTCGGTGTAGATGGGAATATTCAGATCCAGGGCCGTTTTGGCCAGTCGGGCCATCAGGGCGTTGCCGCTGGTCACGTTGATGCCGCGGCGATACAGGAGCAGCTCCTTCAGGTGCTTGCTCAGCCGCCGGGTGACGTACAGGAACGAGGTCAGCGATTTCGTGACATTGAAGAAGTGCTTGATGTCCGGACTGGAAGAGTTGAACATCATCCCGATGAAGGTGATGGTCTTCAGCGGAGGGCGCAGCCGCTTCATGTCAGGGCCGAGGGCCCGGATGTCGAAGGGTTTCGCCAGAATCGAACGGCCTTGCAGGGCGGCGCCCACTTGGTCGGGGTGGTAGTCCGGGTACTGCGTGGGAATGAATTTGACTTCCGTTTCACGCTCGAAGAATTCCGCCATTTCGGGGCCTTTGTCCAGGAAGGCTTCGATGGCTTGCGGATCGAAATTCCCGCCGGTCTCGTGCTTGATATAGTCCAGCGCGGCTTCCCGGGAGTCTTGGATGCCCGACTGCCTGGCGACATGGTTGCCGGGGATCCACAGGACGCCGCCGGAGAACGCGGCGGTGCCGCCGAAAACGGGCGCCTTTTCCACGACGACGGGGCGCAGCCCCTGCTTGGCCGCCACGATGGCCGTGGTGAGTCCGGCGACGCCCGCGCCCACGATCAGCACGTCGCAGCGCATGTTGTCTTGTAAAGGTTGGGTATTCATGGCGTGACTCAATTTCCGTTGGACTGGTTGAAGCCTGGGCGGGGGACCATGTCCATCAACATGGCATCCATGCCGCCGTTCACGGCGATATCGGTCGCATTCACGTAGCTCGACCGGGGGCTCAGCAGAAAGGCCGCCGTATTGGCGATGTCTTCGGTTTCGCCCACGCGCCGGCTGGCCGTCATGGCCGCCCGCCGCGATTCGAGGCCGGGTTCGGCATAGAAGGCGGTGGTCAGCGGAGTGCGGATCATGCCGGGGGAGATCGTGTTGCTGCGGATGTTGTCGGCGCTCCATTCGACGGCGATCTGGCGGGACATCAGGCGCACGCCGGCCTTGCTGGCGCTGTAGGCGCCGCTTCGGGTCTGCGGAAAACTGCCGGCGATCGAAGCGATGTGCACGATGCTGCCGCCGCCGTTGGCCCGCATCTGCCCATGGAAGGCGCGGGACACGCTCAGGTAGCCGGTCAGATTCACGCTCAAGACCCGATTCCATTCCTCGAGGCTGACATCCTGCAGGGCGGCGGGGCGAAGAATGCCCGCATTGTTGACCAGGCCGAAGCAGGGGCCGAGGGCTGCCTCGGCCGTGCCGGCCGCCCGGGATACGCTGTCCGGATCGGATGTGTCGCAGAAGACGCCGATGGCGTCGAAGCCTTCCGCGCGCAGCGACGCGGCCGCCGCTTCGCAGCTTTCGCGGTCATGGTCCAGCAGGGCGACCCGGGCGCCGGCGGCAGCCAGCTGCCGTGCGATGCCCTGTCCGATCCCGTGTGCGGCTCCAGTGACGGCACAAGTTCGCCCCTGCAAGCCAAGCCAATGAGGCTCTTGCATGATGTTCTCCTGGGTTGCTGATTGGAAAGCCGATGAAGCGCTGTTTGCGGATCGGCTTGTCGCACCGTTGTGCTTGATTTGTGTCAAGGCTGGGGTGCTGTGTTGCTTGCCATTATCTGGAAGTTGTGCTGGACCGTCATTGACAATTCCAGCCGTCAACAGGACAATTCGTGCATTTCCACTGCAAGAACGCTCGGCATGCGAGAAAACCCTAAGTACGGTTTATATGCGACACAGGGCCTGGATCACTGGGTGGATTCGGTGCATATCGAAACCATACCTACGCGATCTTCATTGAATAACTGGGTAATTAAACCGCATCTGCATAAATCTTTCATACAGATCCTTTATCTGACCCGCGGCGGCGGTGTGATCGGGATGGATGACAAGGTGCTGACTGTCACAGCACCGTGTATCTTGTCAATTCCAGAACAGATAATGCATTCCTTCCATTTCTCCGAGGACGTGGATGGTCCTGTGATCACCGCTGTTCAACACGTGCTGGAGCGGGTGGTCGGCGCGGCGGATCCGAATATGCTGTCCGTGGTGCGCGAGCCTTTCGCCATGGAATTCGAACCCGGCGATCCTGCTTTGGCGCCGATCGCCCCTTTGTTCGATTCCATACAGGATGAATTCAGAAGCCATCGGGTGGGGCAGCCCGGGATCTGCGTGTCGCTGTTGGCGGCGCTGGCGCTGCGGATCGGGCGGATACGCTATAGTCGCGGGCTGCCCTTGCGCGCCGGCAGTTCCCGCAAGGCGGTCCAGATCCAGAAATTCCGGGAACTGGTGGACAAATATTATTGCGACCATGTGCCGCTCGGCGTCTATGCCAATGAGCTTGGCGTGACGGGCGGGCACCTGACGCGTCTGTGCCGCGATGTGCTCGGCATGTCGGCGACGGCGGTCATCAGCGAGCGCCTGGTCCATGAGGCGCAGCGGAACCTGGTGTATACGTCGGATCCCGTCAAATCGCTGGCGTGGCGGCTGGGTTTTGACGATGAAGTCTATTTCAGCCGGTTCTTCCGCAAGCATACGGGCGTGAGTCCCGTGAAATTCAGGGAACAGGCCAGGAACCACGTGGAACGCGCGCGTTGATGCACGAGCGCCACTGGACGCCCGTGCGATGCGGTAAAGTTACACCCTGAACGTTTCTTTCCTCATGAGCATCATGCATCAGCGCATCCTTATTCTGGACTACGGTTCACAGGTCACTCAACTCATCGCCCGCCGCGTGCGCGATGCCGGCGTCTACTGCGAGATCCACCCGGGCGACGTGGACGACGCCTTCGTGCGCGATCAGCTGGAACAGGGCCTGAAGGGCATCATCCTGTCGGGCAGCCATGCCTCGGCCTACGCCGAAGAATCCCTGAAGGTGCCCGGCGCGGTCTTCCAGGTGGGCGTGCCGGTGCTGGGCATCTGCTACGGCATGCAGTCCATGGCGATGCAACTGGGCGGCAAGGTCGAATTTTCCGATCACCGCGAATTCGGCTACGCCGAAGTCCGCGCCCACGGCCACACCCGGCTGCTGAGCGGTCTGCAGGATTTCGAAAGTCCCGAAGGCCACGGCATGCTGAAGGTCTGGATGAGCCACGGCGACCACGTCACGGAATTGCCGCCGGGCTTCATCCGCATGGCGTCCACGCCCTCGTGCGAGATCGCCGGCATGGCCGACGAAGCGCGCGGCTTCTACGCGCTGCAGTTCCACCCGGAAGTCACCCACACCGTCCAGGGCCAGGCCCTGCTGCAGCGCTTCGTCACCGAAATCTGCGGCTGCTCGCGCGACTGGAACATGCCCGACTACGTGACCGAGGCCGTCGCCCGCATCCGCGAGCAGATCGGTTCCGACGAGGTCATCCTGGGCCTGTCGGGCGGCGTGGATTCCTCCGTGGCCGCCGCCCTGATCCACAAGGCGATCGGCGACCAGCTGACCTGCGTGTTCGTCGATCACGGCCTGCTGCGCCTGAACGAAGCCAAGCAGGTGATGGACACCATGTCCCGCCACCTGGGCATCCGCGTCATCCACGTCGACGCCAGCGAACAGTTCCTGGGCAAGCTGGCCGGCGTCGCCGACCCCGAAGCCAAGCGCAAGATCATCGGCCGCGAATTCGTCGAGGTCTTCCAGGCCGAATCCGCGAAGCTGACGTCCGCCCGCTGGCTGGCCCAGGGCACCATCTACCCGGACGTCATCGAATCCGCCGCCTCCAAGACCGGCAAGGCCGTGGCCATCAAGTCCCACCACAATGTGGGCGGTCTGCCCGACACCCTGAACCTGAAGCTGCTGGAACCCCTGCGCGAACTGTTCAAGGACGAAGTCCGCCACCTGGGCCTGGCCCTGGGCCTGCCGCCCGAAATGGTCTTCCGCCATCCCTTCCCCGGCCCCGGCCTGGGCGTGCGCATCCTGGGCGAAGTCAAACAGGAATATGCCGACCTGCTGCGCCGCGCCGACGACATCTTCATCACCGAACTGCGCAACACCATCGAGCCGGAATCCGGCAAGTCCTGGTACGACCTGACTTCCCAGGCCTTCACGGTCTTCCTGCCGGTGAAATCCGTGGGCGTCATGGGCGACGGCCGCACCTACGACTACGTCGTGGCCCTGCGCGCCGTGCAGACCTCCGACTTCATGACGGCGGACTGGGCGGAACTGCCGTATTCGCTGCTGAAGAAGGTGTCGTCGCGGATCATCAACGAAGTGCGCGGGATCAATCGCGTCACGTATGACGTGTCGAGCAAGCCGCCGGCCACGATCGAGTGGGAATAATTTCCCGCCTGGCAGGCCACTGCAATAACTGGCATTAGATCCTTGGAGAGCCCCTGTTTTAGCGGCTCTCCATTTTTTTGTCTGGCTTTTGCTGGCAGTGTCAGGCACGTCCAAGCATGCGTTTCCAAGGGTATTTTTGCGGGTATCGAAGCTGGGCTATCATGGCGCGGCGATGGGTACCATCCGTTGATGATTGACATTTTGATGGTATTGAAATTCGTAATACCGTTGAATATCAATGTGTTGGGAGTAAATTTCAGTCTGATGCAAAGATGGTATTGAAAAGGTCGATCAATACCATCCTAGACGCGGCGGCCGCGGTTCAACTCATTGATTTTGAAAAGGATTCACATGCTGACCGATACCATGCTCCGTAATTTGAAGCCACGTGACAAGCAATACAAGGTGGCGGATCAAGAGGGCCTGTATGTGGCCGTCAGTGTGACCGGCGCAATTTCCTTTCGCTATAACTACCGCCTGAATGGCCGCAGCGAGACACTGACGTTTGGCCGCTATGGCCCCAGCGGGATCACTTTGGCTCAGGCGCGAACCCTGTTGCGTGAGGCCAAGCAGAAGATTGCAGCCGGTGTGTCACCCGCTCAAGAGAAGGCCCGCAGCAAAGACCTGCTGCGCGGTGAAAAACGTTTCGACACCTGGGCGCGCGACTGGCTGCACGGGCACGATATGGCCGATTCCACACGCGACATGCGCCGCGCCTTGTATGAGCGTGACCTGAAACCATTCTTTGGCAACCGCCTGCTGCACGAGATCACGGAAGAAGACGTGCGCAGCCGGGCCGACAGTATCCTGCAACGTGGGGCACCGGCAACGGCGGTGCTGGCCCGTGAAGTGCTGATGCTGGTGTTTCGCTGGGCCAATGCGCGGGGCTACAAGGGCAGCAATCCGGCCGATGGCGTGCCGCCGTCATCCATCGCGCGATTCAAAGCGCGGGATCGATCGTTGGGGCCGGATGAAATCCGGCTGGTGTATCAATACCTGAACCGAGTGGCCACGACGCCCGTGATCCGCCTGGCGGTGAAGCTGTTGCTGCTGACCATGGTGCGTAAATCTGAACTGATCGAAGCCACCTGGGATGAAGTCAACTTTAGCGAAGCGCTATGGACCATCCCCGCCGCCCGGATGAAGCGGCGCAATCCGCACAATATCTACCTGAGTACCCAGGCCCTGGATATCCTGATGGCCATGAAAGTGTGCGCCGGTGGATCGCGCTGGGTGTTGCCGGGCCGCTATGATCCCGACGTTTGCATGAGCAAGGCCACCTTGAATCAGGTGACCAAGTTGGTCTGGACCGCCGCCCAGGCCGACCAGCAGGACCTGCCGCAGTTTTCGCCTCATGATTTCCGGCGTACGGCCAGCACCTTGCTGAATGAGGCCGGGTATAACTCGGATTGGATCGAAAAGTGTCTGGCGCATGAGCAGCGCGGGGTGCGCAGCGTGTACAACAAGGCCGAATACGCGGAAGGTCGCCGCGCCATGATGCAGGACTGGGCCGATATGATCGACCGTTGGGCGCAGGGCCAACCAGAAGCGTGAGGCCCCGGTTGGCCGATTGTGGTTGGCGCCTAGCGGCCAGCCACTTGCATAGCAGGTGACAGCGCGGCGTCTTGCGAATTGCCGCGCGTATTCTTGCGGGACTCTAGCCAGGCGTTGACCTCGGCCAGATCCCAGGCCACGACGCGGTTAGACAGGCAGAAGCGTTGCGGGAATTCGCCCCGCTTTTCCATGTCGAAGATGGTGCGATCCGACAGAGGAACCTTATTGAGCAGTTCCTTGCGGTTGATGGCCACGACATTGGTCATGGGGACAGGGTGGGGGATGAGGTCGTTCATCGACCGGTTTTGTTCGTTCATGCGATAACCTCTTTCTGCGGGCATCTTTAACGTGATGTACCCGAATACGGAAGTGACCTGCCGACGCAGTGTCAGCAGGTCGAGAATACGGTTTCTTGGATTACGTCGCCATCCTTGATGTTGGGCGCCTTCAGGGCGCGCCGGGCGCTTCCGTGAGGGAAGTCCCCGCCCGATATAGTCGTTAATGCCCCACGCGAGGGGCCGACGGTATCAGGCGGATTTCATCGGTTTTACTTCAACCCCGATGCCTTGCAGGTTGCTGCGCAAACGCGTGCCACGTGATTGGGCAGGGCGCAGTATTTATCGATTATTTTTTGTTAAAGAGCCGTGCTGTGGTTAACAGCTTGAGGGTATTTTCAGCAAAATGATTGGTTCTGTCAATACCCTATTTGGCTCTTTTTATTTGTGCTTTCAAAATGCCCGATAGGCTCAAAAAGGGTAGCTGATTACCCTGGGCAAGGGCCTGTTTTCTCACGATAATTTGTATTTTGCTGTGTCAACTTAGAACCTATAGGTTTCAAGGTTTTCAGAGTTGGTCACATGGGAGTCCAGGGTTGCCGCCTTGGCCTCGCATTCGACAAGTAGCAAGTGCAAGGATGCCTTGTTACGGTTTAACGGTAATGTTTACCCTGTTGCCAGGTAATGCTATGCAGCTGCCAGGATTAGTCTTCATATTGATATATCAAAATGATCTTATAATCCATGTCATTAACATGGACATAGAAGCATATGCCGGATTTTGCACCTGTTCGTGCCGCTTGTGAGTTCGCGGGAGGCGTCACTGCGTTAGCCAGACGCCTAGGCCTTCCGCCGCAGGTCATCCACAGCTGGGCGATCGGCCAGCGGCCGATACCGATTATTCGCTGCGTAGAGATTGAGGAACTGACTGGGGGGGAAGTCACTCGGAAGCAGTTGCGCCCGGATGACTGGTGGCAGATTTGGCCGGAACTGCGGGGGGAGGGGTGATGCAGCCGCGATTCGCATTGATGCCGGTAGTGCCATGAACCCGACTCGCTCGGTGGGTACAGCGCTTGCGGCTGCGTTGCTGTTTGGGGCCAGCACGCCGTTTGCGAAACAGCTCGTGGGCGATATAGAGCCCGTGATGCTTGCGGGCCTGCTTTATCTGGGAAGTGGCGTTGGTCTGTGGGCGTTTCGCTTGGTCAAGTCCCGTCGGTTTGATATACCTCATCTGGCCGGTGCAGAGTGGTTGTGGCTTGCGTGTGCCATCGTCACAGGCGGAATTCTAGGCCCGGTACTTCTGATGATTGGGTTGACCCACACTTCGGCCTCGCAGGCTTCTTTGCTATTGAATCTTGAAGCCGTCCTCACTGCTGTACTCGCTTGGGTTGTGTTTCACGAAAATGCAGATCGACGCATTGTCATTGGCATGTGTCTTATTGTCGCGGGCGGCCTTTTGTTGGCGTTCCCACAGGGTGGGGGGATTGCATCAGGTGGTACGCTGGGCAATCTTGCAGTGGCGGCTGCCTGCCTGTGCTGGGCATTAGACAATAATCTAACTCGCAAGGTCTCGGCGATAGATGCGCTATTCCTGGCAGGCACCAAGGGGCTGGTGGCGGGTGTCACGAATACAGCGATTGCATTGGCGCTAGGCTATTCCCTGCCCGCGTGGCCATCGGTTGCCGAATCCATGGGAGTAGGTTTGGCGGGGTATGGCGTGAGTCTCGTGTTCTTCGTGCTGGCACTGCGCGGCTTGGGTTCTGCACGCACGGGAGCCTATTTCTCCACGGCTCCCTTCGTGGGTGCTGTCATTGCCATTGTGGGCTATGGTGAAACGACGTCCGCTGCGTTTTGGGCCGCTGCCCTGTTGATGGCGGCGGGTGTCTGGCTGCATCTCACCGAGCGCCACAGCCATATGCATACGCACGAACCCCTGCTGCACAGCCACCCGCATGTGCATGATGAACACCACCAGCATCAGCATGACTTCCCCTGGGACGGTGTGGAGCCTCACACCCACCTGCACGAGCACACGCCCATCACTCATCACCACCCCCATTACCCGGATATTCATCACCAGCATCGTCATTCTCATTAGGCTGGTGCCCAATCCTGGGTGATGGAATTCACCCTTGGGTTTTTCAGACTGATCACGCTATCCGTGGTGACTGCCTTGGCCGAAATCGTTGGCTGTTATCCTCCCTGATTGATGATCAGGCAGGGAAGATCGGCATTCTTGATCGTGCCTGCGGCTGCATTACTAGCGCTGTTCGGGTAGCTGTTGTCGCTGCATCCGACTGCGGCAGGCCGCACCTATCTTTCGCGTCAGATGGCGGGTACTGGCGAATCTCATGTAGTCGGCAAATTCTCTTCTCATCATCGCGCACATTTCTCGGCACCTACGTCGCATGACGCAACCGCAGGGCATTGAAGATGACCGAGGCCGAACTCAAGCTCATGGCAAGTGCCGCAATCATGGGCGAGAGCAGCCAGCCCGTGATCGGGTAGAGCACGCCTGCGGCAATCGGCACACCGATCCCGTTGTACACGAAGGCAAAGAGCAGGTTCTGCCGCATGTTGTGCACGGTGTTTGAGGAGATCTGGCGTGCGGCGAGGATACCTCGCAGGTCGCCCTTGATGAGGGTGATCTGGCCGCTGTTCATAGCGACATCTGTGCCGGTTCCCATGGCAATGCCCACATCGGCCCGCGCAAGCGCTGGTGCGTCATTGATGCCGTCGCCCGCCATGGCAACGACGTGGCCTTCTCGCTGCAGCTTCTCCACCAAAGCCAGCTTGTCAGCCGGCTTGACTTCACCGTGTACCTCATCGATCCCCAGCTTGCCAGCAACAGACTGGGCCGTGGTTAGGCCATCGCCGGTCGCCATGACGATGCGCAGGCCTCTTTGGTGCAGGGCCTCAATAGCTTCGTGCGTACTGGGCTTGATGGGGTCGGTGACCGCCAGAATACCGGCAGCGTGACCATCCACTGCCAAGTACATAATGCTTGCGCCTTCGCTGCGCAGCCGCTCAGCCTCTTTTCGTAATGCCGTGACGTCGGTGTTCTCCTGGTCCATCAGAGCGGTGTTGCCGAGCACCAGTCGTTTGCCGCCGACTGCGCCGCGCACCCCGATACCGCTGCTGGATTCGAAACCTTCCGCCGTTGAAAGCTGTAGACCCTGGGCGCGTGCGGCGGTCACGATGGCGTTGGCCAACGGGTGCTCGCTGCCCTGATCCAGGCTGGCAGCCAGACGCAGTACTTCGTCGGACGTGAAACCGGGTGCCGGGATGACCGCATCGAAGGCGGGCTTGCCCTCCGTGAGGGTGCCGGTCTTGTCCACGATGAGGGTGTCCACCTCACGCATCTTTTCAATGGCGCCCGCATCGCGAAACAGCACGCCCTGGGTTGCTGCGCGCCCGGTGGCAACCATGACGGACATGGGCGTCGCGAGCCCCAGAGCACACGGGCAGGCGATGATGAGTACCGCTACAGCGTTGATGAGCCCGAACACCCATCGCGGCTCAGGCCCGAAGAACCCCCAAGCGAGCAGGGTGGCCAGAGCGATCACCACCACGGTCAGCACGAATTTGCCGGCCACGACATCGGCCATGCGCTGCATCGGCGCCTTGGATCGCTGCGCAGAAGCGACCATCTGCACGATCTGCGAGAGCATCGTGGCCGACCCCACTTTCTCGGAGCGCATCACCAGCGCACCACTGGTGTTGAGTGTGGCGCCGATGAGTGAATCGCCCACGCGCTTGGTGATGGGCAGAGGCTCGCCGGTCAGCATGGATTCGTCCACGGCGCTTTGACCCTCGGTGACGATGCCATCTGTGGGAACCTTTTCACCCGGGCGTACGCGCAGCAAATCGCCTACATGCACATGGTTGAGCGGTACGTCTTCTTCGCTGCCATCTGCGTTGATGCGCCGCGCGGTCTTGGGGGCGAGGCCCAGCAGCGCCTTGATGGCGGCAGAGGTCTGCGATCGCGCTTTCAACTCCAGCATCTGCCCCAGCAGGGTCAGCGAAATGATGACAACGGCCGCCTCGAAGTACACGGCGACGCGCCCCATAGAGACGAAAGATTGCGGGAACACATCGGGGGCCAGCGTGGCAACCACGCTGTAGACGAAGGCGGCACCCGTACCCAGGCTGATAAGTGTCCACATATTGGGGCTGTGGTGCACGATCGACTGCCAGCCGCGCTCGAAGAACGTCCAGCCCGCCCAGAACACGACTGGTAGCGACAGCACGAGCTCGATCCAGCTCTGTGTGGCCATGTCGAACCAGGCAAACCGATGGCCGACCATGGCAAGTACGGTGATGATGAGCGTGAGGGGCAGCGTCCACCAGAAGCGCTGCTCGAACGCTGCGAGTTCGCTGCGGTCTTCAGTGTCCAGCGGGATGACGGGTTCAAGCGCCATGCCGCACTTCGGGCAATGGCCAGGGTGGTCTTGCTGAACCTCCGGGTGCATGGGGCAGGTATAGATCGTACCTGTAGGGAGATCCACGGGTTCGGCCATGTCACCGCCTTCGTCGTGGTTTGGATGCGGGTCATGACGGTGTGTGTGATGATGGTCCATGTGGATTCCCTTTAAGGTCATGCAATTTTTTCTGCGTCCAGCCTGGCCAGAGCGAGAGGGCTGTCTGCATAGGCACCGTGCCATCACCGAACATTGCACCGGGCAGGCCGCGGTGTGTGTGAAGAACGCCCAGCCCTGCAAATGTATGCAGACAGAGTGCGATGATCGCTATCCAGGCACCGTAGATGTGAATCCGGATGGCGACCAGAAACACCCACTGGGGTGCAGCAGGCAAGATATAAAGATAAACGCCCGTCGCTGCGACCAGCGCCGTGGAACATAAGAGCAGCAAGAGGATCAATCGTTGCGCCGGGTCGAAGCGGCCGTTGTGGAATGCGGTGTGCCCATGGGCGGGTGACAAGATGCATTTCAAGAGTGCCTGGGGCCAGCGGCATTCCTCCTGACGAAAGGACACGAGATCGCGCATGAGATCGAGCGTGGGTGAATGGAATAGGCCTATCGCCAAAAGGGAGACGATGGTAAAAGCCACGCCCCCTAACCGGTGTATTTCATTGACCAATGCGTGGCCACCCAGGGTGACTACCAGTGCAGCCGGAAGCTGATCCCCCAAGGCCAGACCCGTCGCAATCAGGGCGATCACGGCAACGGCATTTACACCATGCGCCACCCGCACAGCAGAGCCGTGGCGCTGAATACGTTCCGGTTCTGTGCTCACGGCCGATCACCGTACTGTGAAGGTCACACTCTCTGGCGGCAGCAGCCCTTCATGCGTGGGGCCTGCAAGTTCTACGAAGAGGGTGTGTTTGCCTGGAGTGAGTGGCAGGCGCAGGAGGCCATTTCGATAGATAGCGATTTCTGAGCCCCCATCGACTGACAGGTGCAGGTGGTCTAGCCCCTCAATGGGCTGGCCGATCTTGGCGCCCTGGACTTCAACCTGGAGAATGACAG
This sequence comes from uncultured Castellaniella sp., assembly GCF_937988725.1. Classification (GTDB taxonomy): domain Bacteria; phylum Pseudomonadota; class Gammaproteobacteria; order Burkholderiales; family Burkholderiaceae_B; genus Castellaniella. Next base: position 671,088 of record NZ_CALKHS010000010.1, on the reverse strand, counting down.
GGCTATTGACGATTGCCCCCTGCACGGGGGATTGGATGGCAAAGGCTGGCGAGGTTGCAGAGAGAGCATCCCCCGAGAACAACAACAGAGCCATGCTTCCGATAGCGATGAACTGGGTGATGCGTACCTTCATGCTGACCTCGCTATTGCTGTGTGTGGCTTACCGGTCTGTCTCTTCAAACCGCTTGCAGAGTTGAAAATAATCGATCGTGTTGCCAAATCCATCAATTTCCTGGTTCTTGAGTCGGTCAACAGCCTTGGCAAATCCGGTCCATGCGGCTAGTGCGAGGGTACTGGCGGTGCTGATCCGGCGCACTCCGATGTCGGCCAGTGTCTTGAACCCGAGCTTGGCGGCCGGGTCCATCATGACATTCACCGGCTTCGGGGCGACCGCCCGGACGACGGCACTGATCTGGTCTTTGGTAGAGAGGCCCGGTGCGTAGAGGCAATCAGCGCCCGCCTCCGCGTACGCCGCTAGGCGCTTGATCGTTTCGTCGATGTCTGGCTGGCCGACCAGGAAGCATTCGGCACGCCCCACCAGCATGATGTTCGGATCGATGGCGTCGATAGCGTCGCGTGCTGCCTGCATGCGCGCGACCGCAGTGTCGAAGTCGTAGAGCCGGGTGCCCTGCGCATCCTGCACGGAATCTTCGATGGACAATGCGGATATGCCTGTACGGACACATCGCTGGACGTTGTCTTTTAGCTCGTTGAGAGTGCTCGCGTAGCCGTCCTCAAAATCCACGTTCACGGGCAGTTCAGTTGCCTCCACCAGTTCGCTGCAATGACGCAGCACTTCATCGACACCGATTTTGCGATCCGGCATCCCGCGCGAAAAGGCATATCCTGCGCTGGTGGTGGCTAGCGCCTTGAATCCTGCCTGCGCGAGCCAGCGTGCTGAGCCCGGGTCCCAGGGGTTGGGGAGGATGAAGCAGCCGCTTTCGTGCAATTTGCGAAACGCAGTGTGGCGTTGTGAGAAGTCGCTTTGAATCATCAGAATTTCCTCCGAAAATAGGCGCGGCAGGCTGATCTTTATCCATTCGCGCCAGGCAGCTCACGTTTCTGGCCGGTCGGGCTCGAAATGATTGAACTGATGAACGAATCCGCCTGGCGATTGCGAATCACCGCATGGCACGAGAGGAAGCGAAAGTTCGAATATGGTCGCGCCAGTGGTCGATTGAGCGCCGATCCTTCCACCGTGCGCTTCGATGATGGATTTCGCGATTGCAAGCCCCAGGCCGGCGCCTTCACCGCTGCGCTGCCGCGAGGCGTCCAATCGGTAGAACCGGTCAAAGATACGGGACAAGTGCTCCTCTGGGATGATGGGGCCAGGGTTACGAACCTGCACGCTGGCCTGGTGGTCGGCCGTTGTCAGATTGACCGTGACGCGATGTCCTGACGGTGTGTATCGAATGGCGTTGGAGAGCAAATTGCTTAGGGTGCGACGAATCATCAGCCGGTCTCCCTGGATGCGCACAGGCTTTCCGGTGAGATCCAGGCCGACTTCGCGTTCCTCGGCCCACGCACTGAAGTAGTCAAAGAGATCCTGAATCTCCGCATTCAGATCGACTGTGGCGAATTCGGGTTTGAGCAGCTGGTTGTCGGCCTGGGCGAGGAACAGCATATCGCTCACCATCTTTGCCATGCGGTCGTACTCTTCCAGGTTGGAATACAGGATTTCGCGGTATTGCTCAAGGTCACGCGGTTGTGAAAGCGCTACCTCGGTCTGGGTCTTCAAGTTCGTGATGGGGGTGCGCAACTCGTGGGCGATGTCGCCGGAGAAGTCCGACAGACGCTGAAAGAGCGCCTCCAGCCTCCCGATCATGTCGTTGAAGGCTGCAACCAGTTCCGTCAGTTCGGCGGGCACTGTTTGCAGATCCAGCCGGACGTGTAGCTGATCCGTCCTGATTTTTCGGATTTCACGGCTGATACGCCGGATGGGTGCATGCCTCTGGAGTACTGCGAGCCATGTCGCGAAGATTGCGGCTAGGCAGACGATTGCAGTGAGCATCCAGAGATTGGTGTGAAAGCGTTCCAGATAGTGCAGATGGAAATCAATGCTCGTTGCGACGACGATCGTCAGCGGCTCTGCGTCCGGCCCGACGGCGGAAGGCACCTGCACCACGGCCGCCCGCAAGGTCTCTCCGTTTACTCGCCAGACGCTGACATTGTCAGTGGTGACGGTTTTGACTGGCCGAACGCCTTTTTCGAGCTGGCTCAGACTAGGCCCGGAAGTTGCATAAATCACCTCTCCATCTGATGTGGAGATTTGAAACTGAGCATTGTGGTGGCCGGATACGGCATTGGCTAGGCGCTCGCGCAGGGCGTCTGGCGGGATACTGGGTGGAATTGTGGCAAGGGCATGTCGAAGTGTGCGAACGACCGCATTAAGCTCATCCACATCCTGCTGGACGAAGTGGTTGCTGATGGATCGCTCAACCGTCCAGCCGAACACCAGCAGCACGGCAGTGATGACCACCCCGATGGAGGCCGTCAGCCGTACTGCAAGAGAAGCAGGGCGCCGATTCATGGATCAGTCCGGTGCGCCGGCATCAAGCATATATCCCATACCCCGGATGGTATGGATGAGCTTGGGTTCGAAAGCATCATCAATCTTTGCCCGCAGACGCCGGATGGCGACGTCGATGACGTTGGTGTCACTGTCGAAATTCATGTCCCAGACCTGCGATGCGATGAGTGATCGCGGTAGCACCTCGCCCTGTCGGCGCACCAAGAGCTCCAGCAGTGCAAATTCTTTGTTGGTCAGGCTGATGCGCTGGTCCTGGCGCTGGACGCGGCGGCGCGCAATGTCCAAAATTAGGTCTGCGACTTGCAACTGATCCTGCAGGCTTGCCGCGTTGCCGCGTCGCAGCAGGGTGCGCACACGCGCCAGAAGCTCCGAGAAGGCGAAGGGCTTGACTAGGTAGTCATCTGCTCCCAGCTCCAGCCCCTTGACGCGGTCGTCCACGCTGTCTCTCGCGGTCAGAAACAGAACGGGTACCGATGACCGGGCCTCGCGCAGCGCCCGCACGATATGCCATCCGTCCACATCGGGCAGCATCACGTCCAGGATGATCAGGTCGTAGGAACCGGTGAGCGCCAGATGGTGGCCGTCCAGCCCCGTGCGGACGAGATCCACGACGAAGCCCGACTCGGCGAGCCCCTGCCGTACATATTCACCTGTCTTGACCTCGTCTTCGACTAGGAGCAACTTCATGCGCCTGCCCCCTTGTGTGTTCGGGTTGCCGCTAAAAGTGAGAGGAATGCAACGCAACCGTTTTCCGATTTTAATGGCGAGAGGATGACGCCAACATGACGCTCAGATGACAGATTTGTAATGGTGGCGTCATCGGTCTGACAGGCGCGCCTGCGTAGAGTAGCGGCTTCTACCTTCGCATGAACAGGAATCGCATTCGTGAAACGACCTGCCGCCTCCATTATTTCCATTCCAGCCTTATCGCGCCGCCGCTTTGTCCAGGGGCTTGCCGCAGGCGGCGTCCTGCTGGGCCTGTCGCCCTACGCACGGGCATCTGCTGCGGCTGTGGGCACCCACACGGGCTCAGCCTCTGTCTTGCGTGGCACAGAATTCAATCTTGAAATCGGCGAGTCGCCAGTGAATTTCACCGGCACCCCGCGCATGGCTACGACCGTGAATGGTTCGCTTCCCGCGCCTACCTTGCGCTGGCGAGAAGGGGACACCATCACCCTCCGCGTGAAGAATCGCCTCACCGAACCGACTTCCATCCACTGGCACGGCATCATTTTGCCCTTCCAGATGGATGGCGTGCCGGGACTCAGCTTTGCGGGGATCGCCCCAGGGCAGACATTTACCTATCGCTTCAAGGTGCAGCAAAGCGGCACCTATTGGTATCACTCGCACTCTGGCATGCAGGAGGCCACAGGGGTCTACGGCGCGATCATCATCGACCCCGCCCAGCCGGACTCGCTGCGATTTGACCGCGAGCACGTCATCCAGCTCTCCGATTGGACCGACGAAAATCCGATGCGCGTTCTCGAAAAACTCAAGATGCGGGGGGACTACTACAACCACAATCAGCCGACTGCTGTGGACTTTTTCCAGGATGTTTCTCGCCTGGGGCTGAAGGCGGCCGTAGACAAGCGCAAGATGTGGAACGAGATGCGCATGAATCCAACCGACCTGGCAGATCTGTCGGCGGATGTGCTGACCTACCTGATGAATGGTGTAACGCCCGCCGGTAACTGGACAGGGATTTTCAACCCGGGGGAACGGGTTCGCCTACGTTTCATCAACGGTGCGGCCAATACTTTTTACGACGTGCGCATTCCCGGCCTGCCTCTGACCGTCGTCCAGGCGGATGGCGTGAATGTGGAGCCAGTCACCGTCGACGAGTTTCGTTTTGGGCCTGGCGAGACCTACGACGTCGTGGTTCAACCGAAAGATGATGCCTACACCGTTTTCGCCCAGGCCATGGACCGTACTGGCTATGCGCGCGGCACGCTGACCACCCGTGAGGGGCTGACCGCTGCGGTTCCTGCGCTGGACCCCGTCGAATGGCTCACCATGGCTGACATGATGGGTGCCATGGGAGGGGGCAGCATGGCAGGTATGGGTCATGGCGCAATGGGTAAGGCTTCAGGTGGCAGCTCGGGCCCCGCTATGGCCGGGATGGATCACAGCAGTATGGCAGGCATGAACCATGGTGCGATGCCGGGTATGGATCATTCAGGGATGGCGGGGATGGCGGGCATGAATCACGGTGCAATGGTCGCCGCGTCCGCCAGCAGCCAGGTGCGACACGCGAAGACGGAATACGGCACAAGCACCGACATGCGGGTGGACATGCCGCGCACCAACCTGGACGATCCTGGCATCGGGCTGCGCAACAACGGGCGGCGTGTGCTGACGCTCGCCGACTTACATACGGTCGATGGCGCCATGGACTCGCGCGGTGCGGAACGCGAGGTGGAACTTCACCTGACCGGCAACATGGAACGTTATGCCTGGTCGTTCGATGGGGTCGAGTATGGGCGATCAACGCCGGTACATTTCCGCTACGGCGAACGGGTCAGGGTCATTCTGCAGAACGACACGATGATGACGCACCCCATGCATTTGCACGGCATGTGGAGCGAGCTTGAAGCGCCCGATGGCCAGTTTCAGGCAAGGCGCCACACCATTCCGGTGCAGCCCGCCCAGCGGATCAGCTTTCTGGTGACGGCCGATGCCCTTGGCCGCTGGGCGTGGCACTGCCACCTGATGCTGCACATGGATTCCGGTATGTTCCGTGAGGTGGTCGTCGCATGAAAATCGCCCACTCTATCCAGGATGCTGCCGCCATGAAAAGCCTTTCCTCATTGAAGATGACCCTGCTTGCATCTGTAGTGACTGCAGCTGTAGCGGTTCCCTCGCTAGCCAGCGCTCAGGCACATTCTGAGCACGCGGGCCACAATATGGCGATACCGGCCCCCGCCGCTTCCTCGGTGTCCCTCGATACTGGCTCTGCGGCCACACAAGAAGCGGGGCATGGCGCGATGGATATGGCAGGCATGGATCATGGCTCCATGCAGATGCAAGGCGGTTCGGCACCTACCGATGCGCGAGACCCAAATGCGTATTCCGAGGGCTATGTGCGTAACGCTGGCAAGTATGCCTTGCCGCCCTCACAAGCACTTCGAATGTCGGATGAGCACAATTTCGCGTCTGTCTACATCGATCGCCTGGAGTACGTCAGGGCACGCGGGCAAGAGTGGGGTAGCTACGACGGCGAAGCCTGGGTTGGCGGCACCTACAACCGCGCAGCCCTCAAGGCCGAAGGCGAGGTGGCGCGCGGCAAGCTGCGCGATTCCAGAACTCAATTGCTCTGGCGCCATGCAGTCTCCACGTTCTGGGATACGGAACTCGGCTTGCGGTTCGATCACGGCGCAGGCATGCCCAACCGTCAGTGGCTTGCCTTGGGCTTCAAAGGCCTTGCTCCGTACTGGTTCGATGTCGATGCAACTGCGTTCGTGGGCCCCAATGGGCGCACAGCGCTTTGGCTCAAGACGGAGTATGACGTCCTGCTCACGCAGCGGCTCTACCTCCAGCCCAGCGTCGAGGTCAATCTTTACGGCAAAGACGACGAACGCCGGGGGATCGGCAGTGGGCTTTCGAATGGCACGGCTGGACTACGCCTCAAGTATGAAATCACGCGCCAAGTCACGCCCTATATCGGTGTGGAATGGGCCAGCAGTTTTGGCAAAACTGCAGACTACGCACGCGCTGCAGGCGAGCCGAAGCAAGAGACTCGTTTTGTGGCAGGTGTCAGCCTCCGCTTTTGATTCTGTCCACAGATCATCTTATTGGCGGCCACTGATGGCTGCTCACTTAACCAAGTTTTCAGGAGAAATTTCATGATGAAGAAACCCTTGGCCATCCTGGCGCTTAGCGTCCTGCCGGTCTTTGCCTGGGCAGGCGGTGGCCACTCGGGCGGACATGAAGCGCCCGCTCACGGTATGCCGGGGCATGACATGTCGACTATGTCGGCAGCGGATTCCGCCATTGGCCGACCCGGCGATCCCGCAAAGGTCACCCGCACGGTCGAAATTACGATGGATGATTCCATGCGGTTCACACCCAGCGAAATTCCGGTGAAAGCGGGCGAGACCATTCGTTTTTTCGTGAAAAATACCGGGCAGATCCCGCACGAAATGGTGATTGGGACCGTGGCTGATCTAAAGGCACATGCGGCCGAGATGCGGAAGATGTCTGGCATGAAGCATGCTGAGCCCAACATGATCACGCTCGCGGCGGGCAAGATCGGCGGGCTGGTATGGACGTTCGACAAGCCCGGTACGGTGGATTTTGCGTGCCTGGTTCCGGGCCATATGGAAGCCGGGATGGGGGCAAGGTGAAGGTGAGTTGACCTTCTCGTTGTGTCAAGGTTTAGGCTGTGAGCGTTGCCATTGAGGTTGCACATCGGCGCTGAGATTTCGGTCGCCGATGGCAAGCGCCTCATGGGTGGATTCTCCCCGTTGAATAGCCATGGAAGTTCCGATCATCTTTGAATCTGTCGTTACCTGCCCCCAATGCGGTCATATGCAGCGGGAGACCATGCCGGTGGATACCTGCCAGTTCTTTTATGAGTGTGGGCAATGCAAGACGTTGCTGAAGCCAAAGTCGGGTGACTGCTGTGTATTCTGCTCGTACGGGTCGACGCCGTGCCCGTCCATTCAAGAAGGAGGGTGTTGCTCATGATGAAGTCCAAAGGCGTACCTGTGCTCTTACCTCTGTGGATTGCCATCGCTGTTGCAGTGCTGCTACCCACCGGTGCACAGGCCCAAATGATGGGGGGCTCGACGATGGGCGGGATGATGTGGCTCATGGCCATCTTTTGGTTGCTCGTCGCGGCCCTCCTGGTGCTTGCCATTGCCGCACTGGTGAAATACCTCTTCAAGAAGTGACGACCTATCCAGGCCTGTCTGTTTGACGTTCAGGAGCGAGCTATGAATGCGAAAACGATCCTTGCGGCATCCCTTGCCGCGCTGGCAATCAGTGTCGGTGCACCCAGCGTTGCCGCCCCTACCACCCAGAGCGGTTCTGGAGACTCTGGCATGATGCAACAAGGCGGAGGCTCAAGCCAAAGCCCTTCTATGATGGGGAGTACTACACCATCTGGTGCTGGGGGTGGCGGCATGATGGGGGGCAGCGGATCTCAAGGTGCCATGAGCGGTGGCATGATGGGGATGATGGGTGGTGGTGCGATGGGCGGCGGAATGATGAACATGATGGAAGGCTGCCCGATGGCGATGGGTTTAGGTCTGGATCGCAAGACCGCTATGAAGATGCACGGTGAAATGATGCGTGCGATGGGGGATATTCTCATCAAGTATGCAGACAAGGTTCAGGAACCTGCGACAAAGCAATGACCTTCCCCGGCGCGATTACATCAACTGAACAGGGCCTGCCTCGGATCCAGCCATGACGTTTCTTCGAATTCATAAAAAGTGGACCATTACGACAGTAGGGGTTATAGCGGTTGCTGGTGCTGTCTTGCTGTACTGGGCAAATCGCCCACCCGGCGCAACCTTCATTGATCCTACAAATCAGGATCTGGTCGTGCGGGGCGAGGCGATTTACGCAAACACCTGTGCGGCCTGCCACGGCGTGAAGCTGCAGGGTCAGCCCAACTGGCGCGAGCGCCTGGCAAATGGCCGACTGCCTGCGCCGCCGCATGATCGTTCGGGCCACACCTGGCATCATCCCGATGCGGTGCTCTTCGACCTGGTGAAAAACGGCCTGGTACCGGGCCGCACGGCACCGCCGGGTTATCAGAGCGACATGCCAGCGTTTGGCAGCACCCTGAGCGATGAGCAGATCGTAGAGGTGCTCGCCTATATCAAGAGCACTTGGCCATCAGACGCCCTGCGCATGCAAAAGGAAGTGACTGAGCAGCAGCGGAGATGACGCTGCTACCGAGTTGCAGGCCGCTTTCCTGATACGGCGTTCAGAAGCTTGCGTACGCCTCGGACGCGGCACCAGGCCCTAATGTGTAGACGGTGAGTGGCCCCGCCTGTGTGCCTGGCATGCCCGGCGCACCCACAGGCATTCCGGGAAGCGACAGCCCCTGGCCGGCAATATGCTCCGCGAGCATCTGTTTGACGTATTTGGCGGGTACCAGGCCTTCGACCACATGGCCTTCGATCAATGCCGTGTGGCAGCCAGCGAGGTTCGTGGGGACGTGGTGCTGCGCCTTGATGGAGGCGAGGTCAGGCGTATTGATCGTCTCTACCGTGAAACCGTTGGCTTCCATGTGGGCGGCCCAGCGGTCGCAGCAGCCGCAGTTGGGATTCTTGTACATCTTGACCGGGATGCCGGCTGCGAAGACTGAGATCGGCACGCCGAGTGCCAGGCCCAAGGCCAGTTTCTTGATTGTGTGCATGATGGAATGCTCCTTTTATGGTGATTTGGACAACAGTTAGAAATCGTAATTCGCAGGATGTGACCTCTATGGTCGCCCGGCAAGGGCCCTGTTTCCAGAGCGTTGCAATGGATACCGCAGTTAAGTTTGATCCTCGCTCACGGGGATCGTCGCAGGTGCGAGGCAGATCCCCTGGTCGTTGCAGGCCTGAACCCGTACGATGAGGCGTTCGCCCGTATCGATCTTGAGCTGATGCACGGGGATGCGGGTACCGTCGTCGTAGACCCGGATGTCGGTGGTGCCGATCTTGATGCCGCTGCTCATACCCGCCGGGTAATCGGCTTGCACGGATCGCTCCTTGCCCTCGTGCTCGATAAGCACGGTAGATGGAATCAGATTGTCCAGAGAGGCTGGGTTGGCGTTGACATGCCAATCGCGGCCGATATGCAGTGTGATCACTCCGTCCTGTCCGGTTTTGGTGAACGACGCTTTGACGTGATTGGCGGAATTGGCGAATTCCGTGTAGGCGACTGTGCCACCCGCAGGGGCAGCAGTGGGAGCCTGGAGCTTGTCCGCAATCAAAAGCGCGGCACCCGCGACGATGACAACGGTGGCAAGGGCCCCTAATCCATATCGGAATGGGCGATTCATGGTGAGTTCTCCTGGTTCAAGGTCTTGTTCAATGCCTGCACGAGGGTTGCGCTGGTAAATAGGCCCGAGAGCGTCTGTACTTCGCGCCCTTTGTGGTCGAGCACGATGGCAAAGGGCAGACCCACGCCGCCGTGCAGGGCGAGCAGGTGCTCAAGGACCGGGTTCGGGCGGGTGAGATCCGTCCGCAGCGCGACCGCTCCAGTGCGCTTCAGGGCCGCGACGACGTTTTCATCCTCGTACGTCGTTTTCTCCAGCACCTTGCAGTTGATGCACCAGTCGGCCGTGAATTCCACGAGGACAGGGCGCCCAAGCGTCGGCAAGGCTGCTACGTCGGCAGCGTGTAGTGGCTGCCAGGCGATGGTGGTCTCTGCGGACTGGCTAAGCCCCGACCCGAAGTAGCCCAGCGCTGCTGCGGTGGCACCCACGAAGAGAGCCGCTGTGCGGGTGCTGCGCTCGGTCGCTCGCCAGAGAGTAGCGACTGCCCAGCCAAACACGGCAACTATCAGGACTATCCATAAGGGCGTAGTCCAGGCGGCGGGCAGCACGCTTTGTGCGTAAAAGAGCGCGGCCGCGAGCAGCAGCCAGCCAAAACTTTGTTGGATGACCGTCGTCCAGGCCCCGGCGCGCGGCAGACGCTTGAGCAGGCTCGGGCGCAGGATGAGGATGACATAAGGCGCGGCAAGCCCCAGGCCGATTGACACAAAAATGACGAGGATGTTTGCAAGCGGTTGAGTCACCGCGAAGACCAGCACACCGCCCAGCAGCGGCCCGGTGCACGGCGTGGAGAGCAGCGCACTCACGAGTCCCGAGAAAAAGGGTTCAAACAGGCGCCTGCCACGCAGCGTCACCAGCGCGCTGGGCAAAGGCAGGCTGCGGCCTGAGAAATTCAGCACAGCCAAGGCGGCGAGCAGGGCGCTGAGCGCGATCAGGAGCGTTTGTGACTGGAAGAGCACGCCCCAGCGCCATTGCAGCAGGGCTGTCGCCAGCCCCAGGCCGCCAAAGAACAGGACCGACCCGGCAGTAAAAAGCGCTGCGGAGGCAAGACGCACGGCCTGGCGCTCGCCCGCTTCGCGCAGTACCGCGCGCACCTTGAGCGGTACGGCGGGCAGCACGCACGGTGTGAGGTTGAGCAGTAGCCCGGCACCCGCGGCCAGCAAGGCTTGTAGAAGTAACAGCGAATTCATGCGGACGACCTCAAGTGGAAACGCGCGAGCCCCATCATGAGGGTGCAGGGGAGTACGGAAAGCAATACGGCCCCAACTCCCGTTGTGGCGAGCGCACCTAGGCTGCCGGGCAAGCTCCATACGACAGCAGCACCTGCCGCCAGGCCGATCCAGAGGTGGCGGCGCTTCACTTGACGGCCAAGAGGGGAGGCCTGCAAGCGGCAGGACATGCCATTCGTTGCAGATGTTTTCATCATGATTTTTCCTTGTATCGAGAGCCGATCGGAAATTACACAGCAAGCATCGTGGCTGTCTGTATGGTGGGTTCGCGATCGTTGTGCTGGCTTACCGTCGTCTCGTCACGCGGCGCACGGCGGTTAGCTTCACCAGCAGTGGGCAAGCGTGCAGCTGTGGATCAAATCCGGTAGCAGCAGTTGCGTATCGATGGGGAGGGGAAGATCGCCCGAGTCAAGCCCGGGGATGGGTGGGGACGAGGCTGACGGGGGGCGTCTGCTTCTGGTGCCACGCGAAACGCCATGAGCCAGGTGGCTGGCGCGATCGCCGAGAACTTTGGAAGCCGCAGCTCTGGCGTGACTTCGTTGCTTGCGTAGGCCTGTGCATCACATAGGGCCGTGCGAGTTGCATCCAGATGTTCACAGCCTGACGGAGCGCCAGTGCTGCATGGCATCATGCCTGTGACGGCCGGTGCCGACCCGGCAGCGACCCCCGAGATGCTCGTGCACACATACGCCGCCGCAGCCAACTGCATGAACAGCAGGCTGAACGTGACGATGACGGCGATGAGCGCGCGTTTCAGATGGTCGGCCGATACCATTGGATTGTTTCGGTGTGGTGTCTCGCTGAAGAGATAATATCAGGTGCATCCTGACCGTCGTGGATGATAAACCTTGACCCTGTAAGAAGGTCAAGCCAAATTCTGACACAGGGGAGGCTGGTGTCGAGGTAGTACCGCAGCATCATGTGTGTATCAGCCATGAGTATAGATAGCATGCTGCTTATTAGTTTAATCAGACTCTCAGAAATATATTTAGACCACCCTACGGTCGGTAGTGGCGCTCGCCGCGCGGCCGGCATTCGCAGTCCATCTCCAGGGCACAGGCAGCCATTGCCCTGATTCCGTCGCCTAAAACGCCGACTGTATCACTGCGCTCCTTCCTGCAAGGGGTGCGCTTCGCCGGGTACTCACCCGGTCCCTTCGTTTCTCTACGTTCTCCTTCGGGCTGCGGCTTGCGTACCCGCCCCTTTCCGGTCGTCCCTGCGTGATTCAGCACGGCAAGGCGACGAACTCACGGCAACGGTGGCACTCCGGGCCAGACAGTAGGACTGCGGACACCGCAAAACCTACAGAAGGCTCGGAATCTTCGGCCCCGGTAGTCGCCGGAAACCCTGAAAGGAGAGCATCCCATGAACAACAGCACCGCCGCGCTGAGCTACGACAACATGAACGACGCACGCCCTCTGTATGTGCGCAGCACCAGCGGCCGCTACAGGCCGGCCACCGATGACCAGGTGCTGGCCGCTGGCCGGGTGGCTGCCGAAAGCCTGATTTCTACAGCAAACGCCATGTTTACCCCTGATCGGGTGGCCAAGTTTTTCCAATCCAAGTTGGCTGGATTGGGCCATGAATGCGCGGCCTTCCTGTATCTGGATACGCAACTGAAGCCTATCCGCTATATAGAACAGGGCACCGGGACGCTGAGCCACGCCAGCATCTACCCGCGTGAAATTGCCAAAACTGCCCTGCGTTTGAATGCCGCCGCACTGATCATGGCGCATAACCATCCGTCAGGCCTGGCCGAACCCAGCGCCGCAGACATCAGCCTGACGCGGCAACTGAAACAAGCCCTCAGCCTGATTGACGTGCGCTTGGTGGATCACATGGTGGTCAGCGCCACCGGGACGACCTCACTGGCTGAACGCGGGCAGGTGTAAGGCGGTCGGGCAGGGGGGGCCAGCGGCCCCGCCCTGTGCCAGGGCGGGCAGGCAGGCAGCGTTCCCCTCGCATCGGGGGAAGACGATCCGGCTCAAAAATCTTCGCATCCGGTCAGCCAGTCAGGCCCATTCCCTTTTTCGACAGGAAATCACCCCATGAACACCTACGAAGCCAAGCAAGTCGGCAACAACGACCGTTTGGGAGGCAGGGAGCAGGCTATCCGTGATGGCCGATTGATAGACATTACGCGCCAGGCAGGCCGTGTCGGTTTTCGGGTGCCGGTAGCGATTACCCGCGCTGCTTGGCAGGATTGCGTGGAATGGGCTGACACCACGGCATCACACGAAAGCCAAGACTGCCGCTTGCATGATTTGTTGCGCGAGCTGAACGAACGCGCCGTATTGGCGTCGGAATTGGATCCCGAAGGCGTGGCTCTGATGCGGTTTTATCGGATTCCGGCAGGGGCCAACCAAATTGTGGCCGAAGTGACGACTCTTGCCCTGCACAGCGGGATGGACGAACACGATATGCCAATCATCACCATTAGCTTGGCTAGCGAAGCCGAATATTCTGCCGCCTGACCGGCTGTATTACTGCGCTCCTTTCTGCAAGGGGTGTTCGTGTCCCCGCCGCCGTAGGCGTCGGGGCCGGGCTGTCGTGCTGCGCATCAAGCCCCGTGCCGGGTCTTGCCCCTGGCGGGCTTCCATCCCTTGTATCTTTGAGGTGCGTGTTCGGTGGTGCCGTCACGCCTGGACCTGTCAGGGTTCAGGGTTGGCCGTTAGCATGTAGCCCGTCATCCCTCGGTGCCTCTTGACAGGCTTCGGAGTTCGCTGTCGTCGTCATCAACCCGCGGCAGGCCCGGGATTTCGCCAAGGCTATGGGGCGATTGGCTAAAACTGACAGTGTGGATGCCAGGATGCTGGCTGAACTGGCACAGGTGCTCAATCAGCGCCCTGATCGAGATCGTTTCATCAAGCCAATGCCAGACCAAGCACAACAACAGCTGCACGCATTGGTGCTTCGACGTCGGCAACTGGTGCGCTTGCTGGTGAGCGAGCGCCAGCGCAAACACATGGCGCATGCGGAGGTTGTGCAGGATATTTCGGATCTGATGGATGTGCTGGCAAAACAGATTGAGATGTTAGATCGAAGGATTGCGGAGCATCTGGCTCAATACCAGTCCGATCTGGCCGCATTGCTCAAGAGTGTCAAGGGGATCGGCCCGGCGACGGCGGCTACGCTGATTTCTGAACTACCGGAGCTTGGTCAGATCAAGGCCAAGCAGATCTGCGCACTGGTGGGTGTCGCACCGATGAATCGGGACTCGGGCCAGGCTCGTGGCAAACGCATCATTTGTGGCGGGCGAGCCACGGTCAGGAGTGCGTTGTACATGGCTGCCATTGTCGCCATGCGCCACAACGCCGTGATACGGCGTTGTTATGAGCGCCTGCTTGCGGTCGGAAAGCCGAAGAAGGTTGCCATTGTGGCCTGCATGCGCAAGCTGTTGATTATCTTAAATGCCATGGTCAAAAGCGGTCGGCCATGGAACGACCAACTGGCACAAGCCTGAAAATGGTAGATTCAGACTACCAGATCGTCTGCGCGGAAGGTATCAGACCCTGTGACCCTTGGCGTCCACGACCGCCTCGCCGTCTTCCTTGCTGAAGGCGCCGCGCTGTGGCTGCGGCAGGATGTCCAGCACAGCTTCCGAGGGTCGGCACAAGCGCGTGCCCAATGGCGTGACAACGATGGGCCGGTTGATGAGGATGGGGTGTTGTTCGATGAAATCGAGCAACTGGTCATCCGTCCATTTGGAGTCGCCCAGATCGAGTTCGGCATAGGGCGTCCCCTTCTCGCGCAGCACGTCGCGTACGCTCAGGTCCGCATCGGTCAGCAGCTTGACCAGTGTGGCACGGTCGGGCGGAGTCTTCAGGTACTCGATGATTGTGGGTTCCTCGCCGCTGTTGCGGATCATGGCGAGCACGTTGCGCGACGTGCCGCAGGCGGGGTTGTGATAGATCGTGATGGCGCTCATTGGGATGTCCTGATTATCGGGCTGAGGGGTTCGGGCTGCACTCGTACCAGTCGCGCGAGCGGTTGGCCACACGCACGACCAGCAGCATCACAGGCACTTCGATTAGCACACCGACCACGGTAGCCAGCGCAGCGCCGGACTGGAAGCCGAACAGGCTGATGGCGGCAGCCACGGCCAGCTCGAAGAAGTTGCTCGCGCCGATCAGCGCCGAGGGGCAGGCAATGCTGTGCTGCTCGCCCAACCGGCGGTTGAGCCAGTATGCCAGCCCGGAGTTGAAGAACACCTGGATTAGGATCGGCACCGCCAGCATGGCGATCACCAGCGGCTGTTGCAGGATGGCTTGTCCCTGGAAGGCGAACAACAGCACCAGCGTGAGCAGCAGCGCCGCGATGGACAGCGGACCGATGTGCGCCAGCGCGGCCTCGAACGCGGCCCGGCCTCGGCGCAGCAGTACACGGCGCCAAATCTGGGCCAAGATCACCGGTACGACGATATAGAGCCCGACGGACACCAGCAGCGTGTCCCACGGTACTGCGATAGCCGACAGGCCGAGCAGCAGGCCGACGATGGGCGCGAAGGCGAACACCATGATGGTGTCGTTCAAGGCCACTTGCGACAACGTGAACACCGGATCGCCCCCGGTCAGTCGGCTCCAGACAAAGACCATCGCCGTGCAAGGTGCAGCGGCGAGCAGGATCAGGCCGGCAACATAGCTGTCGAGCTGGTCGGCGGGGAGCCACTGCGCGAAGACCTGGCGGATGAAGATCCAGGCCAGCAGAGCCATCGAGAACGGCTTGATCGCCCAGTTCACGAACAGCGTCACGCCGATGCCACGCCAATGCTGCCTGACCTGGCCTAGGGCACCGAAGTCCACCTTGAGCAGCATCGGAATAATCATGACCCAGATCAACAGACCCACGGGCAAATTAACCTGGGCGATCTCCATGCGGCCGATGGCCTGGAACACACTGGGGGCGAATTGGCCCAGGGCAATGCCGACGACGATGCACAGCAGCACCCAGACGGTCAGGAATCGCTCGAAGACGCTCATGGCGGGGATGGCTGGCGCACGGCCAGCCGTGGTGGCTTGGGTCATGGGTAGCTTCGCGTTAGCAGCAGGTTGTGCGAGAGGAGCCCGAGCAGCACGCCGAGGCGGGGGCAGGTGCAGGGTGCTGTGTTTCGTTGAAGACCGGAATATTGCCCAGTGTGTGGAAATGCTCCCAGGCTATGCCCTGTGGGTCGGTGATCCAGTGCTTCTCGCTGCGAGCATAGCAACAGGTTGTGGAGCCCTCATCCAACAGCGTCATGTCGGCTGCTTCGGCGCGGGCCTTGAGGGCGGCCAGTTCCTGGGCATCGTCGGTCTGGATGCCCAGGTGGTCGATGCCCGGCTTGCTGCCGCGCGTGGAGATGGCGAAGTTCACCGGCGGGTCTTCGAGCATCCATTTTGCGTAATCGGTTTCGACGCGGGCTGGCGATGCGGCGAACAGCTGCGAATAGAAGCCGATGCTGCGGTTCAGGTCATCGACGTGCAGGTGGACGTGGAAGCGTTTCATGGCGGAGTCCTTTCAGCAGGAAGTGCAGGAGCGGGGGAAATCAGGGGATTCGGTGACTTCGCAGGTGCCGCCCTGGCAGCAGTGCTCGGTCAGGTAGCCGAGCAGCCCGTTCATCTGCAGGAAGTCGGCGCGGTAGATCAGGTTGCGGCCCTGCTGCTCAACAGTGATGAGGCTGGCATGGGTCAATTCCTTCAGATGGAAGGACAGCGCACTGCGGGCCACGTCGAGTTGTTCAGCCATGACGCTGGGTGTCAGTCCGTCTGGACCGGCGATGACCAAGGCGCGGAACACGCGCAGGCGCTGGGCATGGGCCAAGGCACTGAGGGCGGAAACAATTTGGGCTTCGTTCATGGTTCAATAATACATCAATTATTGAACTAATAGGGAAATTGTCCTAGTTGAATCAGGCCTACTCGCTTGACTCGCAAGACAGTTGCTCACGCCTTCGCGCCTTGCGGCGCTGCGCGCTTCGCTTGCCAGGCGGCCGCTGGCCGCAGATGGAGCCGCGCCCGTGCGGGCGCGGCTAGGGGCGCTCGCCGCGCAGCCGATGTGGGGCGACCGGTTCGCGCCACTGCCGACATCCCCGTCTTTCGTGAGTCCCGCCGCCTAAACCGCCGACGTGTACCACTCCGCGTCCAGCCTCCGAGGGCTTTCGCGGCATAAACGGCTGCCCCCCGCTGCGCGGGTCCCCTCCATTTATTCCACGACCCTCTCCGACTGGCCGCTGCATGGTCCAGATCGGCACGGCGACGGAACTCACGAAAGACGGCGGCAACACC
The DNA here is from genome assembly GCF_937988725.1 of uncultured Castellaniella sp. GTDB lineage: Bacteria > Pseudomonadota > Gammaproteobacteria > Burkholderiales > Burkholderiaceae_B > Castellaniella. Next base: position 654,074 of record NZ_CALKHS010000010.1, on the reverse strand, counting down.
GGGAGCCAGGATCAATCCCCCCACATCGTTTCAACGATCCGGCTCAAGAATCTTCGAATCCGGTCAGCAGGAAAACCAGCCCCAAAAGGCTTTTTTGAAGGATGGAAACCATGAACAAGCTGTTTGAAGCATCAGACCTGATCCATGTCTACAGCCGCGCCGATGCGATTGCAGATGGTGTGCTGGTGGATGTCACCGCGACGGCCCGCGAAGCCGGGTTTACGGTGCCTGTCGCCATGACCCGCGCCGCCTGGGCCGATTGTGTGGAGTGGACCGAAGAAACCGACCGGCGCAAGGCGACGAGCCAGGACGAGGCGGGGCGCTTGTGGGATGTGGTGTGGATGGCGCACCGGGCTGCACTGCGGGCGGCAGGGGCTGGCTGCTGCGCCTTTGAAGTGCTGCGGGTGCCACGCGAAGGCCGGGGCATCCGTCCGCGTAGCGCGGTGCTGACCATGCGCATCGGTGCCGGGGATGCTGGTGAGCCGGTCATCACGATCAGCCAGCCCAACGAGGACTGACAACCCCGGCCAATGCTTCGCGGTGCGGAGCATTGACAGCGGCTGTCGCTGAAATCCCAACCACGGAAAGCAAGGAGAAACACCATGGCATCAGTCAACAAAGTCATCCTCATCGGCAACCTGGGCCGCGATCCCGAAGTGCGCTACAGCCCGGACGGTGCCGCGATCTGCAATGCTTCGATTGCCACGATGACCCAATGGAAGGACAAGGCCACGGGCGAGAAGCGCGAGGAAACAGAATGGCATCGGGTGGTGTTCTACAACCGCCTGGCCGAAATCGCGGGCGAGTATTTGAAGAAGGGCCGTTCCGTCTACATCGAGGGCCGTCTGAAAACCCGCAAATGGCAAGACAAGGAAACCGGCGCGGACCGCTACAGCACCGAAATCGTGGCCGATCAGATGCAGATGCTGGGTGGCCGTGAGGGTGGCCCCGCTGCGGGTGACGATGCGGGCCAGGATGGCCCCAAGACCAGCAAGCCCGCACAGTCGCGTAAACGGGGTGGGCGCAGCGCCGCACCTGCTGCGCAGCCTGCGGCCAGCAATCTGGCCGACGATCCGAGCGACATCCCGTTCTAATCCGACTGAAAACTAAAAGCCCCTGGGCGGCGGCAACCGATCCAGGGGCACACACCGCTACACCATTTGAGGGAGCATTAGCGATGAAACACGATCTTACCAAACTCGATATTTATGTGCGGGCCGTCCACAACTCGCATACGCCCATGCGCCTGCCGGCGCTCAAGGGCCGCGACATCGCGGCGCTGGTCAAGCTGTTGCGCCAGCCTGCCGCGCATGAATCCAAGACCATCCACTGATGAGGGCCGACACCATGACCACGACACTGCCCACCGCTGGCCGCACTGAGATCCTGCCCAAGCACCTCATCCTGTCGGAACGCTACCAGGCCCGCAAAAAACCGGGGCAGCAGCCCTTGGCTGAGTTGGCCGAATCCATCGCCGCCCAGGGCGGTCTGCTGCAAAACCTGGTTGTTGTGAAAAGCAAGAAGCGTGGCCAGTATGAAGTAGTCGCCGGGGGCCGACGCTGGGCCGCAATCCAGTTACTGATGACCGATGGTCGGTGGCCCGAAGATCGGCCCGTCCCGGTGCTGATCGTTCCCAACACCCAAGGGCTGGAAGCCTCCCTTGCCGAAAACACCCTGCGCGAGGACATGCACCCCGCCGATGAGTTTGAAGCGTTCGCGGGATTGATCGACCAGGGCAGCACCATCGAGGATGTCGCCGCCCGATTCGGGAAACAAGCAAACTATGTCCGGGGCCGTATGAAGCTGGCTCATGTCGCCCCCGAGTTGTTGCAGGCATACCGGGATGACGAGATGAGCTTATCGGTCCTCATGGCCTTTGCGATCACCGACGACCAGGACCGGCAGCGGGAGTTGTGGGCGCGTATGGATCGCTGGGACAGGAAAAACACCCAGCCATCCCACATCCGTCAGGGTCTGATGGATGAGGCCTGGACCGCCGACCGTGCCCTGGCCAAGTATGTCGGGCTGGACGCCTATGAGGCGGCTGGGGGCCGGGTGACCCAAGACCTATTTGCTGATGGTGGCGATTTGCGCAGCATCTACCTGCACGATCCCGACATTCTGAAAGCCGTCGCAACCGACAAGATGCAGACCGATCTGACGCGGTTGGGTGACGGCTGGGCCTGGATTGAAACGGCGCTGTCATTCGATGAGGCGGGCTGGGCTGGCTACAGCAGCAAATATGGGCGCGTCTATGCAGAACCCCGCGAGCTGACGAAAGGCGAAGCCGCCCAGGTCAAGGCCCTGACGAAACGCATTGATGTGCTGGATCACGACATGGATGTGCTGGCGGAGGCCGATGAGGACTGCGGGGACGCCTGGGATCAGATGAATGAGGAACTGGAAACGCTGAAAGACCAACGCGCTGCCATCACCGATGCCGCCAAGGTCTGGCCCGACGAAGCGAAGAAAATCGCCGGTGTTGGCGTCTACATCGACCACAGCGGAGAACTGAACACCACGTATGGTTTGATTCGGCCCGAGGATCGCCGCGCCGTGCAGGCGGCTGCACAGACCGCAGCAGGCGAGGGCGGCGATGCGGTGGCGCTGCGCACCTCGTTGCCAGCGCCGACGACCCGGCCCGCGTATTCCGAACGCCTCATACGCCAGTTGACGGCCAACAAAGTTGGCGCGGTTGCTGCTGATCTGGCCGGGAAACCCGCCATCGCGCTGGCCGTCCTGGTCGCCCAGCTTGCCCAGGAAACGCTGGGGCCGGGGTGGGCGCGGGGGTTTGGACTGGGGGTGTCGCTACGCGGTGAAGCCCTCGATACCCACGCGCCGGATTATGCCGACAGCAAGGCCGCAAAAGTCATGAGCGACATGCGCCAGCACTGGTTGGACATCCTGCCGACGGACCAGGGGCAGGTGACGTCCGATGCCCTGGCCTGGGCGCTGGCCCAGGATCAGCAAACCCTGGTTGAACTGCTGGCGTTTTGCATTGCCGGAACGGTGCAGGGCGTCCAGCACCAGGACACCGATCAGGCGACGCCGCTTGATGTCCTGGCTGCGACCGCAGGAACCGACATCGTCCAATGGTGGGAACCCACCAGACCGAGTTTTCTGCAGCATGTCAGCAAGGGCATGATTGCCCAGGTTGTCACCGAGGGCGCAGGCGCGGATGCTGCACTGCCCCTGGCCGCGATGAAGAAGGGCGCCGCCGTCGATGCCGCCGCCCTGGCCCTGGCCGGTAAGCATTGGGTGCCGGAGCCGATGCGGATCAAATCCCCAGACCCTGCCCTTGAGGCATAACCCGCCGTTCACCGGGTCGCTTCTGCGGCCCTTTTTGCATCTGCCCGTTGCCGTGCTTTGGTGGCGGGTTTCTGTCTGCCTGGTGCGCTTGTCCCAGGCTGCGCCTGGGTCCCTGCTGGGTGACGCTGCCTGCCCGGTTTCCGGTCAGGCTGGGCCATTTGTCCCCAAATTCGCTGACGCTCATTTGTGGCCTTAAACGTCCCACACATGACGCACCCCTGGCGGGGAGCCGAAAAGCCTTGACCACCAAGGGTTTGCGGGGATTGGGCCGATTCCTGGATTGTGGAACACATAGGGCACCGCAATCACCTAAAGCATTGGTCTATCGGCGGAACTGGCGGCCACAGCCGTGGCCTAAAGCGCCGTAGACGGATGTGCTACCTGGGTAAATGCTGGGTTAGAGGCACCCTTGGGACATGAGAGAGACAATGCGGCGACATTGCTGCGACACGCGCAGGGCATGAGCAATACTGCCTGGGGACTTCAGCGCGACAGTCTGGGGACGGATGGCAGACAGGCTGGTGTCATTCGATTTCGAGGGCTGGGGCCGGCTGTGCATCGAGGACGGTTTGCGGTTCATGTGGCTGCATGACGGGGTGCGCCATCTGCGCTTGCACCAGGTCATGCGCCAGCCCTTTGTATCCCTGCCGGTCCACCCGTTCGGGCAGTTTTTCCGCATCGTCGGTGAAGACCGTGACGGCATGCCGTTCCCGCGAAATACTGACGTAATAGGTGTCCTGGGCCGTGGTGCGGCTGAAACTTTCTGCGTTGTACAGCACCCGGTCGCAGGTCAGCCCCTGGGCGCTGTGCGCGGTGCTGGTATAGGCATAGTCCAGGTGCAGCGGCTGGTCGGCGGGCAGGGTGATGTGCCGGTTGCCTGCCGCGATGGTGATGCGGTCGGCCTGGACCTCGACCACCTTGGCCAGTTGTCCGTTGACCAGATCATGGCGGGCATCATTGCGCGTGATACGGACCTGATCCCCTACGGATAACTCCGATTCGTTCAGGTGATAGACCGACAGGCGGCTCATCGTCCTGGGGATGATGTCGATGGGGGGCTGGTCGGCTGCGTCCGGGCGCAGCGGCGCCACCGTAATGCGGTCATACTGGGGCATGCCGATGACGCGATAGCGTTCACCGCGTTTCAGGCCGCATTGGTAATCCCGTTCGGGCACCACGATATCGCCCACCGTGTAGTAGCGGGCCACGCTGCGCTGGGCGCGGGTGGTGTCATGGCGGGCCAGCAGCCGGTAACGCTGGCCTTTGCCCTCTAGGCCGCGCAGCGCATGGATGCGGGCATTGATGGCCTGGCGCGAAGCGTTGGTGCCGGTGACGACCAGCGTACTGGCCTGTTCGCGTTCAGGCAGCGAGACATAGGCTTGGGCAATGGCCTCATAGCGGTCAGAGCTATCGCGGGTCTTGTGGCCGTGCTCATCCACGTCGAACTGATCGGGGATGGTCAGTACCTGATCCAGCAGCGGCAGGGACTGGCTGGCTTGGCCGGTGGCGGCCAGTTGCACGGCCTGGCGCAGCCGTTCGGACTGCTGGCGCTGGATGTCGCCCATGAGTACGGTTTTCATGCCCTGCTCCTGCATCATGGCAAAGGCGCGGCCCGCCTCGATGGCCTTGGTCTGTGCCGTGTCGCCCAGCAGCACCATTTTGGCCCCGGTCGGCTGGATCAGCGCCAGCAGTTTGTCCATCTGGCGCACGGGCACCACCCCGGCCTCATCAATGACCACCACGGTGTGCGGCCCCAGGCGGTCCGTGAAGCTGCGTTTGTCACGGGCGGCCAGCACCGAGGCGACGGTATTGGCCTGGACGCCATCGTTACGCAGATTGCGCACCATGTTGCCGTAGGGGGCCAGTGCTACCAAGGCCCGGTGGTGCTGTTGCAGTACGGTCTGGGCGTTCTGCAGGGCGAAGGATTTACCTGTACCGGCTAACCCCTGGATGCCGCTGATCTGGTTGGCGTCCGTGGTGATCAGCATGACCGCCTCACGTTGCCCTGCCGTCAGACGGGCATCCAGCCCGGTTTCGATAGCCTGGGCGGGCAGGGCGGCCAGCCAGGTGCCGCGCCCGGCCTGTTCCGTCGCCAGGATGCGGGATTCAGCTTCATGCGCCTGCCGGGTGGCGTAGCGCGGGCTTTCCATCAGCAACCGTCCCTGGGCAATGGCCTGGTCTACGAGCTGCAAGGCAGACTCGTGCGACGATCCGCTCAGGCGCACAACTTCTGCGGCCCAGCCCTCACGGGTCATGGGTGCCGCCTGGGTGTCCTGGGTGCTGCGGTAGTGGGGCGCTTCGCGGATCAGTGTGCCTGCCTGGACCTGTGCCTGGATGACGGCCTGGATGCTGGTCACGTCGGTATGACCCCCGGCATGGCGCACGGCCTGTTGCAGCAGATCGGCCAAGGGCATGACCGATTCGCGTTCGGCCAAATGCGAAATGGCCCAGGTCAACGATGCCTGGGCCACCAGTGGAGAAGATCGATCTGCTTCATGTCGCGGCTGGGCCTGTGGTCCTGCCTGCCCAAACTGGATGCCGATGGCGGCTGCGGCCTCCTTCCAGCTCTGATGCAGTTCAGCGTGGCTCATGTCCTGGGCTTTGGCTTGCCGGTGGGCCAGATTGATGCCCTGGCGCAGTGCATGGGGGGCTTGGTCGCGGCTGGTGCCGCGCGCGGCCAGCTCCGCCGTAATCCCGGCGCTGCGTTTGCTGAAAAACTCGACCTGCTGACGGCTGATGTGCGCCAGTTCGATATGGTTTTTCTCATGGCGCACGGCGTAACCCAGCGTCCGGACATTGCGTTCCAGCGTGGCCTGGTAGATGGAATCCGTGACGCGCAGGAGTTGAAAAATCTGTTCATTGGACAGCGCCACCCATTGGCCATCGGCCCGCTGGGTCAGATTCATCAGCAGGGCGTGGACATGTAAATGGGGATCGGGGGCCGCGCCTTCCGTGGGCCGTGCGGTTTCATGGCGGAATTTGGCGATGATCAGATTGCCGGTGTGTTCCACACGGGATTTGCCGCCTTCCTTGCGTCGGCCCATGGCCAGGTGCTTTTCCACATAGGCCAGCGCCGTGGCGACGGCATCATCATTGGCCTGGATCAGGCGCTCGTCACCGCCGATCAGCGCCTGCAGCGTGATGCTTTTGGGCGCACCAAAGGTCAGGTCCAGCGCAGCACGGGCTTTGGCATCTTTGCGCACGGATTGACTGGCCGTGATCCCGTGGCCAAAATCGCCCTGGAGCATCGCTTTGAAGCGGGCTGGGTCAATGGCACCAACCGCGCCCAGGCGGCGGGCACCTTCACCCTGCCAAGTGGCGGCGCTGCCGTCACGGCTGTAGTAGTCATCGGCCTGGTCGGCATAGTAGTGGGTAGCGAGGGCCGCACGGACCCGATAGATCTGGCTGTGCGAGATCATGGATGCTCCGGGATGGGGATGGTTAAAGATCAGCCAGCGGAGGCGAAAGTCGCGTCAGTGCTTGCTGTTGGGAGAAGGGGGGGCGAGATTACACAGGGTTTTCCACAGCAACTGTGGATGTCTGCAAAGAGAGAACCTAGGTCCTGTCAGTGTTCGCCTTCTAAAAATTCCACTAGACGCTTCAGTTTGTCATTCATCTCGTCATCTACATTCAAATCTTTCTCTTTGCTTGTTAGTTCAAGATATTTTTCCAGAGAAAGGTTGGGGGATTTTTTTAATAGGCTGGCTAATTCTTTTGTTTTCGTGGATAAGTCAGCTTTAAAAAAATCATTCATTTTTTGTACGGCTTGATCTATGCCATGCCTGCGAATACAAACGCTGAGCCTTTTCTCTAGTTTTTCTCGCTGATTGCGGGTTATATTGCCGATGGAGTCAAAATAATCTGTTGCGCTGTTGGATATGACTTCAATCTGTGGGGCGAGATGAAGCAGGAATGCTGGAATCTCCGTTACTCCTGGATTGACTATTTTTAATCTTCGATCTGAAGTGAGTTCAAGCCATTCACGAATTACGGCATTGATATGTAAATCACCAAAGCCATAGCCTATACAGATCAGCGACGTTAAAAAATTAATGTTTGTTTTGAATTGTTCTAGGAAAGCATGAGGAAGTACCTGGGACTGCCTTGCGTCGAACTTATATGCTCCTGCTAGAAGAGTGCGGCGCAAGAATTGCATTTCTCCAGATTTGTCTGCATACGCTATTTCGTTGATTGTGTTAGCTCGACCGTTGGGGGATCCAGGAAATGGATAAAAGACCTCTTCATTTACTGATCTAAGTGATTCTAGGAGTGAATCTACAGTATTTTCATTGGGTGTTATTTTTAGTAGATTTTTTCCATCTTCATAGGCGAAAACATCCAATGCTCCGTGGATTTTCAATAAATATATTCCCTTTTTTGGTGGGTTTGGGAAATGCAAGGCCCCATTTATTTCATCTTCACTGAGTGTTTGTGCAAACAGCTCTCCAATTTGCTCTCCTGTTTGATTTCGACGGGGTAAGGATATTTTTCGTTCGCTGAATCCGCTGTATATTGATATGTCAAATTTCGCTGCTATCGATTCAATAATTAGGTCGTGATTTAATGAAAAAACCCACAATGGACAATTTCGGTTTTCAAGGGTGAGTATTCCGGAATACCATGGCAGTGTTTTTTGGAAAAATTCCAAATTCTTTATGTGACGAGCGTATAAAAGGTGGTACACCATCTCGACAAGCCATGAGTACAGGCCGTGGTAATGTTCTTGATTTGGTTGGTGTCGTCGATATTGGGTTTCAAGATAGCCAAGCAAGGCCTCGTAATGCAAATCGGGTCGTTCCAGTGCGCTAGTAAACGAATCTATTACTTCATCCGGATAGCCGCCGCCTTGTGTGCGCCATCCTTGATTCAATGTCCTCAATTTTTCTGGAGTTAGCCAATTTTTTAGTTCTTTGGTCAACTCCCACACTAACGGCATTCCCGCTTCGTATGAGGCACCAGCTCCCAAAAATAGCCCCGTTAGTTTTTGCATTTAGTCGCTCGCTATCAATTATATTTTTGGAAATTATTTATAATCTGGCGTCTCTCGGCGTGATATTGGCTATTAGATCCCTACAAAGGATTCAGAATTGTTCAAAAATCGCCGATACGGCATTTTCACCCGAGCCACCGGCAACTCCCCCGCCATCGCCACATACCCCTCCAGCACCGGCAGTGCCTGAATCTGCGCTGCCGTTACCACATCCTCAGTCGTCCGATCCATATTATCCGAGGTGTTGCGGTGATCGACACTGCGGCTAACACTGAATTTCGGGCGCTCGACTTCATGTTTGCCCAGGCTTTCGCTCATGTCGCGGGCTGTCTGCGGATCGGTGCGCGATCCGCCCAGGACCGCCAGGTTGCGGAAGCTGGCCCGCAGGGTAGTGGCCATGGTGCGCCCGTAGATGTGTTCCAGTTGGGATGTGCTCTGCAATCCGGCGATGATGCGCAGCCCATTCTTGCGGCCTTTCGTCAGCCCGGCCTCCAGCGACGGCAGGCCTTCGAGGCTGGCCAGTTCGTCAATGAACAGCCACCAGCGCCTGTCGGTGTGTTCGGGCATGGACAGAATGGATGTGATGAACACATCGACCCAGGCCGATACCAGCGGCTTCATGGCATGCATCATGTCTTCGCGCCAGTTGATATATAGGTTGCCAGCCTGGGGATCATCCAGCCAGCCGCGGATGGAAAATGGGCCAGGCTTCATGCTGGTGTGTTCCGACAGCTTGTTGGACAGTACGAATCGGGCCGAGGACAGCGCCTTGCTGGCCTCACTGGAACCGACAAACAGGGACTCTGCCAGTGTGCCTTCCAGGAATTGCTTGAGGGTCTTGGGATCTTCGATGGTGCAGAGGCGAAACAGATCCATGATCTGGGCTTTCTTGCCCTGTAGCTGATAGAGCTTTTTCGCCGTTTCGCGCAGCAGCAGACGGCCAAAATCGTTCCATTCCTCTGCGTTTTTGTCCTGGCTCATGGGGACCAGGGAACGCGCCAGGTGCTTCCAGTCGTAGTCGGCCCGCACCTCGTTGAACAGTGACCAGCCTTCGCTGCGGGCGTCATACGGGTTCAGGATCACATCGCCGGGTTGCCAGAACTTGCTCAGCATGTCGCCGTTCGGATCAATGACGATCATGCGGTCATTGCGCAGCAGTTTGCGGGCTGAGCTTGTTGATCGGGCCTGCACGGAGGCCGCCATATTGCGCAGCAGCACGGATTTGCCCGACCCGGTGGCCCCGCTGACCAGCAGATGCAGGTTTTCATTGGCGGTTGGCATCGGGATGCCTGCCACGTCGATCTGTTGCTGACCGGGTTCGGTGCAGAGCTTGGCCAGGTGTTTGGCTGTGGTCATGCGGGTGCCCCGGACAAAGCGTTTGTACGCCGCACCTTCAAACCCTTCGGTTTTCGCTGTGCGGCCTACGAACAGGATCAACGCCAGGGCGGCGAGCAGGCCGATGCCCAGCGCCCCGTACAGCAGCGGATAGCCTGGTGTCAGTTTCACGAAATGCCAGGCTGTGCGGCCATCCCAGTCCTGCCAGGTCATGCCGCTGCCGTAGGTGGCGGCAGTCATCCAGGCGCTGATCGGAAAGACGGCGAGGGACACAGCGGCAATGCGCCGCCGCGTGATAGGGGAGAGCAGGGTAGACATGGGGGTTGTGCCTTCAAGAAACGAGCCATTGACCCAGGGCCAGCCCAGCCAGCATCCCGCCCAGGATGCCGGATGCGCCGCCGATGACCATGGCGAGGACCGTCATGCGCCGTGCTGCCTGCCGGGTGATCCGGGCGCATTGCGCGGATTCTTCGGCCAGGTGCGTCAGCCGGACGCCTGTGGCGTCCAGCATGGCCTGCATGGCGTGTTGCGATTGTTCATGGATGGGCGTGGCGACTTCGCGCAAGGTGGCCGCCAGGTGGCGGTCCAGTTGCTGGGGGAGCAGTTGCAGGGCTTCGGTCAGCGCCTGGATGTGCGGCTGGGCCTGGTCCTGGCGGTGGCCGATGGCCTCCAGCCGGTCCACCAGGCTGGCGACCTCGCCCAGCACCTCGCGGTACAGCAAATCCAGCTTGGTGCGGGCCTGGCCCCCAGCCGGGTTGGGGGATGTGTCCATGGCGTTCACGCAAAGAGGGCGGCAAAGGCTGCATGCATCTGCCGATCCACGGGCCGGGCCAAGGCTCGCAAGGCATGCATGTTGCTCAGGTGCGAGATACGGTCATGGTCACTGCGGTCTGTTTGCTGCAACAGCGCCCGGTAGTCGGTCTGGTCGGCCAGCACATCGGCAATGGTCGTGCGCAGATCGGCCAGCAGTTCAAACACTTCGTTCTCGAAAATGGCCGCTTTGGGGTTGGCCTGGGCTTCGCCGGTTTTGGCGGCATAGGCCAGCAGTGACGGGAATTCTTCCTCGACGCTGGTTTCCACGCGATTGAACAGCAGCCGCACCCGGTCCGGGGCGACCCCCAGGCCTGCCAGCGCGGCCACCGTCTTGATGGTTTCACGCTGGGCCTTGCCGGTGTTGATGACCGGCAGGACAAAGTAGCTGATTTCTTCGTGGGCACCCTCGTAGCGCATCATGTGCGCCAGGAAGTCTTCGATGTTGCTGGCCCCGACATCCACGATGGCATCGTCACGGGTGAGCAGTTCGCGGAACAGCCGTCCGAAGTGTTCACCGCGCAACTGATCGACCGACAGGCCCAGATCAGCGCCGGTTTCGTTGGTGGACTCGACGGCAAAAATCTGTGCGCCATTCATGCGCGGGGCCAGCAGGTGAGAGGCAACGACGGTTTTGCCGACCGAGCCGGTGTAGTTGAGGACTGCGACTTTCATGGGTTCATTCCTTGTCTTGGGGAGTGGGGTTGGTAGCTTTCTGGCGTTGTTCCAGGCCTTCGCGCCGCAGGGCCTCCAGGTCTACCCGCATGTTGCGGATTTGCCGGAGGTCGCTGGGCGTTTCAATGCCGTGGGGCCGCCCTTGGATGGCATCCATGGGCGGTGGAGTGGGTGTGGTGCGCGGTGTGTCAGGCGCGATGCGGTGCGCCGTGGGTGTGGGGGGGGCCACAGGGACGGCTGGGGCTGTTTGGGGACGGTTGGCCTTGCGCCAGCGGCGCAGTGTGGTGATGTAGGTCGTGGGCCGCACGGCCAGCCCGGCCTGGGCCAGGTCCTCCATGATGGCGGCATGGGGGACGCCTGCGGCCAACTGCGTTTCAATCATCGGGAACAAGGCCCGCAGCTTGGCGGCGATGCGCAAGCGCGGGTCCAGGCTGTCCAGCACGGCCCGGTAATGGGCCACGGGATCGGGTTTGGTGGGGTGTTCAGTCATCGGGGCTTGCCTTGCGAATCAGTGTTGCAGCGCAGGCAGCGCCTGGGCCTGTTTGCCGTCCAGCCATGCCAGGCCCGCCGCGTGGGCCTCGTCATAGGCGCATTGGTCATCGGCAAAGCGCACGGATTTGCCGCGTGCCGGGAAGTGGCCGCAGCCGACTTCTTCGCCCTGGTCCAGCAGCCGCAGCAAGTAGCCTTCGCCGTCGCCGCTGCGGGGCACGATTTCAAAGGAGAAGCGCAGTTGGGCCTGGGCCAGATCGGTCTGGAACTGCCGGGCGACAGCCGGGACGCGGGCGGCCCAATCGGTGCCGATCCGCTCCAGGGCATCGGCGATGCTGTAGCCGCGTTCGTGCAGCCAGTCATTGCGATCCAGCACCAGGGCGGCGGTCAGTGCTTCGCCCAGGCTCAGTGCGCCGATGCCTTCACGGGCGGCACGTTGGGCGATGGCCAGCAGTCGCGTGTCAAGATTCGAGTGCATGAGAACTCCTTTGCCCTGTCGCTTGGAAGGGCGGTCGTGAGGATTGAGAAGGGGGTGCCCGGATGGGCGGAAGTCGCTCCGTTGCCGAACCCCAGCCGCCACCAGGCGGCTGCCCGGTGTGGTGGATGGAGACGGACGGGGTGTGCTGCGATCAGGGTGGAGGGACGAGGGGTTTATCCACAGACCGCTTCTGGTAGAAGAAAGATAGAAAGAAGGTAGAAGGCGTTGCGATGTCTGGAAACCCGCATGGATAAAAGGTTTCCGAAGGTGGGGGTGCGATGTTATGACGACAAAGCGCGATGCTATGACGAGAACCCGCGATGCTATGACGATGCGGGTGCGATGTTATGACGATGGCTGGGATGACTTATCCACAGGCTGGAATTGATCAATTTCTGCCCGATTTTTGAGCCGCTTGCGGGCTTGGGCAGCGGTGCCGATTCAGCGGTCCAGGCGGGTCCAGACCGCCTGTTCGTGGCCCCGGCTTGCCGCTTCGATGCGGGGGGCCGCGATCACTTCCAGGGCTTCCAGTTCGGTCAGGCTGCGCTCCAGACTGGCTTTGAAATCACGCATCCGTCCGGTGTATTGGGCGCGGTCCTTCAAGATGTCCAGACTGTATTTCTGCTGGATGTCGGCGGATGTGCCGATCAGCCGTTGCAGGCTTTTGGACAGGTCGTGACGCATTTGCAGGCGCTTGGTCCAGTCCACCAGGGCATATTCCCGATTGCCGAAGATTTGCGCCCAGCGCGGATCGGCGTAGATCGTATAGCTGCCGCTGCGTTCGTCGTAGTCGAACCCGCCGATCATGGCCAGCACACGGGCTGACGGGTGATTGCCGTAGCTGTATTTCACCGAGCCGTCTTTGCGCCTGGCCTCGATGCACAGGGTAAAACGGGCCAGGTCTTTCATGCCTTCGTGCAACCATTCATAGGCGCTGCCTCCAGTGGGCCTGCCCATGCCGCGCAGGAAATCCGCCCGGTTGATGGAGGGGGCTTCGCCCAGCAGTGCCGTGGTTTGCAGGTACATGGCATGCATCCAGATGTCGGCGTGGTCTTCGGTCAGTTGCTTGCCCGAGCCTTTGAGCAGGATGTTGCTGCCTTCCAAAAACACCGTGTCATCGTGCAGGGGACGCCAGCCACGCCGCACCGGAGCAAAGATGGAACTGCGAGCGATGTAGTTGGGGATGGCGCGGGCCGTTTCGTTGATGCCGGGCACGATGAAGGGGGCCGGAGTGTGAGCCTCTTTTTCAGCGGCGGCGGCAATCGCTTGCTGGGCCTTTTGCTGGGCGCGTTGCATGGCGGCGGACAGGCGCAGCACAGAGCTGGCCCGCTGGAAGGGCAGGCGGGTGGGTGCGGTCATGGGAAATGCTCCAGACAGGCCCGCCCAAGGCCTGCCGGATTCGTGAGCAAGGCCTCACGCGGGGTCAGGGGGAAAGAAGGTGACAGGACGGGTGCCGGCAGCGCCCGGCACCCAGGGGGATCAGCAGGTTTGCAGCGCGGCGGGTGCTGGCGTGTCCAGCAGTGCCGCGTGTGGCGTAAACCAGAGTTCCTTCAACTGGAAACGCTCGAAATACAGCACGATGTCTACGGTATGGCGCAGAAACGCCTGGATGGTTGCGAGGTCCAGATTGCCGCCCGTAGGGGACTGTTTGATCAGCACCGCCAGGCGGTCAAAGGTGTCAGCGGCACTGTTGGCATGCGTGGTGGTCACTGATCCCGGGTGGCCGGTGTTCAACGCCGCCAGGTAGTCCCAGGTTTCAGGACCGCGCAGTTCCGCCAGAAAGATCCGGTCTGGGGACAGGCGCATGCAGGCCGCCAGGGCATCGGTGGCCGATACCCGGCCCCGGACGCCGCCATACATCAGGTGAATCCGGTTGCGGTGCCGGGGCAGCATCAATTCATGCGTGTCCTCGATGGTGATCAGTCGTTCATCGACCGGCACCCGGTCAATGAGTGATCGGGCGAAGGTGGTTTTGCCCGAGCCGGTGGCACCCGCGACCACAATGTTTTTACGGGCCAGAATGGCTGCATGCAGGAAAGCCGGGATGTTGCCGCTGGCCTTGAGTTTCAGCAGGTTCTGGTCCATGGGCGACATGCCGCCCGCAGCGGCCCGGGCCGCTGCATCATCGACGGCATCAAAAGCGCCCTGGGCTTGCAGCGTCTCCAGGGTAAATGCCGCCTGGGCATGCTTGCGGATGTTAACGGCCAGGGTGCCGTCAATGCAGGCCGGAGGCTGCACAATCTGGCCGCGTTCACCGCCTGGCAGCACGACCGACAGGATGGGTGATTTCGCCATGTGGTTGTAGGCCGCCAGAGCCGTCGCCAGCGCCTCCAGATGCGGGTAGGTCAGTGCGGGGCATTCATGCAGCACCCAGGCACCCCGCACCCGGCTGTAGCACTCACCGGGCCGCACAATGGCGATTTCCGTGACGGCTGCATCGTCCAGGTGCGCGGCCAGTGGCCGTAAAAACGTGTTGACGGCAATCGCCCGATCAAAGGGGCGCGGATCATTGGATGGGTTCGAGGTCATAGACATGGCTGAAATCCAGGTCGCGGGCCACCATGATGCCGATGCGCGTACCTTGATTCTTGTAAAGGGTTGGAGGGATGTCGAGCGACTTTTCCAGAATCTTGGCGATGACTTCCTGACTGCCTTCGCGGGTGTTGTCGAAATGGACGTTGTTGTTGCCGGACTGTCCCTGGTTGGCCGCCCAGGCCCCCAGGTCGCCCACCAGCGACAGCAAGATGGCATTGCCGAAGCGTTCCCAAAAATGGTTTTCGATATGGCCATCAACCCCTGCTTCACCCAGCGGGCCGGTGCCGGGCGAACCCAGATTGACGATGACGCCGGTGGGCGTTTCCAGCCGGTTCCAGGTGATGAAAGCCCGGCCTTGGCCCTGTTCGATGCCGCCAGACTGGTAGCCGGTGAACTTGGTGCCCGCGTCGATCAGCTTGACCTTGCCGTTGGTGCTCATCACATCGTGGGTCGCCAGGCAGGTCAAAAGGCCCGCCTGGGTGCTGACCAGTTTTGTCTGCAAGGTGCAGTCGATCATCGTGCCTTGCGTGAGCAGGAAGTTGCGATTGCCCAACTGCCCGGCAACCGATGGCGCAAGTTCCAGGGGCCGCAGCTTGTCAGCCAGCGGCCCTGCATCGGCCAGCGGGCCGTTGGCAGTCTGGGTGGTGCCGCCGTCCGCTGAGGATTCCGTCAGCGGGCTGTCCAGCCTGCGCTGCGCGACTTCATCGACCGCGGGCGGCGGGGTCGGGGCTGGTGGTGGGACGTAGTAACTGCGTTCCTGGGTGGCAGGCGGTGGCGAGGCTTCACGCGTGGGTGGTGGGGCAGGTCGTTCCACTTTGGGCGCTTTGAGGCGGTTGGCAATGCCGCTGTGCTCGGCATCCAGATTGGGGTCTGTCTGCGGTGCGGATTCGCGGCCCCAGACCTTGAACAGCGTTCCCGCCGCAACGGCGAGTGCGATCAGAATGGTGAGCCAGAGAAAAGCGCGGGCACCCCGCGGGGCGCTGCGCCCCGCCGTTTCCAGATCCGTGGGTTCACGATCCAGGTTCAAGGGGAGCTGATTCTGTTCGCGGGGTGCCGCCGTGCCATCGTCCGATGGGGTGATGTTCGGATCAGTGGTCATGGTGTATTCCTTGAAATGCCTTTTATGCGGCGCTGCACTGCCGGTGATGTGGTCCCGGTATCGGGTGGCACTGGCGTGGCGCTGTAGGTTTCGTTGTGGATGGCCAGCACCAATTCGCCCAGACGCAGGTGCCACAGTGCCGAGGTGCGGTGCAGTACCATCGTCCGGTCGTCGGCCATGTGGTAGTTGGTCAGGACTTCCTGGCCGTCAGGGGTGACGCGATAGACAGCCGGGATGTCTGCCCCTGGCGCAAATTGCAGCCAGGTCTGACGGCCATCGTCCCAGGCGTGGACCGGAGCGATGGCCGTGTCGCCGCTGCGCGTATAGGCCAACCAGTTCACGGGTGTGCTAGAGACCTGCAGCGAGTGTTCGATGGCGGCTTGCCGGGCGGCCTGGTCCCGCTTGCTGGCTTCCGTTTCCGGGTATCGGATCACCAGTTTGTAGAGAGCCGGGGCGTTGCGCTGATCGCTGTAGGACAGCCGAAAGCTGTAATCGTGCTGATTGGTCACGACGATGAGATTGGTGTTCGCGTCCTGGGCCGTCGGCTTGAAAAACAGGTGGTTGTCCTTGTAGGTGAAGGCATAGGCCTTGCTGTCGCCAAAGACGTGGTAGACGTAGCGTTCATCAGGGGCCAGCACGATATGGGTGGCCACACCGATCACGGCATCGAGCTGGATCACATCGGCGGCGTTGTAGTTCACATAGCGCACACGGTGATCCCGTTGCGCGGCGCGGGGGTGTTCCAGAGCCAGGGCGCTGGCGCTCAGGGCCAGATTGAGCGCCAGGCCCAGGGCGCATGCCAGGGCATGCCGCCTGAGCAGGGGTGTGTTCATGGAGGATTCCTTCGGATGCGCCGGGCGTTTAGCGAGACAGATCGGCGGCCAGGTCATAACGCGTCACTTGAAAGCCCAGGGGGTTGAGCCGGGCGACGGCTTCGGTGAGCGGCACATCGGCGTACTGATAGGCCATGGTGGCGATCAGGTGGCGGACCTGGGTGGCATCGCCGGTGTTCACGTCACGCTCGGTTTTGGTGAAGCGCACGATGGCGGCCTGGTTGGCCCCCAGCGTGATGGAGTGAACCTGCACATCGACGGTGCCCTGAGTGCCCAGGCGCGTGGTCACGGCCTGCGGTCCTTCAAAGCGTTTGCCGTATGCCGTCTGGATGGGCGGCGATGACAGCAGGGCGCAGGTGTCGAATTGCTCCTGGATGGTTTGCCAGCTATAGCCTTCGCAGTTCAGGACATAGGTGTTCAGGAAATACTTGGCGATGCGCTGGCCGTAATCTTCCAGGGGCTGACCCAGACTGCTGACATGTTCGATGGCGCCGGTCGCATCATTGACCCGCACCACATACATTTCAGGCGGCTGCTTCAAGGGCGTCAGGCCGACGACGGCCCCGACCGCCGCCAACGCCAGAATGCCCGCACCGCAGGCCACTTGCCAGGCGCGTTTGCGGCTGGTGATGAGTTCGCCCAGATGGTCACGTTCCAGACCTCTGGATTCCTCCAGGTAGGCGGCGATGTCTTCGGATTTGAGCGTGTCAGCCATGGTTTATGTCTCCCTGAAAGGTGGGGGGCGTGGCATTGACCGGGACGCGGGGGGAATCAGGCGGCAGCGGGGGCTGGGGCGCATGAAAGGCGCAGCCAGCCAGCAGCCCGGCCAGTGCCAGGGTGGCGATGAGAGATTTCATGGGTAAAGGACTCCAGGCCTGCCGGGTGCGGCGGGCCATGACGGTGGAGGGGAATGACTGCCTGGGGCCAGTGATGTGGCCGGATGGCGCGAGGATTTAGCGGGCGCGAGGCCGCAGCATGCTGCGCAGGCGCAGGACTGAGAAGGCGCCATGTGCAGCGGAACCGATGCCCAGGCGGGCGCCGAAGCCGTTGGACAGACCGGCAGCGAGGCCAGGCAACATGATCATGATGACAATGCTGGCAAGACCGACCAGAACCTGGGCACCGAACAAAGACAGGACGTCGGTGATACCGCTTTCGGTCTCAATGGCAATCATGCGAAGCAGTTGGATGTTCATTTGAAGCAGCAGCCCGAAGACTAGTCCGGCCAATAGGGCCAGAAATACGAAATTCAGAGCCTGTGACACCCAGCTGTTGAACAACTGTTTGGTGGGTTCGAATAGCGTTGCTGCGATGAATAGGGGGCCGACTGCCACCACCAGCGCCATGCCCACTTTGCACACGACGATGACCACCATGATGATGCTGCCCACAACCGCCGAGGAAAAACTGATGAGGGTAGCCAGGATGCTGACCAGAACTTCCCGAGTGGACGGCATGAAGTTGTACCAGGGCTGCTTGCTGGCTCCCAGCATGGCATTGGCTGCTTCGCTGGTTTCCTGCTGCAGTTTGTCCACCTCTGCGGCAACATCCCCTGTTCCCAAAGCCAGCGTTGTCACATCGTCAGGCAAGGCAACCATGGTCTTGGCAATGTCGTTCTGGTAGAGGCCTCCTGCACCGAAGAACAGAGAGATGATGACGACCATGATGGCTTTCTTGAAGAATTCGGTCACGGTCATGCCGGCTTGACCGTGCATGAGCGCAAAGGCGTAGACGACGAATTGCAAGGTCAAGCCCACAACGACGATTGGAGCCAGGGCTTCAAACAAGGCCTGCATGGGGCCGTTGATTGCGTTGCTCAGAACATGCTCGGTTTGGCCCATCACCCACTGGGCAATTTCATTGGGGGCAGTTGGCGGAGCGACGGAGGCATCAAATTTAGCCATGATGCTGCCTTATGGTCGCGAAGGTTCGGCAGTGGTCGCATGGCCGGATGATTCTGGCTGGTTGCCAAACCAGCCGCCATAGACCCGCTGCGCACGGGCTTGCAGCAGGTTGCGCTCGGCATCAAGCTGCTGCGAGGCAAGCTGAATCCTGGCTTGTTCCGCCTGGATGTTGGCCTGCTCAATCTGGATGCGGGCTTGCAGTTCCGCGATTTCTTTCGGGTTGGTAGTCTGGTTGATCTTGTCCTGCAGGGCATCGACGTTGGCCAGCCGTCGGGTCATGGAGTCGTAAGCCCGTTCGCTCATGGCTTTGGATGTCGCCTCGATATTTAGTGCGCGCTTCGAGAGTGCCTGGCGATCCTCCTGGAAATTCACAGGTGCCATCACTTCGTCCGCAATGCGGCCCACATCGCCATCCAGGTTGGAGCTGCCAGATCGGTTCAGCAAATCTTCGGCGCTGGCAGGCAGCGCAGCGCGTAGCTGGTTGCGGATATCGGGATTGCCGACTACGTTGCCGTAGCCGCTGGATTGCGTAAAGGCGGCCAGTTGGCTTTTGGCCGTGGCCAGCTGATCGGTCAGGTTCTTCAACTGATCTCTGGCGGTCAGCAGTTGCTCTTGCAGCTGGGCGATTGTGGCCGCATCGACGGTGGGGATGCCGCTGGCGTGGACGGGGGAGAGGAAAACGACGGACAGGGCAATGCCCGCCGCAATGAGTTTGCAGCGTGTCATGGGAGACTCCAATGGAATTGGCAGCAAGGGGCTGCCAGGAAGAGGCCTACACGTCAGGCAGGCCAGTCATGCAGGACCGATTATCGGCTGGGCTTCTTGATCAGCGCGGCTTCGTATTCAGCCTGGGTGATGCGTTTGGCCGTTGTGTTGTCGGAGGTGATTTGATCGGTCGCTTCGTCGTAGGCCACATGCTTGGTGCCTGCCACGATGAGGATGTTGTCTGCGTCGCCCGGCACGGCAGGGGACGTATGCGCTTGATAGCCCACTTTGCCGAGGTTATTCCAGCCGTTCACCGTAAACAGCAGACTGTCGCCATTGCGTTTGATGTGAATGAGCGTTGGCGGATAGCGGCCAAGGTCGGTCAGCCAATACCCTACGAACTTCTCCCCATCAGGCTCCGTCTTGCATCCAGCCAGGAGCGTCAGCAGAGAAGCGCCAGAGGCGGCAATGAAATATCGTCGGTTCATGGGGGGACCTGTGATGAAGGGTTGATGGGGTTTGCCTGGTGTCGCTTGAAGACCGCCCAGGCGTCGGCCACGCTGCTGGTGGGTCCAGCTTTTGTAAGCCAGTACGCCCGCTCGGATGGTTTCAGGATGTTCCACCAGGCCATGCCTCTGGCTTCGTCCGCAGTGGGTGGTCGGTTCAGGTCTGAAGGATTTACGGACATAGATCTGGACCCTCCGTTTCGTGTGCTGGCCCCTGAGGTTGCAGGGGGTGATCGAAGCGCACGCCGATCAGGTCCGCGATGCGTTGCCAGTCGGCGGGTTGCGGGCGGTGGCCGTCGGCTTCATGGATGTGCAGGCTGTAATACTTATGCACACCTTGCTCGAAATATTCGCGATCCTCACGTGGGGTCGAGGACGAGAACCAGAGATACGGCGTATGCCGTGGGTCCGAGGCGGAGGGCGAATCCATGCCGTGATCCTGGGCAATACGCTGCAATTCGTCCGCATCGACGGCTTCACGTTCGATGACGGCTTCGCCTTGGCTGAATTGCCCACGTTCCAGGTCTGCCTGGGTCCAGCGTTCGCAGTAGATGGAAATCAGGAAGGTGTCTGCTGCTGTCGTCGATTCCGGCATTTCCAGGCCCAGGCGGTTGTAAAAGGCGTGATCCTTGAGAGCTTCCTGACTCTGCTGGATCTGTTGCTGTTCCGGGCCACGGGCGTGCTCAGCCCGGCGCCGATCTGCGTCATGCTTCATGAGGGTGTGTCCTGTGGTGATGGCCGGTCATGCGTGACCGGCGTGCCTTACTGACGGGCTTGTTTGATGGCAGCCAGGTAGACCGGCAACCAGGCGGCGGGATCGGTCCCGGCCTGGGCGACGGCCTGTTCTGCGATGTCCGCCATGTCGGGGCTGCCGGAGAACACCAGCAATTCGTCTTCGCAGCCCGACAGGTCCAATTGGGCGACGGTGACGCTGGCCCCTTGCTTCACCAGAAACTTGCGGCTGGCTTCGCCCAGGCTTTGGAGCAGTTCAAATTCCGCGACCGTCAGGCCAAAGCCCTCGATGTAATCGCGGGCGCGGGCCTTGGGGTTGGGCAAGAGGATCAGCGTGGCCGTTTGCTGCACCAGGGATGCGCCCACCGGGTTTTCAATGATGGCCCCCGGTTCCTGGGTCGCCAGGGCCAGCACGCCGTTCTTTTTGCGGATCGTGCGGGCCGCGTCCTGCATGGACTCCTGAAAATGTGCGTCTTTCAACGGGTGCTGGCACTCGTCGTACAGGTTGATGATGCGCCGCCCGTCGTGCAGCGCATCGACGCGGTATTTCAGGTACAGGGTGGCCGCGCCGCGCACATCGTCATCGTCCAGCAGTTCGGTCAGATCAAAGCCAAAGAGGGCAGACTGGTCACTGTCCGTTTTCAGATTCAGATCGTCTGCAGGGTTGTCGAATACCCAGCCGTATTCACCCCCCTGGCACCAGGGGGCCAGGCGTGCGTGGATGGTGCTGCGGGTGTCGTCCTCGCTGTAAGGGTTGGGCAGCAAGGTGTTCAGGGTGGACAGCGTTCTGGCCGGTCGGTCAATCAGAGTGGTCAACTGCTGGACCGCCTGGGTGATGTCGGCCCGCTGCCGGGTGGTGACGGCTTCGCCCTGGCGTTCGGCCAGGTAGATGACCAGGCGCACCATGAAGGCGACATTGCCCTTGGTGGGTTCCATCTGAAAGGGATTCCAGCCGGTCGGCTCCCCCAGGCGGATATTGAAGTACCGCCCACCCAGCGCCATGATGAGTACCTGCATGCCCTGGTCTTTGTCCCAGACCACGCCCACGGCCCCGAATTTTTGCGCCTGGGCCAGCAACATGCCTTGCAGCACTGTTTTGCCGCTGCCGGTCATGCCGATGATCAGGGTGTTGCCCGGTCGGCGTTTGCCGGTTTCATCCAGGTCTTCCGTGGAGGCATGGAAGTTGAAGAAAAAGGGCGATCCCGTCTGCGTTTTCAGCATCGTGACGGCTGGCCCCCAGGGGTTACCGGCAGGCTTGCCCGTCAGCTGATTGTGCAGGCTGGAAAAGCACAGAAAATTCAGTGATGTCATAGGCACAGGCCGGGGACGCCAATGCCAGTTGCCCGGCAGTTGCGCCCAGAATCCGGCCTCCAAGGCCCGATCCAGGGGCCGAAAGCCCACGGCGTCTTCGGCCAGGGCGGTGGCTGTCTGCGCCAGTGCCTGACGCACACCGTCCGCCGAGGTGCCATACACCAGGAGGGTGGCGTGGTGATCCCCCAGGCCCAGGCGGGCCGATGTCAGATCGTCCATCACATCGGCCAGTTGCGTCACCTGGCTGACCGAATCATCGCCCGAGTCCACCAGCAGCTTGTGATGTTTCTTGACCAGCTTCTTGGCGGCGGCTCCCGTGTGGCTGCCCCAGGATTGCGTCAGCACAAACTCATGGGGCAGGCCCAGCAGCCGGTCCAGGTGGCCCGGTTTGGTGGCTTCCGGGTAGTCGCGCAATTCCATCATGCCAAAGAGGCGTGATCCGGCGATGGTGCGCAGTTCGCCCAACTCGCCGTGGCGGCCAAAGATGGGCCGGGCCTGGGGCAGGGTTTCGCGCAGCCGTTCCCGGCTGATCGGCACAGGCCGATGAGTGCCAGACAGCAGGAACCCCAGGAATTCAGCGGTTTCGCTGAATGCCAGCCCTTGGCGATCCACGATGCCCAGGATCTGCGGATCGTAGCGGTACAGGCCTGCGGTCAGTGCCCGCAAGGCGCTGTCCAGGCGTTCGATGGATTCGTCCTGCCAGTGAGCCAGGCGTTTTGCATCCCCCTTTTCCAGACTGGCGAAGGTGCCCAGAACGGGGTCTGCGACGGGATGAATCAGCACACTCAGGTACAGGTCATTGACCATCAGCCCCGAGGTGTCAAACGTCGCCCGGTAGGCTGCATCAAAACGGGTGGCGAAAGGTTGTGCAAACGTGCTGTCGGGGTATTCCGTCACACGCCTGCGGATGATGTGCGAATACAGACCGAGCGAACCCATGGGCAGACCGCGCAGCACATTGTGTAGGGCCTCGATCCAGTCTTTCAGTTCAGCCTGGTCGTAGGCGTCGGGCGCCCGCCCGGCCACCTTGATGACCGCCAGATATTCATGGTTGTCGCAGGCAATGATGCGATCGGTGACATGGTGGGAATAGGGCAGATAGCGGGAAACCAGCCGTTCATCAACGGCCAGTGCGGTGGCTGCGGTCATGGCAGAGTCCTTCGGGAAAGCAAACGGCGCCAGGGCCGGTTGCGGTGGTAGCCCTGCGGGGCATAGCTGGAGCCGCGCCAGAATCGCTGTTGGCGATTCGTGCGACGGGTCTTGATTTCCAGCCAGAGGATGTCGATGGCTTTGTCGTCATCGCGTGTGAGCATGGCCAGCGTGGGCATTACGACCAGCAGCAGCCCCCACCAGATCAGTCCGGCTGTCATGGCGATGATCGCTACGCACGCGAATGCGCCGAGCAGCAAAGTGGTGGGGATGCCCATGAAGGTCGCCTTGCGGCCCAGGCCCTTGAAAACGGGATAAGTGTTCGGGGGCTGGTGGTCGCCGGGCGACTGGTCTGTGTGGCCGATGCGGGCGGCGCGTGTGCTACTGGTGGGGGTCGCCATGGCTTACTTCCAGAGCAGCACAACCAGTTCGGCTGCGGACCCGGCCAGCAGCACACCGATGCCCCAGCGAATGGCGTCATCCTTGCGCATGACTTCCGCCGAATACAGCACGAAGATGATGACGCCGATGATGACGGCGGCAATCGGCAGGATGATGTCCAGATTGTCTTTCAGGGTTTGCAGGGTGGTGCGGGCGCGAGACAGGCCGCCCAGAGATTGCGCCCATGTCGCGTGACTGACCCCGGCCAGTAGCCAGAATGTCACCAGCTTGTCTATGAAATGTCGCGGGGGTGTCTGGTTTTTGATGTGAGGCAATTTCTGCATGGCATGACTCCTGCCCCAGACGCCGGCAGGCGTGGTGGGGTGTGGTGAAGAAGGAATGGGAAGGGCAGTAGCCGCTGGATGCGGTGCTGCGTATGGATCAGTCGGACGGGGGCTGAAAGCCATCGGCGATGGGATGCGCCGTGAAGCCGTCTGGGGTGCCGGTTGGCGGGGACTGTATTTGTGCGGATGCGGAATCAGGGGCGTCCGCCGTGGACGACTGTGGGTCATCTGCCGATGCCGCATCGTCGGGGACCGGCTTGAGGGCCGGAACCTGGATGCCCGCTTGGGCCAGCACCTTGTCCACATAGCCATTGGCAAAGCCCCGGCTGAAATTGCCCGTGTTGTAGCAGGACAGTGCCGCCCGCAGCGCCTGCTGTTCACGCTGGTGGTTGCGTAGCGCCCTGGCGTAGCAATCTGCCAGGACGGTCTGGGCGGCGGCCAGGTTCTGGCAGGGGTCGAACACGGTGGTGCTGTTCAAGCCCAGCCAGGCCCAGTTACGGACATTGATCTGCCCCAGACCGGCATCGAAGTCGATGCCCTGGGCCATCAGATCTTCGGCCGCCTGAGTGGCTGCTTTCAGGTTTTCGGGTTGCCGGGGCAAGGCCTTGCTCTTGCGGTTCACGCCGATGGCGTACTGCTGGGCGCTGGATTCGTGGCGGATCAGGGCGTCAAGCGTGACCGGGTGAATGTTGGGTGCGCAGGTCAATGCCAGTGCAGCAAGTTCAGTCAGCATGAGGCGTATCCATCAGTCCATGCTGCCGCGTCTGGGGTCGGTCAGCGTGAAATTCCAGCCTTGCGCCCAGGCGCCGCCATGTTGTGCATCCCAGCGGGCCTGAGCTGCCTCGAAATCTTTGGCTTTGACCCAGTGCCCGCCCATGCGGGGTTCGCCCACATAGCGCACGGACAGTTCATAGGTCCAGGCGTGGTTGTTGTAGGCCACGCACCAGGCAGGCAGCTTGGTCAGCGTTACGGTATCGAGTGCGTGGACTTCGTAGACGGGCTCACGGGTGCTGCCGTCAGCTACCTGGCGATAGCCCCGGATGCGCCACTGGTAGGCCATGGAGGCATAGGCCCGGTTCAGATAATCCGCGTCGCATTTGCCCGCACCGTGCGCGATGGCCTCCACCCGTTCGGGCATGCCGGGGTCGGTTGCAGCCGGGCACTGCCCAAGGAAACTGCGACGGGCTGCCACGGTAGCACCCCAGTCCAGGCCATGCCGATTGAATCGCTTGATGCCAAAGTAGTGCTCCAGTGACGGGCTGCATTCACCGGGCTGGAGACTGGACGACAGGCATAGTGTTGCTTCGCAGGCTAGACGGGGAATGCCGGTCAGTAGATCAGCGGTATCGGACGCATGGGCGAGTGGGGCCAGGGCGCAGGCAAGCACCAGCGCCCCAGCCCGCAAGGCGGGAAGGGTTTGCATGAGGATGGCTCCAGGGGGAAGGGGGAAAGCGAGTGGCCGAAGGGGGGCCGGGGATGGGGATGGGGATCAGCGTTGCTGCAAGGTCTGTTGCGCGATGGCGATGTGTTCAGGCTTGGCCATGGCCCGCACTAGGTGGGCGGTTTCGATGGTGGCCGTGCGGGTATCGCGCAGCTGGCCCAGGTCAGCCACGATCTGGCGCAGCAGCGTCAGTTCTTCCTGCAACGTGTCGTCAGCCGCCAGGCGGCGGCGGATGTAGTTGGACAGAGATAGGCCAGACAAGGCAGCAGCCTCGCCCAGACACGCAGCATGAGACGGGGTCACCCGGATGCGGATGACCTCGGAGAGAGGTTCGTTCATGGGATTCCTTGGTACGGAGGAATTGACTGACTACGGATCCTGCCGGGTCTGGCTGGGCGCCAGCATGTTTTCAATCAGGCGGATCATCACGTCCTTGGCTTTCGGGTCAGTGGTGCGGGTTTTGCACGGGTGTTATCGAATTAATGTCGCTGAGCGAGTAGTGCCAGCCCTTGTTCGGTAATTCGGTATTTTTGCAAGCTACTATTGGGTTTATCCGGTATGGTCATCGCAATCAATTCTGCGTCAAGCGCGGGTTGTAGATAAGCAGCTCGAAAATGCTTGCGGTCGTTTAAGCCAAGAGCATCCATTAATTCCGTTCGGGTTTGCTCTCCTTGGATCGTCGCCAGTAGATCCCCGACTTGGGGGGTGACTTGGGGGGTGACTTGGGGGGTGACTTGGGGGGTGGTCTCGTTCGGTAGTTGAGTCCTCGGCACGACAACCTTGAACTGGTTGCTGGCTATCTCATCCAGAAGCTCAATCGTAGGCCAGTCATGCAGTGCGCGCGGTATACCCGTCCCTAATCCCCGATAGGGCAGGATATGGACAGCATGTTCCGTGAGCGTAGGATTACGGCGGTTGGTTGCGCCGTGCCGGATGGCGTCGGTGCTTAGGCTATCGGGTAAGTGGCCAGGGCTGATTATTTCGACACGATCTGAAAACACCATCAGGCGAATCGACGCACTGGTGAAGTAGTCTCGGTGAATCAGGGCGTTGACCAACAGTTCTTCAAGAGCCTGTTCTGGAATTTCCAACTGGCCCAATGTGTTGAAGCCCCGGTCAGCTTGAATATGGCGCAGGTTACGTTTAATGAAGGCAAAGCTGCGCTGGTACTGCTCCAGAAGCGTACCGCCAATATCTTCGCTGTCCAGGTAACGGCTGTCATGCAATACCAGGCCTGGAAATGCAACGGCCTTGACTTCAAAAGCAGGGCGATAGCGCTGAGGGCGTTTACCAAACAGCATCAAACCAGCCAGGTTCAGTTCGTGCCCATCGCCCAACCCCAGGTTCTGCAGTAACTGCGACAGAGGTTGCTCCGAAATTTCAGACGGCTGGCCATAACGACGCGTAAAGTAGGCAGCAAAAGCTTTTTCGTCGATATCGTCAGCCGACGTGCCGGTGACGGGAATAACATCTGCATAAACCAACCCGGCACGTTGAAATAGGCGCTGGATTTCTTCGCGGGCAGTGACGTGACGTTTATCGGATCCGTTTTTTACCCAGATGCGTCCGTGATTATCAATGTAAGGTTTGGATAAGCCGTCGGATACCGTGACGACCATGACCACACCGTGTTCGGTCTGAACGTTATCAGTAATTGGGTGAATCGGCGGGCGTACGTGTTGAGACGCCGCATTGCTTAGCAACTGGTTGACCTGCCGGACATTTGCAGCATCCAAGCCGACAATCTGGCCATCATCGCTGACGCCTAGGAACAAACGGCCTCCGCCGCTGTTGGCAAGTGCCGCCAATTCTGCCGCGATGCTGTCGGCATTGTGCGCTTCGCGCTTGAATTGGTGTCGGCTGTCTTCGCCGCGCGCCAGGGTTTGAACTAGCTCTGCTTCAGTCATGGGGTGTACTCAATTGCAAATGGTTGTGTGACCAAGCCTGTTGTGTTCAGATGATAGACGACTTTGGGAATGTCTCCCCAGCGAGGAAAGCGCTATTCCGATGGGTCGTTTAGAATTCGAGCGATTGGGTGAAACGCCCGTTTTATGTGCCTTTCAGCGGATTCCGATGGTATTATCATGACGGCCGCCGGGCTGACGGCATCCTCCTGTCAAACTTGGCAAGATTCCGTTTCTGCCGATGCAAAGCCTAGTGATAACCCGCAGAGTCGGGTTGATCCAAGCCGCCCTCCCAGGAGGGCATGCTTGAGGGCATTGGCAAAGGCTGGCGGAAAATTTCCCTTATAGATCAATGCTGTTTTCAAACAAACAACCATTGAGTGGGAGTGATCCGATCGGCCTTTTTCAGTCCCGACGTGAGGCTGGTTTCGGTGTGATTGAAAGCAAGCAGGTTGTCCTTGGACAACCTGCTTTTTTTTCACCATGCCGGAGAGCAACCGCGGAGGTGGCTGTGCGTCGTACGTGGTCGGCGTACGCCGCGCTACATCAACTCCCACTTGATTAATCCATAACCATATGGTTATTATATAGCCTGATGATTATGGGTTTGGATAGTGAACACTCCCGATGCACTCTTTAGAACGCTTGCCGACCCGACGCGACGGGCGATCTTCGAGCGGCTGTGTCGCGAGGGCGAACAGACGGTCGGGGCGCTGACGGCCGGGGCGGGGATCTCGCAGCCGGCGGTGTCGAAGCATCTCGGCATCTTGAAGCAGGCCGGGCTGGTTCTGGACCGCCATGAAGGGCGGCAGACACACTACAGTCCGCAACTCGGCGCCCTTGCGCCGCTGGTCGACTGGACAAACCAGATGACGCGCTTCTGGCAGGACAGGTTTGACGATCTTGAAGACTTGCTCAATCGGATGGACCAATGAACAAAATATCGACCCAGACGCGCTCCGTCGTTGTCGAGCGCGACATCGCCCATCCGCCGGAAAGAATCTGGCGGGCGCTCACCCAGCCCCATCTGATCCAGGAATGGCTGATGAAGAATGACTTCAGTCCGGTCGTGGGTCACCGTTTCAACCTTCGCGGCGATTGGGGTGGCATGCTCGATTGCGAAGTTCTTGTTGTCGATCCGCACACGACTTTGTCCTATACGTGGAATTTCACGCACGACGATCCCGCTTTCGACCTGAGAAGTATCGTGACCTTCACGCTCGAACCCATCAGTTCAGGAACCCGCCTGCGTGTGGAGCAGTCAGGCTTCCGGCCCGATCAGAATCGGGCATTCGGCGGCGCGAAGGCCGGGTGGCGGAACTTCTTCGAGAAGCTGGAACAGGTCCTGCCCCAGGCCGACTGAAGGGCCTCCAAGCGATTCCAAACGATGCGTCCGCTGTTCTGGGCGCGATTTCACCAACGCAAATAGCGAAGGAACTACTCATGAAGATCAAATTGACCAGCGTGTATGTGGATGACCAGGAGAAGGCTTTGAACTTCTACACGCGGATTCTGGGCTTCACCAAGAAGGCCGACTTCAGCAACGGATCGTTTCGTTGGCTGACGGTGGTTTCACCCGACGAACCGGATGGGACGGAGCTGCAACTCGCACTCAATGACAATCCCGCGGGCAATGCTTACCAGCAAGCCATCTTCCAGCAGGGTCAGCCCGCGATCAATTTCTACACTGATGACATCAAGGGCGACTGTGAGCGCATCAAGGCGCGCGGCGGCAGCTTCGCCATGGCGCCGACCGAGGTGACCGGCTCGACGATTGCCCAACTGCATGACACCTGCGGCAACATCATCCAGATAACCCAGTTGGCGCGGTGGTGATCGGGCGGACTTGCGTGACCTGCGTCAGAACGCCGCCGCTCCCGCTTTCGATGGCAGCCGAAGTGAGGGCGCTTTGAAGCATGGACAATGGCCGGCATGGGGTCCGCTGATATGTGTCACTGGTTCCTGGCATTCGGCGAACAGGAGAATTCATGGCTATCCATAGCGCGAAAATCCACTGGCAGTTCACAGGCGAAGAAAGCTTCGCAGGCAACCGGTACAGTCGGGCGCATACATGGAGTTTCGATGGCGGGGCGGTCGTGCCGGCGTCCTCTTCGCCGGCTGTGGTTCCCATTCCCATGTCATCCGCAGATGCGGTCGATCCCGAGGAAGCCTTCGTGGCGAGCCTCTCCAGCTGCCACATGCTCTGGTTCTTGTCCGTGGCGGCAAGGCGCGGCTTCACGGTGCTCGACTACATGGATGAAGCTCGCGGCACCATGGGAAAGAATGCCGCCGGAAAGTTTGCGATGGTCCGTGTGGACCTTGCGCCTGTGGCCAGATTCGGCGGGGAAGAATTCCCGACGGCTGAAGAACTGGAGGCCATGCACCACACCGCTCACGAAAGCTGCTTCATCGCGAACAGCGTGACGGCCGATGTGGTGTGCACGCCCATCCACCCGTCAAACTAAAGGGAGAACTCATGCAGGACGTTTCTATTCGCCTGGACAACGAACCGGGCGCGCTGGCGAAAATGGGGGAATGCCTGGGCCGGGCCGGAGTCAGCGTCGAGGGTGGCGGCGCCTGGGTCGTCGGCGGCAGCGGGTTCGCCCATTTTTTGTTTCAGGACGGCGAGGCGGCGCGCGCAGCACTTGAAGCCGCCGGAATCGAAGTGCCCGAAGTGCGGGATGTCGTGGTCCAGCGCCTCAAACAGGAGGTGCCGGGACAGCTGGGCCAGTTGACTCGCCGGATGGCCGATGCGGGGATCAACATCGAAGTGCTCTACAGCGACCATGATCATCAGCTCGTGCTTGTCGTCGACAAGCCTGAAGAAGCGCGTGTCGTTTCCGCCAGATGGGCGGATGAAACATGACAGCCCGGTTGGTCCGCTCAAGCGGAAGCGCGGCTGGTGAACGTCGCGGGCGTGGGCGCTCAAGACAGGGAATGGCCCGCATCCACCAGCAGACCGCGCGCTTTCTCCAGGTCGCTGGATTTGATAAGCATGTGGTCTCCATCGAAGGTGGACACCACAAAAATCCCGATGCCGTGGGTCGATAAAGGCGCGATCACGGAGAGCACGACGCCCGTTTCATCAAAGGCAAACGGGCCCTGAAACTTGAAGCATGACCAACCGCCATCCGACCGCGCGTTTGGCGGGATGCGATCTTGCAGGCAGACGATGGAAAGCTCGTCGTCGGTACGGCTGATGCTGACGAATCCGCCACCATCGGCCCACGCCGGAACCGGATCGGAAGGGTGGAGCCGAGCCACCCCGTATGCACCGTTCAAAAGCCGCAATTTAACGTGGGACGCCATCTGAGTTCGCCTTCCTGACAAAATTCACACGGTCGCGTTCGGGGCGACTCCCGCCTGCACCACGCAATTGCCGCCCTGTTCCTTGGCCGCATACAGAGCGTGATCGACCCGCCGCAGCGCGGCATCGAAGTCGTCCGCGCCGTCGAGCATCGTGGCGCCGAACGAGGCGGTGACCCGGGGCGCCGGCGCCACCGACAACTGCGCGATCGCCAGCTGCAGGCGCTCCGCCACCATATGCAGGCCGGCCGCGTCGATGCCCGGCACGAGCACCAGGAATTCCTCGCCACCCCAGCGCGAGATGCATTCGTCCGGGCGCAGCAATGCTTTGCAGCGCCCGGCGACCGCCTGCAGCACTAGGTCGCCGACCGGATGGCCGTAGGTGTCGTTGATTGCCTTGAAGTGATCCAGATCCAGCATGATCAGGCCGGCCGGGCGGGTGCCGCCGAGCAGGTCCCTGAGCACACGCTCGCCCAGGCGGCGGTTGTGGATGCCGGTCACCGGGTCGCGGTGCAGCATGATCTCCATGCGCTCGCGCTCGGATGCCATCCGTTTGATCGTGTCGGTCAGCCCGCGTTGCATCGGCAGCAGCACCACCACCAGGATGCTGACCGGCCCGTACGCCATCAGCAGGTCCATGCCGCGCGGCGTCCACATCTCGTCGGGATGAAATGCCAGGTACGTCAGTATCGGCAGCGCGACCAGCAGCCAGCAAAGCAGCGCCGCCATGAAGGCCCGGCGACCGGGGATGAAGAGCATCACCATCGTCAGCAGTATCACGAACAGCGACGCCACCGGCGGCAACGCGTCGATCAGCCGTGCGCCGGGCGTCGATGCGGCCTGCAATGTATAGAACCATGCCGGCGCGATCAGCATCGACGCTCCGATGAGCAGCGATATGCGCACGACGGCCCGCAAGCACCAAGGGCGTAGCGTCAGGGCGATGATCAGGCCGGCGAAGACCACGGCGCCGGAGGGCGGCACGATCAGATCCATCAGGTGGTGGACCGGACCAAGCCAGTGGATCAGCGTGGCGCTGATGCACGCGAACAGCGTGAGCCACAGCATGATCAGGACGGCGACTCGGACGTAACTGTCTTCGGGCTCTCGCATGGGTATCGTCAGGCGCCCGCGAAGCGCGGGTGCTCAGTGTAGCATCAGCCCTCGGAGCCGCCATATATCCTTCCGGCCTCGCCTGGCTTTCTTCTCCATCGGACTTGCACCTTTGCGGCCAGTCCGATGGTGGCGCCGGAGCGGGGCGATCTCGGTCACGTGCGCAGCGACCGCTTGAGCGCGTATGCGCCGTCCCCCAGCAAGGCCAGCGCTGCCGCGGCGACCGCCAGGAAAACCGGATATTCCCAGCCTCCGCCATTGGGTGCCGCGAACGCCCATCCATTGGCCCAATGCACCGATGAGGCCACCAGGAGCTCAATCGCAGCCAGCCCCGCGACCCAGCGCGGCACGATTCCCAGGATCAGCATGACGCCGCCGATGATCTCGAAAGCGATGACCGGATACGCCAGGAACCCGGGAAAGCCCACACTCGCGAAAAACTTTACGGTTCCCGTCGGCGTGAAGATGAACAGTTTGGTCAAGCCATGGGCCAGGAACATGATGCCCAGCGCCAGGCGGAGCAGCAAGGCTGCGTAGGGAGCTGTGCCGCTGACAGCCGGATTGAGAGAACGTTCCATTTTGATGACCTCGTCAGTGAAAGAGCCGGCAGGTTCGTGGCGAACCGCCGAAGTTGCCCCAAGCCGTGGGCGGCCTGAACTGGTTCCCACTTTATCCGACTCCTTGTGAGGGATAAATGTCCCCGACATAGACTCATTGTCTCTGTTAGAGAGACCATATAACTGCCATCATTTTCTTGATCCGGCCAGGGACCATGGCGGATCGCGCAGCGCGGCCACCAGGAAATCCAGCAGCCGGCGCACCTTGAGCGGCACCTGCCTGCGCGTCGGGTAGAGCGCCTGGATATCGAGTTCGGGCCCCCGGTAGCCGGGCATGAGTTCGACGAGTCGGCCGTTGCGCAAATCCTCGTGGATGAGGAAGTCAGGCTGCAGAACCACGCCGTAGCCGTCCAGCGCCGCGGCCCTGCAGGTGTCGCCGCTATTTGCGTGGATGCGCGAGCTCACGCGGACCGAAGTCGCGCCGGAGGGCCCCGTAAAGTGCCATTCGTCGCCTGACGACCAGTAGCTGTAGGCAATGGTCTCGTGCCGGGCCAGGTCCTTGGGCTGCGTGGGCTGGCCGCAGCGCGCCAGGTAGTCGGGCGAGGCGCACAGCATCATGCGCGAGCGGGCCAGCGGGCGGCTGACCAGATCGGAATTCGGCAGTTGACCGATCCGCACCACCAGGTCATAGCCTTCTTCGACGAGGTCGACGGTGCGGTCCGACAGCACGATGTCCAGCGAGACCATGGGGTTGTCGGCTGCAAACCGTCCCCATAGCGGAGCCAGGTGGAGTGCGCCGAAGGTTTGGGGCGCTCCGATGCGCAAGCGGCCGCGCGCCTTCACGGCCGCGTTGCCGGCTTCCGCGCCGGCCTCCTCCACTGCCTGCAGAATCTCTTTGCAGCGTTGGTAGTAGGTGCGTCCCTCGTCAGTGAGCGACAGCCTTCGCGTGGTGCGATGCAGCAGGCGCGCGCCCAGATGCTTTTCCAGTTCCGCGACCTGGCGGGAAACAGCAGGTTTGGAAAAGCCGGAAATTTCCACGGCGCGCACGAAGCTGCCGGCATCCACCACGGCTGTGAAAGTCCGCATTGCCTGCAAGATGTCCATTGTTCTTTCAACGAAGATAGTACGCTTGAAAATATACTATTCATCTTGTGGAAGTGGACAATCTCGCGCCGCTCCGACGGTCCGGACCGCAGCGGCGGGCATTTTTATCGCTGGCTGGCGGCCCATGAATAGTCTCTTATTAAAATACAATAAGTCTACTAAATCTATATTTATCAATCCTAAAGTATCTAATAAAGTAGATCCCACGTCAGCACCGATCAACCGGTGCGCCGGCATCGGATTTCCGAATGCCTGTTTCATCCCCTCGTCGGAAGGATCTGCATCATGAACATCACTCTTATCGGCGCCGGCAACATGGGCGCGGCCTTTGTCAAACAACTCACCCAGGCGGGCCACCAGGTGCGGGTCACGGCGCGCCATCTGGAGAAGGCCCAGGCGTTGGCTGCCGCCCATGCGGGCGCCACTGCGGTGGCGGCGGACCAGGCGCTTGGCGACTCGCGGGTCGTCATCGTGGCCACCCCCTATGCCGATGCCGTGCCTGCGCTCAAGTCGCTGGGCCCGCTCGACGGCCGCATCGTCATCGACATCACCAATCCGCTCACGGCCGACTTCATGGGTCTGACGGTGGGTCACGACACCTCGGCCGCTGAAGAAATCGCCAAGGCGCTGCCCGGCGTGCCGGTCGTCAAGGCCTTCAATACGTTGCTGGCCCAGGTGCTGGCCGAAGGCCCCGCATTTGCTCATGGTCAGACTGCGCCCGTTTTCTACGCCGGTGATGATGAAGCAGCCAGGCAGACCGCGCGTGCGCTGGCGGAAAGCATGGGCTTTGAGCCGGTCGATGCGGGCGGCCTGAAGAACGCCCGATATCTGGAACCGTTGGCCGGTCTCAATATCTACTTCGCCTATGGCGCGGGGCATGGCACACAGATTGCACCGACCTGGATTCGTCGCGCCTGACCATTGTCCGCTCATGACGCGATAACGGAGTCATTTCATGCCTCGCTCACCTTCTCTCTTCATCTCGCATGGCGCCCCCACATTCGCCCTTGAACCCGGCGCCCTCGGGCCCCGCCTGCGTCGACTGGGGGCGGCGTTGGGGGACGTCGCCGCCGTCGTGGTCGTGTCGCCCCACTGGCAGACCTCGGGCCTGCGTGTCACGGGCGCCGCGCGGCAGGAGGCCATTCATGACTTTGGCGGCTTCCCGGCGCCGCTGTATGCGCTTCGGTATGAACCGCCTGGCGCGCCTGCGCTGTCGCAGGAAATCGTTGATCTGCTCGATTGCGCCGGCCTGCCCGCCGCGACGGACGCATCGCGCGGGCTGGATCACGGCGCGTGGGTGCCTCTGCGCTATCTGAAGCCGGACGCCGATGTCCCTGTGCTGCAGGTTTCATTGCCGCGAGGCATGGATGCCGAAGGCGCGTTGCGGCTGGGGCGGGCGCTGGCTTCGTTGCGCGATCGGGGAGTGCTCGTCGTGGGTTCGGGAAGCCTGACGCACAACCTCTACGAATTTCGCCGCCACATTGCAGACCCCCAGTATGCGCAAGAGTTTGCGGACTGGGTGGCGTCGGCCCTGGCGCGGCGCGACGACGATGCGCTGGTCGACTATCGCAACCGCGCGCCGCACGCATCGCGGGCGCACCCCACCGAGGAACATTACCTGCCTCTGCTGGTTGCGTTGGGTGCGAGCACGGCGGAAGAATCCCGCACCCGCATCGTGGGCGGCATGACCGACAGTGTGCTGTCGATGGACAGCTTTGGCTTTGGTCTGGACCTTGAACAACAACAGGAGATTGCATGAACGACATGAGCTGGTCCGCGCTGCGCACTGATCGCACGCTCGCATTCCGGACCAATCAACTCTCGGGATCCGCGCAGCGGCTGCTGGTCCTGCTGCATGGCGTGGGCGGCAACGAGACCAATCTTGCGCCGTTCGCCGAGACGATGCCTGCGGACACGCGCGTTGTCCTGGTCCGGGCGCCCTTGACTCTTGGAGCTGGCCAGCATGCCTGGTTTCAAGTGTCCTTTGGGCCGCAAGGCCCGCGTCCGGACCTGACCGCGGCTGAAAGCAGCCGCCAGCAGCTGGTCCGGTTCATCGCCGAACTGCAGGCGGAGTATGCGGCGTCGCCCGCCCGCACTGTGGTGGCGGGTTTCAGTCAGGGTGGGATCATGAGCGCGAGCCTGGGGCTGACCCGCCCCGGACTGGTCGCGGGCTTCGGCGTCCTTGCCGGACGCATTCTCCCCGAGCTGGAACCGCAACTGGCGAAGCCCGCCGCGCTGGCCGGGATCCGGGCCTTCATCGGGCACGGCCGCGACGACACCAAGCTGCCGGTGGCGTGGGCGCATCGATCCGATGCCTGGCTCACGAGTTTGGGTGTCCCGCACGAAACGCGATTGTATCCGGGCGACCACGGCATCCCTCAAGCGATGCAGATGGACTTTGCGTCCTGGCTCGTCGGATTGGCCCGCTGAGCCGCCTCGTCGACCAACTGCGGATTCTGTCCGTCAAGGATCCGCTGACCGGCTCGCTGAACCGGCGCGGCCTGGCGGAAGGACTGGTCGCGCATTTCCGCTCCCGCAAGGCGGGAGCCGCGCCTGTTGCAATCCAGTGACCGGTATGATGCTGGATATCGTCGGCTCCACTCAGGTCTGGAACAACATGAACATCCAAAGAATCGCGGCGTTCGTCATGGACGGGCGGGGCGGCAATCCCGCTGGCGTGGTGGTGGCGGCGCAACTGCCGTCCGAAGCGGAGATGTTGCGCATCGCGCATGAAGTGGGCTATTCCGAGACCGCGTTTGCGGCGCGGAATGCCGATGTCTGGGAGACGCGCTACTTCTCTCCCGAATCGGAAGTGCCCTTCTGCGGCCATGCGACCATCGCGCTGGGCGCCGCCCTGGCGGGCGAACATGGCGATGGCACCTATGAACTGGCGTTAAGGGACGGCCGCATATCCGTCGACGCCAGAATCCAGGATGGGCGGGGCTACAGCGTGCTGCGCTCTCCGCGGACCCGCAGCGAAGCCGCGCCGGGCGACATGATCGCGCAGGCGCTGTGGGTCTTCGGCTATGCCGATGGCGACCTGGACCGCGATTTGCCGGTCATGCTGGCCAATGGCGGATCGCAGCACCTGATCGTGCCCTTGCGGACTCGGGGCCTGCTTGCGCGCATGAGCTACGACCTGGATCAGGGGCGTGTCTTCATGCGCCGGCATGGTCTCGTGACCGTGGCTTTCATCTGGCGGGAGGCCGAGCGCGTGTTTCACGCGCGCAATGCCTTCGCGTCCGGCGGCGTGCTGGAGGACCCGGCCACCGGGGCGGCCGCCGCCGCGCTCGCCGGCATGCTTCGCGACCACGATCTGCTGTCCGATGGCGATCTGACCATCTATCAGGGCGAGGACATGGGGCGACCCTCAAGGATCGACGTGTCGTTTGCGGGCCCTGCCGGTTCGTCGGTCAGCGTGGGGGGCGTGTCCGCCCGGATCTGATCCGGCTTGTCGCCGTGCGTCCGGCCGGGCCGGGCCGCCGCGATCGATATCCACTTTCTCGGCCAGAAAGTCCAGAAAGGCCCTGGCTCGCAGCGGCAGGTAGCCGCCCTGGCCCACGTAGACGGCGTGGATCTCCTCCTTGTCGCCCGGGTTGCAGTCTTCGAGCACCGGCAGCAGCCGGCCGGCCGCGATGTCCTCGCTGACCTGAAAGGCGGCGAGGCGCGCCAGCCCCAGGCCCGCGAGGGCCAGACGGCGCAGCGCTTCGCCGTCGCTGGCCTGTGCGTTGCCCGTCACGGGCGCCACGACGTCATGGCCTTCGTGGCGCAGCGGCCAGCCGGCTTGCGCGCGCACGTAGTTCGCCCCCAGGCGGTTGTGGGACAGCAGTTCGTCGGGCGTAGCGGGGGTTCCGTGGCGTTTCAGGTAGGCGGGCGCCCCGACGATCACCATGCGCGTGAACCCCAGCGTGCGCGCCACCAGGCTCGAGCTCTTCAGCGGGCCGGCGCGCAGGGCGACGTCGGTGCGCTGTTCCAGAATGTCGACGACTTCGTCCGTCAGCGTGATGTCCAGCGTCACGTCGGGATGGCGCGCCAGGAATTCCGGGACCAGCGGCAGCAGGAAGTGATGCCCGAACGGGACATTGGCATTGATCCTCAGCCGGCCGCGCGGCGCCGCGTGCGCGCTGGCGCAGCGTTCGGCTTCCTCCAGATCGGCCAGGATGCGCACGCCGCGCTCGTAGAAGGCGCAGCCCTCCGGCGTGAGCTGGATCTGTCGCGTGGAGCGGTTCACCAGCCGCGTGCCCAGGCGCTGTTCCAGGCGTGCGACCAGTTTGCTGACGGCCGAAGGCGTCATGCCGCAGGCGCGGGCCGCGGCGGAAAAGCCGCCCAGTTCGATGACGCGCGCGAACACTTCCAGTTCACCGGATCGGTTGACTTCCAGACGGGCCATGCAGGATCTCCTGAGTGATTTCAGTTCATGAATGATGTGCTTGCAGGCAGTCTATTCAAATATGGTCTTTGAATTCATCATTCAGTCGTTATTTGACTTTGAATTCACTGAAATGAAAAGACTTGCTGATCTTCACCGCCATGCCAGGGCCGCCGCCCTGTTGACCTTGGCGCTGACGGCCGGCGCCGCCTCGGTCGCGCCTGCCTGGGCCGGATCTCCGTCCTCCCCCGCGTCGCCTTCCTGGGTGTCGACATGGCAGGCCAGCCCGCAAGCGGTCTGGGCGCCGGGTTTCCTGTTCCCCAGCAATGTTCCGTCCGAACTGCGCGACCGGACCGTGCGCCAGGTGGCGCGCATCAGCCTGGGCGGCGCGCGCCTGCGCATCGTGCTGTCCAACGCGTATGGCAGACAGCCGGTCGCGATCGGCGGGGCGACGGTGGCGCATTCCCGCCAGGACAGGGGCGACGGCGCCATCGTCGAAGGCAGCCTGCGCGCGGTGACCTTCGGCGGCCGCGCGGCGGCGACGATTCCGCCCGGCGCGTCCTTGCTCAGCGATCCCGTGGCCTTGCCGGTTCCCGCGCTGTCGCGGGTGACGGTCAGCGTCTTTCTGCCCGAAGCCACCCCCGTGCGGACCTTCCACTGGGATGGGCGGCAGACAGGCTGGATCGCCTCCGGCGACCAGACGCGCGCGCCCGTGCTGCGGACGGCCGGCCGCAGCAGCACCACCGCCCGCCTGTTGCTGACGGGCGTGCAGGTGGAAACCGGGACGGCGGCGCGCGCCGTGGCGGTGATCGGCGATTCCATCACCGATGGCGCCGCGGCCAGTCTGGACAAGGACCGCCGCTGGCCGGACTTCCTGGCGGCCCGCCTGGCTCCGCAGGGCGTGGCCGTGGTCAATGCCGGCATTTCCGGCGCGCGGCTGCTGTCCGACGGCATGGGCGCCAACGCGCTGGCGCGGCTGGAGCGCGACGTGCTGGCGCAGCCGGGCGTGCGCAGCGTCATCGTTGCCCTTGGCATCAACGACATTGCCTGGCCCGGCACCGCGTTTGCGCCGGACGCGCGGCGCCCGACGCTGGCGGAATTGACGGCGGGCTATCGTCAGTTGGTCGAGCGGGCCCGCAGCCGCGGCGTCAGGGTGGTCGGCGCGACGCTTCCGCCCTTCGAGGGCGCGTTGCCCGGCACGCCGCTGGACGATTACTACGGCCCGGAAAAGGATGCCCTGCGCCGGCAGCTGAACGATTGGATCCGCCATGACGGCGCATTCGATGCGGTGATCGATTTCGATGCGGCCTTGCGCGATCCCGCGCATCCGGCCCGGATGGATGCGCGCTTCGATTCCGGAGATCACCTGCACCCTGGCGACGAAGGCAATCGCGCGATGGCGCAGGCCGTCGATGTCGGCGCCTTGCTGCCGCAGCCCGATGCGGCGCGCGCGGCAAGCGCCGGCGCGCCGGTTCGTGGCTGGCGCTAAGTCCGCATCAGGGCTTCGATGGCGGCCACGGCCGCGCCTGGTCCGTCTTCCCGGGCCATCCGTGCGCCAAGCTCGCTGGCGCGGGCGCGGATTTCGTCCCGTTCCGCGAAGGCGATGGACTGCCGGAGTTCTTCGCTGCGGACGTTCTTGCCGATGAGGGGCTTGCCCGCGACCCCGGTTTTCCAGAGCCTGTCGGCCCAGAAGAATTGGTCTCCCGCGAAAGGGAGGACGACGGACGGGACCCCGGCCCCGGCCGCCGTATGCGTGGTGCCGGAGCCGCCGTGATGAATGACGAGGGACGTGCGTGGGAAGAGCCAGTGGTGCGGAACGTCGCCGATCTTGAAGAAGTTGTCGGGAAGCGCGACCGTGTCCATGCCGCTCCAGCCGGGGGAGAACACGGCGCGCCGGCCGTCGATTGCGTCGACCAGCACCCCCGTGAAATGCGCGCGGTCGAATCCGGCCATGCTGCCGAATCCGATGTAGATCGGGGGTTCGCCCGCCGCCAGGAACGCTTCGAGATCCGGCGGCGGCGTCCACGCCGGATACGACGTGGTCCATTGGCCGCAGACTTGCGCAGTGTCGGGCCAGTCCCGGGGGCGCGGGATCAGGCTGGGCGACAGGCCGTAGAGCATCGGGTGATCGGTCCAGACGTGCTTCCGGGGAGGCAGTCCGCACACTTCGGCTCGCGCGCGGTTGGTCTCTTTCCGGAATGCCCGCCAGAGCAGGCTGTTGACGAGCCGGTGGCTGGCCCGGTTGAACCAGCGCGGCACTTTCCCGGGGGGGAGAAAGGGGGAGGCGAAGTCGGCCGTCGGCGTGATCGGGATGAGGCCCGTCCCGATGGCCTTGATCCCGCGGCGTTCGGCCACCGACAGGCCGACGAAGGCCGCCAGGCCCGAAATGACGATGGCGTCGCAGTCTTCCGTGGCATCGAGGACCTCCCGCATCCACGAGGCCGTGTTGGCGTTGGCGATCGTCGCCAGAGCCTTTGCCGTGCCGTTGAAGCCGCCTTTCTCGCGGACCGCGGCCGAAAGCGCGGCGCCGGGCATCAGCGCCTTGCGGATATCGCCCGCGAGGGCTGCGCAGGGCACGCCCAGCGCTCTGGCCGAACCGAGCGTGGAGGCATCGGCCAGGAGCAGGGTCTCATGGCCGGCGTCCATCAAGGCCTTGCACAGTCCCGCGAGAGGCCGGGTATCGCCCTCGGTTCCGTATGTCGCGACAGCAAACTTCATGGGCCGTTCCTTTTGCGCTGCCTCGCCTCAGAACTCTTCCAGAAACCGCATGCGGAAGCGGCGGCCCTTGATGGTGCAGTTGGAGATCCGCGCAAACGCCTGCTGGGCGATCTGCCGGTCCAGCGCCACGTAGGCGCTGAATTCGGTGATGTGGATCTTGCCGACCTGCTCGAACGCCAGGCCTGCGTCGCCGGTCAGGGCGCCCAGCAGGTCGCCGGGGCGCAGCTTGTCCTTCTTGCCGCCCTGGATGCATAAAGTCGTCATGGGCGCCTGCAGGGCGCGGCCGGACTTCGGGCGCAGCGAACGCAGGCCGGCCCATTTCAGCGGCGCGCCCTGGTATCGCTCGATCAGATCGGCCCAGCGCATTTCGTCGGGCGAACACAGGCTCAGCGCCAGCCCTTTCTGTTCGCCCCGGCCGCTGCGGCCGATGCGGTGCACGTGGACTTCGGTGTCCTTGGTAATGTCCACATTGATCACGGCGCCCAGGTCCTGGATGTCCAGGCCGCGGGCGGCCACGTCGGTTGCGACCAGGACGGCGCAGCTCTGGTTGGCGAACTGGATCAGGATTTCGTCGCGTTCGCGCTGCTCCAGGTCTCCGTTGAGCGCCTGGGCCCTGATGCCCTCGGATTGCAGTCGTTCGACCAGTTCGTGGCTGCGGATCTTGGTATTGCAGAATGCCAGCGTGGAAACCGGGCGGAAATGGGCCAGCAAGCGGACTACGGCGTCCAGCCTTTCGCGTTCGTCGATTTCGTAGAAGATCTGCTCGATGCGGCTGGCGTCGTGCTGGGCCTCGACCTTGACCTCGGCGGGGTTGCGCAGGAAGCGGGCGCTGAGCTTGCGGATATTGTCGGGGTAGGTGGCCGAAAAGAGCAGCGTCTGGCGCCGGGTCGGGCAGTGCGAGACGATCGCGACGATATCGTCGTGGAAGCCCATGTCCACCATGCGATCCGCTTCGTCCAGCACCAGCGTGTTCAGGGCGGACAGGTCCAGGCTGCCGCGCGCCAGGTGATCCTGGATGCGGCCGGGCGTGCCCACCACGACGTGGACGCCGCGACCCAGCGATTCGGCCTGGGGGCGCGCGGCGACGCCGCCGCACAGCGTCAGCACCTTGACGTTGGGGACCAGGCGGGCCAGCCGGCGCAATTCCTGCGCCACCTGGTCGGCCAGTTCACGGGTGGGGCAGATCACCAGCGCCTGCGGGGCCAGGCGGCCGACATCCAGATTCTGCAGTACGCCCAGCCCGAAGGCCGCGGTCTTGCCGCTGCCGGTCTTGGCCTGCGCGATCAGGTCGCGGCCTTCCAGGATGAGCGGCAGGCTCCGGGCCTGGATGGGCGTCATCCGCGCAAAGCCCAGGCCGTGCAGATTGTCTTGCAGGGCGGGCAGCAGGGGCAGGGAGGAAAAGGCCGTATGAGTCACGATAGGAACGGTTCGCAAAAACGCGAAAGATGGGGCGGACCGTCAGTGTATGCCTTTACCGTCCCGTTCGAGGCCCTCGTCCGCCCGGCGGGCGGCATCCGGGCGATCCGCCTCGGGCCGAAGCCGGACGCTCGTTCCGCCGTGCGGCGCCGGAGACGTGGTCTCAGTCCTTCTTTTCCCGCCGCAGCAATTCCCGCTTGCGATCCACTCCCCAGCGGTAGCCGGAAAGGTCCCCGTCGCGCCGCACGACGCGGTGGCAGGGGATGGCGACCGCAATGTGGTTGGCGGCGCAGGCCTGGGCGACGGCGCGCGCGGCCTTGGGAGCGCCGATGCGCTCGGCGATGTCGGAATAGCTGGCCGTCCTGCCCGGCGGGATCTCGCGCAGCGCCTGCCAGACCCGCTGCTGGAACACCGTGCCGCGCACGTCCAGCGGCAGGCGCAGGCCGATGCCGGGCGCCTCGATGAAACCTACGACCTGGGCCACCAGCCGTTCGAATTCCTTGTCGCCGCCGATCAGCGCGGCCTTGGGGAACTGATCCTGCAGCTCGCGCACCAGCCGGTCCGGATCCTGGCCCAGCAAGATGGCGCAGATGCCGCGCCGGCTTTGCGCCACCAGGATCGCGCCCAGGGACGACTGCCCCACGGCGAAGCGGATCTCGGCCCCGACGCCTCCGGCCCGGTATTCCCGGGCGCGCATGCCCAGCACTTTTTCGGACGTTTCGTAGAAGCGGCTGCTGGAATTGAAGCCGGCCTCGTAGATGGCGTCGGTGACGGTGCCATCGGCGGCGTTCAGTTCCTCGCGCAGCTTGCGGGCGCGGTGGGCCGTGGCATAGGCTTTGGGCGTCAGGCCGGTCTCGGCCTTGAAGACCCGGTGGAAGTGGAAGGGGCTCATGCCGGCCTGCGCGGCCAGCTCGTCCAGGGTCGGCGCGGCTTCGGACGTTTCGATCAGGCGGCAGGCCTGCGCGACCAGGGCGGCGCGCCTGTCCCGGGTCGCGGTGTGCGTGGTGGCTGTGTTCATGGCGTCATTCCTGCGTTCATTCCGGGATCCAGCTTAGACCGGAATCCGGCGGCAAGAACTCCGTTTCTTGCGCTGGATGCGCAAAAAAAGACCCTCTATACTCTTGCGCATGCCTACCGCTCACAACCTGCACCTCGGCCATGCCGACGAACCCTATCCCGACGCCTTCTACGTGCGCCGGGGGGACTCCGAATTCCTGTCCACCCTGCATGCCCAGGGCGCCTGGCAGCCGGGCGAGCAGCATCTGGCGGCCGCCGCCGGACTGGTGCTGGCGGAAGCGGAACGCCGCCTGCCCAGCGACAAGCTGGTGTCCCGCGTGTCCTTCGACGTGCTGGGCGTGATCCATTCGGGCGCCTTCGCCATCGATGTCAAGATGGTGCGGCCGGGCCGCTCGATCGAGCTGATCGAGGCCACCATGCGCCACGGGGATCAGGTCAGCATCCATGCGCGGATCTGGCGCCTGTCGGCCAGCGACACGACGCGCGTGCAGGGCACCGAATGGGCCCCGCTGCCGCCGCCGGACGCCATGCCGCCCCTGACCTTTTCATCGGTCTGGGACGGCGGCTTCATCGCGTCCCTGGATGCCCGCCGGGGGGCCGACATGCGCCCGGGCCGGGGGCAGAGCTGGATCCGCACGGCATATCCCCTGGTGGACGGGGAAGTCGATCCGCCTGTGGCCGGCTTCGTGAAGCTGATCGATACCGCCAACGGCCTGGCGGTCCGTGAAGATCCGAATGCCGTGTTTTTCGCCAATGTGGACCTGACCATCCATTTCACGCGCCAGCCCGAGGCCGGCTGGGTCGGTTTCGACACGCGCGTCAGTTTCGGCCCCACGGGGCTGGGCGAGACGTTTTCGGTCCTGAGCGACATCCATGGGCCCGTGGGCACGGCGGCGCAAAGCCTGACCGTGCGGCTGCGGGAATAGGGCGTCAACGCAGTCGCTGCGCCGCCAGGGCCTTCAAGCCCGGATGGCGGCGATCCTTGTCCGACAGGATGGGATCGGCCACCGGCCAGGGGATCGCCAGGTCCGGGCAATTCCAGGCCAGGCCGCCTTCGTCGGCCGGATCGTAGTAATCCGTGCACTTGTACTGAAAGACCGCCGACTCGCTGACGACGCAGAAGCCGTGCGCGTAGCCGGGCGGGATCCAGATCTGGCGGTGATTGTCGGCCGACAGTTCGGCCGCGACGTGCCGCCCGAAGGTCGCGGATCGCGGATCGATGTCCACCGCCACGTCGAAGACGGCGCCCTCGATCACCTGGATCAGCTTGCCCTGGGGGCGTTGGCGCTGGAAGTGCAGGCCGCGCAGGACCCCGTACGCGGAGCGCGACACGTTGTCCTGCACGAAATCCAGGTCGATGCCCGCTTCGTCCCGATAGCGGCGCGCGCTGAAGGATTCCAGGAAGAAGCCGCGCGCGTCGCCGAACACCCGGGGTTCGATCAGCCGCACGCCGGGCAGGGCCGTGTCGACCACCTTCATGGCTGGCGGCCCTCGCCGGCCAGCGCCAGCAGGTACTGGCCATAGTCCGTCTTGGTCAGGCGCCGGCCGCGTTCGATCAGCCCGTCGCGGTCCAGCCAGCCGTTGTTGAAGGCGATTTCCTCCAGGCAGGCGACCTTCTGGCCCTGCCGGCGCTCGATCGTCTGCACGTAGGTGCCGGCGTCCAGCAGACTTTCGTGCGTGCCGGTGTCCAGCCAGGCGAAGCCGCGCCCCAGCACCTGGACGTGCAGGTCGCCCCGCTGCAGGTAGGCGTTGTTCACGTCGGTGATTTCGAGTTCTCCGCGCGCCGACGGCCGCACCCGGCGGGCGATGTCCACGACGTCGTTGTCGTAGAAATACAGGCCCGTGACCGCGTAGGGCGACTTGGGGCGCTGCGGCTTTTCCTCGATCGAGACCGCCCTGCCGACGGCGTCGAATTCGACCACGCCGAAGCGTTCCGGATCGGCCACCCGGTAGCCGAACACCGTGGCCCCGGAGGGCCGCTGGGCGGCTTCGCGCAGCATCTGGCTGAAGCCGTAGCCGTAGAAGATATTGTCTCCCAGCACCAGGCACACGCGTTCGCCGCCGATGAAATCGGCCCCGATCAGGAAGGCCTGGGCCAGACCGTCGGGCGAGGGCTGTTCCGCATAGGACAGCGTAATGCCGAAATCCGAGCCGTCGCCCAGCAGCCGCTGGAAGCCGGGCAGATCGTCGGGGGTGGAGATCACCAGCACTTCATGGATGCCCGCCAGCATCAGCACCGACAGCGGGTAATAGACCATGGGCTTGTCGTAGATCGGCAGCAGCTGCTTGGACACGCC
Organism: uncultured Castellaniella sp.; assembly: GCF_937988725.1. GTDB lineage: Bacteria > Pseudomonadota > Gammaproteobacteria > Burkholderiales > Burkholderiaceae_B > Castellaniella. Next base: position 609,247 of record NZ_CALKHS010000010.1, on the reverse strand, counting down.
GCGCGTGATGGGATGCAGCCGGGTGCCGGAACCGCCGGCCAGGATGATGCCTTTCATAGGGCCTGCGCAAGGTAGGGGATGAAGCTCCATAGTGTAATGGGTATGACCTGCCGCCGGCGCCGGGCATCCGGCCTGCTTCCGGCGGGCTTCAGCCTGGCTGCGGGCGCAACGCCGCCACCGTGGTCACCGTGGCGCCGCAGGCCCGCACCAGTTCGGCGTCGTAGCTGGCGAACAGCACGACGCGATCCCTGGCCCAGATGCTGAACTGTTCGGCCAGCACGATCCGGGCCTGCGTGTCCAGCCCGTTGCTGGGGCCGTCCGCGACGACGACGGCCGGGTCGCCCAGGGCGGCCGCCGTCAGGAAGACCTTGCGGCGCGTGCCGGTCGACATCTGCTCGAAACGCTTGTGCAGATGCGGTTCCAGCCCCAGCCGGCAGGCCAGGTTCAGCACGGCGTCGTCCAGGGGGACATTCTTTTCCCGGGCGACGTGTTCCAGCAGCCCGCGCCCCGTCTGTTCCGGAAAGGCCAGGCAATCGTCCGGCACGTAGGCCAGGCGCGCCTTGGCCTGCCGGGGCGCGTGGATCAGGGAATGCCCGTCGATCCGGACGTCTCCGGCGTCCGGCGCGATGACCCCGGCGATGATGCCCAGCAGGCTGGACTTGCCAGTGCTTTCTTCCTCGCAGAGCGCCACGCAGCCAGGCGTGAATGTGCGGGTCAGGCCCTGGAATACGAGGTGGTCGCCGTAGCGCTTGCCGAGTTGGTCGATGCGTAGCATGCGGGAAGTGTAGGCGTGAATAGGGCGCGGAGCCAAACCCGTCCGAAATGGCTTGTCACGAAAGGGCGGATTAACGATACTTTGGAAAAAGAAGACCTTTCGCAGCATGATGACGTTGAAAGACACGGGCGCACGGCCCCCGATCGGCCTTGCTCTAGTGGATACTGGAGAGATCCATGCCGCAAGTCCCTCGTGCGCAGCCTGCGTGGCCGGTCCGGCTCGTCATTGCCGGTCTTGCGGTGGCGGCGATGGCGCTCGTCGCCGTGGCGCTCATCACCCTCAGCTGGTATGGTTCGCGGGCCATTCTTCTGGACATGGCTGCCATGGCGGCGCGCGACACGGGACGGATCGTGGCCGAACGGGCGCATCGGTTCATCGAGCCCGGTTCCCTGTCCTTGCGCGTCCTGGCGTTCGACCCGGTGGCCGACGCGCAACGGCTCGAGCATCGGCTGGCGCGCCGCGGCGCCCTGGCGACTGAGCTGGCCGATAACCCACTGGTGTCGGCCATCTCCGTAGGGTACGAGAACGGCGATTTCCTGCTGATGCGGGCGCTGGACCAGAGCGACATTCGCGAACGTTTCCAGGCGCCGGCCCGGGCCAGCTATCTCGTGCAGGTGGTGGAACTCGGCGAGGACGGCAAGCGGCGCGGGCTGTTCCTGTTCTACGACGCCGGGAACGAGCTCGTGCTGCGCCGGCCGGAACCCGACTACCAGTTCGATCCGCGCGCGCGACCCTGGTATATCGGCGCCATGGACGCGGCGTCCACCGTCACCTCCAGGCCCTATGTCTTCTTTTCAACCCGCCAGGTGGGCATCACGCTTTCTCGCCGGTCGCATTCGGGGCGGGCCATCGTGGCGGTGGATGTCGCGCTGAAAGACCTGGGGGAGGCGCTGGGCAGCCTGCGCATGACGCCCAGCGCCGAGCTGGCCCTGGTCGACGAGGACGGCGCGGTGATCGGCTATCGCGACATGCAGGCGCTGCTGGTGCGCAAGGACGATTCGGATGAATTCGCCCTGCGCACGTTGGATGGCCTGGGCATCGATGCGCTGACCCGGCTGCAGCGGGCCGCAGTCGGCGGCGGCCAGGTCGTCTCCTACGAATCGGGCGGGCGCGAGTGGTTCGGAATGGCGCTGCCTTTCGACGGCATCGATGGCGTGAACATGCGGCTGCTGACCGCCGCGCCCGCCGGTGAGCTGCTGGGACCGCTGGTGCTGACCCGCACGCGCATGATCTTGATATCGGTCGCATTGATCGTGCTGTTCCTGCCCGTGGGCTGGCTGCTCGGCAGCGCCGTGGGACGCGCGCTGGAGGCCGTGTCGGCGCAGTCGCTGCGCATGTCGCGGTTTGATTTCCGCCGCCCGAAGAACCGGCCCCCTTCGGCATTGCGCGAGGTGGAAGCGCTCAACGGCGTGATGGACAAAGTGGCGGACTCGATGGAATCGCTGCTGGACATCAGCCGCGCGCTGGGCGCCGAGCCGCGCATGGACACCATGCTCGTGCAGGTGCTGGAGAAACTCGTCCGGGCGACGCGCTGCGAGGGCGGGGCCGCTTATCTCTTCAGCCAGGATCGGCAGCAGTTGGTCCGTGCGGCCGCATTCGGAGAACAGGCCGCGCTGCCGGATTCAATGAGCGCGGACGAGGGCGATGCCGCGCTGGCCGGCGCGTGGCGCGAGGGCCGGGATCATCATTGCATCGCTTTCGCATTGCTCGGCCGCGATCGGCAATCGCGAGGACTGCTGATGCTGATCCATGACCAGGACTGGGACCATGCGGCGCCTGAATTCGCGGCGTTCGCCGATCGTCTGACCGGCATGCTGGCCGTGGCCGTCGAAACGCGCCAGCTCATCGAGGCGCAGCGCAAACTGTTCGAGTCCGTGACGCACATCCTGGCCGATGCCATCGACGCCAAGAGCCCTTACACGGGCGGACACTGCGAACGGGTGCCGAAACTGGCCATTCTGCTGGCCGAGCGCATGCAAGCCGAGGATAGCGGCCCCTACGGGGATTTCCACTTGGACGAAGACGAGCGCGAGGCTTTCCGTCTGGCCGCCTGGCTGCATGACTGCGGCAAGGTGACGAGCCCAGAGCACATCATGGACAAGGCCACGAAGCTGGAGATCGTCTATAACCGCATCCATGAGATCCGCATGCGTTTCGAAGCGCTCTGGCGCGATGCCGAGATCGACTGCCTGCGGGCCCGGCTGCGCGGCGACGATTCCCTCGCAGCCGAATCCCGGCGCGATGCTCGCCAGGCGCAGTTGCGCGAAGACTTCCGGTTCGTTGCGCAATGCAATATCGGTGGCGAATCGCTGTCCAGCGAGGCCATCGGACGCCTGCGCGCCTTGGGCGAGCAGACCTGGCTGCGCCATTTCGACGACGCGTTGGGCCTGGACACGCAGGAAGGCGCCCGGCTGGCCGGCATTCGGCCCGAGCCGCCCGCCTTGCCCGTCGCCGAGCGGCTGCTGGCCGATCAGCCGCAGCACGTTGTTGCCTGGGACGATGCGCGGCGGCCCCCCGTGGCGCGCGACGACCCGCGCAACACCTGGGGTTTCGACATGACGCTGCCTGAACACCGGCGCAACATGGGCGAACTGCACAACCTGACCATCCAGCGCGGCACGCTGACCGCCGAGGATCGCTTCGCCATCAACGACCACATCGTCCAGACGCTCATCATGCTCACGCGCCTGCCCTGGCCGCCGCACCTGCGGCGGGTGCCGGACATCGCAGCCAACCACCACGAACGCATGGATGGCAAGGGCTACCCGCGCCGTCTGCGTGGCGAACAATTGGGCACCACCGAGCGAATCGTCGCACTGGCGGATGTGTTCGAGGCGCTGACCGCGGCCGATCGCCCCTATAAGGCCCCCAAGTCCCTGTCCGAGTCGCTGCGCATCATGGCCTCCATGTGCAGGGAAGGGCATCTGGATCCGGATCTGTTCCGGTATTTCGTGCGCAGCCGGGTATGGCTGGATTATGCCCGGGCCCACATGCGCCCGGAACAGATCGACGAAGTGGACGTCGAGGCGATGGTGGATGGATCTTCCCCCCGGCCATTGGAAGGCAAATAGGGTCTTTGGGTGGATTTCGGTCGCAGTTTGCTACCATCGTCCGCGAAGCGCCAGGCCTGCGGCCGACTTGCCCAGGCGCCTGGCGGGGTTTGAATTCACAGGATTTCAGTCAATGGATGATTTGAATAGCCGCTATGGCCTGAACCAGGCCCACAGCGAGGTCGTGAAAGCGTGTGAAATCATCGCGCCGTGCGATGTGTTCGACATGGGGTGTTCAAGCGGGCGCAATGCCCTGTATCTCGGCCAGCGTGGCTTCGCAGTCACCGCCGTCGACGCCAACCCCCAGGCCATCGCCACGCTGCAGTCGATTGTGGATCGGGAAGGTACCGACACGATCACACCCCGCGTCTACGACATCCAGCAAGCCGATATCGGCGCGGATTATGGCTTCATCGCCTGCACCGTGACGCTGATGTTCATCGATCCGTCACGTGTCGGCGCGGTGCTGTCCGATATGCGGCGGCGCACGCTACCGGGCGGGTACAACCTGATCGTCTGCGCCATGGACACCGAGGAATACCCATGCCCCATGAATTTCCCGTTTACCCTGAAGCCAGGGGAACTCAGCGCCTATTACCAGGGGTGGGAACTGGTCAACTACAACGAGGACCTGGGCACCATGCATAATGGGGCGCAATTGCAGTTTGCGACCCTGTTGGGGCGCAAGCCGGAATAAGCGTCCGGCGCCGCTGAATCTGTTTCGGAGCGAATCATGGATCCATTTCTTCAGGCAGCGATCGAGGAAGCCCGCCAGGGCCTGGCCGAGGGCGGCATTCCGATCGGGTCGGTGATCGTGCATCAGGGGCGCATCATTGGCCGCGGGCATAACCGGCGCGTGCAGAACGGCAGCGCCATTCTGCACGGAGAGATGGATGCCTTTGAAAACGCCGGACGCCAGCCGGCCCGCGTCTATCAGGAATCCGTGCTGTACACCACCCTGTCGCCTTGCCCCATGTGCACAGGGGCGATCCTGCTGTACGGGATCCCCAAGGTGGTTGTCGGCGAAAACCGGACTTTCATGGGGGACGAGGACTTGCTGCGGTCGCGCGGCGTGCGGGTGGACGTCGTGCAGGATGAAGCCTGCGTCACGCTGATGCGCGATTTCATCCGCGATCATCCCGAACTGTGGAACGAGGATATCGGACAGGATTGAACGCCTGGCGGACCGCTCAATCCTGAAGCCTCCTGAGGGCGATGGCGGCCCCGAGCACCGACAGGACCGTGAGGCAGGCGAAGGCGAAGGGGAGCCCCGCCGCGGTGGCGAGTCCGCCCGCCGCGAGCGCGCCCGCGCCGGTTCCCAGGTCGAAAGAAGCGTTCCACAACACCGATACACGGGTCAGTCGTGCCGCGCCCCCCAGCCTGAAAGCCAGGACGAGGGAGGTGCTTTGCAGGCCGCCGTAGGCCAGCCCCAGCAGCGTGCCGCCGGCATAGAGCGCCCATTGAGCCGTGCGCGGATCGTCGATCGACAGGGCGGCGCTCAGGGCTGCCATGCCGAGCACGAGCGCGGCGCACAATCCCGCGATCATCTTCAACATGTCGCGCCGGTCGCTGAGGACGCCGAAGATCCATCGGGTCGGGGTCGCGAAGCCGGTCATGCACAACAGCATGATCGCCGCGGAGGCCGCATCCGGAGCCATCTGGCTGGCGAAGGTCAGGACGGCGCCCCCGCTGCTGGTGGCGATCAGCAGGATCAGCAGCGTGGGGGCGATCAGGCGGAACGTCGATGTCCGCTGCGGCGATCCGGAGTCGGCGGGTCCCCGGTCCGGGACGGCGTGCCGGCTCAGGGTGCGGCCCAGCGGGCGGACCAGAAACAGGCCCGCCAATGGCAATGTCGCGATCAGCGTCATGGCGAAGCTGCCGAATCGCTGGTCGAGGACGGGGGCGGAGGACATGAGCAGCAGCTGGGGAAATGCGACCGCCAGACCATAGACGCCCACGGCGGCGCCCCTTCTTTCGGCGGGCACGAGCAAGGCCATGGCGGTGGCGCCGCCGACCGTCAGAATGCCGAAGCCGATGCCGCGCAGGGCGCTTGAAATCAGGATGGCGGCGGAACCCGAGGACAGGACTTGCAGCGTGGCCGGCGCGCCGAGCGCGATCAGCCCGAGGGCCAGCACCTTCGTCCACCCGAACGTCCGGATGGCGTAGTTCATGGCGAATTGAGCCATGATGGTGGTCGCCATCAGGACCGTGGTCACGCTGCCTGCCGCGGCCTCGCTCGCTCCCCGGGCCAAGGCCCAAGCCGGCGAGAGCGGCAACAGGATGCTGAAGCTGGCGACGCCCAGGACGACCGCGATCAGAAGAAGGCGGACGCCCTGGGCCTTGTGAATGGGGATATGACGGTCGTTTGCATCCACGTGCGAGATTTTCCTTCGGGTCCGGCCGATCGCCAGCGCCCCTTTATTCGTAGGCCCTCAAATCCGTCTCGCTATCCACTTCCCCCCAGGTCCCGCGGTAGGGCACGGCCTCTATGGGCATTCTTCCGGCCTGGATGATCGCCTGCAGCGTGCCCGTCATATGCATCCGGTCCCGCTCGGCGGCCGGCAGATCCTTGCGGATTCGCGAGATCTCCGCCCACCCGGCCGGACTGATCCGCAGCAGGCCCATGTATTGGCCCTGGACGGCCTGGACGGAGTCCGGCTTGCTGCCGATCTCCATCAGGGTCCCGTCGGGGTGCAGGCGAAACGTCTCCGCATCCGACAAGGGATCGGTAAACCGCCGCTGCCAGATGTCGAGCCAGTCGGGATCGTAAGTGATCGCCAGATCCGCCGGCGAGGCCATCAGCGAGGAGACCGCCTCGGAACCGTAGAAGATGTCCGAATAGCTGATGATGCAGGGCGCCTGGGACAGCCAGTCTTCGGCACAAGCCAGCGATGCGACCATGTTGGTCTGCGCCCAGCGGGGGTTGTGGAACTCCCGGCTTCCGCGATCCGCCAGCATCTCCCGACGGTAGCCGGTGACGATGCCGATGTCTTCGACGCCAGCGGTCCGCAGGGCGTCGAGCTGCCGGTCCAGCAGTGCGCGGCCTTGAAGTTCGACCAGGCATTTGGGGCGCTCGTCGGTCATGCGCCGCATGCGGCTGCCGCGCCCTGCGGCCAGGATGATGGCTTTCATAGGAACAGGTTCCGGATTCTCAGTATGTCGGTTGGATCGAAGGGGGCGGGCTCGCGCTCCGGGTGCCACATCCACGCTTCCCACGGCTTGTGGATGCCTTGCATGGCCTCGATGGCGCCATCCGCGGCCGACGCCAGGGTCTCGAAGCCTTCGGGGCAGAATCGCGGCGCATGGGCATGGAAGCTGTTCACCTCTTTGGAGATGGCGCCGCTCACCGGGTGCCGTGTCCCGACGTGGCCCGGCACGGGCGCCAGCGGACATTCCGCCAGTAGCGCCATCATCTGCATGCCGCGGCAGACGCCCAGCACCGGCAGCGCCATTTCACTGGCCCATGCCAGGAGTTCCCGTTCGGTTTCGTCTCGCAGGGGGGTGGCGCCGATGTCATCCCCGCCGGTCAGGATTAGGCGATTCACGCCCCAGGATTCGCAGTAGGCGCGGATGCGTTCCCGGCCCAGATTGGGCAGCGGCATCCAGGCCGCTTCCGGCAGCGCGGCCGCCAGGAATCCGGCCCAGTCCTGGGCGATGGCATCCCGGGGCTCCGCGTAGCTGGGCGCGGAGGTGATGCGCATGGTCAGGCCGATGCGGATCGGTTCAGGCCGCTTCGACGGGCCGGAGGATTTTTTCGACACAGTTCAATTCCACGTGAAGGGCGTTGGATATGCGGCGATAGATCTGTTCTCCAACGCCGATGGCGGCGGGCAGGCCCAGTTCCGCGCAGCGCACGGCCATGTGGGAGTTGGCGCCGCCATACTGGGTGATCAGGGCGCCGGGCGACTTGGTGAAGATCCAGTCGAAGCCGGGATCCGCGTTCTCGATGCAGATGATGCGGCCCTGGATCTGGATGGTGGAGGGGGTGTTGGCGCCCAGCCGCACCACGGCGCCCGTCGCCTGCCCCAGTCCGATGAAGTTGGGTACGCTGCGATTCAGGGTGGCCACGTGGATGTCGCAACCGCCAAAGAGAATGTGGCTCAGGCGCAGGGCGTGGGCCGCGTCCATCGAGCGCCGTGCGTGATCCGCCAGATCGAGGTAGTGGCGATCCATGTCGTCCATGATGGCGCTGTGCCGGGATGCGCGGATCGAATCCCAGTCCAGGAAGGACAGGTCGTCCCGGGACAGGCCGTGAGAAGCGCCCCAGCGGATGATGGCGGAAAGCGCGTCGGACAGACAGCGGGTGAAGATGAATTTGATCTGCTCGCGGGCGGCGATCGCCTTGGCTGCATGCTCGAGCAGCGTCCGGGTGTCGATCCCGACGAATCCCGAATCGGACAGCAAGGCGTCGATGGCCTGCGTTTCCTGGTCCGTGGGCGCGAAGGCATCCGCGGCCGGCGCCGGCGCGCCGGGGGCCATGTCGGTGAACAGGTCGTCGCGTTCGTCGTAGCGCAGTGACGTGATTTCGTAGGTCCCCGGCCGCAGGTGGCCGTAACGATTGAAGAATGCCTCCGTGGACAGGGATCCTGCGCCTGCGGCCTGATAGGCCGTCAGCAGATCGCGGGTCACGGTGTTGATGCCGCGCTTGAATTGGGCCAGGCGATCTTGCGTCAAGGCCTTGCGCCGGACGGCGGATCGCAGCAGGGTTTCGGCAATGAACGCGTGGCGCGCCGCCATGGAGAACGGCAAGGTGCCGGACTCTTTGCAGCGATCCAGCAGGTGCGCCGCCCAGTCCAGGTCGGGGCCGGCGGGCCGTTGCCGGGACAGCTCTTCGTCCAGCCGGCCCGCGTCTTCCAGCGCCTGGTCCAGCGTATTGCCCGGGCCCGGGCGCAGGCTGTCGAGCGTCAGCTCGAGCAGTGATGCCCGGTATCTGTCCAGTTCGCCCGGCGACAGCAGAGTCGGATAGCGGTCCGTGAATGTGGCGTCGAAGCAGAAGTCCAGGCAGGTCGGGACGATCTCGAATTCGACTTTGTCGTGGAATTCGGGATGATCCTCCAGGCGCTGCAGCCAGGCGTCCACCAGCCGGTTTCCGATGCCGTCCGGCAGGGCGGCCGGCAGGAAGGAGTTGAAGCTGTTGCGGACGTCGATGTAGGGGTGGTGGTTGATGGTGAGCATCAACTCGGCCGAACCCGTGTCCCGATAACCCATCCGTGCGCGCGCCTGGCTCCAGATCCGCTCCGTGATCAGGTGCCGGTATAGGGATGCCGCCAGCGGGCGCGGCGTGGTGCCGATGATCTCGGCCGGATTCCAGTCGGGCATCACGGCCAGGATGGTGCGTGCGCCCAGAATCCCCGGCCGGGGCCGGGAAGCCTGCTCGATGAAGCGTTCGGCCTGGGCCAGCTGCCGGTGCACGCGACGTTCCGTGACCGGATGCCAGTTGCGCGCCAGCGCGATGCGGCGGACCTGGAACAGGTGTGTCCCGCCCTGGCTGTCCAGGCCGAATTCGATGTCCAGCGCGGCGCAGTGACAGACTTGCTCCAGTTCCCGGGCGAGCTTCAGGATGGCCGCGATGCGGTCCGAGCGGATCAGGCGTTCGGGGCATTCCCGGTGGACATACAGGCTCTTGTGGACGCCGTTCCCGCTGGTGACGGCATCGGTGCGCCCCGTTTCATCGTCGTAGTCGATGCAAAAGTACGGCGCGCCGTGCACCATGTCATAGGTCATGACCACGCCGCTGACCACGATGTCGCGGGCCATGGCCTGGATCAGGACCTGGTCCTTGGGGTTGCCCGTCATGGATTGCGCGACTTGCCGGATGGCTGCGTCCAGGGCGTCCCGATTCGACGCAGCCACGTCCAGAATGCTGAGAAACGCGCCGGCCATGGACGAGGTTGCCGCATCTTCCGACAGGGCGCTCGATCGCACGACAAGCGCCTGGGCGCCGAACTTCGCCTGGACGGCGGTCAGTATGCGTTCGGGATCGGCCTGCCATTGCTCGCAGGAGAAATGCATCGATTCGCCGATGGCGCCCGACTGGATGCGGCCCGTCAGGTTGTTCAGGGTTTCGGCCTTGGTGCCGAATGCGAATGTGGGATCCATCGATGTGTCGTCAGCCATTATCGTGTTCGGGCAGGCCCAGGATGGCCAGGTGCTTCAGGACGGGATGGATGACGAAGTAGGTCGTCCCCTCGTCCTGCCGTTGCGGTTGCGGCCGCGGGAATGACCCGGCGGCCGCATAATCGCGCAGCAGCCGGACCAGCGTGTCGGCCCTGATCGAGGCATCGTATGTCCGGTCGATGTCGATGCTGCGGTCGGGCGCCGGGTAGTGCCTGCGGGCCAGGATGCCGCCGGTGTCGATCCGCGCGTCGAGGAAGATCGCGGTCACCGCCGGCGGCTCGCCGTTCAGCAGGGCATAGTAGATCGTGGTGCTGCCCCGGTAGTCCGGAATGCGGCCCGCATGCATGTGGAGAAACCGGGCGCCCAGGTCCAGGGCTTCGGACGACACGATCTGGCCTCCCGCGCCCGAGTAGATCAGCGTGTGGGGCCGCAGCCGCCGGATGGCCTCCAGCGCCGGGGCATCGTTGACGCTGGCCGCCTCGACCGCCTGGATGCGGATGCCGGCCCGGCGGCAGGTCGTCATGACGGACTCGTCCAGATCGGCCAGCGGAACGCCTTTCCAGAGCCTCGCGGGCCGGGCTGCCGCCGAAGCGGCGTCGGCAGCGGCATGCTCGCCCAGCAGCAGGACGAATTCCGGATGCAGGCCGTTTGCCGCCAATGCCTGGATATAGGCCTGCGACCTGGCGGTGGGGGCGGCAATCAGTCCGACCCCTTGCAGCACGGTCGGCGCCGCGCGCGGCGTCGGCGGGATGGGCGTTACGGCCTGGGCCGGCCCGCCTCGCGCGCCGGAAGCGATCCGGTCGAGCAGATCCCGCTCCCGTTCCAGGACGTTTCGCAGGCGGACGCCGGACGCCTGGCCGATCGTGGGGGCCATGCCGTCGGACGTCAGCGTGTCGACGCATTTGAGCAGGCCGTTCGAATAGCGCAGATCGGCGGTCGACGCCGCTGCCTGCGCCAGCGCCTCGGCCAGCAGAAGATAGCGTTCGAGGCCGTGATAGCGGGCCGGATCCGCGGGCCGCCAGGCTGCCGTGTAGTTGTCGTGCAGTCGTTTGGATACCTCGAAACGCTGCAGAATTCGGTCCAGCGCGATCCGGGCATCGGCAGTGAACGGAGCCGGGGACCGCAGCGCTTCCTTGATCTGGCGAAGCGTCCGGACGATGGGGGCGGAATCCTCCGTCGCGCCGCCGGCGCTTCGGCTTGCTGCGCATGCGGCCAGAGCCGTGGTTCTCTGACGACGCCAGGAGCTCAGAAAATCCTGCCCTCCGAACGGGGTATAGAAGTAGGTGTTTCTGCGTTCCAGCAGGTCGCCCGAGGCGTATGGGTAGGGGAGTCCGGTCATGCCGAGGCATCCAGGCCCGCCCGTGCCAGCGCCTGCGCGGCCAGGGCGGGAATGTCCGGCGTGTCGCCGGAGGAGTCGATCACCATGTCCGATCCGGATGGCTGTTCGAACGGGATGTGCACGCCCACCACGTTGGGGATCCTGCCGGTATCGGCGGCTGCGTACAGGCCCTTGACGTCGCGCCGGCGCAGGGCGGCCATGGGGGCGTCCATGAAGATTTCGAAATAGCGGCTGAACCGGGTCCGGTTGTCCCGTCGCATGTCGGCGAAGATCGACAGGATGCAGCAGACCACGTGAATGCCTTGGCGGTCCAGCATTTCGCACAGGGCGGCGATGCGTTCGGCATTGAGGCGTCGGCCCGCCACGCTGTAAGGATCGGCGCCCTGGTCGAAGGAAAAGACCCGGCGTAGCGTGTCGCCGTCCAGTAGCACGGTATTGGGATGCCGGGCCCGGAGCTGGCGGGCCATCTCGCTGCCCAGCGTTGTCTTGCCGGAACCCGAGAGTCCGATCAGCCAGATCACCATCCCCCGGCCTTTTGCTGTGTGATGATGTGGTCCATGTGCATCAAGGCCTGGGCGGCGACATGTGCGGCGAAACCGAAATGAGGCGCGAAGTACTTGCGGCGCAATTCGGCGCGCATCACGCGGTGTTCATCCCAGAGCGTCTCGTCGGCGAGCGACGCCTCCAGGTCGCCCGAGCCCGCCGCCAGGTGTTTGAAATGGCGGCGCAGCGCGATGTCGGGCGATTGGGGGCCGGTGAAGACGTCCTGGCTGGCGTTGGGCACGTCCAGCAGCAGGAAGTTCTTGTCGGTGTAGAGCGCCGCCATCGGCGGCCCCCCGTAGTCGAACAGCATGAAATCGGCAAGCTGGTACAGCGGAAGGTTGTCGCTGTGGTCCGTGATCAGGCGGGTCAGAGGCTGGCGCGCCAGGGCCTGGACCCGGTGAGGCTCGGACCCCGGCATCAAAGGGTGGACCTTGACGATGACGTTGTATTTTTCCGTCAGCGCGCCGATTTCTTCGTCGAAGTGGCTGACCGAGGACAGCGCCTTCCAGGTGGGGAGCCAGACGATGGTGTCCTTGCCCGGGTCGCACCCGTATTGCGACTTCAGTGTGGCGAGGTCGGGCTGTTCGCTGAAGTAGCGATCGAAGCGGGGATATCCCATCTGGATGATGGCGGCATCGCAGATCTCCGAAAATGCTTCGGCGTGATAGGGACCGAAGCACAGGATCGCGTCATAGAGCTGGTTCCAGGAGGCGAGGTTCCAGCCTGTCTTCCCGGCGGCGTACATGAATCGCACGTTGTGTTCCGCGATTTGCTGGACGAGGGGCGGGTTGTAGGCGCCCACGGCCGGGTGGTTGGACACCAGGAAGCGGAACTTGTGCCGGGCGCCGATGACGTCGTCGGCGTTCCAGAGCCGGCAGTTCCATTTGCGGGTGGCCGCGGCCGCGGCATCCTGCGCGACATCGAACAGCACGATGTCGAAGCTGCCGGGAGGCAGTTGATCCCAGACAGGAGCGAAGTGGTTGACGAGCTCCAGCGAGTGCAGCAGGAATGCGGTATGGGCTTTGCTCATGATCAAGACGGATGTTGAAGAATAGGGGACAGTCTAGCGAATTCCGTCGCCCCGGTACGCGTCTAGCTGAGGAGAAAACACCGCCTAGATAGAGCATATGCTCGCGGCGGAGTCGGGGGCGGGAGCAGGGCGCGTCGGACGGACCGCGCCGTTACGTCCAACACCCTCGCCAATGCCCCTCTTTTTCCGTCATTGACGCGCCTTGTCCTCTGCTATCCTGTGCGAGGCGGGTGTCTGGCGGGATGCGGGCCTTTGTCTGTCTTGAATTCCCGGGCATGTCCGGACTTCGGGGCTTTGCGCGTCGGTTCAGGATATATGGCGGATTCGATTGGGGCTGGAGTGTTACCGCAATGAGCTTGATCAAGTGGATTGAATTTCCTCCTCTGGGTGACGACCGTGGATCTCTCGTTGCCCTGGAAGGCCAGAAGACGGTGCCGTTTCCCATTCGCCGGGTCTATTACCTGTTCGGCACGAAGGAAAAGGTCTCCAGAGGGTTCCATGCCCATCGAAGTCTGTTGCAGGTCGCCGTCTGCGTGACCGGAAGCTGCCGTATGGTGTTGGACGATGGCCGGTCGCGGGAAGAAGCGGTGCTGGACTCCCCGACCCGGGGGCTGATGATCCGGAACATGATCTGGCGGGAAATGCACGATTTCACGCCGGATTGCGTCCTGCTGGTGCTTGCCAGCGAACACTACGATGAGGCCGATTACATTCGCAGCTATCCCCGGTTTCTGGAATGCCTCTGATGGCGGCCTTCATTCATTCCCTGGCCGATGTGCAGACGAGCCGGATCGGCGACGGAACCCGGGTCTGGCAGTTCAGCGTGATCCTGCCGCGCGCGGTCGTCGGTCGGGATTGCAACGTCTGCGCCCACACCTTCATCGAGAATGACGTGGTCGTCGGAGACCGGGTGACGATCAAGTCGGGGGTCTACCTGTGGGACGGCATCCGGATTGAAGACGATGTGTTCATCGGGCCGAATGCCACATTCACCAATGACCCGTTTCCTAGATCCAGGCAGTATCCCGCCGATTTTCCTCGTCTGGTCGTTTGCCGCGGGGCCAGTATCGGCGCGCATGCCACGTTATTGCCCGGCCTGCGGATCGGCGAGTCGGCGATGGTCGGCGCGGGGGCCGTCGTGACGGCGGATGTGCCCGATCGCGCCGTTGTCGTCGGAAATCCGGCCAGAGTCATCCGGTACGTATGATGAATGTTCCTTTCCTCGATCTGAAGGCCATCAATGCCGCGTATCGGACTGAGCTGCTCGATCGACTGACCAGGGTGGTCGATTCCGGCTGGTATATCCAGGGCGACGAACTGGCGAACTTTGAAAAAGAGTTCGCCGCCTATTGCGGCGCTTCCCATGCCGTCGGCGCGGCCAATGGCCTGGATGCTTTGTGGCTGGCGCTGGAGGCCTGGAAATACCAGGGACGGCTGCGGCCGCGCGACGAGGTGATCGTGCCGGCCAATACGTACATCGCCACGATCCTGGCGGTCATCCGCGCCGGATTGACGCCCGTGCTCGTGGAGCCGGATCCGCTGACTTGCAACCTGGACCCGGAGGCCGCCGCGCGGGCGATCACGCCCCGTACGCGAGTCGTCCTTCCCGTCCACCTCTATGGGCGCATGGCGGACATGCCGCGTATCTGCACCGTCGCCGAAGCGCATCGCCTGCTGGTTCTGGAAGACGCTGCGCAGGCGCATGGCGCGTGCGTGGACGGGCGTCGGGCAGGCGCCTGGGGCGACGCGGCGGCATTCAGTTTCTATCCGGGAAAGAATCTGGGCGCGCTCGGAGACGGCGGGGCCGTGACGACCGGGGATGCCGATACCGCCGCTGTCGTGCGCGCCTTGGGGAACTACGGATCCCATGAAAAGTATGTGCATGAAATGGAAGGGGTCAACAGCCGCCTGGACGAGATGCAGGCGGCGCTGCTGCGCGTCAAGCTGCGGCGGCTCGACCAGAGCGCCATGGCGCGCCGCCGCATCGCGGCTGCCTATCTGGCCGGCATCCGGCACCCCTTGATCCGCTTGCCGGATGCCGGAGGCGGCGCGCCTGCCGATGACGTATCGCATGTCTGGCATCTTTTTGTCGTCCGGTGCCAGCAGCGCGATGCGCTGCGCCAGTGGCTGGGGCGGCAGGGCATCCAGACGCTCATTCATTACCCGACACCCCCGCATCGCCAGCGGGCCCTTGCAGGACGCTTCGATGTTCATCTCCCCATCACGGACGGGATTCACGGCTCCGTGTTGAGTCTGCCTCTGTGGCCGGGGATGAGCGATGAACAGATCGAGCATGTGATTTCCGCATGCAATGCATTCCCATCGTGACGGCGCTCAAGAATCGCCCGTATGAGTTTCGAGGTTTCCTGTTTCCATGAATAGCGACTATCAGAATCAGCCTGTCGACGTGACCGTTGCGGTCATGTCCTACAACAACGCCCGTTTCATCGGGCAGACGATCGATTCCATTCTTGCCCAGGAGGGCGTGGCCTTCGAGCTGAAGGTATTCGATGACTGCTCGACCGATGATTCCGTCAAAGTGCTGGATCGCTATGTCGATGATCCCCGTTTTCATTATGAGATCAATGAAAAGAATCTGGGGCTCAATGGCAATTACAACCGCTGCCTGAGATCCGGGCAGGGCCGCTACGTGGTCGTCCTCGGGTCGGACGATGTCCTGTATCCCGATCACATCCGTTCGCTGTGCGCGGCCATGGACGCCGCGCCGCAGGCCATGCTGGGCTATGTTCAGTGCAACTGGATCGATGAGTCGGGGGAACTGATCCGTCGCGCCGTGCACCCCGGCCACCGGGATGCGTCCTATGCGGGCGGCCGCAATGAAATCGCCGGATTGTTGAGCTACGACAATTACATTACGCCGTCGGCGGCCATATTGCGTCGTTCCATGCTCGATACGGTGGCGTTGCCGGACGGGACGCTGGCCAGGGACCATTTGCTGGCTCAGGATTGGGACCTTTGGCTGCGGATCGCCGCCGTCCATCCGGATTTCGTGTTCCTGTGCCAGGCGACGGTCGGCTATCGGATCCACGGCGGACAGATTTCGCAGAAGTTTTACGCCGACGCCCGCCCTTTGCTGGAACACACGGAGATCCTGGAGCGCTGTCTGATTGACGCAGCGACGGCGCCGCGGATCCGGGAAGCCGCGCTGCCCATCTGGCGGCTATACCAGAGCCGCCAGAACGCCTATCCGGAGGCTGCCCGGAAGACGCTGGCCGCGCGCGCGGGAAATGTCCGCCGGCAGCTGCTCGGTCCCATGACGGGGCCGCTCGAAGAGGCGGGGCCGCTGTTTTCCGTCATCGTCACGACCTATAACCGGCCCGGCCTGCTTCGAGACGCGCTATCCAGTCTGGCGGCGCAGACTTTCCGCGATTTCGAAGTCATCCTGGTGAACGATCACGGAGAGCCCGTGGAGCAACTGCTGGATGGATGCGAGCTGCCCCTGATTTACTTCAACCAGCCGAGCAACCAGGGCCTTTCCGCAGCCCGCAATGCCGGCTTGAAGCGTGCGCGCGGGCGTTATGTCGCCTACCTGGATGACGATGACATTTATCTGTCGGATCACTTGGAATGTCTGGCGCAAGCGTTCGAAAGTCATCCCGACACGCTGGTCTATACCGACGTCGTCTATGTCCAGGAGAGGCTCGAAAACGATGCGCGCATCGAAGTCGGCCGCTCCTTCCCGACCGCTCACGACGCTTTTGATCGTGACAAGCTGTTCATTCAGAACTACATCCCGGTCAATACCTGGGCGCATCCTCGCATGGCGGTCGCCGAGGTCGGCAACTTCGATACCGAACTGACGGCCTTTGAGGATTGGGACATGCTGCTCCGACTGGCGCAGCGTTATCCGGTTCATCGGATCCCGCGGGTCACTGCGGAGGTCCGCCAGCGTGTCTCGGGCGGCGCCGACCACATGCTGGCGCGCGAGCGGGATCGGCTGCTGCCGCTCTACCGGAAGCTTTATGCCCGCTATCCGGAAGCGGGAAATGATCGCGTACAGACGGGGCGTCAGATTGTTCTGGCCGGTCAGGCTCCTCGGGAGAAGCCCTGGGGCGTTCCTGAATGGCTGGCCGATCGTTCGCCTTCTTCCTCTCGCGTCTTGGCGGTCCGGACCCTGCTGCAGGCGAACCCGGACGTGGGCACGCTGGGTGTGGTCGTGATCGTGCCGACGGGCGCGGGTCTGCAGTCGCTGGTGGGAACCCTGGAAAGCCTGGGCGCTCAGCACAGGCCTGTCGATGGCGTCTGGCTGATCGGCCACGGCATTCCCGATGAGGCGGCCGGCAACGGGATCGAGATATTGCACACGGATGTTCATTGGGCGAAGCGGCTGTCGGAGCGCATCGATCAGGGCGGCATGCCGGATTTCCTGTGGATCCTGTATGCCGGCGACCGCCTGGTGCCCCACGCGACGCTGACCATGGGGGAATATCGTCTGCGCAAGCCCGACCCCCTGGTCTGGTATGCGGACGAGGCGGTCCTGGAGGCGGATGCGCCGGCCAATCCGATGCTCAAGCCGGATTTCAACGTCGATCTCCTGCGCAGTTATCCCTATATCGGCCGCAGCCCGGTGATCAGCACGGCGGCCATTCAGGCGGCGGGCGGCATGGATGAACGGGTCGCCGATCTGGCGCCCGTCGATCTGATCTGGCGCCTGGTGGAGCAGGTCGGTCCGCCCGTGGTGGCGCACGTGCCCGAGGTCCTGCAGCTGGGCGGCCGCAGTCTGATGGAGTGGGTTCGCGATCCGGAAACGATGACCTGGTTTCCGGCGGTGACGCAGGCGCATTTCGTGCGTATGGGCCTGGAAGCGCGGGTCGAACCGGGCGTGTCGCCGGGCCTGCAGCGCGTCGAGTATCCCCTGGCCGCACAACCACTGGTGTCCATCATCATTCCCACGCGCGATCAATTGCCGGTCCTGCGAGCCTGCGTCGAAGGGTTGATGGAGCATACGGCCTATCCGCATTATGAATTGCTGATCGTGGACAACGGCAGCGTCGAGCCCGATGCCGTGGCATTTCTGGCCGGACTCGAAGGCATGGGCGCGGATCGGGTTCGCGTCCTGCGCTGGCCGCAGGCGTTCGATTTCGCAACCATCAATAATTTTGCGGCCGGACAGGCGCGCGGGGACGTGCTGCTGTTCCTGAACAACGATATCCAGTTTGCGTCGCGTGCGCGGCCCGACTGGCTGGAGCGCCTGCTGCGGCACGCGCTGCGGCCCGAGGTCGGGATGGCGGGTTCGCGCCTGGACCTGCCGGATGGCGGGGTGGAGCAGTGCGGCCAGGTGCTGGGGATGGACGAGAGCGTCGGCGCGGCGTTCCGGGGCTTGCCGTCGGATCGGCAGGGCTACATGAACCGCTTGACCGTCCAGCAGAACGTCAGCGCGTTGAGCGCCGCCTGCCTGATGATGCGGCGCGAGGTCTTCGACGAACTGGGCGGCTTCGATGCGGAATCCTTTCCGGTCTATTACGCGGATACGGACCTGTGTCTGAAGGCGACTCAGGCGGGGTATCTGCTGGTGCTGGAGCCGGACACCGGCCTGCTGCACATGGGCGGCGCGACCCGCCTGCTGACCGAGAAGTTCGGCCTGGAGACCAGCCCGGATGACGAGCAGCGCGACCGCTTGTACCATCGGTGGCTGCCGCAGCTGGCCCGAGACCCGAACTATCATCCAGCCCTGGGCAGGCATTCCCCGGGGTTCGACCTGAGCACCGACGCCTCGCGGATCCAGGAACCGCTGCCGGGCAGACCGTTGCCCGTGGTGCTGGCGGCCCATGCGGACTGGCAGGGCTGCGGCCATTACCGGATACTGCATCCCTTCAGGGCCATGGGGGCCGAGCTGCGCCTGGAAGGCGGGCTGAAGCATGGCGATTTCCATTTCACCGACGTGGCCCGCATCCAGCCGGATGTGATCGTGCTGCAGGGCGCCTGGCTGAATGAAGGCATCCTTACCCAGATCCGGCGCTATCGCGAGATCACGGGCGCCAAGGTCGTGCTGGAATTCGACGATTATCTGCCCAACATCCCGACGCGCAGCATCTACCGCAAGAAGCTGCCTCAGGGCGTGATCAAGAACATGCGGCGCGCGATCGAGCAGGTCGACTGGCTGGTGGTCTCCACGCCGACGCTGGCCCAGGAGTACATGGATTACCACGCCGATATCCGCGTGGCCCTGAACGGCCTGCCGGCAGATCCATGGCGCGGCCTGGTCAGCGAGCGTCGCACGGGGCGGAAGATGCGCGTGGGCTGGGCCGGTGGCGTGAGCCACACCGGCGATCTGGCCGAGATTCGCGCCGTGGTCCAGGACCTGCAAGGCGAGGTTGAATGGGTCTTCATGGGCATGAAGCCGCAAGACGTGTCGTGTGAATACCATCCGGGGGTGGCGATCGACCGGTACCCGGAAAAACTGGCCAGCCTGAATCTGGATCTGGCCGTGGTGCCGCTGGAAATCAACCAGTTCAATCGCTGCAAGAGCAATCTGCGCTTGCTGGAACTGGGGGCGTGCGGGGTGCCGGTCATCGCCACGGCGATCGAGCCGTATCGTGGCGGCTTGCCGGTGACGCTCGTGCGCAACCGCCATCAGGATTGGGTGGAGGCCATTCGCGCGCATCTGGCCGATCCGGGCGCCCTGGCGGAAAAGGGCGACGCGTTGCGCGATGCCGTTCTGCAGGGTTGGATGCTGGAAGGCGGCTTCCTGGATCAGTGGGCTCGCGCCTGGGGCGTGGCGCCGGAAAGCGCCTGAGCGCGGGAAGGACCTACCCGGCCAGTATGCGCCGGACCTGGTCCATGACGTCCTGCGCCGGCACGTCCATGCAGGCGTAGTCGCGGCCGGCGGGACAGCCCCGCTGGCAGCAGTACTGGCAATCCACGGTTCGCCCCATGGTGTGCTCCGCGCCCAGTATGGCGGGGTGCATGGCGCCCGGCAGCATCAGGGAAGGGCAGCCTGCCAGCCTGGCAAGCCATTGGGTGGAGGTCGCCACGGTGACCAGCAGATCGGTCGAGGCCAGGCGCGCGAGAGTCGTGCCCATGGGCTGGCTGCCGTCGAATCCCGTCCAGACGTGATAGTCCGCCTTTTGCAGCAGGCGGGTCAGCGCGTCCGCCTGTTTGTAGTGCTTGATGGCCGTGGTACCGCGAAATGATACCGCGATGATCGGGCGTCCCGCTGCGGCGCTCCGGAATGCGGCGTCGGGTTCGATGGGCAGGTCCGGCTCTATGGCATCGCCCAGTCCGCAGCAATGGATCAGATAGTATTCCGGGTAATTGGCGTGGGGCTGCGGCGTCAGCCACCAGGAGCGCAACCAGTCCTTCATGCGCGGGTAGCTGCTGGCCATGAAGGCCGTGCCGAAGTAGTCCGCCGGCAGTGTTCCGGCGTGCAGCGCGGTGAAAAAGTCGTTCACCGGCCGGTCCAGATGATTGCCTTCCGCGTTCAGCCCGATGTCGATCAGGACTTGCGCCAGGAAGCAGGGCATGAACCATGTGTCCAGGCAGAGGATCCGATCATAGTCGCGCGCAGCGATCACCTGGGCGATATTCAGAAAGCTCTGGGTCGCGGGCGCCAGATCGCGCGGCCATTGCTCCTGCGTGACGCCCAGCACGTCGTCGACGTCCTGGCACAGGGACATCAGCTCGATGCCCGCTCCGTAGGTCAGCACGTCGATCACGGCATCCGGTTCCTGGGCGCGGATCAGCCCGACGGCGGGAATCAGAATGGAGGCGACGTCTCCCAGGCCCGCCAGGCGGATGATCAGAATTTTTCGGGCCATGATGAAGTCGGGGCGTTACGAAACAGAATTCCGGAGGAGGGCCGCCTTGTCGCGCCGCCCGCGCTTGCTTGCGTGGCGGTTGACGATTGGCCGGCAGCAAAAAAAAACCGCCGGAGACGATCCGGCGGCCTTGATGCGCGAGGCGAGATGAACCCGCCCCGATGCGGTGCCGTGAATTAACGCAGCAGGGACAGCATGGTCTGCGGGACCTGGTTGGCCTGCGCCAGCACGGCGGTGCCGGCCTGTTGCAGGATCTGGGCACGCGTCATGTTGGACACTTCCACCGCGTAGTCGGCGTCTTCGATGCGCGAACGCGAAGCCGACAGGTTGGTGATGGTGTTGTTCAGGTTGGCGATGGTCGATTCGAAGCGGTTCTGGATCGCGCCCAGGTCGCTGCGCATCTTGTCGACGTTGTTGATGGCAGTGTCGATTTCAGCCAGCGCGCCGGAGGTGACGGTGGTCACGGTGCCGGAGGTGGTGACGCTCAGGCCGCCGGAGGTGATGGCGGTGGTGCCGCTCAGCAGCGTGTTGACGCGGGCGTCGGTGCCGGAGATCGTGATGGTCTCGTTGTCGTTGGCGCCAACCTGGATGGCGATGCCGGACGCGGAGGAACCGTTCAGGACCTTGGTGCCGTTGAACTGGGTCTGATCGGCGACGCGCTGGATTTCGTCCAGGCGCTGCTTGATTTCAGCGTTGATCGAGCTCAGGTCGTCGGAGGAGTTCGTCCCGTTGTAGGCCTGGACCGTCAGTTCACGAATACGTTGCAGGTTGTTATTGATTTCGTTCAGGGAACCTTCCGTCGTTTGCGCCATCGAGATACCGTCGTTGGCGTTACGGGCGGCTTGCGTCAGACCCTTGATGTTGGCGGTGAAGCGGTTGGCGATAGCCTGGCCAGCGGCGTCGTCCTTGGCGCTGTTGATGCGCAGGCCCGAGGACAGGCGCTGGATCGCCGAACCCAGGGAGGACTGGGATTTGTTCAGGTTGTTCTGGGAGACCAGAGCGAGGTAGTTGGTGTTGATAACAGCCATGAGAGACTCCTAAGTTGTTCGGCGGAGATCCGCCCTTGTTGCCCAGGATGACAAACTGAGTGACCTCCTGTTCTGCCCCGTTAACGGAGGGGGGGCAGAGAACTTTAGGGTGGTTTGGATGTTTTTTTGGCCGGCTGTTCACTCTCGCTCGATCACGGCCAGCATCATGGTCCTGCGCTCGGACAACGGACCGAACATCTGGGACAACTGGGCGTACCGATTCCCGTCGGCCAGGGCTTCCAGAATATCGGCCCAGTCCTGCATGAGCAGTGTGCGAGAGCCAACGAACCGGGCATGATCATAGGGGGCGCGAGACGTGTCCCGCCTACGGTGTGCCAGTTGCAGGTCAACCAGTTTGTCCGGATAGCCCAGCAAACCAAGCAGGGTCGTGGCGGTTGCTCTGAATCCGTGGGCGGAAAATCGCCCGCCGTAGCCGAGGCGCTCGATGGCGTGGTTGAAACTGCTGGCGGCAAGTTCACGGTCTGTATCCCGATGGTTGGGAAACAGCATGGAATTGCTGCAGGACTTGGTGCGTAACGAGCGCAGCAGCGTCACGGTCTGCTGGGCCAGTGGCACCATATGCGGACGGCGCATCTTCATGCGTTCCTTGGGAACGGTCCAGATCGCATTGTCGAAGTCGAACTCCTGCCAACGGGCCAATCGCAGTTCCGAGGGGCGCACGAACGTCAACGCCAGCAGACGCAGGCCGATGGCGATGTCGGAGTATCCGTCCCAGGCGTCCAGACGCTGGAAGAACCCCGGGATGTCGGACCAACCCAGCGGCGGATGGTGACGCACGGCAGCGCGTTTGACGAGGCCTTTGAGCAGACTCGCTGGATTGTCCTCGCGCTGTCCCTGCACGATGGCATGAGAGAAAACTTGGGATATCCACTGCTGTGTGAGCAATGCGGCACATCTGGCGCCTCGCTCTGCGATGGATGAAATGAGCTCGCGGATGTCCGCCGGCGTGAGATCGGCGACCGCGGCGTCTCCTATGGCCGGAAGAATGTCTTTTTCAAAGTATCTCCGTATCTGGCGGGAATAGCTTGGACTCCATTGTGGATTGGCGGCCAGCCAGGCGCGCGTGACCGCTTCGAATGAGGGAGGAGCGGAAGCAGCGACATTTTGGTCAGCGCTTTGCTCCGATAAAGGATGAATGCCTTGCCGTATCAGGTCCCGCGCGCGGTCTCTTTCCTGGCGAGCTTGAGCGAGAGTGATGTCGGGATACCGCCCGATAGCGTACACCTGGGCCCTGCCGTCCAGACGGTAGCGGTAGCGCCAAAGCTTGCTTCCGCTAGGCTGGATCGACAGGAACAGGCTGCCGCCGTCTCGGAGGTGGTAAGGCTTGCCAGCAGCTTTGGCCGAGTCGATGGTTCGGGTCGAGAGAAGGTTCTGAGTCATGTGCTGCTTTCTCCGTTACAAAAGAGCACACAGATATATACACATTGCTTTTTGCCTGGATAGGGGAATTTGTACTGAATGTCTTATTTGTCAATGACATAGGTGCGTTGATCGATATACACATTTATATACACACGTGCCCCTTGCAATGAGGTGACGTCAACTATTTTCTCAAGGGATGTCCCTGCCAAAGCAACGAAACGTATCGATAGATGGTGATTAGTTGAGCGAAATTCCGCTAAAACGATTATCAACACTAACTACCTTGCTCTGGTTTCCCAGAACAACCTGAACAAATCCCAGTCCTCCCTGGGTTCGGCGATCGAGCGCCTGTCCTCGGGGCTGCGTATCAACAGCGCCAAGGACGACGCTGCAGGTCAGGCCATCGCCAACCGCTTCACGGCCAACATCAAGGGCCTGACGCAAGCCGCCCGTAACTCGAATGATGGCATCTCCATCGCCCAGACGACGGAAGGCGCGCTGAACGAAATCAACAACAACTTGCAGCGTATTCGCGAACTGTCGGTGCAGGCTGCTAACGGTACGAACTCGGATTCGGATCTGGCTTCGATTCAAGCTGAAGTGCGACA
Organism: uncultured Castellaniella sp.; assembly: GCF_937988725.1. GTDB lineage: Bacteria > Pseudomonadota > Gammaproteobacteria > Burkholderiales > Burkholderiaceae_B > Castellaniella. The sequence goes on along the minus strand of NZ_CALKHS010000010.1, from coordinate 585,596 downwards.
GCGCTTGGACGAAATTAATCGTGTCTCCGCACAAACCCAATTCAACGGTGTACGGGTTTTGGCGCAAAATGGCGCCCTGACCATCCAAGTCGGTGCCAACGACAGCGAAACCATCGATGTGAATCTGCAGCAGATCAACGCTACGACGTTGGGTTTGGGTGATTTCAGTGTTCGCTCAACCGTTTTGGAGGCTGACCTCGCAGCCCCGGCTGCGGCAGATCTGCAAGATGACGATAGCCAAACCCCTGCCAACTTCACTGCTAATGTTACAAAGGCTGATGGCACTGACTACGCAGCGGCTGATATTCTCGAAGATACCGGTGGTAATTACTATGTCAAGGATAGCGATGGTAGCTACCGGTCTGCTACGTTCACAATCACCACAGGTACCGCGGGTGATGGCAGCGACTCTTCTTTTTCGTTGACTGTTGGTGAAAAGGTTACGAACATTGTCACTGACGCTGCTGACGTCGTGACGAAAACGACGAGCCCTTTGGCTGCTCTGGATAGTGCGTTGCAAAAGGTCGATTCGCTACGCAGCGACCTGGGCGCGATCCAGAACCGTTTCGAATCGACCATCGCCAACCTGAACAACACCGTCAATAACCTGTCGGCCGCGCGCTCGCGCATCGAAGATGCCGACTATGCGGTGGAAGTGTCCAACATGACGCGTGCCCAGATCCTGCAACAGGCCGGCACCGCCGTGCTGGCGCAGGCCAACCAGGTTCCGCAGACCATGCTGTCCCTGCTGCGTTAATTTCATGCAGCCATAACAGGCGGTTTCGTCCGCCTGTGCGGAAAAAGCCACTGGCGCGAGTCAGTGGCTTTTTTCTTGAGGTGTGAGTTGTCGAGCCCCGCGTTGATCCGTCCGGGCGCTGGGAAGGCCCTGGCTACAATGGGAAAAAAGCGTGAGGCTCCTCATGAAGTTCCCAACGATTGCCCTGGTGATGATCGTCAAGGATGGCGCGGCCACCCTGGCCCGCTGCCTGTCCAGCGTACAGGGGCACGTCGATGACATCATCGTGCTGGATACGGGCTCGACGGACGAAACGGTGTCGATTGCGCAGCGCCATGGCGCCCGGGTGCACCATTTCGAGTGGGTCGATGATTTTTCCGCCGCCCGGAATGCGGCGCTGGATCACTCCACTGCCGATTGGAATCTGATCCTGGATGCCGACAATTGGCTGGAGTCCGGTCACGCGGTGCTGCACGCCCTGGGGCCGGAGCCCTTCATCGGCCAGGTTTCCATCGTGAATCGGTTCGTGCAAGGCGGAGAGGTTCGGGAGTCGACGGAATGGGTGCCTCGCATTCTGCCCCGAGGCGTTCGCTATGCCGGCAGGATTCATGAGCAACCCGTCAACGATCGCGGATTGGCCCGAAAGCGGCTGGACGTTCGGTTCGGCCATGATGGCTATATGCCGGAAGGGCTTGAGGCGAAAAAGGGCCGGAATGAGGCGCTGTTGCGCCTGGCCTTGTCGGAGTCCCCCCGGGATCCCTATCTGTTGTACCAGTTGGGCAAGGAACTGGCCATCTACGAACGCCATGCCGAGGCGGTGGAATATTTCCTGCCGGCCATCGAGTATGCGGCGGCCGACCTGAGCTACCGGCATGCTTTGATCGTGCGGGCTTTGTATTCCCTGAAGCAGGCGGGCCAGCTGGAAAACGCCATCCTGCTGGCGGAAAACGAGTTTCCCCATTGGCAGGATTCCCCCGACTATTTCTTCTGCGTGGCGGACATCTTTCTGGATTGGGCGATACAGCATCCGGATGAGGCCGAATCCCAATTCCTGCCCATTGTGGAATCCAGCTGGCTGAAATGCCTGGAGATCGGCGACCGGCCCGATCTGTCGGACTCCGTCGCCGGCCGGGGCAGCTACCTGGCTGCGCAGAACCTGGCTGTCCTGTACGAGAATACGGGGCGGCCTGACGAGGCGGAAGTGTTCAGAGGGCGGGCAGCGGAGATGCGGAAGGGGGCGGTGTAGCTTCCTGATCCTTCGATGCGGGACTGGATGGCCTGTTCCTGGATTGATTCCGCGGGTGTGACCTTTCATTCCTCGATAGATCTGGCGGCTAGGAGCGACTTGCGCTGCTTCGGACAATGGGCGTTCTGTCGTCCGGGTGCCTCCTTACCATGTCCGATCCAGAACGTCCGGCTGATGATCACGACAGTCCGTGGAAGGATGCGCTAGAGCTGTATTTTCCTCAGGCGATGGCGCTCTTGGCGTCCGATCTGCAGGCGACCGTCGACTGGTCGGCGCCCATCGTCTTTCTGGATAAGGAACTGCAAGCCGTCAAACGAGCCAGCGCCCCCGCGCAGGGCCGTCGCCACGCAGACAAACTGGTTCAGGTCCAACTGCTGAATGGCGGCAAAGCGTTGCTGCTGGTGCATGTTGAAGTCCAGGGACGCCTGTCCGGTCCTCGGGCGCTGCAGGTCTTTGGCTGGCGCATGCTGGAATACAAGGTGCTGATCTGCCAGCGGGAACGGCGCAAGAGCAAATCGCCGCTGCCGCCGCAGATCTACAGCCTGGGTGTTCTGATCGATCAGCCTGTGCGCACGGGCGGGACGCGGCCGGCGGCCACACTGACCTACCGGGATCGGTTCCTGAATCAGCGGACCCGATTCACCTTTCCAATTGTAGAATTGGAGAGATGGCGCGCCCGCCAGGATGAACTGGATCGCCTGGCGCCGCTGAATCCCTTTGCCGTGCTGATCATGGCCCAGTTGCAGGCGTCGGGCCATCCTGACAAGGCCACGCGGCTGGCGCCGCTGGTGAGCCTGACCCGGCGGTTGTATGGCTACGGTTATACGAGGGACCAGATCGGCCAATTGCTGCGATTGGTGGAATGGGTCATCGGGCTGCCGCCCGAATTGGAAGTGGAATATCACCTGGCTGCCCGCCAGCTGGAGCAGGAGTACAACATGAGCTACGTGACGATTGCTGAGCGCTATGGTATGGCCAAAGGTGAAGAAAAGGGGTTGCAAAAGGGGATGCGGACGGGCCAGGCCAAGCTGCTGTTGGGCATGGTTCAGCGCCGCTTTGGCCCGCTGTCCGATGACACTGTGCAGCGCATTCTTTCAGCGAAGGCGTCTGAACTGGAAACCTGGTCGCTGAACATTCTGGATGCGTCGGCACTCGAAGACGTGTTCCGGGGTTGATTCAGGCGAGCCCCAGACCCCCGTTTTACCCGAAGTAACGACCGAATAATGCGGGTGATCTGCTAATTACCACCAAAAATAGAAAGATGAATGGGCTGTAGCCCCGTTTATCGCGGCGCAGCAAAAGCGCACACTGTTTCCAACAGAGCAGGACACGAATCACCCAGCGGAAAGCCCGTGAACGTCCTGCTTTGACACACCCTAAACGTGAAGGAAACCATCATGAAAGTCGCTACCGCCGCCTCCATCGCCGTTCTGTCCCTGGGTCTCGCCTCCGCCGGCATCGCTCAGGCCGACCAGAGCAACTACCCGGAAATCGCGACGCCCAGCACCCAGACCCGCGCGGAGGTCGTCCATGAACTGCGCGTGGCGCAGTCTCAAGGCCAGGTCACCGTGGGCGAGCAAGCCGATTATCCCCAGCTGCAATCCGAAGGCCCGGCCCTGACCCGCGCCCAGGTCCTGAACGAGCTGAAGGAAGCCAAGAGCGCCGGCCTGCTGACCATCGGGGAAAACGAACAGTATCCCCAGACGCTGTAATCACGTCCCGGTTCAGAACCGGGCATTTTCCGAGCCTTCGGGACTGCGCGCACGCGGCAGGCGCTACGGCATCGGCTGCATCATCACGATGCGCGGACGGCGTTGGTTTTGCGCCGGTACATCGTGCCCCACGCCAACCCCAGCAACGCGGCCACCAGCGATCCCGCCAGCACGCCGAGCTTGGCGGCACCCAGCAGGACTTCGCTGTCGAACGCGAGCATGGCGATGAAGATGGACATGGTGAAGCCCACGCCCGCCAGCAGGCCGATGAGGACAATGCCGCCCCACGACACGCCGGGCGGCAACCGGCACCAGCCCAAACGGACCATCAGCCAGCTCACGCCCACGACCCCCAACGGCTTGCCCAGCACCAGCGCCAGGCCGACGCCGGCCATCACCCACTGCGGGCCGGTGGCGGACAGGTCGATGCCGTCCATGCTCACGCCTGCGTTGGCCAGCGCGAACAGGGGCATGATGCCGAATGCCACCCAGGGGTGCAGCGCCGTTTGCACGCGCACCACGGGCGGCAGCAGTTCGCGCTGGCCCAGCCGCAATTGCTTGAGCGGCATGGCGAGGTGGTGGGCGTCCTTGGCGTCGTCGTGGTCGCGCAGCTTCTGTGTCGCGTGCGCCACCATGTCCAGCGGGCGCTCGCGGGTGGGCAGCGGCACCACGGGCGTCAGCATGCCGAGCACCACCCCGGCCAGCGTCGGATGGGCGCCGGTCATCAGCAGGCCAATCCAGACGATGGCGCCCGGCAGCACGTAGGCGAAGGCCGAGCCCACACCGATGCGCTGGAAGCCCAGCACCACGAGGATGCCCATCGCGGCGACGAGAAAGCCCGACAGGTCCAGGCCGCCCGAATAGAACAGCGCGATGATGAGCACCGCGATGATGTCGTCGATGATCGCCAGCGCCAGCAGAAAGACGCGGACGTTGCCCGGAATGCTCCGGCCCAGCAGTGCCAGCACGCCCACGGCAAAGGCGATGTCCGTGGCGGTGGGCACCGCCCAGCCTTGAAGGCGCGACGGATCGGCGTTCAAAGCGGTATAGATCAACGCGGGTACGGCCACGCCGCCCAGCGCCGCCATGATGGGCAGGCTGGCTTGGCGTAGATCGCTCAAGGCGCCTTCATGGATTTCGCGACGGATTTCCATGCCCACGACCAGGAAGAAGATGGTCATCAGACCATCGTTGATGACGAAGTGCAGCGACTGGGCGACGGTGAAGCCGCCAATGCCGAGCGACATCGGCAAATGCCAGAGCGCGTGGTAATTGTGGGCAAAGGGCGAATTGGCCCAGATCAGGGCCACGGCGGCGGCCATCAACAGCACGATGCCGCTGGCGGCTTCGATGTGCAGGAAGCGTTCGAGGGTGGCGAAGGCGCGTTCAGCCAGAAACTGGGCGCGCGGCAGATCCGTCCGCGTGGTTTGGCGATTCATGGTCGTCGGGACTCCGCGTGGCAGCCCGACCGACGCATGAACCTGTCCCGCTGCGACATGCAGCTAACACCCAGCCAGCATTTTACAGGGTGGTATCGAGAAGTTCGATTGCCTTGATGCGAGATGCGATTGAATCTCGCCGCGCGGCAAAAAGCGCGCATTCCGGGACTGGCTGGCTGAACACCTTACATCACCGCCAGCCATGCCGGCCGTGCCAGCCGCGATGGTAGCCCCTGTGTCCCCAGCCCCCCGACCTGTAGCCGAAGTAAAGGCTGGGCGGCGCCACGTACACTGGCGGCGCGACGTAGACGGATGGTCCGCCGTAGACCACTCCGCCGTCGTCATAGTAGGCGGGGGCGGGCTCGTAGACGGCGCATCCGCCCAGGGCGGATACGGCAACCAGCAGGACCGCGAACCGGCTGGCGCGATGTGCGATGGATGTTTTCATGGCTGGAATTATGGTCGCAATATGGGCGCGTGGGCGCTGGATATTGCCGCCGGTTACACAGATCAGGAAGTTCTCCATTCTTTGCGGCTTTCATCAAGAATTGACACACTATTTGCAGGCGGAATGTGGCGGCGGCCCTACGTCTTGCCGGCCACCGCCGCTGGCATCCCGGTCCCGATGCGGGTGTATCCGGTGCGTAGCGGCGATAGCTTGGCGCAATCCCTCGCTGGTTGGCATGGGTATTTTTAATAGTGGACAAAAAACAGTTTTTGTCCACTATTTACTTATGATTTACCCGAATGGATCCCATATTTCGGGAATTTCACGGCGCGGGGGTTTTCCATGAGTTTGTTTAATATCATATAGTTAGTAAGAATCCGGGAATGATCCTATCCATGTCGGGGACGTTTCCTTTCATTCCTGGGTGATTCCCCAAAGTGAATTCCTATAGGAAACTACGTCTACTATCGATTGCATTGCGCAGGGCCACAGCACCGCAGCTGTTCCCTGGCGACCCGTTCCCGCGTTGATGAGGCATATGGCTATGGAAATTCGTGAGATTCATGTGTTCACCCAGGAGATCGTGCAAGCTTCGGGGGCCGCTGTGCAGCCTGCGGCGATTCGGGCGGCGGCCTGCGCGGTGATCGGCAATCCCGCGCGGGGCCGGGCTAGCGACGCCGTGCTGGAGGACTGCATGGCCGAGTCGGCCCGCATCGGCGAGCTGCTGGTACGCAGGAGCCTGGCGCTGCTGGGGGATCGCCAGCCGGTCGCTTTCGGCAAGGGGGTGATCGTGGGGGAGTCGGGCGACCTGGAGCAGGGCGCCGCGATGATTCACTGCCGCATCGGTCTGGCGATCCGCGCCGCCATCCGGTCGGGCTATGCATTGATTCCAGGCAACGGCAAGCGGGGCGGGCCGGGCACTTCCATCGATATTGTGCTGGGCGGCATCGATGAAGGCTGGCACTACGACGCCATGGACACGATGGAGATTCGCATTCCGGGAGCGCCCAGGGCGGACGAGATCGTGTTGGCGGTGGCCTATGCCACCGGCCGGCCCAATGCGCGCATCGAGGGCGCCAGCGAGGCGACCGTGCGCAAACTGGTGGACAGCCTGAAGCACGAGACTGCCTGACGGAGCCCGCGCGGGTTCGACATTCAGGACGAGCAGGAGACATGGACATGCAGAATATCGGGTTCATCGGTCTGGGCATCATGGGCGCGCCCATGGCGGGCCACCTGATTGCGGCGGGGCACAAAGTCCATGTGCACACCCGCAGCGCCGTTCCGGGGCCCATCGCCGCCACGGATGCCGTGGTCTGCGCCAGCGGCGCGGAGGTGGCCCGGCAGGCCGACGTGATCTTTCTCATGCTGCCCGACACCCCGGACGTCGACCTGGTCCTGTTCGGCGAGACGGGGGTGGCCGCGGGGCTCTCCGCGGGCAAGGTGGTGGTCGACATGAGTTCGATCTCGCCGGTGCAGACCAAGGAATATGCCGCCCGGATCGAGGCGCTGGGCTGCGATTACCTGGATGCGCCGGTCAGCGGCGGGGATGTGGGGGCGCGGAATGCCAGCCTGTCCATCATGGTGGGCGGACGCGAACCGGTGTTTGAACGGATCCGGCCCCTGTTCGCCCTGATGGGCAAGAACATCACGCGAGTGGGCGGCATTGGCGATGGGCAGACCTGCAAGGTGGCCAACCAGATCGTGGTGGCTCTCACCATCGCCGCCGTGTCCGAGGGGCTGCTGTTTGCCGCCCGCGCCGGCGCCGCGCCGGACAAAGTGCGCGAAGCTTTGCTGGGCGGCCTGGCCGGTTCCCGGGTGCTCGACATCCTGGGCGAACGGATGATCAAGCGCGCTTTCCAGCCCGGTTTTCGCATCGCCCTGCATCAGAAAGATCTCAATCTGGCTCTGGATGCCGCGAAGTCCCTGCATCTGGCCCTGCCTTCGACGGCGCATGCCCAGCAACTGTTCAGCGCCTGCATCGCCTCGGGCGGCGCGGGCTGGGATCACTCGGGCCTGGTGCGGGCGCTGGAGCAGCTCTCGCAATTCGAAATAGGCCAGGAGCCATCGGCATGATCTGATCCCGTCGTGCCGGCCGCTGTCTGAAACCTGGGGATCACCCCGACCACCACTCAGGAGACATCATGAAACCCACCAGACTGTTGCTGGGCTTGTGCCTGGCAGGCGGCATTGCGATCAGTCCCGCGCAGGCCCAGACCGTGATGCGCATCAGCATTGCCACGTCGCAGGATTCCCACCAGGGTGTGGCTATCGACACGTTCGCCCGCGAAGTCGAGCGGCGCACCGAGGGCCGCTATCAGATCAAGACCTTCTACAACGGCGCCCTGGGAGGCGAGCGCGAGTATGTGGAAGCCGTGCAGATGGGTACGCAGGAACTGGCCTTGTCCACGACCGGGCCGATTCCCAACTTCGTGCCCGAAACCAAGATCCTCGACATGCCGTTCCTGTTTCGCGACAAGGCCCACGCGCGCGCAGTGCTCGACGGGCCTATCGGGAAAGATCTGCTGGACAAGTTCTCCGGCCGCGGTTTCGTGGCGCTGGGCTGGGGTGAGAACGGGTTTCGCCACATGACCAACAATGTCCGTCCGGTGCGCACGCCGGGGGATCTGCGGGGCCTGAAGATGCGCACGATGGAAAATCCCGTGCACATCCGCGCCTATAAGGCCTTGGGGATCATCCCCACGCCCATGGCTTTCCCCGAGGTGTTCACCGCCTTGCAGCAGGGCACCGTGGATGGTCAGGAGAACCCCTTGTCCATCATCATCGCCGGCAAGTTCGAGCAGGTGCAGAAATACATCAGCCTGACCGGGCATGTGTATTCGCCCTGTGTCTGGCTGATGAACCCCGATGCCTATGCCAAGCTGAGCGATGCGGACAAGCAGGCGTTTCGAGAGGCCGCGGTTGAAGGGACCCGGGCCAATCGCGAGCGCGTGGATGCCGACGATGCGCGCGGGGTGGACTATCTGCGCAAGGGGGGCATGGAAGTCATCGAGACGGTCGACAAGGCTCCGTTCATCGAGGCGCTGGCTTCGGCCAATGCCTATTTCGAGCGGGAGTTCGGCGCCGGGAACATCCAGCGCATCCGGGACTTCAAGTAGGCGTCATCCATGAAGCGGGCATTCCTTGCATTCGAAAGCCGCATGACGCAGGCGGCCACGGCCGGCGCCTGCGCCATGATGGCGATTTCGGCCGCGCTGGCCATGTTCCAGATACTGACGCGGTTCGTTCTGGCGCAGCCCGCTGAATGGACCGAGATCCTGATCCGCCTGAGCCTGATCTGGATGGTCTTCCTGGGGGCTCCGGTAGCCTTCCGGCTGGGCGCCATGATGAGCGTGGATGTGCTGCGCCGCCTGGCCGCGCCGCGCTGGCGCCGGGCGATCGACTGGGTGGTGTTCCTGGCTTCGCTCTCGCTGGTGCTGATCATTATCGCCTGGGGGCTGGACTATGCCTTGCGCAGCCGGGTGCAGTCGATGGCCGGCCTGGAATCGATCTCGATGATCTGGGGCTACATCGCCATGCCGATCGGCGGAGTGTTCTGCATTTTCGCCCTGATTGGCCAGATGCTCGACCCCAAGCACCTGGAACTGGAAACCGCAACGTGAACCGGCCGCGATTCGCGGCTGTGGAGGGCAGACAATGACGGCAAGCATGCTGATCGCCATGGCCATCGGTTTCGCGCTGTGCGTCCCCATCGCGGTGGCGATCGGGCTGGGCGCGGTGCTGGGCATTCAGGTGGCCGGCATCAATATGCTGCTGGTCGTCAAGGAAATGTACGCGGCCATCAACAAGTTCCCCCTGGCGGCCATTCCTTTCTTCATCCTGGCCGGGAATCTGATGGAGGCGGGCGGCATCTCGGAGCGACTGGTCAATTTCGCCAAGAGCCTGATTGGCGGCATCCAGGGCGGGCTGCCCATGACCTGCGTGCTCACCTGCATGATCTTCGCCGCCGTGTCCGGGTCGTCCATCGCCACCACGTTCGCCATCGGCTCGATCCTGATTCCGGCCTTGATCAAGAATGGCTATCCCACCCCGTACGCCGCGGCCCTGCAGGCCACCAGCGCGGAACTGGGGGTGATCGTGCCGCCGTCGATCCCCATGATTCTTTTTGGCGTGAGCGCCGAGGTTTCCATCGGCGAGCTGTTCATCGCCGGCGTCGGCCCGGGCGTCTTCATCGCAGGCGCCCTGATGCTCTATGTGTATGTGTATTGCAAGATCAAGGGCCTGGGCAAGCATGATGGAGACGGGCGCCTCGGCATCCTCCGGTCCACGTGGCAGGCCGGCTGGGCCCTGTTGATGCCGGTCATCATCCTGGGCGGCATCTACGGAGGCGTCTTCACCCCCACCGAGGCGGCTGCCGTGGCCGTGTTCTATGCGCTGGTGGTGGGCGCCCTGATCTACCGCAAGATCGGCTTCAAGGAGCTCTCGAGCGTGTTGCGCAAGTCGGTGATCTCCAGCACGGTGATCATGTTCATCATCGCCAATGCCGGCTTGTTCGCCTTCCTGATCACGCGGGCCGGCGTGCCGGCCGCGATCGGCCATTGGATAGAGCTCAATATGGATTCGGCCGTGATGTTCCTGATCATCACCAATCTGGCCCTGTTCATGATCGGTATGTTCATCGAGACCAGCGCGGCCGTGATCGTGCTGGCCCCGATCCTGACTCCGGTGGCCATGCATTTCGGCGTGGACCCGATCCACTTCGGCACTATCATGGTGGTCAATCTGGCCTTGGGCATGATCACGCCGCCCTTCGGGGTGAATCTCTTCGCCGCCTGCTCGGTGGCCAATATTCCGCTGGACAGGATCGTGTCCAATCTGGTGCAGTTCGTGGTCGTGGTGCTGCTGTGCCTGGCGGTGATCACCTATTTTCCGGCGTTGTCCCTGACGCTCAGGGATCTGGTCTACGGCTAGCCCGCGCGGCCCCGGAGGGGTCGGGATGCGATCAGAAGCTGCCGGTGCCGTTGTTGTTGACCACGACGAAAAATCTGGCCTCTTCGGTGGGCGAGGCGTTGTCGAAGCGGTGGCGGACGTGGGCCCGGTAGTACACCGAATCGCCCGCGTCCAGATCGTAGGTGGACTCGCCGTGCCAGAGGGTGATCTTTCCCGAGATCACGTAAATCGTTTCTTCGACCCCTTCCTGGTGCGGGGGAAAATAGCCGGAGCTGCGCCCCGGAGGCAGGACGTTCATGGCGAAATCGACGGTGCGCGCTTCGCTGATGGGCGACAGCGACCAGCGTTCGAATCCCGATTTGGGCACGCGGAATACCGGGTGCTCGCCATCGCGCATGACGATGACGTCGCGGGGCGCCACGCCGCCCACCAGCTGGGAAATCGAAATGCCCAGGCCCTCGCAGATCTTGCCCAGGGTGGTGGCGGTGGGCGAGGAGCGCCCGGTCTCGACCTTGGAGAGCATGGATCGGCTGACCCCGCTCAGCTCGGAGACGTCTCGCAGGGTGAGATTCTTTTCTTTGCGAAGTTCCAATAGCCTGTTTCCGATATTGGAGCGCATAAGGGGACCTTTATGAGATTGGGAGCAGGTGGGCCGAGTGAAATTATAGTCGTTGCATGCTTCCTGGTGGCACTATAGTGGACAAGCAGAGCGCATCACGCCCCGGAAACGGAAATCGCCACCGGGCAGGGTGGCGATGAGGCGCGGATTCAGCAGGATAATTCTGGTGGGCCCCCCGAGAGTCGAACTCGGCACCAACGGATTATGAGTCCGCTGCTCTAACCAGGCATGAGCTAGAGGCCCGTGGGCGGCGGGCGCGAATGGCCGGCTGCCGGGAAAGCGGGAATTATCGCATAAGACGCCTTGGTGACGGCCTCGGGCGGATGGTAACCTGCCTGCATCGCTGCTTGGCTCGGGCGTCCTGCGTCGGGCCTGGCGCAAGCAGAACAACAACAGACCAGGGCCGTCCCATGCATCCGATCCTTTCCCGTACTTTGCTGGCAGGCCTGGCCCTGGGCTGGGCCGTCTCGGCATCCGCCGCGCAGGTGACGCGCTTCACGCCCCAGGGCGCGATGGCCCGGATCATGCAGGCGCAGGCGGACTTCGACGCGCCGGCCGTGGCGCTGGGCGATGACGGGGCGGCGGACCCGTACCGGATCCTGTGCGACTCGGATGCGGCCAAGGGCTCGGGCCGCTGGGTGGACCCGCAGCACTGGGTCTATTCCTTCGAGAAGCCGCTGGCGGGCGCCGTGTCCTGCCAGGCGGATCCGAACCCCGATTTCCGGGACCTGCAGGGCCGGCCGCTGGACAGTGGCAAGACCTACGCTTTCAGCACGGGCGGGCCGCGCGCGCAGCTGTCGTATCCCTGGGGCGACCGGATCGCGGAAGACCAGGTGTTCGTCCTGCGCTTCAACACGGCGACGGATCCGCAGTCGATTCTGGATCATGCGCGTTGCGAGGTCCAGGGGCTGGGGGAATCCGTGCCGGTGCGCATCGTCGGCGGCGATCAGCGCGATCAGATCCTGCGCGCCATCGGCTGGGATCGGAACAGCGCCCAGCGCCTGGACGATGCCCGGCTGCTGCAATGCAAGCGTCTGCTGCCGCCCTCGGCCCAGGTGCGCCTGGTGGTGGGGCCCGGGGTGAAATCCGCCGATCTGCCCGGCCAGCCGGGCATGGTCGGCCGGGCGGTGCTGGCGCAGGATTTCAAGGTCCGCGATCCCTTCCGGGCGACGATGAACTGCACCCGCGTCAACGCCCAGGCGCCGTGTTCGCCGCTGTTCCCGATCAGCCTGACGTTTTCCAGCCCGGTGCCGCGCGCGCTGGCCAGCCAGGTCAGGCTGGAAACGCCGGACGGCCCGCGCCAGGTGCAGGCCGATGCGGACGGGGCGGCGTCCGACGCGCTCTCCAGCCTGACGTTCGGCGCGCCTTTTCCGGAACGCGCCACGTTGCGTCTGGTGTTGCCTAAAGACCTGCGTGATGACGCCGGCCGTCCTTTGGCCAATGCCGCCCGCTTCCCCCTGGACGTGTCCGTCGACGCCTTGCCGCCTCTGGTGAAATTCGCCTCCGGACCGTTCGGGATCGTGGAACGCTTCGCCGACGGGACGCCGGCCCAGGAGCTGCCGGCCGTGGTGCCGCTGGCATTGCGCAGGGTCGGGCCGCAACTGCGCACCCGGGACATGATGATCTCCGCCGGGCGGGTGGACGATCATGTGACGACCGACGATGTGCAGGCCTTGCAGTGGATGGCGAAGGTCCAGCGCTTGCAGGATGGGCAGATGACGGCGGGCCAGTTCGCCGACGTGCTGGCGTCGCGCCCCGCGCGCGATGCGAAGCGGGATGAGCCCTTGATCGACGTGCGTTCGCGCTCCGTGTTCGGCCCGCAGGACGCGGCGCGCGCGCTGACGCTGCCGGGGCTGCGGGATGCCGAAGGCAAGGATATCGAAATGATCGGGGTGCCGGTGGCGGCGCCGGGCCTGCACGTGCTGGAAGCCGCGTCCCCCCGGCTGGGGGCGAGGCTGCTGGCGGAAAAGGGCAAGCCGGGCGGCGTCATGTACGTGCGCTCGGCCGTGTTGGTGACGAACCTGGCGGTGCACGTCAAGACCGGCCGCGACGATGCCCTGGTCTGGGTGACGACGCTGGACGGCGGACAACCGGTGTCCGGCGCCCAGGTGGCGATCCTGGGCTGCGACGGCACCCGCATCCGCCAGGGCGAGACCGACGATCGGGGACTCTGGCATTCGCAGGGGGCGGTGCCGACTGACGCCTATTGCGACGGCACGGGGCAGTCGGGCGTGTTCGTGACGGCGCGGATCGCCGCCGATCATCCGGCGGCGCACGGCCAGGCGGACTTTTCCTTCGCCTGGTCCAGTTGGGACCAGGGCATCGAGCCCTGGCGCTTCGACGTGCCGGTCAGCCGGTCGGCGGCGCCGGATCAGGTGGCCCATGCGGTGCTGGACCGGACCCTGCTGCGGGCGGGGGAAACCGTGTCGATGAAGCTGTTCCTGCGCGATCTGACGCGCGACGGGGTGCGCAATCCGCCGACCGATTGCCTGGCGGCCGACAAGCCCGATTGCCTGCCCGGGACGGTGGACATTGTGCACGAGGGTTCCGGCGACGTGGTCAAGCTGCCGTTGAAGTGGCGGCTGAGCCCCAGCGGCGGGCTGTATGCCTTGCTGGATTACGCGATTCCCCGCACCGCGCGGCTGGGACAATACGCCATTCAGCTGGAAGCGGTCGCAGACCGGGACGAGGGTTGGACGCCGACCCTGTACGCCGGCAGCTTCCGGGTCGAGGCTTTCAAGCTGCCCTTGCTGACGGGCTCGCTGAAGATCGCGGCGCAGGCGGCCCCGGCGGGCGCCGCGCCGGGCGGCGATGCGCCCGCGGCCGCCGGCCCCCTGGTCGCTCCGGCAGCGGTGCAGGCCGACCTGCAGCTGGCCTGGCAGTCCGGCGGCCCGGCGAGGGATCTGGATGCTTCCCTGTCGGCGGTGGCGCAGCCTCTGGTTCCCGGTTTCGACGCCTATTCGGATTTCAATTTCGGGGTGCCGGACAGCTTGCGCGACAAGGCGGACCAGGCCTCGTCCGACACGCTGCGCCGCCTGATCCTGGACAAGCGCCCGGTGCGCCTGGATGCGCAGGGCGCGGCGCGGATCGAACTGAAGGATCTGCCCGCCGTCCGGGATCCGCAGTCCTGGCTGTTCGAAGCTTCGTTCGCCGATCCCAACGGGGAAATTCAGACGATTTCACAGACGGCGCAGGTGTGGCCGTCCGCCGTCGTGGCGGGGCTGCAGACTGGCCGCTGGATGGCGCGCCAGGAAACCTCGACCGTCAAGCTGTTGGCCGTGGATCCGCAGGGCCGTCCGCAGGCGGGGGTGCCGATGCAACTGGACGGCCGGGTTCGCACTACGTATTCGACGCGCAAGCGCCTGGTGGGCGGGTTCTACGCCTACGACACGCATGATCAGGTCGCGTCCCTGGGCACATTGTGCCAGGGCGAGACCGATGCCAAGGGGCTGCTGGAATGTCCGGTCAGCCTGGATCGGGAAGGCGAAATCCAGCTGTTCGCCCAGGCGCGGGATGCCCAGGGCCGCGTGTCCCGGGCGGCGACGTCGATCTGGGTCTGGGGCGGCGAGAACTGGTTCGCGGGGGGCGACGACGACCGCATCGACGTGATTCCGTCCCAGGCCAGCTACAAGCCGGGCGAGACCGCCGAATTCACCGTGCGCATGCCGTTTCGCCGGGCCGAGGCCCTGGTGGCCGTGGAACGCGAAGGCGTACTGGAAACCCATGTCGTGTCCCTGGATGGCGATCAACCCGTGGTGCGCCTGCCGGTGAAAGCGGAATGGGGGCCGAACGTCTATGTTTCGGTGCTGGCGGTGCGCGGCCGTATCCGTCACGTGCCCTGGTCTTCCTTCTTCGACTGGGGCTGGCGCCATCCGCTGGATTGGGCGCGCGCGCGCTCGGCCCAGGTCGATGACGCCCCGGCGCCGACCGGGCTGGTCGATCTGGCCAAGCCGTCGTTCCGCTTCGGCCTGGCGCAGATCCGCGTCAGCGGCGACGCCGATCGCCTGAAGGTGCAGGTCAAGGCCGATCACGACACCTACCAGGTGCGCGACACCGCGCAGGTCGAGATCCAGGCCTTCCTGCCCGACGGCAAGCCGGCGGCGGGCGCAGGGGTGGCGTTTGCCGCCGTGGACGCGGCCTTGCTGGAACTGATGGACAACGGCAGCTGGGACCTGCTGGACGCCATGCGCGTCGAGCGCGATGAAGGCGTGAGCACGGCCACCAGCCAGGGCCAGGTCGTGGGTCGCCGGCATTATGGCCGCAAGGCGGTGCCGGCGGGCGGCGGCGGCGGGTTCGGGGCCACGCGGGAACTGTTCGACACCCTGCTGCTGTGGCGCGGCGACCTGACCCTGGACGAGCAGGGGCGGGCGCGGGTCCGGGTGCCGCTGAATGATTCGCTGACGCGGTTCCGGCTGGTGGCCGTGGTCGACCACGGGCAGGGCAGCTTCGGCGCCGGTTCGACCGACATCATCAGCACCCAGGATCTGCAGGTGATCTCGGGCCTGCCCCAGGTGGTGCGCGAAGGCGACCGTTATCAGGCGCGCGTCACGGTGCGCAACCGCACGCAAACGGCGCTGCCGCTGACGGTGTCGGCGCAGGCTCAGGGGGCGGGCGGCGCCGGGCAATCGCTGCCGGCGCAGGATCTGGACCTGGCGGCGGGTTCGTCCGCCACCCTGCAGTGGCCGGTGGAGGCCCCGCTGCTGGGGAGCGATCAGGGCAGCGAGACCCTGCAATGGACCTTTGCGGCGCAGACCCGGCAGGGCAGCGAGCGGGCGGCCGACCGGATCGAGGTGCGGCAGACGCTGCAGGCGGCCGTGCCCGTGACGGTGCGCCAGGCGACTTTGCTGCAGATTCGCCAGGGCGCGCCGCAGCGCCTGCCGGTCGACGCCTCGGCGCAGGCCTTGAAGGATGCCCGGGGAGGGCTGCGCGGCGGGGTGACGGTGCAACTGCAATCCAGTCTCGCAGGCACGTTGCCGGGAGTGCATGATTGGCTGGCGGCCTATCCCTACACCTGCATGGAGCAGCTCAGTTCCAAGGCCGTCGGCATGCGGGACGCGGCGGCCTGGAAGGCGCTGATGCAGCGCTTGCCGGATTACCAGGACGAGGCCGGTCTGCTGACGTATTTTCCCGGCGGGCGCGGCAGCGTGATCCTGACGGCCCAGTTGATCGAAGTGTCGGCGCGGGCGCAGGCGCTCGGCTGGGCGGATGCGCTGCCGGTCCCGGCCCGGGAACGCATGTTGTCCGCCTTGCAGGATTTCGTCCTGGGCCGCCTGGACGAGACCGCCTGGGCGCCGGCGCAGGACCTGTTCTGGCGCAAGCTGATCGCCGTCGACGCCCTGGCCCTGGCGGGGGCCTGGCAGCCGGGCATGCTGGATTCCTTCGCCCTGGACGTCAGCGACTGGCCGACGCCCGCCGTGGTGACCTGGCTGTCCATCCTGCAGCACGTGCCCGGGCTGCCGGATCGCGCCGCCTTGCTGGCGCAGACCGACGCCGTGCTGCGGGCGCGGCTCAGCCGTCACGGCACGTCCCTCGTTCTGTCGGATGCGACGGCGGACCAGGGCTGGTGGCTGATGAGCAACGTCGCGACGGCCCAGGCGCGCCTGCTGATGACGGTCCTGCCGCGTCCCGAATGGCGCGCGGATCTGTCGCGTCTGATGACGGGCCTGCTGTCCCTGCAAAGCGGCGGGGCCTGGTCGACGACGACCGCCAATGTCCTGGGGGTGCTGGCGGTCAACGACTATGCGCGCCAGGAAGAAAAGCAGGCCGGCCAGGGAAGCGTATCGGTGACGCTGGCCCCGGCTCCGGCGCGGACGCTGGCCTGGGCGGACATGCCCCGGGCCGACGGCATCCATCGCCAGGCGCTGGAGCTGCCCTGGCCGCCGTCCCGCCAGGGGACGGTGGACCTGGCGCAACAAGGGGCCGGCAGCGGCTGGGCGACCGTCACGGCCCGGGCGGCGGTGCCGCAGACCCGGGCCGTGGATGCCGGCATGCGGGTGGAACGCACCGTCACGGCGGTGTCCCGCGCCCGTCCTGACCGCTGGTCGGTGGGCGACGTCTACCGGGTCAGCCTGCGCATCCATAGCCGGGAGCCCGTGGTCTGGTCGGTGATCAGCGATCCGGTGCCCGCCGGGGCGTCCATCCTGGGTGGCGGCCTGGGGCGGGATTCGGCCATTGCCGTCCAGGGGGAATCCGGGGATCAGCCGTTCTGGGATCGTCCCACGTTCATCGAACGCGATGCCGGCATGTACCGGGCGTATTTCGAGGTCCTGGACGCCGGCGTCCAGACCCTGGAATACACGGTGAGGCTGAACACGCCGGGCGACTATCAGCTGCCTCCGACGCGGATCGAAGCCCTGTACCAGCCGGATGTGTTCGGCAGCCTGCCCAACGATCCGGTCCGGGTGGCGGCGGATTGATCTCTTTGCGCTACCTGGGCGTCTGGCTGCTGGCGGCGGCCCTGTGGCCGCAGCCAGCGCCGGCGGCGGATCCGGAACTGTCCGCCGGAAACTTGCCGGATTATGCGGCCGTGCGCCAGTCCTGGCGTCCGTCCGACATCCGGGTGCTGGCGGCGGACGGCCGCGAGATCCAGCGCGTTCGCGCGGATTTTTCCGCCCGGCGCGGGGATTGGGTGCCGCTGACCGGTATTTCCGCCGCCTTGCAGCGGGCCGTGATCCAGTCCGAGGACCGCCGTTTCTACGAGCATGGCGGCGTGGATTGGCTGGCCAGCGCGTCGGCGGCCTGGGATGCGGCATGGGGCGACGGCCGACGGGGGGCGTCGACGCTGAGCATGCAGCTGGCCGCCATGCTGGATGCGGACCTGCGACGCGGACCGCAGGGGCGGGGGATCTGGCAGAAGCTGGACCAGATGCAGGCGGCCCGCCGGCTGGAATCGACCTGGACCAAGGCGCAGATCCTGGAGGCCTATCTGAATCTGGCCAGTTATCGGGGCGAGCTGCGCGGCGTGGACGCTTTGTCGCGCGTGATGTTCCGGAAGCGGGCTTCGGGGCTGACGCTGCGCGAATCGGCTCTGGCAGCCGTGCTGCTGCGCGGGCCCAATGCGCCGCTGCCGGTCCTGGCCCAGCGCAGCTGCGCCTTGCTGCGCGATCTTGGGCGCCCGGACGGCTGCGATGGCCTGAGGGATTTCATCGGCCTGTCGCTGTCGCGCGCGCATGCGGCCCGTTTCCAGGCGGAGGGCCTGGCGCCGCATTGGGCCCGCCAGTTGATCCGGGATGGTCAGGTATCGCCCGACGGCGAGATCCGCTCCACGCTGGACGCCGATCTGCAGCGGCTGGCGGTGCGTTCGGTGCGCCGTCACCTGCGGGATCTGCAGGGCACGGGCGTGACGGATGCGGCCGTGGTCGTGCTGGACAACCGGTCGGGAGCCGTGCGGGCCTATGTGGGCTCGTCCGGCGGGCTGTCCGAGGCGGCCGACGTGGACCACGTCCAGGCGCTGCGCCAGGCCGGTTCGACCCTGAAGCCGTTCCTGTACGCCCTGGCGCTGGACGAGCAGCGCCTGACGGCGGCATCCCTGCTGGACGACCAGCCGCTGGATCTGGACGGCGGCGGCGGACTGTACATTCCCGACAACTACGATCACCACTTCAGCGGCTGGGTCAGCGCGCGCGTGGCGCTGGCCTCTTCCCTGAACATCCCGGCGGTGCGCGCACTGATGCTGGTCGGTCCGGACGTGCTGGCGCAGCGCCTGGAGGCCCTGGGCCTGCCGCTGACGCGGGACGGGGATTATTACGGCTACAGCCTGGCGCTGGGATCGGCGGACGTGACGCTGCTGTCCCTGACCAATGCCTATCGGGCGCTGGCGCGGGGCGGAAGTTACGCGCCGGTGCCGATGCGGGCGGCCGGGCCGCAGGCCGGACAGCCCCTGTTTTCGAGAGGCGCCGCCTGGATCGTCGGCGACATCCTGGCGGACCGCCAGGCGCGCGCCCGCACCTTCGGCCTGGACAGCCCCCTGTCCACGCGCTCCTGGGCGGCGGTCAAGACCGGCACCAGCCGCGACATGCGCGACAACTGGTGCGTGGGCTGGTCGGCGGACCATACCGTGGGCGTCTGGGTGGGCAACAGCGCGGGGGCCAGCATGCGCAATGTATCCGGCGTCAGCGGGGCCGGACCGATCTGGCATGATCTGATGGACTGGCTGGCGCGGCCCGCTTCGTCCTCGGGGCCGGCCCGGCCTGCCGAAGTGACCCCGGCGCCGGTGACGTTCGCCGCCGGCCTGGAGCCGGCCCGCACGGAATACTTCCTGGGAGATACCGCCCAGGCGGTGTTCGCTCCGCCCGGCCTGGATTCCGCGGCCGCCGGCCGCCCCAGGATCGCCGAGCCGGTCGACGGCACGTTGATCGCCCTGGATCCGGACATTCCGTGGGACCGCCAGCGCCTGCGGGTGCGGGCGGTCGATGCCCTGTCGCGCCCGGCGTCCGACGTCCGCTGGTTTCTGGACGGCGAGGCCTACGGGACGGGCGCCGCGCCGGACTGGGCGCCCCGACCCGGTCTGCATGTCTTCCAGTTGCGGGATGCCGCCGGCCGGGTGCTGGATCAGGCCCGGGTGACGGTGCGCGCCGGCCCCTGGGCGTCGAACCGTTGAAGGCCTCGGACATATGCGGTCACGAGGCTGCCGCCGAAATATGTCATCATCGGGGCATGAATCAGGAAGCAAGGGGAACCAGACCATGAATTCACCGGAATCCAAGAACCGCCTGCCGTGGCGCTCTCTGCGCGTGGGGCTGCTGGTGCTGCTGGCGTCCGCGCTGGCGGCCTGCCAGACCCTGCCGGGGGCTCGCACGGGGGCGTCCGCGAGGGGATCCAGCTCGGTGACCGGGGATCTGGGCGACTCCAAGCCCGCGCGCGCCGATCCGGTCCGCACCGTGAGCCCCAACCGCGAGGCCAGCGATCTGCGGGTCTTCCTGGCCGACACCCGGCCGCATCCCGGCTGGACGCCCGTGACCCTGAAACCGTCGGGTCTTCTGTATGTGCGCACAGACGCCATCATCGGCCGCGATGACTTGATGGGCATCCAGTCGGCCACGGACCAGGCGGGGGGCGGCGTGCTGGTCCTGATCCTGAAGGACGAGGGCCTGAGCAAGCTGAGGGCCGCCACTTCGGCCAATCCGGGGATGCGCCTGGCGCTGGTCGTCGGGCAGATGATGCTGGCGGCGCCCGCCTATGCCTCGCCCATCCGCGAACAGAAGCTGGCTTTCGGCGTGGGTTCCGCGCACAACGCGGACGTCGCGGCCCGCTCGGTGGCGGGCGTGCCATAGGGCGGCGGATGCCAGGCGGCGTTGCTTTTGAGTCATTCTTGTCTGGTGGGACGATTTTCCGCTTGCCTTGATGTTGTGGATTCGGTGAAAATCTACGCATTGCGTATACAGGAGCCGATCGTGGCCGTTTCCCAACAAGTTTTCCTGCGCGACGCCATGCGCCGCCTGAACCTGACCCGCGACGTGTTCGCCGCCCGCATCGGCGTCAAGCGCCGGGCCCTGGATACCTGGCTGTTGCCGGAAGGTTCCCAGGAATCCCGCGCCATGCCGGAAGTCGTGTCGCGTTTCGTGACCGAGATCGTGGAAAACGGCGCGCTGATGGAAAAGTATGCGCAAAGCGCGCAATCGGGTTCGCTGCGCGACCGCATCGCCATCGACAACAAGCACCAGTTGCTGTCCGTGGATCAGTTCACGCGGGAATCCGTGGAAGAACTATGCCGCGTGGCCGATCTGATGCAGCCCATCGCCCGGCGCCAGAAGGTCTCCCGGGTCCTGGAAGGCGCGGTGCTGGGCAATTTGTTCTTCGAGGCCAGCACGCGCACCCGGGTCAGCTTCGGGGCGGCGTTCTGCCGGCTGGGCGGTTCCGTCTGCGACACGACGGGCTTCACCTTCTCGTCCATGGCCAAGGGCGAATCCATCTACGACACCAGCCGCGTCATGAGCGGCTACGTGGACGCGATGGTGATCCGCCACCCGGAAAAGGGTTCCGTGGCGGAATTCGCCGCCGCCACCAACATTCCGGTGGTCAACGGCGGCGACGGCGCGGGCGAACACCCCAGCCAGGCGCTGCTGGATCTCTACACCATCCTGACGGAGTTCTCCCGCCTGGGCAAGTTGCTGGACGGCGCGCACATCGTCATGGCGGGCGACCTGAAATACGGCCGGACCGTGCATTCCCTGATCAAGCTGCTGGCCCTGTACCGGGGGCTGAAATTCACCCTGGTCTCGCCGCCGGGGCTGGAGATGCCCGACTACCTGCTGGAGACCGTCGGCAAGAACGGTCATGTGATCGAACAGACCCATGACCTGGCCGCCGGCCTGAAGGGCGCGGACGTGGTGTATGCGACCCGGGTGCAGAAGGAACGCTTCAGCGGCGAGAACATGGAAGGCTATACGGCCGACTTCCAGGTCAACCGGGCCATCGTCGATGCCTGCTGCGGGCCGGACGTGATCGTCATGCACCCCCTGCCGCGCGACAGCCGCGAGGGCGCCAACGACCTGAGCACCGACCTGAACCATGACTCGCGCCTGGCGATCTTCCGCCAGACGGACAACGGCATCCCGGTGCGCATGGCGATCTTCGCGGTGCTGCTGGGCGTGGAAGGCCTGGTGCAGCATTCCCTGCGCGACGTGACCTGGGCTCCGCCGTCCCACATCGGGCCCGACGACAGCGTGTTCCACGGGATGTATTGATCGCGGCGCATCCACCTCGTGGCTTGCAAGCCGCGAGGTGGGCTTATTGCTTTTACTTCGTGTCGGTCCGCATTCCACCCAGCGCCGCCACCAGGTCGTCGAGCATGCGCGCCAGTTCGCCCGACATCAGGGCGAAATCGGCTTCGAACTGTTCGGCCTCGTTGGCGGCCTGGGCGTCCTGGTGTTCCTTCAGCACGTCCAGCGGGGCCACCCGCTTGATGTCCAGGGTGTCGGTCAGCACGAAGGACACCCGGTCGTTCCAGGTCATGGCCAGGCGCGTGCATTGCTTGCCGGCCTGGATGTGGCGGCGCACTTCCTCGGCGTCCACGGTCTGACGCACGTAGCGCACGGTGGCGCGGGATTCGCCCGTGGACCGCAGCTCGGTGTCCTGGTCGATCGTGAATCCGGCCGGGGCTTCGTCTTCCGTCAGCCACTGCGTCATGGCGGCGCCCGGCGACATTTCCACATGCAGGGGCACGATGGGGAAGGGCGTCAGGGTCTTGGCCAGCAGGCCCAGGACTTCGTCGCTGCGGGCGGTGGCGGCGGCATCGATGGCCACCCAGCCATTGACCGTGTCGATCCAGACGCGGGTGTCGTGGCCGATGACGAAGGCGCGCGGCAGCAGCTCCATCGTCATCTGTTCCTTGATTTCCTTCATCTGCTTGCGGCCGGGCTTGTAGCCCTGCTGTTCCTCGATCTGCTGGGCGCGGGCGCGGCTGGCCTGGTTGATGACCGTGCTCGGCAGCAGTTTCTTTTCGGTCTGCAGGCGCAGCAGGATCTGGCCGTGCTGGGCGTAGGCCAGACCGCTGTCATCCCGGG
This sequence comes from uncultured Castellaniella sp., assembly GCF_937988725.1. Lineage (GTDB taxonomy): Bacteria > Pseudomonadota > Gammaproteobacteria > Burkholderiales > Burkholderiaceae_B > Castellaniella. The sequence goes on along the minus strand of NZ_CALKHS010000010.1, from coordinate 562,981 downwards.
GCGGCAGCCAGCCGGACACCTGGCTGTCCTGGCTGCCGCCCGGCTGGAAGGCCAGGGGTTCCAGGGCGGCCTCCAGGTCGGCGGCGGCCAGGGAAGCGTTGGGGGCGAGACGATAGAGCTTGAGATTCTTGAACCACATGGTCGTGTGCGGATGGGCCGGCGGGCGGCGGTGAAAAGAGGGCTTTGATTGTACGCGATGGTTTTTTTGGCAAAAAAAATGGCCCGGCATATGAACCGGGCCAGGAGAAGCAGTCGTCCGCGCACAAAAAGGCTCGCGGGGGGTGCGGGGACGACGGCGCATCACGTTTGCATGGGTCGGGGACGCAAGGGGGAACAAGAGACCGGGACCCGACATTGATGCACATGGAGATTCTAATGGAGGATCCCTGACGGTACTCTGAATCACAAAGCGTCCAGATCGTTGTGCCGGGTCTCGCGGATGAAGAGCATGCCGACCACCAGCGTCATGGCGCAGATGGCGATGGGATACCACAGGCCGTCGTACATGTTGCCGGTGGTCGCCACCGTGGCGAAGGCCACCGGCGGCAGGAAGCCGCCGAACCAGCCGTTGCCGATGTGGTAGGGCACGCTCATGGACGTGTAGCGGATGCGCGTGGGGAACATCTCCACCAGCATGGCCGCGATCGGCCCGTAGACCATCGTGACCTGCAGCACCAGGAAGAACAGCAGCAGGAGCACCATGGCGTAGTTGATCTGCGAGGGGTCCGCGTGCGCGGGATAACCGTGGCTGCGCACCGCCTGGCGCAGCGTGGTCTGCAGCACGGCGCTGCGGCGCGCGAACTCGGCGCGCGGCAGCGCCGTGCCCTCGAAGGCGTCGACGCGCTGGTCGCCGATCAGCGCATGGGCCGTGGCGCCGGCCGGGGCGGCCTGGTTGATGTAATGCACCGAATGGCTGGCCATGAAGGCCTTGAGCAGATCGCAGGAACTGGTGAACGAGGCGATTCCCACCGGATTGAACTGCAGCGAACAATTGCCGGGGTCGGCCACCACGTAGACGGGCGCCTGGCGCTGGGCGCGCTCCAGCGCGGGGTTGGCGTAGTGGGTCAGGCCCTTGAAGACCGGGAAGTAGCTGAGACAGGCGATCAGGCAGCCGGCCATGATGATGGGCTTGCGGCCGATCCGGTCCGACAGGGCGCCGAAGACCAGGAAGAACGGACAGGCCAGCAGCAGCGATAGGGCCACCAGGATGTTGGCGATGTTGGCGTCCACCCCCAGGGTTTCCGTCAGGAAGTACAGGGCGTAGAACTGGCCGGTGTACCAGACCACGGCCTGTCCGGCCGTCAGCCCGATCAGGGCCAGCAGGATCAGGCGCAGGTTGCGCCAGCGGCCGAAGGCTTCCTTGATGGGCGCGCGGGAAATCAGGCCTTCGGATTTCATCCGCGTGAAGGCCGGGGATTCGTGCAGGCGCAGGCGGATCCAGACCGAAATCACCAGCAGCAGCACGGAAATCAGGAAGGGCAGGCGCCAGCCCCAGGATTCGAAGGCCTCCTGGCCCAGGGTGGCCCGGGTGCCCAGCACCACCACCAGCGACAGGAACATGCCGGTGGTGGCCGTGGTCTGGATCCAGCTGGTGAAGAAGCCGCGCCGGTGGTTCGGGGCGTGTTCCGCCACGTAGACGGCCGCGCCGCCGTATTCGCCCCCCAGGGCCAGGCCCTGCAGCAGGCGCAGCAGCAGCAGGATCATGGGGGCGGCGGTGCCGATCGACGCCGATGAGGGCAGGACCCCCACCAGGAAGGTGGACAGGCCCATGATCAGGATGGACACGACGAAGGCGTACTTGCGTCCGACCATGTCGCCCAGGCGGCCGAAGACCAGGGCGCCGAACGGGCGCACCGCGAAGCCGGCGGCGAAGGTCAGCAGGGCGAAGATGAAGCCGGCCGTGGGGTTGACGCCGGAAAAGAAGTGCTGGGCGATGATGGCGGCCAGCGATCCGTACACGTAGAAGTCATACCATTCGAAGACGGTTCCCATGGACGAGGCCAGGATGACCCGGCGTTCTTCGTGGGTCATGGGCCGCCGGGAATCATCCAGGGGATCGGGCGTCATGAAAGAGGTGCGGTTCATGTGCGGGTCCTGGGGACGTGGTCGCGCGGAAAGGAGACTCGCAGCCGCGTGCCGGCGCTGACCGGGTCGCGGTGGTTGCCGGGCGGCAGGAAGGCGATGGTGGCCTGGTGGTGTTCGGCGACTTCGCGCACGATGGCCAGTCCCAGGCCGCTGCCCTCGGCCTCGTGGCCGAGGATCCGGTAGAAGCGGTCGAACACCCGGGATTGCTCTTCGGGGGGGATGCCGGGGCCGGTGTCCTGCACTTCCAGGCAGACCAGGTCGCCGTCGGGCAGCGCCCGCACCGTGACCTGGCCGCCGGCGGGGGTGTACAGCAGGGCGTTGTCGATCAGGTTGTTCAGCAGTTCGCGGATCATGGTGGGGTTGCCGAACACCGGCAGCGCCTCGTCGGGGGATTCGAAACCCAGATCGATGCCGCGCTTCAGGGCGGCCTCCACCCATTCGCCCGTGCCTTCGGCCGCCAGTTCGTGCAGGTCCAGCTGTTCGGTCGTGCGGGATTGGGTCGGGTCCAGGGATTCGGCGCGCGCCAGCAGCAGCAACTGGTTGACCAGGCGCGTGGCCCGCTGGGACCCGGTGATCAATTGCTGCAGGCTGTCGCGCATGCGGGCGGGCTCCTGCTCGCGCAGGGCGATTTCGCATTGCGTGCGGATGCCGGCCAGCGGCGTCTTCAGCTGATGGGCGGCGTTGGCGACGAAGCGCCGCTGGGATTCGATGGAGGCGGACAGGCGTTCCAGCACGTTGTTCATGGCGGCGATCAGCGGCACGATTTCGGCCGGCGCCAGATTGTCCCGGATGGGGGACAGGTCGCTGGGCTTGCGCCGCCGCATGTGTTCCTGCAGCAGGCTCAGCGGTTCAAGGCCCTGCGTCAGACCCAGGCCGGCGAGCATGGCCGCCAGCGGCAGGATGATCAGTTGCGGGGTCAGCATCCCGGTCAGGATCTCCTGCTGCAGCGTGGCGCGGGCCTCGCCCGGCTCGGCCACCACGGTCAGGAAGCCGGTGCCGTCCCGGTCGCGCCCCCCCCACAGATAGGCCATGCGGATGGACTGGTGGTCCAGCGTGGCGTTGCGGTAGCGGATCTGGTCGATGTCGTAGGTCCAGTTCTCCGGGGTGGGAATCGTGGGGTCGCCGGCGATCAGGTGGCCGTTGGCGTCCAGGATCTGCCAGGTGGTGGGCGTGTCGTCGCCGCCGCCCGCCAGCACCGTGCGGGCGGACTCGGACAGGGTGACGCCGCTGGCCAGGCGCTGCTGTTCGACCTCGTGGCGCAGCAGGCGCAGATGGCTGGCCAGCGTGCGGTCGTAGGGCGAATTGGCGATGTTCAGCGAAATGAAATAGGTGATGACGATGCCGATCGACCACAGCACGAACAGCGGCACGATCATCCACATCAGGATGCGGCCCAGCAGGGTCGAATGGCGCCGCCGGCGGCGCCGTGCTTGATCGGGACGCGGGTCCGCGAACATGGGGCGGCGTCAGCCGGCCGCGGCCGTGTCGGCCGCGCGGTTCTCGGGTTCCAGGCAGTACCCCAGGCCGCGCACCGTCAGGATGCGGATGTCGGCGGGTTCGATTTTCTTGCGCAGGCGGTGGATGTAGACTTCGATGGCGTTGGTGGTGACTTCTTCGCCCCATTCGCACAGCAGATCGACCAGCTGGTGCTTGCTGATCATGCGGCCGCTGCGCGACAGGAAGATTTCCAGCAGGCTGGTTTCGCGGGCCGACAGTTCGACCGGGGCGTCGTCGATCGTGGCCACCCGGCCGTTCAGGTCGAAGGCCAGACGGCCGTGGCGCAGCACCGATGCGCGGGCGCCGCCGTGGCGGCGGATCAGGGCGCGCACCCGGGCTTCGAGTTCGCTGAGCGCGAAGGGCTTGGACATGTAGTCGTCGGCGCCCAGGTCCAGGCCTTCCACGCGCTGTTCGATGGAATCCGCGGCGGTCAGGATCAGGACGGGCAGGGGGGTGCCGCGCTGGCGCAGTTTGCGCAGCACCGACAGGCCGTTCAATCGGGGCAGGCCCAGATCCAGGATCAGCAGGTCGAAGGTCTGCAGCTGCAGGGCGGAATCGGCGCTGGAGCCGTCGTGGACCACGTCCACGGCGTAGCCGTCGTAGCGCAGTGATCGGGATAGCCCGTCCGCGAGAATACTGTCGTCCTCGGCAATCAGGATACGCATGGCGGGAATGACATCCAGGGAAACAGGAAGCGGGCGGCGAGGATCCCTCGTCAGCCCTGACGTGGCGGATTGTCGCATGGCCGCGCCGGACCGTCATTTAGGGTTAACGATGGAGCGCGGCGCCGCGCGAAACGGGCATCCTGCGCGGCGGGGAAGCGCGCGCCGGGCTGCAAACGTCACATCTGGGTTTTTATACAGTATAATTTAATGCCATAATTTCTCCCATGTCATCTTCAGCATTCAGCAAAAGGAACCCCTCCATGGACGAACGCACTGGCAAGGCCAACCCCGAACGCGCCAAAGCGCTGGCCGCCGCGCTGTCGCAGATCGAAAAGCAATTCGGCAAAGGCTCGATCATGCGCTACGGCGACAATCAGGTCGAACACGACATCCAGGTCGTGTCCACCGGTTCGCTGGGGCTGGACATCGCCCTGGGGGTCGGCGGCCTGCCGCGCGGCCGGGTGGTCGAAGTCTACGGCCCGGAATCCTCCGGCAAGACCACGCTCACCCTGCAGGTCATCGCCGAAATGCAGAAGATCGGCGGCACCTGCGCGTTCGTCGATGCCGAACACGCGCTCGACGTGCAGTACGCCGCGCGGCTGGGGGTCAATCTGGAAGATCTGCTCATTTCCCAGCCCGACACCGGCGAGCAGGCCCTGGAAATCACCGATGCGCTGGTGCGCTCCGGCTCGGTCGACCTGATCGTCATCGACTCGGTGGCCGCCCTGGTGCCGAAGGCCGAAATCGAAGGCGACATGGGCGACTCCCTGCCCGGCCTGCAGGCCCGCCTGATGAGCCAGGCCCTGCGCAAGCTGACCGCCACGATCAAGCGCGCCAATTGCATGGTGATCTTCATCAACCAGATCCGCATGAAGATCGGCGTCATGTTCGGCAATCCCGAAACCACCACGGGCGGCAACGCGCTGAAGTTCTATTCCTCCGTGCGCCTGGACATCCGCCGCATCGGCTCCATCAAGAAAGGCGACGAGGTCGTGGGCAACGAAACCCGCGTCAAGGTCGTCAAGAACAAGGTCGCGCCCCCCTTCAAGCAGGTGGAATTCGACATCATGTACGGCGCCGGGATTTCCCGCGAAGGCGAGATCATCGACCTGGGCGTGCAGGCGGGCTTCATCGACAAGGCCGGCGCCTGGTACAGCTACAACGGCGACCGCATCGGCCAGGGCAAGGACAACGTCCGCGACTACCTGAAGGAACACGCCGACCTGGCCTTTGAAATCGAGAACCGGGTGCGCGAACACCTGGGGATCGCGCTGCGGGCCGCGCCCGCCGGCGGCGCCGTGGCGGCGTCCGCCCCCGCGGATGGCGAATGACCCTGCCCGGCGCGGCCCGAGCCTGAAGGCGCGGGCCGTCGCCTACCTGTCCCGGCGGGAACACTCCCGCCTGGAATTGCAGCGCAAGCTCTCCGCCTATAGCGACGATCCGGCGGAAATCGAAGCCGTCCTCGACGATCTGCAGCGCACCCGCTGGCAGTCCGACCAGCGCTATGCCCAGGCCTATGCCCACCGCGCCGCCGGGCGGCAGGGCGCCCAGCGCATCCTGGGGGCCCTGCGCCAGCAGGGGGTGGCCGAAGAACAGCTGGCCGACTTGCAGGACACCCTGCGTGAAACCGAACAGGAACGCGCCCTGGCGGTTTGGCAGCGGAAGTTTTCCGCGCCGCCCCCGGATGCTCGCGAATACACCCGGCAATACCGCTTCCTGGCGGGGCGCGGGTTCTCCGGCGACGTGATCCGGCGCGTGCTTGCCGGCCGTGGCCGTCCGGACGATCAATCCGCGTGACGGATTCCCGGCAGCGTGTCGAAGCACGTGCGCCGCGCTTGCTCCAGAAAAGCCTGCACATAGGCCGTGTCCGCGTCTTCCGCCCGGATGCCGGCCTGCAGTGTGCGCCAGATGCCGTCGTCCAGGCGGCAGATGTGCAGGCCCGGCAGATTGCGGTATTCCTCCAGCGCCCAGCTGGGCAGGGCGGCCACGCCGCGGCCGCTGGCGACCAGTTGCACGATCATGGGCGTCAGTTCCGCCGTGCGGATGCCGGCGGGCTCGACCCCGGCCGGGTCCAGAAAGGCCGTGAAGACGTCCAGCCGGCTTCGGTCCACGGGATAGGTGATCAGGATCTGGTCGCGCAGGTCTTCGGCCTCGATCCGGCGCGCCGTGCCCAGCGGCCCCTGGCTGGGGACCGCCAGCACCAGCTCATAGGCGAATAGCGGGGTGTAGCGTACGCCGTCCAGCGTTTCCGGATCCGAGGTGATCACCACGTCCAGGTCGCCCCGGCCCAGGGCGGGCAGGGGGGCGAAGGAAAATGCGGCCGACAGGTCCAGAGACACTTCCGGCCAATCCTTGCGGAAGGCGTCCAGGGTGGGCATCAGCCATTGAAAGCAGGAATGGCAGTCGATGGCCACGTGCAGCCGCCCGGCCCGCCCGGCGGACAGGCGGCGCAGTTCCAGTTCCGTCGCCCGGATGCGCGGCAGCACGTCCTCGGCCAGCGCCACCAGGCGCAAGCCCGCCGTGGTCAGCCGCGCGGGGCGCGTGCGCCGGTTCAGCAGCGGGGTTTTCAGACGGACTTCCAGATCGCGCAGCTGGTGCGACAGGGCGGACTGCGTCAGGTGCAGGCGTTCGGCCGCTTCCTGCAGGCTGCCGCCGTCCCGGATGGCCAACAGGGTTTCCAGATGTCTGACTTCCAGCATGAATTTTCCTCATGTTATGGGTGCAGGATTTGATTTTTTATTTTCATCCACCCCATGCACAATACTGTTCATTGAATATTTTTAATGTTATCAGGGATTGAACATGACGGTCATTCATAATCTTGGTTTTCCCCGCATCGGCGCCGCCCGGGAACTGAAACGGGCCCAGGAAGCCTATTGGGCCGGCAAGGCCGATCAGGCCGGCCTGCTGGAAACCGGTCGTGAACTGCGCGCCCGTCATTGGGATGCGCAGGCCCGGGCGGGCCTGCAATGGGTGCCGGTCGGCGACTTCGCCTGGTATGACCAGATCCTGGAATGGACCACCTTGCTGGGGGCCGTCCCGGCCCGCTTCGGCCAGGCGGACGACGCGCCCGTCGAACTGGACACGCTGTTTCGCATGGCGCGCGGCCGAGCGCCTTCCGGCACCCCGGCGGCCGCCTGCGAAATGACCAAGTGGTTCGATACCAATTACCACTACATCGTGCCGGAACTGCATCCGGGCCAGACGTACCGGATCGCGCGGGAATCCCTGTTCGAGCAGGTGGCCGAGGCGCAGGCGCTGGGGTATCGCGCCCGCCCCGTGATCCCGGGGCCGCTGACCTGGCTGTGGCTGGGCAAGGGCGACGCCTTTGCGGCGGGCGCTTCGGACGAGGGCAAGCTGGCCCTGCTGGCGGCCCTGCTGCCCGTCTATGAGCAGGTGCTTCGGCGTCTGGCCGCCCTGGGCGTGGATTGGGTGCAGATCGACGAGCCGATCCTGGCGCTGGACCTGCCCGCCGCCTGGAAGGCCGCCTTCGCGGGCGTCTATGCCTGCCTGTCCGCGCAGGGTCCCAAGGTCCTGCTGGCCACGTATTTCGGCGGCCTGGGCGACAATCTGGAGACCGTGCGCGCACTGCCCGTGCAGGGCCTGCACGTGGACCTGGTCCGGGCGCCCGGCCAGCTGGACGCGGTGCTGTCGGGGTTGCGGGAGGACCAGGCGCTGTCGCTGGGCGTCATCGACGGGCGCAATGTCTGGCGCGCCGATCCGGACCGCGTCCATGCCCAGGTCAAGGCCGCCGCCGCCCGGCTGAAGGACCGCCTGTGGCTGGCGCCATCCTGCTCCCTGCTGCACACGCCGATCGATCTGTCCCTGGAAACCGGCCTGGATGCCGAACTGCGCAGCTGGCTGTCCTTCGCCGTCCAGAAGCTGGACGAACTGCGCCTGCTGCGGGCTCTGGTCGACGGCAATGCCGACGAAGCGGACCAGCGGGCGCTGGATGCCGCCCGCTGGGCCGTGCAAGACCGCGCGGCCTCGGGCCGCATCCACCGGGCGGATGTGGCCGGCCGGCTGGCGGACTCGACCGCCATCGGCCGCGAACGCACGCCGTTCGCCCAACGCATCCGCAGCCAGCAGCGGCATCTGGGCCTGCCGGCGTTCCCGACCACCACCATCGGTTCCTTCCCGCAGACCCCGGCCATCCGGACTTTGCGCCGCGACTGGCGCTCGGGCGCCCTGGGCGACGCCAGCTACGAAAAGGCCATCCGCGAGGAAATCGAACGCGTCATCCGCTTCCAGGAGGACATCGGCCTGGACGTCCTGGTGCATGGCGAGCCCGAGCGCAACGACATGGTGGAATATTTCGGCGAGCTGCTGGCCGGTTTCGCCTTCACGGCCTACGGCTGGGTGCAGAGCTATGGTTCGCGCTGCGTCAAGCCGCCGCTGATCTATGGCGACGTGGCGCGCCTGGCGCCCATGACGGTGGCGTGGTCGTCCTATGCGCAATCCCTGACCGACAAGCCGGTCAAGGGCATGCTGACCGGGCCGGTGACGATCCTGCAGTGGTCCTTCGTGCGCGACGACCAGCCGCGCGAACAGACCTGCCGCCAGATCGCGCTGGCCTTGCGCGACGAGGTCCAGGATCTGGAAAAGGCCGGGATCACCGTCATCCAGATCGACGAACCGGCCTTCCGCGAAGGCCTGCCGCTGCGCCGCGGCGACTGGGCCGCCTACCTGGACTGGGCCGTGGACAGCTTCCGCCTGTCCACCAGCGGGGTGCGCGACGACACGCAGATCCACACGCACATGTGCTATTCGGAGTTCAACGACATCATCCAGGCGATCGCCGCCATGGATGCGGACGTGATCACCATCGAGACCTCGCGCTCGAACATGGAGCTGCTGGGCGCGTTCGAGGATTTCGCCTATCCGAACGACATCGGCCCCGGGGTGTATGACATCCATTCGCCCAATGTGCCCGACGAAGGCTGGATGGTGGACCTGATGCGCAAGGCGGCCCAGCGCCTGCCGGCCGAGCGCCTGTGGGTCAATCCCGACTGCGGCCTGAAGACGCGCGCCTGGCCGGAAACGCGGGCGGCCCTGGAGTCCATGGTGCGCGCCGCCCGGACGCTGCGCCAGGCGGCCTGATCGCCGCGCGGCTGCCGACCGGCGGCCGGGGCAGGGGTTCCGGGCGGCGGTCGGCGGCGGCTTTCGGGCCGGGGGTCATAAGCCGATGCGTATGCACGGTATAATCGAAAGGTTAAACAGATTCCGGCCTTCTTTCGGCCTTTCGCATTCCCATGCCTTTGTCCGCTCCGGCGTGCCCCCGTCAACCTTTGCATACGCGATCCATTCGCGTGCAGTCCTATGCCCGGGACGACGGCCTGTGGGACCTGGAAGCCGAGCTCATCGACACCAAGGCCTACGATTTTCCGATGCACGACGGGCACGTCCATGCGGCGGGCTCCCCGATCCATCACATGCACCTGCGCGTCACCATCGATGCGCAGTTCACCATCACGGATGCGCAGGTCGCCTACGACGCGGCGCCCTACGGCGAATTCTGCAGCGCCATCGCCCCTGACTATCGGAACCTGATCGGCCTGAATCTGCTCAATCAGTTTCGCAAGCACGTGCGCGAACGCTTCGGCCGCACGGCCGGCTGCACGCACGTCACTGAACTCACCAACGTTCTGCCTACGGTGGCCGTCCAGACCATGGCGGGCCGGCGGCGGCAGAATCCGGACGGCCAGCGCCCCTTCCAGCTGGACGGCTGCCACGCGCTCCGGGTGGACGGGCCGGTGGTGCGCAAGCACTACGCGCCCTGGTATGTTCCTCCGGAATCGCATCATGAAGGCTAGACTTCCGGGCCTGGCCCAGGCTCGCGGTCCGAAGCGGCCCGCGGGTGGTTTTCTTTTTTCTTCACAGACAGGTAACTCATGAAAATTCACGAATATCAAGGCAAGGAATTGCTGAAGAAGTTTGGCGTGACTGTCCCGCGTGGCATCCCCGCGTTTTCGGTCGACGAGGCCGTTGCCGCGGCTGAAAAGCTGGGCGGGCCCGTCTGGGTCGTCAAAGCGCAGATCCATGCCGGTGGTCGTGGAAAGGGCGGCGGCGTGAAGCTTGCCAAGTCGCTCGACGAGGTCCGCACCCTGGCCGGCCAGATCCTGGGCATGCAGCTGGTGACCCACCAGACCGGCCCCGAAGGCCAGAAGGTTCGCCGCCTGTACATCGAAGACGGCGCCGACATCCAGAAGGAATACTACCTGTCCGTCGTGACCGACCGCGCCACCCAGAAAGTGGCCTTCATCGCTTCCAGCGAAGGCGGCATGGACATCGAGGAAGTCGCCCATTCGACTCCCGAAAAGATCATCACCGTGCAGATCGACCCGCGCAAGGGCTTCTCGCAAGCCGACGGCGACACGCTGGCCAAGGGTGTCGGCATGCCGGCCGATTCCGTGGCCCAGTTCATCGACGTATGCCAGAAGCTCTACACCTGCTACATGGACACCGACGCTTCGCTGGTTGAAATCAATCCTCTGAACCGCGACAGCAAGGGCAACATCATCGCCCTGGACGCGAAGTTCAATTTCGACTCCAACGCGCTGTTCCGCCATCCGGAAATCGTCGAATACCGCGACCTGGACGAAGAAGACCCGGCCGAAATCGAAGCCAGCAAGTTCGATCTGGCCTACATCCAGCTCGACGGCAACATCGGCTGCCTGGTCAACGGCGCGGGCCTGGCCATGGCCACCATGGACACGATCAAGCTCTTTGGCGGCGAACCGGCCAACTTCCTGGACGTCGGCGGCGGCGCCACGGCGGAAAAGGTCACCGAAGCCTTCAAGATCATGCTCAAGAACAAGGGCGTCAAGGCCATCCTGGTCAACATCTTCGGCGGCATCATGCGCTGCGACGTGATCGCGGAAGGCGTGATCGCGGCCTGCAAGGCGGTCAACCTCAGCGTGCCGCTGGTGGTCCGCATGCGCGGCACCAACGAAGAACAGGGCAAGAAGATGCTGGCGGCCTCGGGCCTGCCCATCATCAGCGCTGACACCATGGCCGAAGCCGCGACCGCTGCCGTCGCCGCTGCGAAATAAGCATCACAGGGAATAGAACATGTCGATTCTGATCAACAAGGACACCAAGGTCATCACCCAGGGGATCACCGGCAAGACCGGTCAGTTCCATACCCGCATGTGCCGTGAATACGCCAACGGCAAGGCCGCGTTCGTCGCCGGGGTGCACCCGAAGAAGGCCGGCCAGGACTTCGAGGGCATCCCCATCTACGCCTCCGTGAAGGACGCCAAGCAGGCCACGGGCGCGACCGTCTCCGTCATCTACGTGCCGCCCGCGGGCGCCGCGGCCGCCATCTGGGAAGCCGTCGAGGCCGAACTGGATCTGGCGATCTGCATCACCGAAGGCATTCCCGTGCGCGACATGCTGGAAGTGCGCAACCGCATGCGCGCCGAAAACCGCAAGACCCTGCTGCTGGGCCCCAACTGCCCGGGCCTGATCACGCCGGACGAAATCAAGATCGGCATCATGCCGGGCCACATCCACCGCAAGGGCCGCATCGGCATCGTCAGCCGCTCCGGCACGCTGACCTACGAAGCCGTGGCTCAGGTCACGGACCTCGGCCTGGGCCAGTCCAGCGCCGTGGGCATCGGCGGCGACCCGATCAACGGTCTGAAGCACATCGACGTGCTGAAGATGTTCAATGACGATCCGGACACGGACGCGGTCATCATGATCGGCGAAATCGGCGGCCCCGACGAAGTCAATGCGGCTCAGTGGGCCAAGGACAACATGAAAAAGCCCGTGGTCGGCTTCATCGCGGGCGTCACCGCCCCGGCCGGCAAGCGCATGGGTCACGCCGGCGCCCTGATTTCGGGCGGCGCCGACACGGCCGATGCCAAGCTGGAAATCATGGAAGCCTGCGGGATCCGCACGACGCGCAACCCTTCGGAAATGGGCAAGCTGCTCAAAACCGTGCTGTAATGTTCGGGTGCCGACGAGAGCCGGGTTCGCCCGGCCTCTCTCGCCGCTGTTGAAAAAGGCCCGCTCGCCGGGCCTTTTTCACGGGCGCGCCGTCCCCGCGGGGGGGCGGGTGCGTCCCGTGCATGATGAATTCAAAAGAACAGGATTTCGGACATGCTGCTGGCCTGGCTGGAGCAACTGCATTGGGGAGCGGTGCTGCAGATCGTCCTCATCGACATTCTGCTGGGGGGCGACAATGCCGTCGTGATCGCCCTGGCGTGCCGCAAGCTGGAACGCCGGCGCCGCCTGCAGGGTATCCTGTGGGGGACGGCCGGCGCCATCGTGCTGCGGGTCGCCCTGATCGCTTTCGCGCTGGCGCTGCTGGCGGTGCCGTACCTGAAGATCGCCGGCGCCGTCCTGCTGCTGTGGATCGGCATCAAGCTGATGCAGCCGGACGAAGGCGCCCACGATTCGGTGACGGGCGCGACCTCGGTGTGGGCGGCCGTGCGCACCATCGTTGTGGCGGATTTCATCATGAGCCTGGATAATGTCGTGGCCATCGCCGCCGCCGCCCAGAACACCATCGCGGACCATCAGGTGATGTACGTGGCCTTCGGCCTGCTGCTCAGCGTGCCCATCATCGTCTGGGGCAGCACCCTGGTGCTCAAGCTCATCGATCGCTTTCCGCTGCTGGTCACGTTCGGGGCCGGGCTGCTGGGCTGGATCGCGGGAGGCATGTTGGTCACGGACATCGCCCTGGATCCCTGGCTGGGCCGCACGGATGCGCCGGTCAGGCTGATCGCGGAAATCGCCGGCGCGGCGCTGGTGGTGGCGGCGGGCCTGTGGTGGGCGCGCCGCCGCTCGGCGCAGGCGCAGGCACAGGAATAAAAGGTTGCCCATGAAATTGAAACGTCCCTCTCTGCTTCAGACCCTGGTGGCCCTCGCCGTCATCGGCCTGATCGCCCGTTTGCTGCTTTCCAGGATAACGCTGTGATGTCTTCGTCCCCAGAAAAACTCGTGATCGCCACGCGGGCCAGCCGCCTGGCTTTGTGGCAGGCCCGCCATGTGCAGGATCTCCTGCGCCGGCTGTACCCGGCCTGCCGGGTGGAACTGCTGGAAATGACCACGCGCGGCGACCAGATCCTGGATCGCACGCTGTCCAAGGTCGGCGGCAAGGGGCTGTTCGTCAAGGAACTGGAAACCGCGCTGCTGGACGGCCGCGCGGATCTGGCCGTGCATTCCCTGAAGGACGTGCCCGTCGATCTGCAGGACCCCTTCGCCCTGGCCGCCATCCTGGACCGGGCCGACCCCTGCGATGCGCTGGTGTCCAACACCGCCGCCAGCCTGGATGAGCTGGCGGCCGGCGCCGTCGTGGGCACGTCCAGCCTGCGCCGCGAAGCGCAGTTGCGCGCCCGGTATCCCGAGCTGGTGGTCAAGCCCCTGCGCGGCAACCTGGATACGCGGCTGGCCAAGCTGGACCGGGGCGACTATGCCGCCATCGTGCTGGCGGCCGCCGGTCTGCAGCGCCTGGGCCTGGGGGATCGCATCCGGGCCGTGCTGCCGGTGGACCTCAGCCTGCCCGCCGCCGGTCAGGGCGCCCTGGGGATCGAAACCCTGGCTGCGCGGGGCGATCTGCGCGCCTGGCTGGCGCCGCTGGCCAGCGCCGAGACGACCGCCTGCACCCTGGCGGAGCGCGCCGTGTCCCGCGCCCTGGGGGGCTCGTGCCAGGTGCCGCTGGCGGCCCATGCCGTGCTGCGGGACGATGGCCTGTGGCTGCGGGCGCTGGTGGCCGAACCGGATGGCAGCCAGGTGCTGCGGGCGCAGGCGCAGGGCGGCGCCGACCAGGCGGAAACCCTGGGCGCTGCCGTGGCGCAGGATCTTCTGGGGCAGGGCGCCAGCGACATCCTGGCGCGCCTGTCCGCCTGAACGCATGGGCGATCAGCCGTCCGCCGCCCAGGTGCTGCTGACGCGCCCCCGGGGACGCAATGAAGCCCTGGCGCAGGCGCTGCGCCAGGCGGGACTGGCCGTCATCGAAGCGCCCGCCCTGGCCATCGAACGGCTGGACACGCCGCGGCCCCCCGCGCAACCGGGGGATCTGCTGATTTTCGTCAGCGGCCAGGCGGTGGCCGCCTATTTTTCGACCCGGACGGCGCCCTGGCCGGCGGGCGCCTGGGCCGGCGCGGTGGGATCCGCCACGGCCCGGGCCTTGCGGGCGCACGTGCCGCCGGATCGGATCCTGGCCCCCGCCGACGGCCTGCCGCCCGATTCCGAATCCTTGCTGGCCGTGATCCGGGCGCGATCCCTGTCGGCGGGGCAGGCGCATATCCTGCGGGCGGATCAGGGCCGGGACTGGCTGGCGGATCAGCTGCGTCAGCAGGGGTGGCGGGTGGCCTGCCATGCCCTCTACCGGCGCGTTCCCTGTGCATGGGACGCAGCCGTCTGCGCGCGGCTGGCGGCTCCGGAACCCTTGGTTCTGCTCCTGACCAGCCTGGAGGCCCTGTCGGCCATCGAGGCCAGTCTGCAGGCCTGCGAGCTGGACTGGCCACCGGTCCTGCACCTGGTCACGCTGCACGAACGCATCGCGCGCCGTTTACAATACCGGTACGCTGACCGGCCGGATGGGGTGTTGCACGTCACGCTCAGCAGTCCCGATGGGGCTGCCTTGTTTCAGGCTATAGTGGCAGCATCCCGACAGCTTCTCTGAAGGACCTGAACGCCGTCATGAGCGAATCCGATCACAGCACGCCTTCCTCTTCCTCTGATTCCGCTTCGCCGGCGTCGGCTCTGGCCAGCGCGCAGGCCTCGCCCCGCCAGCCCAGCGGCTTCGGGCGCATGCTGCTGGTGGTGCTGATCCTGCTGGCTGTAGTGCTGGCGGCGGCGCTCTACGAACAGAATCGCCAGTACCGCGTCCTGCGGGCCGATTTCCAGCGTCAGCACAATGAAAATTCCCAGTTGATCCAGGATGCCCGCAGCCAGGCCGACCAGGCGCTGTCCATGGCCCGCAAGCAGGCGGCCCAGGTCGAAGACCTGCGTAACACCCTGGATGCCACCAGCAGCCAGGTCCAGGAACTGGACCAGGCCCTGCAACTGATGACCGACAGCGGATCCGACCTGCTGCTGCTCAACGACATCGATCATCTGGTCACGATCGCCCAGCAGCAGCTGTCCCTGGGCGGCAACGTCGCCAACGCCATCATTTCCCTGGAAGCGGCCCAGGCGCAGCTGGCGCGGGCCAATCGCCCCAACCTGGCGGCCCTGCAGCAGTCCATCAACGGCGACGTGGATCGCCTGCGGGCGGTGGCCACCGTCAATCTGCCCGCCCTGTCGGCGCAGCTGGACCGCTTGTCCGGCCTGATCGGCAGCGCGCCCCTGCTGGTGCCCGATGCGGCGGCCGCGGCCGGCCAGCCCGTGGCCGAAACGCATGCCGCCGCGCCGACCGGCGCGTCCTCGGTGCAGGACGCTGCCGCGTCCGAGACCGGCTGGAGGGGCGTGCTGCAGGACGGCTGGCGCTGGACGCAGGCCGCCGCCGACCGGGTCGCGCAGGATCTGCGCAGCCTGTTCGACGTCCGGCGCGTGGGAGATTCCGCGGCCTTGCTGATGTCGCCCGACCAGGCGCAGCGGTTCCGCGAAGGCCTGAAGCAGCGGGCGGTCACCGCGCAGCTGGCGCTCATGATGCATCAGTCCCGCATCTGGAAGACCGAACTCGACCGCGTCGCCCAGGCCATCGACCAGCGCTACGACATGCGCGCGGAATCCTCCCGCCAGGCCCTGAAGCTCGTTCGCGCCCTGCAGGACACGCCCATCGAAGTCGCGCTGCCCACCCTGGACAACAGCCTGGCGGCCATCGCCGCCGCGCGGGATGCTGAAGCGGCCCAGGATGACGGCGCTCCCGACGATTCGGGCGATGCGCCCGACCAGAACCCGTCCGATCCCGCCGTCCAGACCCCCGCTGCCGCGCCCGTGGGCGCAGGCGCGGTCTGATAGGGAGGCGTGATGCGATCCTGGATCTGGACCCTGATTCTGCTGTCCGCCGCCGTGGCGCTGGCCCTGGCGGTGCACGATCATGGCGGCAATGTCATCATCGTGGCGCAGCCGTGGCGGCTGGAACTGTCCCTGCCGCTGGCGGTCGTGCTGGCCCTGGTGGCGTTCGTGGCCCTGCACTGGCTCCTGCGGCTGTTGCGATGGATGGGCAACAGCCCGGACCGCCTGCGGGCCTGGCGCGGCCGGCGGGCCCAGCGCCGTGACGTCGAGCTGCTGGAACGCGGCTGGATCAACGTGCTGGAAGGCCGCTACGTGCAGGCCGAAAAAGACCTGTCCAGCCTGCTGGCGCGCACCCGGTCGGCCGATCGCAAGGTCCTGGCCGGGCTCAGCGCCGCCCGGGCCCTGCACCTGCTGGGCGAATACGCCCGCCGCGACCAGACGCTGCAGCTGGCCCAGGAAGGCGCCGGCCAGGACGGCCGCCTGCGGCAGGCGGTCGACACCGTGACGGCTGAAATGCTGCTGGACCAGAACCGCGCCCAGGAAGCCCTGGACCTGCTGGAACCCCTGCAGGACGCTTCTTCCCGATTTTTGCACGCTACGCGGCTGCTGCTGCGGGCGCACCGCCAGCTGGGCCACGCGGATCGCGTCTATGCCCTGACGCGGCTGCTGCTGCGGCGCAGCGCCATCGACGAAACCCAGGCGCGGCTGTTCATTTGCGAATCGGCCGCCCAGCGCCTGGATGCCGTCGATGCGGCCGGCTGGAACGCCCTCTGGGGCGACCTGACCGCCGACGAACGCCTGACGCCCCTGGTGGCGCTGGCCGGCGCCCGCGCCCAGGCGCGCCTGGGCCATCCCGCCGAGGCCGCGCGTATCCTGGAAGCCGCCTTGAACCGCCAGCTGGACGACCGGCTGCTGCGGGCCTATGCGTTGTGCGACGCGGAACAGGCCCGCCAGCGCCTGGGCCACGCCGAACTGTGGCTCAAGTCCCATCCCGATCACGCCGGCCTGCTGGCGGCCCTGGGCCAGCTCTGCCTGGCGGCCCAGCTCTGGGGGCAGGGGGCGCATTATCTGGAACGTAGCCTGGCGCTGCGGGCCGACATCCATATCCATGCCTTGCTGGGCAATCTGCATGACGCCCTGGGCCATCCGGACCAGGCCTTGCGGCACTGGCGCCAGGCCTGCGAGGCCGCCGACGCCGAACTGCCGCCGATCCAGCGCCCGCTGCCGGCGGCCGACACCCGGGGCGACCCGCAGTTCCTGCAGGGCCTGCGGGAAACCGCCAGGCCGTCCGCCGATGCGCCGGTGGCGGTCAGCGGCGCCTACTTGCTGGATGCCGTCGACGAATCGCTGGAAACCGTGCCGGCTCCCGCCGCGCCGCCGTCCGCGCCGCGTCCGCCCTCATCCGCCTCTGAAGACGACTATTTCGACACGGCCCCCATTCCGGGGGTGGACATGTCGCTGACGTCCGACCGCAGCGGGCAAAAATGAATTTCGTTTCATAGAACAGGCAACCAGAGGAACTTTATGAGCCTAGATCGTGTGCCGTCCGGCGACAAGCTGCCCGACGAATTCAATGTGGTCATCGAAATCCCGATGAACGCGGATCCCGTCAAGTACGAGGTCGACAAGGCCAGCGGTGCGGTCTTCGTCGACCGCTTCATGCTGACGGCCATGCACTACCCCTGCAATTACGGCTATATCCCCCAGACCCTGTCCGAGGACGGCGATCCCGTGGACGTGCTGGTGATCGCGCCGTTCCCCGTGCAGGTGGGTTCCGTGATCCGCTGCCGCGCCCTGGGCGTGATGAACATGGAAGACGAAGCCGGCAAGGACGCCAAGCTCCTGGCCCGCCCGGTCGACAAGCTCTATCCCCCGTACCGCCACATCGAATCGACCGCCGATCTGCCCGCCGAGGAACTGCAGCGCATCCAGCATTTCTTCGAGCACTACAAGGACCTGGAAAAGGGCAAGTGGGTCAAGGTCCAGGGCTGGTCGGACCTGGATGCCGCCAAGCAGGAAATCCGCGCTTCCGCCGCCCGCTACGAACAAGGCAAGAAAGCCTGACGACAAGCCGCAGGGCATCCGCCCGGTTCCGGCGCCCCCTTGGTCGATTCACCGAACGGGACGCCGGTCCGGGCTTTTTTGCCGCCGGGCCGCCCCAAGGCAAAAAGCGCCCCCCTTGGGGGGCAGCAAGCCGAAGGCGCAGCGTGGGGGCTTTTTTGCCGCCGGGCCGCCCCAAGGCAAAAAGCGCCCCCTTGGGGGGCAGCAAGCCGAAGGCGCAGCGTGGGGGCTTTTTTGGAGCAATCTTCATGGAAGAGACAGTCATTCCCCGTCCGGTCCCGGCATCCCTGGCCGTGCAGGGCAGCGCGGCGCGGTTCCCGATCCGCCGCATCTATTGCGTGGGCCGCAACTACGCCGAGCACGCCCGCGAGATGGGGGCCACCGGCCGGGAACCGCCGTTTTTCTTCGGCAAGCCCGCCGATGCGGCCCTGAGCGTGGCGGATGGCGCCGAAGGGGTGCTGCCGTATCCGCCGGCCACCAAGGATCTGCACCATGAAGTCGAGCTCGTGGCGGCGCTGGGTTCCGGCGGTCGCGACCTGACGGAAGAACAGGCGGCCCGCGCCATCTGGGGCTACGCCATCGGCCTGGACATGACGCGCCGCGACCTGCAGGCCGAGGCCAAGAAGGCCGGCCGCCCCTGGGATACCGGCAAGGGCTTCGACCATGGGGCCGTGCTGGGCCCCGTGCACCCGGTGACCGCCACCGGTCCGATGGCCTCCGGACGCATCACGCTGTCGGTCAACGGACAGCCGCGCCAGGCGGGCGACCTGTCGGACATGATCTGGTCCATCCCGGAAGCCATCGCCTACCTGTCCACGCTCTTCGAGCTGAAGGCGGGCGATCTGATCTTCACCGGCACGCCGGCCGGCGTCGGCGCCGTAGTGGCCGGCGACCGGCTGCGCGGCGAAATCGAAGGCCTGGGGGCCTTGCAGGTGCGCATCGCCTGATGCGCCGGCACGCATAAAGGCGGCCCGGCGTCCAGCGGTTTCGGGGCGTTTGGCCGCTTTTATCCCAGACGGAAAGTGCGAATAGGCGGGGCAGGCGGGGCGAGGCACACTGGGCTCCTGTCCTGTTTCGCCGGAGTCCGCCATGTCCGTCTGCCCCTGTCGTCCGCTCTTGCAATGCCTTCGCTCCGGCGCGCCCGGTTGCGGTTCTCGCTTCAGGGTTTCCCGGCCTCGGCCGTTCGCGCAGCCGCGCAGCCGTCAGGCGGCGCATGCGCGTCAGCGGGGCCAGGCCATGGTCGAGTACGTCATCGTTTTGGAAAGCCTTTATTCATGCGGGTTTTCAGCCATCAGAAACACGTTTTCTATTGGACGTCCAAAACTAAGCCGATTTTTTGCCGGGTTTCGACGGCCCGCTGACGGTCTTCGGCGCCTTGTCGCGCAGGTAGATTCGCGTCGTGTGGGCGTCGGTGTGGCCCAGCAGCTCGGTGGCATTCTTGCCCTCGCGGTCAGCTTCGGTGCCCGACATCGCCCGCAGGTCGTGCAGCGTCACGTCATCGATGCCGGCGGCGCGTGTCGCATCCTTGAAGTGGCGCCAGACATTCTGTCTCTCTCGCTTTGTTCCGGCGCGCCCGGACAGCAGGTACCGGGCCGATTTGATGCTGTATTTCAGCCTGCGAGCCCGTTCCACCACGGCGCGTAGCTCGGGCGTCCAGGCCACCACCAGCTTCTTTCCGGTCTTCTCCTGCTCGAAGAAGATGCCGTCGTCCTGCAGGTGGCCGTATTCGATCTTGAGGACGTCGCCGATCCGCTGGCCAGTCAGGTAGCAGATGTCCATGATGACCTGGATCCAGTCCGGCGCCTTGGCATAGATGGCCTGGTACTCGCGCCACGTGATCAGCCGATCGCGCTGGCCGGCCGGCAGCCGCTTGACCGACAGGGTGGGGTTGGCGAGCACGATTTCCCGATCCATCGCCCATTGGAAAATCAGCTTCAGCGTGGTCAGCAGATGGTTGCCGGTGGCCGCGCGTTCGCGCCACATGTCCTGCATCTGCACGATGGCGCCGTGCGTGACCTGCTCCGGCCGAAACTCGGCGAAGGTCTCCTTCAGAATGCCGGCGCAGCGCCGGTAGATTCGAGCGGTTGAAGCCGATACGTCCCGTGTGATGTTGGGCAGGGCCTTGTCGACCAGGGCAGGGAAGCCGTTCTCGGGCACGGCCACGATGCCTGCGTATTCCAGCAGGGCGGTGTGCAGGTCGTCGCCGAGGCGCGTCCACTTGCCCTTGTGGACGTAGTAGAACGCGCCGTGGCGCTGGTACACGCACGCCGGCAGGTGTCTATCCTTTTTGCGTGGCCGCATGTCCAGATCCTCTTAGTGTGGCGGGCACGCGCAGCTGTGGCGCCGGCGTACCGCGGCTGGCCACCTTCACGCCCAGCATCGCCTCCACAACGGCCACGGCCACCAGGGGGCTACCGTCTGTGCTGCGGGCCATGTGGGGTATGCCCATCTCGCGCAGCGCCCGCAGTTGCGCCTTGTATTTCGTCTTGCCGGTGATCTGCTCGACGTCTTCCGGGGTGCATATCAGCATACTGCCTCCTGTGAGCGCCCTTTGATCTGCTTGCCGCAACCTCGCGCCAGCTCTAGCTGTCGCTGATCTGTCATATGGTTTTCCACGCGGTTATCCACGGCTACTGTGGGTAAGTTCATGGTGCCAGCCCTCCGCGCACAGCGATAGCCTCGGCCACTGGCCGGACCCAGATCGGGGTGCTGGACAGTTGAAAGGTCTCGCCGCTCCTGGCCAGCAGGATGGTGCGGCCGATTTCGTTGCCGATGGCCTGGGCGGCCCGGCGCGGCACGGCGTTGCCGATGTGCTCGCGGTGGACCTGGTCGGAGCTGCCGTGCATCAGGAACGGCGCCTGGCCGGCCTCGGCGTAGTCGTCGGGGTCGTAGATGCTCTGCAGGGCGGCCAGCTCAAGCGTGGTGAACGGCCGGTGCCATGTGCCGTCCAGCGACGTGATGCGGCACACCAGGCGGTCATCTGGCGTCGGCATGGGCCTGGGGTCGGCGACGGACCAGCGGCCGTTGTCGTGGCACGCCGAGCCGGACACGGCGCCGCTGGACTGATCGAACGCCACCACACCGTAATGGCCGCCGGTCAGGTAGTTGTCGCCGCGGGCGCGCCGCATGCCGCTGCGCGGATCGGCGACCGCGAAGGCGCCTTGGCCGGTGGTGCTGGCGCCGATGACCGTGCCGGCTGGATCCTGCCAGTCGACGATCCGATATTTCCCCTTGCCGTGGAATCCAGATGTGGCCCTGGGGTCGGCCACGCACTGGCCGCTGCCGTGGGCGCCGGTCACCGCCCGGGCGGCATGCTCCCAGGCCACGATCCGGTATTCGTTGCTGTGCTTCGCCGGGCCCTGATGGCGGGGATCGGCCACGCTGAAGGTCCCTTGGCCGGGAGACTTCACGCCGCTGATCGCGCCGCTGGCGTCTTCCCAGCGCCGGACGCCGTAGGCCTGGCCGTCTTTCCAATGGGCGGACGGATCGAAGCGGGGGTCAGCGATCGAGAAAGCGCCGTTGGTGGGGCTATTGCGGCCGGCGATTGTGCCGGTGTTGTCCGCCCAGCCATGCACTCCGAGGTAACCCGCCCGATATTCCGGCACGATCAGGAAGTCCCGCAGGTGGCCGTCCTCGACAGCCAGCTTGTTCAGGCTGCGCCAGTCGCTGCCCGCCTCGACGAAGGCCAGCCGCACCCAGGTCTTCCAGCTGAGACTGGGGACGCGGTGCATGGGGCCGGCGGCCGGGTCCCCGGGCAGGTGCATGCGGCCCAGGACTTCGCCGACGCCGCGAAGCAGGCGCTTCGGCGGCTCGTAGATGAACGCCGGCACTTTTTCCGCATGGCGGGCGATCAGCAGGAACCGCTTCCGGCTCTGGGCCAGGCCGCCGAGTTCGCCGCAGTCGTGCGTGGTCTCGCGCACAACGTAGCCGTAATGGCGCAACATGCCGGTGATCTGGTCCAGCAGATGCCGGCCACGCGTGGCGATGCGCGGGACGTTCTCGAACAGG
Source organism: uncultured Castellaniella sp. (assembly GCF_937988725.1). Lineage (GTDB taxonomy): Bacteria > Pseudomonadota > Gammaproteobacteria > Burkholderiales > Burkholderiaceae_B > Castellaniella. The sequence continues at coordinate 540,752 of NZ_CALKHS010000010.1, read as the reverse complement.
ATGACAGGCACCGGGTCATCGGCCCAGGCCTCCAGCATCAGCCAGACGCCGCGCAGGGTCAGTTCGTTCAGGGCCTGGTAGCGGCGAGTCTTCGCATGCGCCGCCGGCAGCAGGCCGCTGAATCCCTTGCAGGGCGCGGACAGGAACACGATGTCGGGGCGCAGGTGCTGGGCGGCAATACGGATGTCGTCGGGCCCAGCCTCGACCCAGCCGGCCGGCGGTTCGTGGCCGTGCCAGGCCTCGTACTGCTGCCGACTGAACAGGTCACGCACGGTGCACGGTACGCCGGCCAGCATGCGGAAGTCCTCGGCACCCACCGGATCGACGTCCATGCCGCCCAGGCAGACCATGCGGCCCTGCAGGCCGGGGCTCTCGGGCCGGGCATCATTGAAGCCGGCGGCGCCGGATCCGGAGCCGCAAAATAGGTGGAAGTGCCTGATGTCAGCTAACATTAAATTCGGTTCCCAGAAAAATGGAGAGGGATCATGAAAGATCCGTTTGGGCTGAAAGAAAAATTGGCTGCGCTCGTGGAGGCGCAGGGCCGTCTTCAGGCTCTCCATGAGGAAATGGATGAACTTGAGAAGCGCTTCATGGCCGAAGACGACAAAGCCCCCGATGAAATAAATGCGCTTGGTCCTGAATATGTGGAACTGCAAGGTGAGGTCGAAGAGCTGCGGTCCCAGTACAACGAGGCATTGAGGCAAGCCGGGCTCTGAGCGATGGTTTTCTCGCGGTCGGTGCAAAATTTGCGCATCTCAATCTCCAATAGGGTGGGCAGGCGCAGCGGCGAGTTGGGATAGGGAGACCGTGCCGCCGCGCCCTTTGTGCCCGTTGATCTATGCCGCTGTCGTTTCCGCGACAGCCGTGCTTTCCGCAATCCGTCCGCCTTCGACCCAGTGGCCGGTCACGCACGGGAAACTCCCGAAATTCGGCAGCTTCTTGAAAGTCCCGAACACCAGCGCGGTGTCGATCCGGCCGGCCTCGGCCAGGGCGTCCAGGCCCGCGATGCAGTCGGCGCGGCTCGCAAGGTCCAGGATCCCGAATTCGTCGAGCGCCACCAGCTTGAGGTCCGACAGGTCGGCCAGGGCCAGCGCGATCTGCGCGTCGGCGCGCCAGCGCTCGGAGGCCGACAGCAGGACGTAGGGCCGCCCGCCCACGTAGACGTCGATGTCGCTGTTGACGATCTCGACGCGCGGGAAATTCAGCGTGCGCTGCAGGCCGGCCAGGATCCGGTTCACCGGGCCCAGGCCCTTGAGCAGGATGTCGGCCGGGATGCCATCGGACGACAGCGCGTCGACGGCCGCCTGCCAGTCCTGGGCGTCACGGTGCGCGGCTGCCGCCGCCTTCGTGCGGCCCTGCGCCTGGCCGGCGGCCTGCTGAGCGGCCTGCTGGTTGCGCAGATCGGCGCTGACCTGTGCCAGTTCGGTTTCGGCTGCCAGCAGGAAATCGCGGATGCGGTCCACGTCGGCCTGGCTGCCGCGCTCCACGTTCTGCTGCAGGCGGGCACCGGCGGCCCGGGCGGCCTCGATGTCGCGGCGGTCGTTATCCACGGACCGTTGCATGAGGTCGCGGGCCTTGCGGGCTTCGGGCAGCTTGGCCGCGGCTTCGGGGTCGGCCTGGGCGTCCACGGCGCCGTACTGGGCCTCATAGGCTGGCAACGCTTCGGCATGCTCGTACAAGTTGCCGCCGTAGTTATCGGTCAGGAATTTGACCGCCCGCGCCAGGTCATGCACCAGCCCGATACGTGGCCCGGTGCCTGCCCGCTGCTCGAGCTGCTGGACCTGCTCGGCCCACTGCTGCAGCTCGGCCTCGTCGCGCGCCAGCTTGTCCTGGGCTGCGGCCAGCCTGGCGAACGCCTTTTCGTCGGCCTCGCGGTTTTCCTGGGTACCCAGCCAGGCCTTCAGCTTCTGCTCGGCGGCACCCAGTTCGGTGCGGCCGTTGGCGATGCGGTGGCGCAGATCGTCGGCCTTGGCTTGCAGCTTGCTGATGGCGGCCTCATCGACAGGGGCCCCGGCCGGCGCCGCCCAGCCTTCGGCCTTCACGTGGCCATAAGTCTCGCCGGTCGTCGCCTTCCAGCTGGCCTTGGCGTCGCGGCAGCGCTCTTCCGCGAATTTCGCCGCCGCCTGGAAGCCTGCGCGCAGCATGGGCGTCACCGACTCGATCACGGCGTCCGTCAGGCCGCGCTCGCGCATGGCGGCCACGATGTCGTCCTTGTTGCTGGTGGCGCCGGTCAGCGTAAACAGCAGCTGGCGGCGGTCGTCGGCGCTGGTCTGGGCGAATGCCGCCGGCTCCAGGCAGTAGGGCAGCGCCAAGCGCTGGCGCTCCCAGTCGGCCATCTTCAGGTCATGCACCAGTTCCTGTTTGCCAGCCGGCGCGGTGAATGTGGCCTGGCCGCCGTTGATGTCCAGCACCACGCTGCCGCCCTTGGCGTCGTCGTGGACCAGCATGCCCAAGTCCTTCTTTTTCAGGACCCGCTCGGGCATGCCCAGCAGCGCGGCGCGGATGGCTTCGCGCACACTGGACTTGCCGGCGTGGTTCGCGCCGCAGAAGGCCGTGACCGGCGTAGGCAGGGCGACGTCCACCTGGGCCACGCCCAGGATGTTTTCGATTGCGATGTGGGTGAGTTTCATGCTGCCGCCCTCCCACCGAAGTCCAGTTCGGGCTGCGGCTCGATGAGAATATCGACTTCGTCGGCGACGAACTCCGCCAGTTGCGCAACCTCATCAGCCATGGGCTGGATGCTGATACCGAAGGTCATTTCGACCAAGTGGCCGTCCTTTGGCTTGAGGCTGAACTTGCTGACCTCGACGCTGCCGTATCGGCGGCCCAGGATAGTCAGATCGCAGTTCATGACCGTGGTCGAGAACCCAATTGGCTGCAGGGCGGGATTCTTCACGGCCCCAGCATCGGTATAGAGGGCGAAACGCAGGGCGTCGTCGAAGAAATCGAACATCGCGGCGTTGGTCGTGCATAGGAACTTGACGTCCACAGTGAGGACCTTTTCCTCTTCCGGGCCTTCCTTGCGGCAGTTCAGGTGCCGGATCTCCGCCGGGCCGCTGTAGGTGAACTTGTCCATGGCCATCACTCCATGTCGGCCGCATCAGCGCGGCGGCGGGGTTGGCGGGTGGTGGATGCGGGGGCTGCGGCTGTCTGGCGCTGCTGCGGCTCGTCGGGGAAGGGCAGGCCCGGATCGTTGTCGATCACGCCGTCGAGTTCGTCCAGGCGGCGCTGATAGGCGGCCTGAAGTTCCGCGGCGCGGGCGGGGTCGCAGTCCTGGATGCTGTCGGCGGCCACGCCCAGGACGTCGTGGTCCTTGGCGGCCTTGATGCTGGTCAGGACCTTGTCGGCGTCGAGATATTCGGGGGCGGCCGCCTGCTTGTGCTGGCCGACCGGCGCGGGATCGGCGGTGTCGGCTGACGTGGCGGCCCGTCCGTCGCCGGCGTCGTCTTCGTCGCCGTCGTCCACGGGCGTGATGTAGTCACCCTCGAGCACGTTATCCAGGGCCTGAGACCGGCCGGCCGCATTCAGTTCATCCAGGGCGGCGGCGCTGGCCAACTCGATGGAGACCGGCAGATACTTCACCAGGCGGCGCAGCACGGTCTTGCGGCCCATCTCGGCGTAGTGCTGCCCCCAGACCGTCGAGCGCTTATCCTTGGCGAACTTGTAGTTCTGGCTGTTGTCGCGGATTTCGTTGATCTGCTCGGCGCTCATGACCTCGAAGGCGTGGCCGCCACCCTGCAGCTTGGCAACCGCGTAGAAAGCGATCACCGGGCCGCGCGCGCCCATGGTGGGCTTGTGCGCCAGAGTCTCGTCCAGGCCGTAGCTGTATTCGAACTCGTCGTTCGCGCAGACCTCGTGGGCGGCGATGCTCACGATCTGGCCGCTGCGGCGCGCCAGGTCGATCAGGCCCTTGTAGCCCAGTACGATCTGGACTTCGGTGACGCCCTTCTTGCGGTTTTCGAACGGGATCAGGTAGGCGTGGCCAAGCGGCGTATTCGGCTCCAAGCCGAGCTGTGAGCAGTGCACGACGGCGCCCATGAGCGATTCGACGCTGCAGTTCATGAGCTTGGGCGTCGTGCGCAGCGCACCCAGCGCGATCTTGAGCATGCGGTCGGCGCCGACGTGCTTGGGCAGCACCGCGGCGAGCGTGCCCTTCTGGCTCTCGAAGAACTTCTTCACGTTGCCGATTCCGGCCTCGCGGGCGACCATCTTGGAGGTCTGCTTCAGTTCGGCAAGGGATGTGGGATTTGCGGCCATGGTGGCGGTCTCCTATCAGTAGGTTTCGATGTCGGTCAGCGCCCAGGCGGGCAGGGATACGGGCTGGATGCCAGTGGGGTAGCCCGGCCACTCGCCGGACTTCAGGCAGGCGGCGTAGGTGTCGAGGTTGCGGCGATACTCGGCGCGGCCCTGCTCGAGGGCGGCGTCATCCAGCATCACGGCGCTGGCCGCGTAGGGGTATTCGGTTTCGACGGCCAGGAACACGAAGGCCAGCACGTCCACGCCGGCGGCCTGGGCGTAACCGTCGCTGTAGTAGGCGGCCTGCACGTGGTAGCGCATGCGAGCGATCTGGCGGGCGAACTCGAGCGGCGAGGCGTTGCTGTAGGTCTTCACGTCCACTGGGATGACGCGCCCAGGCCCGGCGTCATGCACCCAGTCCGGACGGCAGCGGCACAGCACGCCCGTCACCGGGTCGCGCCAGTACGCGGAGACCTCCGGGCGGCCACGGTCCAGCGCGTCGCGGATGTCGGGCAGCTTGCGCACGCTCTCGGCCTGGCGCAGGGCGGTCTCGCGCTGGTCGTGCGTGATGACGACGCGGCCTTCGTTGGCGGCCAGCCATTCGCGCCACCAAGTCATGGCCTGCAGGCTGTCGCTGCTGGGATTCTTGGCGTTCCACTGCGCGCTGGTGGGCCGGCGCGGCGCGTCCGCAGGCAGCACGGCATAGCGGCGGTCGAACTCGGCGGGCTCTAGGATCGCGCAGTGCGCCAGGTGCCCGACCAGGCGCGCCGGCGTCTCGTCGTTGGCCTTCGGCGGCCGTGCCGTGTCCAGGTATTCGGCGTAGTAGTGCGCCGGACTGCGCTCGATCAGGTCCAGACCGGTTTTGCTGATGCCGGGGCCCGAGTGGTAGACGTCGATATCCTGGTTGTCGATGATGCCGATCGGGTCGACGGGTTCGGTGACGGCGTTCATGCGTATGCTCCCCATTCGGAAAACTTCAATGCGTCTTCCGCGGCATCCGCCCGGGCCTGATCGGCCTCGGCGGCGATGGCCGCGATCAGTTCTTGTTCGATGGCGCGGCGGTCCTCGCTCAGCATCAGCTGCTCGATGTCCGGCGCCGGCTTGCCCCGCAGGTCCAGGACCTGGAAATCGACCTCTTCGGCCTGGCCGGGGTCGGCCCAGTCCATCGGGCCATCCAGCACCGGGCGCTCTTCCTTGCGGTGATAGGTCAACCGGACCCGGCAGGGGACGCCCTGGATGTAGGTGGCGAGGATCATGGCCGCGCCCTCCGCCCCGACAGCGCCTCGCGGATGATTCCCGCCGCCCGTTCGCACTGCGCGACGTCGAAAAACCCGAAATGGCAGGCCTTGGGCTCGATGCCCATGCGCTCGGCCAGCCACAGGTAGGCCGCGTCGCGGTCGGCGCCGAAGCGTTCGTCTGTGATCGTCTTGAACAGGAACTTCGTGTGCTTGCGCTCGTCGCGCGTGTTGCGGTCGGCCAGCGTGCCCAGCGGCAGGTCGGTATCCGGGTGCAGGCCGACATAGGCGCGGCAGCCCGAGCACAGGTAGACGTATGGCCAATTACCGTACTCGCGGCCGTTATAGACCTCGGCATTACTCACGAGGCCGACGCATTCGCCGCAGTGCGGGCAATCCGTAGGCGGGTCGATGCGGTCTTTCACTCGCGCCAGTGCGCGACGAGAGACATGCGGCAGCGGGGCGGGCGCATCCAGCCTGTCCTTGCTCTTTGAGCGCGGGTCGATTCCGAGGATGATCATGGTTAAACCCCCACGAACATCAGGGCGACGAACCCGGCCAGCGCCAGGACGCCCACGGCGTCATAGCGATCGAATCGCCGGGTGCGCTCGGGCAGATGGATGGCCGGCGACAGCATGATGAGCAGGGCCGGGTCGCGCAGCACGCCGATTTCGACGCGCGGCGTCATGGTGCGACGCTGGTATGCGGGGACGCTCAGGCCAGGGTGGCTGGTGGCGGCGTCCAGGCGCTGGGCGCGGCGGCGGGCCTGGGTAAAGCGGGGGTTGATGGCGGGCCTACTCATCGTCGACCTCCACCACGCCGCCCTCGGCGTCCAGCGAGTACCAGACGTCCGGCTTGATGCCGTCCTGGCCGACGATCACGGCGCGGGCGTGGAGAATGCGGCCGTGATTGGCTTCGTCTCGCCAATCGTTGTGCCGGTAGACCAGGAAGAGGGCGGAGCCCTCGGCGCCGCGGGCACGGCACTCGATGCCGGCAGCAGTCGCGGTGGAGAACTTCCCCAGCGCCTGGGCTGCGCCCTGGTCGCCGCTGGCCTGGGCCGCGCCCTGGTCGCCGCCCGTGCAGGTCAGGGCGTCGGTGAAGCCTTTGTAGGCGGTGATGGTCTCAGGCTTGGCAGCCTGGGGGCGCTTCGGCATGGTGGTCTCCCAAATACAACCCAAATATGAGTTGTTGGGAGAATGCTAAACCCATAAATGGGCTATGTCAACCGCAATTTGGGTTGCCTTGTGAGGCTTCAAGAATTTCGCCAAGCTGGTCCGTGTAGTCCCGAACGGCTTGCAGGGCATCGCCCTGCAGATCTCCGAGGCTCAGGAGAGCGCTTTGTCGGTCATAGGTGATGAGTCTGACAAGGGCAGCCAGCTTTCGCTGAGAGGCGATGAGCGCCTTAGTATCGCCCACAGGCAATCCACGCACGTCTCCAGTTTCCACCACCATAGCTGAGCCCTCCGCCAATTCATTAAGTCAATAATAACTGTGTAAACATCCAGTAAAAAGCCTTGCGCAACGGGCGGACTCGTGGAATCCAGGACGGGCGCGGCCTTTGATGGCGAGATTGGGATTTTCCCTACCCGCTTGACGACAAGTCTACGGATCGCTGGGTGTCGATGTGTGAGTGACACAGCCCTTGGAGGGCCGTGACAGTCGGAAGTCCGCTTTAGCATGCTAAAAAGCCGCCCCGAGGGGCGGCTGGTTGGGGTTAGCAGACTGGGGCTGAATAGGCGGTCAACACCACCATCATCAGCACCAGGACGATGGTTTTGATCATGCTGCGCTCCTGTGCCCAGGTTGTTGTGGGCCTGCTGGCTGGGATGACATCAACCCAGTGCAGATGAGTCACGAACATTCGACGCTACAGGGCTTCAGTGCGTGCGCCTCCTATAATCGGCGACCATGGCAGCAAAGAAACATCAGGGTCGCCGCACCGCGAAGCGCAGGGCGGCCCCACGCAAGAAGCAGCCGAGCGGCGGCCTCGCAAAATTCCTCAAGACGGTATGTCTATCGGCGGCGGTGTCGTTTGCCGCCATGACCTGGGCGCTGCACCCGCAACTGCGGGGTCAGATTGACGTCGACCAGATCCTGGCGCGCCTGAACTTGGATCAGCCAGGGGAGGGCGCAGCCAGCCCACGGCCGCCCGCGCCCGCGGCACCAGGCGGCTACGTCCAGACGTCCTTCGCGCAGTGCCGCGAGTTCTTCCCGCGCCAGGCGCCGCCCGTCGTGCCGGCTCGGCCGGCCCAACGCGAACTGTGTTTCTCCTCCTTTGCCATCCTGTACAGTGGCCAGCGGAAAACCCCGGTGCTGGTCGCCGAGCGCCTGAACCGCCAGGCGCTGATCGCCGCCCAGGGCGTCGCGCGCACCGATAACTTCTACAAGGAGGCGCGGCTGCCGGCGGCCGAGCGGGCCGGGCTGGATGACTACAGGGGATCAGGCTTTGACCGCGGCCACATGGCGCCAGCCGGCGACATGTCGAATGCCGACGCCATGGCGCAGAGCTTCAGCCTGGTCAACATGGTGCCGCAGGCCCCGCAGGCGAACCGCGGCGCCTGGAACAAGATCGAGCAGGACACCCGCAAGTACGTGATGCGCGCCAAGGGCGACGTGTATGTGATCTCGGGGCCGGTCTATGGCGACCATCCCCAGACAATCGGTGCCGCCAGGGTAGCCGTGCCCGACTACACATTCAAGGCCGTCTATGACGCCACGACGGGCCGTTCCTGGGTACATTGGCTGGCCAACAGCCCCGACGCCCGGCCCGGCGCGCCGATCAGCTACGAGGAGTTCGTGCGGCGCACGGGGCTGCGAGTGCTGGGGTAGGGCCTCCAGGCATGAAGAAGCTCTCCGGGGAGGGCGGTGCTAGCGGTGCTTAGTTCGCGCCCGCATTCGGTTCCCAGGTTGGGGCGCGTTCGCCGAAACCGAATTGAGCTGCGATGCGTCGCCTGTAAGTGAGCCTGTCCATCTCAACTTCGCAGCCGATGGATGCCTCCACTTCGTCGGTACACACCTGAACCAATCCACGCAAGGCTGTCGGCTCTCGTGCGCCGATTTCCCGGCGCCGACGCTCCGCTTGTTCCGGGGTTATGGTGCCGTCGGTCATGTCAGCCAAAAGCGCGAGGAAATCCGTAGCCAGCGACTCATGCTTCGCGGCCATGCCGGGAAAGTCCAGCACGATGGATAGAATAGTTGCCGCGCCACTAATTAGAGCTACGGAAATACCTGCCCAGCCGGGGATGGTCGCCAGAGCGGTGAGAGCCACGATAGACAGAAATTTCGCACCGGCGTCATTCAGGCGGAAAAAATGCTCGCGCTTCTTGTGATAGTTATGTGACACCCGGACGAGAATTTCTGACTGTGTCATCCTTTATCACCTTTCGTTGGCTGTGGTCGCGGTGGCTGGGCGGACTCAATATTCTGAGGCCTTTGGTCCCGAGTGTAACCGCGCCCGCCGTTTGAAGGCTGCTGCTTTTGGTTCGGCTGTGGCTGCGGTTGTTGCCGGCCCGTGTTCGACGGTTTCCCTGTTGCCATTGTCCCTTCTCCTCTGTTGAAAATCAATTTTTCACGCCTCCCACGCCAGAAGACGCGGCCCACAGGCTCGGATAAATGCCGTGCATCGTCTTGATGCTGGCCTTGAATGCTGTCAGTCTTCCATTTCCAGCGTCCGGTATTCTCCGGTGTCGTAGTCGTATACCTCGAGTTCGACGGTGCTCCCCGAGCGCTGGATAGACTCCACTGACATGTCGTGGTATTCGCCGGAATCGTAGTCATAGACTTGAATATCGCTGCCAGTACGAACCAGATTGCCGGTTTCGATCTCGACGGCCGCGCCGCTGTCAGTATCTGCCCCATCCCACGCAAATGCCGGGGTTGCTACAACGCAGCATGTCAGGGCCAGTGCCCGTATAAATGACATTCATGGCTCCTTGCTCTATTTGCAATTCAGGTCGGCGCCAAACGAAATCATCAATGGCAGTGCCTGGTCCCGGTCTTGTGGTTCATGTGGCAGCCGTTTTTGTCGGTGCCGCCACTGTGCGCCCAGGCCGGTGCTGTTGCGATGACGCCGAAAACGGCCAGGACGGCGGCTGCGATAATCTTTTTCATGGTTCTCCTCACATATCCACATTAATAATAAGGTTTTGTTACCTTTGGGTTTAAAGTAACCCCACGTCAGCCGGCACTCAATCGGGGTTTCTCAGAGGTCGAAGCCGCGCTAGAAGGCGCTACCTACGAAGCGCTGGCCACTTTGCAAACGCAAACACCCAAAGGGCGACCAGGTTCACCACCGGAATGAATGCCACGATGACCCAGGCTTTGCTGTACCCGGCTTTTTCCAAAATGACTGCTGCCGGGATCCCGATCAGCACGAGATAGCCTACAAGCGAAAACAACATTCCTGAGCCATTCATCATTTGCGGTACCCCCTCAGTGCCCACCGGGCCTACAGGCCAACCCCACGCCAGCGGCGTGATCTTCATCACTTCGTGTCCACGATCTCACAACAATCACTTCGAGTCTTTTTTCGCGGCGGTTTCAGCCTCAAACCCCCTAAGCATCACGTCCAGCGCGTCATCCACCTGGCGCAGCTGCGCCGGCGTCAGCGCGCGGATCCGCTCTGCGGTGGATTTTTTTAGGGGCCAGGGGAGGGGGGTGTCAGTCGATGCCCTAGCCGAGGCTGCCGGCGTGTTTGGCTCAATGCCTGGAACGAAGAGTTGCCATACCTCAAGCCCGAACGCCTTGGCGATTCCATCCAGTTTGTCGATTGCGATCGCCGAGGCCCCGGCCTTGTCGCCGTTGCGCACACGGTCGTATGTTGACCGCGTGATGCCGTCGGAAGCGGCGCTGGCGGCTGCGTTGGACGAATAGTGGCCGCCCGGCCCAATCAGCCGGTTCATGTTCTCAGCGAGGATTTTCATAGCGCGGTCGCTCATATTTGAGATGTTCGCAGAATAAATAACCCAAGTGCGGGTTGACTTCCAACCCAAATATGAGTTGAAATAGGGCATGGACCAAAACCTTGACCTATTCCACGTCGTCCATGCCCGCTTGCGGGAGACGAAATACTCCACCTTGCCGGATGTGGCCAGGCATTCCGGGGTGCCTGAAAGCACCCTGAAGAAGATCCGATCCGGCGAGGTTCGGAACCCCAGAATCAACACTGTCTGGGCACTGTACGAGTACTTCCGCCTGCACCCCCAGCCAGCGGCAGGAGGCGAGCATGTCTAGCCGCATCCAACTCGTCGTGGACATTTCCATGGTTGCCTTCACGCCATTCGGCATCACGCTGATTGTCGAGGGACAGACGCCGGCCACTTTGACCTTCCCGCTGTGCGACGGCTGGGTGGGGAGTTCGAGTGCATTGCGCCTACTTCGCCAGTGTTTGCATTGCGGCAAGTACGACGGGCCACTGAGCAAGACCGGCGTCGATCAGTTTGTGGACAAGATGCTTTGTGGCATCGGCCGGAATTCCGCGAAGCTGATCGAGCCATTTCCGCTTTTCTTCTTCTGGCGCGTCCGACTCCTGGATCCTCGATGCCAGCATCAGCCGGACCTGATCGTCATGAAGCTTGATCGTCACCACCCCCAGGATGGCCGACAGGCCGCCGTCGTCGGCCAAGAAATCGAGGCCGTGCGCGGTGATGACTGCCATCCCGCGCCGGTCTTCGAGATATCGCGGAGGCATCAGAGTGATGAGTTGGTGCTCAGCGAGGTATTGCAGATTGGCCTGGAGCCTTTCTTTTCCGCCTGGAAGATTGCTTTCCGGGTACCTGCTTTCGACAGCCGTCAGGCCCATCGGCTCTGGATAGAGTTCGGCAAGCGCCTGAAGTACGACGCGCTGAAGGTTTCGGTCCAGCTTCATGTTGTTCGTTCCTTATTCAAAAAAACCGGAGGCGCTCATGTCTGAGCTGACCATCATGCTGATCGCGGCTGTCGCGTTTGGCGCCGGCTACGTCGTTGGTCACATCCATGCGCTGGTGAGCTACCACAAGCGTAGGGGGCCGCATGCTTGAGTCCAACCTCACCACGCAACCGATCGACTCGCAGGAGATTGTGCGACGCCTTGATCGGCTTGAGCAGATCGCTTCCGAGACGATGCGGGCGCTCACGGCGCTCACGACGGTTGTTCAGAATCTTGATGCACCAAGGAAGGCTGTGGAGGACTGGAAAGATCCTTGGGCGGGGCGATTCTGATGGTAGGGAGCACAAGAATATGCGGCTGATAACTAGCCCTTCTGAGAATGCGGATCGGCGAAGCCGTAAGCAGCTCAGGCAGACACCCCTCACGCAAATTATTGGTGGCCGCTGCATGCCAGTACGCCGTCGCCACGGCGTGTGTGCTGGATATGAAGTGGTTCTCGTCAATCGTCTTGAGCGTATCGAAGTCACCCATGCATTGAGGGGCCTCGGGATCGGTGATCTCAACGTTATAAATGCATGGAGAAAGGACTTCTGTAGCCAATTCCTGGCCTCCATGCAGCGCGGCTGCGGTGCTGGTGAAAAGGAAATTGCAGTGCAGTCGGCTGGGGAGGTGAGGCGCAGTAAAGAAACGCACCTGATCGAAAATCAGTTCTCGGACCACGGGCCATCCATTTCTGCCCTGCGTTGGGTTTTGGCCAAGGATGTTCTTGCCGAAATTCCCGGGCTCAATGATGGAGCCCGGGGCGAGCAGCATGGGCGAGACGTAAAGCAGTTCTTGCGGCGCGCTGGCGGTCATGATGTTTTTCTCTCCATAGAGTTCTTGGGTACATCAGATTCTACGGACCTGGAGCCGGCCACCCAACCCCAACACCCCTGGAAGCCGGACCCTGCTGACGACCGCGTGCCTATTGGCCCCGGCGACGTCATCACGTCAGTGCACCGTCACGGCACCGTCGGCCGGCAGCCCGTGCTGCCAGCACCAGGCCAGCCGTTCGAAAACCGCCTCGATGTGGCTGGCGTCGGCGTAGTCACCAAAGGCCTGCAGCGCCAGGCGCTCGGCTTCATCCATCAATTCGTGTCGTGTGTCGGCATCCATGGCGGCAGTGTCGCCGCGGCCGCAATGCGCGTCCATTCGTACTTCCCGTCCCTGTCATTTCTGTCACGGCGCCATTGTGCTGGTGCCTGGAGCCACTGTCATGCGTAGTCTGTCGCAGACCCTGATCGGAATCCTCCGCGAGGAGATCGCCGAATACCGCCGCGCGCACCGCCTGTCGCGCGAGACCGTCGCCGCGGCTGTCGTCGAGGCCCACGAGGCCCTGGGCGCCGACGCGTCAACCGGCATCCGGTTCGAGCCCAAGACGCTCGACGCCTTCGAGCGCACCAAGGTCAACGCTGACCGCGTCTTTCGCTGGCTCGACGACAGCACGAAGGACGCCAACCTGCTGCCAGCGAACTTCCTGGTGTCGCTGCTGGCCGGCCTGCCAGACGACGTCCGGCGGCGCGCGCTCGATCGCATCCTGCTGCCGCTGGGCTTTGCCGCCCGGGCTCTCGGTGAAGAGCAGGGCAGCGCGCCGGTGTCGGCCGGCGGTGTCGCCGCCCTCATCCGTGAGCAGAGCGAAGCCGCGGCCGCTGCCACCAGCCTGCTGGGTGAGCACGGCCCGGCCGCCCTGGCCGACGCCCGCCGCGAAGTCGCTGAGGCCGTGGACATGGGCCAACGCGTTCTGGAGCAGATCGAAGCGCAGATGGCGGCGGAGGCGAGGGGATGACTACTCGGCCCCCCGTGATTCGAGCAGATGACGCACTTCGGCGCGCGCCTCCTCCATTGCAACGTCCCTGGTGGGTGCATATTCCTCGCAATTTTTGTACCCCTTCCCGGGCACAGAAACGTACCAAGACCAATGCCTCGTGCCGATGCGCTGGAGCTGAATGTGGCGGTCGAGTTCTTCGTTCTGAATGCTCATTTTTGAGTCCGTTTTCAAGGTTTGACGTCCTCAAAATATCGCGTCACGACCGGATTCTTGCAAGCGGGGGAGTGGTATGAAGTGGACCGAACGTACCATCGCCGCGGCCCTCGCCCAGCAGACCTTCAACCGCAAGTACCTGGTCGTGGTCCCCAACTGCAACTGGACGGGCTACGAGGCCGACATCCTAGCCGTCACCGAGAACCTGCGGCTGATCGACGTCGAGATCAAGATCAGCCGCGCCGACCTGCGGGCCGACGCCCGGAAGGACAAGTGGTGGCGCCACGAGAATGTCGGGTCACCGCTTCGCCTAGAAGACTTCGACGCCAGCGGCCGGCTCGTCCGCCGCCGACACGCATACGCCCAGCAGTTCGAGCTGCGCACGTGGCCGCGCCGGGTCTGGAAGCACTACTACGCGCTGCCCGCCGAGATCTGGACCGATGACTTGCTGCCCGCCCTGGGCTCCGAGGCCTCCGGCGTCCTGCTGCTCAGCGATACCGGGCACGGACTGCAAATCCGCTGCAGGCGGCCGGCCAAGCCGTGCCGTGACGCCGAGAAGATCAGCCCGGCTGCCGCCGTCCATGTCGCCCGTCTGGCCAGCCTGCGCATGTGGGACGCCTATCAGAAGCTCGACGGGCTGGTCGCAAAGAATGAGGCGGTGACCGCATGACAGGCCTACCTGACCCCCTGACGCCCGCCGACTGCAACCTGCGCGGCATGCCATTCATGCCGTTGGACACAGAGCGGCTCCTGGACAGCGACATGATGGCGCTGTCCACCGGCGAGGAATTCAAGACGGCGTTGCGCTTGTGGTGCAAGTCCTGGAATCAGGAGCCCGCCGCCTCGCTGCCTGACGACGATCGCATTCTGGCGCACCTGGCCGGCAAGGAGCCGGCGGCGTGGCGCAAGGTCAAGGACGTGGCGCTGCGCGGCTTCATCAAGTGCGGCGACGGGCGTCTGTACCACCCCGTCATCGCCGAGAAGGCACTGGAGGCCTGGGGCGCACGCGAGGCTTTCCAGGCCAAGAAAGAGGGCGACAACGACCGCAAGAAAGAGGAACGCGAAGACCGCCGGATGCTGTTCGCCGCCCTGCGTGACATCGGCGTGATCCTGCCGGCGAAAGGCACTCCCACATCGCACCTGCGCAAGGTCGCGGCGTCACACGGAATCCAGATAGTCGTCACGGAGGGTCACAAGGTTGTCACTGTGACACCAGGCGGAAGTCACAAGGAAAGTCACAGCGGTGTCACGGCTAAGACAGGGACAGGGACAGGGACAGTAAAAGAAAAGGGAGCGGCGGCGGCACCTCCCCCGCGTGCGTACGTACCTGCGCCCGCGCACGAGGACCCGCCGCCCGCCGCGCCGCCTGGCATCCCGGAAGTCCCTGTCGAACCCCAGGAGCCGCCGGCGACGATCCCCGACGAAGCACCCCGGCGAGCCACGCAGATCGCCGTGCTGCTGCGCCGCAACGGCGCCGATCCCCGGACCTTGCCCAACGACCGGCGTATCGCTGACTGGGCGCGGGACGGCGTAGCCGACGCCGAGGTGCTGCTGGCCCTGGAAACCGCGAAGGAGCGCCGCAAGGCTCAGGGCAGCGACCAGCCCATCGGCACCGCCTACCTGGCGCCGATCATCGCCGACCTGCGGGCTGCGCCGCCGGAGACTGGGGCCAGCAAGCCTGCCGCCGCATCCAAGCCCTGGCCCTGCAGCTGGTCGGGAATCGTGGCTAAGGGCGCTGAGTTGGGGCTGGCCCAGGGAGTGGACGAGCTGGCGCCGGAATTCAAAGTCCGCGTTTTTGCCGCCGCGGACCTGACCGACGACGAGCGTTCCCGGCTGCGCGCCGACTACGGGGTGAGCGTATGACCCCCACACCCGTCCAATGCATCAACTGCACGCGCTTCAGTCTGCGCGGCCACACCGGCATGGCCAGCCAAGGCTACGGCCAATGCGCGCTGGCCGCCGGCGCCGGGCACTTCGAAAGCGCCGTCTTCCAGCGCCACTGCGCGGACTTCGAAGCGGTGGCGGCTGACGTCGCCGAGCGCCGCCGGCAGTGGCTCGACGCCAAGCAAAAAACCTTTCACGAAGCCATCGAACGGAGCAAAGCACCATGACTTTTCATGACCAACCGACGAGCATGCAAGACCTGGCGTTCCCGCGCGCCGGGCAGGGCAGGGGTGATACCGGGGCGATACCCCGGGCGGCCGGCACGGTCCAGTTCTTCGTCCCCGGCAAGCCCCAGGGCAAGGGCCGGCCCCGCGCCGTCGCCCGCGGCAAGTTCGTGCGCATGTACACGCCGGAGAAGACGGCCAGCTACGAGTCCACGGTCGCGCTGGCAGCCAGCCAGGCCATGGCAGGCCGCCCGCCCATCGAAGGCCCCGTGGTGGCCACCCTGTTCATCGCGCTGCCCATCCCGACGTCCTGGTCGAAGAAGAAGCAGGCCCAGGCCCTGGCCGACGAGCTGCTGCCCATCACGAAACCGGATTCGGATAACGTCGTGAAAGCCGTGTTCGACGCCATCAACGGCGTGGTGTGGGCCGACGACACCCAGGTGGTCGATCACACGGCGAAGAAGCGCTACCGGGGCCGGCCCGGTGTCTCGGTCACGATTTCGCCGATCAACGCCCAGGAGGCCCGCTGATGCCCTACACCCCAGCCCAGCGCCAGGCCCTGAACGAGGCCAAATCCCGCATCGCTGTCGCCCTGACCGCCGCCGGCGTGCCCAGCATGTTCTGCGACACCATGGCGGACCTGCGCACCCGGGCGCGGCGCGTCTTCGGGCCGCCTCTGAACGGCGAGACGAACACCGAATACTTCAACCGCGTGGCCGACCTGAAGCCGCGGGCGAAGGCCGCGACCACCGGCCAGGTTGTGGTGCCGAGGGTCAACCAGCCGCTGAGGATCCGGCCGTGGCGGCCGACGCCGCATCTGAGGGCGGCAGAAATCGATGCGCTGCCGACGCCGGTCAGCATGAGCGGGCGGGTGAAGTCGTACGTTGGGTTCGAGGAGCGGAAGTGACGATGGAAGATCGCCCGCTGAGCGGACACGACCTGCTGTGGAACTGGGCGCGCTGGTGCTGGACTGGCGAGACGCCGGGCAACATGCAGCGCTACGTGCCGCAGGAAGACGATCACCGGCCCATCATGGTCGATCACGCCCTGGCCGTGCAGGCCTTGTACGAACGCCTGCCGCGGCACCAGGCCATGGTGATCCAGGCCGAGTACACACGGAAGAACAGCTGGTTCGGACAACTGTCGGCTGACGGCCGGCGCACGATGGCCAGGCGCTGGATCCAGGAAGTGACGGGTGCCGTGCTGCGCCAGGAGGATTACACGCGGCTGCTGGAGGTGTTCCAGATGAAGGTGGAGAAGGAGATTTGGCGGTGAAGTATGCGAACGAAGTGATCGAGCTGATGGAGGCCTACCCGATGCGCTCGTTTAGAGTAGGGGAGCTCGTCAGGCACGTCACGAAAGGGCGGCCGTTGACCGTTCCGCAGAAGGCTGCCGCACGGAAGGCCGTAAAGCGGGTGATGGACGCGCTCGTTGAGCATGATGCGGTGTTGCTGGTGCGGGCTGCGGAGGTGTCCGGGGCTGCTGCTGAGTACTCCGTGTCTCGCTTGCGGGACATCGGGTCTGGAAAAGCGGGACAGAAAGCGAGACAATAGCGGTGGGCAAGTTGCGCCCTGAACAAAAGAATCCCCGCTCACGGCGGGGATGTTTCATTTCAGGGTTTCTCTTTAGCGTCTCCATACGGAGACTGGTTGGTTGGCTTTAGTGAGACACCTTCGTCCGATGCCTTGGCATAAATCGCGTCTTCTGTTCTGCCCAGCTTTAGGCCAATTACTCGTGTAGGAGTATTTTCCTTGGCGAGGCTCTTCAGCGCTTTGACATCATCAGACGTCCAGCGCTTTCCTGAATTGCGTGTGCTTTTGGTCATATAGTCTCCCTGGTAAATCGCTGGTGTAGGAACTAGTAACATACCACCACCCCACCCAGTTGTCTCCTCATCAGCCGCCGCTGCTTTTCGCGCCCCACTGAGCCGAGAGATTCGCGGGGCGCATGAATGTGGCATAGTTAACCTTCCAGCCGTCAGTTAACCGGCGTGACTAAAAAGGAGGGGTAATGGTAAAGATAGTTTCAGCCGCTGAGGGAGACGCGAACGCTATGATGCGCGACAACGTAGATTTGCCGGACGTCGAAATAAAAGGCGATCAGGTTGTTGTGCGCTTTCGAAGCTTGTCGCCATTCAATCAAGCGGTCAAGGAGCACAGGGTTGAGTTCTCCTTCGCAAGCTTGATCGATAAGGGGATGATTCGACTCTTACAGGAATACTCCAAAGAGGATGCAATCAAGCAAAAGGATGCTCTGGTTAGCGCGCTGAAAAATGCCGCCGAGAAAGTTGGCTCGTTAGAGCTGTAAGTCGATAGAAAAATACAGCCGCCTTCGGGCGGTTTTTTATTGCCATGGACAAAATCACCCGCCCTGTGCCGCTTTTGGGGATGCTGGAGGATGGCCTGTTCGATATGATCCTGGCGCCGGCGGCGAACGTTGCGGCCTGGGCTCAGGAAACCATCCTGGCCGAAGATGGCCCCCTTCACAATCCAGACCACACCCACTTGCTGGACGCCGACATCGGCTTCCTCTGGGCGTCGTCAGCCTTCGCCAAGCGCGGCCGCACGGTAATCGGGCAGGCCGAGCCGGTCATGATCCGCGCCGGTGGCTGGCAGAAGGCGCGGCAGGAGCAGCAGCTACGCGAGTGGTTCGGCCGTGTGCCGGATTTCCTGATTACCCTGGCCGCGGACTACTGCGCCCAGTGCAGCGACACCGAGTTCTGCGCGCTGGTTGAGCACGAGCTCTACCACATCGGCCAGGAGCAGGATGAATTCGGCGCGCCCAAGTTCACCAAGGACGGCATGCCGAAGCTGGTGCTGCGCGGCCATGATGTCGAGGAGTTTGTCGGCGTGGTCCGGCGCTATGGCGCCAGCGCCCAGGTCGCCCAGATGATCGAGGCGGCCGAGCGACCTGCAGAAGTATCCGGCGCCAGCATCGCGCATGCGTGCGGCACGTGCTTGATGGCGGCGGCCTGACCAGATAGGAATTCAACATGGCAACGCTCAACGATGCGGCCAAGCGCTTCATCGTGCAAGCGCTGGCCTGCTACGACACCCCCAGCGAGGTATCCGCCGCCATCAAGGACGAAATGGGCCTGGACGTGGCTCGCACCCAAGTCGCCCAGTACGACCCCACGAAGGTGGCCGGAGCCAAGCTGTCGCAGAAGTGGCGCGACCTGTTCGACGAAACCCGCAAGAAGTTCCGCGAGGCTGTGGCCGAGATCCCCATCGCGGACCAGGCCTTCCGCCTGCGGTCCCTGGGCAAGATCTACGACCGGCACATGGCGCGCGGCAACGTGGTGGCCGCGGCGGCCGTGCTCGAGCAGGCCGCCAAGGAGCAGGGCGGCATGTTCACGAATAAACGTGAGGTGAGCGGGCCGAACGGCGGCCCCATCCAGCAGGTCACCATGGACAAAGACGAATTCGCATCGATCGCGCAGGAGATGCTGAAAAAGGTGTGACGCCATGCAGTTCAACGACCTATCCGACGAGGAGCGGTTCGTTGGGCGCGCGCTGGCCAGGGAGGACCTGTACTACTTCTCGCGGTACATGTTCCTGGCGCGGCGCAACTTCCCGTGGCTGCGCGGGGACCACCACCAGGTCATCTGTGATGCGCTGATGCGCGTCTACCGGGGCGAGTGCAAGCGGCTCATCATCAACGTGCCGCCGCGGTACTCGAAGACCGAGCTGGCTGTCGTCAATTTCATGGCCTGGGCGCTGGGTCTACACCCGGACGCCGAGTTCATCCACACCAGTTATGCGGCGACTCTCGCCGTGCAGAACGCCGCCAACGCCCGCGAGCTGGTCAAGCACGAGGAATACCAGCAGATCTTCCCGGGCGTCGGTATCCGAGCCGACAGCAACGCCAAGGGCGACTGGCGCACGACGGTCGGTGGCGTGGTCTACGCGGCGGGCTCGGGCGGCACCATCACCGGCTTTGGGGCAGGGAAGGCGCGGCCCGGCTTTGGCGGCGCCATCATCATCGATGACCCGCACAAGCCCGACGAGGCGACGTCCGACGTCATCCGCAAGGGTGTCATCGACTGGTTCCAGAACACCCTGGAGTCGCGGCGCAACAGTCCGGACACGCCGATCATCGTCATCATGCAGCGCCTGCATGAGGAGGACCTGGCGGGCTGGCTGCTGGCCGGCGGCAACGGCGAGGCCTGGGAGCATGTCTGCCTTGAGGCGCTGATCGACGAGGACCAGCCCACCGAGCGCGCGCTGTGGCCGGCCAAGCACACGGTGGCCGATCTCAAGCGCCTGAAGCGGGCCAATGCCTACGTCTTCAGCGGCCAGATGCAGCAGCGGCCCACGCCCCAGGGCGGCGCCATCATCAAGGGCGCCTGGTTCCCGCGCTACCGCGCGGTGCCACCGCTCAAGTGGCGGGCGGCCTACGTGGACACGGCCCAGAAGGCCAAGGAGCACAACGACTACACAGTCTTCCTGCACGCCGGCATGGGCGAGGATGGCCGCGTGTACCTGCTCGATTGTGTGCGCGCCAAGCTGGATGCCGTCGCGCTCGAGCAGACGGCCCGCGACGTGTGGGCGAAGTGGAAGCAGGCCGCCTCCTACCAGCGCACGGCCTTCCGGTATTTCGCCATCGAGGACAAGTCCAGCGGCACCGGCCTTATCCAGCAGCTGAAGACCAAGCACCACATCCCGGTCAAGGAGCTGCAGCGCCTGCGCGGCCAGGACAAGTACAGCCGCGTGATGGACATCCAGGGCCACCTGGAAAGCGGCTTCGTGGCGCTGCCCGAGGACGCGCCTTGGGTGGCGGATTTCGTGGCCGAGTGCGAGGCCTTCACGGCAACCGACAGCCACAAGCACGACGACCAGGTCGACACCCTGGCTGACTGCGCGGCGGACATGCTGGGCGGAGGCCTCCAGGCCGTTGGCCTCATGATCCCAAAACGCCTCTTGAAAGGCAGGTAAATGCCCATTTTCCGAGTATTCGCGCGAGACAACAGCGTCTCGCTGGTGATCCGTGCGCGCTGCATTTCCTGCGCCCGCCAGATCGCAGCCGAGCGCAGCCCGGCCGACGAGTTCGCGCTGTGGTCCGACCCCCAGCAATCCGGCGTCGAGTGGATCAGCAACCCCGAAGCTCAGGGCTACCTGACCGAGGGCCGCGCCGGCATCATCAAACGGATTTCAGCATGACCGACAAAATGACCCTGGCCGTGAACCATGCGCTCAACGACATGCGCATGGCCCGCGCCCGCATGTCGCTGCTGAACCCAGGCATGGGGCTGGACGCCAAGCGAAATGCGGCGTGGTGCGAGTATGGATTCAAGGAAGACCTGGACTTTCAGGACTTCTACAAGTTGTACCGGCGCGGCGGCGTGGCCTACGGTGCCGTCGAGAAAATCATCGGCGCCTGCTGGAAGACCAATCCTTGGGTGATCGAGGGCGATGATCAGGATGAATCCCGGTCCGAGACGGCCTGGGAGCGCAAGGTGAAGCCCCTGGCGTCCGTCGCATTTTGGCGCAAGATCGGCGAAGCTGACCGCCGCCGGCTGGTGGGGCGATTCTCAGGCCTGATCCTGCGCATCCGCGACAGCCAGGCCTGGGATCAGCCGGTGCGCGGCAGCAATCCAGCGTTGGTCGACGTCATCCCGGCCTGGGCTGGCGCCCTGCAGCCCGTCGAGTTCGACACCGAGCCGAACTCCGACCGCTACGGCCTGCCGAAATACTGGCAGTACACCCAGACCACGGCGAACGGCAGCCGCAGCCAGGTCAAGATCCACTACGACCGCATCCACATCCTGGGCGATTGGACTGCGGACGCCATCGGGTTTCTGGAGCCGGCCTACAACGCCTTCGTCAGTCTGGAAAAGGTCGAGGGCGGATCAGGCGAAAGCTTCCTCAAGAACGCCGCGCGCCAGATGGCCGTCAACTTCGACAAGGAAGTGAATCTTCGCGACCTGGCCGCCATGTACGGCGTGGATCTGGCCGATCTACAAGAGAAATTCAACGCCGCCGCCCGCGAGGTCAACAGCGCCAACGATCTGCTGATGATCCTGCAGGGCGCGAATGTCACGCCGCTGGTGGCCAACGTCCCGGACCCGAAGCCGACCTATGACGTGAACCTGCAGACGGCGGCCGCCGCTCTGGACATTCCGACCAAGATACTGGTGGGTATGCAAACCGGTGAGCGCGCCAGCAGCGAAGACCAGAAGTATTTCAACGCCCGCTGTCAGTCGCGCCGCGGCGACCTGGGTTTCGAGATCCATGAGCTGTTTGAGCACCTGATGCGCGTCCGTGTTGTGGACCGCATCGCTGAATACACGGTCATGTGGGACGATCTGACCGATGCAACCCAGGCCGACAAGCTGGCCAGCGCCAAGCTGATGAGCGAGATCAACGCCCAAGCGATGGCGACAGGCGAGACCGTGTTCACCGGTGGTGAAATTCGCACGGCAGCAGGCTACGACCCTGAGGACGCGCCTGATCCGCTGGGCGAGGATGACGAGGACGAGGATGGCGACGAAGCCGAACCCGCCGATCCTGCCCGCGAATAAACGCGACCCCGCCGGTGTCGATCGCCTGGAGCGCGGCGCCATGCGCGAGTTCGGGCGGCGCATTCGCAAGATCTCCCGGGGCTACGTCAAGTTGCTGGATCGCATACCGGCCGAGCCGATGGCGAACAGGGCGACGACAGACACAAAGGCCCGCCGCTACACGTTTCGGCTCGACCAGTACCTTCTGGCGTCGATCCTGTCCGACGGATCTGACCTGGTTGATTCGCTGCTGGCTGACCAGCGCGATCCGTGGTTTTTCGAGGCCTATGTGGCCGTGGCCTATCGGCGCGGCACCGCCCAGGCGTTCGCCAATCTCGCCCAGCAGTCGCCAGCGTATCTCGCCGGGCAGATCAGTGTGGCCGACATTATGCGCAGCGACCCGTACCGGCGGCGCATGGCGCTGGTGCAGGCCCGCGAATTCGAGGAGATGAGGGGGCTGGCCGCGACGGTCAAATCCGCCATGTCTCGAATCCTGACCGACGGCATTGGCCGGGGCCTGAATCCGCGCGCCATCGCTCGCAACCTGACCGATCAAGCCGGCATCGAGGCGCGGCGCGCGAACAAGATCGCCCGATCCGAGGTGCCGATGGCGCTGCGCCGGGCCCGCTGGGACGAGTCGGACGAGGCCACCGAAAAGTACGGGCTGCGCACCCTGGAAATGCACCTGTCGGCACTCAGCCCGACCACGCGCGCCACGCACGCCGCCCGGCACGGGAATCTGTACACGACCGCTGAGGTGCGCGACTGGTACAGCCGGGACGGGAACGCAATCAACTGTAAGTGCGCCCAGACAGCCGTTTTGGTGGACGAGAACGGCAAGCCCCTGGTGCCGCAGATCCAGGCCCGCGCCCTGGAAACCAAGCGCGTGATGAAAGCCAAGCACAACGGCCCGTGGGCCGACGAGGACAAATGATGAAGAAGCAGATCGTGCTGCAGGTCAATGAGGGCCTGGATCCGGCGCTGGCCGGCCGCCGCCCGTCGGTGGATCAAGCCGGACGCACCCAGGTCAACATCACGACCCAGGTGAACGCCAGCCAGATACGGCGCGAGCAGATCAACGGCCGGGATTCGTGGATCGTGCCCAGCTACACGCTCCCCGCCGGCGTCATCATGAACGGCGGGCTGTACACGGCCGCCGAGATCGATGCCCACTACCAGGAGCTGGAGGGCACCGTGGCGCCGCTCGGGCATCCTGTCGTCGACGGCAAGTTCGTGTCGGCGTTTAGCCCCGAGGGGCTGGCAGGGTTTTATGTGGGGGCCACCAACCGCAACGCGAAGAAGGCCGGCAATCGGATCTACGTCGAGAAGGTTATCGACGTGGAGACGGCCAGCAAGCACGAGGGCGGCCAGCGGCTGCTGGAGCGCCTGGAGGCCCTGGAAAAGGGCGAGGATGTGCCGCCCATCCATACCAGCGTGGCGGCATTCCTGGAGCAGTTGGAGCCCAATGAAGAGCAGAGTGCCCAGGGTGCCCAGTGGGTCGCCAAGATCCACGCCATGGACCACGACGCCATCCTGCTGGACGAGGTGGGCGCAGCGACCCCGGAGCAGGGCGTCGGGATGATGGTCAACGCCGATCAGGCCCAACCGCTGGCCGCCAACACCGGCGCGCTGGTGGGTGAGTCCTATCGGCAGCGCGAAGAGCGTCTGAGCCAGGCCGCCCGCAAGCGCTGGGCAACCGGCGCCGACGAATACGTCTGGGTCGCGGATTTCACCGACAGCCAGGCCGTGATCGTTCGCAACGGAGGCGTCTCCGAAGTCTACGGCTACGAGGACAAGGGCGGCGCCATCACCTTCGCCGATACCGGCACGGCCGTCGTGCGCCAGGAATCGTGGGTCACCGCGGTCGCCAACTCTCTCAAACGATTTTTCACCCAGCAGGCACGCCCTGCGCAACCACCGGAGGGCAACATGCCTATCACCGCTGAAGAACGGGCCGACCTGATCAAAGGGACCAGCGAAGCCGTCGCCGCCAACATGGCGGAACCCCTGAAGAACCTGACCGACGCCGTCACGGCGTTGCAGGCCAACCAGACGGCCCTGGCCGAGCAACTCACCGCCAACGCCCGCGCCGAGGAAGCCGAGAAGCGCAAGGCCGTGGCAGCCGTGCACGGCGACGTCGTCGCCAATGCGCTGTCGGGCGAGCCCCTGGACGCCATGTTCAAGTCGCTGGGCACCGCCGCCACCATCGGCGCGAATGCCGCCAATCAACCGCAGGATGAGGGTGCTCCGGATCCTGCTGCCTACTTCGGAGGTGCGAAATGAGCCGCTATCGCCGCGTCAACATTGACGGTCAGTCCCTGTACAAGACCGAAACCCGCCTCACGGCGGCCGACCTCAAGCCCGGCACCTTCGCCACCATCAACGGCTCTGACAAGTTCGCGCAAGCAACCGCCGTCGCGGGCCGGATGTATGTGATCGATGTCGCCTATCACGAGGGGCTGACCATCACCGATCCGGTTCCGGCCGGCCATTCTGCCATCGGCAACTACGTCGAGGAAGGCCGCGAACTGGCCATCCTGTGCGCCGCCGGGGCCTACGCGAAGGACACGCCGATCAAGGTCAATTCGTCCGGCCAGGGCGCGGTCGGCGTGGACGGTACCGACGCCATCGTGGGCTTCTCGCAAGACGAGTTCACGATCGGCTCCGGCGAAACCGAATTCATCCGCGTGCGGATGCGCGCAACCCAGAAACCCGGCGCTGCCGCCTAAGGAGATCACACATGTTTTTCACTCCCCAAACCCTGGCGGCCAACAGCCGCCTGCGCGGCCACTGGGCGGACCTGTGGGCCAACCGCAATATCTACAACCGCCAGCACCGGACGATGGTCGAGGCCAATCGCGCCCAGATGACGCCTGACATGCTGGCGTGCAATGCGGTCGGAGGTTTCGCGCGCGACTTCTGGGCCGAGATCGACAACCAGGTCATCCAGATGCGCGACACCGAAACGGGCATGGAGATCCTGACCGATCTGCTGGCGGTGCAGACGGTCCTGCCGGTGGGCAAGACCGCCAAGCTCTACAACATGGTGGGCGACATCGCCGACGATGTCTCGGTGAGCCTGGACGGCCAGGCGCCGTTTTCGTTTGACCACACCGAGTACAACACCGGCGGGGACCCGATCCCGGTCTTCACGGCCGGGTACGGCGTGAACTGGCGCCACGCCGCGGGCCTCAGCACCGTCGGCCTGGACCTGGTGCTGGACAGCCAGGAAGCCAAGCTGCGCAAGTACAACAAGAAGCTTGTTTCGTACCTGCTCGATGGCAACGACAAGATCAAGGTCGAAAGCTACGAGGCCAAGGGCCTGCGCAATCACGCCAACACCAAGAAGATCGACCTGAAGACGGCTGGTGCCTCCGGCGGCGCGATCAACCTGACCACGGCCAGTCAGACGGACCTGAACAAGTTCTTCACCAGCGGTGCGTTTGGCCAGACGGCACGCGCCAACCGGGTCGACGCCTATGACGTGGTGTGGGTCTCGCCGGAAATCTTCGGCAACCTGAACGCGCCGTACCTCGACAGCAACGGCATTGCGACCGATCGCACGATCTTGCAGGTCTTCGGGCCGCGCTGGAACGTGCGTGAGTTCCGCATGACCTATGCGCTCTCGGGTAACGAGCTGTTGGGCTACCAGCGCCGCCGCGATGTGGTGACGCCCCTGGTGGGCATGACCACGGGCGTGGTGCCGCTGCCGCGTCCGCTGCCCAACGTCAACTACAACTTCCAGATCATGGGCGCCATGGGCATCCAGGTGAAGGCCGACGATGCCGGCCTGTCCGGAGTTGTGTACGCGGCCGATCTGACCTAACAGGGGCACGACATGAAATACATCGTCATTCGCCCCTGGTACGGAGTCGAGAAGGGTGCCGTCGTGGACTTGAAACATCTCCACCCGGCGCTCAAGACCAACGTCCGCCCCATCGGTGGCGAAGCCGCCGAACTGGTTCCGGCCACGCCCGGCGCCGGCGGCAAGCCTCCGACCAAAGGCGAGATCGCCAAGCGGCTGAAGGAGCTGGGAATCGAGTTCGACGGCCGCCAAAGCGCGGCGGAGCTGCTGACCCTGTTGCCCGACGGCGATCCGTTGAAGACCGCCGCCGAATAGCCGCCTGCGGGCGGTTCTTTTGCCCCGCTTCGGCGGGGCATCCCAATTATTGGAATCGAGCCATGGTGACCACCGATCAGGCCAAGCAGTACCTGGAAGGCCAGGGCATCACACTGCCCGATTTCGTCCTGGCGGCGCTGGTCGAGCAGGCCAACAGCATCCAGGACTGTCTGGACGCCCACTACACGCCGGCCACGGCCCTGCTGATCCAGCTCTATCTGCTGGGCCTCATGGGCCTGGGGCAGGGCGACAAGTACATCAGCAGCCAGACGGCACCCAGCGGCGCGTCCCGGTCCTTCCGGTATCAGGGCTTCGCCGACCGTTGGCGCGGCGCCATGTCGCTGCTGCGCGGCCTGGATAAGCACGGCTGCGCCACCGGTTTGATCCCGCCCGATCCGACCAAGGCGGCTGCCGGGTTCTGGGTGGCCGCGGGCGGCTGTATGCAGGGGAAGTGACGTGTCCAACGTAGCGAACTGGTCGTATGCCAACACCGCCACGATCAAGCCCTTCACTGGGCGCGGCGACTGGAACGGCACGAACGCCTACGGCGAGCCTTTCGAAATCGCCTGCACCTGGACGGCAGCCAATGAACAGGTGCGCGATCAGTCGGGCGCGGAGTTCGTCGCCAAGCACCTGATCTTCACCGAGGACAAGCGGCCCAAGTACCTGGACCTGATCCAACTCGCTGGTCACGACGACTGGGAAGAGATCAGAGCTGTCACCGAGTGGGATATGTCCAGCCTGGACGAGCCTGATAGCCCGGATTTTCGGCTGGCAACGGCGTAGGGGGCAGCATGCCAGTGAAAGGAATAGATCGGGTCAAGGCCAACTACCGGCGCGTCACCCGAGAAATCGCGACCAAGACAACGGATCGCACTGTTGCCGCCATTCTGTCCCAGGGCGGCGCTATGGCCGCGACGATGACCCCGATCGACACCTCGAACCTGATCAACAGCCATTTCGTTGAGATCAAGGTCGAGCGCAACAAGATCATCGGGCGAACGGGCTACACGGCCAGCTACGCCTTTGCTGTCCACGAAGCGCCGGGCACGCTGAAAGGCCAGCCCAGGCCAGACGGGCGTGGCGACTACTGGGACCCGAACGCCAGCCCGCGCTTTCTGTCCGAAGGCTTTGACCAGATCAAGAGCAGCATCCCAGCAATCTTGAAGGCCCACTA
This sequence comes from uncultured Castellaniella sp., assembly GCF_937988725.1. Taxonomy (GTDB): domain Bacteria; phylum Pseudomonadota; class Gammaproteobacteria; order Burkholderiales; family Burkholderiaceae_B; genus Castellaniella. The sequence goes on along the minus strand of NZ_CALKHS010000010.1, from coordinate 513,491 downwards.
CCGTGCTTGATGAACTGAAAGCCTGGATCGAGGCGATCCTTGGGTCGGCCTGGGTCTACAGCATGGGCATGTGGACGGATCGCCCGGGCATCGAGGAAAGCCCGATCTGTTCGATTCAGGGCGACGGCGGCCCGCAGCCGGACGTGGACGACCGCCGCCCGCGATTTCGCGTGATCCTGCTGGGCGCCGTCAAGGGGTCGGTGGGGCCGCCGAAAGATGGTGCTGATGCTCTGACCGCCGCCGCGCTGTCCGTCCCGCCACCGTGCGGAGCCGCGCATATCCGAATTTCCGAGCCGACCGGGCCGGGCACAACGACCGACGACCGGCGCTGGTATGCGCTGGACATCGAGATCCTTTTCTGACCGCCTCCGGGCGAAATCTACCTGCCGCCTTCGGGTGGCTTTTCATTTGGAGGCCATGACATGGCTATTTGCAAAAGCACGAAATACGTTGGCCGCGACGTGGTCCTGGAATACGCCATTGGCTGCGGCGACGCCCGACCTGTCGAGGCCGACTGGAAGCGCTTCGGCTCGATGCGCACCAAGGAATTCAACCTGGAATGGGAAACCACCGATGCGACGGCTGACGACTCCATCGGCGCGCTGCGCGAGAATTTGGCCACGTTCCAGTCCCTCACGATCTCGGGCGACGGCACCTGCAAGGCCAGCGGCGCCGGATCTGCGAACCTGATCGAACTGACGAAGCACGTCGCCAATCCGGCGGCGACCGGCGGCCAGCCCACCGCCTGGCTGCGCATGACGTTTCCCGATCTGACCTTCACGGCTTTCATGATCATCACGACCATGAGCCGGTCGGCGCCGTTCGACGACGTGACGACCTACAGCATGGAAGCCAGCGCCACGGCGTCGGACTTCGGCCTGATCGTGGAAGACACGCCGGCGCCGGTCACGATCACGAGCGTCACGGTGACGCCCAGCACGCTGGCGATGGTCGAGGGCGATCTGGATGCGCTGACCGCTGCCGTGGTGCCCAGCACCAGCCCCGAGGTGAAATGGACGTCCAGTGATGCGCTGGTTGCGACTGTGGACAGTCACGGTCACGTCGAGGCGGTGGGCGCTGGCACGGCGACGATCACCGCCACCAGCGCCTATGACGCCACGAAATCGGGCAGTTGCGCGGTGACGGTAAGCTAGGGCTTACGGGGCTGGTCCGCGACAGGGCCGCCGGCGTCGGTTGCAAGACCGGTGCTGGTGCCCGTTTGGCTCGATGACGAGGTGTATCGGGACAGGATGTCTTGGTGGTCAAACATCATCATGACCATGTTTGATCTGGTGTCGGCCCCGCCGACGAAGGCTCCAACGATTGGAATAAACGTCGAGGGGCGGGCGCGGGACTCAACGTAGCTGTACATCAGTGTCGTGGTGCCGTCCATGTTGCGCATAGTCGTCGTGGGCTGGCCCAGGGCGGCGATTACCTCCTGCTTCGTCGTCTGGCCTTCGTGAAATTGGGAAAGCTGGTCGTCAGAGACTTTGACGCCCGATGACGCGCAGCCGGCAAGAGCCAAGGCTGCCGCGAGTGCTGCGATTTTCTTCATTTTTAGTTACTCCTGTGACATGAGAATCCTAACCGAGATCGGCGAAATCAGCATTCACGCGGGCCGTGATGTGCTGTTGCGCCCGTCGCTGGCGGCCATCGCCAGCCTGGGCGAACCTGCCGAAATCGTGGAGACGTTCGCGCGCGTGATGGCCGGCGACTTCATGGACAGCCTGGCTGTCGTGTTCGCCTGCGCAGATGAAGATGTGTCGGACCTGTTCGGCTTCTACGAAGCACGGGACGATGCGATCTGCTACATCCCCGGCACCGCGCCGGCCGCCCATGTCATCCCCCTGGCCCAGTCGTTGATGCGCCATGGTGTGGTGGGCGTTGCCAAGCCGCTGCCGCGCCGCGCTGATATCGAGCAGGAATACATGACCGAGTTCGACGCCCGCGAGCATGCTGCCCTGGCCATGGCCCACCTGGGCCTGACCGAGCGCGAGGCGTGGCACATGACGATGACCGGCCTTGTCGCAGCACTTCGGGCGAAGTTCCCGCCGTCATCCAAGGACACGCCGGGCGCGCGGGCACCGACGAAGGATGAGCACGAAGCCACCATGGAGTGGTTCGAGCGAGTTGAGGCGGCCCGCCGGGCCAAGCAAGGGGCGCACTGATGGCAGACGGAACCAACGTCGGCGCGATCTACTACGAGGTCGAGGCCGACACATCCAAGCTACTTGACAGCGTTGCGCCCGTCGATAAGTCGCTGGACGGTCTGAACAAGACGTTCAGCAGGACCGACAAAGCCGCGAATCAGGCGCAATTCCAGATGACGAAGACGGCGGTTGCCGTCAAGAACATGGGTGCAGAATCGACGGCCGCCACGCGCAATGTGTCGGGGCTGTATGGCGCGCTGGCCGGCCTGGTGTCGCTGCGCGCCGCCCAAGGCCTGATCGAGATGGCAGACGCCTATGGCGAGATGGCTGAGCGCATTGCGATGGCCACGTCCAGCCAGGCCGAGTACGAGCACGTCCAGCAGCGCTTGCTGGCGACGGCGAACGGCACATATCGCAGCCTGTCTGAGGCCCAAGAACTGTACGTCCTGACGGCCAGCACGCTCAAAAGCCTGGGTTACGACACTGATCAGTCCATGGATATCGTGGATAGTCTGTCGTACGCCTTTGTGAAGAACGCGACCGCGGCGGATCGGGCGTCTACCACCATTGACGCTGTCACCAAGGCGCTGAACAAAGGCAAGGTCGAGGCCGACGGCTGGCAATCGATCCTGGCGGCTGTGCCGACCATCGTCGATGACTTGGCGGCGTCCACCGGTCGCAGCACGGCTGAGATTCTGGCGCTGGGCGCCCAGGGCAAGATCACGGGCCGCGAGTTGTCCGAATCTCTGCGCAAGTCGCTCGACGACAACAAGCAGGCGGCCGACGACATGGCGACCACCGTAAAGGACGCCTTCAACAACCTGAAAAACAATCTGTCGGTCTTCGTGGGTGAGGCGAATCGCTCAAGCGGCGCCACACAGTTGCTGTCTGCCGCCCTGGTCGGCCTGGGCAACAATATCGAAACGGTCGTCAATTTGCTGGTTGTGGCTGGCGCCGGCGCGATGGCGCGCTATATCGCCCAACTCGGGGCGTCGGCTATCGCCAGCGGCCGGGCCATGCTGGCCGCCCGCGCGCAGGCCGCCGAGGAGTTGCGGCTGGCGCAGGCCCATATGGCTGCCACCCAGGCGGCGCTGGCCCAGGCCACGGCCACCAGCGGACTGACGGCAGCGCACGGTCGGGCCGCTGCTGCTGCAACCGCACACGCCGCTGCGGTTACCCGGATGCAAGCCGCGCAGGCCGCTGTGGTTACCGTGGGGTCGCGTCTGTTGGGACTGCTGGGTGGACCTGTGGGCATCATCGCGCTGCTGGCGTCTGCTGCAGCATCGGTCGTGACGTTTGGCAGCGACTCGAAGTCGGCGTCCGGCAAAGTGGACGGCCTGGCCGGATCCGTGGATGGCCTGACCGCATCGCTCAAGCAGTTAAGCAATGCCGGCCTGTCGTCGGCCGCCGCCAATATTCAGGAGCGCATCGGGGAGTCCGCTCGCCTGGCCGTCGAGGCCCAGGACAAGCTGAAGGACCTGCAGGCCCAGCTTGCGAAAGAAGCGCCCGGATCTGCTGCGGCTGCACAGATCACCGCCCAGATGTCGAGCTGGGGCACGATATACGGCGAAGCCCAGAAAAACCTGGACAAGCTGCATGACCGCGCCAAGGAGATCAATGATCTGCAAGGCCGGCGCACTGCGGCCGCGTCTGGGCCGACTGCGCAAGCCGATCCGGAGCTCGAAAAGAACCTGAAGGCGATGCGCGAGCAGCTTGAACTGTCCAAGCTGACCGGCGCAGCCCGCGCGCGACTGCAGGCCATCCAGAAGTTGGGAGCGAATGCGACGGCGGAGGAAAGGGCGGAAGCCGAGCGTCTGGCGACCCAGATCTACGAGCTTGAGAACGCGCATAAGGCCGACGTCAAAACAACCAAGGAATCGGTCGCCGCACACAAGGAAGATGCGAAGGTCATCGGCGAGTTGGCTACCGAGCTGCTGGGCGCCAGCGAAGCATCCCGCGAAATGGCTCAGGCCAAGGCCGCTGCGCAGCTGTCGAAGTTCGCCACGCCGGAGGAAGTGGCCCAGGTCAAGGAGTTGGCCGGCGCGTTGTTCGATCTGAAGCAGGCTCAGGCCGACCAGAAGTTGATCAACCAGGCGGACCCCATCAAGGGCGAGACGGCGAAGTATGAGGAGCAGCTGGCCGCGTACCAGGACATGCTGGCGCGCAAGGTCATCAGCGACCAGGAATACTACGAATACGCCGGCGCGCTGGCCCAGCAGCATGAAGCGACGATGCTTGCCCTGCAGGAAGAACGTTTCCGCAACGAGTCCGTTTGGAACGAAACCATGATGAGCGGCCTGGACGCATTGGGGCAGGCCGGGGCAAATGTGTTTTCTGGGATCTTGTCTGGCACGGCATCGGCCGTTGACGCGGCGCGAGGTCTGGCCAACACCATCCTGGGCCAGGTCGTGCAGTCGTTCATTCAAATGGGCATTGCGCAAGTCAAAGCCTGGGTGATGGGGAAAGCCGCACAAACGGCGGCGGGCGCCGCGTATGCAGCATCAGTGAGCGGGCAGGTCGCCGCCACGACCGCGCTGGCCGCTCAGGCTGCCTTTGCGTCCACTGCTGCAATTCCAATCGTTGGCCCGGCGCTGGCCCCTGCTGTTGCAGCCACTGCCGCCGCCGCCGCCGGTGCCTTGGGTGCGCCAGCCATTGCCGCAGCCGCAACCGTGGGCGTGGCCGGCCGCCAATACGGCGGCCCTGTCGCCCCCGGAGGTATGTATCGGGTGAACGAAAACGGTGATCCCGAGGTCCTGAACATGGCCAATGGCCGCCAGTACATGATCCCGAACCAGCGCGGCGAGGTCGTCAGCAACAAGGACGCGACGAAGGCCGGGGGCGGCGGACACATCACCGTGAACCTGATCGAAGACGCATCCAGGGGCGGCCAGGTGCAGCAGGACGACGCTGGCGATGAGGACCGCATCGTGAATGTGTTTGTTGCCAGCATCCGGGGCGGCGGCGCGGCGGCCGGCGCCATTGAATCGACTTATGGCGTCCAGAGGCGCGGGCGATGATTACGACCGATATCGACTATCCCGAAGGCCTGCCTAATCCGCTGCGCTCGAATCATGGTGTCCGGCATGCTCAACCGTTCACACGCACCGGCATGGCCACGGGCCGCGCGCGTCAGCGGCGATCTTTCACGAGCGTTCCCAGCATCCAGCAATTCATGTGGCTGTTTGCCGAGAACGAGGCGGCGGCCTTTGAAATCTGGTTCAAGGAAAGCATCCAGGACGGCGCCGACTGGTTCAATATCCGGCGCCTGACGCCGCTGGGCATGTCCACTCTGGTGTGCCGGTTCGCTGAGATGTACCAGGGGCCGGACCTCGTGGGCCGCAATCACTGGCAGGTCACGGCATCGCTTGAAGTCTACGAACGCCCGCTCATGCCCCCGGGCTGGGGCCTGCTGCCGGACTACATCATCGGCGCCAGCATTTTCGACATCGCCATGAATCGGCAATGGCCGGAGGATCAGCCATGACTGTCCTGTCCGTGGTGTATGCCAGCGCACCGACCGACGAGGTGATCATCGGGTCCCTAGAGGTCCTGGTGCCGGGTTTGGAGCCGCTGCGCGTGGCTGCCGATTTCGAGGATCATCTGTTGGGCGTCGATGGCGTGATGCAGCTGTTTGAACAGGGGCCTCTGTCGGTTGCGCTGCCGTCTAAGGACACGAAGGGCAATCAGACGTTGCGCTTCGGTGTTTCGGGCGTATCCGGCCGCGCCCAGCGGTACGTCGACGCCGCCCTGGAATCGGGCGAGTCGGCGACGATGATCTACCGCGAATACCTGTCCAGCGACCCCACGACGCCGGCGCGGCGACCCGTCGTGCTGACGATTGTGGGCGGCAGCTTCGAGGGCCCCGACGCGGTATTCGAGGGCGCCTACTATGACCTGCTGAATGCGGCCTGGCCGCGCGAGCGGTACACGTCCGAGACGGCGCCGGGGATCCGCTACCTATGACTCTGGATGATCTGTTGCAGACCCGCTATGTGAGGGGTGGGCGCGGGCCTACGGATGTCGATTGTTGGGGGCTGGTGCGGATGGCCAGGGTAGGGCTGTTCGACAAACCCCTGCTGCCGGCCTTCGCGGATATCTCCCCGGCGGACAAAAAAGGCCTCACGGCGGCATGCCTGACTGTGCGCGACGACGGCGGATTCCGCGAGGTGTCAGTACGTCCCGGCGCGATCGCCACGGCCTGGACTGGGCGTCTGTGTGTGCATGTGGGCATCGTGATTGCAGCCGATGGGCGGCCCTGGGTCCTAGAGACCGACGAAGGCACAGGGCCCGCCCTGACGCGGCCAGCTACCTTCGAAAAGCGCTTTGCGCGAGTGATCTACTATGACGATTGATGTCTATCCGTCTCTACTTGAAGGCGAGCCGATCGAGCGCCACGAGTGGGCCGGTACGCTGGGCGCCTGGTTCGACAAGCACGGCATCGAGTGGCGCGGCCTGGATGCGCAGCCGGTCCTGGCGTCGGTCAATGGTGCCGCCCTGCCGGCGGATGCGTGGGATTCCCGCGTCCTGGCCGTATCCGACCAGGTGGAAATCCGTGTGGTTCCCGGCGGCGGCATCTTCAAAGCCATCGGCAGCATTTTCAATTTCCTCTTCGGCTGGCTGATGCCCGGCGGCGCTGATGCCGGTAGTTACAGCACGCCGCAGGGTCGCCAGTTGGAAGCTTCGCAGGCCAAAGCCAACGCTGCGAAACTGGGTGATGCCGTGCCGGAACTGGCGGGCCGCTTCAAACGGTTCCCGGAATACCTGACGCCGCCGCGCCGATTCTTCGTCAACAAACGCGAACAGTGGCTGCAGTTCCACGCCTGCGTTGGCCCCGGGCGCTACGCGATCCTGGCGTCCGATGTGAAAGTTGGCGACACGCCGTTCTCCGCCCTGGGCGCTGATGGTTCGTATCAGTTCTACGTGCCCGGGGCCGATCTGTCCGCGCAGACGACCGCTGAACACTGGCACACGGCCGAAGAGGTTGGCGGCACATCCAGCGGTACAGCTGGCCTGGAACTATCCACGGAATTCGCAAACCGAAACAATACGGACCCTCCTGCGTACACGCTCACGGCGTCCAGCATCACTCGGTCGTCTGGAGTGTTCCCGTCGGGGTGGGGCGCGGGCACGCAGGTGTACGTGGAGTATCCGCGACTCTACACGATCACGACTCAGCAGGAAGTCAAGAATCCGGGCCCGCCCATCGAGTATCAGAACGTCAGCGAGTTCGATGGTTATTTCGGGCACTTGGGCACCTTGACGGTCGGCATGTCGGTGCGGATCGGCACCCGTGCATCCGGGGCTGTTTACACGGTTCGGTCCGTCGTGGGCAGCAAGGTGCGATTTTCCAATGCTGCCGGTGACCCCGTTGTGGTAACGCCAGGCCCGAATCAAGCCGTGATTTTCGGCGCTGATATTGTGCGCACCATCGGCTCAGTAGCCAGTGAGACGTCGATCACGCTGTCGCCGGGCGGCTTTCAGAGCAGCGCGGAATCCAATGTGCGCGTCGCATTTGCCGGCGGCACGGTCTACGGCGAATGGACCAGCGAGTTTATAGCGACCCCCGGCAATGAGCTGACGACGGTGCTGGAGGCCGACTTCTTTTTTCCCCGGGGTCTGGCGCGAATCAACGACGAAAACGGGTCCTTGGTTAGCCTGTCCGCCGCCGTGGAAATCCAGTATCGAGATGCCCGAGGAGGGCCGTCCACGACCGTGCGGAGAACGTACACCGAGGCGACCGTCGATCAGATCGGTTTCACCGAACGTCTGACGGTGCCTCAGATGCGCCCGGCCGTGCGTGTGAGGCGTGTCGGCGCCGGGGGCACGCAGACGACGATCCAGGACACGATCCACTGGTACGGCCTGAAAGCCCGCATCGGCGGCGCGCCCACGCGGTATCCGAACTGGACCACGATGGCGGTCAAGCTACGCTCAGGCGGGCGGCTGGCGGCACGGTCGGAAAATCAGATCAACGTCGTGGCCACGCGCATGCTGCCCACGCTGCAACCAGACGGCACCTGGGGCCCGGAGGTCGCAACCAGCGACATTTCGGCGTTCGTGCGCTACATCGCGCTCTCCATCGGCTACACCGATGACAACCTGGACATGATCGAACTGCGGCGGCTGCATGCGATCTGGACGGCGCGGGGCGAGACTGCCGATCACGTTTTCGATCTGACGACGGTGAAGGAGGCCCTCGGCCTGGTCCTGCGCGCCGGCATGTCGGAAATGACAATTTCGGACGGCCAGATCCGCGCGGTGCGTGATGACGCGCGCACGCAGTTCGAGCAGGCCTACAGCCCGCAGAACATGACAAAGCCACTGCAGCGTCAGTTCAAAGCCCATCGTCATGATGACCCGGACGGCGTGGAAGTCGAATACACGGACAGCGAAACGTGGACGAAGCAGACCGTGATCTGTTCGCTGCCCGGCAGTCAGCGGCTGAAGCTGGAAAAGCTGAAACTGGACGGGGTGACAGACCGCACCCGAGCGTGGCGCATCGGCATGCGTAAGGTCAGGGCGACGAAATACCGGTTGTGGGATTACAGCTTCCAGACGGAGATGGACGCGCTCAACAGCGAGTATCTGTCCTACGTGCCGCTGTTCGATGACGTCCCAGGCTACGGCCAGTCCGCGATCCTGGAAGGCATTGAGTCGGCTGCCGGTGGCGCACTGCTGCACATCAGTGAACCGCTGCGCTGGGATGAGGGCGCGGCGCACGTCGTGGCCTACCGGTGCCCTGACGGCACCATCGCGGGGCCGTGGGCCGCAACGCCTGGCCCAGACGAATACAGCCTGATCGCTGACATCCCGCAGCCCTGGCCCGCCGTCACGCTCAAGCACGAGCCGCCGCACGTGTATTTCGGCGCGACAGAACAGTGGTGCTTCCCGGCGCTGATCACAGAAATAAAGCCGTCCGGCACCGAGAAAGTCAGTGTGTCGGCGGTCAATTACGACGTGCGCGTCTACGCCGATGACAACAACGCGCCGACCGAATAACCACCCTTCAATCCACTACCAGGCCGCCTTCGGGTGGCTTTTTTATTGGGCAACACAATGACGACATTCAAAACCGGCAATCCCGTTGGCTCGGCCGCAGCTAAAGATCTGTACGACAACGCGGAGAATCTGGATACCTTCGTCAACGACCGGACAAAGCGATCGGCCCCCGACCGCCTGGGCGTCGAGCGCAAGACTTGGCACGGCATGGAGCAGGACTTCCAAGACTTCCTGATCAACTCCGGTTATCAGGACATCGGAGATTACGCCGCTGGCCTGGAGATCACGGCGCGCAATCAGGTCTTTTGGAAGGATGGTGAGCTGTACCGCGCCGGGGCCGCATTGGACCTGCCGTACACGACGACGGGCGACTGGCTGGCCGAAGGGGGGCTATTCGTGGCCGTTGGGGATCAGGTGCTGCGGCAGGATCTCGCGGGAAGCGCGGGGGCTGGCATGGTTGGCTACCAGTCTTCGGTGCCCGGCTCTGCGTCGGCAACGGCAGCGGATGCCCTCAACAACCAGCCGATCTCTCTGGCTACTCTGGGTGTCAAGGGGGATGGGTCCGATGAAACGGCCGCCATCACCGCGATACTCCAATACGCTGCGGCTAACGGCATCAAGGTTGTCGACTACAGCGGAAAGACGTACCGGTACACATCCAATATCGATATCGCTGGCGACCTCACTCTCGAAGGCAATATTACTTTCCACGGGGATGCCGCAGGGTTTAGTGTGGCCGGGTCGATCGAGGAAATCGGGACCATTTCGGCGGCGGCATATCGCGGAAACGGCGCCATCACGGTGACGTCCGTCGCCGGAATTTCTCCGGGCGACCTGCTGGTTATTCAGAATACGACGAGCTCGTCGTTCTCTCCGTATCGAGCGAATTATTACGACGGGGAATATGTCCGGGTGCGATCGGTGTCAGGGCAGGTGATCTCCCTGCAGGAATCCCTTCGCAGTGGCTACGCGGCGGCGGCCACGAATAAGGTGTACAAGCTCAACACGGTCAAGGTTGACATTCGGGGCGTCTCCTTCACAGGAGGCGCCGTTGATACCTTGCGGATCGACTTTGCCAGGGATTCCGTCATCAGTCCGAAATACGTAGGGAATACTTTCCCCGGCGCGACCGGTCAGTCGGCACTCTCCATCCGGAACAGCTACAACTGTTCTGTTTCAAACGGCACCTTCCATCGCATCTATGATTCGGCTTCTGGCCTGAACTACGGAATTGTGATTGGAAACAGTGCATATATCAGTATTCAATCGGTGGAGTCTTTTGGTGGGCGGCACGCCGTGGCTGTCGGCGGCAATGCCAACCCAGGAGCCATCCCCAATCGTGGGATCTATGTAAAAGATTCGGTGCTGTCCAATGATCCTGCGTCCGCAGTTTATTGTGCCGACTTCCACGGCAACACGCTGAACAGTTTCTACGAAAACTGCGTGATCTACGGCGGCATCGGGCTAGCGGGCGAAAATATTTACGCCAAAGGCTGCACCATCTATTCCCACGCGGGCTCTGCGCGTTCACCATTGACGTACCACGAGCTGGTTGGTGGAGATTGTGCCTTTATGGATTGCAAGGTTTTCATGGGGCCTGGATCTACCGCCGCAAATATTCTAAACAACGCGGGAAGCGAGCTTCTGGCCCTGATCAGCCGGCCGTACAAAATCGTGGTGAGCAATCTCACGGCTGATATCAGTTCGGCTGTGACCACAGTCATCAATGCTGTTGAGGGCTCCGGGAAGCCGAATTCATGGCACTTGAACGACTTCAACCTCACGGGAGACTCCAGCGGACTGACGGGGCTGATTCGGTTTGCCAAGCTGGCCGCGGGGGTTAACCCCGTGCGGATGGAAATTACCGCCCCCCGGAGTCCCCTTTCCTCTTCGCTGTCTCTGGTGCCGCTTTCTGGCACGACCCTTTCCGGAACTATTTGTACGATGCCGGAGTTCACGGTGGGTGCAGACGTCACTATTCCGGTCGGAGCCACGGTCTCCACTCAAGGCGGGCCTCTGGGTAACGGCACGATCGTCAATGACTATCCTGATTTCCCCGCCGTGCCCCAATTGTTCCTGAGTTCGGCAGGCGAAAGCAGCACAGGCCCTGGCTTTGCTTTCCCCGTCATTGATCGTGCTGCTACTGTCGTATCCTGCGTGGCGCGGATGGTCACCGGCACCGGCGGAACCACAGCGACTATTGCAAAAACATACCGACTGTCCGTCACCGCAACGATGCGCAACTACCTCATCCCATGAGGATTTAATTCGCCTCTCTCTATCTGCGGGCGGGTCCAAGTGAGGTCTTCATGAGCCGAGCAGCTCAAAGACCTTTTCCGATCCTGCATAGCTTATGTGCACAGGGTCGCGATAAATAGGGACGCCATCAATGATGGTGTTGCAAATACTATTGGAGCAGATCGCATCCTGGAGATAGATGATCTTGAAGCCGTATTTCTTCTGAAGGGCGGTCAAAACAGCGTTGAGGGTCTTCGTGTTTTTGGCATGTTGACTCATGCTGAAGGTACAGTTTTCTTGATCACCGACGAAGATCCGCCCTTTAATTTTCTTCTCCATGCAGTTCAGCAGCTCAGCGTTAATCTGGGGCGGCGGGAAGACCACTGTCACATCTATGTGGTGATCCATCAGCGCTCTCAGAATCAGATCGAAGTCATCCGTGAATTTCCTTCGGCTTGCTGGTTCGATGACGAAACTGTCGCCCTTCTGTGAGAGCATCTTTAGCGTGCCACCCGTGTACCCGGCATAGTTTGCAGCCAATATGACCTTCTTGATGCTGTCGCTCTTCTTGAGGTAGCCAAGAACGTCGTTGTTGAATTGGATGCAGTTGCGCGATGTTTCGCCTGCGTTCTTATAGGTAGGGATGTATGCTGAGGTGCCAATAAATGGCGCGCACGCGGAGTTCGTTGCTTGCAGCAGATCCACGCCCTTGGACTTCTTTAGTCCTTCCACAATCTGCATAGCGAACGAATCCCCCCACACCACAGTGTCTGGGCTCTCGCTTGTCCTGCAGGCTGGTTTGTCCGAGAAACGAACGTTGCAGGATCCGCTTAAGCCGTAGTTCACCCGCCGTAGGTAGGTAAATCCAGATTCGCTTTTGTTGTGAAGCTCAACTGAAAGCTGGGTGCCAGCGATCAAGATTCCGATAGAAACCAGAGAAAATGCCAACTTGCCTAGGCTGATCTTTCCGGCCCGGAAGGGCTCCTCCACGTTTCTGTACATTAGGTAAGCCAGAGCAACTGCGAGGCCGACTGTAAATATGCGCGCGTTGATCGGAATTGCGTGTATGAACGCATTATTCATAAACACGATGAGCGGCCAGTGCACCAGGTATAGCGAGTAGGAAATGTTGCCGATGAACACCAAGCCGGTCTTGGGCGCGATCCGCTCAAAGGTGGCGCTGCGGCCGACGAGGATGGCGACGGTCGCCAGGCAAACGATGGCCGCATCCACTCCAGGGTGGGGGTATCCGGTGCTTGCGAATGGGACGATTGCCAAGGCGGCAAACGCCGGCAGCAACATCGCACGGGCGCAGCGGATCATGGTCTGGTTGGCCGCAAACAGCGCGCCCATGGCGCCGATCAATAGCTCCCAGGCACGAGTCGGGAGCAGATAGAACGCTGTTGAAGGGTCGTCGACAGTAATGATCGCGCAGGCGACCAGGCTGGTGGCTGCCAGAGCGGGGAGTACATAGCGCCAAGCTTTGGCTGGGGTGAGGGCCAGGATGGCCGGGAACAGGATGTAGAACTGCTCTTCGATGGCCAGCGACCACATGTGCAGCAGAGGTTTCGAGGCGGCGGCCACGTCGAAGTACCCAACCTGATCCCACAGTACGAAATTGATCGAGAAGGTGAGCGCGCCAACTATCTGGCTTGTCACGTTGTCGGCCTCAACCGAGTTGAGGAAATAGGCGGACCCTATGGCGGTCAAGAGGATTGTGAGGTACGCGGCCGGCAGCAGACGCTTGGCTCTGCGCAGGTAGAAATCCTTGAAAGAGAAGGTTCCCGCGGCGATCTGCTTGCTGATGATTCCTGTGATCAAGAAGCCGGAGATCACGAAGAATATATCTACCCCGAGGTAGCCGTTTTTGAACCAAGTGGCGCCGATATGATCAAGCACCACCAAGGCGACCGCGATGCCGCGCAGCGCCTGTATGTCTGATCTAAATTTTGTCATTCCCTATTTCTTAGTCTCTTAGCAACGCCCGATTCTATACCGATCGACATTGGCTCCCGTCGTGAATGGGAGTGTTCGTCCAACAACCCTGCCCGCCCAGCGCGGGCATTTTTTCGTCCAAAGGAACGATATGTCTGAGCCGCTATCCCCGGACACCCGGGCAATCATCAACGCCCTGCGCGAGACAAAGGGCGACGTGGAGCGGCAGATCGCAGTGATGCTTCGTGCCCAGCAGCAGCTGCAGGCCGATGTGACGGCTCTGCGGGAGGGGTTCCCGGACGGTGACCCAGAAAGCCACCGTCGTTACCACGAGTCCGTCATGGAGTGGCGAGAGCTGCGAAATCGAATGATCCGTGAAGCCCTGATCAAAGCTGCCCAGGCCGGCGCGGTCGGCGGGCTGGGGTGGGTCGCATACGCCGTTTGGACGGCATTCAAGATGGAGGTGATGAGGTGAAGCTGATCGATGAGTGGCGGCAATGCCACCGGTTTTGGTCTGTGCGCCTGCAAGTAGCAGGCGTTTTTCTTTTGGGCGTAATGCAGGAGTTTCCCGATGTCGTTTCCCAAGTCTGGCTCGTTCTCCCTTCTGATCTCCGTTCTGAGATCCCTGACACAGCTGTTTCGTGGCTCGGATACGCCTGCCTCGGCGCCGGCATCATCGCCCGGATCGTCCGGCAAGATCGGCTCCACTGAGGCGGCGCCGATCACGATGAGTCCTCAGGGGCTGCGGGTGCTTCAGCATTTCGAGTCCTGCAGGCTGCGAGCGTACTGGGACGCCACGGGCCGTTGCTGGACCATCGGCTGGGGCGACACCGGGCCTGATGTCTATGAGGGCCTGGTGATCGACCAGGGCGAAGCGGATGCACGCCTCGAACGCCGGCTGGCGTTGGAATTCGTGCCGGGCGTGCTGGCCGCTATCACGCGCAGCATGACCAAGGGTCAACTCGATGCCTTGGTCGACCTGGCCTACAACATTGGTGTGACGGCGTTCCAGGGCTCGACGCTGGTCCGAAAGTTCAACGCGGGCGACACACGGGGCGCTGCCGACGAGTTCCTGCGCTGGGATCGATCTGGTGGTCAGGTGCTGCTGGGCCTGCGCCGGCGGCGCGCTGCTGATCGTGCGCTGTTCTTGGGCGCGGGCGGGGCCGAGGCTATCAAGATCGGAGAGGCTGTCTCATGATGCGTGCCGCCATGTACCGAATCTTTGTGCTGCTGGTCTTGCTGATCTCGCCCGTGCTGTTTCCCGCGCTGCTGGTGCTGCTGCGCGTCCTGGACGGCAAGTGGACGGATGGTGGCCTGGCTGAGCTGTACCGCGAGACGTGGAAACAGTTCTGGCGGGGCTATCCATGATCACGGGCTTTGTTGCCAACATCTGGGGCCGCGTGTGGCCCTACATCGCCGCCGCCGGCGCTGCGATCGTCGCGGCGCTGGCCATCTGGCGGTCTGGCAAATCTGCAGGCAAGCGTGATGCCCGCATTGATCAACTGGAGGCCGACGCATCGGCCAGGGAGAAAGCCCGTGAAGCTGCTGCTGAAATCGATCGTCTGGATGATGATGCTGTCCGTGATCGCGCTCGCCAGCGGATGCGCGACGTCGGCCGGCGGTAGCTATTGCCAGGTGGTGCAGCGGCCGTTCGAGTGGCGGTCGGACGCTGAGATCGATGCCACGCCCGCTAGGCCGCTGCGGTGGATCGAGGCCGAGGCCGCTACCTGGAAGAAGGTGTGTGGGTGATGAGGGAGGGACGTAAGGGCAGGTAGGGTAGAGGTCTATACACAATTCGATATGACTGTTGTATAAAGTTGCAACAGAAAATCGTGATAGGTGTGGGAATGGCCAAGAAGCAAGTATCGATAACGTTCTACGATGTCTCCCAATGTGGGTTCTACAAGTGGGGCGCCAAAACCCCAGTCCTTGGTGGGCTTGTTCAGGCTTTACAAGAGCTGAAGGACTGGTCGGATGGGAAAGCGATACCGCTGACGAAGCTAAAACAATCAAGACGCGATGATGATGTGATGCCGGTCTACCTGCGAGGTGTTGATCGGCTGGGGGATGACTGGACTGTCGCTACATGGAACGAGGTGCCTGCAGGAGAAGGGGGCGTGGCATCAATTTCTGAACGGTCGATAGTAGGCGGGAAGCAACAGGTTTTTGCCAATGAATTTGAAAAAAATAGCATTCCGGGGTTTGCTACGTATTTTTGGTTTGTTCCCAGCGCGAACGTCGTTGCAACCCTTAGAATGGAAGGCTCTGTAGCGGCGAAGGAGCCAATGAGGGGTTATGTAGAGGCATTCATTGAAACGCGCAGCAGCTTTGTGGTGGAGGATGCCGACGGGACAATAGTTGGGTACCGTGATCCTGCGTGTGCCGAAAGCAAACCGCTCAAGTTATATCCAAAATTTCGATTGAGCCCATACGTTAAGCCTGGTGCACTTGCAAGGATTCGTGCCGCACGAGATCAAATTGTGAAGGTTATTCGAGTTGGCCATTTGGAGTTAACTAATCCCGTTGATGCGGCCGCCTTTGGCGGGGTGCTTGCATTTTTTCGTGGGGCGAATAGAAAGCGCCAAATAACTCGCGATCGACAGCTCCGTGTCGAGCTGGAGCTAACGCCTACTGAACGTGAGTTGGAAAAAATGATAAAGGAGGAGCTCGGAGCAAAGCGCCGGTCTTCATGGGAGGATCTAGGATTCGCCCTGAAAGGAGAGACCAGTAAGGTGCTCTGGGTGAGCAAGTCCATGGCCCGAGATATTTTTGAGATGGATCTCCGAGTGGACGAAGCCGGGGTGGTTGATCTAGCTAGTCTTAAGGAAGAACTTGCCAAAAGACGCAAACATATTCTTCGGATTTTGCAGAATGAATAGGGTCCGGCTTGCTTTTTTCGCAGTTATTGGGGGTATTGCTGTAGTCTCAGTTGCTGCCGGATATATGCTTGGCCAGAACGTCCAATTCTCTGATCAGTGGCCTCTATATGAGGCTCTGAGGAGCACATCCGCCATAATATTTGCGGTGGTCGGCGCATGGCTGGCAATTATTTATCCTGAGAAACTGCGCATGTCTCTTCGGGAAGGAAAGGGAGAAGAGGGCGAAGATACTCCAAATTTCAAACTACTGCTCACGCCAGCGGTAAGTTCTGCGGTCATTCTTATTATTGTGTTGGCGGTGGGTGTTGCTGCTCCATTATTAAAACAAGTACGATTTGTACTTGACCATCTTGGAATGCTTCGTGGAATATCTTTTTCCCTCTTGGTTTTTTTGACGGTTTGGCAAATGGTGATTGTAGTAGTCGCCATTCTTCCAGTGGATTTCTTACTGGCTGCCGAAGCCGACACTAAAGCCTCTCGCGAGATTGATGAGCAGGTCCGTGGGTTCAGGCAGAGACTAAAAGGTGATAAGCCCAATCATTAATGCTGTACGGCACAAGTAGCGTAACTCAGCCTCTCCACCCGCACCTCAAACCAAGCCTCCGTCTCCCCCATGGCCTGGAGCGCATCGCCCCGGGCCCGCCAAGCAGCGGCAAGCCACCGCTTGGCCAGCACGATATCCCCGGGCGCCATCTCGTTCTCTGCAGTGTCTTCAGCCGTTGCCCAGGCCCGATAGGCCTCAAGCGTCTGCTCGGGTCCGCCGAGAACCCGTTCCAGCGTCCGGCGAAATCGTTGTTCCGCGTCCTGCCGTGCCTGTGCGGGCAGATCGGCGGGTGCGTCTTGAAGGGTGATCGTGTACATGATGATGGCTCCCAAATAGAACTGTATTTTTATACAGCTTTTGGCTGAGGGACAGCAAGCTGAAAAGAGGGCAAAAAGCTGTCCAAAACTCCAACCGCAGACACACAAAATCAAGGAGTTAGCGACCCCCTCGACCACCAAGCTATTGGACGTTTCGGCCCCCTGATTCCCTTATAAATCAAGCCGATACGCTGCTTTTCTGATCAATTGGTCGAGTACGTCATCGTGGTGGCCCTGGTCGCCGTGGCGGCGATTGCCGTCTACCAGCTGTTCGGCCAGGTCATCCGGGCGCAGACGGCCGCCATGGCGCGGGAAATCGCCGGCGAGGACGGCAGCGAGCAGTCCCGCATGGCCCAGTCCGCGGCGGAATCCGCCGCATCCCAGGCCGCCGCCAAGACCCTGAAATCCTTCACCGGCAACGCGGCGGCGGGTCAGTAGCATGGCCGGCCCTCATTCTCAACGCGGGCAGGTGCTGGTGCTGGGCATGCTGTTGGCCGCCGTGCTCGGCCTGGCGTGGCTGCGCTATTTCGCCACGGGGCAGGTGGTGGCGGCCAAGGCCCGGATGACGCACGGCCTGGATGCCGCTGCTTACAGCGGGGCGCTGGTGCAGGCCCGCACCTTGAATTTCCTGTCCTATCTGAACCGCGCCCAGTTGGCGCATCAACTGGCCATGGCGCATCTGCTGACGATGGGCGGCTGGGCGCATTACGGGGGCATGCAGGCCCGGCGCCTGACGCAGGGCAATCCGCCGGCCTATCTGATCGGCATGCTGTTCGGGGCGGAACACGGCCGGGCCTATCTGGCGGCGGCGGGCGCGGCCGGGCTGGCCGTCCAGGCGCAGCCGGGCGGGTCCCTGGCGCAGGCTTTCGCCGCCCATGAGTCCTTTGTCCATGACTATGCCCAGGATCTGTCCCAGGCCCTGGCGCGGGGCCTGCCGCAGGCGCGCCTGGACGCCATCCGTGCCGTGTTGACGGCCCACTATCCCGATCAGCCCCCGCAGTCCGTACAGCCCAGGGTGTCCGACGATGCCTGGCCCATGCTGCTGCGTGCGCATGCGCCCGATGCCGCTTTGTTCCAGCTGGTGCGGGGCATCGCCGGCCTGTACGCTTTCCTGGGGCCGCGCAATGCCACGGCGCAGAACGCATGGTCGGTGGATCCGCGCTGCCCCGGCCTGCGACACGAACTGCGCCGCCGGGGCGGCACCGAGCTCGATGCCTCGGGGCGCTGGCAGTCGGGGGATACGCAGTCCTTCCATGCCGTGCGCTCCAACCGCTGGGTGGGATGCTATTACCGTGAATATGCCATGGGCTGGGCCTGGATGCCGGCGCAGCCGGGGCAGGCCATCAGCGCGGACCATGCCGAGGACGCGCCGGCGGACTTCTCCGCGCAGGATTTCTGGCGCTGGGTGCGGGCCTCGACCTCATGGGACCTGCTGGGGCGGCAGGCCAATCCGCTGGCCGATTCCTATGCCATGCAGCAGCGCCGGCAGTGGCCTTCGCGCGGATTGGCCGGGTACCTGGACGTGGCCCCCGAGACAGGGTTCCAGGCCGTGGCCGGGTTCGTCGTGCACTTGACGTTGCCGGATGGCGCCGGCGCGCCGGTCCATGCCCGCAGCGCGGCGGAAACGCTGTTTTCCCGCCCCGGACCGAGGGCGGATGGCCGGGCTGAGGCAGCCAATCTGTTTCATCCTTATTGGCAGGCGCGGCTGGCCCGGCCCTTGCTGCCGCTTGCCGGAGACTGACATGGCCTCGATGATCGATCAAAGGGGCCAGGCCCTGGCGGAAGCTCTCGTCGTCATGGGCGCGTTGGCCAGTCTGTGCCTGGGAATCGCCTGGCTGGGGCGCACCCAGGATGCCGCCTTGCAGCTGTCGCATGCCAGCCGCCAGGCCGCCTTTGCCTGGGCCCACCAGAACCTGCCGGACGCCGACCTGGCCGCCCAGGCGGCCGCCGACGGCCTGACGCCGGGGCAGCGGGGACGAACCCGGTCAGGGGCGGATCTGCTGTCCGGCGGCATCCGCGTGCGCCTGGACGCCTTGCCCGTCCGGCAGGGACGCCGGCCGGGAGACCCGGTGCCCGGGGCGGCGGATATCCGCCGGGAACTGCGACTGGGCGACGAGACCCTGTGGCGGGCCGGCGTCGGCGCCCGTACGACGGGTCGGGATCGGATCTCCGGCGGTTTGCGGGATTTCGACGACCAGGCGCTGTTCCTGTTGCGCCAGACGGTGATCATGCGGGGGGCCGGCGCGGCGGCGGACGATGCCGCGGTGCAAGGCACGCTGGGCGGCAGCGGGCGGGTCTGGGCGCGAGCCGGACGAGTTTCGCAGGCGGTCGGTGCTGGCGTGGATCGCCGGATGCAGGGCGTGGATGCGGCCTGGGGACGTGAACGTCCGGATTGGGACTGGCTGGGGCCCTGGACCTCTCGGGTGCCCGCGCGGCACTTGCAACCCCGGAGCGCGCCATGAAGGGACGAACGTTCGCCTTGCTTCAAGGGTTGTTGCTGGCGGGATTGAGCTGCCTGGCTGACCCTGCGCGCGCCCAGCCATGGGATCCGGCCCGCGCCGTTGCGCAGCCCGAGTGGGTCTGGGCCGACGCGCAGCAGCTGGATTCGCCTCAGGCCCGGATTTCCGTGCAGACTTTTCACGCTCCGGCGCTGCCCCTGGAGGTCGCGCGGCGCCTGGCCGCCGCGTCCGGGCAGCGGCTGACACGCTTGCAGTGGGCGGGACCCCTGTTGGTGCTGTCGGGCGGACGCGGGGCGGAACATTGGCTGGCGCAGCTGCAGCCGCGGGCGGGGGGCACGGCGGGGCTGGTGTCCCGCCTGGCGCCTGCGGCGCCGGCCGGCGCCGATTTCGATCCCGCCGCGCTGGCGCCGCCCGGGGCGCGCCGGGTGCTGCTGGTCCGGGGCCGGAACGCGGCGGCTCCGGTGTCGTTCAGCAGTTTCGACTGTCCGGGAACGCCGGCCCAGGTGGCGGCCGCCGTGCGGCGCGCCTTGCATGCCGCAGGCTGGTCCGAGGTCCGCCCCGCAGGGACGGCCCGCTTGCCCATCGCCACGGACGTGGCGCGGCCCGACGCCGCCGACGCGGCTTCGCTGCCGGCGGACTGGCGCCATTCCCGCGACGGCCGCCTGTCCGTCCATGTGCATGCGCGCGCCCGATCCGTCGCCCTGACGTTCTGGCATCATCCCCAGGAGTCCTCATGAGCCTGTCATTCCTCAGGATCCCCCGATCCGCCGTGCTGGCCGCGCTGGCCCTGGGCATCGGGGCGCTGGCCGCCGTCTTTCTGTCCCTGCACGTGCGCGAACGTATCCGGCGGGTCGAAGATCAGGCGCGTCTGCCCATGGTCCAGCGCATCGTGGCGGCGCGTGACCTGCCCGCCGGCACGCGCCTGGTGTCCGACCATCTGGCGCTGCGCGAGTTCCCCGCGCAATGGGTGGGGCGAGACACCCTGCCGGCGGCCCGTTACGCGGATCTGGAGGGCCGGGTGCTGACGACGGCCCTGCAGGCCGGCGACGCGATCCTGGCCGCGCATACGCTGATGCCGCAGACGGCCTTTTCCGCTCATCTGGCGCCGGGACGGCGGGCCATCACGCTGCCGGTGGACCAGGTCAATTCGCTGTCCGGCCTGCTGCAGCCAGGCGACCTGATCGATCTGTACGTGTCTTTCGACCATCATCGCAAGCGCCTGACCGCGCCCCTGCTGCAAGGCGTGCTGGTGCTGGCGACCGGCCGGGAAACGCGGCCCGCGGCGGCAGGGACGGGGGCCGAGGATGTTTCCTATTCGACCGTGACGCTGGATGCCGCGCCGGACGATGTGGTCAAGCTGGTGGCGGCGCGCCAGGCGGGCGCCCTGACGGCCATCCTGCGCCATCCCGAGGATGACGGCGCCGACCGCCGGGCGGCCCGGGGCGATCTGGCCGCGCTCCTGGGAATCAATACCCCTGCGCCCCCCGCGACGCGCAAGGCCGTGATCCTGTATGGCGGCGGAGCCGCCCGCGGCATGCCGGCCTGGGCGATGCCGGGCCGCGGCGTCGAGCCGCGCCCCGGCAATGGCCTGTTCAATCTGCCGGCCGCCCAATCCCTGAGCAGCGCCTGGCAGCGCGACGGGGCGGGACTCCTGCCGTCCGTTCCGGTCGAGCCTGGGCGCGGGCCGGACGGCGTGGAGGCGCAGGCCGGCGGCATCCTGCAGGCGGCGCCCTGGCCGAATGATCCGTCCGTGCGGGACGCATGGGGAGAACAGCCATGAGCCGCCCTTGCCGGTTCTGGCGCATCCTTTCTCTGTGCGGCCTGCTATGGGCGCCCGTCTGCCCGGGGGCCGACGCGGCGGCCGCGTCCGAAACGCAGATCTCCCTGCAGGCGGGCGAGGTGCGCGTGCTGGGCATCCCCGGCGTGGCTCGCGTGGCGGTGGGCGACGGCCAGATCGTCAATGCTGTCAGCACCGATGACCGGGAAGTCATCCTGTTCGCCCGCAAGCCCGGTTTCAGCACCCTGCATGCCTGGACGGCGGATGGCCAGGTGTCCCGCTATGCCGTCGAGGTCGCCCCGGAAGGCGCCCGCCAGCTGCGGGATGAGTTGCGCGCCGTGCTGGAGCGCATCCCCGGCGCCCGGATCACCTCGCTGGGCGACAAGCTGCTGATCGAGGGCGACGAACTGTCCGACGCGGACCGGCAGCGCCTGGCCGAACTGGGCCGCCGGTATCCGCAGCTGCTGGATTTCACCGGGGCCGTGGGCTGGGACCAGATGGTGCTGCTGGACGTCCAGGTGGTCGAGGTGCCCAAGACCCTGATGCGGGAATTGGGCCTGCGCTGGGACCCGCAGAGCGCGGGCGGCCTGACGGCCGGGGCCGGCTGGGATGGCGGTTCGCGGCGCTTTGCCGATCGCCCCGGGGAATCCGTGCTGCCGCTGGTGTTCCCGGCGGCCCGGGCGGCCGGATACTTCGGTTTGAATGCGCTACTGTCCGCGCGGCTCAATCTCCTGGCCCAGGACGGACGGGCCGTCGTGCTGGCGCAGCCTCAACTGCTGGCCCGCAGCGGAGCGACGGCCGAGTTCCTGGCGGGGGGCGAAGTTCCCTACAGCACCGTGGATCGCAATGGCAACACCCAGACGGCGTTCAAGCCGTATGGGGTGTCGCTGCGCATCACCCCGTCCGTGGAACGCAGCGGCGCGGTGCGTTCCCGGATCGAGGTCGAGGTCAGCTCCATCGACACGGCGCTGTCGGTGCCGGGCGGGCCTTCCCTCAAGACGCGGCGCACCGCGACGGAGTTCAACGTCCGCTCGGGGCAGACGCTGGTGCTGGCCGGGTTCCTGTCCCGGGACACGGCCGACAATGTGGATCGCGTGCCGGGCCTGGGTTCGCTGCCCGTGCTGGGCGCGCTGTTCAAGTCCACCCGATTCCAGCGCAATGAAACGGAATTGGCCATTCTGGTGACGCCGCAACTGGTGACGGCGGCTCATCCCGACGTGCGTACCCGCGTGGGGCGCGCGGCTGCCGTGCTGCGCCAGGCGTTTCCCCAGGCGCCCGGCTTGATGAACCCGATCCGCTCCAGCGATGCGGTGCGCGAACCGGTGGAACCCCGTGGCTGGAATCCCCGGGCGGGCGGCCCGGGTTCTCAATGGCGGACGGGCCAGGGAGAGCAGCCATGAACGACGTCGAACTCGATCTGCATTTTGAAGACGGCCGCCGCCGGCGGGAAATCCACGCCTTGCCCTTGCTGCTTGGCCGCGAGGCGGACTGCGGCCTCGTTCTGAAGAGCTGGCGGGTGGCCCGCCATCATGCGCGGGTGCTGTGCCGGGACCATGAGGTCTGGGTGGAAGACCTGGGGTCGATCTTCGGCACCACGGTCAATGGCCGCCGGGTGGCGTCCCACGGGCCTTTGCAGCCGGAGGATGAACTGCTGATCGGTCCTTGCCTGATCCGCCTGCGTCTGCTGCGGGAACCTGGCGGGCGTTCGGATCCGGGCAGCCCGCCGTCCGACGGCGCGGGAGGCGTCCTGGGCGAAGGTTCCCCGGGCCTGCCGGAACGGTCACAGCCGGCCTGTGTTGCGGATATCCCTGGAGCTCTCGGGACGGCGAGGATCGGTCCGTCCATGCCTTCGGAATCGGCGCGGGCCGGTGAAGGTCAGCGCGCGGCGGCGGAAGGGGGGGTGGACATTGTGGCAATGAGTAATGTGGCAATGAGCAATGTGCCGATGGCGCCGGATTTGCAGCCCGCCGTCCCGTCTGCGCAGTCCGCCGCCGCGAAGGCGGGGCCTGGCGAGCCCCCGGCGCCGGATGCCTCCGTGCCGGCGGCAGCCTGGAAAGACCACCGACGCCGCCTGCACGAGGATCTGCTCCGCGCGCTGCAGTTGCGCCGCCGGGACATCAGCGGCATGAGCGACGCGGCCTTGCGGGCCGAGGCCACGCGGGTGCTGGGGGGCCTGATCGCGGCGGATCCGCAGTTGCCCGATCGCCTGGATCGGCGTTCCTTGCTGCAGGAACTGGTGGATGAGGCCGTGGGCCTGGGGCCGCTGGAACCCCTGCTGGCGGACCCGGGAGTGACGGAAATCATGGTGAACCGCCATGATGAGATTTTCGTCGAACGGGCGGGATGCCTGGTGCGGGATCCGGCCAGCTTCAGCAGCGAGCAGGCGGTCCTGGGCATCATCGACCGCATCGTGGCTCCGCTGGGGCGGCGCATCGACGACAGCGCGCCCATGGTGGACGCGCGCTTGCGCGACGGGTCCCGGGTCAATGCCGTGATCGCGCCGGTCTCCTTGCGGGGCGCCAGCCTGACGATCCGCAAGTTCCCCTCTCGGCGCCTGGACATGCCGGACCTGCTGAATGTCGGCGCCCTGGACGAATCCATGGCCGCCTTCCTGACCCACAGCGTCCGGCACCGGAAGAACGTGCTGGTGTCGGGCGGCACAGGGTCGGGCAAGACCAGTCTTCTGAACATCCTGTCCAATGCCATCCCGGCGGGCGAACGCATCATCACCATCGAGGACGCCGCCGAACTGCGGCTCAATCACCGCCATCTGGTCAGCCTGGAAGCCCGTCCGCCCAATCTGGAAGGGCGCGGCCGGGTGGACATCCGGGACCTGGTCCGCAATGCCCTGCGCATGCGGCCCGACCGCATCGTCGTCGGCGAATGCCGGGGCGGCGAGGCCTTCGACATGCTGGCCGCCATGAATACGGGGCACGAAGGCTCGCTCACCACCCTGCACGCCAACAGTCCCCGGGATGCCCTGGGGCGCCTGGAGACCATGATCCTCATGGCCGGCATGGACCTGCCGCTGGGGGCGGTCCGGGAACATATCGTGGCCAGCATCGACCTGATCGTGCAGCTGGTGCGCACGGCCGATGGCCGGCGGTTGCTCAGCGCCATCGTTCAGGTGACGGGCATCGAGAGCGGCCGAATCCAGCTGCAGGAACTGTTCCTGGGCCAGGCGGGACCGCCCGCCGTCTTCACCGGTTGCGGCCTGATGCCCGACGGCTTCGACGGGGCCGCCGCGCTGGACATCCGCCTGTTCTCGCAGCGTTCGGTGCGCCAGGGGCGGGCAGCGTTGGCGGATGCCGCGCAAGGGGACGCGCCATGTCCGATGTCGTCCTGATTCCATTGATCGGGGCCAGCGCGGCCCTGGGCGCCTGGTTGCTGCTGGGGCGCCTGTGGCGGCTCTGGCATGATTACGACCGCCGCCTGCAGGATGAGACGCGGCGCACGCTGGATGCCTCGTTCCTGTTCGTCGACGCGGCGCAGCTGCGGCCCTTGTGGTGGGTGGCCGGGGCGATGGTCCCGCTGGCCGTCGCCTGGCTGGCGGGGCAGTGGTGGGGCATCGTGCCTGTGCTGCTGGGGCTGGCGATGGCGCCATCCCTGGTCCTGAGGCGGATGCGACGCCGCCGGATGCAGCTGTTCGATGAACAGTTGCCGGAACTGATGCAGGCCCTGGCGGGCGCGCTGCGGGCGGGGGCGGGCCTGCAGCCGGCGCTGCAGCACATCGTGCCGCAATCCCTGCCGCCCTTGTCCCAGGAGTTTTCCCTGATGCTGCGCGAGCAGCGCCTGGGCCTGGGATTCCAGGAAGCCTTGCGGCACCTGCATCGGCGCATGCCCACCGAGTCCTGCAGCCTGGTGGTGTCCGCCCTGGGCATTGCCGCCCAGACCGGCGGCGGCCTGGCCGACACGCTGGAGCGCATCGCCCAGACGCTACGCGCCCGTCAGCATTGGCTGGGGCGGGTGCGGGCGCTGACCGCCCAGGGGCGGATGCAGAGCCACATCATGGCGGCCCTGCCGGTCTGCCTGCTGCTCGTGCTCGCCCGCCTGGAACCGGAGGCCATGTCCCTGTTGTATCGCACCTGGTATGGGGGGCTGGTGCTGGCGGTGATGGGCGTGCTGGAAATCCTGGGCATCGTCTGGATCCGGCGGGTGGCGGCCATCGATGTCTGAACGGACCGCATTCCGTGAGGCCTGAAGGAGGATATCCATGACATGGTTCTGGCTGGGCCTGTTCCTGGCGGCGGTGGCCGCATGCCTGGGATGCTGGGTCCTGGGGGCCCCCTGGGCCGCCCACGCTGCCCAGGGACCCGCGCCGCCCGTCGCATTCTGGTGGCCCTGGGTGCGGGCCCTGGCCCCCTGGTGCGCGCCCTGGGTGACGTGGCCCATGCGGCGTCGCCTGCAGCGCTGGGGGCCTCGGGCGGGCCTGCCGGATTGCTGGACGGCCGAACACTGGCTGGCCGCCCGCTTGCTGCTGGCGGGGATCGGCGCGTGCGCGCTGGGCGGCGGCGCCCTGATGGCGGGCGTGTCCTTGCGGGGAATGGTCGTGCTGGCGCTGGCGGGCGCGGGACTGGCCTCTTTGTGGCCGGACGTGCGCCTGCGGCGGCGCGCGGCGGTGCGGCGCCAGGCGATGGTGCGTGAGCTGCCGTTCATGCTGGACCTGATGACCCTGTGCGTGGAAGCCGGCCTGAGCCTGCCGGCCGCCTTGCGCCAGGTGGCGGATCATGCGCCGGCGGGGCCGCTGCGCCAGAGCCTGCGCGATGCCTGCGCGCTGGAGCGCACCGGCGTCGAGCGGGCCCGCTGGCTGGCTCAATGGGCGGAGGGGTCCGATGTGCCCGGCGTGCATAGCCTGGTGCTGGCCCTGGGGCAGGCCGATCGCCTGGGCATGAGCCTGGGGCCCTTGCTGCGGGCGCAGGCCGAACGCCAGCGCAGCGAGCGGTTTTCGCGCGCGGAAACCCTGGCCTTGCAGGCCCCGGTGAAGATGCTGTTTCCCATGGCCCTGTGCATTTTCCCCTGCACCTTCCTGGCCATCGGCTTTCCCGTGGTGGTCAAATTTCTGGATACCGGCCTGTGATGGCGCCCGGCGGCCCGCGCGACCGGCCGGACTGGGGGTCTTCCCCCGGCGTCCTGCATCTGGTCGAGGCCAGGACCTTCCGGCAACGCCTGTTGGGCCTGCATGCCTGGCCGTCCTGGGGGGACGTGCCCCGGGGATTGCTGCTGCCGCGATGCCGCCTGGTGCATGGGCTGGGCCTGGCACAGGCCTTCGATCTGGTGTTTTTGGGAAAGGGCGGCGAAATCCTGCGGCGCCTGCCCGGATGGCCGCCCAACCGGTGGGCGTTCTGCGCGCAGGCCTGGGCCGCGCTGGAATTGCCGCCCGGCTACTGCGGCCGACCCGATTGGGCCGACCGGATCGCGGGGGCCTGGGCCTTACGCGGCGGCGTCCCGGAAGATCGTGGCGTAGATGGGGTAGAAGCTGCAGTACAGCAGGGCGGTGATCAGCACGTCCAGCACCAGGGACAGCCAGACCAGCGCCGTCGTGGATATGCCTGCCGCCGCCAGGCCGTCCAGCACCAGGTGCAGGCCGTAGAATGCGGCGGCCCAACTGGCGACGTACAGGATGATGGCCCATTTGTTGCGCCAGCACGCCACCATGGAATAGAACAGGGCGCGGCGCATCGGCAGCCGGTGCCAGCCCATCAGGGCCGGAGCGTGCCAGAACAGGGCGGACAGCAGCACGTAGAAGGCGCCGAAGACGATCATCGGGCCGGTCATCGCGCCGGCCAGCGTTGCGTAGTCGGGCTGGGCTTCGGTGCCGATGGCCGCCAGCAATTGCGACAGGAAGGGCAGGACGGCAGCCAGCGCCGCCAGCATCGTGCAGCCCAGGTAGGCCAGTCCCAGGCGCAGCAGGGCGGGCGTCGTCCCGGCTTCCTGCAAGGGGCGCAGCCACATGCCGGGCAGCATGCGCTGGCCCAGGCTCAGGTGGCGGCAGGCGCACAGGGTCAGGAAGGTCAGCAGGGGCGTCAGGCTGACCAGCACGATCTGGCCCAGGATCGGGATGGCCGCCCCCAGGTTGATCAGGAAACTGGTGGCGGTGCTCCAGAAGATCATGGCCAGCGGCTGGCGCCGGAACAGGGCGTAGCCCTGGACGATCCAGCCCCAGCCCGCGCTGGGCGGCAGGATGGCGGCTTGCAGGGAAGGCGTGTTCATGCGAGGGCCTGAGGAAGCGCCGGCGCGGCCTGGGTGCTGCGCAGCCGCAGGATGCGTTCGAAATGGCGGGGATCGTGAGGCTTCAGGGTCTGGGCCGGCCGGGGCAGGTGGAAGTCGTACAGGCGGGAAATCCAGAAGCGCAGCGCGGCCGCCCGCAGCATGACCGGCCATGCGGCTTTCTCGGCCGCCGTGAAGGGACGCACCGCGTGATAGGCCTGAAGCCAGGCCTGCAGCCGCCGCCGGATGAAGGCGCCGGTGCTGCGCTGGATGCACCAGTCGTTGACGCTGACGGCGACGTCGAACAGCCAGGTGTCGCAGCCGGCGAAATAGAAATCGATGAAGCCGCCCATGTGCGGCGATTCGAACGTGCCGTCGAACAGCACGTTGTCGCGAAACAGGTCGCAGTGGGCCGGCCCGAAGGGCAGCTCGGACAGGCCGGGGGCGGCCGCGAAGGCGCTTTGTTCGCGCACGCTCTCGTTCAGCAGGGCGGCCTGGCTGTCGTCCAGGAAGGGCAGGACTTTCGGGGCCGTGGCCTGCCACCAGGGCAGGCCGCGCAGATTGGGCTGGCGCAGCGGGAAGTCCCGGGCGGCCAGGTGGGCGCGCGCCAGGGTTTCCCCCGCCAGGGCGCAATGCGCCGGGCCGGGTTCCGGTTCGTAGCCGCCATTCAGGCGCGTGACGATGGCGGCGGGCTTGCCGTTCAGCGTGGTCAGGCGGGAGCCGTCCAGCAGCGTCTGCGGCTGGGGAACCGGCACGCCGCGCGTGGCCAGATGGTGCATCAGTTCGATGTAGAAGGGCAGCTGTTCGGCGCTCAACACCTCGAACAGGGTCAGGACGTAGGCCCCTTGCGTCGTGTCCAGGAAATAGTTGGTGTTTTCGATGCCGGCGGTGATGCCGCGCAGCGCGACCAGGTCGCCCAGCTGGTAGCGGCGCAACAGATCGCGGGCGTCGTCTTCGGAGACGGAAGTGAATACGGCCATGAAAGGTGAGGGCAGCCGGGAGCTGCATGGGCGGTGGATCCAACGCGGCATTTTAGTCGAAAGTAAAATGACGATTCTTTCCGACTGAATTGCGATGATGGCTGATTGGCGTTTGTGCGTGGCCCCGATGATCGACGTGACGGATCGCCACTGCCGGTATTTCCACCGGCTGCTGGCGCCGCGGGCCCGCCTGTATACCGAAATGATCACGACGGGCGCCTTGCTGCATGGCGATGCGGCGCGGCATCTGGATTTCGACGCGGCGGAACATCCCGTGGCCCTGCAACTGGGGGGCAGCGAGCCCGATGCCTTGGCGCGCAGCGCCCGCCTGGGCGCCGACTGGGGCTACGACGAGATCAACCTGAATTGCGGCTGCCCGTCCGAACGGGTGCAGCGCGGCGCCTTCGGCGCCTGCCTGATGGCGGAACCGCGCCTGGTGGCCGACTGCGTGCGGGCCATGCAGGATGCCGTGCCGGTGCCCGTGACGGTCAAGCACCGGCTGGGCCTGGATTACGACGAGTCCTATGATTTCGTGCGGGATTTCGTCGGCATCCTGTACGACGAAGGCTGTCGGGTGTTCATCGCGCATGCCCGCAATGCCGTCCTGAAAGGCCTGTCGCCCAAGGACAACCGCGAAAAACCGCCCCTGCGCCATGACGAGGTCTTGCGGCTGAAGCGGGATTTCCCGGATGCGACGTTCGTCCTGAACGGCGGCCTGGACCAGGTGCCCGATTGCCTGGACTGGATGCGGCGCCTGGACGGCGTCATGCTGGGCCGGGCGGCCTGGCATCATCCGGACATCCTGGCCGTGCTGGACCGCCACCTGGGGCCGCAAGCGTCAGCGCCCGGCGCCGACGCGCCCGCCGACGATACGGCCTGGGCCGAGTCCATCCTGGATCGTTTCGAGGCCTATGCGGCCCGGCAGCACGCCCAGGGCGTGCCGCTGCACATTCTGGTGCGGGGGCTGCTGGGTTGGCGCGCTGGCCGTCCGGGGGCGCGCCAGTGGCGCCGGCTGCTGTCCGATCCCGCGGCCCTGCGGGCCGAGGGGCCGGCCGTGCTGCGCCGCGCCTGGGATCTGCTGGCCGGCGGCGGTCAGGCCTTGCGGGCGGACGTTCCGGCGTCTTCGGTCGGCCAGTCGCGGATGTAGGCTTTCAGCATGTCGTTTTCGAATTGCTGCGCCTCGACGATGGCGCGCGCCATGTCGTAGAAGGAAATCACGCCCATCAGGGTGGGACCGTCCATGACGGGGATGTAGCGGGCGTGCTTGTCCAGCATCAGACGCTGGACCTCGTCGGCGTCGGTGTTGGGCGTGACGCTGACGGGAGCGTCGTCCATGATGCTGCGCACGGTGAAATCCCCCGCCTGGCCGTCGTGGCTGTCCAGGTGGTTGATGATTTCGCGGAAGGTCAGCATGCCGACCAGCCGGCCGTGTTCCATGATGACCAGGGACCCGATGTCCAGCTGGCTCATGGAGGTGATGGCTTCGCGCACGGGCATGTCGGGGCTGCCGGTGTACAGCGTGTGCCCCTTCACCCGCAGGATTTCATTGACTTTCAACATGATGGTTTCCTATGGGCCGTTCTTTTTGATGGTTTTCCCGGGGAATCTCCGGAAAAGCCCCCCGAAAGCCTATTGTGCATCATCATCCGGATTTGCGGTAGCGGATTGCCGGAACAGCGCTTCGAGCGTCGGCGGCTGGCCCTGCAGCGTGATCGCCAGCGCATCGGCCATCGTCGAACGCAGTCCCGGCTGGCTGCGGTCCAGCAGCAGGCGGTCGGTCAGCGGCCCCAGCGTGGCCCGGTGAGGGTCGCAGGCCAGCACCCAGAGTTCGTTGTCGGAAGTCGGCACGGCATAGCCCAGTTCGCGCAGCGTGGCCAGGATGTCGTGCAGCGCGTCGGGATGGACCCGCAGGTGCTTTTCCAGGAAGCCCGGGCTGCGGCCGGGAGGCAGGGTGTCGCGGGCCCGCCACAGCACCCGCAGGATGCCCAGGGCGTCGATGATCTGGGCGCCGGGATGCCGCAGCAGCGCCCAGCGGTGCAGGCGCAGGGCGGGCAGCAGGGACGCCACTGTCGCGCCCAGCAGGACCACCAGCCAGGACAGATAGATCCACAGCAGGAAGATCGGCAGCGTGGCGAATGCCCCGTAGATGACGGTGTAGGACGGAAACTTCGTCAGGTACCAGGTAAAGGCCGCCTTCATCAGGGTCAGGATGATGGCGGTGCCCAGGCCGCCCGCCAGCGCGTCGCGCCACAGGACCCGGCAGTTGGGCACGAACACGAACAAGGCCGTGAAGCCCAGAACCGACAGCAGGAAGGGCACCACGTTCAGCAGCAGCCCCAGCCCTTCGGGCAGGTTGCCGATATAGCCCAGGGACTCGCGGGCCAGCACGGAACTGGCCCACAGGCTGGCGCCCGTCAGGATCGGTCCCAGCGAGATGATGGCCCAGTACACCAGCAGGCGCTGGCGCAGGGGCCGCTGGCGGGCCACGTTCCAGATCTCGTTGAAGGCCTGGTCGATGGTCATGATCAGCATGATCGACGTGACCACCAGGAAGCCGCCGCCCACCGCCGTCAGCCCGGAGGCCTGGGCGGCGAACTGGTTCAGGTAGCGCATGATGGTGTCCGATACCGACGGCGGCAGCAGACTTTCCCCGAGAAAGGCTTCCAGCGCCTGGCGGAATTCGGCGAAGAGCGGGAAGGCGGTGAACAGGGCCAGGATCACCGCCAGCAGAGGCACGATGGCCAGCACGGTGGTGAAGGTCAGGCTGGAGGCGACCCGGGTCAGCTTGCGGTGGCCGGCGAAATCCAGGGTGAACCGCAGGATGTCCAGCGCCCGGGCGCGGCGTTCGGTGGAGGAAGCGGCAGGTGAGGGCGACATCATCGAGAAGCAGGAAGCTGGTTTCGAGCCATAATAGCAGGATGGAAACGAAGCTCAATCAAGGCTTGCATCGCCTGGCCTGCATCTGCCTGATCGCATTGATCGTTCTGTGCGTGGGGTGGGAACTGTGGTGGGCCCCCCTGCGGCCCGGGGGCACCCTGATGGCCCTGAAGGCCGTACCGCTGCTGTTCGCCGTGCGCGGGGTGCTGCGGGCGCGGCTCTATACCCTGCAATGGGTCGCGATGCTCAGCCTGCTGTATCTGATGGAAGGCGCCGTGCGGGCCTGGTCGGATGCGTCGGCCGTCTCGGCGGCCCTGGCCGGGGTGGAAATCGCGCTGTCGCTGGGGCTGTATCTCTGCGCCATTCTTTATGTGCGGCCGGCCAAGCGCGCCGCCCGCCGTCAGGCGTCTTAGGGGTCTGCGCCATGCATCGCGCCGATTCATCCCCGCACGCGCCCGCCGTCGGCGGCGCCCCGCTGTTCGCGCCCTCGGCCGTGGGCTGCGCCTTCGCCGACCTGCCCACGTCCTTTTACACGCGCGTGGCGCCGCGTCCGCTGACCGACTCCTGGCTGGCGCATGCCAATCCGGATGCCGCCGGGCTGCTGGAGCTGGACGCCGCCGCCTTGCGGACGCCCGAGTTCCTGGCCCTGTGTTCGGGCGCCGGCCGCCTGCCGGGAATCGACCCCGTGGCCACCGTCTACAGCGGCCATCAGTTCGGCGTCTGGGCCGGGCAGCTGGGCGACGGCCGCGCGCATCTGCTGGGCGACGTCCGGGGCCCGCAGGGCCGCTGGGAAGTTCAATTGAAAGGGTCCGGGCGCACGCCGTATTCCCGCATGGGCGACGGCTGGGCCGTATTGCGGTCCAGCGTGCGCGAATACCTGGCCAGCCAGGCCATGGCCGGGCTGGGCGTTCCCACCACCCTGGCCCTCGCCCTGACGGCGTCCAGCGACCCGGTCATCCGGGAAACGCAGGAAACCGCGGCGGTCGTGACCCGGCTCGCCCCGTCCTTCGTCCGCTTCGGGCATTTCGAACACTGGGCGCGCTCGGCCACGGAGCAGGCCGCCTTGCTGGACCACGTGGTGGAGCATTGGTTCCAGGACTGCCGGGAAGGCCCGGCGGATCGCCCCGACCGGCCCGCCACGGCCTGCCGGCTGCTGGAAGAGGTCACCCGCCGCACCGCCCGCCTGATGGCGCAATGGCAGCTCGTGGGTTTTTGCCACGGCGTCATGAACACCGACAATATGTCCATCCTGGGCTTGACGCTGGATTACGGCCCCTATGGCTTCATGGACGCCTTCCAGGCCAATCACGTCTGCAACCACAGCGATACCCTGGGGCGCTACGCCTGGAACGCGCAGCCCGCGGTGGCCCAGTGGAATCTGACCCGTCTGGCCGAAAGCCTGCTGGTGCTGGGATGCGCGGCGCCGGATCTGGAAGCCGCGCTGGCGCCCTTCGAACGGACCTTCCTGCAGGCCTATCATGCCGGGCTGGCGCAAAAGTTCGGCTTCGCCGACTGGCGTCCCCAGGATGCCGATCTGGGCGACGCCTGGTGGGCGCTGCTGCATGCGCAGCGGGCGGACTTCACCCTGGCCTTCCGCCGCCTGGCCGACGTCGGCGCCGATGCGCAGCCCTGGCTGGATCTGTTCGCCGATGCCGGGGCCGCCCGGCAGTGGCTCGACCGCTATCGGGCCCGGCTGACGGACGATCCGCGCCCGCAGGCGCAGCGCAAGGCGGCGATGGACCGCGTCAATCCGCTGTACGTGCTGCGCAATCACCTGGCGCAGCAGGCCATCGAGGCGGCCGGACAGGGGGATTCGTCGGAGATCGACCGGCTGATGGCCCTGCTGCGCGATCCCTATGCCTGGCGGCCCGGCCACGAGGCCGACGCGCGGCCGCCCGCGCCGGATGTGCCTGTGGTGGCCGTCAGCTGCTCGTCCTGACGAGGCGTATGCCATAATCGAAGTCCCCTTCGACGATTTTTCCCACCGCATACCGACCATGTCTGGCAATACCCTGGGTACTCTGTTTCGTGTCACCAATTTCGGCGAATCGCACGGGCCGGCCATCGGCGCCGTGATCGACGGCTGCCCCCCCGGATTGTCGCTGTCGGAGGCCGACATCCAGGTCGAACTGGACCGCCGTCGGCCGGGCACCTCGCGCCACGTCACCCAGCGCCGGGAACCGGACACCGTGGAAATCCTGTCGGGGGTCTTCGAGGGCCAGACCACCGGCACGCCCATCGGCCTGCTGATCCGCAACACCGACGCGCGCAGCAAGGACTACAGCGCCATCGCCGACACCTTCCGCCCCGGCCATGCCGATTACAGCTATTGGAAGAAATACGGCATCCGCGACCCGCGCGGCGGCGGGCGCTCGTCGGCCCGCCTGACGGCGCCCACCGTGGCCGCCGGGGCCGTGGCCCGCAAATGGCTGATGCAGGAATACGGCGTGCGGATCCGCGGCTACATGAGCCAGCTGGGGCCGATTCCGATTCCTTTCGATTCCTGGGACGCGGTGCCGGAAAACCCCTTTTACGCGCCCAATGCCGCCATCGTGCCGCAGTTGGAAGCCTTCATGGACCAGTTGCGCCATGACGGGGATTCCATCGGCGCGCGCATCGAGGTCCAGGCCGAAGGCGTGCCCGCCGGCTGGGGCGAACCCCTGTACGACCGGCTGGATGCGGACATCGCCCACGCCATGATGGGGCTCAACGCGGTCAAGGGCGTCTCCATCGGCTCGGGCTTCGAGTGCGTCGCCATGCGCGGCTCGGAACATGGCGACGAACTCAGCCCGGACGGTTTCCTCGGCAATCACGCGGGCGGCGTCCTGGGCGGCATTTCATCGGGACAGCCGTTGCTGGTGTCCCTGGCGGTCAAGCCCACCTCCAGCATCCGCATCGAACGCCATTCGGTCAACCGGGCCAACGATCCCGTCATGGTCCAGACCCTGGGGCGGCACGATCCTTGCGTAGCGATCCGGGCGACCCCCATCGCCGAGGCCCTGCTGGCCATCGTGCTGATGGATCATGCCTTGCGTCATCGGGGACAATGCTCATGATCACGATCCATACCTCGCCGCGATCCGTCCGGCCCAGGCTGCGCGCCGTCTCGCGCTGGTTCGCCGCGGCGGGGCTTGCCGTCGCGCTGGCCGCCTGCGCGCCGGTGCAGACCACGCAATCCGGACAGGTCGGCATCAATCGCACCCAGTACATGTCCAGCCTGGTGTCCGAGGCCGAACTCAACCAGGAGGCCGCCAGCCAGTATCAGCAGATACTCGCCCAGGCCCGGGCGAAAGGGGGATTGGACCCGTCCGCCGCGCAGACGCAGCGGGTGCAGGCCATCGCCCGCCGGCTGATCGCCCAGGCGGGCGTCTTCCGCCCGGATGCGAAGAACTGGGCCTGGGAAGTTCACGTCGTGAAGTCCGACGAGGTCAATGCCTGGTGCATGCCGGGCGGCAAGATCGCCGTCTACACCGGATTGCTGGACAAGATCAAGCCCACGGACGCCGAACTGGCCGCCGTCATGGGGCACGAGATTTCCCACGCCCTGCGCGAGCATGCCCGCGAACAGGTCTCGCGCCAGATGGGGACCAGCGTGGGCATTTCGATCCTGGCGGCCGTCACCGGCAACCAGGCGGTGGCCGACCTGGGTTCGAATCTCAGCGAAGTCATGTTCAACCTGCCCAACAGCCGGGCCAACGAAACCGAAGCCGATCGCATGGGCGTCGAACTGGCCGCCCGGGCCGGCTACGATCCGCGCGCGGCCATCTCCCTGTGGCAGAAGATGGGCCAGTCAGGCGGAAGCGCGCCGCCCGAGATCCTGTCCACGCACCCGTCCTCGCAAAGCCGGATCGCGGACCTGGAGCAGGCTTCCGCGCGGGTCCTGCCCCTGTATCAGAAGTCGAAATCCTGAGATCCCGTCGTCGCCCGGGCAGGGTGTCGGCGCCCCGTTCAGCTCGGGGCCTCCGATCCTGCCGGGCGGTGTCCGAAACGGGTACCAGTTACCCCTGATACTAGGATAACTGCTGGTCTTGTGGCCGGATGCCACGCTGGCATAATGGGTTTTCAGCCGCCGGCCGCCCCGTGCAGCCGGCGCATCCCTTCGATTTTCGAGATCACGACCATGCCCCAAACCCTGTATGACAAGCTCTGGGATGCCCATGTGGTGCATCAAGGCCCGGACGGCACCTGTCTGCTGTACATCGACCGCCATCTGGTGCACGAAGTCACCAGCCCGCAGGCGTTCGAAGGCCTGGAGCTGGCGGGCCGCAAGCCCTGGCGCATCACCGCCAATCTGGCGGTGGCCGACCACAACGTGCCCACCACCGACCGCAGCCAGGGCATCCAGGACCCGATCTCGCGCCTGCAGGTCGATACCCTGGACAAGAACTGCGATACCTGGGGCATCACCGAATTCCGCATGAACGACCGGCGTCAGGGCATCGTGCACATCATCGGCCCGGAACAGGGCGCGACTTTGCCGGGCATGACCGTGGTCTGCGGCGATTCGCACACCAGCACCCACGGCGCCATGGGCGCCCTGGCCTTCGGCATCGGCACGTCCGAAGTCGAACACGTGCTGGCCACCCAGACGCTGCTGATGAAAAAGAGCCGCAACATGCTGGTGCGGGTCGAAGGCAAGCTGCCCTTCGGCTGCACGGCCAAGGACCTGATCCTGTACGTCATCGGCCAGATCGGCACGGCCGGCGGCACCGGCTACGCCATCGAATTCGGCGGCAGCACGGTGCGCGCGCTGTCCATGGAAGGGCGCATGACGGTCTGCAACATGGCGATCGAGGCGGGCGCGCGCTCCGGCATGGTGGCCGTGGACCAGACCACGATCGATTACTTCAAGGGCCGGCCCTACGCCCCCGAGGGCGCCCTGTGGGACCAGGCCGTCGATTACTGGAAGACCCTGCACTCCGATCCCGATGCGCAGTTCGACCGCGTGGTCGAGATCGACGCCGCGCGGATCGCGCCGCAGGTCAGCTGGGGCACTTCGCCCGAAATGGTCCTGCCGGTCGACGGCCGGGTGCCCGATCCCGACAAGGAAAAGGACGCGGTGCGCCGCAACGGCATGGAACGCGCGCTGCAATACATGGGCCTGGATCCCAATACGCCGATGACCGACATCAAGGTGGATCGCGTGTTCATCGGCTCGTGCACCAACGCACGCATCGAGGACCTGCGCGCGGCCGCCGCCGTAGCCAAGGGCCGCCGGGTGGCCGCCAATGTGCGCCAGGCCATGGTGGTGCCGGGCTCGGGGCTGGTCAAGGCCCAGGCCGAACGCGAAGGCCTTGACAAGATCTTCCTGGCCGCCGGCTTCGAATGGCGCGAGCCGGGCTGTTCCATGTGCCTGGCCATGAACGCCGACCGGCTCGAGCCCGGCGAGCGCTGCGCCTCGACCTCGAACCGGAACTTCGAGGGCCGCCAGGGGCAGGGGGGCAGGACCCACCTGGTCAGCCCCGCCATGGCCGCCGCCGCCGCGGTGGCGGGTCATTTCGTCGACGTCCGCCGTTTCAGCTAGGAGCCTCATCATCATGCAAGCCTTCACCACCCACCAGGGCCTGGCCGTTCCGCTGGACCGCGAGAACGTCGACACCGACCTGATCATTCCCAAGCAGTTCCTGAAATCGATCAAACGTTCCGGCTTCGGCCCGAATCTGTTCGACGAATTGCGCTATCTGGACCATGGCGAACCGGGCATGGACAATTCCCGCCGGCCGCTGAATCCGGACT
Organism: uncultured Castellaniella sp.; assembly: GCF_937988725.1. Classification (GTDB taxonomy): domain Bacteria; phylum Pseudomonadota; class Gammaproteobacteria; order Burkholderiales; family Burkholderiaceae_B; genus Castellaniella. Next base: position 476,393 of record NZ_CALKHS010000010.1, on the reverse strand, counting down.
TCATCCTGAATCAGCCGCGCTACAAGGGGGCCTCGATCCTGCTCGCGCGCAAGAACTTCGGCTGCGGCTCCAGTCGGGAACATGCCCCCTGGGCGCTGCAGCAGTTCGGTTTCCGCGCCATCATCGCGCCGTCGTTCGCCGACATCTTCTTCAACAACAGCTTCAAGAACGGCCTGCTGCCGATCGTGCTGCCCGAATCCCGGGTCGCCCGGCTGTTCGACGAGGTCAATGCCTTCCCGGGGTATACATTGACCATCGATCTGGAACGTCAGCGCGTGGTCTCCCCGGACGGCACCGAGTCGCCCTTCGAGATCGACGGCTACCGCAAGCAGTCCCTGCTCAAGGGCCTGGACGAGATCGGCCAGACCCTGCTGCGCGCCGACATGATCCGCGCCTTCGAGGCCGAGCGCCTGGCGCGCCATCCCTGGCTGGCCAAGTCCGCGCCCCACGCGTCCTGATCTTGAACCTGCTTCACCGAATCCCGGACCCGGCTCGGGGCGGCGGATGCGTTCCGCCGTCCGGGGCCGGGTTCTTGTGACCTGGAATCCTTCATGAGCTCAAAAATCGCAGTCCTGCCGGGCGACGGCATCGGCCCGGAAATCGTCGAACAGGCCGTGCGCGTGCTGCGCGCCCTGAAACTGGACCTGTCCTTCACCGAGGCGCCCGTCGGCGGCGCCGCCTACGCGGCCCAGGGGCACCCGCTGCCGCAGTCCACGCTGGATCTTGCCTTGCAGTCCGACGCGGTGCTGTTCGGCGCCGTGGGCGACTGGAAGTACGATCATCTGGAACGGGCGCTGCGCCCGGAACAGGCGGTGCTGGGCCTGCGCAAGGCCCTGGGCCTGTTCGCCAATCTGCGCCCGGCCATCCTGTATCCGGAGCTGGCCAATGCGTCTTCGCTGAAGCCCGAAGTCGTCGCCGGCCTGGACATCCTGATCGTGCGCGAGCTGACCGGGGACATCTATTTCGGCCAGCCGCGCGGCGTGCGCACCCTGGAAGACGGTCCCTTCGCCGGCGAGCGGCAGGGCTTCGACACCATGCACTACGCGGAAAGCGAGATCCGCCGCATCGCCCACGTCGCCTTCCAGGCGGCCGCCAAGCGTCAGGGCAAGCTGTGCAGCGTGGACAAGGCCAATGTGCTGGAAACCTCCCAGTTCTGGCGCGACATCGTGATCGACGTGGCCCGCGAATACCCTCAGGTGGCGCTGACTCACATGTACGTGGACAATGCCGCGATGCAGCTGGTGCGCGAGCCCAAGGCCTTCGACGTGGTGGTGACCGGCAATCTGTTCGGCGACATCCTGTCGGACGAGGCCGCCATGCTGACCGGGTCGATCGGCATGCTGCCGTCCGCATCCCTGAATGCCAGCCGCCAGGGCCTGTACGAACCCAGCCATGGCTCCGCGCCCGACATCGCCGGACAGAACGTCGCCAATCCCCTGGCGACCATTTTGTCGGCGGCCATGATGCTGCGGTATTCTCTGGATGCCGGCGCGGCGGCGGACCGCATCGAGGCCGCCGTGCAGGCCGTGCTGGCGCAGGGGTTGCGCACGGCGGACATTTTCGAGGCCGGAACCACGCGGGTTTCGACCTCGGAAATGGGTGATGCCGTGCTGAAGGCATTAGAATAAAGAAATCTGGATTTTCACTTTTTGGTTTGGCGGGGATTTATGGCGCAGGCAGTTGGTTTGGTCGGTTGGCGTGGCATGGTGGGCTCGGTGCTCATGCAGCGCATGCGGGAAGAAAACGATTTCGCATTTTTCGAGCCGGTGTTCTTTTCCACCAGCAACGCGGGCGGGGCGGCGCCTTCGTGGGCGCCGGGGGCGGGTTCCTTGCAGGACGCCCACGACATCGACGCCCTGAAGAAGCTGCCCATCATCGTCACGGCGCAGGGCGGCGACTACACCTCGGCCGTCTACCCGAAGCTGCGCGCCGCCGGCTGGACCGGCCTGTGGATCGACGCCGCCAGCACCCTGCGCATGAAGGATGACGCCATCATCGTGCTGGACCCGGTCAACCGTCCGGTGATCGATGCGGCCATGCAGCGCGGCGTGCGCGATTACATCGGCGGCAACTGCACGGTCAGCTGCATGCTGATGGGCCTGGCCGGCCTGTTCAAGGCCGACATGGTCGAATGGATGACGTCCATGACCTATCAGGCCGCGTCGGGCGGCGGCGCCCGCCACATGCGCGAACTGCTCACCCAGTTCGGCATCCTCAACCAGGCGGTGGGCGAACAGCTGGCCGACCCCGCGTCGGCCATCCTGGACATCGACCGGGGCGTGCTCAAGGCCCAGCAGAACCCGGACCTGCCGCGCGAGAACTTCGGCGTGCCGCTGGGCGGCAGCCTGATCCCCTGGATCGACAAGGACCTGGGCGACGGCATGTCGCGCGAAGAATGGAAGGGCGGGGCGGAAACCAACAAGATCCTGGGCCGCGGCCCGGGCTTCGGTGCGGACCCCGTGCCGGTCGACGGCCTGTGCGTGCGCATCGGCGCCATGCGCTGCCACAGCCAGGCGCTGACCATCAAGCTGCGTGGCGACATTCCCCTGGACGAGATCAACGACGCCGTGCGCACCGGCACCGATTGGGCGCGCCTGGTGCCCAACGACAAGGATTCCTCCATGCAGGCTCTGACCCCCGTGGCCGTGACCGGCACTCTGGACATCCCCGTCGGGCGCTTGCGCAAGATGTCCATGGGCCCCGAATACCTCAGCGCCTTCACAGTGGGGGATCAGTTGCTGTGGGGCGCGGCCGAGCCGCTGCGCCGCATGCTGCGCATCGCCCTGGGTGAACTCTGATGACGCCGGCCGCCCGTCTGCTCAGCGGTGTGCTGGCCCTGGCCGCTCTGGCGGCCGGGTCTGCGCAGGCCGCCAGTTTCGGCCATGCCCGCCTGGCATCGGCGGCCGGTGAACCGCTGCTCATCCTGGTGCCGGTGTCGGACCTGACGGCGGCCGATCTGCAGGCGCTGTCCGCCCGGCCCGCGCCGGCATCCGATTGGGCGCAGGCCGGCCTGACGCCGCCCGTCGCCCTGGACAGCCTGGCCGTCACGGTGGCGCCCGACGTTCAGGCCGGGGCCCGCCGCGTGCTGCGCATCGCCTCGAGCCAGGCATTTTCCGGCACGCTGGCCGATCTGCTGCTGGACGTCCGCACCGCCACCGGCGAACAGCGCTATCAGGTTTCCCTGCTGGCGTCCGGTCCCGTGCGGGTGGACTCGCCCGCGTCCCGGCCCGCCTCTTCCCAGCGATCCGGCGCCGCGCCGGCCGTCGGCGCGGCCGCCGCGCCCACCAGCATCCGGCGCATGCCGGCGGGCGCCATCGCCGTGCGTTCGGGCGACACCATGTTCGCCATCTCCCGCCGCCATGCCGTGGACGGCGTGTCGATCTATCAGCTGATGATGGCCTTGCAGCGCGCCAATCCGCAGGCCTTCATCCACAGCAACATCAATCTCGTGCGGGCAGGGGCCTCGCTGGCGGTGCCTTCGGTGGACGACATGCTGTCGGTCTCCGATGCCGAGGCTCGTCGGCAGTTCATGACCCAGACGGCGGCCTTCGCCCGTCTGCGGGGCCGCCAGGCCGACGCCGCGCCCGCCGTGGCGGGGCAGGCCTCGGGCGGCGCGGTGTCGGCCGGATCGGCCGCGTCCTCGTCGTCGGCCGACGCGGGGGCGGGGGATCGCGTCCAGCTTTCACAAGGCGGGAAATCCGATGCCGCGGATGCCCGCGCGGCCCAGGGCCATGCCTTGCAGGATGCCGAATCGCGGGTCGGACAGCTGCAGGACAATGTCCAGCATCTGAACGAGGCCCTGCAGTCGCAGGGCAAGGCCGCCCGCGCGGCGGCCGCGCAGGGCGCGCAGGCGATCGGCCAGTCCATCCAGCAGATCGCTTCGGCCATCAGCGAAGCCAGCCACGAAGCGGCCGCCCAGGCCGATGCCCAACCCGGGGCTACGGCGACCGACGCCGCGTCGGGGGCGGGCGCGAAGCCGGGCGCCGCGGCCTCATCGGGAAGCTCCAGCGCCCAGGCGGGCGCCGCCCAGGGTGGCGGATCCTCGCCGGCGGGCGGCAACGCCGCGGCCCGGGCCGCAGCCGGCGGCACGGCCTCGAACGGCGCCGCCGGCTCCAGATCCGGCGCGGCCGACCTGGATTCGGCGCTCGCTCCCCAGAAGCCCTCCGCCGCCGAAGCCGCCGAACTGAAACCCTCCAAACAGGCTGAACATCGCGTGTCCTGGATTCAAGATCATTTGCTCGGGGTCATGACAGCGCTGCTGGCCGTGATCGTCTTCATCATTGCCTGGCTGCTGCGGCGCGCCAACGCCGCCCGCGACGATGCGGACGACAGTCCGCAGATCACCGAAGCCATGGTGCGCGAGAAACTGCAGGGTGTCGATCTGGACCTGCCGCCCCAGGACGCGACGCAGCCGCCCTCCAAAGCGTAGGGGCCGGTGTCTCGCATCGCTCTCGGGCTCAGCTACGACGGCTCGGGCTGGCACGGCTGGCAGACCCAGCCCGGTGGGCGCACGGTGCAGGATGCGCTGGAAGCCGCCTTGTCCTCGTTCCTGGCCGCGCCCTCGGTCGCCACCATCTGCGCCGGACGCACGGATGCGGGCGTGCATGCCCTGCAGCAGGTCGTGCATCTGGATACCGATGCGGTGCGGCGCGACGAGTCCTGGGTGCGCGGGCTGAATGCGCACTTGCCAGCCAGCGTGTCGGTGCAATGGGCGCAGCCCGTCGCGGCGGACTTCCATGCCCGTTTCGATGCCCGGGTCCGCACTTATTTCTACGTCCTGCGCAGCGCGCCGGTGCGCTCCCCCATCCTGCACGGCCGCGTCGGCTGGGTGCATGACCGCCTGGACGACCGGGCCATGCGGGAAGCCGCCGGGATGCTGCTGGGCGAACACGATTTCAGCGCCTTCCGGTCCGCGGAATGCCAGGCCGCCAGCCCGGTGCGCACCCTGCAGGCCCTGGACATCGCGCGCCAGGGCGATTTCCTGATTTTCGAGTTCCGCGCCAATGCGTTTCTGCATCACATGGTGCGCAATCTCATGGGCACCTTGCTGATGATCGGCCGGGGCCGCCGTCCGCCCGCCTGGGCGCGCGATCTGCTGGCGGCAAGGGACCGCCGGCTGGCCGCGCCGACCTTCATGCCCGATGGCCTGTACTTGGCGCACGTGGCGTATCCGCAGGCGCCGCAGCTGCCCATCCGGCCGCCCGCCGATGCCTTGCTGCATCATCTGGGGGCCTTGCTGCCGATCCCGCGCCCTTGATGTCCGCATGTCGCCCTTTCCGGGTCTTTCCCATGGTGAACGGTCCCTCGCATCGGATAGAATTGTACGTTTTGCAATGTATGCTAGGCCCCGGATGCCGTCGTCGGGCCGGCCTGGCATGAATATTCCGCCGCCGGGCGACCGGGTGGTTTTGTGTTCTGTGGGCGAGCGATGAGAATTCTTCTGAAACTGGCAGGGTGGATAGACGCCCTGAACGCCTGGGTGGGCCGCGCGGTGACCTGGCTGGTCCTGATCGTGGCGGTGATCAGCGCGGGCAACGCCGTGATGCGCAAGCTGTTCAACCTCAGTTCCAATGCCTGGCTGGAACTGCAATGGTATCTGTTTGGCGCGATCTTCCTGCTGGCGGCCGGCTATACCTTCCTGCGCAACGAGCACGTCCGGGTGGACGTGCTGTCGCAGAAGCTGTCCGAGCGCGCCCAGGTCGGCATCGAGATCTTCGGCGTGGTGTTTTTCCTGCTGCCCGCCGCCTGCCTCGTGCTGGGCCTGTCGATTCCCTTTTTCTGGGAATCCTACATCACGCATGAATTGTCCTCGAACACGGAAGGCCTGATCCGCTGGCCGGCCAAGCTGCTGATTCCGGTGGGCTTCGGCCTCCTGATCCTGGCCGGCCTGTCGCACCTGGTCAAATGCATCGGGTTCCTGCGGGGACGGTGCGCCAACCCCATGCGGGTCTCCGACGGCAAGAGCGACGAGGAGGCCCTCGTCGAAGATATCCTGGCCCAGCAGCGGGCCAGCCAGTCAATCGAATCGGCACAGGGACGCTGATCATGGAGTTTCTAGTCGCGAATCTCGCCCCGATCATGTTTTTCAACCTGATCGTGTTCCTGCTGCTCGGCTTTCCGGTGGCCTTCTCCCTGGCGGCCACCGGGGTGGTCTACGGACTGGTGGCCATCGACCTGAACCTGATGAGCCCGCTGCTGTTCCAGGCGCTGCCTCAGCGGATCTTCGGCATCGTGGGCAACGATTCCCTGCTGGCCGTGCCGTTCTTCACTTTCATGGGCCTGATCCTGGAACGCTCCGGCATGGCCGAAGACCTGCTGGACACCGTGGGCCGGCTGTTCGGCCCGCTGCGCGGCGGCCTGGCGATCGCCGTGGTGTTCGTCGGCGCGCTGCTGGCGGCGACCACGGGGGTGGTCTCGGCCTCGGTGATTTCCATGGGGCTGATCTCCCTGCCCATCATGCTGCGCTATGGCTATGACCGCCGCCTGGCCGCGGGCGTGATTGCCGCTTCCGGCACCTTGTCGCAGATCATTCCGCCGTCGCTGGTGCTGATCGTGCTGGCCGACCAGTTGGGCCGCTCGATCGGCGACATGTACCGGGGCGCCATGCTGCCCGGCCTGCTGCTGGCGGGCGCCTACATGGCCTACGTCTTCATCGTGGCGTTCATCCGGCCCGACCAGGCGCCGGCGCTGCCGCCGGAAGCCCGGGGCGAGGTCGACGCGCGCGGCCGGCGGGGTCTGCGCTCCCTGCTGGTCCTGACGGCGATCGCCGCCGCCATCGCGCATTGGGGGTCTCAGTACTATTTCCGCTCCCATACGGACATCCCGGTGGACGAGCGGGTCGTCATCATCCTGCTGATCTGGGGGGCGGCCGCGCTGGCGATGGCCCTGGGCAACAAGCTGCTGCGCCTGGGCTGGCTTTCGCCGCTGGCGGAGCAGGTCGTGTTCGTCATGATCCCGCCGCTGGCCCTGATCTTCCTAGTGCTGGGCACGATCTTCATCGGGGTGGCCACACCCACCGAAGGCGGCGCCATGGGGGCCGTCGGGGCGCTGATCATGGCCGTGTCGCGTCGGCGGTTCTCCATCGCGCAACTGCGCCAGGCCATGGAAAGCACCGCCCGGCTCACGTGCTTCGTCATTTTCATCCTGGTGGGTTCGACGATCTTCAGCCTCAGTTTCCGAGGCATCAATGGCGACATCTGGGTCGAACAGCTGCTGCTGCACGTGCCGGGCGGGGAACTGGGTTTCCTGATCGTGGTCAGCCTGATGACGTTCTTCCTGGCGTTCTTCCTGGACTTCTTCGAGCTGGCCTTCATCATCGTGCCGCTGCTGGGGCCGGTGGCCGACAAGATGGGCATCGACCTGATCTGGTTCGGGGTGCTGCTGGCCGTCAACATGCAGACCTCCTTCGTGCATCCGCCGTTCGGCTTCGCGCTGTTCTATCTGCGTTCCGTCGCTCCGAAGGAAGACTACCGCGACCGGGTGACCGGCAAGCTGATTCGCAAGGTCACGACCGCACAGATCTATTGGGGCTCGATCCCGTTCATCGTCATCCAGATTCTGATGGTCATCGCGGTGCTCAGCTTCCCGGGCATGGTCACGCACTACAAGAGCACTGCGCCGACGGTCAATCCGGCTTCCGTGACCTTCGGCCAGGACAGCGCCTATGGCCAGGATACCTATGGCGGCGACGCGGGCGGAGGCTTCCAGTGATGATTTCCGACCGCACGCGCGTGAAGATCTGCGGCCTGACCCGGACGCAGGATCTGGACGCCGCCGTGGCCGCTGGCGCCGACGCCATCGGCCTGGTCTTCTACCCGCCCAGTCGCCGCTGCCTGACACTGGATCAGGCCGCCGCCTTGCGCGCGCGGGTGCCGGCCTTCGTCGGCGTCACGGCCCTGTTCGTCAATCCCGATGCCCAGGCCGTGCGCCAGGTGATCGAAGTCGTGCGCCCGGACCTGCTGCAATTCCACGGCGAGGAATCCCCCGATTTCTGCGCCGCCTTCGGCGCGCGCCACATGAAAGCCTTCCGGGTCGGGGCTCCGGGGCTGGACACGGCGGCGGCGCTGGCCCGCGCCTGCTCGGCCCACGGCCAGGCGGCCGGCTGGCTGTTCGACAGCTACAGCGCCGGCTACGGCGGCAGCGGCAGCGGTTTCGATACCGCGTTGCTGGCCGAGGTACCGCGCGGCGCCGGGGCGCCGGCCCTGATTCTGTCGGGCGGCATGAAGGCGGAGACGGTGGGAGGGCAGATCGCCGCTCTGGCGCCGTTCGCCGTCGATGTCAGCAGCGGAGTGGAGTCGGCGCCCGGGATCAAGGATCCGGCCCGCATCCAGGCATTCATGCGCGCGGTGCGCGCCGCCGACGCCGCACGGACGGCGGCCTGAGTCCCTGAATCGCCCGTCCCGCGTGGCGTCCCGGGGAGGTCGCCGCGCGGGAACGCGGGCTGGCGTCAGGCGGCGGCGCGGCGGGCCGAGCGGTTGGCGGCCAGGGCTGCCAGTGTGCAGGCAGCGCCCGACAACAGGTACAGGCTGATCCCGCCCAGGCCGTAGCGGTCCGAGACGCCCAGCGCGACCAGCGGCGCGAAGGCCGCGCCCACCAGCCAGGCCAGATCGGCGGACAGGGCGGCGCCCGTGTAGCGGTAGGCCGGCCGGAAGTTGGCCGTGGCCGTGCCCGAGGATTGGCCATAGGACAGGCCCAGCAGGGCGAAGCCGATCAGGATGAAGGCGTCCTGACTGGCCGCGCCGCCGCCCAGCAGCCAGGGCGAGGCGAGGGCGAAGACGCCGATCAGCGCGGCGACCAGTCCCAGCGTATGGCGCCGGCCGATGCGATTGGCCAGGTGCCCGGAATACAGCATGGCCCCCAGGGCGACCGCGGCGCCTGCGAGTTCGATCGCCAGCACCTGGGATACGGTCCTCTGGTGCTGCAGCACCAGCCAGGACAAGGGAAACAGCGTGACCAGGTGGAACAGGGCGTAGCTGGCCAGCGAGGCGAAGGCGCCGGTGACGATGTGGCGTCCCTGGGTGCGGACCATCTCCCGTGTGCCGATCGGGCGCAGTTCGCGTTCCTCCAGCAGGTTCGAGAAGTCGTTGTCCATCACCAGCCGCAGGCGGGCGAACAGGCCCACGACGTTGATGGCGAAGGCCACGAAGAAGGGAAACCGCCAGCCCCAGCCGGTGAAGTCAGCAGGTTCCAGACGGGTGTACAGGTACAGGAACATGCCGCCGGCCACCAGGAAACCGATGGGCGCCGACAGTTGCCCGAGCATGGCGTACCAGCCGCGCTGGCGGGCCGGCGCGTTCAGGGCCAGCAGCGAGGGCAGGCCATCCCAGGAGCCGCCCCACGCGACGCCCTGCAGGCAGCGAAAGAACGTCAGCAGGACGATGGCGTACGCGCCCAGGGTCTCGTGCGCGGGCAGAAAGGCGATGCCTGCCGTGGCCGTGCCCAGCAGGAACAGCGCCGCCGTCAGTTTCACCCCCCGGCCCCAGTGCTTCTGCACGTGCATGAAGAGCGTCGTGCCAAAGGGCCGGGCGACAAAGGCCAGGGCGAAGACGGCGAAGGCGTACAGCGTGCCGGTGAGGGGATCCGCGAAGGGAAAGAACACCTGGGGGAACACGATCACCGACGCGATCCCGTAGGTGAAGAAGTCGAAATATTCCGACGTGCGGCCGATGATCACGCCGACGGCGATGTCGCCCGGGGATACGGACGGATGGCCCTCGGCATGACGGGCGGCTCTGGCCTGGTCGTCTTCCCGGGCGCGCGGTCCGGGCAAGCGGGTATTGAGGATATGTGCGGTCATCGGGTCCTCCTGATCTGCGATGCGGGCCGCCGCGCGCACGCGGCCCCGCTCATAGAATCCCATGCGGGGCGGGGGATTCGCCATTGGACATTACCCGAAGTAACCCTGTGGCGGGAAGGGGCATGAGTCAAAATGTCCAATTTTCACCTCGACATTTCAAACCTATAGTAAGGGCCTTCGCTTGAATACACCTGGAATCGGCACACAAGGCAATGAGGCACGACAAGATTCTGAAAATACTGCTGGGCGCCGGCTCGGCCCTGCTGCTGGGCGGCTGCGACGCCGTGCTGCTGAACCCCTCGGGCGACGTGGCGCTGCAGCAGCGCAACCTGATCTATACGGCGACCGGCCTGATGCTGATCGTCATCCTGCCGGTGATCGTCGCCACGATCCTGTTCGCCTGGCGCTACCGGGCGGGCAACCGCAAGGCGCGCTATGACGCCGATTGGGACCACTCCACCCGCCTGGAGCTGGTGATCTGGTCGGTGCCGCTGCTGATCATCATCGCACTGGGCAGCGTCACCTGGGTCAGCACCCACCTGCTCGATCCCTACCGCCCGCTAAGCAGAATCTCGGCGGACAAGCCCCTGGCCGCCTACGTCGAGCCGCTGACCGTCGAGGTCGTGGCGCTGGACTGGAAGTGGCTGTTCATCTATCCGGAATACGGCTTCGCCACCGTCAACGAGCTGGCCGCGCCGGTGGACCGGCCGATCCGCTTCAAGATCACGGCTTCCTCGGTGATGAATTCCTTCTTCATCCCCGCCCTGGCCGGCCAGATCTACGCCATGCCGGGCATGCAGACCATGCTGCACGCGGTGATCAACGCCCCCGGGGAATACGAGGGCATGTCCGCGAACTACAGCGGCGCCGGCTTTTCCGGCATGCATTTCCGCTTCCACGGCCTGGACCAGGCCGGCTTTGACGCGTGGGTGGAAAAGAACCGCGCCGCCGGCGGCGTGCTGGACCGCGCGGGCTACCTGGATCTCGAGCGGCCCAGCGAGAACGACCCGGTGCGCCGCTGGGCGACCGTCGATCCCGACTTGTACCGCCTGATCCTGAATCGCTGCGTGCGGCCCGGCTCGACCTGCATGAGCGATCTCATGCAGCCTATGGAGAAGTAACGATGGATTTGCGAACCTGGATCCTGGGCCGGCTCAGCCTGGAAGCCATTCCCTACCACGAGCCGATTCTGGTGGCCACCTTCGCCGGCGTGGCCGTGATCGGGCTGGCCGTCCTGGCCCTGATGACGCGCTACCGCCTCTGGGGGCCCTTGTGGCGCGACTGGATCGTCAGCATCGACCACAAGAAGATCGGCATCATGTACATGGTGCTGGGCGTGGTGATGCTGCTGCGCGGTTTCGCCGACGCCGCCATGATGCGCCTGCAGCAGGCGGTATCCTTCGGCGACGCGCTGGGCTATCTGCCGCCGCACCACTACGACCAGATCTTCACCGCGCACGGCGTGATCATGATCTTCTTCGTGGCCATGCCCTTCATCACCGGCCTGATGAACTACATCGTGCCGCTGCAGATCGGCGCGCGCGACGTGGCCTTTCCGTTCCTGAACAACTTCAGCTTCTGGATGACCACGGGCGGCGCCATCCTGGTGATGATGTCGCTGTTCGTGGGTGAGTTCGCCCGCACCGGCTGGCTGGCCTATCCGCCGCTCTCGGGCCTGGACTTCAGTCCCGACGTGGGGGTGGATTACTACATCTGGGCCTTGCAGGTCGCCGGGGTGGGGACGCTGCTGTCGGGGATCAATCTGGCGGTCACCATCATCAAGATGCGCGCGCCGGGCATGAAGCTCATGAAAATGCCGGTCTTCACCTGGACCGCGCTGTGCACCAACATCCTGATCATCATCACCTTCCCGGTGCTGACCGCCACGCTCGCGCTGCTGGGCATGGACCGCTACCTGGGCACCCAGTTCTTCACCAACGACCTGGGCGGCAATCCGATGATGTACGTAAATCTGATCTGGATCTGGGGCCACCCGGAGGTCTACATCCTGATCCTGCCGCTGTTCGGCGTGTTTTCCGAGATCACCTCCACGTACTGCGGCAAGCGCCTGTTCGGCTATACCTCCATGGTGTACGCGACCATCGTGATCACGGTGCTGTCCTACCTGGTCTGGCTGCACCACTTCTTCACCATGGGCTCGGGCGCCAGCGTGAATTCCTTCTTCGGCATCACGACGATGATCATTTCGATCCCCACGGGAGCGAAGATCTTCAACTGGCTGTTCACCATGTACCGGGGCCGCATCCGCTTCGAGCTGCCCATGATGTGGACGGTGGCCTTCATGATCACCTTCGTGATCGGCGGCATGACGGGCGTGCTGCTGGCCGTGCCGCCGGCCGACTTCGTGCTGCACAACAGCCTGTTCCTGATTGCGCACTTCCACAACGTCATCATCGGCGGGGTGGTGTTCGGCCTGTTCGCCGCGATCAACTACTGGTTCCCGAAAGCCTTCGGCTTCCGCCTGAACGTGTTCTGGGGCAAATGCTCGTTCTGGTGCTGGGTCGTGGGATTCTGGGTCGCCTTCATGCCGCTCTACATCCTGGGCCTGATGGGCGTCACCCGCCGCCTGAGCCATTTCGAGGATCCCTCGCTGCAGATCTGGTTCCAGGTCGCCGCGGTCGGCGCCTTCCTGATCGCGCTGGGCATCGCCTTCTTCCTGGTGCAGATCTACGTCAGCTGGCGTGATCGCGAGTCCCTGCGCGACCGCACGGGCGACCCCTGGGACGGCCGCACGCTGGAATGGTCCACTTCGTCGCCGCCGCCGGACTACAACTTCGCCTTCACGCCGCGCATCCACGAGCGCGACGCCTGGTGGCACATGAAGCAGGCGGGCTACCGCCGGCCCGAAGGCGGCTTCGTCGACATCCACATGCCGAAGAACACCGCCGCCGGCTTCACGCTGGCCGTGCTGAGCTCGATCCTCGGCTTCGCCCTGATCTGGCACATGTGGGCGCTGACGATCGCGTCCTTCGCGGCCCTGATCGCCGCCGCCATCCACCATACCTTCAACTACCACCGCGACACCCACGTCCCGGCCTCGGACGTGGCGCGCGCGGAGGAAGCCCGCACTCTGCAGTTGGCCCGCCATGTCTGATACCCACATCCTGCACTCGCCCGCGGCGGGCGGCCCGGCCGCCGCCGGCGACGATTCCCGCTTCATCGTCCGGGAACCCCATCATCCGGAAAACGGCACGCTGCTCGGTTTCTGGATCTACCTGATGAGCGACTGCCTGATCTTCGCCTGCCTGTTCGCCGTGTACGGCGTGCAGGGCAGGGCGTATGCCGGCGGTCCGACGGGCGCGGAGCTGTTCGATCTGCCGCTGGTGGCGGTGAACACGGCCATGCTGCTGTTCTCGTCGATCACCTACGGCTTCGCCATGCTGGAATCGCAGCGCGGCCGGCTGCGCGGGACGCTGGGCTGGCTGATCGTGACCGGCTTGTTCGGGCTGGCCTTCCTGGGGCTGGAACTGTACGAATTCCACCACCTGATCGAACACGGCGCCGGCCCGTGGCGCAGCGCCTTCCTGTCGTCCTTCTTCACGCTGGTCGGCACCCACGGCCTGCACGTGACCTTCGGGATCGTGTGGCTCGTCACGCTGCTGTTCCAGCTCGGCCGCCACGGCCTGATTCCCGAGAACCGCCGCCGCCTGATGTGCCTATCGATGTTCTGGCACTTCCTGGACGTGGTCTGGATCGGGGTCTTCACCTTTGTCTATCTGATGGGAGTGCTGCCATGAGCAAGGACCACACCACGCCCGGGCACGATGCGGCCCACACCGGGGAGGGCGGCCACGCGCCCAGCACGTTCCGGGGCTACATGACCGGTTTCGTCCTGGCGGTGATCCTGACCGTGATCCCGTTCTGGCTGGTCATGGGCGGCGTCCTGCCCAGTTCCGGCGCCACCGCGCTGGCGATCCTGCTGATCGGCGCCGTGCAGATGGTCGTGCACATGGTGTATTTCCTGCACATGAACTCCCGCTCCGAAGGCGGCTGGACGCTGCTGGCGCTGATTTTCACCGTCATCATCGTGGCCATCGCTTTGGCGGGGTCGCTGTGGGTGATGTACCATTTGAACGTCAACATGATGCCGGGGCACCTGCACGACATGCCGTCGATGTAGGTCCCGCGCGGACGCGGTCTCGCCCCTGCCTGCCGCGTCCGTCGCCTCCCGGGTCCGCTCTCTTCCGCCCACCGTGCCCCAACGCTCCTCACGCTCACTGCCCACGGGATGGCTCGTCCTCTGGACCGTCCTCCTGGCGGCGGCGCTGGGCGGCTTCGTCGCGCTGGGCACCTGGCAAGTTCACCGGATGCACTGGAAGCACGCGCTCATCGCCCGGGTCGACGGCTTCCTGCGCGCACCGCCCGTTTCCGCGCCCGGCCCGGATGCCTGGGCCGGCTTGCGGGCCGACCGCGACGAGTACCGCCGGGTCGCGCTGCGGGGCGTCCTGCTGGATCGAGAGATCCTGGTCCAGGCCAATACCCGCCTGGGCGCCGGCTTCTGGGTCATGGCGCCCCTGCGGCGCGACGACGGCAGCATCGTCTTCGTCAATCGCGGCTTCGTCGACGCCGCGCATCGCGATCCCGCCCGCCGGGGCGCGGCCCCATCGGCCGGCCCGGTCCGGATCGAGGGCCTGCTGCGCCTGTCGCAGCCGGGCGGCGGCTTCCTGCGGGACAATGCGCCGGCCGAGGGCCGCTGGTATTCCCGCGACGTGTCCGCCATGGCCCGGTCCCTGGGCCTGAGCTCCGTCGCGCCGTATTTCATCGACCAGTCGGCGGACGGCGCCGCCGCCGACGCCACGCGGCCGGTCCGGTGGCCCGTGCCCGGCCTGACGGTCGTGCATTTCCGCGACGAACACCTCAGCTACGCGCTGACCTGGTACGCCCTGGCGGCCATGACGGCGGCGGCCATGGCCTACGGCGCCCGCCAGGAATGGCGGCGGCGTCATGCCGGGGGCGGGGCATGATCGGGCGCCGGCCCGCGCTGCCGGACGGCTCGCACGTGGCGGGCCGGCAGAACCTGCGCCTGCTGGTCCAGTTGCGCTGGATCGCGGTGCTCGGCCAGGTGCTGGCCATCGCCGTGGCCGTGGGCGGGTTCTCCCTGGCGTTGCCGCTGTTCGACATGGCGCTGGTGGTGGCCCTGCTGATCGTCTACAACTGCTTCAGCCAGCTGCGCCTGAAGTGGCACCTGCCCGTGAGCCAGATCGAGCTGTTCCTGGCGCTGCTCGTCGACGTCATGGCGCTGACAGCCCAACTTTATTTAAGCGGCGGCGCCACCAACCCGTTCATCTTCCTCTATCTGCTGCAGGTGGCCCTGGCCGCCGTCCTGTTGCGGCGGCGCACGACCTGGATGATGGCGGGCGCGACCTCGGCCGCGTTCGCGGGGCTGGTGCTGACCCGCCATCACGGCTACACCCTGCCTCTGGACCTGGGCGGCGGGCTGGACAGCCCCTTCGTGCTGGGAATGCTGGTCTGCTTCGCCCTGAACGCCGCGCTGTTGGCGGCCTTCATCACCCGGATCACCCACAATGTGCGCACGCGCGACGCGCGCCTGGCGGCGCTGCGCCAGCGCGCCTCCGAAGAAGAGCACATCGTCCACATGGGCCTGCTGGCCTCGGGCGCGGCCCACGAACTGGGCACTCCACTGGCCACGCTGGACGTCATCCTGGGCGACTGGGCGCATGCGCCCGCCGTGGCCGCCGATCCCGAACTGAAGCAGGACGTGCGGGACATGCAGGCGCAGGTGCAGCGCTGCAAGACCATCCTGAGCGGCATCCTGATGTCGGCCGGCGAAGTGCGCGGCGAGGCGTTGACGCGCACCACTGTGATCGCCTTCCTCGACGGGCTGGTGGCGCAATGGCGGCAGGCGCACCCGGCGGCCCGCCTGCGCTACAGCCGGCGGATCGACACCGATGCGGTGGTGATCGCCGACCAGGGCCTGCGGCAGATGGTGTTCAACGTCCTGAACAACGCCCTGGAGGCCTCGCCCACCTTGCAGCAGCTCACCGCCGTCCTGGACAACGGTCAACTCACGCTGGAGGTCCGCGACCAGGGGCCGGGCTTCGTCCAGGACGTCCTGCGTTCGCTGGGCACGCCGTACCGGTCCACCAAGGGACAGCCGGGCAGGGGGCTTGGCCTGTTCCTGTCGCACCAGGTGGCCCGATCCCTGAGCGGCACCCTGAGCGCGAGCAACCTGCCCGAAGGCGGCGCCTGCGTCACGATCCGCTTTCCCTTGTCCGCCCTGACGCCGGAGGATGCCGATGAACCCGCCGAATGAAACAGGCGCCGATGCGCGGCGGCTGCTGCTCGTGGTCGAGGATGACGAGTCGCTGTCGCATTCCCTGGTGCGCTCGTTCGAGCGCCGCGGCTACCGCGTGCTGAGCGCCGACAGCCTGGAATCCGTCGAGGCCCTGCTCGCGCAAGGCCACGTGCCCGGCTATGCCGTCGTGGACCTGAAACTGCAGGGCGAGGCCTCGGGCCTGGCCTGCGTGCGGCGGCTGCACGCGCATGCGCCGGAAATGCTGATCGTGGTGCTGACGGGCTTTGCCAGCATCGCCACCGCCGTCGAGGCGGTCAAGCTCGGCGCCTGCCATTATCTGGCCAAGCCCTCGAACACGGACGACATCGAACGCGCCTTCGCCCGCACCGAGGGCGACGTCGAGGCCGCCCTGGCGCCGCGCCAGGCGTCGATCAAGACGCTCGAATGGGAGCGCATCCACGAGGTGCTGGCCGCGACCAATTTCAATATCTCGGAGACGGCCCGCCGGCTGGGCATGCATCGCCGCACCCTGGCGCGCAAGCTGGAAAAGCGGCGGGTCCGCTAGGGAGCCGCGGACTTCGCGTCCAAGCTACAATCATTGCCGCCGCAGGGATATCCCTTGCAGAAAATATTGATGTCGGCGGGTAGACTGGACGCCGCATTGCCCGATCTGGACACGACCCGGCATCGCCCCCATTCAAAGGAGCTCCTTCATGAATCTGCATCCCGTCCTTCGTTCGCTCGCGGGCGCCGCCGCCGTGCTGGGCGCGTTGGCAAGCGCGCCAGCCCTGGCGCAATCCGTGGCCGTGACGTCCATCGTCGAACACCCCGCCCTGGATTCCGTCAAGGACGGCGTGCGTGAAGCCCTGACCAAGGCCGGCTACACCGAAGCCAAGGGCCTGAAATGGCAGTTCCAGACGGCGCAGGGCAATACGGCCATTGCCGCCCAGATCGCGCGCAAGTACGTGGGTGACAAGCCCGACGTGATCGTGGCCATCGCCACGCCCTCGGCCCAGGCGGTGGTCGCGGCCACCAAGACGATTCCCGTCGTCTATTCGGCCGTGACGGATCCGGTCGCGGCGCAGCTGGTGCCCGGCTGGGGGCCGTCGGGCACGAACGTCACCGGGGTGTCCGACGCCTTGTCGATGGAAAAGCAGATCGAACTCATCAAGAAGGTCGTGCCCAATGCCAAGAAGGTCGGCATGGTCTACAACCCGGGCGAGGCCAATTCCGTGGTCGTGGTCAAGCAGATGCGCGAATTGCTGCCGAAGGCGGGCATGAGCCTCGTCGAGGCCACGGCCGCCCGCACGGTGGACGTGGGCGCGGCGGCCCGCAGCCTGGTGGGCAAGGTCGACGTGATCTACACCAACACCGACAACAACGTGGTGTCGGCCTACGAATCCCTGGTCAAGGTCGGCAATTCGGCCAAGATCCCCCTGGTCGCCGCGGATACCGACAGCGTGAAGCGGGGCGCCATCGCCGCCCTGGGCGTCAATTATCACGACCTGGGCCTGCAGACCGGCGCCGTCGTGGTGCGCATCCTGAAGGGCGAAAAACCGGGTGACATCGCCTCGGAAACCAGCGCCAAGCAGCAGCTGTTCGTCAACCCCGGGGCCGCCCAGAAGCAGGGCGTGACCCTGTCCGATGCGCTGCTCAAGTCCGCCGCGCAGATCATCAAGTAATCTCTCACCGGCCCCCGTCGCCGGCGCATCGCGCAGTCTGGATGCAATCGGGGGCCATTCACCACCCCGGCCGGTTATTCTGAGAATTCCATGTCCATTTATTCGATGTGGGGCGCCTTCGAGATCGGGTTGATCTTCGGCCTGGTCGCCCTGGGCGTCCTGATTTCCTTTCGCGTCCTCAATTTCCCCGACCTGACCGTGGACGGCAGCTTCCCGCTGGGCGGGGCGACGGCCGCCATCCTGATCCATCACGGCATGGATCCCTTCCTGGCGACGCTGATCGCGACCCTGGCGGCGGGCTTCGCGGGCATGATCACCGGATGGCTGAACGTCAGCCTGAAGATCATGGATCTGCTGGCCAGCATCCTGATGATGATCGCCCTGTATTCGATCAACCTGCGCGTCATGGACGCGCCCAACGTGCCCCTGATCACCGATCCCACGGTCTTCACCCTGCTGCAGCCCGAAGGGATGGAGGACTTCATCGCGCGCCCGCTGATCCTGCTGGCGCTGGTGGTGATCGTCAAATTGCTGCTGGACTGGTTCTTCGCCACGCAGGTGGGCCTGGCCATGCGTTCGACGGGGTCCAACCCGCGCATGGCCCGTTCGCAGGGCATCCACACCGGACGCATGATCCTGCTGGGCATGGCGATCTCCAATGCCCTGTGCGGCCTGGCCGGCGCGCTGTTCGCCCAGTCGCAGGGCGGGGCGGACATCTCCATGGGCATCGGCACCATCGTCATCGGCCTGGCGGCCGTGATCATCGGCGAATCCATCCTGCCGACGCGCCGCCTGGTGGTGGCGACCCTGGCGGTGGTGATCGGCGCCGTGCTGTACCGCTTCTTCATCGCCTTGGCGCTGAATGCCGATTTCGTCGGTCTGAAGGCCCAGGACCTGAATCTGGTCACCGCCGTGCTGGTGACCGTGGCCCTGGTCATTCCGCTGGTCAAACAGCGCCTGTCGAAAAAGAGGGCATGACATGCTGAGCGCACAGAACCTGCACCTGACCTTCAACCCCGGCACGCCCATCGAGACCCAGGCGCTGCGCGGCATGTCCCTGGACATCCCGGCGGGCCAGTTCGTCACGGTCATCGGCTCCAATGGGGCGGGGAAGTCCACCTTCCTGAACGCCATTTCGGGCGAGCAGGCCGTCGACAGCGGCGCCATCCTGATCGATGGCGAGGACGTGACCCGCCAGCCCGTGTGGGACCGCGCCCGCAAGGTCGCCCGTGTTTTCCAGGACCCGATGGCGGGCACCTGCGAGAACCTGACCATCGAGGAAAACATGTCCCTGGCCCTGGGCCGGGGGCAGTTCCGCAGCCTGCGCCGGGCGGTGCGCGAAGAAATGCGCGAACTGTTCCGGGAACGCCTGGTGATGCTGGGCCTGGGGCTGGAAAACCGCCTGACCGACCGCATCGGTCTGTTGTCGGGCGGGCAGCGCCAGGCGGTCAGCCTGCTGATGGCGGCCTTGCGGCCCTCGCGCATCCTGCTGCTGGACGAACATACCGCCGCCCTGGATCCGCGCACGGCGCAGTTCGTGCTGGATCTCACGGCCCGCATCGTGGCCGAACACGGCCTGACCACCATGATGGTCACGCACAGCATGCGCCAGGCGCTGGACGTGGGCGACCGTACGGTCATGCTGCATCAGGGCCGCGTCGTGCTGGACGTGTCCGGCGACACCCGGCGCGGTCTGGATGTCCCGGATCTGCTGGTCATGTTCGAACGGGTGCGCGGCGAGGAACTCGCCGACGACACTTTGCTGCTGGGCTGAGGTCCCGCCCGGCCGCGCGGATCGGCCGGACAGGGGGGGCGCCGGGCTACAGCTTCACGCCCGTCGCCGCGCCCCACAGCGTCACCAGGCCCAGCACCGCGAAGACGGCGGCGGCGATCGTGTGCACCAGCTTCATCGGGATCCTGGCGCTCAGACGGTCCCCCACGAACACGGCAGGGACGTCCGCCAGCAGCATGCCGAGCGTGGTGCCGATCACGACCAGCAGCGGCGCCCCGTAGTGCGCAGCCAGGGCCACCGTGGCGATCTGCGTCTTGTCCCCCATTTCGGCCAGGAAGAAGGTGATCAGGGTCGCGCCGAAGACGCCGAATCTCCTGGCGGCGCTGGTTTCATCGTCTTCCATCTTGTCAGGGATGAGGGTCCAGAGAGCCATCCCCAGGAAGGAGAAGCCCAGGATCCAGGCGAGGACGCCCGGATTGACGACGGACGTGATCCAGGCGCCCAGGGCGCCGGCGAGACCGTGATTGACCAGAGTGGCGGCAAGAATGCCCAGAATGATGGGCACCGGCTTCTTGAAGCGGGCGGCCAGGATGAAGGCGAGGAGCTGGGTTTTATCGCCGATTTCCGCAAGGGCGACGACGCCGGTCGAGACGAAGAGGGCTTCCATCAGAGTTCCAAGGCCGGATGCAGGACGAATGACTACGATGCATCTCCGGCCCGGACGGATGCTTCGTAGTCAAAGGTCTTGCCAAGTCTGGGAACCGCTTGCACCATGGCGCGAGCCAAGTATGTTGATGCAAGCCGCTTCAAGAAGAAGCGCGGCTACTCCCCGATGACGGTCAGGCGCAAGTGTACAGGTTTTCGGCGGCTCGGTGATGCTGGAATCTTTTGACAAAAAAAATCATTTTTGTCAAAATACGCGGATGTCGCAGAAACTGAGTCCCGAGGCCCTCGAGGCGCGCCGCATCCGTATCCTGGATGCCGCGCGCTGGTGCTTCCTGAACTTCGGTTTTTCCCGCACCAGCCTGGAAGACATCGCCCGGCGGGCGTCGATTTCCCGCACGCTGCTCTATCGCACCTTCAAGGACAAGGAAGACATCTTCGTCCAGTGCTTCGACGCCTGGGTCCTGTCGCGCGTGGAAGCCGCGAATCAGGCCGGGCGGCAGGGCGGCACGCTGCGCGAGCGCCTGCGGCGGGTGTGCCAGTGCCTGGTCCTGGACTGCTGGTCGGAAATGGCCGACGCGCCCATGGCCGCCGAATTCCAGGACGTCTACGAACGCCTGCGTCCCAAGGTCGCCTGGAACCACCGAGACGGCGTCCTGGAATGCGTCGATCAGGTGCTGGGGGATGCGGAAACATCCCTGGTGTTCCTGCTGGCCCTGGAGGGCCTGTTCGCCGACCGCCCGCCCCGGGACGTCCTGGCCGCCCGCATCGGCATCCTGGTCGACCGCTTCTCGGGGGCCGCCGGGTGATGCGCCGCGCCTCAAATTTCCCTGATGGCTCCAGGGGTTTCCTCTTATACTTTTGGATTGTCCCGGCCCGCAGCCTTGTCGCCGCGCGGTTTGGCGGGCACTCCGAATGCGCCTGATCCTGCTTTCGCGTTTCCGTCTTTCATCTAAAAATCATCAATCGGGAGTTTTCTTATGGCCTTTCTGCAACTGCCCGCCGGCCGGACGCTGCAGCCCCTGGCGCTGGCGCTGCTGCTGACATTGGCCGCCTGCGGCGACAAACCTCAACAGGACATGCAGGGCATGAAGGTTCCCGTCAGCGTGGTCGAGATCCAGCCTAGGGAAGCCATCGTCAACACCGAACTGCCCGGCCGCGTCCAGGCCATCGAAGACGCGGAAATCCGCGCGCGGGTCACGGGCATCGTCCAGGGCATCGAATTCGAGCAGGGCAGCCGCGTCAAGGCGGGGCAGTTGCTGTTCACCATCGACCCGGCGCCGTATCGGGCCGCCCGCGACCAGGCCGCGGCCCAGTTGAAGAACTCCCAGGCGGCCGCGACGACCGCCAAGCTGCAGGCGCAGCGCTTCGGCAAGCTGATCCAGCAGCACGCGGTCAGCCAGCAGGATTACGACAACGCCGTGGCCCAGGCCCGCCAGACCGAGGCTGCCGTCGCCGCCGCCAAGGCCGCCCTGGAAGCGGCCGACATCGACCTGGGCTACACCCGGGTGACCTCGCCCATCGACGGGCAGATCGGCAAGTCGATGGTGACGGTCGGGGCGCTGGTCAGCGCCTCCTCGGCCACCCAGCTGGCCACGGTCCATCGCCTGGATCAGGTGTACGTCGACATCACCCAGCCCGTGGCGCAGATTTCCGCCTTGCGGCGCCAGATCGCCGACGGCGTGGTGAAGCCGGACGCCCAGGGCAACACCCGGGCCGACGTCCTGCTGGACAACGACAGCGTGTACCGCCATGAAGGCAAGCTGCTCTTCTCTGGCGTGGCGGTCGATCCGGGGACCGGCCAGGTCAATCTGCGGGCCTTGTTCCCCAATCCGGAACAGATCCTGCTGCCCGGCCTCTACGTCCGGGTGCGCCTGGCCCAGGGCGTCGATCCCAAGGCGCTGGTGGTGCCGGAACAGGCCATCCAGCGCACGGCCGACGGCAACAGCACCGTCGTGGCGGTGAAGGACGGCAAGGCCGTGTTCACGCCGGTGCAGGTCGGGCCGCGCTCCGGTCATGGCTACATCGTGTATGACGGCGTCCAGGCGGGCGATCAGATCGTCGTCGAAGGCTTCCAGAAGATCCGCCCGGGGGCGCCGGTGCAGCCCATGCCCTGGAAAAAGCCGGCGGATGCGAAGCCCGGCGCGTCGGCGCCGGCCGCCGGCGCCTCCGGGGGCGCTTCCCAGGATCAGAAACCCGCCGCTGACGCAGCTTCCGAGGCCAAGGCCGGCTGACCGCCGGTCCGACCGCCTTTTGTCCGGTTTTCACGCGAGCTCTCATGCCACAGTTTTTCATTGAACGGCCGATCTTTGCCTGGGTAGTCGCGCTGGCCATTGCGCTGGCCGGCATCCTGGCCATTCCCAACATGGCGGTGTCGCAGTATCCCGACGTCGCCCCGCCCACCGTGACCATCACCGCCACCTATCCGGGCGCCTCGGCATCCGAGGTCTCCACCAGCGTGGCCAGCGTCATCGAGAACGAGCTGAACGGCGCCAAGGGCCTGCTGTACTACGAGTCCGTCAGCGATTCCAACGGCCAGGCCCAGGTCACCGTGACCTTCGCGCCGGGCACGAACGCCGACCTGGCCCAGGTGGACGTCCAGAACCGCCTGTCCAACGCCACGGCCAAGCTGCCCGCGGCCGTGACGCAGCAGGGCCTGAAGGTCACCCAGTCGAGCTCCGGCTTCCTGATGGTGGTCACCCTGTCGTCCAAGGACGGCTCCGTCGACCAGTACGCCCTGGCCGACTACATCACGCGCAACATCCAGAATCCGATGTCGCGGATCAAGGGCGTGGGCGAATTCCAGCTCTTCGCCGCCAGCCGGGCCATGCGCATCTGGGTCGACCCGCAGAAGCTCGTCGGCTACGGCCTGAGCATGGCCCAGGTCAACAGCGCCCTGGCGTCCCAGAACCTGGTGATTTCCGGCGGTCAGCTGGGTTCGCCCCCGAATCCCGACTCGCAGCGCACGGTGGCGCCCCTGATCGTCAACGGCCAGCTCACCACGCCGGAGGAATTCGGCAACATCGTGCTGCGGGCCAATCCGGACGGCTCCACGGTGCGCGTCCACGACGTCGCCCGGGTCGAACTCGGCTCGGACAACTACCAGTTCGGCGCCCGCCTGAACGGCAAGGCGACGGCGGCCTTCGCCCTGTCGCTGACGCCCACGGCCAACGCCCTGGAAACGGCCAAGCTGGCCAAGGCCAAGATGGCCGAGCTGTCCAAGTTCTTCCCCGACAACATCACCTACCAGATTCCCTACGACACCTCGCCCTACATCGACCTTTCCATCGAGCAGGTGGTCCACACCCTGCTCGAGGCCATGGTGCTGGTGTTCGTGGTGATGTTCGTGTTCCTGCAGAACGTGCGCTACACGCTGATCCCCGCGCTGGTGGTGCCGGTGGCGATGATGGGGGCCTTCACCGTGATGCTGGCCCTGGGGTTCTCCATCAACGTGCTGACCATGTTCGCCATGGTGCTGGCCATCGGGATCCTGGTGGACGACGCCATCGTGGTGGTGGAGAACGTGGAACGCATCATGGCGGAAGAGGGCCTGCCGCCCAAGGAAGCCACGAAGAAGGCCATGCCGCAGATCAGCGGCGCCATCGTCGGCATCACGCTGGTGCTGACCACGGTGTTCCTGCCGCTGGCCTTCATGTCCGGGTCCGTGGGGGTGATCTACCGCCAGTTCTCCGTGGCCATGGCGGTGTCCATCCTGTTTTCGGCGCTGCTGGCGCTCAGCTTCACGCCGGCGCTGTGCGCCACTATCCTCAAGCCCGTGCCCAAAGGCCATCATGAAAGCAAGGGCGGCTTCTTCGGCTGGTTCAACCGCGGCTTCGACCGCACCACGCAGGGCTATACCCGCTGGGTCACGCGCAGCCTGACGCGCGCCGTGCGCATGATGCTGGTGTTCGCCGTGCTGGTGGGCGTGCTGGGCTGGATGTTCCTGCGCCTGCCCACGTCCTTCCTACCCGAGGAAGACCAGGGCTATGTGATCGCCAACATCGAATTGCCCTCGGGCGCCTCGTCCAACCGCACGCTGGAAATCATCGACAAGGTCGAAAAGTACTTCATGGCCCTGCCGCAGGTGGCCAACATCATCGCCGTCCAGGGCTTCAGCTTCAACGGCAATGGCCTGAACGCGGCCATCGCCTTCGTGCCCCTGAAGGATTTCTCGGAACGCAAGGGCCCGGGCGATTCGGCGCAGGCCATTTCCGGCACAGCCATGGGCAAGCTGCTGTTCGGGCTGCCGGATTCCATGGTGATTTCCATCACGCCGCCCGCCATCTCCTCGCTGGGCAATGCCTCCGGGTTCGACCTGCGCCTGGAAGACCGCAGCGGCGTAGGCAGCGAGGCGCTGCAGAACGCCACCCAGCAACTGCTGCAGCTGGCCTCGCAAAGCCACATCCTGACCGGCACGCGCGTCACGGGCCTGGGCGCGGGGCCCCAGCTGAAGGTGAACATCGACCGCGCCAAGGCGGCCGCGCTGGGCGTGGATTTCTCCGAGGCGGCCCAGCTGATTTCCACGGCGATCGGCTCGTCCTACATCGGCAAGTTCACGAACCAGGGCTGGGTGCAGAACGTCTGGGTCCAGGCGGATCAGAACGCCCGGATGAACCCCGACGACATCCTGCGGCTCAATGCCCGCAACGCCAGTGGCGAGATGGTGCCGCTGTCCTCGTTCGTCTCCCTGGAATGGACCCGGGGTCCGGTCCAGGTCGTGCGCTACAACGGCTACGAATCCATCCGCATCGGCGGTTCGGCGGCGCCGGGCTACTCCACGGGCCAGGCCATGGCCGAGATGGAACGCCTGATCACGCAGCTGCCGTCCGGCCTGGGCTACGAATGGACCGGCCTGTCCTACCAGGAAATCCAGGCGGGCAGCCAGTCCACGATCCTGATGGGCCTGTCGATCCTGGTGGTCTTCATGGTGCTGGCCGCCCTGTATGAAAGCTGGGCCATTCCGTTGTCGGTGATGCTGGCCGTGCCGCTGGGCATGCTGGGGGCCGTGGTGCTCAGCAGCCTGATGGGCAAGGACAACGACGTGTACTTCATGGTCGGGATGGTGACTGTGATCGGTCTGGCGGCGAAGAACGCCATCCTGATCGTCGAATTCGCCAAGGACCTCTACGCCAGCGGGGCCGGCCTGAAGGAAGCCGCCATCGAAGCCGCCCGCCTACGTTTCCGGCCCATCCTGATGACTTCCTTCGCCTTCATCCTGGGGGTGGTGCCCCTGGTGCTGGCCAACGGCGCGGGCGCCGCCAGCCAGAACGCCGTGGGCCTGGGGGTGCTGGGCGGAATGCTCGCGGCCACGCCGCTGGCCGTGATTTTCGTGCCGACCTTCTTTGTGGTGATTCTGAAATTGTTCAAGACCAAACCGAAACTCCTGGGCCATCAGGCGCCGCACATCCCGGCGGCGGAAGACTCCAGCGGAGACCGCACATGACATCCTGGATGCGACAAGGCCGCCTGGGGGCCATGACGGCCCTGTGCCTGGCCCTGGGGGCCTGCTCCCTGGCGCCGACGTATCACCGGCCCGCGGCGCCGGTGCCCGATCAATTCCCCCTGGCGGAAAACGCGGCCGGGCCGTCGGAACTGCCCGCCTGGCGCGACGTGTTCCGCGATCCCCGGCTGCAGGCCCTGATCGAACTGGCCCTGCGCAACAACCGCGATCTGCGCATCGCCGTGGAAAATGTCGAGGCGGCCCGCGCCCAGTTCGGCATCGTCCAGAGCGACCGGCTGCCCACCATCGGGGTGCAGGGCACGGAGCAGGCCTCCCATTCGCCGGAGAACATGCGCAATGGGGGCGCGAACAGCCCCGCGGTGAACCGCAGCTTCGTGGCCGGCGTCGGTATGACGGCCTTCGAACTGGACTTCTTCGGCCGCGTGCGCAATCTCAGCGAGTCCGCCTACCAGCAATTCCTGTCCACCGAACAGGCGCGCCGCACCGTGCAACTGAGCCTGATCGCCCAGACCGCCGAGGCCTATTTCAATCTGCGTTCCGCGCAGGCGCTGCACGATCTGATGGAAAAGACCCTGCAGGCCCGACAGGGCTCGCTGGATCTGGTGAAGGTGCGCTTCGACGTGGGCGTGGCGTCGGATCTGGATCTGGCGCAGGCGCAGTCCCAGCTGGATACGGTGCGGGCCGACCTGGTGGCGGCCGAGCGCGCCATGACGCAGGCGACCAATGCCTTGCAGCTCATCCTGGGCGCTCCGGTGCCCGCCGACCTGCCGGCGCCGCTGCCGTTCGGCCGTGACCAGCTGCTGCAGGCCATCCCGGCCGGGCTGCCGTCTCAATTGCTGGAACGCCGCCCCGACATCATCGGCGCCGAAAACGGCCTGAAGGCCGCCAATGCCGAGATCGGCGCGGCGCGGGCGGCGTTCTTCCCGCGCATCACGCTGACCGGCCTGCTGGGCTTCGCCAGCCCCGAACTGGGCGGCCTGTTCGCCGGCAGCCAGCGCTACTGGCAGTTTTCGCCGCAGATCCAGATGCCGCTGTTCTCCGGCGGCGTGAAGGGCAATCTGGACCTGGCCAAGGCCCAGGACAACATCGCCGTCGCCACCTACGAGAAAGCCATCCAGACCGCCTTCCGCGAAGTCGCCGACGGCCTGGCGGGCGAGGCCACCTACAGCCGCCAGCTCGACGCGGTGCGCGCCACCGAGGCCTCGACGCTGCGGGCTCTGAATCTGGCGCAGGTGCGGTACGAGACGGGGGTGGACAGCTATCTGCAGGTGCAGACCGCCCAGGTCAACCTGTACGGCGTGCAGCAGCAATTCATCCAGCTGGGGGCCGCCGCGCTGGCCAACCGCGTGGAACTCTACAAGGCGCTGGGCGGGGGCTGGTCTCCCGACGACCTGCCGGCAAAGGAAGACTGATGGAACTGGGCGTCAATATCGATCACGTGGCCACGCTGCGCCAGCAGCGGCTGACGCGTTATCCGGACCCTCTGCAGGCCGCGCTGCGGGCGGAAGACGCCGGCGCCGATCTGATCACCCTGCATCTGCGGGAAGACCGGCGCCACATCCAGGACGCCGATGTCTGGGCGATCCGCCCGGCCCTGCGCACCCGCATGAATCTGGAATGCGCCATCACGCCGGAGATGCTGGACATCGCCTGCCGGCTGCAGCCTCAGGACGTCTGCCTGGTGCCGGAGAATCGCCGTGAATTGACCACCGAGGGCGGCCTGGACGTGCTGGGCCGCTTCGACGAGGTCCATGCCGCGGTGTCCCGTCTGCACGACGCGGGCATCCGGGTGTCGCTGTTCATCGACCCGCAGGCGGACCAGATCGCCGCCGCCGTGCGGGCCGGCGCCCAGGTGATCGAGCTGCATACGGGCGCCTTCGCCGATGCGCCGGACGAGGCGCAGCAGGCGGCGCAGCTGGAACGGCTGAGGGCCGCGATTGCCGTCGGCGTGGGCGAAGGCCTGAGGGTCAACGCCGGTCATGGCCTGCATTACGGCAATGTGCAGGCGATCGCAGCCTTGCCGGGCATCCGCGAACTGAACATCGGGCACGCCATCGTGGCCCAGGCCGTCTTCGACGGCTGGGAACCCGCGATCCGGCGGATGAAGGCCCTGATCGTCCAGGCGGCCAGCCGCTAGCGCCGTCCTCGGCCAGGGCGGCCGTCTTCTTTCACTTCTTCAGGGCTTGCCCGGCAGGGCGGGCCCGTTACCGGAGCGTCCATGTCTGCCATGGTGGAAACCCTTCTGAGCCGTCAATCGGTCAAATTCGTGCAGTCTCCCGGCCCGACCGGAGCGCAGCTGGACCTGATCCTGCAGGCCGCCATGCGGGCGCCGGATCACGGCGCGGTGCGTCCCTGGCGGTTCGCCCTGGCGCAGGGCGCCGACGTGCCGGCGCTGGTGGATGTCGCCGTGCGCGTCGGGCTGGCCGAAGGCAAGCCCCTGCCGGAACACAAGGTCGCGAACGCCCGCATGTGGTTGTCCAAGGTTCCGCTGGTGATCCTGCTGGCCTGCAGGCCGGATCCCAACGGCCGCATCCGGCCCGAGGAAAGTCGTCTGTCGGTGGCGACGGCCGTGATGAACATGCTTAATGCCGCGCATGCGCTGGGGCTGCACGGCTTCTGGAGCACCGGCCTGGGCACGTACCTGGACGGCATGGGCGAAGCCCTGGGATTCGACCCCCTGGACGAGCAGTTCATGGGCTATCTGGCCATCGGGACGCCCATCGACGCCCCGCGCGCCCCGCAGCGCCCGGATTACCGGGATTTCGTGCGGGAATGGCATCGGGACCCGGCTGAGGCCTGATCTCCCCGAAGGGGCGCCGCTTGCGCTATCGCCCGCGGCCGGCCTGGGCATCGACGGCCGGCCGATCCTGGAGGGCCTGGGCGGCCAGCCCCTCCAGGATCGGGCATTCGGGCCGGTCGTCGCCGTGGCAGTGGAGCGCCAGCGTCCTCAAGGTCGCCGCCATGCTCTGCAGGACGGCGGCCTTGGCTTCCAGTTCGTCGATATGGGCCATGGCCAGGCGCTTAACCTCCGCGCTGGCGCGGTGGCGGTCGCGCCACAGATCGGTCAGGTCGGCGATCTGGGACAGCGAAAACCCCAGGTCCCGGGCGCTGCGGATGAAGCGCAGGGCGTGCAGGTCGGCCTCGTCGTACAGGCGGTAGCCCGCGTCGCTGCGCCCCTGGGGGGCGAACAGCGCCTGGCTTTCGTAGTAGCGGATCATCTTGGGCGTCAGGCCCGTGCGGGCGGCGGCCTCGCCGATGGTGTGCAGGGAATTCATCAGAGGCCCTCCTGGCGCGTGTTCAGGGATTGGGTTTTCAGCCGCAGCGCGTTGGCGACGACGAAGACGCTGGACAGGGCCATCGCCCCCGCGCCCAGCATGGGCGAGAGCTGCAGGCCCGTCCAGGGGTACAGGGCGCCGGCCGCCACCGGAATCAGGGCCGCGTTGTAGGCGAAGGCCCAGAACAGGTTCTGGCCGATGTTGCGCAGTGTCTTGTGCGACAGCGTGATGGCGCGGGCCACGGACGTCAGATCTTCGTTCATCAGCACCACGTCGGCCGATTCGATGGCCACGTCGGTGCCGCGTCCCATGGCGATTCCCACGTCGGCGGTGGCCAGGGCCGGGGCGTCGTTGATGCCGTCCCCGACGAAGGCCAGCGGCCCGATGGATTGCTGCAGTTCGCGCAGCCGTTCGGCCTTGTGTTCCGGCAAAGTCTGGGCGTGGACGACGTCGATTCCCAGTTCTTGCGCCACTGCCTGGGCGGCGGCCGCGTGGTCGCCCGTGATCAGGGCGGTCTTCAGCCCCCGGGCGTGCAGTTGCGCGATCAGCGGCCGGGCGGACGGACGCAGGATGTCGGCCACGGCGACGATGGCGATCGGCTGCCCGTCGCGGGCCACCAGGAACGGGGTCTTGCCCGATTGCGCGAGGGCTTGCATCCGCGCCAGCGCGGCCTCGGAGACCGGCACGGCGGCGTCCTGCATCAGGCGCAGGGACCCCATCAGATAGAGTCCGCCCCCGACCCGCGCCTGTACGCCGGCCCCGGTGATCGCCTTGAAGTGCGCGGCCTCGGGGATGCGCAGCGATTTTTCCAACGCGGCGGTCCGGATGGCGTGGGCGATGGGGTGTTCGGATCCCGCCTGGACGGCGGCCAGCGCCGCCAGCAGCTCGTCCGGATCGCCGCCGTCCAGCGGCAGCAGGTCGGTGAGGGCGGGGCGGCCCAGCGTCAGGGTGCCCGTCTTGTCGAAGGCGACGACGCGCACGTCGCGCAGGCGCTGCAGCGCTTCGCCTTGCCGGAACAGGATGCCCAGGCCGGCGGCCCGGCCCGTGGCGACCAGGATCGAGATGGGAGTGGCCAGGCCCATGGCGCAGGGGCAGGCGATGATCAGCACCGCGACGCCCGCCACCAGGGCGTGGGCCAGGGCGGGCGCGGGTCCCCAGATCCACCAGGCCGCGAAGGCCAGGGCCGCGAGGCCCATGACGACCGGCACGAACCAGGCCGTCACCTGGTCGATCCGCTGCTGCACCGGCAGCTTGCCGGACTGCGCCTGCTCGACCAGGCGGATGATCTGGGCCAGCACGGTCTGCGCGCCGACTTCCGTGGCGCGCAGGACCAGGCTGCCCTGGGTGTTCAGGGTGCCGCCGATCAGGCGGTCGCCCACGCCCCGGCTGGCGGGCATGGGTTCGCCGGTGATCATGGATTCGTCCACCCAGGATTCGCCTTCCTGGACCACGCCATCCACCGGGATCTTTTCCCCGGGCCGCACGCGGATGTCGTCGCCCGCCGCCAGGCTGTCGATGGGCTGTTCGCTCCAGTCGCCGCCCCGGCGCACCCAGGCGGTGCGCGGCTGCAGGCCGATCAGTTGGCGGATCGCGGAGCCCGCCCGGCCCTTGGCCCGCGATTCCAGCCAGCGGCCCAGCAGGATCAGGGTCGCGACCACGGCGGCGGCCTCGAAGTACAGATGCCTGGATTCGGCGGGGAAGAGGGCGGGGGCCCAGGCGACGCCGGTGGAATACAGCCAGGCGCTGCCCGCGCCCAGCGCCACCAGGGTGTTCATGTCCGGTCCGCCATGCGCCAGGGCCTTGGCGCCGCGCGTGAAGAAGCTGCGACCCGGGCCGGCCAGCACGGCCGTGGTCAGCGCGAATTCCAGCCACGCCAGGGATTGTCCGGGGACCAGTTCCTGAATCAGGTGGTGCAGACCGGGGATGAGGTGACCGCCCATCTCCAGGATGAAGACGGGCAGGGTCAGGATCAGCGCCCAGGCGAAACGCCAGCCGGCGCGCGGGTCTTCCGCGCTCAGGTCTTCTTCGGTGGCGAGGCGCGAGGCGTCGAGCACCTGGGCCGTATAGCCGCGCTTGGCCACGGCGGCGATCAGGGCCAGGGGGTCGGCGCCCGCCGGAGCCAGGGTGACGCTGGCCCGGTGCAAGGCCAGGTTGACGCTGGCGTCCGCCACGCCGGGAACGGATTTCAGCGCGGTTTCCACGCGTCGCACGCAGGACGCGCAGGTCATGCCTTCGACGTCCAGATCGAGGGTGGAAGAGGGGGAGAGCCTGTTCATGTCGAGTTCCTGATCATAAGGATGATTGTATGATCAAGCTTGACCTTATGGTAAGGTCAAGGGGCTTGAGCTTGCCATCGTGTCAGGGTTTAACATGGCTCTATCCCTTTCCCGGAGTCTTTCATGAAAACCGAATTCATCGTGTCCGACATGACCTGCAACCATTGTGTGCAGACCATCACCCAGGCCGTGCAGGCGGCCGCGCCCGGCGCCGTGGTTTCCGCGGATCTGAACGCGCATCGGGTCGTGGTCGAATCGGCGGCGGATGCGGGCGTGTTGCGGGCGGCCATCGCCGACGAGGGCTACGACGTCCGTCCAGCTTGAAGGAGGCGTCATGAGCACACGCAGCGATTGCGACGTCGCCATCATCGGCGCGGGCTCGGCGGGCCTGCCGGCCTATCGTGAAGTCGTGAAGGCGGGCTTGAAGCCCCTGCTGATCGAAGGCGGCCCGCACGGCACCATGTGCGCGCGGGTAGGCTGCATGCCGTCCAAACTGCTGATCGCCGCCGCCGAGGCGGCCGCCGCCATCCGCCACGCGCCGGGGTTCGGCATCACGGCGGCTGGTGATCCCCGGGTGGATGGCGTGGCCGTCATGGATCGCGTGCGCCGCGAACGCGACCGTTTCGTCGGTTTCGTCGTGGACGACGTCCAGGCCATGCCGCCGGAACATCGCCTGGACGCCCGCGTGGAGTTCCTGCGCGACGGCGTGCTGCGAAGCGACCAGGGGCACGAGATCCATGCCTCCCGCATCGTCATCGCCACCGGCACCCAGCCGGTGGTGCCCGACCTCTACCGGCCGCTGGGCGAGCTGGCTATCGTCAACGACGATGTGTTCGATTGGCAAGATCTGCCGCGCAGCGTGCTGCTGATCGGATCGGGGGTGATCGGGGTCGAGCTGGGCCTGGCCCTGGCGCGGTTGGGAGTGCGGGTGCGGGTGCTGAACCGTTCGGACAGCTTCGCCCACCTGACGGATCCCCCGGTGCGCCAGGCGGCCTTGGACGCGCTGGCGCCGGAATTGAACCTGGTGCGCAATGCCCGGGTGACGGCGGTGCGGCGCGATGGCGACGAGGCGCTGGTGAACTGGTCGACGGCGGGCGGTTCGGACATGCAGGAACGCTTCGATCGCGTGCTGCTGACCGCAGGCCGCCGCCCCGTGCTGGCTTCGCTGCATCTGGACCGCACCAGCCTGCCGCTGGACGACCGGGGCGTGCCGGTCATCGACCCGGCCTCGCTGCAGGTGCGCGGGCAGCCCGTGTTCCTGGCCGGCGACGTGACCGGGCGGCATGCCATCCAGCACGAGGCCTCGGACGACGGCCGCGTGGCCGGCGCCAATGCGGCGGCCTGGCCCGACGTGCGGGCGCGGCCGCGCCGGGCGCCCATGGCCGTGGTCTTCAGCAATCCGCAGATCATGCAGGTGGGCGGCGGCTTCGGCGCCTACGATCCCGACACCATGGCGATCGGCGCCGTCGACTGGACCCGCCAGGGCCGCTCGCGCGTCATGCTGCGCAACCAGGGCGTGCTGCACGTGTACATGCGGCGCGCCGATCAGCGTTTCATCGGCGCGGAAATGGTCGGCCCGGACGCCGAGCACGTCGCGCATCTGCTGGCCTGGGCCCTGCAGATGGAACTGACGGTGCCGCAGATGCTGAAGCTGCCGTTCTATCACCCCACGATCGAGGAAGGCATCCGCACGGCCTTGCGCGACGCGGCGAAGCAGGGGGAGTAGGGAATTCCGCGCCTGTCCCGCGCCGCCGGGACCCGCTATTGCAGCATCGGCTTCAGGGCGGCCAGCAGGTCGTCCTGGGATTCGCTGTCGGAGGCCAGCCACACGGCCTTGCCCTGCTGGTCGAAGGCGTAGATGCCCCGGCTGTGGGACACCTCGTAGGGCGCGCCGGGCGCGGTGGAGTCGGGGCGCTCGATCTGGTAGGCCACCCGGTAGCGGCGCGCCAGGGCGGCGATGGCGGATTCGTCGCCCGTCAGGCCGATGGCATGGCGGTCGAACTGATCCACATAGGCCTGCAGCACGTCGGGCGTGTCCCGGTGAGGATCCACGCTGACGAACAGGATGCGGACCTGGTCGGCCTTGGGCCCCAGGGATTCCGTCACCTGCGCCAGCTGGGCCATGGTGGTGGGGCAGATGTCGGGGCAGCTGGCATAGCCGAAGAACATCAGCACGACCTTGCCGGCGAAGGCCTGCTGGGTGACCGTGGCGCCGCCCGCGCCTTGCAGCGTGAACTTCAGGTCGGGCAGAAAGCCGCGCACCGGGTGGACCGCCGCCAGCGCTACGCCGATGCCGCACGCCCATAGAACCAGGGCCGCCATCAGGCGCTGGACGAAGCCTGCGCGGCGCGGGGGCTTAGTCATTTTTCAGGCTTCCACCAGGCCGCTGTGGCGCAGCAGGGCGTCCAGCGACGGATCGCGGCCGCGGAAGGCCCGGAAGGAATCCGCCGCCGGGCGCGCGCCGCCCACGGCGATGATCTCGTCCAGGTAGCGGCGGCAGGTATCGGGATCGAACACGTCGCGGGTGCCGTCCGGCTGGGCCTGCGCGCGTTCTTCGAACGCGGCGAAGGCGTCGGCGGACAGCACCTCGGCCCACTTGTAGCTGTAGTACCCGGCCCCGTAGCCCCCGGCGAACAGGTGCGAGAAGGCATGCGGAAAGCGGTGCCAGGCCGGCGGCACCAGCAGGGCGACTTCCTGGCGCACCTGGTCCAGGGTGTCGAGCACGGCGCTGATCGACAGGCCGTGGTCCTGCGTGTGGATCAGCATGTCGAAGAGCGAGAATTCCACCTGGCGCAAGGTCTGCAGGCCGCTCTGGAAATTGCGGGCGGCGGTCAGCTTGTCGAACAGGGCCCGGGGCAGTGTTTCACCCGTCTCGGCATGCCGGGTCAGGGACTTGAGCACGCCCCATTCCCAGCAGAAGTTCTCCATGAACTGCGAAGGCAGTTCGATGGCGTCCCATTCGACGGCGGCGAAGGCCGCCGCGGCCGGCTCGTCCACCCGCGAGAGCAGGGTATGCATGGCGTGGCCGCTTTCGTGGAACAGGGTGATGACTTCGTCGTGCGTGAGCTGCGCCTCGCCGCCGTCGTGGGGCGCCGAGAAATTGCAGGTCAGCCAGGCCAGCGGCTGGTGCAGCGTGTCGCCGTGGCGGCGTCGGCTGCGTTCGCTGTCCACCCAGGCGCCGCCTTGCTTGCCGGGGCGGGCGTACAGATCCATGCCCAGGCGTCCCAGCTCGCGGCCCTGCGCGTCGAGCACCCGGTAGATGCGGGCGTCGGGATGCCAGGCCGGGGCATCGCAGGCTTGCAGGCGCACGCCGAACAAGGTGTGGATGACCTCGAACAGCCCCTTGAGCACCTGGGATTCGGTGAAGTAGGGGCGCAGTTCTTCGTCCGAGTAGGCGTAGCGCTGTTCGCGCAGCCGCTCGGATGCGTAGGCGATGTCCCAGGGTTCCAGCGTGCCCAGGCCCAGATGCCGGGCGGCGAATTCGCGCAGTTCTTCCAGGTCTCGCCGGGCGCTGGGGCGGGCTTTGGCGGCCAGTTCGCGCAGGAAGGCCAGCACCTGGGGCGCGCTGTCGGCCATGCGGGTTTCCAGGCGCAGCGAAGCGAAATCGGCGTGGCCCAGCAGCGCGGCTTCCTCGGCCCGCAGCGCCAGCAGCGATTCGATGGATTCGGAGTTGTCGAAGGCCGGATCGCCCTGGTCGGAGGCGCGGGTGCCGTAGGCGCGGTATACGGCCAGGCGCAGATCGCGGTCCTGGGCGTGCTGCATGACCGGCAGGTAGCAGGGCATGTGCAGCGTCAGTTTCCAGCCGTTTTCGCCGGCGGATTCGGCCAGCTGGCGGGCGCTGGCGACGACGTTGCCGGGCAGCCCCTTCAGGCGGGCTTCGTCCGTGATCAGCAGGGACCAGCCGTCGGTGGCGTCCATGACGTTTTCGGAGAATTTCTGCGATACCTGGGCCTGCAGATCGGCGTTGCGGGCGTAGGTGTCGCGGGCCGGGCCCTGGAGTTCCACGCCGCTCAGTCGGAAGTCGCGCAGGGCCAGGTCGACGATGCGCCGGCGGGTGGGCGACAGGCCGGCATAGGCGGGGCTGGCCGCCAGGGCCCGATAGCGTTCGTACAGGCCCTGGTGCAGGCCGACCCAGGTCGAGAATTCGCTCATCAGCGGCAGGCACGCGTTGTAGGCCGCCCGCAGTTCCGGGGTGTTGACCACGCTGTTCAGGTGGCCTGCGATCGACCAGGCCCGATGCAGGCGCTCGGAAGGGTCTTCGATGGCTTCGACCAGGTTTTCCCAGTCGGGCGCCTCGGGGGCTTCCGCCGCCTTAATGATGGCGGCGCGGGTCTCGGCGATCAGCGCGCTGATCGAGGGCTCGATGTGCGCCGGCAGCACGGCGCTGTAGTCGACGAAGGCCTCGGCCGGCGCGAGGAGGGGATTTTCTACGGCAATCGGTGCGGATGTCATGAGCGGCACATGGGGGCGCAAGGCCCCGATTTCAAGTCTGTAGCGTACGTTCTGCGGCTTCGAGGGTGTTGACCAGCAGCATGGCGATGGTCATGGGGCCCACGCCGCCCGGCACCGGCGTGATGGCGGCGGCCGTCCTCGCGGCGGATTCGAAATCCACGTCGCCGGTCAGCTTGCCCGAGGGCAGGCGGTTGATGCCCACGTCGATGACCACGGCGCCGGGCTTGACCATGTCGCCCTGGACGATGCCGGGCTTGCCGGTGGCGACCACCAGCACGTCGGCGCGCCGCGTCTGGGCGGCCAGGTCGCGGGTCTTGGAGTTGCACAGGGTCACGGTGGCGCCGGCCGCCAGCAGCAGCATGGCCATGGGCTTGCCGACGATGTTGCTGGCCCCGACGATGACGGCTTCGGCGCCGCGCAGCGGCACGTTCTCGGATTCCAGCATCTTCATGACGCCGTAGGGCGTGCAGGGCCGGAACAGCGGCCGGCCGGTCATCAGCAGGCCGGCGTTGCTGACGTGAAAGCCGTCGACGTCCTTGGATGCGCTGATGGTTTCGATGACCAGGCCGGTGTCGATGTGGCCCGGCAGCGGCAGCTGCACCAGGATGCCGTGGATGGCGGGATCCGCATTCAGCGCCTCGATGACGTCCAGCAGTTCGCCTTCGGGCGTGTCCGCACCCAGCGGGATGACGCGCGACAGCATGCCGGCGGCCTCGCAGGCCGCCGCCTTGTTGCGCACGTAGACTTGCGAGGCGGGGTTGTCGCCCACCAGCACCACGGCCAGGCCGGGGGTGACGCCCCGCTGCCTGAGCGCCTGGACGCGTTGTGCCACGTCGGCGCGGACGCGCGCGGACAGGGCCTTGCCGTCGATGATGCGGGCGCTCATGATCCGGCTTCCTCGGTGCGGGTCAGGGCGATCTTCATCAGGTCGGCCACGGTGGTGACTTCCAGTTTTTCCATGATGTTGGCGCGGTGCGCCTCGACCGTCTTGATGCTGATGTTCAGGTCGCCGGCGATCTGCTTGTTCAGGCGGCCGGCCACGATGCGTTCCAGCACCTGCTGTTCGCGGGCCGTCAGGCGCCCCAGCACGGCCTGCTGGTCGCGCTGCGCCTGGGCTTCGCGGACGCGTTCGGTGGCCTGGGCCAGCATGCCGGCGACGATGCGCCGCAGGTCGGCCTCGTTGAACGGTTTTTCCAGGAAGTCGACGGCGCCTTTCTTCATGGTGGAGACGGCCATGGGGACGTCGCCGTGGCCGGTGATGAAGACGATGGGCAGGGGGGCCTTGCGGGCGATCAGGGTTTCCTGCAGTTCCAGGCCGCTCATGCCGGGCATGCGCACGTCGGCGATCAGAACCGCGGTCTGGTCGGGGTTGTAGGCGTCCAGGAATTCCTCGGCGCCGGCGAAGCTGCGCACGGCGTAGCCGTTGGCTTCGAGCAGCCAGCGCAAGGAGTCGCGGACAGCCTCGTCGTCGTCGACGATGTAGATGATGCTGGAGACTTGAGGGTCGGTCATGCTTGCGTTTCCTCCGTGGATTCTATTTGTGCGCTCGGGGGCGCCTTGGGCAGGGTAAAGCGGAATATGGTCCCGCCTTCCGGATTCGGGCTGGCCCACAGGCGCCCGTGATGCGATTCGATAATGGTACGGCAGATATTCAGGCCCATGCCCAGGCCTTCGGATTTGGTGCTGTAAAAAGGCTCGAACAGGCGGTCGGGATTGCGCAGGCCGTGGCCCCGGTCGATCACGGCGATCTCGATCTGCGGATCCTGGTCGGTGATGTTCACGTGCAGGCTGCGGTATTCGCTGTGCTCCATGGCTTCGACGCCGTTCTTCAGCAGGTTCAGCAGCACCTGTTCGATCAGGATCGGGTCGGCCAGCACTTCGGGCATGGGGTCGGGCAGGCTCTGGACGATGTCGATTTGCCGCTTGCGCGCGTCGATGTCGGCGAAGCCCACGGCGTTTTCCACGATGCGGGTCAGCTCCACCGCCTGGCGCCGCGGCTCGCTGCGTTTGACGAACTCGCGGATGCGGCTGATGATCTTTCCGGCCCGTTCGGCCTGCTGGGATGCCTTTTCCAGCGCTTGCAGCAGCGATTCGGCGGGCGCCTTGCCCGATTTCACCATGGCCACGGCCGCCATGTTGTAGTTGCTGATGGCCGTCAGGGGCTGGTTCAGTTCGTGCGCCAGGGACGAGGCCATCTCGCCCATGGTGGTCAGGCGGCTGGTCAGCTGGGCCTTTTCCTGCTGCACGCGGGATTCTTCCTCGTGCTTGCGGCGCTCGGTGATGTCGCGGGCCACCTGCAGGCGCACGCGCCGCGAGTCCGTCCATGCCAGCATGCGGTGGTGGACTTCGAACCAGCGTTCGGCCGTGGGCGAGAACAGTTCCATGGTCTCGTCGGTGAACCGGCCTAGGCGCCCGCCCAGCAGCTGCGCGTGGCCGCTGGTCTGGGCGCCGAACAGGCGCCGGTAGGTGCGGTTGGCGAACAGCAGTTCCAGGCCTTCGGGGGTGTCCGCCACCACGGAAATGGCGTCGTCCAGGCCTTCCAGCACGGTCATGAATCGTTCGTGCGCGGCGGTCAGGGCTTCGCGGATGCGCTTGGGCTCGGTGATGTCGGTCATGGACGTCATCCAGCCGATCTGTTCGCCCTTGGGGTCGCGCAGCGGCGACACGTACATGCGGGCGGTGAAGCGGGACCCGTCGCGGCGCTGGGCCTCGATTTCCAGGCCGCTGCTGGGGGTGCGGCCCGACAGCAGCTGCGCCAGGGTCTCGCGGTGGTGGTCGTGGCGTCCCGGCAGCCAGTAGGGGAAGGGGGCGGTGCGGCCGATCAGGTCGGCCTCGTTCCAGCCGATCATGCGGCAGAATGCCGGGTTCACGTAGGCGATGCGGCCCTGCATGTCGAACACCCGCATCCCGGTGGACATGGAATTTTCCATGGCGCGGCGGAAGCCGGTTTCCGCGATCAGGGCGGCCTCGGCCTGGGTGCGAAAGCGCGTGTAGCGCCACAGGGCCAGCAGGCTGAAGATGATCACCAGCGACAGGGCGAAGACCACCATCATCAGCCGCTGCTGCCGGGTTTCCTGATCGATGGTGACGAACATCACGCTGTCGCTTTGCAGGTGCTGCAGCCAGATGAAGGCCCCCATGACGCACAGGTACAACACCAGCACGACGGCCGGCGTCAGCCAGTACAGACGGCGGCTATGACGGGCATGCTCATAGAATGTCGTCGGGATCAGGGACTTGCGGTTCGGGTTTGCCATGGCCATGATGGTCTTGCGATTGCGTCATTTTAGACGCGAAATCAGTATTCAATTTTTCACATAATAAAAATTCACACCACGAGATGAAATTTCGCTTGTGCGGAACCGGGGTCTTTCCTAGAATGGGCACAGGTGCCGGACCCCTGGACGCATTCGTGTTCGGGACATCCTTTGCATCCGGCGTAATTTTCAGGCAGGCGCGATGTGTGGTCGCGCCCTCGAACCACACAGGAGACACACCTTATGTCCTCTCTTGAACAAGCTCAGGCCGCCGTGGCGGACCCCGATCGGCAGGAAACCCAGGAATGGCTCGACGCGCTCGAAGCCGTGCTCGATCGGGAGGGCGCCGAACGCGCCCACTTCCTGATTGAAAGCTTGATCGATCTCGCCCGCCGTTCCGGTGCGCATATCCCGTATTCCCTGAACACGGCCTATGTCAACACCATCCCTCCGGGGCTGGAGCCCCCGCACCCGGGCAACATGGTGCTCGAAGAGCGCATCCGTTCCTACATCCGCTGGAACGCCATGGCCATGGTGGTCAAGGCCAACAAACATGAACCGGCCGACGGCGGCAGCCTGGGCGGCCACATTGCCTCCTTCGCCTCGCTGGCGACCATGATCGAATGCGGCCAGAACCACTTCTGGCACGCCGAATCGCCCGATCACGGCGGCGATCTGGTCTACTTCCAGGGCCACTCGTCCCCGGGCATGTATTCGCGCGCCTTCCTGGAAGGCCGCCTGACCGAGGAAAACCTGAACTACTTCCGCCAGGAAGTCGGCGGCAAGGGCAAGGGCCTGTCCTCCTACCCGCACCCCAAGCTGATGCCCGATTTCTGGCAGTTCTCGACGGTGTCCATGGGCCTTGGCCCCATGATGGCCATCTACCAGGCCCGGTTTCTGAAGTACCTGCATGCCCGCGGGCTGGCCGACACGGCCCAGCGCAAGGTCTGGGTCTTCGTGGGCGACGGCGAGATCGACGAGCCCGAAACCCTGGCCGCCATCGGCCTGGCTTCCCGCGAGAAGCTCGACAACCTGATCTTCGTCGTCAACTGCAACCTGCAGCGCCTGGACGGCCCTGTGCGCGGCAACGGCAAGATCATCCAGGAACTCGAAGGCGCCTTCCGCGGCAACGGCTGGAATGTGCTCAAGCTCATCTGGGGCGGTTATTGGGATCCCCTGTTCGCCCGCGACAAGGAAGGCATCCTGCGCCGCGTCATGGAAGAAACCGTGGACGGCGAATACCAGGCCTACAAGGCCAACGACGGCAAGTTCGTGCGCGAGAAATTCTTCGGCAAGCATCCGAAGCTGCTGGAAATGGTCAGCCGCATGAGCGACGAAGACGTCTGGCGTCTAAACCGCGGCGGCCACGATCCGCACAAGGTCTACGCGGCCTTCGCCGCCGCCGCCGGCCACAAGGGCCAGCCTTCCGTCATCCTGGCCAAGACCATCAAGGGCTACGGCATGGGCCACGTCGGCCAGGCCAAGAACCCCACCCATCAGCAGAAGAAGCTGGACATCGATTCGGTGCGCGAATTCCGCGACCGCTTCAACATCCCCATTCCCGACGACAAGGTCGAGGAAATCCCCTTCTTCAAGCCGGCTGAAGACTCGCCGGAAATGAAGTACATGCATGAACGCCGCAAGGCGCTGGGCGGCTACCTGCCGCACCGCCGCGCCAAGGCCGACCAGTCCCTGCCGGTGCCGCCGCTGGATGCCTTCAAGGCCGTGCTGGAACCCACCGCGGAAGGCCGGGAAATCTCCACGACCCAGGCCTTCGTGCGGGTGCTCAACCAGATCCTGCGCGACAAGGACCTCGCTCCGCGCGTCGTGCCCATCCTGGTGGACGAATCGCGCACCTTCGGCATGGAAGGCCTGTTCCGCCAGATCGGCATCTACGCGCCGGAAGGTCAGAAGTACGTGCCGGTCGACAAGGGCCAGGTGATGTACTACCGCGAAGCGGAAAACGGCCAGTTGCTGCAGGAAGGCATCAACGAGGCCGGCGGCTTCAGCTCCTGGGTTGCCGCGGCGACGTCGTATTCCGTCAGCAACACCATCATGATCCCGTTCTTCATCTACTATTCGATGTTCGGGTTCCAGCGCTTTGGCGATCATGCCTGGGCGGCGGGCGACATGCTGGCGCGCGGCTTCGTGCTGGGCGGCACGGCGGGTCGCACGACCCTGAACGGCGAAGGCCTGCAGCACGAAGACGGCCACAGCCACATCCAGGCGTCCCTGATCCCCAACTGCGTGGCCTACGATCCGGCCTTCGCCCACGAAGTCGCGGTCATCATCCGCAGCGGTCTGCAGCGCATGATGCACGACCAGGAAGACGTGTTCTTCTACATCACGGTGATGAACGAGAACTACGCCCATCCCGGTCTGAAGGCCGGCGACGAGGACGGCATCCTGCGCGGCATGTACAAGCTGCAGTCCAGCGCCAAGGCGTCCAAGAAGACCCACGTGCAGCTGATGGGTTCGGGCACGATCCTGCGCGAAGTCATGGCGGCCCAGGAACTGCTGGAAAAGGATTGGGGCGTGACCTCCGACGTCTGGAGCGCCACCAGCTTCTCCGAACTGCGCCGCAACGGCCTGGACGTGGAGCGCCACAACCTGCTGCACCCGACCGAGCCGGCTCAGGAAGCGTACGTGACCCAGCAGCTGAAGGGTACGCAGGGCCCGATCATCGTCTCGACCGACTACATGAAGGCCTATGGCGACATGATCCGTCCCTTCATCCCCGACGGGCGTCACTTCAAGGTCCTGGGCACCGACGGTTTCGGCCGTTCGGACTTCCGCTCCGAACTGCGCAAGCACTTCGAGATCGACCGTCACTTCATCGTGCTGGCCGCCCTGCGCAGCCTGGCCGACGAGGGCTCGATCGACATCAAGAAATGCGCCGAAGCCATTGCCAAATACGGGATTGAGTCCGACAAGGCCAACCCGCACCACGCCTGAGGAGGACGAGGAACATGAGCATCGTGGAAATCAAAGTCCCCGACATCGGTGATTTCGACCAGGTCGACGTCATCGAAGTCCTGGTCGCCGTGGGCGATACGATCCAGGCCGAACAGAGCCTGATCACCGTGGAATCCGACAAGGCCTCCATGGAAATTCCCGCCTCGCAGGGCGGGGTGGTCAAGGCCGTCAAGGTCAAGGTAGGCGACAAGGTCGCGGAAGGTTCCGTGATCCTGGAAGTGGAAGCCGCCGAGGGCGCGGCCGCCAAGCCCGCCGACGAGGCCCCCAAGGCGCAGGCCCAGCCGGCCTCCGAAGCGGCGCCGGCCGCCAAGGCCGAAGAAGCCGCCCCGGCCCCGGCGCCCGCGCCGACCATGGCCTCCAGCACACCGGATCGCACGTCGCCGACCGCCGCGTTCGCCGAGGCCGACGTGCCGCTGCGCAACCTGCCGCATGCCTCGCCGTCGGTGCGGCAGTTCGCCCGCGAACTGGGGGTCAATCTGGCCCAGGTCAGCGGCACCGGACCGAAGAACCGCATCACCGCCGACGACGTGCGGGCCTATGTGAAGCAGGCGCTGGCCACGGGCGGCGCCAGCCCGGTGGGCTCGACACTGCCGGCCGGCGAAGGCTTCAGCGTGCTGGGCTGGCCCAAGGTCGATTTCGCCAAGTTCGGCGAGATCGAATCCAAGCCGCTGTCGCGCATCAAGAAGATCTCCGGCGCCAACCTGCATCGCAACTGGGTCATGATCCCGCACGTCACCAACAACGACGTGGCCGACATCACCGACCTGGAAGCCCTGCGCCAGCAACTGAATGCGGAAAACAAGAAGGCCGGCGTCAAAGTCACCATGCTGGCCTTCCTGATCAAGGCGGTCGTGGCGGCCTTGAAGAAGTTCCCGGAATTCAATGCGTCCCTGGACGGCGACAATCTGGTGCTGAAGCGCTACTTCCATATCGGCTTTGCCGCGGATACGCCCAACGGCCTGGTCGTGCCGGTGATCCGCGACGCCGACAAGAAAGGCGTGCTGCAACTGGCCACCGAGACGTCCGAACTGGCGGCCCTGGCCCGCGACGGGAAACTGTCGCCGGCGCAGATGCAGGGCGGCTGCTTCTCGATTTCGTCCCTGGGCGGGATCGGCGGCACCGACTTCACCCCCATCATCAATGCGCCGGAAGTGGCCATCCTGGGGGTGTCGCGCTCGACCATGCAGCCTGTCTGGGACGGCTCGGCCTTCCAGCCGCGCCTGATGCTGCCGCTGTCGCTGTCCTACGATCACCGCGTGATCGACGGCGCGGCCGCGGCCCGCTTCAACGCCTATCTGGCTGGCCTGCTGGCGGACTTCCGCCGCATCATCCTGTAAGGGGGCACGCATGAGTCTGATCGACATCAACGTTCCGGACATCGGCGACTTCGACCAGGTCGACGTGATCGAACTTCTGGTGGCCGTGGGCGATACCATCGCCCCCGAGCAAAGCCTGATCACGGTGGAATCCGACAAGGCCTCCATGGAAATCCCGGCCGATCAGGGCGGGGTGGTCAAGGAGATCCTCGTCAAGGTCGGCGACAAGGTCGCGCAGGGCACGACGATCCTGCGCGTGGAAGCCGAAGGCGGCGCCGCCAAGGCGGCGCCGGCCGGCGAACCTGCCGCAGCTCCCGCTGCGGCGCCCGCGCCCGCGCCTGCCGCGGCGGCGCCCGCCGCCCAGCCCGCGGCGCCGGCTCCGACGGCCGCCCAGTTCGCCGGCACGGCGGACTCGGATTGCGACGTGCTGGTCCTGGGCGCCGGGCCGGGCGGCTATTCGGCCGCCTTCCGCGCCGCCGACCTGGGCCTGAAGGTGGTGCTGGTCGAACGCTACGCCACCCTGGGCGGGGTCTGCCTGAACGTCGGCTGCATTCCGTCCAAGGCGCTGCTGCACACCGTGGGCGTGCTGGAAGAAGCCAAGTCGCTGGCGGGCCACGGCATCAGCTTCGCCGAACCCAAGATCGACCTGGATGCCCTGCGCGGCTACAAGGACGGCGTGGTCGGCAAGCTGACCGGCGGCCTGGCCGGCATGGCCAAGGCCCGCAAGGTCACGGTCGTCCAGGGCGTCGGCGCCTTCGCCGATCCGCATCACCTGACGGTGACCAAGGACGACGGCGGCAAGACCACGGTGAAGTTCGCCTCGGCCATCATCGCCGCCGGCAGCCAGTCCGTGAAGCTGCCGTTCCTGCCCGACGATCCGCGCATCGTCGACTCCACCGGGGCGCTGGCGCTCAAGTCCATCCCCCAGCGCATGCTGATCATCGGCGGGGGCATCATCGGCCTGGAAATGGGCACGGTCTATTCCGCGCTGGGCGCCCGCCTGGACGTCGTGGAAATGCTGCCCACCCTGATGACGGGCGCGGACCGCGACCTGGTCAAGGTCTGGGACAAGATGAATGCCAAGCGCTTCGACCACGTCATGCTGAACACCAAGACCGTGGCCGCCGAGGCCAAGGACGACGGCATCTGGGTGACCTTCGAGGGCGAAGCCGCCCCGAAGGAGCCCCAGCGCTACGACCTGGTCCTGCAGGCCGTGGGCCGCTCGCCCAACGGCAAGAAGATCGGCGCGGAGAACGCCGGGGTGGCGGTCGGCGACCGGGGCTTCATCGCCGTGGACAAGCAGATGCGCACCAACGTGCCGCACATCTACGCCATCGGCGACATCGTGGGGCAGCCCATGCTGGCCCACAAGGCCGTGCATGAAGCGCACGTCGCCGCCGAAGCGATCGCGGGCGAGAAGGCCTGTTTCGACGCTCGCGTGATCCCGTCCGTCGCCTATACGGATCCGGAAGTCGCCTGGGTCGGCCTGACCGAGGAAGAAGCCAAGAAGCAGGGCGTCGCCCTGAAGAAAGGCCTGTTCCCCTGGCAGGCCTCCGGGCGGGCCATCGCCAATGGCCGCGACGAGG
Organism: uncultured Castellaniella sp.; assembly: GCF_937988725.1. GTDB lineage: Bacteria > Pseudomonadota > Gammaproteobacteria > Burkholderiales > Burkholderiaceae_B > Castellaniella. Next base: position 431,644 of record NZ_CALKHS010000010.1, on the reverse strand, counting down.
GCTTCACCAAGCTGCTGTTCGACGCCGAGACCGGTCGCATCCTGGGGGGCGGCATCGTCGGCACCCATGCGGGCGACCTGATCAGCGAAATCGTCCTGGCCATCGAGATGGGCGCGGATTCCGTGGATATCGGCAAGACCATCCACCCGCACCCGACCCTGGGCGAATCCGTCGGCATGGCCGCCGAAGTGGCCGACGGCCACTGCACGGACGTGCCCCCCGCGCGGAAAAAATAGGGATATCCCCAAGAAAGAGGACGGCAGGTGCTAATATCGGCACCTGCCGTTTTCTTTGTGATTTTCATTCTCATGTCATCGATTGCTCCCGCCCAAGGCGCTGCGCTGGCCGATTGGCTGGCTTATCTGGAAACTCTGCATCCCAAGGCCATCGATCTGGGCCTGGACCGGATCCGGGCGGTGTCCCGGCGCTTGGAGCTTTCCCTGGAGTGCGTCAAGATCACCGTGGCGGGCACCAACGGCAAGGGTTCCACCTGCGCCATGCTGGAAGCCATCCTGCTGGATGCGGGCTATCGGGTCGGGCAATACACCTCGCCGCACCTGCTGCGCTTCAACGAACGCATCCGCGTCAACGGCCAGGAGGCCCCGGATGCGGAGATCGTCGCGCAGCTTGAACGCATCGAGGCCGCGCGCGGCGAGATCACGCTGACCTATTTCGAGATGACGACGCTGGCGGCCCTGCTGCTGTTCCAGGCGTCCAGCCTGGACGTGGTCGTGCTGGAAGTCGGCCTGGGCGGGCGCCTGGACGCCGTCAATCTGATCGACACGGACTGCGCCATCCTGACCAGCGTGGACCTGGATCACATGGCCTACCTGGGCAACACCCGGGAGGCCATCGGCTGGGAAAAGGCGCACATCTTCCGCCCCGGCAAGCCGGCGATCTGCGCCGATCCCGTACCGCCCCAGACCGTCATCGACTACGCCGCCGAGATCGGCGCGGATCTGTGGCGCGTCGGCATCGATTTCAACTATTCCGGCGATCGTCAGCAGTGGGCCTACGGCGGGCGCAGCCAGCGCCGCAACGCTCTGGGCTATCCGGCCCTGCGCGGCGCCAACCAGCTGCTGAACGCCTCGGCCGCCCTGGCGGCCCTGGAAAACCTGCGCGACCGCCTGGTGGTCACCCAGCAGAACGTGCGCCAGGGCCTGCTGCACGTCAGCCTGCCCGGGCGCATGCAGATCCTGCCGGGGCTGCCGGCCACCATCCTGGACGTCGGCCACAACCCCCATGCCGCCGCCGCCCTGGGGCAGAACCTGGACAGCATGGGGCATTATCCGCATACCTATGCCGTGGTCGGCATGCTGCACGACAAGGACATCGAAGCCACGTTGTCGCGCCTGTCGCGCCGGGTGGACCGCTGGCTGTGCGCGACGCTGGGCGGACCGCGCGGCACCACCGCGCAGGAACTGGCCGACGTCGTGCATCGCATCGCCGGCGACGCGGCCCCCGTGGATCCCTTCGTGGCGCAGGCTACGGAAGTCACGCGCCAGGACCACAAGCCCGGCGTGCGGGCGGCCCCCCGGCCGGCCGTGGCGGCCCGGGACGTGCTCGTTTCGACTTTTGACAGTCCGGAACAAGCCTTTGCCGAGGCCCGGAAGCTGGCGGGCGACAATGATAGAATTCTCGTGTTCGGGTCATTCGCGACGGTCGGCCCGGTACTTCAGGTCCTGCGCCAGGAAGGCAGGGACGTCCTCTCTTGACCGGGCGGGAACGTCTCCGCCCTTGCTAACGGGTAAGCTGCACGATGCTTTTTCGTCATGGGACTGACACGGGGAAACGCGCGACGCGTGCCGGTGGCGCCAGCGAGGCTCAGTTGAAAGAATTGCGCGGCAAGGCGCGCCGTCGACTGATCGGCGCGCTTGCTCTGGTGCTGGCCGCTTTCATCGTGGTGCCCTGGCTGTTCGACGAACCCGTGCCGGACGACACGCATGCGCCGGTGGTCGTGCCCGCCACGCCCCCCGGTCTGCCGCCTCCCGCCAGCACGCCCGCTCCCGCGGACGCCGCGGCGCCCTCCACGGCGCCGCCGGCCGACAATGCCATCGGCGGCACACTCGCCCAGAACGGCGGGCAGCCCGGCGGTCCGGTGACGGAAACACCCGCTCCGGGATCGCCTGCCGCTGCTGCCCAGAATGGTCAACTAGGGGCTGCGACGTCGCCCGCCGCGCCCGCCGCCCCTGAAACGCCCGCGGCCAAACCTCCCGCGCCGCCCGCCGCGCCTTCCACGGCCGCAAAGAAACCCGGCGATGCGGAAAAACCGGCCAAGTCCGGCGCCAAATCCGGCGAACGCACCGACGACGGCTCCGTGGCGCTGGCCCTGCTGGCGGGCAAAGCCCCCGCAAGCTCCTCGCGCGGCAGCACGGCTCCGTCATCCGGACAGGGGCGCTATTACCTGCAGGTGGCGGCCTACACGGTCGAACAGGATGCCCAGAACCGCCGCGACAGCCTGCGCCAGTCGGGGGTGAGCGACGCCTACGTCGAACGCGGGCAGTCGGGCGGGCGCACCGTCTATCGTCTGCGCGTGGGCCCGTTCAGCTCTCACGAAGCCGCGCAAGCGGCCCAGGCCCGCCTGCGCGCGCTGGGGTATCAGAACGGCCTGATCTCCGACAAGTGACCAGCTTCGACTACATCGTCCTGACGATCGTGGTGGTGTCCAGCCTGATCGGCCTGCTGCGCGGCTTCCTGCGGGAAGTCCTGTCCCTGGTCGCCTATGTCGCCGCCTTCGTCGCCGCCATCTGGTGGGGGCCGACGGCCTCGCAGTGGCTCGACACCCTGATCGAGAACGGTCTGTTGCGCACGCTGGCGGCCTATGGCGCGGTGTTCATCCTGGCGCTGCTGGCCGTCGGGCTGCTGAACATGGCGCTGGGCGCCCTGGTGGACCGCACCGGCCTGACGCCCGCCGATCATGGCCTGGGCGCCGTGTTCGGCGCGGTGCGAGGCCTGGTGCTGGTGCTGGCGCTGGTCGGGCTGGCCGGCTACACGGAACTTCCCCGCGAGCCCTGGTGGCAGCAGGCCCGCACGTCGGCGGCGCTCACCAAAGGCTTTCAGCAAGTCAAATTCCTGTTGCCCGCCGATGTGGCGCAGCTACTTCCCTACTAGTTCGGAACTCAACCATGTGTGGAATCGTCGGTGTCATGGGCACCAGCCCGGTCAATCAGCTGATCTATGACAGCCTGCTGCTGCTGCAGCACCGGGGCCAGGACGCCGCCGGCATCGCCACGGCGCACGACCAGTTCTTCAGCATGCACAAGGCCCACGGCCTGGTGCGCGACGTCTTCCGCACACGCAACATGCGGGCGCTGCCCGGCAACAGCGGGGTGGGGCAGGTGCGCTATCCCACGGCCGGGTCCAGCGCCAGCGTGGACGAGGCCCAGCCCTTCTACGTCAATGCCCCGTTCGGCATCACCTTCGTGCACAACGGCAATCTGACCAACTGGCGCGAACTGCGCGAGGCCCTGTTCAAGCACGACCGGCGCCACATCAACACCAATTCGGATTCCGAAGTCCTGCTGAACGTCTTCGCCCACGAATTGCAGCAGGCCTCCAACGGCGTCACGCTGGACGCCAACGCGGTCTTCCAGGCGGTGCGGGCGGTCCACCGCCGGGCCAAGGGCGCCTATGCCGTGATTGCCCGCATCAGCAGCTTCGGCCTGGTGGCTTTCAGGGATCCGCATGGCATCCGTCCTCTGTGCCTGGGCTGCCACGATACGGATGCCGGTCCCGAATGGATGCTGGCCTCCGAATCGGTGGCGCTGACGGGCAGCGGCTTTACGCTGGTGCGCGACGTCGCCCCGGGAGAAGCGCTGGTGATCACCGAGGATGGCGAGGTCAGCCACGAACTGTGCGGGGACGCCGACGCCGCGCAGACCCCCTGCGTCTTCGAATACGTGTACTTCGCCCGCCCGGATTCCATCATGGACGGGATTTCCATCTATGACGCCCGTCTGCACATGGGGGAATACCTGGCCGACAAGGTCGCCAAGACCCTGCGGCTGGGCGAGGTGGACGTGGTCATGCCGATTCCGGACTCGTCCCGGCCGTCGGCCATGCAGCTGGCTTCCCGCCTGGGGCTGAACTACCGCGAGGGCTTCATCAAGAACCGCTACGTCGGACGCACGTTCATCATGCCCGGCCAGGCGGTGCGCAAGAAATCCGTGCGTCAGAAGCTCAGCGCGATCGATCTGGAATTCCGGGGCAAGAACGTGCTGCTGGTGGACGATTCCATCGTGCGCGGCACCACCAGCCGGGAAATCGTGGACATGGCCCGTGCCGCCGGCGCCAACAAGGTCTATTTCGCATCGGCCGCCCCGGCCGTGCGCTATCCCAACGTCTATGGCATCGACATGCCGACCCAGGCCGAACTGATCGCCACGGGCCGCGACACGGACCAGATCGCCCGGGAAATCGGCGCCGACAGCCTGGTCTACCAGGACCTGGACGATCTGGAGCAGTCGCTGCGCGACCTGAATCCGGCGATGCGGGACTTCGAGTCCTCGTGTTTCAACGGGCGGTACGTCACGGGCGACATCGATGCCGCCTATCTGGAGCGCCTGAGCCAGACGCGAGGCCTGCCCATCCGCTCCGGCGCCATGACGCCGGCCCTGGCGGACGACAACTGACGGACGAGGCGCCCCCACGCTGTGCAGCCTGCGGCCGGAGTCCGTCTATTCGCGGCGGCCCGCTACTTTTCCCGCACCAGCACCCAGGCGCACAGCGCCGCGCAGACCGCGAACAGCATCAGCCCCCAGAGCGCGTATTCGATGCCCAGCAGGCTCACGCGCGCGTCCGCGCAGCTGGCGTAGATGCCGAACAACCAGGGCAGGGCGGCGTCCAGCCCGGAGCCGGACATGAAGCGATCGGCGAAGGTCTGGGCGCAGGAAAAGGCATTGCTGGCGACGGAATACTGGTACCAGGCGGCGACGATGCCGCAGACGCCCAGCACGGCCCCCAGCGCGGCGCCGATCCGCCGCGCCAGGGTCGAGCCCCAGCCGGTGCCGGCCAGGCCGCAGACCGCCGCGATGGCCAGCAGGATCAGGCGCTGCAGCACGCACCAGGCGCAGGGCCGCATGTTGAAGACGTGCTGCGAGATCAGGGCGATGCCCACCGCCGCCAGGCACAGCAGGGAAACGGCTCTCAGGGTGCGATCGGATGAACTGGTTTTCATGATGGATCAGTGAGTGGAGTGGCCGGATCGAGTCCGGGAATGGGCGCCCTGTCGGTTTCGACCGTCAGGGCATCGAAGACGTGGCGTTCGAACTGGAGCTGGCCGCGCGTTTGTTCCAGAATGGCGCCCTGCAGGATGAAGATGTCCTCGACCCGGTCGCCCAGGGTCATGATCTTCGCCATCTTCAGATTGACGCCGTGGCGGGTGAACACCCGGGCCAGATCGCGCAGCAGGCCCACGCGGTCGGCCGAGGTGACGGACAGGCGCCAGGTGCCGCCCTGTTCGTCCGCCTGCAGGGTGATGCTGGGCATGATGGGAAAGACCCGCGAGCGCCGCGATCCCCGTCGCGCGGCGGAAGGGGGCGGCTGAGACCCAGGCGGCGCCGTCAGGGATGCCCGCAACTCGTGTTCGATCAGGCTGGCGTGGGAGCGGTAGTCGCGGTCCGCGTCGGGCAGCAGCACGATGAAGCTGTCCAGCGCCCAGCCCTGGCGCGTCGTGTGGATGCGGGCGTCCTGGATGCTCAGCCCGTGCCGGTCGAAATAGGAGCAGATGTCCATGAACAGGTCGGCGCGGTCCGGCGCATAGGCCAGGATCTGCAGGGCTTCGCTCTGTCCCAGGACACGCGCCCGGACCACGGGGTCCGGCCCCTGGAAGCAGTGGTACAGGTGCCGCGTGTGCCAGGCGATCTCGTTGGCGTCGTGGCGCAGGAAGTAGGCGACGTCCAGCTGCGACCAGAAGGCGTCCCGGCTCTCGTCGCGCAGCCCCATGCGGCGGATCTCGGCGGCGGCCGCGTCCTTGCGCAGGGCCAGGATGGTGCCGGTGTCGGGGCGGGCGCCCCCCAGGGCCGCCAGGGTCTGGTGGTACAGGTCGTCCAGCAGCTTGCCCTTCCAAGCGTTCCAGACGCGCGGGCTGGTGCCGCGGATGTCGGCCACCGTCAACAGATACAGGGCGGCCAGGCGGCGCTGCGTGCCTACCCGGGTGGCGAATTCATGGATGACGCGCGGGTCGCTCAGGTCGCGCTTCTGCGCCACCTGCGAGAGCGTCAGATGTTCGCGCACCAGGAACTCCAGCAGGTCCGCCTGGTCGCGCGGCAGCTGGTGCTGGCGGGCGAAGCGGCGGACTTCGGCGGCGCCCAGCTGGGAATGATCGCCCCCGCGGCCTTTGGCGATGTCGTGGAACAGCGCGGCCACGTACAGCAGCCAGTGCTCGTCCAGGTCGGCGATCAGTTGGCTGGCCAGGGGGTATTCCTGGGCGTGTTCCGGCATGGTGAAGCGGCGCAGATTGCGGATCACCATCAGGATGTGCTGGTCCACCGTGTAGGCGTGGAACAGGTCGTGCTGCATCTGTCCGACGATGCGGCGAAAGACCGGCAGGTAGCGCGGCAGGATGTTCCACATCGTCATGTCGCGCAGGGCGTGGACGATGCCGCGCGGCTGCTGCAGGATCTGCAGGAACTGCCGCCGGTTGACCGGATTGTCGCGGAACTGCGGGTCGATGCGCCGCCGCGCGTGCCAGATGGCGCGCAGCGTGCCCGCCGCCATGCCCTGCAGTTCCGGGTGCTGCTGCATCACCAGGAAGACGCGCAGCAGCAGGGCCGGGTTGCGCTCGAAGGCGTCGGGGCGCCGCAGCGCCAAGTGGTCTCGGCGCACGCAGAAATCGTCGTCCAGGTTCACGGTGCGGGTCTGCGGCTGGGGGAACAGGTGTTCTTCCAGGCTCTGCATCAGCAGCCGGTTGACCTGGCAGACCACCCGCGCCGCCCAGTAGTAGCGCTGCATCAGCAGTTCGCTGGCGCGGCGGTGGGGCTGGTCCGTGAAGCCGTAGATGTGCGCCAGACGCGGTTGCAGATCGAACAGCACCCGGTCTTCGCGCCGGCCCGCCAGCAGATGCAGTTCGATGCGCAGGCGCTTGAAGGCCCGTTCCGCCCGGCGCAGCGAACGGAATTCGGCCGGCGTCAGCAGGTCTGTCCTGGCGACTTCCTTCCAGCTGGCGCCCAGGCCCGCGGCCCGCGCCAGCCATAGCAGCACCTGCAGGTCGCGCAGGCCTCCGGGGGCTTCCTTGCAGTTGGGTTCCAGCGCGTAGGGCGTGTCCTGGTGGCGGACATGGCGCTGCTGCATCTCGGTCCGCTTGGCCAGATAGAATTCGCGCGGGTCCAGGTCCGCCTGCATCTGGTCGCGGAACTGCTGGAACAGACCGCGGCTGCCCGCCAGCCAGCGGGCTTCCAGCAGGGCGGTCTGGACCGTGATGTCGGCGGCGGCCTCGTGCCGGCACTGCGATACGGTGCGCACGCTGTGGCCGGGCTCCAGCCCGGCGTCCCACAGCGCGGCGATCAGGGTTTCGATGCGGTCGCGGTCATCGGCGTCCGGGCTGTGTTCCAGCAGGATGAGGATGTCCAGATCCGAGCCAGGGTAGAGTTCGCCGCGTCCATAGCCCCCCACGGCGGCCACGCAGGCCCCCCGGGGGACGGGATGGATCTTCAGCAGTTCGCGGACCTGTTCGTCCGCGATCCGGCGCAGGGCCGTCAGCAGGGGTTCCGGCCGCAGGTGGCGGCGATAGGCCTCGACGGCTTCGGCGCGGCGTGTCTGCAGGCGGCAGCGCAAGGCTGCGACGCCGTCCTGCGGCGAGGAGATCATGCAGAGGCGGCGGCTTTGGCGAACGCGGGAGGAGCCGGCATGCCGGGCGAGACGGTCAGCACTTCATAGCCGTCATCCGTCACCAGGATGCTGTGCTCCCACTGCGCCGACAGGCTGTGGTCGCGCGTCACCACCGTCCATTGGTCGGCCAGGGTGCGGATCTCGCGGCGGCCGGCGTTGATCATGGGCTCGATGGTGAAGATCATGCCGGGTTCCAGGCGCAGCCCGGTGCCCGGCTTGCCGTAGTGCAGCACCTGGGGATCCTGGTGGAAGCGCCGGCCGACTCCGTGGCCGCAGTATTCGCGCACGACGGAAAAGCCGGCTTTTTCGGCATGCTGCTGGATGGCGTGGCCGACGTCGCCCAGGGTGGCGCCGGGGCGCACCTGCTCGATGCCCAGCCACATGCATTCATAGGTGGTTTCCGCCAGGCGCCGGCCCAGGATGGTGGGTTCGCCCACGTAGTACATGCGGCTGGTGTCGCCGAACCAGCCGTCCTTGATGATGGTGATGTCCATGTTCAGGATGTCGCCGTTCTTCAGAACCTTGTCGCCGGGGATGCCGTGGCAGATGACGTGGTTGACCGAGATGCAGATGGAAGCCGGGTAGGGCGGGTAGCCCGGCGGCGCGTAGCCGACCGTGGCGGACTTCACGTGCAGCACGTTGGTCAGGTAGTCCATGCACAGACGCTCGAGTTCCCCGGTGGTGGCGCCCGGGCGCACATGGGGTTCCAGATAGTCCAGAATGCTGGCGGCCGCCTGGCAGGCGGCGCGCATCTGGTCGAGTTCCTGGGGGTCTGTGATCAATGGAATCATGGGAGAAGCTTGCTGAAAATGTAGGAAGAATAGTAGAATTATAGGCTTCGCTGTAAATAGCGTGCATGGCCTACCATGGGTGTCTTTGACTAGCCCTTGCCTGCAAGACCGAGTGCGTCTTGGATGCAGGACATGTTAGTCCCGGATGCTGGCCATGTACAAGACCAAACCCTTTGGAGATCCATTCCATGAGCCTCATGCGTGAAATGCTGGAAGCTGGTGTGCACTTTGGCCACCAGACCCGTTACTGGAACCCGAAAATGGCCGAATACATTTTCGGCCAGCGCAACAAGATTCACATCGTCAACCTGGAACGCACGGTTGAAAAGTACCTGGAAGCCACGCAATTCGTGCGCCAGGTGGCGGCCCGCGGCGGCAACGTGCTCTTCGTGGGCACGAAGCGCTCCGCCCGCGAACTGGTGGCGGCCGAAGCCCAGCGCTGCGGCATGCCCTACGTCGACAGCCGCTGGCTGGGCGGCATGATGACCAACTTCAAGACGGTCAAGACCTCCATCAAGCGCCTGAAGGACATGGAAGCCCAGCAGGCCGAAGGCGCCACCGAGCACATGAGCAAGAAAGAAGCGCTCATGTTCGAACGCGAACTGGTCAAGCTGAACAAGTCCATCGGCGGCATCAAGGACATGAACACCCTGCCCGACGCCCTGTTCATCATCGACGTGGGCTACCACAAGATCGCCGTGGCCGAAGCACGCACCCTGGGCATCCCGGTGGTCGGCGTGGTGGACACCAACCATTCGCCCGAAGGCATCGACTACGTCATCCCCGGCAACGACGATTCCAGCAAGGCCATCGCCCTGTATGCCCGCGGCATGGCGGACGCCGTCCTGGCCGGTCGTGAGCAGAGCCTCAATGGCCTGGTCGAAGAACTGGCCGAAGGCGAGGAATTCATCGAGGTCGAGCAGGATCAGCACGAGGAATAAGTCCTCGTCCCTCGTCCCCCCTGGCGCGGGCTCGTTCCGCGCCAGCCAGTCCGATACCGGCACCAGCCGGTATCTGCATTGATCGAACAGGAGAATCGAATGGCTCAAATCACCGCTGCCATGGTCAAGGAACTGCGCGAAAAGACCGACGCGCCCATGATGGAATGCAAGAAGGCCCTGACGGAAGCCGAGGGCGACCTGGCCCGAGCTGAAGAACTGCTGCGCGTCAAGCTCGGCAGCAAGGCCTCCAAGGCCGCCAACCGCGTCACGGCCGAAGGCCTGATCGGCCTGTACATCGCCGCCGACGGCAAGACCGGCGCTCTGGTCGAAGTCAACTGCGAAACCGACTTCGTCGCCAAGAACGACGATTTCGTCGCCTTCGTCAATGATCTGGCCCGCCTGGTCTCCGAACACAATCCGGCCGACGTCGCCGCCCTGGGCCAGTGCGCCATGGGCGAGGGCACCGTCGAAACCACCCGCACGGCCCTGATCGGCAAGATCGGCGAAAACATGTCCGTGCGCCGCTTCCAGCGCTTTGAAACCGTGGACGGCCTGAACAGCTACGTGCACGGCGGGCGCATTGGCGTGCTGGTGGACTTCGCCGGCGCCGAGGAAGTCGGCAAGGATCTGGCCATGCACATCGCCGCCACCAAGCCCCGCGCCCTGGACGCGGGCGGCGTGGATCCGGCCCTGATCGCCGCCGAACGCTCGGTCGCCGAGCAGAAGGCCGCCGAATCGGGCAAGCCGGCCGAGATCGTCACCAAGATGGTCGAAGGCGCCGTGCAGAAGTTCCTCAAGGAAGTCACGCTGCTGTCGCAGCCCTTCGTGAAGAACGACAAGCAGTCCGTCGAGCAGATGCTCAAGGAAAAGAGCGCCCGCATCAACCGCTACACGCTGTTCGTGGTGGGCGAGGGCATCGAGAAGAAATCCGAGGACTTCGCCGCCGAAGTCGCCGCTGCCGCCAGCGGTTCCTGATTTCTTCCGATTCAGGTACGATGGCATCGCGCCGCGTGCGCGGTGCCGTTGCACGTCTGCTCCACCCGTTTTTTCCGTTTCGTCCTTCCAGGAACCTGGTGCATGTCAAATCCAGCCTACAAGCGCGTCCTTCTGAAATTGTCGGGCGAGGCGCTGATGGGGGGTGATGCCTTCGGCATCAACCGCGCGACCATTCTTCGCATGACCGAAGAAATTCACGGCATCGTGTCGCTCGGAGTGCAATTGGCCGTCGTGATCGGCGGCGGCAACATTTTCCGGGGCGTGGCGCCGGGCGCCCAGGGCATGGACCGGGCCACCGCCGACTACATGGGCATGCTGGCCACCGTCATGAACGGGCTGGCCCTGCAGGATGCCCTGAAGAACCACGGCGTGGATGCCCGCGTGCAGTCGGCCCTGAACATCGACCAGGTGGTCGAACGCTACATCCGCCCCAAGGCGCTGCGTTACCTGGAAGAAGGCAAGGTCGTGATCTTCGCGGCCGGCACCGGCAACCCTTTCTTCACGACCGACACCGCGGCGGCCCTGCGCGGCGCCGAAATCGGCGCGGAAATGGTCCTCAAGGCCACCAAGGTCGACGGCATCTACAGCGCCGATCCCAACAAGGACCCGAACGCCACCCGTTACTCGCGCATCAGCTTCGACGAGGCCATCGTGCGCCGCCTGGAAGTCATGGATGCGACGGCCTTCGCCTTGTGCCGCGACCAGAAGCTGCCCATCAAAGTCTTTTCGATCAATAAACCCGGGGCCCTGCGCCGCGTCGTCTGCGGCGAGGACGAAGGCACCCTGGTTCAGGTATAGGAACACCCCTCATGAGCCTTTCCGACATTCGACGCTCGGCCGACGAGCGCATGGGTAAAACCATCGAATCCCTGAAGACCAGTCTGGGCAAGATCCGTACCGGCCGCGCTCATGCGGGCATCCTGGATCACGTCCTGGTGGAATATTACGGTTCTCCCGTGCCGATCAGCCAGGTGGCCAACGTCACCGTCATCGACGCCCGCACGCTCAGCGTCCAGGTCTGGGAAAAGACCATGGGGGCGGCGGTGGACAAGGCCATCCGCGAATCCGACCTGGGCCTCAATCCCATCGCCATGGGCGACAACATCCGCGTGCCCATGCCGGCCCTGACCGAAGAGCGCCGCCGCGACCTGACCAAGGTCGTGCGAGGCGAAGGCGAGGACGCCAAGGTCGCCGTGCGCAACCTGCGCCGCGACGCCAACGATGCGCTGAAGAAGCTGCTCAAGGACAAGGAGATCTCCGAGGACGACGAGCGCCGCGGCCAGGACGACATCCAGAAACTCACCGACCGCTACGTGGCCGATGTCGACAAGCTCGTCTCCCAGAAGGAAGCCGAGATCATGACGGTCTGACCGCCGTCTTCCGATGGCTCACAGCGGCATGACCCAGGCCAGCTCCACGCGCAGCATTCCCGCGACCGGACAGATCCCCCGACATGTGGCCATCATCATGGATGGCAACGGCCGCTGGGCCACGCAGCGCATGCTGCCGCGCACGGCGGGCCATGTGCGCGGCGTGCAGGCCGTGCGCCGCGCCGTCGAGGCCTGCGGGCGCCGGGGCGTCGAATACCTGACGCTGTTCGCCTTCAGTTCCGAGAACTGGCGCCGTCCGGCCCAGGAAGTCTCGCTGCTGATGAAGCTGTTCGTGCGCACCCTGGAAAAGGAAGTCGACAAGCTGATCGCTCAGGGCGTGCGCCTGCGCATCGTGGGCGATCTGACGCCTTTCGATCACAAGCTGCGGGATCTGATCCGCGACGCCGAGGCGCGCACCGCCGATCAATCCGCTCTGGTGCTGACCATCGCCGCCAACTACGGGGGGCGCTGGGACATCCTGCAGGCCGCGCGAGCCCTGCTGGCGGAGCGCCCCGATCTGGCCGATCACCCCGAACGGCTGGACGAGGAAGCCCTCGGCGCCCGGCTGGCCATGGCCTACGCGCCCGAGCCCGACCTGTTCATCCGCACCGGCGGCGAACAGCGCATCTCCAATTTCCTGATCTGGCAGCTGGCCTACACCGAGCTGTATTTCACCCCCTGTTACTGGCCCGATTTCGGGGCTGAGGACATCGATCAGGCCTTTGCCTGGTATCGTGACCGTGAACGGCGCTTTGGTCGCACCAGCGAACAATTGCGCGCGCAGACCTGAAAGGGGCTTCCATGTTGCGTCAAAGAGTCTTCACCGCGATCGTCCTGCTGCTGATCGTTGCGGGCGCCGTCTCCGCACCCACGCCCTGGCCCATGCTGTCGCTGCTGACGCTGATGACGGGCTGCGCCCTGTGGGAATGGTGGCGGCTGGTATGGCCGCATCCCCTGGCGCGCGGCGGGGCGGCCGTCCTGGCCGTCTGTATCCTGGGCATCGTATCGCGCCTGCTGGTCGACGGCCAGCCGGATGCGCACCGCGTGTTCCAGACGGTTCTGCTGCCTCTGGCGGTCGTCTTCTGGCTGCTGCCCGCGCCCTGGATGGTGGCGCGCGCCGGGGTGCCGGAGCGCTGTCCGTCCGCCGGGCTGGCGCTGGCCGGGGTCTTGGCGCTGGCGGCCACCTGGTATGCCTTGTCCTGGGTCTTCCTGCAGCATGGCGCGGGGGCGCTCATCAGCCTCTGGGCCCTGGTCTGGTGCGCCGATATCGCCGCCTATTTTGCCGGCCGCAGCCTGGGGCGTCATAAACTGGCTCCGCGCGTCAGTCCCGGCAAGACCTGGGAAGGCGCGGCGGGCGGGGTCCTGGCGGCCACGGCCTGGCTGCTGGCCACGGCCGCCTGGTGGCCCGGCAGCTACGGGGCGCTGCTGCAGCAGCGTCTGGGCTGGCCCGCGCTGGCGCTGGCCGGCATCGTGCTGGCCGCCTGGTCCATCGTCGGCGATCTGTTCGAATCCCTGTTGAAGCGCCGCGCGGGCGTCAAGGACTCCAGCCAGCTGCTGCCGGGGCACGGCGGGGTGTACGATCGGATCGATGCCGTGCTGCCTGTGGCGCCGGCCGCCATTCTTCTGCTGCTGATCGGATAAGTCATGCCTGCTGCTGTCCAAAGACTGTGCATTTTGGGGTCTACGGGGTCCATCGGGGTCAGTACCCTGGACGTCGTCGCCCGCCATCCGGATCGCCTGTCGGTGTACGCGCTGAGCGCCCATAGCCGCATCGAATCCCTGGCGGCCCAGGCCGCCGCCCATGCCGCGCGGGTGGTGATCGTGCCCGACGACGCCGCACGGCGGCGCTTCCTGGCCGCCTGGCCCGCCGGACGCGCGCTGCCCGAGATCCGCCAGGGGGCCCAGGCCCTGGCCGACACGGCGGCCGATCCCGAAGTCACGGCCGTGATGGCCGCCATCGTGGGGGCGGCCGGCCTGCCGGGCGCCCTGGCGGCGGCCCGGGCGGGCAAGCGGGTGCTGCTGGCCAACAAAGAAGCCCTGGTCGCGGCCGGCTCCCTGTTCATGCAGGCGGTGCGGGACGCGGGGGCGGAACTGCTGCCCATCGACAGCGAACACAACGCCATCTTCCAGTGCCTGCCGCAATCGGCGGATCGCGCCCGGGCCCCCGCGCAGCCCGCGCCGGGCGTGCGCCGCCTGCTCTTGACCGCTTCGGGCGGCCCTTTCCGCTGCACGGCGCTCGACGAGCTGGAACACGTCACTCCGGAACAGGCCTGCGCGCATCCCAACTGGCGCATGGGCCGCAAGATCTCCGTCGATTCCGCCACCATGCTGAACAAGGGGCTGGAGGTCATCGAGGCTCACTGGCTGTTCGCCATGCCGCTGGAACGCATCCAGGTCGTGATCCATCCCCAGAGCGTGGTGCATTCCATGGTCGAATACACCGACGGGTCCATCCTGGCTCAGCTGGGCCAGCCCGACATGCGCACGCCCATCGCCTTCGGCCTGGGCTATCCCGACCGCATCGACAGCGGGGTGGGGCTGCTGGAGCTCACCCGCCTGGGGCGCCTGGATTTTGAACCGCCCGATCTGCGGCGTTTCCCCTGCCTGCGCCTGTCGCTCGACGCCCTGAAGCAGGGGCAGGGCGCGTGCATCACCCTGAACGCGGCCAACGAGGTCGCCGTGGACGGCTTCCTGCATGGGCGCATCCGGTACACTCAGATATCCGCCATCATCGAACGCTGCCTGGGCGATTCCGTCCGTTCGGGCGTTTATGCGCCGGCCTCGCTGGAAGAAGTCCTGGATCTGGACGCGCATACCCGCCGGCTGGCGACGAGCTACTGTCAAGCCGCTTTGGGCTGAGTCTTCATGCTGTTCACGCTGTTCGCCTTCATCCTGGCCTTGGGCCTGCTGGTGACGTTCCACGAGCTGGGCCACTACTGGGTGGCCCGCCGGTGCGGGGTGCGCATCCTGCGGTTTTCCGTGGGCTTCGGCCCGGTCCTGTTGCGGCGCCACGACCGGCGCGGCACGGAATGGGCGGTGTCGGCCATTCCCCTGGGCGGTTACGTGAAGATGCTGGACGATGCGCCGCCGGGCGCCGATGCCGCCACGCGGCGGGCCGCCTTCAATGCCCAGCCCCTGTCCAGGCGGGTGGCGGTCGTGGCCGCCGGTCCGCTGGCCAACCTGCTGCTGGCCGCCGTCATCTATACGCTGCTGGGCCTGTGGGGCACCCAGGAACCCGCCGCCATCCTGGCGGCGCCGGCCGCCGGAACGCCCGCCGCCCAGGCGGGCCTGCAGGCGGGCGACCGCCTGACCGCCGTCGATGGCCGGGCGGTGGCGTCCTGGACCCAGGCCCGCTGGCAGCTGCTGGAACCCCTGGCCGGGGGCGGACAGGTGACGCTGTCGGCGCAGACGCCGCAGCATGCCGTCCGGCAGGCGACGCTGCAACTGAGTTCCCACGATTTCGGGCCGGACGGCCCCGATCCCCTGGCTCAGGCGGGGCTGGCCCTGCAGGCGCCCCGGGCGGTCATCGGCACGGTGAACGCGGACGGCGTCGCCCGGCAGGCCGGCCTGCAGGCCGGCGACGTGGTGCTTGCCGCCGGAGGACAGGAAGGGCCGTCCGTGCAGGCTTTCGTGCGCATCGTGCAGGAACATCCGGGTCAGCCGCTGGCGCTGCGGGTGCAGCGGCAGTCCGCCGCACTGGATCTCACCCTGACGCCGGCGGCCGTGGACGACGCCGGCCGGACGGTGGGCCGGATCGGCGCGCTCATCGAAGCGCGCCAGCCGCTGGTGCTGGTGCGCCTGGGGCCGCTGGAGAGCCTGTGGTCGGGCGCGCGCCGCACCTGGGACACGAGCCTCTTCACCGTGCGCATGATGGGCCGCATGGTGGCGGGCGCCGTGTCCTGGCGCAACATCAGCGGACCGGTCACGATCGCCGAATATGCCGGCCAGACGGCCCGCCTCGGCCTGGAGGCCTACCTGAGCTTCCTGGCCCTGATCAGCATCAGCATCGGGGTGCTGAATCTGCTGCCGATCCCCATGCTGGACGGCGGCCATCTGTTGTTCTACCTGATCGAGGCGCTGCGCGGCGGGCGGCCGGTCTCCGATCGTGTCCGCGACCTGGGGTCGAGGGTCGGGATGGGTTTGGTATTCAGTCTCATGTTTCTCGCCTTGTTCAATGATTTTTCGCGGCTTTTCAGGTGATCGGATTGTGACTTACAATCGCGCATCACTTGTCCCATGTCCCTCCCGCGGCTGAAAAGGATTGCCAGGATGTCGTCTCTCCGGAACTCTCGTCTCATCAAGCGCGCCATTCCCCTGGTGCTGGCTGCCTTGCTGGCGCCGGCCGTGGCGGCCGCCTTCACGCCTTTTGTCGTGCGCGACATTCAGGTGCAAGGCATCGAACGGGTGGATCCTGGCACGATCTTCACCTATCTTCCTGTGAAAATCGGCCAAACCTTCACCGAGGAAGAGGCCGCCACCGCCATCCAGAAGCTGTACGGCACGGGCTTCTTCAGCGACGTCAAGATCGATTCCCGGGGCGACGTGCTGGTCGTCTCCGTCAAGGAACGGCCGACCATCGCCTCCATCAACTTCAACGGCATGCGCGAATTCGATGCCAAGGCGCTGACGAAATCCCTGTCCCAGGTGGGCTTCGGCCAGGGCCGCATCTTCGATCAGGCCATGCTGGACCGCGCCGTCTTCGAATTGAAGCAGCAGTATCTGTCCAAGGGCAAGTACGGCGTGCAGATCAGTCCGGTGATCACGCCGCTGCCGCGCAATCGCGTGGGGGTCAGCTTCGACATCTTCGAGGGCGGCGTCGCCACCATCGACAAGATCGAATTCATCGGCAACGAGGCCTTTTCTTCCAGCACCCTGGAAGACCAGATGGAACTGACCACTGGCGGCATGATGACCTGGTACACGGGCACCAACAAGTATTCGCGCGAAAAGCTGGAAGGCGACGTCGAACGCATCCGTTCGTACTACCTGGACCGCGGCTACCTGGAATTTTCCATGGAACCGCCGCAGGTCACGATCTCGCCCGATCGCAAGAACATCTACATCACCATGACGGTGCATGAAGGCAAGCCCTACAAGCTGGGCGCGGTCGACATGGCCGGCGACCTGCTGGGCCTGGACGACAAGCTCAAGCCCCTGGTCACGGTCAAGGAAGGCGAAACCTTCTCGGCCGAAAAGACCAACGCGGTGGCCAAGTCCATCACCGACTACCTGGGGTCTCTGGGCTACGCCTTCGCCAACGTCAACCCCAGCCCGGCCCTGGATCGCGACACCCACGTCGCCAAGCTGACCTTCTACGTCGATCCGGGCCGCCGCGTCTATGTGCGCCGCATCAACGTCGGCGGCAACACCCGCACCCGCGACGAAGTCGTGCGCCGGGAAATGCGCCAGCAGGAAGCCGCCTGGTACGACGCCTCCAGCATCAAGACTTCGAAGGAACGCGTCGACCGCCTGGGCTACTTCAGCGAAGTCGACGTCAAGACCGACCCTGTGCCGGGTTCCCCCGACGAGGTCGACGTCAATGTGGACGTCAAGGAAAAGCCCACCGGCATGATCAATCTGGGCGTGGGCTACGGCACCACCGACAAGCTGATGCTGTCGGCCGGCATCAGCCAGGACAACGTCTTCGGCAGCGGCAATTCCCTGTCGCTGAACGTCAACACCAGCAAGACCAACCGCGCGGCCGTGCTGTCGCACACCAATCCCTACTGGACCCAGGACGGCATCAGCAAGACCACGTCCCTGTACTACCGCCGCACCACGCCGTACGACGTGGCCGACAGCGGTTCGCGGGGCTGGTACACGATCGAATCCATGGGCCTGGGCCTGAATTTCGGCGTGCCGATTTCGGAAGTCGACCGGGTCTTCGCCGGGGTGACCTTCGAGCGCAATTCGCTCAAGGACATCCGGCGCAGCGGCGTCAATCCGGCGCCTCTGGCCTACCAGCAGTTCGCGGATCAATACGGCGAAACCACCAATGCCGGCATCTTCACAGTGGGCTGGTCCAAGGACACCCGCGACAGCGCCCTGGCGCCCCATCGCGGCAGCTACACCCGTCTGTCGACCGACGTCTCCACCATGGATCTGCGCTACTACAAGCTGTCGGGCCAGCAGCAATACTACCTGCCGCTGGGCCGCGCCTTCACGCTGGCACTGAACGGCCAGGTGGACTGGGCCAAGACCTACGGCAGCAGCGGCAAGGCTTTCCCCGTCATCAAGAACATGTATGCCGGCGGCATCGGCTCGGTGCGCGGCTACGAGGGCGCTTCGCTGGGGCCTCGCGACTCGCTGACCGACACCTTCCTGGGCGGCTCCCGGCGGATCGTCGGCAACGTGCAGCTGTATCTGCCGTTCCCGGGGGCGTCGCGCGACCGCACCCTGCGCTGGTTCATGTTCTCCGACGTGGGGCAGGTCGCCAACACCGACGGTTCGCCGTGCGCC
Source organism: uncultured Castellaniella sp. (assembly GCF_937988725.1). Classification (GTDB taxonomy): domain Bacteria; phylum Pseudomonadota; class Gammaproteobacteria; order Burkholderiales; family Burkholderiaceae_B; genus Castellaniella. Next base: position 413,260 of record NZ_CALKHS010000010.1, on the reverse strand, counting down.
CAGGGACAGTACGGCCAGGTGGCCGATCCCTGCGGCTGGAAGTATTCCGCCGGTCTGGGCCTGTCCTGGGAATCCCCCCTGGGGCCGCTGCAGCTGTCCTTCGGCCGGGCACTGAACGCCAAGGAAGGCGACCAGAAGCAGGTCTTCCAGTTCCAGATCGGCACAGGTTTCTGATTCCGATCGTTTAATGGCACAATAGTTCTTTTTTATCGCAGCCTTTTGGGCAGGTGGTTTTATCATCATGATTCTTTCAGGTTTGAATGTTTCAACGTTGGCGCAGCGCGCCGTCTCCAGCCACCGTGCCCTGGCCGTGGCGGCTGCAATCGGTCTGGGGGTGCTGTTCGTCGCCCCGTCCTACGCCCAGAGCACCAAGATCGGCTTCGTCAGCACCGAACGCATCCTGCGCGATTCCAAGCCGGCCAAGGCCGCTCAGGCGAAGATCGAATCCGAATTCAAGAAGCGCGACCAGGATCTGCAGAAGCTGTCCGACAGCCTGCGGGCCCAGGCGCAGAAGCTCGACAAGGACGCTCCCGTGCTGTCCGAAGCCGAACGCGTGAAGCGTCAGCGCCAGCTGCAAGACATGGATTCCGACCTGCAGCGCAAGCGTCGTGAATTCCAGGAAGACTTCAATCGCCGCCGCAACGAGGAATTCTCCTCGATCGTGGAAAAGGCCGACGCTGCCATCAAGAAGATCGCCGAGCAGCAGAACTACGACCTGATCATCCAGGACGCCGTGACGGTCAGCCCGCGCGTGGACATCACCGACCAGGTCATCAAGGCTCTGGGCGGCTGATTCCCGATGCCGGTGTTGCTTGCGCCCCAGCGGGCTCCTGCGTTGTCACATCTGTTGCAGGCTGCCGACTCGGTCGGGCTGGGATGCAGCATCACCGGCGCAGCCGATGCGGACGCGCTGCCGATAGCGGGGCTCGGATCCCTGAATGCGGCCGGCGCGACCGAAATCAGTTTCCTCTCCAATCCGCGCCTGCAAGGGCAACTCGCCCAGTGTCGGGCGGCGGCGGTGATCCTTCGCGCCGAGGACTGGGCGGCCTTCCAGACCGCCCATCCGGAACCGCCCGGCTGGGTGCCGGTGCTGTGCAGCCAGCCGTATCTCATGTACGCGCTGCTGGCGCAATGGTTCGACCGGCACCGCCTGGAGGGTCTGCCCCGGGGCATCCATCCCAGCGCCGTGATCGCGGCGGACGCCGTCCTCGAGGACGACGTCCATGTCGGGCCGCTGGCGGTCATCGAATCCCGCACGCGCGTCGGCGCCGGCACGCGCATCGGCGCGGGCTGCATCATCGGACCGGATTGCGCCATCGGGCGCGACAGTCTCCTGCATGCGCGCGTGACGCTCTATCACGGCGTGCGGGTGGGGGATCGGGCCATCCTGCATTCCGGCGTGGTGCTGGGGGCGGACGGTTTCGGCTTCGCGCCGGACCCCCGCACGCCCGGCGCCTGGGCGAAGATCGCCCAGCTGGGGGGCGTGCGGATCGGCGACGATGTGGAGATCGGCGCCAACACCACGGTGGACCGCGGCGCGGTGGAAGACACCGTGCTGGGCCATGGCGTCAAGCTCGATAACCAGATCATGATCGGTCATAATTGCCGCATCGGGGATCATACGGCCATGGCCGCCTGCGTGGGGGTGGCCGGCTCCACCACCATGGGCCGGCGCTGCGTGATCGGCGGCGCGGCCATGTTCGGCGGGCATCTGACGCTGGGCGACGATGTGCATATTTCCGGCGGCACCGCGGTGACGTCCGATATTCTCAAGGCGGGCCGCTATACCGGGGTCTTTCCCGTGGCGGAACACGGCGCGTGGCAACATAATGCAGCAGTCATCGGTCAGCTGGCCCAGTTGCGCAAGCGCCTCCGCGCTGCGGAACAGCAAGCGGCCAGCCGGGCTGAGCCGAAGAACAACAAGCAGGACACACGATAATGGAACTCGATATCAAAGACATCATGGAACGGCTGCCGCACCGGCAGCCGATGCTGCTCGTGGACCGCGTCCTGGAAATGGACCCGGGCAAGAGCATCGTCGCCATCAAAAATGTCACCTATAACGAACCGTTTTTTCAGGGGCATTTCGCGCATCACCCCGTGATGCCCGGGGTGCTGATCATCGAGGCCCTGGCCCAGGCGGCCGCCTTGTTTTCCTTCGCCGATGCCGGGGCGCCCAACCTGGCCAGCACCAAGATCGCCTATTACCTGGTGGGCGTCGACGGGGCGCGGTTTCGCCGGCCGGTCGTGCCGGGCGACCAGTTGCGCATGGAAGTCTCCGCCGACAAGCTCAGCCGCTCGATCTGCAAGTACACGGCCGTGGCCAAGGTCGGCGACCAGATCGCGGCGGAAGCCAAGATCATGTGCGCGGTGCGCATCCTGGAAGAATAATGACGGCGGCGCAGATCCATCCCACGGCCATCGTCGCGCCAGGAGCCGTGCTGGGTGACAAGGTCAGCATCGGTCCCTACAGCATCATCGGGGAACACGTCCGCCTCGGGGCGGGCACGCGCGTCGGACCGCATTGCGTGATCGACGGGCACACCACCATCGGGCCGGACAATCACTTCTATCGCTTCTGCTCGATCGGCGGCATTCCCCAGGACAAGAAGTACCAGGGCGAACCCACCACGCTGGAGATCGGCGCCGGCAACACCTTCCGGGAATTCGTGACGGTCAACATCGGCACCGCGCAGGACGTGGGCGCCACCCGGCTGGGCGACGACAACTGGATCATGGCCTACGTGCACATCGCCCATGATTGTCAGTTGGGCAGCCACATCGTCATGGCCAACAGCGTCCAGCTCGCCGGACACATCCATATCGGCGACTGGGCGATCGTGGGCGGGCTGTCGGCCGTGCACCAGTTCGTCCGCATCGGGGCGCACACCATGATCGGCGGCACCAGTTCCGTGCGCCAGGACGTTCCGCCCTACGTGATCGGCGCGGGGGATTCCTTCCGGCCGGTCGGCATCAACTCCGAAGGCCTGAGCCGGCGAGGCTTCACCGCCGCCGACATCCAGGTCTTGAAAGACGCCTACAAGATCCTGTATCGCCGCAAGCTGGACGTCGAACAGGCGATCCAGGCGCTGGCGGCCTTGCAGGCGGATCATCCGGCCGAGGCCCCCGCCGTGCAGACGCTGCTGGATTTCCTGCGGGCATCCAATCGGGGCATCGCGCGCCCATGATCGCACCGAGCCGGTCCGGCCCTGCGAACGATCCGGCGCGAGGCCGCCCGGGCCGGCCATGACGGCTCCTGGAATCCGCGCCGCCATCGTCGCGGGCGAACCCTCCGGGGACCTGCTGGCCGCCCGCATGATCCGGGGGCTGCGGGCGCGGGATCCCTCCGCTGCGGCGGCGGGCATCGGCGGTCCGGCGATGGCCCGCGCGGGCTTTCAGGCCTGGCATCCCATGGATGCCCTGTCGGTCTTCGGCTACGTCGATGCGCTGCGGCAGGCGCCGCGCTTGATCCGCACCTGGCGCGACACCCGACGCCGCGTCCTGGCCGAGCGTCCCGACGTGTTCGTCGGGGTCGATGCGCCCGATTTCAATCTGCGGCTGGAAGAAAAACTGCGGGCGGCCGGCATTCCCACCGTGCATTTCGTCGGTCCGTCGATCTGGGCCTGGCGCTTCGAGCGCATCCACCAGATCCGCCGGGCGGTGTCGCACATGCTGGTGCTGTTCCCCTTCGAGGTCGATCTCTATCGCGAGCAGGGCGTTCCCGTCACCTACGTGGGACACCCCCTGGCGGAACTCATCCCCAAGGCGCCCGACCGCGCGGCGGCCCGGGCCGCGCTGAACCTGGATCCGGGGCGCCGGGTCCTGGCGCTGATGCCCGGCAGCCGGGAGTCCGAAGTGCGCCTGCTGGCGCCCCGGTTCCTCCAGGCGGCGCAACTCCTGCTGCGTCAGGATCCGGATCTGCAGATCGTCGTGCCCGTCGTCAACGCCCGGCGCCGCGCCCAGTTCGAGGCCATCCTGGCGCAGATTCCGGTGCCGGAATGCCGGGTGCTGGAAACGCTGCCGTCCGAGCCCGGCGTCGCGTCGCGCCAGGACGGGCTGGATTCCGCGGAATGGCCGGTCGCCTGGCATGCGATGGAGGCCGCGGACGCCGTGCTGGTCGCCAGCGGCACAGCGACGCTGGAGGCCGCCCTGTTCAAGCGGCCTCTGGTCATCTCCTACGTCATCAGCCCCTGGATGCGGCGCATCATGGCCTGGAAGTCCGGCCAGGACGCGCCCAGCCTGCCCTGGGTGGGCCTGCCCAACATCCTGGAGCGGGAATTCGTCGTGCCCGAACTGCTGCAGGAAGCCGCCACGCCGGAGGCCCTGGCGGAACAGACCTGGGTGGCGCTGAGCGACCGCGACCATGGCCAGCGGGTGGCGCGGCGCTTCGCCGCCCTGCACGAGACCCTTGACCGCGATACGCCGGGCCTGGCCGCCGAAGCCATTCTGCGAGTCTGCCATGATCATGCAGCCTGAGCTGTTCACGGCGCCGCCGCCTGCGCCGGACTGGATCGCCGGAGTGGACGAGGCGGGCAGGGGGCCGCTGGCGGGGCCGGTCTTCGCCGCCGCCGTCATCCTGGACCCCGATCGTCCCATCGAAGGACTGGCGGATTCGAAGAAGCTCAGCGCCCGGCGGCGCGAGGTCCTGGCGCAGCAGATCCGCGAGCGGGCGCTGGCCTGGGCCATCGCCCAGGCGGACGTCGAGACGATCGACCGCGTGAACATCCTGCAGGCGACGCTGCTGGCCATGAGCCAGGCGTGCGCCGCGCTTTCGCGTCCGCCGCGGCTGATCCTGGTGGACGGCAACCGCCTGCCGGCGGGACTGCCGTGCGCCGCGCGCGCCGTGATCGGCGGCGACGCCCTGGAGCCCGCCATTTCGGCCGCCTCGATTCTGGCCAAGACCGCCCGCGACGCCTGCTGCCTGGCTTTGCACGCCCAGTATCCGGGCTATGCCTTCGACCAGCACAAAGGCTATGGCACGGCGCTGCATCTGGAGCGCCTGATGCAATTCGGTCCCTGCCCGGCGCACCGGCGCAGTTTCGCCCCCGTCCGGCGGCTTCTACAGGATACCCAGGCATGAGCATCGCGGCGCCCGTGCGGCACATCGCCTCGCGCGACAATCCGGATTACCGGCTCTGGCTGCGCCTGGCCCAGGGCCGGCCCGGCCGTCGCGAAAGCCGCGTCATTCTGGAAGGCGAGCACCTGTGCCGCGCCTGGCTGGAGCACAACGGTCCGCCGCAGGCCCTGATCGTCAGCGAGGCGATCCAGGCGCAGTCTCCGGGCTGGATCAAGCCCCTGTGGCAGGACTGCGAGACCACGCGCCGCATCGTGCTCGAGGATCATCTTGCGCGGATGCTGTCCCAGGTGGAGCACGGTCCCGCCGTCTTTTTCCTGGTGGAACCGCCCGTGCCGGTTTTGCCGGACCGGATCACGGAGGGCTGCCTGTGGCTGGACCGGGTGCAGGATCCCGGCAATCTGGGCACCCTGTTGCGCACGGCCGCCGCCGCCGGTCTGTCGGCCGCCTATCTGTCGGAGGGCTGCGCGGCGGCCTGGTCGCCTAAAACGCTGCGCAGCGGGCAGGGCGCCCACTTCGCCCTGGACATCCATGAGCACGCCGATCTGCAGGCCCTGCGCGATCGCCTGCGGGTGCCCCTGGCGGCCACCACCCTGGAACGGGCGCAGTCCGTGCATCGCCAGGATCTGCGGCAGCCCTGCGCCTGGCTGTTCGGCAATGAAGGACGCGGCGTGGCGGCCGATCTGCTGGAGGCCGCCGACTGGCGGGTGCACATTCCGCAGTCCGCGGGGGTCGAGTCCCTGAACGTCGCGGCCGCCGCAGCCATCTGCCTGTTCGAGCAGCGCCGGCAGCAGGGAAGCTGAATCCGCGCGATCCGGGGGAGCCGCCCAGACGGCGCGTCCCCTGCGCGGCGGCCTTCGTTCAGTAGGTGGTGCGGTCCAGCCCGACCTCGTCCAGGATCTTGGTGGAGATTTCTTCGATGGAGCGCGTCGTGGTGGACAGCCACGGGATGTTTTCCATGCGCATCAGGCGTTCCGCGTCGGCGATTTCCTGGCGGCATTGCTTCAGGGACGCATAGGTGCTGTTGGGCCGGCGCTCGTTGCGCACTTCCGCCAGGCGCTCGGGCTGGATCGACAGGCCGAACAGCTTGCGCCGGAAGGGCAGCAGCGTGGCGGGCAGCGCGCCCCGGTCGAAATCTTCCGGGATCAGGGGGTAGTTGGCCGCCTTGACCGCGTACTGCATGGCCAGGTACAGGCTGGTGGGGGTCTTGCCGCAGCGCGACACCCCCACCAGGATGACGTCGGCCTGTTCCAGGCCCTGGATGTACTGGCCGTCGTCGTGGGCCAGGCTGAAATTGATGGCTTCGATGCGGTTGTTGTATTGCTTGGACAGGCCGTTGGTGTGCGAACGGCCCACCGAGCGGCTGGATTTCACGCCCAGCACGCCTTCCAGGTGCTGCACGAAGGCGCCGAACAGGTCCAGGAAGATGCAGGGGGCCTCGCGGATGCGGTCGGCGATTTCCGGATCGACCAGCGTGCTGAACACCAGGGGCGGGGGGCCGCCCTGGTCCGCCCGCAGGGTGATGCGCCGCGCGGCGGCGTCGGCCTTCTCGACCGAGTCGATGAAGGGCAGGCGCACCGCCTGGAAGGCGATTTCCTCGAATTGCGACAGAACCGCATGGCTGAAGGTTTCAGCGGTAATCCCGGTGCTGTCCGAGACGATGAACACGGGGCGTTCGATGACGGGATCGATCATGGATTTTGAACCACCAGGCCTGAGAAACGGTACAATCCGCGAAGGTTACCAGTCACCTGATGGTCAGGCAAGGCTGGTTTGCCGGACGCATGCCGGCCGCAGGCGGCCGATGCCTTTCCAGGGCATCCGCCGCCGCGCGGTCCGCGTTCCCGGGGCTTTGCCCCCCGGGCGGCGTGCGTCCCGCAAACACGCTTTTTCTATCTCAAAGGTGACATCATGTCGTACGTTGTATCTTTCGAGCAGCTCCGCATGTCGGACGTGGACTCGGTAGGGGGTAAGAACGCTTCTCTCGGTGAAATGATCAGCCAGCTGGCCGGCGCCGGGGTCCGGGTGCCGGGCGGCTTCGCGACCACCGCGGACGCATTTCGCGATTTCCTGAAATCCACCGGGCTGGACGACCGCATCAAGGCGCGCCTGGACGCCCTGAATGCCGACGACGTGCGCGAACTGGCCGCCGCCGGCGCGGAAATCCGCCAGTGGGTGATCGACACCCCGTTCCCGGCCGCCTTCGAACAGGCCATCCGCGGCGCCTTCGCCCAGCTGGATGCCGACGGCAAGGGCTCGTTCGCCGTGCGCTCGTCGGCCACCGCCGAAGACCTGCCCGATGCGTCCTTCGCCGGCCAGCAGGAAACCTACCTGAACGTGGTCGGCATCGACGACGTGCTGGAAAAGATCCGCCACGTGTTCGCGTCCCTGTACAACGACCGCGCGATTTCCTATCGCGTGCACAAAGGCTATGCGCACGCCGAGGTCGCCCTGTCTGCCGGCATCCAGCGCATGGTGCGTTCGGACAAGGGCAGCGCCGGCGTGATGTTCACGCTGGACACGGAATCCGGCTTCAAGGACGTCGTCTTCATCACCTCGTCCTACGGCCTGGGCGAAACCGTGGTCCAGGGCGCCGTGAATCCTGACGAGTTCTACGTCTTCAAGCCCACGCTGGCCGCCGGCCACTATCCCGTCATCAGCCGCCGCATCGGCTCGAAGCTCATCAAGATGGAATTCGACGAGCAGCGCGCCTCGGGCCATGCCGTGCGCACCGTGGAAGTCCCGGCCTCGGAACGCAACCGCTACTCCCTGACCGACGACGAGATCATCGAACTGGCGCGCTATGCGACCATCATCGAGAAGCACTACCAGCGACCCATGGACATCGAATGGGGCCGCGACGGCATCGACGGCAAGCTCTACATCCTGCAGGCCCGCCCGGAAACCGTGAAGTCCCAGCAGGGGCACCATGACGTGCAGGAACGCTATCGCCTGAAAGCCACGGGCGAAGTCCTGGTGCGCGGCCGGGCCATCGGCCAGAAGATCGGCTCGGGCACCGTGCGCGTGGTGGCGGACGCATCCGAAATGGACAAGGTCCGCTCGGGCGACATCCTGGTCACGGACATGACCGACCCCAACTGGGAACCGGTCATGAAGCTGGCATCGGCCATCGTCACCAACCGGGGCGGGCGCACCTGCCACGCGGCCATCATCGCGCGCGAACTCGGCATTCCGGCGGTGGTCGGCTGCGCCGACGCCACCGACGTGCTGGCCAACGGGCGCGAGGTCACGGTGTCCTGCGCCGAAGGCGACGAGGGCCACATCTACGATGGCCTGATCGAGACCGAGATCGAGGAAGTCCGCTGGGGCGAGATGCCCGACATCGGCCTGAAGGTCATGATGAACGTCGGCAACCCGCAGCTGGCCTTCGACTTCTCCCAGATTCCCAATGGGGGCGTGGGGCTGGCCCGGCTGGAATTCATCATCAACAACAACATCAACGTCCACCCCAAGGCCATCCTGGACTATCCCAACGTGGACGGCGACCTGAAAAAGGCCGTGGAATCCGCCGCCCGGGGCTATGCCAGCCCGCGCGCCTTCTTCGTGGAAAAACTGGCCGAAGGCATCGCCACCATCGGCGCCGCCTTCTATCCGAAGCCCGTCATCGTGCGCCTGTCGGACTTCAAGTCCAACGAATACCGCAAGCTGGTGGGCGGCTCGCGCTACGAGCCCGAGGAAGAGAACCCCATGCTGGGCTTCCGCGGGGCGTCGCGCTACATCTCCGAGGACTTCGCGGAATGCTTCCGCATGGAATGCGAAGCCCTGAAGAAAGTCCGCGACGAGATGGGCCTGACCAATGTGGAAATCATGGTGCCCTTCGTGCGCACCCTGGGCCAGGCGCAGCGCGTGGTGGAACTGCTGGCGTCGCACGGCCTGAAGCGCGGCGACAACGGCCTGCGTCTGATCATGATGTGCGAGGTCCCCACCAATGCCATCCTGGCCGATGAATTCCTGCAGTACTTCGACGGCTTCTCGATCGGATCCAACGACATGACCCAGCTGACCCTGGGTCTGGACCGCGATTCGGGCATGGAACTGCTGGCGGCCGATTTCGACGAGCGCGATCCGGCCGTGCAGTTCATGCTGCGCCGCGCCATCCAGGCCTGCCTGAAGGCCGGCAAGTACGTCGGCATCTGCGGCCAGGGCCCCAGCGATCACCCCGACCTGGCCCAGTGGCTGCGCGACGAAGGCATCCTGTCCATGTCCCTGAATCCGGACACGGTGGTGGATACCTGGCAGCGGCTGGCCGACACCAAGGTCGCCGCCTGATCGCATCGGGCTGCCGGCGTGTCCGCCGGCTGCTGAAGAGCCCCAGCCTTCATCGGCTGGGGTTTTTTCATGCGCATCGTTAAACTGGTTGCGCCATCATCCGTCGAGAATCCCTTCATGCTGTTTCATGCGCTTCTTTCATCCCCGCTGGGCGACATCCTGCTGTCGGCCGACGAGCATTGCCTGACCGGCCTGTATTTCACCGATCAGAGGGATTGTCCGCACCTGCCGGGGCTGGCCGCCGTGTCCGAGTCCGAGATCGTTTCCCGGCCGTCCGCGGGCGTGGTGCGAGGCAGGGCGGCGCGCACCCTGAAGGCCGTCCGGGCGGGCTCGGTGCCCGCCACGGGCGAGCTGTTTCCCCCGGATGTCCCGGCAACGGCCGGGGACGTGTCCGACGGGCAGGCGATGGTGCTGCGGCTGCTCCAGGCCGACATGCCGGCCGGCGCCCGGACCGTCCTGGAACAGACCCGGCGGGAACTGGACGAATACTGGCGCGGCGAGCGCAAGGTGTTCGGCGTGCCTCTGGATCCACAGGGCACCGCTTTTCAGAAACGGATCTGGCAGGCGCTGCTGGACGTGCCCTGCGGGGCGACCCTATCCTATGGAGAACTGGGCGAACAGGCCGGGCTGGGGGCGGGGCACGGTCGCGCCGTCGGCACCGCCGTGGGCAGCAACCCCATCAGCATCATCATTCCCTGCCACCGCATCCTGGCCCGCAACGGCACCCTGAACGGCTACGGCGGGGGGCTGAGCCGCAAGGCGCGGCTGCTGGAAATCGAAGGTTTCACGATCCGCGCCTAGTGCAAGGATTGGTCCGTGGCGGCCATCGGAGCCGAGATTGCCCCGTCGCCTGCGTCGCTCAGAACTCGCGCTTTTCGAACCAGTGCTGCGCGTAGGGGTTGGCGTTGTAGGGCGAGATTTCGACGTAACCGCTGCGCAGGTATAGGGCGCGCGCCTCGGCCAGGCTGTGATGCGTGTCCAGGCGCAGCACGGTCACCCCGGCCTCGGCGGCCTTGGCTTCCAGGGCCGCCAGCAAGCGCCGGGCGATGCCCAGGCCCCGCGCCGACGGCGCCACCCACATGCGCTTGATTTCCCCGTAGCCGTCTTCCCGATGGATCTTGAGGGCGCCGCAGCCGACCGCTTGCGCCTCCAGCCGTGCGATCAGCAGGTATCCTGCGGGGGGCGCCAGTTCCTCCGGGGTGGCCGAGACGGTCAGTTCGGGGTCGAAACCTTCGTCGAAGCGCGCCTGCAGTTCCTGGAAATAGGCCTGGATGCAGGCCCGGGCTTCCTCGCTGAATGGATCGGCGACCGCCACAGTGATGGAGGGTCCCTGCGGCGGGCGTTCAGTTCTGGTCATGGCCAACGCCAGGCATTGCCGCTGTGATGCGCTCAGCAGCGCCGACGGGAAGGCTGCCAAATTCCCGGGATACTGATCGGGAGCCTGTCATGGGCGTCAATCCTTGCTTTCGCGCCGGGTGTCATGCTTCATCAGGCGTTCTTTTTCGCGCGCCCAGTCCTTGTCGCGCTGGGTATCGCGCTTGTCGTGCAGTTTCTTGCCCCGTCCCAGGCCGAAATCCAGCTTGATGCGCCCGCCCTTGTAGTGCAGGTTCAAAGGAACCAGGGCATAGCCGCGCTGTTCGACCTTGCCTATCAGCTTGCTGATTTCCTGGGCGTGCAGCAGCAGCTTGCGCGTGCGGGTGGCGTTGGGATGGATGTGGGTGGACGCCGTGGGCAGGGGGCTGATGTGCATGCCCAGGATCCACAGAGCGCCGTCGCGCACGATCACGTAAGCTTCTTTCAGCTGGACGTGGCCGGCCCGGATGGCCTTGACCTCCCAGCCTTCCAGGACCAGCCCGGCCTCGAAGCGTTCCTCGATGAAGTAATCGTGGGTGGCCTTGCGATTTTCTACAATACTCATGGATAACGCATGCGCTGATAAAATCCTTCAATTCTATCCTAACCATCCGTCTTGCTGATGCATTCGATCCAACGCTCCGTCCTCGTCCCTTTCAGTTGCGCCCAGATGTTCGATCTGGTGGCCGACGTCGCGCGTTACCCCGAATTCATGCCCTGGTGCGGCGGGGCCGCGGTGCAGTGGCAGAACGAACAGGGCATGCAGGCCACGGTTCAGATCCATTTCGCCGGCATCCGCCAGAGCTTCACCACGCGCAACGACCACGACTATCCGAACAAGATCGTCTTTCACCTGGTGGACGGGCCGTTTTCCAATCTGACCGGGCACTGGGCCTTCCAGCCCCTGGGCGAGGACGGCTGCAAGGTCCTCTACACCATGGAATACGCGTTTTCCAGCCGCGCCCTGTCGGCGGTGATCGGTCCGGTGTTCAACCGCATCGCCACCAGCTTCATCGATTCCTTCACTCAGCGCGCCCACGCGGTCTACGGGGGCTGAGATGCGCGTGTCCGTCGCCTTTGCCGCGCCCGCGCGCCTGTGGCGCCGGGCGCTGGACGTCCCCGAGGGCGCCACGGCGGGGCAGGCCGTCGCCCTGAGCGGCTTCGCCCGGGAATTCCCCGAATTCACCGACGCGCCCCTGACGATGGGCGTCTACGGCGAACGCTGCGGCCCGCAGCGCCTGCTGCGCGAAGGCGACCGCGTCGAACTCTGCCGGCCTCTGGTGTTCGACCCCCTGGAGTCCCGACGCCGCCGGGCCGCCCATCGGCAGATCAAGGGACAGCGGTCCAAGTAGGCCGGGGCGGCCTTTCTCTCCGGCAAGCGCCTTCAGTGCGCCGCGCCCGTCTCTTCGGCCGGGGTCCGATCCGGCATCGGCGGCTTGCCATACAGGCCGGTGTGTTCATCTCCCCAGGATTTCAAGGCCAGCAGGATGGGTTCCATGCTGCGTCCCAGAGAGGACAGGCGATAGTCCACCCTGGGCGGCACCTGCGCGTAGACCGTCCGCTCGATCAGGCCGTCTTCCTCCAGTTCACGCAGCTGCCGCGTCAGCATGCGGGGCGAGACATTGGCGATCTGGCGGCGAAGTTCGCTGAAACGCAGCGTCCCGCCCAGCAGATGGAACAGCACGACGGATTTCCATTTGCCCTCGATCAGGCCGATCGCGGCTTCGACCGCGCATCCGGGGCTGCAGTCGAAGCGTGAATGTTTGGATTTGGCCACCTTGGTATCCTTTTTGTCACTATGGGCTGAATTTGTGCGTAGAGACAAAATCATGAATGACGGTATTCTGCAGGCACCTTCATTTTCAGACAAGCAGGAGTCTTCATGAAAGCCATCGGATACCGCCGGACCGGCCCCATCGACCGGCCGGACGCGCTCGTGGATATCGAGCTGGACCGCCCCGGTCCCACGGGCCATGACCTGTTGGTGGAGATCGCGGCCGTGTCCGTCAATCCGGTGGACACCAAGATCCGGCAGCGCGTGGAACCCGAGGGCGCCGACTGGAAGGTCCTGGGCTGGGACGCATCCGGCCGCGTGGTGGCGGTCGGCCCCGAGGCCAGCCGCTTCAAGCCCGGGGACGAGGTGTTCTACGCGGGCGCCTTGACGCGGCCGGGAACCAACAGCGAATTCCATCTGGTGGACGAGCGGATCGTCGGGCGCAAGCCGGCGACGCTGGATCATGCTCAGGCGGCCGCTTTGCCCCTGACGGCGCTGACGGCATGGGAGATGCTGTTCGACCGCCTGGACGTGCGCCGACCGGTGCCCGGCGCCGCGGATGCGGTCCTGATCATCGGCGGGGCGGGGGGCGTGGGCTCCATGGCCATCCAACTGCTCAAGGCGCTGACCGGCCTGACGGTCATCGCCACGGCGTCCCGTCCCGAAACGCGGGACTGGGTGCGGTCTCTGGGCGCCGACCATGTGGTGGACCACCGCCAGCCCCTGGCGGCGCAACTGGGCGCGCTGGGCCTGGGCGACCCGGCCTTCGTCTTTTCGACGACCGCCACCGGCCAGCACCTGGCCGACGTGGTCGAACTCATCGCCCCGCAGGGGCGCTTCGGCCTGATCGACGATCCGGAGTCCCTGGACATCCGGGGGTTCAAGCGCAAGTCCGTCTCGGTCCATTGGGAGTTCATGTTCACCCGTTCCCTGTTCGGCACGGCGGACATGGGTGAACAGGGCCGCGTGCTGGATGAGGTCGCCCGCCTGGCGGATGCCGGCCGCATCCGCAGCACGCTGACGCGGCGCATGGGTCCCATCAACGCCGACACGCTGAAGCAGGCGCACGCCCTGCAGGAAAGCGGCCGGGCGTGCGGCAAGACCGTGCTGGAAGGGTTCTGAGGACGTGTGTCGGGGTGTCGGACCCGGAGTCCGGCCGCGCGGATTGTCACCCGATTGACAGCCGCGCCGGCCGGGCTGAATTAAGGTGGACCCATTCGAACGGGCCCTGCCGCCAAGTGCTACAGTAAGCCTGCGACGCGGCAGCCGGCCTTGACCAGGTCCGGCTGCGCCGAATGGCGTTACCCGCGCCCTGCGGCTGCGATCACCTTAGATCCGGAGACACACACCATGGATTTTCGCCTCAGCGAAGAACAAGAGGCCTTTGCACAGGCCGCCCGCGAGTTCGCCCAGGGGGAACTCGCCCCGCACGCGGCGCGGTGGGACGAGGAACACATCTTTCCGCGCGAGGCCTTCGCCAAGGCCGGAGAACTGGGCTTCTGCGCCATGTACGCGCCGGAATCCATCGGTGGACTGGGGTTGCCCCGGCTGGACGCCACGCTGGTCTTCGAGGAAATGGCCGCCGTGGATCCGTCCACCACCGCTTTCATCACCATTCACAACATGGCCACCTGGATGATCGGCAGCTGGGCGCAGCCCGCCGTGCGCGACCACTGGGGGCCGTTGCTGGCCAGCGGCGAAAAGCTGGCTTCCTATTGCCTGACCGAGCCCGGCTCCGGGTCGGACGCGGCATCGCTCGCCACCAGCGCCCGCCGCGAAGGCGATCACTACGTGCTGAACGGCGCCAAGGCGTTCATCTCCGGGGCGGGCGACACCGACGTGCTGGTCGTCATGGCCCGCACGGGCGGCGAAGGCGCGCGCGGCATTTCGGCCCTGGTCGTGCCGGCCGACGCCGCCGGCATCACGTATGGCCGCAAGGAAAACAAGATGGGCTGGAACAGCCAGTCCACGCGCCCCATCACTTTCGAAGACGTCCGGGTGCCGGTGGAAAACCGCCTGGGCGAAGAAGGCGAGGGCTTCCGTTTCGCCATGAAGGGCCTGGACGGCGGACGCATCAACATCGCCACCTGTTCCGTGGGCGCCGCCCAGGGGGCCTACGAGGCCGCCCGGCGCTACATGGGCGAGCGGCGCCAGTTCGGCCGGCCCCTGGCGGACTTCCAGGCGCTGCAGTTCAAGCTGGCCGATCTGCTGGCCAATGTGGTGGCCTCGCGCCAGATGGTGCGGCTGGCCGCCAGCAAACTCGACGAGGGCGATCCCCAGGCCAGCGCCTACTGCGCCATGGCCAAGCGTTTCGCCACGGACCTGTGCTTCCAGTCCTGCCTGGATGCGCAGCAGATCCACGGCGGCTACGGGTATCTGAAGGACTATCCGCTGGAACGGCTGGTGCGCGACACGCGCGTGCATCAGATCCTGGAAGGCACCAATGAAATCATGCGCGTCATCGTGGCGCGCCACATCCTGACCCAGGAGGCCGATCTGCGATGAGCACTTCCGATTCCGCCGAGCCCGTCCCCGACTCCCCGCCGGATCCCGTCCTGTTCCAGGAAGTGGCCGGGCGCAATGGCCGGCGCATCGGCCTGGCGACCTTGAACAGCCCGCAGACCCTCAATGGCCTGTCCCTGGCCATGAGCCGCCTGCTGGACGAACGCCTGGAATCCTGGGCGGACGACGAGCGGATCGTCGCCGTCGTGTTGCGCGGGGCGGGGGACAAGGCCTTTTGCGCGGGCGGCGATCTGCATGCGCTGTATGACAGCATGCTGGACAGCCCGCCCGCGGATGCCTGGGCCAACGTCCATGCCCGCAGCTTCTTCGAAACCGAATACCGGCTGGACTACCAGATCCATCGCTACGCGAAACCGGTCCTGTGCTGGGGCAGCGGTATCGTCATGGGCGGGGGCGTGGGGCTGATGCTGGGGGCCAGCCATCGCCTGGTCACTGAAACCACGCGCTTCGCGATGCCGGAAATCACCATCGGCCTGTATCCCGACGTGGCGGGCACCTGGATGCTCGGCCGGCTGCCGCGCGGCATCGGCGAATTCCTGGCCTTGACGGGCGCCCAGCTCGGCGCGGCGGATTGCCTGCATTACGGCCTGGCCGATCGCGCCTGCGCGGCGGACGGCTTCGACGCCCTGATCGACGCCCTGGCCGCGGTCGACTGGTCCGCGACGGCGGCCCAGCACGCGGCGCAGGTCGATGCGGCGCTGGATGCGCTGTCGCAGGACGCCCCCGAGCCCGGCCCCCTGCAACGCCATTCGGATCTGATCCGCCGCGCCTGCGGCCGCTCGGACCTGCAGGAGATCGCAGCCGCCATCGCGGGCTGGAAGCGCCATGCCGATCCCTGGCTGGCGCGCGCCGCCGCGACGTTCCTGGCGGGCTCGCCGGGTTCGGCGCGGCTGAGCCACACCTTGCTGGGCCGCGCCCGCCACCAGTCGCTGGCGGATACCTTCCGCATGGAATACATCGCCTCGCTGCATTGCTGCGCCGAGCCGGACTTCCGCGAGGGCATCCGGGCCCTGCTGATCGACAAGGACAAATCCCCGCGCTGGCGGCCCGCCACCCTGGAACAGGCGACGGCGGACTGGGCGCGGCGCTTTCTGGCGCAGCCCTGGCCGGCGGGGCAGGCGCATCCGCTGGCGGACCTGCGAGGCTGACCCTCTTCATCGAATTCCCACAATAATTTCAAGGAGACATCCATGAGCAGCACGATTGGTTTCATCGGTCTGGGCCACATGGGCGGCCCGATGGCGCAGAACCTGCTGAAGGCCGGCCACGCCCTGAAGGTCTTCGACCTGGTGCCGGCGGCCCTGAAGGCCGCCACCCAGGCCGGCGCCACGGCAGTCGCCTCGGCGGCCGAAGCGGTGGCGGGCGTGGACCTGGTCGTCACCATGCTGCCGGCCAGTCGCCATGTCGAAGGCCTGTATCTGGGGGAAAACGGCCTCCTGAAGGCCATCGCCAGGAACACCCTGGTGCTGGAATGCAGCACCATCGCTCCCGAATCGGCCCGCAAAGTGTCGAAAGCGGCGGCGGAACACGGCATCCGCATGCTGGATGCGCCGGTGTCGGGCGGCACGGGCGGAGCGGCGGCGGGCACCCTGACCTTCATCGTCGGCGGCGCGGCCGCCGACCTGGAGGCGGCCGCGCCGTATCTGCAGGTCATGGGCAAGAACATCTTCCACGCCGGCGACGCGGGGGCGGGGCAGGTGGCCAAGATCTGCAACAACATGCTGCTGGGCATCCTGATGGCCGGCACGGCCGAAGCCCTGGCCCTGGGCGTCGCCAACGGCCTGGACCCCAAGACCCTGTCCGACATCATCGCCAAGAGTTCCGGGCGCAATTGGGCGACGGAACTGTACAACCCCTGGCCCGGCGTCATGGACCACGCGCCGGCCTCGCATGACTACGAAGGCGGCTTCGGCGTGGACCTGATGCTGAAGGACCTGGGCCTGGCGGCAGAGGCCTCCATGCTGTCGCGCGCCACGACCCCCCTGGGCGAACTGGCGCGCAATCTCTACGCCCTGCACAGCACGCAAGGCCATGGAAAGCTGGATTTCTCCAGCATCCTGAAGCTGTATCACCAGCCGCGTTGACCGGCGGTTCGCCGGCGCAGGATCAGGCGGCTTCCGACGGCATCCGCATGCTCAGCGCCGCGCCGTCGGGCGCGCCCACGGCGTAGCGCATGGCCGGCCAGTCCGACAGGGTGATTTCGGCCGCCACGTGCAGCAGCCCCTGGTGGACCGCGGATTCGATCACGCGGCCCACGGGCCGACTCCCCGTTTCACCGGCGGGATACAGGTCGGTCGCGGGCGGCGGCGGGGGAGCGTCCGGCGACCACGAGGCGGTGCCGTGCGCCAGGCGGCGCTTGACCGTGCCCCGGTAGTGGCTGCGGGCGATGACTTCCTGGCCGGGGTAGCAGCCCTTGGCGAAGTCGATGGTGCCGTTCAGGTCCATGTCCAGGGAAGCGGGCAGGAACAGGTCCTGGGACGCCGCCTGGATCCGGGGCCAGCCGCCGGCCAGCCGCAGGGCCGCCCAGGCGCCGGCCTGCGCCGCGCCGGCCGTGTCCGGGGCCGCGTCGGCCGCCAGCCGCCAGGCCGCGGGCCGTTCCGCGCGGGACATCGGCGCCACGATCCAGTCGGCGCCCTCGATGGATGCCCGCGTCCAGGCCGGCGCCCCATGCAACGAGTCCGGCACCGACCCCGCGCCCCAGGCGCCGCCGACCTGGGTCGTCTCGTCCAGGCTGATCGTGACCTTGGTGCGCAGCACGAACATGCGCAAGCGCCGGATCAGCGTCTCCGCCAGATCCCGCGAGACCATCCAGGTGATGCGGTCGTCCCGCGCCCGCCACAGCACGCCGTTGGCCAGCAGGCGGCCCTGGGCCGTGCAGTAGGCGGCCGGCGCGGCCCGTTCGCCGTCCAGGCCGGTCACGGTATGCGTCAATTGTCCGTGCAGGAACGTCAGGGCGTCGGGTCCCTCGATGTTCAGGAGGGCGCATCCGGGCAGAGGCTGGAGCCCGTCGGCGGCAAGATTTTCCATGATGAATTCCAAAATATCCAAATCGGACGAACCGGCGCTCATGATAGCGCGGACGCGCGTCACCCCAGGGTCCGGGCCAGCAGCAGGACGCCGATGGCGATCAGGCCCAGATGGACCCAGCGCAGGAAGGCCGGGCCTTTGATGCGGCGATTCACGGCGCGGCCCAGGAAACTGGCCAGTACGGCGGGCGGCAGCGCCCAGATGTAGTAGTGCGTGACCGAGCTGGTCCAGAGGCCCGTCACGCTGTATCCGATCAGCGTCAGGATGCTGGCCGGCAGGAAGTACCCCTGCAGGGTGGCCCGGAAATGCTGGGGCGACCAGCGGCGCAGGGCGCCGTAGATCACCAGGGGAGGACCGCTCATGCCGTAGGCGCCGCCCAGGATGCCGGCCAGGAAGCCGAAGCCCCAGGCATGGCGGTCGTTCTTCAATTCGATCTGCGTGCGGCGCAGCAGGCAGTACGTGGAAAACAGGATGATGACGGCGGCCAGCAGCGCCGTGACTATGGCTTCGTCCACCGCCGTCAGCAGCCACAGCCCCAGGGGCATGCCGCCCACCGTCGCCAGGAACAGTCTGCCCGCGCTGGCGACATGGATCTGGCGCCAGTCCTGGGCGATGATGAGCGCCGCGATCGTGATGGAAATCAGCACGACCACCGGCGCGGCCTCTTCGATGGGGATGGCGAAGGCCAGCAGGGGGACGGCGATGAGCGCTTCGCCGAAACCGAAAGCTGAGCGGATGAAGGTGGCGACGAAGAGGATCGCCGTGACGGTGAGCAGTTGCGGGTCCATGGGCCTCGATTCCGTCCTGGCCGGCGCTAGTCGCTTGCCAGGATCAGGCCCAGTTCCCGGGCCGCCTGCCGCATGAACGGCGCTTTTTCCATCAGGTCCTGGAGCGATGCCTGCGCGGTCGGCGCGTGGCAGGCCAGCGCTGCGATCATCTTGCCTTCGCGATCCCGGATCGGGACCGCGACGGCCACCATCCCGACGATGAATTCCTCGTCGTCGATCCCCATCTCCTGCGCCTGGATCGGCAGCAGCGCCGACATCAGCGACTCGGGCCGGGTGATGGTCTTGGGCGTCATGCGCGCCAGTTCCAGCCTGCCCAGCAGGGCCCGTTGTTCCGCCGGACGCATGAAGGCCAGGAACAGCTTGCCGCTGGCCGTGCAATGCAGCGGCACGTGGGAACCGATATCCATGTGCAGCTGCAGGCGCAGATGGCCGGGGCTTTCGACCCGGGCCAGGTACTGCACGGTATCGCCGGACAGCGTGTTCATGTTGCATGTTTCGCCCGTGATCTCGACGAGCCGGGCCAGGACCGCGCGGCACGCCCGCAGCAGTTGAGGGGCTCTCAAGATGGACAGGCCCAGTTCGTGGGTCCGTGAGCCGGTGACATATCCCCTTTGGCCGGGCAGGCGGGTCACGTAGGATGCGCGTTCCATTTCATGGAGGGTCCGCATGAGACTGGATTTCGGCACTCCGGTGCGCTGGGCCAGTTGCGTCAGGGTCTGCGGATGGGCCGCGATCGCCAGTTTTTCCAGGATGTGGAGCACGCGCAAAGAACGATCGATGGGTTTTTCCATGCGGGGACCGTGATCAGCCGATGGCAACTGAAACCGAAATGACACATTTCGTGCCACTGGTGGAATTCATAGTATTAACCCCATGGTGACGTACGGGCGGGCCCGGTCACACTGGCCGGAAATAAAAAAGATCACCGCCCAGCATGCACAAGGGAGACGCCGTCGTATGAGCCAGGCTGTAGATTACATCATCGTGGGCGCCGGATCCGCCGGCTGTGTCCTGGCCAACAGGCTGAGCGAGAACGGCAAGCACAGCGTCTGTCTGCTCGAGGCCGGGCCGCCGGACACCAATCTCTGGATCCACATTCCGATCGGTTACGGCCGCACGATGTTCGACAAGGATGTGAACTGGGGCTTCTACACCGATCCCGAGCCCAATATGCTGGGGCGCAGGATCTACTGGCCGCGCGGCAAGACGCTGGGCGGCAGCAGTTCGATCAACGGCCTGATCTACATCCGCGGACAGAAGCAGGACTACGATCATTGGGCCGATCTGGGGAATCCGGGCTGGAGCTGGGACGAGTGCCTGCCGTATTTTCGGAAGCTCGAACACAATGACCTGGGACCGGGACCCACGCGGGGCACCGACGGTCCCTTGTACGCGTCCTCCATCCGCGCCAGGCACGAGCTGGTGGAAGCCTTCATCCGGTCCGCCGAGGCCAACGGCATCCCCCGGACGGACGACTTCAATACCGGCGTCCAGGAAGGCGTCGGCTACTACCAGCTCACCACCCACGGGGGCTGGCGCTGTTCCTCGGCCGTGGCGTATCTGAAGCCCGCGCGCGGCAGATCCAATCTCAGGATTCTCACCCGCGCGCGGGCGACGCGCGTGATTCTGCAGGGCTCATGCGCGTCGGCGGTGGAATACCAGATTGGCGGCCAGTCGCGGACCCTGAAGGCCAACCGGGAAGTCATCCTGTGCGCGGGCGCGCTCCTGTCGCCCCAATTGCTTCAGCTCTCCGGGATCGGCGCGGCGAGCCTGGTGCAGCGTCATGGCATTCCGGTCGTGCGGGACCTGCCCGGCGTCGGCGAGAACCTGCAGGACCACCTGCAATTGCGCCTGATCTATGAGGTCACCAAGCCGATCACCAACAACGACCAGTTGCGCAGTCTTTGGGGCCGGGCCCGGATGGGGCTGCAGTGGCTGCTGTTTCGCAGCGGGCCGCTGGCCATCGGCATCAACCAGGGGGCGCTGTTCTGCCGGGCCCTGCCCGAATCGGACCGCCCCGACGTCCAGTTCCACCTGGGTACGCTGTCGGCCGATCTGGCCGGCGCCAAGGTGCATGATTTTTCCGGCTGCACCTATTCCGTCTGTCAGCTGCGCCCCGAATCGCGCGGCCATGTGCGGATCCAGTCCCCCGATCCCCTCCAGCCCCCGTCGATGCAGCCCAACTATCTGGACGCCGAACTCGACCGGCGCACGGCCATCGCGGCGGTGCGCCTCGCTCGCCGCATCGCCGACACGGAGCCCATGAAAGACCTGATGGCCCGTGAATACAGGCCGGGCCTCGATGCCCGCAGCGATGACGAGATCCTGCATTTCTGCCGCGAGCATGGCGCCACCATCTTCCATCCCACGGGCACGGCAAAAATGGGGCCGCGCACCGATCCCCAGGCGGTCGTCGACCATCACATGCAAGTCCACGGAATCGACCGGCTGCGCGTGGTGGATGGATCCGTCATGCCGACGCTGGTCTCCGGCAACACGAACGTCCCCATCATCATGATGGCCGAACGCGCCGCGGAGTTCATTCTCGCCGACGCCGCCCGGCCGCCCGTTTCATCGGAAGTTCCGCACTGACCGCAAGGAGCCGAGACAACCATGGACAACGATCGAGAACCTTCACCCGGGCTGCGCAGGCTGCTGGCGGCGCTGGAATACCCGTCGCGGCTGATCGGCAAACTGGCGGCCTGGCTGATTCTGCCCCTGACCGGCGCGCTGGTCTACGAAGTGACGTCCCGCTACGTCTTCAACAAGCCCACCATCTGGGCCTATGACATGACGTACATGCTCTCCAGCACGATTTTCATGCTGGGGGCGGCCTACGCCTTGCAGAAGGGCAGCCACGTCCGGGCGGATTTCCTGCTGGCGTTGCTCAAGCCGCGCTGGCAGGCCTTGCTGGATGCGGTGCTGTATGTCGCGCTGTACTTCCCCGCGATGACATTGTTCTTCCTAGTCAGCCTGCGGTTCGCCGGTCAATCCTGGATGCAGCACGAGCTCTATCCCCAAAGCCCGTGGATGCCGCCGATCTATCCGCTCAAGGCCGTGATTCCGATCACGGTCTTTCTGTTGCTGCTGCAAGGCGCGGCCGAGCTGATCAAGGCCTGCTGGGTCATCCGCCACAACACGCCCTTCCGGAACAAGGAGCCCCAATCATGAGCGATCCGGTTCTCGGCCTCGTATCCCTGCTGGTCGCCGTGGTGGGCGTGCTCACCGGCTTTCCGATGGCTTTCGTGTTCATTTTCGTGGCCTTGCTGTTCGGTTTCATGGCCATCGGCCAGCAGGTGTTCAACCTGCTGACCTATCAGTTCTTTTCCCTGATGACCAGCGTCGAACTGGCCGCCATTCCCCTGTTCCTGTTCATGGGCTACGTCCTGGACCAGTCCGGCCTGATGGACCGCATGTTCCGCGCCTTGCAGATCATGCTGGGGAAATACAAGGGCTCGCTCTACATCATCGTCCTGGCGACGGCCACGCTGTTCGCGGCGGCGACCGGCATCGTCGGCGCCTCGGTGACGGTGCTGGGAGTCATGGCCGCTCCCATGCTGATCCGCAGCAATTACGACACCCGCCTGTCGGCGGGCGTGATCGCCGCGGGCGGCACGCTCGGGATCCTGATTCCCCCGAGCGTGATGCTGATCGTCATGGGTCCGCTGGTCGGAATCCCGGTGTCCACGCTGTTCGCCGCCGCCGTGGTGCCGGGCCTGATGCTCTCGGGCGTCTATCTGCTCTACACCGTCATCCGCTGCCAGATCAACCCCAAGCTGGGGCCGCCGATCCCGTATGACGGCCCGCCGCTCACGTTCCTGGACAAGATGCGCGAGCTGCTGGTCGGCGTCATTCCCATCACGGTGGTCATCCTCTCCACCCTGGGGCTCATCGTCGGCGGGGTGACCACCCCGACCGATGCGGCGGCTACAGGCGCATTCGCCTCGCTGGCGCTCACCTTCATCTATCGGCGCCTGAGCTGGAAGGCCTTGGGAATCGCCGTCATCAAGACGATGGAAGTCAGCGCCTTCATCATGTTCCTGATCGGGGCGGCCAACTTCTTCGGGGCGGTCTTCGCCCGCATGGGCAGCGGACAGCTGATCACCGAGATCCTCACGTCCTTGCCGGTCTCGCCGCTGATCATGCTGCTGCTGATGCTGTTCCTGATCTTCCTGCTGGGCGGCCCGCTGGAATGGATACCGATCGTCCTGGTGGTCGTTCCCATCCTGCTGCCGGTGGCCCATAGCCTGGACTTCGACATCCTCTGGTTCAGCATCCTGATCGCCGTCACGCTGCAGACCTCCTGGCTGACGCCGCCGCTGGCGCTGTCCTCGTACTTTCTCAAGGGGGTCGTGCCGCAGTGGAGCATGAAGGACATCTATCTGGGGATGATCCAGTTCGTCGGGCTGCAGGTGCTGGTCGTCCTGCTTCTCATCAAGTTCCCGATCCTGGTCCATTGGTTGCCGCAGGTCACGGGCCTTGCGGATTGACGAACCCATTCTTGCGGAGGGTGAGCCATGGCGTGACCTAGCTTGTCAAATCTGTTTGACTCAAGGAGACCATCATGATTCGTGTTTTTAAAGCCAAACTCGCTGGAATACTATGCATTTCGGCCGGCCTGCTGATGAGCGCGCCCGCCGCCACCCAGGCGGCCGACCAGCAAGTCTACAAATTCTCCATCCAGACGGCCGTCCCCAACGCCAGCTTGTATTTCAAGCTGCTGGAGCAGTTCTCCAAGCAGGTGGATCTGATGTCCGGCGGCCGGCTGAAGATCGAAGTGCTGGCGGCCGGCGCCGTGGTGGGGCCGTTCGAGATCCTGGATGCGGTCAGCAATGACGTGGTCAAGGCGGGCTATGTCTGGCCCAATTATTTCTCCGGCAAGAATTCGGCGTTCGTCCTTTTTTCGAACGCGCCCGCCAGCACGGGCCTGGATCAGGCCAGCATGGTCGCGTGGTACTACAAGGGGGGAGGGGAGCAGCTCTACAAGGAGCTCCTGGAAGACGTCATGCATTACAACGTCAAGGCCTTCCTGATGCAGCCCATGGGGCCCGATCCCCTGGGATGGTTCAAGAAACCGATCAAGGACGTCAATGAATTCAAGAGCTTCAAATATCGCTCCCCGCCGGGCATCCCCGGGGAAACCTATCAGGCCATGGGCATTTCGGCGGTGGGCGTGCCCGGCGGCGACATCGTGCCTTCGGCCCAGAGGGGCGTGATCGACGCCGCGGAATGGATCGGCCCCGCGGACGACCGCAATCTGGGGCTGCAGAAAATATGGAAATACTATTATCTGCAGGGCCTGCATCAGCAGACCGACATCGGGCAGATCTTCATCAACGGGGACTACTGGAAGTCGCTGCCGGACGATCTGAAGGAAATCATCCGGATCGCCGCGAAGGCGAACATCGCCGATACCCTGGATGCGAACATATACGACAATTCCGTCGCGCTGCACGAGTTCATGGACAAGGAAGGCGTCAAGGTCCTGGACACGCCTCCCGACTACTACACCCGCTTCATCGAGGAAGAAAAGAAGGTCACGGCGAAATACGCCGCAGCCAATCCTTTCTTCAAGAAAGTCCTGGATTCACAGACCGGCTTTGCGGAAATGGTCTTTCCGTACCGGTCGCGCATCCTCACCCTGTATGACAGCATGGTCAAGACGGCCAACGAGAAGCGGCAGTGACGCCGGGTGTCAGGCCAGCACGAAGGGCCGGCCTGACACCGGCGTGGTGGCGACCGCCATGTCCTGTTCCGCCATGATGCCGGCTTCCCAGGCCAGCCGTCCGGCCTCGATCGCCAGCTTGAAGGCCTGCGCCATGCGCACCGGATCCAGGGCGCGCGAGACGGCCGAATTCAGCAGCACGGCATCGAAGCCCAGCTCCATGGCCTGGACGGCGTCCATGGGCGAGCCGATGCCGGCATCGACGATCAGGGGAACGTCGGGCAGCCGGTCCCGCAGGGTGCGCAGCGCGGACAGGTGGATCAGCCCCTGGCCGGAGCCGATGGGCGCCGCCCAGGGCATCAGGACAGGGCAGCCGGCGTCCAGCAGGCGCTGGCAGACGATCAGGTCGTCCGTGCAATAGGGAAAGACCTGGAAGCCGTCGCGCGCCAGGGCGTCGGCGGCCGCGACCAGTTCGAAGACGTCCGGCTGCAGCGTGTGTTCGTCCCCGATCACTTCCAGCTTGATCCAGGACGTCTCGAAGATCTCCCGCGCCATCTGGGCAAGCGAGATGGCCTCGGCCGCCGTGTGGCAGCCGGCCGTGTTGGGCAGCAGGTGGCAGCCCAGGTCCCGGAGCATCGAAAAGAAGGGCTGACCGCCGTGGGCTCCGGCCGCGGCCTGGCGCTTGAGGCCGACCGTGACGACCTGGGCGCCGGCGGCGCGCATGGCGTCCAGCATGATCTGAGGGGAAGGGTAGGCGGCCGTGCCCAGGAAGAACCGGCTGTCGAGCGCGGTGTCGGCGATGGTCCAGCTCATGATTCAGCCTCCGACGATGGCCTGGAAGGTGGTGATGTGATCGCCCGCCGCCAGCAGGGTCTGTTCGCGCCGGGCGCGGGCGACGTGGCTGCCGTTCAGTGCGGTGGCGATGGGGGCGGGCGGCGCCGCGCCGTCGGCCTGCGTCAGCAGCGCCAGGGCCTGCTGCAGGGTCGTGCCTTCGGGCACGGAGCGGGGTTCGCCATTGAAGTAGATGGAAAGAGTGTTCATGCCGCGGAGGCTCCTGGAAGGGAAAGGGGGATGCCGGCTTGGCGGATGGCGCGCGCGGTCATGGCCGGCGCGATCATCCAGCCGTGGCGAAACAGCCCGTTGATGCGGGTCAGCCCCGTCGCCTGTTCGATCAGGGGCAGGTTGTCGCGCAGCGCCGGCCGCAGATTGGTGTCGGTCTGCACGAGGCGCGCCTCGGCCAGGCCGGGCAGGACGCTGTGCGCGGCGGCCAGCAGCTCGACCGTGCTGCGCAGCGAGACGGCGGAGCGGTCCTCGCTTTCGATTTCGCTGGCGCCGATGATGAAATGATGGTCGCGGCGCGGCACGATGTAAACGCGGTGGCGCGGATGCAGCAGGCGCACGGGCCGGGTCAGGCGGACTTCCGGCGCGCGCACCAGGAAGATTTCGCCGCGCACTCCGCGCACGTCCGCGCAGCCGGTCGCCGGTCCGCTGGCGGGCCGCTGGCCCAGGCCGCGCGCGTCGAACACGTGGTCGAATGCATGGCGCCGGCGATCGACGGAGAGGAATCCTTCGCCCACTTCGTCGACCGGCCGCCCCCAGTGCCAGTCCACGCCACGGGCGCCTTCGTGCAGGGCCGGCATGAGCTGCAAGGGGTTGATGGCCCCCTCGTGGGGCAGGAACCAGGCCAGCGCGGGGCCGTGGATGTCCGGCTCCAGCCGGCTCAGGGCGTCCGGGGCCAGCGGCTGCGGCCGGTGCCCTTCGGGCGCCTTGTGCTCGATCAGTTCCACCAGCCGTCGCGCGGCGCCCCCGTCGCCCCGGTGGGCCAGCAGCAGGCTGCCGTGGCAGTCGAAGTCGGGGGCGCCGGGCAGCGCCGCCACGATCTCCGCCCACTGGCCGAGCGAATCCAGCCCGTCCTGGAAGACCTGCAGATCGGCGCACTCCAGTTCGGCCGAGGGCGAGAGCATGCCCGCGGCCGTCCATCCCGCGGCCCCCCTGGCCAGCGGTCCGTCGGCCGGGTCGTAGACAGCCACCCGGTGGCCCGCGCGGCTCAGGCGCCAGGCCAGCAGCCGCCCGAGCACGCCGGCGCCCGCGATTCCGATATGCATGATAAACCTAGCCAAAAATATTAAAATCGGTACAATAAGTTCCTGTTATTGAAATATAAAGCGTGACGCCTCATGAGTCCAGTCGAACTTGTCCCCGTGTCGAACAAACTGGATGGCGATACTCCCGCCATCCGCCTGTTCGCGCTCCTGGAAGTGATTGCGGAAAAAGACCGGTATTTCTCGCTCCAGAGCCTGGTCGAAGAGCTGGGCCTGCCCAAGCCCACGCTGCATCGCATGCTGCAGCAGCTCGACAGCGCCGGGATGATCCAGCGCGACGGGGACGGGCGTCACTACAGCACCGCCGCGCGCCTGCGGCGGATCGCGGAAAACCTGCTGCTGAACAACACCGTGCATGGCGCCCGGCGCAATGTGCTGCGCACGCTGGTGGCGGAAGTCGGCGAAAGCTGCAACATCACCAGTTGCGCCGGCAGCGAGGTCCTGTACCTGGATCGGGTGGAAACGCCGGCCCCCCTGCGCTTCTACCTGCATCCGGGCTCGCGGGTGCCGGTGCACTGCTCGGCCAGCGGCAAGCTCTTTCTGGCGCAGATGACGCCTTCCCAGCGCAAGCGCCTGCTGGTGCCGGGGACGCTTGAAAAATACACGGACATGACGATCACGGACCCGCAGGCCCTCGAAGCGGAGCTGCAGCGGGCCGCCGCCGACGGCTATGCCATGGACAACGAGGAATTCCTGCCCGGCCTGACTTGCGTCGCCGTGCGGGTGCCGGTGCCTTCGGGCAAATCCAACCTGGCCGTCGCCATCCAGGCGCCGACCCTGCGGTTCCAGGGCAAGCGCATCAGCGGCAGCCTGCCCGCCCTGCGCCGCGCGGCCGAGGCGCTGGCGGACATCGAATCGGGCAGCTACCCGGAGCGGGGCGCGCAGCCCGATCTGCGTCAAGAGAAAGCGTCGTGAAACGCCTGGTGGACACGGATCGGGACACGAAGCGCATCTCCGTGCGCGCCAGTTTCGGCCTGGACAGCGACCTGGAGGTCATGGCCTTCACCGAGCCCAGCGATTACGTGCCCGACGTGGATCCGAACTACCGTTTCGATCCGGACACCACGCTGGCCATCCTGGCGGGGTTCTCCTGCAACCGCCGGGTGCTGATCCAGGGCATGCATGGCACGGGCAAATCCACCCACATCGAGCAGGTGGCCGCGCGCCTGAACTGGCCCTGCATCCGGATCAATCTGGACGGCCACATCAGCCGCCTGGACCTGGTCGGACGCGACGCCATCGTGCTGCGGGATGGCCAGCAGATCACGGAATTCAGGGAAGGCATCCTGCCCTGGGCCCTGCAGCGGCCCATGGCGCTGGTGCTGGACGAGTACGACGCCGGACGGCCCGAGGTCATGTTCGTCCTGCAGCGCGTTCTGGAACGCGACGGGCATTTCACGCTGCTGGACCAGAACCGGGTCATCGCGCCGCATTCGGGCTTCCGCCTGTTCGCCACCGCCAACAGCGTGGGGCTTGGGGATACCAGCGGCCTGTATTACGGCGTCCAGCGCCTGAACCACGCGCAGCTGGATCGCTGGAATATCGTGGCGGCCCTGAACTACCTGAGCCCCGAGGCCGAAGCCGGGATCGTGGCCGCGCAGGTGCCGGCGCTGAATCATCCCGAAGGGCGCCGCCTGATCGCCGCCATGGTCGAGGTCGCGGCCCTGACGCGCGCCGGGTTCCAGAGCGGCGACCTGTCCACGCTGATGTCGCCGCGAACCCTGATTTCCTGGGCGGAAAACGTGCCGATCTTCCAATCGACCGCCCGGGCCTTCCGCTACGCCTTCCTGAACAAGTGCGACGCCTCGGAGCAGGCCATCGTCGCGGAATACTATCAACGCTGCTTCGACGAGGAACTGGCCGCCGCCCCCGGCGCGCCTTCCCCGCATGGCGGCGCCTGATTCCCGCGACTGGGTCCGTCGCCACGCGCTCGAAGCCCGCGCCGCCGCGACGGTGCGGGCGCTGGCCCGCCAGCCGCAGGTGCACTTCGAGGCGGGCCGGCCCTGGAACGGCGACCAGACCCTGCCGGACGGGGCGCCTCACCTGCAGACGCAGCCGGGCCTGGACGATTCGCCGGCCTATCGGGCGCTGGCCGATGCGCTGGCCCTGCGCCTGCTGCGCTCCGACGCGCAGCTGCACCGGGACCTGAGTCCCGCGCAGGACCCGGTCGCCGCGCTGATCTTCGAATGGCTGGAACAGTGGCGCGTGGAGGCGCTGGCGCCCGAGCGCTGGCCGGGCATGCGCGGCAATCTGCGGCGGCGCTTCGAGCAATGGCTGTTCCTGTTCCAGGGGGCCGGCCTGCTCGAAACCCGCACGGGCCAGCACCTGCTCTGCTTCGCCCTGATGGCCCGGAGCCGCCTGTTCGACGAACCGATCCCGGAACGCCTGGAAGACCTGACCGAATCCGCCCGGTACCGGATGGGACCCATGCTGGCCGGCCCGCTGGTCCGCCTGCGCCAGCTGCGCGCGGACCAGGCCGCCTACGCCCTGGTCGCGGCCGACCTGGCGACGGCGCTGGCGCGTTGGTTCCAGGACCTGATCGGACAAGAGAAGAAAAGGCCTCCCAGGCGGCACCTGGATTTCTCCGTGGCGCTGCTGCCGGCGGACGCGGACGAGACCGACATGGGGGGCTGGACGGGAGGCGATCTGGCCGAGACGTCGTCGGCGGACATGCACTATGCCGTCTGGACCCGGCGTCACGACACCGTCCGGGAAGCCGTCGATCTGGTGCGCCCGGCGCTGCTGCGGGAATATCGCCAGCGCCTGGATCAGGAAATCGCCCGTCTGCCATGGTCCCTGTCCCGTCTGGCGCAGGCCTTGCAGCGGGCCTTGTTCGTGCCTCGTTCCGAGGGCCATCTGTTCGGCCAGGAAGAGGGCCTGATCGATGGCCGCCGGCTGGCGCAGCTGATCAGTTCTCCCGACGAGCACCGCATCTTCTTTCGCGAGCAGGACGTCCCCGTGGCGCAGGCCCGGATGTCCCTGCTCATCGATTGTTCGGGTTCCATGCGGCATCACGGCCCGCAGCTGGCCTTGCTGATGGATGCGCTCGGGCGCGTCTTCGAGCGCGCCGGCGTGCCGTTCGAGCTGCTGGGCTTCACCACCGGCGCCTGGAACGGGGGCAGGCCGGCGCGCGAATGGCAGGCCGGCGGGCGGCGGCCCGCGCATCCGGGCCGCCTGAACGAAGCGCAGCATCTGGTCTTCTGGTCGCGGAACATACCGCGCCAGCAGGGACGGCTGGGTGTGACGGCCGTCATGAAGCCCGACCTGTTTCGCGAAGGCATCGACGGCGAGGCCGTCCAGTGGGCCTGCGAGCGCCTGCTGGCCCAGCCGGACAGCCAGCGCAGGATTCTCTGGGTGGTGTCCGACGGCGGGCCGATGGACAGCGCCAGCATCCTGGCCAATCCGCCCGGATTCCTGGACGCCCATCTGCGCCGGGTGGTGCGCCATTACACGCGCGAGCGCGGCATCGAAATCCTGGCCATCGGCGTGAACCAGGACCTGAGCGGCTACTACCCGCACTCCATCGGCCTGGACCTGGAGAGCGGCGTGAGCATGCAGGCGCTGCTGTCCCTGATCCGGACCCTGGCCGGGCGCGGGCAGGGCCGGCCAGGCGCGTCCCGGCGATCTGGTGCCAGAGAAACGTAGCCACTGGCCCTAGACCAGCCCCGGGCGTTCTCCTACTGTATGGACATCGACGGCGCAGCCCCGTTTGGCGGACTCGCGCGACATAACCAGAGGAGACCCCCCCATGACACAGGATCAATTGCTTGCCACGCTCGAGGCTTTCGGCGAGGCCTGGAACCGTCACGACATCGAAGGCCTGATGGCCTGCATGCACGAAGAATGCGTCTTCGAAGGCGTGGCCGGTTCCCAGGTGTGCGGCACGCGACATGAAGGCCCGGCGGCGGTGCGCAAGGCTTTCGAGTCGGCCTGGCAGACCATTCCGGACGCGGCTTGGCGCAATGCCAGCTGCTGGGTGTCGGGCGACCGCGGCGTCATGGAATCCACGTTCACCGGGACGGCGGCCGACGGCTCCAGGATCGAAGCCAATATGGTGGACCTGCTGACCTTCAAGGACGGCAAGATCCTGGTCAAGAACGCGTTTCGCAAGCAACGCCCCAATCTGCCTGCACAAGCCTGAACCGCTCGCGCTGGGCCTTCATTGTCCGGAGACATCATGGCTACTTTGACTTCAGCTACACCAAGCGGCGTGCAAGAGCGCTCGTCGTCGGCGGCATCGCCGCGCGCATCCAACCCCTACGACCCGCGCTACGATCCGCTGGTTTCGCCTTCGGGCCGCAATCAGCAGTACGCGCCCACGTACTGGGTGGGCACGGCCGGCGATCCGCCGCCCGACGACGGCCCGGTCACCCAGGACATCGATGCGGATGTCGTGATCATCGGCTCGGGTTTCACCGGCCTGGTGACGGCCTTGAACCTGGCCGAGGAACATGGCGTGATCCCCATCATCCTGGAAGCCAACCAGGAATCCTGGGGGTGCACCAGCCGCAATGGCGGCCAGGGGCAGAATGCGTCGGGGCGCCTGTACCGCACCCAGTGGATCGAGCGCTGGGGCCTGGAAACGGCCAAGCGCCTGGATCGCGAAATCCACGAGGGCTTCGAGTACTGGAAGAGCCTGGTGGCGCGGTTTCCCTGCGACGCCCAGCCTGGCGGCCACCTGTATACGGCGCACCGTCCGAAAAAGATGGCCTTCCTGGAAAACCTGTGCCGCGTGATGCACGACCAGTTTGGCTACGACACCCGGATGCTGAGCCGCGAAGAGCTCTGGGAACGCTACGCCATGGACCGCGAGGCGGCCGGCGCGCTGCACGAACCCGACGGGGTCGGCATCCACCCGCTGAAGCTGGCCTTCGGCTATCTGCGGCGCCTGCGTGAACTGGGCGTCAAGATCTACACCGGCAGCCCGGTCCACGGCTGGGAAACCGTCGGCGGCGTCCATCACCTGCGCACGCCGGGCGGCATCGTGCGCGCGCGCCGCGTCGCCGTGGCGACGGGCGGCTACACGCCGCAGGGCCTGCATCCGCTGCTCAGCAACAAGATCATGCCGATCCTGTCGAACTCGATGGTGACGCGCCCGCTGACGCAGCAGGAACGGGACGCGGCCGGCCTGAAAAGCACCACCTTCATCACGGACACCCGCACGCTGCGCTTCTACTACCGTCTGCTGCCGGATGGTTCGATGCAGATCGGCAGCCGCAGCGCGCTCAAGGGCGCCGACGCGGAGAACCCCAAGCACCTGGACCTGCTCAAGCAAGGCCTGGCGCGCAAGTTCCCGGCCCTGAAGGACGTGCCGATCGCGTATTCCTGGTGGGGCTGGGTGGACGTGAGCCACGACATGATGCCGCGCATCACGCAGCCGGATCCCAGCCAGCAGATCTACTATGCCATCGGCTACGGCGGCAACGGGGTGTCCTTTTCCGCGCAGGCGGGCCGGCGCCTGGCCGAGCGCGTCGTCGGCAAGAGCGGTCCTCACTGGGATCTGCCGATCTACAACTCGCCCTTGCAGGGCCACCTCTTCGCGCCCTTCCGGCGGCTGGGGCAGGCGATGTTCTACAAGTACTACTACCTGCGGGATGAAGTGCTCTGATCCGGTCCCGGAAGGCGCGTGAGCGCCGCGACGAAAAAGGACTGCTCCGGCAGTCCTTTTTCATGGGCGGCCCGGCCCGGCCGGCCGCATCTGGCCCCTACGATAGCTGCCCGGTGGCCCTAGGCTCTTCAGCAGGAATTCAATAGACTGAATTGCAAATTTCGATTATTGAAACAATAACAATTAAAAAATGATATTTACAGGAGACAACAGTGTCGGAACGAGTCACACTTGAAAAAACCTTCAAGCCCCACTGGGTCTGGGCCATCGCCTTCGGTTCGGCCATCGGCTGGGGCAGTTTCGTGCTGCCGGTGGAGTGGATGGACATGGCGGGTCCGCTGGGCGTCATCATCGGGCTCTGGATCGGCGCCCTGATCCTCAGCCTCGTCGGCCTGAGCGCCGGCTTCCTGGTGAAGGCGTACCCGATCACCGGGGGCGCGTTCACTTACGCCTACCTTGCGTTCGGCCGCAAGCACGCCTTCCTGTGCGGCTGGTTCCTGATCCTGGGCTATGCCGCCATCGTGGCGCTCAATGCCTCGGCCTTCGCGCTGATGATCAAGTTCCTGGTGCCGGACACCGTCAAGGTAGGCCTGCTCTACAACATGGCCGGCTGGGACGTGTACTTCGTGGAAGTGCTGATCGCCAGCGCGGTCCTGGTGCTGTTTGCCTGGCTGAACGTGCGGGGCGCGGACGCCACGGCGCAGACGCAATTCTATTTCTGCGTCCTGCTGATCGTCGCCGCGACCGGGGTGACGGCCGCCATGTCGGCAGCGCCCTCGACGTCCTTCAGCAATCTGCTGCCGCTCTACAAGCCGGGCATCCCGTCGTGGTCCGCGATCGCCGCCATCGTGGCCATTTCGCCCTGGGCCTATGTCGGGTTCGACACGGTGCCCCAGGCCGCCGAGGAATTCAATTTCTCGCCCGCGAAGGCGACCTTCCTGATCCTGGCCGCGCTGGCCGTGGCGGCCGGCCATTATTCCATCATGATCGTCGCGACGGGTCTGGCGATGCCGTGGATGGACCTGGTGGGCCAGCACTACCTGTGGGGCACGGGACAGGCCGTCCAGAACGTGCTGGGCACCGCGGGGCTGACCGCCCTGGTGGTGGCGCTGTGCATGGGGATCTTCACCGGCCTGATCGGTTTCTACATCTCCTGCAGCCGGCTGATGTTCGCCATGAGCCGCGCCAAGGCGCTGCCCGCCGTGTTCTGCCGTCTCCATGAAAAGCACGGCACGCCGTACGCCAGCATCGTGTTCATCTGCGCCATCTGCCTGCTGGCGCCCTGGTTCGGCCGTTCGGTGCTGCTGTGGGTCGTGGACATGTCGGCCGTGGGGATTTCGATCGCCTTCATCTATTACTGCGCCGTCGCCTACAAGCTGTTCAAGTGGACGAAAGCGCAGCGGGCGCCGGCTTTCTGCAAGGAAGTCGCTCCCTTCAAGAAGCTGATCGCCCTGGGTGGAGCGCTCTGCAGCGCCGGCCTGCTGTGCCTGCTGCTGGTGCCGGGTTCGCCCGCCTTCCTGGAAACGCCCGCCTGGATCGCGCTGGGATGCTGGGTGCTTCTCGGTCTGGGGTTCTACCTGATGCTGGCGCGGGAATTCTGCAACACCCCGAAGGCCGAGATGGACCGGCTGATCCTCGGCGAGAGCGCCGTCTGAGGGGCTGAGAAAAGTAACATCCGCTTCAGGCTTCTCCTCGTCGTTCCAGTTAAACTGGCGTCCATGAAGAAGCTACTGCGACTGACCATCTGGCTGCTGATCGTGTGCCTGGCGCTGCTTGGCGCCGGCATCGGCGGCGCGGCCTGGTGGGGCTGGAAGCGGCCGGTTCCCATGCAGACGCCGGTCGTGGATTACATCATCGACATGGGCAGCACGCCGCGCCAGATCGCCCAGGCCATGGAAGCGGCCGGCATCCAGATCAACCCTCATGCCTTCGTCTGGCTGGCGCGGCTCAGCGGCCGCGACAAACTGCTCAAGGCCGGCGCCTACGAGGCCCGCGCCGGGGATACGCCCTGGATGCTGCTGGAGCGCATGGCCAACGGCGACATGACCCAGGCGCGGCTGACCTTCCCCGAAGGCTGGACCTTCGCCCAGATGCGCGCCGCCCTGGACGCCGACCCGCAGGTGCGCCACGACGCGCTGGGCCTGGACGACGCGGCCATCGCCCGCAAGCTCGGGCTGGACGACACGTCCCTGGAAGGCCTGTTCTACCCGGATACCTATGTGTTCACTCCCGGCTCTTCCGACCTGGACATCCTGCGCCGCGCCGCCCAGGCGGGCCGCCAGACGCTGGATCGCCTGTGGGCCGAGCGCGACCGGGACCTGCCGCTGGAAACGCCGTACCAGGCGCTGATCCTGGCGTCCATCGTGGAAAAGGAAACCGGCCACGGCGGCGACCGGGCCCGCATCGCCGGCGTCTTCATCAACCGCCTGCGCATCGGCATGCCGCTGCAGACCGATCCCAGCGTGATCTACGGTATGGGCGACCGCTACCAGGGCCGCCTGCGCAAGAAAGACCTGGAACAGGACACGCCCTGGAACACCTACACCCGGGCGGGCCTGCCGCCCACCCCGATCGCCAACCCCGGCAAGGCGGCCCTGATGGCCGCCACGCACCCGGAACGGCACGACTACCTGTATTTCGTCTCCCGGGGGGACGGCACCAGCGAATTTTCCAAGAACCTGTCGTCGCACAATCAGGCGGTCGGCAAATACATTCTGAAGCGGAACTGATCTCATGGCGCGGCGCGGCTGCTTCATCACCCTGGAAGGCCTGGACGGGGCCGGCAAAAGCACGCATGCGGGCTGGATGGCCGACTGGCTGCGCGGCGCGGGCGTCGACCTGCTGGAGACCCGCGAACCCGGCGGCACGCCGCTGGGCGAACAGTTGCGGGAACTGGTGCTGCATCAGGCCATGGACCTGCGCACCGAGACTCTGCTGATGTTCGCCGCCCGCAACGAGCATTGGCGCACGCGCATCCTGCCGGCGCTGGAACGCGGCCAGTGGGTGCTGTGCGACCGCTACACGGACGCCTCCTTCGCCTACCAGGGCGGCGGCCGCGAACTCGGGGCGCCGGCCATCCGCGTGCTGGAAGACTGGGTGCAGCAGGGGCAGGGGCCGGATTGCACGTTCCTGTTCGATGTGCCGCTGGAAACGGCGCGCGCGCGCCTGCTGCAGGGCAGGGCGGCGGCCGACCGATTCGAACAGGAAGGCGCGGCGTTCTTCGAGCGCACCCGCCGGGCCTATCATGCCAGGGCCGAAGCAGAACCGGCGCGGTTTCGCCTCATCGACGCCCGCCGCAGCATCCCGGACATCCGGGCCCGCCTGGAGGCGGATTTGCAAGGCCTGCTGCAGGCGCATGGCGCCGCCGCCGCGCGAGGCGGCGCATGACGGCCTTCGAGTTCCTGCCCTGGCAGCAGGCGCTGGCCGGCGAGTGGCTGGCGTCCCGCGACCGTTTCGCGCACGCATGGCTGATTCACGGCCTGCCGGGTATCGGCCAGCAGGCCTTCGCGGCGGCCGGCGCGGCCAGCCTCTTGTGCGAATCCCCGCAATCCGGCCTGGCTTGCGGGCAATGCCAGGCCTGCCGCTGGGTTCAGGCCGGCAACCATCCGGACCTGCGCCGCATCCGCCCCGACGCCGTGGCCGCCCTGGAAGGCGCCGCCGCCGAGGACGGCGACGAATCGGGCGGCAAGAAACAGCCGTCGCGGGACATCCGCATCGAACAGATCCGCAGCCTGCTGCCCTGGTTCAACACCGCCACGCACCGGGGCGGCTGGAGAGTGGCGCTGCTGTATCCCGCCGAGTCGCTGAACACCATCGCCGCCAATGCCTTGCTGAAAATCCTGGAAGAGCCGCCGGCGCATACGGTTTTCCTGCTGGTGGCGCATGCGCCCGACCGGCTGCTGCCCACGCTGGTGTCCCGCTGCCGGCGTCTGCCCCTGCCGGTTCCCGACGCGCAGCAGGCTCTGGCCTGGCTGCAGCGGCACCAGGTGGATCACGCCGCCACGCGCCTGGCGGCGGCGGGCGGCGCGCCTTTGCCGGCCCTGGAACAGGCCCAGGCGCAGCAGCCGGCCACGCCGGCCTGGCTCAGCCTGTTCCTGGATCTGGCGGGCGGCGCGGGAACGTCCGCCCCCCTGGCCGACGCCCTGGCGGCGCTGGAGCCCGCCGTCTGGCTGGACGGCTTCCAGCGTCTCTGGCTGGATCTGAGCCTGGCCACGCACGAGCTGCCCGCGCGGTATTATCCTGAACAGGACGCGGGCATCCGGCGGATCGCGCGCGCTCTGGATGCCGGGGCGCTGGCCCGGACCGGCCAGTGGCTGCAGGAACAGCGCCGCCTGGCCCAGCATCCCCTGAATCCCAAACTGCTGGGCGACCATGCCGCCCAACGCCTGCTGCAGGCCGTGCGACCCGTGGCGGGCCGTCCATCCTGAAGCCGCTGACCTTCCATGTACATCGATTCCCACTGCCACCTGAATTTCCCCGATCTGACCGCCCAGCTGCCCGACGTGCTGGCCCGCATGCAATCGAACCGGGTCGACCATGCGCTGGTGGTCAGCGTCAATCTGCGCGACTGGCCGGGCCTGATGGCTTTGGTGGAGGCTCATCCCCATCTGCACGCCTCGGTCGGCGTGCACCCGGACAACGATGCCGAAGACGCGGATTGCGCGGAACCCACGCTGAACGACCTGCTCAGCAGGGCCGCTCATCCCAAGGTCGTGGCCATCGGCGAAACCGGCCTGGACTACTACCGGCTCTCCGAGCCCCTGGACTGGCAGCGGGACCGCTTTCGCACCCACATCCGGGCCGCCCGGCAGACGGGGCTGCCGCTGATCATCCACACCCGTTCGGCGGCGGACGACACCATCCGGCTGATGCGCGAGGAACAGGCCGATCGCGGCGTGATGCATTGCTTCACGGAATCATGGGACGTCGCCCGGGCCGCCATGGACCTGGGTTTCTACATTTCCTTTTCGGGCATCGTGACCTTCAAGAACGCGGCGTCCCTGCAGGACGTGGCGCGGAAAGTGCCGCTGGACCGCATGTTGATCGAAACCGATTCCCCCTACCTGGCGCCCGTGCCGTATCGCGGCAAGCTGAACGACCCTTCCAAGGTCATCCACGTGGCGGAAAAGATCGCCGAACTGCGCGGCTTGCCCGCCTCGGCGATCGAGCAGGCCACGGCGGACAACTATTTCACGCTGTTCAATAAAATCAAACGGTAGGTCCGGCAGGGCCGCGTCCGGGGCGCCGCTTCGGGCAATGCAGGCCTTTGCCCGACGAGCCGATATTCCGACGGAGGTTTCCGCCATGCGGTCCGATTGCAAGATTGCGCTTTCCGGGGTTCCCGGCGCCTTCGGGCGGATCATCCCGCCTTCCAGCGGGCGGGCAACAGGGCCCTGGCTGGCGGCGTTCCTGCTGGCCGGCCTGTTGTGGGCCTTCGCCGCCCAGGCTCAACGCGCGCCGACGGCGGACTGGTGGTCCGCCATCCGCCGCGACGACGTGTCGGCGGTCCAGGACATGCTGCTGCGCGGCGTGGACCCCAATGCGATGAATTCCCTGGGCAATCCGGCGCTGACCCAGGCCGCCCGCGACCAGTCCTGGCGGGTCTTCGACGTGCTGCGGATCGCGCCGGGCGTGAAGGTCGATCTGCCCAATGCCCATGACGAGACCGCCCTGATGTACCTGTGCATCCTGGGGCAGAACGAGCGGGCCGCGGGGCTGATCCAGGCCGGCGCCCAGGTCAACCGCCTGGGCTGGACGCCGCTGCACTACGCGGCATCCAAGGGCCAGGTCGAGACGGCCCGGCTCCTGATCGACTGGGGCGCCATCGTCAATGCGCCGGGGCCGGACGGCACCACGCCCCTGATGATGGCCGCCTTGTCGGGCAAGCCGGCCATCGTGAAGCTGCTGCTGTCGCAGGGCGCGGATCCGACCATGTTCAATACGGCGCGCGAAACGGCGGCGGACTGGGCGCTCAAGCGCAACCACAAGGCGCTGGCCGAGCAGTTGACGGCGGTCGCCGAACAGGTGGCGCAGCGCCGCGAGCAGGGCCGGGCCGCCGGCCCCAGGGGCGCCCAGGCTTCGCCGGTCGCGCCCGACGCCCCGAATCGGGATGCTCCCGCGCAGAGCGCCGCGCCGACGGCGCAAGCGCCCGCCAAACCTGGCCAGCCGGAA
Source organism: uncultured Castellaniella sp. (assembly GCF_937988725.1). Taxonomy (GTDB): domain Bacteria; phylum Pseudomonadota; class Gammaproteobacteria; order Burkholderiales; family Burkholderiaceae_B; genus Castellaniella. The sequence continues at coordinate 374,885 of NZ_CALKHS010000010.1, read as the reverse complement.
GGCGAAGACGACAAGTCCTCTTTTTCGCGCTATTTCGACCTGGGGCGTTTCGAGGACGCTCCGGCCGGACGCTAGCGTCCCGTCCGACGGACCGCCGCGCCGGTCCGACGCAACGCTAGTTCAGGAACACCCGCGCGTGGCGAGGCCGGGCGATGAACCGCCGGTGGCCCTGCGCGCGGATCCGGTCGAATTCCTGGCTGGGCATGACGACCTCGATGATCTCCTGCGTGTCTTCGCGCCGCAGCTCCAGCTGGGCCAGCGGCCCGAAGGCATGGGCCCGCTGCAGGTCGACCAGCAGTCCTTTCGGCGCGGGCGATTGGCCGGCGGGCTGCCAGGGTTCGATCTGGATGTCGTGCGGCCGCACGTAGGCGGTGCCGGGCGCGTCGGCGGCGCCGTCCAGCCCCGGCATGTCCAGCGCCGCGCCGCCGGTGTGCAGCCGGCCGTCGCGCACGCGGCCCTGGAACAGATTCACGTGGCCCAGGAAGCCGTAGACGAAGGCGGTTTCCGGCTGGTCGTAGACGGTCTGCGGGGCGCCCGCCTGTTCGACCCGGCCCTTGTTCATGATGACGACCTCGTCGGCGACTTCCAGGGCTTCTTCCTGGTCGTGCGTGACGAACAGGCTGGTCATGTGCAGTTCGTCGTGCAGCCGGCGCAGCCAGCGCCGCAATTCCTTGCGGACCTTGGCGTCCAGCGCGCCGAAAGGCTCGTCGAGCAGCAGCACGCGCGGCTCGACCGCCAGGGCGCGGGCCAGAGCGATGCGCTGGCGCTGTCCGCCGGACAGGGCGGCCGGCCGGCGGTCGGCCAGCCAGGCCAGTTGCACCAGTTCCAGCAGCCCCATGACCTTGTCGCGGATCCGGCGCTCGCTCGGGCGCTCCCGGCGCGGCTTGACCCGCAGGCCGAAGGCCACGTTCTCGAACACCGTCATGTGCTTGAACAAGGCATAGTGCTGGAAGACGAAGCCGACCTGGCGCTGGCGCACGTGTGTGCGGGATGCGTCCTGGCCTTCCAGCAGCACCTGGCCGCGGTCGGGATGCTCGAGCCCGGCGATGATGCGCAGCAGCGTGGTCTTGCCGCAGCCCGATGGCCCCAGCAGGGCGGTCAGCCGCCCGTCCGGAAAGGCCAGGGAGACATCGTCCAGCGCCGTGAACGCGCCGAACTGCTTGTGGATGTGACGGACTTCGATGCTCATGAGGAATGCTCCGATGCGGCGCGGGCGGTCTGGGCGCGCAGCCGCCATTGGGCCAGGGACTGCAGGGCCAGCGTCAGCAGGGCCAGCAGCGCCAGCAGGGACGCCACGGAAAAGGCGGCGGCGAAGTTGTATTCGTTGTACAGAATCTCGACATGCAGCGGCAGGGTGTTGGTGAGGCCCCGGATGTGGCCCGAGACGACGGACACGGCGCCGAATTCGCCCATGGCGCGGGCATTGCACAGGATCACGCCGTAGAAGAGCCCCCAGCGGATATTGGGCAGCGTGACGTGCCAGAACGTCTGCCAGCCCGATGCGCTCAGGACGATGGCGGCCTCTTCCTCGTCGCTGCCCTGGGTCTGCATCAGAGGGATCAGTTCCCGGGCCACGAAGGGCACGGTGACGAAGACGGTGGCCAGCACGATGCCCGGCACGGCGAACAGGATCCGGATGTCGTGCGCCTGGAGCCAGGGGCCGAACCAGCCCTGGGCGCCGAACAGCAGCACGTAGATCAGCCCGGCGATGACGGGAGACACCGAGAAGGGCAGGTCGATCAGGGTGATGAGCAGTTGTTTGCCGCGGAATTCGAAGCGGGTGACGGCCCAGGCTGCGCAGACCCCGAATACCAGATTCAGGGGGACGGCGATGCCGGCCGCCGTCAGCGTCAGTCGGATGGCCGCCAGGGCGTCCGGATCGGTCACGGCGGCCGCGCAAGCCGCCCAGCCTTTGGCCAGGGCTTCATGAAAGACGGCCAGCAGCGGAATGAACAGGAACAGGGTCAGGAAGACGCAGGCGACGATCAGCAGAAGGCTGCGCGCGAGCCTGCCTTCGGCGGCCGGCCGCGCATCCGCGTCGAAATCCAGGGGGGTGATGGCGAGGGTGGTCATAGGAGTCCTGTCAGTGTCCGGTGGAGCGCCGCCGCACCCAGGCCTGCAGCAGATTGATGGCCAGCAGCAGGGTGAAGGAAATGCCCAGCATCACCACGGCGATCGCGGTGGCGCCCGCGTAGTCGTACTGTTCCAGCTTGGTGATGATCAGCAATGGGGCGATTTCGGACACCATGGGCATGTTGCCGGCGATGAAGATGACCGAGCCGTATTCGCCCGCCGCCCGGGCGAAGGCCAGGGCGAAGCCGGTCAGCAGGGCCGGCAGGATGGTCGGGAACACCACGCGCGCGAAGACCTGCCAGCGCGAGGCGCCCAGGCTGCTGGCTGCCTCCTCGTATTCGGCGGCCATGTCTTCCAGAACTGGCTGAACGGTGCGCACGACAAAGGGCAGGCCGATGAAGATCAGCGCGACCACGACGCCCAGCGGCTTGAAGGCCACCTGGATGCCCAGCGGCGCCAGCAGTTTGCCCAGCCAGCCGTTGGGCGCGTACAGCGCGGTCAGCGCGATGCCGGCCACGGCCGTCGGCAGGGCGAACGGCAGGTCCACCAGCGCGTCGATCAGGCGCTTGCCGGGAAAGCGGTAGCGCACCAGCACCCAGGCGACGATGCCGCCGAAGATCACGTTGATCGCCGCCGCCGCCAGGGCGCCGCCGAAGCTGAGCCGGTACGAGGCCAGGACCCGGGGCGCGGTGACGGCCTGCCAGAAGGCCGGAGCCCCCAGCGTCGAGGCGCTGAGCAGGATGGCCGACAGCGGCAACAGCACGATCAGGCCCAGGTAGCTCAGGGTCAGGCCCAGCGTCAGATTGCGGCCGGGCAGGACCGGCCGGGCGCCGGGGGCGCGCGCTGCGAACGTGCCCGGCATGGCGTCAGCGCGCATCGGGCTGGTAGATCTGGTCGAACACGCCGCCGTCCGCGAAGTGCGTCTTCTGAGCCTGGGCCCAGTTCGGCGCCACATCCGTCAGGGTGAACAGCGATACCTGGGGGAACTGCTTCGCGTGGCGGTCGGCGACCGCCTTCAGCGTGGGCCGGTAATAGTTCCTGGCCGCGATTTCCTGGCCGGCCTCGGAATACAGGTAGTCCAGGTAGGCGCGGGCGACCTCGCGCGTGCCGCGGGCGTCGACGACCTTGTCCACGACCGCCACGGGCGGCTCGGCCAGGATGCTGACCGAGGGCACCACGATGTCCACCTTGTCTGGACCCAGTTCCTGGATGGCGAGGAAGGCCTCGTTTTCCCAGGCCAGCAGCACGTCGCCGATGCCGCGCTCGACGAAGGTGGTGGTCGCGCCCCGGGCGCCCGAATCCAGCACCGGCACCTGCCTGTACAGCTTGCCCACGAATTCGCGCGCGGCGGCCTCGCTGCCGCCCGGTTGGCGCAGGGCGTAGCCCCAGGCCGCCAGGTAGTTCCAGCGCGCGCCGCCGGAGGTCTTGGGGTTGGGCGTGATGACCTGCACGCCCGGCCTGATCAGGTCGTTCCAGTCGTGGATGCCCTTGGGGTTGCCCTTGCGCACCAGGAAGACGATGGTGGACGTGTAGGGCGCGCTGTTCAGGGGGCTTTGCCGCTGCCAGTCGGGGCGGATGGCGCCGCGCGCGGCGATGGCGTCGATGTCCGGCGCCAGGGCCAGGGTCACCACGTCGGCCTGCAGGCCGTCGATCACCGAGCGCGCCTGCTTGCCCGACCCGCCATGAGACTGGCGGATCGTCACATGGTCGCCCGTCTTGTCCTGCCAGTAGCGGGCGAAGGCCTGGTTGTAGGCCTGGTACAGCTCCCGCGTGGGGTCGTAGGAGACATTCAGCAGGGTGACGTCCGCGGCCTGGGCCGCGCCGGACAGGCCGGCGGCCAGCGCCAGGGAAAGCAGGAATCGGAATCGCATCGAAGAGGTCTCGTCTGGTCATGAATCGGGATACCAGAGTAAAGACTTCGCCTTCGGGAGGGAACGAACCGTTTCCTCGAACGATATGAACGCCGCACATAATGCGGCCTCGCTATATGCGTATGCGGCGTCGGCCGGCCTCAGGATTTCGGCGGCAGGTATTGCGGACGCAGGATCCCCTGCAGCCGGGGGTAGGGGATCAGAAGTTCCGGCTGCCCCCAGGCGTAGGGCGCGATTTCGTAGGGCTGGTATTTGACGACGACGCCCTGGTCCGTCAGCCCGACGTTGTCGCTGGAGACGAAGGGCCACATGCGGGAGAAATTGGCCGTGCTCTGGACCTCGTCGCGATGTTCCTGCAGCCAGCTGTCGTGGGCTTCCCTCAGAGCCTTGTCGAAGGCCGGGCGCGCGCCGGGCGCCAACAGGTTGTCGATGGTCAGCGCCTTTTCGGTCTGGTTGTCCCAGTTCAGGAATTGCGACCCGGACATGCCGTGCGCCATGCCCGTGCGGTATTGGCCGACGTCCAGTTCGACGACGGTCAGGCGGTTGTTGCGATAGCGGGTGCGGGCCGTCAGGTCCGTTTCGTCACGCGGCCCGGCGGTCTTCCAGAAGTAATCCTGGTAGCTGCGGATCGTGTCGTAGGGCGCGGGGTTCCGGGTGTCGAGCCAGGTCATGGTGGCCAGGGCGTGGTCCACCAGGTCCGTCAGGCGCGGGTGCCCCGGAAAGGCCAGCGAATCCACGACCAGCTTCGGGCATTCCCCCGAGCAGCCCGGGCGCTGTCCGGTCGACTTCACGGGCTGGGCGAACAGGCCTTCCTGTTGCGTCTGCTGGTCCAGTTCCGCGGGGATCAGCGACAGGTTGTCCTTGGGGCCGCTGGCGCAGGCAGCCAGCGCCAGCGTGCCGGCCAGGATCGTCCAGCGGGATCGGATGAGCAAATAAGACTTCGTCGGCATGGTGTCATCCATCGGCAAGTGTCGGAATCGGCGCGCTGCGGGAGCCGCCTGAATTCGGTGATAATGTGGCCTGCCTTGGCGCAAGGCCGTATGCACAGAATCTACCATACGCACCAGAACAAGGGGCCGGGATGTTCGCTTTCATGTATGACCTGCAGGATTGGTCGCTTTTCCTCGTCTGCATCTGCATCGTCGGCCTGACGGCCTTCGCGGCCGCCTTGTTCATGGCGGCGGTTCGCCTCGCCTGGCCCAATCGCCAGAAGACCAGCATGGTCAACACCATGCTGTCGGGCATTCTGCTGCCCACCGGCCTGGTGATCGCCTTCGTCGCGTCCGACGTCTGGCAGCAGGAAACCAGGGGCCGCACGGCGGTCGAACAGGAAGCCATCGCGGTGGCCGACGTCCTGCGGACCGCCCAGCATCTGCCGGCCGAACTCCGGGATCAGGTCGTCGGTCTGACGAACGATTACATCCGCGACGTGGTCGAGTCGGAATGGCCGCTGATGGCGCGCGGGGGCTCCAGCGCCAAGGCCGAGAGCCTGCTGGATGCGCTGGAACAGACGTCCGTCCAGGTCGACGTGCAGGCCCGGGAGGCCGGCGCGGACCGGGTCGGCATGGCGCAGGCCGCCAAGGATCTGCGCCGTTACGCCCAGCAGGTGGAATCCGCCCGCAACCAGCGGCTGCTGGTCGCCACCAGCCGGGTCATGCCGACCAAGTGGGCGGCCGTGATGGTGCTGCTGTTCGTGGCGGCCTGCGTCATCTACGAACTGCATGCCACGCAGCGCCGGCCGCTGGTCCTGTCCATGGCTTTGTTTTCCTTGGGATTCGGCGCGACCTTGTACCTGATCGCGTCCTACGACCGTCCATTCACCGGGGCCACCATCATCGAACCGGAGTCCATGACACTGATGCAGATGCGGGGATGAGCCCGGACACAGGGCAGTCCCTGCGGACTGCGCTGTGCCTGACGAATCCGAACCGCTTGCAAGCGGCGAGGCATCAAGCAGCCTGGTGCTGCGCCTGCACGGCCGTGACGGCGATCACCTGGTAGATGTCGTCGGCCGAGCAGCCGCGCGACAGATCGTTGGCCGGGTGGTTCAGGCCCTGCAGCAAAGGCCCCAGGGCGGTGACGTGGCCCAGGCGCTCGCTGAGCTTATAGCCGATGTTGCCCGCGGCCAGATTGGGGAAGATCAGCACGTTCGCCTGGCCGGCGACGGCCGAGCCGGGCCACTTGCGGGCGGCGATGTCGGGCACGATGGCCGTGTCGAGCTGCATTTCTCCTTCGACCGCCAGTTCGGGGGCGCGTTCGCGCACGAGTTCGGTCGCCCGCCGCACCTTGTCGACTTCGGCGTGCTGGGCGCTGCCGCGGGTGGAAAACGACAGCATGGCCACGCGCGGTTCGATGCCCAGCAGGGCGCGGGCGCTGCCAGCGGAGGCCAGCGCGATTTCGGCCAGTTCCTCGGATGTGGGTTCGATGACCAGGCCGCAATCGGAAAAGATCATGGCCCGAGCCCCGGTGGGGAATGGCTCGTCGCGCATCATGATGAAGAAGCTGGAGACCGTCTGCACGCCGGGGCGCTTGCCCAGCACCTGCATGGCGGTGCGCACCACGTCCGCCGTGGTGTGCACCGCGCCGGCGACGGAACCGTCGGCATGGCCCGCCCGCACCATCAGGTCGGCGAAGACCAGCGGCTGGCCTGCGGCTTCCTGCGCCTGTTCCCGCGTCATGCCGCGATGGCGGCGCAAATCGTACAGCGTGTCGGCGAAGGAATCCAGCCATCCGCAAGCCTGCGGCTCGATGCATTGCACCTTGCCGCCCGCCTGGGCCGGATCGGCCCCCAGCAGCAGGACCTGCGCGATGCCGTCGTCGGCCGCCCGGCGGGCGGCCTCCAGCACCCGGGGGTCGTCTCCTTCACACAGCACGATCCGCATGGGCCGGAGGCGCGCGGCATCCAGCAGGGCATTGAGCGTTTGCATGAGTCGGCTCCCGGGGCTGCGATCAGGTGTAGTCCCGATACTTTTCCAGCAGGCGGACCGGCTTGGACAAGGCGTCGCGGCGGAACGGATCGCCCAGTTCGCGGGTGCACATGATCTCCAGGACCGTGGTCTTGCCGTCGTTCATCTGCGCGTCGATAGCCTTCTTCAGGGCCGGGCCGACATCTTCCAGACGGTCCACGACGACACCCTCGGCGCCCATGGCGCGGGCGATTTCCGCGAAGCTGGGGTTGTCCAGCTCGCCGGCCACGAAACGGCGGTTGTAGAAGTCCACCTGGTTCTTCTTTTCCGCGCCCCACTGGCGATTGTGGAAGACCACCGCCGTCACGGGGATGTTGTGGCGCACGCAGGTCAGGATCTCCGACATGCTCATGCCCCAGGCGCCGTCGCCCGCGTAGGAAATCGCCGGGCGGTGCGGCGCGGCGACCTTGGCGCCGATGATCGTCGGGAAGGCGTAGCCGCAGTTGCCCCAGCTCATGGCGGCAAAGAAGCTGCGCGGCTTTTCAAAGCGCAGGTAGCTGTTGGCGACCGAATTGATGTTGCCGATGTCGGTGGACACCATGACGTCTTCCGGCATGGCTTTTTCCAGCTCGCGCAGCACCTGACGCGGATGCAGGTAGGTGCCGCCGGAGAACGGCGTCTCGCCCTTGGCCTCTTCGATCATGTCCAGGCTGTAGGGGTCCTTTTCGTTGGCCCAGGAATCCAGTTCCTTTTCCCAGGCATCCTTTTCAGACTGGATGCGGGCGGCCCGTTCGGCCTTGGTGGCATCGCAGGCCAGCGTCATCGCGTTCAGGCGCCGGGTCAGGTCTTCGGCGGCGGCCTTGGCGTCGCCGCAGATGCCGACGGTGATCTTCTTGACCAGGCCCAGCATCTTGCTGTCCGCGTCGATCTGGATGATCTTGGCTTCCTTGGGCCAGTAGTCCATGCCATGCTGGGGCAGGGTGCCGAAGGGCCCGAGCCGCGTGCCCAGCGCCAGCACCACGTCGGCGTCCTGGATCAGCTTCATGGCCGCTTTCGAGCCCTGGTAGCCCAGGGGGCCGCACCACAGCGGGTGGCTGGCGGGGAAGGAGTCGTTGTGCAGGTAGCTGTTGACCACCGGCGCGCCCAGGCGTTCGGCCAGGGCCTTGCATTCCTCGACGCCGTCGGCCATGACCACGCCGCCGCCGGAAATGATCACGGGGAAGCGGGCTTCGGACAGCAGCTTGGCCGCTTCGGACAGCGAGCGCTCGCCGCCGGGGCCGCGATCCAGTTCCTGGGGCTTGGGGATCTCGGCCTTGATCTGGCCGTAGAAGTAGTCGCGCGGGATGTTCAGCTGCGTGGGGCCCATTTCGGACTTGGCGCGGTCGAAGCAGCGCGCCGTGTATTCGGCCATGCGGGCCGGATGGGTCACGTGGCCCTGGTATTTGGTGAACTCCTGGAACATCGGCAGCTGCTTGGCTTCCTGGAAGCCGCCCAGGCCGATGCCGGTGGTGCCGGCTTCCGGCGTCACGATGACGACGGGCGTATGGGCCCAGTAGGCCGCGGCGATCGAGGTCACGCAGTTGCTGATGCCCGGGCCGTTCTGGCCGATCACCACCCCGTGGCGGCCGCTGACGCGGGCGTAGCCGTCGGCCATGTGGCCGGCGCCTTGTTCGTGGACCACCGGAATCAGCTTGATGCCGGCGGGGGCGAAGATGTCCATGGCATCCATGAAGGCGGAGCCCATGATGCCGAAAATCTCGGTGACGCCATTGGCCACCATGGTTTCGACGAAAGCTTCGGACGGGGTCATGGCCTGCAGGCCTTGAACGGCTTGGCGCGTATCGGTCGTCATTGTGTTGTCTCCTGGTATGCGATTGCGAGGAATGGCGATGAAGCGGTTTATTTCAAAAATCGAGATGAATGGTCTCGTTATCGAGTAATTCAAATTCTACTGATGGATTTTTAAAAGTCAACCTAAATTTCTGAAATCGGAACGTGAAGTTTCATGTATGAGCAGCGAAAGGATGGGGCCGCGCCGTCTGGCGCAATGGAAATTCCTCTTCTGGTCCTAGACCCTGGAGTTCCCTCTCTCCTACCGTATGTCTGTCGGGCAGGGGAACGCCTGCGGCGCGACCCCGATGCGCATGGACAGGAGACCGGACATGACTCAGCAAGACTTGCAAAGCATCATCGAAGCCTTCGGCGAGGCATGGAATCGCCACGACATCGAGGCCCTGATGTCGTTCATGCATGAGGAATGCGTTTTCGAGGGCGTGGCGGGCCCTCTGGCCTGCGGCGCGCGCCATGAAGGCACGGCCGCCGTGCGCAGGGCCTTCGAAGCCGCCTGGCAGATCATCCCCGACGCGGCCTGGCGCAACGCCCGCTGCTGGGTCAGCGGCGACAACGGAGTCATGGAGTCGACCTTCACGGGCACCACCACCGATGGCTCGCGCATCGAGGCCGATATGGTGGACCTGCTGGTCTTCAAGGACGGCAAGATCGTCCGCAAGAACGCCTTTCGCAAGCAGCGCCCCCATCTGCCGGCGCAAGCCTGAATTCCAGGCGGGCAACCGCCGTGGCGGATGCCGCGCCGCCGCATGCGGCGGCTTCGGCGGCTTTTATTTCATCGTTCTCAGGACGTCGGACAGGGCGCGGATGCCCTGGGGGATGGCGTCCTTGTCGATGCAGGAAAAGCCCAGCCGGATGTGGCTGCGGTCGCTGGAATGGACGTGGTGATGGAAGACGTGGCCGGGTTCGATGACGATGCCCGCCTGCAGCGCCGCGCGGGCCAGGCGTTCCGTGTCGATGTCGTCGGGACCCTGCACCCACCAGGACGATCCCCCGTGGATGGGCTTGCCGTGGAACTGCGGCAGGAATTCGCCCACGGCCGCTTGCAGCGCCTGGGCGCGCTCGGCGTAGACCAGCGACAGGCGCCGCAGCACAGCGTGGTAATGCCCCAGGGAGATGAACAGGGCGAAGGCCCGCTGCAGGTACGCGGGCGGGTGGCGCAGCATCAGCCGGCGCAGGGCGCGCAATTCCACCACCAGTTCGCGGGGCGCCACGATGTAGCCCAGGCTCAGGCCGGGCGCGAAGCTCTTGGAGAGGCTGCCGATGTACAGCACCCGGCCGTGCTTGTCGAGGCTCTTGAGCGCCGGGGAATGATGGCCGTCGTAGCTGTTCTCGGTCTCGTAGTCGTCCTCGATCAGGATGCTGTCGGTGCGCCGGGCCAGTTCCAGCAGCGCGACGCGGCGTTCCATGGACAGCGTCGCGTTGGTGGGGCATTGATGGCTGGGCGTGACGAACAGGTAGTCGCAATGCTGCAGCAGGGGCGACAGGCACAGGCCTTCGTCATCGACGGGCAGGGGCACCAGGCGTTCCGTGCGCTGGGCGAAGATGTTGCGCGCATCGGGGTAGCCGGGGTCTTCGATGCCGACCACGGTGTGGGCGTGGATCAGCAGATTGGCCACCAGATACAGCGCGTGCTGGGCGCCCACGGTGACGACGATCTCGTCGGCCTCGGCCCAGATCCCCCGGCGCGGCAGCACCTGGTTGCGGATCGCGTCCACCAGGGTCTGGTCGTCGTTGGTGATCAGGTCCGGCGCCCAGACGCGGATGTCCAGCACGGAGAGCGCCCGCATGCAGCACTCGCGCCATTCCGCCGTGGGAAACTGCTTGGCGTCGAATTGCGCGTAAATGAACGGGTAGCGCGCGCTTTGCCAATTGGCCGGCTTGATGATGTTGCGCTGGCGGGATGGGTGAAAGACCAGGCGCCGGTCCCAGTCCGTCTGGTTCTGGGCGGGGGGCGCGGCGGGCGGCGGCGGCTGGCTGGTCGGCAGGTCCTGGGCGATGAAGTGGCCGCTGCGTTCGCGGGATTCCAGGTAGCCCTCGACCACCAGCTGCTGGTAGGCGAACACGACGGTGTTGCGCGCCACGCCCAGGGCGCGGCCCAGTTCCCGGCTGGAGGGCACCGGAGCGCCGGGCGGCAGGTGCCCGCCGAGGATGGCGGACACCAGCATCTGGCGGATCCGGCCCTGCAGGCTGAGGTTGTAGTCGTTGACGCGCTCGAACAGCGCTGACCATTGAACCGAACTGGCGGGGCCGATCTCTGACATGCGTGCGAACCTTTCCTTTAGACTTTCCCTTTCCAGGGAATCATAGCGCGCTCCAGATAGCGCAGCAGCAGGTCGAAGAGCAGGGCGAAAAAGCCGATGACGATGATGCCCATGATGACCGTGTCGCTGGCCAGATACTGGGCGGCGTTGAGCACCATGAAGCCCAGGCCGCGCGCGGAGGCCACCATTTCGGCCGCCACCAGGGTCGTCCAGCCCACGCCGATGCCGATGCGCATGCCCGTGAAGATCTCGGGCATGGCCGCCTTCAGGATGACGTGGTAGATGATCTGCCGGCTGCTGCCGCCCATGGCGTAGGCTGCGTGGATCTGTTCGATCGACACGGACTTGACGCCGGCGCGCGCGGCGATCGCCATCGGCGCGAAGATCGCCAGGAAGATCAGGAAGATCTTGGGGAATTCGCCGATGCCGAACCAGATGATGACCAGCGGCAGATAGGCCAGCGGCGGCAGGGGGCGGTAGAACTCGATGATCGGGTCGAAGAGCCCGCGCATCACCCGGTTCACGCCCATCAGGATCCCGATGGGAACCGCAGTGATCAGCGCCAGGAAGAAGGCGCCCATGACGCGGCCCAGGCTGGCCATCGTGTGCTGGGCCAGCGTGGAGTTGGCCACGCCGATGGTCGCGGCCTCGATGAACTTGTCGTAGACGGCGATGGGCGAGGGCAGGAAGATCGGCTTGATCCAGCCCATGCCGGTGACCAGGAACCAGAGCGCGATCAGGAAGAGCGCCGTCATGGTGCTGATGTGGCCGCTGTAGCCGGCGCCGGGCGCGCCGTAGACCTTGCCGGGTTGCGCCGAACGCCGCTTTTTCGTGTTGGATGAGAGCATGATGGGGCTCCGTGGGATGGACTTCCGGGTGGCTTCAGACATGTTGGAACTCTGCCGGCTCACCCGCCTCGCGTTCGTCGCCGTAAATGATGTCCAGCACGGTTTCGCGCATCTTGATGAAATCGGGGCTGGACTTGATGGCCCGCGCGTTCCGGGTTTCCAGGAAGCGCTTGTTGAAATCCAGGTCGTAGGTGTTGGTGATCCGCCCCGGGCGCGGGGACATGACGACCAGCTTGGAACCCAGGAACAGGGCTTCTTCCACGCTGTGCGTGATGAAGAAGAACATCTTGTGCGTGTGGTCCCAGACGTCCAGCAGCAGTTCCTGGATGGTTTCGCGGGAGAGCGCGTCCAGGGCCGCCATGGGTTCGTCCATCAGCAGCATGGCGGGGTTGCAGGTCAACGCCCGGGCGATGCCCACGCGCTGCTGCATGCCGCCCGACAGCTGATAGATCATGTGCTTGTGGAAATCCGCCAGCCCAACCAGTTCCAGGTTGCGGGCCGCGACTTCATGGCGCTTGGCCTTGGGCACGCCCTGCAGCTTGAGCCCGAATTCCGTGTTGTCGATGACGTTGAGCCATGGCAGGAGCGCGTGCTTCTGGAAGACCACGCCGCGATCCGAGCCGGGGCCCAGCACCGGCTGGCCGCCCAGCAGGATCTCGCCCTCGGTGGGCGTCAGGAAACCCGCCAGCACGCTCAGCAGGGTGGTCTTGCCGCAGCCGGACGCGCCCAGGGCGACGACGAAGTCGCCGGGAGCGATTTCCAGGTTGACGTTCTTCAAGGCAGTGACGGCGCCGCCGAACCGCTGGGACGGGTAGGTGACGCTGGCATTGCGGATACTGAGGTTGCCCATCGGCGCTGTCATGATGATGTCTCCTTGTACTGCCCGGAGGACTCCGCCGGGCATGGCGGGCCTTCCGGATGGGGGCGGCTGCCCGCCCCCATGGGGGGTCGGGCCGCCTCTGCGGGCGGCCCGCCGCTTACTGGCCGGCCTTGGCGGCGGCCTCGGCGTAGCTGGCGTTCACGAACGGCGCGTAGTCGCCCAGCGGAGCGTTGATCTGGCGCTGCGCCTTCAGGAACGCGGCGCTGGCGGTCAGGGCCTTCACGGCGCCCGAGTCCTTGCCGCCGCCCAGCCACGTGGACGAGGCCTGTTCCTTGGCGTCCGGGAACAGCAGGAGGTTCAGAGCGCTGGCGATGTCGGCGGGAGCGCCGCCGATCATCTTGACGATGCCCTTGATTTCAGGCGAGTCCGCCGTCAGAGAACCTTTGCGGCCGTCGAAACCCTGGTAGGCCTTGGCCAGGACCTGCGTGAAGGCGGCCATGAACTTCGGGTTCTTGGCGGCCCAATCCTTGTCGGCCACCAGCCCGTCGAAGGTGGGCACGCTCTGCTTGCCGATTTCCTCGGAATCGGTGATCTTGTGGCCGGTCTTCTCGATTTCGGTCAGTGCGGGCGGCCAGACATAGGCCGCGTCGATGTCGCCGCGCTGCCAGGCGGCCACGATCTGCGGCGGCTGCATGTTCAGGATCTGCACGTCGCCCGCCTTGATCCGCCAGATGTCGTTCATCGCCACCAGCAGGTGGAAGTGGGACGTCGAGACGAAGGGCACGCCGACCTTCTTGCCCACCAGGTCCTTGGGTTTTTCGATGCCGGAACCGTTGCGGGCGATCAGCGCTTCGGATTTGCCGATGTTGTCCAGGATCCAGAAGAGCTCCATGTTGACGCCGCGCGTGACGGCGGCCGTGATGCCGGTCGAACCCAGGACGCCGATGGGCACGTCGCGGGACGCGAAGGCGCTGGAAATGTCGCCGGCCGAACTGAACTGGCGCCAGTCGACCTCGTAACCGGCTTCCTTCAGGGCTTTGTCGAAACTACCGTCGGCGATGGCGCTGACGAAGGGCCCGACGATCTGTTGATAGCCGACGACCACTTTGGTGGCTGCCAGCGCGCTGCCGCTCAGACCCAGCGCACCCGCCAGGATACCGAGCGCCGCCAGTTTGCGGATGGGGCGAAACAATGGGTTCACAGTAGTCTCCTTGATTTTGATGGGCAGGGCGCCGGGCAGGTGGCCCGATCCGGCATGCCATGCGTTCATTCATGGTGCCCATAGTTGCCCGGGGAGACTAGGTCCAGATGCAGTGAAGCTTTAGGACCAGCGCACGGCCCGCCAAGCGGCGGAACGGCTTGAGAACCGCATGTCCATTGCTTGAGCCGTCAAACGATCGCGATGGGCCAGATGCGCTTAAGGGTAAATGCTGATGCCGCGCCTGGCAATCTGGCCTGGAGCCAGACGGCGCATCACGGCTTCCGGTACAGCCGGGTGCCGACGAGGCTTTGCGCGACCGGCATGATCTCGATGATGTTGATATTGACCCGCGCAGGCTGGCTGGCGGCCCAGAGGACCGCCTCGGCGACGTCCTCGGGCTGCAGGGCTTCGACATTTTCATACACGGCCGCGGCGCGGGTCTGGTCCCCGTGCAGGCGCACCTGGGAAAATTCCGTGCCCCCGACCAGTCCGGGTTCGATGTTCGTGACCCGCACCCGGGTGCCGTACAGGTCGGCCCTCAGGCCCAGGCTGAACTGCTTGACGAACGCCTTGGTGGCGCCATAGACGTTACCGCCCGGATAGGCGTAGTTGCCGGCGACGGAACCGATGTTCACGACGTGGCCGCGGTCGCGGGCCACCATGCCGGGCAGGAAGCGATGGACCATGCGGCTCAGGCCCATGACGTTGGTCTGGATCATGGATTCCCAGTCCTGCACGTCGGCCTGATGAGCCGGGTTGACCCCCAGCGCGAGCCCGGCGTTGTTGACCAGCAGGTCCAGTCCGGCCGGGAATTCCTGTTCCACCTGCGCAGCCGCGCGCTCGATGCTGGCGGGCGAGGTGACGTCCAGTTCCAGAGGGTGGAAGCCCGTTCCCAGTTCCCGCTGGATCTCCCGCAGGCGGTCCTGCCGGCGGGCCGCCCCGATGACCGTCCAGCCGTCCCGGCACAGGGCCGTGGCGATGGCCCGTCCGAATCCGGCGGAAGCGCCGGTCACCAGAGCCAGACGATGAGAGGATGCGGACATGGGGTCTCCCTGCGTGAGAATGAATTGATCGCGCCCGGACCGGGCGGCTCGGGCTGAAAGCCAGAAGAGACGATACCATCAACGCCGCGAGAAAAGGGCGCCGGTCGCGGCGCCCCCGGGTTGCGGGTCCTCAGGGCTGGACCGACGGCGCTCCGGCCGGGAACGTCCGGGACTTGTGCGTGACCGGCAGGCCGCGGCCCTTGATCAGGATGTTCCAGTAGAACCAGGGCAGGAAGGAGCGCTTCAGCCACCAATAGAAGCGTCGGGGCACGCGGGGATCCAGGGGCAGGCTGGGGGCGATGGTGCCGCCGTAGGTGAATTCGGCCAGCAGGACCTTGCCTCGCGACGTGGTCAGGGGGCAGGCGGCGTAGCCGTCGTAGGATTCCACGTTGCCGGCGCCGCGCAGCGCGCCGAGCAGATTGCTGACCAGCACCGGCGCCTGGCTCTTGATGGCGGCCGCCGTCTTGCTGTTGGGGGTCGAGGTGCAGTCCCCCAGGCCGAAGACGTTCGGGTAGCGGGGGTGGCGCAGGGTGTGCTTGTCGACTTCCAGCCAGCCGCTGGCGTCGGCCAAGGGGCTTTGGCGGATGAAGTCGGGGGCGCCCTGCGGCGGTACCACGTGCAGGATGTCGTAGGCCACTTCCTCGCGCACGGCCTGGCCATCCACCACCGATTCGAAGACGGCGATGCGGTCTTCGCCGCGCACCTGCACCAGCGTCTGGCTGTAATGCGGCTCTGCGCCGTAGGATGCCATGACCTTGTCCAGGGCCTGGGCGTAGAAGGGGATGCCGAACACCGAGGCGCCGCCCGAGCGGAATTGCAGGCTGGCCGGCTTGACCCCCTGGCGGCGGAAGTGGTCGGCGGCCAGATACAGCGCCTTTTGCGGAGCGCCGGGGCATTTCACCGCGCCGGCGGGCTGCGTGAAGATGGCCGTGCCGCCCTGGAACTGGCGCACCAGTTCCCAGGTGTAGGGGGCCAGATCGTAGCGGTAATTGCTGGTGACGCCGTTCTTGCCCAGAGATTCCGCCAGTCCGTCGATGGCGTCCCAGTTGATCTGGATGCCCGCGGCCACCACCAGATAGTCGTAGGCGACGCGGCCGCCGTCGTCCAGTTCGACCAGACGCTCGTCGGGCAGCAGGCGGGCCACGCGCTGGGCGATGTGGCGCACGCCGTCGGGCAGGCAGTCGTGCAGATTGCGGCGCGTGTCCTCGGCCCGATAGGCGCCGCCGCCCACCAGGGTCCAGGCCGGTTGGTAATCGTGATGGCTGGAGGGTTCGATGACGGCGATGTCCAGGTCGGACTGATTGCGGCGCAGCCGGGCGGCGACGGCGGCTCCGCCGGTGCCGGCGCCGATGATCACGACGGTGTGTTGACGGATGGACGACGGAGTGTTGCTCATGAAGGCCTCGAGTGGGTCGGTGGCGCCGCCGGGCGGCCCGGCAGGCAATGACGCCATTCTAGGCAGGGGAGGCGGCCGAACGGAACGACGGATGGGCTATGTCGATATGACCGGTTTCGACAAAAACCCGTCTGGAAACAAGGAAATCCGGGCCGAGTGCTTCGGATGGCCGCCGCCGCGGCGAGGGCGGGGCGGGACGGGCGCCAAGTATGGGATACTGGCACGTTCCAGAAGCATCCGTGTTCCAGAAGCCCCCCTGTCACTCATGAAACCGCTGAATCCCACCGATACGGTCGAAACCCTGTCCGTCTTCATTCAAGGCAAGGTTCAGGGCGTCGGGTTCCGAGCCGCCGCCGTGCGTCAGGCGCACAGCCTGAAACTGGGCGGCTGGGTCCGCAATCTGCCGGATGGCCGCGTCGAGGCGCTGCTGCAAGGGCCCCACGGGGCCGTCGATCAGATGCTGTCCTGGCTGCTGCAGGGGCCGCCCGCCGCCCGCGTGACGGCGGTGCAGCATGAAGAAGTCCGCACCGAACGCCGCTATGACCGCTTCGAGCAGACCTAGAGGGCGGGCGAGCGGAACCAAAGCCGGTCTGCCGCGTCCAAGCAGACGCCATTCATTACACGGAAGCATGCGCATGAAATCATTTGCACTGGCCGGGCTGCTGGCCGCCGGCTCGCTGGGCCTGAGCCTGAACGCCATGGCGGCGGGCGAAGCCATCACGGTCTATCAGGATCCCAATTGCGGCTGCTGTCATGGCTGGGCCGAGCACATGCGCGCCGAAGGCTTCGAGGTGCGCGAGGTCCCATCGGCCGACATGGCGGCGGTCAAGTCCCGCCTGGGCGTGCCCATGAACCTGGCGTCCTGCCATACGGCCCGGATCGATTCCAGCGGCCAGATCGTGGAAGGCCATGTCCCGGCCTCCGTCGTGCGCAAGCTGCTGGCCGACGCCTCCGTGTCCGGGGTCGCGGCCCCCGGCATGCCCCTGAACGCGCCGGGCATGGGGGCCCTGGATGGCAACCTGGTCACGGTCGACTTCCAGGGGAAAGCCTTTTCCAAGGACTGATGCCGGCGTTCCGCCTTCGGGCGCCGGGATCAGGCCGGTGGAATATTAACGGCTTGGCGCTGCGGGCGGCGTGCCTGCCGGCGCGGCTTGCCCGGGCGTCTTGACGGGCCGCGCCTCGGGTTTTTCGATCACCAGTTCCACCCGGCGGTTGCGGGCGCGGCCGTCCGGATCCTGATTGCTGGCGAGCGGCCGGGTGTCGGCGTAGCCGACCGCCTTCAGGTGCGCCTTGCCGATGCCGTTGGCCTGGAAATAGCGCACCACGCTGCCCGCGCGGGCGCTGGACAGTTCCCAGTTGGACGGATAGCGGCCGTTGTTGCGCACGGGCACGGAGTCCGTGTGCCCTTCGACCATGATGTCGTAGCCGCCCTTGGCCAGGACCGTCGCCATGCGCCTGAGCACGGCCAATCCGTGCGTGCTCAGGTCGGCCTGGCCCGTGCCGAAGAGGATTTCGCTGTTGATCCGCAGGCTGACGGAGCGCTTGTTGACGATGACCTCGACTTCGCTGCCCAGCTCGTCCAGGGGCAGGGCGGCCGCCAGCGACTGGCCTTCCGATTGCGCATTGGCGGCCTTGTTGGCGGGGGGCGGGGGTTCCTGCGCCGGGGCCGCCGGTGCGGGCGGCGCGGCGGGAGCGGCTTCCTGCGCCGCAGGCGCGGCTGCCGGGGCGGGAGCAGGGGGCGCCGGTTCAGGCGACGCCGGGGCCGAAGCTGCCGTCGCAGCCGCTGCTTCCGGCGCTGCCGGAGAGGGCGGCGCCGCGCCGGCGTTCCCTTGTGGCGCCGCGGCAGGGGCTGCCGGCGCGGGCTTCGCTTCGTCAGGGGCCTTCCTGGGGGCCAGGTCCGCCGGAGTCGGATAGGCGGAAGCCAGGGCCGCCATCGTGTCGGACGGATAGGCGGATTGTTCGAAGTCGCCGGCAGGCGCCGCAGGGTATGGAGATGCGAGGTCCGGAGCCGGAATGTCGTCCGAGGCCGGCGCGGCGGCGGGAACCGCAGGCGGAGCGCCCGCGCCGGACGCCGCCTGCGCGACAAGCGGCGGATGAGGCTGGAGCTTTGCGGCGGCCTCCTGGCCGCGTCGCATCATGCCGCCCGAAAACGCCAACATGACGATCATGGCGACCAGCAGCAGGGTCATCATGTCCAGATAGGTCAGGAACCAGCCTTCTTCCTGCTGGGCCGGCGCCCGGGTTTCCAGCCCCCAGCGCGACGGCGCGTCCGGGTCCGCCTTCAGGCGGCGCTGGGCCTGGCGGGCCCGCTGGAGTTCCGCTTCGAGCTCGTGCATGTGCTGCACGAATTCGCGCGCGGGCTGCAATTCGAGCGGACCGGATCTCATGAGGCGGCCTGTTCCGCGCGAGGCGCGGCCTCGCTGTCCTTGATCTCGTCACGCACGTCGGCCACGAAGGCCTTGAGCGTCTCGCGCATCAGGGCGGGACTGCGTTTCTGGCTCATCATGGAAATGCCCTGCATGATGGTGTTCATCAGCACCAGCCGCTGTTCCGTGCGGCGCTCGAGCTTGACGGCGATGGGCTTGAACAACAGATTGGCCAGCAGCACCCCGTAGAACGTGGTCATCAGGGCCAGCGCCATCTGCCGCCCGATGGCCGTGATGTCGCCGTCGCCCAGCAGGAACAGCAGATTGACCAGGCCCACCAGCGTGCCGACCATGCCGAAGGCCGGAGCGAAGCCCGCCATGACGCGGAAAAGCTGCGCTTCGGCGTGTTCCTTGGCTTTCATACGGGCGATGCGCCACTGCAGCAGATCCATGATGTCCGGCTCGGGGACATTGTCGATGACCAGCTGGACGCCGCTGCGCAGGAAGGGGTTGGAGACCTTTTCCAGCGCCTGTTCGACGGCCCGGATGTCGCTCTGCATCCAGATCTTGGAAACCCGGACCAGATCTTCGAGGTCGCGTTCGACGTGCAGCTGTTCGTGATGCACGACGCTGCGGATCAGGCCGAAGATGCGCATGACCTCGCGCAGCGGATAGGCGATGAAGGTTGCCGCCGCCGTGCCCAGCAGCACGATGCCCAGTCCCGGCAAGTCGATGAACAGTTGCGGGTCTTCGGCGGAAAACACCAGCACGACGGCCAGCAGCAGAATGCTGGCGACGATGCCGATCAGGGTCGAGGGATTCATGCGCATGGCGATGGACGGTGTTCGCGGAAAGACGGGGAGACTTAGCATCTTACCTTGATCCGTTCGGCGGTCGCGGTCGATCAAGGGGGGATTCCGGGAGCTGTTCCCGGGCTGGGAAATGGCTGGAGTTTCGCTGCTTCGATCCGGCCTTTAATTCGCATAATGTGTATTATGTAAAATAATGGAAAGAGACGCCGGGCGGCATCTCTGATTCACCCCCCAGGCCCGGCATCCGGCGCGGCGGGTTGCTTGCCTTGCGGTTCAATGGCCGTCGCTGATGATAACTTTCAACGCATTTTCCTCCGCTGCGTTGCCGAAGACTTCGTAGGCTTTCATGATTTGCGCGAAACTGAAGCGATGCGTGATCAGGTTTTCGGGCACCAGTTTCTTGGCCATGACGGTCCTGAGCAGCATCGGCGTGGTGTTCGTATTGACCAGGCCCGTGGTCAATGTGATGTTTTTGATCCAGAGATTCTGAAGTTCCAGGTCGACGCTTTTTCCATGGACCCCGATGTTTGCAATATGCCCGCCGGGCTTGACGATGCGCTGGCAGATACCGAAAGTCTGCGGAATGCCGACTGCTTCGATGGCCACGTCGACACCGTCCTTGGTGTGGGCCAGGATCTGCTCGATGGCGTTGTCGTCGGCCGCGTTCACGAGGTCCGTCGCCCCGAGTTTTCGGGCATGCTCCAAACGGGACGGATCCGTATCCACCATGATGATCTTGCCGGGGGAATAGAACCGGGCCGTCAGGAGCGTGGCCATGCCGATGGGCCCCGCTCCGACGATGGCAACCACATCCCCCGGCTTCACGGCGCCATAGAGAACGCCTATTTCAAATCCGGTGGGAAAGATGTCGCTGAGCATGACCAGCGCATCCTCGTCCACATCGTCCGGAACATGGTGCAGGCTGTTGTCCGCATGCGGGATTCGCACGTATTCCGCCTGAGTTCCATCGATCAGATGTCCCAGTATCCAGCCACCGTCCTCGCAGTGGGCGTACATCTGTTTTTTACAGTATTCGCACTTTCCGCACGAGGTGATGCACGAAATCAGCACGTGGTCGTTTTTCTTGAAATCGCGGACGGCGCCGCCGACTTCCTCGACGATTCCGACGCCTTCGTGGCCCAGGATTCTGCCGGCGGTGACGGCTGGCACATCGCCCTTGAGAATGTGCAGGTCCGTCCCGCAGATCGTGGTCCTCGTGACCTTGACGATCACATCGGTCGGCTGCATCAGGCCGGGAACCGGAACCTTTTTCCAGGAGATCTTGCCGGGACCTTGATAGACAAGCGCTTTCATGGTGGATCGACGAGTCATGCGACACCTCATTCTGTAGTGGGAACAGGCTTTCATGCCATCCAGTTCAAAGCGTATGCCGATCTCCAGCGGCCATATTGACGATGGTCAAGCAAATACAAGACACTTGGCGAGCCCGTCGCCGTCCGCCCTTCCCCGCCTCCCCCGCTATGCGCGCGCCATGTATCTGGACTTCAGCGAGACTTTCCGGATCAGGGGTTTGCTGCCTTCCAGTATCAGCAGCAGCCCGGCGCCCAGACTGGCGGCCAGCAGCATGTCTTCCCCGGACACCAGGCCGAAGCCCAATAGTCCCTGCGCCGCAGGCAGGTACAGGATCAGCGCGGTGACGCCCGCCAACGCCATGGCGACATAAGCCAACGCGGTGTTCTTGCGGGTGAAGGCGTCGCCCAGCGATGCCGAGAATGTGCGGTTGACCAGGATCAGCGCCACGATCTGGGCGATCAGCGCAAAAAAGATCAAGGCGCGCACTTCGGCTTCCGGCATTTCGGACCATGTCTTGGCAAAGAAGACAGCAGCCAGCATGGCAAAGGCGATGCCGCCTTGCAGGAGGCTCCAGGCAACCATCGGGATCGAGAACATGCGGGCGGCCGGGTCGCGCGGCGGGCGTTTCATGACGTCGGCTTCCGCGCGCTCCGCCTCGAATACGAGCGAACAGACCGGGTCGATCACCATTTCAAGCAAAGCGATATGAATCGGCCCCAGAAGGATGGGAAAGCCGAAAGACAGCGGTAAAAGCGCCAGACCGGCGATCGGCACATGGACGGCGAAAATGAACGCGATGGATTTGCGCATATTGTCGTAGATCCGCCGGCCCAAGCGGACGGACTTGACGATGGATCCGAAATCGTCGTCCAGCAGGACCATGGCAGATGCTTCGCGCGCGACGTCGGTCCCGCGCCCGCCCATGGCGACACCGATATGCGCCGCCTTGAGCGACGGCGCGTCATTGACGCCATCGCCGGTCATAGCGACAACTTCGCCCTGGGCCTTGAACGCCTGAACAATGCGCAATTTCTGTTCCGGCATGATTCGCGCGAAGACTGTGACGGTTTTCATGCTTTGCGCAAGCTGGTCGTCGTCCAGCTTTTCGAGATCGGCGCCGGTCAATACCTCGCCGTCGGGGATGCCCGCCTGCATGGCGATGGATCGCGCCGTTGCCGCATGGTCGCCCGTGATCATCACGACGCGAATGCCGGCTTGCCGGCATTCGGCGATGGCGCCAGGCACGGTGGCACGCAGGGGATCGCTCAGTCCGACCAGGCCAAGCAGCGTATACGCATAGCCGCTCTGGGATTCGGCCCAATCGAGATCAGGAGCCGTGGCCGTCGCGACCGCCAGCACACGGATGCCGCGCGTGGCCATTTCCTCGACCGCAGCCATCAGTCGCGTTCTTGCTTCGGGTGACAGGCGGCACAAGCCCGCAATCGCCTCGGGCGCGCCTTTGGCGCAGATCTTCAAGGTTCCGCGACGGTCCCAGACGTTGGACATCGCCAGGAGATCGGGGCGCAGCCCATAGGTGTGGATCGGCCTGCCCTGGATCGCGCCCATCCCCGTGCTGGCGCCATATGCGCTGTGCAATGCGATTTCCATCGGATCGCTGGGCTCGACGGCGCTGGCCAGAGCCGCTGTTTCGAGCAACTCGCGGCATGCGTCCGAGACGGGCGCCATGCCGTCCAGGGCTGGCTTCTCGCCCGACGGCAGCCAGACTTCCGCAAGCACCATGCGATTTTCGGTCAGGGTGCCGGTCTTGTCTGTGCACAGCACCGTTGCCGATCCCAGCGTTTCGATGGCCGCCGCGCGCCGAGTCAGCACGCCAACCTTGCCTATCCGCCAGGCGCCTATCGCCATGAATACCGTCAGCACCACCGGGAACTCTTCAGGCAGCATCGACATGCCGATGGCGATCCCCGCCAGCATCGCCTCTAGCCAGGCGCCGCGCAGCAATCCATAAAGAAGCACGACCATCAGCGCGACCAGCATTCCTCCGATCGCGCACCAGGTAACGACCCGGGTCGTTTCGCGTCGCAGGCGAGGCGCTTCGGTATCGAGATTGACGAGCGACTCGCCAATCTTCCCGATCTCGGTACGCGCGCCGGTCGCCAGGACGCGAGCGATCCCGCTGCCGCGCACGACCAGCGAACCGGAATAGACATAGGGCAGATCTTCGCCGCCGGGACGCGGTCTGTCAGGGTGTTCGTCGTGGCCGGCAGCCGCGCAAGCCACTGTCTTGCCCACCGGCAGGGACTCTCCCGTCAGCAGCGATTCATCAGCCTGCAGATCGGTCGCTTCGACCAGCACTGCGTCGGCGGCGACTCGGTCGCCCTGCTCCAGGACGAGCAGATCGTCCCGCACAACCTCGCGTCCGGCGATACGGACGCGTTCGCCATCGCGCACGACGAGCGCGCGCGGCGAGGACAGGTTGCGCAACGATTCGAGTACACGCTCGGTCCGGATTTCCTGGACTGCGGTAATAGCAATCGAGAGGCTTGCAAATACAAGCAGGACAACGGCTTCGGTATGGTCGCCAAGCAGCAGATAGGCGATACCGCCGGCCAGCAGCAGCGCGAGCATGGGTTCTCGCAAGACTTCGATGACGACCCGGAAGGCCGAACGCCTGCCTGCCTGAGGCAATTCATTGAAGCCTTCGAGGCGCAGCCGATGATTCGCCGTGTCGGCGGTCAGGCCGCGATGCTGATTGTCGTTCGCCATTATCCGCCTCGTCCGCCAGAAGGTCGTGCCGCTGCCAGATTGTCGCCGATCCTTACGGATGAGCGGCCTTTACCCGCACATGCCCAGATAACCGCAATTCGTGCAGAACCGGCAGCCATCTTTCCGGATAAGGCTGCGCAGATGGCATTCCGGGCATTCCGCGCCGTGTGCGACCGCGTCCTCCGCAAGCGCCGGCGTCTTGCGACCGGCATCCGCAGGTTCGGCCTGCACCACCCCCATTGTTTCGATGGGTTCGCCGTTTTCATCCAGAATGCCCAGCATCGAATAACGGTGGATGAGCAGGCGGGCGATATAGGCTTCGGTGGATGGGAAGGCGCGTGATTTGTCGCTGCCCGGTTCGCGGGCCAGGAAATCGCCCTGCGGCTCGGCATAGGTCATGAGCTTGCGCAGCTTCATGGCGATCCAGGCGGGATCGACGATGCGCATGTCCAGGCTGAGCAGCTTGAACAGGCCTTCAAAGGCGCGCGGGAACTTGCCGGCGCCCCAGACCGAATATGGCCGCGTCATGCCATTGGGCAGATGCAGTTCCTTCACCATCAGCACGAAATCGTCGCCCGTCACCGGGTTGAACAGATCGCAGATCCAGCCCATGGTGCCATCGGTGCCGGTTTTGGGTTCGCGCGGCGCAATGAGCGCCTGCGTCATGGCCGAAGGTTCGTCCTCGGTTTCGGCGATGCCCAGGCTTTGATGGCGAAAGGCCACCAGCCGCGCCAGGGCCGCCACGGCGGACGGCAGCCGCAGTGGCTCGCCGGTCTCCGGATCCGTGATCCGGACCTCCGCGCCGTTGTTGGTGCGAGCCAGCACCTGGAGCTTGCGGGAAAGCCACGGGAAATCACTGGTGTACATATCCAGGCTGAGCATCTTTGCGACCGCCGCCAGGCCGCGTGGCGGGCGGGCACCATTGACCCAGATCTCGAAAGGACGATTCTGCAGGTCGGAAACGAAGACGACAAAGCTGCCTTCCTGGGTTTCGATGGTGTCCGATGTCCAGCAGGACGCCCCGCGCGGCAGTTGCGGACGATTGGGCCAGCGCAGGCTGTTGAGCACGGGCTCGATGGCGCGTTTGAGCACCAGGCGCCGGTCGGCCTCGGACAGCGAGATCGCCGCCGGCTGCGCCGGTTCCTTCGCCGGTTCCGGCGCCGGCGTGACCGACAGCACCGCGCCGCGTTTGCCACTGGGCCGGTAGGTGGTGATGCCTTTCAAACCGAGCTTCCAAGCCTGCATGTACAGGTCCTTGAAGTCCTCGTAGGGATAGTCGGCGGCCACATTGACGGTCTTGGAGATCGCCGCATCGACGTAGTCCTTGACTGCGGCCACCATCAGGGCATGGTCGCGGGCGGAGATTTCCAGCGCGGTGCGGAAATAGGCTGGAAGCGGTCCCTGCGCGTCGCCGCCCATCAGCCGGAAGAGCCGGTAGGCATGGTCCTCGACCAGGTAATCCTGACGGGTGCCGTCCTCCATGCGTTTGGTGCGGGTATAGGTCCAGGAAAACGGCGGCTCGATGCCGTTCGAGGCATTGTCGGCAAACGCCAGGGAAATGGTGCCTGTCGGCGCGATCGAGGTCAGGTGGCTGTTGCGGATGCCGTGCTGCGCGATGGATTCGCGGATGTCCTGCGGCAGACGCCGGGCAAATCCGCTGTCCAGATAGCCCTGTGCGTCGAACCCGGGGAACGCGCCTTTTTCTTTGGCCAGGGCGACCGAGGCGCGATAGGCCGCGTGGGCGACTTCACGCGCGAAGCGGCCGGCCATGGCCCGCGCCGCGTCGCTATCGTAGGCCAGCCCCAGCATGATGAGCGCGTCGCCAAGGCCTGTGATCCCCAGCCCCACGCGACGCTTTTTCGCGGCTTCGGCAGCCTGTTCGGGCAATGGCCAGACGGTGGCATCCAGGGTGTTGTCCAGCATGCGGATGGCGACCCCGGCCACTTCGGCAAGACTCTCCCAGTCGACCGTGGCTTCGGCCTGCGTGCCAAACGGGTTGCGCACGAAGCGCGTCAGGTCGATCGACCCCAGGCAGCAGCAACCGTAGCCTGGCAGAGGTTGCTCGCCGCACGGGTTTGTAGCTTCCAGGGTTTCCAGGTAGTGAAGATTGTTTTCGCGATTGATCTGGTCGTGGAACAGCACCCCGGGTTCGGCGAAATCGAAGGTGGATTGCATGATCTGGTCCCACAGCGCACGGGCACGAATGTCCCGGTAGACCCAAAAGCCGTCCTCGCGCTGGCGCGCCCCCCGGGCCTTGAGCTCGTCGGCGGGCTCGGCGCGATGGGTCAGGCTGAAGACGGCATCATCTTCGACCGCCTGCATGAATTCATCCGTCACGCTGACGGAGACGTTGAAATTGGTGAGTTCGCCAGCCGTCTGTTTGGCGCTGACGAAGGCTTCGATATCGGGGTGCGTCACATCCAGCACCGCCATCTGCGCGCCACGCCGCGCGCCGGCCGATTCCACGGTTTCGCAGGACCGGTCGAATACGCGCATATAGGACACCGGCCCCGAGGCCTTGGATGCCGTGCCCCGGACCTTGGCGCCCGCCGGCCGGATATGGCTGAAGTTATACCCTACCCCGCCCCCGCGGCGCATGGTTTCCGCAGCCTTTTGCAAGGCGTCGTAGATTCCGGGCAGCCCATCGATGGGGTCCGATATCGAATCGCCCACGGGCTGGACGAAGCAATTGATGAGCGTGGCGGAAAGTTCCGTGCCGGCCGCCGAGTTGATGCGCCCGGCGGGGATGAAGCCGCGTTGCTGGGCATCCAGGAACAGGGCCTCGAAGCGCGCCCTTTTGCGCGGCGATTCCACGGCGGCCAGGGCGCGTGCCACGCGCCGCTGGATTTCGCCGATCGTGGTCTCGCCGCCCTTGGCGTATTTTTCCTGCAGCACTTCGGTGGAAATGGCCTGGGGCTCGAGCCCTGTGATGGTGTCTATCCGCTTCATTCGTGTTCCCGTGGCGAGGGTCAAGATTCAAGGATAATTACACCATATATTGTGCCATTAATGGCAATTAGCACCACAAATTGTGGTTGATCAAGATCAAGTCCGTACCAGATCTTCTACGGATCGCGTGCGGCCGTCAGGCCGGCTCCGGGCGCGGATTCAGGCCTTCCCCTTGCCGTGGCCGATCACCCAGCGGATGCAATCCAGCGCCTGCTCCACCGATTTCGGCAGGCGTTCGTTCCTGCGCCAGTACAGCGACACCGAGCCGGTCCCTTGCAGCGCGAGCGGCAGGATGCGCAGCATGTTCATGCCCGACAGGATCAGCGCGGACCGATGGGACGCCACGCCGATGACTTCGCTGTTGTTGAGCAAGGTGACGTTGGCGATGACGGAATTGGACTCGATGTAGTTGGCGGGCATCCGATAGCCGGCCACGGCCAGCGCGTCTTCCACCGCCTTGCGGATCGGCGAGCCCTTGGGCCAGACGATCCACTGATAGCGCAGGACGTCGGCCCAGTCCAGCCGGGGTTGGCTCAGCAGCGGATGCCGGCATTGCACCACCAGATCGACAGGCTCGGTGTACAGGACTTCGGTATTGAAGGACGGAAGGTCTTCGGGCACGTCGACCGTCCGGCCCAGCACGATGTCCAGGTCCCCCTGGGCGAGCTGTCCCAGCAGCAGATCCATGGATCCTTCCACCAGGTCGATCCGCAGGCCCGGCATGCGGGCCGTCATTTCCAGCACCGACAGGGGCCCGGCTTCCGTGGCGGCCACGCCGGACGCGCCCAGCGCCACGTGCCCTGCTCCGCCTTCGCTGAGGATCTTCATGTCGGCCGCGGCGCGATCCAGCTGCGCCTCGATCCGCCTGGCGTGATCGATCAGGGCCTGGCCGTGCGGCGTGGGCGTCAGGCCGCGGGCGTGCCGGTCGAACAGCGTCAGACCGATGTCGGCTTCCAGGTCCTTGAGCCATTTGGACAAGGCGGGCTGCGTGGTGTGCAGGGCCGAGGCCGAATGGCTCAGGTTGCGCGTCCGCGCCAGGCTGAGCAGAAAGCGCAGATGGCGCAGGCGGACGCGGTCGGTCCAGTCAGATCCCATGGCCCGCCCTGCCCGCGCGCGTTCCCGGATGGAGCGCCTGTGAGCGCATCAGCCCTGCTTCCCCGGGTCCTTCACCGCCTTGAACGTATCGAATTCGACGTTCTGCAGTTTGCCGTCGACGCGCTCCAGCTTGCGGATGTATTCATCCTGGATGATGTCGCGGGTATCGGGATCGATTTCCACCGGACCGCGCGGGCTTTCCCATTTCATGCCCTTGACCGCCGCCATGAAGGCATCGCCGCCGGCGTCTCCCTTCGTCTTTTCCAGAGCCTTGTAGATCAGCTGCATGCCGTCGTAGCCGCCGATGGACATGAAATTCGGGGCGTCGCCCGGGAAGCTCTTGGCGTAGGCGGCCACGAAAGCCTTGTTTTGCGGCGAATCGTGGGCGGCCGAATAATGGAAGGCCGTGATCATGCCCAGGGCGGCGTCGCCCAGCGCCGGCAAGGAGTTTTCATCCGTCATGTCGCCCGGCCCCATGGCTTTGATGCCCAGCTTGTCCAGCCCCAGTTCCCGGAAGTTCTTCACCAGCGAGACCATGGAGCTGCCCGGCGGCACGAAGAAGAACAGCGCAGCCGGCTTGGTGTCTTTCACGCGCTGCAGGAAGGGCGAGTAATCCGCCGTGCTGACCGGCGTGCGGACTTCGCCCATGATCTTGCCGCCCAGCCCCGTGAACGTCTTCTTGAACTGTTCCTGGGCATCGTGGCCGGGGCCGTAATCCGCCACCAGGATGTAGGCCGAGTGAATGCCGTTCTTGTAGGCCCACTGGGCCATGGCCCAGGAGCTTTGCGGCAGCGTCATCGACACGCGGGCGATGTAGGGCGACTTTTCGGTGATGGACGAGGTGGCCGCGTTCATGACGATCATCGGCACCTTGGCCTCGGTGGCCAGCGGCGCGACGGAAAAGGCATTCGGCGTCAGATCGAATCCGGCCAGGATGTCGACCTTGTCCTTGATCAACAGCTCCTGCGCCTGGCGCTTGGCCACCGCCGGCGCGATGCCGGTGTCGTCCTTGACGATCAGTTTGATCTTGCGGCCCGCCACCGTGTCGCCGTGTTCCGCCATGTACAGATGGATGCCGTTCTGGATCTGCCGGCCGTAGTCCGCGAACGGACCCGACACCGACAGGACCAGGCCCACCGTGAGGTCTTTCGCCTGGGCCGCGCCGACGCTCAGCGCCGCGCTCATGGATAGCGCGACGGCTCCCAGCTTCATGCCGAATTTCATGGTCTCTCTCCTGTTTTCTGGTTTTAACGTTGAGGTAAAGCGATGGTCCGAATGAACGCCGCCAGGCGATCCGTCGCGGTCAGGGGAAGCACGTTGGCGACGTACTGATCGGGGCGCACGACGATCAGCGCGCCGCGCCGGTCGATTCCGCGCAGATCGAAGATATCAGTGTCCGGCAGCGCCGCGTAGATATTTTCATAATCCGCCAGGCGATAGGGGCCCATGCGGGGCGTGAAAGCGGCCGGAACCCGACCGATGTCGATCTGCGCGTGGTTCTGCTGATAGATGACCTTGATGTCGAACCGGGCGTTTTCGTCCGCCCCCGCCGGCGTGAACCGCTGGATCGGCGATTCGGGCGATTCCGCCAGCCAGCGTCCCAGCGCGGCCGTCGGCGAATCCTCGCCCGGGGGCGCGCCATCGGCGAAGACGTACAGGCGCCAGCGCCCATCGGCCTTGGCTTCGTGGCCCAGATGGCGGCGATTGGCGTCCGCGACCCGCATCACCTCGGCCGACCAGAAGCGCTTGCCGATGGGGAATCCCGTGGCCAGGGCCTGGTCTTGCGCCGTCGCGGTGATCATGGAGGGCTCGTACCGGGTCATGAAACCCTGCGCGAACTCGTTGATCCGCAGATAGGCTTCCTCGAACTCGGCCTGGCTGGCGAAATCCTCCGGAGCCTTGGCCATCTGGGCGGCCCAGTGCTTGTCCTGATCGATCAGGTCCTGCCCGATCTTCTGCCGTTCGGCCGAATAGGTCGCCAGCAGCGCCTCCGGGCTTCTGCCCTCCAGGACGTGGCCCAGCTTCCAGCCCAGGTTGAAGCCGTCCTGCATGGAGGCATTGGTCCCCTGCCCGGCCTTGGCGCTGTGGGTGTGGGCCGCGTCGCCGGCGATGAATACCCGGGGAGTCCGGCGTCCGGCCTGGTCCTGCGGCACGTCGTCGAAACGCTCGCACAGCCTGTGTCCAACTTCGTAGACGCTATACCAAGCCACGTGGCGGACGTCCAGGCGGTAGGGATGAAAGATCCGCTGCGCCCGGGCGATGGTCTGCTCGACGGGGGTGCGGCGAATCGCGCCCTGGTCGCCGGCCAGCACGTCCCCCAGATCGACATACAGGCGGAACAGGAACCCGCCCTCGCGCGGGATGAGCAGAATATTGCCGTGGGATTCGGACTGGATGGCGCATTTCACGCGGACGTCCGGGAAATCCGTGTCCGCGAGAATGTCCATCACGCCCCAGGCGTGATTGGCGGATTCCCCCTGCAGCCGCCATCCCAGCGCCTTGCGCACGCCGCTGTGGGCGCCATCCGAGCCGATCACGTATTTGGCGCGGATCGTGCGCTCCTGCCCTGCTTTCGGGCCCGCGCTGTATGTCAGCTTGACCTCCACCGGATGATCGCCCGACGGCGCGATGGTCAATCCCTGGAACTCCAGGCCGTAATCCGGCTTCATCCGGGTGGGCGCATGCGCCATGAACTCGGCGAAATAATCCAGCACGCGGGCGTGATTGACCGTCAGGTGCGGATATTCGCTGACCTTGTTGGGGTCCTCGTCCAGGCGGGAGACGCGGTGGATGTTTTCCGGAGACGCCGGGTCGGGCTTCCAGAAGGCCGTTTCCGTCACATGGCAGGCTTCCGCCATCAGCGATTCGGCGAAGCCGAAGGCATCGAAGGTTTCCAGGCTGCGCTTCTGCATGCCGTCGGCCAGCCCGACTTCCAGGCGGGAAGCCCTGCGGTCGACGATGCGCGTGGTGACGCCGGAGAACTGCGACAACTGGGCGGCGGCGATCATGCCCGCCGGCCCCGCTCCGACGATCAGCACGTCGACCTCGTCGGGCGGATCGTCCGGCCGATCGATGCCGGTCCCCGCCGGGTCCTGTATCCGCGGATCGCGGGACACGTATTCGTGGTGATGGTATTTCATGCAGTCTCCTGGATCGTTATCGGGCAGCGGCGCGGATGATGCGGAAGGGACCGAGGCCCCGGCATGCCGTCGGCGTGCGTTCTTGGACTGCTGAATAGTGTATGGACAAAAAGGCGGAAAAATATACTTTTAGAGATGAAATATTCTTATTATTGATATCTAAAACAATATACCTTTCGTAGGGACGCATGCGCCTGTGCGCGCCATGCGCCCTCCTGATCCGCGCGGCGGGCGGCGCCGATCAGGCCTGTTGCCGTTCGTGGAAACCGACCCAGCGCTGGACCGAGGACCGGCCCCACTGCTCGTGGACATAATCCACCAGGCGCCGGGGCACGGAATCGCCGCCCGACACCAGCCGGTTCAGCATGAAGGCAAGCTCGAAATCGGCGATGCACCAGGCGCCGAACAGATGCTTGCCGGTCGGCGGCACCAGCCGTCCGGCGACCGACAGGAGCTTTTCCGCCGCCTGCGACGCGGCGGGCGTCAGGGGCGGCAGCGGCTGGGACGGCCGGCTGAACAGGATATCGGACGAGCGCTCCTGGCGCAGCGCGGCCAGATCCGTGCGCACCCAGGCCTGGATCTGGCGGGCGCGGGCGCGCTGGCGCGCATCGCGCGGATACAGCGCGGGGCCCTGGAAGGCCTCGTCCACGTATTCGATGATGGCCGATGATTCCGCCAGGGCGAAGTCTCCCTGGACCAGGGCGGGCACCTTGCCGGTCAGGGAAAGCTCGACGTAGCCGGGCGCCCGTTGATCGCCCCGGCCCAGGTCGACCGGCGTCATCTCGAAGGGCGCGCCCTTTTCCGCCAGCGCGACGAATACCGACATGGCATAAGGACTGATGAAGTTGGAATCGGTATACAGCATCAACGAATCGGACATGAGGCGGGCTCCTGGTCAATGTGGTCGGAAGGTCTGTCGAAAAAGGATCAGCGGTTCCGGTCGGTCAAGAATACCCGATCCCAGAACGATGTCGTCACCCCGTACCAGCCGTGGGCGCCGGGCCGGTGGTGCAGCGCATGGTCGCGCTTGCGCGCGTGCATCCAGGACCCTGGAGCGGCTTTCCAGTGGTGCGTGGCGTGATGAACCAGAACGTAGAGCAGATAACCCGCGCCGACCCCCAGGGTGGCCGACAGGCCGATCCAGCGCCCCAGGATCGCGGACAGGGGCCAGAGGACCAGCAGGCCCAGCATGGACAGGCTGACCAGCGTGGAGGTGCCGATCAGGGCGAAGGGGCGCTGGTGATGTTCCTCGTGCCAGCGCTTGAAGGGCTGCAGGCCATGCAGCACGAAGCGATGCAGGCCGTACTCGATCAGGCTCCAGGACAGGAAGCCCAGGGCCGCCGCCAGCAGCAGGGCCCAGACGGGGCCCGCGCCCTGCCACAGCAGCACCCCTGCTCCGATGATGATGGCCGCCGGATACAGGACGAAATCCGCAAAGTACAAGACAGGAGACTGTTCCAGCTTGAAAGGTGTCATGGCGAATCCGTATTCGGTTTGCTTTCACCAGTATAGACACTACCTTGGGGAAATCCCTAGTCCTTGATACGCTCGCGAGGACATGGCTCGCGGGGCCGGCGAGCGCCGGCCGGGCGGTCATAAGGACATTACCGGCATGCGCTATCGCTTTGTCGTATCATCCTCAGGTTCACCCCGTCTTTTTCAAGCTTCCATTCATCATGCCCTCAGGTACCCGAATCGTTGAATTCGATCGCCCGGATATGGTCAAGGGGACTCTCAGCCCGGCGGAAGCCTGGGCTCGGGTCAACCCGCCCGTCTCCGCCGAAGAACGTGAATTCCAGAAAGCCCGCATCCGCACCCTGCTGGCGCAGCGCGACGCCGTGCTGGTGGCGCACTATTACGTGGATGCCGACATCCAGGATCTGGCCGAGGAAACCGGCGGCTGCGTGTCGGATTCGCTGGAAATGGCCCGTTTCGGGCGCGATCACGCGGCGCGGACCCTGGTCGTGTCGGGCGTGCGCTTCATGGGCGAGACCGCGAAGATCCTCAGCCCCGAAAAACGCATTCTGATGCCCGATCTGGACGCGACCTGTTCGCTGGACCTGGGCTGCGATCCGGCGGCCTTCGCCCAGTTCCGGGCGCGGCATCCCGACCGCACCGTCGTCGTGTATGCGAACACCAGCGCGGCGGTCAAGGCTCAGGCGGACTGGATGGTGACGTCCTCGATCGGCCTGGACATCGTCGCCGACCTGCACCGCCAGGGAAAGAAGATCCTCTGGGCGCCGGACCGCCATCTGGGGTCGTACATCCAGCGCCAGACCGGCGCCGACATGGTCCTGTGGCAGGGCTCGTGCACCGTGCACGACGAATTCAAGGGCATCGAGCTCGATCTCATGCGCAAGGAACATCCCGGCGCCCTGGTCCTGGCGCACCCCGAATCCCCGGCTTCCGTGGTGGCCCAGGCCGACATCGTCGGCTCCACGTCGCGCCTGCTGGCGGCCGCCACCGAATTCCCGGCCACGACCTTCATCGTCGCCACCGACCAGGGGCTGCTGCACAAGATGCGGCTGGCCGCGCCCGGCAAGACCTTCATCGCCGCCCCCACCGCGGGCGAATCGGCCACCTGCAAAAGCTGCGCCCACTGCCCCTGGATGGCCATGAATTCCCTGAAGGGGATCGCCGACGCCCTGGAATTCGGCGGCAACGAAGTCCATCTGGATCCCGACCTGGGCCGCCGGGCCAAGGTCGGCATCGACCGGATGCTCGATTTCGCGGCCGCGCGCCGCCGCCAGGTGCACCCCGGCGCCGATCTGGCCCGGGAACAGACGCTGTTCGCCAAGGTCGGCCCCGCATGAGCAGCCATCCGCCTTCCACCCTGCGCAATCCTCACGCGCCGTTCTCCCCTGCCCTGCAGACCGCCTTCGACGCCCATATCGATCAGGCCCTGGCTGAAGACATCGGCACGGGCGACGTCACGGGCCTGCTGATTCCCGATCAACAGGTCGAGGCCGCCCGCGTCGTCGTGCGGGAATCCGCCGTGCTGTGCGGCGCCCCCTGGTTCGAGGCCGTGATGCATCGGGTCGACGACCGGATCCTGGTGGACTGGGCGTATGCGGAAGGCGACTGGATGGAACCGGATTCCGTCGTCTGCCGGCTGCACGGCCCCGCCCGCGCGCTGCTGACGGCGGAGCGCACGGCGCTGAACTTCCTGCAGCTGTTCTCGGGAGTGGCCACCGCCACCCGCCGCTACGCGGACCTGGCCAGCGGAACCCGGGCGGCCATCCTGGACACCCGCAAGACCTTGCCGGGCCTGCGCCTGGGGCAGAAATACGCGGTCCGGGTCGGCGGCGGCAAGAACCAGCGGCTGGCGCTCTACGATGGCGTGCTGATCAAGGAAAACCACATCGCCGCCGCCGGGGGCATCGGGCCCGCGCTGAAGGCGGCCCAGGCCCTGCCCTACGACGTCCCCGTGCAGATCGAGGTCGAGAACCTGGATGAACTGCGCCAGGCGCTGGACGCCGGAGCGGTGTCCATCCTGCTGGACAATTTCTCGCTGGACGATCTGCGCGCCGCGGTCGAGCTGACCCGGGGGCGCGCGGTGCTGGAAGCCTCCGGCGGCATCACGCACGACACCGTGCGGGCTATCGCCCAGACCGGAGTGGACCGCATTTCCATCGGCAGCCTGACCAAGGACATCAAGGCCGTGGACTATTCGATGCGGATCCTGTAGCGCGGATGCGCTTTGCGCCCGCCCGAGCGCCAAAGCCTGCCCATGACGGCGGGCCTTGGCGTTTTCAGCGGAACCCCGTTTCCGGCGTCATGACGGTGGGCAGCGCGCGCGGCAGCGTCCAGGGGAAGTCCTGGCAGTAGTGCAGGCCCCGGCTTTCCTTGCGCGACAGGGCGGCGGCCACGACCAGGGCCGCGACCTGGATCAGGTTGCGGCATTCCAGCAGGTCGCTGGTGACGCGATATTCCTGGTAATAGGCCTCGATTTCCTGCTCCAGCAGGCTGATGCGCTGGCGGGCGCGGTCCAGGCGCTTTTGCGTGCGCACGATGCCGACGTAGTTGGACATGAGGCGCCGGACCTCGTCCCAGGCGTGCGTGACCAGCACGGCTTCCGCGCCGTCGCGGGCCCGGCTGTCGTCCCAGTCGGGAACGGGTTCCGCCGTCGGGGCCGGCGCGGGCTGATCGTCGATGTCGTGGGCGGCGTTGCGGCCGATCACCAGGCATTCCAGCAGCGAATTGCTGGCCAGGCGATTGGCGCCATGCAGACCGGTATAGGCGGTTTCGCCGACCGCGTACAGGCCGGGGATGTCGGTGCGGCCGTTCAGGTCGATCACCACCCCGCCGCAGGTGAAGTGCATGGCCGGCACGACCGGGATCGGTTCGCGGGTCATGTCGATGCCGAATTCCAGGCAGCGGGCGTGGATCGTCGGGAAGTGCTCGCGGATGAATTCGGGCGGCCGGTGGCTGATGTCCAGTTCGACGTGGGTCAGGCCGCGTTTCTTGATCTCGAAATCGATGGCGCGCGCGACGACGTCGCGCGGAGCCAGTTCCAGGCGTTCGTCGTGCCACCGCATGAAGCGTTCGCCCGCCTGGGCGCCCGCGGCGGCCGGCAGGCGCAGGACGCCGCCCTCGCCGCGCACCGCTTCGGAAATCAGGAAGGATTTGGCCTGGGGATGGTACATG
Organism: uncultured Castellaniella sp.; assembly: GCF_937988725.1. Lineage (GTDB taxonomy): Bacteria > Pseudomonadota > Gammaproteobacteria > Burkholderiales > Burkholderiaceae_B > Castellaniella. Next base: position 339,565 of record NZ_CALKHS010000010.1, on the reverse strand, counting down.
CAGGTCGGATGGAACTGCATGAATTCCATGTTGGCCACGCGGCAGCCCGCGCGCCAGGCCATGGCGATGCCGTCGCCCGTGGACGTGTCGGGATTGCTGGTGTGCAGGTAGACCTTGCCGGCGCCCCCCGTGGCCAGCACCACCTGCCCGGCCAGGATCGTGCGCACCCGATCGCCGCGCTCGTCGTAGACGTAGGCGCCCAGGCAGCGGGCGGGCGCGTCGGGCATGGCCGAAGCATGGGGTTCGAGGATGCGGCTGGTGATGAGTTCCACCCCCGAGTGATATTCCAGCAGCGTGATGTTGCGGTGCGCCCGCACCTGCTGTTCCAGCGTCAGCTGCACCAGGTGGCCCGTCTCGTCGGCGGCGTGGATGATGCGTCGCTGGCTGTGGCCGCCCTCGCGGGTCAGATGAAAACCCAGCTCGGCGCCCTGGTCGGGCGTGAAGGGCACGCCCAGCTTGATGAGCCAGTCGATCGCGGAAGGCCCCTGTTCGACGATGTGCCGCGTCGCCTGCGCGTCGCACAGGCCCGCGCCGGCCACCTGGGTGTCGGCCATGTGCTTGTCATGGCTGTCCTGGGAATCCAGCACGGCGGCGATGCCGCCCTGCGCCCAGTTGCTGGCGCCGTCCAGCAGGGCTTTTTTCGACAGGACGGCCACTTTCTTGTCGGCCGCCAGGTGCAGGGCGACGGTCAGGCCCGCCAGGCCGCTGCCGATGATCAGTACATCGTAATGTGGATTCACCCATGTGCTCCGGTGCCATCGCCGCCGGCATGGAGCCGGCGGCGGCTGAGTTGATGCGTTCTGATGAAGGGAAAGTTCAGGAGTCCAAGCAAAAAACCCTGCGGCGGCCCGGAGCCGCGCGCAGGGTTCGGGACGAGCCGTCGATCAGCGGGGCGCGCCGGCGACCAGCCATTCGACCACGGTCTTGATGTCCGCGTCGGAAATGCCGACGTTGGGCGGCATCGGGATCGGGCCGTAGTTGCCGGAACTGCCTTCCTTGATGTGCTTGGTCAGGATGGCGGCGGCATCCGCCTGGCCTTTGTGCTTGGCGGCGACTTCGTCGTAGGCCGGTCCGATGACTTTTTTGTCGACGGCATGGCATGCCAGACAGGCGTTCTTCGTGAGAATGTCGTTGACCTGGGCGAAATCCGGAGCGGCCTGGGCAGTCTGACCCAGGGCCAGCAGGGGAATGCACAGAGCCAGTGCAGACAGTTTCATGAGTAAGTCTCCAGTATGCGGAAAAGAGAGATCGGGATCCTATCCCGCCGGGTGGCGCGGCTGCGCCCGGCCGGCGGACAAACCCCTTCGGGGCTTGTGGCTTCATTACACCATGGCTTGCGGTGCGATGCCGGAATACCGCCACGCATTGTAGGTCTTCCCTCGCCCTCATGGGCGGCCTATGATGAAGGCTGGCATACGTGAAGGAAACGGCGATGATCACGGGTGAAGCGGCCCCCGACTGGGATGTGGCAAGCTGGCTGAATACAGACGCCCCGCTGTCGCTGGAGGACCTGCGCGGTTCAGTCGTGGTCGTGCACGCCTTTCAGATGCTGTGCCCGGGCTGCGTGTCGCACGGCATCCCCCAGGCCAAATCCATCCGCCAGGCTTTCCCGCCGGGCCGGGTGCAGGTCATCGGGCTGCACACGGTCTTCGAGCATCACGCCGCCATGGGCGAAATCGCGCTGCGGGCCTTTCTGCACGAATACCGCATTCATTTCCCGGTGGGCATCGATCGCCCCGATCCCCGGGGCAACCCCATTCCGCTGACCATGCAGGCCTGGCACATGCAAGGGACCCCGACGCTGTTCATTCTGGACGAACAGGGTCGGATCCGCCTGCATCATTTTGGCCAGCTGGACGATCTTCGGGCGGGCGCGGTGATCGGCCAGTTGCTGGCGGAGTCGGACGCGTCTGGCCAATGAAACCGGCCAGCAGATCGATGGGAATCGGGAACACCAGCGTGGACGACTTGTCGCCCGCCACCTGGGTCAGGGTTTCCAGATAGCGCAGCTGCATGGCGGACGGTTCCCGGGCCAGGGTGTGGGCCGCCTCGGACAGGGCCTGCGCGGCCTGGCGTTCGCCTTCCGCATGGATGACCTTGGCCCGCCGGTCGCGTTCGGCCTCGGCCTGGCGCGCCATAGCGCGGACCATGGTTTCGTTCAGGTCGATGTGCTTGATTTCGACGTTGGTGACCTTGATGCCCCAGCCGTCGGTCTGGGTGTCCAGGATCGTCTGCACGTCCAGATTCAGTTTCTCGCGCTCGGACAGCATCTCGTCGAGTTCGTGCTTGCCCAGGACGGCCCGCAGCGTGGTCTGCGCCAGCTGGCTGGTGGCTTCCAGGAAGTGTTCCACCTGGATGATGGCCTTGCCGGGATCGACCACCCGGAAATACACCACGGCATTGACCTGCACCGAGACGTTGTCGCGGGAAATCACGTCCTGGGGCGGAATGTCCATGGTGATCACGCGCATGTCCACCCGCACGACCTGCTGCAGGAACGGAATGACGATGATCAGGCCGGGCCCTTTCGCGCCCGTGTAGCGCCCCAGCGTGAAGATGACGGCCCGCTCGTATTCGCGCAGGATGTGAAAGAGCTTGAACAGCACCAGCACCAGAAAAATCAGCACCAGCAGGCTGACGCTCGAGCCCAGATCCAGAAACATCATGTGGATTCTCCTAAGGAAACATCACTGTCCGCCACCAGTTCCACCTGCAGCGTCAGCCCCCGGGCCCGCACGACCCTGACGGTCTGTCCCGGGCGCAGCGGGACTTTGCACTGCACCTGCCAGACTTCGCCCCGCACCAGCGCCCAGGATTTTCCCCGCGCGTCGGACGGCTCGGTGACTTCGCCCAGCATGCCGGGCAGCTCTTCATTGCCGCCTTGCGCGCGGCTGCGATGGGCCTGGATGGCGATGAACACGGCCAGCAGCAGCACCAGGCCCAGCAAGCCCAGCGCCCAGGCCGATTGCGCCCCGAAATAGACCAGCAGCATGCGTTCTCCTGCCCTGCCCGCCCCGACGGCGGACAGTCGATGATTGGGGGCGGTCGCGCCGCCCCTAGTGGCGCCGGGCGCGGTCCGCCAGCACCTGCGCCAGCACGACCGCCTGATTGTGTTCGGTATCCCGGGCGCCGTACAACAGCGTGATCCTGCGGCCCCCGGCCGTCGACAGGATCTCGTCCATCAGGCCCTGGGCCGCGTCGGCCCGCAGTTCCGCCGTGTAGTCGCGGCGGAACTGTTCCCAGCGTTCGGGCTTGTGCCCGAACCAGGTGCGCAGATCGGCGCTGGGCGCCAGGTCCTTGCACCAGAGATCGTGCTTGAACGAAGCCTTGGACAGGCCCCTGGGCCACAAGCGGTCCACCAGCACCCGCAGGCCGTCGCTGTCGGCCGGCGATTCATAGGCGCGCTTGATCTGCACAGGGGTGGTCATGGTTCAGCCTTTGCTGGGATGGGTCATATCCAGGGGGACGATCCATTCATCGTACTGCGCATCCGTCAGGAAGCCCAGCGCCAGCGCGGCCTGACGCAAGGTGCTGTGCTCTTTGTGGGCCTTCTTGGCGATGGCGGCCGCCTTGTCGTAGCCGATGTGGCGATTCAGGGCGGTGACCAGCATCAGGTTCTTTTCCAGGTTCTGTTCGATGCGGTCCGTGTTGGGCTCGATCCCGACGGCGCAGTGCTCGTCGAAGGACAGGCAGGCGTCGGCCAGCAGCCCGATGCTTTCCAGCACGTTGTGCACCATGACGGGCTTGTAGACGTTCAGCTGGAAGTTGCCCTGGGACCCGGCGAAGGCCACCGCGGCGTCGTTGCCGTACACCTGGACGCAGACCATGGTCATGGCTTCGCATTGGGTCGGGTTGACCTTGCCCGGCATGATGGAGGAACCGGGTTCGTTTTCCGGGATGACCAGTTCGCCGATGCCGCAGCGCGGACCGCTGGCCAGCCAGCGCACGTCGTTGGCGATCTTCATCAGGGCGCCGGCCAGCGTGCGCAGAGCCGCCGACAGGCTGACCAGGGCGTCATGGGCCGACAGGGCGAAGAATTTGTTGGCGGCGCTGCGAAACGGCAGTCCGGTGATGTCGGAGATGCGGGCGGCGGCCAGTTCGCCGAAGCGCGGATGGGCGTTCAGGCCGGTGCCGACGGCCGTGCCGCCGATGGCCAGGTCGTACACGCCCGGCAGCGCCGCCTGGACGGCATCCAGCGCGAAGTCCAGCTGGGCCACCCAGGCGCTGATCTCCTGCCCCAGCGTGATGGGCGTGGCGTCCTGCAGGTGAGTGCGGCCGGTCTTGACGATGTTCTGGTAGGCCTTGGCCTTGGCGTCCAGCGTGGCGCGCAGCCGGCCGACCGCCGGGAAGAAATGCCGGGCCAGTTCGGTGGCCACCGCGATGTGCATGGCGGTCGGGAACGTGTCGTTGGACGACTGGCCGCGATTGACGTGGTCGTTGGGATGCACCGGGGCCTTGCTGCCGACGACGCCGCCCGCCAGTTCGATCGCGCGGTTGGCGATGACTTCATTGGCGTTCATGTTGGACTGCGTGCCCGAGCCGGTCTGGAAGACGACCAGCGGGAATTCCGCGTTCAGCTTGCCTTCGATGACTTCGTCGGCGGCCCGCACGATCAGGTTGCCGATGTCGGCCGGCAGCTCGCCCAGTTCGGCGTTGGCCTGGGCCGCCGCCTTCTTGAGCACGCCCAGCGCGTGGATGATGGGGGCCTGCCAGCGGAAGCGATCCACGCCGATCGGGAAATTCTGGATGGACCGCTGCGTCTGGGCGCCCCAGTAATGCGCAGCGGGGACTTCGATCGCCCCCATGGAATCGGTTTCGGTGCGGCTGTCAGCCATGATGTCGAGCTCCTTATCGTTTCGATGGAAAAATTTAGTGCGCCGGTCTGAAGAGGTCCGCCCAGATCCGGGCGATGTCCAGCATGCGGTTGGCAAAGCCCCATTCATTGTCGAACCAGACCAGCAGATTGGCAAAATGCCCGTTGTTCACCCGCGTCTGCCCCAGGTCCAGGATCGCGGAATGCGCGTCGTGGTTGAAGTCGACGGAGGCATGCGGCTGGCGGGTGCAGGCCAGAAGATGCGGGCAGGCCTGGGCGGCCTGCGCCAGCAAGTCGTTCAGGGCGTCGACCGAGGTCGCCTGCGCCAGGTTGACGGTCAGGTCGATGGCCGAGACGTTCAGGATCGGCACCCGGACGGCCTTGGCCTGGATGCAGCCGGCCAGCTGCGGCAACAGGCGTTCCACGCCCTGGGCCAGGCCCGTCGTCACCGGCACGATGGACTGCATGGCGGAACGCGTGCGCCGCAGATCGGAATGGTGGTAGCCGTCGATCATGGGCTGGTCGTTCATGACGGAATGCAGCGTGGTCAGGAAGGCGCTCTTCACGCCCAGGCGGCGGTCCAGCAGATCCAGCACCGGCACGATGGCGTTGGTCGTGCAGGATGCCGCCGAGACGATGCGCTGGTCGGCGCGCAGATCGGCGTCATTGATGCCGTGGACGATGGTGGCTTCCACGTCGGCGGCGCTCTGCCCGGGATTGGACACCAGCACGCGCGGGCAGCCCGAGTCCAGGAAGCCCTGCAGGCTTGCGCGGGTGCCATAGATGCCGGAACACTCCAGCAGCAGGTCCAGGCCCAGTTCCCCCCAGGGCGCGCCGGCGGGTTCGCGGGTGTGGAAGACCGGAATGTCGCGCCCCTGTATCCTCAGGCCGCCGTCGAGGGTCCGCACCTCGCCCGGAAACACGCCGTGGGTGGAATCGAAGCGGGTCAGGTAGGCCATGGACTCGAGATCGGCGGGTTCGTTGATGGCGACGATCTGGATCGCGTCCGGATCGCCGGATTCCATCCAGGCCCGCAGCACGCAGCGTCCGATGCGGCCATAACCGTTGATGGCCAATCGTAAAGGCAAAGACATGGGTTTCGATCCAATCCTAGAGGCAAGCGAGGCGGACGCCGGCGCGCCCGCCCCCGATGAGGTGTTCAGCCATGGAAGCCGGCCACGACGTTGCGCGGCGCGTCGCGGCAGAAGGCTTCGATGTTGTCGCGCACCTGGTGGGCCATGGCGCGGATGGCTTCTTCGCTGGCCCATGCCACGTGCGGCGTCAGGATGAAGTTGGGAAAGCGCAGCAGCCGCAGGATCGGATGATCGGGCGGAGGCGGTTCCCGCGTGGCGACGTCGAACCCCGCGCCGCTGATCTGGCCGGTCTGCAGCGCGTGTTCCAGCGCCTGTTCGTCGACCAGGCCGCCCCGGGCCGTGTTGATCAGCAGGGGCTTGCGGTCCATCAGGGCGAATTCGGCGGCGCCGATCATGCCGCGGGTCTGGTCGTTGAGCGGACAATGCAGGCTGATCACGTCGCTGGTGCGCAGCACGTGGGTGAACGAGGTGTAGTCCTCGACGGGCGATCCGGCGTCCCTGCGGGCGGCGAACTGCACGCGCATGTCGAACGCCCGGGCGATTTCGGCGACGGCTTCGCCCAGGGCACCGCGTCCGATGATGCCCAGGGTGGACCCCGCGAGGTCGCGCACGGGAAAATCGAAATAGCAGAACTGGCCGCTTTCGTGCCAGCGCCCGTCGGCCACCGACTGGCGATAGGCCAGCAGGTTGCGCCGCAGGGCCAGCATCAGGGCGAAGGTGTGTTCGGGCACGGTGTGAACGGCGTAGTCGCGCACGTTGGACACGATGATGCGGCGCTGGTTGCAGGCGTCCAGATCGACGTTGTCCGTGCCGGTGGCGGCCAGGGCCACCATGCGCAGGCGCGGCGCCTGCTGCAGCACGTCCGCGGTCAGGGCGACTTTGTTGGTGATGATGATGTCCGCATCCAGGATACGCTCCGCCACCTGGTCCGGACGGGTCCGCGCATGGGCCACCCATTCGTGCGGCACCGCCGGCGCCGGGATGTCGATGGAGGCCGGCAGGGTATCTCGATCCAGGAAGACGATGCGCAGAGGGTCCATGGGGGGCCTTTGAATGAGTGTTCCGTATTCAGAGAACCCTAGTCTACTCTAAGCGGACGCCCTGAGCCGGGGCCGCGGTGGTATAACAGCCCTGACATCCTGAACCCCTTTTTTTGGTCGGAAGCTTTATGAAACTCTATTATTTTCCGGGCGCCTGCCCGCTGGCGACGCATATCGTTCTGGAATGGATCGGCAAGCCCTACGAGACCGAGCGCCTGACTCGCGAGCAGACCAAGGAGCCCGCCTACCTGAAGCTGAATCCCGCGGGAGCCGTGCCGACCCTGGTGGATGGCGACTTCGTGCTGACGCAAAGCGCCGCCATCCTGGACTATCTGGCCGAACTGCATCCCGAGGCCAAGCTGCTGGGCGACACGCCCCGCGCCCGCGCGGAAACCCGCCGCTGGCTCGGCCTGTGCAATTCCGACCTGCATCGCACCTTCAACATGGTGTTCAGCGCACCCTACTTCAGCGGCGGCGATGAATCCTTTGCCAAGGTCCTGGCCGCCAAGGCCGGCGAGAAGCTGAAAAGCCTGTTCGCCATCGTCAACGATCGCCTGAAGGGCCGCGACTGGCTGACCGGCGAACGCTCGATCGCCGACCCCTACCTGTTCGTGCTGCTGATGTGGGCCGACGCCAAGCAGATCACCCTGCCCGGCATGGAGGAACTGCGCAAGTTCCAGCAGCGCATGCAGGCCGATCCCGGCGTCCAGGCGGCGCTGAAGGCTCAAGGGCTGATCTGAAAGAAACCGCCCGGCCAAAGGCCGGGCGATTTTCCATCCTGACCCGAACGGCGGTCAGGCCCCCAGGTATGCCTTGCGGACCTCGTCGTTGCTGAGCAGGTTTTCGCCGGTGTCGGCCAGCACGACCTTGCCGGTTTCCAGCACGTAGCCTCGATCGGCCACCTGCAGCGCCTTGTTGGCGTTCTGCTCGACCAGGAACACAGTGACGCCCTCTTCCCGGATCGTGCGGATGATGTCGAAGATCTGCGCGATGATCAGCGGCGCCAGGCCCAGCGTGGGCTCGTCCAGCAGCAGCAGCTTCGGACGCGTCATCAGCGCCCGGCCGATGGCCAGCATCTGCTGTTCGCCGCCGGACATGGTGCCGGCCCGCTGGTTGGCGCGTTCCTTCAGGCGCGGGAACAGGTCGAAGACGTGATCCATGCTTTCTTCGGTCTGGGCTTTGTCCAGGAAGAAGGCCCCCATGTTCAGGTTCTCCGCGACCGTCAGGTCGGGGAACACGCGGCGGCCTTCCGGAGAAATGGCGATGCCGCGCTGCATGATGGTGTGCGTGGGCTGTTCGGTGATGTCGTCGCCCAGGAAGCTGATGCGCCCCGACCGGGCCCGGGGATTGCCGCAGACCGTCATCAGCAAGGTGGTCTTGCCCGCGCCGTTGGCGCCGATCAGGGTGACGATCTCGCCTTGGTTGACTTCGACGGAGACATTGTCCAGCGCCTGGATGGCGCCGTAAAACGTGCTGACGTTTTCAAGTTTGAGCACGGTCATTCCCCCAGATAAGCTTTGATGACGCGGGGATCCGTGCGGACCTCCTGAGGCAGGCCCGTGGTGATGGGCTTGCCGTGTTCCATGACCAGGATGCGGTCCGAGACCCCCATGATCAGGCTCATGTCGTGCTCGATCAGCAGCACCGCGACGCCATATTCGCGCCGCAGCTGGTCGATCAGCGCCGACAGGTCGCGCTTTTCCTGGGGATTCAGGCCGGCGGCCGGTTCGTCCAGCATCAGCAGGCGCGGCTGGGTGATCATGCAGCGGGCGATTTCCAGGCGCCGCTGGTGCCCGTAGGCCAGGTTGCCGGCTTCCCGGTTGGCATACTGGCGGATGTCCATGAAATCCAGCCACTGGACGGCGCGTTTCTTCGCGTCGGCTTCGGAATGCCGGTACGACGGCAGTTTCAGCAGGCCCTGGATCAGGCCGGTCTGCATCAGGGTGTGCTGGGCCACCAGCAGGTTTTCCAGCACCGTCAGGTTCTTGAACAGGCGCACGTTCTGGAACGTGCGCACCAGGCCGTGGCGGGCGACCTTGTGGCTGGGCAGGCCCGTGATGGGCTTGCCGTCCATGGTGATGGTCCCGGTGGTGGGCTTGTAGAAGCCCCCCACGCAGTTGAACACCGTCGTCTTGCCCGCGCCGTTGGGGCCGATGATGGCAAAGACTTCGTTCTTGCGGACTTCGAATGCCACCTGGTCGACGGCCAGCAGGCCGCCGAAGCGCATGGTCAGTCCGCTGACTTCCAGCAAAGATTCACTCATGATTCCAATTCCACTTGCGGACGTTTCACCGGCAGCAGGCCCTGCGGGCGCCACACCATCATGACCACCATCACCAGGCCGAAGATCAGCATGCGGTATTCGGCGAATTCGCGGGCGATTTCGGGCACGACCGTCAGCAGCACGGCGGCCAGGATGACCCCCAGCTGCGAGCCCATGCCGCCCAGCACCACGATCGCCAGGATCAGGGCCGACTCGATGAAGGTGAAGGATTCGGGATTGACCAGGCCCTGGCGGGCGGCGAAGAACGCTCCGCCGAAGCCCGCGAACATCGCGCCCATGGTGAAGGCGGACAGTTTGATGTTGCGCGGATTCAGGCCCAGCGATCGGCAGGCGATCTCGTCTTCGCGCAAGGCTTCCCAGGCGCGGCCGATCGGCATGCGGATCAGGCGGCTGGTGAAATACAGCGTGAACAGCACCAGCACCAGCGCCATCAGATACAGGTACGTGACCACGTCCTGGCTGTTGAAGGACCAGCCCATCAGCTCGTGGAAGGTGGGCGACCCGTCCATGGAGCGGCGCACCATCTGGTAGCCGAAGAAGGACGGCTTGGGAATGCCAGAAATGCCGTCCGGGCCGCCGGTGAAGCTGTACAGGTTGATCAGCATCAGCCGGATGATTTCACCGAAGCCCAGCGTCACGATGGCCAGATAATCGCCCCGCAGCCGCAGCACCGGAAACCCGAGGATGAAGCCGAACATCGCCGAGACCATGCCGGCGAACGGCAGGGCTTCCCAGAAGCCCCAGCCCGCCCAATGGTACAGCAGCGCATAGGTATACGCGCCGGTGGCGTAGAAGCCCACGAAACCCAGGTCCAGCAGGCCGGCGAAGCCGACCACGATGTTCAGCCCCAGGCCCAGCATCACGTAGATCAGGACCAGCGTGGCGATGTCCACCTGGGCCCGGCCGGTGAAGAAAGGCCAGACCACGGCGAACAGCACCAGCACGATGATGGCTTTGTGGCGCGCCTTGTCGGAGAATGTCGGCAGCGTGAACAGCGGCTTGCCGCCGGGCTTCCTGCGCTTGATCAGGGGGCGCAGCATCTGCACCAGGAAGACCAGCAGCATGCCGCCGATGATCATTTTCCAGTCGGGTTGCAGATAGGTTTCCTGGCCGCGGCGCAGGATCTGCAGGCCATAGACCGGCGCGATGATGACGCCGGCCATGACGGCGGCGATCAGCGAGTTCTTGAGGTTGTGCATCATCAGACCTTTTCCACCTCGGGTTTGCCCAACAGCCCCGTCGGACGGAACATCAGGATGAAGACCAGCAGCAGGAAGGCCACGATGTCCTTGTACTGCGAGGAAATGAAGGCCGCGGCGAAGGTTTCCGCCAGCCCCAGCAGGACGCCGCCCAGCATGGCGCCGGGAATGCTGCCGATGCCGCCCAGCACGGCGGCGGTGAAGGCCTTGATGCCGGCGATGAAACCGATGAAGGGGTTCAGCTTGCCGATGGCCAGGGCGATCAGCACCCCGCCCACGGCCGCCATCATGGCGCCGATCATGAAGGTGTAGGAAATGATCCGGCTGGTGTCGATGCCCAGCAGATTGGCCATGTGCAGGTCCTGGGAGCAGGCCCGCGAGGCCTGGCCGGTGCGCGAATACTTGATGAAGAGCGTCAGGCCCAGCATCATCAGCACGGTCACGACGATGATCAGGATGCGGGAATACGGCGCCGTCACGGTGAAGTTGCTCAGGCCGATGGTGAAGTCGACGGATCCGCTGATCAGGGCCGGGACGGCCATGTCGCGGGCGCCCTGCCCCGTGGCCACCCAGTTCTGCAGGAAGATCGACATCCCGATGGCGGAAATCAGGGGCACCAGCCGGGGGCTGTTGCGCAAGGGAGCGTAGGCGATCTTTTCAACCGCGTAGCCGTACACGGCGGTCACCAGGATGGCCATGATCAGCATGATCAGGATCATGACGGGCAGCGGCAGGCCGCTGTTGACGCCGATGGCCGAGAGAGTCACCAGGCCGACATAGGCACCGATCATGTAGATCTCGCCATGGGCGAAATTGATCATGCCGATGATGCCGTAGACCATGGTGTAGCCAATCGCAATCAGCGCGTAGATCGCGCCCAGCGACAAGCCGTTGAACAGCTGTTGCGTCAATAGGGGGAGCAAGTCGGACATAATGGCAGGGGATGTGCAGGATGACGGCCGGGCCCGGGGACCCGGCCAGGAAAACAGCCCCGGCTGCTGCCGGGGCGCCGAGCCTTTACGGCTGGATCTGGGTCAGATTGCCGTTGGCGTCCCAGCGGAACACGGCAAATTCAAAATGCTTCAGATCGCCCTTGGCATCGTAATCGACTTTGCCGATGCCGGTGTCAAAACTGTGGCTGTGCATGTAGTCGGCCACTTTGGCGGGGTCGTCGCCCACGGCGGTGATGCTGTCGGCCAGCACCTGCATGGCGGCATACGCCGTCATGGTGAAGGCGCCGTCGGGGCTGCGCTTGTACTTCTTGAAGTTTTCCAGGATCTGCTCGTTGCCCTTGCGCTTGGTGAAGTCGGCGGGCAGGGTCACCAGCAGCTTGTCGACGGCCGGGCCGGCGATGGCGGCCAGGTCCTTGTTGGCGACGCCTTCGGGGCCCATGAACTGGGTATCCAGGCCCTGTTCGCGCGCCTGGCGCAGCAGCAGGCCCAGTTCGGGGTGGTAGCCGCCGAAGTAGATCAGGTCGGGGCCCAGGGCCTTCAATTTGGAGATGACGGCGGAATAGTCGCTGTCGCCCACGTTGATGCCTTCGAACATGGCGATGTTCACGCCGTTCTTTTCCAAGGTCTTCTGCACCTGGGTGGCGACACCCGAGCCGTAGGTCTGCTTGTCGTGCAGGATCGCGACTTTCTTGGGCTTGAGCGCCTTGGCGATGTATTCGGCGGCGAACGGGCCTTGCTGGTCGTCGCGGCCGATGGTGCGGAAGAAGAAGTGCGGCTTGATCGTGTCCGTCACCAGCGGCGAGGTGGCGCCCGGGGTGATGGCGACGATGCCTTCCTGTTCGTAGACGTTGACGGCCGGCACGGTCGTGCCGGAGCAGGCGTGGGCGATGGCGAATTTCGCCCCGGAGTTGACCACCCGGTTGGCGGCCGGCACCGCCTGCTTGGGTTCGCAGCCGTCATCGATCAGCAGGGGCTCGATCTTCATGCCCTTGACACCGCCCGCGGCGTTGAGCGCATCGATGGCGGTGAGCGCACCAGCCTGGATCTGATCGCCATACTGGGTGTTGGGGCCAGTCATCGGCTGGGGGATGCCGATCTTCAGCGTATCGGCATGAGCGCCAGCAGCCAGCGACAGCGCGCCAAATGCCAGAACGACGGGGGTGATGCGCAACGTGAACTTCATTGGGTATGTCTCCGGTAGAGGCGCCACTGGCAGCTGTAATGCCGGGTGCGGCATTGGGGCCAGGAGCGTCAAGCTTTGGTTTTTGCTTCCGCCCTGAGCGGCACGCGTATTCTGACGATTCGGTCCCTAAGTGTCACTACGGTTAATCCCTGATGACCAGGTGTAATCGACACCGGGTGACGGACCGCCCATCGACCGCGCGCGTCCGGCGGCGGGACGGCGACGGATCAGTCCGAGAATTCGCGGGCCAGCTCGCCCGCCCGCCGGGCGGCCGCGGCGACGGCTTCGCGCAGGATGTCGGTCTGCCCCCGCTGCTGGAACACGGCCAGCGCGGCCGCCGTCGTGCCGCCCTTGGAGGTCACCCGTTCGCGCAGCACGGCCGGGGAATCGGGCGAGAGCGTGGCCAGCTGAGTCGCCCCGTGGAAAGTCGCCAGCGCCAGCTGGCGCGCCTGTTCGGGCGAGAGCCCCTGGTCCACGCCGGCGGCCATCAGGGCTTCGAGGAACAGGAACACATAGGCCGGCCCGCTGCCCGAGACGGCCGTGACCGCGTCGATGGCGGCGTCGTCGGCCACCCACAGCACGTCGCCCACCGCGCGCAGCAGTTCCTCCGCCAGGGCGCGGTCCTGGGCATCGACGCCGGACAGCGCCGCCATGCCGGTCATGCCGCAGGCGATCAGGGCCGGGGTATTGGGCATGCAGCGCACCACCCGCGTATAGGGGGCCCCATCGGCGCCCAGCCAGCCGGCGATCGCCGAGCCGGGAATGCCGGCCGCGATGCTGATGACCAGGGTGTCCGGCCGCAGCCAGGGCCGGCATTGCCGGACGACCTGGGCCATGACCTGCGGCTTGACGGCGAAGAACCAGACCCGGCAACCGGAGAGCCTGGCGTCCGGCGCCGGCGCCGTCGTCGTGCCCAGGGCTTCCCAGCGCGCGCGGGTGTCGTCGCCCGGGTCGATGACGTGGACGTCGGCCGCCGCGCAACGCCGGCCGATCAGGCCGCTGGCCAGGGCGTTGGCCATGTTGCCGCCGCCGATCAATGCAAGTGAGAGTCCTTTTTCCATAGCGGAACATTGTACGATCATGTCCCCGGAAACAGAATCCCGCGATGTCACGAAGCCCGGCCCGCCCTTTGCGCCGGAACCCCGCCGCCGGATCGGCGGCCGCGGCCCGCGGGCGGCGCTTATTGCGGCAAACAGGGATTGTCAAAGCTGACATGAACTGGTCACAATACCTGCCTACAATCCCCCCGCCGCCACCCCGGCAGGCTTCGGGGAGGCATACACAGGAGACTCTGATGGCATTTTCCCTTTTCCGCATGACTGCGCTGGCCGCCTTGCTGGCCAGCGCCGGCGCCGCCCAGGCCGCCACCGACATCACCTTCTGGCATTCCATGGAAGGCCCCCTGGGCGAGCGCGTGAATTCGATCGCCAAGGCCTTCAACGCCAGCCAGTCCGACTACGTGGTGCATGCGGTCTACAAAGGCGCGTACGGCGAATCCATGAACGCCGGCATCGCGGCGTTCCGCGCGGGCAATGCGCCCGACATCCTGCAGGTCTTCGAAGTCGGCACCGCCACGATGATGTACGCCAAGGGCGCCGTCAAGCCGGTGCAGGAACTCTCCGAAAAGGTCGGCGACCCGATCAATCCCAAGGACTTCCTGGGCGCCGTCGCGAGCTACTACTCGTCCCCGGAAGGCAAGCTGGTCTCCATGCCCTTCAACAGCTCTACGCCGGTCCTGTATTACAACAAGGACGCCTTCAAGAAAGCCGGCCTGAACCCCGACGCGCCTCCCAAGACCTGGCCCGAAGTCGCCGACGCCGCCAAGAAGCTGCGCGCCGCCGGCATGGAATGCGGCTATTCCAGCGCCTGGCCGTCCTGGATCCTGCTGGAGAACTTCGCCGCCTGGCATAACGTGCCCTACGCGTCCAAGGACAACGGTTTCGGCGGCCTGGATGCCCGCCTGCTGCTCGACAGCCCGCTGTTCAAGAAGCACATGACCTTCCTGGCCGGCATGGCCAAGGCGGGCGAATTCACGTACGGCGGCCGCGGCGACGCGGGCAACGCTCTGTTCACGTCGGGCAAATGCGGCATGTACACCGGCTCCAGCGGCATGCGCGCCTCGATCATCAAGAACGGCCAGTTCGCCTTCGGGACCTCCACCCTGCCCTATTACCCCGACGTCAAGGGCGCTCCTCAGAACTCCATCATCGGCGGGGCTTCGCTGTGGGTGTTCTCGGGCAAATCCGACGCCACCTACAAGGGCGTGGTCAAGTTCTTCAAATACCTGTCCAACCCCGAACAGGCGGCCGCCTGGCACCAGGGCACCGGCTACGTCCCGGTGACCAAGGCGGGCTACGAGCTGACCAAGAAATCCGGTTTCTATGACAAGAACCCGGGCACCGAAGTCGCCGTCCGGCAGCTCAACGCAGATACCACGGCCAATTCGCGCGGCATCCGTCTGGGCTACCTGCCCCAGATCCGCGATATCGAAGACGCCACGATGGAACAGATCTTCGCCGGCAAGATGGATCCGGAGGCCGGTCTGAAGAAAATGACCACCGAAGGCAACGCCCTGCTGGAACGCTTTGAAAAGAGCGTGAAGTAAGCAATGGAGAAACGCGTCGTCTTCCACCATCGGACCCTGCCCTGGCTGCTGCTGGCTCCCCAGCTCATCATCACGCTGGTGTTTTTCTTCTGGCCGGCCGGGCAGGCCATGTGGCAATCGTTCCGCGTGGAAGATCCCTTTGGCCTGTCCTCGCAGTTCGTGGGCCTGGCCAACTTCGCCGATCTGTTTTCCAGCGCGGATTATCTGGCTTCGTTTCGCACGACGGCCGGGTTTTCCGCGCTGGTGGCGCTGGGCGGCCTGGCCATTTCCCTGCTGCTGGCGGTCATGGCCGACCGGGTGGTGCGAGGCGCCGCGATCTACAAAACCCTGCTGATCTGGCCCTACGCCGTGGCGGCCGCCGTGGCAGGGGTGCTGTGGCTGTTCCTGTTCTCGCCCTCCGTCGGCATCCTGGCCGTGGCCATGGTGCAGCTGGGCCTGCACTGGAACCCCCGCCTGGATGGCGGGGACGCCATGGCCCTGATCGTCTTCGCCTCGATCTGGAAGCAGGTGTCCTACAACTTCCTGTTCTTCCTGGCCGGGCTGCAGTCCATCCCCCGGTCCCTGATCGAAGCCGCCGCCATCGACGGCGCCGGGCCGGCGCGCCGATTCTGGTCCATCGTCTTTCCCCTGCTGTCTCCCACCAGCTTCTTTCTGCTGGTGATCAATTTCATCTATGCCTTCTTCGATACCTTCGCGGTGATCGACATCGTCACCCAGGGCGGGCCCGGCCATGCGACCGACATCCTGGTCTACAAGGTCTACAACGCGGGCTTCAAGGGCCTGGATCTGGGGTCCTCGGCCGCGCAATCCGTCATCCTGATGCTGATCGTGATCGCCCTGACCGCCATCCAGTTCCGCTACGTGGACCGCAAGGTCAATTACTGACAAGGACGAATATCATGGTTGAACGTCGTCCCCTGCTGGACCTGGTATCCCATGCCGTGCTGATCCTGGGCGTGGTCGTCATCGCCTTTCCGCTCTACGTGGCCTTCGTCGCCTCGACCCAGACGGCCCAGGAAGTCGCCCAGGCGCCCATGTCCCTGATCCCGGGCGGGCATTTCCTCGGCAACTACTGGACGGTGCTGACCGGCAATGCCGTCAACACCCCGCCGGTGGGCCGCATGCTGTGGATCAGCACCTTCATGGCGCTGGCCATCGCCATCGGCAAGATCATCATTTCCATGATGTCGGCCTTCGCCGTCGTGTACTTCCGCTTCCCCCTGCGCATGCTGTGCTTCTGGATGATCTTCGTCACCCTGATGCTGCCGGTGGAAGTGCGCATCGCCCCCACCTACGCCGTGGTGGCCAACCTGGGCATGCTCAACAGCTACGCCGGCCTGACCCTGCCGCTGATCGCCTCGGCCACGGCCACGTTCCTGTTCCGGCAGTTCTTCCTGACCGTGCCCGACGAACTGGTCGAGGCGGCCCGCATCGACGGCGCCGGCCCCATGCGGTTTTTCAAGGACATTCTTTTCCCCTTGTCGCGCACCAGCATCGCCGCCCTGTTCGTCATCCAGTTCATCTACGGCTGGAACCAGTACCTCTGGCCGCTGATCATCACCACCCAGGAAAACATGTATCCGGTGGTGGTGGGCATCCGCCGCATGATCGCCGGCGGCGACAGCGTGACCGAATGGAACCTGGTCATGGCGACGGCCCTGCTGGCCATGATTCCGCCCGCGGCGGTGGTCGTGCTGATGCAGAAGTGGTTCGTCAAGGGCCTGGTCGACACAGAAAAATAGGATAAACGTTTACATGGCAACCCTGAGTTTTCGCAATGTGCGCAAGACCTATCCCGGCGGCGTCGCGGTCATCCACGGCATCGACATGGAAGTCCAGGATGGTGAATTCGTGGTCATCGTCGGTCCGTCGGGCTGCGGCAAATCCACCCTGATGCGCATGGTCGCCGGCCTGGAATCCGTCACGGACGGGGACATCGCCATCGGCGACCGGGTCGTGAATACGCTGGAACCGGCCGAGCGCAACATCGCCATGGTGTTCCAGAATTACGCGCTCTATCCCCACATGAGCGTCTTCGACAACATGGCCTACGGCCTGAAGATCCGCCGCATGGACAAGGCCGAGATCCGGCGCCGGGTCGAGGACGCAGCCCGCATCCTGGAACTGGACCACCTGCTGGATCGCCGGCCCCGCCAGCTGTCGGGCGGCCAGCGCCAGCGCGTCGCCATGGGTCGCGCCATCGTGCGGGAGCCTTCCGTGTTCCTGTTCGACGAACCGCTGTCGAACCTGGACGCGAAGCTGCGCGTGCAGATGCGGCTTGAAATCCAGAAACTGCACCAGCGGCTGAAGACCACCAGCCTGTACGTGACCCACGATCAGGTGGAAGCCATGACGCTGGCGCATCGCATGATCGTCATGAACCAGGGCGTTCCGGAACAGATCGGCACGCCCGCCGAGGTCTTCGAGCGCCCGGCCACGACCTTCGTCGCCAGCTTCATCGGTTCGCCGCCCATGAACCTGCTGCGGGTCGACGCGGACGCCCAGGGCAATGTCCTGGGGCCGGAGGGCCATGCGCTGCCGGTGCAGGCTCCCGCCTCCGCCAGGGGCTCGTCCCTCATCCTGGGCCTGCGTCCCGAGCATCTGCGCCTGAACGCCCCGGGACTGCGGGCGCAGGTGGAAACCGTCGAGATCCTGGGATCGGAACAGCTGATCCATGCCCGCTGGGGAGACCAGGCCGTGATCCTGCGATGCGCCGTGACGGAAACCCGCGACCATCCCCTGACCCATGGGGATGCCATCACGCTGGGTCCGGACGGCCAGCATCCGGCCCACTGGTTCGACGCGCGGACCGGCCAGCGGATCGACGGCTAGGACGCCGCGCCCCAAAAGAAAAACGGGATCCCTGTCGGGATCCCGTTTGCCATGCGCTCGGGCCGGCTTACTTGAAGACCGTCTTCGAGCCGTCCGCGTGCCAGGTGAACACGTCGAACTTGAAGGACTTCAGGTCGCCCTGCTTGTTCCAGGCGATGTTGCCGATCGGGGTCTTGACCGAGTTGGCATGCAGCCAGGCGGCGACCTTGACCGGATCGTCCTTGCCCACGCCCTTGAGGCCGGCAGCGATGGATTCCAGCGCGGAATACGCAGTCAGCTGGAAGGCGCCGCCCGGATTGCGGTTCTTGTCCTTGAAGGCCTTGACCACGGATGCGTTGGCGGGATCGGTCGTGAAGTCGGCCGGCAGCGTCACCAGCATGCCTTCGACGGCCGGGCCGGCGATGGCATTGATGTCGGGGTTGCCCACGCCTTCCGGACCCATGAACTTGGCCTGCAGGCCTTGTTCGGCGCCCTGGCGCAGCAGCAGGCCCATTTCGGGGTGGTAGCCGCCGTAGTAGACGAAGTCGGCGCCCGCCGATTTCAGCTTGGTGATGACGGCGGAATAATCGCTGTCGCCGGCATTGATGCCTTCGAACATGACGACCTTGACGCCGGCTTTTTCCAGATCGTTCTTCACGGCCGTGGCGATGCCCTGGCCGTACGATTGCTTGTCGTGGAGGACGGCCACGGCCTTGGGCTTGATCTTCTGCACGATGAATTCGGCAGCGGCGGGACCTTGCTGGTCATCGCGGCCGATGGTGCGGAAGATCATGTCGTAGTTCTTGCCGTCCGTCACGGCGGGCGAAGTCGCGGACGGGGACACCATCACCACGCCTTCGTTGTTGTAGACGGGAGCCGCCGCGATCGTGGCGCCCGAGCACACGTGCCCGACCACATAATGGATCTTTTCATTGACGACGCGGTTGGCGACGACCGGACCCTGTTTGGGTTCGCATGCGTCGTCCATCACCACGGCTTCGAGCTTCTTGCCCAGCACGCCGCCATTGGCGTTGATGGTTTCGATTGCCGTGTCCACGCCTTCTTTGACCATATCGCCGTACTGCGTCAGCGCCCCGGTGTAGGGCCCCGCGATGGCGATCTTGATTGTGTCAGCGTTCGCCGCGGTAGACATCATCATGCCGGCAGCCAGCCCCAAAGCGGCGACCATCGGCGTCAAGCGAATGTTCATACAACCTCCTGTGAAAGACCCAGAAAGAATACACGAAACCCCCGCAGGGCGGATCATGCCACATACGGGGGTTTTCCCGATACCTTGACGCCGGCAGCGCTGCCGGCGCGCACGAATCGGCCGGATGAACGCGTCAGGCCAGCAGACTGCGCAGCATCCAGGCGTTCTTTTCGTGAATGTCCAGGCGCTGCGTCAGGAGGTCGGCGGTCGGCTGATCGTTGACGGCGTCGGCGCACTTGAATGCCTTGCGAGCGGTCTTGGCGACGGCTTCGTTGCCGGCGACCAGCAGACGCAGCATGTCTTCCGCCGAGGGCACCGACGCGGGTTCCTTGATGGAACTGAGGCGGGCGTATTCGGCGTAGGTGCCGGGCGCGTAGTGCCCCAGGGCGCGGATGCGCTCGGCGACGGCGTCCAGGGCCTGCCAGGTTTCCGTGTACTGCGTCATGAACAGCTGATGCAGGGTGCTGAACATGGGACCCGTCACGTTCCAGTGGAAGTTGTGCGTCATCAGGTACAGCGTGTAGGTGTCGGCCAGGGTGTGCGCGAGTTCGGCCGCGACGGCGGCGCGGTCCTTGTCGGAGATGCCGATGTCGATCGGCAGACCGGAAGGGGTCGTCTGGGCTTTGGGGGAAGAGGTCTTTTTGACGGCTTTTGCCATGAAATGCTCCGTTAAGACAAGACCGTTCCAGCATAGCACGGCCAAGGGGCCGTCCGGCCGCGCGGATCCCGTCGCGGCGCCATGTCTTGCGCGGCGTCAATCGGCCACGGCGGCGGCGATGGGTTCCTCCAGCATCGTGACGCCGGGCATGCCGCAGCCCCGGACGGCCTGCACCAGCGCCTCGATGGCCGCCAGCCTGGGAAAACTTTTGCGCCAGATCAGCACGACCCGCCGGTCCGGCGCCGGCGGCGCAAAGGGGATGAAGCGCAGCAGCTTGCTTTCGGCCCCCTGCATGCCCAGGGCGCTGGCGGGCATCACGGTGATGCCGATGCCGGCCGCCACCATGTGCCGGATTGTTTCCAGCGACGATCCTTCGAAGGTGCGCTGGATGCCTTCGCTGGACGCCGAATAGCGGGACAGTTCCGGGCAAACCTCCAGCACCTGATCGCGAAAGCAATGGCCGGCCCCCAGCAGCAGCATGGTCTCCTCTTTCAGGCGTTCCGAGGCGATGGTTTTTTCGTGCGCCCAGGGGTGATCGTGCGGCAGGGCCACATAGAAGGGTTCGTCGTACAAGGCGCATTGCGCCAGGCCCGTTTCCGGCAGCGGCAAGGCGACGATGGCGCAATCGATCTCGCCCTGGCGCAGCAGCTCCAGCAGGCGGGTCGTATAGTTTTCCTGCAGCAGCAGCGGCATCTGCGGCGTGCGGCGGATCTGCTCTGGCACCAGGTGCGGCAGCAGGTAGGGACCGACGGTGTAGATGACGCCCACCCGCAGCGGCCCTTCCAGGGGATCATGGCCCTGGCGGGCGATTTCGCGCAGATTGGCGCCCTCTTCCAGGACCTTCTGCGCCTGCGCCACCACCCGCAGGCCGATGGGCGTGATGCCGACCTCGGCGCCGCCGCGCTCGAACAGCACCACGCCCAGCTCTTCTTCCAGCTTGCGGATCGCCACGGACAGCGTGGGCTGGCTGACGAAGCAGGCTTCGGCGGCCCGGCCGAAATGGCGCTCCCGCGCCACCGCGACGATGTACTTCAGTTCGGTCAGAGTCATCAGATCCCCTTGATATTCTTGGTCTAACTTCGCAGATACTGGATGGCGCCCGCCATCCAGCGCTGCTGATGCGCCTGCGCATGGTCCGGGAAGTCCGCGGACAGCCAGGCGGCCGCCGCGCGCGCCTGTTCCAGCAGGTCTTCGTCCGCGTTCAGGTCCGCGAAGCGCAGCAGCGCCTGCCCGGACTGGCGCACGCCCAGCAATTCGCCCGGCCCGCGCTGGGCCAGGTCCCGCTGCGCGATCTCGAAACCATCCGTGGTTTCATACAGGGCCCGCAGGCGCTCGCGGGCCAGCGCCGAGAGCGGCGGCTGGTACAGCAGCACGCAAGTGGATTCCCGGGCGCCGCGCCCCACCCGGCCGCGCAACTGGTGCAGCTGCGCCAGGCCGAAGCGTTCGGCATGCTCGATGATCATCAGGCTGGCGTTGGGAACGTCCACCCCGACTTCGATGACGGTGGTGCTGACCAGCAGGTCCAGTTCGTTGCGGCGGAAGGCCGCCATGGTGTCGGCCTTTTCCTGGGCGGCCAGCCGTCCGTGCATCAGGCCGATGCGCAGATCCGGCAATTCGGCCCGCAGGTGCTCCCAGGTGTCGACGGCCGTCTGCAGCTGCAGGGCCTCGCTTTCCTCGACCAGCGGGCAGACCCAGTAGGCCTGCTGCCCTTCGCGCACGGCGGCGGCCACGTGCATCAGCAATTCGTCGCGCCGCTGGTCGGCGAACAGGCGGGTGCGCACAGGCGTGCGCCCCGGCGGCAGTTCGTCCAGCACGGAGACGTCCATGTCGGCGAAAAAAGCCATGGCCAGCGTGCGCGGGATCGGCGTGGCGCTCATGCTGAGCTGGTGAGGGACGTGCGTCGCCTGGTCTCCCTTGCGGCTCAGGGCCAGCCGCTGGCCGACGCCGAAGCGGTGCTGTTCGTCGCTGATCACCAGTCCCAGCGCCTGGAACCGGACCTTGTCCTGGATCAACGCCTGGGTGCCCACGGCCAGCCGCGCCTGGCCCGACGCGATATCCTGCAGCGCCTGGCGGCGCCGCGCGGCGGGCAAGGCCCCAGTCAGCCAGCTGATCGACACGCCCAGGGGCTCGAACCATTCGGAAAACTTGCGCCAGAGCTGTTCCGCCAGGATTTCCGTCGGCGCCATGACGGCCACCTGGGCTCCCGCGTCGATCGCCTGGGCGGCGGCCCAGGCCGCGACCAGGGTCTTGCCGCTGCCCACGTCGCCCTGCAGCAGGCGGTGCATGGGATGGGCGCAGCGCAGATCGGCCTGGATGTCCGCCATGGCGCGATCCTGAGCGGCGGTGGGGCTGAAGGGCAAGGCGGCCAGCAGCCGCCGGCCCAGCTGCCCGTCTCCTTGCAGAGGCAGGCTGTGCTGCGCGCGGCGGCTGGCCCGGGCGTCGGCCAGGGCCAGCTGCTGGGCCAGCAGTTCGTCGAACTTGATGCGCCGCCAGGCCGGGTGTTCGTGTTCGGCCAGCGAGGCCAGGGAAATGTCCGGGCCCGGATGGTGCAGCAGCCGCAGCGAGGCCTCGAAATCCGCCAGGCCGTAGGCCTGGCGCACCGCGTCGGGCAGCGTGTCGCGCAGGTCGGCCCGGTCGAGGGCCTGGGCGATGGCCTTGCGCAGGCTGGCCTGCGACAGGCCCTGGGTCGTGGGATAGACCGGCGTCAGGGTGTCGGGCAGCGGCGTGCCCGGCTCGGAGATCAGGGGATGGACCATTTCCAGGCCCTGATAGCCCATGCGCACTTCCCCGCGGATGCGCACGCGGCGCCCCGGTTTCAGGCGCGCCTGCTGGCCGGGATAGACATGCAGCCAGCGCAGCTGCATCCGTCCGGTGTCGTCCGACAGCGTGGCCTGCAGTTCGCGGCGCGGCCGCATCCGGATGTCGCTGTCGAGAATGTCGCCTTCGAACAGGGCGTGCACCCCCGGTCGGGCCTGCGCCACCGGGGTGACGCGGGTCTCGTCTTCATAGCGCAAGGGCAGATGCACGATGAAATCCGCCGGCGTACGCAAGCCCAGGCGCTCGAACAGGCGCGCCTGCTGGGTGCCGGCGGCCGGCTTGCCCGGGCGTCCGGGAGCCCGGGCGGCGCCCGCCGAGGGTCGTGGGGCCATCGGATGCCGCGCAATCAGAGCGCCAGGACGGCTTCGACCTCGAATTGGGCGCCCTTGGGCAGGCTCGCGACGCCGATGGTGGAGCGGGCCGGATAAGGCTGGGGGATGATTTCCGCCATGATGGCGTTGGCGCTGGCGAACTTGCTGAGGTCCGTCAGGAACAGCGTCAGCTTGACGATGTTGTCCAGAGAGCCGCCGGCCGCCTGGATCACGGCCTGCATGTTGGCGAAGGATTGACGCACCTGGCCTTCGAAGTTCTCCGACACCAGTTCGCCCGTGCCGGGCTCCAGGCCGATCTGCCCCGACAGGAAGACCAGCCGGTTCGAGGTCGTGGCCACAGCCTGGGAATAAGGGCCCACGGCGGCCGGAGCCGAGTCGGAGTGAACGATTTCCTTGCTCATGATGGACTTCCCTGAATAGGTTTCATAACTATCAGAGTTTACCGATCAATAGCAAAAAATAAAAGGCGGATCATTTTTCGGCGAAGGCGCGCTCGAAGACGTAATCGCCCGGCTCGCCCACCCCCGGGGACACCACGAAGCCCCGGGTATCCAGCATGGCGCGGATGTCCGTCAGCATGGCCGGGCTGCCGCAGATCATGGCGCGGTCGCGGGCCGGGTCCAGGGGCGGCAGGCCGATGTCCTGGAAGATCCGGCCGGTTTCCACCAGCGTCGTCAGGCGCCCCTGATGGACGAAGGGCTCGCGCGTGACGGTCGGGTAATAGATCAGCTTGTCGCGCACCAGTTCGCCCAGGAATTCATCCTGGGGCAGTTCGCGGGTGATGTAATCGGCATAGGCCAGTTCGCTGATGAAGCGCACCCCGTGCATCAGGATGACCTTCTCGAAGCGGTCGTAGACGTCAGGGTCCTTGATGATGCTCATGAAGGGCGCCAGACCCGTGCCCGTGGCGAACAGGTACAGGTGGCGGCCCGGCTTCAGGTCGTCGACGACCAGGGTGCCGACCGGCTTCTTGCTGACCAGCACCGCGTCGCCCGGCTGCAGATGCTGCAGGCGGGACGTCAGCGGACCGTTGGGCACCTTGATGCTGAAGAATTCCAGGTTCTCTTCGTGGTTGGCGCTGGCGATGCTGTAGGCGCGCATCAGGGGCTTGCCTTCCACTTCCAGACCGATCATGACGAAATGGCCATTGTGGAAGCGCAGGCCGGGGTCACGCGTGGTCTTGAAGGAAAACAGCGTGTCGTTCCAGTGATGCACGCTGAGGACTTGCTCGGAAATGAAGGCGGCCATGACGAAGGTCGATTGGAAATCGGGAAAGGGCGATAAAGGAATGGTACGGCGCGGGTCCTGGAAAGCAAAGATAGGCCCGGCGGGTTCAAGGGTTTTCTTGATCTGGCGCAAGAACATGCGTCAACGGCGGGCGCTCGCGCGCTCTCGGGCCTCATTGTAGCGCGCCCCGCTTGCTTTAAGCCGGGCGGCATGCTAACTTCCGCGCTAATTATGATAATCATTATCATTCATTGATGACCAGGTCGTCTTTTTTACGGAACCCCGCGATCATGCAGCCTCGTTTCAGCCCGTTTTCCTTTGCCCGCCGACTGACCCTGTGGGCCGCCGCCCTTCCCCTGCTGGCAGGCGGCGCCGCCATGGCCGCCGAGGTCAATCTCTACACCACGCGCGAACCCAAGCTGGTCGAACCGCTGCTCGCCGCCTTTTCCAAGGACACGGGCATCAAGGTCAATACGGTCTTCATCAAGGACGGCCTGCTGGAACGGGTGCGCACCGAAGGCGCCCAGTCGCCCGCCGACGTGCTCATGACCGTGGATATCGGCAATCTGCTGGATCTGGTGGACGGCGGCGTCACCCAGGCGGTCCGGTCCGAGCCGCTGGAAGCCGCCATTCCCGCCAATCTGCGGGGCGCCGACGGCCAGTGGTTCACGCTGTCGCTGCGCGACCGGGTCGCCTATGTCGCCAAGGACCTGGACATCAAGGCCCTGAACTACGAAGACCTGGCCGATCCCCGCTGGAAGGGCAAGGTCTGCATCCGTTCCGGCCAGCATCCCTACAACACCGCGCTGATCGCCGCCATGATCGCCCACGACGGCGCCGAGGCGACCGAACAGTGGCTGCGGGGCGTGAAAGCCAATCTGGGGCGCGCCGCGACCGGCGGCGACCGGGACGTGGCGCGCGACATCCTGGGCGGGATCTGCGACGTGGGCATCGCCAACGCCTACTACGCCGGCCATATGAAGAATGCCGCCCCGGACACCGACGCGCGTCGCTGGGGCGACGCGATCCGCGTCATCCGCCCGACCTTCAAGGGCACCCAGGGCACCCACGTCAACATCTCCGGCGCTTCGGTGGCCCGCCATGCGCCGCATCGCGCCGAAGCCGTCCAGCTGCTGGAATACCTGGTGTCGGACAAGGCTCAGAGCCTCTATGCGCAGGCGAATTACGAGTACCCGGTCAAGGCCGGCGTGAAGCTGGATCCGACGGTCGAGAGCTTCGGCCCGCTGCAAATCGATTCCCTGCCGCTGACCGAAATCGCCCGCAACCGCAAGCAGGCCAGCGAACTGGTTGATCGCGCCGGCCTGAGCCAGTAAGGCGCTGCCATGGCGGCGCCGGACTTCCGGGCCTGGCCGTGGCATGCCGGCATGCTGGCCGCCGCGCTGGCCGTTCTGGCGCCGATCCTGGCGCTGGTCGGCCAGGCGGCCCAGGGCGCCGGCGCCCACTGGACCCATCTGCTGCAGTTCGTGCTGCCGGGCGTGCTGGGCCAGACCCTGCTGCTGCTGGCCGGCGTGGGCCTGCTGGCCGCCGCGCTGGGCGTAGGGGCGGCATGGCTGGTGACGGCCCATGATTTTCCGGGACGCGCCATCCTGTCCTGGGGGCTGCTGCTGCCGCTGGCCGTGCCGACCTACATCGTCGCCTACGCCTACCTGGACATCCTGCATCCGATCGGTCCCGTCCAGGAAACCGTCCGCGCCCTGCTGGGCTATTCGAGCCCGCGCGAATTCCGTCTGCCGGACGTGCGCGGCCTGCCCGGCGCCATCGTCCTGCTGGCCTTCGTGCTGTATCCCTATGTCTACCTGACGACGCGCAGCATGTTCGCCAATCAGGCGGCCCATCTGATGGAGGCCGCGCGGCTGCTCGGCCATGGCCCCTGGTCGGCGTTCCGGCGCGTGGCCCTGCCGATGGCGAGGCCGGCCATCGCCGTCGGCCTGTGCCTGGTCCTGCTGGAAACCCTGAACGACATCGGCGCCTCCGAATTCCTGGGGGTCCAGACGCTGACGGTGGCCATCTACACCACCTGGGTCACCCGCTCCGATCTGGCGGGCGCCGCGCAGATCGCCCTGGTGGCCCTGGCGCTGGTGACCGCGCTGATCGCCATCGAACGCCACGGGCGTCGGCGGCTGCGCTACACCGGCGGCCGGCGCGGCGCTTCCATCAGTCCCCGCCGGCTTCACGGCGCGGCCGGGTGGCTGGCGACCGCGCTGTGCCTGGCGCCGATCCTGATCGGCTTCGTCGCGCCGGCCGGCTATCTGCTGGCGCTGACGCTCGAGCGCCTGGGCGCCGGATCCTGGCCCTCGCCCGCCCTGCTGCGCGCCGCCTGGCAGACGCTGGGCGTATCCGCCGCCGCCACCGCCGCCGCGCTCGCCATCGGCCTGGCCGTGGTCTGGAGCCGCCGCATCATGCATCGCGTGCCGGCGTGGCTGCGGGCCGCGCCCCGGCTGGCGACTCTGGGCTACGCCCTGCCCGGCACCGTGCTGGCCATCGGCCTGCTGTTTCCCGTCATGGCGGCCGAACGCGGTCTGGCCTGGCTGCGCGCCGCGGTCGGCCTGGATCCCGCCGGCCTGATCCTGCTGGGCACCCCGGCCGCGCTGGCGCTGGCCTACGTCATCCGTTTCCTGACCATTCCGGTGGGAACGCTGGAGTCCGGGCTGGAGCGGATTCCAGCATCGTTCGAGCAGGCCGCCCGACTGCTGGGCGAGAACGTCCACGGCACGCTGCGGCGTGTCCACCTGCCATTGCTGCGCCCGGCCCTGATCGCCTCGGCGCTGCTGGTCTTCGTCGATGCGATGAAGGAACTGCCCGCCACCCTGCTGCTGCGGCCCCTGAATTTCGACACGCTGGCCACGTGGCTGTACGGCGAAGCGGCGCGCGGCACCTACGAAGAAGGGGCGATCGCCGCCCTGGGCATCGTCGCCGCCGGCCTGATTCCCGTGCTCATCCTGGCCCGGCTGCTGGACCGCCCGACTCCCTGAGACTCCCACGACATGCTGGAACTCGATCATATTTCCCTGAGCTACGCCGCCGATCGCGGCCGGAACACCGTCCTGCGGGACCTGGATCTGTCCCTGGAGACCGGCCAGATCGCCTGCCTGCTGGGCGCTTCGGGCTGCGGCAAGACCAGCGTGCTGCGGGCCATCGCGGGTTTCGAGCCGCTGGATCGCGGCGCCATCCGCCTGGACGGCCGCCTGCTGTCCGACCGGGACACCCGCGTCGCCCCCGAACACCGGCGCGTGGGCATGATGTTCCAGGACTACGCGCTGTTCCCTCACCTGAGCATCGCCGCCAACGTGGGCTTCGGCCTGCGCCGCGAGCCGCCCGCCGGGCGCCGGCAGCGCGTGCGCGAGATGCTGGCCCTGGTCGGCATGAGCGGCCTGGACGAGCGCTATCCCCATGAACTGTCCGGCGGCCAGCAGCAGCGCGTCGCCCTGGCCCGGGCGCTGGCGCCCGAGCCCGCCCTGCTGCTGCTGGACGAGCCTTTCTCGAATCTGGACGTCGATGCGCGCGAACGGCTGGCGTTCGAACTGCGGGATCTGCTCAAGGCCTCCGGCCATACCGCCCTGGTGGTGACGCACAATCAGGCCGAGGCCTTCGCCGTGGCCGACAGGATCGGCATCCTGCAGGACGGCCGGCTCGCCCAGTGGGCGACGCCCTACGAAACATACCATCACCCGGCGACGCCCGAGATCGCCACCTTCGTGCGCCGCGAGGCCCTGCTGGCCCAGCGCACCCAGGCCTGTCTGCGCGGCGCGCCCGCCGCCGCCTGACCGCCTAGGCCCCGGGCGCCTTCGCCTGGGGATCGTCCAGGCCCAGTTCCTGGCACTTGCGCGTCAGGGTGTTGCGGCCGATGCCCAGCATCAGCGCGGCCCGTCCCCGCTGGCCGCCGGCCTGCGACAGCGCCTGGCTCAACAGCACGCGCTCGAAGTCCTTGCGCAGGGACTCCATCAGGTCGGGATCGCGCTCCTGCAGGCGGCGCAGGACCTCTCCGGCCAGCGCCGCGCGCCAATCGGCTGGCGGCGAGCCCGCACTGGCCGACAAAGCAGCAGCCGGCGCGGGCGCGGCGCCGCCGGCCGCCAGAATCTCGGGGGGCAGATCCTGCGCCTGCACCTGAGGGCTGGCGGTCATGACCGTCAGCCATTGGCAGATGTTCTCCAGCTGGCGGATGTTGCCGGGGTAATCGAATCGTTCCAGAGCCAGCAGGGCGTCGGGCCCCAGAGAACGGACGGGCACGCCCAGCTGCGCGGCGCTGCGGGCCAGGAAGTGATGGGCCAGGCGCTCGATGTCCTCGCGTCTCGCCCGCAGGGGCGGCAGGCGCAGGCGGATCACGTTGAGCCGGTGAAACAGGTCGGCGCGGAACAGGCCGGCCTGCACCCGGTCTTCCAGGGGCTGGTGGGTCGCCGCCACGATCCGCACGTCGACCTGCACGGCGCGGCTGCCGCCCACCCGATAGAAGCTGTTTTCGGCCAGCACGCGCAGCAGCCGCGTCTGCAGTTCTGCCGGCATGTCGCCGATCTCGTCCAGGAACAGCGTGCCGCCATCGGCCTCTTCGAAGCGTCCCCGGCGCATCTGCACGGCGCCGGTGAAGGCGCCGCGCTCGTGGCCGAACAGTTCGGCTTCCAGCAGATCTCGAGGGATGGCGGCGGCGTTGACGGCCACGAAGGGTCCGGCCGCCCGGCGGCTGTGCTGATGCAGCGCGCGCGCCACCAGTTCCTTGCCCGTGCCGGATTCGCCGGTGATGAGCACGGTGGCGCTGGACTGGGCCAGGCGGCCGATGGCGCGAAAGACCTCCTGCATGGCCGGCGAACGGGACGGCAGCATGGCGCCCTCTTCTTCCCGGGCGGCGTTCGCCGCAGCCGGCGCGGCGGCGGGCTGTCCGTCCTGCGACGGCGGCGCGGCGGCGCCGGAGGGCGCCTGAGCGGACCGGGCCGCGCGATCGACCAGCGCCACGGCGGCCTGGATGTCGAAGGGCTTGGTCAGGTAATCGAAGGCGCCCCGGGAAAAGGCGGCCACGGTGGTTTCCAGGTCGGTATAGGCCGTCATCAGGATGACGGGCAGCTCCGGCAGTTCCGCGCGGACCTGCGCCAGGACGCCGAAGCCGTCCACTCCGGGCATGCGCACGTCGGACATCAGCACCGCCGGGGTGCGCGGATCGTCGGCGCCGTTCAGTTCGCCCAGGGCCGCCAGCAGGGCCGCGCCGTCGGCGAAACACCGGACGGCCCAGCCGGCCTTGTCCAGGGCGCGTTCCAGCACCCAGCGCATGCCGGGTTCGTCGTCCAGGATCCAGATGGGTTTCATGCCGTCTCCAGGGGCAGCAGCAGGCGGAATTCCGTGCGGCCTGGTTCAGAATCGAATTCCAGCACGCCGCCGTGCAGGTGCAGGCACGCCTGGGCCAGGTTCAGGCCCAGGCCCGTGCCCTGGGCGCGCCCCGTGACCAGGGGATGAAAGAGTTTGTCCCTGAGGGCCGCGGGCACCCCCGGGCCGTTGTCCGCCACCGCGATCATCAGCCCCATGCGGCGCCGGGTTCGCAGGAACACCGGCTGATGGACGATGCGCGTGCGCAACTTCAAGGTGGGCGAAGCGATGCCCGGCGTCTCGGTCAGGGCCTGCGCCGCATTGCGCACCACGTTCAGCAGGGCCTGCAGCAGGCGGTCCCGGTCGGCGACCATGTCGGGCACCGAGGTGTCGTAGTCGCGCACCAGGGCCAGCCGGTCGCCGAATTCCAGCGCCGCCAGGGCCAGCGCCCGTTCGCAGATCTCGTGCACGTTGAAGCGCTGCGGTTCGATCTCCTGCCGCTGGGGCGATACCAGCCGGGCGACCAGGTCCGCCAGACGATCGGCTTCCTCGATGA
This sequence comes from uncultured Castellaniella sp., assembly GCF_937988725.1. Classification (GTDB taxonomy): domain Bacteria; phylum Pseudomonadota; class Gammaproteobacteria; order Burkholderiales; family Burkholderiaceae_B; genus Castellaniella. The sequence goes on along the minus strand of NZ_CALKHS010000010.1, from coordinate 309,473 downwards.
TGACCCGGGTGTAATCGCGCAGATCGTCGCGCGGCAGTTCCATGTCCAGCAGTTGAGCGGCGGCCCGCAGGCCGGCCAGCGGGTTGCGGACTTCGTGGGCCAGGTTGCGCAGGGTTTCGCGCTGCGCCGCCTGGTCGGCCAGCGCCTGTTCCTGGTCGTCCAGGCGGGCCGCCTGGTGCACGGGGATCTCGACCAGGCAGGCCCAGGGCTGCCCGGACAGCGGCGTCTTGAGCACGCTGTCCAGGCCGCCGAGATAAGGATCCAGCGCCTGGCCGACGAGTTGCCGCCGGGACGATCCCAGCAGTTCTTCGGCCGCGCTGTTGGCATAGGCGATCCGGCCGGATTCGTCGAGCAGCAGGACCGCGGTCTGCAGCAGTTCGAAGCCGGCCGGATCCATCGCCAGAACCCCTTACAGGGTGTAGTACATGTCGAATTCGACCGGATGCGGCGTCACGCGCAGGCGATTGAGTTCGTTTTCCTTCAGGTTCAGATAGGCGTCCAGCAGATCGTTGCTGAACACGCCGCCGCGCGTCAGGAATTCGCGGTCGCGGTCCAGGGCTTCCAGGGCCTGTTCCAGCGAAGAACAGACGGTGGGGATCTTGGCGTCTTCTTCCGGCGGCAGGTCGTACAGGTTCTTGTCGGCCGGGTCGCCCGGGTGGATCTTGTTCTGCACGCCGTCCAGGCCCGCCATCATCAGCGCCGAGAACGCCAGGTAGGGGTTGGCCAGGGGGTCGGGGAAGCGGGATTCGACCCGGCGGGCCTTGGGATTGCTGACGTAGGGGATGCGGATCGACGCCGAGCGGTTGCGGGCGGAATACGCCAGCTTCACCGGAGCTTCATAGTGAGGCACCAGGCGCTTGTAGGAATTCGTGCCCGGATTGGTGATGGCGTTCAGGGCGCGGGCGTGGTGGATGATGCCGCCGATGTAGTACAGGGCGAATTCGGAAAGGCCGCCGTAGCCGTTGCCAGCGAACAGGTTCTGGCCATCCTTCCAGATCGACTGGTGGACGTGCATGCCCGAACCGTTGTCGCCGACGACGGGCTTGGGCATGAAGGTGGCGGTCTTGCCGTAGACGTGGGCAACGTTGCGGATCACGTACTTCATGATCTGCGTCCAGTCGGCGCGCTGCACCAGCGTGGAAAAGCGCGTCCCGATTTCCAGCTGGCCGCAATTGGCCACTTCGTGGTGGTGCACTTCGACGGGCACGCCCATCTGTTCCATCAGCAGGCACATCTCGGAACGCATGTCGGCGAAGGAGTCGATCGGCGGCACCGGCACGTAGCCGCCCTTGACGGCGGGACGGTAGCCCTGGTTGGTGCCGTTGGCGTCGTCCGCATTGGACCAGGCGCCTTCGTTCGAGCTGATCTTGACGAAGCTGCCGGCCATGTCCGAATTCCAGCTGACGCCGTCGAACACGAAGAATTCGGGTTCCGGGCCGAAATACGCGGTGTCGCCCAGGCCGCTGGACTTCAGGTAGGCTTCGGCGCGGCGCGCCAGGGAACGCGGATCGCGGTCATAGCCTTTCAGGTCGGACGGCTCGACCACGTCGCAGGTCAGGATCAGCGTCGTTTCTTCGCGGAAGGGATCCATCCGCGCCGTGGCGGCGTCCGGAACCAGGATCATGTCCGAGGCCTCGATGCCCTTCCAGCCGGGCAGCGAGGAACCGTCGAAGGCCACGCCCGATTCCATGCGGTCTTCATCGACCTGGCTGGCGGGAACCGTCAGGTGGTGTTCCCGACCCAGGGTGTCGGTAAAGCGGAAATCCACGAACGCGACTTCGCGTTCGGCAATCATCTGGACGACGTGTTCAGGGGTGGACATACAGGCTCCTGCGCCAAAAGGGATAAGAAGAAAATCAAGCCTGAGGCTTTGTCATGGGCGGCGTTCGCGCCGCCGATATGGTTTAAGCAAATGCCGTGCCAGGTTTCTGGTCCGGCGCGGATGACTGCATCACGCAGCGATTGGATGCGTCGTTCGCACCATTGCCCGTCACAATGCACCAGATCGGTGCATATTTTAGAGCAGGACGCACCAGATCAGGGCAAAAATTCCATTTGCAGGTCGTTCAGGAAGCGCCAGCCCTGAGGCGTCGCCTGCACCCGTTCCAGACCGGGCATCAGCAGGCCGCGATCCACGGCGCGGCGCATGGCCGGCAGGATGGACATGAGCGACAGGCCGGTGCGTTCGATGAACAGGCCGCCTTCGACGCCCTGCCTGAGGCGCAGGGCGTTCAGCATGAACTCGAAGCCCAGATCGGCATGGCTCAGTTCCCGTTCCTCGACGACGTGCTTGCCGGCGCGTTCCTGGGCAAGCCGCATCCAGGCGTCGGGCATCTTGGCGCGCGCCTGGCGGATGATGCGGTTCTGGAAGGAGATCTTGGAATGCGCCCCGGGGCCGATGCCCAGGTAGTCGCCGAACTGCCAGTAGTTCAGATTGTGCAGGCAGGCCTGGCCGGGCCGGGCGTAGGCGGATACTTCGTAGCGCTCGAATCCGGCGGACTGCGCCAGTTCCGCCACGCGATCCTGCATGACCGCGCTCTGTTCGTCGTCGGGCAGGCGCGGCGGATACTTGGCGAACACCGTGTTGGGTTCCAGCGTCAGGTGGTACAGCGACAGGTGCCCGGTCTGGAAGGCCAGGGCCTCGCGCACGTCCTGCTCGCACTGTGCCAGGGTCTGCTGCGGCAGCGCGAACATCAGGTCCAGGTTCACGTGGTCCACGGCCCGCTGGGCCATGCCGATGGCCGCCCGGGCCTGGGCGGCGTCATGGATGCGGCCCAGGCGCTTGAGCTTGTCGTCGTCGAAGCTCTGGATGCCCAGCGAAATCCGGTTGACGCCGGCTTGAGCGTACCCCTGGAAGCGGGCGGCCTCGGCGGTGCCGGGGTTGGCCTCCAGGGTGATTTCCGCATCCGGCGCCAGGCTGAGCGTCGCGCGCAGCAGGCTGATGATCTGATCGATGGCGTCGGCCGACAGCAGGCTGGGCGTGCCGCCGCCAAAGAACACGGTGGACACCGGGCGCCCCCAGACGTCGGGCAGGGCCTGTTCCAGGTCGGCTTGCAGCGCCTGCAGATAGGCCTGTTCCGGGACCTCGCCCGAGCGTTCGTGCGAATTGAAATCGCAGTACGGGCATTTGTGCACGCACCAGGGCACGTGCACGTAGACGGACAGCGGCGGCAGGGCCGCCAGCCCCGGCTTGCCCCGGACCGCGGGGCGGCCGTCGCTTTCCGGTTCGGCCTGAGGAACGCGCACCAGCTTTTTCATGGCGGAGCCTTCAGGATTGCCGCGGACCGGCGTATTCGCTGCGCAGGGCCTGCAGCAGCTGGCGCAGGGCGCGCGCCCGGTGGCTGAGCTGGTTCTTCTGTTCCAGCGGCAGTTCGGCAGCGGTCATGCCCAGGTCCGGCAGGTAGAAATAGGGATCGTAGCCGAAGCCGTTGGCGCCCCGGGGCTGCGCCAGGACTTCGCCGTCCCAGGTGCCCTCGACCACGATGGGGCGCGGATCGTCGGCGCTGCGGATGTAGACCAGGACCGCCACGTAGCAGCCGCGCCGGTCCTCCCTGCCCGCCATGTCGGCCACCAGCCGGGCATTGTTGGCCGCATCCGAGCGCGCGCCGTCGGCGGTCGCGGCGTAGCGGGCGGAATGCACGCCGGGGGCGCCGCCCAGGGCGCGCACGCACAGTCCGGAATCGTCGGCCAGGGCGGGCAGGCCCGTGACCCGGCTGGCATGCCGCGCCTTGGTCAGGGCATTTTCGACGAAGGTGCCGAAGGGCTCTTCGGCCTCGGGCACGCCCAGGGCTCCCTGGGGCACCATCTCGATGCCCGCCGCCGCCAGACTGGCCGAGAATTCCTTGAGTTTGCCGGGATTGTTGGAGGCGAGCACGACCTGGGTCATCGGGCGGCCTCCAGGGCGTCGGCCTGGGCCCGGATCAGCTGGCGGATGCCGACGTCGGCCAGGTCCAGCAGGGTGTCGAGCTGCCGGCGCCGGAAGCTGCCGCCCTCGCCCGTGCCCTGGACCTCGACGAAGTCCCCCGCATCGGTCATGACGACGTTCATGTCGGTATCGCAGCCCGAGTCTTCCGCATAGTCCAGATCCAGGACGGCCGCGCCGCCGACCAGCCCCACGGAAACGGCGGCCACCTGGCCGCGCAAGGGATCGACCGCCAGCAGTCCCCGGGCCTGCAGGCCGCGCACGGCCAGGGCCGCCGCCACCCAGGCGCCGGTGATGCTGGCGCAGCGCGTGCCGCCATCGGCCTGCAGCACGTCGCAGTCCAGCTGCAGCGTGCGTTCGCCCAGGGCGCCCAGATCGAAGACCGCCCGCAGGCTGCGGCCGATCAGGCGCTGGATTTCCTGGGTGCGGCCGCTTTGCTTGCCCCGGGCGGCTTCACGGTCGCCCCGGGTATGCGTGGCGCGCGGCAGCATGCCGTATTCCGCCGTCACCCAGCCCTGCCCCCTGCCCTTCAGGAACGGCGGCACCTTGTCCAGCACGCTGGCCGTGCACAGGACGCGGGTGTCGCCCATGCAGGCCAGCACGGACCCTTCGGCGTGGCGCGTATAGCCGGTCAGCAGTTGGACGGGGCGCAGCGCATCGGCGGCGCGCCCGGACGGCCGGACGGCCGCGGCGGACAAGGAGGATTCGGACATGAATGAGATTCCAGACAGAGGAGCAGACTACAATGACGCCCTTATTGTAGAGAATCCCGAGACCCCCGATGATCCGTAGCATGACCGCCTATGGCGCAAGCCGCCTGGAAGCCGCGCAGGGAGCCCTGGCCGTTGAGGTGCGCAGCGTCAACAACCGCTTCCTGGATCTGAACCTGCGCATCCCCGAGGACCTGCGCTTCGCCGAAGGCACGGTCCGGGATCTGGTCGGCCGCCACGCGCTGCGCGGCAAGGTCGAGGTCAAGATCAGCTACGGCCTGGCGGATCAGAACACGCCGCGTCCCTTCGACGAGGCGGCCGTCCAGGCGCTGGCCGAGCAACTGGCCTGGGCCCGCCGCCGCATTCCGGACCTGCCCGCGCCCACGCTGGCCGAACTGCCGCGCGAAGGCCTGGCCCGCAGCGGGCTAGATGCGGACGTCTGGCTGCCCTTGTGCGAGCAGGCCTGCGCCCAGGCCCTGCAGGAATTCCAGTCCGCGCGCGAACGCGAAGGCGCCCGCCTGGCCCAGGCCATGCTGCAGATGGCCGATGACGTCGTCGGCATCGTCGATCAGGTCGAGGCCGTGCTGCCCGAACTGGTGCGCCAGCACCAGGACCGCATCGCCCAGCGGCTGCGCGAAGCCCTGCTGGCCGCCAGCCCGGAAGGCTTCTCCGCCATCAGCGGCGCCGAACTGACCGCCCGCATCGCCCAGGAAGCCAGCCTGTTCGGGCTGCGCGTGGACGTGGCCGAGGAACTGACCCGCCTGCGATCCCATCTGCAGGAACTGCGCGACATCCTGCGCGGCGAGCACCCGTCGGCCCGGCGCGGCAGCGGCAAGCGGCTGGATTTCCTGTTCCAGGAAATGAACCGCGAAGCCAATACCCTGGGGTCCAAGGCGGCGGCGCTGACCGTCACCCAGGCGGCCATCGACCTCAAGCTGCTGATCGAGCAGATGCGCGAACAGGCGCAGAACATTGAGTGAGATCGCCGTCCGGGGCGCCAGGTTCCGGCGCCCCGACGAAAATCCAGGGCTCCTGATGGAAAATCCCCGTTTCATCATGGATTTGATGCGCATCAATGCTTCTCGCCGCCTTTCCTGGCAGCCAGGGGCAGGATGCCTATCGGCATCCTGCCCGTTCCACGCCGGTTTTCGCCGTATCGCATATCGCGCCGCAGCATGAAGATTCGACAAATGTTGCGATCAACGTCCAACTGACAACATCCTATCTCCTTCCCCGCAGTGAGGGCACCTCCGCCGCGCGCCGATTGCCGTCCTAGACTGGATTCGCCATTCAGCCTGCAAGGGAGGACACCATGGCGCAGCGCGTGATTGATCTGGTCTTGTCCGCCATCGCCGCCTTGGTCAGCGTACTGCTGTCCTGGCCGTACTGGCGCGGTTACAGCTACTGGGCCGAATCCCCAGGCATGTGGCGGCTCTATTTCGGCCTGGGCTTCGTGCTGGCTGTCTACGTCTTCTATGTTTTCCTGGGCAGCCTGCGCACCCTGTTCCTGCACGACGCCCAGGGCCGCAATGCCGCGCCCTCGTCCCCGGAGAACGAATCATGAGCTGCCTGAACGGAACGGATTGCCGGGAAACCGCCAAGCGCCGCATCGCGCTGGCCATCCTGGCCCTGATGCTGGCGATTTTCCTGGCCCTGTCGGCGTGGTCCTTTCTCCCGTCGCGCTCGCAGGCGATCCCCTCCACGACACGGTACGGCGAGGCTGATGCGGTCCAAGGCAAGCGCGTCTTCCAGGCCTACAACTGCATGGGATGCCACACCGTCGTCGGCAACGGCGCCTATTTCGGCCCCGACCTGACCCGCATCTACGCCGAGGCGGGCCCCGCCTGGCTGGCGGCCTTCCTGCCCTCGGCCGGCGGCTGGCCCACGGCGGCCGCAATACAGGCGCAGCTGCAAAGCGCCACGGTCCGGAAAGAAGCCGGAGCCCAGGACACGCAAGACTATCTGAAGCGCTATCCGGGAGCGGAGGAACGGGTCCGGCAGCGCGGAGGCCAGCGCAGCCTGATGCCCAATCTGCCGCTGCAGGCCTCGGAAATCACCCAACTGATCGCCTTCCTGAAATACACGTCCGCCCTGGATACCGAAGGCTGGCCGCCCAAGCCTCGCGAAGGCCGGCGCCTGCCGGCGGCCGTCGTGGAGAGCGCCGCGCCGGCCGCCGGCGGCGCGGCATCGCTCCCGCGGACGGCGGCGACGGCGGACGCCGCGGCGGACCTGGTCGCAAGAGGCCGGCAACTGGTCAACGAACTGGGATGCGTCGCCTGCCACGCGACCGACCACAAGCGCCTGGTCGGGCCTGGCTGGGGTGGACTGGCGGGATCCCGGGTCGCACTGGCCGATGGCGGCACCGCGACGGCCGACGACGCCTACCTGGCCGAATCCATCCGCCAGCCGGACGCCAAGATCGTGGCGGGCTACCCGCCCCACGTCATGCCGCCTTACGACACGCTGATCGACGAGTCCGACATGAAGGCCATCGTGGCCTATCTGCGCAGCCTTTGACGGGGAAGCCATCATGATCAAGATCGAATACCACACGCAGCGGCTCAGCCTGCGCTTCTTCCTGCTGATGCTGGTGCTGTTCCTGTTCCAGACGCTGTTCGGCCTGCTGATCGCCACCCAGCACGTCGATCCGCGCCTGCTGGCCGGCATCGCCAATTTCAACATTCTGCGGGCGGAACACACCAACCTGGGCATTCTCTGGATCCTGTCGGGCTTCATCGGCACGATCCTCTTCATCGGCCCGCTGCTGTCGCGCCGAGAACTGGCCGCCCCATGGCTGATCCGCGTGCTGTTCTACGCGTTGGTGGCCGTCACGGTCTGGAACGTGGCCACCCAGAGCCTGGCGGCCGACGGTATCGCGGGATGGTGGCTGGGGCAGCCCTGGCTCCAGGAAGGCCTGGAGTACCTTGAAGCCGGTCGCGCGGCCGACGTGGTCATCTTCATCGGTTTCGCCATCCTGGCCTGGGTGGTGCTGCGCACTTTTCCACCGCGCCGCGACTGGAACGAAATCCACTGGGGGCTGGCCATCGGCGTCACGGCCCTGACCTTCGTCTGGCTGTTCGGGGTCTTTTTCGTCGAGCGCCTCGACTTGCAGGAATACTTCCGCTGGTACGTGGTGCACTATTGGGTCGAAGGCGTCTGGGAAGTCATCCACATCAGCCTGGTGGGCTTCCTGCTGGTGCTGATGTTCAAGGCGGACGTCAAGGCGGTGGGCTACGCCGTGTTCTGGGGGGTCGCCATGGTCTGGCTGTCGGGTCTGATCGGCAACGCCCACCATTACTTCTGGATCGGCACGCCCGCCTTCTGGCAATTCTGGGGGTCCTTGTTCAGCGCGCTGGAGCCGCTGCCGCTGGTATTCTGCTTCTGGCACATCTACCTGGACGCGCACCAGGACGGCAAGCCGCTGGACAATGCGCCCGCGTTCTATTTCATCCTGGGATCCGTGGTGCTGGAACAAGTGGGCGCGGGCATTCTGGGCTTCACCATGACTTTCGCCCTGACCAACGTCTGGTCGCATGGCACATGGGTGACGCCCAGCCACGCCCACCTGGCCATGTTCGGCACCTTCGGCATGCTGGGCATCGCCGCGGCCTACTACGCCGTGCCGCTGCTGCGGGGAGCGAAGGACTTCGACCAGCGCCTGGGAAAGGTCGCCTTCTGGCTGGTGTTGACCGGCATGCTGGGCATCGCCTTCGCCTTCGCCATCGGCGGCACGGTCCAGGTCTTCCTGTACCGCTCGATGGGCCTGAACTGGTTCGGCGGCCAAGTGTTTCCCGCCATGCAGCTCTTCAAGGTCCTGATCCCGCTGTTCGGCCTGGTCTTCGCGGTGGGCGCCGGCCTGCTGGTCTACGACCTCTTGACGCTGGGGCTGCGCCAGCGCTCGCCGGCCGCCGCCGAATCGCGGCCCGCGCCGGACGCGTTTCATCGCTCCGGCTGGCGATCCGCCTTGAAAGGCGCGGAAGCCAGCCTGTGGCTCATGGGCATGTGGATCTTCGGCGCCATCATCACGCTGGGGCTGCTGAGTTTCAACCTGGACACCGTGGCGGCGGGCGATCCCACCATTCCCTACGTCCTCGCGGGACTGGGCTACCCGGGCCTGCTGCTGATCACGTTGCTCTTCGTCTGGCGCTTCCTGGCCTCGCTGGCTGCGCGGCCGGCAGTCCGTCCCGCAAAGGTGGCCGGGCTGGCGGCCGCGCGCGGATCATGATCCGTCCCGAGCGCGGCGGCGCCGCGCCCGCATGCGCCGCCAGGTGCGCAGGCTGATCTGCCTGCGCCGTCGGTCGTTTTCGCGGATCCGCCGCGTATGCGCGGCGATCACATCGCCGCGGGTCAGCATGCCCAGCAGCCGGGACGGCTCGGCGGGGTCCACCACCAGCAGCCGGCCCACGTTCTCGATCGCCATAAGATCGGCCGCCCGCCTCAGGGTGTGGGTCGGCGAGATGACGACGGGCGGGCGCACGATCAGGTCCCCCAGCCGCGCCTGGTCCGACCACTGAGCGTCGAAGAAGGCCCGCCGGGTCAGAACCCCCAGCGGCCGGCCGCGGGCGTCCAACACCGGGTAACCCTGGTGCTGGGCGTCGATGCCGCCCTGGGCGATCCATTGCCGGATCTCGCCGATGGTCTGGTCGGCCCGCACCGTGACCATGTCCCGCGCGCAGGCGGCCCCCACCAGGATCTGTTCCAGGTAGTCCGCCTTGTACTCAGATGGCACCCGCACCCCGCGCCGGGCGATTTTCTCCGTCATGATGGTGTTGCGCATCATCAGGGCGGAAATCAGGTAGGCGGCCGTGCAGGCCCCCAGCAGGGGCAGCAGGCCGGCGGGCTGGCCGGTGGTCTCCAGCGCGAAGATCACCGTCGTCAGCAAGGCGCGCGAGGCGCCCGCGAACAGCGCCGCCATGCCGATCAGGGCGGCGATGCGCGGATCCACGCCCAGCCAGGGCATGGCGTGCGCCAGCAGCAGGCCGAACATGGCGCCCAGCGAGCCGCCGATCGTGAACAGAGGCGCCAGCGTGCCGCCGGAGGTGCCGCTGCCCAGGCAGATCGACCAGGACACGAATTTCATCAAGCATAGCCAGGCCAGCGCCCCCATGGCCAGATGGCCGTTGAGGATGTCCTCGATGTTGGTGTAGCCGACCCCCAGCGTCAACGGGGCCACCCAGCCCACCAGCCCGACGACGACGGCGCCCAGCGCCGGCCACCACATCCAATGCACCGGCAGACGCTCGAAGCCGTCCTCGATGGCGTAGACCAGATGCGTGACCGCCACGCTCAGGATCCCGATCAGGGCTCCCATCAGCACGTAGGCCACCAGGGCGCCGCCGCCCGGCGTGGTCACGGTGTCCATCAGGAACACGGGGGTGGAACCCATCAGCAGGTCGCGCATGCCGGTCGCCGTGACGCAGGCCAGCGCCACGGGGATCAGGGACCGGCCCCGCAATTCGAAGAGCAGCAGTTCGACCGCCAGCGCCACCGCGGAGATCGGCGCGGCGAACACCGCCGCCATGCCGGCCGCCGCGCCGGCCGCCAGCAGCACCTTGCGTTCGCTGGCCGTGACCTTCATCAGTTGGCCGATCAGCGAGCCCAGGGCGCCCCCGGTGGCGATGATGGGGCCTTCGGCGCCGAAGGGCCCGCCGGTCCCGATGACGATGGCAGAGGACAGCGGCTTGAGCCAGGTGATGCGGGTGGGAATCCGGGATTCGTTCAACAGGACCTGCTCCATGGCTTCGGGGATGCCGTGGCCCCGGATGGCCTTGGACCCCCAGCGCGCCATCACGCCCGCGATCAGGCCGCCCGCGACCGGCACGAGGATCACCCAGGCGCCCAGGTGCTGCACGGCGCCGGCCGGGGACGAGAAGTCCGTGGACCAGGTGCCGTAGAAGCTGATATTCGTGATCAGCCCGATGAGCTTCATCAGGCCCCACGCCACCAGCGCCGCGACGAAACCCAGGCCGATGGATACCGCGATCATGCGCAGCAGCCGCCAATCCATGCGCGTCACGTCGCGCGGCATCCGCGCCTGGACCAGGCTGGGAGCCAGGTCAGGCGCCAGCGGCAGGCCGCCGGACTGGCCCTGCTCCTGAAGCTTCGGGGCGGCGGGATCTGTCGTGGAAAGGGTCGGATCGGACATCAAATGGCGGGATTCTGCTGAAAACAGGGGAACCCGACATTATGACGATTCAAGCTTTAAACAAGCTGAGCGCCCGATGGGCGCAGCGCACCATCCAGGCGGCCAGCACGAAAGGAGCGGTCAGCGCGGGAAGATCCGCCCACTGGAACCCGCGCATGATCAGCAGGCTCAACCCCACTCCCGCCCAGAGCGCGATCCGGCGCCCCGGCAGGGCCTGGTGCACGGCTTCCGCCACCAGCACCGCATTGAATCCGTACAGTCCCATGCGCAGGGCGTCCATGGGAAAGCCGGCGACCCAGGCCGCGGCCAGCATGGCCGCCGACGCCCCCAGCGCCCTGAGCGCCGCCCCGGGCGCCGCCCATGCGAGGCCCAGGACGCACAGCGCTCCGGACCCGGGATCGTCCAGGAACATCACCTGCCCCACGCCGCGCAGCAGGCCGACCGCGACCGCCGCCAGGCCCTGGGCCGGCTCGGCGGGCAGGGCCGCGGCGGCCGGCGCCCAGCCCGCGACCGGCATCACGGCCAGCAGCAGCCAGATCATCAGGATGAAAGGGGCCGTGTAGGGCGAACCCGGCAGCCGCCGGCGCCAGGCCTGGGCCAGCGCGGTGGACAGGCCCGCCAGCGCGATCACCAGCCCCCAGGCCAGCAGCGAAGGAGGCAAGGCGACCAGCACCCCGATGCCGACCAGGGCGCCGTTGTAACCATGCAGGCCCATGACCGTTTCCGTCCGGTCGGCGCGCAGCGCGCCCCAGAGCGTGCCCGTGGCGGCGCCCAGCAGGCAGCCCGCGGCCAGCGTCGGAGACTGCCAGGCAATGGCCGCCAGCAGGCATGCGCCGGCGCCCGCATGGCTCTGCAGAAATATTTCCGCGACGCCCCGCAGCAGCGGACGAACGGCGTCCACCGCCCTGGTCCATGCCGTGCCCGGCCCCGCGCTCGCGATATTCATCCCGATCCTTTCCAGAAATCCTGCCTGTCTGCAAAATCCGAAATCGTACTCCGGGAACGCGCCGCAGCCATCATGATCCGCGCATAATTCTCATGCACCGGACGCGCGAAGAAGCTCCCGGCCGTTGTGGAGCGCCCCTGAGCAGGGTTTTCCCGGCGTACAATCAAGCGGGTGCGCCCCTGCCCGGAACCCTCATGAAAAACACGCTCGCCCCCGCCTCGTCCGCGCCCCTGATCCACCCCGACCCCCCGGCCGCCCAACCGGGGGTCGCCTTTCCTGTCCTGGGCGCCATCAGCCTGACCCACCTGCTCAACGACATGATGCAGTCGGTGCTGCTGGCCATCTACCCGGTGCTGCAAGGACGCTTCGACCTCAGTTTCGCCCAGGTCGGCGTCATCACCCTGGCCTTCCAGTTTTCCTCCTCCCTGCTGCAACCCCTGGTCGGTCGCTTCACGGATCGGCGGCCGCTGCCGTATTCCCTGCCGATCGGCATGGGCTTCACCTGCTGCGGGCTGCTGCTGCTGTCCCAGGCCTGGAACTTCCCGCTGGTAGTGCTGGCGGCCACCCTGGTGGGCGCGGGCTCTTCGGTCTTTCACCCGGAATCCTCCCGCGTCGCCCGCATGGCGTCCGCCGGCCACCACGGCCTGGCTCAGTCGATTTTCCAGGTCGGCGGCAATATCGGCTCGTCCATCGGCCCGCTGCTGGCCGCCCTGCTGATCGTGCCACATGGCCAGGGCAGCGTGGCCTGGGTGTCCCTGGCGGCCCTGCTGGGCATCTGCATCCTGCTGGGCGTCAGCCGCTGGTACGCCGCCAATCTCACCAGCAGCCGGGGGCGCAATTCCCTGAGCAAGACCGACAACGGCCTGTCCGACACCCAGGTACGCTCGGCGCTGGCGATCCTGCTGCTGCTGATCTTCAGCAAATATTTCTACCTGGCCGGCCTCAACAGCTATTTCACCTTCTTCCTGATCGATCGCTTCGGCCTGGACATCCAGCAGGCGCAGTATTCCCTGTTCGTCTTCCTCGTCGGCGTGGCCACCGGCACGCTGGTGGGCGGTCCGGTGGGCGATCGCATCGGCCGGAAACGCGTGATCTGGGGTTCCATCCTGGGCACGGCGCCCTTTTCCCTGGCCCTGCCCTACGCCAATCTGCAATGGACGCTGATCCTGGTGTTCTGCGCCGGGGTCATGATCGCCTCCGCCTTCCCGGCCATCATCGTCTACGCCCAGGAACTCATGCCCGGCAAGACCGGCACGGTGTCGGGCCTGTTCTTCGGGCTGGCCTTCGGCATGGCTGGCATCGGCGCCGCCGTGCTGGGCAAGCTGGCCGACGCCACCAGCATCGCCTTCGTCTATCACCTGTGCGCCTTCCTGCCCCTGCTGGGGATCGCCGCCTTCTTCCTGCCCGACACCCGGCGCCGCCCCGCATGAACGCGGGCCGACCCGCGACCACGGGGCGCTGGCTGGTGGCGGCCAGCCTCCTGCTGCTGGCCGCCAATCTGCGGCCGCTATTCTCCAGCACGGCCGTGCTGCTGCCCGACATCCGGCTGAACCTGGGACTGTCCGCGGCCGCCGTGGGCTACCTGACCACCTTGCCGGTGCTCTGCATGGGGCTGTTCGCGCCACTGGCGCCGCGCTGCGCCCGGCGCATCGGGGTGGAACGCACGCTGCTGCTGGTGCTGCTGCTGATCATGATCGGCACGGCCCTGCGCGGCGTCCTGGGTTCGACGGGCCTGTTCCTGGGCACGGCGCTGGGCGGGGCCGGCATCGCCCTGGGCAACGTGCTGCTGCCCAGCCTGGTCAAGCGGGACTTCTCCGACCGCGCCGCCCTGATGACCGGGCTTTACACCATGAGCCTGGTGGGCGGGGCCGCCCTGGGGGCGGCCAGCACCCTGCCGCTGGCCCATCTGCTGCCCGGGCACTGGGCCGGGGGTCTGGCCGTCTGGGCCGTCCCGGCGCTGCTCGCGTTGCTGGCCTGGGCGCCCGTCGCCTGGGCGGCCGGCGCCCGCCGGACCGGCGGCGGGCCGCGCATCCTGCCGGTGCAGGGGCTGCGCCGCGACCGTCTGGCCTGGGCCGTGACGCTGTTCATGGGCTTGCAGTCCGCCCTGGCCTATTGCGTGCTGGGCTGGATGGCCCCCATGCTGCGCGACCGCGGCCTGAGCGGCACCGAATCAGGCCTGATCACATCGGTATCCATCCTGGTGCAGGTGGCGGCCTGCCTGTTGACGCCGCTCCTGGCCGCGCGCGGCCGCGACCAGCGCGGCCTGGCCATCTGGCTGACCGCCATCGCCACGCTGGCCCTGATCGGCATGGTGCTTGGCCCCGCCTGGACGGTCTGGCCGCTGGCGCTCGCGCAGGGCATCGGCCAGGGAGGCCTGTTCGCCCTGGCCCTGATGCTGATCGTGCTGCGCTCGCGCGACGAGCACGTCGCCGCGCATCTGTCCAGCATGGCGCAGACCACGGGCTACATCCTGGCGGCCAGCGGACCGCTCCTGATCGGCATCCTGTACGCCTGGGCCGGCAGCTTCCGGGCCGCGACCGGCCTGATCGGCCTCCTGGGGGCGGCGACCGCCCTGGCCGGCTGGTATGCCGGGCGCGACGCGCTGGTGCGGGCGCGCACGGTCGCGGACCCCGCCCCGCCCGTCGAAACCCTTGCCGGATAAGAGCCGTTCATGAAAAAAGGCCTGTGACGTCGCATCACAGGCCTTTTTTCATGGGATCATGCCCCGTGGCGAAGCGCCGCTGCGCTACAGCCCCGCGCGCGAGAACACCAGGGTGGCATTGGTGCCGCCGAAGCCGAAGCTGTTGGACAGCGCCGTCCGGATGTCGGCCTTGGCCACGGTTTCGCGCAGGATGTTCATGCCTTCGGCGGCGGGATCCAGCGTGTCGATGTTGGCGGAGGCGGCCACGAAACCATGCTTCATCATCAGCAGGGTGTAGACGGCCTCGTTCACGCCGGCGGCCCCCAGGGCATGGCCCGACAGGGACTTGGTCGAGGCGATCCAGGGCTGGTCGTTTCCGAACACGGCGCGGATGGCTTCGAGTTCCTTCACATCGCCCACCGGCGTGCTGGTGCCGTGGGTGTTGATGTAATCGATCTTGCCCTGCACGCCTTCCAGGGCCTGGCGCATGCAGCGTTCCGCGCCTTCGCCGGACGGCGCGACCATGTCGTGGCCGTCGGACGTCGCCCCGTAGCCGACGATTTCGGCCAGGATGTTGGCGCCGCGGGCCTTGGCGTGTTCGTATTCCTCGACCACCAGGATGCCGCCGCCGCCGGAGATCACGAAACCGTCGCGGTCGGCGTCATACGTGCGCGACGCGCGTTCAGGGGTGTCGTTGTAGCGCGTGGACAGGGCCCCCATGGCGTCGAACATGAACGACAGCGACCAGTGTTCTTCTTCCGCGCCGCCGGCGAAGACGATGTCCTGCTTGCCCAGCTGGATCTGTTCCACGGCGTTGCCGATGCAGTGCGCGCTGGTGGAGCAGGCCGAGCTGATCGAATAGTTCACGCCTTTGATCTGCGCCCCGGTGGCCAGGCAGGCCGACACGCCGCTGGCCATGGCCTTGGTGACCATATAGGGCCCCACGCGGCGCACGCCTTTTTCATGCAGGGTCTGGATGCCGTCGTTGATGGCGGAATGCGAAGCGCCGCCCGCGCCGACGATCAGGCCGGTGCGAGGATTGGATACCTGCTCGGGCGCCAGGCCGGCGTCCTGGATGGCTTCCTGCATGGCCAGCCAGGCGTAGGCATGGCCGTCGGCCATGAAGCGGCTGAGCTTGCGATCGATCTTGTCGAGTGCATCCAGGCGCACCGAACCCGCCACGTGGGAACGCAGCCCCTGCGCGGCGTATTCGGGTTGATACGAGATGCCCGAACGGCCCGCGCGCAGACTGTCGAGGACTTCGGACTGGTTGTTGCCCAGGCTGGAGACGATGCCCATGCCGGTGACGACCACACGACGCATAATCGGGCCTCCTAGAAATTGTCCGTGCGGGTGAACAGCCCCACCCGCAGATCATGGGCCACGTAGATTTCGTGGCCGTCGACTTCCATGCGCGCGTCGGCGATCCCCATGACGAGCTTGCGCATCATGACGCGTTTCATGTCGATGTGATAGCGCACCTTATGCGCCGTCGGCAGGACCTGGCCGGTGAACTTGACTTCGCCCACGCCCAGGGCGCGGCCGCGGCCCTGGCCGCCGCAGCAGCCCAGGAAGAACCCCACCAGCTGCCACATGGCGTCCAGCCCCAGGCAGCCCGGCATGACCGGATCGCCCTGGAAGTGGCAGCCGAAGAACCAGAGATCGGGGCGGATGTCGAGTTCGGCGATGATTTCGCCTTTGTCGTGGGAGCCGCCGCGGTCGTCGATATGCACGATGCGGTCACACATCAGCATGGGCGGCAGCGGCAGTTGGGCGTTGCCGGGACCAAAGAGTTCCCCGCGCCCGCATGCCAGCAATTCGTCGTAACTATAGCTGTTTTTTTCCATGATGCCCCGTGTCAAAACCGGTCTGCCGGCAGCTGCGCCCGATGCCCGGGCGCAAGCCTTCAGAGTAAGTAAGCCTAAGAGTATAACCCGAGGTATCAGGATGTTCAGACTAGGGCCGCCCCGCGGCGTACCAGACCGTCACGGTCCCCCGCACGAACAGCGGCGGGCTGGCCGGCCCCCAGTTCTCGACGCGGTGCACCAGCAGCAGCGGGCCCTGCGCGGACCGCCCGTCGAAGGCGCGGGTATTCACGTGGGAGCCTTGCAGCGGCACGCAGGGCCCCTGCGCCGATCCCCAGCACAGGTCCGTGGCGACCCGGGCGGGGCCGTCGTAGCTGCGGGCGGCGTAGACCCGGGTGATCCGCGCGTTCGCCGGCAGCGGCGCGTCCATTTTGCCGGGCTGGAACGGCACGACCACGGCCCGCCCCACGGCCTGCAGCCCCGGGCTGACCTGGTCCAGCGTCCAGGCCCGGTCCGCCGCCGGCGCCAGGGCGGGCCACGCGGCCGCCCCCAGAACCAGCAGCCGGACGAGTATATTGTGCGTCATGTGCATCGCCTACCTATCGCTGGGCCGCCCGGACTGGCCCGTTCTGATCGCCGCCAACCGGGACGAATTCCACGCCCGCCCCGCCCGGGCCGCCGGCCCCTGGCCCGGACGCCCCGACGTCATCGCGGGCCAGGACCTGGGCGCGGGCGGCGCCTGGCTGGGCTGGGCGGCCGGCGGGCGCTTCGCCCTGCTGACCAACTATCGGGAGCCCGGCCTGCCGACGCCCCCCGGCGCGCCTTCTCGCGGCGTGCTGGTGCGCGACTATCTGCTGGGCTCGGCCTCCGCCGCTGATTATAGTCAGGCGATCGCGGACCGCGCCGGGGACTGGGCCGGCTTCAACCTGATCGCGGGCGACGCGCAGGAGGCCTGGTACCTGGGCAACCGCGACCCCTCGGGCAGCCCTCGCCGCCTGTCGCCGGGCTGCTACGTGCTGTCCAATCATCTGCTGGACACGCCCTGGCCCAAGTCCAGACGCCTGCGCGAAGCGCTGGACGCCCTGCCCCCCGAGCGCTGGGCGCGGGAGCCCGACCGGGTGTTCGAGCTGCTGCACGACACCACGCCGGCGCCGGCCGGGGACCTGCCCGCCACCGGGCTGTCCCCGGATCGCGAGCAACTGCTGAGCAGCCCCTTCATCGTCAGCCCGGACTACGGCACGCGATGCTCTTCCCTGATCGTCCTGCGCGCGGACGGCGCGGCGCTCTTCAGCGAGCAGAGCTACGACGCGTCCGGGCAGCCCGCCGAACGGCATGACTGGCGCTCGCGCGCCTGGAGCGCGTCGCCGCGCTGCGCCTAAAATATCGGTTTTCCCTTTTTACAGGACATTTTCCATGAGTACCGGCCTTGCCAGTCAGATTGCCGACGCCGTCAAATCCGCCATGCGGGCGCACGACAGCCTGCGCCTGGGGACGCTGCGCCTGTTGCAGGCGGCGATCAAGCAGAAAGCGGTGGACGAGCGCATCGAGCCCGACGATGCCGCGATCATCGCCATCATCGAGAAGCAGGCCAAACAGCGCCGCGAGTCGATTGCGGCCTTCGAATCCGCGGGCCGCGCCGACAGCGCCGACCAGGAACGCGCCGAACTGGACATCCTGAAGGAATTCCTGCCTCAGGGCGCCAGCCCGGAAGAAATCGCCGCCGCCATCGAAGCGGCCGTCTCGCAGGTCCAGGCCAAGGGCCTGCAGGGGGGCGCCGCCATGGGCGCCGTCATGGGCCAGTTGAAGACCGCGCTGGCCGGCCGCGCCGACATGGCGGCCGTATCCGCCCAGGTCAAGGCCCGCCTGGCCCTCTAGGCGGCCGGGACGGCTTCCGCGCAGGGCCGCAGCGCGACGCCGTCGGCCAGGCGCTGCACCAGGTCGGGGTTCGACACGAACGCCCGACCGAAAGCCACGGCATCGCCTTCATGTGTTTCGACGGCCTGCTGCGCCAGCCCCAGGTCGTATCCTTCGTTCAGGATCAGGGCCCCGCTGAACGCCTGGCGGATCACCGGCGTCAAGGCGTCGGCCCCCGGATATTCGCGCACGCAGATGAAGGCCAGGCGCCGCTTGCCCAGTTCGCGAGCCACGTGGCGATACAGGGACACCGGATCGGAATCCCGCATGTCGTGCCGATCGCCCCGCGGCGACAGATGCACGCCGATGCGCCCGGCGCTCCAGACGCCGATGCAGGTATCGATGATGTCCAGCAGGAACCGGCTGCGGTTGCCGACCGAGCCGCCGTATTCGTCCTGGCGGCAATTCGACCCGTCGTGCAGGAACTGATCGATCAGGTAGCCGTCGCCGGCATGGATTTCCACGCCGTCGAATTCCGCCAGCCTGGCGTAGCGGGCGGCCTGGTCGAAATCGGCCACGATCCGGCGGATTTCGTCGGGATGCAGGCTGCGCGGCACCACGTAGCCCGCAGCATCGATCAGGCTGCTGGCGCAGGCTTTCCGGCACGGGATGGCGCTGGGGGCGACCGGCATCTCGCCGGACAGGAATTCGGGGTCGGACACCCGGCCCGCATGCCACAGGCGCAGGAAAATGCGGCCGCCGCGCGCGTGCACGGCCTCGGTCACGCGCCGCCAGCCCTGGACCTGGGCCGAATTCCAGATGCCGGGCATGTCGGGGTAGCCGACTCCCAGGGGAGACACCGATGCGGCTTCCGTGACGATCAGCCCCGCCGCCGCACGCTGAGCGTAATACGCCCGCAAGGCATCGCTGGGCACGCGGCCCTGGGCGGGCCGGATGCCTGCGGACGGCGCCATGACGACGCGGTTGCGCAGCAGCACGTCGCCCAACTGCAGCGGATCAAGCAAACTTGTCATATCATGCGATCAAAACAGGGAACGCCGGAGCTGCGACACAGTTTGCTGCAACGCACAATCCAGACATCAAAAATCTTTAAAAATCCATCAGGGTTTTTACCAGATTTTTCGCCGTCTGACTATCGGAGGAGTCGCCCGACACATGGGACAATTTGCCGTCATCGGATTGGGGCGCTTCGGCGCCGCCACCTCGCTGGAGCTGATGCGCCTGGGCCATTCCGTGCTGGGCGTGGACGCTGACAACCGCGTCGTCGACCAGCACGCCGAACAACTGACCCGCGCCGCCATCGCCGACGTCACCGACCGCAACGCCCTGGCCGAACTGGGCCTGGACGAATACGACGTGGTGCTGGTCGCCATCGGCGAGGACCTGCAGGCCAGCCTGGTCTGCGCCGTGCATCTGAAGTCCATGGGGGTGCGGGAACTCTGGGTCAAGGCCTCGTCCCGCGCCCACCATCTCATCCTGACCAAGCTGGGCGTCAGCCGGGTCATCCATCCCGAAGAAGAAATGGGCATCCGCATCGCCCAGGTGCTCAGCTACCCGATGGTCAACGACTACATCGCCCTGGGCAACGGCGATTTCGTCGTCGAGATCGAAGCCAGCAGCCAACTGGACGGACGCACGCTGGGCGACGCCCTGACGACCGAACCTCCGGGACTGATCCAGGCGCTCCTGGTCAAGCGCAAGGGCGCGACGACCCCGCACCCGCCGGCGCAGTTCGTCTTGCGGGCCAAGGACACGCTGATCCTCTTCGGCCCCCTGCAGCAGCTGAAGCTGGCTGCGCCGAAGCTGAGCTGACGCCCCGGCATGGCCAGACTGACCATCCATCCCCTGAACGCCTATCGGCGCGCGCGGCGCACGGGGCAACTGCAGGCCAGCCCGCCGGCGGTCCTGGCCGGCAGCTTCCTGTTCCTGATCCTGCTGGGAACGCTGCTCCTGCTGCTGCCCGCCGCCCAGCAGCGGCCTCTCGGCCTGTTCGAAGCCCTGTTCACGGCCACCTCGGCGGTCACCGTCACCGGCCTGACTGTGATCGATCCCGCCCGCGATCTGAGCTTCCTGGGGCAGGCCATCCTGCTGGGGCTGGTCCAGGTGGGCGGCATCGGCTTTGTCACCTTCGCCATCATCGCCTCGCTGACGCTGGGGAAGCGGCTCAGCCTGAAATACCAGGCCCTGGCCCTGGAGGCCTTCAACCAGACCAGCGTCACCCGCATTCGCCACACGGCGCTGACGGTGCTGAAGTTTTCCCTGGCCATCGAAGGGGCGGCCATCCTGATCCTCACGCTCTGGTGGTGGCGCAACGACTCCCTGGAACATGCCTTCCTGCTGGCCGGCTTCCACGCGGTGTCGGCCTTCAACAATGCCGGCTTCACGCTGTTTCCCGACAGCCTGGCCGGTTTCACGGGCGACCCGGTCACCACCTTCGTCATCACGGGCTGCATCATCCTGGGGGGCCTGGGCTTCGGCGTCCTGGCCGATCTCTATCACAAGCGCGCCTGGCAGACCCTGGCGTACTACACCCGCCTGATGCTCATCGGCACGCTGATCCTGAACCTGGCGGCGCTGGCCCTGTTCTGGCTGATCGAATCCCGCAATCCGGCCACCCTGGCGCATCTGCCCTTGCCCAGCCAGGGGCTGGCGGCCTGGGCTCAGGTGATCAGCGCCCGCACGGCCGGCTTCTCCAGCATGGACGTGGACCAGCTGCGCGACAGCTCCCGCCTGCTGCTGACGGCCCTGATGTTCATCGGCGGCGGGTCTCTGTCCACGGCCAGCGGCATCAAGGTGGGCACCTTCATCATCCTGCTGGCCGTCGTGCGCGCCTACATCCTGCAGCGCAAGGAGGTCGTACTGATGCACCGCACGATCGCGCCGGAAACCATCCACAAGGCCCTGGCGCTGCTGATGGTGTCGGGCCTGCTGGTGTGCGTGGGGACGTTTCTCGTCAGTCTTTTCGAATCCCAGCCTTTCATCGCCATCGCCATGGAGGTGGTGTCGGCTTTCACCACCACGGGCCTGAGCCCGGACCTGACGCGCTCGCTGAGCCTGCCCAGCCAGGCCCTGCTGATGGCGCTGATGTTCATCGGCCGCCTGGGACCGCTCACCCTGGTCTACAGCCTGGGCACCCAGCGCTACAGCCGGGTGCGCTACCCGGAAGCCTCCATGCAGATTGGCTGAACCGCGTCATGATGTACTACTATTGTTACTTTTCCGACCCTCAATACAAAGGATCCCGTCCATGGTGACATCCATTGCACGACAGGCGGTGCTGTGCGCCGCACTGGGCCTTGCGGGCCTGGCCACCGCCGCCTCGGCGGCGACTCTGAAGATCGGCACCGAAGGCGGCTATCCGCCCTGGAGCATGGTCGACGCCCAGGGCAAAGTCGCCGGCTTCGACGCCGACGTGGGTCATGCCCTGTGCCAGAAACTCGACATGAAATGCCGCTTCGTCGTGCAGGCCTTCGACAGCCTGATCCCGGCGCTGGAAGCCGAGCGCTTCGATCTGGTGATTTCGGGCATGTCGGTCACGGCGGAACGCGCCAAGGTCATCGCCTTCAGCATCCCCTACGCCACCGAAGACTCCTCCTTCGTGCTGCCGGCCGGCAGCCCGCTGCTGAAGGCCGCCGACCAGAAAGCCTTGCTGCAGGGCCTGGCCGGTAAGACGGTCGGCGTGCAAAGCGGTACCACCCAGGGCGCTTTCCTGCAAAAATACGCGCCGGACATGAAGCTGAAGACCTACGAGACCCAGGACCAGATGCAGATGGACCTGTCGGCGGGCCGCCTGGACGCCACGTTCTCCGAAGTCACGCCGCAAAGCCAGTTCCTGGACACCGCGGGCAAGGGCAAGTTCGCCATGGCCGACTACGTGGTCAAGAGCAGCGCGGATCCGGACATCCTGGGCCTGGGCATCGGCGCCGGCATCAACAAGAAGAACACGCAGCTCAAGACCAAGGTCGACAAGGCTCTGTGCGAACTGATCCAGGACGGCACCATCAAGAAGTCCAGCCAGAAGTGGTTCGGCGTGGACCTGTCCAACTACGCCGCCTGCAAGTAAAATCCAGCTCTACGACCAGCCTTGGCCGTGTTCCGCCCGATTCGCGTCGGGCGGGCACCCAGGGCTGATTCTTTTCGATCCCGATTCCCCCTACCCTCCGGGCGACGCTCCGGGCCCGCTGATTTCATGAACGCATCCCTGCACGACATCCTGAGCGCCGGCTGGGGCACCCTGCTGTTGCGCGGCGCCGGCATGACGGTGTTCATCAGCTTGTGCGGCATCGCCCTGGGCATGGTGATCGGCATCGCCGGCGCCGCCCTGAAATCGAACGGCAACTGGCTGGCGCGCGGGCTGATCAGCCTGTACACGCTGCTGGTGCGCAGCGTCCCCGAACTGCTCATCATCTATCTCCTGTTCTTCGGCATGGTCCAGCCGGCCGCCGATCTGGCCGACTGGCTGGAATGGGACGACCTGATGAGCAAGATCTTCCCCATGCTGGTGGGCATCGTGGCCATCGGCCTGATTTCCGGTTCGTACAGCGTCGAGGTCTTCCGCGGCGCCTTCAAGGCCATCGACCCCGGCCAGATCGAGGCCGCCCGCGCCATCGGCATGCGCCGGCGCCAGATCCTGCGCCGCATCACCCTGCCCCAGCTCTTCTGGTACGCCCTGCCGGGCGCCAACAACGTCTGGCAGAACGCCCTGAAGGACACGGCGCTGATTTCGCTGGTCGGCCTGGTGGAATTGATGCGAGCCGCCGTGCTGGGGTCGGCCGCCACCCGGGCGCCGCTGACGCTCTACCTGATGGCCGGCATCCTGTACTTCCTGATCGGCGCCTGCAGCCAGGCGCTGTTCGTCTGGGCGGAACGCCGCTTCGGACGCGGCATGCAAGGGGCGGCCCGATGATCGAACTCCTCGAAAAGGCCATGCCGGTGCTGATCGAAGGGTTCTGGATCACCCTGCGCATCGGCCTGTTTTCCATTCTGTTCGCTTCGATGCTGGGCCTGGCGGCCGCTCTGATGCGGACATCGGAGCATCGCGCCGTCGCCGGCCTGTCCTTCCTGTACAGCACCGTGTTTCGCGGCACGCCCCTGCTGATCCAGCTGTTCCTGCTGTACTACGGCATCGGCACCCTGGAATTCGTGCGCGAGCAGCCCGCGCTGTGGTGGCTGTTCTCGGACGGCGCCCGCTGCGCCATCCTGGCCATCAGCCTGAACAGCGGCGCCTATATGAGCGAGGCCATCCGGGGCGGCCTGCAGTCCGTGCCCACGGGGCAGATCGACGCGGCGGTGTCCTGCGGCATGAGCCGGCTGCAGGTGTTCCGCCGCATCCGCTTTCCGCTGGCCGTCCGCCAGGCCTTCCCCGCCTACAGCAACGAACTGGTCCTGGCGATCAAGGGCACCAGCCTGGCGTCCACCATCGCCGTGATGGAACTGACCGGCTTCGCCCGCCGCCTCATGAGCCAGAGCTACCTGATCGTGGAAACCTTCATCATCGCGGGCCTGCTGTACCTGGCGATCAACGTGACTCTGCTGGGCTGCGCCTGGCTGGTCGAACGCAGCCTGGGCATCCGGACGCAGCGCTGAACGCGCGCCCGCGCCCGCCGCCATCCCGCCTGCGCGCATCCCGCGTTACCCTTCCATACAGCCGCCCCGCGCGGCTTGCCGGACAATAGTCGCGGCCTTTGGCCGTCCCGCCGACAACGCGCGGCGGCCGAAGGCCCGCCCATTCACCCAGGAGAATCTTCATGCGCGCCCCGTTTCCGCTTCGCCCCCTGATCCGCGTTTCCATCCTGCTGGCCGCTCTGCTGCCCCTGGCGGCCCAGGCGGGCGGCACGGCCCAGGTGCGGGCGGGCGGACAAACCACGCAGCTCGCGTGGCAGACCGGCGGCGCCGTGCGCCTGAGCCAGGACCAGAAGCCGGACTACCTGATCGTGCGCGACGGCAAGGCCTATTCCGTGTCGATGCGGGGACCGACGCCGGTGGTCATGGAAGTCGGCGGCCTGATCCAGGGACTGGGGGCGCTGGCGCAGTCCCGTCCCAACCAGTACCTGCCCGACCGCGTCGACCAGGTGCAGGACACTCAGCGCACGGAAACCGTCGCCGGCATCACCGGGCATGTCTACCACCTGACCGTGACCGATACCCAGGGCAGGACCCATCCCACCGATGCGGTGCTGACCAATGACCGCCGGGTCGTGGACATGACCTCCAGCTATCTGGCCAGCATGCAGATGCTGCTGGGCCAGGCCAAGACACAGCAGCTGACCGGGGCGCTGCCCGCCAACCGGCGCGGCATCCTGCGCCTGGGACAGGACTTCGTCGTGCAATCGATTTCCGGGCAGGAGCCCGCCGCCAGCGAATTCACCCTGCCCGCGCAGCCCACCAGCCTGCAGAACCTGCTGCAGGGCTTGCAAGGGTTGCAAAAGCAGTAGACTGCGGCATGCCCTCCCCGAACCAGCCCGCCATCCGCCGCATTCCCGCCTTCACCACCATTGCCTTGGCCCTGCTGATGATGTCCGTGGATTCCACCATCGTGGCCACGGTGCTGCATGAACTGCAGCGCGGCCTGGACACGTCGATCAACTGGGTGGGCTGGACCATCACGGCCTTCGCCTTCGGTTTCGTCCTGATGCTGCCGGTCAGCGGCAAGCTCAGCGAACGCATCGGCCGCCGCCGCGTGTTCCTCGCCTCCGTCGCGATCTTCACCCTGGCCTCGCTGCTGTGCGGTCTGAGCGACAGCATCGCCGCGCTGATCGTGCTGCGGGCCCTGCAGGCGGCCGGCGGCGCCGGCATCACGCCCTCGGCCACCGGCATCGTCGTGGATTACTTCGGCGACGGCCGCGACCGGGCCGTCAGCCTGTTCGGCAGCATCTTCCCCATCGGCGCCATGATCGGCCCGATCTTCGGCGGCCTGTTCGTCACCTACTGGAACTGGCGCGGCGTCTTCTTCGTCAACGTCCCCATCGGCCTGCTCATCCTGTGGATGACGCTGCGCTACATTCCGCCCGATGCGCCCAGGGCGCGAAAGACCGGCGCGAGCATGGACTACCCGGGCCTGGGCTATCTGGGCGTCTGCCTGCTGGCCGGCATGCTGGCCACCAGCTTCCTGGGGGAAAGGGACCTGCCCTTCACCTCGCCCCGGATCCTGCTGCCCGCCGCCGCGGCGCTGGCGGCGGGCTGGCTGTTCTTTCGCCACATCCACCGCAGCGGCCAGCCCTTCATCGCGCCGCACCTGATTCATGGCCCGGGCTTCGGCGTCGTGAACCTGATCAACATGCTGTTCGGCGGCATCACCATCGGGGCCGTGGCGCTGATTCCCCTGTACGCCGCCAATCGCTACGGCATGGGGGCGCTCGGCTCGGGCACGCTGCTGGTGTTCCAGGGCATCGCCGCCATCCTGCTGTCGCTGGCCTGCACCCTGACCATCCGGCGCACCGGCTACCGCCGGCCGCTGTACGCCGGCGGCGCATTGATCGTGCTGGGCATGATCCTGCTGGCGCTGCCGCCCGTCCCGGGCGTGTCGCCCTTCGTCTGGCTGGCGGCCACGGCCTTCCTGCTGGGCATGGGCACCGGCACGGTCAATCCGGCCAGCCGCAATGCCGGCCTGCAGCTGGCGCCCCAGTCCGCCTCCACCCTGGCCGCCTTGCGCACCCTGGCGATCCAGATCGGCACCATCACCTTCATCTCGGTCGTGACCATGGTGCTGTCCTCTTCCTCCGACCCGGGGCGCAGCCAGGCCTGGGTGTACGGCATCTGGAGCCTGCTGGTCCTGGCCTCCCTGCCTTTGATCGCCCGCGTGCCCGAACACCGGGGCGCCTGGTAAGGTCCGGCGGATCAACCTCGACGCCGGCAGGCGTACTGGTCCGCGAATGCCGGCGGGATGGCATCATGGGCTCCCGTCCTGAAGGAGTTTTCATGAACAGAAGCAGCGTGTGTTTCGGCTCGGGCCTGGCGCTGGCCCTGAGCGCCTTTGCAGCCGCCGCGGGACCGATTTCCGGCGACGTCATCCGCATCGGCTTCATCACCGACATGTCCGGCGTCTACGCCGACGGTGACGGACCGGGCGGCGCGCATGCCATCCGCATGGCGATCGCCGATGCCGGCGGCGCCATCGACGGCAAGAAGATCGAACTGCTGGTGGCCGACAGCCGCAACAAGGCTGACGTGTCGTCGGCCCTGGCGCGCGACTGGTTCGACACCCAGCAGCTGGACCTGCTGATCGGCGGGACCAATTCCGCCGCCAGCCTGGCCATGTCCGCCGTGGCGGCGGAAAAGAAAAAACCCTTCATCACCTCGGGCGCGGGCGCCTCGGCATTCACCAACGGCCAGTGCACCCCCTACACCATCCAGTACACCTACTCCACCCGCGGGCTGGCGCGCGGCACCGGCGCCGCGGTGGTCGGGCACGGCGGCGACTCCTGGTTCTTCCTGACGACGGACTACACCTTCGGCCACGAACTGGAACGCGACACCAGCGCGGTGGTGCGGGCCGCCGGCGGCCAGGTGCTGGGCTCGGTGCGCACGCCCCTGGGCGCCGCGGATTTCTCGTCCTTCCTGCTGCAGGCCCAGCAATCCGGCGCCAAGGTCCTGGGGCTGGCCAACGCCACCGCGGATTTCGTCAATTCCCTGAAAACCGCGGTGGAGTTCGGCCTGACCCGCACGATGACGCCCGTGGGCCTGACGACCACCCTGCTGGACATCCATGCCCTCGGACTGGACGTCACCCAGGGCATGTATTTCACGGTTCCCTGGTACTGGAACAAGAACCCGGACGCCGAGGCCTGGTCGCGCCGCTATGCCGATACGATCGGGCGCATGCCCACCTACAGCCAGGCCGGCGATTATTCCGCCGCCACCGCCTACCTGAACGCCGTGCGCCAGACCGGCACGGACAACGCGGACACCATCATGGCCTGGCTGAAATCGCATCCAGTGAACGACTTCTTCGTGCGCAACGGCGTCATCCGGGCGGACGGGCGCATGATGAACGATCTGACCCTGCTGCAGGTCAAGACCCCCGCCGAAAGCACCGGGCCCTGGGACCTGCACAAAGTCGTGGCCACCATTCCCGCCGAAACCGCCTACGGTCCTCCGAGCGAGTCCTCCTGCCCTTACCTGAAGGCGCAAAAGGGTTCACAATCGTAGGCAATCCGGACGCCCGCGCGGCGGCGCGCCACGCCGCCACGCGATATCATCGAGTCCTCCGCATCAATCCGACCACACGGGACACCGCCATGGACGCCACATTGCTCATCGACCGCCGCACGCACGATCTGGGGGGCGGATTCCTCGTCGGCCGCGTGCTGCCGTTTCGCAAGCGCCGGATGGTCGGCCCCTTCATCTTCTTCGATCACATGGGTCCGCTGGAGATCGCGCCGGGCGCGCCCCGCGAACTCGACGTCCGGCCGCACCCCCACATCGGCCTGTCCACCGTGACCTATCTGCACAGCGGCGCCATCACACACCGCGACAGCGTGGGATCGCTGCAGGAGATCCGTCCGGGCGAAGTCAACTGGATGACGGCCGGCAGCGGCATCACCCACAGCGAACGGCTGGAATACGCCCGCACCCACGGGGCCACCATGCACGGCATCCAGGCCTGGGTGGCGCTGCCCCGGGAAAACGAGGAAACGGCGCCGTCCTTCCATCACCACCAGGGCGCGGCGGACCTGCCCGAAATCCACGAAGACGGCGTGTCGGGCCGGCTGATCGCCGGATCGATCGACGGCGCCACGTCCCGGGTTCCCACGCACTCGCCGCTGTTCTATCTGCACTGGGACATGCAGGCGGGGGCGCGGCGCACGCTCAGCGCGCAATACCCCGAACGCGCAGTCTACGTCGTCAGCGGCGAAATCGAAATCGACGGCCACATCCTGCCCGAAGGCCGCATGATCGTCCTGGAACCCGGGCGCGACGCGCCGATCCTGGCGCGCCAGGCATCCACCGTCATGCTGCTGGGGGGCGAACCCGTCGGCGAGCGCTTCATCTTCTGGAATTTCGTATCCTCGTCCAAGGACAGGCTGGAGCAGGCCAGCGAGGACTGGCGCCAGCAGCGCATGACCCTGCCCGCGGGCGACGATCAGGAATTCATTCCCCTGCCCGAGGGCGCCGCCTGATCGGCCGGGTTCCGGCCTTCCCTTCAACCGGGCCGCCCGCTCGAATCCGGCGGCGGCCGCGTTCCTCCTTCCGGAGACACCATGCACCAGTACCAGGCCCAGGTCCGGGACGACCGGATCCACATCACCCGGCAAGACGCCGCGCTTCCCCTGCCCGGCCCGCGGCAATTGCTGGTGCGGGTCCAGGCGGCCGGCCTGAACCGGGGGGAAATCCTGGCGCTGCGCCAGGCCAAGGCCGGGTCCCCGGCCGCCGGCCTGGGCATCGAGGCGGCGGGCGAGATCGTGGCCGTCGGCGCGGACGGCGGCCCGTTCCAGGTCGGCCAGCGCGTCATGGGACGATGCAAGGGCGCATTCGCCGAACACGTGCTGCTGGACGCGCGCGATGCCATGCCGGTGCCCGACGCCCTGTCCTGGACCCAGGCGGCCGCCATCCCGATCGCCAGCATGGTGGTCTACGACATGCTGGTCATGCAGGGCCGTCTGGAGGCCGGGGAATGGCTGCTGGTCACGGGGATCTCCTCGGGCGTGGGGGTCGCCGCGCTGCAACTGGCCAAGGCTCTGGGCGCCCGGGTGATCGGCACGTCGGGCTCGACGGAAAAGCTTGCCGCCCTGAAAAAGGAAGGCCTGGACCTGGGCATCCAGACGCGCAGCCCCGATTTCCACGACGCCGTGATGAGCGCCACCGAAGGCCGCGGAGCGGATCTGGTCGTCAACATCGTCGGCGGCTCCGTGCTGGCCGAATGCGTGCGCTCCATGGCCTTCCAGGGGCGCCTGGCGACCGTGGGCTACGTGGACGGCGTCACCAGCGGCCCGCTGGACCTGGCCGCCCTGCACAGCCGGCGGCTGCAGCTCTTCGGCGTGTCCAGCAAGGGCCTGAACGCCGCGCAGCGCCAGGACATCGTCCAGGGGGTCATCCGCGACGTGTTGCCGCTGATCGCCGACGGCCGGATCCTGCCGGTCGTCGACCGGGTCTATCCGATGGAACAACTGGCGCAGGCCATCGAGCACCTGGAATCGAACGCGCAGTTGGGCAAGATCGTCGTATCCGGGGCTCAGGCCGGCTGAATGCTGCCCTCGACGTTCGGGTAGTCGACGTAGCCTTCGGCGCCGCCGCCGTAGAACGTCGCGCGATCCGCATCGGCCAGGGGCAGTCCCTCGCGCAGGCGCCGCACCAGGTCCGGATTGCTGATGTAGGGGCGGCCGAACGCGACCAGATCCGCCCGGCCCGAAGCCAGAGCCTGCTGCGCCAGATCCAGGTCGTAGCCGTTGTTCACCATCCAGGCGCCTCGCCCGCCGGCATCCCGGTAGGCGGCCCGCAGGGCGTCGTAATCGAAGGCCTGAAGGCCCTGCCGATAATCCCGATCGCCGCCAGTCGCGCCTTCGATGACGTGGATGTAGGACATGTCATGCCGGGCCAGGCCGCGCGCCACGTACTCGAACAGGGGCTGCGGTTCGGGGTCGGACAGATCGTTGGACGGCGTGACCGGCGACAGCCGGATGCCGGTGCGGCCCGGGCCGGTTTCCGTCGTCACGGCATCGACCACCTCCAGCAGCAGGCGGGCGCGATGGTCGATCGCCCCTCCGTAGGCGTCGCTGCGCCGATTGGCTCCGCGCCGCAGAAACTGGTCCAGCAGATAGCCGTTCGCGGCGTGGATCTCCACCCCGTCGAATCCCGCATCCAGCGCCGCGCGCGCGGCGCGGCGATAGTCCTGCACGATGCCCGGCAGTTCGGCGGCATCCAGGGCGCGGGGCATGGACGTCGGCACGAACCCGCCCCGCCCGTCGGCTCCGATCACGTAGGTCTTGCCATTGGCCTGGACGGCGGACGGCGCCACCGGCGCCTGGCCATCCGCCTGCAGGCTGACGTGCGACACCCGCCCGACGTGCCACAGCTGCACGACGATCCTGCCGCCCTGCGCATGCACCGCATCGGTCACCGTCCGCCAGCCGGCCAGGGCCTCGGCGGTATACAGGCCCGGAACGTCGGCATATCCCTGCCCCTGCCGGGTGATGGCCGTGCCCTCGGTGACGATCAGGCCCGCGCTCGCCCGCTGGGCATAATACCGGGCCGTCATGGGCAGGGGAACCGCGCGAGGGGAACGGTTTCGCGTCAGGGGGGCCATCACGATACGGTTGGCCAGCTTCAGGCCCGCCAGATCGAAGGCGTCGAACAGGGAAGTCATGCGAAGATACCTCGGTTGAAACGCAACAGTCTAACTGTACCTGTACCGCGCCCGACGCGTGCGGAAAGATCGGGAATCAAAGATCCAGATCCAGCAGGATGCTGCCCAAGGTCTTGCCGTGGGCGTCCAGCGCGAGCGAGCGCGTGACGCCGCCCCGCAGGACGCCCGCCACCACGAAATTCAGGGCATGGACGCGCGGCAGCTCGTACCGGCGCACCCGCAGCCGGACGGGAACGGCCTCTTTCGGAAAAAGCTTTTCAAGATAGGCCTGAACGCGTGCCTCGCTCAGCGCGGCGCACAGCCGCGGATAGTCGTCCGGCCGATAGGCGATCACGGAGATGTTGGAGGTGTCTCCCTTGTCCCCCGTCCGGGAATGAGCCAGTTGTCGAAGTTTCATGCCGATACCTCCAGATGCACGGAAACCCTGACCCGGTCCGCGGGCCAGAGCAGCGACGCGACGGCGACCACCTGGCGGACGGACTTGCCGGCCCCGCCGCCGCCGGCGGGGCCGTTGGTGTAGAGCGCCTCGACTTCACGGCCCACCTTGTCGGCGTCGAGCCGCTTGGCGCACCGCGCCGCGACACGCACGCGAACCTCCGGCGGCGAGGCCTGGAGACCGCTCAGGGCGTCGCCATACAAGGAATCCACGCCGATCAGATCGGCCCGGATCTCGTCCGCCTCCACGCCCACGATGGACAGGCGCTCCAGCACGATGTCCCTCGCCAGCCGCGCGCGTTCCAGGGCGCCCGGCCCGCCATAAGACATCTGTCCTTCGCCGATATACCCGTCCAGGTATCCGACGCTGACCTTCAGCGTGGAGGGCTTGGGATGTCCCGCCGCCCCTGCCGCGCGCACGCGATCGAAGGCGGACTCCTCGAAACCCACCCCGGAAAAATCGGCCACGACGTCGGGCGTGAGGTAGGCCGATGGGTCGTGGATTTCGTAGATGAGCTGCTCCGCGCACGTTTGCGTCGTCACCCGTCCGCCCGATCCGGGCACCTTGGTCACGGTGATCGCGCCATCGGCTGACACCTCGGCGATGGGAAATCCCAGGCGGGCGAGGTTCTGCACATCCTTGAAGCCCGGGTCGGCATGGTAGCCGCCGCTCACCTGTCCGGCGCACTCCAGCAGGTGCCCGACGAGCGTGCCTCGTCCGAGCGCATCCCAATCGTCCCAGTCCAGTCCGAACTCCAGCACCTGGGGCGCCAGGAACAAGGCCGGGTCGGCGACCCGCCCCGTCAGCACCACGTCCGCGTCCTCCCGCAGCGCCTGGACGATGCCGGCGGCCCCCAGATAGGCATTGGCGGAAACGAGTCGATCCCCAAGGTCCCGCGGCGTCACGCCGATGTCCAGCATGACGGATTCCTGTCCCTTGAGGGACTCGAGCACATCGTCGCCCAGGACGGCGGCGACTCTGAGCCCCCGGATACCGAGCTCCGAAGCGATCCTGCAGACTTCCCGGACGGCCCCCAAAGGGTTGGCCGCCCCCATGTTGCTGATCACGCGAAAGCGCCTGCGGCCGTGTTCGTCGCGCAGATGCGGCAGGACCGCTTTCATCCGGTCGGCCAGCAGGGGATCGAACCCCAGATCCGGATGGTGCAGGCGTTCCAGCTGGGCCAGCGCGATGGTCCGCTCCGCCAGGCATTCGAAGATCAGGTAGTCGATGTCGCCGTCGCGCGCCAATTCAACGGCGGGTTCGATCCGGTCGCCCGAATAGCCGGCGCCGGAACCGAGACGGATCGAACGTGTTGCGGTACTCATGTTTCATGCTCCATGGATATGCCGGCATCAAAGGGGGAAGAGCCCGAACGCCACGGCGGCAAAGGTCATCACCACGGAAATCGCCAGCAGGAACGGGATGGTGAAGCGCTGATGCACGCCGAGTTCCAGGCCGCACAGCCCGACCAGCAGGAAGGTGGCGGGCGTCAGGGGACTGACGGGAAAGCCGACCGTCATCTGGCCCAGCGCCGCCGCATGCGCCACTTCGACCGCCGTCCCGCCATGCGCCTGGACGACCTGGGCCAGCACCGGCATGACGCCGAAGTAAAAGGAGTCGGGGTCGAACAGCAGGCTCAGGGGCATGGAGATCAGTCCCAGGATGAACGGCAGGTGCGTGGCGGCCGCCGTCGGGACGTGATCGGCGGCGAAGACCGCCATGGCTTTCAGCATGCCCGTGCCGCTCATGATGCCGGTAAACACGCCAGCGGCAAGCAGGATGCTGGCCATGAGCAGCGCCGCCTTGGCGTGCGCGTCGATGCGCCGGCGCTGCTGGGCCGCGTCGGGGTAGTTGATGACCAGAGCCAGCACGGTCCCCGTCATGAAGCACACCACGGGCGCCACGATGCCGGAAATCATGGTGCCGATGACGGCGACCACCAGCAAGGCATTGATCCAGAACAGGCCCGGCCGGCGAGGATCGTCTTCAGGAGAGACCGGATCCGGGGACGACGGAGCGTCCGTCCCGGAGGACCCGAAGCCTTGCGCCTGCGCCGTCGCGGCGTCGGACCCGAGCGGGCGCTCGCAGCGCCGGCCCAGCCACCAGGCCGTCAGCAGCACCATCGCGAACCCGACCAACTGAACGGGCAGCAGCGGCAGATACAGATCGATCACGGGCACTTCGAGCGCGGCGGCGGCGCGCAGCACCGGCCCGCCCCACGGCAGCATGTTGCCGACTCCAGCCGCCATGGCGACGACGCAAGCGAGAATCCGCCGGTCGATCCGCAGGCGATCGTACAAGGGCAGCATGGCTGGAATCGTCACCATGAAAGTCACGGCCCCCGAGCCGTCCAGATGCACGATGGCCGCCAGTACGGCCGTGCCGAGCACGATGCGCGTGGGGCTGTCCCCCGCCATCTTCAGAACCCGGTTGATGATGGGGTCCAGCGTGCCGGCGTCCGTCAGGATGCCGAAGAACAGGATGGCAAAGACGAACATCCCGGCCACGGGCGCGATGTTCTTGATGCCCGCCACCATGAAGCCCCCGGTCTGCGGAGCGAATCCGCCGATCAATGCCGCAAGCACGGGCACCGCCGTCAAGGCCACCAGGGCCGACGTGCGGTTCGTCATGATGCCGATCAACAGCACCAGCACCGTCACCAGTCCCAAAAGCGCCAGCATGAGAAGTCTCCTGATATGAACGTCGGCTCGGGCCGACTGTTATGCGAATGATGGAGGCCACAGCTTAGGACCGATCATTTGATAATAAAATTGAATTTTTTATATCTCTGTAATTTGAAAAACAAATGAAACAAGGGTTCCGGCAGATCCGCGCCTTTCTGCAGGCCGCCGAATCGGGCAGCTTCACGCAAGCCGCATCGGCGCTGCACGTCTCGCAGCCGGCCCTGACCGTCCAGATCAGGCAGCTCGAAGAAGAACTCGGTGTCAGGCTGTTCGACCGGGACCGGCGCCGCGTCACCCTGACCCCCGAGGGACGCAACATGCTGGCGCCCCTGCAAAGGATCCTGGATGAATTCCAGAGCGCCGTGGCGCAGGCCCACGACCTGGCCGGGCTTCGACGCGGCCGGCTGACCGTGGCGGCGCTGCCTTCCATCGCGGCCGCATGGCTTCCCGATCTGATACGCGACTTCCGCGCGGTGCATCCGGGCATCGAGATCCGCGTCGCGGACGTCCCCGCCGCCCGGCTGCAGACGCTGGTCCGAGACGAAGAGGCCGATCTCGGGCTGGGTCCCTGGATCACCCGCGATCGCGCGCTGCGCTTCGAGGCATTGCTGGAGGACCGGATGCACGTCTTCTTTCCCGCCGGCCACGCGCTGACGGTCAGCCGGCAGCCGACCCTGAAGGGCCTGGCCCGCTATCCGCATATCGTGACCAGCCCGGGCACCAGCGTTCGCGAGGCGCTTCATCGCGCGCTGGAAGACGGCGGCCTGGACATCGAAGTCGCGTGCGAGGTCGCCTATCTCTCCACGGCCATCGGCATGGTGCGGGCGGGCCTGGGAATCGCGATTCTCCCCCTGTCCACGCTGTCCGCGGCGTCCTGCCAGGGACTGGAACACAGGCCCGTCGCCAACGCGCACCTCAGGCGCCGTCTGGGGCTGATCACCGCCAAACGGAAAACGCCGTCGCCGGCCGCCCGGGCCTTCATCGCCGCACTGCAGGCCGCCCGGATCAGCCGGCCTTGCGGAACGTGAGATTGATCCGCTGACTGCCCAGCCGTTCATGGGGCGCGTCGGCCAGGGCCATGACGCCGTGATACCGCAGGCGATCGTCGCCGCCCCAGACGGCCACGTCGCCGTGGTACAGGGACGCCTTGAACGCCCGATCTCCGCGCTCCAGGCCGCCGAACAGGAAAATCGCCGTCATGCCCAGCGACACGGACACGATGGGGGCGCTGAAATCGCGTTCGTTTTTGTCCTGATGCAGCGACAGCCGCGTGCCGGGCAGATACTGGTTGATCAGGCAGGCGTCCGGCTCGAAGTCCGGAAAACCGGCATCGGCGGCGGCCTGCCGCGCCAGTCGCGCGAAGCATGCGGGCATGGCCGGCCAGGGCCGTCCGGCCGCAGGATCCAGGCCGCCATAGCGGTAGCCGCGCCGGTCGGACGTCCATCCCAGCGCGCCGCAATTGGTGGAAGCCACCGCGATCGTCAGGCCGCCGGGCGTCACCATCCGGCGAAACGGCGCCTGAGCGACGACGGCATCCAGGGCGTCCAGCAGTTCATCGACGCAGGACAGGGCACGGCCCCGCAGGATGACGGCTTGCGGCCCCATCCAGTCGCGATCGCCTTCGGCGGGACCGCCGAACAGATCCAGCGTCGTCATGCCGGGCTTCCCGAATCCGCGGCGACGGAATCCGAAGCGTTCCCGGCGATGCCGCTGAGGAATGCGCGGGGACTCATGATTCCGCCAGCCATGCCTGGAACATCAACACTCCCCACAGGCGGTACTGCCAGTCGCGCCGCCCCGAGAGGTGCTCCTCCCATTTCCGCCGGATGGGAACCGGGTCCAGGAAGCCTTCCCGGCGCAGGCGCGATTCATCCAGCAGGCTTTCCGCCCAGTCGCGCAGGGGGCCGCGCAGCCAGTGGTCGACCGGCACGCCGAAGCCCATCTTGGGCCGCTCGATCAGGGTCCTGGGGACATGCCGGTACAACACCTGGCGCAAGATCCATTTGGTTGCGCCGTCGCGCACTTTCAGCGACTGCGGCAGGCG
This sequence comes from uncultured Castellaniella sp., assembly GCF_937988725.1. Classification (GTDB taxonomy): domain Bacteria; phylum Pseudomonadota; class Gammaproteobacteria; order Burkholderiales; family Burkholderiaceae_B; genus Castellaniella. The sequence goes on along the minus strand of NZ_CALKHS010000010.1, from coordinate 273,964 downwards.
CCAGGCGAATTCCACGACCCGGTGGTCCAGGAAAGGCACGCGGCTTTCCAGGGAAACGCCCATGGCGGCGCGATCGACCTTGACCAGGATGTCGTCCGGCAGGTACATGAGGGCGTCCAGGGCCATCAGGCGCTGCATGGGATCCAGGCCTTCGAGTTCCAGCGGCCGGCCGCGCAGGCTGGTCAGGGGTTCGCGCCCGCCCAGCACCAGATCGGCGGGATCCCAGCGCGAAATCGACTCCAGATACAGATCGTCCACGCGCCGGGCAGCCAGCGCGCCGGCCGCCCGATGCAGCTTCTCGCCCAGATGAGCCTTGCGCAGGGAATGGGGCATCAGCGGGCGCGCGGGCCCGAACACGGCCTGCCAGGCATCCGGCGACAGGGCGCGCAGGCCGGCGGCCGCCATGCGGCGAACCCCGTAAGGCAGGCGGCTCACCCGGGCCCAGCGCTGGCTGTTGCGCGCATAGCGGCCGTATCCGGCGAACAGTTCGTCCCCCGCATCGCCCGACAGGGACACCGTCACCTGCTGGCGGGCCAGCTGCGACACCAGGAAGGTCGGAATCTGCGAAGAATCGGCGAAGGGCTCGCAGTACAGGCCGGGCAGCCGGGGAATGACGTCCAGCGCCTGCTGGGGAGTCACGTAGAGTTCGGTGTGGTCGGTGCCCAGGTGGCGGGCCACGGCCAGGGCATGCTCGGCCTCGTTGTAGTCGTCTTCGTGAAAGCCGATGGAGAAGGTTTTCACCGGACGTCCCGACTGCGCCTGCATCAGCGCCACCACCGTGGACGAATCGATGCCGCCCGACAGAAAGGCGCCCAGGGGCACGTCCGCCATCATCTGCTGGCTGACGGCGGACTTCAGCAGTTCTTCCAGCGCATCGGTCGCCTGTTCGGCGGAGCCGGAAAAAGGCGTCCGCACGCCGGCGACCGCCACATCGGCCAGCGACCAGTAGGCTTCGATCCGCGGTTCGCGCCGGCGCTGCGAGACGGTCAGCAGACAGCCGGCGGGCAGCTTGAAGATATCCCGGTAGATGGAATGCGGGGCCGGGATGTAGTTGTGGCGCATGAGCAGGCACAGCGCGTCCCGGTCGATGTCGGCCGTGAAGCGCGGATGCGCCTTCAAGGCCTTGAGTTCCGAGCCGAACAGAAAGCAGGTGGCGTCCCCCTGACCCTGCCAGCCGTAATACAGCGGCTTCTCGCCCAGGCGGTCCCGCCCCAGGGTCAGAGCCTGCTCCTGGCGGTCCCAGACGGCGAAGGCGAACATGCCGATGCAGCGTTCGACGGTCGCCCGGATCCCCCAGGCGACAAAACCGGCCAACAGGGTTTCGGTGTCGGAATGCCCCCGCCAGTCCGTGAAGCCGGCGGCCTGCAGTTCGCGCCGCAGATCCCGGTGGTTGTAGATCTCGCCGTTGAAGACGATCATGTACCGGCCGCCGGCGCTGGCCATGGGCTGGTGGCCCGCGGGCGACAGATCCACGATCGACAGGCGCCGATGGGCCAGGCCGATGCCGCAGGCATCCGCCCACACGCCGGCATCGTCGGGGCCGCGCGACACGATGGTATCGGCCATGCGCCCCAGGACGGCCGCAGCCTCGTCGCCGTTGCCGCTACGCGCACTTTCCAGAAATCCCACCAAACCGCACATCCGGCATTCCCCTTGACTCTTCGATTCCGAGGTTTCCGACCGGCCCGCCCGGACCTGTCGGCAAGGTATTTTAAAGCGGGCGGACCCGCGAATTGAATCAAGTATGATTCGCCAGATGATCACCCAGGATTCCACCCCGGCCGCCGAGGCCGTTTCTTTTGCCGACGACACCGACGGCAGCTCATTCGAAGCTTACTTCCGCGATCCGGCCCTGGCGGCCGAATCGCCTCTGGCATGGCGGCTGGGCCAGCGGCTGGCGGCGCTGGACGCCTTGCGCGGCCTGTTGTCCGGCGGTCAGGCGACGGCGCAGCTGCGGTTATGGGTATTCCTGGAACTGGCCGCCCTGCCCCGGGGCCGCCTGCAGCGCGACGATCTGAACCAGGCGTTTTTCAGCCTGCGGCCCGAGGCGCTGGACGCAAGTCTCAAGCGTCTGCGCGACCTGGATCTGCTGATCTGGGACGCCACCGCGCAGGACTACCACCTGTCGCCCCTGGCCCAGCAGCTGCAAGGCCTGCTGGCGCCGCTCGCCCGCGCGACGGACGAGGACGACGAGATGGCCGCCCTGCTGTCCCAGGTGGCGGGCGCCCAGGCGCTGGGCCTCTCCGATCCAGGCCAGATCCAGCATCTGCACGCGCAGCTGGCGCGGCGCTACGACGAGTTCGCCGACGTCATCGCCAGCGGCTCGGAAGCCCGGCTGCGCGAAGCCCAACCCCGTTTCGAGCGGGCTCTGGCCCTGGTCGAGCGCGCCGGCGAAGCCCTGACGGCGCTGATCCGCAGCGATCATGACGATCCGCGTCTGGAACGCGAGGCCCGGGCGCTGGGCGGCGGCCAGGCGCGGCTCCTGTCGATGGCGAGCCAGTTCAACCGGGCGCTGCAGCAGGCCGACCGCCAGCGCGTCACGCTGGGCACCACCGGCATCACCAGTTCCGATGTCCGGCAATGGCTGCAGTCCCGGGGGGCGCTGCACGAACTGCTGGGCGACGCGCTCTCGGTCAATCCGCAGCCCGTCTTCATCAGCGGCCATGAGCTGGTGGACGTCGCCGAAGGCGAGTTCGAGCGCGACCGGCCCGACCCGCGGCGCAGCCAGGGCCTGCCGCCGGCCGCCCAAGCCGCATCCGGCACCCTGGAAACCCTGAGCATGCCGCAGGAACTGGAAGATCTGATTGCCCAGCTGGGCGACTGGACGGCGACGGCCACGGCCGAGGACGCCGCCGTGCCGCGCCCCATCGGCCAGGCCGTGCTGGGCGGCCGCTACGCCCAGGCGGCCTACCGCCTGCAATTGCTGCCCCTGCTGGGCGACCGGCAGGCCCGCGCGCTGAAAGGCCTGACGGGCGATCTGGCGCGTTCCGCCTGGCGCGCTGTGCTGCTGCCCGAGATCGCCGCCGTGCAGGACCCTTATGTCGCGGCCCTGAGCGCCGGCCGCCTCGAACCCGACACCCCGGATGACACTCATGCATGATGCTTTGGACGCCGCCGCCCTGCTGGCCGCCGAATTGCTGGCCCGCCGCTGGCTGCCCCGGCAGCACCCGCGCGTGCGCCGCGCCCTGATCGACGCCGAAGTCTGGCAAGCGGTGCAGGACCGCCTGGCCCAGGTGGGGCTGCGCCTGGTGGACAACATCCACGCCGACCACGTCGCGGTCGCCCTGCTGCGCAGCGCCGAAACCGCCGTCTTCGGCGAAACGGGCCTGAACGCCAACAACAACGCGCATCTGCCGCGCGATGCCGTCTCGCTGCTGGTGCTGCTGTGGTCGCTGATCGTGCTGCCCAAGCGCGAACGCCAAGCCGCGCGGGCGGCCACGGCCGACGCCGATCCCCAGGCCGACATGTTCGCCGCCGAACGCCCGCTGCCCAGCGCCGCCAGCGTCAGCCCCACGGTATCGTACAAGGCGCTGCTGGCCGATTTCGGCCCGCAGCTGGGCCGCAAGACCCGCATGGACGGCAATCTGAAGCGCCTGGAGAATCGCGGTTTCATCGCGCGCCATGGCGACGACATCGCGGAAGGGCCGCTGCTGGACCTGCTCCTGGACTACGACGCGCTGGCGCCGCGCATCCTGGAAGGCGCGCTGGGCGACGTGCTGGCCCGCACCCGGCAACAGGCCGGCGCCGACGACTCAAAGGACGATCTCTGATGTTCCACCTGCAATCCCTGGAACTGCTGCAGTGGGACTACTGCCAGCGCCTGACCCTGCCCCTGGACGGCGCCATCATCACGGTGGCGGGTCCCAATGGATCGGGCAAGACCACCCTGCTGGACGCCATGCGCACCCTGCTGGGGCTGGACTGTTCGGGCGGGCGCAACTACAAGACCTATGCGCGGCACGCCAACGCCGACACGACCTGGCTGCGCGCCGTGGTCGACAATCGGCCGCATACCCGCCAGACCTCCAGCCGGCCCTTCGCCCGCAACCTGCTGTACGCCGACCAGGTGACGCTGGCCTGCCGCATCGACCGCAACGGCGGCGACTGGCAGCGCCGCTACCTGATGGCCGACGGCGACGTGCCCATCGAAACCCTGATCCAGTCTGCCGACAAGGACTGGCTGGGCATCGAGCACTGGCGCAAGCGCCTGGAAGGCGCCGGGCTGTCGCGGGCCATCGCCCGCGTGCTGGCGCTGGAGCAAGGGCAGACCGACCGGCTCTGCGAATATTCCCCCAAGGAACTGCTGCGCCTGGTCTTCGACGTGTTCGGCGATCAGGAAGTGCTGGACCGCTACGAAGAAGCCCGCCGCCACCTGCGCGACCAGGAAGCCGAAGTGGAACAGGCCGAGCGCGAACTCTCGCACGGCCGCGCCCAATTGGCGGAACTGGAAGCCCGCGTCAATCTGTACCGCCAGCATCAGGGCAAGCTGCGCGAACGCGAGATCCTGGCCGCTGAAGTCATCCCGGTGCTGGACTGGCACGAAGCCCGCCGCGACATCGCCGCGCGTCTGGCGGAACTGCACCGCCAGCGCCTGCACCAGTCCGGCCAGCGGCGGCAGCGATCCCAGGACCGGCAGCGCCTGCTGCAATTGCTGGATGAACGCCAGATGCTCGACGCGCGCGTGCGCCAGCTGGAACAGGACAGGGACGGCGCCCTGAGCGCCCAGCAGCAGGCCAGGGAGGCCGAGCGTCCCGTCGAAGAACTGGTCAGGCACGCCGAAGAACTGCGGAAACTGGCCGCCATCGAAGGCGACAGCGCGCAACTGGCGGACCGCGTGCGCGAACTGGAACAGCGGAACACGGAACTCGGCGGCCGTTGGCATGCCGCCAGCGCGCAACGCAGCCAGCTGCAGTCCGACCTGGATGATCTGCAGGGCCAGCGCCAATCGCCCACGCCGCCCGAAGTCCAGCGCTTCCAGCGCCTGCTGCGCCAGCACCAGATCGATCATCACCTGATGGCGGACGTGATCGACATCACCGATCCGCAATGGCGGGCCGCAGCCGAAGGCGTGCTGCGCGCGGCCCGCTGGGTCGTGGTCCTGCACACGCCCGGCGACGAGGGCCGCGCCATGGCGCTGGCGGAAAAAGAACGCTATCGGCACTATCTGGTGGCGGAATCGGCGCCCGCCCCCGCCAAGCCGCCGCCCGACAGCCTGCTGGCCGTCCTGCGATTCTCCGACACGGCCCCGGCCTGGCTGCTGCAGCAACTGGCCCAGATCCAGCGCGTCGCCAACACCCAGGCCGGCGCGCGGCTCGGCGGCGAGTGGATCACGCCGGAAGCCTACTGGCGCGACCGCCGGGGCGGGCGCAGCGTCTGGGTCGATCCCTCGCAGCACCAGTTCGGCGCCGCCGCCCTGGCGGCCCGTTCAGAAGCCATCCGGCAGCAACTGGAGCAACTGGACCGGCAACTGACCGAACTGGCTCAAGAGGAACAGGCCTTGCGCCGCCAACTGGACGCCGCCCGCCAGGCGGGCCAGGGGCGCCTGGCCGCCGCGGAACTGGCGGAACGCAGCGATGCCTTCGAACGAGCCCGCCAGCAATGGCCGGCCCTGAAGCAGGCGCGCCAAAGCGCCAGCGAACGCTGGGCGACGCTGGAAACCGAACTCAAGCAGGCCATCATTGCGCGAACCCAGACCAGCGACCGCTATGACGCTTTGCAGTCGCGCCTGTCCGACGGCGATCGCGACGCGGAACGCGCCGAACGCGACTGGCAGGTCCGCCGCCACGAACAGCAGAGCCGGGCCGCCGCGTCGAAGCAGCGAAAGCGGGACTTCCCCGCGACCTGGATCACTCCGGCCCGGATCAAGTCCCTGGTGGAGCATTATCAGTACGCCAAGCTGGCCAGGCTGCGCGGCGAAGCCATCGAACAGGAATTGCGGGAAGGCCAGTGGGAAACCGACGGCACGGTGGAAGACAAGCAGATCCTGATGCAGGCCACCGTCGGCGACCAGGAATCCCGGCTGTCCACCTGCAAGGCCCGCAACGCGGCGGCCACCACCGCCGTGGACAATGCCCGGGAACGCTACATCGACGTGCTGCGCACCACCGTGCGCCGCTACCGGCGCAACATCACCGAACTGGGCGAACTGGCCGGCGTGGAGGTCAATGCCGACATGCCGCACCTGGACAACGACGACACGGTGCTGCGCCAGGCCGAACTGAAGGTCAGTTTCAATTTCGACGGCAAGGGCAGCATCGGCCTGAACGACGGCGAAGCGTCCGGCGGCCAGCAGGTGATCAAATCCCTGATCCTGCTGGTGGGGCTGCTGAAGGACGATGAAATGTCCGGCGGTTTCGTCTTCATCGACGAGCCCTTCGCCCACCTGGACGTGCGCAACATCCAGCTGGTGGGCCACTTCCTGAAATCCACCCGCGCCCAGTACGTGCTGACGACCCCGATCACCCACAACGTGGAAGTCTTCGAGCCGGCCGACATTACGCTGGTGACCAGCAAGAAGCCGCGCGACGCCCGCTGGGCGCCGCCGATCGGGGTCCTGCAGCGCCGGGCGGAAGCCGTGGCCTGAGACACCGCCCGCATCGATGCGGCGCCTCGCCGGGCCGCCCGTCCGGGGCCCGGATCACCGTCGCTGGGAATCCAGGGCTTCGCCGTTCTTCGCGACGTCCTGCGCCTTGGCGTAGCTCTCGATCAGCAGCTGATATGCCGGGAAGATCCGGGTGTAGACCTGGGCCCATTCCAGAGCGTCCTCGCGGTTCCAGGTCTTCTGCAGCTCGGACGCCACGGCGCCGGTGTCCATGGGCACCACGCCCGCCAGCCGCCCGTGCTTGAAGTCGTCGAAGGCCTGGACGATCTCCTCTTCGCTGTTCATGACGAAGGGGCCATAGCCCACGATGGGCTCGTCGATCGGCTCTCCGCTCAGCACCAGCAGCACCGCGTCGGTGTTGGCCTCGATCGAGACATCCCGGCCGACGCGATCGAACTCCACCATCTGCCCTTCTCGGGCGATGACATCGCCATTGACCAGGACCGTGCCGTGCAGCACGGCGATCGACCCGGTCCAGCCATCGGGCAGCGCCAGCGAACCGTGACCGTCGCTCACAAGGCGCAGATCCCACACGTTCATGGGGCTGCGGGTCCTTGCCGGCCCCTGGCGCCCGTCGCAGGCGCCGGCGATGACGCGCACCGACCCGGCGCCGCCGGGAAGATCGACCACCGGAACATCCGCATTCCGGATCGCCTGGTAAGCGGGCGGCGTCATCTTGTCCCGAGCGGGCAGATTGACCCACAGCTGAACCATTGTGCGGCAGCGAGGCCTGCCCGCATCGCCCGCCGAGCTCGACGACTGGGCTCCGCGCAGGGAAATCATCCACGCGGTATTTCCCTCGCGCCGAGGGCTTCTGCCCTCGGTCCGGCTGCTGATCGACTATCTCGCGCAGCGCTTCGACGCGCTGGCGGACGATTGACTGGATCGGAACGGGCGCGGATCAATTATTCACTGTTAGTTGAATATCCATCAATCATGACGGGAATTATCATTCCAGATTCGACTAAATACACTGGCGGCTGACATCCAACATCCGGGAGCCCGCCATGACCCATCCAGCCATCGCCTTGATCCAGCAACGATTTTCCGGCAACCGCTTCGACGAATCGCACGACATGGAAGACGATCTGATCCGGCAACTGGTCGACCTCGCCACACGGGCGCCCAGCGCCTACAACCTGCAGAACTGGCGCTACATCGCCGTGCGCGCGACGCCGTCCAAACGCCGCCTGTGCGAACTGGCCTACGGGCAGACCAAGGTGTCCGCCGCCGCCGTCACCTTCATCGTCTGCGGCCTGCCGCCCGACCCGCAGGCGCTCGGCCGCCGGCTCCAGCCTTTCGTGGATACCGGACACATGCCGGCCTCGATGGCGGCTTCCTGGCAGGACGATGTGCGCAAAAAGTATGCGGATCCCGGCGCCGCCCGGGATGAGGCCATCCGGTCCGCCTCGCTGGGCGCGGCGACGCTGATCCACGCCGCCTCGGCGCTGGGCCTGGCCTCCAGCCCCATGACCGGCTTCGACGAGGCCGGCGTCCGCCGCGCCTTCAAGCTGGCCGATGAGGAACTGCCCGTCATGCTGGTGCCCGTGGGCCGCGCCGCGCCCGGAAACTGGCCGCAGAAACCGCGCCGGCCGCTCTCCGAAGTGCTGGAGATCGCATGAGAACCTCAACGCCCGACCTGCTGCTGACCGCCAGCGCCCCGGCCATCTGGGGCAGCACCTACATCGTCACCACGGAATTCCTGCCGGGCTTCGATCCCATGGCGGTCGCGCTGCTGCGCGCGCTGCCCGCGGGACTGCTGCTGCTCCTGATCGCGCGACGCCTGCCCACCGGCATCTGGTGGCTGCGCAGCCTGGTGCTGGGCGCGTTGAACATCTCCATTTTCCTGAGTCTGCTGTTCGTCGCGGCCTACCGGCTGCCAGGCGGGGTCGCCGCGACCGTGGGCGCGATCCAGCCCCTGATCGTCGCCCTGATCGCCCCCGCGTTGCTGGCCACCCGCCCGCGCATGGCATCGCTGCTGGCCGGACTGGCGGGCATCGCAGGCGTGGGCCTGCTGGTCCTGGGCCCCGGCGCGGATCTGGACGGGCTGGGCATCGCCGCCGGGCTGGCCGGCGCCGTGTCCATGGCGCTGGGCAACGTCCTGGCCCGGAAGTGGCAGGCGCAGGTGCCGATGCTGACCATGACCGCCTGGCAGCTCTGCCTGGGCGGCCTGTTGCTGGTCCCTGTGGTGCTGGTGTCCGGCCCCGCCCTGCCCGCGCCCACCGCGGGCAATCTGCTGGGCCTGGCCTGGTTGAGCCTGGTCGGCGCCGCCCTGACCTACGCGCTCTGGTTCAGAGGCATCGGCCGGCTCAGCCCCGTCGCGGTGTCCTCATTGCTGTTCCTGAGCCCCGTGACGGCGGCCATCCTGGGATGGCTCTTCCTGGATCAGGCGCTCAGCCCGCCGCAGCTCGCCGGGATGGCGATCGTCGCGGCCAGCGTGTGGCTGGGCACGAGGCCCGAAAAGGAAAGCGGCGCCGGGCGGGCGATCGCTTTCCGAAAGATCAAGCGGGCCGACGGTCAATCGTCGTCGTCATAGTCGCCGTAATAGGAGCGGCGGTATTCTTTCCACGCCCGTTCCTGATGCTTGCGCCAGCGCTTCTGGGCATGCTTGTAGGCATGCTGGTCGTAATAATAGGGCACGCCGGGCACGTAGACCGGATCCGGAACCACGACCACGCGCGGAGGAGGAGGCGGCGGCGCATAGTACACGGGAGGGCCTCCGAAAACGACGCCCGGGATGCCGATGCCAATGCTCAGATCCACGCCGCCCGCCCACGCCATCGGGGCTGCCGCCGATAGTCCCAGCGCCAGCGCCGCTACAGATATCGCTTTTCTCATCAGCCGTCTGCCAACAAATTGAGGTAGCGCCATTGTCGTGCAAGCGCGGACGAACGGGCGGGCAATGTACGTCAAGTTATTACCCGATCCCGCGTCTCCTTCGCCCGCGGTACAAACATTCACTTTTATTGCCTGAAAATACAGAATGTTCATGGCGCGATGTGGCGCCCGGGCCACTCGGGCCGCGGCCGGAACCCGCCTTACGCCTTACGTATGCCGATGCCGGTGATGGATGTCCGGATAGTGCGGATGGCTGTGCGTCAGCGGCGCGTGGGTGTGCTCATGCGTATGGGGCTCGCGCCCGTCCCACGGGAAATCGTGAGCATGCTGATGGTGGGCGTCGTGCACGTGACGGTGCGTGTGCGTCATGGATTCATGCGTATGCGGATGTTCGTGGCGTTCGGTCAGGTGCAGCCACACGCCTGCCGCCATCAGCAGCGCGGCCGCCCAGAACATCCAGGACGGATGCTCGCCGAATCCGAGAACCGCCACGGCGGCGCCGATGAAGGGCGCGGTGGAAAAGTACGCGCCCGTCCGGGCCGTCCCCAGGCCGCGCAAGGCAAGGACGAACAGCACCAGGCTCACCCCGTAGCCCAGGAAACCGACGACCATGGCAAGCCCGACGAACGGCGCCTGCGGCCACTCGGCGCCCAGCCACAGCGCCATGCCGACATTCACGACACCCGCGCTCAGACCCTTGAACCCGGCCACGAAAAGCGCGTCGGTGGCCGACACCTTGCGCGTGAAGTTGTTGTCCAGCGCCCAGCACAGGCAAGCGGCCGCCACCAGGGCTCCGCCCGCGTCGAACGAGGCGCTGTCGGCCACCCCCGGCAACGCGAGGGCGACCGCGCCCAGGACGATCAGCGCCATGCCGGCGACGATGCGCCGGTCCGCGTTCTCGCGGAACACCACCCAGGCGAGCACCGCCGTGAGCACGGCTTCCAGATTCAGCAAGAGGGAAGCCGCCGACGCCGACGTGCGGGTCAGGCCCAGCAACAGGGCCACCGGCCCCAGCACGCCGCCGAAGCCGACGGCCAGCAGCAGCCACAGCCATTCGGAACCCGGCATGGCGGGCGCCCGCCATCCTCGGTCCCGCAGCAGCCTGACCAGCCCCAGGCCGACGCCGCTGCCCAGATACAGCAGGCCCGCAAGCAGCACGGGAGAGCCGCCGTGCAGCAGCGCCTTGGCGATGGGCGTGCTCAGGCCAAAGAGCACGGCTGCGCCGAGCGCCGCCAGCACGGCCGGCGAACGCGGCGAGAAAGAATGCATCATCATCCGGACCTCTCTGAAAGCAAGGCAACCGCGCAAGGATGCCATCGCGACAGTTATACAACGACCGCCCCGCCTGCCGCCTCATGACAATTTTGTCATCGAACCGCCATGCTGCCGACAGAACCCGGCCCCTAAGATGCGGAGCACGGCACGAACTTCGTTGAACGAGCCGCGTCCAGTCACCTTCAGGAGTCACGATGGCATCGAACAATCATCTGCAAACCTCATCCATCCATTCCCGTCGGTCCGCGTATCGCTGCGCCCTGGTCGTCGCGCTCTGCGCAGCGGCTTCCTGCGCGCAGGCGGCAACGGCCTCCGATCTTTTTCCTCAGCCTGTCTACGTCACGGTCACCAAGGCCAACGCCGTGGAAGAAATGGCGACGTCCAGGACGATGGACGGCCTGCCCACCGCCCATTACGACGCCATTTCGGCCGACGGCACGCTGTTGCTGACGAGCAGCAGAGACCAGACCGAGGCTTATCTGACCGACGCTCGAAGCGGAAAGAAGCTCGCAAGCTACGAAATCGGCAAAGTGCCTCAAGGCGTTGCGATCAGCCCTGACGGGCGCTGGGGCATGGCCGTGGCGGCCGGCGAAAACACCGTGTCGATCATCGATCTGAAAACCAGGAAGCGGGTCAAGACGATCATCGTCGGCAAAACGCCCCACAACGTGCGATTCACCCATGACAGCCGGATCGCTTACGTGACCCTGCAAGGGGGGACCGGCGTCGCGGTGGTGGACATGGCATCCCTCAAGAAAGTGGACGAAATCCCCGTGCCCGGCGTCAAGGGCCCCCACAATCTGGACCTCTCGCCCGACGAAAAGACGCTCTGGGTGCGCGACTTCGTCGGCAAGGTCGCCGCCGTGGACATCGCTTCGCGCAAGGTGGAAGCGGTCATCCCCGTCGGTCGGGGCCATGGAGGCATCGACGTCACGCCCGGCGGCAGATACGTGGTCACCGGCGCAATCGCGGATCATCTCGTCGACGTCATCGACCCCAAGACCCTGAAGGTCGTCAAGCGCATCGACGTCGGCCAGGGGCCGCACGGCGTGCGGGCCAGCGCGGACGGACGCTGGATATACGCCTCCGTCACCGGCACCAACCGGATCGCCGTCATCGATGCGAACACGCTGACTGTCGCCAGGCAGGTGCCCACGAGCGGCGAAGTGCCCTTCTGGCTCTCCGTCCTGGGCAACGATTAGCCCCCGCCGATCGCCAGGGCTGCGCTTCGCGGCGCCGCCCCCGGCAAAAACAGGAGATCACCATGAAAAACGCGCAACCACGCGTCATCCCGCGCCGCCAGGCCCTGCGCGCGCTCGCATTGACGGCGGGCGCCGCCGCGGCGCTTCCCCTTGCGGGATTGCTGGGCGGTTCTCGCGCCGTCGCGGCGGAAAGCTCGGGCAAAGCCAGCAAGGCCGAAGTGAAGTACCAAGACCACCCCGACGGCGCAGCCTTCTGCGCCAACTGCGCCAACTTCACGCCGGGGCCCGCTCCCGACGCCCCCGGCGCCTGTCTCGTCGTGGCGGGCGAAATCAGCCCCAAAGGATGGTGTCTCGCCTATGCCGCAGGCTGATGCCGCCCTAAAATAGCGCTTTCGCGGCAGAGACTTGCAAATGGCCATTCTCGTCATCGAAGACGACATCAAAACGGGCAACTACCTTCAGAAAGGCCTGTCCGAGGCGGGCCATCACGTGGATCTGGCGCGCAACGGCATCGACGGCCTGCATCTCGCGCGCGAACAGGACTACGAGCTGCTGATCCTGGACGTGATGCTGCCCGGAAAGGACGGCTGGCAGGTGATGGAGGAAATACGGCGCTCATCGGATGTGCCCGTCATTTTCCTCACCGCGCGGGACCAGGTGGACGACCGCATTCACGGCCTGCGACTGGGCGCGGACGACTATCTGGTCAAGCCATTTTCCTTCACCGAACTGGTCCTGCGGATACAGACCCTGCTGCGTCGCGGCGTGAAGCACGAATCCGCCACCCTGACGCTGGCGGACCTGGAGCTGGACCCGATCCGGCGCAGGGTCACGCGAGCGGGCACCGCCGTCGCGTTGACGAACAAGGAATTCATGCTCCTGCACCTGCTCATGCAGAGACAGGGTGAGGCGCTGCCGCGCACCGTCATCGCTTCGCAGGTGTGGGACATGAACTTCGACAGCGACACCAACGTGGTGGACGTCGCGATCAAGCGCCTGCGCGCAAAAATCGACGCTCCCTTCGACCCGAAGCTGATCCACACGGTGCGCAGCATCGGTTACATGCTCGCGGAGCAGCCGTGAAGCTTCCGGCGCCGCAATCGCTCACGGCGCGCACCGCCATTCTTTTCACCCTCGTCTCCTGCCTGGTGGTGTCCGGCCTGGGGCTGTATCTGTATACCTCCGCGAAACAGGCGCTCGAAACGCGCGCGGACTACACGCTCGTCGGCCGCGTGGAGCGCTTTCGCACGTTGCTGCAGGATCTCTACAACGTCCGGCAGATGGAACAACGCCCGGCCCTCTTCGAGAGCATGCTGGGCAACGAACAGGATGTGCGCATCTTCCAGCGCACGGGAGAAAAGCCGTTCATCGACGTGAATCCCGACCGCATGACGGTGCCTTCCCTGACGCCCGTTCCGGTGGACCGGGAAGTGAGCGTCGGGGCGCTGCATGCCGGGACGCGCGCCGATGGCGTCGGTGTGCGCTGGGTGTCGGCGCTGGCCACCGTGGGAGGCCAGGCGGGCACGGTCAAGATCACGGCCGCCTATGTCATGACCCAGGAGTCGCGGATGCTCGCGGTCTACCGGCTGCGCGTCATGGGCGCCATCGCGCTCGCCGCGCTGCTGAGCTCGCTGCTGGGGTTCCTGCTCCTGAGGCGCGGCCTGAGCCCGCTGGACGTGATGAGAAAACGCGCCAGGCAGGTCTCCCCCGCCAACCTCGCCGTGCGGCTGCCGGAAGAAGACATGCCTTCCGAACTGCGCCAGCTCGCCCGCACGTGCAACGCCATGCTGGACCGCATCCAGTCGGGCTACGAGCACCTATCCCAGTTCTCCTCCGACCTCGCTCACGAGATCCGCACTCCGGTCAATGTCCTGGCGGGGCAAACCCAGGTGGCGCTGACGCAGCCGCGAAGCGCCGCCGAGTACGAAGCCCTGCTCGCATCCAATCTCGAAGAGCTGACGCGCATCACGCACATCGTGGAGAACATCCTGTTCCTGTCGCGCACCGACCATGGCGCCGTCACGCTCGAGCGTCAGCCCATCGCGCTCGCCCCGGAACTGGAAAAAACCGCGGAATATTTCGAAGGCCTGGCCGAAGAACGGGGCATGACTTTCGAGATCGAGGCAAGCGGCGCCGCCCATGTGAACGCGGTCATGTATCGGCGCGCCGTCAACAATCTGGTCATCAACGCGATCCGCTACGGCGACGCGGGCACCCGCATACGCCTGACGGCGCATTCCGGCCCCAGCGGGCTTACTGTCACCGTCGAAAACCAGTGCCCTCCCGTGACACAGGAAGAAGCCGAGCGCATGTTCAGGCGCTTCTACCGCGGGGATGCCTCCCGCAGCCTTCCCACCGAATCCAGCGGCCTGGGCCTGGCCATCGTGGCCGCCATCATGGACATCCACGGCGGCAACGCGCGGGTCGAGACCCAAGGCGACGGGCGCATCCGGTTCCGCCTGGATTTTCCGGCAGGAAGCGCGGAATGAATCCGCCATCCGCCCGGTTCGTCTCGTTCGGGCGTGACAAGGCGCCGTGCTGATACCATAGTCGTCCTCGCGCAACACCCAGAAACAGGACCGGACCATGAAACTCGCCACCTGCACTGCTGATTAGCGTCTCAAGTTGCACCAATACGTTCCTAACGTGCTGATATTGCGCGGCAACGTCTTGAATACTGGTTTCCGAACATGCCATGATGTCCCCTGACATCGAACCCGAACTGGGTAGCCAGGTGGGTAGCTAGCCGCAATATCTGCGTGCTAGCTACCCAGATCACCTGGCCAGGGAACAGGCTTGGCAAAATCAACGAACAAACTCACAGACATCCAGCTACGCAACTGGGTTTCGCGCGGCGATCCAGTGGCACGCTCGGACGGTGACGGACTCACCTTCACGCTCTCTCGCGCCGGTACTGCAACCTGGGTGCTGCGATATCGTCTGGGCACCCGCCACAACGGTCAGGTGCTGCGGCGAGAACTTACGATCGGCAACTACCCCGACATCTCCTTGCGCGAGGCACGGGAACTGGCCAGCAGACACCGCGCCGCCATCGATACAGGCGAAGATCCGGCGACCAACAAGCAAGTGGGGAAAACTCAGATCCGAACCGACTGGACCGTACGCGAACTCGTGCGGGACTATCAGAGCAAGATCCTGGTTGAGCCGCACTACGCAACAAAGACGATTGCATATCGAAAGGCGGACTACAAGCAGGTCATCCTGCCGCTACTCGGCAGACGCCCGGTATCCAGCGTCACATCCACCGACATCGTCGAAATGCTCGTGTCAGCACAACGCAGTTGGACCATCAGCAAGCGCATCCTGACGTCGGCATCCATGGCCTTCGACCACGCCTGCGGGCAAATGCTGATCCCTGCCAACCCCTGCACCGGAATCCGCCTCTCTGCTGTTCTCGGACCTCGCCCCCCGGTGCGCAAACGCATCATGCTGCAGGAGGATGAGCTCAGGGTTCTGCTACCGGATATCGACGTCATCGGCATCGAGAACGCACTGGCCTTCCGCATTCTGCTCGCCACCTGCGTACGCGGCATCGAGCTGGCCAGGGCAAAAAAGGAGCACCTGTTCCTGGATCGCGGGATCTGGTGGATTCCTGACGAGTCGGTCAAGACCCGAAAAGGATTTCTGGTTCCCATCGTCCCGGCCGTCGCGTCGTGGTTCCAGGCACTGGTCAACTTGTCCGGCGATTCCATCTACCTGCTGCCTGCTCGCCAGGAGCGGCGGCGGCGCAATCAACAAGGGGACACCCACGTTGGTTCCACCACCCTGTGGGCTGCCTTCCGACGGGCTTTCGACCGTCGGGAGATTCCCATCCGGCAATTTACGCCACATGACACCCGATCAACCGCCAAGGGGCACCTGAGAAACATGGGCGTTTCCAGGGAAATCTCGGAGATCGCACTGAACCATACGCTCAAGGGCATGGAAGCCATCTACGATGTCCGCGAAGAAATCCCCGAGCGGCGACAGGCGCTGACCATGTGGGCGGCGTTTCTGGTTGCATGCGAGGCGGGAGCACCATCCCCGCAAGCCTCCGTATCCACAATCAGCAACATCATCCAGTTGAGAAAGGCAGCAGGAGCCAGAGCATGAGACCCAAATTGAGCTTCCATTCGTCGCCCGAGTCGGATATAATCCTTCATGACAAAACCCGCCAAGGCTACGTACGAAAGTACGCCCTCAAACCGGCGGGTTACTCATTTCCGGCCCCAGAAAAAGCAAGCAGAACACGGACGGGCCCACAATGACACACCAGCATCATCCCTTCGCCAAGCCCGCGACAAACTATGCTGAGCAGGTAGCCATCCTCGAACGACGGGGGATGCGTGTCGATGATCATGCAGCAGCCGAATTCTACCTGCAGCACCTGAACTACTACAGGCTCAGCGCCTATTGGCTGCCCTTCGAGACCACCCACGCACCCCACGCGTTTGCCCCCGGGACCCGATTCACCGACGCCCTCAACCTGTATCTGTTCGATCGCAACCTGCGTCTGCTGATGCTTGACGCGATAGAACGCGTCGAGGTGTCGATCCGAAGCCAGTGGGCATATCAAATGTCCCATCGACACGGCCCCCACGCCTACCTGGACGCCAGCCTGGCAGCAAACCGAGGCCGCTGGGAATCTAATCTCGCCAAGCTCGAAAAGGAAGTGCAAAGGTCCGACGAAGTTTTCATCCGTCACCTGCTGGCAACGTACTCGGAGAAACTGCCCCCAGCCTGGGCCGTATGTGAGGTCATGTCCCTGGGCCTGCTCTCGCGCTGGTACGGCAATCTCAAGCCTATGCCCACTCGCAGTGCCATCGCATCGGTCTACAGCGTCAACGAACGAGTCCTGGGTTCCTGGCTGCACCATTTGACGACTGTCCGGAACACGTGTGCACACCACGGCCGCCTATGGAACCGGGAATTCACCGTCACACCACTCATTCCAAAGACGAAACCGCTGAGCCTGCAGCACCAATTCCAGCCTGGGTCACGTCGGCTATACAACACACTGACGATCCTGCTGCACTGCATGGATATCGTAGCTCCGCAACACAGCTGGAGGCGGCGGCTGAAGACCCTGATTGAGCAGCACAGCCCGCCCACTCGGGCCATGGGCTTCCCGCCACAGTGGGATCAATTCCAGATTTGGCAGTAAGCAAAACGGTCACCAACACCTACCTATCCAGTGAGCTGGCCCTACCGAGGACCCACCATGAACGAACCTCTCTCCGAGGTCATCCGCATCCGGGTGACCCCGTCCCATGCTGCGCGCCTGGGCGAGGCAGCCGCCCTGTCCGGGCTGTCCCTGTCCAACTATGTCCGGCGCCGCCTGGTGTCTGACGACACCTTGCAGGAAGAACTGACACTGCTGCGTCAGGTGATCGCCAGCCTGGATCAGCTGCGCGATACCCGTATCGCTGCTATAGAAACCGTCCATCTGGTGCGGGCCATGGCCAAGCCGGAACAAATCGACCAGGCACAACAGAACCTGCAACGCTTGCGCTGATCTACAATAGTCAACAACAAGACCCGCCAAGGCTATGCGCAGTGCGCATCCTCAAACCGGCGGGTTACTCATTTCTGCGCCCCTAATTAGACCAGCGCGGTCTACGTCTCATTCCAAGCCCAACTGCGGCTATCTGTTCCCCCTTCCCCCGGAGACATCCCCATGCAAACCCTTCCCGCCCTGCGGGCTGGGGCGCTGGCGTTCGCCTGCGCTCTGGCTCCTGCCGCCCATGCTGCCGACGCCACCGACCTGCTGACCGGCATCCCGCGCCTGGCCTGCGAAGCCACGCTGTGCCTGTCCTCCAGCCTGCGGCCTGGTGAATGCAGTCCATCGCTGGAGCACTATTTCGGCATCAAGCGATTCAACCGCCACGGCCTGGACTGGGGTGCAACCGTCGCTGCCCGCCGATCCTTCCTGGGCCAGTGCCCGGCGGCAGCCGATCCAGGCATGCCGGAACGGGTGGAGGCCATCTCGCACGGCGCGGGCAAATGCGATGCCGACTACCTGAACCGCAGCTATGCCGACACCGCCTACAAATGGCGCAAGAGTGGCTATCGATATGATGCCGCGACCGGCAATCAGGAGCCCATCTACGAAGTTCAAGCACTATCCACGGTGACGCTCACCCAGCTGCCGACCTGGTGCGTGGCCTACAACGATCACGACTGGACCTATGAACTGTCCGTGCGCTATGTGGGCAGACCCACGATGGGCGGCCGCTGGGTCAAGGCCGAAGACTACGAGGCCGCCCAGGCTCGCTGGGATGCAAAACACGGCGGCCAATGGGCCCAGGGCTGGAACTTCTCGATGTCTGACCCCAGGCAGCGGGCTGGCCTCTGAGCGAGGGGACCCATGCTTGCCGAACTAGCCGCCCTGGCCCTGGCCTGCGCACCCAATATCCACCCGGTCACCCTGGAAGCCCTGATCCGGCATGAATCCGGTACCCGACCCTACGCCATTGGCGTGAACCGCAAGGGCAAGGCCTTGTCTGAGCAACCACACGATCTGGAAACTGCAAGCCAAGTCGCCGAAGATCTGATCGCCGAAGGCATCGACTTCGATGCGGGCCTGGGCCAGATCAATGTGCGTAACTGGAACTGGCTCGGCCTCGACAGCACCACGGTCTTCGATCCCTGCCGGAATCTGGCGGCCGCCCAGACGGTGTTATCTGATTGCTATGCCAGGGCGCTGAATGGCCATCGGGATCAGCAGCAAGCCCTGCGGGCGGCACTGTCCTGCTACAACACGGGCAATTTTCGCCGAGGCTTTGCCAATGGCTATGTGGGCAAGGTGCTGGCACAGGCCGGGATCCGGGTGCCGGCGCTGAAACCCGTAGCTCAACCCGGCGGCCCATCAGTGGATCCCGCAGCCGCTCTGGAAGCGGGCACTGCCGCATCACATCCGGCCGCTACGACGGCGGGCAACGATTCGGAAATTCCGGATCGTTCACCCAAACTGCAAGACGAATCCTTGAAAGCCACACCCCAAGGCAGCCCAGACGGCTTCACCGCCAACCCGGCAGCCGACGGCTTCACGCAACCTGCCCGCTGATTCAGCCCCCTGACCCAGACCGCTGACCAGGCCATCAAACCTGCGTCAGGCCTGACCCGATCACTTTCCATTCCTTTTCCCATCACCCCAGCGCACCGCAGCGCCTGGGGCAGGAGTCATGCCATGCCGATACTGCAACGCATCAAGAACAAGACACTTCAAGGGCGATTCGCCCGCACCCTGGCGACACTCTGGATACTGGTCGGGGTCCATCAGGGGGCATTCGCCCAGTCCATGGGCGGTCTTTCACGCGCTCAGACAACGCTGCAGACCCTCAAAGACAATCTGGACATCATCCTGCCGATTGCCGCCGTCATCATCGGCGTCATCATCTTCGTGCTGTATTCCGCGGAAGTCATGAGGAAGGACGATGCAATCCGCTGGGGCATCGGCGTGCTGCTCGCGGGTTCCGCTGCAGAACTGGTCGTGCTGCTCTGGAAGTAAGCCATGGTCACACACACCAGCAGCCCACGGCCTGGCCACCAGGATGCCACCGGCCAGACACCCGCCACCCACCAGAATCCCAACACCTACCCCGTGTTCAAGGGCCTGGGGCGCAAGGCCACCTTCATGGGCATTCCCACCACGCTCATGCTCGGGGCCTTTGTCTGCGTGGCGGTCATCGCCATGACGGCGGGTCTCGCCTGGTGGGGACTGCTCTTTGTGGTGATGCCAGCGCTGGCCATTGCCACCCGCGACGACGACAAGGCGCTGGACATTCTGTGGCTGGAGTTCAAGACCCGCCGCATGAACCGCAACCAGCGCTTCTGGCGCGGATCCAGCTACGCCACCCAGGACTATCACTGCGATCGACCCTGGCGCAGCCTCATTCACCGAAGGACTCACTCATGACCGCAGCTGCAGCTCTCGCCGTCGATGAACGGCTGGTTTCCCGCTACCTGCCCTATTCCCACCACGTCACAGACCACATCATCGCATGCGACAACCATGAATACCTGGCGGTCATCAAAGTGGCGGGCCGTGCCCCGGACGCCTACGCGCAAGGCGAACTGAAAGAATGGATCGAAGCCCTGCACAATGTACTGCGCGGCCTGCCCATGGGGTCGTTGGGCCTGTATTCGCACATCATCCGCCGCCGGGTGACGGAATATCCGGAGAGCACCTTTGCGCAGCCCTTTGCCACCCGGTTCGATGCGGCCTACCGGGCGACGTTCGATACCTCGGGCCTTATGGTGAACGACCTGTATCTGACCGTGCTCATTCACCCGGTCGAAGACCCGGTCTTGGGCACCTTTGCGAGCCTGGAGAAGGCCAACGGGCAGCGCCTGGCGCACTGGCAGGCGGAATCCATCGAACGGTTGACCAGCACCCTGCGCGCGCTCACGGCGGGCCTGTACCGCTACGATCCGCAGATCCTTGGCATCGTGGACCGCAACGGCCTGGCCTTCAGTGAAACGGCTGAGTTCCTGAGCTTCCTGCTCTCGGGTACCCACCGGCCCGTGGCAATCAGCCAGGAGCGCCTGCGCGAGACCCTGCCCCATGCTCGACCGATTTTCGGGCGGCACGGGGAGCTCGGCGCACTGCGCACTGTGGCCGGATCCCGAATCTTTGGCATGATGGAATTGCGCGACTATCCCGAAGCCACCAAGCCTGGCCATCTGGACCGGCTGCTGGGCCTGCCCCATGAATTCGTGCTGACCCAGTCCTGGGGCAGCCACACGGGGGCCGCAGCCAAGAAGCTCGTGAAGAAGCACCACAAGCTGCTGGTCGATTCCGGCGACGATTCGGCGAGCCAAGTGGCACAGCTCTCGGGCGTGATGGATGACCTGACCTCGGCCCGTCTGGGGCTGGGGGATCACCACGCAACGATCCTGATTTACGGCGACACGGCAGAGGGTGTGCGCCAGGCGCTTGCTCAGACAGCCACGGCACTGGCCGAAGACGCCGTGGGCTTTCGGCCGCTGGATCGGGCCCTGGAAGCGGGGTTCTGGGCGCAGCTGCCGGGCAACTGGCACTGGCGGCCCCGGCCGGTGCCGGTCACCTCGCTCAACTTCCTTTGCTTTTCGAGCCTGCACAATCAGCTCACCGGCAAGCCCGCAGGCAACCCCTGGGGGCCGGCGGTCACCATGCTGAAGACCCAGACCGGATCGCCCTTTTTCTTCAACTTTCACGCCTCCACCGAAGACCTGGACGAGACGAGCAAGCGGCGGCCTGGCAACACCATGATCATCGGCATGACCGGCACCGGCAAAACTGTGCTGCAGGGCATGCTACTGACGCAAGCCCAGAAGTTTGGTGCAACCTGCGTGGTCTGGGACAAGGACC
This sequence comes from uncultured Castellaniella sp., assembly GCF_937988725.1. Classification (GTDB taxonomy): domain Bacteria; phylum Pseudomonadota; class Gammaproteobacteria; order Burkholderiales; family Burkholderiaceae_B; genus Castellaniella. Next base: position 252,696 of record NZ_CALKHS010000010.1, on the reverse strand, counting down.
AGGGCATGCAGGTGCTCATCATGGCCCTGGGCGGGCGCTACTTCAACATCCGCCTAGGCGAAGCCACCGGCTGGAATCCGTTTCAGATGGAGCCGACCAAGGGCAACGTCGCCTTCATGGTGCGCCTGGTCGTGTACCTGGCCGAGCGCCGGGGCGAAGCGGTCAGCACGCGCCAGCGAGCCGACATCACCCAGGCGGTGCAGCAGCTGGTGACACTCATCGACCGGCCTGCCCGGACCTTGTCCACCCTGAACACGCTGCTCCCGAACCCCTACAGCGAGGACGAGGCGCACAGCACCATCCATGCGCGACTCGCCCCCTGGTGTCAGGGTGGGGAATACGGCTGGGTCTTTGACAATCCCGCAGATCACCTGGATCTGGAGACCACGAGCGGCAAGCCTGCGATCTTCGGGTTCGACCTGACCGAACTGCTGGATGACGGCGAAGTACGGGGGGCCGCCACCCTATACCTGAAGCATCGGATCGACGCCCTGCATGACGGGCAGCGCATCATCAATCTGTACGACGAGTGCCAGCATCCCCTGAAGGACGCGCATTTTCAGGAGTCCATGCAGGACGCGAGCCGAACCATTCGGAAAAAGAATGGGGTGCTCGCCTTTGCAACCCAAGAACCGGGCGCCATCACTGAAAACCCCGTGGGGCCGTCACTCGTGCAACAGACCGCAACGCTGATTTTGCTGCCAAACCCCAAGGCCCGCGCCCGCGATTACATCGAAGGCTTTGGCCTGACGCCTGCGGAATTCGCCCTGCTGCAAAGCCTGGGCGAAGCCAGCCACAAATTCCTGGTCAAGCAAGGGGCGAGCGTCACCGTGGCCCAGCTGGATCTGTCTGGCTGCGAAGATGAACTGCTGGTCTTCTCCGGCAGCCCGGACATGGCCGAGATTGCAGAACAGGCGGTGGCCCAGGCGGGGCCGGATCCCGCCGCCTGGCTGCCGGTGTACCTGGCTGCTGTCCGGCAGGCGCATCGGTAAACAGCCCAGCCACCAACGCCGCAGCAGGCCACTTCACAAAGCCTGCCAGACCATTTTCGTGACACCACGAAGATGATCAACCCATGGGCCACTCACAAGGAAACCACACCATGAAGCATGAACCCCATGCTCAGGATCGGCTGCGTGCAGACGAATCGCGCCGTCAGGATCTGGAGCAAGCCCGACAGGATCGTCATCACGACTCCGCCTTTTACGACCGTCTGGGTTTGACTGGCCCTAAGTCAGAACCCGACCCTCCCGAAGAACGCTTCCTGATTTCGATCTACGGCGAACGCTGGACGCCTGAAGACCGAGAGGCAGGTCAATTCAGCGAAGGCACCGCCGAAATCGAACGCGAAACGGTCGATGGGAACGAGCTGCAGCACATCGGCCAGCACTACGGCCTGGACCTGCCCTCTGCCTCCGATCCCCGGCACACGCCGTATCTCTGGTTTTCGTCCAGCACCCCACGCGAGGATCGGGAGTATTTCGGGCAAGGTGTACACAAGTATTACAGCCTGCACATCCACGAAGTGAATGGTCATCGGCCAGAACCGGCGGACATCCAGCACGTAGCTGATCTCATCGGCGTGCGCTTCGATCACCCTCTGCAGCTGCTGGCACCGACGCATGAACAGGAGGGCCCCGACCTATGTCTGTGACCCCTGCAAACCTTGACCGGCCACCCACCGCCGACGAAGCCATGGGCATGGCCTGGTGGAACATCCTGAAACCGACAGAGCGCGCGACCTGGCTTACAAAAGCTGGGCCCGCCTGCAGCGTGGCTGACGCCTGGGCCGCTTTCAAACGGCACCAGGCGAACCCTACCAACCCATCACCACAGGACACCCCATGAACCGACGACATTTCATTGCCGCCACCGGCGCCACCCTGCTGACTCTCCTGGCCGGATGCAAGACGGAGCCAGATGGGGAGAAGTTCATCGGGTATTGGAAATCGGACAGCAAATACGATCCCGACGTGATCCACATTGCCCGCAACGGCGACAGCTTCCTATTCACGGTGGTCGCAAAAGGGCCGCTGGGGGGCGATTATCAGGCACACAAACTGCCCGCCAAGCTGGATGGATCGGAGAACATCCTGATCGTGGGCGAAAAACGCATCGCCTATGACGAGAAGGCCGACATGATTGTCTCGGGCCAGATGAAGGCACGCCGCGCCACCGAAGCCGAGTATCAGGCCATCGCCAAACCAGCCACCACCCAGCCTTAACGCCAGCGCCTACGGGCGCATTCCCCGGAGATTTCCCATGACACGCTGCAAGCAATTCGCGGCGGGCATTGCCCTGTCTGCTGCTTTCATGAACCCCACCCACGCCAGTGGCATCCCCACTATCGACGCGGCCACCATCGCCCAGCTGCAGGAACAGCTGCTCACTGCCCGGGACCAGCTGAAGAACCTGACCGAACAGCTGGCCACCGCCAAAAGCCAGCTGGCTGCCTTCACCCAGTCCAGCGGCTATGGCAACGTCGTGGGCAACCCGGATATCCGCAACCAGCTACGTGCGGCCCTGCCCGCCAATGCTCAGGATCTGCTGGATCGCTCCGGCAGATCCAGCCTGGATAACGATGTCAGCCGGATCACTGATTCAGTGACCGCACCAGTAGACTTTCAGACCGACCGCGCCAAGCTGTCCCAACGCGCCCTGAATATCGAAGCAACCTCCAAGGCCATGAGTCAACGTGCCTACGATTCCATGACCCGGCGCCTGGCCAATGTGGACGCGCTGCAGGACAAGATCAACCAGACCGCCAACCCCAAGGAAATCGCGGAGCTCCAAGCCCGCATCCAGATCGAACAGGCCAATATTCAGGCCGAACAGGTCCGGATCCAGCTTGCCTCCCAGCAGCTGGAAGCCGAACGCAACCTGCTACAGGCCCGTGCCGAGCGAGTGTACGGAGGCTGGTTTGGTGACAGCGAGACTACCGGCGATGGTGCCGGGACGACTGAGTAAGGCCGCATCATGTCTGGCCTGACTCCCCCCATTACTCAGCCGACCGCACCCAGCGATATTGCCCAGTGGGTCATGACCCAGACCCAAAACACCCTGAACGATGCCGTCACGGGCCCCATGCAGGCCCTGTTCGAAGCCCTGATGCCAGTCATCGTCGTGGGGCTCACCCTGCAGTTTGTGGTGTATGCCTTTGCCCTGATGCACGGTCAGGGTGGCATGACCGTCACGGAGTTCTTTCGCAAGGCCATCATGGTCGCCATCATTTCGATCTTCTTCGGAGCCGGTGGCCTGTATCAGGCCGATATCGCCCAGGCCATGATCGCCTTACCGGACGATGTCACCCAGATTGCTCTGGGCACCGGCAGCGTGGCCGAGGAAGTGGACAAGCTGCAGACAGAGACCAGCAAGGCCTCCAACACCATGATCGGCAAGGGTGGCAACGGAGCCTGGTACAACGTGTTGCCATCCACCAAAGAAGTCTTGGTCAGCATCCTGGCCACCTTGGTGCGCATCAATGCCGCCGTCGTGGGCAGCATCATCATGGTGATTGTCGTCGTCTGCAAGGTAGGCATGGCTCTGGTCGTGGCCGCCGGGCCCATCTTCATTGCGGCCACCCTGTTTGAACCCACCAAGCCCCTGTTCAACAGCTGGGTCTCCCAGGCCCTGAACTTCGTGTTTTTGGCACTCCTGGCTGGACTCATCTTTGGCCTGCTGCTGCAATTGAATATCCAGCTGATCCGCATGATCGTCGATCAGATCAATGGCGGTGCCAAGGACATCCTGGGTCTGTACGGTGCCCAGCTCTTGGTCGGCATCGCCAGCCTGGTCGTCATGATCATGCTGCCCGGCCTGGCGGCTGGCCTATCCAACGGCTTCGGGGCCCGCCTGGGCATCGGTGCAGCCGCCCACGGAGCCTTCTCAGTGCTACGCCTGCGCGGCATGTTGCGCCCCCGCGCCAAGTAATCCCTCTGCCAAATCCCTGATCGCATCAGATCGGGGTCCGGCCCCCTTCCTTCCATCTCTGATCCGCCTGCCGCACCACGGCAGGCCAGGAGCCCTGTACCCATGAAATCCCTCATCGCCGCCCTGGCACTCACAGGGCTGCTGGCTGGCTGCGCCTTTCACGCGCCCCAGCCGCCGCAGCCCACCGATTCCCCCCGCGTGCCAGTGAACGCCACGCCGCCCTCGTTTGACGGAGCCTGAGCCATGGCCGAACCCCTCAAATCCGAAGACATCGCGGCCTACCTGGAGCGCTCCCGAGGCCTGGAGCGCGACCATCTGGGTGAACTCATCGCCAGCCGTAAACGGGCCTGGCAGGTGGCACTCGGCGCTGGCGTCCTGGCCCTGACTGCCGTGGGTGCCGTGCTGGGCCTCACGCCCCTGAAGCAGCCGCCGGAAATGTATGTGGTGCGCGTGGACGACGCCACCGGCAGCATTGAGCATGTCAGCCGCCTGGGCCAGCCGCTGGAGGACTACGGCCAGCGCATCGCCAAGTATTTCCTGAACAGCTATGTGCTGAGCTGCGAAGGCTACAGCTGGCAGACCATTCAGGAGCAGTTCGACACCTGCGCCCTGCTGTCATCGCCCCCCATCCAGACGGCCTACGGCAAGCGCTTTGAAGGCCCCGAGGCGGTCACCACCCGCCTGGGCACCCAGGGCACGGTGGACGTGCAGGTGCATTCCATTACGCTCGGGGCCAACCAGGCCGCCATCGTGCGCTTTTCCAAGACCGAGCGCGACATGACCACGGGCGAGACCACCAAGGTGCGCCACCTGATCGCCACCATGGCCTACCAGTACGCTGACGTGCCGCTCACCGAAGCCGTAGCCCGGCGCAATCCGCTGGGCTTTCAGGTGACGCGCTACGACCTGGCCGCCGATCTCTCGCGTTGATGCCCCACTGCGTCAGAAGGAAATCTCATGTTTGACCACCTCCCCAGCCGTCAGGCGCTGGCCCTGATGCTGTGCCTGACGTTTTCAGCGCCTGCCCTGGCCCTGGAAACCCCCAGAGCCTCGCGTCTGGATCATCGCGTGCGCTATGTAAATTACAACGCCGCCGATGTGATCCAGCTCGATGCCGTGATCGGTGTGGCCACCCACATCGTGCTGGCCCCAGACGAACGCTACGTCTATCACGTCTTTGGTGACAGCAGCGCCTATGCCTTCACCTACAAGGACAATCACCTGTTTTTCAAGCCCACGGCCGAGAAGGCGAACACCAACCTGATCGTGGTGACCGACCAGCGCGATTACAGCTTTCGGTTGTCCTACAGCGATAGCCGCGATGCCCCGGCCCTCTACAAGCTGGTCATCCGGTACCCAGACGCTGAAGCCCGCAAGCGCGACCAGGCTGCCCAGAAGGCTGCTGTCCAGCAGGCACTGCAAACCGTGGAAGGCCCTGTGAACTGGCTGGCCTACACCCGCAGTGGCGACGCGGCGATTGCCCCAGTCCACGCCTGGGACGATGGCCGCCAGACCTGGCTGCAATTTGCCCCTGGCGCAGACATCCCGGCGGCCTATCGGGTGACACCCGACGGCCAGGAAGTCATTACCAACTTCCATATGGCCGACGACCGCACCCTGGTGCTGCACCGCACTTCGGCTCTGTGGCATCTGCGCCTGGGCAATCTGGTGCTCGCCATTCACAACGAAACCTATGGTGCAACACCGCCACCGGCGCATACCGGGACGACATCGCCGACGGTCAAGCGGCGGGTCAAGGGCCAGTCTTCGCGGCCCAAGTCGGTCGAATCACAGGCAGTAAGCAGCCAGTCCTCGGGCATGCCCGTACCCTCTTTCCGGGTTCGAGAAGTGAGCCCAGCAAGGAATACCCCATGAACCGTGAACCATACGGCGGGCCGCTGAACGATGCGGCCAACACCCCTGACCAAGCGGGCCAACCGGACAATCCTGGCCACCATCACCCGAAGCTGGAGCGCGATCCCCTGGATCTGAGCGCGACCGGGCGCAGCACCCCGCGCGGCGCTCGGGCCTTTCTGTGGCTCACCATCCTCGTGGCCTTTGCGGTCGCCGCAGGCGTGCTGGTGAAGGCCTGGAGCCGCGATACCGAGAAGGCCGGCGCCACCGGCCTGGAGGCCGATCAAAGCGGCATCACCAACCGCCTGACAGCCCCCAAGGTCGAGCGCCCTGCCCCAGCAATCAAGCCAGAAGCACCGCCTCCAGCAGCAGAGCCAAGCCGCACCTACTATGTGCCGCCTCCCATGCCTGCCGCACCACCGCCCGTCGATGAAGTCGCCCAGCGCAGGCTGGCCAGTCCCTTGAATGCCGGTGCTGCCGATGGAAGCGCTGCAGCCAGCCACCCCTCGGGGCCCGGCGGGCCATTGGCCGATGCCGGGCCGCTTGCCGACAAGCTGCGGCCCCTGGAGCTCGCTCCGTCTGTCGCAGGTCAACTGAGCGACCGTAATTTTCTGCTCACCCAGGGCACCATGATCGACTGCACGCTGCAGACCAAGCTGGTCAGCACCCAGGCAGGGCTGTTGACGTGCCTCGCCACCCACGACGTGATGAGCACCAATGGCAAGGTGAAACTGATCGACGCCGGCACCAAATTCACAGGCTATCAGTCCGGCGGTATCGTGCAGGGCCAAGCCCGCGCCTTTGTCACCTGGAACCGGCTGGAAACTCCAGCAGGCGTCATCGTGAACCTCGGGTCACCGGGTACGGGACCCTTGGGCGAAGCTGGCCTGGATGGCCATATCGACAATCATTTCTGGCAGCGCTTTGGCAATGCCATCCTGCTCTCACTGGTCGGTGACTTCGGCAGCTGGGCGGCCAATCAGGGGCAGTCCGGCAGCAACAACATCCGGTTCGATAACACCCGAGAAGGCGGCCAGGAAGTTGTGGCCAAGATCCTGGAAAAGTCGCTCGACATCCCTCCCACCCTCTACAAGAACCAGGGCACACGCATCGGCATCATGGTCGCGCGTGACCTGGACTTCAGCCAAGTCTATGACCTTGAACCCATCCCCTGAGCCGCTGCCCTTTGACCGGGCGATTGCGGTCAAGACCTTTTTGCGGCCGCTCGCCCCCCACCTGGCCGATCCCGCAGTCACCGAGATCGCCATCGTGCGGGCAGGTGAGCTCTACACCCGCATCCGTGGGACCTGGCTGCTGCACGAGTGCGAGATGCTGACCTACCCGCATCTGGAAGCCCTGGCCACGGCCCTGGCGGCCTACAACCACATGGCCAAAGCACCAATTCTGTCGGTGCTGCTGCCGGGCGGCGAACGCGGCCAGATCGTGCAGCCCCCAGCCTGCCTGGACGGGACGATGGCCATCAACATCCGCAAGCACACCCAGGCGGCCTTTACGCTCGATGAACTGCAGGCCCAGGGGGCTTTTGAATCGGTGGCGGACACGGCAGCGGCGTGCACCGCAGGCAGTTTGTCTGACATCGACCAAGAACTGATAGCGCTCAAATCCACAGGCGACATCCCTGCCTTCCTGCACGCGGCCATCCAGGCGCGCAAGAACCTGGTCGTAGCCGGCGCTACGGGCTCGGGCAAGACCACCTTTGCCCGGTCGCTCATCGACCGCGTGCCCGTCGATGAACGGCTCATCACCATCGAGGACGTGCATGAGCTCATCCTGCCACGCCACCGCAACTGCATCCACCTCATGTATGGCGGCACGCGGGGCCGCGTGTCGGCCACCGACAGCCTGGCCGCCTGCATGCGCCTGTCCCCGGACCGAATTTTTCTGGCCGAGCTGCGCGGCCCCGAGACCTGGGACTACCTGGCCGCGCTGAACACCGGTCACCCGGGGTCGGTGACCACCACGCACGCGAACAGCGCAGCCGACACGTTCGACCGGCTGGCCGTGCTCATCAAGCAATCGCCCACGGGCGGCAATCTGAACCTGGCTACCATCCAGGCCTTCCTGCGCCAGACCGTGGACATCGTGCTGTATTTCGAGCGGTTCCGGTTGAAGGAACTGTGGTTCGAGCCGCGACGGCTTGGGCCTGGGTGACACAGTCCCCACCGATAAGGATTCAACACCGCCTGGCATTGGCCAGTGGTGCCTACCGTCCATTCATTCATCCACGGCCACGCAGCCCCGTCTGCTGGCCATATCCCCCTGTACCCGTGTGAGGCGCTGCACACGACCAGGCAGGCCTTCTACGGGCCTGTCTGGAGTATTTCCCATGCTGACCCACACCAGCCACCTGACCCGATCCCCAGCTGCCGCAGCCAAGCGCCTTGAAGACGCCATGCGCTTTGCCCACCGTAAAGCAGCAGAAGCCAAAGCTCAGTCACCCACCGCAGGGCTCGATATCCGGCCCTTCATCGTGCCCGGTATTTCCGAAACCTCCCGTGCCATCCCCAACCATATCGCCCGCTCTGGCATCTTCGCCCCCATCCGGCGCGGGGCCAGCATCATGCACAAGGAAACCGTCTTTCTGTCCGCACGCAACATTCAGATCACGGGCAGTGGCGAACAGTTATCCGAAGACCATGCCGACATCTGGATGCACGCCATGTACCTGCAAGCCACCTGCCCCGCAGGCCAACAGCTCATCGTGAACCGCGCGGATTTCCTGCGCGGGATCGGGCGCAATACCAGTGGGGCCAGCTACCAGTGGTTGCACGAAGGCATGAAGGATCTGGCCCGTTTTACCCTGTGCATCGAAGCCAGGCGGCCGGATGGCTCGGCCAAATACAGCTTCGGCATGCATCCGGCCTGCCGGGTACTGCCCATGATGGGCGGCTTTGACTACGCAGACGGCGTCTACACCCTGGTCATCGACCCACGCTGGGCACAGATCTTCGGCAACCGGGAATATGCCCTGATCGACTGGGAGACGCGCCAGAAACTGCGCGGCAATCTCGCCCGCAGCCTGCAACGCCTGATCGCCACCTCCGCCGACACGCAGCAGCGCTACAGCCTGCAGTGGCTGAAGGATCGTGCGCATCACACCGGACATCTGAGAAATTTCCGTGCCGCCTTGCTCAAGGCACTGGAAGAACTGACAGATCTGAACTTGATCGCCGGCCCCCAGATCGGACTGGAAAAAGGCCGGGAAGTGGCCAGCTGGGTCCGAAATAACGGCCGGTCAGCATCGTAATAACAAGGCGCTCGAAAGCCTGAAACCAGGACCAAAAATCGACCGAAATGAGCCTGTGGATAAGCGACCACGACCATCGTAATAAGAAGGCGGGCGCATCGTAATAACAAGGCGCCTTATCGTAATAAGAAGGCGTTTTCGTCGTAATAAGAAGGCGAGTGCAAGTACTGAAACGCAGCATTCATGCGGGTTTCCAGCCGTCCAAATCATGCTCTACCTTTCTTCTACCTTATTTCTACCAGAAGCGGTCTGTGGATAAGTCCATCTGCCGTCCAACCTGATCGCCTCATCCCCAGGCCATCTCAGCCTGCCACGCAGCGCAGCCGTTTGAACGGCTGCATCGGTCAGCAAGTGATCGACATCTGCCCACTCGGGCCACACCTCACCCATCCCCCCATCACCGCCCTGAACCTGCAGGGCCAGGAGTTCTCATGTCCCAGAACCCACATGCAAATCTCGACACCCGGCTGCTCGCCATCGCTCATCGGGCAGCCCGTGAAGGCATCGGCGCACTGAGCCTTGGCGAAGCGCTGACCGCCGCCCTGGTGCTGGATCGCAGCGACTGGCTGCAGGAGCGCGGCTACGGCATCGCCGACGCGCTGGATCGCATCGGTGGCGACTGGGCCGCCCGCATCCCGACGGTTGCCCGGCAGTTCCAGATGGAGCTGGCCCAGGCCCGGCTGCGCTTTTCGTTCGAGATCGTGCCGCGTGAAGGCGACGGCGAAGGCTACTTGCTGCGCCTGCTCGATCACAACCAGGAAGTCGGCTGCGGGCATTTCCCCGCCCGTGGCCAGTCCGTGCGCTTTGCCGACGATCAATGCGCCTACGACGAAGCCCACGCCGCAGGCCTGGCCTGGCTGGACGGCAAGCAAGCCGCCGTGCTGCCGGCCCTGCACCACTGAATCCTCACCCAAGGCCTTTCATGACTGACAACCCGCTCAAACCCGATCCCATCGCTCGTTATCGTGCCGTGCTGGAAAGCCTGGATCCGCGCCTGCGCCAGGCCGCGAAACTGCGGGCGCTCTACCCGCTCATCGAACCCCAGGTGGCTGCAGGCGTACCACACGCCGCCATCATGGAGGATCTGGCCGCCGCAGACCTGCCGGTGCAGCGCAACACCTACATCACCACGCTGCGCCGCTGGCGCAAGGCCAGGCGGCTGGCCGCTGAAGAAGCAAGTCAGGCAACCACCACACCCGCAGTCGAGCCCAACACGACACCCGCCGCCAAACCCACCCCGCCACTGGATGCCATCCAGGGGCGACCCAGCCGCATCCAGACCCCAGGGGATCTACGCAAGATCCGCGACATGCGCATCGACCTCGATGCCCTGCGCCGCGAAGGCCTGGCCAACCGGGCCAAGGCATCACAAGACACCGAAATCCAACACGACAAGGAATAACCCCATGAAAGTCGCAGTCCTGAACTACACCGGATCGGTCGGCAAGACCGTCGTCGCCTCTCACCTGCTGGCCCCCCGCATGAACGGGGCCCAGATCTTTGCGGTGGAGTCCACCAACGAAACTGGTGCGGACCTGGGCCTGGCAGTCGATCAGCTGCGCGGCGAACACTTCGGCAGGCTCTTTCGAGAACTGCTGACCCGTGACGATGCCATCGTGGATGTGGGCGCCAGCAACATCGAGGACTTCCTGACCCACATGATGCGCTACGAGGGTGCGCACGAAGAGATGAACTACTTCGTGCTGCCCGTCATCAACACCGGCAAGGCCCAGCGCGAAACCATCAAGACCGTGGCTGCTCTGGCCGAGCTGGGTGTGGATCCGGAGCGCGTGCGCATCCTGTTTAACCGGGTCGAGTCCAGTGTCGAGGATGAATTCCCCTCGATCCTGGCCTATGCAGCGAAGACCGGCGAAGTGCAGGCGAACCCCAAAGCCGCCATCTACGAGAACGAAGTCTTCGAGCTGCTGGCCGATCTGCGCACGACGCTTGCCGACGTGTTGGCCGACCAGACGGACTACCGGGCGCTCTTGAAGGCCGCTGACCGCAGCGATCACGCGCGGATTTCCCAGCTGAGCAACCGACACGCCTTGCGCGCCCTGGCCCAGCCCGTGGATCGGCAGATGAATGCAGCTTTTGCGGCGCTTTTTGCCTGATCCCGCCATGGACGCGCCCCATACCTCAGGCCCGGCCCCGGGTCATGCCCGCACGAAGCTGGATCTGCTGTACCACGACGTGCTGGGCGAAGTCGCCAGCCTTGTGGATCGGCTGGAAACCGTCAGCACAAGCCTGGATGCTGCCCAACAGCAAATCCAGGCCGTGGCCGACACCCAGCAGGTCCTGCCCCAGCAACTGGTCCGCCATCTCACAACCTCGCTGGAAGCCACCGCCAAGCCCATCCACCAGCAGCACCAGCAGGCCATCCAGGCCATGCTGGACGCGACTGGCACCCGACTGGATCACCTGGCCCTGGAGGCAGCCCAGTGCGCCCGCATCACGCACCATGCTGCCCGGCGCATGACGGTCATCGCCGTGATCATTGGCGGTGCCGCCGGTGTGCTGGGCGGGTTACTGGCAGGTCTGGCGCTGGGCCAGTGGCTGATCCCCTGATTCCAGGAAGGTACCCATGTCTACCCTGATCTCCCCCATCACTCGGCGGCGTATCGCCGCCTTTTCTCTGACGCTCTTTCCCATCGGGGCCTGGATGACCGCTGCCACCTACGGTAGCGGCATCGCCTGGCGCGACTGGGATCGACAGATGGCCTGGCATTTCGTGAAGCTCACCCCTGGTTATCCCCTGCTCTACGGGGCGTTAGGCGTAGGCCTGGTGCTGGCCCTGGCCTTGATTCTCTTTGTCGGCCGCACCGCGAAAACCGAAGGTTTCGAGGGGGCCGCCTACAAGCGTTTCGTGCGCGGCACCCGCATGACCACGGCCAAACACCTGGCAAAGCTCTGCACAGAACCCGGCAAGCAGCAGATCGATGTAGCAGGCATCCCCATGCCCACAGCGAACGAAAACCTGCACCTGCTGGTGAGCGGTGCCACGGGGTCCGGCAAGTCGGTGCTGCTGCGCAATATGGCGGCGTCCGTGCTGGCGCGATCACGCACGCATCGTCACCACCTGACCGGCCAACCGCCCATGCGCAATGACCGCATGATCGTGATCGACCCCAACGGCGATCTGCTGAGCAAATTCTGGCAACCCGGCGACGTGATCCTCAACCCCTACGACGCCAGAAGCGAGGGCTGGTCCTTCTTCAACGAAGTCCGCGCCGACTACGACTGGAAGCGCCTGGCGCATTCCCTAGTGCCCATGAGCCAGGACAAGAACGCCGAGGAGTGGAACGACTTCGGGCGGCTGTTGCTGCGCGAAACCGCCAAGAAGCTGCACCAGCTGCAGGGGACGGACGCCAGCATCATGGATCTGTTTCGGCTGTGCACCATCGAGGATCCCAAGGTGTTGAAGCAATTCCTGGAAGGCACCCTGGCTGAATCCCTATTCGTCGGCTCCAGCGAAGCCACCAAAGCCCTGTCATCGGCCCGGTTTGTGCTCTCCAACAAGTTGTCGGAACACACCAGCATGAAGCCCGGCCCCTTCTCCATCCGTGACTGGCTGGACAGGCCGGGCGGCGGAAACCTGTACATCAACTGGCGCGAAGACATGATGAGCTCCATGCGGCCCCTGGTGTCGTCCTGGGCCGATGTCTTCATCACTTCGATTCTGTCCATGCCCGAAGGCACCGGCAGGCGCTGGTGGCTCTTCATCGACGAGTTGGCCAGCCTGGAAGCCTTGCCATCACTGGAAGCGGGGCTCACCAAAGGCCGCAAAAATGGGCTGCGCATCGTGGCTGGCCTGCAGAGCACATCCCAGCTGGAACACCTGTACGGCAGGACGATGGCCACCACCATCCGGGCGAGTTTCCGCAACCTGGTCGTGTTGGGCGGATCCCGTACCGACCCGCAGACCGCCCGCGACATGAGCGAAAGCCTTGGCAAACACGAGGTCGAGCGGCCAAAATACAGCGTCAGCCGCAGTGTCGATCATCGGAATACGTCCGATAATATGGATCGGACAGTTGAGGATGTGGTGACACCGGCGCAGATTCAGGCGCTGCCGGTGCTGGAGGGGTATGCGGCCCTGGCGGGGAATTTGCCGGTTGCGAGAGTCAGAATGCCATTTCAGGATTTTGGCAACCAGACAGCGGCATTTCGAGACGAAGAATGACCACAGGACCGGCCAAGAGGACATCTAGCGCACTCAAGTTCTTAGAAAAACACCATCGATCTGCTACGCGCTGCAAATAACCCCAAGGTCACATCCAATAGTTTCTTTTAGGAACGTGGCGGCAGCGGCAATAACCATGTTCTGGTCAGCCGTCCGGTTTTCCAATGAGAGCCCCGGCTGAACCACGAGTATCTCCGCATCGACCCGTTTGAACCGATAGGCCTTCACAATATTGTTCAACTCCACCGAACTGCCGGCGAGAAACCGGCTGGTTCTAACTGCAGTATTCGCCAATTTCAGATTTCTGCTGTTGATATGTTGGCCAAGGTCCCTGAACCGCCATTTCCATTTTGCAGAGCGCACAGCCTGTGAGCAGACCTCCACCACATCCTTCACGCGTTCTCCAGGCGTCGAACCTCCCGAAAATTTGCAGTGGATCAACACAAGTCGAATACGATCTGGCTCCTCCTTGAGGCAAACTAAATCTGCCGCTTCACCCGCACCATCGTCGTCGAACACCACGTCGAAGCCACCGTGGACGAAATGTTGCGCAGCTTTCCATTGAATCGAGTTTCTGCACACCTGTCCGTTTCGCCAGAGCGACTCCACCGTCATATCCACCCCCTGCCAATCCCATACTTCGAACTGCTTTTCATTAAGTGCCAGTTCTCGTGGATCCTGGGGCTTGATCAGGAGATTTCCATCCAACTCAGAAAGATCCACAAAGCGAATCAAAGGCGGATAAAAGCTGAAATACTCCGACGCACGGTAGTCGTGATTCCCGATCTTGATCGACAGCACATCCCCCTCTGTCTGGCGAACCTGAAAACCGTGTTCGCCTCCAATCGTCAATGCAAAGGCGGCGAACTCAGGATAGTCGTCCGTGCCAAGTACAAACTGCACGACGTTCCCTTCCCTCTCACGAAGCTTGAGGTCGAGCAGGTATAGCGGCCATTCCTCATTTCCGACTGTGAATACAACCCGTTCCTCCGATATACCCAACAGTTCTGCCGGCCACTCTACAGCGAGTACTGTTGCATCTGGCAGTCTGTCGACCTCTTCCGGAATCAGGACGTTAGCAATAATATTGGCAACGTTAATCGTATCGTCCACGAGCTTCGAACCAACTGCCTTGCACCAACGGACAAGCGAAGGAATAGAACCTTGTTCTCTCGACCATACGCGTCCTTTGTATGAGCACCCAATCGCGATCTTGCTTCCCCCCTCCCAGCCTGTTCCGCTGACATTGTTCTTGACGGAACCAGCTCGCTCGGAAACCCCAAGCGCCTCCGCTACATCCGCACCTGTGTACATGGCAAAGCTCAGATTTCGCCTTCCATGTTTCTTCACACCCAAGCTATGGAACATCAGCCGGTTTATTCGGCCGAGTGACCGGAATACTTGTTCTCCGCTGATCAGGGCAACCTCGTCGGACACTGCCTGAGCCAATTCCTGGAACATGGATCCGTGATCTGTTGACGACAGGAATAAAAGCCCTGCATCCTCATCGTGATGCAGCACGAAGAGAGCCCATTCCCGATCACGAACTTCTTTCGACTGCATCCAGCGCAAGCGCGGCTCCTTCCTTGTCACGAAGTACAAGGTCTTGGTCTGCTCATGCAGCCAAACTGCATGAACATGACGATCCTTTCCGAGGCCATTATGAAACCTAGCGGGAGCGAATTTCGCTACGCGATAGGCCACCGTACTAAAGATCGGGCGGAGCAACTGGTGCGAGATAGAAACTTCATCGTCTGCTGACTTATCCAGTCTTTGCGATGACTGAAGGAATTCGATCAGTTCCGCATGTTCTTGTGCTGCTTCTGAGCTAAGTTCGCTCAGCAATTTATTCCAGTCGGCGTCTTCGCTATACAGGCGTTCTAGCGCACCAGAAACCCTGGAATCGGCAATATTTGCGACAACGGTAGCATCACCGATATTCTTGCCTGCGACACGGGTAAACCGGCCGGTAAACTGCAGAAGGATGGCCAGGCTGCGATGCATATCGTGAACAGCCGCCACCTTCAGGCTAGGAAGATCGAACCCCTCCCCAAGCATATTGACGCAGACCGCGATCTTCGATCGGCCCGCTTTCAACTCCTCTATCTTGGTATCAGCGCCATGGCTCTCTGAGTGAATGAGGAGGGGCTCCAGGTCTGGAGCGAGCTTTCGATAGATCTGTTCCACGACCTCAGCCCGCCCGATATTCTCGCACCGAGCCATGAGCAGATGGTCATATCCAGCCGCCAAGTCCTCCCGAAGCTGCTGAATGGCCACCTTGGCAATCACCTGATCTGCCCACGCAGCGCCGCGAACTTCGTAGACGGGTTCGAACCGGATTGGCTTGAAGTACCCATCTCGCTGGGCATGGCCAAGCGGGTAGTTAAAAATGACCTTCCCATCGACGAGTTTCCCATCTCGCCTGAATGGCGTCGCCGTGAACTGGAGGATAGGAACGTTCTTAAATGCCTCCCTGACACGCGACCAATTGGTCGCCGGCACATGGTGAGCTTCGTCTAGGATGAGTGCCCCACACTTCTGCGCCAACGCATCAAGGATTGCACTTTCCGTGCCCACACCGATGGCGCTCGCAGTGACCACCACGACATTGCATGCGTCGACCAGTTCAAGATCCTCAATCGTTTGCGGACGTCTGTTGATGATCCCAACAATAGGATTTTGTACTACTTCTGGTAGTACCTTCAGTTTTCTGAGCAACCCGAAGGTCAGGAATTTATGCACAGTCTGAGTACGAAGAGAATCCCACGGAACCACCACCAACAGCGGCGCCTTGCCAAAGGCTGCGAGAGTCGCCAGCATGGTCTCTGTCTTTCCAGTTCCGGTCGGCATTACGACCGTTGCTGGCTGGTGTTCCAGGCTCCAGTGCGCCCCAATCGCATGCAATGCGCCCAGTTGCGGTGGCCTTAAACCTTCCTGCCCCGGCTGTACGGTTCCATCTTGCTGTTTAATTTCGGACCGAAAGGAAAGTCGTCCGATCCAAGAGCCAGTAATTTCTCTGGCAACACGGGACCAACCGTCCCGCATAACCATCGCATCAAATTCCTCGAGCAACCGATGACTCTTCCACTGATAGCCACCTTCTGGACGTTCCCTCAAGACACCATCCACGTTAACTGGGCGAGCAATGCTAGGTCGCGAAGTCACAAGCACTCGCTCACCGCTCGCTAAATGTAAAACCGGCAACGTGGTTCTCGATGTAATCCGTTCTTCACTTCGCTCTAGGACTTGGACTTGGGCAGCCGGTCGCAAGACATGCCGTATCCGCCCTTTCGAGAACGGTATATTTACCACCAAAGGCGGCAATTGAATCATAGTCGGGCTCCCTACCTGCACTCGCCATACCTAATGTAACTTATGTCCACTTGGGCCATCAGCAGCCATCCACAATTCCTGTGGAAAACCCTGTGTAATCCCCCTGCCCTTTTCCCCAACAGCCAGCATCGGCACGCCTTTCGCGCCTGCTGGCTGATCTTTTACCACCCCCACTTCCCGGAGCACCCCATGATCTCGCACAGCCAGATCTATCGGGCCCGTGCGGCCCTTGCGACCCACTACTATGCCGAGCAGGCCGACGACTATTACAGCCGAGACGGCAGCGCCGCGACCTGGCAAGGCGATGGTGCCCGACGCTTGGGCGCGGTCGGGGCCATCGATCCCGCCCGCTTCAAGGCCATGCTGCAGGGTGATTTCGGCCATGGCATCACGGCCAGTCAATCCGTGCGCAAGGACGCCAAGGCCCGCGCGGCGCTGGACCTGACCTTCGGTGCGCCCAAAAGCATCACGCTGCAGGCCCTGATCGGGGGCGACGAGCGCCTGATCCAAGCCAATGATGATGCCGTGGCTACGGCGCTGGCCTATGTCGAGCAACACCTGACCATGGGCCGCAGGAAAGAGAACGGCAAGTCGCGGGTGGAGCATACGGGCAATCTCATCATCGCCAAGTTTCGCCACGAAACGGCCCGGCCCACGGAGGACGCTGCACCGGACCCGCATCTGCACGTCCACGCGCTGCTCATGAACCTGACGCAGCGGGCTGACGGCCAATGGGTGGCGCTGTCCAACGAACAGATCTTCCAGTTGCTGCGGGTGACGGACTCCATCTACCAGGCGACGCTGGAGCGCAATGTCCGGGCACTGGGCTATGCCGTGCGCCACGAAAAGAACCACATCGAGCTTGCCCACATCAGCCGGGAAGAGATCGAATTTTTCAGCAAGCGCAGCGCGGGCATCACAGCAGAGCTGGCTGCACGCGGGACCAGCCGCGATCAGGCCCCGCACGCCCTGCGCCAGGGCATCACCCTCGCCCACCGGCAGCAGAAGACCCAGGCCTACAGCCGAGTCGAGCTGCAGCAACAATGGCAGGCAGCCGCCCAAGCCATCGGTATGCGGTTTGACCAGGCAGGCCTGCAGGCGACCATCCCGCCACGGCAGGAAACCAGCAGAACTTCCGATCTGGTGGCCCAGGCATCGCTGGACTGGGCGATCCAGCACCTGGCAGAGCGCGAATCCGTCATGCCGCTGGCTGATCTGCTGCAAAGTGCCGTGCGCCACGCGGGCGGTCATACGGATGTCACCGCCATCCAGTCGGCCATCCAGTCACGGGTACAGGCAGGGGCGCTGATCCAGGAAGCCCCACACTATCGCAGCACACAGGACATAAAGGCAGCGCCCATGACCCGCGACGGCTGGGCGGCTGAGGTCGTGCACCTGCGCGGGGTCTCGCAGGGTGCAGCCCTGCAGCTGGTTGATCAGGCCATCACCCAAGGGCGGCTCCTGATAGAAAGCCCGCGCTACGCCACCCGCAAGGCCTATGAGGCCGAATCCCGCATCTTGGCTGCCGAGGCCAGCGGCCGCCGTGCCTGGCAGGCCCCCATCGCCAGCACCGTGACCGAGGCCGGTCTGGATGAGCGCCTGACCCCAGGCCAGCGCGAAGCCGTGATGCTGATTGCCAGCGACACCGACCAGATTGCCGGCATCCAGGGCCTGGCGGGCACTGGCAAATCCTTTGCCCTGCAAAACGCCCAGGCCATCCTGCAGCAGCAGGGCCACAGCCTGGTGGCGCTCGCCCCCTATGGCGGCATGGTTCGCAATCTGCGCAAGGATGGCGTGCCCGCCAATACCGTGGCCTCGGTCCTGACTGCCCGCGACAAGCGCCCCTTCACCAGCCAACTGAGCCCGCAGACCGTGGTGGTGATCGACGAGGCCGGGGTCGTGCCCGTGCGCCAGATGGATAAGCTCCTGGCGCTCATCCAGCCCACCGGCGCGAAGGTGGTGCTGCTGGGCGATACGGCCCAGACCAAGGCCATCGAGGCGGGCCGCGCCTTTGCCATGCTGCAAGAACACGCCATGAAGACCGTGCTCATGGGCGACATCCAGCGCCAGCGATCCGAGCGGCTGCGGCAAGCCGTACAACTGGCCGCCCAGGGCCAGGCCAGCCGCTCCTTACCCTTACTGGATCGAGTACTGACTATCCCGGATCAGTTCAGCGTTGATGAACACGGCAACAAGACCCGCGACAGCTCGGCCCGATACGAAGCCATCGCCCAGGCTTATGTGGGGCTGCCTGCCGATCAACAGGCCAGCACCATCGTCGTGACTGGCACCAACGCCTCGCGCCAAGCGATCAATGCCCACATCCACGCCCTGCGTGGGCTGGAGGGCAAGGGCCAACGCTGCCAGCTGCTTGCCCGCCACGACACCACACGGGCCGAGCGTAGCGTCGCCCGGTATTACACCGTGGGCGACATCGTCGTGCCGGAACGTGATTACCAGTGCGGCCTGAAGCGTGGCGAACTGTACCGGGTGACCGGCATGCCCCGCCATGATTGCATCACGGTGGAGGCGGCGAATCCAGGCGCATCAAACCTTGAGCCCATCGAAATCATCCCCCGCACCATAGGCAAGCTCTCGGTCTATCACCTGAACGAATCCGAACTGTCCGTGGGCGACCAGGTGCGCATCACGCGCAATGATGCACAATATGACATGGTCAACGGTCAACTGGCTCGGGTCGTCGGCATCGAGGCCACCACCGTCACTATTGAGACAAGCGGTCGCCACATCACCCTGCCCACCGATCAACCGCTGCACCTGGACTACGCCTACACCACCACGGCGCACAGCGCCCAGGGTCTGACCTGCGACCGGGTGCTGTACAACGCGGAAAGTTTCAGCCGCACCACGGCCCAGGATACGTACTACGTCAGCATCTCGCGCGAGCGGCATGAGGTCGTGGTGTTCACGGATGATGCCGACAAACTGCCCGAGCGGGTGGATCGGCTGGGGGTCAAGGGGCTGGCGCATGACCTGGCACCGGCGCAAGTCGAAAGCCCTACCCTGCACCCACAGGAGCCTGATGCTGCCCTCGAAAAGGAGTCAGAACCTTCAATGGAGATCAGTTGACGCCCTTCTGCACTCAAACCGTATGCTGGAAGACCTCAGGATGGCCCCTAATCGCCTCCGAAGTATCCTTATCCCGTCCTGAAGCTGTAGCCGCTCTGGCTCCGTCGCGTATCTGGTTTGTATTCGTGGTGTATCCGGCATGCCTCCAAAATGAAACTTCTTGCCCTGATCAGAATGTCTACACGTCATTCGGCCACAGCCGTGGCCGCCGCTCTCCCCGCCGGATCAATGGTTCGCACCATTCCAGTGCCCTATCTGTCCTACATCACCAAAACCGGCCTGCTTCCAGCAAGCCATTGATCCACAAAGCCTTTCCTCACCCCACCAGGGGTGCGTCATGTGTGGGACGTTTAAGGCCACAAATGAGCGTAGCGAATTTGGGGACTGAACGGCCCAGCCTGACCGGAAACCGGGCAGGCAGCGTCACAGTACAGGGCCCCAGGCGAAGCCTGGGAACGGGGCCAGGGATCAGCACCAGGCAGGCCACAGGATGCACAGGACGGATCCAGAATGGCCATCACCAGGCACACAGCAGCAGCCCGCAAACACCACAGACCAGAACGCAACAAGGCCCGGACAAAGCCGGGCCAGGGTGTCATGCAGAACCCGACCAGGATCACCCAGCCGGGACCTTGCGATTTTCAAAATGGAATATCCGACTCCTCCAGCGCGGCGGATCCAGCCGCAGAAGCCGAAACTTGGGCCTGCCCACGACGTCCCTTCGCTCGGCTTCCCGCTGCCTTCACCTCTCCTGCCTGGCCGTCATCCCGGCCACCCAGCATCTGCATCTGGTCGGCGATGATCTCGGTGCTGTAGCGGTCGGTGCCGCTGTCCTTGTCCTGCCATTTGCGGGTTTTCAGTCGCCCTTCCACAAACACGGTGCGGCCCTTTTTCAGATATTCGCCGGCGATCTCGGCCAGACGGCCGTAGAAGACGACGCGGTGCCATTCGGTTTCTTCGCGGCGCTCGCCGCTGGCCTTGTCGCGTCAGGTGCTGGTCGTGGCAATCGACACGTTGCAGACGGCGGCGCCATCCGGGGTGTAGCGGATCTCCGGGTCCTTGCCCTGGTTGCCGATGAGGGTCGCGCGGTTCAGTGATGCCATGGTGATGCTCCAATGATGAAAGTCTAGGGGGTGATGCCCCAGGCCTGGATCCGGCCCAGGGCAGATAAGTCGCTCAGGCCTGATTCAATGCGTCCAGATGGCGGATCACGTCCTTGGCGGCCCATTGAGCATTGCCGGTCAACTGGCGCACCCAGGCGCTGCGCGTCGGGCTCCAGCGAAAGCCGCAGCGTTTGAGCACGTCGCGGATATCCTTGGCCGGTTTGCCGTCAAACAGGAACATGGCGCGGTTTTCCTGCGGATCCTCGCGGTAGGTGTAGCCGTCCCCTGCCTGCTCGGTCTCGGTGCGCTCGGCCGCACGTTGCAATTCCTTGATGCGGGCTGCGATGCGGTGGATGTTGGCGTTGTTGTTCTGCAGCTGGAACGGGGCAAAGCCGATGCGGTTCATATAGTCCGGGGTCACCAGCTCGCGGGCGCGTTCCGCGTAGGTCAGGCCGGAATCTACCAGGGCCGCCACCTGCGCATCAGCTCCGGCCTTGGCATGGCGGCGCAAAATGGCGTTGATGGCCTTCATGGTTTCCTGAATCGTCTGCAGGCTGGCGAGCTTCGCCTGCAGTTTCTCGATGGCGGCCGGGTCGTCGCTGGAAATCCCGCCCTTGCCCACAGCTGCGGCCTTGTTGGCGTAGTGCTCGGCCTTCTTCTGCAGCTCGATGGACTTTTCAAAGCCTCGGCTGATCCGTTCCCGATAGCGGCGGTCGCGTCCTTCGGAATAGTGCCCCACCAGGATGGGCTGGCCCATGGGGATGGCGTCGGCCATGCGGCTGGCCTGTGACGCGACCGCATCGGATTGTGCATGCGCCTGCCCTGCGCGGGCTTCATATCGGGCCTTGCGGGCTGCCTGCTTGGCTTCATAGGTGTTCATGGTCTGATTCTCCAAAACAAGGGTTGAACTGCTTTTCAGCTGACCGGATCCGAAGATTCTTGAGCCGGAACGACAATCTGCCGTGTGGGGTCTACGCTGGTTTTCCGGTCTTGCCGCCGTCTTCCGTGAGTTCCGTCGCCGTGCCGATCTGGACCACGCAGCGCAGAGCGGAAAGGGGCAGGCACGCAAGCCGCAGCCCGAAGCCACCGGCGCAGGGACCGGGTGAGTACCTGGCAAAGCGCACCCCTTGCAGAGAGAAGCGGAAGTGGTACACGTCGGCGTTTCAGGCGGCGGGAGTCACGGAAGACGGGATCACGGCCCGATCCCCAAGCGATGACCCCACACGGCAGCCGCGCGGCAAGCGCCCCCAGCCCCGCACCCTCGGGGCTCTGACTGGGCCATGGCCCGCATTCCCGCAGAGACCCTTGCCATCGGCACCAGATGACAACACCGACCGGGGCACCCTGACCCGGTCGGTGTTGTCGTTGTGGCACTGCACTACTTCCTGGCCCCTGGCGGGCGACCCCAGACGCACGGCAGGGGCCGGCTGAATGCCCCCATCCTCATGATCAACCGATCATGCCATCTGCCGCCTTGGCCGATGATCAGGCTCAATCAGCCAGGCGACCAGGACAGGACGGATCCCCGCCCTGCCCCATGCCTTACATCTGCCCGCGCGAGGCCAGCGACGTGGTCTCAGTGGCGCTCACGATGATGTGATCCAGAAACCGCACATCGATCAAGGCCAGCGCCTGCTTCAGCTGCCGCGTCAGGGCCAGATCCGCCGGGCTGGGTTCAGCCAGACCCGAGGGGTGGTTATGGGCCATCATGAGCGCGGCCGAATTGAGCCGAAGCGCCGTCTTCACGATCTCGCGCGGGTAGATGCTGGCGTGGTTCAGCGTCCCATTGCCCTGTTCAATGTATCGGATGGGCTTCAGCTGTGTGTCCAGATACAGGAACGCGGCGCATTCATGGCCCAACCCAGCCAGCTTCGATTGAAAGAACTGCGCCACCCGGTCCGGATTTCCCATCATGTCGGTCGCGGGAATCAAGCTTTCGGCCGCGATCCGGCCAGCGGCCAGGATCTGATCATCCGTGGCGGGCTTGTAGCGGCCGTTGGGGCTGCGCACATACAGGGGGTGTGCGTCATTCATGTTGTCATAGCTCAGCGCGGCAATGCTGTTCGTCTTCATGGGTGCTTTCTCCTTTCTGGGTTAACCGGCTACCGGGGCCGAAGATTCCGAGCCTTTCGTAGGTTTTGCGGTGTCCGCAGACCTACGTCTGGCCCGGAGTGCCACCGTTGCCGTGAGTTCGTCGCCTTGCCGCGCTGGATCACGCAGGGACGACCGGAAAGGGGCGGGCACGCAAGCCGCAGCCCGAAGGAGAACGAAGAGAGACGAAGGGACCGGGTGAGTACCCGGCGAAGCACACCCCTTGCAGGAAGGAGCACAGTGATACAGTCGGCGTTTTAGGCGGCGAGATCAGGGCAATGGCTGCCCGCGCCGTGAAGATGGACAGCGGATACCGGCCGCGCGGCGAGCGCCGCTACTGGACGGAGGACGGTCTGACTTTAGAGCACCTCGAGTTATCAATAAATCTGGGTCTCATGGCGGTGTCGGTCAGTGCCTAGATGGCCGAGTTCGCCAACTCCGCAGCGAGTACCAACGCGACGCATAGCACGATAAGTGCCCACCAAAACGCGGCTGGCCGAACAATGGAAAACACGCCAAAGACGACCGCGACGAGAACCACCTGCGCGCGAAAATTTTGTTCTTCAGCCCACGCGAAACCGATGCCGGAGAGCGCATTGCGGACTTTTTTCGGGAACGACTGGTTTTTCATTGCCTCGACCCGTGAGCGCCGCAGATATCTGCGGCATCGGTGCGGCCACCCGGATCGAGCAGCCATAGCTGTCCCCGTGTGAAGAAACGGTCGCCCATCAGGTACGAGCCCGTCATCGGGGCGGTCAACGCGCGTTGGCAGATCGTGAGCGGTCGTCCGGACTGTTTGAGCGATTCGACGAATCGCTCGGCTGCCGCATCCACATCGGGCGAGACCGTGTGCAGAATGCCCCAGCGGATACCATCATATGTCCGCGCCACCCCCACAAAGATCTGGTTCGGACCGACACGAAAAGGGGTTTGCCATAGTCGGACGGTGGCGACCGCCTTATCCTGCGAATTCTGAATCGGCCGTTCGAAAGCCAGATCGTTGACACGGTTGTTCCAGAACGCCGGCGCGAGCGGTGCCGTGGTGTAGTCCAGACCCTGTCGGGCAAGGCGCAGCAGGTTTTTCGGATCCGGACTGTCGGCAGGGAACCAGCCTGCTCGGCTCAGAAGAGCGGACAATGCCTCCGCGCTTGGTGTGACGACGGCAAACGATAGCGGTTGTTCAGACGCGCCGAGCAGAGACGATGTGCTCGCAAGTTTTTGAGCACGCAGCATTTCGTCCAATGGACGATTGACCTGGATGACTGTTTTCGCCGCGGGAGGCGGGGCTGGCAGCGTGCGAGTGTGGACATAGGTAACGAACCCGGCGGCCGCGATGGCGACTAGGCCGAACGCCGCCGTTTTTCGGCGGCGTTCGGTTGGTGTATTCCAAGCAATTTGCCCGCCTGCACTCAGCCATTCCGTCAGGCTGATGCCCACAATAAGCCAAAGTGCACCAACCAGGTAACCTGCCCAGACGTCACTCAGATAGTGCACGCCGAGCATGATGCGGCTCAAGCCGACCAGGAGGACAAGCGCAGCGGCCGCCTTCTGAAAATGACAGTGAAGGTCAAGTACCAGGCATTGATCTTGTCGCCGGTGTTTGTTGGGGTGGAGTCGCCTCGACGGTCAGCAACGCGAAGTAAGCTTCGGCCACGGCGTCGGTCATCGCATATTCAGGCGGTGCACACGCTTCAATGGCGGCCAGCAGATGCTCGGCGACGATCCAGTTATCTTGACGGACAGCCTGCCGATACACCTTCAGCAGACTCCGCTCCAGAGAAGTTGTTTTCATTGCGACTCCTGCAACAAGAATTAATTACGATCGATCTCAGTCTTCGAGACGGCCTCAAGTGGGCAATATCATCTCGAATGTGATCAGATTCTCCGACGATGAGGCACTCACTGAACCGCCATGCGCCTCAACGATGGACTTGACGATGGCCAGGCCAAGACCGGCGCCGTCCTCACCGCGCTGCCTGGAGCTATCGGGCCGATAGAATCGGTCAAAAAGATGAGGCAGGTGTTCGGGCGATATTGCGGATGCCGGGTTCTGCACGCGCAGCACCCCGGTGTCATCGGTCGCGCTTATCGAGACCCTGACGGCGGCGCCCTTCGGCGTGTGGCGAATCGCGTTGGACAGCAGATTGCTCAAGGCGCGGCGGATCATCAGGCGGTCGCCTTGCACGCACACATCCGGGCCGGCCAGGATGAGCGCCACAGCGCGCTCCTCGGCCCAGGCCTCGAAGTAGTCAAACAAGCCGCGCACTTCGTCAGCGAGGTCAACGGCAACCATTTCCGGTTTGAGCAATTTATTATCGGCCTGCGCCAGAAACAGCATGTCGCTCACCATTTTGGCCATGCGCTCATATTCTTCCAGATTGGAGTACAGGACTTCACGATACTGCTCGACGCTACGCACCTGGGATAGCGCAACTTCTGTTTGAGTCATCAAGTTGGTGATGGGGGTGCGCATTTCATGGGCAATATCTGCCGAAAAGTTGGAAAGCCTGCGAAAGACGCTTTCGATGCGGTCAAGCATGTCATTGAACGATATCGCAAGCTCCGTCAGTTCCGCCGGCACAGCCTCCGGTGCGAGCCGAATATACAATTGATCGGATTTGATGCGCCGCATTTCCCGACTGATTCGTCGTATGGGCGCGTGGCCCTGATACACCGCGAACCAGATGGCCAAAATGGCAATCAAAGCGGCAGCAAGCGTTATCAACCTCAGATAATCGCGAAAGCTCCGGAAATAGCGTAGGTGAAAATCGATGCCTGTCGCAACGGTAACGGTCCAGGGTGTATTGGCTGAAGCCGCGTGCGGCACAAGCCGTACGACCGCCCCTCGATACGTCCGACCATCATCTTGCCAGATTCTTACCGACCCGATATCCACCTTGTTTCCCGACGGTGGCAAGCGGGAAAACCTGTCAAGGGCCGAACCAGGCGTTGCGTAGATCACGGCACCGCTCGCATCCGATATTCTGTACTCGGCATCATGATGTCCCGACACGGCAGCGGCCAGCCGGCGCCGAAGCGCTGCTGGCGCTTCGTCTATGGGAGAGGCCGACAACGATTGCTGCAGGGCCTGAACGACCGCGTTGAGCTCGTCGACATCCTGTTGGGCAAAATGATCGCTGATGGAGCGCTCAACCACCCATCCGAACGTCAGCAGGACCACCGTAATGACGGCCCCAATGGACAAAGTCAGGCGCAGTGCCAGAGAGGCGGGGCGGTGCGTCACGGTTCAGCCGACCTTGCCACCGATGTCGAGCATATAGCCCATGCCCCGCACGGTATGAATGAGCTTGGGCTCAAATGCCTCATCGATCTTGGCACGCAAACGGCGAATGGCCACATCGATCACATTGGTGTCGCTGTCAAAATTCATATCCCAGACCTGCGAGGCAATGAGGGAGCGCGGCAAGACCTCGCCCTGGCGCCGCACCAGAAGCTCCAGAAGCGCGAACTCCTTGTTTGTCAGAGTGATGCGCACGTCCTTGCGCCGGGCTTGCCTGCGCGGGATGTCCAGCACGAGGTCCGCGACCTGCAACTGGTCATTGAACACCGGCGCGGCCCCCCGACGCAGCAAGGTACGCACCCGGGCGAGCAGTTCCGAAAATGCAAAGGGTTTGATCAGATAGTCGTCGGCCCCAAGTTCCAGTCCTTTGACACGATCCTCTACGCTATCGCGTGCAGTCAAAAAAAGCACCGGGGTACACAACTTCGCCTCGCGCAAGGCTTGCAAGATGTGCCAACCATCAACGTCCGGGAGCATGACGTCAAGAATGATCAAGTCATAGAGTTCCGTCAGGGCGAGATGGCGCCCATCCAGACCCGTGCGGGCCAGATCGACCACAAAACCGGATTCCACCAGGCCTTGACGCACGTAGTCGCCGGTTTTTATCTCATCTTCAACAATGAGCAGTTTCATATCGGTGATCGCTCCTGCAACGCGCTTCTGTGCCACACCCGACTTGCGGCCAACACCCTGACCCGACATCGTCCGGGCCCATATAACACTCTACTGACCTGCGACTGACAGCAGGATGACAGACGGATTACAAAATTGTAATGTGCCTTTTCAATAAAAAACGCCTATCCTCAAGCTCGGAGCACGTGAAGCCAGGAGCAAGAGGTAAGGAAAATGAGGATACGAATTTTAAGCTTGGCAATCTCAGCAGCCGCTTTTCTAGCCAGTGCAAGCCCTGCAGTCCTGGCGGCCGAGCCTGCTCAGCAGGGCCAGGCCATCACACAAGCGTTCCAGCAGCCCATCGCAAACGCTCCGGGCAAATCACTGACCGGAGTCATAGTGGACTACGCACCGGGGGTAAAATCTCCACCACACCGCCACGGCGCTGCATTCATTCTCGCCTACGTCCTGTCCGGTGCCATTCGCAGCAAGGTCAACGACGGCCAGGAGATGGTCTTTCACGCGGGCGAGAGCTGGACCGAAAAGCCGGGTGATCACCACGTTGTCAGTGAAAACGCGAGCGACACCGAACCTGCAAAGCTGTTGGCCATCTTCGTTGCCGACAGCAATGACCATGACTTCGTCATCTGGGATACGCCCAAGGGTCAATAAGGAATGTTGGAATCCGCATGATATCTTTTCGCGTAATAGCATTGTTTGCCGCTCTGGTCTCGGGATCGGCACTGCTGGCGGCCCCCAGCCTGGGCGCTGAAGGGGCTGTCTCGGCCGCTTCGCTGAAGGATGGTGTGACACTCAAGGTTAAAAATCCGGACGAACTCGTCTTTAGCGCTGCGCCTGGCCCCCAAGTGGACCATCTGCACGTCTACGTGGACGGTGAACTGGTGGGACAAACACGCCAGCTCAAGGGCAGTTTCACGCTCGACGGTATGGACCTGTCACCAGGAAAGCACGCCATCTGCATCCAGGTGGCCAACCGGGCTCACGTCGCTACCGGCGCCGAGGATTGCGTCAGCATTCAGGTCGGATAAGTGCTTTGAACTGGCAAAACCTTGTCTACGCGCTGACCCAGGTTGGCCACAACTTTGGCGCAGTGGTCGTGGTGGCTGCGCCGCTCTATCGCCTGATCACCGGCCAGCCTGCACGTGAGCGCGGCGTACTGTGGCTGACCTTGTCGGGGTGGGCAGTACAAATCGCCAGCGGCACCTTGTTTGGGCTGGTGAGTCTCTACTTCTACCGCCAGCTGCCCGACATTCACGGCATTGCCATCGTGGCGCTGACCGTCAAGATCGTGTGCGCCATCACCGCGTTTGTGCTTATTGCCGTATCGCTGCGCGCGCGTGACCTGTACACGGGCCGACGCGCCACGATGGTCTGGCAAACCCTGGCCGTGCTGGCTATCGTCG
This sequence comes from uncultured Castellaniella sp., assembly GCF_937988725.1. Taxonomy (GTDB): domain Bacteria; phylum Pseudomonadota; class Gammaproteobacteria; order Burkholderiales; family Burkholderiaceae_B; genus Castellaniella. The sequence goes on along the minus strand of NZ_CALKHS010000010.1, from coordinate 224,507 downwards.
CACTGACTGCGGCCGCCTTCCTGCGGTGGTATTCGTAAAGCATTGCCCCCAAACCGGGAGTTCAAGGCAGGGCACGCGCACGCCGTATGCCCCTACGTACCGTATGCGTATGTGTATGCCCTCACATGACAAAGTTGTAATGAAGGCGTCATCCGATTGCAAGCAAGGGAACGATAAAATGTCCTGCTTGTCGCCCATTCATGGTGACCTCGGCAATCTGGACCCATGACAAACTCATGGAAGAATATTTCGGACTAACGGATATCACGTGATGCGTTCTAAAACAATTTTTACCGCTCTGGCGGCAACAAGCTTCGCCACACTATTGACATTGGGCGGATCTGGCGTCGCAGTCGCCGGCACGCAGCCAGCCACGGCCGATGCGCAAAGTACAAAGGTTTCGGCCCAGACAGCGCCGGTTGAACTCGCGCACGTGCACGGGCTTGCCTATAGTGCGGACGGTCAACAGCTGTTCATCCCGAGCCATTACGGCATTGCGGCGTATGCGGAAGGACGATGGGCAAAAATGCCCGGGCCCGAGCATGATTACATGGGGTTCGCGGCCACCCGTGACGCGCTTTACAGCAGCGGCCATCCCGCGGCTGACTCGAATCTGGTGAACCCGTTCGGTCTCATCAAAAGCACCGATGCGGGTAAAACCTGGCAGCAACTGAGCCTGGAAGGCGAGTCCGATTTCCACACCTTGGCCACCAGCTACGAAACCAATGCGGTTTATGTTCTGAATTATCGTCCCAACACCCGGATGCGCCAGCCTGGCCTGTATATGACCCGGACAGACGGTCTGATCTGGACGCAGGCAGCCGCCGATGGCCTGAAAACTAAAATCAACAGCCTGGCGGTGCACCCCAATGATGCCAATATCGTGGCCGTGGGCGCTGCCGACGGCTTGTACCTGTCGCGCGATGCAGGCAACCATTTTGAACCGCGGGTCGGGAACACTCAGGTGCTCGCGCAGTGGTTCGATCTGGATGGAGAGCACCTTTGGGTCAGCAGTTATGCGAATTCCCCCATGCTGACTCGCATGAGCCTGAAGGACGGTGAGGCCAATGAAAAGATCAAGCTTCCCGCACTGGACGAAGACGCCGTGGCGTTCATTGCCCAGAACCCTGCCCGCCACGACGATCTCGCGATCGCCACCTTCAAACGTAATGCCTATGTCACTCAAGATCGTGGTGCGACCTGGACGCAGATTGCGAAATATGGCACGACGCTTGATAAGTAAGACGCAGAATGCTTTGAATGATGGACGCTTGCTGTGAACGTGACACGATTGATTGCCACCCTACTCTTGCTGGTCTCATCGTGGGCATACGGCGCCAGCCACGAACCACCCCGTGACGCTTCGCCTGGCTCTAGTAGTACGCAAACACAGGTCTTCACCCCTTCAAAAGGTCTTTTCAAATCGATAACCGGTCTTTTTGATGGGTCGTCCTCCGAGCCAGGGCTGTTGCCACCCGAGAAGGCATTTCAGATTTCGGTCGTGGCGCGGGATTTCAACACGCTTGTCGCCACACTGACCCCCGCCAAGGGCTATTATTTGTACCGTAGCCGGATTGCGTTCAGCCTGCCGGATTCTCCGGACATCACGATTGCCAGCACATCGTTACCCTCCGGCAAGCTCAAAGACGACCCAACCTTCGGGGAAGAAGAGGTCTATTACGAGCCCGTAGAAGCCGTCATTGCCCTGGACCGGCCGGCTGACAGTGCGGCCCGGCAATCCCTGACCTTGTTCGCATCCTATCAGGGTTGCAATGATCCCTCAGGTGTTTGTTATCCGCCCATCGAGAAGACGCTCACGGTGCCACTGGCCCAGGCCAATGCCTCCGTTGCTTCTACTCGCACGGCTCCCACGGCGCCAGCCGCTGCGACCGATATCCGTGAACCGCGATCCAACACCAGCCTATCAGAGACCAGCGTAATCGGTAATTTGTTCGCACAAGGCAATGCGTGGGCACTGGTTACCGCATTCTTTGGTTTTGGCCTGATCCTGGCGTTCACCCCGTGCATGCTTCCCATGATCCCGATTCTGTCGGGGATTATCGTCGGACAGGGCCACCACGCCACGCGACGCCAGGCCTTTGGCCTCTCATTGGTCTATGTGCTCGCCATGGCAATGACCTATACGCTGGCGGGCATTGCGGCTGGACTTGCCGGTACGATGCTATCGGCCTATCTGCAAAACCCGTGGGTCCTGGGCGGCTTCGCGACAGTCTTTGTATTGCTTGCGTTATCCATGTTCGGTTTTTACCAGTTGCAGATGCCCGCTGCGATTCAAAGCCGCCTGACGCGCGCAGCCAACCGCACACCAGGCGGCAGGCTGTTTGGCGTCTTTCTGATGGGCGTGCTGTCTGCCGTGATCGTGGGGCCGTGCGTGGCTGCGCCCCTGGCAGGTGCGCTACTGTACATTGGGCAAACGGGTGACGCCGTGGTCGGCGGCATGGCGCTTTTCTCGCTCGCCATCGGCATGGGCGTGCCACTCCTGATCTTTGGCACAAGCGCCGGCGCCTTGCTGCCAAAAGCCGGCCCCTGGATGAAATCCGTCCAGCATTTCTTTGGCGTGACCCTGCTGGCCGTGGCCATTTACCTCGTCTCCCCAGTCATCCCCGCCGTGGTGCATCTGTTCTTATGGGCCATTCTGCTCATCATATCGGCGATGTATCTCAGGGCCTTGGACCCCTTGCCTGCGAGCTCGGCAGGATATATGCGTTTCGGAAAAGGTATTGGGATCATTGCCTTGACACTCGGCCTCGCGCTACTCATCGGCGGCCTTTCGGGCAGCCGAGATGTGCTGCAGCCCTTGGCTGCCCTCAGGAGCGTAAACACCACCACGCCAGCAGGCAGCGCTGCAACCGAGATTACATTCAGGCCCATCAAGAATCTGGCTGACCTGGAGTCACAATTGCAGGCGGCAGACGGCCGTTACGTGATGCTCGATTTTTGGGCGGAATGGTGTATATCGTGTAAGGAAATGGATCGTTTCACCTTTACCGACCCGCGAGTCCGGGGGCGCTTGAAGGACGTCATCCTGCTGCAAGCTGACGTGACGGCAAACAATGCGGATGATCAAGCGCTACTCAAGCGTTTTGCACTTTTTGGGCCTCCCGGGATCCTTTTCTTTGACAGGAAAGGCAAAGAAATCGACTTTCAAGTCATCGGCTTCCAATCGCCAAAACAATTCCTGAAGTCGCTGGACTCGGCCATCCCGCTTTGATTGGTGTCGTCGGATAATAAAGTTGGTAACTTGAGAATAAAGTTGGTAATTTACGAATAAAGTTGGTAAATTCCAGGCATGACTTTGATACGAGAATGACGCTGACCATGGCCGGTTCCAACCTTGATGCCCGTACCGAGAAATGGATTAAGCAAGGGCGAGGCGCGGGTGTTGGCAAAGATTATCGGCCGTGGCTGACGGTGAGGGATCTGCCTTCTTCGGGAAGATCCCACCGCGTGTGGGGATTTCAGGCGCAGCGAACGCACCATCTGCTTTCAGACCTGGAGTTGGCGGCTTTTTTTCTGTTCGACTGGCACCCCGCCGTAACCGACATTCGAGAACAGTACCCGCTCAGGATGACCGATACGGTTGAGCTTGCCGCCAAGGCGGGTATCCGTCACCCGGAGGTGGGTGGCAAGCTTCGGGTCATGTCGACGGACTTCCTCGTGGATACCAGCATGCCGAGCCTGCCTAGAATGGCGGTTCAAGTTAAGCCCTCGTCAGACCTTCTCAAGCATAGAGTCGTTGAAAAGCTGGAGATCGAGCGTCGCTATTGGGAGATGAAAGGCGTGCCGTGGTATTTACTCACGGAAAAACAGATACCCAAGGCGGTGGCCAAGAATATCGAATGGCTGTACCCCGCTCAAACGCCGTTGGGGGACATCGAAGGCCTCCTTGATGTGGCACCCCTGTATCTGAACTATTTTTCGCAGAATCCGGCACTACGGTTATCCGAGGCCGCAATGAGGCTGGATCAGGCCTATTCGCTGGAATTGGGCGAGTCGCTGCAAAAGACCCGCACGCTTCTGGCAATGAGAATGGTGCTCTTTGATATCAGAAGGCCCTGGGCGGATCTTGTGGTGGGTGACCTGCATGCCTCGTCGGATATTCACGCGTTGAGGGATCGCTGTGCTGCGAATCAATGATGTGGTGGCGCATGGAAAAGCCCGATATCGTGTTCTCCTGATCTCCGAGGGCAGGTATACGTGGATCGATATCGACTCGGGCAGCACCCTGCCTGAGCGCATACCCGTCTCGCAAGTCGAGGCGGAGATTCTCTCAGAAACCCTGAGAAAGGTCGATGATCCGTTTGCTGACTTGGCGTCGCAATTGCCCGTGCAGGGCTCGGTTTCTCAGCAGATTCGAGACCAGCGCTTCGCAGTGATTGAAGCCCTGATCAAGCATCCCGACATCGTGCGTCGACGAGGCCGGGGTGCATTGATCAAGGAGGCTGCGGACAGATCAGGCGCGGCACCGAAAACGATTTATGCTCTTTTACGCCAATACTGGCAGCGTGGCGGCACACCAAACGCGCTGTTGCCAGACTACAAGCATTGCGGCGCCAAAGGGAAAAAGCGTAAGAGTTCCAGAAAGAAGCTGGGCCGCCCCAGAAGCGTGTCGCCGGGCACGGGCGCCACGATCAACGCCGATATTGAACGGATGTTCCGGATTGTGCTCGACCGCCACTATCTGACGGATAAGGGTCGCTCTTTGCCCTATACCCACCGCCGTTTTGAGGACATGTACGAGGCGTCTTACCCCGACGTTGAGAAAACGGACTTTCCGACCGTGGCGCAGCTTCGCTTTTTTTATGAACGCGAGTACCTTCGCGCCGAGCGCATCCGGTTGAAAGCCAACAAAATTGAGTATCAGAAGGACATCCGGCCGATACATGGCACGGCCACTGCAGGCGCTCATGGACCGGGTGCCCGCTATGAGATTGATGCGACAATCGCCGACATATACCTGTTGTCCGCTGACAGGCGGAAAATCATCGGACGCCCGACACTGTATGTCGTGGTGGATGTCTACAGCAGGTTGATCGCCGGGTTTTATGTGGGGCTTGAAAACCCGTCCTACGCGACCGCCGTGTTGGCTTTGGCCAATGCCATGACCGACAAGGCGCAGTTGTGCCGCGCGTATGGGTACGAGATAGCCTCCGAGGACTGGCCCTCGGTCGGGCTGCCCGATGCGATTCTTGCCGATCGTGGCGAGCTGCTGGGCCACCAGATCGAATATCTGGAGCAAGCCTTTGGCGTCAGGATCGAAAATACGCCACCCTATCGGGGCGACGCCAAAGGCATTGTGGAGCGCCACTTTCATACGATCCAGGCAGACTTCAAGCCGTTTGCGCCGGGCGTCGTCACGGGCACCATCGTCAAAAAGCGAGGCGGCAAGGATTATCGGCTGGATGCCACCCTGACATTGAATGACTTTACGCAAATCATACTGGGATCAATTCTGCATCGAAATTTGCATGCCGTGTTGGTCAAATATGACCGCGAGCCGGATATGCCCGATACGCTTTCTAGTGTTCCCATCAACCTCTGGCGCTGGGGCATTGCGCACCGAAGCGGACGCTTGAGAACGGTTGCCGACGAGGCGTTGAAATTAGCGCTGTTGCCTCGCGTCAAGGTGACGGTATCGGACTATGGTATCCGGTGTTTTGGCGCCTTTTACTCGTGCAGGGAACTGATGGTCTCTGGCTGGCTGCACAGAACAAGACAAGAGCGGCCCAACACGATGATGGCCGCCTATGATCCGGCAAGTGCGAATACGATCTATGTTTACCCTGACTCAGCTCAGTCGGACTACTGGCGTTGCACCTTGACGGATCGCTCCAGACAGTACCGTGATCAATCCATGTGGGAGCTATGGGCAAGTCAGAAGGCACAACGGAGAACAACCGCATCGGCCCAGTTGCAGGAGCGGGAAAGCAAAAGAAATCTGGATCGCCGCATTCAGGCGACCATCGATCAGGCACAGAGGCTTCGCCCCGCGAGCTTGGGCGACTCAAAGGCGCAGGCCCTGGCGGGCATGAGCAAGAATCGGGAGCGGGCTCGTGAGATGGAGCGTAAGCATCATCGATCATCGGCGCAACCTGAGGGCGGCAAAGAGAGCAAGCCCACATCGCAGGTCATCTATTTGCAGCCCGAGCCCGAAGATGGGGCCTTTCCCGATTTCCTGGATGTTTTGTTTGAGGACGACACGTGACGCTGCCCCAAGGCATGGTTCAGGCCATGTATAGCGATACCGGCGTGAGCCAATATCAGGGAAACCCCCTGATCGAGGCCTTGCCGCCCATACTGGATAAGCGCCAGCTGCGCGACGGGCTATCGGGCCAGATTGCTTTTCGCCCCACCGATGCCTATCTGGATGGCCAGACGAGAATCCACGTCATCGCCCAGTTGCTGGATCGCTTTTTTCAGCCGTTATCGCGCCACATCGAACTGGAGTCAAAGCTTTCCATCCTGCTCAGGCAGGGCTATGTGGGCAGAAACCTGGCCACCGGAGCGCTCAACGCCCACATCCAGAATGGCTATGAGCGCATCATGCTGGGCGATCTGGGTGTTTTTCGGTTTGAACACGTGCAATCGACTGCCAAGAGCCTGGCCTTTATTGGCTGCTCGGGCTCGGGCAAGACCAGTTCGATCAACCGCATATTGGCGACCTACCCGCAGCTCATCTACCACAAGCAGCACAACTTCACCCAGATTGTATTTCTTAAAATTGACTGCCCCCATGACGGTTCGCTGAAAAGTCTATGCCACAATTTTTTCCGGGAAATTGATGCGGTGCTGGCCACGAACTACGTGCGTCGTTATGTCGAGAAGCGCCATAGCGTGGAAACGCTGATCGCCGTGATGGCGCATATTGCCAACACGCACGCCATAGGCCTGTTGGTGATCGATGAGATTCAGCATCTGAGCGTGCGAAACTCGGGCGGCGCTGAACGTATGCTCAACTTTTTCGTCACCTTGGTCAATGAGATTTCGGTGCCCGTGGTGATGGTGGGTACGCCCAAAGCCAGGCCGATCTTTGAGCTGGATCTGCGCTCGGCGCGTCGCGGCGCCGGGTTTGGCTCGATATTGTGGGAGCCAATCAGCAAGCCCGCCGCCGATGAGGATGCCTTGCGTACCGAGTGGGGCGCGTTCACTGGCCGGTTGTGGAGGTATCAATGGCTCACCAAAGCGGCCCCCGAGATGCCCGATGACATCCGCGATGTCTGGTATGACCTCTCTCAAGGCATCATGGATGTGGTCATCAAGCTGTTTGTCCTGTCTCAAATCAGAGCGGTCGTCACAGGCATTGAACGCATTACGCCGGCCTTGATGGAAAAAGTCTATCAGGATGAGCTAAAGCCGATTCATCCCATGATCGATGCGATCCGCTCGGGTGATGTGATGCGGATTGCCCGCTACTCGGATTTGACGATTCCCGATGTGGACAAGAAGATTCTGGAGTTGGGTAGTCTGTTGCACAGCAAGCAGGAGCGTCTGGATGCCACCGCCTTGTACCCGGGCAATGAGCAGGCGATTCGTTTGCACAACTTGCTGGTTGATTTGGGGTGCGCGTCGAGCTTGCTCGAACCGCTGATCAATCGGGTGTTTGAGCGTTTTCCCGGGCTGGCCATGAAGGACATGATGCCCTTGATCCTTAACTGGTATCAGGATGCTGAAAAATCCAAGCCCGCGCGGTTGGCAGCCAAACCACCGCTGGTGCTCCGACGGGTTCGAGTTTCGCTGCGATGATGGCAGCCCTTTGCGGGTGACCTTTGCCCTGGACTGCTGCGACCGTGAGGCCATGAGCTGGTCGGCGACCACGGTTGGACACAGCGGCGATGTGGTGCGCGATGTGATGCTGGCGGCGTTGGAGCATCGGTTCGGCAATACAGATCAAACGCCGCAGCAGATCGAGTGGCTGAGCGATAATGGCTCGGGCTACATTGCAGCAAAGACTCGTGAGTTTGCCAGGCGCATTGGCCTGAAACCGCTGACCACGCCCGTGCGCAGCCCCCAGAGCAACGGCATGGCCGAGAGCTTCGTGAAGACGATCAAGCGCGATTACGTCGCTTTTATGCCCAAGGCCGACGTGCCCACCGCGTTGCAGAATCTGGCGATTGCCTTCGAGCATTACAACGAGCAGCATCCCCACAGTGCGCTGAAGTACAGATCCCCCAGGGAGTTCAGGCGTCACCAGGATTTATCAACCCAAGGGTGATTCCGTGTCCGGTAATACGGGGGCAAATCCACCCGCCACGTACATCAAGCAGATACTGGCTGATCACCTCCCCGTAAAGGGTCTCTCCATACCGGGAATGCCTGTGGGCGCCCCTGGCATGGCGGGCACCGCTGCCGGGCCGCTGAATGTCTACGTTCTGGGCACCGGCTCGGCACCCAAGGTCTTTGCTACCTTTTGAAATCGGCGGGCAATGTACACAAACGAGTTATCGTGCAGACTGCACACACTCAGTGGAGTCACCATGAACCCCAAAAAATATGCAGCCGTCGCGTCACTTGGTCTCGCTATCACGCATTGCTGAGCATTGGCATGTCTGATGGCGTGACCATTAACCGCATTGCTGGACTGGTCGGCGAAGCCCTGATTATGACGGGCGTAGGGCTTGCCGTCGCAATTCCGGCGGTGCTGGCCTACAAGGGGTCGTCTCAGAAAATGGAAAATAAAGCACGCTAAGGCTTAGCCGAACCCGTCAGGTTTGCTCCGCCCTGTAGCGACGCGACCAGCGGACAGGAAACATTCCCCTGCCGCGCGTGGCAGGCGCATACCAGATCAGACAGTACGGCCTCCATGCGCGCCAAGTCGACCATCTTCTCGCGCACGTCCTTGAGCTTGTGCTCGGCCAGACTGCTGGCTTCCTCGCAGTGGGTGCCATCGTCGAGCCGCAGCAAATCGGCGATTTCATCCAGGCTGAAGCCCAGCCGCTGGGCCGATTTCACGAATCGCACTCGCGTCACATCCGCTGCGCCATAGCGGCGAATGCTGCCGTATGGCTTATCCGGTTCCGGCAACAGACCCTTGCGCTGATAGAACCGGATGGTCTCCACGTTGACCCCGGCCGCCTTGGCAAAGACGCCAATGGTCAGGTTCTCCAAATTGTTTTCCATATCGCTTGACTCCGTACATGAGTACGGAAGTAAGGTTACGCTATCCAATTCAAATTCGAAAGGACAAGCGCATGTCTGAACCACAAACCGGGCGCGGCGCGCTCTTCGCTGGCGGGCTGGCCGCCATCCTCGCCTCGACCTGCTGCCTCGGGCCGCTTGTCCTGGTCGCCTTGGGATTCAGCGGGGCATGGATCGGCAACCTGACCGTGCTGGAGCCGTATCGCCCGCTTTTCATCGGCGCAGCGCTTGTGGCGTTGTTCTTCGCCTGGCGGCACATCTACCGCCCTGCGCAAGCCTGTAGGCCGGGTGAGGTCTGCGCGATTCCCCAAGTGCGAGCGACCTACAAGCTCATTTTCTGGGTCGTGGCCGTGCTGGTTCTGGTCGCGCTCGGATTTCCCTATGTCATACCATTTTTCTACTGATCGGAGTTCACCATGAAGAAGCTGTTTGCCTCCTTCGCCCTCGCCGCCGTTGTTGCACCTGTGTGGGCCGCTACCCAGACCGTCACGCTGTCCGTACCGGGCATGACGTGCTCGGCATGCCCAATCACCGTCAAGAAGGCGATTTCCAAGGTCAATGGCGTCAGTAAAGTTGCCGTGACCTTCGAGACCCGCGAAGCGGTTGTCACCTTCGATGATGCCAAGACCAGCGTGCAGAAGCTGACCAAGGCAACCGGGGACGCGGGCTATCCCTCCAGCGTCAAGTAGTGAGCCACTGAACCCGACCCTGGGGCGATCATGGGACTGATCACACGCATTGCCGACAAGGCTGGCGCGCTCGGCAGCGTTGTTTCCGCGATGGGCTGCGCCGCCTGTTTTCCGGCCATCGCCAGCTTGGGCACAGCCATCGGCCTCGGCTTTTTACAGGAATACGAAGGCTTGTTCATTTCCACGCTGCTGCCGCTGTTCGCCGTCGTGGCTTTGCTGGCGAATGCACTGGGCTGGCTCAGTCATCGGCAATGGCACCGCAGCCTGCTCGGCATGATCGGGCCAGCCATCGTGTTCGCCGGGACTGTCTGGTTGCTTGGCAACTGGTGGACAGCGCGCCTCATATACACCGGCCTGGCCCTGATGATCGGCGTGTCGATCTGGGACTTGGTTTCGCCGGCAAATCGCCGCTGCGGCTCGGGCGGCTGCGAACTCCCAGCAAAACATAGCTGACGGCGTGAGCCAGCGGTCAACACAGAAAAGGAACGATGAATGATCACCCTCAAAATCACCGGCATGACTTGCGACTCGTGCGCAGTGCATGTCAAGGAAGCCCTGGAGAAAGTGCCAGGCGTGCAGTCGGCGGATGTCTCCTATACCAAGGGCAGCGCCAAGCTCGCCGTCGAGGCCGGCACATCGTCTGACGCGTGGACTACCGCCGTGGCCGGACTCGGTTATCGGGCCACGCTCGCCGACGCGCCCGTGCCTCCGGTGGGCGGCGGCTTGCTCGTCAAGATGCGCGAATGGCTAGGTAGCGGCGACAAGGCTGGTGGTGACGGTGGCGGATTGCATATTGCCGTTATCGGCAGCGGCGGCGCGGCGATGGCGGCGGCGCTGAAGGCCGTCGAGCAAGGCGTGCACGTCACCCTGATCGAGCGCGGCACTATTGGCGGCACCTGCGTCAATATCGGCTGCGTGCCGTCCAAGATCATGATCCGCGCTGCACACATCGCCCACTTGCGCCGAGAAAGCCCGTTCGATGGTGGCATGCCGCCCACACCGCCGACAATCTTGCGCGAGCGGCTGCTGGCCCAGCAGCAGGCGCGCGTCGACGAACTGCGCCACGCCAAATACGAAGGCATCCTGAATGACAATCCCGCCATCTCCGTGCTGCACGGCGAAGCCCGTTTCAAGGACGCACACAGCCTGACCGTGCAACTCAACGGTGGTGGCGAGCGCGTGGTGACTTTCGACCGTTGCCTGATTGCCACCGGCGCGAGTCCGGCCGTTCCGCCGATCCCCGGCCTGAAAGATACACCCTACTGGACTTCCACCGAGGCGCTGGTCAGCGACACCATTCCTGAGCGGCTGGCCGTGATTGGTTCGTCGGTGGTAGCGCTGGAACTGGCGCAGGCGTTCGCCCGACTGGGCAGCAAAGTAACGATCCTTGCACGCAACACCCTGTTCTTCCGGGAAGACCCGGCCATCGGTGAGGCAATCACGGCGGCGTTTCGCGCCGAAGGGATCGAGGTGCTGGAGCACACCCAGGCCAGCCAGGTCGCGCACGAGGGCGGCGAATTCGTGCTCACCACGGCGCACGGCGAGCTGCGTGCCGACAAACTGCTGGTCGCCACCGGTCGCTCGCCCAACACGCGCAGCCTGGCGCTGGACGCGGCAGGCGTCGCGCTCAACCCGCAAGGCGCTATCGTCATCGACGCCGGCATGCGGACCAGCACGCCGGACATCTACGCGGCCGGCGACTGCACGGACCAGCCTCAGTTCGTCTATGTGGCGGCGGCGGCCGGCACCCGTGCGGCGATCAACATGACGGGCGGTGACGCGGCGCTTAACCTTACCGCCATGCCTGCCGTGGTGTTCACCGATCCGCAAGTCGCCACCGTGGGCTACAGCGAGGCAGAGGCTCATCACGACGGGATCGAGACCGACAGTCGCACTTTGACCTTGGACAACGTGCCGCGTGCGCTCGCCAGCTTTGACACACGCGGCTTCATCAAGCTGGTCATCGAGGAAGGTAGCGGACGGCTCATCGGCGTACAGGCGGTGGCCCCGGAAGCGGGCGAACTGATCCAGACGGCGGTACTCGCCATCCGCAACCGGATGACCGTGCAGGAACTGGCCGACCAGTTGTTCCCCTATCTGACGATGGTCGAAGGCTTGAAGCTCGCGGCGCAGACCTTCAACAAGGATGTGAAGCAACTATCCTGCTGCGCCGGGTAAGGAAAAGGAGGTGTTCGATGAACTCCTACACGGTATCCCGGCTGGCTCTTGAGGCCGGGGGGAGCGTGCATATCGTGCGCGACTACCTGCTGCGCGGGTTGCTGCGGCTGGCATGGTCACAGAGGATGGAGTCTGAAATGGCTTTCGGAAGTTCTGACTCAAAAGGTCCGAACACCGCGATGTCCGAGCTTCAGCCTGATGTGCAGGCGTAAAGCGCCTGGGCTTTGCGAGCCAACCCTGGGGAAGATTTGCCGTTGCCTGCACCACGCCAAAAATTACCAACTTTATTTGCACGAAATCATGCCTGTTCCAGACAGACACTTCGAAAATTTACCAACTTTATTAATTCCAGACTTTTCAGTCGTAACGTATTTGCTAGGGTTCGAGACGTAAAATTTACTAACTTTATTTAGATACCACAATTGGGTTCTTCCAGAACCGTCGCATTGTGCCGTAACCCTTGCGCATCGGGCAGTCTGCCCGGCGCCGGGACGCCTCGCATGTCGATAAAACACGTGAATCGCGCCACATTACAAGATTGTAATTAGCGCGTCATCAATCCGTCAGGGATGGATCGATACAGTGATCGATGGGCAGCACTGCTGCTTTCAATGACATGACTTTCAATGGTTACAACCGTTTCGAACCGGAGATCCGACAATGCTTCAAATACACCCTCTTCTTGCTTCGATTGCCCTCACGCTGGCTGCCGGGGCGGTCCAGGCGGCAACGCTACCGAACGGCGTTGTGTACAGCGCCAATGAAGGCGACGGCTCCGTGAGCGAGATCACCTTGCGTACCGGCGCCGTACACACGGCGAAGGTATCCGTCATCCCGCATAATGTCCAGATCTCCCCTGATGGAAAGACGGTTCTTGCCGTTGGCATGCCGGCGATGACCGGTATGGCCGGGCACGGTATGGGCAATGACCAAGCTGGTGAGAAGACCGATACGCACGCCAGTTCTGAAGATGGTAACGACGCCAAATTACTATTGATCGATGCCGGCCAGATCGACAAGACATTGGCGACGCTGCCTTCAGGCGGTCACCCTGCCCATGTTGTGACAAGCGAAAAGGGTGATCGTGCCTATATCACCAACTCCGAGGCCAATCAGGTCTCGGTCGTTGACATTCAGCACAAGAAAATCATCGCCGAGATTCCCACCGGAGCGTTTCCTCACGGCTTGCGTCTGAGCCCCAATGGGCAAGAACTGTATGTCGCCAACGTCACCGATAACAACGTATCCGTCATAAATACCCAAAATCTCAAAGAATCCGCACGCATCCCTGTTGGCAAGGCCCCGGTTCAAGTTGCCTTTACGCCTGATGGAGCACAGGTCTATGTATCGCTGCGGGATGAAAATAGTGTGGCGATCATCGACACCGTCACCAGACAGGTGCTCAATCGCATAAAGGTTGGCCGCAATCCCATCCAGCTATACACAACCGCGGATGGCAGCAAGGTTTACGTCGCCAATCAGGGCAGCGAGAGCGAGCCCGACAACACGGTCTCTGTCATTGATGTGAAAAGCCAAAGCGTTCAAGCCACGGTGACCACGGGCATGGGCGCCCATGGGGTTGTCGCCAGCAGTGAGGGGGGCTTTGTCTTTGTCACAAACAATCAGGACGACACGGTCAGCGCGATAGACACCAGCACACAGGAGGTTGTCGCCACATACCGGGTGGGGCCCAATCCCAACGGCATTACCTATCGGTCCATCCCGTAAGCCCCATTCCCAGCTCTCTCACATGGAGACCCGAACATGCGGATACTGAAGGCCATTTTTGCGGCGATACTGGCTCTGAGCCTGGCCGGCTGCGGCTACAACACATTCCAGAGTTCAGACGAGCAAGTCAAGGCGAGTTGGTCAGAAGTGGTCAATCAGTATCAGCGCCGCGCGGACCTGATCCCCAACCTGGTGAACACGGTCAAGGGCGAGGCAAATTTCGAACAGAGCACATTGACGCAAGTGATCGAGGCACGCTCAAGGGCCACCTCGATTCAGGCGACTGCCGAGCTGCTCAACAACCCCGAAGCGTTCCAGAAATTCCAGCAGGCGCAAGGCCAGCTGACGGGCGCCTTGTCGCGGCTCATGGCTGTCTCCGAGAACTACCCGGCCCTGCGGAGCAACCAGGGATTCCGCGACCTGTCGGCACAGTTGGAAGGCACCGAGAACCGCATCACCGTAGCGCGCAACCGTTATATCAAGTCCGTGCAAGACTACAACGTGACGGTACGAACCTTTCCTTCCAATCTGACTGCAATGTTGTTTGGCTACAAGGAAAAGCCCAACTTCACTGTCGAAAACGAGAAGGAAATAGCAAAGCCACCCAACGTCAGCTTTGAGAAACCGGTCGGCGGTGCGATACCGGCAACGTCCGGGGCGGTGCGGTGACCATTGGCGAGACGGTAGGCCGGATTGTCGGCGCCCTGCTGCTGGCCAGTTCGCTCGTCTGGAGCGCGCTTGCCATAGCGCAAGTGCCCGTGCCCCCATTGACGGGGCACGTCATCGACCAGACCAAGACCCTGGACACTGAGCAGAAGGCCACGCTGGAGCAGGCGCTGACCGACTTCGAGGCCAGGAAAGGCACACAAATCGCGGTGCTGATCGTCGCATCGACTGCACCCGAGCAGATCGAGCAGTTCTCGTTGCGTGTTGCCGAGCAATGGAAACCGGGACGCGCAAAAGTCGACGACGGCGCGATTCTTGTGGTGGCCAAAGACGACCGCACAGTGCGCATCGAGGTCGGCTATGGTCTGGAAGGCGCACTCACTGATCTCACCTCCGGGCGCATTATCAGCGAGCTCATCCTGCCCCGATTCAGGCAGCAGGACTTCTACGGCGGCATCGCCGCCGGGGTTGGGCAGATTATCCGCACTGTCGACGGCGAGGCCTTGCCAGCGCCAGAAGACAGGGGCCCTGCCCCCCAGGGTGACATCCAGCGCTACGGCCCTGTTCTCTTCATCGTGGCCCTCGCCCTGGGCGGTCTGCTGCGCTCGACGATAGGTAGGGTACCGGGTGCTGTCGTCACGGGCGGTGTGGTGGGCGCGGTGGCATGGCTCATGGTCGGTGCGCTATCGATCGCGCTTTTTTCGGCCATCGCGGCGCTGCTGTTCACCTTGATGGGTGGCGGCCGGGCCTTGCACGGGTTGGGGGGTCTATACCGCGGCGGCCGTGGTCATCGTGGCGGCGGCTTTCGCGGCGGTGGTGGTGGCTTCGGTGGCGGTGGCGCCTCGGGCAGGTGGTGACCATGAAGAGCCCGCGCATCGTGTGTCACCTGCTGACAACCGACTGGTATGTCCAGCGGTGCTTCCCCCGCAGTGCAATGGTGGCGATCGAGCGGGCGATCAAGGATAGCGAGGCCAGGCACGACGGCGAGATCCGCATCGCGATCGAGGGTTCGCTGGAGTTTCGCGCGCTGTTGCACGCACAGTCGGCCCGTGAACGGGCAATCGAGCTGTTCTCGCAGCTTCGGGTGTGGGACACCCAACACAATAACGGCTTGTTGATCTACCTGCTGCTCGCCGATCACGCGGTAGAGATCGTGGCGGACCGGGGCATTCACGAGAAGGTCAGCCAGGGCGAATGGAATGCGGTGTGCCGTCAGATGGAATCCGCCTTCAAACAATTCGAGTTCGAAAGTGGTGTGGTGGATGGTATCCGGATGGTGACACAACACTTGGTAACACACTTCCCGGCCAGTGGCCAATACGCAAACGAGTTGCCCGATGAACCAGCGGTACTGCGATGACACGGCCAGGGCAAGAGCATCAATCGCAAAGGCAGCCCAGACGAGTCATCAAATCATGGGGTCTCGGCTCACTGACGGTCACCGGTCACGATGCACCAACCAAGCTTGCGCCACCATGACATTACAGAATTGTCATGATGGTGTCATCTGATTGACATGAACACCTCGCTAGACTCTTATATATCAATGCAATAGCTGCGTGGGTTGCTTATTAGCGCCCAATGCCAGGCGCCAGCGTGATCTTATGCATCAACGATTTTTGTGTAGACGGCAACGCAATATTGGTTACGCGAAACAGGACCGTACGTGCCACCGCCTTACCCACAGTAACGGAGACGACTCCATGACTCAGCAGCAGCCCATAAAACGACCCGAACACGCGCAGCACGGTAAACAAGGGGCTGCCCAATACACCACCTCTACCCAATACACCTGCCCGATGCACCCCGAGGTGATCTCCGATCAGCCCGGTGACTGTCCGAAGTGCGGCATGCACCTGGTGCCCGTGCAAAGCGGCGAGCCACAGGCGCAGTCCCGCCATGACAAGGGTCATGGCCATGGTCACGGGCACGGGCACGCCCATCAAGCCGGCCATGAAACCGCTGCGCCGGTTCGCGGCGGCCAGTACGACCAGGTGCCCGCCGGCTATGTCGGTGCGGTCTACACCTGCCCGATGCACCCCGAGGTGCGGCAGACCACGCACGGCGCCTGTCCCCTGTGTGGCATGGGCCTGGAGCTGGAATCCGCCGCGGCCGGCGACGAGGGGCCCAATCCCGAACTGGTGGATTTCACCCGCCGCTTCTGGGTCGCGGCCGTCCTCACGATCCCGGTGCTAGTGCTGGCGATGGCTCCTTATCTGGGCCTCACGGCGATTCGCGACTTCTTCGGTGAACGAACCTCGATGTGGATCGAGCTCGTGTTCAGCACCCCGGTGATCCTGTGGTCGGGCTGGCCATTTTTCGTGCGCGGCTGGAATTCGTTTCGCACCATGAACCTCAACATGTTCAGCCTGATCGGCATGGGGGTCGCCGCGGCCTATCTCTTCTCGATCGTCGCGGTGCTGGTGCCGGGCATCTTCCCGGAAGGCTTTCGCGACCCCGTAAGCGGCCAGGTCGGAATCTATTTCGAGGCCGCGGCAGTCATCGTTGCCCTGGTGCTGCTTGGCCAAGTCATGGAGCTGCGTGCCCGTGAAGGCACCGGCAAGGCGATCCGCGCGCTGCTGGACATGGCCGCCAAGACCGCCCGGGTAATCCGCGCTGACGGCACCGAGGAAGAAATCCCCCTGGAAGCCGTGCGGGTGGGCGATCACCTGCGGGTGCGCCCCGGCGACAAGGTGCCGGTGGACGGCATGGTGCTCGAGGGCCGCTCTGCCATCGACGAGTCAATGATCTCCGGTGAGCCAATTCCGGTGGAAAAAACCAAGGACGACAAGGTCACCGGTGCCACGATCAACGGTACCGGCAGCCTCATCATGGAAGCCACCCGGGTCGGTGCCGATACCACGCTCAGCCAGATCGTCGAGATGGTGGCCAATGCCCAGCGCTCGCGCGCGCCCATCCAGAAATTCGCCGACCAGGTGGCGGGCTGGTTCGTCCCCGCGGTCATTGGCGTTGCGGTCTTGTCCTTCATCGCCTGGGCGATCTGGGGGCCGGTGCCGGCCTTGGCCTACGCGCTGGTCTCGGCGGTGGCGGTGCTGATCATCGCCTGCCCCTGCGCGCTGGGGCTCGCCACGCCGATGTCGATCATGACGGCCACCGGGCGCGGTGCGCAGTTGGGGGTGCTGATCAAGAACGCCGAGGCGCTGGAGCGCTTCGCCAAGGTCGACACGCTGATCGTCGACAAGACCGGCACCCTGACCGAAGGCAAGCCCAAGCTCGTCGCCGTGCTGCCCGAAGCCGGGCACGACGAGACCGAGGTGCTGCGGCTGGCGGCGACGCTGGAAATAGGATCCGAGCACCCGCTGGCCGACGCCATCGTCGCCGGCGCCGAGGAGCGCGGAGTCGAATTGGGCAAGGCCGATGATTTCGAGGCGGTGACCGGCATGGGCGTCAAAGGTGTGGTCGATGGCCACCAGGTGGCGCTCGGCAATGCCAGGCTGATGGCCGAGCTGGGCCTCGATGGCGGCCCACTGGCCGCCGTCGCCAACGCTCGCCGCGACGAGGGCGAGACGGTCATGTTCGTGGTGCTCGACGGCGCCATCGCAGGGCTGGTCAGCGTCGCCGACCCGGTGAAAGCCACCACGCCCGATGCCCTCAAGGCACTGCACAAACTGGGCTTTCGCATCATCATGGCCACGGGCGACAACGAGCGCACCGCAAAGGCGGTGGCCGAGCGCCTGGGAATCGATGAAATCCGCGCCGACGTGCTGCCCGAGGACAAGGCGCGCATCATCCGCGAGCTGCAGGCCAAAGGCCACAGGGTGGCGATGGCGGGCGACGGCGTCAACGATGCCCCCGCGCTGGCGCAGGCCGACGTCGGCATCGCCATGGGCACCGGTGCCGATGTGGCGATCGAAAGCGCGGGTTTCACCCTGGTCAAGGGCAATCTCGATGGCATCGTGCGCGCCCGCAAGCTGGCGCTGGCCACCATGCGCAACATCAAGCAGAACCTGTTTTTCGCACTGATCTATAACGGCGCGGGCGTGCCGATCGCCGCCGGGATCCTCTATCCGTTCTTCGGCATCCTGATCGGACCCATGTTTGCCGCCTTTGCGATGACCGCCTCCTCGCTGTCAGTGGTCTTGAACGCGCTGCGCCTGCGCCGCGAGAAGATTTGATCCAGGCCACCTTAATTAAATCAGATTTGCACACCGCGAGGTAAGCCACAATGAATGCCAAACTATCGACAGTCAAAACCCCTGCGGTGCGTAAAGCTCCTCGCGGGCGCCAATCCGCCTCCTCCCAGACAGCGGCCGATCCGAAAACCGCCCGTGCGTTCGACCACACCACCATTCCAAGCAATCCCGCAGCGGAACTACTCGCCTACCAGGCCGACCTGTGGCGACGCGGCGTGCGCTACCTGGATACGCTGCGCCAGCGTGCCGACAACATGCTCGAGCATGAGCAGGCCGGCATGCCGCCACTGCTCGACTTCGACTACGAGATGCTTCTGGACGGCCGCCGACTGGAGCGTCCCACCAACTATGCGCTGCTGCGCATCACCCGGGTCGGCGAAGACTGTCTGGAAGACTGCCTTGACGAGACCAAGCCGCCGGTGATGATCGTCGACCCGCGCGCCGGTCATGGCCCGGGCATCGGCGGTTTCAAACAAGACTCCGAAGTGGGCATGGCGCTGCACGAGGGGCACCCGGTCTACTTCGTGATCTTCTTTCCCGAGCCCATGCCCGGGCAGACGCTGGAAGACGTACTGCACGCCCTGCGACGCTTCGTCGAAACGCTGACCGAGCGGCATCCAGGCAAGCCACCGGTGCTCTACGGCAACTGTCAGGCGGGCTGGGCCATTGCGCTGCTCTCGGCTGATTGCGTAGGTCTGGCCGGACCAGCGGTACTCAACGGCTCACCGCTGTCTTACTGGTCTGGCGAATCCGGGGTCAATCCCATGCGCCTGGCCGGCGGACTGCTGGGTGGCGCCTGGATGACGCACCTGCTGGCGGACCTGGGGGACGGGCGTTTTGACGGCGCCCATCTGGCGGCCAACTTCGAATCCCTCAAGCCAGCAAATACCTTGTGGCAGAAGGATTACCAGCTGTTTGCCGACATCGACGGCCAGCGCGAGCGCTTTCTGGATTTCGAGCGCTGGTGGACCGGCTTCTATAGCCTGAGCAAGGAAGAGATCGTTGCCATTGTCGAAAACCTCTTCATCGGTAATCAGATCGAGCGTGGCGAGTTTGAAATCTGCCCCGGTTGTACCGTCGACCTCAAGCGTATCCGCAACCCGCTGGTGATCTTCGCCTCCAGCGGCGACAACATCACCCCGCCGCACCAGGCGCTCAACTGGATCCCGGCGGTGTACCCAACCACCGAGGCACTCAAGGCCGCCGATCAGCGCATCGTCTATCTGCTCAACCCACACGTGGGCCATCTGGGAATCTTCGTGTCCGCCAAGGTCGCACGACTGGAGCACCGGGCGATCCTCGAGAGTGTCGGCGATCTCAATGACCTTGCCCCTGGGCTCTACGAGATGAAGATCGACAATCCCACCGGCGACCCGGACTGCCACAAGCCCGAGTTCCAGGTGCGTTTCGAGGAACGTCGAGTGGAAGACCTGGATTACGCCGACCAAACGGCGGCGTTCAAGCAGGTAAAAACCCTCTCCGCGCGCAACGTGGCCCTCTACGAGACCTTCGTCGGACCCTGGGTGCGGCTGGCCACCACCCCCTGGTCAGCCGAGATGCTGCGTCAGTTGCATCCGGCACGAACCAGCCGGCTGATGTTCTCGGAGCGCTTCTCACCCTGGATGAGCGGCGTGAAGTGGCTGGCCGAGAGGGTGGAAACCACGCCAACGCCGGTCGATAGCAGCAGCCCCTACCGGCAATGGGAGACATTGATGAGCGACTCGATCGCCTCGACACTGACGCAGGCTGGTACGACTCGCGACAGCGTCTTCGAGAGGGTGTTCGAGGGGCTCTATGGCGGGTCATGGCTTGGCAAGGGCGAGACAGAGACACCCCATTTCCACGAGAAGGAGATGTAAGGAAGTGTCGACGCGCCCATCCATCCTGGTGGTCAACTGCGGCTCATCCAGCCTGAAATTCGCCGTGTTCGGCCTGGCCGATGGCCTCAATCGTCAGTTGTGGGGGGAGGCCAGCGGCATCGGCACTGAACAGGGACGGTTCCGCGTGGTGGACGCTCGGGAACAAGTCCTCGCAAACAACGACGTGCGATTCGCGGATCATGCGGCAGCCATTGCGCGTCTCGACGAGATCTTGCGTCAGCAAGGTGAAGGGCTGAATCTGGTTGGCATCGGGCACCGAGTGGTCCACGGCGGGGCGGACTGTGACTGTTCGCAGCGTATCGACGACACACTGCTGCGTCGTCTGGACACGCTGATTCCACTGGCTCCGCTGCATCTGCCGCACAACCTGGCCGGCATCGCCGCCATGCGCGCGCATTTTCCCAACGTACCCCAGCTCGCCTGCTTCGACACGGCGTTTCATCACGGCCTGCCTGAGGTCGCCCGGCATACCGGACTGCCTCGGGAGTACGAGGCCCAGGGCGTGCGTCGCTATGGCTTTCACGGGCTCTCCTACGAATTCATCGTCGAGGATGTGGTGCGCCGCCACGGTCCAGCGGCACTTGACGAACGCCTGATCGTCGCGCACCTGGGCAACGGCGCCTCCTTGGCGGCGATCCGCGGTGGGCGCAGCGTCGAGACGACGATGGGTTTCAGCGCTCTGGGCGGCATGCCTATGGGTACCCGCAGCGGCGATCTGGATCCCGGCATCCTGCTGTATCTGGCCGGGCAGCAAGGACTCGATCCTAAAGCTCTCCAGTCATTGCTCTACCAACGCTGCGGCTTACTGGGCCTCTCTGGCGTGAGCGCCGATATGGGCGAGCTCCTGGCGCGCCGTCAGGACACCCCAGAGGCCGCGCAGGCGATCGACTTCTTTTGTCATCGCGCGCGCCACTTCATCGGCGCCCTGAGCGCCGCCCTCGGCGGGCTGGACCGGCTGATCTTCACCGGCGGCATCGGCGCGAACGCGCCGGACATCCGCGCGCAGATCTGCGATGGCCTGGCGTATCTGGGCGTGACACTGGACCCAGGGCGCAATCGCAAGCCCGAGCCGCTGATCTCCGCCGCCGAGGGCCTGGTCCAGGTGGAAGCCGTGACCACCGATGAAGAACGGATGATCGCGCGGCACGTGCAGCGCCTGTATGCCAACCAATGAAAGGAAACATGATCAATAACGCCGTCCAACGATTGGCCACGCTTGATGACCTGGTGCAGCAGGCACGGCACGGGGACCCGATTCGGGTCGCCGTGGTCAACGCGGCACAGGCTGCAGTGCTGGAAACACTTCGCGATGCGGTACGACTCGGAATCGCTGAACCGGTGCTGATCGGTCGCTGCGTCGAGATCGCCAAGGTCGCAGCCACGCTCGGCTGGGAGCTCGACCTGGCCTCCGTGATCGAAGCGGACTCGGAGGCGGATGCCGCCCGCCGCGGGGTGGAACTCGTGCGCGCCGGTCGCGCCGACGCGCTGATGAAGGGACACATCCACACCGATGCCTTCATGCGCGCCCTGCTCGACAGCGAGCACGGCCTGCGCCAGCCCGGCAGCCGCGTCAGCCACGTCTTTCTGGTAGATATACCCAATTACCCACGGTTGCTCGCCATCAGCGATGCAGCGGTGAATATCACGCCAGACCTCAACGCCAAGGCACAGATTCTGCAGAACGCCATCGCACTGATGCACATGATCGGCGTCGAGGTGCCCCGGGCGGCCGTAATCTCGGCGGTAGAGACCGTCAACCCGGCCATCCCCTCCACTCTGGACGCGGCCTGCCTGACGCTGATGGCCCGCCGCGGGCAAATCATTGGCGCCGAGGTCGACGGGCCACTGGCCTTTGATAACGCCATCTCCGAACGTGCAGCCCGGGAAAAAGGGATCGAGTCATCGGTGGCAGGCCAAGCGGATATCCTGCTGATGCCGGACCTGGTCTCGGGCAACATTCTGGCGAAAAACCTGGAGTACCACGGTGGCGCCACCGCAGCGGGGGTGGTCATGGGACTGACGGTGCCGGTAGTGCTGAGTTCTCGGGCCGACCCGCCGGCGGCACGCCTGGCGGGACTGGGCGTCGCGGCGCTGATGTACCGGGCGGGAATCCGGCTGCCGATCCCAATCGTGCCGGAGACGGAATCCGCCTTCCCCTGTGCCCCGCAACCCGAGTCGGCTTGTTGCCCCAAGGAGGTGTGCTGATGGACGCCCAGACGTTGGAACATGACTAATCCACGGTAATCTTTTAATCGGGCCACATCCATGCTGCAATACCCCCAGATCGACCCCATCGCCTTGCAAATCGGACCACTTGCCATCCACTGGTATGGCCTGATGTATCTCACCGGCTTTGCCCTGGCATGGCTGCTGGGCCGCTGGCGCATCCGGCATCACCCCTGCGGCCTGACCCTACGCGATCTCGAGGACATCATCTTTTACAGCGTGCTAGGCGTGGTGATTGGCGGGCGCCTGGGGTATGTACTGTTTTACAAACCGGGCGAGTACCTGAGCCACCCGCTCTCGGCGCTCTACCTATGGGAAGGCGGCATGTCGTTTCACGGTGGTCTGCTGGGCGTAATCGTGGCCATGCTGATCTTTGCCCGCAAGCGCGGTCGCACACTGCTGGAGATTGGCGACTTTGTCGCGCCACTCATCCCTTTGGGCCTGGCTGCTGGGCGCCTGGGCAACTTTATCAATGGCGAGCTATGGGGCCGCGCCACCACAGTGCCTTGGGGCATGGTGTTTCCACAAACGGGGGACGGCATCGCACGCCACCCATCGCAACTCTATGAAATGGGACTCGAAGGCTTTGCGCTGTTTGCACTTATCTGGTGGTTTGCACGCAAGCCACGTCCGATCGGGCAAACAAGTGCGGTGTTCTTGATGGGCTACGGGGTCTTTAGATTTATGGTGGAGTTCACCCGCGAGCCGGATAACTATCTCGGCTTATTCGCGGGTGGCCTGTCGATGGGCCAGTTACTTTCATTACCCATGATTCTCTTCGGAATTTTTATTTACTGGTGGGCCGCAAGACGATCGGCCCACGCACTGACGCCGTGACTGTCTCAGTCTGAGGTGGTGAACATTGCAAAGTTGTCATCGCAGCGTCATCCGATCGACATGAGCGCTTCACTAAACTCTTATACATCAATGCAATAGTTGCGTGGGTCGCGTATAAGCGGCCGACCTCGATATCTTGCTCGTTCCGATCACAGGATGCACACACGTGAAACACCAGCCACCACTTTCCATCGCTTTACCCTCCTCGGCGTCGTACGCGCTCAAGACTCGGACATCCGGCTTCAAACGGAGTCTGGCACCGTACACAGGGCGATCCCTCACAGCGCTTCAAAAGGACATCCATCATGGATGAATCGATCTCTCATTCAAGCGTCTGGGGCATTGCAGCGATCATGATCGTGATTGCGTCCTGGTTCTTCTACCGCTACCTGGCTCCGAAGACCTGGCGTGAATGGGCCAGCGCGGGACTCGTGCAGGCATTCATCATCGCACTGTACGCCGAGATGTACGGCTTCCCGCTCACCATCTATCTGATGGTCCGGTTCTTCGGGCTAGACAGTGCAAATCTGAGCGCCAGTCTCTGGTCCACGCTGCTGGGCGTGGGTGAGCTGGGCATGATGATCTCGATGCTGCTCGGCTATCTCTTGCTGTTTGTCGGCATTGGTTTGTTCGCCCAGGGCTGGCGCGAGCTCTACCGTGCGCAAAAGGAGAAGCGTCTCGCCACCGGTGGCTTGTATGCGCTGGTCAGGCACCCTCAGTACACCGGCCTGTTCATTGGCCTCTTTGGCGAGGGCGTCGTGCATTGGCCGACGATCTTCTCGGTGACGCTATTTCCCGTGATTGTGCTGATCTATTGGCTGCTTGCACGAAATGAGGAGAAACGCGTGCTGGCGGAATTCGGCGATGAGTATCGCGCCTATCGGCGACGCGTTCCGATGTTCATTCCGCGAATCGGCCAGTGGCGGCGACTGGTCGAGCGCTCCAGGGGCGGCAGCGAGCAGGAACTGCCGCGGCATTGACATGCCAAGACCAATCGCTCGCCGCCTTGCGCGGCTGTCCAGAACGAAAGGTCGACGTCTGAACGATCTCAACGAAAGGAGCTGGAAATGGCTTGGCTAACAGAGAACTGGATCTGGGTACTGTTTGGAGTGGCGTTCATTGCCATGCACTTGTTCGGACACGGGTGCCATGGAGGACATGGTGGAGGCCATGGCTCGGGTTCTGGCGAAGATCGCGACGCGAACAGGACCGCCGACCCAAAGGCCGTAGGGAACCCGCCGAGCGCCACGGGCGGTAGCCGCGAACCACATCCTCATTAGGAGAGCTTCCTGTACGGGGCGTATGCCGGGATGGTGTACGTGCCGATCTACAACTTCTTCAAGCGGCGCTGGGACACCGGACAATGACGAATATCTCGCACGCGTTCCACATCACACTGCGAGTTTTGAGGAGGATCCCGAGGGCCACGATGCCATTTGAACACATCCAGGCAGGCAGAGCAGATCCTGCGGGACTCGTTGACGACCACGACCTACTAACCAAGCCTGCACCGCCATTACATTACGACATTGTCATGCTGGTGTCATCAGATCGACATAAGCGCTTCGCTAAACTTTCATATATCAATGCAATACATGCGTCAGTTGTTTATTAGCTGCCGCACCCTGACAGTCGCAACTGTCTCTAGCTGACCAGGAGTTCAACATGACCTACCTCCGTACCTTTGCATCTATTGCCGTTCTGACCAGTGCAGCCCTGACCGCCCCGGCCTGGGCTGCCAATGGCGATCAAAACGACAGCCATCATCCGGCAAATGACACCGTCGCGCAGGCTGCTCAGGCGCAATCGGGTAGCCCGGGCGCAGGTATGCGCGCGGGCACGACTGCCCCCGACTATGCCAGCCAGATGAAGGCCATGCAGCAGATGCACGATGCAATGCTGGCCGCGAAGACGCCCGAGGAGCACAGTGCGCTGATGGCCAAGCAGATGAAACTCATGCAAGGCGGCATGAATATGATGGGTAGCATGGGCGGCATGAGCATGATGGGCCGCGGCATGGGCAGTGGCATGAGCACAGGCGCAGCGCCGGGCAAGTCGGCCGACATGGCCACCCGCCAGGACATGCTGGAGCAGCGTATGGACATGATGCAGTCCATGATGCAGATGATGACAGACCGCCTGCAGGCGCTTCCTGCAACAAAATGAGGAATCAGCCATGAGTACTTCAAATTCCCCTCACACGGCAGCAAGCGCGCAACAGCCACCTGCCACCCCCTATGGTTTTCGCTGTGACATCCAGGACAAGGACTTTGTGACGGCCGTCGCCCGCGTCACCGAAGCGCTGAAAGCCGAAGGCTTTGGCGTCCTGACCGAGATCGACGTGCAGGCCACGATGAAGGCCAAGCTGGGCATCGAGGGGCGACCCTACCGCATCCTCGGCGCCTGCAATCCGCCGCTGGCCCACCGCGCCCTGGAGGCTGAACCCGACATCGGCCTGCTGCTGCCCTGCAACGTCGTCGTGCGTGAAGAGGCCGACGGTCGCCTGGTCGTTGCCTTCATGGACCCCGTTGCGGTGTTGCAGATGACCTCGAACCCCGAGGTCGGGCGCATCGCCCACGAGGTGCGCGATCGGCTTGAGCGGGTGAAATCTGCACTGGCCAGTAGCACAACCCCGGCAGCCAAGGGCTGAGGGAGTGCACATGGTTTACAACGGCGGCTTCTTCATGGGCGGCATGCACTTTTTCTGGTGGATCTTCTGGTTGGCGCTGGTCGGCATCATCGTGTTCTACGGCTGGGGGCGTACGAGCGGGCGGCACAGACGCGCGCGCGAGTCGCCCCACGAAATGCTGCAGCGCCACCTGGCGAACGGTGAGATCACGCCCCGCGAGTACGAAGAACGCAAGGGCTTGCTTGATCGCGATGCCAGGCACACAAAATAAACCAGGCACAGGACAAAGATATCTCGTCAAACAGTTAAAAGCTTTCATGCGATGTCAGGGCCTGTCTTGAAACTACAGGCCAGTGCCGTTTGTATCAACCGAACAGATCAGGACTGCCTTGATCACCAGATACGGTTTAATCCGTTCGAATTGGCATGTATACCATATCAAGAAATCTGTTTCTTATCGCCGGCTTTTTTTTGACAAGCACTGCCGCCGCATCAGGCGTGAGGCAAATCTCTATCGTCGATGATCCAGCTCATGTACTCGGTCAACACTCGCACAAAGCGACTTCCCGGCTGGAAAATCTGCGGAAGATTTTTTTCGACACGCCACTGAGCGAACGAACACGCATCAGCTCGGCATTTGGTTATCGATTCCATCCCGTGTCTGGCAAGTGGGCAGGCCACCAAGGTATTGATTACCCTGCCCCGAAAGGCACACCCATCCGGGCGACAGCTCGCGGCAGGATATCCTTCATCGGCATTCAGAGCGGATATGGAAAAGTGATCTTTGTAGAGCATAACAATATCTATTCTACTGTCTACGCCCACCAAAGCCGTTTCAAAAATAGTTTGGAGAAAGGCGAATATGTCGACAAGGGACAAATCATTGGGTATGTCGGTTCTACCGGAACGTCCAGTGGCCCCCATCTGCACTATGAATTGCGTGTCAATAATCAGCCGGTAGACCCTGTTCGACAAAAGCGGCAACTGGCCGCCCACACCCAAAAATGAAGCGTCAGGTCCGGCGCCCGAACAATCGTAGTCCATCAAGCTACATTCACCGTACAGCAAAGTGAGCAAGGACGATTCCAATGACAATAGTCACGAAAAAAGCCGCTGTGTTCCTTGGTGCGCTTGGTTTTTTGGCACTCGGTACCGGTCTGTTCATGTACCAGTCGGCATCGAGTTCAAAACTGGCTTATATTGACCCGTCCGATCAAACACTCTTGGTCCGTGGTAGACAAATCTACACCAATAATTGTGCCGCATGCCATGGAGCACGGCTTGAAGGCCAGAATGACTGGCGCACGCGCAAGCCAAACGGACGATTACCCGCGCCGCCGCACGATAAAGCAGGGCACACTTGGCATCATCCAGATGCGCTTTTGATTGACATTGTCAAAAACGGCCTGGTGCCTGGGAAAACCGCGCCACCCGGATATGTGAGCGATATGCCAGCCTATGGCCAGTCATTGAGCGACCCCGATATAGCGGCGGTGTTGGCCTATATCAAGAGCTCCTGGCCACCTAAAGCACTGGCTGCACAGAAAGAAATCACGCTGCAACCGAGGCAGTAAGTGCCCGGCGAAGATGCTCTATTGCTTTGCCTTGTGCAATCGCTGCGCATCACCTGCAACCCATGCGATTCAATCCTCCCCCCGCAACTCCGGCCAGATCTGCCACCAGTCATCCGGACGCAGCTGCTTCCGAGTGACAGCACCGCCCGTCAATTCCTCGATCTCCACACAGCGGATGATTGGCACCGGACGTGTACCTGCCGCCCAGCTGCTGACTACCTGTACAGGTAACCCTAACTTCTTGGCCAATGGGGTCATCCCGCCCATCACTTCACAGGCATCACGAACAGGCTGAAAATCCCGCATATGCTTCCATAACCATGTGTTTAACATGGATTTTATTAGATAAATTCGTTATTAAGATATGACGACGCGTTGTTTATTTGTGCCGTTTTGCAGCGCCAAAGTTCAGCACCGGCTAGTCAATTTGTAACTGCAGGTCAGAAAACGGCATTCATCGCATGAAACAATCTGCACCGATCTGAACCAAGCGTTTTTCCTGCCCCCCTGGGGGACTGACGATTTTATGATCTTTCGTTTGCCGCGGGATAGTCACAGCCGTAAACAATTTGCCCTGGCCTCGTATCCTCCACTCGTAGTGGTATTCGCTAAGCTTTAGCACCCTCCAGTAGAACCTTGAATTGCTTGAAAAATCAATCAGCTGATTACCTATTGACAAAACTAATCAAAATGCTGACAATAGCTTTAACTGCTCAACGCAGACCAGCTCTTTAACAAGCAACAAGCGATGAATACTGCGCCCTGCCCGATCACGCGGCACGCGACTGCGCAGCAACCTGTAAGGCATCGGGGTTGAAGCAAAACCGATGAAATCCGCCAATCACAGCCAGCCCCTCGCGTGGGGCATGGATGGCCGCGTGCGGCGAGGACTTCCCACAACGGGACGCGCCCGGTGCATTCATATGAATGCCCAAACTCAGGGATGGCGACGTAATCCTTTGACGACAGCGGGAAAGACCGCAGTCCCCGGCATCCAGACGAGCCGCCACCGGCGGGCCAGCGTCTGGCCCTACCGGGGGTGATCCAAACACCCGACCCCCATCGCGGCATCTTGGCGGGTCGGCCCCCAGGGCTCCGGCGAGCCCGCTTTGGCAGGCGTCCCTCCGGGCATCTACCAAAGTGCCCGTACTTACATTTTCGAACCCCTATTTTTACCAGCCATCCCGAAAGGATCGACTTATGACAGTAGCACGCACCTTCACCGCTCACCCTCCCCACCGCCCAGCAACACGGGCGCTGCTTTACCGCATCAACGTGGCGGAGGCAAAACTGGGGGTCTCACGCTCCACCATCTATCGACTGGTGCATGACGGCGAGCTGGAGCTGGTCAAGATCGGCAAGCGCTCCAGCGGCATCACCGCCACCAGCCTCCATGCCATGATCGAGCGAAACAAGACGCCGTGCTGATACCATAGTCGTATTCACGCAACACAGAGAAAAACGCCCACCGGGTTCAAACTGGGTAGCCAGGTGGGTAGCTAGAGCAAAAACGCGGCTTGTGCTGATGTGATAACTATCTGATTAACAAAAGTAATACTCATCGCATGAAACTCGCCACCTGGAACGTCAATTCCCTGAACGTCCGCCTGGGCCACGTCCTGGAATGGCTGCAAGCCAATCCCGTCGATGCCCTGTGCCTGCAGGAACTGAAGCTGCCGGACGAAAAATTCCCGCACGCGGCCCTGGAGGCCATCGGCTACCACGCCTGCTGGGCGGGGCAGAAGACCTACAACGGCGTGGCGATCCTCAGCAAGTCCGAACCGCTGGACGTGCAGCGCAACATCCCCGGCTACGACGATCCGCAGCAGCGCATCATCGCCGCCACCCTGCCCGATGCCCAGGGCCGTCCGGTGCGCGTCATCAGCGCCTACTGCCCCAACGGCCAGGCCGTGGACAGCGACAAGTACGTCTACAAGCTGGACTGGTTCGGCGCCCTGCAGCGCTGGCTGGGCCGGGAAATGGCCGCCCACCCCGATCTGGCCATCCTGGGGGACTACAACGTGGCCCCGACCGACGCCGACGTGCACGACCCGGTCGCCTGGGCGGGCGGCATCCTGGTGTCCGACCCGGAACGGCAGGCCTTCCAGGACCTGCTGGACCTGGGCCTGCGGGACACTTTCCGCCTGTTCGAACAGCCGCCCAAGATCTTCAGCTGGTGGGATTACCGCATGATGTCCTTCCGGCGCAATGCAGGGGTGCGCATCGACCACATCCTG
This sequence comes from uncultured Castellaniella sp., assembly GCF_937988725.1. Classification (GTDB taxonomy): domain Bacteria; phylum Pseudomonadota; class Gammaproteobacteria; order Burkholderiales; family Burkholderiaceae_B; genus Castellaniella. The sequence goes on along the minus strand of NZ_CALKHS010000010.1, from coordinate 194,553 downwards.
GCCACGCCCGATCTGGCCGCGCGCTGTCTGGGCTGCCAGGTGGACAAAGTCCCCCGGGGCTGGGAAAAGCCGTCGGACCACGCGCCCGTGGTGGCCGAGTTCGCGCCAGGCGACCGTCTATAATGCGAGTTACCGCTCACTACACGTTTGAACGCATTTTCCATGCCGCTCGATAGCCGATTGATCACCCGCCTGGACCAGGGAATGGTCCTGGACATCACGCTGGAAGACCTGCCCTTCCGGGTCTACGTGGCGCAGCGCCCCGCGGACGTCGAACAGGTCGCCGACCTGGTCCCGGCCGAACAGTTCCAGGGCGACGGCGACGTGCACGTCGCGGCCATCCATGACGGCGACGACGCCTCCGAACACATCCAGGACGTGCTGTTCAATCTGAACCCGGGCGATGCCATCGTCTTCCTGTGCACCGGGCCGCAAGCCTATGCCGACACGCTGGCCGAACTGGGCCAGGCGCCCGGCCCGGACGCCGCAGTCGACGGGGCGCGGCAATGACGACCGACACCCAGGCCCCGCACGCCGGCAACATCTTCATGGTGGTCGCCCCCAGCGGCGCCGGCAAATCCAGCCTGGTCAACGCCCTGCTGGCGCAGGACGCCACCCTGGCCCTGTCGATCTCCTGCACGACCCGCGATCCGCGGCCCGGCGAACGCGACCAGGAACACTACCGCTTCGTCTCGGTGGACACCTTCCAGGCCCTGCGCGATCGGGGCGACATGCTGGAATGGGCGGAAGTCCACGGACATTTCTACGGCACGCCGCGCGACCGCGTGGCCCAGGCCATCGCCAGCGGCACCGACATCATCCTGGAAATCGACTGGCAGGGGGCGCGGCAGGTGCGCCAGCATTACCCCCAGGCCATCGGCATCTTCATCCTGCCGCCTTCGATCGAGGCGCTGGAGACCCGGCTGAACAAGCGCGGCCAGGACGCCCCCCAGGTCATCGCCCGCCGCCTTCTGGCGGCCGGCGGCGAGATGGCGCACGCGTCAGACTGCGAATATGTTATTATTAATCAAGACTTTAGCATTGCATTACAGCAGTTGCAGGCCGTCGTTTCCGCCGCCCGCCTGCGGTATGCCGCGCAATCCATCCGCCATGCCGATCTGTTCATGCAGCTCGGCATCCGCAAACCTCTCGTCAACGCTAGCTGATCAGGAAAATTATGGCCCGCATCACCGTCGAAGACTGCCTCCAGCAGATTCCCAACCGCTTTGATCTGACTCTGGCGGCCACCTACCGCGCCCGCGAACTGGCCCAGGGCCACGAAGCGCGCATCCAGAGCCACAACAAACCCACCGTGACCGCATTGCGCGAAATCGCCCAGAGCCAGGTCGGCACTGAAATGCTGCGCAAGGTCCCCACCTGATCCGATAAGGCGGGCTCATGGCGTTTTCAGGCATTCGCGGCGCATCTTCAGGCTTGTTGGCGGTTCTCCGCAAAGGCCCCAGACTGCGCCGGCGAAAGCCCCATAGCGCCCCCGCCTCGCTCCCCGCCGCCGCGCCCAGCCCGATCGCCTCGCTGGCGGGCCTGCAGCAGATCATTTCCGGCTATCTGTCGCCGCGCGACATCGAACGCGTGCGCGAAGCCTACCGTTTCGCGGACAACGCCCACCTGGGGCAGTTCCGCGAAAGCGGCGAACCCTACATTTCCCACCCCATCGCCGTCACGGAAATCTGCGCCGGCTGGAAGCTCGACGCCGATTCGCTGATGGCGGCGCTACTGCACGACGTCATCGAAGACCAGGGCGTCGCCAAACAGGAACTGGCCGAAAAGTTCGGCTCCGACGTCGCCGACATCGTCGACGGCCTCACCAAGCTCGAACGCCTGGAATACGCCACCAAGGCCGAACAGCAGGCGGAATCCTTCCGCAAGATGCTGCTGGCCATGGCGCGCGACGTGCGCGTGATCCTGATCAAGCTGGCCGACCGGCTGCACAATATGCGCACGCTGGACGCCGTCGTGCCGGAAAAGCGCCGCCGGGTGGCCCGGGAAACGCTGGACATCTACACGCCCATCGCCCATCGGCTGGGGCTCAACGCCCTGTTCCGCGAACTGCAGGACCGCTGTTTCAAGGCCATGTACCCGAACCGCTACGACGTTCTGTACAAGGCCATGATGGCGGCCCGAGGCAACCGCCGCGAGGTCATCACCAGGATCGCCGACGCCGTGCGCACGGCGCTGCCCGCCGCCGGCCTGGACGCCGAAGTCAGCGGGCGCGAAAAATCCCTGTACGGCATCTACAAGAAAATGGTCGAGCAGAAAAAGTCGTTTTCCGACGTGCTCGACATCTACGGTTTCCGCATCGTGGTCCATACCCTGCCGGAATGCTATCTGGCCCTGGGCACCCTGCACCAGCTCTACCGGCCGGTCCCCGGCAAGTTCAAGGACTACATCGCCATTCCCAAGATCAATGGCTACCAGTCCCTGCACACCACACTGATCGGCCCCTACGGCACCCCGGTGGAGTTCCAGTTCCGCACCCGCGACATGGACCACGTGGCCGAGGAAGGCGTGGCGTCCCACTGGCTCTACAAGGAACAGGGCACGTCGCTCAACGATCTGCAGAAGCGCACCCACCAGTGGCTGCAATCCCTGCTGGACATCCAGAGCCAGACGGGAGATTCCGGCGAATTCCTGGAACACGTCAAGGTCGACCTCTTCCCGGACGCGGTGTACGTCTTCACGCCGCAGGGCAAGATCCTGTCGCTGCCGCGCGGCGCCACGCCGGTGGACTTCGCCTACGCCATCCACACCGACGTGGGCAACCACGCCGTCGCCTGCAAGGTCAACGGCGATTTTTCGCCGCTGCGCACCGAACTGCACAGCGGCGATGCCGTCGAAATCATGACCTCAGCCGCTTCCCGGCCCAGCGCGCAGTGGCTGAACTACGTGCGCACCGGGCGCGCCCGGTCTGAAATCCGCCATTACCTGCGCACCGAACGCTACGAGGAATCCATCGCCTTCGGCCGCCGCCTGCTGAACCAGGCCTTCGACCAGCTGGGCATCGTCTACCCCAAGGACGACGATCCCCAATGGGAACGCCTGGCCAAGGGCTCCGGCGGCGCATCGCGCACCGAGATTCTGGCCGACATCGGCCTGGGCAAACGCCTGGCGGCCGTCGTGGCGCGGCGATTCGCCCCCGAAAACGCCATGCTGGAAACCACGGCCATGGCGGTGGACGAATTCAACGCGGTCAGCGGCGCCCCCATCGTCATCCACGGCAACGAAGGCCAGGCGGTGCAGCTGGCGCCGTGCTGCGGCCCCCTGCCCGGCGACGCCATCATCGGCGGCATCCGCCTGGGGCACGGCCTGGTGGTGCACATGAGCGACTGTCCGGTCGCGCAACGCCAGCAGGCCAAGGAACCCGAACGCTGGATTCCCGTCGTCTGGGACGCCACCACGGCGCGCCACCTGAGCACCCGTCTGGACATCACCGTCCTGAACGAACGCGGCGTGCTGGGCCGCCTGGCCGCCGAAGTCACGGAAGCCGATTCCAACATCACCCAGCTGACCATGCCCGACGAGGCCGTCGCCACGGCGCTGCTGCACCTGACCGTCCAGGTCGACAGCCGCAAGCACCTGGCCCAGGTCATCCGCGCCATCCGGCACGTCCCCCAGGTCCAGAAAATCATCAGGGCGAAGGGATGATCCCGGACTAAAAAAGGTCCTTGCGGACCTTTTTTTGCCGGGATCATCGGAGCGGCTTGCAAGCCGCGACGTGGAGGGATGCCCCAATCCAAGACAGACCCCTGCGGACCTTTTTTTGCCGGGATCATCCGAGCAGCCCGCAAGCCGCGACGTAATGAAATACCCCAGCCATAGAAAAAGGGCCTTCCGGCCCTTTCTCCATCAGCAACACTTCCCGATCAATTCGACCCGCTGTCGCCCTTGTCGATCAGCTGGCGGCCCTCGTCCGTGATCTTCACGCCCAGGGCCTTGCGCAGGTCGACCAGCAGAGCCTGCTCTTCCACGCTGCCCCAGACGCGGGCCATCTGCGCCCCCAGCCCGTCCAGCGCGGGCTTGCCGGTGCTGCCCGGCTTGACCTGGTCAAGCTGCACAATCGCATAGGCGTCGGGCAGCGACACGCCGCCATACGCCGGCAGCGTCTGGCGAGGGACCGTGAACGCCGCGTCCATCACGGCCTTGCTCAGGCCGGCCGGATCCAGGCGGCTGAGGGTCACGGGGTCCTGGAAGCCTTCCGACGACGCCTGCTGCTTCAACGAGGCCAAGACCTTTTCGCCGGCGGCCACGGCGGCCGCATGCGCGCGCTCGGCCTGCAATTGCGACTGGATGTGCGCCTGCACCTTGTCCAGCTCGGGCACGTGCGCCGGCGTCATCGCATCCACGCGCACCACGACCATGGTGTCGGGGGAAATCTCGATCACGCCCGAATTCTGCTTGTCGGTCAGCACCTGGCGACTGAACAGGGCCTGGCGCACCCGCACGTCGCCCAGGGTGGCGGCGTCCTTCGACGCGGCGGCGGCCTGGGGGCCGGCCTCGTCGGCCGTCAGCAGACGGTCGCGCGCGATCCCCTGGGCCTTGCGCACCTGCAGCCCCAGTTCCTTGGCGGCGGGGTCCAGGCTGGAGGCATTGTCATACACCAGGCTGGTCAGCTTGGTCGCCATGTCGGCGAAGCGGTCGGCGGCCAATTGGCGGCGGACTTCGGATTCGACCTTGCCGCGGGCTTCGTCGAAGGTCTCGCCCTTCTCGGGCTGGACCTGATTGGCGATGAACACGTGATAGCCGTCCGGCCCCTTGACAGGGTCCGAGACTTCGCCCTGCTTTAGCGCGAACACGGCCTGTTCCATGGGCAAGGGCAAGGTGCCGCGCTGGATCCAGCCCAGCGCGCCGCCGTCCCGGGCCGTCCCGGCATCCTGGGATTCCTTGCGGGCTAGATCGGCGAACTGCTGAGGTTCGGCGCGGGCCCGGCGGCTGAGGTCCTGGGCGCTGGCGAGGGCGGCCTTGGCGGCCTCGTCCGAAGCGCCCGAGGGCAGCTTGATCAGGATGTGGCTGACGTTCACCCGGGCAGGAACCACGTACCGGGTCTTGTTCTGCTCGTAATAGTCCTTCAGTTGAGCGTCGCTGATCGCCGGCACGCTGGCCACGGCGGCGGCCTCGTCCAGCACCAGATAATCGGCGGAGACTTGCTCGGGCAGACGCAGCTCGTTCTGGTGCGCGTCGTACCAGGCCTTGATGTCCTGCGGCGTGATCGCCACGTCCTTCGTGTAGTCCTTGGCCTGGAAGACGCGCAGGCGCACGGTGCGCTCCTCGGTCAGGGCGCGCTTCAGGCTCTCGATCACGGGCTTGGGCAAGGCGGCCGTATCGCGCACCGGCCCCAGCACGGTGTCCAGGGCCAGTTCGGCGCGCTGGCTGGCTTCGAAATCCCGGGGGCTCATGCCGATCGACGCCAGGACCTCGTGATAGCGGTCGGCAGAAAACTGGCCGTCCACCTGGACCTGCGGCATGGCGGCAATCGCGCGGCGCAAGGTGTTGTCCGACACGCTGAAGTGGTCCTGGGTCGCCACCGCGACCTGGACCTTGCGGTTGATCAGCTGGTCCAACAGCGCCTGGCGGGCCTGCGGATTATCCAGCAGCGCCGGATCGAAGCGGCCCTGGCTGCTCTCCTGCATCTGCTGCAGCTGATTGCGCTGGGCCTGGGTGAATTCCTGCTTGGTCACGGACAGCTTGCCGATTTCGGCCACGGCCGGATCGGCCGTGACGAAGGAGTATCCGCTGATGCCGAGAAACACGAAGGACGGCACCACCAGGATCAGGAGGATCAACTGCATCAGGCGCTGGTGCGTGCGTATGAAATCAAACATGGGCGAAGGTCCTGCAAAGGATGACGGACGACGAGGCCGGCACCACCCGGAACAAAAAAGGCGAACACCGTCGCCCCCGCTGGCTGGTCGAATCGGCAGCCTGAAATGTCACGCAGTTTAACACTGTGGTGCTGACGCCGTGTGGCCGCGCAGGCCGACGGCCGACGGAACGGGCGGACGGACCGGACCCGCGCGCCGCGGTCCGCCCCGCCAAACCGCTAAAATGGTCGGATTCCCCTTTCCTGCCATCCCGATCCCATGACGACATCGCATCCCGCCTGGCCCTGGCCCGCCTTCATCGCCCATCGCGGAGGCGGCCGCCTGGCGCCCGAAAACACCCTGGTCGCCATGCGCACGGGCGTGGCGCACGGATTCCAGATGGCTGAATACGACGTCAAGCTCAGCCAGGACGGCGTCCTGTTCCTGCTGCACGACGACCGCATCGACCGCACGAGCGACGGGCAGGGACTGGCCAGCGAACTGGACTGGAAGACCATCGCCCAGTACGACTTCGGCGCCTGGCACAGTCCCGATTTCGCCGGCGAACCCGCCCCCACCCTGCTGTCCGTCGCCCGGTACACGCAGGCCCGCCGCATGCACAGCAACATCGAGATCAAGCCGACCACCGGCTGCGACCACGACACGGGGATTGCGGTCGCCCGGGCCGCCGCCCAGCTCTGGGCGGGCGCCGCCCTGCCCCCGCTGCTCTCATCTTTTTCCGAAACGTCCCTGGAAGCCGCCCGCACGGCGGCCCCGGACCTGCCCCGCGCCCTGCTCATCGAAGGCCCGGTGCCTTCCGACTGGAGAGCGAAGCAGACCGGCCTGGGCTGCATCGGCCTGAACATCGACGTGCGGCACGCCGATCCGGCCGTGGTGCGCGACATCCTGGACCAGGGCGCCACGCTGGCCGTCTGGACCGTCAACGACGCGGAGCGCGCCCGCGAATTGCTGTCCTGGGGCTGCCAGGCGGTCTTCACCGACGCGCTGGACAGCGTCCGCCCCCGCGCCCCGCGCCTGAACCCCTGAGCCGCGTCCATGTTCAGCTACCGCCACGCCTTTCACGCCGGCAACCACGCCGACGTCCTGAAGCACGCCATCCTGGTGCAGATCCTGGATTACTTCAATCGCAAGGACACCCCCTATTGGGTGATCGACACCCATGCCGGAGCCGGGCTGTACGCCCTGGACGGCGACTGGGCCGGCCAGAGCGGCGAAGTCGCAGAAGGCCTGGACCGCCTGCTGGGCGCGCCCCGGCCGCCCGCGCTGATCGAGCGCTATCTGCGGGCCGTCCAGGATTTCAATCCCGACGGCGTGGCCAACCTCTACCCCGGATCTCCCTGTCTGGCGCTGCGCGCCATGCGTCCCGACGACCGCCTGCGCCTGTTCGAACTGCATCCCACCGAGGGCCAGGTGCTGGAAGATACGCTGCGCCGGCAGATGCATGCGTCGCCTCGCCAGGTGGCGGTGGCCCGCGAAGACGGCTTCGCCGGCCTGAACCGCCTGCTGCCGCCGCCGCCCCGGCGCGGCCTGATCCTGATCGACCCGTCCTACGAAAACAAGCAGGATTACCGGCACGTGATCCAGGCCGTCAAGGACGGCCTGCAACGCTTCGCCCAGGGATGCTTCATCGTCTGGTATCCGCTGGTGCAGCGCATCCAGGCCCACGAAATGGCGCGTTCCCTGGAACGCCTGCCGGTGGACTGGCTGAACGCCAGCCTGACCGTGCGCAAGCCTTCATCGGACGGCCTGGGCATGCACGGCAGCGGCATGTTCATCGTGAACCCGCCCTGGACCCTGGAAGAGGAATTGCGCGAAGCCCTGCCCTGGCTGCAGGCCGCCCTGGCCCAGGACGATCAGGCGAAGTTCGGCCTGACGACCGTGGCGCAGGCCAGATCAGCCAAGGCCGCCGTCAAGGCAGCGGAAACGAAGGAATCCGGCGAATCAGGCCGCCGCGAACGGCCGCCCGCCGGACAGGCGCCGCAGCGCAAGCATCAGAAGCGTTCGCCTTCGCGCAGATAGCGCCACTGGCCCAGCGGCAGGTCGCCCAGCACGACCTGCCCCATGCGCACCCGCTTCAGGCCGACGACTTTCAGGCCGACCTGTTCGCACATGCGCCGGATCTGCCGCTTGCGGCCCTCGCGCAGGATGAAGTGCAGCTGGTCCTCGTTCTGCCAGCGGACCTTGGCCGGGCGCAGCGCCTGGCCGTCGAGCATCAGGCCGTGATTCAGCAGCGCCAGGCCGCCGGACGACAGACGGCCGTCGACCCGCACCAGATATTCTTTTTCGATGCCGGAATCGTCGCCGATCAGCTGGCGGGCGATGCGCCCGTCCTGGGTCAGCACCAGTAGCCCCTGGGAATCGATGTCCAGGCGGCCCGCCGGCGCCAGGCCGCGCACGTGCGCCGGGTCGAAGGCGCGCCGCGCCTGCCCTGCGTGATACTGGGTATCCGCCCGCACCAGGGACGCCGCCAGGCGATAGCCATGGTCGGCCTGGTGCGACACGTAGCCGACGGGCTTGTTCAGGATGATCGTAACCTTGTCGGTCTGGCGCCGCGCCGCCTGCCGCTCCAGCGAAATGCGGGCATTGGGCAGCGCCTTGGTGCCCAGTTCGCGCACGATCTGGCCATCCACGCGGACCCAGCCGCGCTCGATGTAGGCGTCGGCCTCGCGGCGGGAGCACAGGCCGCGCTGGGCCATCAATTTTGAAATTCGGACTGGTTCCATGATGGGGCGCATTGTAGCGTCCGCCGTGCTATCGTGTCGCCCCGATGACTCCGCAAACCGCCAGCCCCCGTCTGTGGGGCGATCATCCCGCTTCCCGCCTGGACGGCCTGCGGCGAACCTGGCTGAGCCAGCCCGGCGCGCTGACGGCGGGCCTGCGCGCGCTGGGTGAAGTCCGTCTGTTCGTGCGCCGCGAAGCCGTCGCCGCCCTGCCCCGCATCTGGGCGGCGGAAGCGGGCCTGCGGCCCGGCACGGCCGTCTGGTGGCGCGAAATCCTGATGACGATCGACGGCAGCCCCTGCGTGCAGGCCTGCAGCTTCACGCCCTGGCCGGCCAGCCTGGGGGCCTGGAAAGCCATGCGCGGCCTGGGCGGTCGGCCGCTGGCCGATATCCTGTATCAGGATGCGCGGATCCGCCGTAGCGCGTTTCGCTTCGGCCGTCTGCGGGCCCGCCAAGCGGATTCGCCCTGGGCGGTGCCGCGGGCCGGCTGCATGATCGAGGCCCGCCATTCGGTCTTCACGCGCCAGGGCGCGCCGCTGCTGGTGGCGGAATACTTCCTGCCGGCATTCTGGTCGCTGGCCGCCCGGCCGGGCGCTACAGGGCCTCGACGCCGGTTTCCCCGGTGCGAATGCGGATCGCCTGTTCGACCGGCGTGACGAAGATCTTGCCATCGCCGATCTTGCCGGTGCGGGCCGCGCGGATGACGGCCTCGATGACCCCGTCGGTCTGATCCGCCGCCACCACCACGTCGATGCGGATCTTGGGCAGGAAGTCGACGACGTATTCGGCCCCGCGATACAGTTCCGTATGGCCTTTCTGCCGGCCAAAGCCTTTGACTTCGGTCACGGTCAGGCCGTTCACCCCCAGTTCGGACAGGGCTTCGCGCACTTCGTCGAGCTTGAAGGGCTTGACGATGGCTGTGATCTGCTTCATGTCGGGCTGCGCCATGATCTCGGGTTTCCGCTGAAAAGCTTTTAATATAGCGCAGGTCATGCCTCCTTTATAATTTCCGCACTATGTCCAATACCCCATCCGCACACAATCAATTCGACAACAAATCCCAGGCCTGGTCGGCGCGGTTCTCCGAACCCGTCTCCGACCTGGTCAAGCGCTACACGGCTTCGGTCAACTTCGACCAGCGCATGGCCGCCTTCGACATCCAGGGATCCCTGGCGCACGCCGACATGCTGGCGGCGGTGGGCGTCATCGGCGCGACCGACCTGGCCGACATCCAGCGCGGCATGGCGCAGATCCTGCAGGAAATCCAGGCCGGCCGGTTCCAGTGGTCGCTGGATCTGGAAGACGTGCACCTGAACATCGAAAAACGGCTGGTCGAACTGATCGGCGACGCCGGCAAGCGCCTGCACACCGGCCGCTCTCGCAACGACCAGGTAGCGACCGACATCCGCCTGTGGCTGTGCCACGAAATCGACCTGGCCGTCGACCTGCTGAGCCAGTTGCGCGCGCGCCTGGCCACGCTGGCGCTGGAACACGCCGACACCATCCTGCCGGGCTTCACCCACCTGCAGGTCGCCCAGCCCGTAACGTTCGGCCATCACCTGCTGGCCTATGCCGAAATGTTCGGCCGCGACGCCGAACGCCTGGCCGACTGCCGCCGCCGCACCAACCGCCTGCCGCTGGGCGCGGCCGCTCTGGCCGGCACCAGCTACCCCATCGACCGCGAACGGGTCGCCCGCACCCTGGGCTTCGACGAGGTCTGCCGCAATTCCCTGGACGCCGTGTCCGACCGCGACTTCGCCATCGAATTCTGCGCGGCAGCCTCCCTGATCATGACGCACATCTCGCGCCTGTCCGAAGAACTGGTCCTGTGGATGAGCCCGCGCGTCGGCTTCATCGACCTGGCCGACCGCTTCTGCACCGGCAGTTCCATCATGCCGCAGAAGAAGAACCCCGACGTCCCCGAACTGGCCCGGGGAAAGACCGGTCGCGTCCACGGCCATCTGGTGGCCCTGCTGACCCTGATGAAAGGCCAGCCCCTGGCCTACAACAAGGACAACCAGGAAGACAAGGAAGGCCTGTTCGACACCGCCGACACCATCCGCGACACGCTGACGATCTTCGCCGACATGATCGGCGGCATCCGCGTCAAGGCCGACGCCATGCGCGCGGCCGCGCTGCAGGGCTACGCCACCGCCACGGACCTGGCCGACTACCTGGTCAAGCGCGGCGTGCCTTTCCGCGACGCCCACGAAACGGTCGCGCTGGCCGTGCGTTCCTGCGAACAGCGCGGCTGCGACCTGGCCGACCTGTCGCTGGACGAACTGCGCGGCTTTCACGCGGACATCCAGGATGACGTCTTCCAGGTGCTGACGCTGGAAGGCTCGGTCGCCGCCCGCAAGCACATCGGCGGCACCGCGCCCGAGCGCGTGCGCATCGAAGCGCAACGGGTGCTGGACGCCACTACGCAAAAATGAGTCCGGACACGGATCGGCCCCTGCGGACCGGTCCGCGCCTGACGGATCCACGCCGCCTGCAAGCGGCGCGGTGGCTGTTCGGCGCTTGCTAAGCCGCCGGCACGGCCAGGTCCGTCCCCAGCGCTTCACGCTCGTCGAAGACGAAACAGCGGCCTTCGAACCCCGGGCCGCCGGTTTCCTCGAAATATTTGAGGATGCCGCCTTCGAGCTGGTAGACGTGGTCGATGCCTTCTTCAGCCATGAAAATGGCGGCTTTTTCGCAGCGGATGCCGCCAGTGCAGAAACTGACCACCGTCTTGCCCGCCAGTTCAGCGCGATGCTCCCGAACCGCCGCGGGAAATTCTGAAAACTTCGTCAGCCGCCAGTCGACGGCATGGCTGAATGTGCCCGCATCCACTTCGAAACCGTTGCGGGTGTCCAGCATCACGACTGCGCGCCCTTCGTCATCCAGGCCCTGCGCCAGCCAGCGCGCCAGGGTCGGCGCATCCACCGCCGGCGCCCGCCCTGCTTCGGGCCGGATCGCCGGATGATTCATGCGGATGATCTCGCGCTTGATCCTGACCCGCGCGCGCCGGAAGGGCACGGCATCGGAATAGCTGTACTTGGCCTGCAGAGGCGCGAAGCGGGCATCCGCGCGCAGCCAGTCCAGGAACGCCTCGATGCCGTCCTTGTCTCCCGCCAGGAATGCATTGATGCCTTCCGGCGCGAGCAGCACCGTGCCCTTCAGGCCCAGCGCCAGGATCCGGGCCATGATGCGCTCGCGCAGATCCGGCAGATCATCCAGGGAAACGAACAGGTAGGCGGCGATGTTGGTGACGAGGGGCATGGCGGCGGGCGGGCAATGGATCAGGCCGCATTTTAGAGGCAATGCGTCGAAGAAGCCTGTCACCCGCCCCCGCGCCGGCGCCCCGCCGGCACGCCCAGTCCCAGCAGCGCCGCCGCGGCGAATGCGGCGCCGGCCAGGAAGGTCGTCGACGGCCCCCAGGCCTGCCACAGCCAGCCGGCCAGGACGCTGGCCAGCAGCATGCACACGCCGCTGGCCAGGTTGAAAATGCCGAAGGCCGTGCCCTTCATGCCTGCCGGTGTGGTGTCCGCCACCATGGCGGACAGGATCCCCTGGCTGAACCCCATGTGCAGCCCCCACAGCGCCGCGCCGGCCAGCAGCGACCAGACGCCGCCGGCCTTGAACGCCAGGGCCAGGTCGGCCAGCACCAGCAGGACCAGGCCGGCCGCCAGGACGGCGGAGCGCGGCATGCGGTCCGACAGCCAGCCGGCCGGATAGGCCGACAGCGTGAAGAACAGCGACATCACGATCAGCACGATGGGCGCCCAGGCGGCGCTCAGGCCCATGTCTTCTCCGCGCAGGATCAGGAACGCCTCGCTGAAGCGCGCCAGCGTGAACACCGCGCCGATCGCCACCACCCGCCAGTAGGCGGCGCCGAAGTCGCGCGACGCGCGCCAGCGGATGGGCGAGCGGAACGGTTTCGCCTCGTCCCGGTCCGCGCGCGCCTCGTGCACGCCCCAGAACAGCAGCCCCATGGCGACGACGCCCGGAACCACGGCGAACCACAGGACGTGCCGGATATCCGTGAAGACCAGCATCAGGACGACCGCCATCGCCGGCCCCAGGACCGCGCCCACGGTGTCCATGGACTGGCGCAGCCCGAAGGCCGCGCCGCGGATCGCCGGCGGCGTGACGTCGGCCACCAGGGCGTCGCGCGGCGCGCCCCGGACGCCTTTGCCGATCCGGTCGATGAAGCGGGCGGCAAAGACCATGTCCACGGTCTGCGCCAGGGGGAACAGGGGCTTGCTGAGCGCGGCCAGGCCGTAGCCCGCCAGCAGCAGGCCCTTACGCCGGCCCAGGAAATCGCTGATGGCGCCCGAGAAGACCTTGACGATCATGGCCGTGGCTTCGGCCACGCCTTCGATCACCCCCACCGCCAGCACGCTGGCCCCCAGGCCCGACACCAGGAAGATCGGCAGCAGGCTGTGGATCAGTTCCGACGACAGATCCATGAACAGGCTGACCAGGCCCAGCATCCAGACCGTGCGCGGAATGGCGCGCTTCCTGCTCGCATCCGGGGCGGAATTCCCGTGGATCATGCAATTTGCCTCAGGGTTCGAATACCGCGATCGACTCCACGTGCGCCGTGTGGGGGAACATGTTGACCGCGCCCGCGGCCTTCAGCGTCCACCCGCCCACATGGCACAGCATCCCGGCATCGCGAGCCAGGGTTGCGGGGTTACAGGAGACGTATACGACGCGGCGCGGACGTTCTTCCGGCGCCAGGTCGGCCAGGGCCTGCGCCACGGCCAGCGCGCCTTCGCGCGGGGGATCGATCAGCATGCGGTCGAAATGGCCCAGGCCGCGCAGCCAGCCGGCATCGACCTCGAACAGATTCAATTCGGCGAATTCGGCCTTGTCCGCCAGCCCCTGGCGAACGGCGTCCTCGCGGGCGCGGGCCACCAGCGTGGCGCTGCCCTCGATGCCCACGACCGCGCGACTGCGCGTGGCCAGCGGCAGGCTGAAATTGCCCAGGCCGCAGAACAGGTCCGCCACGCGGTCGTCCGGCTGGATCTCCAGCAGGTCCAGCGCCCGCGCCACCAGCACCTGGTTGATGTGCGGATTGACCTGGGTGAAATCGGCGGGCTTGTAATGCATGCGCAGGCCGTACGCCGGCAGCGCATAGGCCAGCGCATCGGCTCGCGCCGGGTCCAGGGGATGGGCCGTTTCCGGCCCCTTGGGCTGCAGCCACCAGTCGATGCCGTGCCGCGCGCCGAACTCGCGCAGGCGATCCAGGTCGGCCGGCGTCAGCGGTTCCAGATGCCGCAGGCAGAAGACGGTGGATTCGTCGCCCACCGCCACTTCGATCTGCGGCATGCGCTCGGGCCGCGACAGGCCGCCGATCAGTTCGCGCAGAGGCATCAGCAAGGCCGACACATGCGGCGGCAGCACCAGGCAGGACTGCATGTCGGCCACGTAGCTGCTGGCGCGTTCGCGGAATCCGACCAGCACGCCGCCTTTCTTCTGCACCAGCCGCACGGACAGGCGGGCGCGATGGCGGTAGCCGAAGGTCGGCCCCTGCAGCGCCGGCAGAATCTGCCGCGGACGGACCTTGCCGATATGCTCCAGCGCGTCTTCCAGCGAGCGCTGCTTGACGGCCATCTGCGCGGCGGGCTCCAGGTGCTGCATGGCGCAGCCCCCGCAGACGCCGAAATGCGGGCACGGCGGCCGGGTGCGCTGCGAGGACGGCCGCAGGACGCGTTCGACCTTGGCCTTGTCGTAGGAGGGCTTGCGCCGCGTCACGCGGGCCAGAACCTGTTCTCCGGGCAGGGCGCCCTCCACGAAGACGACTTTGCCTTCGTGATGGGCGATCCCCTGCCCCTCGAGATCCAGCGATTCGATATCCAGGGGGTACACAATGGGTTCAGGCATGATTCCAGGCGGAAAGGAATTCCTTCCAGTGCGGAGCGTCGATGGCGGCCAGGGTGTCGCGCACCAGGTCGAGTTCGGCGGCATAGGACGTGGCGTCCAGATCGCCTTTGATCAAGCGATAGCGGCAATAGACCAGCCAGGTGTTGACCACGTCGGTTTCGCAGTAATTGCGCACGTGATCGCGGTCGCCGGCGTGCCAGGCCTGCCAGACCTGGCCGCCGTCCATGTCCAGCTTGCCGGGAAAGCCGCACAGCTTGGCCAACTGGTCCAGGGGCGCGTTGGCGCGGCCGTTGAACTTCGCCAGCACATCCATCAGATCGACGTGGCGCGTGTGATAGCGGTTCAGGTAGTTGTTGAAGCGGAAATCGCGATCGTCCTCGCCGGTGTCCCAGTACCGCGGAGCGGCCACGCCATGGATCAGGCTGCGGTAGTGCAGCACCGGCAGATCGAAGCCGGAGCCGTTCCAGCTGACCAGCGTGGGGGTGTAGTGGCCGATCGTCTTGAAGAAGCCGGCGATCAGGGATTCCTCGGGATCGTCGGCCTGGCCCAGGGTGCGCACGCGAAACCCCTGATCGTCGCGGAATACGCAGCCGATAACGGCGATCTTCTGCAGATGCAGGGGCAGGAAATCATTGCCGTGCGTCTCCCGCCGCTCGGCCAGGGCGGCCTCGATCAGCTCGGCATCGGCCAGATCGGCCCACCGGGGATTCAGGCGCCGCAGCCCGGCCGCGTCCGGAATGGTTTCCAGATCGAAGACCAGGGTGGGCGTCATCGGGAAGGCAGATAGGACAAGGGGTTGACCGGAGTGCCCCGGCGGCGGATCTCGAAGTGCAGACGCGGCGAGGTGGTGTCGGACTGGCCGATCGTGGCGATCTTGGCGCCCTTCTTGACCGTTTCGCCGGTCTTGACCAGCAGGGACTGGTTATGCGCATAGGCCGTGATGAAGCCGTTGCTGTGGCCCAGCAGGATCAGGTTGCCCAGGCCCCGGACGCCGTTGCCGGCGTACATGACCTTGCCCCCCGCGGCCGCGACCACCGGCGCCCCGATGGCGCCTTCGATGTCGATGCCCTTGGTGTTGCTGTTGAAGCCCTGGATGATCTTGCCGTCGGCCGGCCAGCCCCAGGACACCAGTCCGGCATCGCTGGCGCGGGAGGCCGAGGTGTCCACCGGAGCGGATGCGCCGGCGGCGGCTTCGGGCGCGGGCGCGGCCGTGCCGCCGGCCGGCTTGGTCTGCACGGGCGTGGCGACCGCGGTGGAAGATCCCGGGTGCTGGGGCGCGCTGGTGTTGGCATCCAGGCGCAGGACCTGGCCGATGGCCAGTTGCGTCGGGTCGGAGATATTGTTCAGTTGCGCGAGGCGCGCGGGTTCCATGCCATGGCTCTGGGCGATCTTGTAGAGCGTGTCGCCGGCCCGCACCACGTAGGTGCCGCGCGCCGCGGCCTGCGCCCCCGAGGATGAAGAGGCGTTGGAGTGGTCCGCGACCGGGGCCCGCTGCGAGCGCGAGGCGCACCCCGCCAGGGCCACGGCCGACAGCACGGCGGCCAAAAGCATCATGCGCCCGGTGCGCGGCGGTTGGGTGAACGGAGCATCTGTCACCAGCGTCCCATCGAGCATATGGTTCTCCTACTTAGGTCTGCGTGCCAGGACGCAGCGGTACGAATCGGACATCCTCGAGTTCCACCCGATGCCAGGAAGACGGACCGGTGCGCTCGAAGAGAATAAGCCTCTGGTGCGTCGCGCCTTCGGGAGCGATCAGGCGCGCACCGATAGCCAGCTGATGCAGCAGGACTTCAGGGATTTTAACGCCCGCAGCGGCCACGACAATGCCATCGAAGGGGGCCCGGTGTTCCAGGCCCTGCATGCCGTCGCCAAAAGACAGGCGCACGCGTCCCCGGGAACGCCCCTGGGACAGGTTCAGACGCGCCTGATCGTAGAGTCCCCGGATGCGCTCCACCGCGTAGACCTCGGGCACGAACTGCGCCAGCACCGCGGCCTGATAGCCGCAGCCGGCGCCGATTTCCAACACCCGCTGGGGGGCCCGGCCCTCGCACATGACGGCCAGCATGTATGCCACCACCCAGGGCTGGGAAATCGTCTGCCCGTATCCGATCGGCAAGGCGGCATCTTCATACGCGCGGCTGGCCAGCCCCTGGTCGACGAAGTCGTGGCGAGGCACCGTCTGCATGGCCGCCAGCACCCGGTCGTCGGTGATGCCCTGCTCGCGCAGGCGGCGCACCATCTGGGTGCGCAGGCGATCCGAATTCAGACCCAGGTTGGCCGGCAGCGTCGACGCCAGCGAGGAACCGGTTCCGGCGGACGCCTGCTTGTGCGGCCCCAGGATGCGGGTGTTGCTGTTGGCCACGGAATAACCCGGCCCCAGCGCGGAGCTGCGCACCGGGCTGCGGCTGATCCGAAAGGCGCGATCCGGAGGGTTGCGCGGTTTGTTCATCGATCGCCCATCCAGTGGGCCACGGCCTGGGTCTGGGCGTGATCGGTCAGGTCCAGGCGCAGCGGCGTGAGCGACACGGCATGGGAGGCGATGGCGCCGAAGTCCGTATCGGGCCCGCCGTCCAGGGCCAGGCCGACCGGCCCGATCCAGTAGACCGTATCGCCGTACGGGGTCGTGCTGCGGATGACAGGCTCGGACGGGTGGCGGCGCCCCAGGCGCGTCGCCCGAAAGCCCGACAGCTGCTGATACGGCACGGCCGGGATGTTCACATTGAGCAGCAGCGGAGTCTGCCAGGGCTGGTCGCGAAACCGCGTCACCAGCTCGCGGGCGACCCGCGTGGCGGTATCCAGGTGCTTCCAGTCGCGCTCGACCAGGGAAAAGGCCATGGAGGGCACCCCGAACAGATAGCCTTCGGAGGCAGCGGCCACCGTGCCGGAATACAGAGTGTCTTCCCCCAGGTTGGCGCCGTTGTTGATGCCGGACACCACCAGGTCGGGGCGAAAGTCCAGCAGGCCGGTCATGGCGACGTGCACGCAGTCGGAAGGCGTGCCGTTGACGAAATAAAAGCCATTGGGAACCTGACGCAGCGCCAGGGGGCGGCGCAGGGTCAGGGAATTCGAAGCCGCGCTGCAATTGGTCTCCGGCGCCACCACCGTGACGTCGCCCAGCGGACGCAAGGCCGCCGCCAGCGCCTCGATGCCCGCCGCGTTGTAGCCGTCGTCGTTGGTGACCAGAATGCGCATTGCCTTTTCTTCCTGCCTGAAACCGGATGGTGCGAATTGTACTCGGGGATATCCCCTGTCTGGATGACGGAGCCCGCCGGGCGCTTTAGAATGGCCCCCATTCCAATTTTCCGCGATGGCGCAGTCGCCCTTTTCCATGTCCGAACTCTCTTTCACAGGCGGTACCATCCTGGCTCTGGCGCTGGGATACCTCATCGGGTCGGTTTCTTTCGCCGTCGTGGTCAGCCGGGTGATGGGCCTGCGCGATCCCCGCAGCTTCGGTTCGGGCAACCCCGGCGCCACCAACGTGCTGCGCGGCGGCAACAAGCTGGCCGCCTTGCTGACGCTGCTGGGCGATGCCGCCAAGGGATGGCTGGCCGTCATTCTGGCCGCCTGGGCGGCCAGCCGGGGCTGGCTGCCCGGCGCCGCGCTGGCGCTGGCTGGCCTGGGAGCCTTCCTGGGGCACCTGTACCCTCTATTCTTGCATTTTCGCGGGGGCAAGGGCGTGGCCACGGCCCTGGGCGTGCTGCTGGCCCTGCAGCCCTGGCTGGCGCTGGCCACGGCGCTGACCTGGGTGATCGTGGCGGCCGTGACCCGCTATTCCTCGCTGGCCGCCATCATCGCCGCCGTCTTCGCGCCGTTCTACTACCTGCTGGGCGACAAGGTCGCCTGGCGCATCGACGTGCTGACCGCCATGGTCATCGTCGCCATCAGCGTGCTGCTGCTGTCGCGCCACCATGAAAACATCGCCCGCCTGCTGGCGGGCAAGGAAAGCCGCATCGGCGGCAAGAAGAAATAGGTTCAGGCCGGGACGCAGACGTCCTGCAGGTCCCAGCGGGGCCGTACGGCAAAGCCCGCATCCTGCGGCGCCGCCAGGTCGACCAGTCCCGCCCGCGCCCGCAA
Organism: uncultured Castellaniella sp.; assembly: GCF_937988725.1. Taxonomy (GTDB): domain Bacteria; phylum Pseudomonadota; class Gammaproteobacteria; order Burkholderiales; family Burkholderiaceae_B; genus Castellaniella. The sequence continues at coordinate 176,051 of NZ_CALKHS010000010.1, read as the reverse complement.
GGCGGCTGCCCAGGCGATCATCGCGCCATTGTCGGTGCATAGATGCAGGGGCGGAAAATACACTCGCCCGCCCAGCCCGGCGAGCGCCGCCTGCAGCTGCTCGCGCAGATGGCGGTTGGCGCCGACGCCGCCGGCCACGACCAGGGTCTTCAAGCCCGTCCGGCGCAAGGCCTGCAGCGATTTGGCCGCCAGCACGTCGACGATGGCCGCTTCCGTCGAGGCCGCCAGATCCGCCCGCGCCGCGGGATCGGCATCGCGGCCTTCGGCCTGCAAGGCCCGCATCCGCGTCAGGACGGCGGTCTTCAGGCCGCTGAAGCTGAAATCCAGGTCGCCGCTGTGCAGCATGGGACGCGGCAAGGCGCAGGCGCGGGGGTCGCCCTGCTGCGCCAGGCGCGACAGTTCCGGCCCGCCCGGATATCCCAGCCCCATGAGCTTGGCGCTCTTGTCGAATGCCTCGCCCGCCGCATCGTCCAGGGTCTCCCCCAGCAGCTGGTAGCGACCCACCCCGTCGACGCGCATCAACTGGGTGTGCCCGCCGGACACCAGCAGGGCGACGAAGGGAAACGAGGGAACGTCGTCCGCCAGCAGGGGGGACAGCAGGTGGCCCTCCAGGTGGTGGATCGGGATCGCGGGCAGGTCCTGCGCCCAGGCGAAGGCGCGTGCGAACCCGGCCCCCACCAGCAGGGCGCCCGCCAGCCCCGGGCCCGCCGTGTACGCCACAGCGTCCAGATCGGCGGGCCGCACGCCGGCTTCTTGCAGGACCTGCCGGGTCAGGGGGACGATGCGCCGGATGTGATCGCGCGAGGCCAGTTCCGGCACCACGCCGCCGTATTCCCGGTGCATGGCGATCTGGCTGTGCAGGGCGTGCGCCAGCAGGCCGCGTTCCGTGCAGGCGATGGCCACGCCCGTTTCGTCGCAAGAACTCTCGAATCCGATGATCAGCATAGGCCGAAGTGTACCGCTGTTCACAAAAGGGTTTTGGCCGCCGTAGAATGATGCCGTTGCACAGAATACGCAGTCAATAAACCGCTTCCACCTCTGGGGACATGATCATGTTCGAACAGCTCTTCAAGCTCAAGGAACACGGCACCAACGCCCGTACCGAACTGCTTGCCGGCCTCACCACCTTCCTGACGATGTCCTACATCGTGTTCGTCAATCCCGACATCCTGTCGAGCACGGGCATGGACAAGGGCTCCGTCTTCGTGGCCACCTGCCTGGCGGCGGCGCTGGGATCGCTGATCATGGCCTTCGTGGCCAACTGGCCCATCGGCATGGCCCCCGGCATGGGCCTGAACGCCTTCTTCGCATTCACGGTGGTCGCGCAGATGGGCTATTCCTGGCAACAGGCGCTGGGCGCCGTGTTCATTTCCGGGGTGGTGTTCGTCATCCTGACGGTCACGGGCGCGCGGGAATGGCTGGTCGCCGGCATTCCAGCCTCGCTAAGGGCCGCCATCGCCGCCGGCATCGGGTTGTTCCTGGGCATCATCGCCCTGAAGACCGCGGGCATCGTCGTCGCCAATCCCGCCACCATGGTGGGCCTGGGCGACCTGACCCACGCCAGCACCCTGTTCGCCATCCTGGGCTTCTTCATCATCGCCGCCCTGGGGGCGCTGCGCATCAAGGGAGCGATCCTGATCGGGATCCTGGCCATCACCCTGCTGTCCATCGTCACCGGCCTGACGCAATTCCAGGGCATCTTCTCCGCGCCGCCCAGCCTGGATCCCACCTTCCTCAAGCTGGACATCGCCGGCGTGCTGAACACGGGCTTCTTCCACATCATCCTGGTCTTCGTCCTGGTGGAAGTCTTCGACGCCACCGGCACCATGATCGGCATCGCCACGCGCGCCGGCCTGGTCAAGCCGGACAATCCCGGCCGCCTGGGCCGGGCCCTGCTGTCCGACAGCTGCGCCATCGTCGCCGGCTCCTTCCTGGGCACCAGCAGCACGACGGCCTATGTGGAAAGCGCCTCCGGCGTCCAGGCGGGCGGGCGCACCGGCATGACCGCCCTGGTCATCGCCGTGCTGTTCCTGCTGGCGCTCTTCCTGTCGCCGCTGGCCGGCATCGTGCCCGCCTACGCGACGGCCCCCGCCCTGCTGTACGTGGCCTGCCTGATGCTGCGCGAACTGGTCGACGTGCAATGGGACGACATCACCGAATCCGTGCCCGCCGCCATCGCCGCCGTGGCCATGCCCCTGACCTACTCCATCGCCAACGGTCTGGCCTTCGGCTTCATCAGCTACGTGGTGATCAAGGCCCTGTCCGGGCGCTTCCGCGACATCCACCCCGCCACGCTGCTGGTGGCGGTGCTGTTCGTCATCAAATACGCCTTGTTTCCTGGTTGAGCTTGCAAGGCAGGTACACTGTCCCCATATGATCAGCAATCCGGTCGGCGGCCTTTTGCCGCCTTCCACAGACAGGAGCCCGCATGAGCATCATTGAACTCACCCAGGAAACCTTCCAGGACGCCACCAAGGCTGAACAACCCCTGATCATCGACCTCTGGGCGCCCTGGTGCGGTCCTTGCCGCCAGTTCGCCCCCACCTTCGAGGCCGCCGCCGAGAAACACCCGGACGTCACCTTCGCCAAGATCAACACTGAAGACCAGCAGGAACTGGCCGCCGCCTTGCGCATCCGCTCGATCCCGACGCTGATGGTGTTCCGCGAAAACGTGCTGCTGTTCCAGCAGGCCGGCGCCCTGGCGGCATCCCAGCTGGAAGAACTGATCACCCAGGTCAAGGCGGTGGACATGGCGCAGGTGCACGCCCAGATCGCCGAGCAGGAAAAGGCGTCCTCGACGACGCATTGAACCCCTCTCCTTCCCGCCCTTCCCAGACCCACCGGCCGGACCCCGGCCGGTGGCGCATTCTGGCCATCCTGCTGACCACCATTTTCATGTCCCTGATCGGGGTCAGCATCGTCAACGTCGCCCTGCCGTCGATCCAGATCTCCCTGAACGCTTCGCAATCCGACATGCAATGGGTGCTGTCGGGCTACGCGCTGACCTTCGGCGTGGTGCTGGTCGCGGCGGGCCGCGCGGGCGACCTGATGGGGCGCGGCGGCCTGTTCCTGGCCGGCGTGGCCCTGTTCACGCTGTCTTCTGTGGCCGCCGGCCTGGCGCCGGACGCGGCCTGGCTCAACGGCGCGCGCTTCCTGCAGGGGGTCGGATCGGGTCTGCTCAACCCGCAGGGCCTGGGCATGATCCAGCACTATTTCCGCGGCGCCGAGCGGGGCCGCGCCTTCGGCTACTTCGGCACCGTGGTCGGCTTTTCCGTGGCCATCGGCCCGGTGCTGGGCGGCCTGCTGATCGAGCTGGGCGGCCTGCACCTGGGCTGGCGGCTGACTTTCCTGGTCAACGTGCCCATCGGCATCGCCGTCATCGCGCTGGGGCTGAAATGGTTCCCCCGACCCCTGATCCAGTGGCCGGGCCGCGCCGGACCGCGCGGCGACGCGGACGCCCCCGACGCCCAGGCCGCGGCGCGGGCTGGCTGGCGCTCCCTGGATCCCGTCGGATCCCTGCTGCTGGGGCTGGCCGTGCTGTCCGTCCTGTACCCCTTCGTCGAATCCCGCACCGCCCCCCTGACCTGGGCCCTGCTGCCCCTGGGCCTGGCGCTGACCGGCCTCTGGGTCTGGTGGGAACGCCGCACGGCGCGCCGGGGCGACAGCCCCATGGTCGATCTGCGCATCTTCGCCACCGCCAGCTTCAGCAACGGCGTCCTGATCATGGCGCTGTATTTCCTGGGCATGACCAGCGTCTGGGTCCTAGTGGCCCTGTACGTGCAGGAAGGCCTGGGCATGTCGGCCCTGGAATCGGGGCTGTTCGGCATCCCCGCCGCCCTGCTGTCGTCCTGGGCGGCCGACTGGGCCGGCCGGCGCGTCATGACCTACGGCCGCAAGATCGTCATCGGCGGCCTGTTCCTGGCCCTGGCCGGGCTGGGCCTGAGCATGGGGGTGATCCTGCTGCAGGCCTACGGCCTGGTCAGCGCCTGGTGGCTGCTGTTGACCCTGTCCTTCATCGGGCTGGCGCAGGGATCCGTCATCAGTCCCAACCAGGCCCTGACCCTGATGGACGTCCCCCTGGATTACGCAGGCAGTTCCGGGGCCATCATGCAGACGGGGCAGCGCATCGGCACCTCGATCGGCATCGCCATGATCACCGCCGCCGTATTCTGGACGCTGGACGGGTTTTCGTCCTGGCACATCGCCACCGCGACAGGCTTCGGCGTCATTTCCGCGGTCGTCGTGCTGGCGCTGGTTTTCGCCTACAAGGACCAGAACGACCGCCGTAAAAGCGGCCGGGCGATCATCGGGAACTGAGCGCCTTTTGCGGCACCAGCCCCAGAGGCGAGGCTTCCTGCTTCGCAGTCATCCGGCTGCTCAGCACCCGCCGCACGCGCACCGCGTCGCCGAAGCGGGAACCGCTCATGCCCTGGGCGTTCAGCAGCACCATGGCCAGCTGGCGGCCGTCCAGCTCCAGCATCATGACCAGGCAGTCGCCCGCTTCGCGGGTGGTGCCGGTCTTCGACGCCAGGATGGTCCAGCCCGGCCGGCCCACCAGCATATTGGTATTGTGGAAGACCTGGCCCGCGAGCTTGTCCTCGGGATCCGTCGTGAACTGCCGGATCAGAGGCTGCCCGGCGACGGCCTTCAGCAGCCGCGCCAGATCGCCGGCCGAGGACACGTTTTCATTGGACAGGCCGACAGGTTCCACGAACCGGGAATTCGTCATGCCCAGCGCCTGCGCCCGCGCGTTCATGGCATCGACGAACGCCCTCATCCCGCCCGGATAGGTGCGTCCCAGCGCATGGGCCGCGCTGTTCTCGGACGACATCAGCGCCAGGTGCAGCAGATCCGAGCGGCTCAGGCTGGCGCCGACGGCCAGGCGCGACGGCAGTTCGCTGGGCACGCCATCGTCGCTGGCGTCGATGCGGACCATCTCGTCCAGGGGAAGGCCGGCATCGAGCACGACCAGGGCCGTCATCAGCTTGGTGATCGAGGCGATGGGCCGCACTTCGTCCTGGCCCCTGGCGAACAGGACTTCCGCCGTGCCCGCGTCCTGCACCAGGATCGAGGTGGACTTCAGCTTTTCGATTTCCCCGGCCGGATCGCGCGTGACCAGCGAAGCGCGGATGGCGGCGTCCGGGTCCAGCGGGTCGGGTTGGGCCCCCCAACGCTTGACCGCGACGCGCTTGCCGTAGCCATGCTGGCAGATCGGCAAGGCCGGCTGGGCATTGCAGGGATGGAAATTGGCCGATTGGGCCGATGCGGCCGGCGGCAGGATCCCCGAGATCGCAAGAACCGCCATGACGCAGAATGCCGCCCGCGCGCGCTGCCATGCCATGATCGCCCCCGATTCCTTGGCGCGGCGCAGGACCGCGCGTCACCTGTCAGATATGACTTGCAAAATATCTTACTTTTGCTGAATAGACAACGGGCGCCCGCTTGGGGCGCCCGTGTGTCAGAGGCCGAAGCCTACGAGAACAGTCCCGGCAGCCAGAGGCTGACGATGGGGACGTAGGTGATGAACACCAGGTAGACCAGCAGCAGCGCCAGCCAGGGCATCGCGGCGCGGATGACCTGGCCGATGCTCATCTTGGTGATGCCCGCCGTCACGAACAGGTTCAGACCCACGGGGGGCGTGACCATGCCGATCTCCAGGTTGACCACCATGAGCACGCCCAGGTGCACCGGATCGATGCCCAGCTGCGTGGCGATCGGAAACAGGATCGGCGCCAGGATCAGGATGATGCCGGTCGGCTCCATGAAGGCGCCGGCCACCAGCAGCAGGATGTTGACCACGATCAGGAACTGCCAGCTGCTCATGTCCCAGGCGATGATCTGCTCGGCGATGGCCTGGGGGATGCGCTCGGTGGTCAGCACGTGGGCGAACAGCAGCGCGTTGGCGATGATGAACATCAGCATGATGGTCACCTTGGCCGCGTCGATCAGGACCTCGGGGACCTGCTTCATGCCGATGTCGCGGTACACGAACACGGCGATGAAGAAGGCGTAGACCGCGGCCACGGCCGCCGCCTCGGTGGGCGTGAAGATCCCGCCGTAGATGCCGCCCAGGATGATGACGATCAGCAGCAGCCCCCAGATCGAGTCGCGCGCGGCCGAGAGCACTTCGGCCAGGCTGGCGCGCGGCTGGCGGGGCATGTTGCGCATGCGCGCCACCACGTAGATGGCCACCATCAGCACCAGGCCCAGCAGCAGCCCCGGGATGACGCCGGCCATGAACAGCGCGCCCACGGACGTTTCCGTGACCGCGCCGTAGACCACCATGACGATGGACGGCGGGATCAGGATGCCCAGGGTGCCGGCGTTGCAGATCACGCCCGCGGCAAAGCTCTGGCTGTAGCCGGCGCGCACCATGCCGGCGATCACGATCGAGCCCACCGCCACCACCGTGGCCGGGGACGAGCCCGAGACCGCAGCAAACAGCACGCAGGCCATCACCGAGGCGATCGCCAGCCCGCCGTGCAGGTGGCCCACCGAGGCGATGGCAAAGCGGATCATGCGCTTGGCCACCCCGCCCGTGGTCATGAAGGCCCCGGCCAGGATGAAGAAGGGAATGGCCATGAGCGTGAAGTGCTCGGAGGTCTCGTAGAGCTTGAGCGAGAGCGAGGCCAGCGAGTCGGTGCCAAAGGCCATGATCGTCAGCAGCGACGACAGGCCCAGGGCCACGGCCACGGGCAGGCCCATGAACATGAACAGGAACAGCAGGATGAACAGGGCGATGGTGGTCATTTTTGGTCTCCGGCGTCGTCGCTGCGGTATTTCATGGCGTCGGCGACCTCATCGCCCAGCAGGGAGGCGTGATCGCCCTTGAACAGGTGCCAGAGCACCTCGCCGAAGCGGTAGATCAGCAGCAGAAAGCCCAGGGGCATGACCAGGCGCGGCACCCACTGCGGGATGGGCAGGTCCTGGGCCATGATGCCGATCAGGTGGATCTTGCTGACGTAGATCCAGCTGCCGTAGAGCACGATGGCGGCGTAGACGATGCACAGCAGCGTGCTGGCCACGGCCATGACGCGCGCCGGGCGCGGCGCGAGCAGGCGCACGAAGGCGTCCACGCCGATGTGCGCGCCCACGCGCACGCCGTAGGAGATGCCCAGGAAGATCAGGGCGCCGAAGAAGTACATCGTCAGTTCGAGCGCCCAGACGAAGCTGTAGTTGAAGACGTAGCGGGCGACGACCTGGGCGAAAGTCACCACGGTCATCGCCGCCAGCAGAAAGGCGATCAGGCCTTCCTCGATGTGTTCCAGCCAGTTTCTCAACATGGTAAGGAAATCCTTGGGTCGGGATGGAAAACGGCCGCGGGAAAGCAGCCGCGGGATCGATGCGATGACGCATCCGGCCATCGGGCCGGATGCGTCGTGCGGCTCGATGGCGAAAGCCCGCTCATGCGGCGCCACCGAAACGCGGTCATCAATCCTCGTTGGACGCCCGGGCCTTCGCGATCAGGTCTTCGCCGATCTGGCTCGAGAACTTCGTCCACACGGGGCGGACAGCCTCGCGCCATGCGGCGACATCCCGCTTGGTCAGGGTCTGGATCTTGGCCTTGCCGGCTTCGGCGATGCGCTTCTGGTCGCGATCATTGATCTCGGAGGCCAGCTTGTTGGCGTGTTCCGTGGCGCCCGCCATGGCCTTCTTCAGCGCGTCACGAACGTCCGGGGCCAGGCCGTCCCACCAGCCGGCGTTGGTGATGACCATGTAGTCCAGCGCGCCGTGATTGGTGACGGCGATGGTCTTCTGCACTTCATGGAGCTTTTGCGAGTAGATGTTCGACCAGGGGTTCTCGGCCCCGTCCACCACGCCGGTCTGCAAGGCCTGGTAGACCTCGGAGAAGGCGAGCTTCTGCGGGTTGGCGCCCAGCTGGCGGAATTGCGCCTCCAGCACGTCGGACGACTGAATGCGGAACTTCAAGCCCTTGATGTCTTCCGGACGGACCAGCTGGTCCTTGTTGGTGGACATCTGCTTCATGCCGTTGTGCCAGTAGGCCAGGCCCTGGATGCCCTTGGACTTCATGGAATCCAGCAGTTCCTGTCCGGCCGGGCTGGCCTGGAAGCGGTCCAGGGCGGCCACGTCGTCGAACATGAAGGGCAGATCGAAGACCTGCAGCTTCTTGGTGTAGCGGTCGAACTTGGCCAGGGACGGGGCGATGATCTGGACGTCGCCCAGCAGCAGGGCTTCCATTTCCTTGCCGTCGCCGAACAGCTGCGAATTGGGGAACACCTGGACCTGCACCTTGCCGGGCAAGGCGGCTTCGGCCAGTTCCTTGAACTTCAGGGCGCCCTGGCCCTTGGGCGTATTTTCGGCCACGACGTGGCTGAACTTGATGACGACGGGCTTGTCGGCGGCGAGCGCCGTCGAGGAAAAGGCCAGCGCGAGGCACACGCCCAGCGTTTTGACGAAGGGGATACGGATGCTCATAGGAAGGTCTCCTTGTGTTATGGAACTGATGGAACTGATGAAAGGGAAAACTGGATGATCGCGCAGGTTTGTCAGGGGGCCGCGATCGCTCGCCGGATGTCGGAAATCAGGTCTGCGCCGATGTGGGCCTCCATGTCGACGCCGACGGACGCCAGGGCCTTCTTCCAGGCCTCGCGCTCGGGCTCCGTCAGCACGTGGACCTGCGTCTTGCCGGACGCGCGGATCGCCGCCAGGGCCCGGTCGTTTTCTTCCTGCGCAATCGAATTGGCATAGCTCGTCGCTTCCCGCATCGCGCCCTCGAGCTGCCGGCGCACGTCGGGAGGCAGGCCTTCCCAGAATTTCCTGTTGACGATCACGGCATACCCCAGGTAGCCATGATTGGACACGGTGAAGTGCGACTGCACCTCCTGCATGCCCTGCGTGTAGAAATTGGAGGGCGGATTCTCCGTGCCGTCCACCACGCCGGCCTCCAGCGCGTCGTGGACCTCGCCGAACTGCAGGGTCATGGGCTGGGCGCCCAGCGCCCTCATCTGCGCGTCCAGCACCCTGGAGGGCTGAATGCGCATCCGCAGGCCGACCATGTCGGCGGGCGAGAGCAAGGGGCGGTTGGCGGAAAAGGACTTGAAACCGTTATCCCAGAAAGCCAGGCCGATGACGCCCTTGAGCCGCAGCCGCTGCAGCATGCCCTCGCCGATAGGACCGTTCGTGACCCGGTGCAATGCCGCCCGGTCGGGAAACATGAAGGGCAGATCGAAGACCTGGAATTCGCGCGCGCCCAGCGGCCCGAGCTTGGACAGGGACGGCGCGATCATCTCGACGGCGCCCAGCTGCAGCGCTTCCAGTTCCTCTCGGTCGCGGTACAGCTGGCTGTTGGGATAGATCTGCACGCGAACACGGCCCCCCGTGGCCTGCTCGGCCAGCTGGCGGAAGCGCTCCGCGGCCTTGCCCTTGGGCGTGTCCGAGGCGACCACGTGGCTGAACCTGATCAGGATGGGCTCCTGCTGCGCGATTGCCGCTTGGGAGCACGTCAGCGCGCAGGCGAACAGGATGGCGAGCAACTTCATTGCTGGGGCGGTATCCGGGATCTCTGGGTCTGGGGATGAAAAATACGTCGCCATTGTCTGCAAGCGAGACCGGCGCTTCAACTGTGGAAATCCACAATCCGGCCCCGCGTCCGGCGCGGCTGCGCCGCATGCCGCTCGGCTACACTGGGGCCACACGAATCCGCACGACCTCCGGCGCCGCCCGGAGACCGGCCGCACGCCTTCCTCTTCGGCATGAGTCCCTTCTCGTCCTACGTTCCGCTCGTCCATCGACGCACCTGGCAATGGCTGGTGCCGATCCTGTGCGTGCTTCTGTTCCTGGCCACCGCGATCTGGCTGCCGCGCCAGGCGCAGCAGATGGAATCCACGGAACGCCAGGAACAATTGATCGCTGACACGCTGTGGGTCGAGCAGACCATCCGCTTCCAGCTGGGGCGCAACGAGGACGACATCCGCTCGCTGGCCAATGCCATCGCCGCGGGCGACCTGGCGGGCGCGAAACTGCAGGACCGGATGCGTTTCCTGCAGCGGACCCACCCCGAGCTCAAACGCATCGCCTGGATAACAGCGGACGGCAGAGGGACGGCATCCGACCGCAAGGACATCCTTTCCCCGGCGGACCTGCCCGAGCCGCTGCGCCTGAAGCTGGAGCGCGTGCGCAGCACCAACACGCCGGAATACACCCAGCCGGCGCCGCCGGAGGGCGGGCAGCATCCCGTGCTGATGGACTATCTCTTCCCGGTCCACCAGGACGGGCGCTACGTCGGTTCCGTGGTGGCCACCTACTCCCTGAGCGGCATCCTGGAACAGATGGTGCCCTGGTGGTTCGCCCAGAAAAACGAGATCCGCCTGACGGACCGCCACGAGAACACGCTCGGGCAGCGCACGGCGGGCGGCGCGGGACGCGGCGTCTATACCTATGCGCACGACCTGAACCTGCCCTACGCGGACATCACGCTGCGCACCGACAGCGTCCGGGGCGCCCCCAATCTCCTGTCCAACCTGCTGGTCATCATCGTCGTCGCCCTGACGCTGGGCCTGTTCTGGAGCCTCGCGGCCCTGTGGCGCGACATCAACCGCCGCACGGCCGTCGAACGGGCGCTGCGCGAACAGATCGCCTTTCGCACCGCCATGGAAGACTCCCTGGTGACCGGCCTGCGGGTATACGACCTGAACGGCAGGATCACCTACGTGAACCCCGCCTTCTGCCGCATGGTCGGCATACCGGCCGAAGAGCTGGTCGGCTGCTCGCCTCCCATGCCGTACTGGGCGCCGGAAGTCATGGCGGAATACCGGGAACGTTTCGCGCAGCGCATGGCGGGCATGATCAGCCCTCAGGGCTTCGAGACGGTGTTCCTGCGCAACCGCAGCGAACGCTTTCCCGTGCTGGTCTACGAATCCGCGCTGGTCGACGAGAGCGGCCGGCAGACCGGCTGGATGAGCTCGATCCTGGACATCTCCGACCGCAAGCGCTTCGAGGAACTGAACCGGCGCCAGCAGGAAAAGCTTCAGGCCAGCGCCCGGATGGTGACCATGGGGGAAATCGCCTCGACCCTGGCCCATGAACTGAACCAGCCGCTGGCCGCCATCACGAGCTACACGACCGGCGCCCTGAACCTGCTGAGCGACCCCGCCGCGCGCCCGGACGACGCAAGCCTGGAGCGCATCCGGGGCGCCCTGGAAAAAGCCAATGCCCAGGCGCAACGCGCGGGACACATCATCCGCAGCGTCCACTCATTCGCCAAGCGGCGCGAGCCGCATCTGGAAACGGTGCGGCTCCCCGCCCTGATCGCGGACGTGGCCCAACTGGCGGAACTGCAGGCCAGCCAGCACTTCATCACGATCAAGGCCGAGATCGGGCCGGACACGCCGGCGGTGCTGGCCGACCCGATGATGCTGGAACAGGTGCTGCTCAACCTGACCCGCAACGCCATCGAGGCCATGCGGGACGTGGAACCCGAACGCCGCGTCCTGCACATCGGCGCCAGCGTGGATCCGCTCGTTCCGGGCAGTGTTACCATCAGCGTGGCCGATCATGGATGCGGCATTCCGCAGCACGCCCGGGACCGCCTGTTCTCGCCCTTCTTTTCCACCAAGTCCGACGGCATGGGCATGGGCCTGAAGATCTGCCGCACCGTCGTCGAGTTCCACGGCGGCGCCCTGGCCTACGCGGACAACCCCGGCGGAGGCACCATCTTCCGCTTCTCGCTGTCCGCGTCCGCCGCCGCTGAAAACATGAAAAAATAGGGTTGCCGGGCCGTCCACGGGCCCGACGCACCCAGAGGAGGGAGACAGCAAGGTGCTACACATCGTCGACGATGAAGAAGCAATACGGGATTCGCTGATCTGGCTGGCGGAGTCGCGCCGGATCCAGGCCGCGGGCTACGACGGCGCGCAGGCCTTTCTCGACATGCTGGGAGAGGACCCCGCCTTCAGTCCCGAAGGAGACTGCCTGCTGCTGGACATGCGGATGCCCGACATGAGCGGCGCGCTGCTGTTCGACACCCTGGCGGCGCGGGGGCTGACCGGGCGCATGCCGGTCATCTTCCTGACCGGCCACGGCGACGTGCCGATGGCGGTCGACAGCCTGAAGCGCGGGGCATTCGATTTCTTCGAGAAGCCGTTCAACGACAACAAGCTGATGGACCGGGTACAGGAAGCGCTGCAAGCATCGCTGGACGCGGGCGATCAGGCGCTGGTGCAGGCGCGCCTGGCCTCCCTGTCGTCGCGCGAGCGCGAAGTCATGGACCTGATCCTGGACGGCAAGATGAACAAGGTGATCGCCGACATGATGGGCATCAGCATGCGCACGGTGGAAGTGCACCGGTCGCACATCCTGGCCAAGATGCACGTGCGCACCGCCGTGGAACTGGCGCGCCTGCTGAAGTAGCCGCCGATCCGCAGCCGGCCCTCGGGTTCCCCGGCAGCCGGCCGCCCTGCCCGCTCAAAGACTCTAGCGAAGGCTGGCCCCGTCGTAGTGAACCAGCTCGAGCGCATCCAGATCGGCTTGCGGCACGCAGCGCAGGTTGATGGCGCGGGAAGGCGTGCCATCGGGCTGCGCGCCCAGGGCGAACGCCTGGGTCCCGCACACGGTGCAGAACTGATGCTCGATCATATGCGTGTTGAAGCGGTAGCTTTGCAGCTGATCCCCGCCCTGCGTCAGGGTGAACTGATCCGCCGGAAAGAAGGCGAGCAGAAAGCCCTTGGCGCGGCAGTGCGAACAATTGCAGCTGATCGCCCGCGTCGGCAGGGGCGCGTCCACAGAGAATGTGACGGCGCCGCAGTGGCATTGGCCTTGAAAGGACATGATGTCTCCCGGGAATGATACGCATCCATCGGAGCATGATAATCGCCGCCGGGCGGAAATGCAGACATTTCACGCCGCGCGCCATCCGGGCCGGGCGGCGCGGGCAGGACGGCGGCAGCGGGCCCATGCCCGCCCCGCCGCGTTTCAAGGCTAGATCTTGAACTCGGGCCCCGAATAATCCGTCTTGACCCGGATCTGGCCGTTCAGGATCTGCTGCCGGAAGTCTTCGATCTTCCGCCGGACCGCCGCAGGGGTGTTGTTCGCCATGATCAGCCGCACCGCCTGGTCGTTCTGCAGGCCGACCTTGGAGATCTCGCCGGGCTTGAAGCGCTTCTGGACGAAGTCCTCCGCCGCCTGGAACACCCCGATGCCCACGTCGGCATACGCCGAAGCGATGAAGACCTGGGGATCCCTGGCCACCCAATCGGCCACATTGCCGATCTCGTGAATGCCCAGGGCGCGGCAGGCCTCGGTGGTTCCCGAACGGCCGGCGTTCAGCATGGTGAAGATGATGTCGGCCCCCTGCTTCGCCTGCGCCCGCGTGACCCGCTCCGCCAGAGCGACGTCATCCTGATTGCCCGAGAAATTGGTCAGCAGGCGCACTTTCGGATTGGCCGTATGGACGCCGTCCGCATACGCGGCGCGACCGCGCAGGCCCGGCGGGACGCGGATGCCGGACTGGTGAGCCACCACGCCGGTGCGCGTCATCATCGCCGCATACGCGCCGGCCAGCCATGCCGACTCTTCCTGCAGCACGTCGTAGCTGGACAGGTTCGCGCCGGTGACGTGGCCCTGCGTGACGACAAAGGAGATGTCCGGGAACTCCGCCGCGACCTGCTCGACCGCCTTGTTGTTCTGCCCGCCGTGCGCGATGATGAGCGCGGGACGCGCCCGCGCCAGTTCCCGCAGCGCCACGACCTGCGCGCCGGTTTCGTTGGGGATCTTGTCGATATAGGCTGTCTGGACGCCAAGCTTCTGCTTGGCCAGCATCAATCCCTGATAGCCGGCCTGCATGAAGCCGCCGTCATTGACCTGGCCGCAGAACAGCGCCGATACCTTGGTTGCGCCGCCGGCGCCTTTGAAAGACGAGCAGGCGGCCAGGGAAGCCAGGGGGATCGCCGCCAACAGGCGCCGCCGGGTGTGATTCATCATGTTGTCTCCGTTTTCTGGTTTCTGCGTTCCTTGAACGTTCAAGGACTTTAGCAAAGAAGCCCTTCAGGAATATGCATATTCCCGCATAAGGCCCATACGGAGATGGCGATAGGCGTCGTTGCGCCACTACGCGCCGCGAGCCCGCCGCCACGGCGCCGGGATGGCCGGATCAGGCCCCCTGCGCCTTGCGGGCGGCGCGCTCCGCCTCGATGCGCGCCGTCACGTCGCGCGCCATGGCGACCGAGCCGATCGCGTCGCCCTGTTCATTCTTGACCAGCGCGAAGGTCATTTCCACATAGCACTTCCCGCCGTCCTTTTTCGCCCCCCGCGTCAGGGTCGGACGCCCATCGAGCTTCATCCGCCCGCTGGCAAGCGCGGCGTTGTAGCCGGCCCAATGCGCGGCGCGCAAATGCTCCGGAATGATCAGGTCCAGGCTGGCGCCCAGGGCCTCGTCCCGGGAAAAGCCGAACAGCCGGCTGGCGGCCTGGTTCCAGCGCACGATCCTGCCCGGGCGATCGGCATAGATCAGGGCGTCGGTCGTCTGCTCGACGATCCGTTCCGCCAGGTCCTGCGGCGACGCCGAAGCCTCGCGGATGTCGCTCAGGATGCGGCAGAACAGGGCCGCCGGCAGCGAGGTCCGATCCGGTTCCGGCCCCTCGCCGGTCTGGTGGAGGATGTCCAGGCCGCGGGTGGATTGCAGCACGCGGCGCAGGCCTTCGTTCTGGTCGAAGCGCGCGCGCAGCGCCCGTTCGACCAGGCGATGGTGCGCATCGGAGCCGAATTCGACGCTGGCCTCGTCCCAGTAGGCGAAGCGCTTGTCCGCCCCTTCCCCGCACGCCTTGGCTTCCCAGGCCGACGACACGAAGGCCTGTTCCCGCGCGGGATGCCCCGGGGGAAACTTGATGCCCTGGATGAAGCCTTCCACCGAGGCCAGCGGCACACCGTCCAGTTCGAACGGCGACAGCGTGAAATTGGACAGGGCCACGCCCCGCCAGTCATCGGACGTGAACGCGACATTGATCGTCTTGCGGGTCATGCTGGGCCTCTCCTTCTGCCATAGGGTGAAAGCATAGCCCAACGCGGCCTGTGCCGAGCGGCCCGCGCCCCGATCACTCTGCGGCCGAGGACGGAATCTGCATGCTGACGTGATCCATGATGGCTGAATGGAGCGAAGGATGGTGGAAAGATCCTGGGATCAAGCGATCTGGCCCTGCAAGGTCACCGCGACTGCAACTGGTCGAGCCGCAGCAATGCCGCGTCCCGGTTCTGAGTCGCAAGCAGATAATGATTGACGCTGGCTTTATCGGGCTCGTGCGCCACAATGGCCCCGATCGTGTCCCGCCAGACCTTGAGTGATTTTTCCCGCCGGGCAAGTTCCGTCAGTCCCAGTGGAACATACCGACCGATTCGCGCCGCCAGATCGTCCGCATATTGCTTGAGGATCTCGTTGCCGGCGATCGTCGTGATCAAATCAATCAGATCACCGCTCTGGCGTACATACCGGGCAGCATCGTCCAGACTTCCGGCCAACTTGTCGAGCCTGGTGCGCAGTTGCGCCGCCTGCTGCGGTGTACAGACTTCCGCGGCAAGGCGGGAGGCGGTGGACAGCAAGGCTGCCCGTACAGCGAACAGCTTGTAGATCTCATCGCGCGAGGGACACGTGACATAGGCCCCGCGCTGCACCCGGATTTCCACCAATCCGCGCAGCTCGAGGATGCGTAAAGCCTCGCGGATGGTCGAGCGGCTGACTGCGTAGAATGTGGCGAACTCCACTTCGCGAAGCCGGCTTCCCGCTTCGATCTCGCCGCTCAGGATAGAGGCGGCGAGATTCTCCGCAATCTGCTGCGGCAACGTACGCAACAATGGCCCACTTTGTTTTCGTATCTGGTTCACGACACTGCTCAGAAGCCTTCCCGGCCCGATTTTACACTGCAGCCATCACCCAGCATCCAGGGCCGTTCAACTGCGCAGCAGGTCCGGAAGGAACGTGACACTGGCCGGGAACACGGCCAGAACCAGTACCACAATCACCGCGATGACGATGAAGGGCAGCAACTCCTTGGAAATACTCTCGATCGACGCACCCGACACGCCCACCATGGCGAAGAGATTGGTCCCGACCGGCGGAGTGAACAACCCGATCATCAACGCAACGATGGACACGCACGCCATATGCAGCTGATTGATGCCGGCGACCGTCGCGACGCCAGCCAGGATCGGCGCCAGGATGATCACGAGGGAAGTGGCTTCCACCAAGGTGCCGAGCCCCAGGAGGACCACCGTCACCAGCAGCATCAGAACAACCGTATTACCGCTCGATATCGACGTAAGGTAGGCACCAATCGCCTCGGGCGCCTGAAACAGCGACATCAAGAAGGAAAACGGCCCGGCAGCCGCAATGATGAAGCCAAAGATTCCACAGGCGAACAGCGACGATTTCAATGCATTGAATAGCGCGCCAACACTCAACTTGCGAACGATCACCCCATAACAGACAACATACACCGCGGCCGCAACCGACGCTTCCGTCACGGTCGAATATCCCCCGAAGATCAGATAGAAAATGATGACAGGAACACCGAAGGCCGGCAGCGACCGCCACAGCACACGACCGCCGGCAGCTTGTTGCGGCTGCACCGGCGATCCTGCACGAAGCGATTCTATTTTCCGAGAGCGCCACCCCACCACGATCAAGAACCCGATCCCCAGCATCAGGCCGGGGACGATCCCCGAGATGAACAGGGACGTGATCGAAACCGTAGGGGCGATACTGGCATAAATGACCATGGGAATGGATGGAGGAATGACAGGCCCCAGACTCCCACCGGCGGCGATCATGGCTGACGAGAAGGACTTCGGATAACCATGGGCGGCAAGCAATGGCACCATGAGCGAGCCAATGGCGACCGTTTCAGCCAGGCCCGAGCCGGTCATGCCACCAAACACCATGCAGGCGATGATGGTTGAATAACCCAAGCCGCCCCGTAGCCGGCCAACAAGGAATTGAGCCGCCTCGCCAAGGTTCTTGGTCATTCCGACGACGTTCATGAGTTCCCCGGTCAGAATGAAGCCCGGGATGGCGAGCAGCGGAAACAGCGACACCTGCGTCACCGCCTTCTGTGCAATGACGGTGAGAGGGACCAATGGCTCGATCAGCAGCAAGGAGGCCGATCCGATCAGCATGGCAATACCAATATCCACGGAGAGCAATACCGCTCCGATGAAAATGACACCCAGGATGATGATTTCCATGTTCAGTTGTCCTCCGAACGTCGTCCGGTCCGAAACCGGCCCTCGGACAGCCACCCGACCATGGCGATGAGCATGCCGACTGGCAATCCTGCCATCTGCCAAGCAGTCGAGATGGCCAGCGTTTGAAAACGCTGCCCGGCGCTATCCACCACCAGATCGACCGACAGCATAAACAGGGCGCCCAGCACGACGATACCGACCCACGACACCACGACATCCAGAAAGTCGGAAGCCCTGGCCCCGAGCCGCTCCACGATGAACGTAAAGCGTATCCGCCCATTCTTGGCGAATGCGACAGCCGCGCCGATGAAGATGATCCAGACGAAGAGAGCCAAGCTGACTTCATTAGCCCAGGTCATGGGCGCCGCGCCGATCTCCCGCGACACGATGCTCGCGAACAGGATGAACACGGTCGCGCCAACCAGGATGGCACCGAACATTTCCGCGCCAGCGATCAGTTTGCGAGCTGCATTCTTCATTTTGCGCCTGCCTGCGCCGCCAACACGCGATCAACCAAGCCAGCCCGCACGCTGTCTTTCGCCAGCGGCAACTGCCGGAACTTGGCGCCCAGCTCTTCCCACTGCTTCATCTCGTCAGGGCTGAGATCCACCGTCTTCACCCCATGCTTGGCCATTTCCGCCAGAGACGTCTTGCGTTCTTCCTCGTTGTATTGATAGGCCTTGTCTTCGAAATAGGCCATCGCTGCAGTGAGTGCCTTCTTCTGCGCCGCATCCAGCTTGTCGTATGCTTTCTTGTTGATGACAACGGCTCGGTAGACGTACAGAGCATTGATCTCCGTGGCGTATCGAACCACTTCATCGTGTTTCAGCGTTGTCGTCCACATGGGCTGCAAATGCTCGGCATCCACCAACCCCTGCTGCAGCGCGGTGTACGTCTCGCTGATGTCGACCGGCGTGGGGATCGCACCAGCTTCCTTCCAGAACCCCTGTTCCAACGGCGTAGCCGTCGTCCGGATCTTCATCCCCACGATGTCGGCAGGCACCTTGACGGCCTTCTTTGTATTCAGAAACTGACGAGCCCCGCCGCCACTCGGCGCGAAGGCCAGTGCAATCAGATTTGTCTTTTCCGCAAAGCTGGCCCTGGCTTGCGCTCCGATGTCGCCATCCCAGACCTCCCGGGCCGATGCCTCAGACTTGAAGACGTAGGGCAGATCCGCGAATAGAAAGGCTTTTGTGAGTTTCGTGAAATTGCAGGTGCAGGCGACTGCCATATCCACCAAGCCGTTCTGCGCAGCGCCTACTCCGTCGACCTCACCGAACAATGAAGCAGACAGATAAGGCTTCAGAATGACCGACCCGTTCGTCTCCTTTTCCAGAAACTTCGCAGTATCTTGCAATGCTCGGCTGTCTTCCATCTGCCTCGGCGACGCGGACGTGATCCTCAACGTCACCGTTGATGCCGCCGCCTGCGCCGACATCAGCCCGGCGCACACAGCCAGCAAGGCCGGTGCCAAAGTATTCCTCTTGAACTTGAACATGACCACACCTCCTCCGGTTTTCTATTGAATTGAATCGTGAATCGATGATCGTGATGCAAACGCGTGCTGTCATTCTCCTGGTGTGCTGCCGCCCGCTGATTCGGGGGCGTCGCAGACCAGACCCTGCTCGGGATCGTGTCCCGTATAAATACGATACGGCCGCATGGCGCGAATGAGCTTCCTGCCTTGAACGACCGCCAGCAGGTCCACCAAAATTCCCGTGGGAATGGCCTGCGTATAGTTTCTGTTCATGGGGATCAGGTCCCCGGTGATGATCTCCAGGCCGTGACGCGTCGCGACCACCACGATCTGGGACCCGGGGGTATGCCCGCCCATCTTCATCAGGCGGATGCCCGGCAACGGTTCCGCACTGCCGTCGACCGCAACCGCCCTGCCCGACGACACGAGATACGTCAGCATTTTCCGGTGACTGAAGAACCGCGACGTCGCCGGGTTATCCCAGGCATCCTTTAGGAAAAAGTCGATCTCGGCCTGCTGGACATGGAACCTGGCCTTCGGAAAGGCAATAGCGGCCGAAGCATGGTCCCAGTGCAGATGCGTCAGGATCACAGTGTCGATCGTCTCAGGATCAATCCCGTGCTCCGGCAACACATCCACGATCGAACGCATGTCCTCGAAACCGCGCGCCTGCGCCTCTTCCACGGAAGGCCCGGTGTCGACCAGGATGGTCCGGCTTCCGTCCGAGATCACCCAGGCATGATAGGCAATCAGGATCGGCTCTTGCCGGTCTTCCAGGTAATTGAACCAAGACCAGATCGCCCGCCTGCTCCCCAAGGCCACCGGGGTGATGGTCCAGGCCGCCTGTTGCTGGCCATTCCCTGATCCGGCAGAGTCAGCCAGCGTCATCGATCAGTCCCTCCTTGGCTGCTTCCTCAAGCAAGATCGGCATGGCGACGTTGCAGGAATGGATACCCATGACGGAAATGAGCTGAATGACTTCCAGCACTTCTTCCACGGACGCACCGGCGCGAAACGCGTTTTGGACATGTCGCCGGATCCCGTCGCGATAGAGATGCGTCGTGGCGGCATTGATGGCGACCATGATCAGCTCCACGTACTTCTTCGGAATGGGCCCATGCACCCGAGGCACTTCGCGAAACGCCAGATACGCATCCACAAACTCCGGCGCGGCCTGACGCAGCTTGTCCCACAGCGGATTCCATTCCCCTTTTTCCAGATACTGCTCATACAGGGTTTGCTGTTTCGGCTCCGTGCCCGACGGGCCGGGGATCTGTTCGCTCTCATTTGCCATGCCGCGTAGCCTCCCGCAAGATGAAATCCGATGCTCTTTCGCCGATCATGATGGCCGGCGCATTCGTATTCGACGAGGCGATCGTCGGCATGACGGACACATCCGCCACTCGCAAACCGCGCGTGCCGTGGACACGCAACTCCGAATCGACAACCGAATCGCCGGGTTGGCCCATGCGGCACGAACCCACCGTATGCCAAGCGGTCTGCCCCGTCCCCATGATGTAGTCGAGCAACCGTCCCTCGTCCTTGACGGCAAGTCCGGGCTGGTCCTCTTCAATGATCACCTTGCGCAGCGCGGGGCAATCCGCGATAGCCCTGATCCGTGTCAGGAGTTCGACACATTCGGTACGGTCGCTGGCTTCACTCAGGTAGTTGTAGGTGATCGCGGGCGCCTCATCAGGGTCCAACGATCGGCTGTGGACCGAGCCTCTCGTCTTGGGATACAGGACGAAGCCCCCGATGGAGAAACCCGAGAACCGATCGATCCCTGCCCCGGGCGAACGTGAATATCGATCGCGACCGCTGATATGATAAATACGGATCATGACGTTGGGGTGCGGGCGTGTCGCGGCGCTGCGCGTGATGGCGTGCGCCGTCGACGATGTGTTTGCCAGCAGTCCCTTCCTGGCCACCGCATACTGGCAGGCTGCCATTGCCTTGCGCAAGGGGCTGCGCATCAAGTCGTTGATCGTTTCAGGGATCTGCGTCCGGTACGTGCAGCGGATCTGCAGGTGGTCGCTGATGCCCTCACCCACCGCGGAATTCGCCACGACCAGCCCTCCCCCCAGTCGACTGATCACTTCCGGATCCCCCACGCCCGACAGCTCGAGCAAATGCGGCGACTGGATCGCCCCGGCGCTCAGCACCACCTCTTGCCCGGCGCCGGCGCGGTGGATCGACCCACCCTGCTCGTACTCGACGCCGACGCACCGGACGCCTTCGAACAAGAGGCGGCGCGCTGTCGCCTGAGTGCGAACAGTCAGATTCCCGCGCCCCCTGGCCCGCTTCAGATAGCCTTTATTCGCGCTCCAGCGGACGCCGCGGTAAGCGTTCTGCTCCAGATACCGGACTCCTTCATAGGCGCCTGCGTTGTAATCCGGAGTACCCGGAATCCCGTTCTGCCTGCAGGCCTCGACGAATGCGTCGGAAAGCACGTCGCGCTCGCGCGCGCCCCGATCGGTGATCCGCATGGGGCCGTCGTGGCCGCGCATCCTGCTGTCGGTATAAGCATTGCTTTCCAGACGCATGAAATAGGGTCGAAGCTCGTCGAACGTCCAGCCGCTAATGCCGCGTCCCGCCCAGGCGTCATATTCTCGAGGATCGCCCCAGACATAAGCCATGCCATTGACGCAGCTGGAACCGCCCAGCACCTTCCCTCGCGGCCAATAGATCTGCTGGCCGTGCATGTGGGCCTGCGGCTCGGTCCTGAAAGGCCAGACATAGCGGTCGTCGGTCAACAACTTGCCGACCCCGAGCGGGATATGGATCCAGATATTGCGCTCTTCCTTGCCGGCCTCCAAAACCAGTACGGTGAACTGGCCCGACGCGCTAAGGCGATCTGCGAGCACACAACCTGCTGATCCCGCTCCCACCACAATATAGTCATATGCTTCCATGGACGTTCAACCACCATTCCGATTTTTGAACGAATCTTTCCTGAAGCTGTATAGCGCCTCGGGATCGACACGGATATCGACCACGGCGGGCCGGCCACAACTGAGTGCCTCTCTGACCGTGTCAGCAATGGCGTCCTCGGCGTCAACCCGATAGCCGGCGGCCCCCCACAACCGAGCCAGTTCGTCGTACGGCGGATTCCGAACGTCTGCGCCGATGTAGCGCTGGCCAAAGAAATCCCGCTGGTAAGCTTTTTCCGCTCCCCAGCAGCCGTTGTTCATGACTATGCAGACCACGTTGATGCCATGCTCCACAGCCGTGCCGAGTTCGCTGCAAGCCATGCCAAAGCCGCCATCGCCCATCAGGCTGACCACGGTGCGGTCAGGCAAGGCAAGCTTGGCCCCTAGCGCGCAGGCAAAGGAAAACCCTACCAAACCGAAATCCAGCGGCGTGAACAGTGAGGGCGTCCGGTGATAGCACAACTGATCCGTCGCCTGCAGGCATAAGGTCCCGGCATCAAGGGTGTACAGCGAATCCTCCGGGCAGACCGACCGTAAGGCCCTGAAAAGCGCGCTCGGCTGAATACGGCCATTCGCCGACGACACTGCCTTGTCGCGCTCGGCAAGCAGCGCGGCCCGTTCCCGCACGAAGGTTTCCGTCCATTGCCGCACCGGCGCCGCCGCCTCATGACCGGCGAGGCCTGCCAGCAGATCTTCGGCAATATCGCCCTCATTGCCCTGAATGCCGACGGCGATTGCTCTGAAGCGCCCGATTGCCGTTGCTTCCTGCTCAGTCTGGATAATCTTGGCGGACGGGTTGAGGCTATCCGCCAAATAGAACGTCGTATTAAATCCCAAGCGCGTGCCCAGTGCGAGGATCACGTCTGCGGATTTCGCCAGATCCGAGGCAACCGCATTGCCTCTCGGCCCCACCTGACCAGCGTACAGCCGGTGGCTGCAAGGGAACGCATCGCCGTGACCCGGCGATGCCGCCACCGGGGCATTCAGGCATTCGGCCAAGGCCATCAGCGCAGCTTGGTGACGCCCGTTCTTGACGCCCCCGCCTGCAATGATCAAAGGCTGTTTCGCCTGACTGAGCAGGCGGACGGCTTCTCTGATCGACTGGCGCGCTCCGGTAGAGTGATTCGCGATGAATACCGGGCTGTCCGCTTCCAGACAAGCGTCATCCACTTTTTCTGCCAACAAATCGCGCGGCAGATTCAGCACTGCGGGGCCCGGCCGAGGCGACAGAGCGTTGCGGAAACTCTCCGCCACCATTTCTGGAATCCGGTCCGCCTTCGTCAGCGTATAGGTTTTCTTGGTGATAGGCTTGAAGAGCGCCTGCTGATCGACCTCTTGGAACGCGTCACGGCAAACGTGCGCAGACGATAGGAACCCCGTCAAAGCAACCACCGGCGAGTAGGCCGCATAGGCTTGGGCAAGGCCCGTCACCAAGTTTGTTGCCCCCGGACCATTTTGCCCCGCCAGAAAAACCCCAGCCTTGCCAGAAGCGCGGGCATAGCCGTCAGCCATATGCACACCCGTGCGCTCATCGCGCACGCCGATGTACTTGATGCCGGGCGCCTTGTACAAGGCGTCGAACACTTCCATTCCTGCTGATCCAATCAGGCCGAACACATGATCGACTCCTTGCGCCTTCAGCGCGCCCACGACAGCTTCACCACCCGTAATCAACGACATATGAAGAATCCTCGCATCAAGTAAACGATTTCGCGCCACGATCAGCAGCGAGCCAGCATGCCGCTGTCGATCTGTAGCCGTTGCGACCTACCGGCCTTTTGGAGAAAAGTATACATATGGAATGTCGACATTTCAACACCAAAGAAGATTTACTTAGCGGCTGTCATGCAACAACTCGTTCGGTGTCCGAAAGCCTGAACGGCCGGGTCCGGACTCGCGCCCCTTGAGCCCCATGCAAGCCCGCCAGCGGCATTACGCGAGATCCTGGCCAGGCGCCGGATCGCCGCGGCCGGGCGGGCGCGGAGCGACGCGTCTCAGAGCCTCGCCTGGTCCGGCTCGCGCCGCCAGTGTTCGGGGCTCAAGGCATCCGCGGGCCCAGGTCTCCCGAACAGATAGCCCTGCGCCTCCTCGCAGCCATATTGATGCAGCTTGTCGCGCTGCGCCTGCATCTCCACCCCCTCGGCGATGACTTGCAGGCCGAAGTCGCGCGCGATGTCGACGACCGCGCGGACGACCGCCTCGTCCTGCCGCGACTCCGCGATCTGCTGCACGAAGGAGCGATCGATCTTGAGGCGCGTCAACGGATAATGCTTGAGCAGGCTGAGAGAGGCATACCCTGTGCCGAAGTCGTCGAAAGCAATGCCCACCCCGATGTCGCGCAGCTCCCGTAGAGGGGAAAGAACGACTTCCTCATTGTCGAGCGCGATGTTTTCCGTAATCTCCAGTTCCAGGGCATGCGGAGGCAAGTTGTGCCGAGCGAGGGCGCCCATCACCTTCTCCGGCAGATCCCCGGCGCGGAACTGCGCCTCGAACAGATTCACGCCCATCCGGAAACCGCCCATGCAGGCATTTCGCCAAAGCGCGGCCTGGGCGCACGCGGTTTCAAGAATCCAGTCGCCCACGGCCACCGCCAGCGGCCCTTCCGCCAATACATCCAGAAAGTCTCCGGGCATGAGCAAGCCACGCTGAGGATGCTGCCAGCGTATCAAGGCCTCGGCTCCGGCCAGCGCCCCGTCCCCGATGTGAACCTGAGGCTGGTAATGGAGCAACAGTTCTCCACGAGCCACGGCGCGATGCAGCTCGCTGTCATACAGTCTGCGCGAACTGGCTGCCGACCGCAGCTTGGGATCGAAGACCAGGGCATGTCCTCTCTTGTTCGCCTTTGCGCTGAAAAGCGCCAGGTCGGCATTTCCGACCAGCTCGATCGCCTCTTCCGCATGCTGCGGCGCCAGAGCGAAGCCGCAACTGGCGGCGATATACAGATCGTGCCGGTCGATATCGATGGGACGCCTGATTTCCTGAATCGCCGCATCGGCGACTTTCTGGACGGCCTCCACGGTATCCTCGTCCAGAACATGGAGGGCAAACTCGTCGCCCCCGATGCGGGCGACGACATCGCCAAGCCCGACGACGCCATGCAGCCGGCGACCGATCTCACAGAGAATGCGATCCCCCACGGAGTAGCCCAGGGTGTCGTTGATGTCCTTGAACCCATCCAGGTCCAGGATCAGGGCTGCGCTCCTGCGGCCGGCAACGATGCTGTCGTGGATGGACCGGTGATAGATTCCACGATTGGCCAGGCCGGTCAAGGTATCGAAATTCGCCAGCCGCGTCAGTTCCTCCTGCTGCCTCAGACGCTCGCTGATGTCTTGCGCGATGGCGCCGAACCGGATCTGGCCATGGTCGTCCCACAAGGATGCGGCCAGCTCGACAGGAAATTCGGAGCCGTTCTTTCTCAGGCCGGTGATCTCGATCGGCGTATCGCACCGCACTTCTCCAAGAGCCACCGCGCCGGCGATGCGCAACCGGAACGCCGCCCGCTGGTGTTCGGGCATGAGCATTTCGATGCTCTGCCCCACCAACTCGGCCGACTGATAGCCAAACATCCGGGTCGCAGCGGAGTTCCACGCGACGATCCGGCAATCCGCGCCGAACGAGACTATCGCCGATGGAGAATGTTCCGCCAGAGCCTCGAACCGGGACGTTCCTTTCTGCGATGCCCTTTCCATCCGCCGCAGTTCCAGCTTGTCGGAAACTATGCGGGCCAGTTCGCGCAGGGCATCCTTATCGTGATCGGACAAGCCTCCGCGAGGCTGGTGATCGATGATGCACAGCGCTCCCAGGGGCCATCCCTTGGGCGAAACCAGGGGCACCCCCGCGTAGAACCTGATCCCCGAGTCCCCGCGCACCAAGGGATTGCCATGAAAGCGCTCGTCGCGCGCCGCGTCCGGCACGACCATGACATCTTCCTGGGCCATGGCATGCGCGCAGAACGAAACGTCCCTGCGCATGTCGGCTTCACCGATGCCGGTGCTGGCGGCGAAGAACACATGATCGTTGCCGACGATGTTCACCGCCGACACCGGGACGCCGAAGATCTTCGTCGCCATCGACATGATGGGTTCCAGGCTCGGAAGCTCCCGACCCTCATCCAGCTCATACTCTGCCAGTGCCGCCAGGCGCTGCGGCTCACTGTCAAAGACAGGTGGGCATTGCATGGATTCTCTCCGGAATAGGGATGGTCGGTAATAATCTAATACTAATCAACACGCTTCGAAAGAGGCTTTGAAGTCTTTTGTAACTATTTCATGCCCGAGGCCTTTTCATGGGAATTTAGGCGAAGATAAAAGGTCGCAGGCGTGCCGAAGGCAGGAATCCGGCCAGAGACGCACTGGACCTGATCCAGGTCTTCCCAGTGATATTGAGACAGCCACTCGTACCGTACAGTCCCCATGATCTGTTTTAACGAACGGATGACCCGCTCCGGCGGCAGGGAGAAGTCGATCTCGATGCCCAGCGCTTCGCGGTTGAAACCATCGATTGCGTTGAACAGCCGGATGCCACGACCGTCGGCCGGTTGATGATCGCATTCAGGATCTGGCTGTCCGTGAATCGTGATTTCTTCATGCTGTAGAACTCCTCAATGAGAAAATTCTACTTCTGACCGCACCGCTTTATTGGGGGGATTACCGCCACGCCAGAGGACCCCGTACAACCGAACGTTAGTTAATCTCGATCGTGCGGCCTACTGACTGCGCCGACTCCGGCTCCGACTTCGGCACGGTCAGCGTCAGCACCCCATTGCTGAATTTTGCCAGCGTGTGGTCCGGATCGGCATCCGCGGGCATGGGAATGGTGCGCATGAAGTTGCCATACGCACGCTCCAGCCTATAGCAGCCGTTCTCTTCACTGCGGATGTCCTGCTTCTTTTCACCGCGAAGTACGAGCATGCCATCCTCGGCACTTACGCTGAGATCCTCACGATCCAATCCCGGAAGTTCAACGGTTACGCGTAATACCTGCCCCTCGTCAACCACGTCGATACGCGGTCGAAAGCGTGACGGGCTAAAGTCTCCGAACCATCTGTCCAGCATACCGTGCCCCGAAAACGGATCGTGAATAAAATCCTCCATCAAGCGCCACTGCTCGCGCGAAAAGAGCCGTGGGATATCGGGCCGGTAGGCCCGCTTCTGCTTGTTTGGCGGGGCCCCATCCGAATTGCCCGGTTCCGCTTCACGAGCTTGTCCACGAAGAAATTTAAATGGATTCCACTTTTTCAAGTCGGTATTCATCATCTTCTCCTTTGCCGTCCCGGGAGAGCCAGATTTGCACTGCGACATCCCTATCGCCGGAGCGTGGCGGTTATCGGCCGCCACGCTCCGCCTACCGTCTGTCGCGCCCGCGACCTGGTTCAGCCTGCCTGCACCTCGATCCGGCGCGGCCGGGCTTCCTCGCGACGCGGGATGGTCAGCTTCAATACACCATCCTTCAAGATCGCATCAATCTTCGATGCGTCCAGATCAGCCCCAAGCGAAAATGCCCGGGCAAAGTGAGGTTGAGGAACCTCCGCATGCTGCAAGCGCAACCCTGCCGGCGTGGGCACCACCGATTCGCCTTCAATAGACAGGTTGCCGTCAGACACCTTTATGTTGAGCCGATCCTTTGTCACACCTGGCAGATCCGCCCATAGCGTCACTTTTTGGCTGTCCTCGAAGATGTCCACGGAGGGCGTCACCGTGATCCGGCGTTGCGCCGGGTCGCCTGCGCGGCGACTCACCGCAATGTCGTCCTTTCTGACGAGTTCCGTTGTGTTGCTCATGATATTCTCCTCAATGCTGTAATCACCTCATTGGACGGTAATGGCCCGCGGCCTGGACGTCTCCTTCTTGCCAATGCGTATGGCAAGGCAGCCGTCGGCATACCGCGCCGTCACCTTCTCGGGATCTGCTTGTTCGGGCAGCTCGACGACCCGGCGGAAGGTGCCCGCGAAGCGCTCTCGCGCGTAGACTCGCGTGTCATCCGTCGCCTCCGACCGTACCGTTTCACGCTCGCCGCTGATGACCAGCAGGCCCTTGTCGATCGATACATCGAGGGCCTTCGGATCGATACCCGGCGCAAACGCGACAATTTCGATCGAGTCGTCGGTCGAACCGACATTGATTTGTGGAAACGTACCGAAGCGCCCGGAGCGTATGCTGGATGGAAAACCGTTGAAGAGGCTCGCCATCTGCTGCTGCAGGCGATCGAACTCGTTGAAGAGGTCGCTTCCAAAGAAAAGATCGCTCATGGTCTGTTCTCCCTTGCAATGGCAGGAAGACGGCACCGGCTCATACGCCCCAACCCGTCCGCCATGCCAACAGCCAACAAGTCAAAACACACAGCGCACGGATCGGACACGAACCCTGCGCTGGCCTGTACAAAACTCCAAATGAGGATTCCGGTCCGGTTTTTCAAGCGCGCGATGCACGATGAAAAGCACACCATGACCGGAAAACCGTGCGTCGAGCAGAACGCCCCGCGGGCACCTTGGCGGCACCCGCGGGGACGATCCCCGCTGATCGATCAGGCGACGTCGGGAAGAGAACTAGTAGTCCATGCCCGCCGGCACCGGCGCAGGTTTCTCTTCCTTGGGCTGTTCCGCGACGGAGGCTTCCGTCGTCAGTACGAGGCTCGCGATCGAGGCGGCATTCTGGAGCGCCGTACGCGTCACTTTCGTCGGATCTACGACGCCCATCTCGACGAGATCGCCATAGCTGCCGGACGATGCGTTATACCCGAAGTTCCCCTTGCCCGCGGCAACCTTGGCAACCACCACGGAGGGCTCTTCTCCGGCGTTGGCGACGATGGCGCGCAAAGGCGCCTCCAGGGCACGGCGAATGATCTGGATACCAGCGTCCTGATCGGCGTTAGCCCCCTTGAGACTCTCGATCGCACTGAGGGCACGGAGCAGCGCCACCCCGCCGCCCGGAACGATGCCTTCTTCGACAGCAGCGCGCGTCGCGTGCAGCGCATCGTCGACCCGGTCTTTCTTTTCCTTCATCTCGACCTCGGTCGCCGCGCCCACCTTGATCACGGCCACACCGCCGGAGAGCTTGGCAATGCGCTCTTGCAGCTTCTCGCGGTCGTAGTCGCTGGTCGCCTGCTCCACCTGGGCTTCGATCGTTTTGACCCGCGCCTGGATCTTCGAGGCCTCGCCGGCTCCATCGACGATGATGGTGTGCTCCTTGTGGACTTCGACACGTTTGGCGCTGCCGAGATCTTCCAGCGTGGTTTTCTCGAGCTGTTTGCCGGTTTCCTCGGAGATGACCGTGGCGTTCGTCAGGATGGCGATATCCTCGAGCATGGCCTTGCGCCGATCGCCGAACCCGGGCGCCTTGACCGCCGCCACCTTGAGTATGCCGCGCATCGAATTCACCACCAGGGTTGCCAGGGCTTCCCCCTCGATGTCTTCGGCAATGATCAGCAGCGGCTTCCCTGCCTTGGCTGCGATCTCCAGCACCGGCAGCAAATCGCGCACGTTGGAGATCTTCTTTTCGTGCACCAGGATGAGCGGATCTTCCAGAGAAGCTGTCTGCTTCTCGGGTTCGTTGATAAAATAGGGACTCAGATAACCCCGGTCGAATTGCATGCCCTCGACCACATCGAGTTCATTGTCCAGCGATTTCCCGTCTTCGACGGTGATCACGCCTTCCCGGCCCACCTTGTCCATTGCATCGGCAATGATCTTGCCGATGGCCTCGTCCGCGTTGGCCGAGAGTGCTGCGACCTGGGCAATTTCCTTGCTGGTCGAAATCGGCTTGGATTGCGCCTTCAGCGCCTCGACGACTGTACCTACGGCCTTGTCTATCCCACGCTTCAGATCCATGGGGTTGAGGCCCGCGACCACATAGCGCGCCCCTTCTTGAATGATGGCTTGGGCCAGCACGGTCGCCGTGGTCGTCCCGTCTCCGGCGACATCCGCCGTTTTGGAGGCCACTTGTTTGACGACCTGGGCACCGAGGTTTTCGAACTTGTCCTTGAGTTCGATTTCCTTGGCAACGGAAACCCCGTCCTTGGTGAGGACAGGTGCGCCGAAGCTGCGCTCCAGCAATACGTTGCGCCCCTTGGGGCCCAACGTCACTTTTACCGCGTCGGCCAGTACGTTCACGCCCTTGACGATACGATTGCGGGCGCTGTCATGAAACAGTACGTCTTTTGCACTCATGTCAATACTCCTGAATCGTTGATGGGGCCGGCTCAGGCGGCCTTTTTCAAGGGCTGGCCGTCCTGCTCGACAACGGCCAGAACGTCGTCTTCACGCAGTACGAGCCACTCCTCGCCATCGATCTTGACTGCCTGGCCCGCGTATTTCCCAAACAACACCTGGTCGCCAATCTTCAGATGCAGAGGAAGAACCGAGCCATCCTGCAGACGCTTGCCGTCGCCGATGGCGACCACCTCGCCTTGTTCAGGTTTTTCCGTAGCGGAATCGGGAATCACGATACCGGAGGCCGTCTTGCGCCGTTCGATTCGCTTGACGACAACCCGATCGTGAAGGGGACGAATCTTCATGATTAATCTCCTCGAAGAATCAGATCATCAAAAAGGAATCAGGAAGACGCCCCCCTTACACAAGAAGCAATAGGCGCGCGTCTTCCAGGCAACATATGTTGCGTCGAAGGAAATAAAGCTTGGTCGGAATTTTTCAATAGGCTGGGGTTAGCCTAAATTGCAACTTTTTATTTCATTGAAAAGCGCGTCGCATGGCTCAGCCGGTACACGTCGCGGCCCGCACGGTGCCGATCGTAGGGGCGGGGTAAGACAGGACACGGCAAAGGCCGGGTATCTCCGGGCGCGAGCGTGTCGTCGTCTTGTGGGATCTCACGCCACAAGCCGCTCGCCCTGGGACGGAACAACCAGCGAACGTAGCCGTACTGCGCGGCCATTTCCATCAGGACTGCCTGGTCAGGCGCTTCCATGATTACCGTCGCGCCGTCGTCGCCGCAGTCCGCGTATGCCCCAAAGGCCCGGTGACACGCCAGCGCCTCGCGAAGTGGCGCATTCAGCCGCCACCAGGGCCGGTGGTTGGCCCGCTCCAGATCCCAGGCTCCTAGCTGCCAGGCAGCGTCGAGCGCCTCCCGATCCCAATATTCCATGCGATCCCAGGGGGCGTTTATCTGCAAGGCCGACCCGGCGACCGGTCGCGGCGGCAAGCTGACACCGGCGAGCTTGAAGGCCGACGCCCGCAAGAACCCATGCCAATGCAGCATCAACAAGACCGGTGTCCCAGCTTTGGGCACAGCGCTGAGGGACACCGCATACAGCGGCAGGTGCATGGCAGAGGCATGCGCCCTTATCGTGTCAAAGATCTCCATGAGGCCTCCGATTCGATATCCTGGAGCCTATTTTACAGGGATGAGCCATCCTCAAGGGAGAGGACGCTGCTACCTGAAACCGCCTGCGCCATGGGCGTCGCAATCGTATCTGGCCCCGTGTGTGAATGCCAACCCACCTGACATGCCGGCTTGAAAACATTCGCCGGTCCACCGTCTACGGGGTTCGCCAGGACCGCACCTGGAGGCAAGCCGCAACACGTTTTTTGGAGGAGTATTCGCACCAACGACCGATATGGCATCCGGCGATTTTCTTGAAACAGCTTGACCTCTATATCGGGGAGATTGAAATGTTCAGCGAGAAAGGTAGCCGTCAGCCCCACCCGCTTTCTTGGGAAGAGCGGAAAGCGTTCTTTCTGGAACTGCCGCCACGCCTGAGAACAATGGCGCTCTACAAGGTCAGCACGGGATGCCGAGAAGGTGGTCGCAACAGGGGGGCATACCCCAACGCCCACTGTTCTCAAGCGTAAGGCTGCGTGATGAGGTCACGCAACACTCACGCAAAAAGAACAAGGGCCTACAGACCGAAATCTGTAAGCCCTTGATAATGCTGGTCGGGACGGCGGGATTCGAACTCGCGACCCCTTGCACCCCATGCAAGTGCGCTACCAGGCTGCGCTACGCCCCGAAAGAACGAGATTCTAGCACAAAAGTTCACGGATCTGCTGGCGGCCCAGGAGGATTCGCCAAAGACGCAGGATGGCCACCGACCCACTACCCAGGAACCGTCTCAGGCCGCCGCGCCCGTCGGCGCCCGGCGCTCGATGAACAGGGAGGACCCGGCCTGCTTCTTCGCCTGGGATTTGGCTTCGCTGGCGGCCTGCGCGATCTGGTGACGCGAATGGTAGGCGCCGGGCTCGACCGGCACCGCCCCCAGGGACAGCGCGGGCAGGTCGTAATGCCGGGGCTGGCCCTGGCGGTCTTCGGCCACGTAGCCGTGGACGTCGCCCCGCCCTGCTTCCACCATCAGCTGGGCCATGCCCTGGTGGAAGGATTCGATCATGCGCCGGCAGCGCTGCTGCCAGTCGCCGCTGCGAAACAGCACGATGAAGTCGTCCCCGCCGATGTGGCCCAGGAAATCCTGCTGTCCGTCCACCTGCTGCGACAACACCTGGCTCAGCAGCCGGATGACGTCGTCCCCCATGCGGTAGCCGAACACGTCGTTGAACGGCTTGAAGTGGTCCAGGTCGGCGTAGCAGACGGCAAAGCGCAGGCCGCTGGCCAGATAGCGCTGGATCTGCCGGTCGATGGGCACATTGCCCGGCAGCTGCGTCAGTGGATTGGCGTGGCGCGCGGCCCGCAGCTGCAGGCGGTTCAGGGCCTGCAGCAAGTCCCGGCTGGATCCGATGCCCAGATAATGCCCACGCGCGGTGATGATGAAATCGGTCGCCAGCGCATGGCTCTCGGTCTCGGCCAGCCAGCGGCTGAGGGTCAGCAGCGGCGTGTGCATGTCCACGATCAGGGGCTTGCTGTCCATGAACAGGCGGCAGGGCCGGCCGCCGTACAGTTCGCGCTGGAACGGCAGGGAGAAGCGTTCCACCAGGCTGCTGCGTTTCAGCACTCCGACCGGGATGCCGTCTTCCACGACCGGGATGGTGTAGAGATCGGGCTTGGCCAGGAACAGGCTGAAGGCCGCCTCGCTGGAGAGCTTCGAAGTCACGCTGTCGACGCGCCGCAGCAATTGCAGCGCCCAGCCCTGGGCGTCATCCTGGGGCAGCCCAGGTTCGGAGCAGCAGTGCAAGGCATCCAGCCGCAGGGCCGACACATCGGCCAGCAGGTCCGGCCAGTGCCGGCGCGTCGGCTGCGCCTGTGGGCGCTCGATGTAGTAGCCCTGGACACAGGCGATGCCCTGGTCGCGGGCGCAGGCCAGCTCTTCCAGGGACTCGATGCCCTCGGCCACGACGATGGCGCCGGCCACGGCCGCGATGTCGCTGATCGAACGCAGCATCTGCTGGCGCAACAGATCGTCCTGGATGCCGCGGATGAAGGACTTGTCGGTCTTGATGTATTTCGGCCGCAGACTGACCCAGCGGCCCAGATTCGAGAACCCGGCGCCCAGATCGTCGATGGCGAACTGCGCGCCCTGGGCCTGCAGCCGGGCGATCGCCGAGGCCAGGTCGGGCCAGTTGCCGCCCAGGCTCTGTTCCGTCAGTTCGATCACCAGCCGACTCGCGTCCAGGCCGGCCTGCCGCAGCAGGGCCGCCAGATCCAGCGCGTGCTCCTCGGCGGCCAGCAGGGCCTGGGGGCTGATGTTCAGGAACAGGCGCCCCGGCAGGGCCAGTTCGGAGAACCGCCGCACGACCGTCCGGCAGGCGCGGTGTTCCAGGGCGACGTCCCGCCCCTGGGCCCGGGCCGATGCGAACAGCTGATCGGGAAAATGCAGCGGGCTGCCCTGCGGTCCCCGGATCAGGCCCTCGTGCCCCAGCACCGACCCTTCCCGAAGCCAGACGATGGGCTGAAAGACCGCGTCCAGGCGGCAGGAAAGGACGTCCTCTGGGTCGTCCGGGCGGCCCGCGCCCGGGGCGGCCTGTGGCGCCAGGCAGACGGCTGGCTCCGAATCCGGTAGAAACGACATCGAATGACAAGCGCAGAATGAACACAGGATGCCGGCCGCCCCGTGGCGGATGCGCGCCGACGCGGCCGATGACGCCGGAGGGAATCCGGCCGCGCGACCCCTACAGCAGGCCCAGCTGCAGCTTGGCGGGTTCGCTGATCATCTCGCGGCTCCAGGGCGGATCCCAGACCAGGTCGACGGTCGCTTCGTCCACCCCTTCGATGTTCAGCAGTTTGTTGCGGGCTTCGTCGGCGATCATGGTGCCCATGCCGCAGCCGGCCGCCGTCAGCGTCATCTTGATTTCGATGCGGAAGCGGTCCGGCGTGCTGGCGGGCAGCACCTTGCACTCATAGACCAGGCCCAGGTTGACGATGTCCACCGGGATTTCAGGGTCGTAGCAGGTGGACAGCATCGTCCAGGCGGCTTCCTCCACGGATTCCTGGGTGGCCGGGCCTTCGTGGACGTGCTTGAGTTCTTCGGTGGGCTCGAAGCCCAGGGCGTCGCCGTCGGCGCCTTCGATGCGATACAGATTGCCTTCCACCATGACGGTGTACGTGCCGCCCAGCTGCTGGGTGATGACGGCTTCGCAGCCGGCCTCGATGGTGACGGGCGAGCCGTAAGGCACAGTGACCGCCGGGCAATCCCGGTTCACGATCACTTCCTGACGATTGAAACTCATGTTGTTAACCTCTGGTTCATCGCATTATTCGGTGACGGCCGTATCCTGCGCCCGGGTGATGGCGTTGTGCAGGGTATGCCAGGCCAGCGTGGCGCATTTCACCCGCGAGGGGAATTCGCGCACCCCGGACAGGACTTCCAGCTTGCCCAGATCGCAATCCGGATGGGCTTCGGTCAGCATGGCGTGGATGTTGCGAAACAGCGTTTCGACTTCGTCGATCGTCATGCCGCGCACGGCTTCGGTCATGAGCGAGGCGGACGCCGTGGAAATGGCGCAGCCATGGCCGACGAAGCTGACTTCCCGCACGACGCCGTCCTGCACCTTGGCATAGACGGTCAACTGGTCGCCGCACAGGGGATTGTGGCCGTCGGCCCGGTCGGAGGCATCGTCCATCGCATGGAAATTGCGCGGATTGCGGTTGTGATCGAAGATGACTTCCTGGTAGAGATCGCGCAGGCCGTCGTCGGTGTCCCTCATGCTTTACACCCCAAACAGTTTCTGGGCCTTGCGCACGCCAGCCGCCAGGGCGTCGACGTCGCGCAGGTCGTTGTACAGGGCGAACGACGCCCGCGCCGTGCCCGGGATGCCGAAATGCGACATCAGCGGCATGGCGCAGTGGTGCCCGGCGCGGATGGCCACGCCCTCGGTGTCCAGGATCGTGCCCAGATCATGCGGGTGGATGCCGTCCACCAGGAAAGACAGGATGCCGGCCTTGTGCGCCGCCGTGCCGATCAGGCGCACGCCGGGGATGGCCTGCATCACTTCGGTCGCCTGCGCCAGCAGGGCGGCCTCGTGGGCCGCGATGCGGTCCAGGCCGATGCCGCGCACGTAGTCGATGGCGGCCCCCAGGGCCACGGAACCGGCGATGTTGGGCGTGCCGGCCTCGAAGCGCTGCGGCCCTTCGGCCCAGGTGCTGCCGTCGAAGCTGACGGTGCGAATCATGTCGCCGCCGCCCTGCCAGGGTGGCAGATCCTTCAGGATGGCGCCGCGCACGTACAGGGCGCCGATGCCGGTGGGACCATAGATCTTGTGGCCGGAAAAGGCGTAGAAATCGCAATCCAGGGCCTGCACGTCCACCGGCGCGTGAGCCACCGCCTGCGCGCCATCGACCAGCGCCAGGGCGCCGGCCTCGTGCGCCAGGCGGACCAGTTCGGCCACCGGGTTCACGGTGCCCAGCGCATTGGACACGTGCGCGACCCCGACCAGGCGGGTGCGGGCATTGAGCTGCGCCTTGAAGTCGGCCAGGTCCAGTTCGCCGGTGTCGGTGATGCGGGCATGCCGCAGCACGGCGCCCGTTCGGGCGCATAGCAGCTGCCAGGGCACGATGTTGGAATGGTGCTCCATGCCCGTGACCAGGATCTCGTCGCCCGCCCGCAGGCCCTGCCCCCAGGTCTGGGCGACCAGATTGATGGATTCGGTGGTGCCGCGCGTGAAGATCACATGCTGGCTGTCGGGCGCGTTCAGCAGCCCGCGCACGCTTTCCCGGGCCTCTTCGTACAGATCGGTGGCATGCTGGGACAGCCAGTGCACGCCGCGATGGATGTTGGCGTTGGACTGCTCGTAGAACCGATCCAGGGCCTGGATGACGACGCGCGGCTTCTGGGTGGTTGCGCCATTGTCCAGATACGCCAGGCGGCGCTTGCGCACCGGCCGGGCCAGGATGGGGAAATCGTCCGCCACGGGGCGGCCGTCGGCGGCGAGCAAGGCGCCGGCGGCGTCACGCGCCAGACCCGCGGTTTCGGAAGACGTCAGCGGAGCGTTCATGCGGCCTCCAGCGCCATGCCGCCCGGCAGCAGGGACCGGATGGCCCGTTCGACGCGCTGGCGCAGCACGGGCACTTCGATCCGCGCCACGCTGGCCGCGGCAAAGGCATAAGTCAGGATATCGCGCGCATGGGCTTCGTCCAGGCCCCGCGTGCGCAGATAGAACAGGCTGTCGGCATCGATCTGGCCGACCGTCGCGCCGTGCGCGCATTTCACGTCGTCGGCGTAGATTTCCAGTTCCGGCCGGGAATCGGATTTCGCCAGGCGCGACAGCAGCAGGCTGTCGTTGCGCTGGATGGCGTCGGTGCCGTCGGCGCCCGGCGCCACCAGGATGCGGCCGCTGAACACGCCGTGCGCGGTGTCGGCCAGGATGCCGCGATAGTTCTCGTGGCTGACGCAGCGGGGCTTTTCATGGCCGATCAGGGTGTGGTGATCGACGTGGCGCCGCTGGTCGACATAATAGAGGCCGTTGAACAGGGTCTCGCAGCGTTCGTCGGCGAAATGCGTGGCGATGTCGTGACGCGCCAGCCGGGCGCCCAGCGACACAGAATGGGACGCGAAGTAGGAACCGCGCGCCTGCACGGCGTCGATGTCCCCCAGGTGCCAGGCCAGGGCGGATTCCTGCTGCAGCTTCAGGTGCGTGATGCGGGCGTCCTGATCCAGGGTCAGGCGCGTGGCGGCATGGCGGAAATTGCTGGCCTGGGCCACGCCGATGTAGTGCTCGACGATCGTGGCCTGCGCCCCGGCGGCGGCCTGGACGACGTGCCGCAGGAAGTGCGCCGCCTGTGGCGAAGCGGCCGCGCACACCACGTGGATGGCCTGTTCGACGGCCACGCCCCGGGCCAGGCTGATCCAGGCGCCGTCGCTGGCCAGGGCCAGGTTCAGGGCGCTGGTGCTGTGCCCCTGCCCCGCCTGTCCATAGGCGGCCTGAATCGCATCGGCATGGCGGGACCAGGCCTGCGACAGCGGCAGGACGGTCGCGCCGTCCGGCAGCGCGCCGATGTCCGACAGACCGGCGTCGAAGGCGCCGTCCACGAACACCAGCCAGTGGCCGGGCTCGCCGGCCTTCAGCGCGGCGACCTGCTCGGCCACCGGCTGTGCGCCGCCGTCGGCGAACACGGCGGCCGCCAGCGGCGACAGGGACGTGTGGCGCCAGGCTTCGATCTTCGTGGTGGGCCAGCCTTCGCTCATGAAGCGATCCAGGGCCCGCCGGCGCGTATCCGCCAGCCACGGCACCTGGGCGCCGGGCAGTTCCCCCGATCGCTGGGCGAATGCGTCGGCCCAGGCTTGCAGGCCGGCGCTCATGCCCGCGCCCCCGGTTTCACGCCGATCTTCTTGCCGTCGTCGGCGGGCTTGGCGCCGCGGGCGGCCGCCGGGGCCTGATTGACCCCTTCGATCCAGCCGTAGCCCTTGGCTTCCAGTTCGAGCGCCAGCTCGCGCCCGCCGGAGCGCACGATCTTGCCGTGAGCCAGCACGTGCACGAAATCGGGCACGATGTAATCCAGCAGACGCTGGTAGTGGGTGATGACAATCATGGAGCGGTCCGGCGAGCGCAGGCGGTTCACGCCGTCGGCCACGGTCTTCAGGGCGTCGATGTCCAGGCCCGAGTCGGTCTCGTCCAGGATGGCCAGCTTCGGTTCCAGCAGCGCCATCTGCAGGACTTCATTACGTTTCTTTTCGCCGCCCGAGAAGCCTTCGTTCACGGAGCGGTACAGGAATTCGTCGCGCATGCCCACGAGCTTCATTTCGGCCTTGGCGCGCTTGACGAAGTCCATGGCGTCCAGCTCGGGCTCGCCGCGATGGCGGCGGCCGGCATTGACGGCCGCCCGCAGGAAATAGGCATTGGACACGCCGGGAATTTCGATCGGGTATTGAAAGGCCAGGAAGATGCCGGCGCGGGCGCGCTCTTCCACGGGCAGGGCCAGCAGGTCCTGCCCTTCGAATTCGACGGCGCCGCCGGTGACCTTGTAGTCGTCGCGCCCGGTCAGCACCTGCGACAGCGTGCTCTTGCCCGCGCCGTTGGGGCCCATGATGGCGTGGACTTCGCCGGGCTTGATGTCCAGGCTCAGGCCACGCAGGATTTCCTTGTCCTCGATCGAGGCGTGCAGATCATTGATTTTCAGCATGAGATGGGTTCCTTAACCGACGCTGCCTTCCAGGCTCACGCCGAGCAGATTCTGCGCTTCGACGGCGAATTCCATGGGCAATTCCTTGAAAACTTCCTTGCAGAAGCCGTTGACGATCATCGACACGGCGTCCTCGGCCGACAGGCCGCGCTGCATGGCATAGAACAACTGGTCTTCCGCGATCCGCGAAGCCGTGGCTTCGTGCTCGACGCTGGCACTGGGATTCTGCACCTCGATGGTCGGGAAGGTGTGCGCGGCGCATTCCTTGCCGATCAGCAGCGAATCGCATTGCGTGTAATTGCGGGCGTTTTCCGCCTTGGGCGTCATGCGCACCAGGCCCCGGAAGGTATTGCTGCCATGGCCGGCGGAAATGCCTTTGGAGATGATGGTGCTGCGAGTGTTGCGGCCCATGTGCACCATTTTCGTGCCGGTGTCGGCCTGCTGATAATGGTTGGACAGGGCCACGGAATAGAATTCGCCCGTGGAATCGTCGCCGCGCAGGATCACGCTGGGATACTTCCAGGTGATGGCCGAGCCGGTTTCCACCTGGGTCCAGGAAATTCGCGAACGCGGCCCGCGACAGTCGCCGCGCTTGGTGACGAAGTTGTAGATGCCGCCCAGGCCGTTCTCGTCGCCCGGGTACCAGTTCTGCACCGTGGAATACTTGATGCGGGCGTCGTCCAGCGCGACCAGCTCCACCACGGCGGCGTGCAGCTGGTTTTCATCGCGCATGGGCGCCGTACAGCCTTCCAGGTAACTGACGATGGCGCCTTCGTCGGCGATGATCAGCGTGCGCTCGAACTGGCCGGTATCGGCGCTGTTGATGCGGAAATAGGTGGACAGTTCCATCGGGCATTTCACGCCCTTGGGAATGTAGACGAACGACCCGTCCGAGAACACGGCCGAGTTCAGGGCCGCATAGAAGTTGTCGCCCGGCGGCACCACCGACCCCATGTACTTCTGCACCAGATCGGGGTAGGAGCGAACCGCTTCCGAGAACGAACAGAAGATGACGCCGACATCGGCCAGCTGCTTGCGGAACGTGGTCGCCACGGACACCGAATCGAACACGGCATCCACCGCCACCCCCGCCAGCTTGGCCCGCTCGTGCAGGGGCACGCCCAGCTTTTCATAGGTCTTCAGCAGTTCGGGATCGACCTCGTCCAGGCTCTTGGGGCCGTCTTTCTTGGACTTGGGCGCCGAGAAATAGCTGATGTCCTGGAAATCGGGTTCCGGGAAATTGACCTTGGCCCAGTTCGGACGCGGCATCTTCAGCCATTCGCGGTAGGCCTTCAGGCGCCATTCCAGCATGAACTCGGGTTCGCGCTTGACCGCGGACAGGCGGCGAATCACATCCTCGTCCAGCCCCTTCGGAAAGGTCACGGCCTCGATTTCGGTGACGAAACCGGCGTCGTAGTCGCGGTCGAGGAAAGAATCGAGCTTGTCGTTGACAGTACTCATTTGGACAGACTCCAGTTCGGGGTATTCGGGATGGGGCGCACGGCGCCCGCGGCGGCCACGGACGCCGGAGCCGGGCCGCCTTCGTCGAGCATGTCGGCCAGCGTCACGGATTCCAGGGTGCGCCGCACGATCAGATTGATGCGCTGCCAGTGGGTGCGGATGTGGCAGCCGCTTTCGACGCTGCAGGCGCCGGGCATGGCCGTGCATTCGGTCAGGCCGAAGGGCTGCTCTTCCAGGGCGTCGATGATTTCGGCCACGCTGATCAGGTCGGCGGCGCGTTCCAGGCGATAGCCGCCATGTGCGCCGCGCGTGCTGGCCACCAGGCGATGCTGGGCCAGCAGCTTCAGGACCTTGCTGACGACGGGCTGACCCAGCCCCAGGCTGGCGGCCAGGTCGGCGGCGCTGCAGACGTGCGTCGGACGGGCCGCCATGTGCGTCAGCACAAGGATTCCGTAATCGACGATCTTGCTGATCCGCAGCATCGGCTGTTCCAGGGGAAAAATTCGGTAAACCAAATAGTACTGCTTTGGTACGGTATAGGTCAAACCCTAATGCGATCTCAGACGGGCGACGCATCCGGCGCCGTTGCGGAATCCGCAACGTCCGGGACGGAGCCGGGGGCGTCCGTCGGACGGGATTGCTGCAACTGCCACATCCGCGCATAGCGCCCGCCCCGGGCCAGGAGGCTGGCGTGGGACCCCTGCTCCACCACCCGGCCGGCGTCCAGCACCAGGATGTGGTCGGCATGCACGATGGTGGACAGGCGATGCGCGATGATCAGCGTGGTGCGCCCCCGGGCGATGCGCTCCAGCTGGTCCTGGATGGCCCGCTCGGTGCGGGTGTCCAGGGCGCTGGTCGCCTCGTCGAAGACCAGGATGGGCGGGGACTTCAGCAGCGCCCGGGCGATGGCGACCCGCTGCTTCTCCCCGCCGGACAGCTTCAGGCCGCGCTCGCCCACCGGGGTGTCGTAGCCCTGGGGCAGGGACGAGACGAACTCGTGGATATGCGCGGCCTGCGCGGCGCGGATGACATCGTCGGGCGAGGCATCGGGGCGGCCGTAGGCG
This sequence comes from uncultured Castellaniella sp., assembly GCF_937988725.1. Taxonomy (GTDB): domain Bacteria; phylum Pseudomonadota; class Gammaproteobacteria; order Burkholderiales; family Burkholderiaceae_B; genus Castellaniella. The sequence goes on along the minus strand of NZ_CALKHS010000010.1, from coordinate 135,475 downwards.
ATGTTGTAGCCGATGGTGTCGTTGAACAGCACCGTGTCCTGAGGCACGATGCCGATGTGGGCCCGCAGGCTGTCCTGGGTGTAGTCGCGGACGTCCCGGCCATTGATGCGCACGGCTCCGCCGGTGGGATCGTAGAAGCGGAACAGCAGGCGCGACAAGGTGGACTTGCCCGCCCCCGACGCCCCCACCACGGCCAGGGATCCCCCGGCCGGCACGCTGAAGCTGACTCCATGCAGGATCCGCCGGTCGGGCTGATAGCCGAAATCGACGGCATCGAAACTCAGGCTGGCCTGATCCGCCCGCAAGGCCGTGGCGTCCGGCCGGTCGGCCACTTCCTGCTGATGGGCCAGCAGGTCGAACATGCGCTCCATGTCCGCCAGGGCATGCTTGATCTCCCGGTACACGAAACCCAGGAAATTCAGGGGAGCGTACAGCTGCGTCAGATAGGCCGACACCAACACCACGTCGCCCACGGTCATGCTTCCCTGGACCACGCCCCGGGCCGACTGCCACAGCAGGGCCGTCATGCCGATCGTGATGATCAGGCTCTGCCCCATGTTCAGCAGGTTCAGCGAGACCTGGTTGCGCACGGCCGAATCCACCCAGTTGCGCATGTCCGTGTCGTAGCGCCGGCTTTCATAGGCTTCGTTGCCGAAATACTTGACCGTCTCGTAATTCAGCAGCGCATCGATGGCCTTGCCGTTGGCCTGGCTGTCCAGGGAGTTCATGGTGCGCCGGTACACCATGCGCCGTTCCGTGACCTTCAGCGTGAACAGCACGTACGCCGCGATCGTGGCCAGCGTCAGTGCGGCGAACACCCAGTCGTAGCGCCACAGCAGCACCCCGGTCACCATGGCGATCTCCAGCAGGGTGGGCAGGATGTTGAACACCGTGAAATTCAGCAGGAAGCCGATGCCCTTGGTGCCGCGCTCGATGTCGCGCGTCAGCCCGCCGGTGCGGCGCCCCAGGTGAAAGCGCAGCGACAGCGACAACAGGTGGGCGAACAACTGGCTGGCCACCTGCTGGATGGCGCCCTGCGTCACCCGCGCGAACAGGGCGTCGCGCAATTCGCCGAACACGCCCGTCAGCAGCCGCGCCAAGCCATAGCCCGCCAGGGCGGCCAGGGGAATGGCCAGCAGCGCCGGCGCCACGCCCAGGGCGTCGATCAGGTCCTTCAGATAGATCGGCGTCAGGACGTTGGCGACCTTGGCGACGACCATGCAGGCGAAGGCCAGCAGCACCCGGCCGCGAAACGCCCAGACATAGGGCCAGAGATTCTTCAGGGTCTGCCAGTCGTCGCGCCGCTCGGGCGCCGGGCCGGTATGGGAAAAACGCATGGAAACGTCCGGAAATCGGGGGTGACAATCTGTCCGTCCGCCTGTCGGGACAAGCGGGAGGCTGCGCATACAATAGGGAGCATTGACGAGAACCCGGCAAGGCCGGAAAGATTGTATGACTGTTTCGGTATTCGATTACGAGGCGGAGCTGACGGCCTGCGCGGCCGGGGACAGCGCGGCCTTTCACGCGCTGTACCGCCATGAAGCGCCCGTCATGCGGGCCTTGGCCCTGGCCATGCTGGGCGCTCCCGACGAGGCCGACGCAGTCCTGCACGAAGCCTTCGTGCTGATCTGGCGCAATGCCGCCGGCTACAGCCCGTCCATCGGCACCGCCCGGGCCTGGATGTACAGCATCCTGCGCTATCGGGCGCTGGATCATCTGCGCCGACAGCGCGCCGCGGGCGACACCGCCGCCGAACAGCAGCCGCTGCCCGAACTGTCGCTGCCCGGCGCCGGCCGGCCCGGCACCATCCAGGGCGTGCTGGCCGCCCTGCCCGCGCCGCAGCTCGACGCGCTGCTGCAGGCCTATCTGCACGGCGGCGACCCGGCGCGCATCGCCGACCGGCTGGACCGATCCGAGCCCGACATCCAGGCCTCCATCGAATCCGTCCTGACGCACATCGACGAGGCCGTGCGCGCATGAAACAGCATCGTTCCTATTCCGACCACGAAATCGCCTGCTACGTCCTGGGACTGGACATGCCCGAGCACGCGGGCGACATCCAGGCCCGCCTGGCCCACGACGACGCGGCCGCCGCCTGCGCCCTGAAGTGGGAAGCCTATTTCCTGGGAATCGTCGACGCCCTGCCCCCGGCTCCGCCGCCCGAGGCGCTGCTGATGCAGATCCGGACCACCCTGGGCATGGAAGAAACGCCCATCGCGGCGGAGCCCCGCCGCGTGGCGGACGAGCCCGCCCCCGATGCGGCGCTCCACGGGGAGCCTGCCATCGGCCGACGGATCCGGCGCCTGTCCTGGCGTCGCGTGCTGGCGGCCGCGGGCATCGGCGCGGCCGCCGCCGTCATCGTGCTGCTGATCTGGGCCAGCCTGAAGCCGGCTCCCAGCGGCACGCTGGTGCAGCAGCCGCTGCACCTGGAATCCAACTGATCGCCCTGGCGCCTTACAGATTCAGCAGGCCGTCGGCCTGATTGGAAGGCTTGGCCTGCCCCAGGGCCTTGCCCAGGCTGTCGCGGATGGACTGAAGGTCGCCTCGCAGGGCCTGCAATTCGGCGCCGCTCAGGCGCACGGCCGCATCCTGATCGTGAGGAACGTCGCCGCCCTCGCCCAGGCGGTTGCGGGCGCCGGCGATGGTGAAGCCCTGCTCGTACAGCAGATCGCGGATGCGGCGCACCAGCAGCACTTCGTGATGCTGGTAATAGCGGCGGTTGCCCCGGCGTTTGACCGGCTTCAGCTGGGCGAATTCCTGTTCCCAGTACCGCAGGATGTGCGGCTTGACGCCGCACAGTTCGCTGACTTCGCCGATGGTGAAATAGCGCTTGGCGGGAATGGGCGGCAGCGTGGTGGCGGGCGTGACGGGCGTCATGCGGAACCTCCGGCCATTTCAATGCCATCCTTCAGCTTCTGGCTGGCATGGAAGGTGACGACCCGACGGGCGGAAATCGGGATGACCTCGCCGGTCTTCGGGTTGCGGCCCGGGCGCGGCGGCTTGTTGCGCACCTGGAAGCTGCCGAACCCCGACAACTTGACCTCGACCCCCTGGACCAGGGCGTCGCGGACCTCGGAAAAGAACGTGTCGACCACGTCCTTGGCTTCGCGTTTGTTCAGCCCCACCTGCTCGAACAGCAGTTCGGCCAGATGGGCTTTGGTCAGCGTCCGATCCGTATTCACCCGAAATTCTCCTATGTGCGCAAGCGTGCCCCGTGGTTGCGGGACAGCGCGTCGATCAGGCCCTGCATGCAATATTCGATCTGACTGTCGTCGAGCGTGGCGTTGCGCCCCTGGAACCAGAAGCGAAGCGCCAGGCTGCGTTGATCGCCGGACGAAGCATCGCGCCAAATGTCAAACAGTTTAATGTCTTTGACGACCGCCAGCGCGGGATCGGCCGCGATCTGGTGTTCAAGTGTATCAAGCAGGGACTGCCAGGGCTGGCCGGCATCCACCCAGATGGCCAGGTCCCGCACCACGACGGGCTGGCGGGACAGTTCGGCCGGCTGGGGAAAGACCCGATCCGCGAGGGCTTCGGCGTCCAGTTCGAAGACGACCGGGGCGTGCGGCAGATCCAGCGCCTGCGCCCAGCGGGGATGCACTTCGCCCAGCCAGCCGATGGGCCGGCCGTCCAGCAGCACGCGGGCGCCGCGGCCGGGATGCAGGGCGGGATGGCTGGCGGCTTCGCAGCGCAGGCCGGCGGCCCTGGCGCCCAGGAGCGATTCCAGATCGCGCTTGAGGTCGAAGAAATCGACCGGACGGCTGGCCTCGCCCCATTGCTCGGGCAGTGCCGGCCCCCAGGCCGCGGCGGCCAGATGCGTGGGCTGCGCAACGCCCGCCACCGAGAGATCGCCGTCGGCCACGGCAGCGTCCCGGGCGAAGACCCGGCCCAGCTCGAAGACGCGGACCCGGCTCTGCCGGTGCTTGGCGTTGTGGGCGATGTTGGCCAGCAGGCCGCCGATCAGGCTGGAGCGCATCACGGCCAGCTGGCTGGCGATCGGGTTCAGCAGGCGGATGGGCTGCTCGTTGCCGCAGTAATCGCGTTCCCACGCCTCTTCGACGAAGGAGAAGTTGATGACTTCCTGGAAGTCCAGCGCCGCCATGGAGGCCCGCATGGCGTGCGGGCCGTACAGCGTTTCGGGCGGCACCCGCATGCGGGCGGGCGCCACGGGCGGCAGGTCGGGAATCCGGTCGAAGCCGTAGATGCGTGCGACTTCCTCGATCAGGTCTTCCTCGATCGTCAGGTCGAAGCGCGCGGCCGGCGGCGTCACCACGAAGGCGTCGCCCTGCTGCTCGAAATCGAAGCCCAGGCTGCCGAAGATGCCGGCCACCTGTTCGGCGGACAGCGCCACGCCCAGCACCTTGGTGCAGCGCGACAGACGCATGCGCACCGGCTCGCGGGCGGGCAGGCGGATGATCTGGTCGTCCAGGGGGCCGGCCTGGCCGCCGCAGATGTCCAGGATCAGCTGCGTCATGATGTCCAGATGCGCGGGGATCGTCGAGAAATCGACGCCGCGCTCGAAGCGGTGCGCCGCTTCGGACGTGAGCTTGAAGCGGCGCGTCAGACCCATGATGGCCTCGGGCCACCAGAAGGCGGCCTCCAGGAAGACATCGGTGGTGTCCAGGGTCACGGCGGACGCCTGCCCGCCCATGACGCCAGCCAGGCTTTCGAGCGCCTGTTCCGTTTCGATCACCCCGACGTCCGGCGCCAGTTCGACCGTCTGGCCGTTGAGCAGTTCCAGCCGTTCACCCTCGCGGCCCCAGCGGACGTTCAGTCCGCCCTGGATGCGCTGCAGGTCGAACACGTGCGTTGGCCGCCCGAGTTCCAGCATGATGTAGTTGGAAATGTCCACCAGGGCGGACACGGACCGCTGGCCGGCGCGTTCCAGCCGGGACTTCATCCAGTCGGGTGTGGCGGCGCGGGCATTGACGCCGCGCACGATGCGGCCGGCGAAGCGGCCGCACAGATCGGGCGCCTGCACCCGGACCGGCAGGCGGTCGGCGATCGTGACCGGCACGGCGGGCGCGTCCAGAGGCCGCAGATCGCAGCCCGTCAGGGCGGCGACTTCGCGCGCCACCCCCAGGATGGACAGGCAGTCGGCGCGATTGGGCGTGAGCTTCAGGGTGAAGATCGTGTCGTCCAGATCCAGCGCCTGGCGCAGGTCGGCGCCGGGCGCCAGATCCGCAGGCAGCTCCAGCAGGCCGGCATGGTCCTGGGACAGGCCCAGCTCGCGGGCCGAACACAGCATGCCGCGGGATTCGACGCCGCGCATCTTGACCGGGCCGATCTTCATGTCGCCGGGCAGCTCCGCGCCCACTCGGGCCAGAGGAACCACCAGGCCGGCGGCCGCGTTCGGAGCGCCGCAGACGATCTGCAGGAGCGTGCCCGAACCGTCGTTCACCTGGCAAACGCGCAGCTTGTCGGCATTGGGGTGCGGTTCGGCGGATTCGATCCGCGCCGCCACGACACCGGAAAACGGCGGCGCGTAGGGATCGGCATCCTCGACCTCCAGGCCGGCCATGGTCAGGCGATGGGACAGGGTCTGGCTGTCGATGGCGGGATCGGCCCAGGCCCGCAGCCATGATTCTGGAAATTGCATGATTCAGATTCCGTTTCGCGGGGACACTAGGCGTTGAACTGGCGCAGGAAGCGCAGGTCGCCCTCGAAGAACTGGCGCAGGTCGTTGACGCCATAGCGCAGCATGGTCAGGCGTTCCAGCCCCGAGCCGAAGGCGAAGCCGATGTAGCGTTCCGGATCCAGCCCGAAGTTGCGCACCACCTGCGGATGCACCTGACCCGAGCCGGAGATTTCCAGCCAGCGGCCCTGGTTCGGTCCCGAGGTGAACATCATGTCGATTTCGGCCGAGGGTTCGGTGAACGGGAAGAACGACGGCCGGAACCGCAGCGTCAGGTCGTCGGTCTCGAAGAAGGCGCGCAGGAAATTCGTGTAGACGCCCTTCAGGTCGGCGAAGGAGATGTCCTCCGCGATCCACAGGCCTTCGACCTGATGGAACATGGGCGAATGGGTGGCGTCGCTGTCCACGCGATAGGTGCGGCCCGGAGCGATGACCTTGATCGGCGGCTTGTTCATGCGGGCATAGCGCACCTGCATGGGGCTGGTGTGCGTGCGCAGCACCAGCGGCAGGCCGCCGGCATCCTGCATGTCCACGTAGAACGTGTCCTGCATGGAGCGGGCCGGGTGATTCTCGGGATTGTTCAGGGACGTGAAGTTGGTCCAGTCGTTTTCGATCTCCGGACCGTCCGCGACGTCGAAACCGATGGAACGGAAGATCTGCTCGACACGCTGCCAGGTGCGGATGACCGGGTGGACGCCGCCCGTGCCCCGCCCGCGCCCGGGCAGGGTGACGTCGATGGTTTCGGCGGCCAGGCGCTGGTCCAGCGCCGCCTGGGCCAATTCGGCGCGACGCGCGTTCAGCAGGGCTTCGACCTGCTGCTTGGCCTGATTGATCTGCGCCCCGCGAGTGCGTTTTTCCTCGCCCTGCAGGCCCGCCAGGCCCTTGAGCAGCGCCGTCAGGGAGCCCTGCTTGCCCAGAAAGACCGCTTTTTCATTTTCCAGCGTGGCCGCGTCCCGCGCCTGGGCGAAACGCCCCTGCGCCTGGGCGATCAGCTCGTCGAGCGTCGTGTCCATAGTTCCTTCCAAAACGCAAACGGAGCCCGAGTGAGCTCCGTTTGCGATGAGACAGAATCGAAAACGAAACTGTATCGATTAGGCTGCCAGTGCGGACTTCGCCTGGGCCACAATGGCAGCGAAGCCGGCCTTGTCCTTGACGGCCATGTCGGCCAGGACCTTGCGGTCGAGTTCGATCGAAGCCTTCTTCAGGCCGGCGATGAACACGCTGTAGGTCACGCCGAGTTCACGGCAGCCCGCATTGATGCGGGTGATCCACAGAGCGCGGAAGGTGCGCTTTTTATTGCGGCGATCGCGATAGGCGTACTGGCCGGCGCGCATGACCGCCTGCTTGGCGATCCGGAATACGTTGCCGCGGCGGCCGCGGTAGCCTTTGGCGGCCTTGAGAACTTTTTTATGGCGTGCACGAGCCGTGACGCCGCGTTTGACGCGAGGCATGAGAAATCTCCGATCAGGCGAAAGGCAACATCGCCTTTACGGAGGCGATATTCGTTTCATGGACAGCGGCCGAACCGCGCAGTTGACGCTTGTTTTTGGTGGTTTTCTTGGTCAGGATGTGACGCTTGAAAGCCTGGCCGCGCTTGATGGAACCACTGCCGCGCACCTTAAAGCGCTTGGAAGCGCCTTTTTTGCTCTTCATCTTGGGCATGACGATACTCTGTTGGCTTGGGCGAACCTAGGTGGCCCGACACATCGGGCGCTTGTCTGACCTGTTATCCGCCAGTCTGATAAACCCGTCATGCGCAACCTGCATGACCGGGCTTCCATCCCCCCATGCAAAAATATACACAGACGCAAAAAGCATTTGTGAACATGGGGGAAAGCCCTTGATTATAGGGTTATTTATTCCGTTTTGTCCAACTGCTGTTCCAGGGCCTGCACACGGGCTTCCAGGGACTGGACGCGGTCCAGCGCCCGGGCCAGCAGGTCTGTCTGGACGTCGAACTCTTCCCGGGTGATCAGGTCCATGCGGGCGAAGGTCTGCGCCATCAGGGCCTTCATGTTGCGCTCGATGTCGGCCGCCGGAGTCTTGGCCAGCAGATCGGACATGTTCTTCTGGAAATCGTCGAACCATTGATTGGGGGCGATCATCGCGGTCTCCTGCCACAGATAAAAGCCCATTTTAACGGTTCAGCGGTTCCCCAGGCCCGCATCCGGCCGGAACTGGATCGCCTGCGCCAGATCCTCGGCCCCGACCGCGGGCTCATCCCGCAGGTCGGCGAGCGTGCGCGCGACCCGCAGGACCCGCTGCGTCGCCCTGGCTGACCAACCCCAGGCCTCGACGGTCCGGGCCAGCAAGGTCCGGCCCGCCGCATCCAGGCGGGCATGCGTCGCCAGCGCCGGCGCGTCCAGACGCGCATTCAGGCAGGCCTGGCGTTCCGTCTGGCGGGCGCGGGCCGCCGCCACCCTGGGGCGGATCCGGGCCGATGGTTCCCCCGGCGGCGCCTCGTGCCAGGCGCCTTCGATGGATAGCGCGACATGCAGATCGATGCGATCGAGCAGCGGTCCCGACACCTGCGAGCGATACCGCGCAATCCGATCCTGAGGACAACGGCACGCCTGGCGCGGGTGTCCCAGCCAGCCGCAGGGACAGGGGTTCATGGCCGCCACCAGCTGGAAGGACGCCGGAAAATGGCAGCTGCCGGCCGCCCGCGCCACCGTCACCTGGCCGGTTTCCAGCGGCTCGCGCAGCGCTTCCAGCGCCCGGCGCTCGAATTCCGGCAGTTCGTCCAGAAACAGCACGCCATGGTGGGCCAGGCTGATCTCTCCGGGACGCGGGCAGGCGCCGCCCCCCACCAGCGCGGACCGCGAAGCGCCGTGATGCGGAGCCCGGAACGGCGGCGCGCCCGGCAGGGCCAGCAAGGGCCGCACCAGGCCCTGGACGGCGGCCACCTCTAGGGCCTCGCGCCGCGTCAGGGGCGGCAGCAGGCCGGGCAGGCGCTGGGCCAGCATGCTCTTGCCCACGCCGGGCGGCCCGCTCATGATCAGGCTGTGCCCCCCGGCGGCGGCGATTTCCAGCGCCCGGCGGGCCAGCGCCTGGCCGCGCACGTCGCTCAGGCACGGCGCGGCATGCGCCTCATCGCGCAACGGCGCCGGGCTGGCCTGCGGCAGAGGCTGGCGGCCGGCGAAATGCGCCACGACCTCGTCCAGGCTGCCCGCAGCCAGCACCCGCAGGCCGGGCACCAGCGCGGCGATGCCGGCGGCCGGCGGCGCCATGACGAGCGTCGCCTGCGGATCGTCCCGCGCCACCGCCAGGGCGATCGCCAAGGCGGAATCCGCCGGCACCAGCGCCCCGGTCAGGGACAGTTCGCCCGCCAGCACGTAGTGGCGCAAGTCCGGACTGCCGCCCTGCCCGTCGGCCACCTGCCCCGAAGCCAGCAGGACGCCCAGGGCGATGGGCAGGTCGAAGCGCCCGGAATCCTTGGGCAGGTCGGCGGGCGCCAGATTGGCGGTGATCCGCCCCGCGGGGAAATCGAAACCGCAACTGAGGATTGCGGAACGCACCCGCTCTCGGCTTTCGCGCACTCCCGCGCCGGGCAAGCCCACCAGGGAAAAAGCCGGCAGGCCGGCGCCCACGTGGACCTCGACCTGGACCGGCCGGGCGTGCAGACCGAACAAGGCCCTGCTGGCCAGCACTGCAAGCGACATGCCGTTCCTCCCGCCTTGATGCGTCTGCATCGCACTATACGGGGCGCGCCCATGAAAAAGGGCGCGGATGCGCCCTTTTTGTCATGCCTTCGCGCACGGCGAAGACGCAGACGGTTTACTTGCTGTCGTTGCCCACGGCGCCCTGGATGGCGGCATCCGCCTTGGCGGCGCCTTCCTTCACGGATTCACGGGCGTCATTGGCCGCTTCACCCGCCTTGGTGGCCAGTTCGCCGGCCTTGGCGGACACGGCCTGGCCCACTGCCGCCGCCTTGTCCTTAACGGATTCGGCGGAATCTTCCATCTTGTCCTTCATGGACTGAGGTTCGCCCTGAGGCGCCGCCGAGGGATCCTGCGGCGCCGGCGGCACAGGCGCGGGAGTGGGAGTCGTGGAGGGAGCGGGAGCAGCCGGCGGAGCCTCGGGCTCGTCGCTCTTGGAGCAAGCCGCCAGCAGGCCCAAAGAAGCCACCACAGCAGCCATTGTCAGCGTTTTGCGTATCGTGTTCATGATCTTCCCTATTCAAAGTTCCGCTTTCGGTACATCGCGGATCATTTTCGAAGGCCGGCCGTTCATGGCCGGGTCAGTTACAATTCTAGTGGCCCAACCCACAGGGTAAACCCTGACATGTAAAGACTGATGTCACGCGCGCCGGCGCGGCCTCGCCCTCATCCGCCAGGCCTCCCTGGGGAAACCCGGCGCCCGGCGGGCGGCACGTCCCGCAGCCCGGCCAACAACTCGACACAAAACACGGCGCTTCAGCAGGGTTTTCGCAACCGGGCGCCGGACGCATCCATGCCCCGGCATGGGGCAAGGCCCGCCGCCGATGCGCCAAAATGGGGCGCTTTCCCCGCCCCTCTTCCCTCCGAAGCCTCCCTGCATCGACCTGGCATGGCTTTTGCTTAAAGTGTTCCGCATCCCGCCTCAACAAGGAACGCTCATGAAACTCATCACCGCCATCATCAAGCCTTTCAAGCTGGACGAAGTGCATGCGGCGCTCGTCGCATCCGGCATCCAGGGCATGACGGTCACCGAGGCCCGAGGTTTCGGCCGCCAGAAGGGCCACACGGAACTGTATCGGGGCGCCGAATACCAGGTGGACTTCCTGCCCAAGCTGCAGGTCCAGGTCGCCGTGCCCGACGACTGGGTGGAACTGACGCTGGAATGCCTGTGCCAGGCGGCCCACACGGGAAAGATCGGCGACGGAAAGGTCTTCGTCACGCCGCTGGATCAGGCCGTGCGCATCCGCACCGGCGAAACCGGCGAAGCCGCCCTTTGAACACAGGAGCACTTCTCATGGATAAAGCTGACGTTGTCTGGACGATGGTCTCCACCCTGCTGGTCTGGCTGATGTGCGTGCCGGGGCTGGCGCTTTTCTACGGCGGGCTGGCCCGGGAGCGCCACGTGCTGTCCGTCATGAGCCAGACGCTGGCGGTCTGCGCCCTGGTCATCGTGTTGTGGTTCCTCTACGGTTATTCCCTGGCGTTCACGCCCGGCTTCGGAGGGCTGGGAGGCTGGTCGCGCCTGGGCCTGGCGGGGCTTTACCAGCCCGCGGCCACGACCACCGAGCCTTTGCTGGGCTCCATCCCCGAACTCCTGTTCGCGTTGTTCCAGGCCACCTTCGCGGCCATCACCTGCGGCCTGATCACGGGCAGCATCGCCGAGCGCGCGCGCTTTGGCGCCGTGCTGTGTTTCACCGGCCTGTGGTTCACGCTGGGCTACCTGCCCATCGCCCACATGGTCTGGGCGGGAGACGGCTGGCTGCACCTGCGGGGCGCCCTGGACTTCGCGGGCGGCACCGTCGTGCACATCAGCGCGGGCGCGGCCGGCCTGGTCGCCGCCCGCTACCTGGGGCCGCGCCGGGGATACGGCCGCCAGGCCATGCCGCCTCACAGCCTGCCCCTGAACCTGGTGGGCGCCGCCCTGCTGTGGGTGGGCTGGTTCGGCTTCAACGGCGGATCCGCCCTGGCCGCCAACGAACAGGCCGTGCTGGCGCTGGTCAACACCCTGCTGGCCGCCGCCGGCGGCACCCTGGCGTGGGCCCTGGCGGAAGGCCTGCTCAAAGGCAAGGCGTCCCTGCTGGGCGCCGTCTCCGGCGCCATTGCCGGCCTGGTCGGCATCACGCCGGCCGCGGGCCTGGTGGCGCCGGGCGCAGCCCCCCTGATCGGCGCGCTCACCGCCTGGGCCGCCCTGTACGGCGTCAACGGACTGAAACGGCGCCTGGGCATCGACGACGCCTTCGACGTGTTCGGCATCCACGGGGTGGGCGGCATCGTCGGCGCCCTGCTGACGGGCGTGTTCTATTCCGGCAGCCTGGGCGGCCCCGGCGCGGCCGGCTGGGGCGCCCTGCTCTGGCAGACCTGGCTGCAGGCCGAAGCCGTCCTGGTCAGCCTGCTGTGGGCGGGCCTGACGGCCGCGCTCGCCATCCGGTGCGCCGACCGCCTGATCGGACTGCGCGCCAGCGGCGAACAGGAAAGCCAGGGCCTGGACCAGGTGGATCACGGCGAAACCGCCTACCCGGCCTGAACCGCGGCGCGCGGCCCGGCGCTCCGCGCGCCGGGCTAATCGCCGTGCGACGGAGCCGCTTGCAGCATGTCCGGGGAAAACAGGCAATACCGGTTCCTGCCCTTTTGCTTGGCCGCATACATCGCCAGATCGGCGCGCTTGAGCAGGGTCGCGGCATCCCCGCCGTCGCGCGGATGGAAGGCCACGCCGACGCTGGCGGAAATATGCACGGTATTGCCGCTCAGCGTGTAGGGCTGCGCGATGGCATCCAGCACTTTCCGGCAGATCGGCCGCACATCGTCCGGATGATTCAGCCGCTGGATGATCAGGGTGAACTCGTCGCCGCCCAGGCGGGCCGCCAGGTCGGAATCGCGAATGCAGCCCGTCAGGCGCCGGGACACCAGGCGCAGCAGCTCATCGCCCTCGTCGTGGCCGAAGGTGTCGTTGACTTCCTTGAACAGGTCCAGATCCAGGAACATCAGCGCGAAATACGGACCGCTATTGTGCGCATCCTCGATGCACCGCTGCAGGCTGGCGTGGAACATCTGCCGGTTGGGCAGCTGCGTCAGGTGATCGTAGTGGGCCTGGCGCCAGATCAGCGCCTCGCGGCGGCGTTTCTCCGTCACGTCGGAAAACAGGCCGATGCGGCAATTCACGCTGCCGTCCGGGTTGTACGAGGTATTGATCGTCAGGCGCTCGACGAACTCCTCTCCGGACTTGCGCCGGTTCCAGATGTCGCCGCTCCAGCGCCCGCTCTGCGCCAGGCTTTGCCACATGTCCCGGTAGAAATCCCGATCATGCCGCCCCGAGCTGAGGACATTCAGGCGCTTGCCCACGATCTCGGCCGCCCGATAGCCGGTGACGGCCGTGAAGGCCGGATTGATGTTCTGGACATAGCCATCGACGTCCGTGACCACCATGGCCTCGCTGGTGTGTTCGTATACCAGCGCAGCCTGCTGAAGCGAGACCCGTTCACGGGCGACTTCGGCCAGCAGCCGCTCGATATGGGCGGCGGATTCGTCCAGCGCCCCGCCCAGGCTTCCCAGTTCATCGCGGCGGCGCAGACGGGAACGGACCGCGAAGTTGCCCGAAGCCAACTCCCGGCATTGCTCCACCAGGCGGCGGATCGGGCGCAACACCTGGCGGGATACCAGCGCATAGGCCAGCAGCAGCAAAAACAGATTCAGCGCGAACAGGATGTAGGAGTTGTACAGGGCGTTCCGCTGGACGTCGCGGGCATGCCGGACCAGCGCATCCAGCAATGCTTCGGCGCTGCCCAGCAACTGATCCCCCGCCGCCAGAAGCGGCTCGGGATCGGCGCCCGCGGCGCTTCGGGCCGCCTGCGAAAAGACGGCGACGGATTCCTGGTAGATCTGCCAGTCATGGCCCACGGCGGCCAGCTGCCGCGCCTGGGACAGGCCCACCTGCGGAACGCGCAGGCCATAGGCTTCGCCGCCCGACATCAGGGCGCGGTAGGCCTGATCGAACGTGTCCCGATATTGCCGCAAATGGTCGGCGCGCTGCGGCACGGCCGCGCCGGCCAGCGCTTCCAGGGTGATGCGCTGGCTGAGCATGCGCATCTTGCCCGCCACGTTGACCGCCGCCGCCAGGCCGTCCGACTCCCGCAGCAGGGACTGGACAACCAGGATATTGCCCACCGCCAGAAACGCCGCCAGCACGAACGCCAGGATGACCTTCCGCCTGAGCGTCCGGGGCCAGGGGAAACCGTGAAACCGGCGTTTCGCCGGATTGGGAGCGGTCATCGGAGCCTCAAGGTCGATAGTCCGCCGGACCGGGCCGGCAGCATGCACGGAGTGTAACGGGCCTGGGCCGGGGAACGGATCCGGCGGCCGGTGAAACTTTGGCCGGATTTGATCCGCATCAAGCCGACAGGGCGGCCAGGTCGATGCGTTCTGCGCGGTTCAGGGCCGAGGCGACCTTGACACGCAGCGCGTTGGAATGCGCCCGGCGGATTTCCTTCTTGACGTCCAGCAGCTGCTGCGGGTGCATGGAGAATCCCGTCAGGCCCAGCCCCAGCAGCATGCGGGTGACGCGCACGTCTCCCGCCATTTCCCCGCACACCGACACGGGCTTGCCCACGCGCTCTCCGGCATTGATGGTGTGGGCGATCAGGCGCAGCACGGCCGGATGCATGGGGTCGTACAGCGAGGCGACGTCCGTGTCGCCCCGGTCGATGGCCAGGACGTACTGGATCAGGTCATTGGTGCCGATGGACAGGAAATCCAGCGTTTCCGCGAAGGGCTCGATGGCGATCGCCATGGCCGGGATCTCGACCATGGCCCCCAGCTGCACGCGGGTTTCGTGGGCCAGCCCCGCGTCCCGCAGTTCCTCGGCCGCGCGCGCCAGCGCCCGGCGGGTGGCGACGACCTCGTGCATGTGCGACACCATGGGAACCAGAATCCGGACGGGACCGTGCGCGGCGGCCCGCAGCAGGGCCCGCAGCTGGGTATTGAAGAGTTCCGGGTTCGCCAGGCAATAGCGGATGGCCCGCAGGCCCAGCGCCGGGTTGGTGGCCACGGTCGCCTCGCCGTCCAGGGTCTTGTCCGCCCCGATGTCCAGGGTGCGGATCGTCACCGGGCGCCCCGCCATCGTGCGCACGACGGCGGAATAGGCTTCGTACTGCTCGTCCTCGCCGGGTAGATCCGCGCGCCCCATGAACAGGAATTCGCTGCGAAACAGGCCGATGCCTTCGGCGCCCGCGGCCAGGGCGTCGGCGGCCTCTTCGGGCAATTCGATATTGGCTTCCATGCGAATCTGGATGCCGTCCAGCGTCATGGCGGGCGCGAAGCGCAGGGCCTTGAGCTCATCGCGTTCGCGCAGGAACGCGGCCTGGCGTTCCTGGTATTCCCGCAGAATGGCCGGCGACGGATTGACCAGCACCAGGCCCCGGATGCCGTCGACGATCAGCAGGTCGCCATCGCGCACCAGCGCGCGCACATGCCCCATGCCGACCACGGCGGGCACGTTCATGCTGCGCGCCACGATGGCCGTGTGCGAGGTCGCCCCGCCCAGGTCGGTCAGGAAGGCCCCGAATTTCCCGCCGCGCAGGCGCATCATGTCGGCGGGCGAAATATCGCGCGCCACGACGATCAGGCTGCCGTCGGCATCGACCCCGTCCAGATCGGGCAGCCATTGGGCCGAACCCGACAGGACGCGCAGGACGCGCTCGATGACCTGACGCACGTCCGCGCTGCGCTCGCGCAGATAGGCGTCTTCCATGAGGGTGAATTGTTCCGCGAGGGTCTGGCCCTGGGTCGTCAGGGCCCATTCTGCATTGACTTGGCGTTCCTCGATCAACTGGCAGACCGACTGCACCAGCATGGGGTCCTGCAGCAGCATGGCATGCACCGACAGCAGCACGCCCAGTTCGCGCGGCGCGTCGTCGGGCAGCGCTTCGACCATCTGGTGCAGGTCATGGACGGCGGCGTCGATCGCCTGGCACAGGCGCTGCTTCTCGGCGGCGGTGTCATCGTCCGCGATCCGGTAGTGGGCGACTTCCAGCGCGGCGGCGCTCATGACGACCGCGCGGCCGATGGCATAGCCGCGCACGACTCCCTGGCCGAACAGGCAGAGGGTGGAATGCAGGGCCGCCGGGGTCGTCTCGGGCGCAGTCATGGTCGTCATGTCGAAAAAGCCCGGGCGAAGCGCGCGCCCGCAGCCGCGTGGATCATTCAGGTTCCCCGAACTTGCCTTCGAACAGGGCGCGGATGTCCCCCAGGGCCTGGTCCTCGTCGGCGCCCAGGGCCTCGATCTTGACCGTGACTCCCAGGCCAGCCGCCAGCATCATGACGCCCATGATGCTCTTCGCATTGACGCGCTGCGCCCCGCGGGAGATGAAGACGTCGCTTTTGAAGCGGCCCGCCAGCTGCGTCAGTTTCGCCGCCGCGCGGGCATGCAGGCCGAGCTTGTTGGAAATCACCAGGTCGATCATGGGCATGGGCAAAACTCCTAACTAGCAGTCGGGAGGGGGATCTGCGTTGACGATCCCGCGCAGCGCCCCCTGTCGCACGCGTTCGCTGAGGGATTCCGGATTTTCCTGCTGATCGGTCAAGGCCTTGAGCACCATGCAGGCGTTGGTGCCGGTCAGCAGATGAATGATATAGCCTTCTTCGAGGGCCTGGCGCAGCGCCTGGGCCGCGATGTTGAACGGCGTGGCGCCGTACAGGTCGCACAGGATCAGGATGGGCTCTTCGATCCGGCCCTGATGCACCCAGTCCAGCACCCGGCCGGTCTGTTCCCGCGGCGGCGCGTCGGGCATGATGTCGAAGACCTGCAGATCCGGCACCCGGCCCAGCACGTGCTGGGCGCAGGCGCTGAACGCCGAGCCCAGAGGCTGGTGCATCACCAGGGCCAGGCGGGTCTTCATGCCGCCTCCAGGGCCTGTTGCAGCGCGTCGACGAAGCGGCCGGCCACGTCGAAGCCAGTCTGTTCCGTGATTTCCACGAAGCAGGTCGGGCTGGTGACGTTGATTTCCGTGATGTAGTCGCCGATGACGTCCAGGCCGATCAGCAGCAGGCCGCGTCCCGCCAGCCGGGAACCCACGGCGCGGGCCAGTTCCAGGTCGCGCGCGGACAGGGGCTGCGCCACCCCGCGCCCGCCGGCGGCCAGATTGCCCCGGGTTTCCCCCTGCAGCGGAATCCGCGCCAGCGCGAACGGCACCGGTTCGCCGCCGATGATCAGGATGCGCTTGTCGCCCTGGACGATCTCCGGAATGTAGCGCTGCGCCATGATGGTGCGCTCGCCCAGATCGGTCAGGGATTCCAGGATGGCGCCCAGATTGGGCTCGTCGGGCCGCAGGCGGAAGATGCCGCTGCCGCCCATGCCGTCGAGCGGCTTGACGATGACGTCGCCGTGTTCCGCGTGAAAGGCCCGGATGCGGGCCATGTCGCGGCTGACCAGCGTGGGCGCCGTGTACTGCGCGAATTCCGTGATGGCCAGTTTTTCGGGATGGTTGCGGATCGCCGACCCGGCGTTGAATACCCGGGCGCCCTGCGCCTGCGCGTAATCGAACAGGTGCGTGGCGTAGACATATTCCATGTCGAACGGCGGGTCCTTGCGCATCAGGACCGCATCGAAATCCGCCAGGTCGCGATCCTGCGCGGCGGCGTCCTGGGTCCACCAGTCATGCCCGCGCCAGTCGGCATCGTCGCGCAGGCGCATTGCCGTTGCGGCCACCCGCACGCGGCCCTGATCGACGAACAGGTCGCCCATCAGGGCGAAGCTGAAGACGTGCCCCCGCGCCGCCAGGCTGCGCATGACGGCCACGGAGGAATCCTTCCAGGCCTTCAGGCCGGGCAGCGGATCGATGACAAACAGGACATGCATGAAAGAAACCTATGGATGAACAAACGACCCGCGACCGCGGCCCCCCGGTCAACCGCCGCGATCAGGCCGCATCGCCCTGCTTGCCGGTCTTCCGGCGCGGCGCCAGCACCATCACCATCTGGCGGCCTTCGAGCTTGGGCATGGCTTCGACCTGCACCAGTTCGCCCAGATCGTCGCGCACTCGTTCGAGCACCCGCATGCCCAGTTCCTGGTGAGCCATTTCGCGGCCCCGGAAACGCAGCGTGACCTTGGCCTTGTCGCCGTCTTCGATGAAGCGGCGCAGGTTGCGCAGTTTCACCTGATAGTCGCCTTCGTCGGTGCCGGGGCGGAATTTGACTTCCTTGACCTGGATGACCTTCTGGCGCGCGCGGGCTTCGGCCTGGCGCTTTTGTTCCTGGTACTTGAACTTGCCGTAATCCATCAGCCGGCAGACCGGGGGATCGGCCGTGGGCGAGATCTCGACCAGATCGACGTCGTTCTGTTCGGCCTGCGCCAGGGCGTCGGACGTGCGTACGATGCCCAGTTGTTCACCGTCCACGCCAATCAGACGGACCTCATGGATACGGATTTCACCGTTGATGCGGTGTTTCTTTTCGGTTGCGATGTCAAAGACTCCTAGATGTTGAAGAAACGGAGGGTTCAGGCCTGGCCCGAATCGCCCCCTTGGTAGCGGGAAACGATTTCCTGCTGCAGGCGGGCGGCGAAATCGGCCACCGGCATGGTGCCCAGGTCCAATTTGCCGCGACCCCGCACCGCGACGGCGCCGGATTCGCGTTCCTTGTCGCCCACGACCAGAATATACGGAATTTTCTGCAGGCTGTGCTCGCGGATTTTACGGGTGATTTTTTCACCGCGCAAATCTGAACTGACCCTAAACCCTTGTTTAACAAGGGTTTTGGCAACCTGGTCCGCGTAATCGGCGGAACTGTCGGAAATACAGCAGACGACGGCATGGTGCGGCGCCAGCCAGGCGGGCAGCGCGCCGGCATGGTTTTCGATCAGCATGCCGATGAAGCGCTCCAGAGAACCCAGGATGGCGCGGTGCAGCATGACCGGCGTGCGGCGCTGGTCCTGGGCATCCACGTATTCGGCCCCCAGGCGCGCCGGCATGGAGAAATCGACCTGGATCGTGCCGCACTGCCAGTGGCGGCCGATGGCGTCCTTCAGGGTGTACTCGATCTTGGGGCCGTAAAAGGCGCCCTCGCCTTCGGAAACCTCGTAGTCGCAATGCGACAGGTCCAGGCTGTCCATCAGGGCCTTCTCGGCCTTGTCCCAGACTTCGTCGGCGCCGATGCGCTTTTCGGGGCGCGTGGCGACCTTGTACAGGATTTCCGTGAAGCCGAAATCGGCGTAGACCTTCTGCAGCAGGCGGGTGAACGCCGCGCATTCGTCCTGCAGCTGGTCTTCCGTGCAGAAGATGTGGCCATCGTCCTGGGTGAAGCCGCGCACCCGCATCATGCCGTGCAGCGAGCCCGAGGGTTCGTTGCGGTGGCACTGGCCGAATTCGCCGTAGCGCAGCGGCAGTTCGCGATAGGAATGCAGGCCGGCGTTGAAGATCTGCACGTGGCCGGGACAGTTCATGGGCTTCAAGCCATACACGCGGTTTTCGGATTCCGTCGTGAACATGTTTTCCTTGTAGTTGTCCCAGTGGCCGGTTTTCTTCCACAGGGACAGATCCAGGATCTGCGGCGCCTTGACTTCCTGGTAGCCGTTGTCCTGGTAGACCTGGCGCATGTACTGTTCCACCTGCTGCCAGACGGTCCAGCCCTTGGGGTGCCAGAAGATCAGGCCGGGCGCTTCGTCCTGGAAATGGAACAGGTCCAGTTCGCGGCCGATGCGGCGGTGATCGCGCAATTCGGCCTGTTCCAGCATGTGCAGGTAGGCGTCCTGGTCGGCCTGGCGCGCCCACGCCGTGCCGTAGATGCGCTGCAGCATCTCGTTCTTGCTGTCGCCGCGCCAATAGGCGCCCGCGACCTTCATCAGCTTGAAGACCTTCAGGCGGCCGGTGGACGGCACGTGCGGCCCCCGGCACAGGTCGATGAAATCGCCTTCGCGGTACAGGCTGATTTTTTCATTGCTGGGAATGGAGGCGATGATTTCGGCCTTGTAGGCCTCGCCGATGCCGTGAAAGAACTTGACGGCCTCGTCGCGATCCCATTCTTCCCGCACCACGGTTTCGTCGCGCCTGGCCAGTTCGGCCATTTTCTGTTCGATGGCCTGCAGGTCTTCGGGGGTGAAGGGCCGCTTGTACGAGAAGTCGTAATAGAAGCCGTTGTCGATCACCGGGCCGATCGTGACCTGGGCGTCGGGAAACAGGGATTTCACCGCATAGGCCAGCAGGTGCGCGGTGGAGTGGCGGATCATGTCCAGACCGTCGGGGTCCTTGTCCGTGACGATGCTGAGCGCCGCGTCCTGATCGATGACGTGGCTGGCGTCCACCAGCCGGGCGGGCTGTCCGTCCACGGCGATCTTGCCCCCCAGGGCCGCCTTGCCCAACCCGGTCCCGATCGACTTCGCGACGTCGTGCACGGAAACGGGATGATCGAACTCACGTTGTGAGCCGTCGGGCAAGGTGATGCGAACCATGAATGTGTGTCCTGAAAATACAAAACGCGGCCTGCGCCGCGTCGGTAAAAGTCTATATTGCCATGCAGGAAGGATATGAAACAGTTTAGCAACCGGACCGGCAACAATCAATTTGACGCGGCCCCCGGCGCGCGATTCGCCGCTCTTCCCGAAGCCTGCCGGCGGATTATTGTTGCAAACAAGGCAAAAGCCGCTGCCACCCGGGGATGACAACGGCTTTTTGTATTCTGGTAGGCAGTACTGGATTCGAACCAGCGACCTCTACGATGTCAACGTAGCGCTCTAACCAACTGAGCTAACCGCCTGAAGAAAGAACGTGATTGTATGGGTGATTTCCATGGCTGTCAAATGACCGGCAGCCCGCCTACATCAACGCCAGCAGGGACCGCGCCCAGCGCCGGGCGGGCAGGCCGGTGCGGGACTCGACGCGCTCGGCGCGGTCCAGCAGATCGGCGGCGGAACCGTCCAGCGCGTGGCCCTTGAAGGCCAGCGCCACGGTATTGCCTTCGTCGATTTCCGGCAGGCACAGCACCCGGCCGTTGAATGCGTCGCGAATGCGCCGCAGATTGCGGTCGAAACTGTCGTGCCGGCCGAACAGATTGACCGCCATGACACCTGGCTCGTCCAGGATCCGGTAGCAATCGTGATAGAAGGACGCCTCGTCGCAGACCGGCCCCTGGGCCTGGCTGTCGTACAGGTCCACCATCAGGGCGCGGTAGCGCCCCGCCCGGTGGGGCTCGGCCGCCCAGTCGCGGGCGTCGGCATGGTCGATGACCGAGCGCTCGCTGCCCGGCAGGCGGAAGAACGCCCGGCACATGGCGGTGACGGCCGGATTGCGCTCGACCGTGTCCACCTGGGACCGCGTATGGCGCAAGGAAAACCGCAGCAGCGAACCCGCCCCCAGGCCCAGGATGCCCAGGCGGTCGCGGGCGCCGGGCTGCACGAACAGCAGCCAGGCCATCATCTGCTGGGTGTAGGCCAGCATCAGTTCCGACGGCCGGGCCACCCGCATGGCGCCCTGGATCCATTCGGAATTGAAATGCAGATAGCGCACGCCGTCCTCCTCGGACAGAGTGGGCTGGTCCGCTTCGACGGCGGCTTGCCGCGCAGACGCGCGGCCATGGCTTCGAGACATGACGATGAATTCCCGCCATCCGCCGCGCCCCGGCATGCGGGCGCTGCGGACGGAAAGCTGCTGATGCCCTGATTGCGGGCGTTTGCTTACCTGTGTTCGATCACAGGCGCTCGAAAATCGCAGCGATCCCCTGCCCGCCGCCGATGCACATCGTGACCAGCGCATGGCGGCCCTGGACGCGTTCCAGTTCGTGTAGCGCCTTGACCGTGATGAGCGCCCCGGTGGCGCCGATCGGATGGCCCAGACTGATGCCGCTGCCGTTGGGGTTGACCTTGGCCGGATCGAAGCCCAGCTCGCGGGACACCGCGCAGGCCTGCGCCGCAAAGGCTTCGTTGGCCTCGATCACGTCGATCCGGTCCAGCGTCAGGCCGGCGCGCTGCAGGGCCTGGCGAGTGGCCGGCACCGGGCCGATCCCCATGTACTGCGGGTCCACCCCGGCGTGGCCGTAGGACACCAGCCGCGCCATGGGCTTCAGGCCTCGGGCCCGGGCGGCGTCGGCCGTCATCAGCAGCACGGCGGCGGCGCCGTCGTTCAGCCCCGAGGCATTGCCGGCCGTGACCGTGCCGTTTTCCTTGGCGAAGACGGGCTTGAGCTTGCTGAAGCTGTCCGGGGTGGCGTCGAAGCGCACATGTTCGTCCTGGTCGAAGACGACGTCGCCCTTGCGGGTCTTGTGCGTGACGGGCACGATCTGGGACTTGAAATAGCCCTGCTCGATGGCATGGGCGGCCCGGCGGTGCGATTCCAGCGCCAGGGCGTCCTGGTCCTCGCGGCTGATGCCGTATTTCTGCGCCACGTTCTCGGCCGTCACGCCCATGTGATATTTTTCAAACGGGCAGGACAAGGCGCCGGTCATCATGTCCACCAGGCGCGAATCCCCCATGCGCGAGCCCCAGCGCTGGCCGATCGCCACATAGGGGGCGCGGCTCATGCTTTCGGCGCCGGCGCCGATGGCGACTTCCGCATCGCCCAGCATCAGCGTCTGCGCGGCGGACACGATGGCCTGCAGGCCCGAGCCGCACAGGCGATTGACGTTGAAGGCCGGCGTGGCCTGCGGGATGCCGGCATTGATCGTCGCGACCCGCGACAGGTACATGTCGCGGGGTTCCGTATTGATGACGTGGCCGAACACCACGTGGCCGACGTCGGCGGGCGCCACGCCGGCGCGGCCCAGCACTTCGCGCACCACCAGCGTTCCCAGCTCGCACGGGGCGACGTCCTTCAGCCCGCCGCCGAAATCCCCGACCGCCGTGCGGCATGCCTGTACGATGACGATATCTTGCATGGTGATGTCTCCTTTATGAATGCTGCGTCGCAGCAAATAAGGCCATGGTAGCGCATCGGCGGCGCGGATGGGAAGACGCGGGCCGCCGACCGCCGGCCCGGGATCCGGGGACTACTTCAGGCGGGACAGGGCCTTGCGCAGGGCGTCGGCCAGTTCCTCGGCCGAGAATTTCGCCACGTAGCCGTCCGCGCCGACGCTGCGCACGTGGTCTTCGTTGGCGGAACCCGACAGGGACGAATGGATGACGACGGGCAGCACCCTCATGCGGGTGTCCTGCTTGATGTTGCGCGTCAGGGTGAAGCCGTCCATTTCGGGCATTTCCAGGTCGGTCAGCATCAGGCTGACCTTGTCCAGGATGGTCTTGCCCTCGGTCTCGGCGGCGGCCTTGAGCACGTTCAGGCGTTCCCAGGCCTCGCGGCCGGACTTGACCATTTCATACGGGACATTCATGGCCTTGAGCGCCTGTTCCAGCAGCGAGCGGGCGACGTAGGAATCGTCGGCGACCAGGACGACGGAACCGGGCTTCACGACGATCTTGTCGCCCACGTCCTTGGGGTCGACCTGATGGCGGTCCTTTTCGGGCGTGACCATCTGCAGGATGGCCTCGACGTCCAGCACCTGCGCGAGGCGGGTGTTGTCGGCCGTGTCGTCCAGCCGCGCCATGCTGCTGACCAGGCTTTGCGAGGTGCCGCTGGATTCGGCCGAGATCACCTGGTTCCAGTCCAGGCGCACGATGTCGTCCACGGATTCCACGGTGAAGGCCTGCGTGGTCCGCCCGAATTCCGTGACCAGCATCAGGGTGGGCGCGGCGGGCAGCTTGCAGCCCACGATGGCGGGCAGGTCGAAGACCGGAATCACCTGATCGCGCAGCTGCACCACCCCCAGGGAATACTTGGGCGCCCCCGCCACGGCCGTGACGGTGGGCATGGTGACGATCTCGCGCACTTTCAGCACATTGATGCCGTAGAGTTCCGACTGGCCGGATTCCTTGTTGGCGCCCAGCCGGAAAAGCAGAAGTTCGAACCGGTTGGTGCCGGTCAGGCTGGCGCGGTCATCCACGGCATGCTGGCTGGAGCTCATGGGAATCTCTTCCTATCGATAGGCTGAAAAAGCCAGTGTAAAGGAAAGCGACGCCGGCCAATCGGGGCAATACGCCCGGTCCCCGCAGCCTATTCGATGCCAAGCGCCGGCCCGCTTGTCCACGCCCTACTCCATCCTTTACAGTCTGGACATATCTTGAAGGAGACACGCTCATGGATACTTCCGGCATCGACACGCACGCCCTGGCCCCCACCGGAGTCCTGCGAGCCGCCATCAACGTGGGCAATCCGATCCTGGCGGGGCTGGACCCCGCCACCGGGCAGGCCGAGGGCGTGTCCATCGATCTGGCCCGCCGCCTGGCCGAGCGACTGGGCCTGGAGCTGCGCCTGGTGATCTACGATACGGCGGGCAAGTCCGTGGAAGGCGTCACCCGGGGCGAAGCCGATTTCGGCTTTTTCGCCATCGACCCGAAACGCGGCGAGCAGATCGCCTTCACGACGCCCTACGTGCTGATCGAAGGCAGCTACCTGGTGCGTCAGGATTCTCCGCTGACGGACAACGCGCAGGTGGACCAGGCCGGCCGCACCGTGGTGGTCGGCAAGGCCAGCGCCTACGACCTGTTCCTGTCGCGCGAACTGCGGCATGCCACGATCGTGCGCGCGCCGACCTCGCCGGCCGTGGTCGGCACCTTCCTGGAAAAAGGCGCCGACGTCGCGGCCGGGGTGCGCCAGCAGCTCGAAATGGGCGCCCTGGAATTCGGCGGCCTGCGCCTGCTGGACGGCCATTTCATGCTGATCCGCCAGGCCCTGGGCGTGTCGCGCGACCGCGACGCGGGCCTGGCGGCGGGCCTGGCGGCTTTCGTGGAAGATGCGAAGGCATCCGGCTTCGTGGCCCATGCCCTGGCCCGCCACGGCATCCAGGGGGCGGCAGTGGCTCCTGCCGGATGAGTCCGGGCGCCCGAGTCCGCAGATGCATGCATTGCGGCTTGTTCAAAGGTCCCTAAGCGCCTTCGTCCAGGACGCGCCAGTCGCCCTGTCCCCGGGTTTGATCAACATATAGGGACTCAAGGGCCGCTGCATCGGCCTGGGGAACACACAGATCCCAGATAACGCCATCGGCATCGAACCGAGCGGATTCGATCCGCGCGCCGGCGGACAGCAGGCGCGCCTGGACGCGGTCCATGTCGGCATACGGGCAGGTGCAGCGCACGCGGCGCTCTTCGCGGATCAGCACTTTGCCGGCCGTGCGCAGGCATTCGGCGGCCGCGCCGCCATAGGCGCGCGCCAGGCCGCCGGTGCCCAGCTTGATGCCGCCGAACCAGCGGATGAGCAGCACGGCCACGCGGTCGCAGTCCTGCGACTGGATGGCCTGCAGGATGGGCCGGCCCGCGGTCCCGCCGGGCTCGCCATCGTCGCTGAAACGATACTGATCGCCCCATTGCCAGGCCCAGCAGTTATGCGTGGCCTGGGGATCGCGGTGCGCGTCCAGGAAGGCCTGGGCCGCCTGGGGAGAATCGATGGGCGCGGCCAGCGCCAGGAAGCGGCTCTTGCGGACATCCGCTTCGTGGCGGGCCGGACCGGTCAGCGTATAGGGCATGAGGGCCTTCCGGGCATGCGGCGCGAAGCGGATGCTTCAGGCGGACGCGTTGCGAAGCGCGCCCCATTCGGACGAAGGCGCCGTCCCGCCAATCAGGCCTCGATGCCCTGAGAGGCCAGGTATTCCTCGTACGTGCCGGGGTAGTCGTTGAGGCGGCCGTCGGGCAGGATCTCGATCACGCGGGTCGCCACGCCCGACACGAACTGCCGGTCATGCGACACGAACACCAGGGTGCCCTGGTATTGTTCCAGCGCGTACTGCAGCGATTCGATGGATTCCATGTCCAGGTGATTGGTGGGCTCGTCCATCAGCATGACGTTGTGCCGGCCCAGCATCAGGCGGCCGAAGCTCATGCGGTTCTTCTCGCCCCCCGACAGCACCCGCACGGCCTTGGTGATCTCGTCGCCCGAGAACAGCAGGCGGCCCAGCACGGAGCGGATGGACTGGTCCTCGTCGCCGGCCTGGCGATAGTCGGTCATCCAGTCGAACAGGTCGCGGTCGGAATCGAACTGGTCGGACACGTCCTGCGCCATGTAGCCGATGTCGGCGTTCTCGGACCAGCGCACCTGGCCGTCGTCGGGCGCCAGGTTGCCCGCCAGCAGGCGCAGCAGCGTGGTCTTCCCCACCCCGTTGGCGCCGATGATGGCGACCTTCTGCCCGGCCTCGATCATGGTGTTCAGGCCCTTGATGATGGGCCGGTCGTAGGCCTTGGACAGTTCCTCGATGTGGGCGGCCTGGCGGTGCAGGACCTTGTTGACCTCGAAGCGGATGTAGGGGTTCTGGCGCGAGGACGGCTTGACCTGCACGGTCTCGGACTTGATGCGGTCGATCTGCTTCAGGCGGGACGTGGCCTGGCGGGACTTGGATTTGTTGGCGGCGAAGCGGCGCACGAAGTCCTGCAGCTCGCTGACGCGTTCCTTGGCGCGGGCATTGGCCGCCACCTGGCGTTCGCGGGCCTGGGTGGACGCCAGCATGTAGTCGTCGTAATTGCCCGGATAGACGCGCAGTTCGCCATAGTCCAGGTCGGCCATGTGGGTGCAGACCTGATTCAGGAAGTGGCGATCGTGGCTGATGATGATCATGGTGCTGTCATAGCCGTTCAGCACGTTTTCCAGCCAGCGGATGGTGTTGATGTCCAGGTTGTTGGTGGGCTCGTCCAGCAGCAGCACGTCGGGATTGGAGAACAGCGCCTGCGCCAGCAGCACGCGCAGCTTCCAACCCGGCGCGATCTCGCGCATGGGCAGCTGGTGCTGTTCGACCGGGATCTCCAGGCCCAGCAGCAGTTCGCCGGCGCGGGCCTCGGCCGTGTAGCCGTCGTACTCGGCGAACTTGCCTTCCAGTTCGGCGGCCTGCATGTAATCGTCTTCGCTGGCATCCGGGTTGGCATAGATGGCGTCGCGGTCGGTCATGGCCTGCCACATTTCCACGTGCCCCATCATCACCACGTCCAGCACCCGCACGTCTTCGAAGGCGAACTGGTCCTGGCGCAGCTTGCCCAGGCGCACGCCGGGGTCCAGCGCCACATTGCCGGACGAAGGTTCCAGGTCGCCGCCGATGATCTTCATCAGGGTGGACTTGCCCGAGCCGTTGGCGCCGATCAGGCCATAGCGGTTGCCGTCGCCGAACTTGACGCTGACGTTCTCGAACAGAGGTTTGGTGCCGAACTGGATGGTGAGGTTGTTGGTGGAGATCACGGTGGGGGGCTTGGAAAATTGGGGTCAAAACAACCTGTTAGTTTAACAGGTCGACCGGCGCGACAGGCTTCCCCGGGCACCGCCGCCGCGAATCCGGTGGATCGCTAGAATCCCGGATGGATGCTCAGCGCCAGCAAGGCCGACAGCTGGCACAGCGGCCTGCCGGACTGTCGCCGCAGGACATTGAACGCGTCCTGCACGGCCTGCAGATCGCGCCGGCTGCCGGGTTCGCCGGCGATGACGCCCGCAGCCGCCAGGCGCGCCACGACGTCGCTGGTCACCAGGAAAGTGTCCTTGCCGACCAGGCGCAGGAAGCCGGCGGACGAACGCCCGCCCAGGCGGGCGCCGCGTTTGGCCAGCACGCGCCACAGGCCCACGATGTCGGCGACCGGCCAATCGGCGATGAAAGCGCCGAAACTGCCGCCCTGCTCCCGCCGGACATCCAGGATGAAGCGGGCGTTCAGGGGAATCGTCTGCAATTTGGCCCGGTGGCGGACCAGCCGCGCGTCTTGCAGATGGCGCTGGATATCCGCCTCGCTCAGCAAGGCCATGGCTTCGGGCGCAAAGCCGGAAAAGGCTTCCTCGAAGGCCGGCCATTTGGCGTCCACCACGGAATGCTGCATGCCCGCCTGGAACACCCGCCGGGTCATGGCGGACAGATAGCGGTCGTCCCCCATGTCCGCCAGCGCCTCGCTGGCCAGCGCCCGGGGCAGGAAAGCCTCCAGGGCGTCGTCGGACTCGAACCGCTTGCGCACGGTGTCGTAAAGCCACTGATACGTCAACGTCATGCCCGTTCCTCTCGATTCCCGGCGCCCCGGCGTGAGCGAGCCTCGTCAGTGTTCATGTTCCTGCAGCACCAGGTGCGCCATGCCGTCTTCGGTGGCGATGCCCACGCGCGCGCCGATCGGCAGCGTGGCCTTGACCTTGACATGGCCGAACGGCAGGCCGGTCACGACCGGGACCTTGACGGTCTTGCGCAGCCAGCTCACCACGGCGGGCAGATCGTAGCCATTGTCGTGCGCCGCCAGACGGTAGTCGGTGAAATGCCCCAGCACGATGGCATGCTGCTTCTGCAGCACGCCGGCATGCCACAGCTGCGTCAGCATGCGCTCGATGCGAAAGGGATGTTCGGCGATGTCCTCCAGGAACAGGATGCCGCCCTGGACGTCCGGCAGATAAGGCGTGCCGACCAGGGATGCCACCATGGCCAGGTTGCCGCCCCACAGGACGCCCCGCGCGTCGACCGGATCGGCGTCGGGGGACTCGAAGCTGAGGATCTCCAGTTCTCCGGACAGGGTTTCCTGGAACAGCGCCTGGGTCAGATCGTCCACGCTCTTGCCGCCGAAGTCGTGCAGGGCCGTGGGGCCGGCCAGGCTGACGGCTCCGGTTTGCGCCAGCAGGGCCAGGCTGAAGGCCGTGAAATCGCTCTGCCCGATGAAGGTCTTGCCGCTGTCGGCCACGGCCCGCCAGTCGATGAACGGCAGCAGGCGGCTGAGCCCGTAGCCGCCGCGCGTGGCCATGACCACCGGATGCTTCTGCTTCAGCGCCCGCTGGATGCAGGCCAGGCGCTGCTTGTCGGTGCCCGCGAAGCGCTCGTGCACGGCGCATGCCGTGCGATCGACCGTGACGCGATAGCCCATGGCCTTCAGGCGCTGGACCGACATTTCCAGCACGGCCGGATCGGGCACGGCGCCGGACGGCGAGATCAGGTAGATGCCGGATGGCGCCTCGTGATGATGGTGGTGCGCATGGGCATCGCCGTCCGGGCAGGCCCAGTGGGTATGCGCGGCATGATGGGCGTCCGCGCCCGTCGGGGCCGGCGCGGGCTGCGCGGCGCGGCCGTGTTCGGAGGATGCC
Source organism: uncultured Castellaniella sp. (assembly GCF_937988725.1). Classification (GTDB taxonomy): domain Bacteria; phylum Pseudomonadota; class Gammaproteobacteria; order Burkholderiales; family Burkholderiaceae_B; genus Castellaniella. The sequence goes on along the minus strand of NZ_CALKHS010000010.1, from coordinate 107,141 downwards.
GTGGCAAGAGAGGCTTTTTTCATGATCGATGAAGAAGGATGGGCAAGAGCGGCTGCCGGACGGCCGGCCTCCGGATGGACGACGGCCGCCGGGGCATTTCCCCGGCGGGCATCTCGCGCGGCCAGGCGCCGCGCGCGGAAAAAGGTGCGCAACAGTTCGCCGCAGGCATCGGCAAGTACGCCGCCGCGCACGGTGGCGTGATGATTCAGGCGCGGCTGGAGACTGAGATCCACCACCCCGCCGCAGGCGCCCGTCTTGGGGTCGGCGGCGCCGTAGACGATCTCCGCCAGCCGGGCATGGAACATGGCGCCCAGGCACATGGCGCAGGGTTCCAGCGTCACCACCAGGCGGGCGCCGCTCAGGCGGTAATTGTCCAGAAGGCGCGCGGCGGCCCGCAAGGCCACGACCTCGGCATGCGCCGTGGGATCGCGATCCAGGATGGTGCGGTTATGGCCGACGGCCAGCAGGCGGCCCCCGGCGTCCAGCACGACGGCCCCGACGGGGACCTCGCCCAGTTCCGCGGCCAGGCGGGCCTGGGCCAGCGCCAGGTCCATGGCGGCGACGTCATCCAGCACCCGCCCGGCATCGGCGTCCAGGGCGGCGGCCTTGCCCGGCGCCGGCCCGCCAAAGGGGCGTTCCGCGCTGGCCGCGGCGTCAGAGGCCGGCGACGGGCTCCGTCGGAGTCGGGCGCGATCAGCCACGGTAGGTCCGCGCCTTCAGCACGATCTTGGACGCCAGGCTTTCGACGGCGGCTTCCAGCAGTTGGTACAACTCGGCATCCTCTCCAAAGCGGGCATGGTTCAGGTTGGACACCCGCCCGTCCTCGATGAACCCCCAGGCGCGGCTGCGCTTTTCCTTGTGGCGCGGATCCCAGACGCCGAAGGCCACGCCGCCCGAACGGCGGATCAGGGAAAAGCACGGAATGTCGGTGTAGCCGTCGCCCACGAAGATCATCTGGTCGAAGGGTACGCGCAGCTTGTCGGCATCGACCTTGCGGTTGACCTCGAAGGGCTTGTTGCGGGATTCGGGCCCGATGATGCCTTTCTGGATATGGAACAGGTAGCGGGTCTTGTCCGTGAAGCTGACGATGCGGCGCGGGAAATCGATGGCGCCATCGGGACCGTAATGGAATTCGGAGGCCCAGATGTCGGCGAACTGTTCCGCGATCGGCGTGCTGCGCAGGACGTCGCCGATGCCGCTGGAAATCAGATAGAACTCCAGCTGCACGGTGGGATGCGCCTGATGCAGCCGCGCGCGCAGGCGGTCGAACAGCGTGGCGACCCCGTCGTGCAGGGGCAGCCTCCTGCCCCAGTCCCGCAGGCGTTCGCGGGTGATGCGGCCCTGCGGCCCGGCGCGGGACAGTTCCAGCATGCGATACAGGTAGGCGGGCACCGGGTCCCAATCCTGTTCGCTGAGCAAGGGGCCCACCTGGTCGCGCCAGAAGACGGCCGCGTCCACCCCCAGGTGCTGCAGGAAACCGGAAGTGCTGTCCGGCGCCAGGGTGTCGTCAAAATCGAAAACCAGGGCAATCACGTCGGCCATGATTCATTCCATCCGGTGTTCGGCCAGTTGCGCGAGAGAGGCCAGCGCGCCCGGCAAGGCGCCGGGCAGATCCTCGGCCAGCAGCCCCCAGCCCAGTCGATCGGCGGCCAGGCCGTGCAGCCAGACGGCGGCGCAGGCGGCCTCCCAGGCCGGCATGCCGGCGGCCAGCAGGCCCGCGATGCAGCCGGCCAGCACGTCCCCCGCTCCGGCCGTGGCCAGGGTGGGCGGCGCATTGTCGTTGATGGCGCAGCGCCCGTCCGCAGCGGCGATCACGGTGTCCGCGCCCTTGAGCACCAACACGGCGCCGCCGCGCCGCGCCGCCTCCCGCGCCCGCGACAACTTGTCGCCGGACTGCGGAAACAGCCGGGCGAATTCGCCTTCGTGCGGCGTCAGCACGCAGCGGGGATGCAAGGCATCGATCAGCGCATCGGGCTGGTCGGCGAAGACGCTGAGCGCATCCGCGTCCAGCACGCAGGGCCGCCCGGTCGCCAGCAGGCTCAGCACCTGCCGCCGGGCGACGGCCGAACGTCCCAGCCCGGGGCCGATCAGCAACGCGTTGCGCCGGGCGTCGGCCAGCGCGGAGTCCAGTCCGCCGTCCTCCGGCAGAGCTTCGACCATCACGGAGGTCAGCGCCGCCGCCTGGATGGCCCAGCCGCATGGCGGGACCGCCAGCGTCACCAGGCCGGCGCCGATGCGGGCCGCCGCCAGGCAGGCCAGGCGGCTGGCGCCCAGCATGACGCCGCCGCCGACCGTCAGCACGTGGCCGCGCCGGTATTTGTGGTCGCGCGCTCCCGGCCAGGGGAACTCCGGCAGCCACAGGTCGGGATCGTTGGCCCAGACCTGCGCGGCGATCGGCCCCAGCACGGCGGAGGGGATGCCGATGTCGGCGCAGCGCAGTTCGCCGCACAGCGCACGGCCGGGCAGCAGCACGTGTCCCGGCTTGCGGCGAAAGAAGGTGACGGTCAGGTCGGCCTGGATGGTGGCGCCCGGGCACTGGCCGGTGGCGCCGTCCAGGCCGGTGGGCACATCGACGGCGCAGACCGGCGCGGCCGCCGCATTCACCGCCCGGATCAGGGCGTCCAGCGCGGCGTCGGGCGCGCGGCTGAAGCCCGCCCCCAGCAGCGCGTCGACGATCAGCCCGGCGCCGTCCAGGAAGGCCGGGACGACGGATTCCACCGGCCCGGTCCAGCCCCCGGCCGCCCAGGCCGCATCGCCGCGCAAGGCGGCGGCATCCCCCATCAGGGCGACGCGCACCGGCCAGCCGGCCGCCTTGAGGCGTTGCGCCACGATGAAGCCGTCGCCGCCATTGTTGCCCGGACCGCACAACACCCGCACCGGCGCAGGAGCCCAGCGGCCCAGGATCGCCTGGGCGACGGCCTCGCCCGCCGCCGCCATCAGGCGCCGACCGCTGACGCCCGCAGCCATGGCCGCCTGATCGGCGGCCGCCATCTGGGCGGGGGTGAGCAGGACGCAAGCGTCGGCGGATCGCATGTTCATGCCGTCATTTTAGCGGCGCGGCGCCGATGAGCCATCCAAGTCGGCGCGGCTCATCAGGGATTCCAGACCCCGCCGGCGCGCCGGGTCGGGTGCCGGACGGCATGGTGGACGATGGACTCGTCATGCGGGAGCACCAGCGTCAGCGACTTCCGCGCGCGGGTGGCGCCGGTATAGAGCAGTTCGCGCGTCACGAGAGGCCCCGGGCGATCCGGCAGGACCAGCACCACGCGCTCGAACTCCGACCCCTGGGATTTATGCACCGTCAGGGCGTAGGCGGTTTCGGCATCCGCGAGGCGGGCGGGAGACACCCAGCGCACCGTGCCCTGCCGGGCGCCGGCGAAGGCCGCCCGCAGCCGGCCCTCCGGCCGTCCCGGCGCCGGAACGGACAACACCAGGCCCATGTCTCCATTGGCCAGGCCCAGCGCGGGAAGATTGCGGCGCACCAGCACGGGCTGCCCCGGATACCAGGGACCGGAGCCGGAGGGAATCAGGCCGGCGGACCGCAGGCGCGACTCGATGAGCTGATTCAGCCCCTGCACCCCCCAGGGTCCTTGACGGACGGCGCACAGGACCTGAAACCGCGCCTGGGTGCCCAGCAGATCCAGCGCCCAGCGATCCCAGTCCTCCTGCGGCGCCTGCGCGGCGGGCCGATGGGTCTGCATCCGGGTGAAGATCGCCGGATAGGCGGCATCGGCCAGGACGCCGGCATCGCGCAGCCAGGCATCCGCCCCCGCCGCATCGGCCGAAGCCACGCAGTCCAGGTCTTCCAGCCCCGCCTGCAGCAGGGCGCGGACCTCCGCGACCTGTCCCCGGTTGACGGCATGGGCGAAACGGCCGATGCCGCTTTCCTTGCCAAAGCGCATGCTGCGCCGCAGCATGATCACCGCCTGATCCAGAGGCGTGCCGTCCGGATCCGGACAGCGCAGGACGCCGGCCTCCACTCCCGACCGTCCCGGGTCCTCGGCGGCGGCCATCAGATCCTGGCCGCACAGAGCCGCCAGGCGTTCGCAGGTGGCCCGCGTGTAGTGGCCGCCTTCGGCGCGCGCGCAAAGTTCCCCCAGCACCGCGCCGGCCTCGACCGAGGCCAGTTGATCCTTGTCCCCCAGCAGCACCAGTTGCGCCGCGGCCGGCAGGGCCGAGAGGACGGCATCCGCCATCTCGATGTCCATCATCGAGGCTTCGTCGATCACCAGCACGTCCAGGTCCAGTGGACGGCCGGCATGATGGCTCATGCGCCGGGTGCCCGGCCGGCTGCCCAGCAGGCGATGCAGCGTCACCACCTGGGACGGCACGCAGTCCAGCGCGGCCCGCAGTTCCGGCCCGCCCTTGCCGGCCATGTCCTGCAGCTTGCCGGCGATGGACTCATTGAGGCGGGCGGCCGCCTTGCCCGTGGGCGCGGCCAGCCGGATGCGCAGCCCGCGCGCCAGGCCGCGGGCCTGGGCCAGGCCCTGCAGCACGGCCAGCAGGCGAACCACGGTCGTGGTCTTGCCGGTGCCCGGCCCGCCCGTGATGAGACCGAAACGCTGCCCCAGCATCACCGCGCAGGCCAGCTTCTGCCAATCCAGCGACGCGTTCTCTTCGGGCCGAAACAGGCGGTCCAGCCATTCCCGCGCCAGCGGCGGGTCCGCCAGCGCGTCCGTCGCCGCGCCCAGGCGCCCGGCGATGGCTTGGCGGATGCGTTCGCCGGCCCGCCAGTAGCGGGCCAGGTACAGGCGGGCGCCATGCAGCACCAGCGGCTCGTCGCCCCCGCCGTCGCCGACGAAGGGGGCCGCCTCCAGCTGCGCCAGGCACTCGTCCGGCGCCAGCGGCAGGCGGTCGGCCAGGGTCCGCAGGTCCAGGCAGGGATGGCCTTGAGCCAATTGGGCGCAGCACTGCATGGCCAGGCGCACCGCGACCTGCGGTGCGTCCGGGCATTGCTCAGCCAGCAGGCGGCCGAAGGCGACGTCCAGATCCTGGACGGTCTCCGCCTGTCCGTAGGAAAGCCATGCCGGCCACGCTGGGGATTGCTCACTCATGCCCGGCTCCCGCGAACAGGGCGTCCAGGGACTCGACCAGATCCTGCGGCGGACACAGGGACAGCAGCCCCTGCCCCGGCGCATCCTGGCCGCGCAGGAACAGGTAGACGGCCCCGCCCATATGGCGTCGATAGTCGTAATCGGGCAGCCGCAGGCGCAGTTGCCGGTGCAGGGCCAGCACGTACATCAGCATCTGCACGTCGTAGCGGGCGGCGCAGGCCGCCTGCCGCAGGGCCGGCGCGGCGTAGTCGGCCAGGCGCGGCCCCAGGTGATTGGATTTGTAATCGATCAGGTAATAGCGCTCGCCGACCTGGAAGCTCAGGTCGATGAAGCCCTTGAAAAGGCCGTTCAGGGCCTGCGCCGCCAGGGCCGGGCGCGGGACGCCCTGGAAAACGCCTTCGGTGATCCGGCGATCCAGTTCGGCGACGGACACCTGCCGCACCGGCAGCCAGAATTCCATTTCGGGCAGGCAGGCCTGCAGGCCGTCCAGCCGGATGCGCGGATCGCCCGGCAGCTGCGGCCGCCAGTCGGTCTGCGCGAAACGCGACAACCAGTCGTGCAGGACATCGATCTGCGATTCCCAGCCGCGCACGGCGCAACGGCGCGCGATCATGTCCCGCATCCCGTCCAGGTGGCGAAAGCGCCGCTGCGCCGCCCATTCCAGCAGGCCATGCAGGAACGTGCCGGCCTCGCTGCCCCGGGGAAAGCCGGACAGGCCCGCCGGCTCCGAAGCCGCATCCGCCAGGAAAGTCTGCTCCAGGCGGCCACCCTGCTCTTCCCGCAGCACGTCCTCCAGCGCCGTGTCCGGCGATCCATCCGACCGCCCGGCGGCGCGCGCGGGCCGGTCCGCCAGTTCCAGGGCGGAATAGCTGGCGATCCACCAGGGGTCGCCGACGACGAATCCCGACAGCCGCCGGGCGGGACCGATCTCGTCGGGCCGGGGCGATGCCGGCGCGACGGCGACATCCTCCGGCCAGCCGGCGGCCGCCGGCTCCGGATCCCAGGCGAACTGCTCCGGATGATCCGCGCAGCGCCGGTCCCAGGCCTGGCGCACGTCGCCGCCCAGCACGTGCGTCAGGCCGCTTTCGCGTCCGGTGTCGCCTAGCGCCAGCCAGACCGCATGCCGCGCGCGGGTCAGCGCCACATAGAGCTTGCGGGTCTCCTCACCCAGTTCCTCGCGCTGCGCCTGCCGCGCCTGCTCGGCGTCGAGCTGCAGCAGCCATTGCCGCCGCCCTTCCCAGTGCAGGGCCTGCGGCCCGGTCTTCGGTTTCGTGGAGCGGCCGCGACAGACGAACGGCAGGAACACCAGGGGGTATTCGAGGCCCTTGGATTTGTGGACCGTGACGACGCGCACCAGCGCCTCGTCGCTCTCCAGACGCAGGCGGCGGGCGCCTTCGGCATCGGCGTCGGCATCCAGGAATTCGCGCTGCCGCGCCAGATAATGCAGCAGCGCCTCTTCGCCATCCAGTTGCACGCTGGCCTGCTGCAGCAATTCGGCCAGATGCAGGCAATCGGTCAACTGGCGTTCGCCGGGCGCTCCCCGGGCCAGCAGACGCGACGGCACGGCGAAATCGTGCAGCAGCTGGCGCAGCATCGGCAGCACGCCGCGCTGCCGCCAGCGTCCGTGATAGAACTGGAACCGTTCCACCTGCTCGTCCCAGGCCCATTCGTCCTCGGCCAGCATCGCCAGTCGGGGGATGTCCAGCCCCAGCAAAGGCGCGGCCAGGGCCGCCCGGATGGCCTGCTCGTCGTCCGGGTGGGCGCAGGCGTTCAGGATGAAGCCCAGTTCCAGGGCTGTTTCCGATTCGTATACGGAACGCCGGTCGGACAGATAGACGCTGCGCACGCCCAGTTCCCTAAGGGCGTCCCGGATCAGGCCGGCCTCGTCCCGGCCATTGACCAGGATGGCCATGTCCGAAGGCCGGACGGCTCGCAGGTCTTTTCCGGACCGGAATCCGGCCTGCCCCTGCCGCCCCAGCCGCAGCCAGTCGGCCACCTTCCGGGCGCAGGCCTGCGCCGCCTGGGCGCAATAGGCGCCGACGCTCAGCGGCTCGTCGTCGCCTCCGATCCAGGCGGCCTGCAGGGCGGACGGCGCGCGGCCGGCGACCGTCCAGCGCTCATCCCGGCCCTGGGCCCGCACCGGATGAAAAGCGATGCTTTCCCCTTCCAGGCCGGTCGGAAAAACGGGCTCGCTGCCCTGCCGGTCGAAGCAATGATTGACCGCCCGCACCAATTCGCTTGCGGAGCGGTAATTGCAATCCAGGGTCTGGACCCGATCCCCGCAGGCCTGCGCCGCCTTCAGGTAGGTCTGCACGTCGGCGCCCCGGAAGCCATAGATGGCCTGCTTGGGATCGCCGATGAAGATCAGCGTCGTCTGAGGCTGCGGCGCCGCGACGCGGTAGATCCGGTCGAAGATGCGGTACTGGACGGGGTCCGTGTCCTGGAATTCGTCGATCAGCACCACGGGGAACTGCTGCCGCAAAGTCTGCGCCAGGGGCTCGCCCCGCGCGCCCCGCAGGGCGGCGTCCAGCCCGGTCAGCAGGCCGTCGAAACCCATGGCGGCGCGGCGGCTCAGGGTCTGCCGCAGGCGATCCGCCATCCAGGCCAGCGCATGCCGGCGCGCCGGCAGCTGCACGGTCGGCAGGTCCCGCAGGGCCTGCTTCAGTTGCAGCAAAGCCAGGCTGGCCGCCGGCGGTTCCGGCGCCGGGCCGTCTCCCTGCCAGCGCTCCCGCAAGCCCTCGGGCACGAGAGCGTCCCAGGCCGTCTTGCTGAGCGCCGGCTCGATCCGATCCGGCTGCGCGGCCCAGTCCCGCAAAGCCTGCAGCCAGTTGCCGCCATCGTTCGAGCGGATCCTGATCTGCTTGTCCCGGGACGCCAGCCAGGCCTGAAAGGCGTCCGCCTGCTCGGCCCAGGGCGCCTTCAGGACCTGCAGCGCGGCCAGGCGGTCGGCCCGCGCCCGGTCGCAGACCTGCGCCAGGGTCTCGTCCGAGGGCGGCGGCAGGCCTTCCTGGGTCAGCACGGGGGACAGGGACTGGTGCAGCGCATCCGGCGAGGCCCAGACCGCCAGCAGTTCACCCAGCGCCCGGTCGTCCAGCGCGGCGACGCAGGCCCGCCAGTAGTCCCAGGCGACCTGGCGCTTGGCCTCGTTCAGGTCGGTCAGCAGTTCCTGTTCGAACTGGCTGGCGCTGTCGAAAGCGTGTTCCTTCAGCACCCGGGCGCACCAGGCATGGATCGTGGAAATGGCCGCCTCGTCCATGGACTGCGCCGCCAGGTCCAGGGTGCGGGCGCAGGCCGGCCAGAGATCCTGCGGATAATCGGCCCGCAGCGCGTCCAGGAATGGGTCTTCCAGCGGCGCGACGGGATCGGATCCCGCGCCGCCGCCGGCGAAACCGGCCGCGGCTTCGGACAGTCGGCGGCGGATGCGGTCGCGCAATTCCTGGGCGGCCGCATCGGTGAAGGTCAGCACCAGGATCTGCCCCGGCAGCCGGGCCGCCTGGCCGCCATGCCCCAGCACCAGGCGCGCATACAGGGCCGCGATCGTCCAGGTCTTGCCGGTGCCGGCGCTGGCCTCGATCAGGTGGCTGCCCTGCAGCACGAAGCGCAGGGGGTCCACCTGGGGCGGTTCACGCGGCGTCAGAGACGCATCGACCATCATGCCGAACGCCTCCTGGAGGCGCGCTGGCGGGTATCCGGCAGGCTGTCGGACAGCGCGCCGTACAGCGCCCGCGCCAGGGTGAAGAACCGGCCGTCTCCGGCCAGGGACTCGAAATCGGGATGGCAGCGACGCAGATACAGGTCCCGCTCGACGGTCCGCGCATAGGCGTCCCGGGCCGCCTGCCAGGCCTCGCCGTCTTCCTGCGGATCGGCTCCCGAGCGCAGCCAGGCGCTCGCCGCGTTGATCTCCACCGGCAGCGCCGCCTGCAGGCCCAGCCGCCCGTACCGCAGCCAGTCCTGCCAGATCGCCCGAGCGGCATCCGCCGACAGGGGCGCGAAGCTCGCCTGGCCCTTGGGGCTGATCAGCAGCGTCGCCAGGGACCGCCCGCCCAGCGCGTGCGCCGCCACGTGTTCCACCCACGCCCCCAGCAGGGCCTTGAAGCGATAGCGGTTCTTGTCGTCGACCAGTTGGCTGGCCTGCAACAGCACGCGACACCAGTCGCCTCGATCATTGCGCCGCCAGCCGGCCAGAGTGTCCTCGAAGGCGCCGTCATCGCCCGTCGTCTGCAGCCGCAGCGGTTCCGCCAACTGGACGGGCCAGTTCTCGCAAGCCTGGGCGTAGGCCGCCAGCGGCTGGTCCAGGGTGCGGCGCAAGGCCTCGGCCGCCACGCGGCCCAGCGCCCCGTCCACCAGGTCGCCGCGGCGCCGCAGACGCTGCAGCCCCTGTTCGACGGCCTCTCCGATCCGGGCCGCCAGGACGTCCTGCCGGGCCTCCTGTTGCGCGATGCCGCTCTGCGCCGCCGCGGCCGCGTCCATCAATTCCTGGCATGCGCGCCAGCGTTCGAGCTGATCGAGCACGTAGGGTTCGTCCTCGTCGAGCGCCGAGACGGCGTCCCGGAAGCTGATCTGCAGGCGCTGCTGGAAGAAATGCCGAATGGGATGCGCCAGGAAGGCGCCGAGGCGACCCAGGGTCAGAGGCGCCTCGGAGGGCGCCGGCGGCGACAGGACCGTCGGCGCGTCCATCGGAGCCGGCGCCTGCCCGGCGGCCGACAGCTGCGCGGCGCGCCATTCGACGGCATAGGTGAACAGCCCCTGCGGACCCGGCGCCGGCTGCACGGGGAAATAACGCCGGCTGAAGGGCTGCAGGGGGTGGCGGCAGGTCAGCGCCTCGGCCAGCGACGGACTCTCGTCCGCGCTGCGCCACCCCCGGTCCAGGTGCTCGCGCAACTGGGCCACCAGCACCGACGGCGGCTGCTCGGCGTTGTCCTGGATGCTGTGGCCGACCCAGGAAATGCTCAGCTGTTCGCGCGCCGACAACAGGGCTTCCAGGAACAGATAGCGGTCGTCCTCGCGCCGCGACCGGTCGCCTGATCGGGGGTGGGTGGCCATGAGATCCATGTCGGACGGCGGCCGGATCCGGGGGAAAGCGCCATCCTGCATGCCCAGCAGGCAGACGCGGCGAAACGGGATGGCCCGCATCGGCATCAGCGTGGCGAAGGTCACGGCGCCGGCGAAGAAGCGCTGGGACAGGCCGCCCTGATCCAGCCATCCCAGGCAATGCTCGGCCGCGATGGCCGAGGGCAAGGGTTCCAGCAGATCGGCGGCCTGGCACTGCTGCAGCCAGTCCTGCAGGCCTTCGCGGAAACGGTTCAGGACCAGGGCGTCGGCATCCTGATCCGGCGTGAAGAAATCATCCAGCAGGGCCTGCAGGCAGCCGCCCCAGTGCGCCGGAGGAGCCGGTTCGCTCAGCCGCCGCCAGTAGTGGTCCAGGGTATCCAGGAAATGGGCCAGCCCGCCCAGGACGGCGGCCTGCAGCCCGGCGGGCTCGTCATACGGCTCGATGTCCCGCCAGGCGGGCGCGTCGGCGCCGGCCGCGTATCCCAGCAGCATGCGCCGCAGGCCGAAGTCCCAGGTATGGCGATGCGCCGCCTGCGGGCTCTGGTCCAGTTCGAACGCCGCCCGATGATCCGCATGCAGTCCCCAGCGGATCTGGGATTCCCGGGCCCAGACCTGCAGCAGGGGCAGATCCTCGGCGGCGATTCCGAAGCGCTGCCGCAAGGCGGGCACTTCCAGCCACTCCAGGACTTCGTTGATGCCCAGGCGCAGGCGCGGCAGCGACAGCAGCTGTTCCAGCACGATCACCAGCGGGTCGGCGCGGCGCGAGCTGCGATCCGCCAGCGCATACGGAATGTGGCGCCAGTCGCGCGGACCGTACAGGCCGAACACGGCCTGGATGTGCGGCGCATAGGCCTCGATGTCGGGCACCATCACGATGACGTCGCGCGGCTGCAGCGTGGGGTCGGCCTGGAAAGCCGCCAGCAGCTGGTCCTGCAGGATCTCGACCTCGCGCTGGGCGCTGTGGGCGACCTGGAAGCGGATGGACTCGTCGCGCAGGGGGTCCGCCGCCGGCCAGAGTTCACGGGTTTCGGACAGCGGCCGCAGGTCGCGGATGTCGTCCTGCAGCTGCGCCAGCAGACTCGCGCCCGGCACGGCCTCGAAGGCGTCGATGCGCCGGTGGAGGATCGCGAAATGCGGGTCCCAGCGGGCTCGCTGGGCGGGATCGTCGAAATCGTCGAGCATGCCGATGTAGTCGCGCCCCTGGCGCCCCCAGGACGCCAGCAACGGATGCGTCTGCTGGTGCAGGGCCGCGTCGTCCAGGACGTCGGGCATGCCCGGCCGGCGGGCCTGGCGGCGAAAGCGCGCCCGCAGCAGATCCCGGTCGCCCAGGATGTCCGCCCAGTAATGGGCGCAGGGATTATGGACGCAGACCAGGATCTGCACCCAGCGCGACAGGCCCGCCAGGGCCTCGAAGGTCTGGCGCGGCATGGCGGAAATGCCGAACACCAGGATGCGGCGCGGCAGGCCGGCGGGGCGATCCGCGGCATCGGCCGCCAGGACCTTGCTCATGAACGCTTCGTGGATGGCGGCGCGGCCGACGAAACCCGCGCCCCGCCCCGCCGCATCGCCGGCCCGGTCGCGCAGGTCGTCGAGCAGGGCGCGCCACAGGTGGGCCTGCCAGGCCTGCGTGGCCGGCAGTTCCGGCGCCTGGCCGCGGCCATCGGGCAGCGCGGCGCGGCCTTCGGACCAGGCCTGCAGCCAGTCGGCCCGGTAGACCTGGTACTGGTCGAACAGGTCCGCCAGCCGGCTCGCCAGCTGATGGCGCTTGCGCACGTCGGCGTCGTCGGCCAGGAACTGCTGCAGCACCGCATATTCGGGCCGGTCCAGCACGGCGGGCAACAGCCGCATCAGGCGCCAGACCAGGGCGTTCTTGTCCAGAGGGGAGTCCTCGGGCACGGCGCCGGCCCCCAGCACGCTGCGATAGGCCTGCCACATGAAACGCGAGGGCAGCAGGAAATCCAGGGCCGCCGCGACGCCGCCGTGCTCGTCCCGGGCCAGCGCCAGGCGCAGCCACTGGGCGATGCCGTTGCTGTGGACCAGCAGGCATTCGTTTTCCAGCGGGGCCAGCGGGCTGTGCCGCATCCAGGCCACCAGGACGTCGCGCAACTGTTCGGCCCGGTTGCCGTGCACCAGCACCAGGCCAGGCATCAGTTCCGCCGCCGATTCCCCCATTCGCACCTCCCGTCCTCAACAGCAGCATGATACGGGATCCGCGCCGCAAATCCAGCGGCGCGCCCGGGCCCCGGGCGGCAATTGAGGGTATCCTTGAGAGATTTCATACCGCATCACCCGAGGCTGTCCATGAGCGCTGTCCCCCCGATCCGTCCGGCCTACCAGACGGCATCATCCCAGGAAGAAATCCAGGCCAACCTGGCCGATATCCGACACAGGATCGACGCCGCCTGCGCCCGCGCGGGCCGCGATCCCGCCGACGTGCGCCTGCTGCCGGTCAGCAAGACGGTGGATGAATCCCGCATCCGCATGGCCTATGCGGCGGGCTGCCGGCTCCTGGGAGAAAACAAGGTGCAGGAAGCCTACGGCAAATGGGAAACCATGAACGACCTGACGGACCTGCGCTGGGCCGTCATCGGCCACCTGCAGACCAACAAGGCCAAATTCGTGGCCCGGTTCGCGCAGGAATTCCAGGCCCTGGACAATCTGCGCGTGGCCGAGGCCCTGGACCGCAGGCTGCAGGAAGAAGGCCGCAGCCTGGACGTCTTCGTGCAGGTGAACACCTCGAACGAGGACAGCAAATTCGGACTGGCTCCCGACCAGGTCCTGGATTTCGCCCGCGCCCTGCCCGCCTACGGCAGCTTGCGGGTGCGCGGCCTGATGACGCTGGCGCTGTTTTCCTCCGACGAGAGCCACGTGCGCCCCTGCTTCGTGCTGCTGCGCGATCTGCGCGACCGGCTGCGCCAGGACGCGCCCCAGGGCGACGCCTTCGCCGAACTGTCGATGGGCATGTCGGGAGACTTCGAATGGGCCATCGAGGAAGGCGCCACCACCGTGCGCGTGGGCCAGGCGATCTTCGGATCGCGGGCGCTGCCCGACAGCTACTATTGGCCCGAAGGCGCCCAGGCGAAATGAACCGCCGCGCGGGCGGCCGATCCGCGCCGCCCGGGGCCCCGCACCCGCACCCGCACCCACGCCCGGGCTCCGGGCGGATTCATACTTTTTTCACATTTCATCCACGGTTGCGCCGCAGTCCGTCCGTAATCTGTCTCCATCGCCGCACCACCCCGGTCCGGCTCATCAGAAGGACACCGATTATGACGATCCACGCTCCCCGCTCTCTTTCCGCCCTGGCCCTGGCCGCCGCCATCCTCGCCGCGCCGCTGGCCGCCAGCGCGGCCCCCGGCCCGCAAGCCGACGGCATGCGCGCCCATCAATGGGCCGGCCATCAAGGCCACCAGATGCGCGGACACCACGGCGACCGCTGGCTGCGCGGCCTGGACCTCAGCCAGGACCAGCAGGACCAGATCTTCAAGATCCGCCACGACCAGGAACAGGCCGTCTATGACCAGAAAAAGGCCCTGAAGGCCGCCGCCGGCACGCTGCGCGATCTGGGCCGCTCTGATTCCTTCGACGCCGCCAAGGCCAAGCAGGCCGCCGACGCCCTGGGTCAGGCCCAAGGCCAGCTGGCCCTGCTGCGGGCGCAGTCCATGGCGCAGATCCGCGCCGTGCTGACGCCGGAACAGCGCCAGCAACTGGCGGAACGCCATCAGCAGCGCAAGGACAAGGGCGAAGCCAAGATGACGAAATCCTGATCGTCCGCGCGCCGTTCCCGCTTCGCAGGCCCCTCCGGGGGCCTTTTCCTTATGGGCGGGCGCTCATCCGCTGAACAAAGTCCCCACCGACTGGAAATGCTTGCGGTAATAGGGACTATCCAGGGAATCGACGCGCACTTGTCCCCCCGAGGAAGGGGCATTGATGAACCGGCCATCCCCCAGGTAGATGCCCATGTGGGAATTGGGCTGGCCCAGCGTATTGAAGAACACCAGATCGCCCGGCTGCAGCCGGCTGCGGGAAACCGGCCGGCTCAGCTGTGCGATCTGGTCGGTGTTGTGCGGCAGCGCCGTATGCGTCGCCGTGGCGAACACGTATTTGACCAGGCCGCTGCAATCGAAACCCCGGGTGGGACGGGCGCTGCCGTAGCGATATTGGGTGTCCAGCAGGCTGAGCGCCGTCATCACGACTTCGGTGCGCTGGGCAGGATTGATCGGCGACAGCGTCCGGGCCGAGTGTCCGGGCCCGGCCGGCCCGGCGCAAGCCGCCAGGAGGGCGGCCAGCCCCGCTGCCAGCCACAGGCGCGCCGCAGCGGCCAGCCGCGCCATGGCGCGTTCCGGCGGGCGGAGCAACCCGATCATCCGCTGCTTAATGACAAAAATGTCCATGCTTATAATGTGGAGACATATAGGACACCCCATACGACACCGAGGAAGCAGCATGAATACACGCCACGGACCCAGGTCGGTCCCGGGATGGAAGTCCCTTCTGGCAGGTTGCCTGACTTTATCCGCCTTGTCCACTGCCCAGGCCGACGCACTGTTGGATCAGGGCAAAAAGATCTACACCCAGGGCATCGAAGGCGCCCCGGCCTGCCTGGCCTGTCACGGCGCGCAGGGCGAAGGCTCCGCAGCCGCCAATTTCCCCTACCTGGCGGGCCAGGGCGCTGCCTACCTGCGGGAACAACTGCAATCGCTGGCCGATGGCGGCCGGCAGAACGCCATCATGAAGCCGATCGCCTCGGCGCTCTCGGCCCAGCAGCGACAGGCCGTGACGGCCTATATCGTGTCCCTGCCTTCCCCCTGGGACCCGGCCAAGCTGTCCGCCCTGGCCCAGACCTACCCCGACGCCAAAGATGCCGGCGCCTGGCTGGCCAATCGCGGCGACTGGTCCAGGCAGGTGCCCGCCTGTACCCAGTGCCACGCCGCGGGCGGCGTGGGCGTGGGCGAACGCTTCCCCGCCATCGCCGGCCTGAGCAAGACCTACATCGTCGAACAATTCAAGCTCTGGCGCCAGGGGCAGCGTCCCGACGGGCCGGGCGAACTGATGGGCGGCATCGCCAAACGGCTGGACGACGCGCAGATCGAAGCCGTCGCCACGTATTTCGCCGGTCTGCCCCAGACCGCCTCCACCGGAGCCCAACCATGAAACCGACGTCTCTTTGCCTGCGGCTTGCAAGCGCTCTGGCCGGCGCCGCCATCCTGGCCTCCCAGCCCGCCCGCGCAGCCGACCCCGCGCCGCACTTCACGCCGCCGCCCGCCGATACGATCCCCGACGGGCCTTTCGGCGACGCCGTGCGGCGCGGCCAGGACATCTTCCTGCACACCGGGAAATTCGCCGGGGACTACGTCGGCAATTCCTTGAACTGCTCCAGCTGCCACATGGACGCGGGCCGCCAGGCCGACGCCTCTCCCTTGTGGGCCGCCTACGTGCTGTATCCCGCGTACCGCTCGAAGAACGGACACGTCAACACGCTGGCCGAACGCCTGCAAGGCTGCTTCCAGTACAGCATGAACGGCAAGATGCCGCCGGCGGACAGCGACACCATCGTCGACCTGGAAAGCTATATGTACTGGATGGCCCAGGGCGCCCCCACCGGGGTCAAGCTGGCCGGACAGGGCTTCCCCGCGCTGGCCGAGCCGGCCCAGCCGGCGGACTATGTGCGCGGCCAGAAAGTCTTCGAAGAGCAGTGCGCCCTGTGCCACGGCGCGCAAGGACAAGGCCAGCACGACGCCACCGGCCGCATGGTGTTCCCCGCCCTGTGGGGGGACGATTCCTTCAACTGGGGCGCCGGCATGCATTCCGTCAGCACGGCGGCCGCCTTCATCCACGCCAACATGCCGCTCAGCCGGGGCGGCAGCCTCAACGAACAGCAGGCCTGGGACGTGGCGTATTTCATGAATGCCCACGAACGTCCCCAGGACCCGCGCTACAAGGGCGACCTGCAGGCCACGATCAAGGACCATCACGGCGGCAAGAACGACCTGTACGGCAAGAAGATCAACGGCACAGTGCTGGGATCGGAATCGACGCCGCCCGGCGGACGCCTGACGGGCCACGGCGCCAAAGCCCGGTAATCGGGAACCCGGCAAAGCCCCGGACCGCCATCCGGGGCTTTGCGGCGTCACGAGGCGCCGACGGGCAGGTCCAGACGATACCCGACTCCGTACACGGAGCGGATCAGATCGTCGTCGGGGCGCACCTCGGCCAGCTTGCGGCGCAGATTCTTCACATGGCTGTCCACGGTGCGGTCGGTGACCACCCGATGATCGTCATACAGGCCGTCCAGCACCTGGTCGCGGGTGAAGATCCGGCCCGGCTGGCTGGCCAGCAGGGCCAGCAGCCGGAATTCGACCGGCGTCAGATCCAGGGCCACGCCGTCCAGGCTCGCCTGCCAGGCGTCGGCCTGGATCACCAGCCCCGAAGCCGACGTCGCGGCGGGCGCCGGCGCCTCGAAGCGCCGCAGCACGGCCCGCACCCGGGCCACGACCTCGCGGGGGCTGTAGGGCTTGCAGATGTAGTCGTCGGCCCCCAGCTCCAGGCCCAGCAGGCGGTCGATTTCCTCGGTGCGGGCCGTCACCATGATCACCGGGATGCGGGTCTTCGCCCGGATGTCGCGGCAGACATCCAGGCCGTCGCGCCCCGGCAGCATCAGGTCCAGCAGCACCAGATCGGGCGCCCATTCCGCCACCACGTCCATGACCCGCAGGCCGTCGTCCACCCAGCGGACGGCATAGCCGGCCGCTTCCAGGTACGTGCGCAGGACCTCGGCCAGCTTGGGTTCGTCTTCGACGACAAGAATGTTCATGCGGTTTCCTCGTTCATGTCATTGGCCGGCCAGACCGCCTGGATGGACAGGCCTCCCAGGTCGGATGCCGACGCGCTGATCCGTCCGTCGTGCGCCTGCACGATATGGCGGCAGATCGCCAGCCCCAGGCCGGCGCCGCCATGCTGGCGGCTGCGCGAGGCCTCCGCCCGGTACAGACGTTCGAACAGACGAGGCAGGTGTTCGGGGCCGACGCCGGGCGCCGTATCCGCGACCTCCAGCAGCAGATCGCCATCCCGGCGGACGGCGCGCACCCGCACCCGGCCCGGGCTGTCGGTATAGCGCAGGCTGTTTTCCAGAAGATTGCCCACCAGCTGGGACAGGCGCCGCACGTCGCCCTGCATGGTCAGCCCCGGCGCCACCTGCACGTCCAGCGTCAGGCCATGGCGGTCGAAACGATCCCGCACGGCGTCCACGGCCTGAATGACCACCGCGCTCAGATCCACGGTGTCCATGTGATACGTCAGGGCTCCGGCATCGGCCAGCGACAGTTCGTACAGATCGTTGATCAGGCCGCTCAGATGCGCGACTTCGTGCGCCAGCGAAGACAGCGCCGCCTGATCCAGAGGCCGCAGGCCGTCCTGCAGCGCCTCGATCTCGCCGCGCAGCACCGCCAGCGGCGTGCGCAATTCGTGCGAGACGTCGGCCATCAATTCGCGCCGCCATCGCTCATGGCGCTCCAGGCTATGGGCCAGGCGGTTGAAATCCCGCGCCAGCCGGCCCAGTTCGTCCAGCGCCCCCACCCGCACCCGCGTCCGGTAATCGCCGCTGGCCAGCCGGTGCGTGGCCTGGGCCAGGCGGCGCACCGGCACCAGCAGGATCCGGGCCAGCAGCAGGCTGACCAGGGCCGCCAGCAGCACGGACAGGCCGACGATCACCCAGGTCGCCCGCAGTTGCCGGGACTGGAACCGCTGATCGATGTCGTCATTCACCACGCGGGGCATGAGCGGCGGCGCCAGCAGCCACCCCACGGTGCGCCCCTGGGCCTCGATCGGGACGCGGCGCAGGCCGCGGGCATCGGCATCGGTCGGCACCCGGGGCCCCGCCAGCCAGTCGCCCTGGCCGTCCACCAGCGTCACCCGCAGCGGCGGGCCTCCGTGGCCGCGGTCCTCGGGCAGGTCGCGCCGCGACAGCCGCAAGCTGCGCCACCAGCGGTCTCGCCGGTCCGACAGGAATTCCCAGCTGCCGGATTCCGTATAGTCCGTCGCCAGCAACTGGGCCAGCGCCTCCAGGCGCTGATGCTCGCGCTCCTGGACGTAATCGTCGAAACCGCTGTCGAAACTGACCCGCACCGCGACCCCCATGGCCAGCGCCACGGCGATGCACGTCGCCAGGATCGCCAGAAACAACTTGAAGGTGATACTGGATCGCACTGATTTCTCCGTTCATCCGGGTTACGCTAAGGGGTTTTCGGCATCCCTTCACACCATGTCAGAGACTTCAGCTCCGCCCACGACCGCCGCCTCGGCCCTGCCGGTCATCGCCATCCGTAACCTGAGCAAGACCTACGCCTCGGGACATCAGGCCCTGAAACAGATCGACCTGGACATCCGGGCCGGCGAGATCTTCGCCCTGCTGGGCCCCAACGGCGCCGGCAAGACCACGCTGATCAGCATCGTCTGCGGCCTGGTCAACCCCAGCACCGGCACGGTTCAGGTCGCCGGCCACGATATCGTACGCGACTATCGGGCGGCCCGCTCCGCCATCGGCCTTGTGCCCCAGGAGCTGACCACGGACGCCTTCGAGACCGTCTGGGACAGCGTCCGCTTCACGCGCGGGCTGTTCGGCAAGACCCCCGATCCCGCCGGCCTGGAGCGCATCCTGCGTTCCCTGTCGCTCTGGGACAAGCGCGACAGCAAGCTGATGACCCTGTCGGGCGGCATGAAGCGGCGCGTGATGATCGCCAAGGCCCTGTCGCACGAACCCGCCATCCTGTTCCTCGACGAACCGACGGCGGGAGTGGACGTGGCTCTGCGCAAGGACATGTGGAACCTGGTGCGTTCCCTGCGGGCCACCGGGGTCACGATCATCCTGACCACCCACTACATCGAGGAAGCCGAGGAAATGGCCGACCGCGTGGGCATCATCAACCGAGGCCAGCTGCTGCTGGTGGAACGGAAGGCCAGCCTGATGCGCCAGCTGGGCCAGAAAGGCCTGACGCTGCACCTGCAAGAACCCCTGTCCCGCATCCCGGACAGCCTGAAATCCTGGCCCCTGGACCTGGCCGAGGACGGGCGCGCGCTGCGCTACCGCTACGAATCGCCGCAGGCGGGCGAGGACGTGCCCGCCCTGATGGCCGCGCTGCAGGCCGAAGGGCTGCGGCTGGCCGATCTCGACACGGAACAGCGATCCCTGGAAGACATTTTCGTCGATCTCATCGGAGGACCGGCATGAATTGGCCAGCCATCTACGCCATCTATCGTTTCGAGATGGCCCGCACCCGGCGCACCCTGATGCAGAGCATCATCGCGCCGGTGATCTCGACGTCCCTGTACTTCGTGGTGTTCGGCACGGCCATCGGGTCGCGCATCCAGCAGGTGGGCGACGTCAGCTACGGGGCCTTCATCGTGCCCGGGCTCATCATGCTGTCGCTGCTGACCCACAGCATCTCGAACGCGGCCTTCGGCATCTATTTTCCGAAGTTCACCGGCACCATCTACGAGATCCTCTCCGCCCCCATGTCCTACCTGGACATCCTGCTGGGCTACGTCGGGGCGGCGGCCACGAAATCCATCATCCTGGGCGTCATCATCCTGGCCACGGCCACGCTGTTCGTGCCGCTGCGCATCGATCACCCGGGGGCGATGATGGCCTTCATGGTGCTCACGGCCTTCACCTTCAGCCTGCTGGGTTTCATCATCGGCATCTGGGCCGACAACTTCGAAAAGCTGCAGTTCGTGCCGCTGCTGATCGTCACGCCCCTGACCTTCCTGGGGGGCAGCTTCTATTCCATCGACATGCTGCCGCCCTTCTGGCAGCAGGTCACGCTGCTGAACCCGGTGGTGTACCTGGTCAGCGGCTTTCGCTGGAGCTTCTTCGGGCTGGCCGACGTCAACATCTGGCTCAGCCTGGGCATGACGTCCCTGTTTCTGGCAGCCTGCCTGGCGGTCGTCGCCTGGATCTTCCGCACAGGCTACAGGCTGCGTCCCTGAAACCGGCTTACCGCATCTTGTCCAGCGCCTGAGCCAGCGTGCCGACCGTGCGCTCGACGTTGTGCAGCTTGTCCAGGCCGAACAGGCCGATGCGGAACGTCTTGAAATCCGCCGGTTCGTCGCAGGCCAGGGGCACGCCCGCGGCGGCCTGCAGGCCGGCCTCGGCGAATTTGCGCGTGGACTGGATGCCGTCGTCGGTGGTGTAGCTGACCACCACGCCCGGGGCCTCGAAGCCCGGCGCGGCCACGCTCTTGAAACCGCGTTCGCGCAGCAGCGCGCGCACGGCGTCGCCCAGCTGCTGCTGTTCGGCCTTGACCCGGTCGTAGCCGTAAGCGCCGGTTTCCGCCATGACGTTGCGCAGCACGATCAGGGAATCCGTGGGCAGCGTCGTGTAGTAGGCATGGCCGCCCTTTTCGTAGGCTTCCATGATGCCCAGCCATTTGCGCAGATCGCAGGCGAAGCTGGTGCTGTTCGTGGATTCGATGCGCTGGCGGGCGGTCTCGCCCAGCATGACCAGGCCGCAGCAGGCCGACGAAGTCCAGCCTTTCTGCGGAGCCGAAATCAGCACGTCCACGTGCACGTCCTTCATGTTCACCCAGATCGTGCCCGACGCGATGCAGTCCAGCACGAACAGGCCGCCTTCGGCGTGCACCGCATCCGCCACCCGGCGGATGTAGTCGTCGGGCAGCATGATGCCCGAGGCCGTTTCCACGTGGGCCGCGAAGACCACGTCGGGCTTGAATTCCCGAACCGCCGCGATGACCTCGTCGAGCGGCGGCGGCGCGAAATGCGCCTGCGCGCCGGATTCGACCGGACGGGCCTTGAGCACGCGGGATTCGGACGGAATATCGCCGGTCTCGAAGATCTGCGTCCAGCGGTAGCTGAACCAGCCGTTGCGGATCACCAGGCAGCGCTTGCCGGTGCCGAACTGGCGGGCCACGGCTTCCATGCCGAACGTGCCGCTGCCGGGGATCACGATGGCGGAATGGGCGCCATACACGGTTTTCAGAGTGCGGGAAATATCACGCATGACCGTCTGGAACGACTGCGACATGTGATTCAAGGCGCGGTCGGTGTAGACCACGGAATATTCCAGCAGACCGTCCGGGTCGACCTGGGGTAGCAATCCTGGCATGGGTTTCTCCAGTTAAAGAACCTTACGATTGTAGACTTCCCTATAATGTCATGCGCCATGGGCCGCAACAGGCCATGCGCCACCCACACAATAACCCAAGAAATAAGGCCGGGCAGTCATCTGAAATCCGACCCCCCGCACCCAAGAGGAGCAACCATGGAGACCACCCTGATGGCCGAGTCGGAGCCCCCTGCTCAAGAGGACGAGGCCCCTGTCACCGTCCCCCCCTATCTGATCCGTCGGGAACCGATCCTGGACCAGAACCGCGGTCTGTGCGGCTACCGGCTGCGCATCCTGTGGACCGAATCCGAAGCGGGCCACGCGGATCCGGGCGCCGCCCTGATCCAGGCGGCCCGGGAACACGGCGTCGGCAGCTTCCTGGCCTACGCGCCGCATTGGGTCGACGCCACTCCCGCATTGCTGCATAACGCCTTCACGCTGACGCTGCCGCGCAGCCGCTGCTATCTGGAATTCCCCGAATCCCTGGAAAT
This sequence comes from uncultured Castellaniella sp., assembly GCF_937988725.1. Classification (GTDB taxonomy): domain Bacteria; phylum Pseudomonadota; class Gammaproteobacteria; order Burkholderiales; family Burkholderiaceae_B; genus Castellaniella. The sequence goes on along the minus strand of NZ_CALKHS010000010.1, from coordinate 85,425 downwards.
CACGCCGGAACTGATCCAGTCCCTGCAAGGGCTGGCCCACGCCGGCCTGAAGTTTTCCCTGCGCGGCGACCTGGCGGCGAAGCCCGAACGCGAGGCCCTGCTGCCCTTCGTCCGCGCCGTGGGCTTCGATCCCGCGCTCAGCACCAAAGCCGAGATTTTCCGCCAGAGCTTCCAGCACAAGCAGGCGGGCCGGATGCTGATGGCCGTCAACACCCCCGACAAGGCCACCCTGGACAATTTCCTGCTGCTGGGCTTCACGGTGTTCCAGGGCCACTGGCCCATGGACCGGACCGCCGCCTCGCTGACACCTCGCCAGAAGATCCTGCTGCGCCTGATCACCCTGATCATGGGCGAAGGCGAAGCCCCTGAAATCGAATCCTGCCTGAAGCAGGACGCCGAACTGGTCAAGACGCTGCTGGACATGGTCAACACGCCGGCCTACGGGCTCAGCCAGGAAGTCGAATCCCTGAGCCAGGCCATCATGCTGCTGGGCCGCCGGCAGCTGCAGCGCTGGATCCAGGTCCTGATGTACACGGAAGCGGGCCGGCCCGCCGGATACCTGTCCCCCATCCTGGTCCAGGCCAGCGCCAGGGCCCACCTGATGGAAGCCCTGTCCACGCTGCGCCACCCCGACCAGTCCGTCCGGGCGGAAGCCGCCTTCACCACCGGCATCCTGTCCATCATGGACCAGCTGTTCAACGGCACCATGCAGGAACTGCTGGCCCAGGTCAGCGTCGACGTCCCCATCCGCGACGCCCTGCTGCGGCGCGAGGGCGAACTGGGCGCCGATCTGCGGTTGGCCACATTGATCTTCCCTTCCGACCGGGACACGGCCGAAGACCCGGCGCCGCTGCTGCAGGCCCTGAACGTGCAGGCCGAGCAGCTCGGCCCCCTGGTCCAGCAGGCCTTCACCTGGGCGCACGGCATCACCCGCGCCGCTCCATGACCCCTCCTCCGGATCCGGCCTCCTTGTCCGCCCGGCCCGCGCCGCGCGGACTGGGCGGCTGGCTGCGGATTTCGCATATTTCCTCGGGCTTCATCGCCGTGCTGGTGGGCTACACCAGTTCGGTGGCCATCGTTTTCCAGGCGGCCAGCGCCGCCGGGGCGCAGGATGCGCAGCTGGCATCCTGGATGTGGGCGCTGGGCATCGGCATGGGCATCACCTGCATCGGCATGTCGCTGGCCTGGCGAGCGCCCGTGCTCACGGCATGGTCCACTCCGGGCGCCGCCCTGCTGGCCACCAGCCTGGGCGACATCGGCCTGGCCCAGTCCATCGGGGTCTTCATCGCCAGCTCCCTGCTGATCACGCTGTGCGGCCTGACCGGCTGGTTCCAGAAGATCATGGACTGGGTGCCGCGCCACCTGGCATCGGCCATGCTGGCCGGCATCCTGCTGCGTTTCGGCATGGACCTGTTCGTCTCCATGCATGGGCAACCGACGCTGGTCATCGCCATGTTCGCGGCCTTCATCGCCGCGCGGCGCCTGCTGCCGCGCTACAGCGTGCCGCTGGCCCTGCTGGCGGGGATCGTCTGCGCGCTTCTGCAAGGCGATCTGTCCCTGGGCGGGCTGGACTGGAGCCCCGCCCACCCGGTCTGGATGGCCCCCGCCTTTTCCGCATCGGCCCTGATCGGCGTGGCGATTCCGCTCTTCATCGTGACGATGACTTCCCAGAACATACCGGGCCTGGCCGTGCTGCGCGCCAATGGCTATGCCAGGGTGCCGGCATCCCCGCTGATTTCCTGGACCGGCCTGACCGGCATCGTCCTGGCGCCGTTCGGCGGCTTCGCCTACAACCTGGCCGCCATCACGGCCGCCATCTGCATGAGCCCCGACGCCGACCCGGACACCCGGGAGCGCTACAAGGCATCCGTGTGGGCCGGCGTGTTCTACCTGCTGACCGGCATTTTCGGGGCCACCGTCGTCGCCCTGTTCGCCGCCTTCCCGCACGAGCTGGTCGCCGCCATCGCCGGCCTGGCCCTGCTGGGCACCCTGGGCAACAGCATCCACGAATCGCTGCAGGCCCCCGAAGGCCGGGAAGCCGCCCTGGTGACATTCCTGGCCACGGCATCGGGCATGAGCCTGCTGGGCATCGGCAGCGCCTTCTGGGGCCTGGTGCTGGGGATCATCTGCCACGCCGTCCAGCGGCGGCGCGCCTGATACGGATCGACGGACGGGAACCAGGCCCCCCGCCCGCCGGGCGGCCGTTCAATGGCGCGTCGCGTACTGCTTGATCAGATTGCGCGCGGCGGCATACAGGTCGGCTCCCTGGCCGCCCTTCTTGTCCACGGCCTGGATCCAGAGATCCCGCACGCCCTGGGTGGCCGCGACCCAGTTCTGATATTCGGCCTCATCCATGTAGTGGAAGACGCTGCCGTTTTCCTTCGACGTCTTCATGAACTCGGCTTCCCGTTCGTCGAACACGGTGCGCCCGGCCCAGGCCGACACGTCGGCGCCGCTATTGTCGTCGATGATCTTCTTCAGATCGGCTGGCAGGCTGTCGTAGCGCGCCTGGTTCATGCCAAACAGGAAGATCGAATTGCCCATGCGCGGCTTGCCCTGGGGCACATCCAGATGGTAGCGGGAGATCTCATCGAGCTTGATCGCGGGAACGCCTTCCCACGGCACGGCAGCCCCGTCGACCACGCCCTTGGCCAGGGAATCGGGCACCGCAGGCAGCGGCATCTGCACCGGCACCGCGCCGATGGCGTCCAGCATCTGCGAGTTGACCCGGTTGGCCGAACGGATCTTCAGGCCCTTCATGTCGGCCAGCGTCCGGGGCTGCTTGCTGACGAAGTGCATCAAGGTGCCGCCATGGGTATGCATGAAGATCGGATGCACGCCTTTGTATTCGTCCAGGGCGTACTTCTGCGTGAATTCCCACAGGGCTCGGCTGCCGGCCTCGGCATTGGGCACCAGCCAGGGCAGTTCGTAGACCGCGCTCTTGGTGAAGCGCCCTGCGGCATAGGTGGGCAGGGTCCAGACGATGTCCGCCACGCCGTCGCGGGCCTGATCGAACAGCTGCGCCGGCGTGCCGCCGAGTTGCATGGCCGGATAGATCTGGCACACCATGCGATCCTGCGATTCCTTGGCGATCTTGTTGCACCAGGGCTGGATCATGTTGACCTGGGCATTGGAGGTGGCCGGCAGGAAGTGGTGAACCTTGAGGACGATCTGTTCGCCATGCGCGGCCGCGGTCAGCAGCAGGCCGGCGGCCACACCGCCCAGCAGACGTCGGGAGAATGCGCGGTAAGAGGTTTTCACGGTTTGTCTCCTTGGGGAATGGGAAGGGTTTCCCTTTTTTTGAATCGTTGATCGTCAGAGCGCCCCGAACGTTCGGACCAGCACCAGGGAAATGCCGGGAAACAGCACGAGGGCGGCGATGCGGATGAAGTCCGAGGCCAGGAAGGGCACGACGCCCTTGAAGGTGTCGGTCAGGGGCACGTCCCTGGCCATGCGGTTGATGATGTAGACGTTCATGCCCACGGGGGGGTGGACCAGGCCGATCTCCACCACCATCAGGGCCAGGATGCCGAACCAGATCGACTTGTCGTCATGGCTCATGCCGTAGAAATCCAGCCCCATCACCATGGGATAGAAGATCGGAATCGTCAGCAGGATCATCGCCAGCGAATCCATGACGCAGCCCAGGAAGATGTAGACCAGCAGGATGGAGACGATCACCAGGAAAGGCGACAGGCCGCTGTGCTGCACCCAGGACGCGAGTTCCGCCGGCATCTGCGACAGGGCCAGGGACACGTTGAGCATGTCGGCGCCCAGCAGCACCAGATAGATCATGGCCGTGGCCTGCGCCGTGCCCAGGGCGCTTCCCAGCAGGCCCTTCCAGCGCAGGCCGCCCGACACCACGGCGATGATCCCGCAGGCCGCCGCGCCGATGGCGGCGGCTTCGGTCGGCGTGGCCCAGCCGGCGTAGATTCCCACGATGACGATGAAGAACACGGCCAGCACGGGCCCGACCTGGATCAGGGCCTTGATGCGGTCCGGCCATGGCGCCCGGGCGCCCGCGGGACCCATGTCCGGCTTCCAGCGCACGATGAGCTGGATGACGATCATGTAGCCGATCATGGCCAGCAGGCCCGGAATGACGGCCGCCATGAAGAGCTTGCCGATGGATTCCTGGGTCAGGATGGCGTAGATGATCAAGGGCACGGAGGGCGGAATCATGATGCCCAGCGTGCCGCCCGCCGCCAGGGCGCCGGTGGCCAGGCTGCCCGCGTAGCCATAGCGGCGCAGCTCCGGCAGCACCACCTGGCCCATGGTCGCCGCCGTCGCCAGCGAGGAGCCGCAGATGGCGCCGAAGCCAGCGCAGGCGCCCACCGCCGCCATGGCGACCCCGCCGCGCCGATGGCCGATGAAGGCGCTGACGAAACGGAACAGGCTGCGGCTCAGGCCACCGTGCGTGGCGAACTGCCCCATCAGCAGAAACAGCGGAATCACCACCAGGTCGTAATTGGACAGCCGGGCGTACGCCAGATTCTTCAGCGACGCCATCAGCGGCGCCCAATTGCCCCCGGTCAGATAGACGTAGCCGCCGGCCCCCGCGATGAACATCGAAATGCCGATCGGAATCCGGATGACCATCAGGACCAGCAGGACGGCGAACATGAGAAAGCCGATGCCGATGCCGCTCATGGCAGGACCTCCGGCGCCCCGCCCCGGCTGGCCCGCAGATGCTGGACGCACATGTACAGGCCCGCCAGGGCCAGCAGCGCGAAGCCCGGCACCATGCCGGCCTGGGCCAGCCACACGGGCCACCCCAGGATCGCGGACGTTTCCCCGGCCTCGCGCAGGGACAGCGCCCCCACCCCGCTGCGCCAGGCGATCAGCGCGCCGAACAGGCCCACCAGCAGGGATCCCAGCGCATCGAGCCGATGAATGGTCTGAGGCCGGGCCCGCGCCGTGAAGAAATCGACCTTGACGTCGCCGCCTTCCAGATGGCAATAGGCGAAGAAGGTCGCCGAAGCGGTCGCGGCCACCATCATCAGGATTTCCATGTCGCCCGGCACCGGCATGGCGACCAGCTTGCGTCCGACGATGGAAATCAGCGACATGACGACCAGGGCCACGAAGGCCAGGCCGCCCAGCGCCGCCAGGCCTTTGGACGCATTCAGCAGCGCGCGGCCCCAGGGCCCGAACTGGTCCGGATGCAGCGCTGCGGCGGCGTGGGCCTCGTCGACCGAGGGTGTGTGCATGATGTCTCCTGTGGAATTATTGTGCGCATGCGAGCGGCGGGCATCGCTGCAGACCGGGCGTCGGCGCCCGGCCCGCAGCCGCTGCCCGGCCTCAGAAGGGATAGACGCGCGGCGTCGTCTGGACGGAGATCCAGCGCAGATCGGTGAAGGCCTCGATCCCCGCCCGGCCGCCAAAGCGCCCGTAGCCGCTGTCCTTGACGCCGCCAAACGGCATCTGCGGCTCGTCATGGACGGTCGGGCCGTTGACGTGGCAGATGCCCGATTGCACCCGCCCCGCCACCCGCATGGCCCGGGCCACGTCGGCCCCGATCACGGCGGCGGACAGGCCGTAGGCGCTGTCGTTGGCGCAGGCCACGGCGGCGTCCTCTCCCTGGACGCGCACGATGGCCTTGACCGGCCCGAAGGTTTCCTCTGCGTAAATGCGCATGGCCGGCGTGACGTGATCCAGCAAGGTGGCCGGCATCAGGGTGTCGTCGGCCTTGCCTCCGCACAGCAGCCGGGCGCCCTTGTCCAGCGCATCCTCGATCATGGCGTTGCAGCGCCGCACGGTGGACATGTCCACGACGGACCCCAGCACCACCGGCCCCTGGCGCGGATCGCCCACCGGCAGGCCGCTGACCTTGGCGGTCAGCCGCTGGACGAAAGCGTCGGCGATCTTCTCGTCGACGATGATGCGCTCGGTGGACATGCAGATCTGCCCGGAATTGGCGAAGGCGCCGAAGGCCGCGGCGCCGACGGCGCAGTCCAGGTCGGCATCGTCGAGCACGATCAGGGGGGCCTTGCCGCCCAGTTCCAGCACGACGGGCTTCAGATGCTGGGCGCACAGGCCGGCGATGATGCGCCCGACCTTGGTCGATCCGGTGAAGTTCACGCGCCGGGTCGCCGGGTGCGCCACCAGGGCCTCGACCACGGCGGGGGCGTCCTGCGGCGCGTTGGTGATGAAATTCACCACGCCGTCCGGCAGGCCCGCTTCCTGCAGGGATTCGATGATCAGGCCGTGCGTGGCCGGGCACATCTCCGAGCCCTTGAGCACCACGGTATTGCCGCAGGCCAGGGGCGCGGCCACGGCCCGCACTCCCAGGATGACCGGCGCATTCCAGGGCGCCATGCCGACGACCACGCCCGCCGGCACCCGCTGTCCCATGGCCAGGTTGCCCGGCACGTCCGAGGGAATGACCTCCCCGCCGATCTGCGAGGTCAGCGCGGCGGCTTCGCGCAGCATGCCGGCCGCCAGGTGCACGTTGAATTCCGCCCACAGCCCCGAGGCGCCGGTCTCGGCCGCCATGGCGGCGACGAAATCCGCCTGGCGCGCCTCCAGCGCATCGGCCGCGCGGCTGAGCAAGGCGCGGCGCTGGCCGGGCCCCGTCTGCGACCAGGCGGCGAAGGCGTCGGCGGCGGCCTGCACGGCGGCCCGGGCATCCTCGGGGCTGGCGGCCGGCGCCACCGTGGCGACCTGGCCATCCAGGGGATTGCGGCGCTCGAACGTCCCGCCCTGGCCGGCGGGCTGGCGCCGGCCTCCGATCAACAGGGAAATTGTGCTCATGATGTCCTCCTGTGCATAGCAAACAATGGGGTGTCCGGATCGCGTTCCGCCATCAGGCCACTTCGATTTCCAGCAGAACTGGCCGCTTCGTGTCCAGGGCCTCGCGCAACGCGGCCGGCAGAGCGTCCGGGTCCGACACGCGCATCGCCTCGCAGCCCAGGCCCCGGGCCAGCGCCACAAAATCGATGTCGGGCAGATCCACGCCGTGCAGCGCATCTCCTTCGGTGAACCCATACACGGGGGCGAACTCCCGCAGGGCGGCATAGCTACGGTTCTTGAGAATCAGGAAGGTGATGGGCAGGCCCAGCTGCGCGGCGCTCCAGAGCCCCTGGATCGAATACATGCTGGAGCCGTCTCCCAGCACGCCGATGACTTTCCGGTCCGGCTTGCCCAAAGCCACGCCGACGGCGGCGGGCAGGCCGAACCCCAGGCCGCCGCTGCACATCGTATAGAAGGTCTCCGGCCGCAGGATCGGCAGGTAGCGCTGCATCACCGGCCGCGCGCTGGGCGCTTCCTCGACGATGATGGAATCCGGCGCGCGGACGGCGGCCAGGGTCTGCAGCGCATAGGCCACCGACATCAGGGGCGCGGGCTCGGCGCGCGGCGCGGGCGGCCTCGCCGGCGGATCCCGGCGCGACGCGGGCCGCGGGCGGGCCAGCAGATCGCGCGCGCTCTGGCGCACGCTGCCCTGGACGGCGGTGCCGACCGGCGCCCAGGCCAGGGTATTGGGATCGTCGACGATCTGCGCCAGGACGCTGCCCGCCGGAATGTGCGGGCCCTCGCCTTCGATGTGATAGGTGAAGGCCGCCGCGCCCAGGGCCAGAATGAAATCGCGCCCGCCCAGCAGTTCGACGATGCGCTCGCGGGACGCCGGCAGGAAGCCAGCGAACAGGGGGTGGTCTTCCGGGAAGCCGTTGCGCCCCGACATGGGCGCCATCCAGACGGCGGCGCGATGGCGTTCGGCCAGCGCCACGACGTCGTCCCAGGCGCCGTCCCGATCGACGGCGGCCCCCAGGACGAAGGCGGGACGCCGCGCGGCATCCAGCTGGCGGCCGATCTGATCCAGCAGCAGCGGGTCCGGGCGCACCGAGCGGCTGACCTGGCGGGCCAGCACCGGCTCGCACAGGCGCCCCCAATCGTCGGCCGGCACCGACACCAGCACCGGGCCGCAGGGCGGCTGCATGGCCATGTAGTAGGCGCGCGCAATGGCCTGGGGCACGTCTTCGGCGCGGGCCGGCTCAATGCTCCATTTGACGTAGGGCTTGGGCAGTTCGGTGGCCTGGCTGGAAAACAGGAAGGGATCGTAGGGCAGGATGGCCCGCGACTGCTGGCCGGCCGTGATCACCAGCGGCGTGCGATTCCTGTAGGCCGTGAAAATGGCCCCCATGGCATGCCCCACCCCGACGGCGGAATGCAGGTTGATGAACGCCGCATTGCGCGTGGCCTGGGCATAGCCGTCCGCCATGCCGACGACCACGGATTCCTGCAGCCCCAGCACATAGCGAAAATCGGAGGGGAAATCGAGGAACAGCCCCAGTTCGGTGGAGCCCGGATTGCCGAAGAGCGTCGTCACGCCGAACTGCCGCAGCAGATCGGTGACGGCCTGGCGCACCGGCACCCGGCCGGCGTCCTGGGGATGGGATACGCGTTCGATGAGCGCATCTGCGTGCATGTCGTCCTCCGGATCTTCTTCAATCTTCAGGGGGGCCGGTCGCCGCCGCTGTCTTGTGAAGCCTGCCCGCATCGGCGGCGGACAAGCCGTTGAAGGCATGATGAAAGCCGCCATGATATAAATCAATAAAATAATCTAGATATCGTTTATTAGAATCATGAATAACAAGAACCTGGACCTCAACCTGCTGCGGGTCTTCGACGCCGTATATGGCGCTGGCAGCGTCAGCCAGGCGGCCGCCCTGCTGGACCTGACGCAGCCCGCCGTCAGCCAGGGGCTGACACGCCTGCGCAATCTGGTCGGAGACCCGCTGTTCGTCCGCGCGGCCGGCGGCGTGGCGCCCACGCCCCGGGCGCAGCGCATGGCGCAGCCCATCCGCGACGCCCTGCAGGCCCTGGAAAGCGCCGCGCTGGACTCGGCGCCCTTCGACCCGCTGCGCTCGGACCGGCGCTTTCGCCTGCACATGACGGACATCGGCGAAGGCCAGTTCCTGCCCCGCCTGGCGCAGGCGATGCGCCAGCGGGCTCCGCACGCCCGCATCGAAACCATGCGCCTGGCCATGCCGGACCTGGCGCCCGCCCTGGACCAGGGCCGCATCGACCTGGCCTTCGGCTTCCTGCCGGGATTGCAGGGCATGCAGTCAGCGGTGATGTTCCAGGACCGCTACATCGTCCTGATGCGCCAGCACCATCCCTTCACCCGGACGCGCCGCGCGGCGCCGATCCCGCTGGACGACATCCGGGCGCTGGAGTTCATCGCCGTGCGCACCCACGCCTATACCCATACCGCGCTGGAAGCCCTGCACATGCAGGACCGCATCCGGCTGACGACGGAACACTTCATGGCCCTGCCCTCCGTCATCGACAGCAGCGACCTGGCCGTAATCATCCCGCGCAACATCGCCCGCTCGTTCGAGCCGGCCAGGCGCTACGCCATCGTCGAGGCGGATTTCCCGCTGCGCGACTTCAACGTGGGCATCCACTGGAGCCGCCGGCAGGACGGCGACCCCGCCCACCGCTGGCTGCGCAGCCTGGTCCTGGAGCTCTACCAGGAGACCTGAAGCGGCGGCGGCCGGGACGGCCGTCAATCCCCGCCCGGCCCCGATCCGCCCACGCCGACCGGGGCCGGCGCCAGGTTGGCGATACGCTTGAACAGTTCGGCGTAGCGGTTGCCCTGGCCCGACCAGGGATCGCCGTTGCGCGCGAAATCCGCATTGATGTCCCGCCATTCCTCTGCGCTGAACAGGCGCCGCGCTTCCGGCAGGATGCGGGATTCTTCCATGTTCAGATGCACCCATTCATGCGCGGTGTAGGCGCGCACGGCATCCCGGAACCCGTGAAAGGCATCCGCCCCGCCCTGGAGATAGGCGACCAGAGCCCGGTCCAGCCGGCTGGTGGCCGGCACGGCGTCGCGGTGCTCGGCTTCCAGCTGGTCCAGTTCGGCGTCGAGGTTGCGGGTCTTGGCGCGCAACAGCGCGAAGACGCGGTCTTCCTTGGGGTGATGCAGCTTGTCGGGCATTTCCGAGATGTACTCCACCAGGCTGGCCAGCAACTTGAAATCGGGCTGCAGGCGGCCCGACTCGATGCCATCCAGGACGCGCGACAAGGCGCTCAGGATGGCCGCGATGGCCCGGTGCTCCTCGTGGATCGCCTCGATGGCCGGAATCGGCGCCTCTTGGGCCGCGCCCGAAACGCCCGCCGGCGATTCCTGTTCGGTCGACCCCGCCCCCAGCCAGCGGTCCAGCATGGCGCCGTCCCGCAGCAGCGCGTCGCTGTCGCCGGCGTACACGACCTTGCCGCGCTCCAGAATCAGGGCCTGGCGCGTGATCGGCAGGATCTGCCGCGCATGCTGCTCGACCAGGATGACGGCCATGCGTCCTTCCGTGACCATGCGGTCGATGATGTGCAGCAGTTCCTGCGCGATCAGGGGCGCCAGGCCTTCCAGGGGCTCGTCCAGCAGCAGCACCTTGGGGTTGAGCATCAGCGCCCGGCCCATGGCCAGCATCTGCTGTTCGCCCCCCGAGAGCTGATTGCCCAGATTGGCGCGGCGTTCCCGCAGACGCGGGAACAGGTCGTAGACGCGATCCAGCGTCCATTCCCCGGGACGGGCGACGACGGTGAGGTTCTCCTCGACCGTCAGGGATTTGAAGATGTCGCGTTCCTGGGGCACCCAGCCCAGGCCCGCCCGCGCCCGCAAATGGCTGGGCACCCGGGCGATGTCGCGGTCCTCGAAGAAGATCCGGCCCTTGCGCAGCCGGGTCGCGCCCATCAGGGTGGCCAGCAGCGTGGTCTTGCCCATGCCGTTGCGCCCCAGCAAGGCCAAGCTGTCGCCCGCCGCCAGCGAAAAGGACAGGTCCTCCAGGATGATGGCGTCGCCATATCCGGCCCAGACGTTTTCCATGCGCAGGAGTTCAGCCATGGGATTCTCCGAGATAGACTTCCTTGACCTTGGGGTGGCGGGCGATGACTTCAGGGGTGTCTTCCAGCAGCAGGGCCCCGGACACCAGCACCGAAATCCGCTCGGCGAAGCGGAAAACCAGATTCATGTCGTGTTCAATCAGCAGGATGGTGACGTCGCGCGGCAGCTGCGCGATGGTGTCGAACAGTTCGCGGGATTCGCCCGTGGGCACGCCCGCGGCCGGTTCGTCCAGCAGCAGGACCTTGGGGCGCAAGGCCAGCGCCAGCGCGATTTCGATCAGCCGCTGGCGGCCGTACGCGAGGTCGCGCGTGGTTTCATAGGCATCGGGCAGCAGCTTCAGCCGGTCCAGGATCTCGGCCGCCTCGTCGAGCACGTCCGCGCGGGCCGACAGCGGCTTCCACCACTGGAAGCCCAGCCCCTGGCGCTCGCTGACGGCCAGGGCCACGGATTCCAGCACCGTCATGCCCATGAAGAGCTGATTGATCTGGAACGTGCGCACCAGGCCCTGGCGGCAGCGCTCGTGCTGCGGCATGCGGGTGACGTCCTGCCCCATCAGGCTGACCCGCCCGGAGGTGGGCTCCAGGTAGCCGGTCAGCAGATTGATCAGAGTGGTCTTGCCCGCTCCGTTGGGGCCGATCAGGGCATGGCGCGCGCCGGCGGGGATGGCCAGATTCACCTGATCGGTGGCGACGAAGCCGCCGAAACGCCGGACCAGGTCGTGGGTTTGCAGAACCGCGTTCATGAAGAGGACTCCGTGCGGGCAGTGGCCTGGGCCCTGTGCCGGGCCGATCGCATCCATTGCTGCGCCGTGCCCAGAATGCCGCCGCGCGCGAACAGCACGACCAGCACCAGGATCAGGCCCAGCCAGAACTGCCAGTACTGCGGGTTCATGTCGGACAGGAAATAATTGATCATGACGAAGACCACGGCGCCGACCAGGCCGCCGTACAGGTGCCCGGCGCCGCCCAGGATCAGGATCAGCAGCAGATCGGCCGAACGCTGGAAGCTGAGCACGTCCAGGGACACGAACTGGTTGGTCTGGGCCAGCAAGGCGCCCGCCACCCCGGCGTAGGCCGCGCCAATGGTGTAGATCTTCACCAGGCGCCTGTTGACCGGCACGCCCAGCGCCGGCATGCGCAGCACGTTCATGCGAATGCCGCGCAGGCTTTGCCCGAAAGGCGAATACACCATGCGGCGCGCCAGCCAGAACAGGACGAACAGCACGATCACCGAATAGATGAAGCCGACTCGGCCGAACATGTCGAAATTGAAAATCCCCAGGATGGGCTTGATCTCGACGCCCGGCATGCCGTCGACGCCGCCCGTGATGCTGGTGAACTTGTTGGCCAGCTCATAGAGCATCAGCGCCACGCCCAGCGTAACCATCAGGCGCGACAGGTCGTTGCCCCGCAGCAGCAGGAAGCTGCTGAGAAAACCCACCAACCCGGCGAAGAACGCCGCCAGCGCCAGCCCCAGCAAGGGGTCTCCCAGGCCATGGGAACCCAGCAGGCCCACGGTGTAGGCGCCGATGCCGAAGAAGGCGGCATGGCCCAGGGAAATCACGCCGGCATAGCCGAAGATCAGGTCCAGCGACAGGGCGAACAGGCCGGTGATGGCGATCTGGCTGAGCAGCAGGTAGTTGCCCGGGAAGGCGAAATACGCCAGGACCGGCAGGCACCAGAACAGGTATTCCAGGGGCTTCCAGTGGGCCGAGCGGCGGTACGCGGCCAGCGCTTCGGTTCGCTGCGCCCCCCGGTCGGCGCCCGCCCCGGACAGGAAAGAAGTCGTCATGTCGGCATCCTATTTGTGAGAGCGGCCGAACAGGCCATGCGGACGATAGATCAGCGTCACCACCATGACGGCGTAGATGATGAAGGCGCCCACCTGGGGGATGTAGTATTTGCCGGCCACGTCGGCCACCCCCAGCAGGATGGCGGCATACAGGGAGCCGAGGATGTTGCCGCTGCCGCCCACCGACACCACGATCAGGAAGTACACCAGATACTTGACGGGGAATTCGGGGTCCAGACCCAGCATCTCCACGCCCAGGGCGCCGCCCAGGCCCGCCAGGGCCGAACCCAGCGCGAAGGTCAGGCTGAAGACGCGGTTGACGTCCACCCCCAGGCCGCGCGCCACGCGCTGGTTGTCCACGGCGGCCCGCAGGCGGGCGCCGAACGAAGTGCGGATCACGGACCACTGCAGCAGCACCGCCACCAGCAGGCCGGCGATGATCAGGAACAGGCGATAGACGCCCACGTCCAGCCCCGGCATGACGTGGATCTGTCCGGACAGGAAGGCGGGCAGGTGCAGGGGCTGCTGCTGGGCGCCGAAGAAATAGTGCGCCGCCGCGACCGCCATGAACACCAGGCCGATGGAAAACAGCACCTGGTCCAGTTCCGACGCCGCATACAGGCGCCGGTACAGCAGCCGTTCCAGGATGACGCCGGCGATGGCCGGCACGATGACGGCCACGGGAAGGGTCGCCAGAAAAGGCACCCCGTAGCCATTGAGCAGGATCACGCAGGCGTAGCCGCCCAGCATGGCGAAAGCGCCATGGGCCAGGTTGACGAAGTTCATCAGGCCCAGGGTCACGGACAGCCCGACGCTGATCAGAAACAGCAGCATGCCGTAGGCAAGGCCGTCGAATAATATAGTCATGATTCATCCTGGAGGGTCAGACAGGCGGCGCGCCACCGGGGCGCCGCCTCCACAGGAAACCGGGCGGCGGAGAGGCATCGGATCACCGCCGCCGCCCGCACGGATCAGCCTTGCTTGCCGGGATCCTTCACCGCCTTGATGGTGTCGAATTCCACGTTCTGCAGCACGCCGTCCACCTTCTCGACCTTGCGGATGTAGACGTTCTGGACGATGTCGCGCGTCTGCGGATCGATTTCCACCGGGCCGCGCGGGCTGGTCCATTTCATGCCCTTGACGGCATCCATGAAGGCCGCCGCGCCCGCGTCGCCCTTGGTCTTTTCCAGGGCGGCGTAGATCAGGTGCATGCCGTCATAGCCGGCCACCGACACGAAGTTCGGGCGGTCGTTGGGATAGGCCTTATGATAGGCCGCCACGTAGGCCTTGTTTTCCGGCGAATCGTGGGCTGCGGAATAATGGAAGGACGTGATCATGCCGATGGCGGCGTCGCCCATCGCGTTCAGCACGTCTTCGTCGGTCACGTCGCCCGTGGCCAGTTCCTTGATGCCGGCCTTGTCCAGGCCGCGTTCCTTGAAGCCCTTGGCCAGCGCCACGCCCTGCTCGCCGTTGGGCACGAACAGGAACACCGCGTCGGGTTTGGCGTCCTTGATGCGCTGCAGGTAGGGCGCGTAGTCGGGGGTGGCGACCGGCGTGCGGACTTCGCCGATGATCTTGCCGCCCAGTTCCGTGAAGGTCTTCTGGAACTGCTTTTCGGCGTCATGGCCGGGGCCGTAATCGGCGACCAGGGTATAGACCGAGCGGATGCCGTTGGCGTACGCCCACTGCGCCATCGGGGCCGTGTCCTGCGGCAGGGTCATCGACACCCGGACGATGTTGGGGGACTTTTCGGTGATCGACGAGGTCGCCGCGTTCAGCACGACCATCGGGACCTTGGCCTCGGTGGCCAGGGGCGCGACGGAAAAGGCGTTCGGCGTCAGGGTGAAGCCCGCCAGGATGTCAACCTTGTCCTTGATCAGCAGTTCCTGCGCCTGGCGCTTGGCCACGGCGGGAGAAATGCCGGTGTCGTCCTTGATGATGATCTTGACCTTGCGTCCGGCCACTTCATCGCCGTGTTCGGCCATGTACAGGTCGATGCCGTGCTGGATCTGCTTGCCGTGGGCGGCGAACGGTCCGGACATGGGCATGACGATGCCGATCTTGAGGTCTTTGGCCTGAACCGGACTGAAGGCGGCGGCGGTGCTGAAGGCCAGCGCCATCGCCCCTAGGGTCTTGATGAATTTCATGGTCTCACTCCTGGGAAGATGATGGAAACACCGGTTCTCAGCCGGCTAGCTGTTGCTCTAGGTCATGCAGAACCTGATAACACGGCAGGACCTGGGCCACGCTGGCGTTGGGTTCCCGCCCCTCACGGATCGCCGCGAAGAACTCGCGATCCTGCAATTCGATGCCGTTCATGGACACGTCCACCCGGCTGACGTCGATGACTTCGTCGCGCCCGGTGACCAGATCGTCGTAGCGGGCGATGTAGGTGGCGGTGTCGCCGATGTAGCGGAAGAACGTCCCCAGCGGGCCGTCATTGTTGAAGCTGAGCGACAAGGTGCAGATGGCCCCGTTGGCCGCCTGCAGCTGGATGGACATGTCCATCGCGATGCCCAGCGTCGGGTGGATCGGCCCCTGCACGGCATGCGCCTTCACCACCGGGCTGCCGCACTGATAAGCGAACAGGTCCACGGTGTGGGCGGCGTGGTGCCACAGCAGGTGGTCGGTCCAGCTGCGCGGCTCGCCCAGCGCGTTCATGTTGGTGCGGCGGAAGAAATAGGTCTGCACGTCCATCTGCTGGATGTGGAATTCACCCGCCTGGACGCGCTGATGCACGTACTGATGGCTGGGATTGAAGCGGCGCGTGTGGCCGCACATGGCGACCTTGCCGCTTTGCCGCGCCAGGTCCACCAGGGACTGCGCGTCCCGCAAGGTATCGGCCATGGGGATTTCGACCTGCACATGCTTGCCGGCCCGCAGGCAGGCCATGGCCTGGGCCGCATGCATCTGCGTGGGTGTGCACAGAATGACGGCATCGACGTCCGGACGCTTGAGGACATCGTCCAGGTCGGTGGAGGATTGTTCGATGCCGTACTTCTGCGCCACAGCACGGGTCTTGTCCAGGTCGCGGCTGACCAGGGCGACGACGTCCACGCCGTCGATGCGGGCGATGCCGTCCAGGTGCTTGATGCCGAAGGCCCCCGCCCCGGCCAGGGCGACTTTCAGGTGCTGCTGGGTCATGATTGTTCCTCCAGGATCAGGTGCCCCACCGCCGTGTTCGACGCGGGCACATGGTAGAAGCGGTGCGCGACGCGCGGCGCGGGTCCGCCCGCTGCATCGGCCATGGCCCCGCGGGCGATCAGCCACATCACCAGTTCGATGCCCTCGGAACCGGCTTCGCGCACGTAATCGATGTGCGGCACCGCCGCCTGCCCGGCGGGATCGGCGATCAGTCGATCCAGGAAGGCGTTGTCGAATTCGCTGTTGATCAGGCCGGCGCGGGGCCCCTGCAGTTGGTGACTCATGCCGCCGGTGCCCCAGATCTGCACGTTCAGGGGCCGGTCGAAGCTTTCGATGGCGCGGCGGATCGCCTGCCCCAGTTGGAAGCAGCGGCGGCCCGAGGGCACCGGATACTGGACCACGTTGACGGCGAACGGGATGACGGGGCACGGCCAGGCCTGGGGCTGGCCGCACATCAGCGACAGCGGCACGGTCAGGCCGTGGTCCACGTCCATCTTGTTGACGATGGTCAGGTCGAAATCCTGCTGGATCACCGACTGGGCGATGTGCGCGGCCAGTTCGGGATGGCCGATCACGGGCGGCACGGGGCGCGCGCCCCAGCCCTCGTCGGCCGGCTGGTACTGTTCGGCGCAGCCGATGGCGAAGGTCGGGATGAAGTCCAGGCTGAAGGCCGTGGCGTGATCGTTGTAGACCAGGAAGATCACGTCGGGCGTGTGATCCCGCAGCCATTGCTTGGACAGCTCATAGCCCTTGAACAGGGGCGCCCAGTACTCGGTGCCCGTCTTGCCCAGATCCAGGGCGGCGCCGATGGCCGGCACATGGGACGTGTACACGCTGGCGGTGATGCGGGCGTGGGTCTGGCTCATGAGTGGTCTCCGATTTTGCGGTTGCCTTTGACGGAACGGCCGCCCGCCAGCATCATGGCGGCGTAGTCCTCCTGGGACATGCCGGTCATGCTGGCGGCCATGTACTGGAAGGAACGGCCATCGGTGGCGCCCAGCTTGGCCAGGAAATAGATGTTGCCGCCCAATGCCAGGCAGCGGTTCAGGTCGCGCGCCAGCACGGCCTGCTTCTGGTCCTCGGACATGGGCCATTCATCCAGGTAGGCGCGCTCGTCGGCCAGGAATCGCTTGCGGTTCTCGGCCTTCATCAGCGACATGCAGAACTGGTTCAGGTGATAGCCCAGGCGGGACTGGTCGGCATCGAAGATCGTGGTGCCCGGGATATCGGTATAGGGCTTGTTCAGGGACATGGCTCAACTCCAGTACAAGCGGTTCGGATTGTCGACCAGCAGCTTGCGCTGCAATTCGGCGGTCTGGGCAATCTGCGGAATATAGTCCACCAGCAGCCCGTCGTCGGGCATGTGGGACTTCAGGTTCGGGTGCGGCCAGTCCGTGCCCCACAGGACGCGGTCCGGGAAGGTCTCCACCAGGCGGCGGGCGAAGGGCACCACGTCCTGGTAGGCCTGCTGCTCGCCGTTCAGGGCGTAGGGGCCGGACTGGCTGAGGCGTTCCGGGCAGCTGACCTTGCTCCAGATGTTGGGATGCTCGCGCATCAGCGCGACGAAGCGCTGGAATTCGGGGCCGTCCACCGGCTGGGTGACGTCGGGGCGGCCCATGTGATCGACCACCACCGTCGTCGGCAGCGCGGTGAAGAAGTCGTACAGTTCAGGCAGGTCCTTGGCCTCGAAATAGACCACCACGTGCCAGCCCAGCGGGGCGATGCGGGCGGCGATGTCGGCCAGGACCTCGCGCGGAGTGAAATCCGCGAGGCGCTTGACGAAGTTGAAGCGCGTGCCGCGCACGCCAGCCTCGTGCAGCGCCCGCAGTTCGGCGTCGGTGATGTCCTGCGCCACCGTCGCCACTCCCCGGGCGCGGCCATCGGACGCCTTCAGCGCGTCGACCAGCGCGCGGTTGTCCGTGCCGTGGCAGGTCGCCTGCACGATCACGTTCTTCGCGAACCCCAGGTGATCGCGCAAGGCGAACAGGGCTTCCTTCGGCGCATCGCAGGGCGTGTACTTGCGCTGCGGCGCATAGGGGAAAACCGATCCCGGCCCGAAGACGTGGCAGTGCGCGTCCACGGCGTCGGGCGGCAGGCGGAAACGCGGGCGGCTGGGGCCGTCGTAGTAATCCAGCCAGCCGGGCGTCTTGGCGAAAGTGTCGGCGGTGCTCATGGCGCAGTCCTCAATCCAGATATTTCAGGCCGGCCTTCTCCAGGCCTTCGCGCATCTTGTAATAGTCCAGCCCCAGCACGCCGGAGGCGAAGATGTCGCGCTTGCTGACTTCGTTGTCCTCGCGGGCCTGGGCCTTGGCGGCGACTTCGCCGGCGATGGCCGCCGGCACCACCACCACTCCGTCGGTATCGGCCACGACCACGTCGCCCGGCATCACGGCGGCGTTGGCGCACACCACCGGGATGTTGACCGAGCCCAGCGTGCCCTTGACCGTGCCCCGGGCGCTGATGGCCCGCGCGAACACCGGGAATTCCATGGATTCCAGGGTGTCGACGTCGCGCACGCCGCCGTCGATGATCAGGCCGCGGGCGCCGCGCGCCTTGAAGGACGTGGCCAGCAGGTCGCCGAAGAAGCCGTCGGTGCTGTCGGCGGTGCAGGCCGCCACCACGACGTCGCCGGGACGGATCTGTTCGGCCGCGACGTGCAGCATCCAGTTGTCGCCCGGCTGCAGCAGCACGGTGACGGCGGTGCCGCACAGGCGCGCGCCGCGCCAGACCGGCCGCATGTAGGGCTTCATCAGGCCCGCGCGCCCCATGGCTTCGTGGATGGTGGCCACGCCGAAATGCGACAGATGCTCGACGGCGGCGGCATCCGCGCGCTGGATGGCGCGATGCACGACGCCCAGCTGATTCAAGGGGGTGCTCATTTCATATCCTCCGGAGATCAAAGGCCCTTGGCCTTCAGGGCGGCGTCCAGGCGCGGGAAGACGCGCCGGGCATTGCCCTCGTAAATCTGGAAGCGGTCGGCGTCGGACAGGACGGTGGCCGCTTCGATGTAGCGCTTGGTGTCGTCGAAATAATGGCCGGTTTCGGGATCGATGCCCCGCACCGCGCCGATCATTTCCGAGGCGAACAGCACGTTCTTCACGGGGATGACCCGCGTCAGCAGATCGATGCCCGGCTGGTGGTAGACACAGGTGTCGAAGAAGACGTTGTTCAGCAGGTGCTCGTCGAGCAGCGGCTTTTTCAGCGCCTGGGCCAGGCCGCGGAAGCGGCCCCAGTGATAGGGCGCCGCCCCGCCCCCGTGCGGAATGATGAAGCGCAGCGTGGGGAAATCCTTGAACAGGTCCGAGGTCAGGCACTGCATGAAGGCCGTGGTGTCGGCGTTCAGATAGTGGGCCCCGGTCGTGTGGAAGCAGGGATTGCAGCTGGTCGACACGTGGATCATGGCCGGAATGTCGTATTCCACCATCTTCTCGTAGATCGGGTACCAGGAATGATCGGACAGCGGCGGCGCCGTCCAGTGCCCGCCCGACGGATCCGGATTCAGGTTGACGCCGACCGCGCCGTATTCTCGGACGCATTTTTCCAGTTCGGGGATGCAGGTCGCCGGGTCCACGCCGGGCGACTGCGGCAGCATGGCGGCCATGGCGAAATGGTCCGGAAACAGCGTGGAAACCCGATGGCACAGTTCATTGCAGATCGCCGCCCAGGTGCTGGAGACCTGGAAGTCGCCGATGTGGTGCGCCATGAAGCTGGCTCGGGGCGAAAAGATCGTCAGGTCGGAGCCGCGTTCGCGCATCAGGCGCAACTGGTTGGATTCGATGCTCTCGCGCAGATCATCGTCGCTGATCCGCAGCTCGGACGCCTTCGGGCTTTGCGCGGGGTCCTTGAGACCGGCGATCTGCCGTTCGCGCCAGTCGGCCAGCGCCTGCGGGGCGGTGGTGTAGTGCCCGTGGCAATCGATGATCAGGGGTTTTCGATTCATGTTGACGGATTCCTTTTGATAAGCCGGATCAGCGAGCGTCGTCGCCATCCACCCCTGCCGCCCGCCAGGCGGATTCGGGGACCATGACTTCGCCGCGCATGATGAGACGCGCCGTGCGCAGCAAGGCGGCCCGCACGACCTTCTGCGCGTCGTGGGGGTCCAGTTCGAGTTCGACGGTGAATTCACCGCTGGGATGTTCGATGGAAACGGCCTTGCGGTCGCCGGCCGGCAACTGCGCCAGGGCATGCGGCACCGAGCCTTCCAGCACGCAGGCGGTGCCGACCGTCACGGCCGCCAGCACGCCGATGGCTTCGTGGCAGACGTGCGGGATGAAACAGCGGGTGTTGATGGCGCCGCCGGCCTGCGGCGCCGACACCAGGGTCATCTTGGGGTAGTTGCGCCCGCTGACGTCCCCCAGCCCCATGAGTTCGGCCGTTTTCAGGCGCAGGGCCTCGATCCGGGCCTTCAGACCGGCGTCGGCGTTCAGTTCCGCCGGGCGTTCCCGGCCGGTGCAGCCCAGGTCCTCGGCCCGGAACAGCACCAGCGGCATGCCGTTGTCGATGCAGGTCACGTCGATGTCGAAGGGCTGGAAATCGGCCCCGGCGGGCGGCTCGACGCGCACGCGGTCCAGCACCCGGCCGGTCGGCAGCAGGCCGGAACACACCGAGCCGGCCGTATCCAGGAAATTGATGGTGATGGGAGCGGAGGTCTTGGGCACGCCGTCGATGCGGGCCTGGCCTTCGTAGCTGACCTGGCGGCCCGCCGGCGTCAGCGGCGTCTGCACGGTGATGTCGCACTGCATGCCGGTGTTGCGGGTCAGGACGCGCGCCGTGGTCTGATCGCCCTGGGCCTGGATCAGGCCGCGTTCCAAGGCGAACGGCACCACGGCCGCCAGCATGTTGCCGCAATTGGCCGTGGTGTCGACGGTGTCCTGGTCCGGCTGCAGCTGGGCGAACAGGAATTCCAGATCGACCCCCGGCGTGGTGCCCGCGCGCACGATGCCGACTTTGCTGGTCAGGGGGTGCGCCCCGCCCATGCCGTCGATCTGCCGGCGATCCGGCGACCCCATGACGGCCAGCAGAACCCGGTTGCGGGCGGCCGTATCGGCCGGCAGATCGGATTCCAGGAAAAACGGCCCGCGCGAGGTGCCCCCGCGCATGAACAAGGCTGGAACAGGTTTTTGCATCACACCACCACCATTGCTATGTTGCAATCATTATGGGCGCAAGCCGCCTGGCGAATAAGGGTATACGGGCACTAGCTGCTATATCAAATCGGTATAATAGAAGCGTCGTCATGCCTGACTTAAGGGTAAACCCTGACATGGATCTCAAGCAGCTGGAATACTTCACCCGCGTGGCGGAACTGGGCAGCTTCACCCAGGCATCCCACGCCCTGGACATCGCCCAACCGGCGCTCAGCCGGCAGGTGCGGCTGCTGGAAGTCGAACTGCGCCAGAACCTGCTGAACCGCAACGGACGGGGCGTGACCACGACGGAAGCGGGCAAGGTGCTGCTGGAGCACTGCCGGGGGATCCTGCACCAGGTCGAACGCGCCAAGGAAGACATGGGAAGGGTCCAGGGCGCCCTGGCGGGCCGGGTGGCCCTGGGCATCGTGCCCAGCGCCTCGAAGATGCTGACCGTGCCGCTGACCCGGAAATTCCGCAAGCAGCTGCCCAACGCCTCGCTGTCCATCAGCGAAGGCCTGTCGGTGATGATGCAGGAATCCCTGCTGGCGGGCCGCCTGGACATCGCCCTGCTCTACAACCCCAGCGCCTCGGCGGAACTGGATCTCAGTCCGCTGACCAGCGAACTGCTGTATCTGGTCGGCCCCAAGGGCCCGCATCCGTCCCAGCAGGCCATGCCGCTCCGATCGCTGGCCGGCATCCCGCTGGTGATTCCCAACCGGCCGCACACCATCCGCATGCTGCTGGAATCGCAGATGGCGCTGATCGGCTGCCGCCCCAATATCCGCCTGGAAATCGACGGGGTGCCCGCCATCCTGGACCTGGTGGCCGACGGCGCCGGCTATGCGGTGCTGACCGAACACGCCGTGCTGACCTCGGCGCAGCCGGACCGCTATCACATCCGGCCCATCAGCCAGCCCGAACTGCCCAGCCGGCTGTATCTGGCGACGGCGTCGGGGCGCATCACGACCCTGACGCAGCAGGCCATGCTGGACCTGATCCGCAGCACGGTGCTCGAAACCTATCCCACCACGCTGATCCAGGCCGCCTGAACGGCGCCGTTCAGTCTTTCCGGGCGTGCCCGATCAGGCGGTCGGCATACGCCTGCCAGCCGCCGGCTTTCTGGACGCCGTCGAACAGGCCCTGGGCGGCCAAGCCGGCCACCCAGTCCTGCTTCTGCGCCGTGGCGGCGGCCATCCAGGGTTCGAAGCCGGCTTCGTGCACGGTATTGGCGACCTCGCGCATTTCCTCGGCGCGGCGCCGGCCATGCTGCACCACCCGGCTGTAGAAATACCGCCCCTGCTCCGTCCAGTCGATGGACGGAAAGGTTTCCTGCAAGGTCGGCAGCACGTAGTCCTCGACCCCGTAGGCGCGGGCGGCGGTATAGCTTTCGATCACCAGGGCCTCCAGGCCCTTGATCATGACGCTGCGGCACATCTTGATGGCCGAGGCCACCCCGAGTTCCGGCGACACGGCCTTGGCGTCCATGCCCCAGGCCGCCAGGCGGGCCGCCAGGGCGTGCGCATGCGGGCCGCCCAGCAGCATGGGCACGCGAATGCCGTACGGCGGCACCGAGGTCATCACCCCGGCCTCGACGTAATGCCCGCCGGCCGCCTCGATCAGGGCGGCGGCTTCGCGCTTGGCCCCCGGCGACGCGGAATTCAGGTCCAGGAACACCGTGTCCGGCCGCAGGTGGGCGGCCGCCTCGCGGGCCACCGCCACCGTGCTGGACGCCGTCACCGCCGAAATCACGAGAGTGCTGCCGGCGCACAGGGCGGCGGCGGAATCGCACAGGACGACGCCGTCCCGGGCGGCCCGGTCGCGCAGCGGCTGCGCCGCCGCCCGATCGGCCAGCTTCAGGTCCCAGGCCCGCACGCCCGCCATGTGCGGCGCCAGGCCGGCGCAGAAGATCCCGCCCACCTCGCCATAGCCGATCAATCCCAACTGCGTTGCCTGCATGACATTCTCCAAGACTGAATGGATTTCCGGCCCGCGTTCCGGGCCGGTCGACGCCCGCGCATCAGGCGGACGGATACTGTTCCGTATCGACTTCCTTCTGCGTGGCCGGCCCGTAGCGATCCCCCGCCACCCTGCGGCGATCGAAGTGGGCGGCCAGCTCGGCGCACAGATCGTCGTCCAGGACGACGGCGGCGGCGGCGAGGTTTTCCCGCAGATGATCCAGGCGGGTCGTGCCCGGGATGGGGATGATCTCCGGCCCCTGATGCAGCAGCCAGGCCAGGGCCAGTTGACCGGGGGAGCAGCCCCGGGCCTGCGCGCGGTCGCGCAGCAGGCCAAGCAGGGACTGGTTGCGCGCGAAGGCGTCCGGCTGGAAACGCGGCATGCGGCGGCGCAAGTCGGTCTCCGCCAGTGCGTCCATGGATGGTAGGCCGTCGGCCAGGAAGGCCCGCCCCAGCGGGCTGAAGGCCACGAATGCGGCGCCCAATTCGCGGCAGGCCTGCAGCACGGCGATTTCCACGTTGCGCGACCACAGGGAATATTCGCTTTGCACCGCCGCGATGGGATGCACCGCATGCGCCCGGCGCAAGGTGTCGGCCGAGACCTCGGACAGGCCGATGCTGCGGATCTTGCCCGCTTGCGCCAGATCGGCCAGGGCGCCGATGCTGTCCTCGATGGGCACGGATTTGTCCCAGCGATGCAGATAGTACAGATCGATGACGTCGGTGCGCAGGCGGCGCAGGGAATCTTCGCAGGTGCGGCGCAAGGTTTCCGGGCGGCCGTCGATGCGGCGCTGGCCATCTTCCCGGAAGATGCCGCATTTGCTGGCCAGGAAAAAGCGGCTGCGGTGAGGCGACAGCACCCGGCCGACCAGTTCTTCGTTGTGCCCGAAACCGTAGAGCGCCGCCGTGTCGAACAGCGTCACGCCCTGGTCCAGCGCCCCCAGCAGCAGGGCCTGCGCCTGTTCGGGCGGCACGGCCGGGCCGTAGCCGTGACTGAGGCCCATGCATCCCAGGCCGACGGGGAAAACCGGTGTTCCGGCAATCGTGCGAGTCTGTGTCATAGTGGTTCGATTATCCCCAGAACGCCGGGTCGGGGAAAGCCCGGCCCGGCGACTAGCAGCTATAACCGATTGCTATGGAGCGGCGCGCCGGACCGCCTTCACGACTGCTTGCCGGGATCCTTCACCGCCTTGATGGTGTCGAATTCCACGTTCTGCAACACGCCGTCCACCTTCTCGACCTTGCGGATGTAGACGTTCTGGACGATGTCGCGCGTCTTCGGATCGATTTCCACCGGGCCGCGCGGGCTGGTCCATTTCATGCCCTTGGCGGCCGCCACGAAGGCATCGCCTTTGACGTTGCCGGCATCCTTCTTCAGCACCTCGTCGATCAGGCGCATGCCGTCATAGGCGGCCACGGCAACCATGTTCGGGCGCACATTGGGATACGCCTTGGCGTAGGCCGCCACGAACGCCTTGTTTTCCGGCGAATCGTGCGCCGTGGAATAGTGGAACGAGGTGATCATCCCCAGGGCATTGTCCCCCATCGCCCCCAGGACGTCCTCCGTCACCACGTCGCCCGTGGCCAGGAGACGGATGCCGCTCTTGTCCAGGCCGCGTTCCTTGTAGCCTTTCGCCAGCGCCACGCCCTGTTCGCCGTTGGGCACGAAGGAGAAGATCGCATCCGGCTTGGCGTCCTTGATTTTCTGCAGGAAAGGCGCGAAATCCGGGCTGGTCAGCGGAGTATGGATCTCGCCCGCGATGCTGCCGCCGGCCGCCGTGAACGTCTTCTTGAACTGGGCCGCGGCGTCATGGCCGGGCCCGTAATCGGCCACCAGCAGATACACCGAACGGATGCCGTTCTTCGCCGCCCAGCTGGCCATGGGCGCGGCGACCTGCGGCAGGGTCATGGACGTGCGCACGATGTAGGGCGACTTTTCCGTGATGGACGAAGTCGCCGCATTCAGCACGATCATGGGAATCTTCGCCTCGGTGGCCAGCGGCGCGACCGCGAACGCGGCCGGCGTCAGGCCGAATCCGGCCAGCAGATCGACCTTGTCCTGGATCAGCAGGTTCTGCGCCTGGCGTTTGCTGATCGCGGGTGAAATCCCGGTGTCGTCCTTTTCCAGCAGGACAGCCTTGCGACCGCCCAGCATGCCGCCATGCTCGTCCAGATAGAGCTTGGCGCCGTTCATGATCTGCTGGCCCGTGGACGCGAAAGGCCCCGAAGACGGGACCACCATCCCGATCTTCAGATCCTGCGCCTGGGCCATGCCCAGCGCCCCCGCCCCCAAGGCGGCGGCGACCAGCAGCTTGCCGATGGAATGTCTCACGAGTTGTCTCCTTGGTTTTTTTGAGAGGTGCTTCAGGTGAAAAAGGCTATAGGTCCAGGATCAGCAAAGGCGTGCGGGCGCGCGAACAACACGGGGTGAACTGATCGTTGGCGGCGTGTTCGTCGTCGGTCAGGTAGCTGTCGCGGTGATCCGGCGTGCCGGACTTCACGCCCGTCAGGCAGGTGCCGCAGATGCCTTCCTCGCAGGACACGGGAATGAAGACTCCCTGGCGATCCAGCGCATGCGTGACGGTCTCGTCCGCGGGGATGTCGAAGATTTCCCCGGTGCTGGCCAGTTGCACCTGAAAGGCCTGATCCTGATCGCCCGGACGCGGCTTGTCGGCTTCGTCCAGCGCAAAGAGTTCGAAATGCACCCGGGCGTCCGGGATGCCGGCCGCCCGGGCCTGGGCGCGGATGAATTCGATGTAGCCCGCCGGCCCGCAGACGTAGACCTGCGCCTGATCCCGGGCCGCCCGCGCGAGCAGGGCCGCGGCATCCAGCGCGGTGTCCGGCTCGTCGTCGAAATGCAGGTGGGCATGACCCGCCTGCTCGAACGGCGCGATGTCCTCCAGGAACGCGGCCCGCGCGCGGCTGCGGCAACTGTAATGCAGCGCGAAGTCCGCCCCCAGGGCGCCCAGTTCGGTCGCCATGCACAGGATGGGCGTGATGCCGATGCCCCCGCCCAGCAACAGGCTGTGCTCGGCGGGCGCCAGTTCGAAGCGATTGCGCGGCGCGCTGATTTGCAGCAGGTCGCCTTCGCGCACCTGGTCGTGCAAGGCGACGGATCCGCCCCGGGACCGGGGTTCGCGCAGGACGCCGATGCGAAAGCGATCGCGTCGCCGGCAATCGCTCATCAGCGAATATTGCCGGATCAGGCCGCCGGGCAGATGCACGTCGATATGGGCGCCGGGCGTGAAGGCCGGCAAAAGGCCGCTTGCGGGATCTTCCAGATCCAGGCTGACGATGTCCTGGGCTGCCTCATGTCTGGCAGCGACCCGGACGGACAACAAAATATCGCTCATGATTCTCTCTCGTGCGCCCGGCCCGCGCTCGGCCATGCGCCGCGCGCCGAAACCGGGACAAGCTGCACTTTAGCCCACCGCGGCCTCGGACGGCGCGGCGCGTTCGGCCGCGACCAGCTCGTCCAGGACGCGGTTGGCCCGCACGCCGCCCGAATCGATGTTCAGGGCCAGCAGCCGGCGTCCGCTGAATGCCTGTCGATTGCGCTGCTGGGCTTCCAGGACGGCCAGATCCTGGCTGAAGATCTTGCCCTGCCCGGCGCGGATGGATTCGGTCAGGGCCGCGTCGTCCGGCTTGAAATGCCGCGCCATGCCCCAGAAATACCAGTGGGAGGATTCAGTCTCCGGCGTCATGAAGTCGACCACGATCGCCGATACCCGCTTGGCGGGATCCGCGTGGATGCCGCCCTCGCCCGCCAGCGCCACGCCCACGTCGATCTGCACGCTGCCCGGCGCGGTAAAGCGCGAATATTGCCAGCGGTCCACCCGGGCGTGATCGTCCAGCCCGCTGGCCCGCATGCCCAGCTGCCAGAACGGCGGCGCGATGATGTCGTTCATCTCGCGGCTGGTGATGACCTGATTGCCCTCGAGATGCGTCTTGACGGGCGACTGGTCGATTTCATCCTGGCCGATGCTGCCGGCATGCACGTAGGCTTCGTGGGTCAGGTCCATGAGGTTGTCGATCATCAGCCGATAGCTGCACTGGATATGATACAGCCCGCCGCCGAAGGCCCATTCGGGGTCGTCCGCCCAGGGCAGATCGGGAATGGCCGAGACATCGGCCAGCGCCGCGTCCCCCGGCCAGATCCAGACGAAGCCGTGGCGCTCTTCGACCGGGTAGCTGCGGATGCAGGGAAAACCGCCCACCCGCTGCATCGGCATGGAGACCGCCTTGCCATGGCAA
Organism: uncultured Castellaniella sp.; assembly: GCF_937988725.1. Taxonomy (GTDB): domain Bacteria; phylum Pseudomonadota; class Gammaproteobacteria; order Burkholderiales; family Burkholderiaceae_B; genus Castellaniella. Next base: position 58,309 of record NZ_CALKHS010000010.1, on the reverse strand, counting down.
TCCATGACCAGGCCGTGATAGCCGCACATCAGATTGCCGTCCACGACCGAGCCCAGGGACAGGGCCGCGCCCCGGTGCGGACAGAAATCCTCCAGGGCGGCGATCCGGCCTTCCGCGCCCCGATACAGCACGATCGGCAGGCCGCAGATGGTGCGGCCCAGAGGCTTGTCGACGACTTCGTCCGGCGTGCAGGCCACGTACCAGGCATTCATGGGAAACATGATGGGGTCCTCCCGGCGCGCGTGAATGAAGGCGGCGCGCCTTTCAAATAAGCCTTTCGATCCCGGAGATCCCGTGAATCCGGAACCTCCGAATTCTTCAGCGCACAATTATTCAGAACACTGAATGTTTAACCATTCTACAAATGGGGAATTGGCCGATGAACTAGGACTAACCCTCTTGCGGTTTACCCTTGGCCGGAGGGCGACGCGGCGGTCTCCCGGCCTTCCGGCGCCACCGTAAGCGGCGCCCGGCTCTGGTGATTGTTCAGATGGACCAGTTTTTCCAGCAGGCTCATGAACTGGGCTTCTTCCTGCGCCGAGAATTTCTCGAAGATGCGCTGGTGAAGCCGGGCGATGCCCCCGTTGACTTCGACCAGCAGGTCGCGGCCGGCCCGCGTCAGGGACAGCCGGCGCTGCCGCCGGTCGGCCGGATCGACTTCGCGCAGCAGCAGCCCTTTTTCCTCCAGCCGTGTGGCGACGCTGGCCGCCGTCGACGTGTCGATCGCCGCCAGCCCCGCCATGGACACCTGGTCCACATGAGGATTGTCCAGCACCACGCACAGCACCGCATACTGCATCGGCGTGATCAGATTGCCGATCTCGTCGTGGAAGATGGAGGCGGAAATCTGCTGCGCGCGCCGCAGCAGATGCCCGGGCTGGACATAAAGGGGCTCGTACAGAATAGAATCCGTCATGCGCGATCTCACCAAGACCCGCCGGGCGCGCGGTTCAAGATACCCAAACGACTGCCGCAGGCGCCGCCCCCGCGCCCAAGCAAGATTATCACGCCGAAAAATGCCGGCGGGACCGGACGGCCGCCATCCTCTTTTTTCCCGATACGCCCCTGACATGTCCCATCCCCTGAACACCCCGCCCCCCTCCTGGATCCTGCTGCACGGCCTGCTGTGCGACGCGGACACCTGGTCCGATTTCATCGGGCCGCTCTCGCGCACCGGGCCGGTCCTGGCGGCGAACCTGAGCGGCATCGCCTCGCTGGCGCAGGCTGCGGAAGACGTCCTGGCCCGCGTCCGGGGCCCCGTGATCGTCGTGGGCCATTCCATGGGCGGGCGGGTCGCCCTGGAAATGGTCCGGCAGGCGCCAGAGCGCGTGCGGGGACTCGTCCTGATGAACACCGGCTACAAGGGCCTGGGGGAAGGCGAACTCGAAAAAAGGCATGCCATCGTCCAGGCCGCGAAGGCGGGCGGCATCGCCGCCATCCTCGAGCCCTGGCTGGCCGGCATGATCACCCCGGACACGGCCGGCGACGCCGGGCTCATGCGGCGCATGCGCGACATGGTGCTGCGCTCTTCCGTGGCGTCCTTCGCGAGCCAGATCCAGGCGCTCATCGAACGCCCGGACGCCGGCGGCCTGCTGCCCGGCATCGCCTGCCCGACGCTGCTCATGAGTGGCACGCAGGACCGCTGGAGCCCCCTGTCGCGGCACGAGGACATGGCCCGCCTGATCCCCGGCGCCGAGCTGAGCGCCATCCCGGACGCGGGCCACATGGCGCCCTTCGAAGCGCCGGCGGCCTGCCTGCGCGGCATCCTGGACTGGGCCGCGCGGCGTCATCTGACGGCGTGACCCCGCGCCCGCTGCCCGCGCCTTCCGCTCCGGCGGACCTCAGGCCGGTTCCAGCACCAGCAGGCCGGTGGCGGTATTGGAAATCGGCACGTGATAATGGGCGTGGCGCTTGCGCACCGGAATGTCGTCGAGCACGCCCCGCGCCGCCACCCACATCAGCAGCTCGATGCCCTGCGTGCCCGCCAGTTCCACCAGGTCCTCGTTGGAGTACTGCGTGATCCAGGTCGGGTCGTCCACCAGGCTGTCCATGAACCGCAGATCGAAGGGCTTGTTGATGAAACCGGCGCGTTCGCCATCCAGCTGGTGGGACAGGCCGCCGCTGGCGATCACCAGCACCCGCCGCCCGTCTTCCCAGGACTCGATCGCGCGGCGCAGCGACTGCCCCAGGCGGTAGCACCGGGACGCCGAGGGATAAGGCGCCAGCACCGTATTGATGCAGACCGGCACGATTTCCACCGGCCAGGCCCCGGATGCCTGGCCTTCGGGCCACAGCAGGGCCAGCGGCAGGGATACGGCGTGGTCGATCAGGGCCTCCTGGCAGGTGGTGATGTCGAACTCGTCCGCCACCAGAGTCTCGACGATGTGCCAGGACAGGTCCACGCAGCCGCGCGGCTCGACCAGGGCGGGAATGCCCCAGCCCTCGTCCGCCGTCTGGTAGGACGGCGCCGCCCCCACCGAGAAGGTCGGCATCTTGTCCAGGAAGAAGTTCAGGCCGTGGTCGTTGTGCAGGATGACGACCACGTCGGGGCGCGTCCGGGCCAGCCACTCGCGGGCCTGGCCATAGGCGTCGAAGAAGGGTTTCCAATAAGGATCCTGCTGCTTCTGGCGGGCCAGCGCGCCGCCAATGGCCGGAACGTGGGAAGTGCTGATGCTGCCGATGAGATGCGCCATGATCATGCTCCCGCTGCGGCGAGTTTCGCCTGGAATTCCTGTTTGCTCACGCCGGTCTGCTGAGCGCCGATGTCCTGCATGTCCAGGCCGAAGATGCCGGCCAGCTTGGCCAGATAGTAGGGATGGCCGCCCGCCGCCATCATGCGCAGCACTTCGCGGCTACGCACGGCCGCCTTCTGGGCATCGTCCAGACGGTAGCGCGTCATGTAGGCTTCCTCGTCCCGCAGGAACGCCGCGCGGCACTCCGCCGCATTGAAACTGAAGCACATGCGGTTCAGGGCATAGCCGATCCGCGCCATGTCGCCGTCGAAGATCATCGTGCCGGGAATATCGCGCCGGCGCGCGCGGGTCTGGGCTGTCGTCATGAGAGGTCTCCTTGAAAAACGCCCCGCCCGGGTACCGGGATCTGGGGCTCTGGATCGCGCCCCGGGGCCACTTCTTGTCAGACGTGCTCATCATGCCGCCCGCCGCCGCGGCGGAGAATGGATTTTTACGCTTTAAAAATGTACATTTCGTGGATGCCATCCCACGGGCACGACCCCATGACCGCCCTGATCCCCGCCCCGCCCGCGCACGACCACACCACCGTGCCGATCTACAAGCTGTACGGCTACGGCAACGTCTGGACCAGCCCGGACCCGCTGTACTGCGAAACCATCGCGGCGCAGGAAAAATTGCACAATTGGCATGTCACGGCGCACAAGCACACGGACCTGTTCCAGATCCTGTTCCTGCAATCGGGGGATGCCACCGTCGTGCTGGACGGCCAGGCGCGGGCCCTGGGCGCCAGGCCGGCCGGTTCGCCGCCCGCAGGCCCCGGGACGGCCGAGCGCGCGCGGCGGTCGGCCGCGGGACACGTGGTGCTGATTCCCCAGCGCGTCGTCCACGAATTCATCTTCCAGCCGGGCGCAAACGGCTACATCCTGACGCTGACCTACGCCCTGCTGCAACCGCTGTGCCAGCGCCACGGCCTGAGCCTGCACACCCTGGCGGATCCGGCCCTGCTGGCCCTCGACGCGCGGGACGACTATACGAGCCGCACCTTCGATCAGCTGGAGCTGGAATACCATCGTCCGCACCACCCTCAGCGCGGCCCGCTGCTCGAAGCGTTGCTGGGCACCATCCTGGTATGGGTGCACCGCCATCACGCGCCCCGCTCCGAAAAACGCGTGGAACAGCCGCCCGGCGGATTACACCTGGCGCGCTACGCGCAGATGATCGAGACGCACTTTTCCCGCCAGCACCAGGTCGGCTGGTATGCCCGGCGCCTGGGCGTGACGGCCGCGCACCTGAACATCATCGTCCAGACGCTGGCGGGCAAGACGGCGCTGCGGCTGATCCACGAGCGCCTGCTGCTGGAAGCCCGACGCGAACTGGTCTACACCGTCCGGCCGATCAGCGCCATCGCCGATTCGCTGGGCTTCGCCGACCCGGCCTATTTCACGCGCTTCTTCAAGCGCCTGGCCGGCCTGTCCCCCAAAGACTTCCGGCGCAGGATGCTGGACGGCGGCACGGCGGCGCCCGACGATCACACCACGGGTTCGTAGGGCAAGCCCACGTAGTTTTCCGCGATGGTGGTCAGCCCCGCCTGCGTGCTGGTGTAATAGTCCTGCTCCGCCTGCTGGATGCGCTGGCTGAAGGCATCCCCGTCGAAGGCATGCAGCAGCGACGTCATCCACCAGGAAAAGCGTTCCGCCTTCCAGACGCGGCGCAGGCAGATCTCCGAATAGCGGTCCAGCAGCTCGGGGCGATTGTCCAGGCAGGCGCCGCGCAAGGCGTGGTACAGGGTATAGACGTCGCTCGAGGCCAGGTTCAGGCCCTTGGCCCCGGTGGGCGGCACGATGTGCGCGGCGTCGCCCACCAGGAACAGCTTGCCGAAACGCATGGGTTCGGCCACGAAGCTGCGCAGCGGCGCAATGCTTTTTTCAAAGGACGGGCCGGTCTGCAGCTTGGCAGCGACGTCCTCGGGCAGGCGGGCCGACAGTTCCGTCCAGAAGCGGTCGTCCGACCATTCCTCGATGTGTTCGGCCAGGCTGCACTGCAGGTAGTAGCGGCTGCGCGTGTGCGAACGCATGCTGCACAGGGCGAAGCCGCGCGGATTATGCACGTAGATCAGTTCGTCCTCGACCGGCGGCGTATCGGTCAGCAGGCCCAGCCAGCCGAAGGGATAGACGCGCTCGAAGTTGCGGATGCGGTCCTGCGGCGCCGACTGGCGCGACACTCCATGGAAGCCGTCGCAGCCGGCGATGTAGTCGCAGTCCAGCGTCTTGCGCTGCCCTTCGTGCATGAAAGTGACGCGCGGCTTGCCGTCCAGGAAGTCGTGCAGCTGCACGTCGGTGGCCTCGTAGAGAATCGGCGCGCCGCTTGCCCGACGGGCGTCCATCAGGTCGTGCGTCACTTCGGTCTGCCCATAGACCAGCACGGACTTGCCCGTCAGGGCCATCATGTCGACCCGCTGGCGGCGTCCCTGGAAAGCCAGCGTGAAGCCGTCGTGCTCCAGCCCTTCCGCATCCATCCGCGCCGACACGCCCGCTTCGCGCATCAGATTGACGAAACCGTATTCCAGCACCCCGGCTCGCACCCGGCTCAGCACATAATCCGGGGTATGGCGTTCCAGGATGACATTGTCGATGCCGCAGCGCTGCAGCAGTTGTCCCAGCAATAGCCCCGACGGGCCGGCGCCGATGATGGCGACTTGTGTTTTCATGATTCTCCTCCGTTATGGTATCCACGCGTCCCGAGCTCCGGGCATGGCGGATATAGTGCGCCAGCCGAACCATTTTTTGAATGGACTTTTGAGGATTAAACTTGCCAATATGAAATATATAGATCATGCGCCGATCTTCATGCTCTATGGCGGCAAGGACGAATGGTCCGGGCCTGACAGAGTGCATTGCGAAACCATCGCCTCGCGCAGCCGCTTGCACAATTGGCATATCCGCCCTCACCGCCATTCAGGGCTCTATCAGATCCTCTACCTGCGCCGGGGCCGGGCGATCGTCTGTCTGGACGAGGCGCGGCATGCCATCGCCGGATCGGCGGTCGTCGAAGTGCCACAGGCCTTCGTCCACGGATTCGAATTCGACGAGGATTGCGCGGGCTACGTCGTGACGATCGCCTACCCCCTGTTGACGCGCCTGGCCCGGCTCCTGGGGCCGCAAGCCGCTCCGCCTGCGCAGCCCGTCATCCATGCGCTTGATCGCGGCAACGACGGCTCGGAACTGCGCGACGCCTTCACGCACCTGAACGCTCAATACCTGTCTCGTGAAACCTTTCGCGACGCGCGGATCGAAGCCTGGCTCACGCTGGTCTACGCCCGGTTGCGCAGCCTCAGTCCCGGCGGCGAACCCGGACCGGCTCGCGCCCGGAGCCTGGATCACTACACACGCTTCGCCGAACGGCTGGAGGCCGGATACGCCGCACACCACGATGTGGCCTGGTATGCGGACCAGCTGAGCATGAGCGCCGCTCACCTGAACGTCATCACGCGCACCCATGCCGGAAAATCTCCGCTGCAGCTGATCCACGAGCGGCTGGCGCTGGAAGCCGGGCGCAGCCTGGTCTATACCTCCATGACCATCGGCGAGATCTCCGATGTCCTGGGGTTTTCCGAACCCGCCCACTTCACGCGTTTCTTTCGCAAGGCGGCCGGCGAATCGCCGCGCGCCTTTCGCCAGCGCGCCTGGGATCCGGGCCGGACGACGCCCCCGGATCAGGCGCCGGGTTCTTCCGCCGGCGCGTTCCCGGCTTCCGGACGCGCGTAGGCCCGCCGGTCGATGCCATAGCGGCAGGCACGACCCGCGAATCCACGGCCCGCCGCTCATTGGTGTCCAGTAGCGGCAGCGCGCCAGGATACGGATGCCCATGTCCGGCCGATCGGTCCCGTCGAGGCCGGGGACCAGGCCCGGGCCGCCCAAGGCGCGCCCTGCCGCCCGGCCACTGCCGGGCGGCTTCCGGGGCCCGGTCCTACGCCGCCATGTCGAGCACGACGCGGCCGTCGATGCGACCCTGCAGCATGCGCTCGAAGACCTCGTTGACGTTCTCCAGTCTTTCGGTGGAAACGGTGGCCGCGACCTTCCCCGCACCGGCGAAATCCAGGGCTTCCTGCAGGTCCAGGCGGGTCCCTACGATGGAGCCGCGCACCGTGATGCCATTGAGCACCATGTCGAAGATCGACAGGGGAAAGTCGCCCGGTGGCAGGCCGTTCAGGGCGATCGTGCCGCCGCGCCGCGCCATGCCCAGCGCCTGCTCGAAGGCCTTGGGAGACACGGCGGTCACCAGCACGCCGTGGGCCCCGCCGATCTCGCGCCGCAGATACGCGGCGGGATCGGTTTCCCGGGCGTTCACGGTGACCTCGGCGCCCAGCCGGCGCGCCAGCGCGAGCTTGCCGTCGTCGATGTCCACCGCCGCGACGTTCAGGCCCATCGCCCGGGCATATTGGACCGCCATGTGGCCCAGTCCGCCGATTCCGGAGATCACCACCCAGTCGCCGGGCTTGGTGTCGGTGACCTTCAGGCCCTTGTAGACGGTGACGCCCGCGCACAGGACCGGCGCAATCTCGACGAAGCCGACGCCGTCGGGCAGGCGGCCGACATAGTCGGCCTCGGCGACGGTGTAGCGGGCAAAGCCGCCGTTGACCGAATAGCCGGTGTTCTGTTGACTCTCGCACAGGGTCTCCCAGCCGCCCAGGCAGTGCGCGCAATGCCCGCAAGCCGAATACAGCCAGGGAATGCCGACGCGATCGCCCTCCTTGACGTGGCGCACGCCCGCCCCCAGGCCGACCACGTATCCCACGCCCTCGTGGCCCGGGATGAAGGGCGGCTTGGGCTTGACCGGCCAGTCGCCGTGCGCGGCGTGCAGGTCGGTATGGCAGACCCCGGACGCCTCGATCCGGACCAGGACCTGGCCGGGCCCGGGCCGGGGCACGGCTACTTCCTCGATGACCAGCGGCTTGCCGAATTCACGCACGACGGCGGCCTTCATGGTGGTTTCCATCGATCACTCCTCCTTTTTTCGGATGAACGGCTCCCCCGGCGCTCCGGCGGAGCGCCATGTTCCGGAGCCCTTGATAAAAAACGCCGGCCATCGGGCCGGCGTCATATCTGGATCAGAAGAACCCGAGCGCGTCGGGGCTGTAGCTGACCAGCAGGCATTTCGTCTGCTGGTAGGCGCTCAGCGCCATCTTGTGGGTTTCGCGGCCGATGCCGGACTGCTTGTAGCCCCCGAAGGCGGCATGCGCCGGGTACAGGTGAAAGCAGTTCGTCCAGACCCGGCCGGCCTGGATCTGCCGCCCCACCCGATAGGCCTGCGACCCGTCGCGCGTCCAGACCCCGGCCCCCAGGCCGTAGTAGGTGTCGTTCGCGATGGCGACGGCCTCGTCCTCGTCCTTGAAGGTCGTGACCGAAGCCACGGGACCGAAGATCTCCTCCTGGAACACCCGCATGCTGTTATCCCCGAACAGCAGCGTCGGCTTGACGTAGAAGCCCTGGTCCAGCCCCTCGCCCGGCATATTGCGGGTGCCGCCCGTCAGGCAGCGCGCGCCTTCGTCCCGGCCGATGTCGATGTAGCCCAGGATCTTGTCCATCTGCGCCTTGGACACCTGGGCCCCCAGCATGGTGGCGGCCTCCAGCGGGTGGCCGGTCTTCATGGATTCGACGCGCTTGACGGCGCGTTCGATGAAGCGCTCGTAGATGGATTCCTGGACCAGGATGCGCGAGGGGCACGTGCAGACCTCGCCCTGGTTCAGCGCGAACATGCTCAGGCCTTCCAGGGCCTTGTCGAAGAAGGCGTCGTCCTGGTCCATGACGTTGGCGAAGAAGATGTTCGGGCTTTTCCCGCCCAGTTCGACCGTGCTGGGAATCAGATTGTCGGCGGCCGCATGCAGGATGTGCTTGCCCGTGGGCGTGGAGCCCGTGAAGGCGATCTTGGCGATGCGCTTGCTGGAAGCCAGCGCCGCGCCGGCTTCCTTGCCGAAGCCGTTGACGACGTTCAGCACGCCCGGCGGCAGCAGGTCGCCGACCAGCTCCATCAGCACCAGGATCGAGGCGGGCGTCTGCTCGGCCGGTTTCAGGACCACGCAGTTGCCGGCCGCCAGCGCCGGCCCCAGTTTCCAGGCCGCCATCAGCAGCGGGAAATTCCAGGGGATGATCTGGCCGACCACGCCCATGGGCTCATGGAAGTGATAGGCCACCGTGGTCTTGTCGAGTTCGGAGATCCCGCCTTCCTGGGCGCGGATGCAGCCGGCGAAATAGCGCAGGTGGTCGATCGCCAGCGGCAGGTCGGCCGCCATGGTTTCGCGCAGCGGCTTGCCGTTGTCGATGGTTTCGGCCACGGCCAGCAGGCGCATGTTCTGCTCCATGCGATCGGCCATGCGCAGCAGCACGCCGGCTCGTTCCGCCACCGAGGTCTCGCCCCAGGCCTTGCGGGCGGCATGCGCCGCATCCAGGGCGGCTTCGACGTCCGCCGCATCGGATCGCGGCACTTCGCAGAACACCTGCCCGGTGATCGGCGACAGGTTGTCGAAGTAATTCCCGGCCGCCGGGGCCACCCAGCGCCCGCCGATGTAGTTCTCGTAGTGTTTCTTGTAGGGGAAGCCGATATCGATCCCGAAGTGCTTCAGGTCGGTCATGTCCATGTCTGTCTCCTTGATTCGAAGCGCTCATCCCGTCGCGGGGGCGCCGATTTGTCCGATGCACCATGCACCGGCGCCTGAGCTTCTTCAAGCAAAGACCGTGCCAGATGCGGCTTTGCCCTGTGGATGGCGCAGGAACGCCGGGACCGGGCGGCATGGACCGCGGGGCTTTCCTTGCACCTGCGGCGATGGCATACTGAGCGAAAACCTGCTTTAAAAACAGGGGTTTGTCGCATTTTGCGACACTCGATCCCGCACAATGCGACAGCGATGCCTCAGGCTGCATCACCCGCATCGCGATCCGGACGGAGACGCCCATGCTGCATTCACCGCCACTTGCCCTCGCCCCGGACGCCCGCGCCCAGGCCGCCACCCGCATCCACCAGTCCTGGGCGCGCTGCGCCGACCTGGACCCCGCCCTGCTGGCCGACCCCAATCCGCTGCCCCGCGCCGACCTGGACATGCGCCGCGAGGCCCACCGGCAGTTGCTGCGCCTGGCCGAACCCAGCCTCGGTGCGCTGAGCGCGCTGGCGGGCTCGATGCACAGTGTCGTGCTGCTGGCCGACGCCAGCGGCCTGATCCTGCACGAGCGCGGCAGCCACAGCTTCCAGGACAAGGCGCGCCGCGTGGCGCTGCAGCCCGGGGTCAACTGGGCCGAGCCCCTGCGCGGCACCAACGCCATCGGCACGGCGCTGCACGACGGCCGGGCCGTGCGCATCCACGGTCCGGAACACTTCCTGGCCTGCAACAGCATCCTCAGCTGCCACGCCGCGCCCATCTTCTCGGCCACCGGCGAGATCCTCGGCATCCTGGACCTGTCCGGGCCCGCCGACGACATGCGCGACTATGTGCTGGCCCTGGTGCAGCGCATGGCGCGGGGCATCTCCGACCAGATCCTGGGCGACAGTCCGCTGCGCCGGCTGGACTTCCGCCTCGGCCGGGGCCCGGAAGACGACACGCACGCCCTCCTGCTGCTGGATGACGACGCCCGCATCGCCGGCGCCAACGAAGCCGCCCTGCAGGCGCTGGATGCCGACTGGAGCCGCCTCATCGGCACGCCGTGCGCGCAATGGATAGCCGGGCCGCTGCATGCCCGGGACACGCCCTTGCACCGCCACGACGGCCACCCGCTCACCGGCCGGCTGATTCCGCCGCCGCACGCGCCGGCGCGGCCGGCTCCAGCCGCGCAGCACCCGGCGCCCGCGTCCCGGCCGACTCCGCGTCCGGCGGCGCGCGCCCTGCCCGAACCTGATGCCGTCAGCGCCCCGCTGCTGGATCAGGCCGTGCGCGCCCTGGACTCGGGCCTGGCCGTCCTGCTGTGCGGCGAAACCGGCACGGGAAAGGAAGTCCTGTCGCGCCACATCCATGCCCGCAGCGCCTGGAGCGCCGGCCCCTTCATCGCCATCAACTGCGCCGCGCTGCCGGAACACCTGGTCGAATCCGAGCTGTTCGGCTACGAGCCGGGCGCTTTCACCGGCGCCCGCCGCGAAGGCGCGCGCGGCCTGCTGCGGCAGGCGCAGGGCGGCGTGCTGTTCCTGGACGAGATCGGCGACATGCCGCTGGCGCTGCAGACCCGGCTGCTGCGGGTCCTGCAGGAACGCGAGGTCCAGCCCCTGGGGTCGGACAAGCGCATCCCTCTGGAATTCGGCCTGGTCAGCGCCAGCCACCAGGACCTGAAGGCGCTGGTGGCCCAGGGACGGTTCCGCGCCGACCTGTACTACCGGCTGCAGGACATGCCGCTGCATCTGCCGCCGCTGCGCGGTCGATCCGACCTGGCGGCCTTCATCGAGGACGCCTACCAGGCCCTGGAAGGAAGCCTGTCCGGCGACGCGCTCGCCCTGCTGGCCCGCCATGGATGGCCGGGCAACTACCGCGAACTGTTCAGCGTGCTGCGGCGGCTGCGCTGCCAGCATCCCGGGCCGGACCCCGTCATGGCCGACGGCCTGCCCGTGGACATCGCCGGCGGCCCGCTCGCGGGCGCTGTGTCGCCGGCATCCGCGCCGTCCAACGGATCACCCGGACACGATCCGATCGCGTCCGCCGCAACGGCGCTTCAGAAGGACGAGGAGCCCGAGGCCGGTACCGATCTGCGCGCGCTGGAGCGCCAGGCCATTGAGCAAACCCTGCGCGCCTGCCAGGGCAACATCAGCCGCGCGGCGCGCCACCTGGGCATCCACCGCAGCACCTTGTACCGCAAGCTGCAATGAAACAGGCCGCCCGAAGGCGGCCTGTCTGCTCTACCGCAACGGCAGGGAATCACTGCCCTTCGAGGAAACTCTTGAGCTTGTCCGCGCGGCTGGGATGACGCAATTTGCGCAAGGCCTTGGCTTCGATCTGGCGAATGCGCTCGCGGGTAACGTCGAACTGCTTGCCGACCTCTTCCAGGGTCTGGTCGGTGCTCATTTCGATGCCAAAACGCATGCGCAGGACTTTCGCTTCGCGCGGGGTCAGCGAATCCAGCACTTCCTTCACCACGTCGCGCATGGAGCCATGCAGCGCCGAATCCGACGGCGACACCGTGCCGGTGTCCTCGATGAAATCGCCCAGGTGGGAATCGTCATCGTCGCCGATGGGCGTTTCCATGGAAATCGGTTCCTTGGCGATCTTCAGGATCTTGCGGACCTTGTCTTCCGGCATGTCCATCTTCTGCGCCAGGGTGGCGGGATCGGGCTCGGCCCCGGTTTCCTGCAGGATCTGGCGGTTGATCCGGTTCATCTTGTTGATCGTCTCGATCATGTGCACCGGAATGCGGATGGTGCGCGCCTGGTCAGCGATCGAGCGGGTGATCGCCTGGCGGATCCACCAGGTGGCGTAGGTCGAGAACTTGTAGCCGCGGCGGTATTCGAACTTGTCGACCGCCTTCATCAGGCCGATGTTGCCTTCCTGGATCAGGTCGAGGAACTGCAGGCCGCGGTTGGTGTATTTCTTCGCGATGGAAATCACCAGGCGCAGGTTGGCCTCGGTCATCTCGCGCTTGGCCTTGCGGGCTTTCGCCTCGCCGGTGGCCATGCGCTTGTTGACGTCCTTCAGGTCCTTCAGGGGCAGCACGACGCTGCGCTGCAGTTCGATCAGCTTCTGCTGGATTTCCAGCACGGCGGGCGCGTGGCGTTCCAGGGTTTCGGAATAATCATGGCCGGCGGCGATTTCCTGGGCGACCCAGTCCAGATTGGTCTCGTTGCCCGGAAAGGCCTTGATGAAGTGCGCGCGCGGCATGCCGGCCCGAGTCACGCAAATCGCCATGGCGGCGCGTTCCTGGGTGCGGACTTCGGCGACCTGGGCGCGCAGGGCGTCGGCCAGCCGTTCCACCATCTTCGCGGTGAAGCGCACGCCCAGCAGTTCGGCGTGAATGGCTTCGCGGGCTTCCACGTAGGCGGGGGACCTGTAGCCCTCGCCTTCGAAGGCCAGGCGCATCTTCTCGAACCAGGATTCGACCAGGTCGAATTTCTTCAGGGCCTTGGTGCGCAGGTATTCCAGCTGCTTGCTGCTCATGCCGCCGGCCGGGCCATCGTCGTCGTCCGACGTGACACCGGAGCCGGCGTAGTCCTCGCCTTCCTCGTCGATCAGGCCGTCCACGACCTCGTCGATCTGGGCGGAGCCGTCGCGGACCTTGCGGATGTGTTCCAGGATTTCGTTGACCGTCGTCGGGCAGGCGGCGATCGCCATGACCATGTGCTTCAGGCCGTCTTCGATGCGCTTGGCGATTTCGATTTCGCCTTCGCGCGTCAGCAGTTCGACCGTGCCCATTTCACGCATGTACATGCGCACCGGATCGGTCGTGCGGCCGAAATCGGAATCCACCGTGGTCAGCGCGGCTTCGGCTTCGTCCTCGACGTCGTCGTCGCTGGTGGCCGAGGGCACGTTGTCGCTCATCAGCAGGGTTTCGGCGTCGGGTGCCTGGTCGTAGACCGAGATCCCCATGTCGCTGAAGGTGCTGATGATGCCGTCGATGGCTTCGGCGTCGACCAGGTCGTCGGGCAGGTGATCGTTGATTTCGCCGTAGGTCAGGTAGCCGCGGTCCTTGCCCAGCTTGATCAGGATCTTCAGGCGGTTGCGCCGGGCTTCCTGTTCTTCCGGGGTCATCTGGCTGCGCGACGGGCTTTCCTTTTCGCCCTTGGCGCGCTTGCCGCCGCGCTTGGGCAGGGGCTTGAGGTCGGGGATGACTTCGCCGTCGTCGGCATCGTCGTCCACGTAATCGGCGCCGTCGTTATTGGCGTTCTTCGCCGGACGCCCGGGCTTGCGCCCGCTGGGAACCTTGGGCGCGCGCGGTTCGGCCGCCGCCTTCTTGGCGGTGGCTTTCTTGGCGGCGGGCTTGCTGGCCTTCTTCGCCGCCGGCGCCGTCACACTGGCCGCCTTGACCACGGATTCGAGCTCAGCGCTCTGGGCCTTGGTTTTCTTGGCTGCCGTTTTTTTGGCAGCCGCAGGGGTTTTGCCAGTTGCTTGGGTCATGTGCTCTTTCCGTTCTCAGTTCCGTCGCCATCCGGCCTTGAAGGCCGGGCTGGCAACCATTCCGGGTCGACAATGCTGTTGAAGGCGCTCAACTTATTGAAAACCATGTAGTTTACTTCACTTGACAGGAAGATTCATCCTGTCGGGGCCTTCAGCCGGGCCAGACGGCGGCTGAGATCCTGATACCGCCGGCGCTGCGCCTCGTCCGCCAGCCCGGACGCGATCAGGCGGTCGCACTGTTCCTGCACCGCCTGCAATTCGATGTGCCGCAAGGCATCACGCCATTCCGCCTGCGGGTCGGGAAGTTCCTGCGTCAGGACTTCGGTGGACAGATCCCGGATGGCCGCCGCCAGATCCGAATCGGGCTCGGCCGCTTCCAGCAGGGCGCCGGCGTGCCGGCCGCCGCAGGCGCTGGCCAGGCCGATCAGTTCCCGCACCAGTTGCAGATGGGGGTGATGGGCCAACAATTCAAGCTGCTGGTCCCCCAGGCTGTCCACCAGGGCGGGATGCGCCAGCAGCAGGCGCAGCAGGCGGCGCGCCAGCGGCGTGACGGTGCGGGCCTGGCCCGCGCGACCGCGCCGCCGCTGGCCGGCCGCCGACTGGCCGCCCGGCGCCCCGCCCTGGCCGAATTCGGCGCTCATCCAGGCAGGCTCATCGACCGGCGCGCCCCCGCCCTGCCAGCCGTCCGGAGCCGCATCGGCCGCTCGCCGAAGCGGCGTCGCCGGCGTCGCCGGGCTGTCCGGGCGGCGGGGATCGGCGGCCGGCGCCGCAGCCGCGGGGCCGCTGGCCAGCATGCGGCTGAGTTCCTCCGGCGTCAGGCGCACCTGCTGGGCGAATTCGCGCTCGACCTGCAGGCGGTACCCGCCCTCGGGCATCTGCGCGAACAAGGGCCGCGCCTCGTGCACGCAGGCGGCGCGGCCCTCGGCCTCGCGCAGGTCATGGCGCGCCGCCAGTTCCTCGAGCATGAAGCGCGAAAGCGGCAGCGCCTCGTCCAGGCAGGCCCGCAAAGCCTGCACCCCGTAGGCGCGCACGTAGGAATCGGGGTCCTGGCCGTCCGGCAGGAACAGGAACCGCATGGAGACGTCCTCGGCCACCCACGGCAGGCACGCCTGCAGGGCCCGCCAGGCCGCCTTGCGTCCCGCCCCGTCGCCGTCGAAGCTGAAGATGATGCGATCGCTGGCCCGGCACAGCTTCTGCAGGTGGTTGCTGGTCGTGGACGTTCCCAGCGTCGCCACGGCATTGTTCAGGCCGAATTGCGCCAGGGCGACCACGTCCATGTAGCCCTCGACGACCAGCACGCAGCCTTCGCTGCGGATGCCGGCGCGGGCCTCGTGCAGGCCGTAGAGTTCGTGCCCCTTCGAGAACAGGCTGGTTTCGGGCGAATTCAGGTATTTGGGCTCGCCCGCTTCGATCAGGCGGCCACCAAAGCCGATCAGCTGCCCCCTGCCGTTCAGGATCGGGAACATCACCCGGCCCCGGAAGCGGTCATGGCGGCGGCCGTCCTCGGCCTCGATCACCAGGCCGGACTCGATCAGCGCGGGATCTTCGTAGTGCTCGAACACCGAGGCCAGGCCGCGGCGATCGGCGCCGGCCCAGCCCAGGCCGAAACGGGCCGCGATCTCGCCGCTGAGCCCGCGCTTCTTCAGATAGGCGATCGCCTGCGGCGCCTGCTTCAGGGCCGCCCGATAGTGGGCCTGCGCCTGCTGCAGCACGTCGCGCTGGCGGGACCCTTCCTCGCGCCGCTCGCGTTCGGCGGCCCGCTGGCGCGGGGTGCGGGGCTCTTCGGGAACGGTCAGGCCCACGCTGGCCGCCAGCGTGCGCACGGCTTCCGGAAACGGCGCGCCGGTGTGCTCGGTCAGGAAGTGGATGGCGCTGCCGTGGGCGCCGCAGCCGAAGCAGTGATAGAACTGCTTGGTGGGGCTGACCGTGAACGACGGCGATTTTTCATTGTGAAAAGGGCACAAACCCAACAGGTTTGCGCCCCCTTTGCGCAGCTGCACATACCGGCCGACGACATCGACGATATCTACGCGCGCCAGCAGTTCCTGGATGAAGGATTCAGGAATCAATCAATAGAGTCGCGGCGGCAGTTGTTGGCTGCGAATGCGTTTGTAGTGGCGCTTGACGGCGGCAGCCAGCTTGCGCTTACGTTCGGCGGTGGGCTTCTCGTAGAATTCACGCGAACGCAGTTCGGTCAGAAGACCGGTCTTTTCGATGGTGCGCTTAAAGCGCCGCAGGGCAGCCTCGAAGGGCTCGTTTTCTTTGAGGCGGACAATCGGCATGTAAATCCTTGAAAGCCTGTAAAAATCATGGATGTCGGAAAGCAGTCAGGCGCCCGGTGCATCCACGGTTGGGTGAATGGAAAATATCCGTATAAGACAGCAGAAGATTCTAGCACGAATCAGGACTGGAATCTATGCCTTCGAATCAGGATACGCGGTGCGCACGCCCTTGCGGATCCAGGATTCCAGTTGATGCGGGCGCAGGCTGTCGTAGTCTTCGAAGGGCTGATGAATCCAGGGATTGGTGGGCAACTGATCCACGAAGTAATCCGGCTGAACCTTGGCATGGCCCTTTTGCCACAGCACGGCTGTGCGCATTTCGGTGATGCCCGGGAACTGCTTGAGCAGGTGATCGTGCACCCGGCTGAAGGTCAGTCCGGTGTCCACCATGTCGTCGACCAGCAGCACCTTGCCGTCCAGCGTGCCGCGCGTGATGGTGATGAACTGGGCGATGTCCAGCTGGCCCTGCACGGTGCCGGCCGCTTCGCGGTAGCTGCTGGTGGCCAGAATGCCCAGGGGCACGTCGAAAACGCGCGACAGGATGTCGCCCACCCGCACGCCGCCGCGCGCCAGGCACAGGATCTTGTCGAAGGCCCATCCCGATTCGTGCACCTTCAGGGCCAGGCGCTCGACCAGCGCGTGGTACTGTTCCCAGCTGACCCAGAGGTCGCGATCGGTGCTCGGCGGAGTGCTCATATCTTTATCCTGTAATGGTCGTATGAAATAGGTTCAAAAAACCACGATGCGGTTAGCATGCTTCTGCAGCCGGGCCGCCTCAAGGCAAAAAGCCCCCTTGGAGGGGGCAGCAAGCGGGCCTCGGCCCGCGCGGCATCGGGGCTGCCATCCCCTGCGATCAGCCCTGGAATGGGTGACGCAGCACGATGGTTTCCAGCCGGTCCGGACCGGTCGAGACCATGTCGATCGGCACGTCGCAGACTTCGGCGATGCGTTCCAGGTAGCGCCGGGCATTGATGGGCAGCTTGTCGTATTCGGTGATGCCCACCGTGGATTCCGACCAGCCGGCCATTTCCTCCAGCACCGGTTCGGCTTCGGCGGCCGCGTGGGCGCCATAGGGTAGCACGTCCAGGAACTGGCCCTTGTAGCGGTAGCCCACGCCGATCTTGATCTGTTCCACGCCGTCGAGCACGTCGAGCTTGGTGATGCACAGGCCGGTCAGGCCGTTGATCATGACCGAACGCTTCATGGCGGCGCCATCGAACCAGCCGCAGCGGCGGGGGCGGCCGGTGACGGAACCGAATTCCTTGCCCACCGTGGCCAGGCGCAGGCCGGTGTCGTCCAGCAATTCGGTCGGGAACGGCCCGGAGCCCACCCGCGTGGTGTAGGCCTTGGCGATGCCCAGCACGTAGTCCAGCGCCTGCGGCCCGACACCGGTGCCGGCGGCGGCGGCGCCCGCCACGCAGTTGCTGCTGGTGACGAAGGGATAAGTGCCGTGATCGATGTCCAGCAAGGTGCCCTGGGCGCCTTCGAACAGCAGGTTGTGGCCCGCCTTGCGGGCGATGTGGATGTTGCTGGAGACGTCGGCCACCATGGGCTCGAGCTGGGGAGCCAGCGCCATCACCTGATCGCGCACCTGGCTGGCCTCGACGGGCTTCGCGCCCAGGTACTGGGTCAGGACGAAATTGTGATAATCCAGGACTTCGGCCAGTTTTTCATCGAACACGGCCGGATCGTACAGATCCTGGACGCGCAGGGCGCGGCGGGCGACCTTGTCTTCGTAGGCGGGGCCGATGCCGCGCCCGGTGGTGCCGATCTTGCCCTCGCCCTTGCGGGCTTCGCGGGCCTGGTCCAGCGCCACGTGATACGGCAGGATCAGCGGGCAGGCGGAGGAAATCTGCAGCCGCGAGCGCACGTCCAGGCCGGCGGCTTCCAGTTCGCCGATTTCGGCCAGCAGGGCTTCGGGCGACAGCACCACGCCATTGCCCACGTAGCAGGTCACGTGGGGATGCATGATGCCCGACGGGATCAGGCGCAGGATGGTCTTGCGGCCATTGATCCACAGCGTATGGCCGGCATTGTGCCCGCCCTGAAAGCGCACGACCCCCTGGGCGGACTCGGCGAGCCAATCCACGATCTTGCCCTTGCCTTCGTCACCCCACTGGGTGCCAATCACGACGATGTTCTTGCTCATAAGCCTTGCTTGCGGCGGCACCATGCCGCCTTGGAAAACGAGTAAGTTTATACCATCAGACGCCAAGCGTCCTCAGCACCCAGCCGCCATCGACCAGAACCAGTTCCTGGTCGATCCGGAATTCATCGTACTGCTGGGGATCGCCCGGCAGACTTTGAATGACGATATGCCCCTGCGCCCGCAGCGTGCCGACCGCCTGGATCAGGGCCGGGTCGTCCGACCAGGGCGCGCGGATCGCCTGCGCGCGCTGCGCATCGGGCAGGCCGGCCGAGAGCTTGCGCAGGTCCAGGCTGAAGCCTGTGGCCGGACGGGCGCGGCCGAACTTGCGGCCGATGCCGTCGTAGCGCCCGCCGCGCACCAGGGCGTCGTGCCATCCCGCGGCATAGATCGAAAAGACGACGCCGGAGTGGTAGCCGTAGCTGCCGCCCATGTCGGCCAGATCGATGGCGATGGGCGCATCCGGCAAGGCCGTGCACAGGGTGCGCAGGGCATCCAGGGCGGCATGCACGGCCGGGAGGTCCGGCAGGCGCTCCCGGGCGCGATCGACGACCGACAGATCCCCGTACAGGGCCGTCAGGACCCGCAGGGCTTCTCGCGTGTCGGCGCGCGCCTGCGCCTCGGCGCACAGCGCGTCCAGGCCGGGGACGTCCTTGGCGCTGAGCAGATCGTAGACCGCGTTGGCGACCTCGGCCAGAGCGGGATCGGCATCGACCAGCGCGCGCCCCACCCCGGGATGATTCAGGTCCAGGCGCGGTTGCAGGACTCCGGCGCGGCGCACCGAGTCCAGGGCCAGTCGCACGCACTCGATGTCCGCCTGGACGCCCGCGTGGCCGAAGATCTCGGCGCCGATCTGCAGCAGTTCGCGATCCGACGTCAGGCCGGCCGGCCGGGTATGGACGACCGGACCGCAATAGCACAGGCGCGTCACCCCGGGGCGATTGAGCAGATGGGCGTCGATGCGCGACACCTGCACCGTCATGTCGGCGCGCACGCCCATGGTCAGCCCCGAGAGCTGGTCGACCAGCTTGCAGGTGCGCAGGCGCAAGGCCTCGTCGTTGGCCAGCATCAGGGAATCGAGATATTCCACCATCGGCGGCGCGACCAGTTCGAAGCCGTAGGTGCGATACAGGTCCAGCAGTTCGCGGCGCAATTCTTCGATGCGCCGCGCTTCGGCGGGCAGGATGTCCGACAGATTTTCCGGCAGCAGCCAGTTCGACATCATGGGTTGTTCATTCCAAAATCACAGCCAAAATAGAAAGCGGCCCGGCATCCGGCCAGGCCGCCCGTCGGTACTGCCTAGCGCGCGGCCGGCTTGCCGCCGGGAGCGCGGTCCCAGTAACGGAAGAAGTCCGAATCGGGGCTGAGCACCAGCGTACTGCCGTTGCCGGAGAAGGAGGAACGATAGGCTTCCAGGCTCTTGTAGAAGCTATAGAATTCCGGGTCCTTGCCGTAGGATGCCGCATAGATGGCGGCGGCCGTGGCATCGCCCTCGCCTCGCTTGGCCTGGGATTCGGCATAGGCCCGGGCCAGGGTTTCCTGGCGCTTGCGGTCGGCTTCGGCGCGGATCCGTTCGCTGTCGGCGGCGCCGCTGGCCCGCAGGCGGTTGGCTTCCTGCTTGCGCTCGGCTTCCATGCGGCGATAGACCGATTCGGAGATCTCGGGCGCGAAATCGATGCGGCGCAGCCGCACGTCCACCACGTCCACCCCCAGGGGCTTGGCCCGCTGGGCCACCGAAGTCTGGATCTCCTTCATGATGGTGTCGCGGTCGCTGGAGACGACCTGCTTGACCGTGCGCACGTTCACCGCCGCATTCAGGGCGTCCCGGATCTGGGCCTGCAGGCGTTCGACGGCGGCGCCGCTGTTGGCGCCGAAGGTGACGTAATACAGGCGCGGATCGGCGATGCGCCACTTGACGAAGGAATCGATCAGCAGGTTCTTCTTTTCGGCCGTCTGGATGCGTTCCGGATCCCGGGTCTCGATGGTCTGCAGGCGCTTGTCCAGATAGACCACGTTTTCAAACGGCGGCGGATACTTGAAGTACAGGCCGGGCTCGGTAATGGTTTCGCGCACTTCGCCCAGGGCGAACAGCAGCGCCGAATCCCGTTCCCGCACCACGAACAGGCAGGAGGACAAGGCGGCCACCAGCAGGACCAGACCGACCAGGGCGGGGAAAAAACGTTGCATCATGGGCTCCTAGTTCGAGTACGGGCTGCGCATCAGCGAATCCAGCCCCGACGGCACGCCCCGCGAGGCGGGCCGGTTCGAGGACGGAGCGTTCTTGGACGCCGCCTGGGCGCCCGCGCCGGCCGTGCTGACGGTGGAGCTGCTGGACGAGGACGACCCCGAGGCGTCCGTCGAGGAACCGCCGCCCGACCCGGAGGCCGCGCCGTTGCCGCGGGCGGCCTGCTGCATGATCTTGTCCAGCGGCAGATACAGCATGTTGTTGCCCACCGGGGCGTCGATCATGACTTTGGCGGTGTCGGTGAAGATGTCCTGCATGGTTTCCAGGTACATGCGTTCGCGTGTGATGGCCGGCGCCTTGGCGTATTCGGTCGCCACGCTGTCGAAGCGCGAGGTATTGCCCTGCGCCTGGCCGATGACCCGGGCGCTGTAGCCTTCGGCTTCCTGGATCATGCGCGCGGCCTGGCCTTCGGCTTCCGGCAGGACCTGGCTGGCATAGGCATTGCCTTCGTTGATCTGACGTTCGCGATCCTGCCCGGCCTTGACCGCGTCGTCGAACGCGGCCTGCACCTGTTCGGGCGGCTGCACGTTCTGGATGGCGACCGTGGAAATCTGGATCCCGGTCTGGTAGCGGTCCAGGATGCTTTGCGCCAGCGCCTGGACTTCGGTGGCGACCTCGGTGCGGCCCGAATACAGGACGAAGTCCATGGGCTTGCGGCCCACGATTTCCCGCATGGCGGTTTCGGCGGCCTGCCGCACGGATTCGTCGGGCTGGCTGGTGTTGAACAGATAGGCCGGCGCTCCGTCGGGCCGCAGGCGGTACTGCACCACGAACTGCACGTCGACGATGTTCTCGTCGTTGGTGAGCATCAGGGATTCCGGCAGGACCTTGTTGCGCGACGAGCCGCGGAAGCCGACTTCGAAGGTGCGCAACTGGGAGATATTGACGTCCTGGGAATTTTCGATCGGGTACGGCAGGCGCCACTGCAGGCCCGGATTCAGGGTATGCACGTACTTGCCGAAACGCGTGACGACCGCGACCTGGCCTTCCTGGACGACCATGAAGCCGCTGGCCAGCCACAGCAGGATGGCGGCGACGATCAGCAGCAGGATGAATTTCGGCGAAGGCCCCGGCAGCGAGGGCAGGCCGCCGCCCGAAGGCATGCGCGGACCGCGCCCCCCGCCGCGCTTGCCGAACAGGCCCGACAGGCGTTTGTTGAAATCGCGCCAGACCTCGTCCAGGTCGGGCGGCCCGCCGGCGGAATTGGGTTTATTGGAAGGCTCGTTGTCCTGATTTTGCTGACCGCGCCCCCAGCCCGGATCATTCAGGTTGAACAGTTTCATTCCACGCATTGTTTCCCGTAGGCCCCCCAAATTCTGCAATCGACTGCCGCAAGCCGTCCAGACCGCTGCGTTGCAGCGCGCTGACGAAGACTCGCGCAATCGTACCATGTTCGTTTCGCTCGACCCGGGGATCATATCCGGCCGTGTCGATTTTGTTGTAGACGCGGATCTGCGGGATTTCATCGGCCCCGATGTCCTTCAGGACCTTGTTGACTTCGGCCGCCTGTTCGTCGCGCTGCGGACTGGCGGCATCGATGACGTGCAGCAGCAGGTCCGCATGCACGGTTTCCTCCAGCGTGGCCCGGAACGCGGCGATCAGGGTGGTCGGCAGGGATCGGATGAAGCCCACCGTATCGGACACCACGACCTGCCCCGCCCCTTCGATCCAGATCCGGCGCGTGGTCGTGTCCAGCGTGGCGAAGAGCTGGTCGGCGGCATAGGCGCCGGCCCGGGTCAGGGCATTGAACAGCGTCGACTTGCCGGCGTTGGTGTACCCCACCAGGGACACCGACAGGGTCTGGCCGCGCGCCCTGGCCCGCCGCTGGGTCAGGCGCTGGCGCTGGACGCGGTCCAGGCGCTCGCGCAGGGCCCGCACCCGGACCCCGATCAGGCGGCGGTCGGTTTCCAGCTGGGATTCGCCGGGCCCGCGCACGCCGATACCGCCCCGCTGGCGTTCCAGGTGGGCCCACAAGCGGGTCAGGCGGGTGGACAGATGCTGCAGCTGCGCCAGTTCCACCTGCAGCTTGCCTTCATGACTTTTGGCCCGCAGGGCGAAAATATCCAGGATCAGGGCGACGCGATCGACGACCCGGACCTCGAAGTGGCGTTCCAGGTTGCGCTGCTGGGCCGGACTGAGGGGCTGGTCGAACAGCACGACCTCGGCGCCCGTAGCCTTGACCAGGGCGGCGGCCTCCTCGATCTTGCCGGAACCGATGAACCCGGCCGCGTCCGGCCGGCTGCGCCGCGCCACCAGGACCTCGGCGATCTCCGCGCCCGCGCCTTGCGCAAGCATCAGGAATTCTTCGGCATGCGCCGCGTAATCCGGATCGCCCAGATCGACGCTGATGACCAGTGCTTTCATAGGATGGAAACAAAAGGAATGCCCGCCGGCGCGGGGCGCGCGGCGGGCGATGGCGATACCGGACCGGCGAGGGAATTATTCAGCAGAGTCATCCACCTGGAAGGAAACCGGCCGGGCCGGAACGACGGTGGAGATCGCGTGCTTGTACACCATCTGCGTGACGGTGTTGCGCAGCAGCACGACGTACTGATCAAAGGATTCGACCTGGCCCTGCAGCTTGATGCCGTTGACCAGGTAGATCGAGACTGGCACATGGTCCTTGCGCAAGGCGTTGAGGAACGGGTCTTGAAGAATTTGCCCTTTATTGCTCATGGACGAGGCTCCGGTTATTGAAGTAGTTATAGTACTTTGGGTATTTTAATGCGATTCATGCGCTGCAACACGGCCACGGCCGCACTGCAACGCACGGAATTCATCAGGCGGACAAAACGGCTTTCAGCGTATCACACAAGCGCGCGCATTGTTCCGGCGTCCCCACGGTGATGCGCAGATATTGTTCGATGCGCGGCGCCTGGAAATGGCGCACCAGGATGCCCTGCTCGCGCAGGCCCCGGGCGATGACGCCGGCGTCCTGGCCGCGATGGCGGGCGAAGACGAAATTCGCCTGCGACGGCAGGACGTCGAACCCCAGCGATTGCAGGTCCTGCGTCAATGATTCGCGAGCGTCCATGACGGCATGCCGCGTCTGGTCGAACCAGGCTTCGTCTTCGATGGAGGCCTGGGCGCCGGCCAGCGCCACCCGGTCCAGGGGATAGGAGTTGAAACTGTCCTTGACCCGCAGCAGGCCGGCCACCAGATCGACGGACGCCAGGGCGTAGCCCACCCGCAGCCCCGCCAGCGACCGGGACTTGGACAGCGTATGGACCACCAGCAGGTTGGGAAAATCCCGCAGCAGGGCGGCGGCCGATTCCGCGCCGAAATCCACGTAGGCTTCGTCCACCACCACGGCGCTGTCCGGGCGGGCCCGGGCGATGGCGGCGATGGCGTCCAGGTCCAGGGCGCGGCCCGTCGGCGCATTCGGATTGGCGAAGATGATGCCGGCCGGTTCTTGTTCGGCGGCCTGCGTGTAATCCGACACCCGCAGGGTGAAATCGTCGGCCAGCGGGATCAGGTGATGCGGCACGTCGTAGAAGCGGCAGTACGTGCGGTAGAAGCTGTAGGTGACATCCGGCAGCCACAGGGGGCGGCCGCCGCGCAGGAAGAAGGCATTGAACACGTGCGCCAGGATCTCGTCCGAGCCATTGCCCAGGAACACCTGGTCGGCATCCAGGCGATAGCGCCGCGCGATGGCCTGGCGCAACCCCAGGGCCTGGTAATCCGGGTACAGGCGCATGTCGTCGCTCAACGCCGCCTTCATGGCCTCGATCGCCCTGGGCGACGGCCCGTAGGGGTTCTCGTTGGTGTTGAGCTTGAGCAGGTTCGGAATCCGGGCCTGCTCGCCCGGCGTATAGGGAATCAGGCCGGCGATGTGATCGCTCCAGAGCGTGCTCACGGCTGCTTGTCCTTCAGATAGGGGTTGTGCGAGGATTTGAACTCGACGCTCAGGGGGGTGCCGGCCAGCTTGAAGGCGTCGCGGAACTGGCCTTCGAGATAGCGCCGGTAGGAATCCGGCACGGCGTCCAGGGCGTTGCCGTGGATGATGATGCGCGGCGGGTTCTGCCCGCCCTGGTGCGCGTAGCGCATCTTGGGCCGGAAGATGCCCTTGCGCGGCGGCGGCTGCTGTTCGATGGCGGCCTGCAGCGTACGCGTCAGCTTCGGGGTGGACAGCTTTGCGAATGCGGCCGCGTGGGCGGCCTCGACGGCCTTGATCACCGGCCCCACCCCCTGCCCCTTCAGGGCGGACAGATGCAGGACCCGGGCGAAGGACAGAAACCGCAGCTTGCGCTCGTATTCGCGCTGCACCCATTCCCGTTGCTCGCTGTCGATGGCATCCCATTTGTTCAGCCCGACCACCAGGGCACGGCCCGCTTCCATGGCGAAGCCGGCGATGTGGGCGTCCTGGTCGGACACCCCGTCCTGGGCGTCGATCAGCAGCAGCACGACGTTGGCGGCCTCGATCGCCTGCAGCGTCTTGATGACGGAGAACTTTTCGACGGTCTCGAAGACCTTGCCCCGGCGCCGCAGCCCCGCCGTGTCGATCAGTGTGTAGCGCCGGCCCGCGCGTTCGAATTCGATTTCGATGGCGTCGCGCGTGGTGCCCGGCAGGTCGTAGGCGATCACGCGCTCTTCGCCCACCAGGGTATTGATCAGGGTGGATTTCCCGACGTTCGGCCGCCCGGCGATCGCCAGTTTGATCCGGTGATCGGGCTCGGCGCCGGGTTCGGGCGCCGATTCGCCCCCGGGAATTTCAGCGGCGGCCTGCCGGGCCTGGGCCAGCAGCGCGGCCAGGGCCTCGTCCACCAGAGCGGAGACGCCGTCGCCGTGCGCGGCCGAGATCGCGTGCGGCTCGCCCAGCCCCAGTTCGTGGAACTGGGCCAGGTCGGCGTGGTCGCGCATGCCCTCGGCCTTGTTCACGGCCAGCAGCACGCGCTGCCCGGTCTTGCGCAGCAGGCGGGCGATTTCATGGTCGTGGGCATTGATGCCCTCGCGCCCGTCCACCAGGAACAGCACGACGTCGGATTCCGCAATGGCCTGTTCCGTCTGGCGGGCCATTTCGACCAGGATGCCGCGGGTGGCGACGGGTTCGAACCCCCCGGTATCCACCACGATGAATGGAAAATCGCCCACCCGGCCTTCGCCATAGTGCCGATCGCGGGTCAGGCCCGAAATGTTCGCTACCAGGGCCGCGCGGGAGCGCGTCAGGCGATTGAACAGGGTCGATTTGCCGACATTGGTGCGCCCGACCAGGGCCACCACCGGTTTGAAACGCAGATCAGTCACCGACACCCACCAGCATCAGATTGCCGCCGCCCGTCTGCACCACGACGCCCCGGGGCGTCGCCAGCAGGGCGGACGTGATCGGCCCGCCGCCGACCTGCAGCCGAGCCATCGGGCTGCCGTCAGCGCGGGAAAGAAAATGCAGATAGCCTTCGAAGTCGCCCACCGCCACGGCCCGCCCGGCCACCGCCGGGGCGCTCAGGCGCCGGTTCAGCAGCGAGGACTGCTTCCACAGTTCATGGCCGTCCTTCAGGTCCAACGCATGCACGACATCGCGCATGTCGGGCAGATAGAGATGCTGGCCGTCCATCGTCATGCCGGTCGACGAGGCAATGTCCTGCGACCAGATGGCGCGACCGCCCTGCGACACGTCGAAGCAGGTGATGCGGCCCTGGTAGCTGACGCCGCACAGCAGCGGCCCGGCCGCCAGCGGTTCGCCGACCACGTCGCTGATGCGTTCCAGATCGGAGGCCCCGCGGGACGCCGAGACGGAGCCTTCCCAGCGCACGGCGCCCGACGCCGCATCGATGACCAGCAGACGGCCATTGGGCATGCCCGCGATCAGCAGATTGGGCACCACCGCCATGCGGATGCTGGTGCGCAGCGCCAGCGCGGGCCCCGGCCGCTGCACGTTCCAGCGCAGCTTGCCGGTCGATTCGTCGAAGGCCTGGATGCGGTAATCCGTGGTGCGCACGGCGACGATGCCGTTGCCCACGGCCGGCGGCACGTTGACGGCGCTGGCCGCCTGGCTGCGCCAGAGCTCCTTGCCCTGCGCGTCATAGGCCACCACGACGCCCTTGCCGGTGACGACCGCCGTGGTGCGGCCGTCGCTGCCCACGCCGGCCTGCAGGGGCTCGTCGCCCACGCGCCAGCGCACGGCTCCGGAAGCCAGGTCCACGGCGGCCACCGCCCCGGAGGGCGTGGCGGCGTAGACGGTGTCGCCCACGAGCTGCGGCGCGAAGCCGTAGTCCCCGCCGCTGCCGATAGAGGTCGACCAGCGGGTCGCCACCGACAGCGTCGGCGTGTAATCCACGAGCGGCGCCGGATCGAATCGGGCATCCGGACTGGAGAACAGGCCGCAGCCGGACAGGCCCGCGACCGTCAGTCCAAGGACGGCGGCGCGGATGAAACGCACAGGGATACGCATGAGGCTCAGGCTCCGTTCAAGGCATCGATTTTCAGCTGGACGATCTGGGCGGCCGGGTCGGCCCCGAGGGCCTTGAGGGCTTCGCCCCAGGCCTGGATCGCCTGATCCGCATGTCCCTGCGCCGCCAGCACGTCGCCGCGCCGGTCGGCATACAGGCCGGCGAAGCCTTCGGGAGCGGCGCCCTGCAACTGGGCCAGCGCCGGATCGTACTGTTTCTGCGCCAGCAGCACCCCGGCCAGGCGCAGGCGGGCCACCGCCTGCACGGCGGGCGCCGAACCGTCGCGCACCAGCCATTCCAGCTGTTCGCGCGCGCCATCCAGGTCCTGGCGTTCCTGCAGGGCCCAGGCGGCCACCAGCACCCCGCGGGAGGCATAGCCGGAGCCGGCGTAATCCTTGCGCAGCGCGGCGCTGGCCGCCTTGATGCGGGCCACGGCATCGTCGCCCTGCTGGCCGGCGGCGGTTTCCAGGGCTTCGTAGTAGCCCATGGCCTGCCCCGCCTGATGCGAGGAATACCACTGCCAGCCGCGCCAGCCCGCGAAGGCGGCCACCACGGCCAGCACCAGCACCATGCTGAAGGTGCCATAGCGTTCCCACCAGGCTTTCAGCGCGTCGATTTTTTCCTGTTCTTCGAGATCGTATGCCATGCCTGTAATCAGATCCTTTGCTTGAGATATTGCGCCAGCTGGTCGAAAGCGACCGATTCCTGCTGCGCGCCGTCCGGGGAATCCGCGCGCAGCCATTTCACCGTGGCGGCGCCGGCCGCCAGTTCGTCGCCGCCGATGATGACGGCGGCCGCGGCCCCGCTGGCATCCGCGCGGCGAAATTGTGATTTAAACCCAGTCGAGCCGGCATGGACAAGTGCCCTCAGCCCGGCGTCGCGCAGGGATTCCGCCAGGCGGGCCGCCCGGCGCTGCCCGTCGTCGCCTTGATGCGCCAGGTACACCTGGCACTCGGCGGGAGCCCGTTCCGACGCGTCCTGCAGCCAGAGGTCCAGCAGGCGTTCCATACCGATGGCGAAACCCACGGCCGGCGCGGGCTTGCCGCCCAGCAGTTCGATCAGGCCGTCATAGCGCCCGCCGCCGCACACCGTGCCCTGGGCGCCCAGGCGATCCGTCACCCATTCGAAGACCGTCAGGTTGTAGTAGTCCAGCCCCCGCACCAGGCGGGGATTCAGGGTGTAGGCGACGCCGGCGTCGTCCAGGCGGGCGCACAGGCCCTGATAGTGCGCCAGGGATTCGGCCCCCAGGAAATCGAACAGGCGCGGCGCGGCGTTGGCCATGTCCTGCATGGCGGGATTCTTCGTATCCAGCACGCGCAGCGGGTTGCTGTGCATGCGGCGCCGGGCCTCCTCGTCGAGCACGTCCACGTGCTTTTCCAGGTGAGCGATCAGGGCCGCGCGGTGCGCGGCGCGTTCGGCCGGCTGGCCCAGGGAATTGAGTTCCAGGCGGATGTCGTTCAGGCCCAGCAGGCGCCACAGGCGCGCCAGCATGAGGATCAGTTCGGCATCCACGTCGGGGCCGGGAAAGCCCAGGGCCTCGACGTCGATCTGGTGGAACTGCCGGTAGCGCCCGCGCTGCGGACGCTCGTGCCGGAACACCGGCCCCATGGCGTAGATGCGGCGCGGCCGGTCATAGAGGAAATTGTGCTCGATGGCGGAGCGCACGATGCCGGCGGTGAATTCCGGACGCATGGTGAGGCGTTCGTCGTTCAGGGGGTCGACGAAGGAATACATTTCCTTTTCGACGATATCGGTGACTTCGCCGATGCCGCGGGTGAACAGCCGCGTGTGTTCCAGCACGGGCGTGCGCATGTTCTGGTAGCCATAGCCGGCCAGCCAGTCGCGCACCAGGGCT
Organism: uncultured Castellaniella sp.; assembly: GCF_937988725.1. Classification (GTDB taxonomy): domain Bacteria; phylum Pseudomonadota; class Gammaproteobacteria; order Burkholderiales; family Burkholderiaceae_B; genus Castellaniella. The sequence continues at coordinate 29,625 of NZ_CALKHS010000010.1, read as the reverse complement.
TCGAGTTCTTCCCAGCGGGCCGATTCAGGCGGCAGGGTATCTTTCATGCCGGTCAGGCCGGCGACTTTCTTGAATTCGGACATGCATCAACCTGCCTGGCGCGGCACGACGCCCGGGCGATGGGCCGGCTGTTCGCCCTCGCCCTGCCCGTAGCGCCGCGCCACGTACTCTTCAACAATCTGCTTGAACTCGTCGGCGATGGTGTCGCCCTTGAGGGTGACGGTGCGCTGACCGTCAACGTACACGGGCGCGGCGGGGACCTCGCCGGTCCCCGGCAGGCTGATGCCGATGTCGGCATGCCGGCTTTCGCCCGGCCCGTTGACCACGCAGCCCATCACGGCGACGTGCATGTTCTCGACGCCGGGATACTGGTTCTTCCAGACCGGCATCTGCGTGCGCAGGTAGGTCTGGATGCTGGCGGCGAGTTCCTGGAACACGGTGCTGCTGGTGCGCCCGCAGCCCGGGCAGGCCACGACCATCGGCGTGAAGGCGCGCAGGCCCATGGTCTGCAGGATTTCCTGAGCCACGACGACCTCTCGGCTGCGATCGCCGCCGGGCTCGGGCGTCAGGGAAATCCGGATCGTGTCGCCGATGCCCTGCTGCAGCAGCACGGCCAGCGCCGCCGTGGACGCCACGATGCCCTTGGACCCCATGCCGGCCTCGGTCAGCCCCAGGTGCAGCGGATAATCGCAGCGGCGCGACAGATCCTGGTAGACCGCGATCAGGTCCTGCACGTGGCTGACCTTGCAGGACAGCACGATGGCATCGCCCGGCAGCCCCAGTTCCTGGGCGCGTTCCGCGTTGCTGATGGCCGAGACGACCAGCGCGTCGCGCATCACCGCATTGGCGGTGAGGGGCGCGGACCGCGCCGCGTTGTCGTCCATCATCCGCGCCAGCAGTTCGTGGTCCAGGCTGCCCCAGTTCACGCCGATGCGGATGGGCTTTTCATAGCGGCAGGCGACCTCGATCATCTGCGCGAAGTTGTCGTCGCGGCGCTTGCCGCCGCCCATGTTGCCCGGATTGATGCGGTATTTGGACAGGGCCTGGGCGCAGTCCGGAAACTGGGTCAGCAGCTTGTGGCCGTTGTAATGGAAATCGCCCACCAGCGGCACGGGCACGCCCATGCGGTCCAGCGCATTGCGCAGCGCCGCGACCTGCGCGGCGGCTTCGGGCGTATTGACCGTCACCCGCACCAGTTCGGATCCGGCCTGCCAGAGTTCCCGCACCTGGCGGGCGGTCGACTCGGGATCCGCGGTATCGGTATTGGTCATGGACTGCACCACGACCGGGGCATCCCCGCCGACCCGCACCACGTGATCGCCCCAGCGCACCGCGACGGCGCGCGTGGGACGGCGGGCGGCCGCCGAGGGTTCGGTATTCACAGAAGACGTCATGGACGCAAGGCCTTCAACCAATCAAAAATCAACCACTGATCGGGGACCCAGCCCCGATTGACCGCATAGACGCCGACCACGCCGAACAGCACCAGGATCAGCAGCAGCCAGGCCCAGGTGCGGTGGGCGGGTTCGCCCTTGGGCGTCATGTCGGCCTGCTGCAGGGCGCGTCGCGTGCCCAGGGCCGTGACGGTGGGCTTCGGCCGGGTGGACCCCACGGCCTGGTCCAGCAGGCGCAGGACGGCGTCCACGTCGGCGTCCAGGAAGCGGGCGTAATTGCGCACCAGGCCGCGCAGGGGCACGCCATCGGGCAGACGAGCCCAGTCGCCGGTTTCCAGGTAGCCCAGCTGCACGGCGGAATACTTGATCCGCGCGGAAACTTCGGACAGCGTGAGGCCGCGCGTCTCGCGCAGCTGTCTCAGTGTATCCCCGACGGACAGGCCCCCCGTGCCGGGTGATTCCTGCTGCATCAGGCTGTCCCTCAGGGATTCGCTCATCCATGCTCCTTTTTGCGTATGACGATCCGGGCGCGGTCCGGCAGGCGTTCATCGATGCGGGTGCGGTCGCGGACTTCCCCCGCCAGTTGGCCGCAGGCGGCGTCGATGTCGTCGCCCCGGGTCTTGCGCACCGTCACCACCAGGCCCGCGTCGGTGAGCTGCTGGGCGAACAGGCGGATACGCGCCGTCGGCGAGCGCCGCAGACCGGATTGGGGAAACGGGTTGAAGGGAATCAGATTGAACTTGCAGCGCACTTGCCGGGCTATGTCGATCAGTTCGCGCGCCTGTTCGTCCGCATCGTTGACCCCGTCGAGCATAATGTACTCGAATGTAATGAAGTCGCGGGGCGCGTGATCCAGATAGCGGTTGCAGGCGGCCAGCAGTTCGGCCAGCGGGTACTTGCGGTTCAGGGGCACCAGGCGGTCGCGCAGGGCGTCGTTGGGCGCATGCAGCGACACCGCCAGCGCCACGGGGCAATCCTGCGCCAGGCGATCGATCATGGGCACCACGCCCGACGTGGAGACCGTCACGCGGCGGCGCGACAGGCCATAGGCGTGGTCGCTGACCATCAGGCGCAGGGCGCCCAGCACCTGGTCGTAATTCAGCAGGGGTTCGCCCATGCCCATCATGACCACGTTGCTGACGGCGCGCTGCGCATCTTCGGCGGGGCCGTTCAGGCGGGCCGCCTGGGGGTCGTCGCGCAAAGCGCGGTTGGCGTACCAGAGCTGGCCGATGATCTCGGCCGTCGTCAGGTTGCGGCTGAAGCCCTGATAGCCGGTGGAACAGAAAGGACAGGCCACCGTGCACCCGGCCTGGCTGGAAATGCACAGGGTGCCGCGGTCGTCCTCGGGAATGTAGACGGTTTCGATGGCGTTGCCGGCGCCCATGTCGAACAGCCACTTGCGGGTGCCGTCGGACGAGCGTTTTTCCAGATTCAGCGGCGGCGCCTGCACGACGCAGTGGCCGTCCAGCTGCGCGCGGAAATCCTTGGCCAGGTCGCTCATGTCGGCGAACCGGTCGATGCCGCGCTGATGCACCCACTGGGACAGCTGGCGCGCGCGAAAGGGCTTGCCGCCCCATTGCGCGACCAGCGATTCCAGGGCGGCTGGGTCCAGACCCAGGACATTGACGGATTCAGTGCCAGACATGAGCATTCAACCAATAAGAACCGATGCCCTGCGGGCAGGGCACCCGGGGGCCCGGACGCCCGGGCCCCGCCAGCCGTCGATCAGCGGCTGAAAATATTGCTTTCGGGGAAGAAGAAGGCGATTTCCACGGCCGCCGTTTCCGGAGCGTCGGAGCCATGCACGGCATTGGCGTCGATGCTGTCGGCGAAATCGGCGCGGATGGTGCCCGGGGCCGCTTTCTTCGGGTCGGTGGCGCCCATCAGGTCGCGGTTCTTGGCAATGGCGGATTCGCCTTCCAGCACCTGGACGAACACCGGGCCGGACACCATGAAATCCACCAGATCCTTGAAGAAGGGGCGCGCCTGGTGCACGGCGTAGAAGCGCTCGGCTTCGCCGCGCGACAGGTGCTGCAGGCGGGCGGCGACGACCTTCAGGCCGGCCTGTTCGAAACGGGCGACGATCTGGCCGATGGCGTTCTTCGCGACGGCGTCGGGCTTGATGATGGAAAGGGTACGTTCGATAGCCATGAAAGGATTTCCGGTGAAGAAACGGGAAAAAGGACTTTCCCGATGAAAAGGTAGAATGAATCCCGCGCGATGCGCAGCCCGCCGAAAATCGGGCGCTACGGACACGAACGGTCAACCGCGCATTTTACCATGCGCGGTTTGCACCACATCCGCCTACAATAATCGTTTTTTCGCCGTCTGAACCCAGCCTGATCCCATGAGCGACTCCCCTTCCCTTCCCAAAAGCTTCGAACCCCAGGATATCGAGTCCCGCTGGTATGACGAATGGAACCGCCGCGGCCTGTTCGCCGGGGGACGGCACGTCGAACCGGCGGCCGGACACTCGGCCGCCCCCTTCGCCATCCAATTCCCGCCGCCCAACGTCACGGGCACGCTGCACATGGGCCACGCCTTCAACCAGACCATCATGGACGGCCTGATCCGCTACCATCGGATGAACGGCGACGACACGGTGTTCATCCCGGGCACGGACCACGCCGGCATCGCCACGCAGATCGTGGTGGAACGCCAGCTGGACGCCGAAGGCGTCTCCCGCCACGACCTGGGCCGCGAAAAATTCCTGGAACGGGTCTGGGCCTGGAAAGAGCAATCCGGCAGCACCATCACCGGGCAGTTCCGCCGCCTGGGCTCGTCGTGCGACTGGTCGCGGGAATACTTCACCATGGACGAGCGCCTGTCGCGCGGCGTCGTCGAAGTCTTCGTCCGCCTGTACGAACAGGGCCTGATCTACCGGGGCAAGCGCCTGGTGAACTGGGATCCGGTCCTGGGCACGGCCGTGTCCGACCTGGAAGTCGTCAGCGCCGAAGAAGACGGCCACATGTGGGAAATCCGTTACCCGCTGACCACGCCGGCGGGCGACCTGACCCACCTGGTCGTGGCCACGACCCGCCCCGAGACCATGCTGGGTGACGTGGCCGTCATGGTGCATCCGGACGACGAACGCTACGCCCACCTGATCGGCCGGACCGTCACCCTGCCCCTGGTCGGACGCGACATCCCCGTGATCTCCGACGACTACGTGGACCGCGAATTCGGCACCGGGGTGGTCAAGGTCACGCCCGCGCACGACTTCAACGACTACGCCGTGGGCCAGCGCCACGGGCTGCCCATGATCAGCATCCTGACCCTGGATGCGAAGATCAGCGACGAAGCCCCCGCCGCCTATCGCGGCCTGGATCGCTACGAAGCCCGCAAGCGCATCGTCGCCGACCTGGAATCGCAAGGCCTGCTGCAGCAGGTGCGCGACCACAAGCTCATGGTCCCGCGCGGCGACCGCACCAACAGCATCATCGAACCCATGCTGACGGACCAGTGGTTCGTCGCCATGAGCAAGCCCGCTCCCGCCGGCAGCCTGCACCCCGGCAAGAGCATCACCCAGGTCGCCCTGGACGTCGTGGCCGACGGCCGCGTGCGCTTCGTCCCGGAAAACTGGACCACCACCTACAACCAGTGGCTGGAGAAAATCCAGGACTGGTGCATCTCCCGGCAACTGTGGTGGGGTCACCAGATCCCGGCCTGGCACGCCGAGGACGGCCGCATCTTCGTCGCCCGCTCGGCCGAGGACGCCGAACGCCAGGCCCGAGAGGCCGGCGTCGCCGGGCCGCTCACCCGCGACTCGGACGTGCTGGACACCTGGTTCTCGTCCGCCCTGGTGCCCTTCACCGACCTGGGCTGGCCGGAACAAACGCCCGACCTGGCCCGCTACCTGCCGTCGGGCGTGCTGGTCACGGGCTTCGACATCATCTTCTTCTGGGTCGCCCGCATGATCATGATGAGCATGCACCATACCGGCCAGGTTCCGTTCCGCACGGTCTACGTGCACGGGCTGGTCTGCGACATGGAAGGCAAGAAGATGTCCAAGTCCAAGGGCAACACCATCGATCCGGTGGACCTGATCGACGGCATCGCCCTGGACCCGCTGCTGGCCAAGCGCACCGCGGGCCTGATGAACCCGAAGCAGGCCGACTCCATCCGCAAGCGCACGCGCAAGGACTACCCCGACGGCATCCCCGCCTACGGCGCGGACGCCCTGCGCTTCACCATGGCGGCCTACGCCACGCTGGGGCGCAACATCAACTTCGACCTGAAGCGCTGCGAGGGCTACCGCAATTTCTGCAACAAGCTCTGGAACGCCACGCGTTTCGTGCTGATGAACGTGGAAGGCCAGGATCTGGGCCGCCCCCAGGCGGGCGACCTGTCCTTCGCCGACCGCTGGATCATCGACGGCCTGCAGCGGCTGATCGGCGACGTCCATGCCGGTTTCGCGCAATACCGCTTCGACCAGGTGGCCGATCGCCTGTACCACTTCATCTGGGACGAATACTGCGACTGGTACCTGGAACTGGCCAAGGTCCGCCTGAACACCGGCGACGGCGTGCAGCAGGCCGCCACCCGCCGCACGCTGATCCACGTGCTGGAAACCCTGCTGCGCCTGATCCACCCGATCATGCCCTTCATCACGGAAGAACTCTGGCAGAAGGTCTCGGTGGCCGCCGCGGTGCGCGGCGAGGACACCCCGGCCAGCATCAGCACGCAGCCCTATCCGCAGGCCCGCGACACGCTGCTGGACGCCGCCGCGGCGGAACGCATGACCACATTCAAGTCGCTGACGGACGCGATCCGCGCCCTGCGCGGCGAAATGAACCTGGCCCCGGGCCAGCGGGTTCCGCTGCTGGTCCAGGGCGCGGGCGCCGAACTGGACGAGCTCGGCCCCTGCCTGATGGCGCTGGCCCGGCTCGACAGCGTCCAGGCCGTCGATCGCCTGCCCGACCTGGGCGCTCCCGTGCAGGTCGTCGGCACCGTCCAGCTGATGCTGCACGTGGAAATCGACGTCGCGGCCGAACGCGTCCGCCTGGACAAGGAAGTCGACCGCCTGGAAAAGGAAATCGCCAAGGCGCACGGGAAACTGTCCAATGCCAGCTTCGTCGAGCGCGCCCCGGCCGCCGTCGTGGAACAGGAAAAGGCGCGGCTGGCGCAGTTCGGCGACACGCTGGAGCGCGTCCGCGCCCAGCGGGCCCGGCTGCAGGGCTGATCCTCGGCCCCGGGCGAAGCGGGGGCCGCGCCATCCGGCGCGGCCCCTTTTCAATTTTCCGCCGACAGGCTTTCCCGCATGGCGCGCTTGTTGAGCTTGCCGACGCTGGTGCGCGGCAGGCTGTCCACGAAGCGCACCTGCTCGGGCACGGCATAGCGGGACAGCCGCCCGGCGTCGACCTCGGCCTGCACCTGCGCCCGGATCTGCGCCGCATCGGCGTCCTGGCCGGGCCGGAGCACGACCAGGACCAGCGGCCGCTCTCCCCAGCGGGCATCGGGCATCCCCACCACGGCGACCTCGCTGACGGCCGGATGGCGGGAAACGGCGTCTTCCAGGGCCAGGGAAGACACCCATTCGCCGCCGGTCTTGATGACGTCCTTCAGACGGTCCGTGACCGTCAGCATGCCCCGGGCATCCAGCGTCCCGATGTCCCCCGTGTGCAGCCAGCCGCCGCGCCACAGGGCTTCGGAGGCATCCGGATTGCGCAGATAGCCCTGGGTCAGCCAGGGCGCGCGCACCACGACTTCCCCGACGCTGCGGCCGTCATGCGCGACGTCCCGCATCTCGTCATCGACGACCCTCAGCATCACCAGCGGTATCGCATAGCCGGTGCGCGTGCGATCGCGCAACCGGGCGCCGGCATCCGCGGCGGGATCCCTCATCTGCGCCAGCGTCAGGATCGGGCAGGTTTCGGACATGCCGTAGCCCGTGAATACGTCGATGCCGCGATCCAGGGCCGTCCGGGCCAGCCCCTGGGGCATCGCCGAACCGCCGATGATCATCTTGAGAGCGGAAAAATCCGTGTCCGCCGCATCGGCATGGCCCAGCAGCATGTGCAGGATGGTCGGCACCGAATGGGAAAAAGTGACGCGCTCATCCCGGATCAGGCGCAGCAGGACGTCGGGCTGATAGCGCCCCGGATAGATCTGCCGCAGCCCCAGCAGCGTCGCCACGTACGGGAACCCCCAGGCGTGGACGTGGAACATCGGCGTCATGGGCATGTAGACGTCTTCCCGGTGCAGGCGCCCCTGCGTCAGGGGGCCGCCCAGCGCCGCCGCCGTAGACAGGGTGTGCAGGACCAGTTGGCGGTGGCTGAAATACACGCCTTTGGGCTGGCCGGTGGTGCCGGTGGTGTAGAAGGTGGTGGCCCGCGCCTGCTCGTCCAGTTCGGGAAATTCGAAATCCGGCTCGGTCCGCGACAGCAGGGCCTCGTATTCCGCGGCGGCCCCCGGACGGCCGCCATCCGGCTGGTCGGTCAGGGACAGACGATGCCGCACCGTCCGCAGCCGCCCCTGGATAGCGTCCAGGATGGGGATGAAATCGTCGTGGATCAGCAGGACGCCCGCTTCCGCGTCATTCAGGGTGTAGGCGATCTGCTCGGGCGAAAGCCGGACATTGACGGTCTGCAGGACCGCCCCCATCATGGGCACGGCGAAAAAGGCTTCCAGATAGCGGTGGCTGTCCCAGTCCATGACCGCCACGACATCGCCCCGGCGCACGCCCAGGTCGGCCAGCGCGCGGGCCAGGCGGACCACCCGATCGAAGAATTCGGCATACCGCAGGCGCCTGCCCTGGTGCACGATTTCGTTCGGACTGGCATTCGCCCGGGCGGATTCAAAGAGTTGCCTGATCAGCAGAGGATAGCCATAGGCGGATGACGCGGCCATCGGAAAATCAGCGGTCATGGAAACGAGCCTCCCGAGAAATAATCCCTTGTCATCGGTTTTATACCCCAGGCAGGCGTTTGAAATCCGCTAAGATGGACCCATTCCCGACATTTCCGATGCTTCGATGTCCTTATCGCGTTCCCCCGCCTTCCAGCCCGTCATCACGTCCTTGCTGGATACCGATCTGTATAAATTCACGATGTGGCAGGCCATGCTGCACCGTCATCCGGCCGCGCAGGCGGAATATCGCTTCATCTGCCGCAATCCGCCGGAACATTCCCTGGTCGACCTGGCCCCGGATATCGAATCCCAGATCGATCATCTGTGCAGCCTGCGATTCACCCAGGCGGAACTCGATTATCTGGGCCAGCTGCGCTACATCAAATCCGATTTCGTCGATTTTCTGTCGCTGTTTCATTTTCAGCGCCGTTTCATCCAGGTCAGCACGGACGGCGGCGCCCTGAATATCGTCGCCCGCGGCCCGCAGGTGCACGTGATGGCCTTTGAAATCTTCGTGCTGGCCATCGTCAACGAACTGTATTTCCGCCGCTACCAGACCCCGGCCGTCATGGCGGAAGGCCGCCGGCGGCTGCAGGACAAAATCCGCCTGCTGCAGGATTTTTCCAAGACCCCCGCCCGCCGCTTTCCATTGCAGATTTCCGATTTCGGCCTGCGACGGCGATTTTCCCGGGCCTGGCACACGGAAGTCGTCGAACAATTGCGCGCGGCCGTCCCGCAGATCATCACCGGCACGTCCAACGTCGCGCTGGCGAAATCCCACGGACTGGTGCCGGTGGGCACCATGGCCCACGAATATCTGCAGTCATATCAGGCTTTCGGCAAAGTCCGCCTGCGGGATTTTCAGCGCAGCGCCCTGGAAGACTGGGTGCAGGAATATCGCGGCGACCTGGGCATCGCCCTGACCGACGTGGTCGGCATGGACGCCTTCCTGGCCGATTTCGATCTGTATTTCGCCAAGCTGTTCGACGGCCTGCGCCATGATTCGGGCGACCCCATCGCCTGGGGCGAAAAGGCCCTGGCCCACTACCGGTCCCTGCGCATCGACCCCGCCAGCAAGCGTTTCGTGTTTTCCGACGGGCTGAATCTGCCCCGCGCCCTGGACATCTACCGGCATTTCGCCGACCAGGTTCAGCTGGCCTTCGGCATCGGCACCAACCTGACCAACGATCTGGGGCCGCAGCCCCTGAACATCGTCATGAAACTGTTCGAATGCAACGGCATGCCCACGGCGAAGCTGCCGGACAGCCCCGGCAAGGAACACTGCACCGATGCGACCTTCCTGGCCTACTTGCGCCAAGTGTTCGACCGGCCGTCGGACGCCGGCCCGGCCAACAGCCCCGCGGCCTGACGGACCCGAGCCGCCTGCAAGAAGCGGCGAGTCGGACAGGCGACGCCATCAGGAGGCGGTGCCGCCCACCGTCAGCCCGTCCATCCGCAGAGTCGGCATCCCCACCCCGACGGGCACGCTCTGGCCTTCCTTGCCGCAGGTGCCCACCCCGGAATCCAGGGCCATGTCATGGCCGATCATGCTGATGCGGCGCATGGCGTCGGGACCGCTGCCGATCAGGGTGGCGCCCTTGACCGGATGGGTGACCTTGCCCTTTTCGATCAGGTAGGCCTCGGAGGCCGAAAACACGAACTTCCCGCTGGTGATGTCCACCTGCCCGCCGCCGAAGTTCACGGCGTACAGGCCGCGATCGACGGACGCGATGATTTCCTGCGGGTCGGCCTTGCCCGCCAGCATGTAGGTATTGGTCATGCGCGGCATGGGCAGATGCGCGTAGGATTCGCGACGGCCGTTGCCGGTGGGCGCCTGCTTCATCAGCCGCGCATTCATGGAATCCTGCATGTAGCCGCGCAGGACGCCGTCCTCGATCAGCACGTTGCGCTGCGTGGGATGGCCTTCGTCGTCGACGTTCAGGGACCCGCGGCGGTCCGGCAAGGTGCCGTCATCGACCACCGTCACGCCGCGCGAAGCGACCCGTTCGCCGATGCGCCCGGAAAACACGCTGGAACCCTTGCGGTTGAAATCGCCCTCCAGGCCGTGGCCGACCGCTTCGTGCAGCAGGATGCCGGGCCAGCCCGACCCCAGCACGACCGTCATCTGGCCCGCCGGCGCGGGGCGCGCCTGCAGATTGACCCGGGCCTCGTGCACCGCGCGATCCACGTAGCCGCGCAGGACATCGTCGGTGAAATAGGCCAGGCCGGTGCGCCCGCCCCCGCCGCCGTGGCCCATTTCACGCCGTCCCTTGCGTTCGGCGATGACCGTGACGGACAGGCGCACCAGCGGGCGCACATCCGCCACCAGGCGGCCGTCGCTGCCGGCCACCAGGATGACGTCGTATTCGGCCGCCAGGCCCGCCATGACCTGGATGATCTCCGGGTCCGCGGCGCGCGCCATGGCTTCGACGCGTTCCAGCAGGGCGACCTTGTCCGGCGCCGACAGGGAATCCACGGGATTGACGGCGGGATACAGGCGATGGGGCGTATCCAGCCCGCCATCCACGCGACGGCGCCCCGATCCCTGGCGGGCGATCGTGCGCACGGCCTGGGCGGACGACAGCAGCGCGGCCGGCGACAGGCTGTCGGAATAGGCGAAGGCGGTCTTTTCACCGCTGACGGCCCGCACCCCGACGCCCTGGTCGATGGAGAAGCTGCCGGTCTTGACGATGCCTTCCTCCAGGCTCCAGCCCTCGGAGCAGCTGTACTGGAAGTACAGATCCGCATAATCGACCCGATGGGTGTGGATCTCGGACAAGGCCCGCGCCAGGTGGGATTCGTCCAGCCCCCAGGGATCCAGCAGCAGGGAACGGGCGGTATTCAGGGCATCCAGGCCCGGTTCAATCACTTTCATCAAATGCAACCTATAACAACATCACATGACCCGGTGCCGCAAGGCCGGCAACGATTGCCGCACGGAGTCGAGACGGCCGGCATCCAGCACCCCCGCCGTGAAGCCGGGGCCTTCGGGCAGGCACCCGAGCACGTCGCCCCAGGGATCGATCAGCATGGAATGCCCCCAGGTGCGGCGGCCGTTTTCATGCACGCCTCCCTGGGCGCTGGCCAGCACATAGCACTGATTCTCGATCGCGCGTGCGCGCAGCAGGACTTCCCAGTGTACCGAACCCGTGGTGTAGGTGAAAGCGGCCGGCAGCACCATCAGGCGCACGTCCCCCTGGGCCCTGAAAAACTCCGGGAAACGCAGGTCGTAACAGATGCCCAGCGCCACGCGACCGAAAGGCAATTCGAATACCTGGGGCGGCGCATCGCCGGGACGGATGGCGATCGATTCATCATAGGTTTCCGCTCCTTTCTGAAAACCGAATAAATGAATCTTGTCGTAGCGGGCGCACAGATCGCCCTGCGGCCCATGGACCAGGCAGGCATTGTAGATGCGCTGAGCATCCGGGCTGCGCAACGGCAGGGTCCCGCCCACCAGCCAGATTCCGTGCTGTTTCGCCTGCTGCGCCAGGAAGGCCTGGATCGGCCCATCGCCCGGGGTTTCCGCCAGGGCCAGCTTGTCCTGATCCCGACGCCCCATGAAACAGAAATATTCCGGCAGGGCGATCAGCCGGGCGCCGCCCTTGGCCGCTTCGGCGATCCAGTGAGCCGCCTGCCGCAGATTATCCTGAACCGACATTCCCGCCACCATCTGGACGGCAGCCACCGAAAGAAAATCATCCCGCATATTCAACGATCCCTGCCCCGCGGGGCGAATGATTCAATATCTGATACATAATCGATCGCGACATGGACTGCACAAACAGGCCAAAATCCGATTAAAATCTGAAACTGCCCTGGATCAGGATCACGCAAAACCCGAGAGGTCAGCATTCCCTGAATATCGGCCAGGCCTAAATCCCTACTTTCGGAGTACCGAATGGCCCGTACCAGTTACGCCTCGCAAAAAACTCGGCTGGAAAAAGAAAAAGCCAAAATCGAAAAACAGCTGCAGACCCTGCAAGCCAAACAACGCAAACCGGTGATCACGTCCATTGTGCGGTCCATGCGCGATTATGGCATTACCCCGGAAGAGATCGCCGCCGTCTTCGACCGTAAATCCGCCAGCCGCCCCGCCACTGCCGCGCCGCGCAAGGCCGCCTCCGGCGCCAAACGCGTCATTCCGCCGAAATACCGCCATCCCGAAACCAAGGCCGAATGGACGGGCCGCGGCAAGCCGCCGCGCTGGGTGTCCGACGCCGAAGCGTCCGGCGTTTCGCGCGACACCTTCCTGATCGAAAAGACCGCCTGACCGCTGCAGATTTTAATCATGGGGCCCGCCAGGGCCCCATGATCATTTCAGCGGGTAACGTACCTGCACGACCTGCCCGTTGCGGCCCGGAAAATGGTCGAACAGCGCCCGGGCCAGATAAGGCATGGCTGCGCCCAACTGGGAATCCCGCCCCGCCGCGACCGCCGTCGCCCGATAGACCTCTTTGCCCTGCTCGTTCTTATCGTCGATGCGCACCGACAGATGCAGGCGGCTCACGACGACGGGCACGGTTTCGATCACCGGCCCCGGCCCCCAGGCGCCCCAATAGGGGTGGTAGCCGAATCCGGGTCCCGGAAAACCGCCGTAGAAGTAAGGGTCCACCATGCGCTGGCGCCATTCCTGTTCCTGCTGGCTGCCATAATCCATGCGCACGATGAATCGCGCCTGCGCCCGGGATTGGGCTTCGACCAGGCCAGTGGGGCCCAATGCCGCGCGCACCGCGTCGGCGAAAGACTGAAACTGCAGATTGTTCTGCTGGGCCGCATCGGGCTCGATCCAATATCGGGCCCCCTGGGTTTGATCGGGCCATTGCTGATAGCGTGTGACCTGCGCGGAAAAGACGCTGGCGCAACCACTCAAAGCCGCCATCACGAATACCAGACCCAGCCAACGCCGCAACAGACGGCCTCCGACCTGCAACATGCTCATCACATCTCAATACCTGGAAACCGAATATGTTCATCATAGGCGCTGTCCGGATCCGGCGAAAGGCGGACGTTGCACTCCGACACAAGCCGCCCCGTCCCGGCGCAAGCCCGACCAGCCGACTACAATGAGGCCTTGATGATGAAGGCCGGACGGACAGAACCATGCGCACCGATGTTGCTCAGACAATTTATCGCCAGGATTACACCCCGTACCCCTACCGCCTGTCCCAGGTCCGGCTGGAATTCGACCTGGACGCCCAGGCGACGCGCGTGCATTCGGTGCTGCGGTTCGAATCCGCCCCCGGGACGCCCCCGGGCGCCCCTCTGGTGCTGCAGGGCGAAGACTTGGAACTGATCGAAGCCCGCATCGATGGCCGGACCCTGGCCGCGAAGGATTACCATCTGGACGAATCCACACTGCAGCTGACGCCGCCTTCGCACGGCAAGCCGTTCGTCGTCGAGATCGTCAGCCTCTGCCATCCGGCGCAAAATACGACGCTGATGGGACTGTACGTGTCGGGCGACAAGCTGTTCACTCAATGCGAAGCCCAGGGCTTCCGGCGCATCACCTGGTTTCCGGACCGCCCCGACGTCATGGCCTGCTACGACGTGGTGCTGCGCGCGGATCCCGCCGCCTATCCCATCCTGCTGTCCAACGGCAATCTGGTCGAACAGACCACCCTGGACGACGGCCGGCGGCAGACCTTGTGGCGCGACCCGCATCCCAAACCCTGCTACCTGTTCGCCCTGGTGGCGGGCGACTTCGACTGCATCGAGCGCACCGAAACCACCCGCAGCGGCCGCTCAGTCCTGCTGCAGGTCTACAGCGACCGGGGCTGCCGCGAGCAGACCCACTGGGCGCTGGACTGCCTGGCGCACGCGATGCATTGGGACGAACAGCGCTTCGGCCTGGAGCTGGATCTGGACCGCTTCATGGTCGTCGCCGCCCGCGACTTCAATATGGGCGCCATGGAAAACAAGGGCCTGAACGTCTTCAACGCCGCCTACGTCCTGGCCGACCCGGCCAGCGCGACGGACGGGGCCTACCGCCGCATCGAAGCCGTCATCGGCCACGAATACTTCCATAACTGGACCGGCAACCGCGTCACCTGCCGCGACTGGTTCCAGCTGTCCCTGAAGGAAGGCCTGACCGTCTTTCGCGAACAGGAATTTTCCGCCGACATGCTGGCCCGGGGCCTGCCAGACGGCGAGGCCGCCAGCGCGCGGGCCGTCAAGCGCATCGACGACGTGCACGTGCTGCGCATGATGCAGTTTCCCGAAGACGCCGGCCCCATGGCCCACCCCATCCGCCCCGACAGCTACCAGGAAATCGGCAATTTCTACACGGCCACGGTCTATGAAAAGGGCGCGGAGGTCATCCGCATGCAGCACACGCTGCTGGGCGAATCGGGCTTTCGGGCCGGCATGGACGAATACTTCCGCCGCCACGACGGCCAGGCCGTGACCTGCGACGACTTCGTCCAGGCCATGGAATCGGTGTACAGCCGGCAGCACGCCGGGCAGGACTTCGGCATTTTCCGCCGCTGGTACCAGCAGGCCGGCACCCCGCGCCTGCGGGTCGAACATCGCTTTGACCCTGCCGCCCGCCGGCTGCACCTGACCCTCAGCCAGCACTGCGCGCCGGCCGGGCTGGAAGCCCGCCAGAATCCCGTCGCCGAAAAACCGCCGCTGCACATCCCGGTGGCCATCGGACTGCTGGATTCCGACGGCCGCGCCCTGCCGATCACCTGGGACGGACGGCAGCGGGACACCGTGGTGCTGGAACTGCGCGAAGCGCGCCAGTCCTGGACCCTGGAGGACATCCCCCGGGCGCCCGTCCTGTCGCTGCTGCGCGGCTTCTCGGCCCCCGTCATCATCGACACCGAACGCCCCGCCGCCGACCTGGCCCTGCTGGCCCGCTGCGACCCCGACCCCTTCGCCCGCTGGGACGCCACCCAGGAAACCGCCCTGCGCCATCTGCTGGCCGGAATCCGGGCGCGTCAGGCGCAAGCACCCGCGCCGGATATCGCCCCGCTGCTGGCGCTGTGGCAGGCCGCGCTGCAAGACGACACTCTGTCGCCCGCCTACCGGGCCCGCCTGCTGGCGCTGCCGGCCCTGCGCGAACTGATCGAGCGCAGCGCCCCCATGGCGCCCCAGGCCGCGGTGGCGGCCTGGACCGGCGCCCAGGCCGCCCTGGGCGCCGGCCTGGCGCCGGCCTGGCGCACGCTCTACGATTCGCTCGCCGATAACGGCGGCCCCTATTCCCCCGACCCCGTGGCGGCCGGGCAGCGCGCCCTGCGCAATCTGGCGCTGGACTATCTGCTGGCCGGCCGCGAAGCGCAGGCCATCCGGACGGCGCGGGACCAGTACGCCCAGGCGCGCAACATGACCGAAAGCCTGGGCGCGCTGAGCGCCCTGCTGCAGCATGCGCCGCAGGACTGCGCCGATCTGCTGCAGGACTTCCACGAACGCTGGCGCCACGATCCGCTGGTCCTCGACAGCTGGTTCGGGGTGCAGGCCAGCGCGCCGTCCTGCTCGGTCGCCCAGGTCCGGGCGCTCATGGCTCTGCCCGACTTCACACTGCGCACACCCAACCGCGCCCGTTCCGTGATCTTCCGCTTCGTCATGGACAATCCGGCCAATCTGCACACGCCGGAAGGCTACGATTTCTGGGCCGAACAGGTGCTGGCCCTGAACGAACTCAACCCGGAAGTCGCCGCCCGTCTGGCGCGCGCCTTCGACAACTGGGCGCGTTTCGAGCCCGCCAGCCGCGAGGGCATGCGGACCGCCCTGCAGCGGGTGCTGGCCGCGCCCGGCCTGTCGCGCAACGTGCACGAAATCGTATCCAAGGCCCTGGCGTCCTGATCCGGACGCCGGCCGGCAGACCTCTTTATCTTTTCAATGGGGAATACTTTGAAATTCAAGACATTGACCCAGTACCTGGTCGAGCAGCAGCGGGAACACAAGGCGGTCTCGCCCGACGTCCGCCTGCTGATCGAAACCGTCTCGCGGGCCTGCAAGGCCATCGGCCATGCCGTCAGCAAGGGCGCCCTGGGCGGCGTGCTGGGCAGCCAGGGCACGGAAAACGTGCAGGGCGAAATCCAGAAGAAGCTCGACGTCCTGTCCAATGAGATCCTGCTCGAGGCCAACGAATGGGGCGGCAACCTGGCCGCCATGGCGTCCGAGGAAATGCAGACCATCCACCGCATTCCCAACCACTACCCCAAGGGCCAGAACCTGCTGCTCTTCGATCCCCTGGACGGTTCGTCGAACATCGACGTGAACGTCTCGATCGGCACCATCTTTTCCGTCCTGCAAGCGCCCGCCGAGGCCGCCGGACGCGAGATCGCCGAAGCCGACTTCCTGCAGCCGGGCACGCGCCAGGTGGCGGCCGGCTACGCCATCTACGGCCCGCAGACCATGCTGGTGCTGACCGTGGGCGCGGGCGTCATGGGGTTCACGCTGGACCGCGAAATGGGCTCCTGGCTGCTGACGCACGAGAACATCCGCGTGCCCGAGGAAACCGCCGAATTCGCCATCAACACCTCGAACATGCGCCACTGGGAAGCCCCCGTGCGGCGCTACATCGACGAATGCATGCAGGGCGAAACCGGCCCGTTGGGCAAGAACTACAACACGCGCTGGATCGCCTCGATGGTGGCCGACGTGCATCGCATCCTGACGCGCGGCGGCATCTTCATGTACCCCCGCGACGCCCGGGCATCCGGGCGCAAGGGCAAGCTGCGGCTGATGTACGAAGCCAACCCCATGAGCTTCCTGATCGAGCAGGCCGGCGGCGCCGCGACCGACGGCTACACGCGGATCCTGGACATCCAGCCCGAAGCCATCCACCAGCGCGTGGGCGTGGTCCTGGGCTCGAAGCAGGAAGTCGAGCGCGTGACCCGCTACCACCGGGACGCCTGATCCGGCGCCCGTTCCGACGGATGAAAAAAGGGGGCTCCATAGCCCCCTTTTTTCATCGCCGCCCCCGGGGCGGCGGCCCGAACGGACTCAGTCCAGGGTCAGCACCGTGGCTCCGGTGGTCCGGCGCGACGCCAGGGCTTCGTGGGCCAGCCTGGCATCCTTCAGCGCGAAACGCTGGCCGATCACGATGTCCAGCTTGCCCGCCGTCACCAGCTCGAACACGTCGTCGGCGGCGGCCTGCATGGCCTGCGCCGTGGCGGTGTAGGACGCGACCGTGGGGCGCGTCACGTAGAGCGACCCCTTCGCGGCCAGCACTCCCAGGTTGACGCCTTCCACCGGCCCGGAGGCATTGCCGAAGCTGACCATCAGGCCGCGCGGCTGCAGGCAATCCAGGGACATCTCCCAGGTGTCCCGGCCCACCCCGTCATAAACCACGGGCACTTTCTGCCCATTGGTCAATTCGAGCACCCGGGCGGGCACGTCCTCGCGCGTGTAGTCGATGACTTCCCAGGCCCCGTAGCGGCGGGCCAGCGCCGCCTTTTCCGGCGAGGACGCGGTGCCGATCAGGCGCACGCCCAGGGCCCGCGCCCACTGGCAGGCGATCAGGCCGACCCCGCCGGCCGCAGCATGGAACAGGATGGTTTCATTGCCCTTGAGGCGATAGGTCTGGCGAAACAGGTACTGGACGGTCAGGCCCTTGAGCATCAGGGCCGCCGCCTGTTCGAAGCTGACGGAATCCGGAATGGCGACGACTTTGCCGCCGGGCACGTTGCGCAGAGTAGCGTATGCGCCGATCGGCCCCTGGCCGTAGGCCACGCGGTCGCCCACCCGGACGTGGCCGACGCCTTCCCCGACGGCCGCCACGATGCCGGATGCCTCGAATCCCAGGCCATGCGGCAAGGGATTGGGATACAGACCCGTGCGACAATAGATGTCGATGAAATTCAGGCCGATGGCTTTCTGGCGGATCTGCACTTCGCCGGGGCCGGGTGCCGGAACGTCGACCTGGGCCAGCTTCAGGACTTCGGGTCCCCCATGCTGGCCGACTTGAATGATCTGTGCCTTTTCCACTGAAATGTCCTCCGGCCCGAACGGGCCCTGCTGTAAGAAAGTATCACCGATAGCTGATCAGACTAGCATGAATTCCCGCCAAGCCCAGTTCGCCATCCACCTGACGGCGCTCCTCTTCGGACTGACCGGCATCTTCGGCGAACTGATCCAGGCCAGCGCCACCCTGATCACGGCGGGCCGCGCCCTGTTCGCCACGATCGCCCTGCTGCTGTTCATCGGCCATGCCGGGCACCGCATCGCCCTGCCGCAGCGCCGGTCCTGGACGGCGCTGGGGCTGGCGGGCGCCCTCCTGGCCATCCACTGGACCAGCTTCTTCGTCGCCGTCAAGGTCGGCGGCATCGCCATCGCCACCCTGGGCTTCGCCAGTTTCCCGGCCTTCATCACCCTGCTGGAAGGCATGCTGTTTCACGAACGCACCCAGCCGTCCGAATGGCTGGTCGTGGGGCTGGTCACGCTGGGCCTGGTCCTGGTGACGCCGTCCTTCGATTTCCGCGACCAGGCCACCATCGGCCTGGCCTGGGGAGTGCTGTCGGGGCTGGCCTTCGCCCTGTTCACGCTGGCCAACCGCAAGGCGGTCAGCCTCATGCCGGGGCGCGAACTGGCCTGCTGGGAAAACCTGGTCGTCGCGGCCCTGACCCTGCCGTGGTGCTTCCGGGAATTCACGGCCCTGCGGCCGCTGGACTGGCTGTGGATCTTCATGCTGGGCGTGTTCTGCACCGCCCTGTCGCACGCCCTGCTGGTATCCAGCCTGGCGCGACTGAAGGCGCGCACCGCCGGCATCGTCATCGCGCTGGAACCCGTCTACGCCATTTTATTCGCCGCCATCCTGTTCGCCCAGTACCCGTCCGCCCGCGCGCTGGCGGGCGGCGCCCTGATCATCGGCGCCATCATCTGGTCGGGCCTGCGCCGCGCCGCCCCGGCCGCCGATGCGGCCGCTTCCCCCGCGAGTTCCCCGGCGTCCAAAGCGGCTTCGCCGGACTGATGCGCCCCAAGCGGTTAAAATGCTCGATTCCCTGTTTTATCCTAGTTGACACATCATGGCCGGACACAGCAAATGGGCAAACATCCAGCACCGCAAAGGGCGCCAAGACGCCAAGCGCGGCAAGCTCTGGACCAAAATCATCCGTGAAATCACCGTGGCCGCCCGCGCCGGTGGCCCCGACCCCGATGCCAATCCGGGCCTGCGCCTGGCCTGGGACAAGGCGACGTCGGCCAACATGCCCAAGGACAACATCCTGCGCGCCATCCAGCGCGGCGCGGGCGGCGGCGATGACGCCAACTACGAAGAAATCCGCTACGAAGGCTACGGCGTGGGCGGCGCGGCCCTGGTCATCGACTGCATGACCGACAATCGCCAGCGCACGGTTTCCGAAGTCCGCCACACGCTCACCAAGCACGGCGGCAACCTGGGCCAGGACGGCAGCGTGGTGTTCATGTTCAAGCACTGCGGCCAGTTCATCTTCGCTCCGGGCACCTCCGAAGAACAGGTGATGGACGTCGCGCTGGAAAACGGCGCCGACGACGTCCAGTCCGACGAGGAAGGCGTGATCGAGGTCACCTGCGAACCGGGCGACTACGCCGCCCTGAAGCAGGCCTTCGACGCCGCCGGCCTGGAAGCCGAGATCCACGGCGTCGTCATGAAGGCCCTGTCCAAGGTCCAGCTGGCCGGCGACGACGCCGAGCGCATGCAGAAGATCATCGACCTCCTGGAAGACCTGGACGACGTACAAGAGGTCTACACCACCGCCGTCATGGACGACGCCGAATGAAACTGCTGGTGATCGGTTCGGGCGGCCGTGAACACGCCCTGGCCTGGCGCCTGTCCCGGTCGCCCCGGGTGCAGAAGATCTACGTCGCGCCCGGCAACGGCGGGACGGCCCACGGAGACCTGCTGGAAAACCTGCCGCTGCAGGACACGGACGCCCTGATCGCCTTCGCCCGCGACGAGAAGATCGCCTTCACGGTCGTCGGCCCCGAAGCCCCCCTGGCCGCGGGCATCGTCGATGCCTTCCGGGCCGCGGGCCTGCGCATCTTCGGCCCCACCCGGGACGCCGCGCAACTGGAAAGCTCCAAGGATTACGCCAAGGCCTTCATGCAGCGCCACGGCATCCCCACGGCGGCCTACCAGACCTTCACCGACGCGCAGCAGGCCAAGGCCTACATCCAGGCGCAGGGCGCCCCCATCGTCGTCAAGGCCGACGGCCTGGCGGCCGGCAAGGGCGTGGTCGTGGCCCAGACGCAGGACGAGGCCCTGCAGGCCATCGACCACATGCTGGGCGCGGACGGGGCCTTCGGCGCCGCCGGCGCCCGCGTGGTCGTCGAGGAATTCCTGGATGGCGAGGAAGCCAGCTTCATCGTCATGTGCGACGGCCACCACGTGCTGCCGCTGGCCACCAGCCAGGACCACAAGCGCCTGCAGGACGGCGACGCCGGCCCCAACACCGGCGGCATGGGGGCCTATTCCCCCGCTCCCCTGGTCACGCCCGCCCTGCACAACCGCATCATGCGCGAAGTCATCCAGCCGGCCGTCCAGGGCATGGCGCGCGACGGCATCCCCTACACCGGATTCCTGTATGCGGGACTCATGATCGGGCCGGGGCCCGACGCCACCCGCCCGCTGAAGGTGCTGGAATTCAACTGCCGCATGGGCGACCCGGAAACCCAGCCCATCATGCTGCGCGTGAAGAGCGATTTCACCGAAACCCTGGAACACGCCCTGAACGGCACGCTGGATCAGGCCGACATCGACTGGGACCGGCGCACCGCCGTCGGCGTGGTGCTGGCGGCGGCCGGCTATCCCGACAGCCCGCGCAAGGGCGACGCCATCACCAGTCTGGCGCCCGACACCGACGCCTGCGTGACCTTCCACGCCGGCACGACCCTGCAGGACGGGCAGCTGCGCACCAGCGGCGGCCGAGTCCTGTGCGTCACGGCGCTGGCCGACTCCATCCGCCGCGCGCAGCAGGCCGCCTACGACGCCGTCAACCAGACGCTCTTCGAAGGCCGGCAGTTCCGCCGCGACATCGGCTGGCGCGCCCTGGCCGGCAACAAACGTCACGATTGATTCTTCCGCCCACGGAGCCCTCATGCACGTCCCTGTCGATCACGTCCACGAGACTTTTTCCAATCTGCAGGAGCGCATCGTCAGCGCTCTCGAAGACCTCGAAGGCGCGCGATTCGGCAGCGATCCCTGGACCCGGGCGGAGGGCGGCGGCGGCCTGACCCGCTACTGCGAGGACGGCGCGGTGTTCGAGCGCGCCGGCGTGCTGTTCAGCCACGTGCGCGGCCACACCCTCCCGCCCTCGGCCAGCGCCCACCGGCCGGAACTGGCCGGGCGCGGCTGGGAGGCCATGGGCGTCTCCATGGTGCTGCACCCCCGCAATCCCTACGTCCCCACGACGCACATGAACGTGCGCCTGTTCGTCGCCCACGGCGGCGACGGCGAGCACGACGTCTTCTGGTTCGGCGGCGGGCTGGACCTGACCCCCTACTACCCCTTCGAAGAAGACGCCCGCCATTTCCACCAGGTCTGCCACGATGCCGTGGCGCCCTTCGGCGCCGACAAATATCCGCGCTACAAGGCCTGGTGCGACGACTATTTCCTGTTGCGCCACCGCCAGGAAACCCGGGGCGTGGGCGGCCTGTTCTTCGACGATCTGAACGCCCCCGACTTCGACGCCTGCTTCTCCCTGACCCAGGCCGTCGGCAACTGCTTCATCCCCGCCTACGCGCCCATCGTCCAGGCCCGCAGCCAGACGGCGTACGGCGAACGCGAGCGCGGCTTCCAGGCCTACCGCCGCGGACGCTACGTCGAATTCAACCTGGTCTACGACCGGGGCACCCTGTTCGGCCTGCAATCGGGAGGGCGCACCGAATCCATCCTGCTGTCCATGCCGCCCATCGCGCAATGGCGCTACGACTGGACGCCGGAACCCGGTTCCCCCGAAGCCGCCCTGGCCGACTACCTGAAACCCCGCACATGGCTGTAATGCCCCAGGTCGGCTTGCTGGGCGGCAGTTTCGACCCGGTCCACCGGGCGCACATCGCCCTGGCCCGGGCGGCCTGCGAAGCCCTGTCGCTGGCCTACGTCGAACTCCTGCCCGCCGGCCGCCCCTGGCAGCGCGGCCAGCTGGGGGCGGCGCCCGAACACAGGCTGGCCATGCTGCGCCTTGCCTGCGGCGACGACCCGCAGCTGCGCATCAACCCCATCGAACTGCAGCGCCCCGGCGCCACCTACACCATCGACACCCTGGCGGCCCTGCCCCGCAGCGCCCGCTACACCTGGATCCTGGGGGCGGACCAACTGGCCAATTTCTGCACCTGGCACCGCTGGCGTGACATCCTGAGTCACGTGCGCCTGGCCGTGGCGCAGCGCCCCGGCGCCGCGCTGACGCCGCCCGCCGAACTGGCGCAGGCGCTGGCGCCCGACGGGCTGGTCCTCATCCCCTTTCCTCCCCAGGACGTCTCCGCCTCGACCATCCGCCAGGAACTGGCCCGGGGACGCCTGCCCGAATCGCAACTCGATCCGCGGGTGCTGGGTTACATTCGTACTCACCAGCTCTATCAACGCCCGGATCCTTCCCCGGACAGTTCCCGAACGCCATGAATCTGCAAAAACAGCAACGCCTCGTCATCGACGCCCTGGAAGACACCAAGGCCCAGGACATCAAGGTCTTCAACACGACGGGCCTGACCGGCCTGTTCGACCGCGTCATCATCGCCAGCGGCACCTCCAACCGCCAGACCCGCGCCATCGCCAGCCACGTCGCCGAACAGGCCAAGAAACAGGGCCTGGAAGTCGTGGCCTTCGAAGGCGAGGACACCGGCGAATGGGTGCTGATCGACCTGGGCGACATCGTCGTGCACTGCATGCAGCCTGCCATCCGCAGCTACTACAACCTGGAGGAAATCTGGGGCGCCAAGCCGGTCCGTGTGAAGCTGCTGCCCACCGGCCCGGCCCAGGCCTCGGATTTCGACGACGACGCCTCCTGGGAATGAAACTGCGCATCTACGCGGTGGGCACTCGCATGCCCGCCTGGGTGCAGGACGCCTGGCAGGATTACGCCAAACGCATGCCGCGCGACTGCGCCATCGAACTGCACGAAATCCGGCCGGAGCCCCGCACCCACGGCAAGACCGTCGCCCAGCTGATGCAGGCCGAGGCCCAGCGCATCGAAGCCGCCTTGCACGAACCGGCCTGGCGGGTCATGCTGGACGAACACGGACGCGACATCAGCACCCGCGATCTGGCGCACCACCTGGAAGACTGGCGGGCCGGCGGCCAGGACGTCGCCCTCGTCATCGGCGGGCCCGACGGCCTGGACCCCGCCCTGAAACAGACCGCCCGCCAGACCCTGCGCCTGTCTTCGCTCACGCTGCCGCACCCCATGGTCCGCATCCTGCTGGCCGAACAGCTCTACCGCGCCTGGAGCATCCTGTCCGGGCATCCCTACCACCGCGATTGAGGATCCGTCATGACCGCCCGCCGCCGCACCAAGATCGTCGCCACGCTGGGACCGTCGACCTCCAGCCCGGAACGCATCGAAGCCCTGATCCAGGCCGGCCTGGACGTGGCCCGGCTGAACTTCTCGCACGGTTCGGCGGACGACCACCGCGAACGCGTCCGGCTGGTGCGCGGCATCGCCGCCCGGCTGGACCGGCACGTCGCCATCATGGGCGACCTCCAGGGCCCCAAGATCCGCATCGCGCGCTTCCGCGACGGCGCCATCGAGCTGCACGCCGGCGACCCTTTCACCCTGTCCATCCGGCACCCGCTGGACGACGGCACGCCGGCCATCGTCGGCATCGAATACCCGCCGCTGGTGCAGGACTGCGCCCCCGGCGACGAACTGCTGCTGGACGACGGGCGCGTCATCCTGCAGGTCACGTCCGTCGACGAGACGGCCGTCCACACCGTGGTCGT
The DNA here is from genome assembly GCF_937988725.1 of uncultured Castellaniella sp. Classification (GTDB taxonomy): domain Bacteria; phylum Pseudomonadota; class Gammaproteobacteria; order Burkholderiales; family Burkholderiaceae_B; genus Castellaniella. Next base: position 5,523 of record NZ_CALKHS010000010.1, on the reverse strand, counting down.
GGTGGGCGGCCCCCTGTCCAACAACAAGGGCATCAACCGGCGCGGCGGCGGCATCTCGGCCCCCAGCCTGACGGACAAGGACCGCCAGGACATCCGCCTGGCGGCCGAACTGGAACTGGACTACGTGGCGGTATCCTTTCCCCGTTCCGGCGCCGACATGGAACAGGCCCGGCGCCTGGTGCGCGAAACCGGCAGCACCGCCTGGATCATCGCCAAGATCGAACGCGCCGAGGCCGTCGCCGACGATGCGGCCCTGGACGACCTGATCCGGGCCAGCGACGGCGTCATGGTCGCCCGGGGCGACCTGGGCGTGGAAATCGGCGACGCCCGCCTGGCCGGCATCCAGAAGCGCATCATCCAGCACGCGCGCACCCTGAACAAGCTGGTCATCACGGCCACCCAGATGATGGAATCCATGATCACCAGCCCCATTCCGACGCGCGCGGAGGTGTCGGACGTGGCCAATGCCGTGCTGGACTACACCGATGCCGTCATGCTGTCGGCCGAATCGGCATCCGGACGCTACCCGGTCGAAGCCGTCCAGGCCATGGCCCGCATCTGCCTGGGGGCCGAGCAGGAACCGACCAGCATCAAGTCCCACCACCGCCTGGGGGAAACCTTCACGCGCTGCGACGAGACCATCGCGCTGGCCAGCATGTACGCGGCCAACCACTTTCCCGGCATCAAGGCCATCATCAGCCTGACCGAAAGCGGCCACACGCCGCTGATCATGTCCCGGATCCGTTCGGGCGTGCCCATCTATTGCTATACCCGCCACGTGTCCACCCAGCGCCGGGCCGCCCTGTTCCGGGGCGTCTACACCGTGCCCTTCGACGCGGCGGCGCTGCCGCCCTCCGAGGTCAGCGATGCCGCCATCGACATCCTGCGCCGGCGCGGCCTGTTGCAGTCCGGCGACTGGATCATCCTGACGAAGGGCGATTTCTACAGCAACAGCGGCGGCACCAACGGCCTGAAGATCTTGCGTGTCGCCTGATGTTTCCCGACTTCATCCTGCTGGCCTCGGCCAGCCCCCGCCGCCATGAGATCCTGGACCAGCTGGGGATCGCGCACGGCGTCCTGCGCGTGCCCCCGCCCGAAGGCGAGGACGAACCCCGCCTGCCCGGCGAGGCCGCCGCGGACTACGTCCGGCGCACCGCCCGGGACAAGGCCCGTCAGGCGCTGGCCTGGCTGGCCGGCGGCGGGCGCCCCGACCCGGTCCCCGAGGCCTGGCCCCGGGACTGGATGCGGGCGCCCATCCTGTGCGCCGACACCACGGTCATCCTGGACGGCGACGTGCTGGGCAAACCGGCCGACGCCGACGATGCCGCCGCCATGCTGCGCCGCCTGTCGGGGCGCACGCACCACGTGCACACCGCCGTCGTGCTGGCCGCGGACGGCCGCCTGCTGGAAGCCTGCCAGATCAGCCAGGTCGGTTTCCAGGAGCTGTCCGACGCCGACATCCGGCAGTATTGCGCCAGCGGCGAACCCTTCGGCAAGGCGGGCAGCTACGCCATCCAGGGCCGCGCCGCCGCCTTCATCACGCACCTGTCGGGCAGCCACAGCGGCGTCATGGGGCTGCCCGCCCACGAGACCGCGCAGTTGCTCCGGTCCCTGGCCATCCGGCGCTGATCACCCTTCGGCGACCGGCCCGGGGCCGGACTGGCCGTGCACCATGTGCAAGTAATGGCGATGGCGTTCGTACTGGTCCAGCACGTCGTCGATCACGGCCTCCTGGCTCCAGCCCATGATGTCGTAGTCCTGCCCGCCCTCCCGCAGGAAGACCTCGGCGCGGAAATATTGCCTCTGCGCGTCGTTGGCCGCCTCGTCGGAGGTCAGGACCGGGCGCATCTGCCCCAGGAGGCGCACGGCATACGAGAAATCCAGATAATCCCCCTGATGATGCACGTGCAGGCGCACGCCGCCTTCGGGTTCATCCGTCAGGACCCGCGTCTCATACCCTTGCTGCTGCAATTCCTGCGCCACCGCCTGCAAAGCCGGCTGCACGATCTGATCGATGAAGCGCTGCACGTGGGCCTGTCCCGGCATACGCACGATGTTGCGCAGTCGGTTCTGCCAGGACTGGCGGTTGCCGGGCAGGTGCACCCGCGCGACCGTCTGGTAGCGGATGCGCCGCTTGGTGGCATCGAGCTTCAGCGCCTTGAATACCCCCCAGAGCGACAGCAGCAGGATGACGGAAAACGGCAGGGCGCTGGCGATCGTCGCCGTCTGCAGGGCATCCAGGCCATCGGCCAGCAGCAGGGCGATCGCCACGGCGCCCATCAGCAGCGACCAGAAAATGCGCTGCCACACCGGGGAATGCTCGGAGCCGTTGGAAGCCAGCAAGTCCACGACCAGCGCCCCTGAATCGGCCGAGGTCACGAAGAACACCAGCACCATCACGATGGCGATCAGCGACGTGATGCCCGACAGCGGCAGTTGTTCCAGAAAGGCGAACAGCGCCAGGGAACTGTCCGCCGCCACCGTTTCCGCGAAGCCCCGCACATGATCCATCAGGATGAAGTGGATGGCCGTATCGCCGAACACCGTCATCCACAGCAGCGTGAAGCCGGCGGGCACCAGTAGCACTCCGCGCACGAATTCCCGGATGGTGCGTCCGCGCGAAATACGGGCGATGAACAGGCCGACGAACGGCGACCAGGCGATCCACCATCCCCAATAGAACAGGGTCCAGCCGCCGATCCAGTCGTTGGGTTTGTAGGCATAGAGATTGAAGGTCTTGCCGACAATGTCGGACAGATAGGCCCCGGTGTTCTGCACGAAGGTCTGCAGCACGAACACCGTGGGCCCCAGCACCAGCACGAACAGCAACAGGGCCACGGCCAGGGCCAGATTGGTTTCGGACAGGATCCGGATGCCCCGGTCCAGGCCGCTGGCGACCGAGAGCGTGGCCAGCAGCGACGCCGCGACGATCAGCAGGATCTGCACCGTGACGGTCACGGGCACGCCGAACAGATGATGCAGGCCGCTGTTGATCTGCGCCACCCCCAGCCCCAGGGATGTCGCAATGCCGAAGACCGTCCCCAGGATCGCGAAGACATCCACGGCATGCCCGATGGGCCCGTAGATGCGATCGCCGATCAGCGGATACAGCGCCGAGCGCAGCGTCAGGGGCAGTCCGTGCCGATAGCTGAAGAACGCCAGCATCAGGCCCACGATCGCGTAGATCGCCCAGGCGTGCAGCCCCCAGTGAAAGAACGTGATCTTCATGGCTTCCCGGGCGGCGGCGACGGTGCCGCCCTCGCCGACCGGCGGGGTCACGAAGTGCATGACGGGTTCGGCCACGCCGAAGAACATCAGGCCTATCCCCATGCCGGCTGAAAACAGCATGGCGAACCAGGTGACGTCCCGATAGTCGGGCTGGCTGTGGTCGGGCCCGAGTTTGATGTCGCCGTAGCGGCTGAGCGCCAGGAAGACGATGGCGATCAGGATGACGGCCACGGTCAGGATGTAGAACCAGCTCGCATTGATCAGGATCCATCCCTGGGTCGCGTCGAAGAGCGAACGGGCATAGGCGGGCGCCAGGACGGTGAACACGACCAGGGCCAGCACGAAGGTCGCTGCCGTATAGAAGACGGGGGGATGCAGTGTTTTTCTCATGAGTTCCTTGGAAATCGGGGCGGGATGCCATGCCTCCACCCGCAAAGTCGGCGCTTGCCGCCCGGTCCATGGTACACCGGCGCCCCGGACGGGATCCAGAATCAGGGATAACCCGTCATTTTTACGCTCGGTCTTGACCATCCACCATCAGCCCCCTAGCATGACTGACAACTTGCTTAACATCGCAAGCTTCGGTGATGGCCGTGGCTGCATGCAGGGCCATCGTTGCAAACATCTTCCACCCCAAGAGGTATTGCACATGGTTGACCCAGCCGTCAGTCCGGCCGCATCAGGCCAGACCGCCTCTGAAATCCGCAGCGGCAATCTGCCCCCCGTCACATACCGCGACCTGCCTGAACCCCTGCCTCTCAAGAAAGTCGTCGGCCCCAGCGTCCTGCTGCTCGCGGGCTCGATCGGGTCCGGCGAATTCGTCCTGTGGCCCTACATTTCGACCCAGACCGGCCTGGCCCTGGTCTGGCTGGCCACCATCGGCATCCTGACCCAGTATTTCCTGAACATGGAAATCACCCGCTACACCCTGGCGACGGGCGAAACGGCGGTCACGGGCTTCACCCGCCTGTGGAAACCCTGGAGCTGGCTGTTCATCATCATGGCGGTCATCCCCTGGATGTGGCCTGGCTGGGCCACCGGCAGTTCAACCGCCCTGACCTATGCCTTCGGTCTGTCCGAGGGCGCGGTCATCCCGATCACCATCGCTTCCCTGGTCCTGATCGGCATCATCCTGACGGTATCCCCGGTGGTCTACAAGACCGTCGAAAAGATCCAGTTCTTCCTGGTGGCCCTGATCGTGATCTTCATGGTCTACATCATCTTCGGGCTGTTGAACGGCGAATCCTGGTCGGCGCTGGTGTCCGGCTTCACCGCCGAAGTCCCTCAAATTCCCGAAGCCATCGGCAAACTGCCCATCGCGCTGCTGCTGGGGGCCATCGCCTTTGCCGGCGCCGGCGGCGTCATGAACCTGGCGCAATCCAACTGGGTGCGCGACAAGGGCATGGGCATGGGGGCGCGGCTGCCCAAGATCGTGTCGCCCATCACCGGCGAGGAAACCACCGGCGCGGCCATCGGCCATTTCTTCCCCCAGGATGAAGCCAATATGAAGCGCTGGCGCGGCTGGTGGCGCGTGGCCGACCGCGAACAGTTCATCACCTTCTTCGTGCTGGGCCTGCTCGCCATCATGCTGTTCATGATGCTGGCCTACACCTACCTGGGGGTCGGCGGCGAGGCGAAGAACTTCGACTTCGTGCGCCTGCTGGGCGAAACCCTGAACGAAAAGGCGGGCGGCTGGGTCGGGCCGGCCTTCTGGTTCACGGGTGTCGTGGTGCTGCTGTCCACCAACCTGACCGTGCTGGACATGATCGGCCGCATCGTCGCCGACATCGCCAAGAACAACTGGCTGCGCGACAGCAAGAGCTGGTCGGAAAGCCGTCTGTACTTCCTGGTCGTCTGGCTGATGGTGGCCTTCGGATCCATCATCCTGCTCTCGGGCGTCAGCCAGCCGCTGCTGCTGCTGGTGATCGCCTCGGCGCTGAACGGCCTGGTGATGTTCGTGTATTCGGTCCTGCTGATCCAGCTGAACCGCTGCATGCTGCCCCGCGCCATCGGCCTGACGGGCGTGCGCTATGCGGCCATTCTGTGGGCCGTGGTGTTCTATGGCGGTTTTTCGATCTACCTGCTGATCGATCAGCTGGGGAAACTGTTCTAGGCTTCATCCACGGGGCTGCCCCGTAGCGGGCAGGCCCCTGTCGCTTTCAGCGACAGGCAACGCCCATCAGCATTGGGCGCGCACAAAGACAAAGCCCCTGCAGAGTGCTCTGCAGGGGCTTTGAGGAATAAAAGCCTGACGATGACCTACTTTCACAGGTGTCCACCCACTATCATCGGCGC
>NZ_CALKHS010000009.1 GCF_937988725.1 uncultured Castellaniella sp. | reverse complement strand
CCGGCTCGGGCAAGTCAGCGACGCTCAACAACCTCTTGAACCAGGTCACGGCGATATACCGCCCGCGGCTGTTCATCGTGGAGGCCGGCAACAGCTTCGGGCTGTTCAGCGATTTCGCACGCAGGCTCGGGCTAACGGTGAACCGGGTCAAGCTGGCCCCAAGCTCCGGCATCAGCCTCGCGCCGTTCGCGGATGCGCGCCGGCTGATCGAAACGCCGAGCGACGTGCAGACCCTCGATGCTGATGCGCTGGACGAGGACCTGCCCCCGGACGCCTCGGCTATGGAGGCGGACGAGCAGCGCGACGTGCTCGGCGAACTGGAGATCACGGCGCGGCTGATGATCACGGGCGGCGAGGACAAGGAAGAAGCCCGGATGACGCGGGCCGACCGCTCGCTGATCCGCCAGTGCATCCTCGACGCCGCCGAGCACTGCGTGGCCGAGAAGCGCACGGTGCTCACGCGCGACGTGCGCAACGCGCTGCGCACCCGCGGCCAGGACCCGACGCTGCCCGAAATGCGGCGCGTGCGGCTGCTGGAGATGGCGGACGCGATGGATATGTTCTGCCAAGGCACGGACGGCGAGATGTTCGACCGCGACGGCACGCCGTGGCCCGAAGCCGACATCACCCTGGTCGATCTGGCGACCTATGCACGGGAGGGCTACAACGCCCAGCTCTCCATCGCCTACATCAGCCTGATCAGCACGGTGAACAACATCGCCGAGCGCGACCAGTACCTGGGCCGCCCGATCATCAACGTCACCGACGAAGGCCACATCATCACGAAGAACCCGCTGCTCGCGCCCTACGTCGTGAAAATTACAAAGATGTGGAGGAAATTGGGGGCCTGGTTCTGGCTCGCGACGCAGAACATCGACGACTTGCCGCGCGCCGCGGAGCCCATGCTCAACATGATCGAGTGGTGGATCTGTCTCAGCATGCCACCCGATGAAGTCGAGAAGATCGCGCGGTTCCGCGAACTCTCGCCCGCGCAGAAGGCGCTGATGCTTTCGGCGCGCAAAGAGGCGGGGAAATTCACCGAAGGCGTCATCCTCTCCAAGAGCATGGAAGTGCTGTTCCGCGCCGTGCCGCCGAGCCTGTACCTCGCCCTCGCGCAGACAGAACCCGAGGAGAAGGCCGAACGCTACCAGCTCATGCAACAGTACGGCTGCACCGAACTGGAAGCGGCTTTCAAGGTGGCCGAGAAGATCGACCAGACCCGCGGCATCGAGTCGCCGGCCCTGGAACTGTCGTAAACCGGAGAACGCCATGGAACAGAAACGTCCTTCCATTCCGATGCAGGTCCAGGCGTTCCGCCGTCGCCGCTGGCGGCCTCGCTGGCCCTGGGTATTGGCTGCTGCGCTGGTCGCGCTGCTGCTGATCTGGCTGGTGTCCCGGACGCCCGGAGAATCCTCAGCGCCGTCGCCCGCGCCGGTCAGCACGGCGCAGGTCGCTGGGCCACCCTGGCAGATGGGCAACCCGGAAGGCCGCTTCACGCTGACGCTCTATGCCGACCTGGAATGTCCGTTCTGCCGGGAGTACTTCCCGCAGCTCAAGCGGTGGGTCGGCAACAACACCGACGTCGCACTGCAATGGCATCACCAGCCGCTGGCCGCGCACGAGCCTGCCGCGTCGGCCGAGGCACGTCTGGCCGAGTGCGCCGCCGAAGCGGGCGGGCATGCGGCGTTCTGGCAGGCGGTCGAATGGGTCTATGCCCACACGCGCAGCGACGGCCAGGGCTTGCCCGATGGCTTGCGTTACCCCGAAACAAACTCAGCCATCGAACAGTGCATGGCGAGCGAGCGCCCCGACGCGGCCATCCGCGCCCAGGCCGCGGAAGCCACAAATAGCGGCGTAACCGCCACGCCGTCTCTGCGCCTGCTCGATCGCCAGACGGGCCAGGCCATCCTGCTGCAGGGGCCGATCGAGGGCGATGCCTTGCTGTCGGCCATGGACATGCTGGCGGCTGACGACACCAGCGCCGCGTCCACTACCGAGAAGCCCGCCGACGACGTGCATGTACCCCGGTAGTCCATGGCCCTAGAGGCCGTACCGCTACCACTCCATCAATCACTGCGGAGGCTTCGGCCTCCGCTTTTTCGTCGGCGCGAAACAAGCAGGTATGCGGGCAGTCCGTGATGCGCATTGTTTGTTGGGGCTGCCTCGGGTTCGCGTTTGACTATAGCCCTGATCAACTTCAGGACACGCGACATGCCAGCATCTCTTCCCCGGTTCGCGCCAGGCTGGCGAACCCTCGGCCTGGCTGTTGCACTGCCGGCTGCCCTGGCCGCTTTCAGCCCGGCCACCTTCGCCGCCGACGTGGTGGTCGTCACCGACAGCCGCCACCCGGTCAAGACCATGGGTGGCGAGCGGCTGATCGAGCTGGACGAATCCCACCGCATTGAAGCGGAGCTTTCTGCGGAACTGCCCACCGACCCCGAACAGGCGACGGCCATCGTCAAGCGCCGGCTGAATGGCGGTGGTGCCGATCTACAGCGACGCATCGCTTCCGCATACCAAGGCGTCACCGACGCATGGAGCCTCGGCGTCACCAGCCTCCCGGCCGTGGTGGTGGACAGGCGCTATGTGGTCTATGGCGAGCCGGACGTGGCTCGCGCTGTAGCGCGCATCGAGCAGCACCGGAGGAACCAGCCGTGACCCGACCATTCGACCTGATGCGCCGCCTGCGCGCTGGCGTGGCTTCGTTGCTGCTGCTCAGCACCACGGGCAGCTACGCCCTCAATACAGCAACCATCGTCGGCTCGGTGGCATCGCCCGATTGCCTCGAATACCGCGTCGTCGGCATCTGCTACTGGCTCTATTGCACATGGACGGGCTGCACCGTGCGCACATCCACCAAAGTGCGCCACTACGTTCCCGACGCGGTGGTTTCCAGCTACAGCAACACCGGCGAGAACCCCTGGGTCGAGGTGCAGTCGATGAGCCCGCCCAACGCATCCGCTGAAGCCGGCGGCGATGGGACCACCAACGAGGACCACGAGAACAATCTCGCCAAGTTCAAGAACGCCGACGTGATCGGCCACCCCGGTACTCTGGTCTTCAGCGAGTTCGCCTCATCGTCCGGCTACATCTGCGAAGGCGCGGGCACGGCATTCATGCCATATCTGCTCAGCACCTTGGATACGCTGGCCTGGCGCTACAACGTGCCCGAGATGGCCTACCCGGAAGCGCTGATTCCGGGCCGGCGCGAGGTTGGCGCACGCACCACGATGAACCTTTGGGGCAACGTGTACCCCCGCGGCGGCTTCCTGCACCAGACCGACGACTTTAAGGCCGGCGCAGTGGTGGCCCAGCGTGCGGGCGATGTGGTCACTCGCCGGGGGCAGATCCACGTCTATCAGCCGTTGCTTGCCAACTCCCGCGACGGCTACTGGCCGGCCGGCGCGCTGATGGAGGGCGATGCCTCCACCGGCAAGTGGCAAGAACTCACACCCGTCCTGTCCTCGTCCTGCACGGTCTTCCCGCGCAGCGGCTTTCTGACCCAGGCGCAGCAAGGCGACTACGCATGGGCGCTGTGGCGGCCGTATGCCTGCTGCGAACGCCGGGGCCAGGTGTTCCTGGGCAGCGTCGATTTCCTCTGAGGTGGTGCCATGAAGTTCCGTCCTGCACTCAATCCGTTCTCCCGCCGGGCACGTCGCACGGAGATCGTCCTGGCGCTGGCCGGCGCACTCGCGCTGGGCAGCGGCGTGGCCTGGGGTCAACTGGGCTACCAGACCAGCGGCAGTGTCATCGGCGATGACGTCATGTACTCGATCGGTGGCGGCAACGCCGTGTCGATGGGCCGTGCGGCCGGCATGCGCTCTCTCGGTGTCGGCGTGGGTTGGAACAGCAACTTGATCTGCGGCGACATGAGCATCCAGACCACGTTGAAGAACCAACTTAACGGCATCACCAACGGCTTCCAGCAAATCATGTCGTCGGTGATCCAGAGTGCCACCAGTGCGGTGGCATCGTTGCCCGCGCTGATCATCCAGCGGGCCGATCCCGGTCTGTACAACCTGCTCACCAATGGCGTGCTGCAGGCGCGGCTGGATTTCGACCGCAGCAAGCTGACGTGCCGTGCCATGGCCGAGAAGATGGCCGAAACGGCGGGCGGCCAGCTCGGCTGGAGCCAGATGGCCGAAGGGCTGGCGCTGCGCGATGCCGTGTCGAGCACGGATGCGGTCTCGGCCATCGAGCAAGCCGAGACGCGACGCGGCAATGACGGCGTGCCGTGGGTCGGGGGCAGCAACGCGGGCGGCTCCGGCCAGCCCGCGATCAAGGTCGTCGGCGATGTCACCCGCGCCGGCTACAACCTGGTCAACGGCCGCGGCGTGACCGACACCTCGTCCATCGCGCCGGCCAGTTGCGGCAGCCTCTCGTGCCAGACCTGGGCCTCGCCGCAGGCCGCCGTCGAGTGGGCTACGCGCGTGCTCGGCGAGAAGGAGCAGCGCACGTGCGATGCCTGCACCAAGACCGAGACGACGCCAGGCGTCGGGCTCACGCCGCTGATCCAGGAAGAGTACGACGCCAAGCTGCAGGCGCTCCAGGACCTGGTGACCAAGGCCAAGAACACGACGCCCGAGAACCTGCGCGAGGCCGGCAGTGCGTCGCTGCCCATCACGCGCGGCGTGATCGAGGCGCTGCGCGACGAGCCCGACCAGCACCTGCTGTCGCAGCGCCTGGCGTCCGAGGTCGCGCTGGCGTCCGTGCTGGAGAAAGCGCTGCTGCTGCAGCGCACGCTGCTCACGGGCAAGAAGGAGCCCAACGTCGCGGCCAACGAGCTTGCCGTTGAGGCGGTGAACCACGAGAGCGACACGCTCGACCGTGAGATTCGCAACCTCAAGACCGAACTGGAGCTGCGGCGCGAGCTGGCGAACAACTCGCCCATGGCGATCATCCAGCGCCACGGCGCGCGCGCGGCCGGCTCGCGCGGCATCTACGAGGGCGATCCTGTGCCGGACCGTCTCGACCAGCTCCAGAAGGGCAATCCGGGGAGTCGGCCATGAGCCCGGCGCGCATGGCCTGGCGGCCGCTGCGCTGGTTGTTCAGCCGGCGCGCGGCGAAGACGCTGCTGTGGCTGGTGCTGATCGTTGCCGCCGCCGTGGGGGCGAACGTCGCGGGCATCTACCTGGTCGGCAGCGTTGCAGGCTGGGAACGGTGGCTGGCGGCCTCCGCAGGGTATTTCTTCATCTGGCGGCTGTGCGTGTACGCGGCAACGGCCTATGGATGGTTCTGGATGCGCCGCCGGGTGCTGGCCCGCGAAGACCAAAGCGGGACAGATGGGCAGGCGCGGCGCCGGCTGATCCGCACCGAGGTCGCCGGCGTTGTCGCCATCGTCGCGCTGGAAGCCAGCCTGTTGATGCAGGCCGCTTGAGGGGAGATCGGGGCCATGACGCTTTTTACGACGGACTACCTGGAGTACTACCTCACCCTCGTGTCCTGGATCGTCAACAACGGCATCTGGGCCGTGCTGGTGTCCAGCGGGGTGTTCGCGCTGCCTTTCGTCGCCATCGTCGTGCAGGAGTGGCTGAAGGCCCGTGCGGAAGGCGCCGACGAAGGCAACAAGGGGGTGCTCTCGGCTGCGCGCATCGAGAACCGGGTCTTCGTCGCCATCGTGGTGGTGATGTTCGCCGGCATTCCGTTCATCGACGTGGACCTCAGCACCATCCAGTACGACAGTTCGCGCTCGGCACAATGCCAAGTCAGCGTGCCGCAGCCCACGGAAACCGGGTGGTCGCAGTCCTTCAGCACCGTCAACAACCAGTCGGCGAAGGTGCCGGTCTGGTGGGCCTTCATGCACGCGCTCTCGCGCGCCGTCACGAGCGCCTCGGTAGCGGCGATCCCGTGCGGTACGGATCTGCGGCAGATGAGGATGGAGATCGACGCGACGCGCATTGACGACCCGGTACTGGCCCAGGAGGTCGCGGACTTCTCGCGGGATTGCTATGGGCCTGCGCGGGCCAAATTGTTCATGCAGCGCCCGGATCTCGATGAGCAGCAGATGCACGATGTAACCTGGATCGGTTCGCGCTTTTTCACGGACACGGGTGGCTACTACGACAGCTACCGCTCCAGCACGGCGCGCGAGGCATGGCCCTACGACGACACCCGCGATGCTGGCCTCGCGCAGGTTGCCAATGGTGGCGGCTACCCGACTTGCAGGCAGTGGTGGTCAGACGGCAGCAACGGCCTGCGGGCACGCCTGCTGGGTCAGGTGGACCCGAGCCTGCTGAATCGCCTAGCGGGCTGGGCCGGGTTCCTCAGCCGGGCCGAGGTGGACGATTCGGTGATCCGCGCCATCGCGTCACCCCGGCAGCAGAAGCTGAACCAGGGCAGCGTCTATACGGACTACGGCGGCCAGATCGACAAGACCCTGCCGAACATCGTGACGCGCGCCACGGGCGACGTCGGGATGGCAGTCGGCGCGATTGCCGCGTTTCCCGCCATGGATGTCGTGCGCCAATCCCTGCCCATGATCCTCGCCTTACTGAAGATGGCGCTGGTCATCTGCATCCCGCTCGTGCTGGTTGTGGGCACCTACGACCTGAAGACGGTCGTCACCGTCAGCGTCGTGCAGTTCGCGCTGTTCTTCACGGACTTCTGGTTCCAGCTCGCACGCTGGATCGATTCAACGATTCTGGACGCGCTTTATGGCTGGGGCTTTGGCTGGAATCGGCCGCACACCAACTTTGACCCGCTAGTGGGGTTGAACAACGCCTTCGGCGACATGCTCCTGATGTTCGTCATGGGCACGATGTTCCTGGTTCTGCCGGGATTCTGGCTGGCGAGCCTTACCTGGGTTGGGATTCGGGCCGGGCACGTCATCCAGGGGCTTTCCGATGGCAGTAAGAGCGCCGGCCAAGCTGGCGGCAAGGGTGCCGGGGCGCTCACCGGAGGAAAGCTGAAATAGCACGAGGCCGGTCAGTCGTCGGTGTACAACTCGTGCGACGTGTCGTTGTACAGGTTGGGATCGTAGCCCGGCGTCTTGCGCAGCTCGGTGAGGTCGGTGAAAGGCCACTCGTCTTCATCCGAAGTATTGGCAGCAGCGGCCCATCCCGCCGCCGCAACGCCCAGCAGCACGAGTGCGAACCAAAACGCAACGTAGAGCAGCACCCCCAGTACAGCCAGCTTGACTACCCACACGAGCGCGGTAGCGCCAGCTCGCGGCATGCCCTTGGACACCAACCAGTTCGACGCCCGCCGTTCGCCGCGCGCATAGGCACGCCATCCGCGGCCGAAGGCGCGGCCGAGGCGTTCTGCGGTGCTGGTGCGGGTCGTCGTGCTCATGGTCGTCTCCTGCTGCTGAGGAATGCCTATTCCAGTTTGCTCCAATTCATTCGGTTTGAGGCTTCAATGCGCTTTCTTGCCGCTTCAGGACGCTTCGTCCTCCGGCTCTACCGGGCCCGGATCGGGTTCCACGCCGATGCGGTAAGTGGCAACGAACCGCGGCCAGTCCACATGGTCAACCAGGTCGATGTCCTCGACAACGCTGATCTTGGCTCCCGCACGCTCGAACAGGGCGATGCTCTTGGCGGGATAGTTGTTGCGCGACGGGTAGAGCACCCCGTCGAACAGCGGCTCACTGTCGTCTCCGAGCATCGCATGCACCTGTGCGGACACCTGCTGCGTGTGCGTGTAGTCGCGGCTGGCCAACTGCTCCAGGTTCAGGCCGAAGTGGCCCGCCATGACGCCCGGCGCCGTGAGGTCGGCCAGCAGCACGTCGTCCAGCACGCCTACTGCGCGCACCATCCGGGCCTGGACTTCCTTCAGGGCAATGGAGCGCTTCGTGTCTTCAAGCCACTGGTGCTTGTGAAAGACCGACTCCATCAGCGCCGTGGGCAGGTCGCGCCCCAGGTAGAGCACGCCGTAGGTTCCCGCCGGGTCATCGTATCGATTCGTGCTGCTGCGGCCATAGTACAGCGGGCTGCCCCGATAGACGACGCGGCTCACATGCTGGAGCAGTTCACCGGCATCGATCAGGAACGAAGGCAGCTCGTGGCTCATGGCGGTCTCGATTCAATGCACCTGGACGCCCAGCACGTTGAACACGGCCTCGGCCACGTCATCGATCGTGCCATGCGTCACCGCATCCACCGGCGAGCGACCGCCCAGGCCTTCGAGCGGTTCGGACAGCGCGCGGTAGATCGTCCAGTGGTCGATGCCCTCGACCTCCTGAAGCACGGTTTGGGTCAACTGCTGCTTCACCGGGTCGAGCTGCCAGTCGGGCAGCTTCTGGCCGCGCGGCCCCACGTTCAGCGCCAGCAGACGACGGGCGAGGATGTCCTTGTAGATTTGCTGGCGCGACTTGTCCGCCAGCTTGGCGAACTCGGCGGGCGGCAGGTTGTGCGGCTGGTTGAAGGCTTCCAGCAGCACGGCGCGGCCTCGCTGGACGTCGGTTTCAGTCGGTGCCCAACGCGTGTCGGCGCGCAACGTGGCCGCCTTGCGCTGCAAGGCCTGCGCTACCGTTTCACCTTCCAGGTTGGCGGGCAGCGTCACCGCCTCCACGCGCTCGTGGATGAACGCCTGCAACTCGGCCGCGAAAGCCGGGGCATCCCGGATTTCGACGGTATCGGCGAAACGGCGCACATCCTCCACCGTGACGCGCGGCAGACGGTCGGCAATGAATTCGATCGCAGTGGGCATGGTCAGCTCCCAGGTAGGTTTGAGACAGGGTTCACTCTAGTCGCCTTTGTCGCTTTTGTCAACTTAGTCGCCTGAGTGGGAGCCTACCTGTGTGGTGTAGCGTCCCGGCAGCATAGGCCGGGGGCCAGCACCAGGTCGCCGTCCAATCCATTCGTGCGGGTTCCACATTGACGCTGGAGCCGCAGCCCAGGCCCCGCTATACCGAAACGGTTAAAGGCCAAAGGGTCGAAACGGCAAGGGAATGGGGTGCAAGGGGAAAGGCCCTACCTCGAAAAGGCCAAAAGGCCTCCCGCCCGGCCCACCATCAGGACATCGACATGCTCTCCCTGTTCCAGCGAAAACGGCCCCCGGTCGCTGCCGCGCCGTCGCCAGCCCCCGCCGTCGATCTCCCGAAAGGGCTGATGCGGCCGGAGTCGGCCGCATCGCTGCTGGCCACCCCGCGCCGGCAGAAGCTGATGGAGCACATCTGGCAGCGCACCTCGCTTTCGCGCCAGCAGTTCGCCACCCTGTACCGCACGCCACTGGAGCGCTACGCCGAGCTGGTCCAGGCTTTCCCGGCCTCCGAAGCGCACCACCACGCATACCTCGGCGGCATGCTCGACCATGGCCTGGAAATCGTCGCCTACAGCCTGAAGCTGCGGCAGTCCCATCTGCTGCCCATCGGGGCCAGCCCCGAAGACCAGGCGGCGCAGGCCGAAGCCTGGACTGCGGCCGTCGCCTATGCCGCCTTGCTCCATGACATCGGCAAGGTGGCGGTCGATCTGCATGTCGAACTGGCCGACGGCAGCGCCTGGCACCCGTGGCACGGCCCCCTGTGTCAGCCGTACCGCTTCCGCTACCGCGAGGATCGCGAGTACCGGCTCCATAGCGCCGCGACAGGCTTGCTCTACCGGCAACTGCTCGATCGCGATCTGCTGGACTGGCTCAGCGGCTATCCGTCCCTGTGGGCGCCGCTGCTCTACGTCTTGGCCGGACAGTACGAGCACGCCGGGGTGCTGGGCGAACTGGTCGTGCAAGCTGACCGCGCCTCCGTCGCTCAGGAATTGGGCGGCGAT
The DNA here is from genome assembly GCF_937988725.1 of uncultured Castellaniella sp. Lineage (GTDB taxonomy): Bacteria > Pseudomonadota > Gammaproteobacteria > Burkholderiales > Burkholderiaceae_B > Castellaniella. Next base: position 588,042 of record NZ_CALKHS010000009.1, on the reverse strand, counting down.
CCCGCGCGCGCCATGGCTGCACCCAAGCACTCGCTCCAACGCAAGCTGGTCAACGGGCTGCGCTACCTGCTCAAAGAAGAGCTGAAACTGAACCAGCCCGAAGCCTCCGATGGCTGGCTCACGGACGATGCGCTATGGCTGGTGAGCAAGACCGTTTCCGACAAGCTCCGCGCGCACCTGCTGTCCCAGGGCGTCGATGGCATCCCTGCGAACAACACCGCAGTGTTCAACGCGCTCCAAGACCACGGCATGTTGCAGCCGACGCCCGATGGCAAGGCGATCTGGCGCGCCACCGTAACCAGTGCCACCGGCTGGTCCCACTCGTTCACCCTGTTGCGACTTGCGCCGGCGCTCATTTGGGAGCCTGGCGAGCGGCCAACGTCGTTCGCCGGAACGGTGGCGATCGACACGACGCCGGCAGACAAAGATGCCGATGCCTCGGTGCCAACGCCAGCGATCGCGGCGATGCCCCCCTCCGAAGATCAGCAGCCCCCTCCCTGGGAGGACGCCGGCGGCGCTACCCCGGCTCACCCACCCGACGCCCGAGCCGCGCCCGATGTCATGGAAGACATGCTGGCGATGGTGGGAATGGATGATGATTTGCCTGTCGGTCGACTGGATGCAGAAGCCGTCTCGGGCGAGGTGCCTGCCACAGATCCTGAAACACCTGCGCCGCCCCTGGCCAAGCCTTTGCCTCCGTCACCAGCGCCTGCGCCGACGGCTGCGCAGCCGTCTGGCGAGCACTTCATGGCGTGGCTGCAAAATGGCATAACCTCGCGGCGTCTGATCATCAACGACGCAAAGGCCCTTGTACATACCGTCAGCGACACCGCTTACCTGGTCAGCCCAGGCGTGTTCCAGCGGTATGCGCAGGAGCACCCGCAGGTAGGTACGCTGGCCAGGCAGGAGAGCCAGCAGGATTGGCAGTGGGTTCAGAAGCGCTTCGAGAAGCTGGGTTTGCACCGAAAGCACTCCAATGGGCTGAACATTTGGACCTGCGAAGTCACCGGCCCGAGGAAAACGCGGCGCTTGCATGGCTATTTGCTCGAAGAGCCGTCTCGGCTGCTACATGACGTCCCTCCTAACAATCCCTACTTGTCCCTCCACCATTGAAAATGGTCTGCCAGCGCTGTTCCTGAAGGCATCTCGCCCAGGAGTGAAGCGCACGCCTCAAAGCCACCCGAAGAAATCACAGACTGCCTGCCGTTGTGCCAACGTGTCGCGCTCACCCAGCGCCATTACCTCCTGAGTGAAAGGAGCCTCGAACAACAGGTAGCTCGCCAGAGCGGAACCGCTCAGGTCACTGCTCGCGCTGGACGAACCCACGCCGCGCAACAGCGCGCGCACTGTTCGCGGCAGGTGCTTTTGGTGCCGAGCCGCGATGTCGTCAATGCGCTCGCTTGGCGCTATCACCAGCGCCTTCACCGACCGCAGTGAGGTGGCCAGGCGCTGCCCCAGCGTCATCATTTCCAGGGTACGGTTGACGCGCTCCATACGCTCGATGTCCACCGCGAGCGAATCGAGAAAGACATTCGACAGCACGTGCCCACCAACTTGAGCCAGTGTCGGATAACCGCCATCACGCACGATTCGCCCACGCGGTTCATGCAGCCGACCGACACCAACGATGAGCATACGCTGCGCACCGAGATGGATGGCCGGCGAGATCGGTGAGGTTTGCCGCATCGAGCCGTCGCCGTACCAGCCGGCGTGCTCCGCATGCTCGATACGCTGTGCTGGAAATACGAAGGGGATAGCCGCCGAAGCGAGCAGGTGTTCCAGCCCCAGTCGCATGGGTACGGCCAGCCGCTGCGATCGCTCGTAGCCCGTCATGTCGCCGGTGGCCTCAAAGAAAGTGAGGTGTTCGCCGCTGGTGTAGCTGGACGCGCCTAGCGCAAGCGCGTGCAGATGACGCTCGGCCAGCATGCGCGGTAGCAGTTCCAGCGGCGCCCAATGTCGCAGCAGCTCGGCCAAAGGTTCATTGTCCAGCAGCGAACGTGGCCCTTCTTTACGCCAGCGCGCCAACATCCAGCCTACCGAAATCGCGCTCAGCCACTGTGCGCCGCTGCGGGCAATACCAAGCGCATCGGTGCGATACACCTGATCAGCGCGAAAGTTTCGCCAAACTGCGGCGATTGTCTCCACGCCCGCATCAAAGGAGTCTGCTCGGCAGGCCAAAGCGGCGGCATTGATTGCACCTGCCGAAGTGCCGCAGAGAATGCCAAATGGGTTGGGCGCCCCGTCGCCCAGACGTTCGCGGCGCAACTTCACCAGGCCCTGCAACACGCCAACTTGGTAGGCAGCGCGCGCGCCGCCTCCGGACAGGACCAGCGCCGTCTTTTCAACGCTAGTGACTGGCTTAATGTGTGCCATCGCAGGCCCCCGTGGACGCTGACTCACTCATAGACGAGCATGATGCTGGCGTAGTTGACCGACGGCGGGTTCGGCATGTCAGGCGTGGAAAACTCGGCACCGCGCCATGCCATCAGATATGTGACCGTCCATCGGCCCATCCCGTAACTGAAGCCTGGGCGCAACTCGCCAACCAGATGCTTGGAACCGACGTGGGAAGCGCCTCGGCGTGGCCGCCCGTCGATCACTTCGTTCGAGGCCAATATCTGACATCGACGCCTATAAAGCCGAAGTAGCGCGCCGCATTGGAGGCGCGCTGACAGGGAACACAGAACCGCCGCCGGAATAACGACGATGGCCCAAGCAACTCGGCGTTGGAGCAAATTCAGGGACATCAGCCTGAACGGATGGGAACCATCGCGTTCACCATGGAAGAGAGAGACGCAAGAACATGAAGTTCTCACCTGGGTTTGGCTTCTTGATGCCGGCATTCGAGAAATGCTGTACACGCAAGGAAACCTCATAGGCCTTTGCCGGCCCAAAGCGGTAGCCCACTGCCAGCACTTCCGTGAATTGGAAGGCCGTGCTGAATCGACGCTGCCCTGAGTTGTAGAGGCCGTCCGAGACGCTCCCTCCCAGGCCTGCCTCCAAGAACCAAGGAGATTGCGGCCCTGCAGGCTGGTAGCGCCAAGCCATCAGGGCTCCGAGCTGGGAATAGCCCCCTGTTGTGCCATCAGCATGGTGCGACCTCCAATGGCCACCCCATAGATCCCAATGCAGGGTCAGCGGACCAGCATCACGACTGATGCCCTTGAAGAGGCCAGAAGGCACCATCACGCCCACGTTCATTGCGTGCGTTGCGTCGCCTTGCAAAGATGTGGCTCCGGCCTGGACATACAGCTTCGCGTCGGCAAAGCGGCCCTGGGCCGCAGAAACAGCCGGCAGAGCACCTATAGCCAAGGCCAAGAGAATGCGCATACCGCGTCCGGCGGCTATGCCGGGATCCACCTCACCGTTGCATGCCCTCAATGTGGCCGACTTTCCTGCCGTGTATGGACAAGGCGTCATCTGGACAAGCGTCCTTTCTTCTCCTTGGTTGCGTGGGCCGCCGAATCATTGGTCGGTCTTGGAACCAGCCTTCAGGTCCTTCACGAACTGATAAAGATGCGGCAGGAATGAAGACAGAAGCGGGTTTTCCTTGTTTGCCAGGATTGCCCCGGCCAACAGCTTCAACCCGACCGCAAATGCCGCCGCGTCATCCTGGCTACTGAAGTCACCTCGGCTGCGAAGCCACGTCGCGACGGAAATGATGTCGTCATGATTTCCGGCCTCAAATTGCAGAGGCTTGCGATCGCTGGGGATGCCATGCGAATCAGTCAACTGCTCCACAGTTACGCGATAACGGTATTGCCTCATTTATATGGCTCCTCATGCTGGACGAATGGCGCTATTCACCGATGCGGATCTTCGGCGTCACGGACATACCGACGCGCAAATTCGCGGCATCAGGCTGGTCGGGGTCGATGCGAATGCGCACGGGCAGGCGCTGGACGATCTTGGTGAAGTTACCCGTGGCGTTGTGCGGCGCGACGGCCGAGTAGCTGACGCCACTGGCCGGCCCCAGGCTCTCCACGGTTCCCTTCAGTACGGCACCGGGCAAGGCGTCCACCTTGATGTCCACAGATTGCCCTGGCTGCACACGCGCTAATTGCGTTTCGCGGAAATTGGCCGTGATGTAGACCGCGTCGAGCGGAATCACCGCCACCAACGGCTTGCCGGCATTCACGAATGCGCCGACGCGCACCGATTTCTGGCCAATCACGCCGTCGATGGGCGCCGTGATTTGGGTATAGGAGAGCTTCAACTCCGCTGCGGCCTGCGCCGCCTGCGCCTGGGAAAGTGCAGCCTTGGCCTTTTCAAGATCGGCTTTCAGGATGTCCGTCTGCTGCCGCGCCGCTTGCAGGCCCGCGCGATTCTTGTCCCGGCTGGCCAGCCGAATGGCCAACTGCGCCTCGGCCTGTTGCTGGGCTTGGATCGAGCCTGATCCGTCGGAGGCCAGATTCCGATAACGTCTTTGGTTGGCCTCGGCCAATTTGAGTTCTGCATCGTCCACCGCGACGGCCGCCTGCGCCTGACGTATCGCGGTTTCCTGCTGTGCCACGCGCGCGGCAAGCCCCGCGACGCTGGCTTCGGCGGCAGCGACTTGTGCCTTGGCCGCGTCCACCGCAACGATGAAATCCCTATCGTCGATCGCGGCGAGAAGATCGCCGGCCTTCACTGGCTGGTTTTCCTCGACCAGCACTTTGCCGATCACTCCCGACACCTGGGGGGCGACGAGGGTGAAGTCGGCCTGTACATAGGCGTCGTCCGTGGATTGGGTCGATGCGCTGGATTCGGGGCGATTCAGATAAATGACACAGCCCACTGCCACTGCGAGCAGTAGCAGGGCACTGGTGATCTTGGCTTTCTTCGGCATGGCCATGGTGGAACTATCCTTGGGACGACGATATGGATTGAGGGGCAGCGGGCTGCAAATCGGGGGCGGGAATGTAGGTCAGCCGCAATACGAAGGGGACCATCACCAGCGCCAGAACGCCCAGCACGCGGTAGGCATCCGCGACCGACAGCACCAGTGCCTGCTGGCCGATGATTCCCATCAGTTGAGCGGGCTCCAGGACAAGCGGAACGGAGTTGCCTACGGACGCGGCGTGATCCAGCAGCATTTCCGCGTGGAACCGCTGTCTCACGGTCACGAGTTGCCCAACCACCGCGCCCCCGATTAGCGACCCCAGGGCGCGCAGCGTGTTGATGTTCCCCGACACATACGGGCCTTCGCTGGGGTGCACGACACTGGTGCACAGGAACAGCAGCGAGACAACGGCCATGGGCTGGCCGAAGGCTTGCAGCGTCTGCGTCAGCACGAACTGGTCGCGGTTCCAGTCGGAAGTCAGTTGCGCGCCAAGGAAGCACGCCAGGGCGATCAGCAGCAGGCCGCCCGCGAACACGAATCGGGCATCGACCCATTTCCGGTACAGGAACAGCGCGACCACGGAACCCAGGACCAGTTGAGGCAACGCGACGATCAGACCGATCGGTGCCATCTGAAGCGGTCGGTAGCTCTGGAGCGGCCCGAGAAAGGTCATCGGCAACATCACGCCGGAGGTCAGCACGACCAGAAGGCAGATGAACAAGGTGAAACCCAGCGCCAGGTTGCGGCGGCTGAGCATCTGCAATTTGATGAACGGCGTCGGGTGATACCACTCCGTCAGCAGATAGGCCCCCAGCAGCGTCAGCCCAGCAACCAGCGAGACGACGATGAAGGGGGAGTTGAACCAGTCCAGCCGCACGCCCTGATCCAAGGCGACGGTAATCAGGGCGAATGCGGGCACGCCGAAAGCCATACCGGGCCAGTTGGCCTGCGGGAAACGGTCTGTCTGGATGGGGTCTTTGGGCAGACCCCATCCGATCAGCAAGGCGGCAATCGCCGCGAGCGGAAGAATCTGCCAGTACACCCAGCGCCAATCGAACAGGCCATCCGTCCATTGCCCCGCCAGCCAGATCGAAAGGTTGGGCGCGAAGGTGGCCGTCAGTGCATACAGCGCCAATCCGTGCAGCCGGATGTGGGGCGGCAGGAATTTCAATGCCGCCATCATCAGCACGGGGATCATCGTGCCGCTGGCGATGCCTTGCAGGAAGCGCATGACCAGCAGCAGATCGAGGTCATGGATGAAGGGGATGCACACCGCCAACAAAGTGCATGCACCGATCATCCACAGCTCGAATCGGCGCACCGAGAGGGTGATGGCGAACCATGCCGAAAACGGCATGGCGATCACTTCGCCCGCGCTATAGACGGTGGTGAGCCAGGAGGCATCGTCCAAGCCGAAGCCCAGCGCGCCGCGCACGTCCGCCAGGGCCAATGCGCCCACGCGGTTGTTCAGGCCGGCCATCATGGCCGCGATGAGGATGCCGACCAACCCCGCAATCGCCCGCTTCGGAGGGGCTGCCGCAGCGGCGGGTGCGGGCGGCGCCGCTGTCGGCTGCAACGCTGCGGCACTCATTGCTCAACCTTGGGTTGCGAGGTAGCCGACGACGCGGTGGTCGTCAGGGGCGCATCGCCGCCGGCCTGCCGTTCGGATGTGAGTGCGTCGGGGTCCCAGCCGCCGCCCAGCGACTTGTAGAGATTGACCAGGGTGAGCGCAGCGTTGGTGGCGCTGGCATTGAGGCTGGTCTGGCTGGCAAGAACGCCACGCTGCGCGGCCAGAACATTCAGGTAGTCGGCAGCGCCTTCCTGATAGCCGCGCTCGGCAGCATGCAGCGCCTGCTTGTTCTGTTCATACGAAACCAGCAGTTCGGTATGGCGGTTCTGCTGAGCTGCCCAGGCATCGAGAGCGTTGTCTACTTCATGCCAGGCTTGCAGCACCGTCTGCCGGTAGGCAATGGCGGCAGCTCTTTGCCGTGCCTCGTTCAGCGCCAGGCGCTGCTTCAGACGCCCGCCCTGAAAGATGGGAAGATAGACCGTCGGGCCGACGGAGAAGAACCGGGAATCCCAACTGTCGAGGTCGTTGAACTCGAAGGCTTCGACGCCGACCCTGCCTTTCAGGCCGATTCGCGGGTAGAAATCGGCTTTGGCGACGCCGATGGCTGCCGTCGCAGCATGGAGTTGAGCTTCGGCGCGCTGTATGTCCGGCCGCCTGTGCGCCAATTCGGAGGGCAGGCCCACCGGCACATTGGAAGGAAGCGACGGCAAGGGCATCGCTTCAAGCAACTGCGTATCGAGGGCGCGCGGCTGCTCCCCCAGCAGCAGTGCCAAGGCGTTCATCAGCGTGTTGCGACGCTGGACCAGTTCGGGCACCAGCGCCTCGACCGTTGCCAGTTGCGCGCGCGCCGAAGCGGTTTCAAAACGCGTGGCGACACCATTGCGCTCACGGCTCTCGGCAAGGCGGAGGGTGCGATCGGCGACCTCCAAGTTCTGCCGGGTGATATCCAGTTGCGCTTGCGTACCGCGTAACTGGAGATAGGTGCGGGCCACCTCGGCGGACAAGGCCACCCGTGCCGCTTCGCGTTCATATACCGTGGCCTCGAAAGCGGCTGCGGCGCCTTCGCGCGATCGCCGCGCACGGCCCCATAGGTCAAGTTCCCAACTGGCGTCGAATCCCAACTGCCAGAAGTCGCTCGCGCTCGTCGGTGCGCCCAACGCGGCAAACTTGCCGTGCTCACTGATGGCCTCGCGGGAATAGCCCGCCGAAGCGCCCACGCTGGGCAGCAGCAGCGAGGAGGCAATCCCCAACTGCGCCCGGCTTTGCTCGATGCGCTCGGAAGCTATCTGCAGGTTCAGGTTGCCCGCCTGCGCACGGGCTTGCAGATCCGTCAGCACGCCATCGTTGAACAACGTCCACCATGAAGATGGGAAGTTCGCGGCGGATGTTTCCTGAGTCTGCGTGTAGTCCGCCCTGGGCGACAGTTGGACGGCTGCGAGCCTGTCGTCGGGTTTCACGAAGTCAGGACCAACCGCGCAGCCGACCAGTGAGATCGTGAAGAGCGCCGAGCCTGCTTGTCGCAGCAGTTGTGAGAGCAGCGGTTGTGACGTCATGAAGGCTCATCCAATATGCGATTAGTACCGAACCGCTCGGTTTACTATAGAGACAAAAATTAGGCCACCAGCTCATAGGGGATTTCAGCAACTACTTAAGTGCAGCTACCCGTGAGATGGTTGGCTAAGTTGATTCGTACCGAGCGGTTTGGTACTATACCGAAATCAAGCCACCGTGTCAAAACTTCCAAACCAAGCAGACCAAGCAGATGCCACGCACCAACCAAGTCATGACCGCCCCGCCGCCGAGCAACGGCGAGCTGAACGCCAAGGCGCTCACCGTCCTGCGTGCAGCGCGCAACATCTTCCTGACCCATGGGTTCAGCGCGGCAACCACCGACATGATCCAGCGCGAGGCTGGCGTGTCCAAATCCACGGTGTATGCGCACTACGCGAACAAAGAAGCCCTCTTCACTGCGGTGATCGAGGCCGAATGTGCGGCATTCACGAAAACGGTGCATGGCATCGAATTCCACCCGGGAAAGCTGCGAGAGACGTTGACCCTGTTGGCCAAGGCCTACCTGGACATCGTGCTCTCACCTAGCGGATTGGCTGTCTTCCGCGTCGTGATTGGCGAAGCACCGCGTTTTCCCAAGCTCGCACGGACGTTCTACTTGGCCGGCCCGCAGGTCATGACGACGTTGGTTGCCGAGCAACTCTCCAAGGCGGCAGCATCCGGCGAGGTTGATCTTGGCGAGATCGGCCGCGAGACGGCCGCCAATCTGTTCATCAATCTAGTTCGGGGTGAGCCTCAGCTTCAGTGCCTGACTCATCCGGATGCCGCGCCTTCCTCGGCGCAGATCGACCAGTGGGCAAACGCAGCCGTGGTGACATTCATGCGTGCCTACGGCCGCGGTGAGGAAGCGACCAGTAAACGTTCCCGATCATGATGCCGAATGGGTCAACCGAAACGGGAAAAGCAAGCGATGCCCTTCGGGTGATGGAGCTTTCTACAGCCATCACGCGGCTTTCCACAGCCAGAAATCAAGTGCTGAATCGCGTAGCTGCTCCGTTTGGTTTGACCGCTGTGCAGGTCATGGCACTACACCATGTGTCGGCCACTCCGGCATCTACGCCTAGCACTTTGGCTCGTAGTCTGGAAGTCGATTCAGCCTCGGTGACGAGGCTGTTAGACCGCCTTGAGAAGAAGGGCATGATCCAGAGAGCGGCGCAGGAGCGTGTGGATCGCACGCATGACCGAAGAGTTATCGAAATTGTTCTGACTGAGCGTGGAAACAATGCAATACGTGAATTGAAATCGCATTGGCACTCCGCGCTCTCGCAACTGATGGAGGCGTTCAAACAAAGCGAAATACATGGCTTGTTGCGCTTGCCGGAACTGTGCAACCAGGACGCCCTTCATCTCGCCCTCGATTGCAAACCGTTGTCTGTCACAGAACCACGGCCGTGAAACGGAAATCGGGGGCACTTCATGGAGCTACGTCACCTTCGCTGCTTTGTCGCCCTCGCCGAAGAACTGCATTTCACCCGAGCCGCCGAGCGCCTGCATATCGAGCAGCCACCTTTATCCCGGGCCATCAAGGAACTGGAGGATGAGCTGGGCGTCTTGCTCTTCGACCGGGACCGTAGAGGAACCCGGCTGACCGCAGCAGGTACCGCGTTCCTGCAAGACACTCGCCGACTATTCGCCGTCCTGGAACAAGCACGAGAGAATGCCAAGGCCGTCGCAGCGGGTTCGCGAGGCAGCCTGCGCATCGCAGTGTCCGATGGCGCGATCGATCCTTGGCTATCGGATTTTCTCGCCAGTTGCCGCGCTGAAGAGCCAGACATCGAGATCCGCTTGTCCGAGGTGCCGTTGGCCGAGCAGTTGCGCGGCCTGCGTGCCGGCGACTTCACCATCGGGTTCGCGCACACGGCCGAAGTCGGCGACGACATCGTTGCCGAGCCGATCTGGCAAGACCCGCTGGTGATCGCCGTACCAGTCAGGCATGAGCTGCTAGTCCACAAGGCAGTCCCGCTCCATGAACTCGGCGGCCACCCACTCGTACTGTGCGATCCACAGGTATGCGAAGGTTACTGTCGTGAACTGGCTCGGCTTCTACGGCTTCTGGAACGCGAACCGAATGTGGTCGAACACGTCTCCTCGCTGGAGATGATGCTTACCCTGGTCAGCGCGGGTTTTGGTGTCGGTTTCACGACAGCGACCAGGGTTGCCATCAGTTCACGACCAGATGTGCTTACCCGCCCTCTGGCGGTGGATTCCGCAGTAATCACAACCTATCTGCTCCGGCTCGGCGGCGGCGACGCACCGGCTTCGCTGGAGCGATTCATCGTTCGTCTGCGCGATCTCGTCCGCCTACGTGACAGTCTGGGTAGCTGACAGCGCCATCATCGACGGTCACCCTCAAGAATTGGTGTTGCCGCCGGTGCCAAGGTAGCGCTCCGTTGCAGCCATCAATTCAGCAGCGCTTATTCCGAGCGCCATGGCAATTTTCAATATGAGAGGAAGCGTGGGCACGTGCTCCCCGCGCTCGATCTTGCCCATGTGCGAGCGCGAGATGCCTGCTCTAGATGCAAACTCGTCTTGAGCGATGCCTTGAGCGACGCGCGCAGCGCGCACGGCCTGCCCAAAGGCTAACGCTGGCTCGGATTCATATGTCGATGTGCCAGAGGGGCGGCCTGGCTGAATAGTGGGCTTCTGCATTAGCAGAAGCGTCGAACAATCTTCCGAAATTAACCACGTTAAAGTTATAGACGTTAAAGTTCTCTCTTAACTATCATGTCGGCTTGTTCTCGACCTGCTTAGCCGCCTTTGCGGCGCCATCATGTTCAACGCCACCGGCCAGTTCTCCCGTCTCAGGCTTGCCATAGCGCCAGGCGTACCGTCGTCAAAGCTCTCGGCACTGCTGGCGCTGCAACGCGCGGAAGAGCCGGATGTCACCCTCGCATTCTTCGAGGTTTCAGATGAAGATCTGCGTGAGGGACTCCATGAGAGCCGCTACGACGCAGGGCTATCGGTTCAGGCATCGAACGACGCAGCCTTGAAAATCCAGCCGTTGTGGATCGAAGACATGGCCGTTGCCGTGCCTCGACGGTTCCCTTTGCTTGACCGGGCGACACTCACGATCGCCGATCTGTTGGACTACTCGCTGTATCGCTGGCAGGCGGAAATCTGCTCCAAGTTGGATGAGCAGCTTTCCAACCTCCTGCCGACCGGTCGGCAGAACATCCAGTACGTGACTTCATTTGGCCTGTTGGCCACGTGGGTCGCGGCCGGCTATGGCGTCGGAGTGTCCGCGCAATCGCGCATCGCGCATGCCCATAGATGGGGGATCACGATGCGGCCGCTCATCGATGGCCCCTACGAGATCGTGACGTATTTGCAGCGTCCCCAGGAAGAAACCAGTTCAGTTGTGGACCGGTTCGAGCGTAGAGCGCTGCAAGTTGCCAGGACGGGGGCTGCATAGTTGACGTCCCCTATGGCCGGGGTAACAACCCCGACCATAGGTTCCAGCGCGAAGTTAGGCCCCCTCTAACACCGCTGCGCTATCCACCAGCCGCCGGACGCTCAGCCGCACATCCTCGGGGATGGGCCGCATGGCAATGGCTCCGGGCACATCCTCATGACGCTGGTAGTCGCCCATGATGACCCGGATGATCGCGGGCACGTTGGTCGGCTTGACCGCATCGATAGCCGCACGATCACCCAGGTCGGGATGAGGCTGGGTCAGCATGCGGTACAGGTCCCACGAATCCGCGTGCGGGCACTGGTTCATGAGCATCTGGGCCAGCTTGTGCTTGAGCGGCACCAGTTGCCAGTCGGGAACCCGCTGCCCCCGGTTGCCCAGGCTGATGGACAGCAGCTTGCCCGCCTTCAGCTCGCGGTTGATCTGGTCCTTGGACTTCCCGGCCAGCTTGCCGAACAGCGGGACCGGCAGATTGTTCGGCGACTCGTAGATGGCCAGCATTTCCTCGCGCTCGCGCTGGATGGCGGACACTTCCGGCTCCGGGGCATGCACCGGAGGCGGCGGCACCTGCGACAGCCGCTGGAACGTGATTCCGCCGCTGTTGGGGGTCACGACGATGGGCGTGGCCACCACGGGCGGCACGCCGGGGACAGCGGGCTCGGCCGCCGTGGGGGCCACGCCCACCACTTCCTCCACTTCCGCCATCGCCGGCACCCCGTCGATGCGGATGGTCAGGTGCGCGCTCGCGGCTTCGACTTCGCCCTGTTCGAGCAGGTCGAGACGGTCGGCCCAGTCCTGCATCATGCGGCGCCGAGGCTCCACGTACTTGGCATGGTTGTAGGCCGAGCTGACCTTGTTCGGGTCGGAGTGCGAAAGCTGCGCGTCCACCCAAATCTTCGGGTAGCCGATCTCGTTGAGCGCGGTCGAGATGGTGCCGCGGATGCCGTGGCCGGTCAGGCGCCCCTCGTAGCCCATGAGCTGCACGGCCTTGTTGAGGGTGTTCTCGCTGATGCGCTTCTTGAGTTCGCTGCGATGCGACAGCAGGTACTTCTGCGCCGGCCGCATCACGCCCAGTAGATAGCGCACGATCTCGATGGCCTGCAGGGACAGGGGCACGATGTAGGGCGGCACGTCCTGCGGCCGCTTGCCGGCCTTGCGCATTTCGTCCTGGAGTTGCTTGACGACCTGCGGCGGGATGATCCACAAGCCGCGGTCGAGGTCGAATTGCTCAGGCTCAGCCAGGCGCAACTCGCCCGTGCGCACCCCCGTCAGGAACAGCAGCCGGACGCCAAGCTGGGTCTGCCAGCCCCGGGGGTTGTAGCGCCGGAGCTTCTGAAGGAACTCGGGCAGCTCGGGCAGGTGCAGATAGGGGTTGTGGGCCACCGGGGGCTTGGGCTCGGCCACCACGTCCAGGTCCGCGGCTGGGTTGACTTCCAGCCCCTCGGCGATGACCAGGGCATAGCGGAACATCTGGTTGAACCAGGTGCGGACCTTCTCGGCGGTGGTGAACGCCTTGCGTTTCTCGATCGCCGCCACGACGCCCACGAGCTGGGGCCGACGAATGTCGTAGATCGACATCTTCCCCAGGGTAGGCAGCACGTCCTTGTTGAAGATGCGCAGGATCTGCGAAAGCGTGCTCTGACGACCTTCCTTGAGTTCCTTGCGGCGATGCTCGACCCAGGCATCGAAGACGTTCTTGAAGGTGTATTCGCCCGCCAGCCTGGCTGCGTGCCGGCGCTGATCGCGTTCGATTTGAGGATCGATCCCCCTGGCGAGCAGGACCTGGGCCTTGTCCCGCTCCGCGCGGGCCTCGCGCAGGCTCAGGGCGGGATAGCTGCCCAGGGACATGCGCTTTTGCTTGCCCAGCCAGCAATAACGGAAGATCCACGACTTGCCGCCTGCGGCAGAGACCATCAGGCTCAGGCAGTCGTTGTCGTAGAGGGTGTAGCGTTTGCCGGCGGTCTTGGCCTGCCGGACGATCAGATCAGAGAGTGCCATTTCGAGGCTCCTAAGTGATGACTTAGGCCCTATGCTCGTCATGGTTCCCGCTCAGCCCCAGCAACTATCCGGAAGCCGTCTCACCCGTATTCCTGTGCCTAGATTGGCGCCTAAAAAAGGCTGGCTGTGGGTGGATTTCCGTGGCGCTCGCTGGAATGAAAAAAGGGGCCGAAGCCCCTCTTTTCAACGACTTACAGACGTCAGTAGAAGTCTGTAGATCATAACTTGGAGCGGGAAACGAGTCTCGAACTCGCGACCTCAACCTTGGCAAGGTTGCGCTCTACCAACTGAGCTATTCCCGCGTTGTTTAGCTGATCAGCTAAGCCACGCATTGTATGTCGTATTTTTCTGTCTGTCAAACCGCTGGCGGTTTCTTCAGACTGGCAAGACGTCTTTTTCAAGCGCCGCGCCGATACGAAATCAAGCAGGAGTCGAACTATACGGCACGGATCGCGGGCGTGTCAAATCGTTCCCGATGCAGAAGAAAGGGCGGATGCCGGGCGCGCGCTGTATGCTTACGCCTTTGTCCCCGCCCGCGCCGGCCGCTCCTCTGTCGCCATGCCCATAGCCTTCATCGAACAATCCCTGCAGCCCTGCAATACGCTGGGCCTGCCCGCCCGGGCCCAAGTGGCCGTGCTGGATGACGAGGCGGCCGTGCCGGACCTGTGCCGGGAACAGGGCGGGTCGGTCTTCATCCTGGGCGGCGGCAGCAATGTCCTTATGTGCGCGCAGCCCCGGCATCGTGTGCTGCGGGTCGCCTTGCGGGGCATCCGGTTGATGCGGGACACGGCGGACCACTGGATCATCGAAGCGGCGGCGGGCGAGTCCTGGCACGGCTTCGTGACTCATTGCCTGGACCAGGGCTGGCCGGGGCTGGAAAATCTGGCGCTGATCCCCGGAACGGTGGGGGCGGCGCCGGTGCAGAACATCGGTGCCTACGGGCTGGAGCTGGACCAGCGCCTGCATTCGGTGGTGGCCTGGGATCTGCAGGCTGGTTGCGAGCGCACGCTCCTGCCGTCCGATTGCGGGTTCGCCTATCGCGACAGCGTGTTCAAGCGCGACGGGGCGGGGCGCTGGCTGATCGTGCGGGTGCGTTTCGCGCTGCCCAAGGCCTGGGTTCCCCGCCTGGATTATCCGGACCTGCGGGCCCATCCCGCGCTGCAGGGCGTCGCGCCGACGCCCCGGCAGGTCTACGATGCGGTGTGCGACATCCGTCGCCGCAAACTGCCCGATCCGGCGGTGCTGGGCAATGCCGGCAGCTTCTTCAAGAATCCGGTGGTCGATGCCGCCCGGGCGGATGCGCTGAAGCGGTGTTTCGCGGACCTGCGCGTCTATCCCCAGGCCGATGGTCGGGTGAAGCTGGCGGCGGGCTGGCTGATCGAACAGGCCGGCTGGAAGGGCCGGCGGCTGGGGCCGGTGGGCATGCATGAGCGCCAGGCCCTGGTGCTCGTCAACCACGGCGGGGCGCAGGCGGCGGATGTCCGGGCCCTGGCGCAGGCGGTGCGGCAGGCGGTGCGGGAACGGTTCGGAGTGGATCTGGAGCAGGAACCCGTCGTTCTCGACTGAGCGTCGTCGTTCAACTGGCCAGCACGTCCTGCATGTCGAACAAACCGAATTCCTTGCGCGCCAGATAGCGCGCCGCCCGCAGGCTGCCCTGGGCATAGGTGGCCCGGCTGCTGGACCGGTGGGTGATCTCGATGCGTTCGCCCGTGCCGCAGAAGTAGACCGTGTGGTCGCCGACGATGTCGCCCCCGCGCACCACGGAAAAGCCGATGCGGCCGGTTTCGCGCGCGCCGGTGTGGCCGTGGCGGGCCCAGTCGGCGACCTCGTCCAGCTGCACGCCCCAGGCGTGGGCGACGGCTTCGCCCATGGCCAGGGCGGTGCCCGAGGGGGCGTCGACCTTGTTGCGGTGGTGGGCTTCGAAGACTTCCACGTCGTAGCCGCTGTTCAGCAGCCGGGCGGCCATGTCCAGCAGTTTCAGGGTGGCGTTGACCCCGACGCTCATGTTGGGGGCGA
The DNA here is from genome assembly GCF_937988725.1 of uncultured Castellaniella sp. Taxonomy (GTDB): domain Bacteria; phylum Pseudomonadota; class Gammaproteobacteria; order Burkholderiales; family Burkholderiaceae_B; genus Castellaniella. The sequence goes on along the minus strand of NZ_CALKHS010000009.1, from coordinate 572,655 downwards.
AGACGATGGCGGTTTTCTGCGCCGCGGCGCGGATGGCCTGCTTGCCCTGGGCGTCGAAGCCGGTGGTGCCGATGACGCATTTCACGCCATGGGCCGCGCAGACGCCCAGGTGGGCCAGGGTGCCTTCCGGGCGGGTGAAGTCGATCAGGCAGTCGGCCTGGGCCAGGGCCTGCAGGTCGTCGGTGATCGATACCCCGGTGGAGACCCCCAGGAAGCCGCCCGCGTCCTGGCCGAGGCATTCGCTGCCCGGACGATCCAGGGCGACGGCGAGCGTCAGGTCCGAGGATTCCACGACGGCCTGGACGAGCATGCGGCCCATGCGGCCTGAGGCTCCGGCGATGGCGATCCGCATGGTCATTCCGCCTTGTCGGAGTTGTTCTTGTTCGGGACGCCGGTTTCGATCGTGGTCTGGGGCGTGTCGGTCGAGATGCTGGCGTTGGGGGCGGCCTCGTTGTTCGTGCCGGGGGACGCGGCATCCTGGCCGGCCTTGTCGGACCGCGCCTTGTCGGCGGACTGCACGGCGGACTTGCCGCTGTCGGTCTTCTGGAAGGGCTGGCGGTTGGGCTGTTCGTCGCCCGCCCAGCGGGTCAGCAGGTCGTTCTGGAACCAGACCGTGAACTTGCGCAGTTCGTCCTTGCCGTATCCCGGCTGGTTGTAGTACGGGTAGTCCCAGCGGTCGGCATGGAAGACGTCCTGCAGCGTGGGGGTGCCCAGGATGAACCGGACCTGATCGCGCGTCATGCCGACTTCCAGCTGGGCGACCTGTTCGGACGTGATCCAGTTGCCTTGCTGGATCGTGGCCCGATAGGGAAAGCCCCAATTGGTGGAGCCGCAGCCGGCCAGACCGATGGTCAGCAGGCCGGCCGCCAGGCAAATGCTTGCCTGGCGGGAAAAATGACTAGCTCGGATACGCACAAATGCCCCCGTGGTCGATGGCTGGCCGGCAGATCGCGGCCGCTAAAACCGCTATCATAAAGGGAATTCAGATCGGCGCACGCGGAACGGGACCATGATTCCTGTCCGCCGGGCCGATGCGCCGATTTGCTTTCCTTGGCCAGACCCAGGATACTTGAACCATGAATGATCAGATCGAACTCAAAAACATGGGTCTGAAGGCGACGTTTCCCCGCCTGAAGATCCTGGATGTCTTCCGCAAGGCGGAAACCCGTCACCATAGCGCCGAAGACGTCTATCGCGCCCTCATCGCCGAAGACGTGGATATCGGCCTGGCCACCGTCTACCGGGTCCTGACCCAGTTCGAACAGGCCGGCATCCTGTTGCGCAGCCAGTTCGACGGCGGCAAGGCCGTCTTCGAACTCAACGACGGCGACCATCACGATCACCTGATCTGCACCAACTGCGGGCGGGTGGTCGAATTTTCCGATGCCGAAATCGAAAAGCGCCAGCATCGCATCGCCAAGGAAAACGGCTTCACCCTGGAAAGCCACCACATGATGCTCTATGGCATCTGCCCGCGCTGCACGGAAGGCAAGAAAGGCTGATCCGGCGCCGCCGTTTGTCCGATGCCAAAAAACAGGGCCTTCCTGCGGGAAGGCCCTGTTTTTTTGTGTGCGCCCGCGACGTGCGCCGGCTTATCGCGCCGACATCCGCAGCATTTCCCGCGCGTGATCCCGGGTGGCTGCGGTCAGCTTCAGGCCCCCCAGCATGCGGGCGACTTCCTCGACGCGTTCGGCCGGGTCCAGCGCCTGGATGGCCGACAGCGTCCGCTGGTCGCGGGTGGCCTTGCTGACCTGGAAATGCTGGCTGGCGCAGGCGGCGACCTGGGGCAGGTGGGTAACGCACAGCACCTGGTGGCGCTGCCCCAGTTCGCGCAGCAGGCGGCCCACGACTTCGGCGACGGCGCCGCCGATGCCGGTGTCCACCTCGTCGAAGATCAGGGTCGGCACGCGGGCGGCCTGGCTGGCGATGACGGACAGGGCCAGTGATATCCGGGCCAGTTCGCCCCCCGAAGCGACCCGGGACAAGGGCCGGGGAGCGGTTCCCGCGTGACCGGCCACCAGGAATTCCACGGTTTCCAGGCCGTGGGCCGAGGGCTTGCAGGCCGGCAGGTCGACCTGCAGGGAACCGCCTTCCATGGACAAGCCCTGCATGGCTGCCGTGACCTGTTCGGCCAGCCGCCGGGCGGTCGCCTGGCGCGCCGCGCCGAGCGCCCGGGCGATGTCGTGGTAGTTCGCCTGCGCCGCTTCGCAAGCCTGCGCCAGGGCCTGGAGATCCTGGCCGGCCGAGGCCTGTTGCAGCTGGGCGCGCAGGGCTTCGTGGTGTGCGTGCAGGGCCTCGGGTTCGACGTGGAAGCGCCGCGCGGCCGCGAACATCTGGCTCATGCGGGCGTCGGCCTGGGCCAGGGCGTCCGGATCCAGTTCCAGGCGGTCGGCGTAGGCGTTCAGGCCGGACACCGTTTCCGCGCACAGGATGCGCGCGGATTCCAGCGTCTGGCAGTGTTCTTCCAGGCGCGGATCGTGGCGGGTCAGGGCTTGCAGGGCCTGCAGGGCGGCCTGCAGGGCGGATGCCGCCGAGCCGGATTCGCCGTCCAGCGCCTCGACGGCCTGGCCGGCGCCGCTCAGCAGCGCCTGGGCATGGGCCAGGCGGGATTGCCGGGCGCAGAGTTCCGGCCATTCGTCGGGTAGCGGGGACAGTTCGTCCAGAAAGGCCACGTCCTGTTGCAGGCGGTCCAGCGCCTGCGCCTGGCCGGCGGCGTCGCGGCTGGCGGCGTCCAGGGCGGCCTGGGCGTCGCGCCATGTCGCCCAGGCATCCGACAGCGCCTGGACCTGCGCCGTGTGCCCGCCCTGGGTGTCCAGGATGTCGCGCTGGCTGGCGGGTTGCAGCAGGCTTTGGTGGGCGTGCTGGCCGTGGATGTCCACCAGCAGGGCGCCCAGGTCGCGCAACTGGGTCAGCGTCGCTGGCAGGCCGTTGATGTAGGCCTTGCTGCGGCCCTGGGCGTCGATGACCCGGCGCAGGATGAGTTCGGGACCTTCGATGGCCTGCTCGGCCAGCCAGTCGGCGGCCGCGGGCGGGGCGTCGAAGACCGCGCTGATGTCGGCCCGGCCGGCGCCTTCGCGCACCAGGCTGGCGTCGCCGCGCCCGCCCAGGGCCAGCGACAGGGCGTCGATCAGGATGGATTTGCCCGCGCCGGTTTCGCCTGAAAACACCGTGAAGCCCGCCTCGAAGGAGATCTCGGCGCGGTCGACGATGACGAAATCGAGAATGTGCAGGGAGCGCAGCATAAGGCCTTAGCGGGAGGTGTCGTCGGGGTCGTCCCAGGGGTGCAGCATGCGGTTCCAGTTCAGCTTGCTGCGCAGGGTGGAAAAATAGCTGTAGCCCTGGGGATGCAGGAAGCGCACCCGGTGGGGGCTGCGGCGCACGTCGATGCGGTCGCCTTCCTGGCAGTTGGACAGGGTCTGCATGTCGAAGTGCACGCTGGCGCCCGATTCGACCCGGCCCAGGGCGCGGATCGTGATGTTCAGCAGGGAGTCTTCCGGCAGGGTGATGGGGCGGTTGGACAGCGTCTGCGGCGCCACGGGCACCAGCACCAGAGCCTGGACCTGGGGATGCAGGATCGGGCCGCCCGCCGACAGGGCGTAGGCGGTGGAGCCGGTGGGGGTGGCGATGATCAGGCCGTCGGCCCGCTGGCTGTGCATGAACACGCCGTTGCATTCCACCCGCAGTTCGATCATGCCGCCGCGCCCCGCGCGGTTGATGATGACGTCGTTCAGGGCCAGCCCCGACGCCATGAGCTGGTCGCCGCGCATGACGCGGCCTTCCAGCAGGATCCGTTCGTCCTGCACGTAGGCGCCGTTGAGGATGCGGGTGATGGCTTCGTCGGCGCTGCCCAGGGGGATGTCGGTGATGAAGCCCAGGCGGCCGTGGTTGATGCCGATCATGGCCACGTCGGACGTGGCCAGTTCGCGGGCCGCCGCCAGCATGGTGCCGTCGCCGCCCATGATGATGGCCAGATCGGCCTGCTTGCCGATGTCTTCGTACGAGGCCAGCGGAAAGTCCTGCACGCCCGTATTGCGGCCGGTCTGGGCTTCGATCAGCACCTTGCAGCCGGCGTCCCGCAGCACGGCGCCCAGCCGCCGCAGGGGCGCGTCCAGGCCGCTATCCTGGTAGCGGCCGACCAGGGCCACGGTCTTGAAGTGCATGAAAGCCGGTTCCTTGCGCAATTAATGGAATAATAAGGAGTATCCGATTATAGGGGGATGAAGGCGCTGACGCCGTTGCCGGTGTGCCGTGCTTGTCCCGCACGATGAGTGAAACAGGACATGGATGATCGAGCCAAGGTATTGCTCAAGGCGCTGGTGGAACGCTACATCGCGGACGGCCAGCCCGTGGGGTCGCGCACCCTGTCGAAAGTCTTCGACCTGTCGCCCGCCACCATCCGCAACGTCATGGCGGACCTGGAAGACCTGGGCCTGATCCACAGCCCCCATACCTCGGCGGGGCGCGTGCCGACACCCCAGGGCTATCGCATGTTCGTCGATACGCTGCTGACCGTGCGCCCCTACGAATTTCGCCCCGATGTGCCGATCGCCGACTATCTGCCGGCGGCGGAGCCGGGCCGCGCCGTGACGGCCGCGGCCACGCTGCTGTCCAACCTGTCCCAGTTCGCCGGCGTCGTGCTGACGCCCAAGCGCACCCAGGTGTTCCGCCACATCGAATTCATCCGCCTGTCCGACAAGCGCGTCCTGCTGATCATCGTCACTCCCAACGGCGACGTGCAGAACCGCATCCTGTTCGTGCCGCGCGAATACACCGAAGTCGAATTGCTGGAAGCCTCCAACTTCTTCAACCGGCATTTTTCCGGCAAGTCCTTCCACGAGGTCCGCATCGCCCTGACAGCCGAACTGGCCTCGCTGCGCTCGGACATTTCCCGACTGATGCAGCAGGCCGTGGACGCGGGCATCGGCTCGCCCGACACGGCCGACGAGTCCGTCGTCATCTCCGGCGAAGGCAAGCTGCTGGAAATCTCCGAGATGACGGCCGACATGGACCGGCTGCGGCGCCTGTTCGCCCTGTTCGAGCAGAAGACCGACCTGCTGCATCTGCTGGACGTGTCCAGCCACGCCCAGGGGGTGCAGATCTACATCGGCGGGGATTCCCGCCTGGTGCCGCTGGAAGACGTCTCGGTCATCACCGCGCCCTACGGGGTGGACGGCGAAGTCATCGGCACGCTGGGGGTGATCGGTCCCACGCGCATGGCCTACGAACGGGTCATTCCAATTGTGGACATCACGGCCCGCATGTTGTCCAATGCGCTGGGGCAGGCCGCTTCCTAGGCGGCCGTCCCGACTTCCTCCGATTCCCATCTTCCTTCGTTCATGAGCCGTTTTCTTTCCGCCGCCCCCGACCCCCGCGCGCTGGATCCGGATGCGCCGGGCCCGGATCGCGGCCGCCTGGGCGTCCTGCTGATCAACCTGGGCACCCCGGATGCCGCCACGCCGGCGGCCGTGCGCCGCTACCTGAAGGAATTCCTGTCGGATCCGCGCGTGGTGGAATTGCCCGGCTGGCTCTGGCAGATCATCCTGCGTCTTTTCGTGCTGACCCGGCGGCCGGCGGCCATCGCGCCCAAGTACGCGAAGATCTGGCTGGAGCGGGGCTCGCCCCTGCTGGTGCACAGCCGGGATCTGGCGCAGGGCGTGCAGCAGGCCCTGGACGAACGCGGCCTGGACGTCCAGGTGGAACTCGCCATGCGCTACGGGCAGCCCGCCATCGACGGCGCGATCGACCGGCTGCGATCCGCCGGTTGCGGCCGCATCCTGGCGGCGCCCCTGTATCCGCAATACGCCGCCAGCACCACGGCGACGGTGGTGGACGCGGTCAATGCCCGTCTGGCCCGCCTGCGCCATCAGCCCACCCTGCGCTTCCTGGACCGTTTCCATCAGGATGCCGCCTACGTCGACGCCCTGGCCGGTTCCATCCGGGCGCATTGGGAGCAGTCCGGGCAGGCCGACCGTCTGCTGCTCAGCTTCCATGGCCTGCCGCAGGCGTCGGTGCGGCAGGGGGACCCCTATTTCCGCGACTGCATGCAGACGGCCGCCGCCTTGCGCGGACGGCTGGGAGCCGATGGCGCCCGCCTGCATGTCACTTTCCAGAGCCGCTTCGGCGCGGCCCCCTGGCTGCAGCCCTATACCCAGCCCACGCTGGAATCCTGGGCGCGCGAAGGCGTGGGGTCGGTGGACGTGCTGTGCCCGGGCTTCGTGGCGGACTGCCTGGAAACGCTGGAAGAGATCAATCTGGAATGCCGGCATGCCTTCCTGTCGGCCGGCGGCCGCGATTTCCGCTACATCCCCTGCCTGAACGCGCAGCCGGACTGGGTGCGGGGATTCGCGGACCTGCTGGCCCGCAACCTGGCCGGCTGGACATAAGGCCGCCGCCCGTCGCGCCGCTCCGTCGGTTTGCCTCCTGGCGGGACGGGACGGGCCTCTTGAAATTCCGGATTTTTCCCTTATCTATCGTCTCACCCGTATTTTCTGTTTTTGGAGAACTCACATGTCGGCACCCCAGGAAGACTTGGATCCGAAGGCCGCGGCAGGCGCCGCGCCCAAAGATCCGGCCGAAACCCCTGATGCCCCCGAAACGGCGCCGGGCGCCGTCGCCGGACAGCCCGGCGAGGATCTGGCCGCCCTGCTGGCCGAGGCCCAGGCGAAAGTCGCCGAATACCATGACCAGCTGCTGCGCGCGCACGCCGAAGTCGAGAACGTGCGCCGCCGCGCCCAGGAAGACGTCGCCAAGGCCCGCAAGTTCGGCACGGAATCCTTCGCCGAGAGCCTGATTCCCGTGCGCGACAGCCTGGAGGCCGCCCTGGCCCAGGAAAACCAGTCGGCGGAGGACTGGCGCAAAGGCGTCGAGTCCACCCTGCGCCAGCTGAACAACGCCTTCGAACGCAACCAGATGCGCGAAATCGCGCCGCAGCCGGGCGAGGCCTTCGATCCGCACCGGCACCAGGCGATTTCCAACGTGCCGTCGGAACACCCGCAAGGCGCCGTGGCGCAGACGCTGCAAAAGGGCTACCTGATCGCCGATCGCGTGCTGCGTCCGGCCCTGGTCATGGTGTCGGCCGGCCAGTCTTGAAATCGGCGGGGGCAACCCCACATCAGAAACATCGGCGGGTGATGCCCGCCCCTCATTCAAACATCGACAGGAACAAACATGAGCAAGATCATCGGGATCGACCTGGGGACGACCAACAGCTGTGTGGCTGTGCTGGACGGTTCCAAGGTCCAGATCATTGAAAACTCGGAAGGTGCCCGCACGACGCCGTCCATCGTCGCCTACATGCAGGACGGCGAGGTCCTGGTCGGCGCCCCGGCCAAGCGCCAGGCGGTCACCAATCCGACCAACACGATCTTCGCCGTCAAGCGCCTGATCGGCCGCAAGTTCGACGAAAAGGCCGTGCAGAAGGACATCGACCTGATGCCCTACAAGATCCTCAAGGCCGACAACGGCGACGCCTGGGTTGAAGCGCAGGACAAGAAGCTGGCCCCGCCGCAGGTGTCGGCCGACATCCTGCGCAAGATGAAGAAGACCGCCGAGGACTACCTGGGCGAGGAAGTCACCGAAGCCGTGATCACGGTGCCGGCGTACTTCAACGACAGCCAGCGCCAGGCGACGAAGGACGCCGGCAAGATCGCGGGTCTGGAAGTCAAGCGCATCATCAACGAACCGACGGCGGCGGCCCTGGCCTTCGGCCTGGACAAGGCCGAGCGCGGCGACCGCAAGATCGTGGTCTACGACCTGGGCGGCGGCACCTTCGACGTGTCCATCATCGAAATCGCCGATGTGGACGGTGAAAAGCAATTCGAGGTCCTGTCCACGAACGGCGACACGTTCCTGGGCGGCGAAGACTTCGACCTGCGCATCATCAACTACATCATCGACGAGTTCAAGAAGGAGTCCGGCACCGACCTGTCCAAGGACGTGCTGGCCATGCAGCGCCTGAAGGAAGCCGCCGAAAAGGCCAAGATCGAACTGTCCTCGACGCAGCAGACCGAAATCAACCTGCCGTACATCACGGCCGATGCCTCCGGTCCCAAGCACCTGAACCTGAAGATCACGCGCTCCAAGCTGGAAGCGCTGGTCGAGGACCTGATCGAGCGCACGATCGAACCCTGCCGCATCGCCATCAAGGACGCCGGCATCAAGGTTTCGGAAATCGACGACGTGATCCTGGTCGGCGGCATGACCCGCATGCCCAAGGTCCAGGAAAAGGTCAAGGAATTCTTCGGCCGCGATCCGCGCAAGGACGTGAACCCCGATGAAGCCGTGGCCGCGGGCGCCGCGATCCAGGGTTCCGTGCTGTCGGGCGACCGCAAGGACGTGCTGCTGCTGGACGTGACGCCGCTGTCCCTGGGGATCGAGACCCTGGGCGGCGTCATGACCAAGATGATCAAGAAGAACACCACGATCCCGACCCGGTTCTCGCAGGTGTTCTCGACGGCGGACGACAATCAGCCGGCCGTGACCATCAAGGTCTTCCAGGGCGAACGCGAAGTGGCCGCCGGCAACAAGGCGCTGGGCGAGTTCAATCTGGAAGGCATTCCGCCCGCTCCGCGCGGCCTGCCGCAGATCGAAGTCACCTTCGACATCGACGCCAACGGCATCCTGCACGTGTCCGCCAAGGACAAGGGCACCGGCAAGGAAAACAAGATCACGATCAAGGCCAGCTCCGGGCTGACCGAGGACGAGATCGAGCGCATGGTGAAGGACGCCGAAGCCAACGCCGAGGAAGACCACCGCGTGGCCGAGCTGGCCCAGGCCCGCAACCAGGCCGATGGCCTGGCGCACGCCACGCGCAAGTCTCTGACGGAATACGGCGACAAGCTCGACGCCGCTGAAAAGGACGCCATCGAAGCCGCGATCAAGGACCTGGAAGAAGCCGCGAAGGGCGACGACAAGGCCGCCATCGACGCCAAGACCGAGGCCCTGGCGACGGCTTCCCAGAAGCTGGGCGAGAAGATGTACGCCGACATGCAAGCCAAGGCCGCCGCCGAAGGCGCGACCGCGGCGGATGCCGCCCAGCCGGCCGACGACAATGTGGTCGATGCCGACTTCAAGGAAGTGAAGCGCGATTGATTCCGATGCCCCGTCCGCCCGATCCCGGGCGGGCGGGGCGTCGGGTCGCCGTGTCCGGGGCCGCCGCTTGGGGCTCCGGACGCGGTTCAGGATCAGCAAGCACGGCCCGGATCCGGCGTTTCGCCGGTCCGGGCATGTGTCCTTCAAACCGCAGCGCACTGAACAAGTAATACAAGACCAATGGCAAAACGAGATTTCTACGAAGTCCTTGGGGTCGCCAAGAACGCCTCGGATGACGACATCCGCAAGGCTTACCGCAAGCTGGCGATGAAATATCACCCGGACCGCAATCCGGACAGCAAGGAAGCCGAAGACAAGTTCAAGGAGGCCAAAGAGGCCTACGAGATGCTGTCGGACGCGGAAAAGCGGGCCGCATACGACCGCTTCGGCCACGCGGGGGTGGACCCCAACGCGGCGGCGGGCGCCGGCATGGGCGGGGCGGGCGGTTTCGCCGACGCCTTCGGGGACATCTTCGGGGAAATCTTCGGCGGCGCGGCCGGCGGCCGGCGCGGCGGCGGCCCGCAGGTCTATCGCGGCGCCGACCTGAAATACAACCTGGAAATCAGCCTGGAGCAGGCGGCCAACGGCTTCGATACCGAAATCCGCATTCCCAGCTGGGAAACCTGCGATACCTGCCACGGGTCCGGCGCCAAGCCGGGCACCACGCCGCACACCTGCCACACCTGCGGCGGCAGCGGCGCGGTGCGTATGCAGCAGGGCTTTTTCAGCGTGCAGCAGACCTGCCCGACCTGCCATGGCAGCGGCAAGGAAATCGCCCATCCCTGCGCCGATTGTGACGGGGTGGGGCGCATCCGCAAGAACAAGACGCTGCAAGTCAAGATCCCGGCCGGGATCGACGACGGCATGCGCATCCGCTCGTCGGGCAATGGCGAGCCGGGCGTCAACGGCGGGCCGGCGGGCGACCTGTTCGTGGAAATCCGCATCAAGCCCCACGGCATTTTCCAGCGCGACGGCGAAGACCTGCACTGCGAGCTGACCATCCCCTTCACCAAGGCGGCGCTGGGCGGTACGCTGGAAGTCCCGACCCTGGCGGGGCGCGGGGAAATCACGATCCCGGAAGGCACCCAGACGGGCAAGACGTTCCGCCTGCGCGGCAAGGGCATCAAGGGGATCCGCTCCAGCTATCCGGGCGATCTGTATTGCCACGTGGCCGTGGAAACCCCGGTGCGCCTGAACGACGAACAGAAGGCGCTGCTGCGCCAGTTCGAGGCGTCGCTCACGACCGGCGGCGACCGCCATTCCCCCAAGAGCGAATCCTGGACGGACAAGGTCAAGAACTTCTTTTCCTGACGCCGGTCCGGCATTCATCCCTGCAGCCCCGCGCACCGGCTCCGGCCGGACGCGGGGCTTTTTTCGCCCCCGTAAAAACCCTGTGTTGACAGTTCTTCCCGCAGGATCCACTATTTGCACAAATCGATTTAGGCGGCTTTTTGGCCATGAATCCCAAATCGATTTATTCCGATAGATCCTGATAAGAGGCAGACTCATGGAGACTACGCATCACCCGGACGGCGAGCCACTGGCGGACGGCGTCCATCCGGTCGACCAGATCCGTCCCGTTCACAATCTGATCCTGTTCGCGATCCAGCATATCCTGGTGATGGTGGCGACGCCCATCTCCTCGGTCTTCCTGATCGCCAGCGCCCTGGACCTGCCGACCGACCTGGCCTCGGCGCTGCTCTCCAGCGTCTTCGTCTTCAGCGGCCTGGGATCGATCCTGCAGTCCGTCGGCGTGGCCAACATCGGCGTGCGCCTGCCCTTCATCATGCTGCCGGGCGGGGCGGCGACCATCCTGTTCATCACCATCGCCCAGGGAACGGATCTGCAGACCGCCGCCGGCGCGGTCGTGCTGACGGGCATTTTCTATATCCTGGTGGTGACCGTCTTCGTCCGGGCGCTGAAATACTTCCCGCCGCTGGTCATCGGCACCATGGTGGTCGTGATCGGCATCAATCTGGTCAAAGTGACCGGCCAGCTGTTCACCGGCCGGCCCGGGACGGCGCATTTCGGGGATCCGCAGCAACTGCTGCTGGCCTTCGTCACCATCCTGCTGACGGTGCTGTGCTTCAGGTTCCTGCGCGGGTTCTGGCGGCAGCTGTCCGTGGCCCTGGGCCTGATCGGCGGCACGATCGTCGCCCTGGCGCTGGGGCAGACCTCTTTTGGGGCGCACGCCGCCGGCCCCGCCTTCGCCTTGCCGCAGTTCCTGCCCTTCGGCACGCCTCACCTGGACCTGATCGCCGCCATTCCCATGCTGATCTGGAGCATCGCTTCGATGGCGGAGGCCACCGGACAGACCATCATCAACGGCGAAATCGTGGGCCGCGAGGTCGTGGCGACTCGGGATGTGCCCCGCGTCATCCGCTCCGACGGCATCGTGTCCATCATCGGGGGGCTGTTCGGCACGCCCGCCATGGTGACCAGCGGCGAGAACATCGGCATCGTGCGCGCCAGCGGCGTGCGCAGCCGCTATGTGACGGCGGTCGCCGGGGCCCTGCTGATCCTGATCGGCTTCACGCCGCTGGCGCGGATCCTCAACGGCATTCCGCCGGCCGTGGTGGGCGGAACGGCCGTGGTGGTGTTCGCCATCATCAGCGTGCTGGGCATCCAGATGCTTGCCCGGGTGGACTTCAGCAATACGGGCAATCTGATCACCTGCACCCTGGCCCTGGCGCTGGGCCTGCTGCCGGTGCTGATTCCGGGCATGTACCACGCGCTGCCGGCCAACGTCGAAGCCATCGTGGGCAGCGGGGTGGCCATGAGCGCGCTGGTGGCGGTCCTGCTGAATCTGCTGTTCCGCCATACCGGGAACGCGGGGCAGCCTTCGGGCGGCTCCTCGGACAAGCCCGCCGTCGGCCGCCCGGCCAATTACCGGATCTGAGGTCGCCGCAGGCTTTCGGGCAGTGCGAAAAGGGGCGGCTCTTGATGAGCCGCCCCTTCTTCGTCGCGGGATCCTAGCCCAGGGAGGACGCCCGGGCGATGAGTGCGGGCGGGGGCGTGTCCATGGGCTGCGGAGGACGGCCGTCCAGGGTTTGCAGCAGCAGATCCACGGCGGCCGCCGAAATCGCGTCCAGGTGCAGGTCCACGGCGGTCAGCGGAGGCTGGCAGGTGCGCGCGCGCAGGCCGTCGTAGCGGGTGACCAGCCGCAAGCCCCGGCCGATGCCGCGGCCGGCATCCGCGGCGGCCTGCGCCGCGCCCGAGGCGAAGGTGTCGATGGGCACGCACAGAGCGTCCAGCCCGGGGTGCTGTTGCAGCAGCCGGCGGGTCGCGTCGTAGCCCGCCTTTTCCCCTGCTTCCTCGGGGGCTTCGTGAATGATGGGCGTGAAGGCGCGCTCTTGCGCCAGGGCCAGGTATCGCGCGCGGAATGCTTCCTGGGAGGCCCGCCCGTTGCTGCCCAGGATCAGGCCGATGGATTGCGCGCCGACGTCCAGCAGATGCCGCAGCAGCAGGTCCGCCGCCTCGCCGTGGCGCAGGTCGATGTTCATGGGGCCGGGGGCCGCCCCGATCGTGACGTAGCGGATGCCGCGCTCGTCGAGCTCCTGGGCGACGGGATCCGCCTGCGCGGGTTCCAGCAGGATCGCGCCGTCCATGTCCAGCAGGGCCAGCGGATTGCACTGGTCCACGGGAGGCGCCAGCAGCAGCACGTAGCCGCGCAGCAGCGCGGTCCGCGCCGAGCCCATGGCGAGTTCGGTGAAGAAACCCAGCTGCGAGGCGCCGGCGGAGACGGCGGAGGGCATGGAGGACAGCAGCGCGATCGCATTCGAGCGGCCCGTGCGCAGGCGCTGCGCCCGCACGCTGGGCCGGTATTTCAGGCGCGCGGCGACGTCCTTGACGTGCTGCCGGGTCTTGGGATCGACCTGGCCGATGCCGTTCAGGGAGTGGGAGACTGTCGTGGGGGACAGGCCGGCCTCGCGCGCCACGTCGGCTATGGTCACCCGCTTGAACTTCTGTCTGCTTGTTGTCATCTGGTCCGTGGATTGAATTACGCCTGCAGGATCACGACGATGCCTGAGATGCTGGAGAATCCAAGCACAATGTAACGCAATAAGGGACCGTCCAGCCGGTGATGGACGAATTTGCTGGCATAGGAGCCCAGCGCCAGGAAAGGCAGCATCTTGGCGGACATCAGCAGGGTGTCGGCGTGGATCTGGCCGCTGACGGCCAGCACGATCAGGGAGATGACCTCGCCCACCAGGAAGCACAGGGCGACGGTGGCGCGCAGCACGGGGCCGCGTTTGTGCTGGTACGCCAGGGCCAGCGGCGGACCGCCGACTCCGGTGGAGGTCTCCGTGATTCCGGTGATGAGGCCGACGATGCCCAGCCCCGTGCGGTTCATGTCGAACGAGGGCGACAGCAAGGCGACGACGGCCGCGATCAGGGTGGACCAGCCGATCAGCAGGGCCAGCTGGTGCAGATTGACGATCAGCAGTATCCACAGGCCCAGGAATGTGCCGGCGAAGCGGCCGATGCTGATCAGCTTGACGCCATTCCAGTCGATGGCGGCCCTTTCGCGCCAGCCTATGTAGGCGTTGAGCGGAATCATCAGCACCAGCAGCATGACGGGAATCAGGGTGGGGGCGAACAGGCTGACCACTGGCGCCGCCAGCATGGCGAATCCCATCCCGCTGGCTCCCTGGGCGAAGGCCGAGACGAAGACGGTCAGGCCGATCAGGTAGAGGGCGGTGCTGCTCATGGATGGCGCGCCTTCCAGAGGGCGCGGTGTTCGGAGGCCGAGGGATCGATCCGCTGGATCGGGGCCGAGGCGACGATGCGCTGGGCGGTTTCCCGGGCTTTCTCCAGCAGGCGCCCGCCGTCCCAGTCCACCGGGTGGCCGTGGTCCAGCCGCAGGCGGCCGTGGACGATCACCGATTCGATCTGGTCCCGGTTGCCCAGGCGGACCAGTTCCCATTCCGGATCCCAGCTGGGCACGAATTCGGGTGTGTCCAGGTCGATCACCAGCAGGTCGGCATAGGCGCCCGGACGGATTTCCCCGACCTTGCCGCCCAGCCCGACGGCGTCGGCGCCGCCGCGCAGCCCCTGGTCGAGCCAGATCCAGCCGCCGCCGGAGGAGGAGTCGCCCGCCGCCATGGTGTAGGCGAAGCGCTGGGCCGTTTCCGCGGCGTCCAGCAGGCGGAACGCGTCGCTGCGCGTGCCGTCGGTGCCCAGGCCGACGCGCGCGCCCAGCTCGCTGAGCAGCAGGGCGGGGGCCACGGCATTGCCTTTCCAGGAACTGGCGACCGGGTTGTAGCTGATGGCCCCGCCGCTGTCGCGCAGCAGCAGGATCTCGTCGGTGGTCAGCAAGGTGGCGTGGGCCGCCAGCAGTTCCGGGCCGATGGCCCCCAGCCGGGCCAGTCTTTGCAGGGGCCGGTGCCCGGTGGCGACCAGGGAGCGTTCCACAGCCGCCAGGTGTTCGTTCAGGTGCGTTTGAAAGCAGACGGAGGCGTCCCGGGCCAGCTTGGTCACCGCGACCAGCACCTCGTCCGTCGCGGCTTCGGGGATGGAGATCGCCAGCGAGGGATGCACCAGGTCGTGGCCATGCCAGCGCGTCAGGTGCTTCCGGGCGAGCCGTTCGATGTCCGCGCGGCTGGCGACCTGTGCACCGCCCTGGAGGTCGTTGCAGATCACGCCCAGCACGCAACGCAGCCCGACGCTGGAGGTCGCGTCCGCCAGCAGGCCGACGTCCGCCGAGGCCCGCGTGCCCGCGTCCGCCACCGTGGTGAACCCGCCGCGCAGCGATTCCCAGGCGGCCAGCCGGGTGGCGGTCTCGATGGCATCCTCGTCCATGAACTGTTCCATCGGCACCCAGACCCGCTTGAAGATCTCGGACGGTTCGCCGAACACCAGGGATTTGCCGAAAGACTGCGTCAGATGATGATGGGCGTCGATGAAGCCGGGCATCAGGAGCCGGCCCGGCAGCGGAATCCGGGGGACTTCCAGCGCCTGGAATCCGTCCGCGGGGCCGACGTCCCGGATGTGGCCGCCCTCGACCAGCACGGCGTGCCCGCGCCGGGCGCCCTCCGGCAGCAGCGTCAGGTCCGGCAGCAGCAGCGCCGGATGTTCATGCATGTCCTTCAGGCGGTCCGTCATGGCGTCCTCCGGGAAATCCTGCAGTCTTCCAGGCATTTCCCCAAATCGATTTGTGTGATCGATGAATTGTAGCGAGCCTCGCTCGAAAGGGCAATGATCGGGCGCTTGGAAGGCCGCCGCCGTTGCCGGGTGCGGGCATCGCGGCCGCATCGCAGGGGCGCGTCCTGTGCGGGCGCGGAGTCCGTCTTCAGGGTTTCGCCTTGGGATCGGCGGCCACCGCGATGCTGAGTTCGCCGGGCTTGAGCAGATCCCGCATCGCCGCGTTCACCTGCCCGGCCTTCAGGCTCTTCAACTGGTCGATGATGCGCTGCTGCCAGGCGAAGCTGCGGCCCGTATCCAGGTAGTCCAGCCAGTGGTCCGCCAGCCAGCTGTCGTTGGAGCGGCCCAGCTTCAGGTAATTGAGCAGGGATTTCACGCCCTGGTCCACTTCGTCCTGGGTGAATCCGTTCTTCAGCGTGTCGCTCAGCGTCTTGACCATGGCGTCCTGCAGCGCCTGGGCGTTCTGGGATGCCATGGTGGCGAAGAACGTCCAGCTGCCGGAAGGCTCCCAGGACGACGCTTGCAGCGAGCTGCCCACCGTGTAGGACAGGCCGCCCTTGACCCGGATCGCCTGCCACAGGCGGGAATCCTCCGATCCGCCCAGCAGGTAGTTGGCCAGGATCAGGGCGGGCCAGCGGGGGTCGGTGTCCTGCAGCTTCAGCTGCAGCGCGGCCAGGTAATTGGCATTGGCCTTGCCCGGCGCCGGGATGTGGAAGACTTCGGGCGCGATGGGATACCAGGGTTCCATGGCCCGTTCGTAGGCCGGCGCCTGCCGCCAGCCTTCCAGTCCCGCGCGCAGGCTGTGTTCGACGGCTTGCGGGTCGAAGTCGCCGACCACGGACAGCTGGATGCCGCCGGCGCCGTAGAAGCGGTCGTGGAACTGCTTCAGGGCGGCGGGGGTCAGCGATTGCGTGTCCTTCAGCAGTTCCTGCGCCGTGGGGGTGTAGCGGATGTCGTCGCTTTTCCAGGGCTGGTCCTGGCGCTCCAGGGTGTTGCGCACCAGCCAGGCGGGACTGACGGCTTCGTCTTCGATATTGCCCAGCAGGGCGTGCTGAAGCTCGCTCAGTTCCGCCGCCGGGAATGCGGGATGGCGCAACAGGCGGAAGGTCAGGGCCAGCAGGTCCGGCAGATGGTCGCGGGAGCTGCGCATGGTCACGGTCAGCGTGTTGCCGCCGCCGCTGAAGCTCAGGTCGGAATCCAGCGCGTTGAGCCGGTCCTCGATCTGCTGGCGGGAAAGTCCGTCGGCCCCGCGCAGCAGCATGGCGGCCGTGATCGACGGCACCAGGCCCAGGCCGCGCATCTGCTCGGCGGCGCCGAAGCGCAGGCGCATGTAGGCATGGACCTGGTCTCCCGGCGTGGCCTTGGGCAGCAGCGCCAGGGTGACCGGGCCGTTGGGCAGGTTCAGCGTGCTGCGCCGGGTGTCCGCGTCCAGGGCCTGCGGGTCCGTGTCGAAGCTGGCCACGGCGGGGCGGTCGGTGCCGGTCTTCAGTTGGGCGATCCAGGGGCCCAGGTCGGCGGCGGGCGCCGCCGGCGCATAGACGGGATCGGGCGTCGGTAGATACAGGCCGCTGGTGCGGTTGCTGGGCAGCAGCCAGGCGTGCAGCTGGCGCCGGATGTCGTCCAGCTTCAGGGCGCGGATGCGCATCGGCTCGATGAAGAACAGCCGCCAGTCCCCGCGCGATACGGCGTTGGACAGGGCGTCGGCCAGATTGGCGGGCTGGTTGTAGACCTGCTTCCACTGGTTCAGCCAGGCGGTGCGGCTGCGGTCCAGCGCGGCCTGGTCCAGCTGGTCGATGCCGCCCGATTCCAGCGTCTTTTCCAGCGTGGCGAGCACGGCATGGGGATCGGCCGCGGGCTGCAGCTGCGCCCCGAACACGACGTATCCGGGCTGCTTCATGGCGCGCGCGAAACCGAAGACGCTGCCGGCCTGGCCGGTCTGGACCAGCGCCCGGTACAGGGGGCCGGCCGGGCTGTCGGCCAGCATGTCCGTGCCCAGGGACAGGGCCGTGTACGCGTCGCTGGCGCCTTCCGGGAAGTGGTACTGGACGATGGCGATGGGGCTGCCGCCCGCCCGCCGCAAGGTCACGGCGCGGGCACCCTGCTGCACGGGCTCGACCGTGTATTCCGGCGGCAGCGCGCGTTCGGGCCGCGCGAGGGGACCGAAATCCCGGGCGATCCATTGCAGGGTCTGCGCGGCGTCGAAGCGCCCGGTGACGATCAGCACGGCGTTGTCGGGCTGGTAGTAGCGGTGATAGAAGGCCCTCAGTTGCTCGATGTCCACGTGTTCGACGTCCGAGCGGGCGCCGATCACGCTGCGTCCGTAGGGATGCCAGACATAGGCGGCGGCGTCGGTCTGCTGCAGCAGCATGCTGAAGGGGCTGTTCTCTCCCTGCTCCATTTCATTGCGCACCACCGGCATTTCCGCGTCCAGGTCGGCGCGGCCGATGCGGGCGTTCAGCATGGCGTCGGCCTGCCAGGCCAGGTACCAGCGCAAGGTATTCGGGTTGCTGGCGAAGGTCGCGTAGTAGTTGGTCAGATCCGTGGTGGTGGAGCCGTTGGCCGCCAGCCCGCGCCGCGAGAATTCCGCCAGGGCGTCCGGGTGCTCGGGGCTGCCGCGAAAGAGCAGGTGTTCCAGCAGGTGCGCCATCCCGGTCTCGCCCGGCCCTTCGTTGCGCGACCCGACCCGGTAGCTCATGTTGACCGTGGTCTGGGCGCGGGAGTCGTCGGGGGCCAGCAGCACGGTCAGGCCGTTTTCCAGCCGGTATTCGGTGACGCCTTCGATCATGACGACCTGCCGGATGCCCTGAGGCGGGGCGGCCGGGGCCTGCTGCGGCGCGGCCTGTGCGGGGGGTGCGGCGGCCTGGGCCTGCGCGGGACCCTGGATGCCCATCAGCAGCAGGCTGCACAGGGCCAGCAGGGCGGGGAGAGCGGCGGGGCGATGCATCGGCATGAATTTCACGAGAATGTCCAATCAGGGCGCGGATCGACGACGAGGCGGCGGACCGGCTATTTTGCCAAGAATCGCATCGCCTGTTCCAGTCCGTCCATCGTCATGCCGTACATGCGGTCGTGCATCAGCTCGCGCACGATGGCGATGGACTGGCGGTAGGGCCAGGATCCGGAGGGCTCCGGATTCAGCCAGACGGCGTGCGGCCAGTGGTTCAGCATGCGCTGCAGCCAGGCGGCGCCGGTCTCGGCGTTGTTGTGTTCGATGGAGCCGCCCGGATAGAGCAGTTCGTAGGGGCTCATGGACGCGTCTCCCACCAGGATCAGGCGCCAGTCCTCGCCGTAGCTGCGCAGCAGGTCCCAGGTGTCGATGCGCGCGCCGTGGCGCCGTTCGTTGTGGCGCCAGACCGATTCGTAGGGGCAGTTGTGGAAGTAGAAGACTTCCAGGTGCTTGAATTCGCTGCGGGCGGCCGAGAACAGCGATTCGATGCGCGCCACGTGATCGTCCATGCTGCCGCCCACGTCCAGCAGCATCAGCACCTTCACGGCGTTGTGGCGCTCGGGCACCCAGCGCAGGTCCAGCAGCCCGGCCTGCTGCGCGGTGCCCCGGATGGTGCCGGGCATGTCCAGTTCCAGGGCCGCGCCCTGGCGGGCGAAACGGCGCAGGCGGCGCAGCGCCACCTTGAAGTTGCGCGTGCCCAGGGTCTGCTGGTCGTCGTAGTCCCGGTACTGGCGCTGTTCCCAGACCTTGACGGCGGTGCGATTGCCGGCCGAGGGGCCGCCGACGCGGATGCCTTCGGGATGATAGCCGCCGTGCCCGAACGGCGAGGAGCCGCCGGTGCCGATCCACTTGCTGCCGCCGGCGTGGCGTTCCTTCTGTTCGGCCAGGCGTTCGCGGAACATCTCCATCAGGCGGTCCCAGCCGTGCTTTTCCAGCGCTGCTTTTTCCGCGTCGCTGAGATGCTTGCGGATGGTCTGCAGCAGCCAGTCGGCGGGGATGTCGGGCTTGCCGGCGCGGGCCTGCAATTGGCCGATGAAGGCGGCGAAGACCTGGTCGAAGCGGTCGTAGCGGGTTTCGTCCTTGACCAGCGCCATGCGGGCCAGGTGATAGAAGTCTTCTGTGCTGGCGGGCGCGGCCGGGCTGCGCAGGAGTTCCAGCAGGCTGAGGTATTCCTGGATGGAGACCGGGATGCCGGCGTTGCGCAGGCGGGTGAAGAAGTCGATCAGCATGAAGAATGCGTGATTCGGACGGCCCGCGGCTCAGCCGCGCGGCCGCTGCAGCTGATAGCGCAGATGGGCGCGGACTTCCGGCCATTCGCCGGCCAGCAGGCTGTACATGACCGTATCGCGCACGGTGCCGTCGCGGCGCAGGGCGTGATGGCGGATCACGCCGTCCCGATGGGCGCCCAGCCGCTCGATGGCGCGTTGCGAGGCTGTGTTGTAGTTGTCCGTGCGCCATCCCACGACGGCGGCGCCCAGGGCCTGGAAGGCGTGTTCCAGCAACAGCAGCTTGCAGGCGGTGTTGACGTGCGTGCGCTGCCGGGACCGGCCGTACCAGGTGTAGCCGATCTCCAGCCGCGCCAGCGCGGGCACGATGTCGTGATAGCGCGTCGTGCCCAGGACCGCCCCGCTGGCGGCGTCCGTCACGGCGAAGGGCAGCATGTGGCCGTCGGCCTGGCCTTGCAGGGCGGCCGCCACGTAGACGCCGGCGTGTTCCGGCTCCGGGACCGAGGTGATCCGCAGCGTCCACAGTTCGCCGTCGGCGGCCGCCGCCTGCAGCCCCGCGACGTGGTCCGGGGACAGGGGGACCAGGCGGACGCCGTGGCCTTCCAGGGTGACGGGGGCGGGCAGGGTGGTGAATGCGGATGTGCTCATGAGGAAGTGCCTGGAGTGGGTGGGTTGCGTGTCTGGAAACGGAACGCTTCGTCGGGGAAGCGCCGGAGCCCGGTGACCGGGGCGGCCTAGCGCCCGCGCTGCGCCAGGGCGGAGAGCCGCTGCAGCAGGTTCAGGTCCTGTTCGTTCTTCAGCAGGGCGCCGGCCAGCGGCGGGATGTCTCCCTGGGCCAGGGTCTGCGGCGCCACGGATTCGGCCAGCAGCAGGCGCAGCCAGTCCAGGAATTCGGACGTGGACGGCCGTTTCTTCAGGCCGGGCACGTCGCGCAGGCGGAAGAACACGTCCAGGGCCGCGCCGAGGATGTCTTCGCGCAGGCGCGGAAAGTGCACGGCGACGATGTCGGTCAGCGTGGCGCGGTCGGGGAATTCGATGTAATGGAAAAAGCAGCGCCGCAGGAAGGCGTCCGGCAGGTCCTTTTCGTTGTTCGAGGTGATGATGATCAACGGCTTGTGCCGCGCCTGGATAGTCTGCCGGGTTTCGTACACATGGAATTCCATGCGGTCCAGTTCGCGCAGCAGGTCGTTGGGGAATTCGATGTCGGCCTTGTCGATTTCGTCGATCAGCACCACGCAGGGCGTGTCGGATGCGAAGGCCTGCCACAGCACCCCCTGCACGATGTAGTTGCCGATGTCGTGGACGCGGTCGTCGCCCAGCTGCGAATCGCGCAGGCGCGAGACGGCGTCGTATTCGTACAGGCCCTGCTGCGCCTTGGTCGTGGACTTGATGTGCCATTGCAGCAGGGGGCGGCCCAGGGACCGGGCGACTTCCTCGGCCAGCAGCGTCTTGCCGGTGCCGGGTTCGCCCTTGACCAGCAGGGGGCGCTGCAAGGTCAGGGCCGCGTTGACGGCCATTTTCAGGGCGTCGGTGGCGACGTAGCGGTCAGTGCCCTGAAAACGTCGGGAATCGGAGGAAACGGCGGCATCGGTCATGGGTTCTGCGCGCGCCCGGCGGCGCGAGGGCGTGTTGTTATAGGGTTCAACATTCGATGGCTGTCTGTATCGGGGCAACTATCGTACAATCAGTATGCCTCATCGGCCCGGCAAGAGGGCGGCCGATGCCGACATAAAATTCGAAACACGAGACAGAGGCCATATGAAGTCACACGGAATGACAAGGCATGGTTTTAAGGCTGCCAGCTTGCTGGTGACCTGTTTGTTCGCGGGGGCCGCCATGGCGGCGGATGCTCCGGCGATCAAGGGTGATGCGCAGGCGGGTTCCCAGAAGGTTTCCATGTGCATCGGCTGCCACGGTATTCAGGAATACAAGGCGGCTTATCCCGAGTTGTACCATGTCCCCATGATTGCGGGTCAGAACGCGGAATACATCGTCGCGGCGCTCAAGGAATACGCCAGCGGCGCCCGCTCCTTTCCGACCATGGATGCCATCGCCAAGTCCCTGACCGAACAGGACATGGCCGACGTCGCAGCCTACTACCACAATCTCAAATAGGGGAACACCATGCGAGCATTCTGGATTGCCCTGCTTGGGTGCAGTCTGATGACGGCGGGCGCTCAGGCCGCCGATCTGTCGGCCGGCAAGGCGGCCTTTGAAAAATTCACCTGCGCGTCCTGCCACGGCGCGGACGCCAAGACCCCCATCCAGCCGGCCTATCCGATCCTGGCCGGCCAGCATCAGGATTACCTGGCGCATGCCCTGGTGGCCTACCAGCGTGGCCAGAAAGGCGAACCGGCGTCCGCCAATGTGCGCAAGAACGCCGTGATGGGGGCCATGGCGTCGCAGCTGTCGGCCGCCGACATCGTCAACATTTCCGCCTGGCTGTCCTCGCTGCCTACCTCCCTGCACGTGCGGTAATCGCCGCAAGCGGGTCGCCGGCATCGTCGGCGGCCCTCCGGGGGCGCTGCGCGCGCCCGCCCGGTTGCCGGGCACCCGGCCGGAATGTCAGTTCGTGCGGCTCGCGTGGCGGCGGATCAGATCCAGATAGTGATCGTTGTCCAGCGGCTTGCCGAGACGCTGGGCTTCCCAGACGACTTCGCCCAGGGCTTCCATGATGACGTGGGCGGCCTCGTGTTCGTCGTGGGTCTGCAGCAGGCTGTTCCAGGCGGCGCGGATGCCCGGCGGATGGTCGATCGACAGCTGTTCCTGGATCGCCAGATGCATGGACAGGTGCAGGAAGGGATTCGTGCGGCCCCCCTCGACGGGATAGTCGCGCTGCGATGCCTCCGGGTCTTGCAGGTCGTCGTGGTATTCGGGGTGGCGTTCGACCAGGTCGGCCGCCATGGTTTCCAGCGGCGTCAGCACGCCGCCGGCGCGGCGCTTGCGCCAGGCCTCGGTGAAGAATTCGCGGACCTGCTCTTTAGATGGGTTGAACATGGGATGTGCAAGGGGCATGATGAAGCGTAATCTTCATTTTACCGGCCCGTGCCCGGGCGGATTCGAACCCCTGCAGATTCCCGACGCCCTGCGGGGCAGTTTACGTTAAACTCTTATATAAGACTGCGACCCCACGCACAGCATCCTCTTTTGAACAACAACCCCAGCAACACTGGAGCACTCATGTCTTATCAGCACATCAAGGTCCCGGCCGGTGGTCAGAAAATCACGGTCAACGCCGACTTTTCCCTCAATATCCCCGACGAACCCATCATCCCCTACATCGAGGGTGACGGCACGGGCCAGGACATCACCCCGGTGATGCTGAAAGTCGTGGATGCCGCCGTGGCCAAGGCCTACGCCGGCAAGCGCAAGATCCACTGGATGGAAGTCTATGCTGGTGAAAAGTCCACCAAGATCTATGGCCCGGACGTCTGGCTGCCCGACGAAACCCTGGACGTGGTGCGCGACTACGTGGTGTCCATCAAAGGCCCGCTAACCACGCCCGTCGGCGGCGGCATCCGTTCCCTGAACGTGGCCCTGCGCCAGCAGCTGGACCTGTACGTCTGCCTGCGCCCGGTGCGCTACTTCAAGGGCGTGCCTTCGCCCGTGCGCGAGCCGGAAAAGACCGACATGGTCATCTTCCGTGAAAACTCCGAAGACATCTACGCGGGCATCGAATTCGAAGCCGAATCCGACAAGGCCCGCCAGCTGATCGAGTTCCTGCAGAACACCCTGGGCGTCAACAAGATCCGCTTCCCGGGCACGTCCGGCATCGGCGTGAAGCCCGTGTCGCGCGAAGGCACGGAACGCCTGGTGCGCAAGGCCATCCAGTACGCCATCGACAACGACCGCCCGAGCGTCACCCTGGTGCACAAGGGCAACATCATGAAGTTCACCGAAGGCGGCTTCCGCGACTGGGGCTACGCCCTGGCCCAGAAGGAATTCGGCGCCCAGCTGATCGACGGCGGCCCGTGGTGCAAATTCAAGAACCCCAAGACCGGCCGCGACATCGTGGTCAAGGACGTCATCGCCGATGCCTTCCTGCAGCAGATCCTGCTGCGCCCGGCCGAATATGACGTCATCGCCACGCTGAACCTGAACGGCGACTACGTTTCCGACGCCCTGGCGGCTCAGGTCGGCGGCATCGGCATCGCCCCGGGCGCCAACCTGTCCGACTCCGTGGCCATGTTCGAAGCCACGCACGGCACGGCGCCGAAGTACGCCGGCAAGGACTACGTGAACCCGGGTTCCGAAATCCTGTCGGCCGAGATGATGCTGCGCCACATGGGCTGGACGGAAGCGGCCGACCTGATCATCAGCAGCATGGAAAAATCCATCCTGTCGAAGAAGGTCACCTATGACTTCGCCCGCCTGCTGGAAGGCGCCACGCAGGTGTCGTGCTCCGGTTTCGGCCAGGTGATGATCGACAATATGTGATCGTCCATGGCGATTCCCCGCTGCGGTCAGTGGGGTTGCCGGATCTGGGCTCCACCCCTTTCGAGGGGTGGAGCTTTGTTTTTATGGCGCTGAGGTTGTTGTGCAGGACGGCGAGATTCGGGCGCAGGAGCATGCCGGGAAGCGCCCCCAGTTCATTTGTCCGCTGGCAGACCAGGCTGGAACCGGAATCCCTGGCCCAGCGGTTCAATCCGTCCGATCCCTGGAAAAGGGAAGTGCGGCGCGAATACCAGTTCATGCGAATTCGCCAGTTTTTGCAGTTCTTCGCGGCGGGTCCTGCTTGCCTGCTGCGGATCGGAGTCCCAGGCGAGCGTCCATTCCGGATCCGCCAGCGAGATGATCGAGCTGTGTGCCATGTCGCCGATGTCCAGCAGCTTGCGCCCCTGGGAGGCGATCTCGTAGCCCACGTGCCCTGGGGTGTGTCCGGGAAGCGCGATAGGGGTGATGCCCGGCAGGACCGCCTTGGCTGGTTCAAACGTTTCCACCCGGGCCTTGATGATCGGCACGATAGTGCGCGCGTCGTCCTGAGCCTGGAGATACCGCCATTCTTGGGCGGACATCCGGATGGTGGCTTTGGGGAAAACCAACCGGCCCTTGGCGTCGATGAGGCCGCCGATGTGATCGGGATGCGAGTGCGTGATGAAAATATCGCTGATCGTATCCGGGGCGACCCCTGCCTTGGCCAGACTTTCCCGCAGGACACCCTTGCCGGCGGTTCCGTACCCGGTATCCAGCAGGATGGTGCGCTTGGGCATCTGGATCAGCAGCGCATTCACGCTCAGGAGGATGGTGTCCGTCGGGGCGCCCGCCGCCTTCAGAACCTTGTCAACGGCCGCCGGGCTTGCATTGGTGGCGAAGATCTTGCCGTCATTGGGAAATGACAAGGCATCGTCGTGAAGGACGGATACCTTGAAGTCGCCCAGGGTGAAATGCGTGGCCTCCGGGGGCACAGGGACGAATTGGGCGGATGCGTTCGGCACCAGGCAGATCGACAGGAGCATGGTTGCCAGGAGGAGGGCGGTTTGATACAGGGTGGGACGATTCATGATGGTCGTGGATCCTATGCTGTTGGCGTGAACTCAGGTCGCCATCGCCTGCCGGCCGGCCCGGGCCGCGGCGCCCGGCGGCTGGCCGGTGATCCGTTTGAAGGCCCGGCTGAAGGCCGCCTGGGAGCCATAGCCCAGCCGTTCGGCGATGGCGTCGGTGGACAGCTCGCCGCGCGCCATCCATTGCGTGGCCAGGCGCATGCGCAATTCCGCGACGTAGCGCAGCGGCGTCATGCCGGTGACGGCCTGGAACCGTTCGGCGAACACGGATCGCGAACTGCCCATTTCCGAGGCCAGGCTCTCCACGGTCCAGTTGCGGCCGGGATCGCGGTGGATGGCGGCCAGGACGCGGCCCAGGCGCGGGTCCTTGAGCGCCTCGATCCAGCCGCTGGCGTCGCCGCAGCCGCATTCCACCCACCCGCGGACGATGGATGCGGACACGACGTCGGCCAGCCGGGTCAGGATGCCGGCGTAGCCGGCCCGCTCGGTGCGGGCCTCGCGTTCCATGGCTTCGAGAATCGGCAGGATTTCCGGACTGCGCGCGAGCAAGGTGCCGACGTGCATCACTTCCGGCATCAGCCGGACCAGGGGATGCATGGCGCCCAGGTCGAAGACCATGCAGCCGCTGAATATGACGGCCTTGTCCGTCCGGCAGGCGTCGTGCCGGCAGGCGTCCACGTCGTCGACCGCGCTGCAGATCGCCGTGGCGTTGAACTGCGCGATGCGCTGGCAGGGAAGGTCCGGGTCGGACAGCAGGGCGTGCGGACCGCCCCTGGGCAGCAGGACGGCATCCCCGCAGGCCAGCGGCTGGATCTCGCCGCCCGGACTGCGCAGGTACACCTGTCCGCGCGCCACGAAATGGAACTGGGCCTTGTCGGGCTCCTCGCCGAAGCGGATGCCGAACGGCGGCGTGGCCTGGATGCGGCGGTAGTGCAGGCCATACAGCCGCATGCCTGTCAGCAGTTCGCTGATGAGGTCCCGGGCGGTTTCGGAAGGGGTCGAGCGCGCCGGGAGGCCAGCATGATCGGACGATTGATCAAACATTATGATTTTTATGCCATAGATTGTCTGGTTCGGCCAGTATATCCTGCCTGTCATCCATGGCGCATGTGCCATGACGCATTTTTTTGGCAAAGGATCGATATGAACGGACGGCAAGCGGATGCCCAGGCGCATCCGCATTCGGGCGCTCCCCTGTGGGGCGCCGTGATTTCCCTGATGTTGGGCGTCTTCGGCCTGGTGACGGCGGAGTTTCTGCCGGTCAGCCTGCTGACGCCCTTGGCGAAGGACCTGGGCATTACGGAAAGCCTGGCGGGGCAGGCCATTTCAACCACGGCGATCTGGGCGTTCGCGGCCAGCCTGCTGGTGTCGCCCCTCACCCGGAAGCTGGACCGGCGGCATGTCCTGATCGGGTTCTCGGGCCTGCTGATCGTCTCGAACGCGCTGGTGGCGTTCGCGAGCGGATTCGGCGTCCTGCTGCTGGGGCGCGCCTTGCTGGGCGTGGCGATCGGGGGCTTCTGGGCCATGTCGACGGCCATCGTCATGCGGTTGGTCCCGGAAGACCTGGTGCCGCGCGGTCTGTCCATCACCGTCAGCGGCGTCGCGGCGGCCACCATCGTCGCCGCGCCCCTGGGCAGCTATCTGGGGGCGGTGGTGGGCTGGCGCATCGTGTTCCTGGGAGCGGCGGGACTGGGGGCGCTGGCCATGGCCGTGCAATGGGCGACCCTGCCGCGCATGGCGCCGTCGGGGCGGGCGGGCCTGCGCACCCTAATCGATGTGATGGCGCGTCCGCAGGTAGGCGTCGGCATGGCGGCCGCGCTGCTGATCTTCGGCGGGCACTTCGCGCTCTTCACCTACGTGCGCCCCTTCCTGGAAGACGTCACCGGCGTGACGATCACGGCGGTCTCGACAATTCTGCTGGGGTTCGGGGTCGCCAACTACCTGGGCACGTCGCTGGGCGGCTTCCTGCTGGAACGCGGCACGCGCCTGACCATGGTGATGGCGCCGCTGCTCATCGGGGCCGTGGGCATCGCGCTGAGCGGCCTGGGCGATCTTCCGCTGCTGACGGCGGTCCTGATCGCGATCTGGGGGTTCGCCTTCGGCACGGTGCCCGTCGCCTGGTCGACCTGGGTCGCCCGGACCGTGCCCGACGAGGCGGAAAGCGGCGGCGGCCTGCTGGTCGCGGCCATCCAGGTGGCGATCGCCATCGGCGCGGGCGGCGGCGGGCTGGTGCTGAAGCTGGAAGGCGTGGCCGGCGTGTTCGGCCTGGGGGGCCTGATGCTGCTCGCCGCCGCGCTGCTCATTTCCTTCCGGGTGAACATGGCCCCGGCGTCCGCCGGGGCGTGACGGGGCGCCGGCAGCCTGCCGGCGTCACAGGCGGGTGAACCCCGCCTTCAGGTCGGCGATCAGGTCGTCGGGGGATTCCAGGCCGATGTGCAGGCGCACCAGCGGGCCCGCGTATGGCCACCGGGATGCTTCCCGGAGCGGCATGGATTCCTGCGGCATGATCATGCTTTCGAAGCCGCCCCATGAAAATCCCAGGTGGAAGAGCTCCAGGCTGTCGACGAAGTTGCGCAGGTGCCGGGCGGCGCAGGGCTTGAGCGCCAGCCCCATCAGGCCCGACGCGCCGGTGAAGTCGCGCCGCCAGATCTCGTGCCCGGGAGCGCCTGGCAGGGCGGGGTAGAGCACCTGTTCCACGGCCGCCTGGGCGGCCAGCCATTGGGCGACTTCCAGCGCATTGCGCTGATGGCGTTCCAGGCGCACGGACAGCGTGCGCAGGCCGCGCTGGGCCAGGTAGACGTCGTCAGGCCCGGCGTTCAGGCCATGCGCGTAGACGTGGCTGCTGACTTCCTGCCAGGTCTCCTGGGTGGTGGTGATCGAGCCCAGCAGCGCGTCCGAGTGGCCGGTGATGTACTTCGTGCAGGCCTGCACCGAAACGTCCACGCCGTGCTCGAAGGGCTTGAAGTACAGCGGCGAGGCCCAGGTGTTGTCCATCACCACCCGGGCGCCGTGCCGGTGGGCGCATTCGGCGATGGCCGGAATGTCCTGCACCTCGAAGGTCTGCGAACCCGGGGATTCGACGTAGACGACGCGTGTTTCGGGGCGGATCAGGGATTCGATGCCCGCCCCGATGGCGGGATCGTAGAAAGTCGTGGCGATGCCGTAGCGGGCCAGGATCGTCGTTGCATAGTGGCGGGTGGGGCCGTAGACGCTGTCGCTCATCAGGATGTGGTCGCCGGCCCGCACGAAGGCCGACAGGGCGGCGGTGCAGGCGGCCAGGCCCGAGGACGCCAACAGGGTGCGGTAGCCCCCTTCCAGCCGGGCGATCGATTCCTGCAGCGCGAAGGTGGTGGGCGTGCCCTTGCGGCCGTACCACATCACGCCCGCTTCGTCCCGGTCCAGGGCGCGCTGGCGCTCGTCCATGTCCTGCATGTTGTCGAACACGATGGTCGAGGCCCGGCAGACGGGGGGATTGACCGTGCCGCCGTACTCCTTGGGCGAGCGCGTGCCGTGCGACAGAAAAGTGTCCACCGCCTGTTCCGCATGGGCGGGAGTTTCCGACGGCGAGCGGACCATGTCGAAAGTCAATGGGGCGTTCATGTGTGCATTTCCTCGGTGGGCGATGAGGAACAGTCTAGGTTTTCCAGCAGGAAAAGGTTTCCGTTCTTTCTATATAATCCGCTATGAATTAGAAATTATTTCTAATATGAGTGGTCTGTATGGATAAATTGGATTATCGGATCCTGGAAATCCTGCAACAGGATGCCTCGGTGGGCCTGGCGGACCTGGCCGCGCGGGTGGGCCTGTCCACGACGCCTTGCTGGCGGCGCATCCAGCGCCTGAAAGAAGACGGGGTCATCCAGGCGCAGGTGGCTTTGTGCGACCCGGTCCGCCTGGGCCTGGGGCTGACGGTCTTCGTCACGGTGAAGGCCGCCCGCCACGACGACGCCTGGACGACCCGGTTCCTGGACGGCGTGGCGGGGATTCCGGAAATCCTCGAGGTCTACCGGATGGCCGGGGAAGTCGACTATCTGCTGAAGGTGGTGGTGTCGGATATCGCCGGATACGACCGGGTGTACAAGCGGCTCATCAAGGTCGCCGAGCTGGTGGACGTCAGTTCCGGCTTCGTCATGGAAGTGGTGCGGCACACCACGGCGCTGCCGCTGGAGCAGGTCCGCCCGCCTGAAAGGCCGGTCCGCGCGTAGGCCTCGTCACTGTTTGTATACTTCACGAGCGGGGCGCTTTCGCTTCAAGGATCGTACGAGAGGACGGCATGGACGGCGAACACCAGACGGACCTGGAACGGGATGGCATGCCTGCCGGGATCCCGGACATCCAGCGCCTGCAAGCCTCGGTGGAGCGCCTGGAGCAATCCGAGCGCCTGCAGCGGGCGCTGTTCGCGATTGCCGACATGGCCGCCTCCGGGCTGGACATGCAAAGCCTGCTGAAAGGCCTGCACGGCATCATCGCCCGGCTGATGTACGCCGAGAACTTCTATATCGCCCTGTACGACACGCAGCGCCAGACCGTGCGGTTCATCTATTTCGCCGACGTCATGGACGGCCAGCTGTATCGGCCCGACCAGGAATTCACCGCCGAGCAGCTGAGCAATACCATCACCCTGGCCTTGATCCGCCAGGGCCAGCCCAGGCGGGGCGCGTCCGACGAGGTCGCCCGCAGCCTGGGGCTGGATCGCAGCAGCGCGGTGGGCACGCCGTCCGTGGATTTCATGGGCGTGCCGATGCGCCGCGAAGGGCAGGTGGTGGGCCTGCTGACGGTGCAGAGCTACGAAGCCGGCCGGGGATACACGCAGTCCGACCAGAACGTGCTGGCCTTCGTCGCCGAGCACGTGCTCAACGCCGTCGAGCGCAAGATGGGGCAGGAAGCCCTGGAGCGCCGGGTGGCGGACCGGACGCGCGAACTGGCCAGCGCCAATGCCCGGCTGCAGGAACAGGTCCGCGAGGGCGAACGGGCGGCGCATCTTCAGGCGACGCTCTATCGGATCGCGGCGCTGGGGCAGAGCCAGGACGGCAACGAGGCCTTTTATCGCAGCATCCACCTGGCGGTCGGCGAGCTGCTGAATGCGGAAAACTTCTATATCGCCCTGCTGTCCGATGACCGGCAGCGGCTGGATTTTCCCTATGCCGTGGACGGCGCAGGCGCGCGGCTGACCGCGCGGCCCCTGGGGCGGGGCATGAGCGAATACGCCATTCGCTGCGGCCGGACGGTGCTGATGAGCGAGGCCGAGATCGGCGCCCTGATCGCCCGCGGCGAGGTCGATGCGGCCACCTACGGTCCCGAGGCCGCGTGCTGGCTGGGGGCGCCGCTGCTGGGAGCGCAGGGGGTGATGGGCGTGGTCGTGCTGCAGAGCTACCGCCAGGAACTGGGCTACACCGATCAGGATGCGGATCTGCTGACCTTCGTGTCCTACCAGATCGCCAATACCCTGCGGCGGCGCCAGCAGGACGCCGCCTTGCAGGCCCTGAACGCCCAGCTCGAACAGCGGGTGATGGAACGCACCCAGGAACTTCGCCAGCAGATCGCGGTCCGGGAACAGGCGCAGCGGCAGTTGCGGCACCAGGTGATGCACGATCCGCTGACCGGCCTGCCCAATCGCGTGTACGTGCGCGACCGTCTCGAACGCGCGCTGGCCGCCCAGCGGCGCGATCCTGACCGCCGTTTCGCCTTGCTGTACCTGGACGTCGATCGCTTCAAGCTGTTCAACGACGGCCTGGGGCACCAGGTGGGCGACGAAGTCCTGCGCGAGGTCTCCCGGCGGATCGCGGATTGCGTGCGCACCCCCGACGTCGTCGGGCGCCTGTCCGGGGACGAGTTCGCCATCCTGCTGGAAAATTGCCCCCAGCCCTCCACGGCCTGTCTGGTGGCCCAGCGCGTCCAGGCCGGGCTGGCCCAGGCGGTCCGCATCGGCGACCGCGCCCTGCACGTGTCGGCCAGCATCGGCATCGCCATGAGCCATGCCGGCTACCGGACGGTCGATCAGGTGCTGCATGACGCCGATACGGCCTTGTACCGCGCCAAGGCGGCCGGCCGGCAGCGGTTCGTGCTGTTCGACGAGAAACTGCATGCGTCCGCCATGAACGTGCTGGACCTGGAGCAGCAGATGCGCGCGGCCCTGGAAAGCGGCCAGTTCGTGCCGTATTTTCAGCCGATCGTGCGCCTGCCCGATGCCGGCGTCGTCGGCTACGAGGCGCTGATCCGCTGGCGGCATCCCGAGCGGGGCCTGC
Organism: uncultured Castellaniella sp.; assembly: GCF_937988725.1. Lineage (GTDB taxonomy): Bacteria > Pseudomonadota > Gammaproteobacteria > Burkholderiales > Burkholderiaceae_B > Castellaniella. The sequence continues at coordinate 541,502 of NZ_CALKHS010000009.1, read as the reverse complement.
TGGGGCCGGGCGCCTTCCTGCCCGCGGCCGAGGAAACCGGCCTGATCGAAGCCATCGACTGGCATCTGTACCGCCTGGCCTGCGACGCGGCGCAGGGTTTCATCGGCGAGCGGGGCGTGCTGAACATCAATATTTCGCCGCGTCATTTCCACAGCCGGAATTTCCCCCGGCGCCTGCTGGACATGCTGTCGCAGACGCATATCGCGCCGCACCAGATCTGCGCCGAAGTCACCGAGAGCACGCTCCTGTCGAATCCGGATGCGGCCGGCCGCATCCTGGGCGGCCTGCACGAGGCCGGGATCCGGATCGCCCTGGATGATTTCGGCACGGGATATTCGTCGCTCAGCCACGTGCACCGGTTTCCGCTCAGTTCCCTGAAGATCGACCGCTCGTTCATCCAGGCCCTGGGCCTGGGGCAGCAGCAGCGCAGCTCGGCCATCGTGTCGGCGGTCCTGAGCCTGGCCCGGTCGCTGGACCTGAACGTGGTGGCCGAAGGAGTGGAGACCGGGATCCAGCGGGATGCCCTGCAGGCCATGGGATGCGCCTGCGCCCAGGGTTTTCTGTTCGGCAAGCCCGCGCCCGCCGAGCACTGGCTGCCGGACTGAGGGGATGTCCTCCGGCCATCGCCCGCGATAAAAAATTGACGCTGGCAAAGTCTTGCGTATACCCTCAATGCCCGTCAGGGATCATTTGAGGAGAACGGAACATGCGGACATTTCTGAAGACGGCGGCAGCGCTGGGCATCACGGCCCTGTGCACATTCGGGCTGGCGGCGACCGGGCATGCGGAACAGCGCATCGCCTACAAGTCGGCGAAGACCGGCACGTCCTACTACCAGATGGGCGTGGAACTGGCGAACGCCATCAAGACCGGTTCGAAGGGAGGCACCATCCTGACGGTGGAGGAAAGCCAGGGCTCGGTGCAGAACGTCATGGAGGCCGCCGTCCGGTCGGGCAACTATGTGTTCACGTCGCCGCCGGGCCTGGTGGAAAGCGCCATGGCCGGCACGGGGCCCTTCAAGAATCGTCCCAAGGAATCCTTCGCCTCGATCCGGGCGCTGTTCCCGATTCCTTCCCTGACCATGCATTTCGTCATGCGGGGGGACCAGCAGGTCGATCAGTTCTCCGACATGGCCGGCAAGACCATCCTGCTGGGCAAGGGCAGCTTCGGAGCCACCGAAGGTGAAAAATACATCAAGCTCTTCGGCCTGGACGGCAAGGTCAAGATCGCCTCGGCCGAACTGGGCAACGCCGCCGATGCGCTCAAGAACGGGCAGATCGACGGTTTCGTGACGGCGGGGTCCTTCCCCGCGCCCAATCTGGTCGAGGCCGCCGCCAGCATGCCGGTGTCCCTGGTCTCGCTGAGCGACGAGCAGATCGCGCAGACGGGCCGCCTGAAGCAGATCATTCCGGCCGGCACTTATGCGGGGGTGAACAAGGATGTCGCCACCACGTTCCTGCCCGTCGAGGCATTCACGACGACCGCGATGGACGATCAGACCGCCTATCTGCTGACCAAGACGTTCTGGGAGCAGAAGGCGGCGCTGAGCGACCGCGCTCCCTGGTGGAAGGCGGTGACGCCCGACATGCTGATGATGACCAAGGTCAAGCTGCATCCGGGGGCCGTGCGCTATTACCAGGAAGCGGGCATCCAGATCCCTGAAGGCATGCGCTGACATGGTCGTGCGGCAGATGCGGCAGCACCCTATCTGGGTGGGCCTGGGGCTGGTGTCGATCGCCTTTCACCTGGGCCTGGTGTTCAGCGGCCTGGTGCCCGCCCTGGTGGCGCGGCCTTTGCATATGGCGCTGGCGCTTCCCTGGCTGTTCATCTATCCGGCGCGATCGCGGCGGCAGAAGGCGTCGGGATGGGTGGTGATGTCGCTGGGGCTGGCCGCGTGCCTGTATACCGCCCTGAATGCCGATGCCCTGGGCGACCAGTACGGTTTCCTCGATAGCGGCCTGCAGATCGCCGTGGGGCTGGTGCTGCTGGGCGTGACGCTGGAGATGGCCCGCCGGGCCATCGGCTGGCCTTTGCCGATGGTGGCCCTGGTCTGCCTGCTGTACGGGTTCTTCGGCCAGTACGTGCCCGGGCAGTTCGGCCATCCGGCCGTTCCCCTGGGAAGCGCCCTGGGCACGCTGACGATCACGGAAGGCGGGGTCTGGGGATCGCTGACGGGGGTGTCGGTCAGCGTCGTGGCGATCTTCGTCATCATGGGCGCCGTGCTGAACGTGGGGGAAGCGGGGCAGGGATTCCTGAACATCGCCATCGCGGCGGCGGGCCGCCTGCGGGGCGGCGCGGGCAAGGTCGCGGTGCTGGCCTCCGCCCTGTTCGGGTCGATTTCAGGGTCCGCCTCGGCCAATGCCGCCTCCATCGGCGCCGTGACCATGCCGACCATGGTCCGCATGGGATATCCGAAGTCCCTGGCCGGGGCGGTGGAAGCCGTCGCCTCTTCCGGCGGGCAGATCATGCCCCCGCTGATGGGGGCGGGCGCTTTCGTGATGGTCGAGCTCACCGGGACGCCGTACACCCGGATCATGGCGGCGGCCCTGCTGCCGGCCCTGCTGTATTTCCTGGCCGTGTGGATCGGCATCGATCTGTTCGCTCGCCGCTATGGGCTCCGGGCCCTGGATCAGGAAGACCAGCCCAGCCGGCGCGACGTCGTCGTCACGCTGCTGTTCTTCCTGGTGCCGTTCGGGGTCCTGCTGCAGCAGATGTTCATCGCCCAGGTGACGCCCCAGTATGCCGCCTGCATGGCGATCCTGGTGGGCGTGCTGCTGCTGTTCCTGGACATCCGCTTCAAGGTGTCGCTGTCGGCCTTCGCGCGCAGAATGTCCGAAGCCGCCATCATCGCGGGCCGGCAGATTTCCATGATCGCGGCGATCATCATCTGCGCTTCCATCGTGGTCGGCGTCCTGGGGATGACGGGGCTGGGCATCAAGGTCACCTCGGTCATCCTGGCGCTGGCGCAGGAAAGCCTGTGGCCGGCGCTGCTGCTGACGGCCGTGGCCTGCCTGCTGCTGGGCATGGAGGTGCCGACCACGGCGGCGTACGTCATCTGCGTGGCGATCGCCGGCCCGGCCCTGAACCGCCTGGGGATCGATCTGCTGCTGGCGCACCTGTTCGTGTTCTGGTTCGCCCTGCTGTCGACCATCACGCCGCCCGTGTGCGGCACCGTGTTCATCGCCGCGGGCATCGTGGGCGAGAACTGGCTGAAGGTCGCCGCTTCGGCCATGCGGCTGGGCGTGGGGCTCTACATCATCCCGCTGGCCATGATCGCCAACCCCCGGCTGGTGCAGCTGATCGAGCATCCCTGGCTGGCCGTGCTCGCCTTCGTGCAGATCGGCATCGGGCTCTGGGGGCTGTCCTTCGCCTTCATTTCGGGACACCGCCTGTGGCTGAGGCTGCTGGCCGGACTGGCCGGCGCCGCGATCTGTTTCGGCCCGGCCCTGTTGTAACAATGCGCCTGCGGACCGCTTTCCTAGGGACTTCCCTAGGTGTCATCTGTCGATACAGCCTGCATAATGCTGCACATGCAGGTGAGGAGACAGCCCTGCTTGGGCACTGGCGCTACACAGATGGCGCTTTCATTTGTAGGCGGTACCCATAAAAATGAAAATCTGGCGGGGCCGGTGATCTGATCACCGGCCCTGTTCATTTGTCCCTTCGGCGGCCGGCCTGCGGCCTCAATGCCCGCCCGATGCGGAAAACACGTTCAGCACCAGCACGCCCGCCAGGATCAGGCCGATGCCGATCATGCCGGCCGCATCCAGCGCCTGCCCGAAGATGAAATAGCCGATGATGGCGATGGCGACGATTCCGACGCCCGACCAGACGGCGTAGGCGATGCCGACCGGAATGGTGCGCAGCGCCAGCGCCAGCAGATAGAACGCCAGCCCGTAGCCGATCGCCGTGATGACGGACGGAACCGCCCGGGTGAAACCGGCGGACGCCTTCAGGGCGGACGTGGCGATCACTTCGGCCGCGATGGCGATGATCAGGTAGATCCAGCTGATGTTCATGATGGCTTCCTGGGGGCGCCGGTAAATGGGACGTCAGGGTTCCTGGGGCAGGCGCAGCAGGGCGGTCACGGCGCCCGCGCCGCCGTCGCGTTCGTCGCCCTGGACCCAGGCCTGGACGGCTTCCAGTCGGCTGAGGTGCTGGCGGATGGCGGACTTCAGCACGGGTTCGCCCTGGCGCGATCCGATGCCCTTGCCGTGGATGACGCGCACGCAGCGGATGCCGTGTTCCAGGCAGGACGACAGGAAGCGGTCCAGGCGTTCCCGGGCCTCGTCCAGCGTGCTGCCGTGCAGGTCCAGGGTGGCCTGGGCGATCCATTTGCCGCGCCGCAGGCCGCGCAGCAGGTCGGGCCCGCAGCCGGGCTGCAGGAACTCCCGGGCCTCGGGATCCAGGATGCCCGCCTGGGCCGGCTGCCGCTGGCGGGCGGGTTTCGGCCGCTTGGGGGATTCGGACGCTCCCTGGGCATGTTCGCGGCGGGCGCGCAGCAGGCTGTCCGGGGCGCGGCGCAGGGACGCCCGCGCCCGCGGGCCGTGATCGGGCAGCGGCTGCACGAAACGCATGGCCTGGCGAAATAGCGCCTGGTCGGCCAGATCGAGCGCGGGCGGCGCGTCGTCGGCGACGGGCGGCGGATCGGCCTGGCGGGCGGTCGGCGTCGGTTGGCCGGAGCGGCCCGGCCGGCGCGCCTTGCGCGGGCGGGGCCGGGGCGTGGGCGCCGGAGGCTGCGCCGCCTGTTCGGCGGCGGAACGCAGCCGGCGCAGGTCGGCCAGCGTGGGCTTAGAGTCCTTCATTCTCCAGCCAGCGTTGTGCGTCCAGGGCGGCCATGCAGCCGGTGCCGGCGCTGGTGATGGCCTGGCGGTAGACGTGATCCTGCACGTCGCCCGCGGCGAACACGCCGGGCACCGAGGTCATCGTGGCCAGCCCCTGCAGGCCGCTGCGGGTGGTGATATAGCCGTTTTCCATGGCCAGCTGGCCTTCGAAGATGGCCGTGTTGGGCTTGTGGCCGATGGCGATGAAGGTGCCGGTCACGGCCAGGTCTTCGGTCTGGCCGGTCTGGTTGTTGAGCAGACGGGCGCCCGTGACGCCGGAATCGTCGCCCAGGACTTCCTGCAGTTCGTAGAAGAGCTTCAGGCGCATGTTGCCGTTCTCGACCTTGTCCATCAGCTTATCGACCAGGATGGGTTCGGCGCGGAACTTGTCGCGCCGGTGCACCAGCGTGACGGTGCGGCAGATGTTGGACAGGTACAGGGCTTCTTCCACCGCCGTGTTGCCGCCGCCCACCACCAGCACGTCCTGGTTCTTGTAGAAGAACCCGTCGCAGGTGGCGCAGGCGGATACGCCGCGGCCCATGAAGGAGTGTTCGGATTCCAGCCCCAGGTACTGGGCGGACGCGCCGGTGGCGATGATCAGGGCGTCGCAGGTATAGGCGGCGCCCGTGTCGCCGTTCAGCACGAAGGGCCGCTTGGACAGGTCGACGCTGGCGACGTGGTCGAAGATCATTTCCGTATTGAAGCGCTGGGCGTGTTCCATGAAGCGCTGCATCAGGTCCGGCCCCTGGACGCCCGCCACGTCGGCGGGCCAGTTGTCGACTTCGGTGGTGGTCATCAACTGACCGCCCTGTTCCAGGCCGGTGACGAGCACCGGGGACAGATTGGCGCGCGCGGCGTAGACCGCGGCGGTATAACCGGCCGGGCCGGAGCCCAGAATCATCACTTTCGCGTGTTTTGCAGTAGACATCACAGAAAATCCGTTCATCATCAACCGCACAATTATAATGGGCGGATGGCTAGAATTCCGGTGACCTCTTCCCGCTCCACGCGCAACGTGCGCAATGGCCCTTCACCCTTGCAGACGCGCCTGACCGGCCTGCTGCGCGAGGCCCGCTGGATCCTGCTCGCGGCGGTCGCCGGCTGGCTGATCCTGGTCCTGGGAACTTGGCACCGGTCCGATCCGGGCTGGTCGCACTCCCTGACCATCGGCGCCACCCAGAACTGGGGCGGCACGTTCGGGGCCTACGTGGCCGATCTGATGCTGTATCTGTTCGGCGCCTCCGCCTGGCTGTGGGTGCTGCTGATGCTGCGCCACGTCGCGGCGGGCTTCTATCGCCTGACGCGCGTGGTGCTGCCGTCCAAGGTCCCGGAACTGCTGCCCCGGGTGCGCTGGGAAGTCGGCATCGGCTTCACGCTGCTGTTCCTGGGCTGCATGGGCATCGAAGCCCTGCGCCTGCAAAGCCTCGGGACCGCCCTGCCGGCGGGCGCCGGGGGGCAGCTGGGCCGCCTGCTGGCCGGCATCCTGGCCGAAACCGCGGGCAGCGCCGGGGGCACCCTGCTGCTGCTGGCCTTCATCGTTATGGGGTCCAGCCTGTTCTTCGGATTCTCCTGGCTCAACGTCTCGGAAAAGGTCGGCTACTACCTGGAACTGGCGGCGCGCCGGCTGCTCTACCTGAAAAACGCCTGGCTGGACCGCCGGGCCGGCCAGACAGCCCAGGCCGAGCGCCAGGAAATCGTCGAGACCCGCCAGACGCAGCTGGTGCACGAACAGCCGGTGCGCATCGAGCCCACCGTCACCACGGTGCCCAAGTCCCCGCGCGTCCAGCAGGAAAAGCAGCAGGCGCTCTTCACCGTCAAGGAAGACCCGGCGCTGGGCGGCGGCCTGCCGGCCCTGTCCCTGCTGGATCCGGTCGAGCAGGCCCAGGAAACCGTCTCGCCCGAAACCATCGAATTCACCTCGCGCCTGATCGAAAAGAAGCTGTCGGACTTTGGCGTCAGCGTCACGGTGGTGTCGGCCCAGTCCGGCCCGGTCATCACCCGCTATGAAATCGAGCCCGCCACGGGGGTCAAGGGCAGCCAGATCGTCAATCTGGCCAAGGACCTGGCCCGGGCCCTCAGCCTGGTGCGCATCCGGGTGGTGGAAACCATTCCGGGCAAGAACCTGATGGGGCTGGAACTGCCCAATCCGCGCCGCCAGATGGTGCGCCTGTCGGAAATCCTGGGGTCCCAGGTCTATCACAGCAGCGCCTCGATGTTGACCATGGCGCTGGGCAAGGACATCGCGGGCAATCCGGTGGTCGCCGATCTGGCAAAGATGCCCCACCTGCTGGTGGCGGGCACCACCGGTTCGGGCAAGTCGGTGGGCATCAACGCCATGATTCTGTCGCTGCTCTATAAAGCCGACGCCAGCCAGGTGCGCCTGATCCTGATCGATCCCAAGATGCTGGAAATGTCCGTCTACGAAGGCATTCCCCATCTGCTGGCGCCCGTCGTCACCGACATGCGCCACGCGGCCAACGCCCTGAACTGGTGCGTGTCCGAAATGGAAAAGCGCTACAAGCTCATGAGCAAGTTGGGCGTGCGCAATCTGGCCGGCTACAACGCCAAGATCCGCGAGGCCCAGAAACAGGAACAGCCCATTCCCAATCCGTTCTCGCTCACGCCCGACGCGCCCGAACCCCTGAACACCCTGCCCATGATCGTGGTCGTCATCGACGAGCTGGCCGACCTGATGATGGTGGTGGGCAAGAAGGTCGAGGAACTGATCGCCCGCCTGGCGCAAAAGGCGCGGGCGGCCGGCGTGCACCTGATCCTGGCCACCCAGCGCCCCAGCGTGGACGTGATCACCGGCCTGATCAAGGCCAACATTCCCACCCGCATCGCCTTCCAGGTCTCGTCCAAGATCGATTCCCGCACCATCCTGGACCAGATGGGCGCCGAAACGCTGCTGGGGCAGGGCGACATGCTGTACCAGCCGCCCGGCACCAGCGTGCCCACCCGCGTCCATGGCGCCTTCGTGCATGACGACGAGGTCCACCGCGTGGTCGAATCCCTGAAGGAAGCCGGCGAACCCGATTACGTCGAAGGCCTGCTGGAAGGCGCCCTGGAGGGCGAAACCGGCGATGGCGTCAGTTCCGTCACCGGCTTCGCCGACCAGGAAAACGACCCCTTGTACGATCAGGCGGTGGAAGTCGTCATGCGCAGCCGCCGGGCCTCGATTTCCTTCGTGCAGCGCAATCTGCGCATCGGCTACAACCGCTCGGCGCGGATCCTGGAGCAGATGGAACGTTCCGGCCTGGTCAGCCCGCAGCAGCCCAACGGCAACCGCGACATCCTGGTGCCGGCGCAGCCCGGCGAAGAAGAGTCATGAACATGAATGCTTATCGCCCGAAGATCCGCCGCGGCCTGCTGGCCGTCGTCGTGTCCTGCGGCCTGGCGGGCGCGCCGGCCTTGTCCTGGGCCGTCGATACGGCCCAGATGCAGTTGCAGGCCTTCGTCGACAAGGTCAAGTCCGCCACCGGCCAGTTCCAGCAGGAACAGGCCGCCCCGGATGGCGCCAAGCGCCTGCAGACCGGCACTTTCGCCTTTCAGCGCCCGGGGAAATTCCGCTGGCAGGTCGTGAAGCCCTATGCCCAGCTGATCGTCTCCGACGGCCAGCGCGTCTACCAGTACGACCCGGACCTGGAACAGGTCACCGAACGCAAGGCGGGGCAGGCCATCGGCGCCTCGCCGGCGGCGCTGCTGTTCGGCTCGGGCTCCCTGGATGACGCTTTCAACGTGCAGGCCCAGCCCGATCGCGACGGCCTGCAATGGCTGCGCGCCGTGCCCAAGACCCCGGACGCCGGCTTCACCCACGTGGACATCGGCTTCTCGGACGGCTTGCCCCAGCGCCTGGAATTGCTGGACGCCTTCGGCCAGACCTCGCGCATCCGGTTTTCCGACCTGAAGGCCAATCCCGGGATTCCCGCGTCCCAGTTTCAGTTCACCGTGCCCAAGGGCGCTGATCTGGTGAAGATGAACTGATGGCCACCCAGGGGGACCTGCTGGGGGATGCGCCCCCGCCGCCCGGCAAGGGCGGAACGGGGGATCACCCCGGGTTGGCGCCGCTCCGCGCGGCCGATCCCGCGCATGCGCCGCTGGCGGAATCCCTGCGCCCCCATACCCTGGACGAGGTCATCGGCCAATCGCATCTGCTGGGCGAGGGCAAGCCGCTGCGCCTGGCGTTCCAGTCCGGCAAGCCGCATTCCATGATCTTCTGGGGGCCGCCCGGCGTCGGCAAGACCACGCTGGCGCGGCTGATGGCCACGGCCTTCGATTGCGCCTTCATCGCCCTGTCGGCGGTGTTCTCGGGCGTCAAGGACATCCGCGCCGCCATGGCCCAGGCCGAACAGCACCAGGCCCAGGGCCGGCCCACCATCCTGTTCGTGGATGAAATCCACCGGTTCAACAAATCCCAGCAGGATGCGCTGCTGCCCTACGTGGAAAGCGGCCTGGTGACCTTCATCGGCGCCACGACCGAGAACCCGTCCTTCGAAGTCAATTCCGCGCTGCTGTCGCGCGCCCAGGTCTACGTGCTGAAGTCGCTCGACGAAGACGAACTGCGCCAGCTGGCGCGGCGGGCGCAGTCGCAGGCCATGGGCGATCTGAGCTTCGACGAGCTGGCGATCGATACCCTGATCGGCTATGCCGACGGCGATGCCCGGCGCTTGCTGAACCTGCTGGAACAATGCCAGACCGCGGCGGGCGCCAGCGGCGTCACGCGGATCGACGCCGGGTTCATCGAAAACGCCCTGACCCTGAACGCCCGGCGCTTCGACAAGGGCGGCGACAACTTCTACGACCAGATCTCGGCGCTGCACAAGTCCGTGCGCGGGTCCCACCCCGATGCCGCCCTGTACTGGCTGACCCGCATGCTCGACGGCGGCGCCGACCCGCGCTACCTGGCGCGGCGCATCGTGCGCATGGCCTGGGAGGACATCGGCCTGGCCGACCCCCGCGCCATGCAGGTCGCCAACGACGCGGCCCTGACGTATGAGCGGCTGGGCAGCCCCGAAGGCGAATTGGCGCTGGGCCAGGCCGTGATCTATCTGGCCGTCGCCGCCAAGAGCAATGCGGGCTACATGGCCTACAACCGGGCCCGCGCCTTCGTGAAGCAGGACAAGAGCCGCGAAGTGCCCGTGCACCTGCGCAACGCGCCCACCAAGCTGATGAAGGAACTGGGCTACGGTCACGCCTACCGCTACGCTCACGACGAACCCAATGCCTACGCGGCGGGGGAAACCTACCTGCCCGAAGGCATGGACGAGCCCGGCTGGTACCGGCCCGCGCCCCGCGGCCTGGAAATCAGGATCGGCGAAAAGCTGGCGCAGCTGCGCCAGTGGGACGAGGAAGCCGACGATGCCTGACGTTTCGAAAACCATCGGCCTGATCGGCGGCATGAGCTGGGAATCCACCGTGCCTTACTATCGCCAGATCAACGAGGCCGTCAAGGCGCGGCTGGGCGGCCTGCATTCCGCCAGGATCGTGCTCTACAGCGTCGATTTCGCCGGGATCGAACGGCTGCAGCATGCCGGCGACTGGGATGCCGCGGGGCTTATCCTGGCGGAAGCCGCCCGCTCTCTTGAACGCGCCGGCGCGGATTTCCTGGTGCTGTGCACCAACACCATGCACAAGGTGGCGCCCGCCATCGAATCCGCCGTCCGGATCCCGCTGCTGCACATCGCCGACCCCACGGCGGCGGCCATCCGCCAGGCGGGCCTTGCCCGCATCGGCCTGCTGGGCACGGCCTTCACCATGGAACAGCCGTTCTACCGCGACCGCCTGCGGGACCGGCACGGCATCGAGGTCCTGGTGCCGGACGCCGACGATCGCGCCCTGGTCCACCGCGTCATCTATGACGAGCTGTGCCTGGGCCGCATCGAAGCCGCGTCCCGCCAGGCCTACCGCGCCGTGATGCAGCGCCTGGCCGATCGGGGCGCCCAGGGCATCATCCTGGGCTGCACGGAAATATCGCTGCTGGTCGGTCCCCGGGACGCCGTCGTGCCGCTGTTTGACACCACGGCGATCCATGCGCAGGCTGCGGCGCAAGCCGCGCTGGACCGCTAAGGCCTCTTCCAGCCCGCCGTCAGGGATACAGATTGACGCGCGCGTCCACCAGCCGGGCGTCCGGCGTCAGCGGGGTCAGTTCCAGCTTGAAGAAAGGCACATAATCCAGGGTGATGCGCAGAGTGTCGCCCGTGTCCAGCACCTGTTGGCCGCCCAGGCGGGCGGGCAGGTCCGCCTGGAAGCGGCCTCGCACGCAATGCAGGATCGTCTCGCCCGGCCGTAGGGGCAGATGCTGGGCGCCGCTGCGCATGTCCAGGCAGCCGTGCGCCTGCTTGCGGCGCAGCATCAGGTTGAAATCCTTGGCCGGGCCGGCCGTCAGGGCGGCGGTGTAGGGCGTTTCCCCCGCGAAATACAGGCGGGCGCCGGTGTCCAGCAGCGTTTCCTGGCCGGTGTCGGTCCGGGTGAGGCGCAGGGGGCCGCCCTCGGTCAGGATCAGGATGCGGTCGATGTCTTCCCAGTGCGAGAACGGCCCGTCGGAGGCGACGTCGGCCGCGCTGATGCGCCAGACGAAGTCGTCAGGCCCGGCGTCGTCCGGGAAGATGGCGATCTGGCGGGTCGTGCCGCCGCCGTTTTTCCAGGGGACGGGCCGCAGTTCGGCGGCGGGGATGAAGCGGATGGCGTCCTGCATGAAGGCTCGCGTGCTGTGGTTGAGTTTAATTTAATACAATAACCCGGCCCCGGATGCCGCCATCCGGGGCGCCCGGTTTCGGCCCGCCCGCTGCGCGGACCCAGTCACGGACGTTCAGGGACTTCCCGGAACGTCTTCATCATTCGCTCATCGTCATGCTAGATACCAATCTGCTGCGCAAGGACCTGGACCGCGTCGTGCACGCGCTGGGCCGCCGCGGCCTGACCTTCGACACAGACCGCTATCATGCCCTGGAAGCCCGCCGCAAGGCCGTCCAGGTGCAGACGGAAGAACTGCAAGCCCGCCGCAATGCGCTGGCCAAGCAGATCGGCCAGCTCAAGTCCCGGGGCGAGGACGCATCCGCCGCGCTGGCCGAATCCCAGGCGATTCCCGACCGCCTCAAGGCCCTGGAACAGGACCTGGGCGCCGTGCAGCAGGAACTGTCCCAGTGGCTGATGACCATTCCCAACCTGCCCGACGACAGCGTGCCCGACGGGACGTCCGAAGCCGACAACGTCGAAGTCCGACGCTGGCTGCCGGGGGCGGCCGACGCCGACGGCAATCCGGCCGGCCTGGGTTTCGAGCCGCTGGATCACGTCGCGCTGGCCGAACCCGTGGGCCTGGATTTCGAATCGGCCCGGTCCCTGGTGGGCGCGCGCTTCATGATGCTGCGCGGCCCCATCGCCCGCCTGCACCGCGCCCTGGCGCAGTTCATGCTGGACCTGCAGACCGGCGAACACGGCTATCAGGAATGCTATACGCCCTACATCGTCAACAGCTCCACCCTGTTCGGCACCGGCCAGCTGCCGAAATTCAAGGACGACATGTTCTGGGTGACCAAGGGCGGGCAGGGCAGCACGCCGGATGAAGACGGCCCCGCCGAAGACCTGTACCTGATCTCGACGGCGGAAATCCCCCTGACCGGCACCGTGCGCGACCGCATCCTGGACGCCCAGGACCTGCCCCTGAAGCTGACGGCCCACACCCCGTGCTTCCGCTCGGAAGCCGGCAGCGGCGGGCGCGACCTGCGCGGCCTGATCCGCCAGCACCAGTTCGACAAGGTCGAGATGGTGCAGATCGTGCATCCCGAGCAGTCCTGGCAGGCCCTGGACGAGATGGTCGGCCATGCCGAACACGTGCTGCAGGCCCTGGGCCTGCCCTACCGCGTGGTGCTGCTGTGCGCGGGCGACATGGGCTTCGGCTCGGCCAAGACCTACGACCTGGAAGTCTGGCTGCCGGCGCAGAACACCTGGCGGGAAATCTCCTCCGTGTCCAACTGCCTGGATTTCCAGGCCCGCCGTCTGCAAGGGCGTTTCCGCCCCGAAGGCCCCAAGGCCAAGCCGGAATACCTGCATACCTTGAATGGTTCCGGGCTGGCCGTGGGCCGGGCCATGGTCGCCGTGCTGGAAAACTACCAGCAGGCCGACGGCAGCGTGGTCGTGCCGCCGGTCCTGCGCCCCTACATGGGCGGGCTGGAAGTCATCCGCGCCTAGCCGCCGCGCCGGGCGGGCGGGGCCCGATCCCCGTCCGTGCCTGCCGGGCAGGCGCAGGATTCTGTGCTAGAATGCGCAGCTTGACCGCAGTCATGACCGGAGAGGTGGCAGAGTGGTCGAATGTACCTGACTCGAAATCAGGCGTACGGTAACCCCGTACCGTGGGTTCGAATCCCACCCTCTCCGCCAGAAAGAATGCATAACCCGTTGATTTCATTGAGTGAATCAGCGGGTTTTGTTTTGTGGGCCATCATTCAGCCCCACATAGATGCTGATCTCGTGGCGGTCGGCATTGCGCAATAGTCGCCCGCCAGACTTCCGCATTTCAAATGCCAAAGTCAGCTCTCGAATCTGACTTGGTCGGATTTCAAATCTGACCAACCTGGACTCCTATCCCGGGGGGCAGCCCGAGAACCTCACTTCGGGGGTGTCGAGGCCCAGCCTCCCAGATCAGAGATCCAAGTCGTCAAATGAGGGCAGTATTGACGTGGATAGTGAGCTCTTTTACGAAGTGCCCGGCTCGAGGAGGTCTCTGAATGCATCCGCAACGGCCTCCAAAAGGGTCGGTAGCGTAGATGTCATGTTCTCTGCGATTTCGGTCCATTTTTGAATCCTTTCCGCCTTCACTTCTGGGTCATCTACCAAGAACTGAAACTGCACAAGGTTCCTATTGATCTCCGTCAGCAGTTCCTGAATTGAGCTGGCCACAGGCTTTGGAAAATAGATCAGCCGGCCGGGTATGTACCCTCGGACCGCCTGCATTGCCTCACCAGCAATTTTCGCACGGTCCTCTCTCGTGCCCATCGAGGACACCTCAAACACTGCTGTATAAGCCCTTGCTGCATTCATCAATTCGTTCAAGAGCGAATAAGACTCCGCCATCGCCTCTGCTCGTTTGGCGTGGAGGTGGGAGAACCGTATTTGATGCTCAACTGAAAATCGTGCCAACTCAGCTTTTGATTCCTCAAGCTGGCGCTGCAGTCTAGACTCGTATGTGGTTTTAAAAAGCCATGATGCGGATACCGCTACTATGCCGCCGCCGCCCACCGCCGACAAAATAGATTGAAGCCAGTCCATCGTTGCCTCCTCCTTTTACAGGAATGATAAAGGTGTACCACTGACTGCGGAGCTTCATACGCCATGCATCAAAGGTCAATCGAGCCGTTTCCTCACGCATCGCTGTAGCTTGAATCTCTCCGTCCTGGCATATCGAGTATCGTTCGGCGGCGGGCAAGCCTGGCCGCCGAACGGTTGAACTCCATAACTCCCATGATTCGCTTTCCTCAACTAGCACATGAGAAACATCCACCCCAGGGAGATATAGTGCGTTCAATTCGCTCAGACTGGATTGTGAGCTCGCACTCATGCTGCCACCCCGCCCAGTTCGTGAGTCGACAGCGCCGACCGGATCAGGCGCTTGAGTTGCAGCAGCGCCCGTTCTCGGTGCTGCGAGAAATCCCGCGCATCATGGATGCGGATCTCCAGGACCTCGCCCACCCTCTGAGCCGACATCGGCCGGCCGCTGGTGAATCTGTCGGCATACCGATCGGCGTCACAAGCCAGATCATGGCCGAAAGCCTCGATCACGCGGTCCGCTCCATGGTAAGCGGCATTGCCGACCACGTAGCGGATGCAGGTTGCAGGCCGACTCGAGTAGGGGCGGCCATACGACCTGCATCAGTCGGAGAGGTTCGTATCCAACCAAACTCGCTCGTCTGCCTTGACCAAGACGGTGCCAAGGTTCATGTCCACGTATTCGCAATTTTGAGCAGGCTGCATCATCTTCCCGCGAGGATGAACAGGAACGCGATCTCCATACTTCTTCTGTATGAATAGAAGCCGTTTGGGTCGCCCGCGAATTGCTCGAAAACCGGGATCATCAGCAATCTCTACGATCAGTGACTCGAGTTCGCGCGCGATCTGTTCCGCAGCTTTTTCTGCTCGCTCGTGGCGTTCATCTAAAATTTTGACAATCTTGTCCGACAGTTCCTCGGACCACTCTGTGGTAAGCCAGCAAACCCGATTCTGACCCGCAATAGCGTAGGTAGCCATAAGAGACCTAGGCAGTCCAATCTGGTTAGCGACGGATTCCAAGTCAGTACGAAGCTCGGTTTTTACATCATCCGGGGTTGGCCAGATTGAATTGGGGTCATGCTCCCAACTCTCACGCCACCCTTCGCTTATCATCGTTCCGCGGATAAACGGGTCCGGTTCATACGCAACAGCCTCGAAGAATACAGCAGAAGGTCGTTCATGAACTATCAGTGACAAGAACGCTGTCTCCGCAAGATCCAGATAGCAGGAATCAAACAAATTTCGGATACCAGCCTCAACTAAAAGCGCCTCAGCTTCGCCGCAGACACTCCGCAGTTTCTCCAACTTGTCTGGCAGTTCGTTTCCGGATAATTCAGCCATAAGCACTCCCAGTAAAATTTTGCGGAGGTCAATGACCACACTAACTCTACGGGCCAGACTGAGCGATTCTTGGCCGTCTCACTATCCGTCGTTCCGGCTAAATCTGCCACAGATCAGCCTGCTACTGCTTCATGGTCTTTTGGCGGCATCTGGTAACGCCCATGACAGCCTTGAGGGCCGCGAGATCCTCGCCTAGATCAGCAGCCGTTGGTGGTGGCAAGTTCTGACCAGTCGAAGAATCGTGCGCCTCCGTTATTCGGTTGCAGCGATTGACCAAACGAGTGTATTCCTGCTGCTCTGAAACCGGAAACCCGACTACCCGGTGTAGGTCCCCGGCCTTCACATATTCGTGGTGCCGACGAATGACCCCGCCTAAGACTAGATCTTGTATCACCCGCTCAATAGTCGAACGCAGAAGACTGTACTGCTGGCGCATCCGTGCGGTATCTTCCGCATTGGGGTAAATAGGCCAAGTCCTTTCAAGGCCGCGCTGGGCTCGCTCCAGCGCATCGATTCGAGCCGCGTATGGCTGATGATCCCAGGGCAGCCCTGATACGACAACCCCCGGCTTGCCATCCCTCCACTCGAGGTTCTGAGAAAGAAAACCGACCTGAGCATCATCAGCTGCGTCTTTCAGTAGCGCCAGGAATACAGTCTCGTGGGTGAAGATGATTACCTGGCGGTCGCGCGCCTCCTCTGCTAAACGACGAGCGACGTCACGCCGACGCCAATGGTCGAGCGAACTCACCGGGTCATCGAAAACGATCGCGCCCTTATAGCTGAATTGCCGTAGCTCGGCCAGGAAGAAGCCAATAGAGATGGCCCGCTGCTCCCCTTCAGACAAGACCTCCTCCACATCGAACATTACCGGCAGATCCAAGCCGAGGCGATATTTATTCTTACTCTTGTCGCCTCTAGGGATCAACTTGGTCTTAATATGCCCAATGCCCAGACGACTAAACTCATCATTCAGAGCGATCGCCAATGCCTGATTCACACCGATAGTAGCGAACTCCTTGGATTTGGCCGTGATCTTGTTCGTTTTCAGATCGACATCGCAAGTTCCAAGTTGCTTATGTCGTTTCATGCGATTCACTAGCTCGACCACTTTGGTCCGTACCAGCGATAACTGCTGACGGGCTTGCAGCTCCTTGAGCTCACTCTCCAACCCCTGTCGCGTTGCGATGTCCGCTGCATTGTCGAGAATGGTGGCTTTCTGCATCAACTGCTCAGCGAGCGTCGTTAGCCTCGGACGGGGATCTTCCGGCAAGATAGGGAAGGATCCCCACTCCCCGGAACTCGCTGCAGACAACATGGCTTTGCGCCGAGTGCCGAGGCCGTCCTTGAAGGCTGATATCGATGCTGCGAGTCCGCTCTCCAGAGCATCTAACTCCTGGATCAAAGACGCCGGCATTTCGTGTGACAGTACAGCATCGGTGAGTCTCTTGGTTTCAACCGCTAAGTCATCACGTGCCTTTCGGGCGGTTTTAGCAGCGTCGGCTTCAACAAACTGATCAAAGCGCACTAATCGTTGCGCCCCATCCACGAGCGGCTGCTGGCACAAGACGCAGACCGCTTCATCTACGTGTGGAAAGATATGGCCCTTATAGGCAACGGTCTCGGAATAGCGGCGCGCTGCATCAAACAACACCTTCCACACTTGTTCACCGGTACCCGCCAGCAAAGTCTCACCGGCACGGAATGCCTCGGCAGCAAGAAGTTCGGCCTGCGTAGCAGCCGCAGCAGCGTCGACAAGCGTACGTAGGCCCAAGATCGACTCTTCGTTAACCCAGCCGTATGCCTTCTCCACCTGTTGTGAAACTTCGGTTATGCGCTGGGATTGGCTGCGCAGAACACTGGCGGCCGCCTTCGGGTCAGCCTCTTTCAATAGCTTTTCCAACTCCACCAGACGGCCGACCTCCGACTGGCTCAACGTACCTAACTTGTTAATCGTATCGGTGTCGGTCTTATTGCTCAGGCCAGCAATCAGGCTCCCGACGGCAGTATTGCCGAGCAAGTTTGCATATGGAGTAGGATCGATATCAATCAACTCTCGTTCCTTATCCAATCGCTGTTTGAGTTGGGGCAATACCTTACTACCCAAACTCTCCACCACGCTTAACCCGTATGGAGCAATAGCTGCTTCCTGTTCGGCCGTCAGGTAGACGCGGGCGCAGCGGGAGTCAAAAACTGCAATGCTCGACAGCTTCTCTGGCGGGACCTCGCCGCGCTTCCAAGTCAGCGCCAAATCGGTACCTTGATCTTCAACATCAAATGTTGCCTCAGGGGTTTGTGTCTGAGCGAGTGGATCAGTGGCGTCCGGATGTACTGGTTCGAACTGATCTCGCGCGCGGCACGCATGCTTCAGAGCGCGGGCGTAGCCAGATTTGCCACTGCCGTTGCCACCGAATATCATCGTCAATCCGGTCGCCTCGAAGGTGAGTACCTGCCCTTCTGATAGACGATTGAGGTGCTTTGTGTTCCTCATGGCCTTGAGCACCACAGGTACTGCGGTCCCTTGGCTGGCTGGAAGGTTTGCAGCGGACAACGGCACTGGCACTAGGTTGTCCGGATTAGGTAGTCGGTGCTCCGCAAGCAAGAGGGCATAGAGCTCAGCCCAGTCCTGCTCAGTGAGATCTACCTCTTGTGAAAGAAATAAGCGGCGCACAGCATCTTGCTGCCACGGTTTCAGATCAGTCTGAGACCACCTCAGTATTTCGTCCAACAATGCCATCTTGGCCCCTCTCACGGTGTGCCTACGCAGAACAGATTACGAGACGCAAGCAGCTATTGACCCGTCCATCTTAGTATCATTTTGTCAAGCATTTCCAATAGCTGCATAACCCACGTGGTCTTAGCGCTCCAACTTTGAACTGGAGTGATTGGCCGTGTTGAGCCTCGAGGGCTCTGGCAATACACGTTGGAGCGGGCAAAGGGTCTGGGCCGCAGATGCGTCATCTGACAATCGCCGACTTATAGCCTGGGCCGTGGCGCCAGGCCTCTACACATCGTGGTCCAGGTGAAGGGGGCGGGGCAGGCGGGGTTGCCGGGGCACCAAATGTTGCTTGAGATCATGCCAAGGAGTTCTACACAACGCGTTCCATTACGCTGTGTAGAACTGCCGAGGCTCCCAGGAAAGACGCGGCTCTCCGAGGGGCTGCGGAAGATTCCCACCCTCTCCGCCAGTTTTAAGCCCCGCCTTTAAAAAGTCCTTTAGAACCAAAGGGTTACTAAGTAAAAGCGCCAGTCGCAGTGGCGGGCTGAGCCTTCTTTGCCCGAAGCACGAGCAACGCCACGAAACCGATCAGCCACAATCCCGAGGTCACCCATAGGGCTCCGGACTGCCAGCGGTCCAAACACAGCCCGAATAGCCACGGAGCCGACGCCTGAGCGATGCGTGCGGGATGGCGAATACGATGGCCAGGAGAATCGTGTTGCACAGCGCCTCATGAGGAGGCGTGGCGCTTTGCGTTTCCTGTTGCTGCGCTGGGCGGAATCCGGATGGCGCCGCCGAAGGCAGCAGGCTGTTCAAGGGTAGGGCCAGCAACAGGTGCAAGCCGGCCCACGCAAAATATGTGCCGCGCCAGCCGATGTGCAATTCCAGGTAGCTCGACAGCGGCCAGCCAGCTGTGCTGGCGAACCCGGCAATCAGCGTGATGCCTGAAATGGCGCTGCGCGAATCCCTGCCGTAGCGAGCGACCAACGCGGCGAAAGCGGCTTCATACAAGCCGCTGCCCAACCCCACGCCCAATAGCGCCCAGGCGGCAAAGGGGCCCACGACGCCGTGCACGCAGCCCAGCCAAATCAGCCCCAGGGCGAACAGGACATTAGTGGCAATGAGCACAGGCCGCCCTCCCAGGCGGTCTATCGCACGGCCGGCAGAGGGACCCAGCAGCGCGGAGATCAGCAAGGCAAACGAGAAGGCCGCGATGTGTCAGCCTCATGGCCGTCTCAGAACACGATCGTTCGCGTCATCAGCGTGGCGCTGGCCGGACACAGGCTTCGGGCTTGTCGGGTGGCCAGGATGGTTTGCGGTGCGTCCGCTCTGTCAGCGGCTTTGAAGCCCAGCCGTTCGAAGAATGGCGCAGCCGCCTCCGTCAGCAACCAGGATTGGCGAGCGCCTTGATCATAAGCACGTTGCTGCAGCAAATTCAGAAGGTTTCGTCCTATGCCTTGGCGTCTGTCCGCCGAAGGCACGACGATGGATCGCAGCAGCGCGTCCCGTCCGTAGCGCTCGAAGCCGCCATAGCCGATCAAGCGGCCGGAGCGCATGCGGTAGGCGTAGAAGGCCCGGCCGACCTCGGCCAGATCATCCACGGGCAAGCCGGCATCCAGCAATGCGGCGACGAAGCCGGGGTCATCCCCGGCGATCGGCTCGTCGTGCAGGAGATCAGTCGCGGCATTCATAGGACAGGCTCCCGAACAGGCGTCTCGGCGCTACAAGCGTACCAACCACGGGTGCGGTTGACCACTCGTACTACAAGCAGCATGACTGGCACTTCGATCAACACCCCCACCACGGTGGCCAGTGCTGCGCCGGATTGAAAACCAAACAGGCTGATGGCTGCGGCCACGGCCAACTCGAAGAAGTTGCTGGCGCCGATCAGGGCCGAGGGGCACGCAATGTCGTGGCGTTCGCCCAGGCGCCGGTTCAACCAGTATGCCAGCGCCGAGTTGAATAGCACCTGGACCAGGATGGGCACGGCCAGCATGGCGATCACCAGGGGCTGCTCAATGATGGCTTGCCCTTGGAAGGCGAAGAGCAGAACCAGCGTCAACAACAGCGCGGCGATGGACAGCGAACCAACGCGCGTCAAGGTGGCATCGAAGACAGCCTGGCCACGGCGCAGTAGCGCCCGACGCCAGAGCTGGGCCAGGATGACGGGAATGACAATGTAGAGCACCACCGAAGTCAGCAGCGTAACCCATGGCACGGAGATGGACGACAGGCCCAGCAGCAGTCCCACGACTGGCGCAAACGCGAACACCATGATGGTGTCGTTCAATGCCACTTGGGACAAGGTGAAGAGCGGGTCGCCGCCGCTGAGCCGGCTCCATACGAACACCATGGCCGTGCATGGCGCGGCGGCCAGCAGGATCAGCCCCGCGATGTAACTATCGAGCTGAGCGGCGGGCAGCCAAGGCGCGAACACCTGCCGAATGAACAGCCACCCCAGGAAGGCCATCGAGAATGGTTTGACGGCCCAGTTCACGAACAGTGTGACGCTGATGCCGCGCCAATGCCGGCGTACCTGGCTGAGCGCACCGAAGTCCACCTTGACCAGCATGGGGATGATCATCAGCCAGATGAGCAGCCCCACCGGCAGGTTGACCTGGGCAATTTCCAGGCTCCCGATGGCCTGGAAGACGCCTGGCGCCGCTTGTCCCAGCAGGACGCCCGCGATAATGCAGAGAAAGACCCATAGAGTCAGGTAGCGCTCGAAAACACTCATGCTTCCCTCTTATGCTTTGCCGATGCCGCGCAATTCACGCTGCAGGGACATGGCGTCCAGGCGTTCCAGCGGCAGTGACAGGAGGAGGTCGATACGACGCTTGAGCGTGACCGCCGCATCCTGAAACGCCTTCGCTTTTGCCTCGTCGCTACCCTCCACGGCAGCCGGGTCGGGCACGCCCCAATGGGCCGACGTGGGCTTGCCTGGCCAGATCGGGCACACCTCACCGGCCGCGTTATCGCACACGGTGAAAATGAAATCGAACACCGGTGCGCCAGATTGCGTGAATTCGTCCCAACTCTTGCTGCGATAGCCGGTTGCCGGCATGCCCAGCTTCTCCAGGGTGGCGAGCGCCATCGGATGCACTTCACCCTTGGGGTGACTGCCGGCCGAATAGGCTTTGAAGCGACCCTTGCCCAGGCCGTTGAGCAGGCCTTCGGCCAGGACGGACCGGGCGGAGTTGCCGGTGCAAATGAACAGCGCGTTGTAGACCTTGTCCGGCATGACGGCCCCTAGCAGCAGGATTTATCGGCGCCGCTGGCCGCAGCGGGCGTGCAGCAGGCGGAGCGGGCCGGCGTGGGAGTACAGCAGGCGTTGGCGGCCGGCCGTTCGGACTCGTTGAAGGTCGGGATGCCCTCCAGCGTGTGGAAGTGCTCCCAGGCGATGCCCTGGGGGTCGGTGACCCAGTGCTTCTCGCTGCGGGAATAGCAGCAGGTGGTTTGGCCCTCGTCGAGAATCGGCGCTTCGGCCGCCTGGGCCTGCGCCTTGAGCGCGGCCAGATCCGCATCGTTGTCGACCTGAATGCCGAAGTGATCCAGCCCCGGCTCATGGTCGCGTGCGGAGATGGCGAAATTCACTGGCGGATCTTCCAGCATCCACTTGGCATAGTCCGCTTCGACCCGGGCGGGTCGTGCGGCAAAAAGGCTCGAATAGAAGGCGATATTGCGGTTCAGGTCATCGACGTGCAGGTGCACATGGAAGCGTTTCATGGAGTTCTCCTGGTTCAGCAGGTTTGACAGCCGGTTCCGTTGGCGCTGACCTCGCAGATGCCGTCCTGGCAGCAGTGCTCGGTCAGGTAGCCCAAAAGGTCGTTCATGCGTGGGAAATCAGCGCGATAAATCAGGTTGCGGCCCTGTTGTTCGACCGTCACCAGGCCGGCATGAGCCAGCTCTTTGAGGTGGAAGGACAAAGCGTTGCGTGCCACGCCCAGGTGATCGGCCAAAGCGCTGGGTGTGAGCCCTTCGTGGCCGGCGACGACCAACGCGCGAAAAGCCCGCAAGCGCTGCGGGTGGGCCAAGGCGGCCAGCGAAAGGATGGTTTGATCTTCAGTCATAGTCCAATAATTCAACTATTCAACTAAGGTTGAATTATATGGCCATGTGCAGACCGAAGACAAGCGCTAAGGATGCTGCCTCAGTTTGCATCGCGCAAGGCCATGCCTGAAGGCCCTTCATACGACTGAAAGTTTTTCGGGGCGGGATGGCAATCGGCGCCTGACTGACTTCGCAGCGCAGGCGCCGAGGTTCGTCCCGGCCGGTTCAGGCTACATGAGCGAGGGCAGCCACAGCGAAATGCCGGGAATGAACGTGACCATCAGGATGACGGTCATCTCGCAGATGATGAAGGGGATCGCCGCGCGTACCGCCTGGGTGAAGGGCACGCCGCCCAGCTGAGAGGCGAGGAACAGCCCCACGCCGACGGGGGGTGTCAGGTGCGCCATCGACAGGTTGACGGTCATCATCGCGCCGAACTGGATCAGGTCGTACCCGATGGCGTCCAGGGTCGGCTTGAACAGCGGGACCAGCAGATAGATGGCCGCCAGGGGTTCGAGGAACATCCCCGCGCCGACGAAGATCGCATTGAAGGCCAGCAGGATCAGAGCCGGCTTGCCGTCGGTCGCCGACATCACGGCCGAGTTCATCATGCTGGCGAGTCCCTGCGTTTGCATGATCCATCCGAATACCGCCGCCGTGGAGATGATGAAGACCACCACGCCGATCGTGCGGCCGGATTCGAACATGACGCGCGGCAGCGCCTTCCAGGGGATGGCCTTGTAGACGAAGCGGTCGACCAGGAACATGTACACGACGGCGACGGCGGCCGCTTCGGTCGCCGTGAAGAGGCCGCTGTAGATGCCGCCCAGGATCACCACCGGAGCCAGCAGCCCCCAGAAGGCTTCGCGAAAGGCGTGCGAGATGCTGGCCCAGGACCGTTCCTCGCCGCCGCGTTTGTAGCCCTTGATCTTGGATGCCGCGACGACGTAGCCGCCGAGGGTGAGCAGCATCAGCAGCCCTGGCCCGACGCCGGCGGCAAAGAGCTTGGGAATGGATTCCTCGGTGATCACGCCGTAGATGATCAGGTTGATGGAAGGGGGAATCACGACGCCGAAGGTGCATCCCGCCGCGACGACCGCCACGGCGAAAGGCCGTGGATAGCCGCGCTCCGCCATCGGCTGGATCAGGAAACTCAGCGCGGCCACCGTGGCGAGATTCGAGCCGGACATGGATCCGAGGATGGCTCCGGTGACCAGGACGGTCAGCGGCAACCCCCCGGGGAGATTGCCGACCATCAGTTCGGCCAGGCGGACCAGCCGGGTCGCGATGCCTGTCTTGGTCAGGAAGGCGCCCGCGATGATGAACAGCGGCGTGGCCAGCAGCGGAAAGGAGTCCAGCGATCCGGCGAAGACGTAGGAGGCGACGCTCAGAGGCGCCACCTGGTAGAACACCAGGGTCGCCAGCGCGCCCAGGCCCACCGCTGCGAAAATGGGGAAATTCAGGGCCAGCAGCGTCAGAAAGATCAGGACGCCAACGATGCTTGGCGAGGAGAGCAGTTCCATGGGTGAGGTCTCTCTAGAGAGGGCGTCGTGACGCTATTCTTTGATGTCGATCTGGTCCACGCGGTAGGCGCGTTCCAGATAGCCTTGGATGCAGCGCAGTGTCGCCAGGGCAAATGCGAAGGCGACGATGCCGTTGACGATCCAGACGGGGATCTCGGTGGTGGAGCTGACCTGCTCGCTGACGAAGGCCTGGACGGCGCCCCGGTAGCTTTGCCAGGCCATGCAGCCGAGAAACAGGGCGCAGCCGAAAGGCACGATCGTTTCGATGAAGCGTTGACCCAGGTACGGGAACTTGTCCACGAGCAGAGGGATGCCGCCGTGCTGGCCGTTGCGGCATGCGGCGGAGCCCCCGAACAAGGCGCCCCACAGGAACATGTAGCGCGCCAGTTCTTCCGACCATGCGATGGAATGGTGAAAGATGAATCTGGACAATACGCCGAAGAACACGAGCAGGACGATCCCGGTGCAGCACAGGATGATGGCCATGTATTCGATGGAATCCAGCCAGGACGCCAGCTTCTTCAGAGGCTGTTGAGATGACATTGCTTAGGTTCCTTTGGATGGTCGGATCTTTCTCGGCACGGACGTGACGTCCGTGCCGGCCTCCTCGCTCAGCTGCTGGATTTCGCGAGTTCGGCATTGATGCTGTCGACGAAGCCCCGCCCGATCTTGTCGACGAACGGGGGGAGCACGTCCTGCGCTTTGGCGCGGAACGCCGCGATCTGCTCCGGCGTCGGGGTGTAGATCGAGACGCCGGCTTCCGCCATCTTCTGTTTCTGGACGTTCTCCTGTTCGGCCGCGACCTGGCGCTGGTGGCGCATGGCTTCCGTGGCCGCTTCCTGGATCATCTTCTGGTCCGCTTCCGACAGGCCGGACCAGAAGACGTTGCTGGCCAGCAGGCCGATGGCCTCGAACGAGAAGTTGACGAGCGAGATGTGTTTGCTGACTTCAAAGAAACGCGACGAATAGATCAGCGGGACGGGCGAAATGCCGCCTTCGATGGCGCCCGCCTGCAGGGAGGAGAACACCTCGGAGAAATTCAGGGCGACGGGGACGGAGCCGACCGCCTTCCAGGAGTCGAGGAACAGAGAGAGTCCGGGAGTCCGGATCTTCACGCCGGCGATGTCCTCCGGCGTCTTGATGGGGCCCGCGTTGCTGTAGAGCTGGAAGAAGCCCCCGGACCCCCAGGCCAGCGCCTGCAGGTTCTTCTTGCGCAGGATGGTGTTCAGTTCTTTGCCCGGAGCGCCGTCCATGACGCGCAAGGCGCTGTCAGCGTCGGGAAACGCCCAGGGCAGCGAGATCGCCATGAACTTGCTGTCCAGCTGGGCGAGCCAGACGGTGGATTTCAGGACGATGTCGATGGCGCCGGCCTGGGCCATTTCGATCTCGACGCGATCGTTTCCGCTGGCCAGCGTGGCATTGGGATAGATCTGCACGGTATGCCGGCCTTCGCTGCGGGTTTCGACCAGTTCCTTGAACTTCTTGGCCCCGGCGACCCAGGTCGAGGTTTCGGCGACGTTGGTCGAAACTTTGATGTTGGCCGCGGAAGCATTGAGGGAAACGCATGCCAGGGCGGCGATGGCGGATGATGTTGCCAGTTTCTTGATCGATATCATGGTGTCTCTCCACTTTATTGATGCTGATCGGCGGATCAGCGGCGCACTGCGACGCGGCGGGGCTTCGCATGCCTGGCCCCGCCCGCGGTTTCTATCGCTGACGCTGCGGCCAGCACCAGTTCGTCTTCGTATCGCCGCCCGACGATCTGCAGGCCGATGGGCAGGCCGTCCGGGGCCACGTCGCAGGGCACGGAGCACGCCGGGACGAAGGTGTGGTTGAAGATCGGCGTGAATACGGCATGTCCGCGCGGCGATGCGGCCTTTCCTTCGATCGTTTCGGGCCCCAGGCGGTCGAGCGGCCATGCCACGCAGGGCGTGGTCGGCGTGAGCAGCAGGTCGTGGCGCGTCTGAAACCGCGTCAGCGCGCGCAGCATTTCTTCTCTCAGGAACCAGGCCCGCGCCATGTCCGATGCGTTCAGGCGCAACCCCTGTTCGATCTGCCTGCCGATGTCGGGGTCGAACCGGTCGGGGGATTGCCGCCAGGCGTCGCCGTACAGGGCGGCCAGCCCGCCGAGCTGCAGCGGCATCAAGGCGGCTTCATCCGTGTCGGCCGGCCAGGCGGGGTCGGCTTCTTCGATGTGGCAGCCGAAGCGTTCCAGCAGCCGCGCGGTCTCCGAGACGGCGGCTTGTACGTCCCGATCGACCGGAAAACCCAATCCCAGGCGCGGGCTGTAGGCGACCCGCAAGCCCTTGAGCATCGCGGGTTCTCCGGGCATGTGCGGCGCCGACATGGGGTCTCGGGCATCGTAGGCGCACAGGGCCTTGAAGGACAGATCCAGGTCGGCGGCGGTGCGCGCCATGATGCCGATGACGCTCTGCCCGAAGACGGGCTCCGTGAAGCCGACGGGATGGGGAATGCGGCCTGGGCTGGGTTTCATGCCGAAGACCCCGACGTGGGCTGCCGGCCGGCGCACCGAACCGCCGGCGTCGGTGCCCAGCGCGAGGGCGCCCAGGCCTGCGCTGACCGCGCTTGCCGCGCCGCCGGACGAGCCTCCGGGCGTCCGTTCCAGGTCCCACGGATTGCGGGTCGCGCCGAACAGAAGGTTCGTCGTGAGCCCCTTGCAGGCGAATTCCGAGCAGTTGGTCAGGCCCAGGATCATGGCGCCTTGCGATCGCAGCCGTTCGACGGCCACGGCATCGCGCGGCGCCACGAAATCTTCGAACAGCCGCGATCCCTGGGAGACCACCTGGCCTTTGACCCAGAGATTGTCTTTTGCGGTGAAAGGCACGCCGGCCAGCGGCGCCGGCGCCCCGGATGCGATCAGGTCCCGCACCCGGGCCGCTTCGCCGCGGATCAGAGCCGGGTCGAACCGGATGAGGGCGTTGAGCGCGGGATTGGCGCGCTCGACTTCGTCGATCAGGGCTTCGGCGATGTCTCCGGGCGACACCCGGCCGTCGCGGACCCGGGCTGCCAGTTCTGTAGCGGAAAGGTCGATGATGTCCACTGGGCGTTTCCCTTCTGGTGTGAATCGGTCGGGGCCGGCGTGACGTCCGGCCGTACGGGCGCTGCGGGTTCGGTCTGCGGGGGAAGCCGCCGTGTGGCGGCGCCTACCTGTCGGAAGCGGGAAGGTCGAGGGGCGCCGCGGCGCTCTCGGGGGTATCGGGGTTGACGATCGGCAGCTTCAACGATGGGCCTCGCTGGTGTGGTGAGATCTTTGGGGTCGGCGAACAGTGCTCCGGGAACCCCTGGACTGTCAGCTGACAAAAACCTTAATCGCAACATGGCTAATGATAGAGATCGGATTTTTTTAAAACATAAGTGTTTACCCTATTGTTAACAATGATGTAATTCGTGTTGAACAATCGAACTGCCGAATGTGGATCTCAGGAAAGCCGATTTCCTGCAGCGATCCTGACATCGTCCTCGGCGTTTTGAAATGGAATTGGAAATACGGAAAGATAAATTGTTTTAATGGGGTATTGGCGTATTTATGGAAGAAAATAATGACAACGCTATTGATTGAATGGCGCGGATAATGTTTAATTCATTGTTGACAGTATTGTTCTGGCAAGGGGTCGCGTCCGGTCGAGACGCGCCGAACCGGAATCATGGAGGAGTCAGAGATGCCGACAGAGAACACGCCAAGCGCCAGGGAAACGATTCGCGCTTTTGTGGAGACGCACTTCGAACAGCAGGTCGCCATGCTGTCCAGGCTGGTCCAGTGCCCTTCCGACAACCCCCCCGGGGATTGCGCCGCGCATGCGGAGCTCGCCGCGGAGCTGCTCGAAAGACTGGGGTTCGCCGTGGAACGGCACGGGGTCGATGCGGCAGCGGTGCGGGCGGCCGGCATGCGCAGCGTGACCAATCTGATCGTGCGGGAAAAATTCGGGCCAGGCCCGACGATCGCGCTGAACGCGCATGGCGATGTGGTGCCTCCGGGGTCAGGCTGGAGCGACGACCCCTACAGCGGCGTCGTGCGCGACGGCTGGCTCTACGGACGTGGCGCCGCCGTATCCAAATCCGACTTCACGACCTACGCGTACGCGATGCTGGCCTTGCGCGAACTCAAGCGTCAGGGGGCGGATTTCGGCGGCACGGTGGAACTGCACCTGACCTATGACGAGGAAACGGGCGGCCTGACGGGGCCGGGGTGGATTCTCGAACACAAGCTGAGCGCGCCCGATTACGTCATCTCCGCCGCTTTCACGCATCATGTGGTGGTGGCCCACAACGGCTGCCTGCACCTGGAAATCACCGTCAAGGGACGTTCGGCGCATGCGGCCTTTCCGACCACGGGCGCCGATGCCATCGAGGCGACTTCCGTTTTGTTGAACGCCCTGTATGCCTATCGGGACCGCCTGTCCGAACGCAGCTCGCGGGTGCCGGGGATCGGCAGCCCGACGTTCATCGTGGGTCTGATCCAGGGGGGCATCAATACGAATGTCGTGGGCGACGAGGCAAGCCTGCGCGTCGATCGGCGCATCATCCCCGAGGAAGATCCGGCCGCGGTCGAAGCGGAATTGATGGAAACCGTGCGCCAGGCCCTGGCCAGCCTGCCCGGTGTGCGGGTCGATATCCGGCGCATCCTGCTGGCCCATCCCCTGAGGCCGACCGAGGCTTCGGAGCGCCTGGCCGGTCTGCTGTGCGCGCAGGCCGGCGACATCCTGGGCAAGCCCGTCACGACGATCGGCATGCCGCTCTATACCGATGCGCGCCTGTACAGCGAGGCCGGCATCCCGACGGTCATGTTCGGCGCGGGGCCCGCCGATCCCCTGGAGGCCAACGGCCATCGGGCGGACGAGCGCGTGCCCTTGCACGAACTGAAGATGGCGACGCGCATCGTGGCCGGCGCCCTGGTCGAATTGATGTCGTGAACGGCGGCCGCATCCGCCGCTTCGGGGATGCGGCGTCGCGATAGATTGTCAATTACCTTTAAATTGACAATTCATTGCGTTTGCCGTGCGCCATCCGGCAGATCGCGTTGGTAGACTTTTTGGCTCTTGAACTTCCAACGAGTCAACCATATGTCCTTGACCAAGCGATGCGCCGCGGAACTGTTCGGCACGTTCTGGCTGGTGTTCGGCGGCTGCGGCAGCGCGGTGCTGGCCGCGGCGTTTCCCGAGCTGGGGATCGGCTTTGCGGGCGTCGCCCTGGCCTTTGGCCTGACGCTGCTGACCATGTGCTATGCGATCGGGCATATTTCGGGTTGCCACATCAACCCCGCCGTGACGTTCGGTCTGGTGGCGGGCGGGCGCTTTCCCGCGCGCGACCTGATTCCCTACGTCGTATCCCAGGTGCTGGGCGCCATCGCCGCGGCCGCGGTGCTGTATCTGATCGCGAGCGGCAAGGCCGGCTTCGACGCGTCGGCGGGCTTCGCATCGAACGGCTACGGCGAGCATTCGCCCGGCGGCTATTCGCTGACGGCGGCCTTGACGGCCGAAGTGGTGCTGACCGGGTTTTTCCTGTTCATCATCATGGGCGCCACGCACCGGCTGGCGCAGTCCAGCCTGGCCGGCGTCGCGATCGGCCTGTCGCTGACGCTGATCCACCTGATCGGCATTCCGGTGACCAACACGTCCGTCAATCCCGCGCGGTCGACCGGCGTGGCCCTGTTCCAGGGCAGCTGGGCGCTGGACCAGCTCTGGCTGTTCTGGCTGGCGCCCATCGCGGGCGGGGTGATCGGCGCGCTGATCTACCGCGCCTTGCTCACCAGCGACGATTGAGGTCCGGCGCGGCCTCATGGCCGCCGCGTCCCGACGCCCGGGCGGTATGGGCGCCAGGCGGACTCGGTGTGTCGGGGGCGGCAGGCGCTCAGGATCCCTTGGCTGCCGTCTTGCCGACCCTGCCCGACAGCAGCTTCCCTGCGCCGTGCTCTTCCAGCGCCGCGTCCAGCGCCCGCTCGTAGTCGGGCGATGCGCTTTCCAGGCGCGCGCGCCCCTGATCGGTCAGCACCGTATACACCCCCCGCTTGTCGTCGGGGCACAGGTCGCGGACGCTGAGGCCGGTGCGCTCCAGGCGCTCGACCATGCGCGAGACCGAGCTTTGATTCAGGCCCAGCTGCGCAGCCAGTTCCTGCATGCGCAGTTCGGAGTCCGGCGATTGCGCCAGGATGTCGAGCGCACGGTATTCGGACAGGCCCAGCCCGTGCCGCGCCTGCAGCATCTTGCCTAGATCGGCTTCGATGTTGCCGACGGCCTGGATCAGGTTTCGCCATGCGTCGCTTTTCTTGGACATCGCGGGCTTGCGCTCCGTGTGGGGACGGGGTGGATCCCGCATTGTCTCATATGCATGCCCATGCACATGGGGTCATGGGATTCCCCGGGCCTTGCCGGCGCGAAGGGCCGCGCTGTCCGCCAGTTTCAGCCACACGACGCCGACGATGATGACCGCCAGCCAGAATGCCTGGGGCGGGGTCAACGGCTGGTCGAGCAGGATGCCGCCGAAGACGGCGGCGCCCACCGAGCCGATGCCGGCCCACACGGCGTAGCCGATGCCAACGCCGATGGTTTTCAGGGCGGCGCTGAGCGCATACAGCGTCAGCAGGAAGAACACCGCTGCGGAAATGGACCAGGCCGGCACGGTGAAGGCCTTGCTGCCGCCCACGCTGAGCGCGTAGCCGATCTCGAAGGCGCCTGCCAGCAGCAGCATGATCCAGGCGCGTCCCTTGCCGCGCGTGATGTCGTGATCGTTCGTCATGTCGAGTTCCTTGTCGTCGTTCGGGATGGGAGATGGGGCGCGCGCTCAGGCCGCGCCGCTGAGGCGCAGCCCGGCCACGCCGCCGATGACCAGCAGGATGCCCAGGGACTTGCCCCAGCTGAGCTTCTGGCCGAAGAACAGGGCGCCCAGGACCACGATGCCGACGCCGGCGGCGGAGGTCCAGATGGCGTAGCCCACGCCGACGTCGAAGGTCAGCAGCGCCAGGCTGAGAAAGAAGGTGCCGATCGCGCCGGTGACTAAGGTGGCGATCGTCCACCCGGGCCGGGTGAATCCCTTCGCATTCCCCGCCGAGAGGGCGACGGCGATTTCGAAGACTACGGCGATGCCCAGATAAAGCCAGTTCATGATGAAGATTCCTTGTCGTCGATCGGTCCTGCCGGACCGTTCAGGGGTGGGAAAACTATTCCTGGAATCGGAGGAAATCGATTTTCCTCCGAATGGATGCCATTAATTGCATGCGCATACATATTAATGATCAAAGCGGTGGGTGTCAAATATTATGCATGCGCATGCATATGTATAAATGGAACGCTGCGCGAGGAGCGATCCGGCCCGGCGGAATCAGTGCGCGGTCTCGACGGTGTGGCGCGGCATCAGCAGCACGGCCAGCAGCGTCAGCAGGGCCACGCCGATCATGCCCAGGTATACCTGATGAGTGGCCGCGTCGAAAGCCGACAGCAGGTACCGGCGGCCGGCCGATGCCGCCGGATCCGTCTGCAACGCGGTGATCACGCCGTTCACGGTCGGCAGGGCGCCGCCCAGCGCGGCCGGGGCGGCGTCCAGCGCTTCGCGCATGGCGTTGTTGAACAGCGCGCCCACCACGGCGGCCCCCAGGCTCTGGCCCAGGTAGCGCGACCACATGTTGGCGCTGGTCGCCACGCCGCGCTGGCGCCAGGGGACGACGGACTGCACGCCGACCAGCAGGGGGGTGGACAGCATCCCGAAGCCGGCCCCCAGCAGCATCTGGTCCGCCGTGACCAGCCAGACGGCGGGCTGGGGCGGCAGGGCGGCGAATCCCAGCACCGCCAGCAGGATCAGGGCGCCGCCGAACAGGGCCGTGTCCCGGAAGCCGAAGCGCAGGTACAGGCGGCCCGCCCAGGCGGATGCCGGGACCCAGCCCAGGCTCATGCTGGCCAGCACCAGGCCGGCGCTGATCGGGCCCAGGCCCATGACGGACTGGGCGAAGACCGGCAGGTAGGTGCCGGGCGCCATCATGACCAGGCCCATGCCCAGCGCGCCCAGGTTCGAGCCCAGCATCAGCCGGTGGCGCCAGACCCAGCCGGGCATGATGGGTTCGGCGGCGCGCCGTTCCCGCATCACGGTGGCGATCGTCAGCACGGTCACCACGGCGAAGGTCGCCAGGCTGGGGGCGGACAGCCAGGCCCAGGCATTGCCGCCCTGCAGCAGGCCGAAGACCCCCGCGGCCCCCGCCAGCATCATCAGGATGGCGCCGGCGTAGTCGATGGCGTGCCGGTGGGCGGGCGCCTGCTCGTGCAGGTAGCGGGCGATCAGGACGATGGCCGCCAGTCCGATGGGCAGGTTGATCAGGAAGACCCAGCGCCAGGTGGCGTATTCGGCGAAGGCGCCGCCCAGGGTGGGGCCGACGATGGCCGCGATGCCCCAGACGCTGGACAGCCAGCCCTGCACCCGCGCGCGTTCGCGGGTGGAATACAGATCGCCCGCCAGGGTGTTGACGGTGGCCATGATGGACCCGGCCCCGAAGCCCTGGAGGGCGCGAAAGACGATCAGCGGGATCATGCCCCAGGCCAGGGCGCAGGCCGCCGAGCCCAGCAGGAAGAGAGCGGAGCCGCCGATCAGCACGGGCTTGCGGCCGTACAGGTCCGCCAGTTTGCCGTAGATGGGGATGGTGACGGTCTGGGCCAGCAGATAGATGGAAAACAGCCAGGTGAACCGATCGAAGCCCCCCAGGTCGCCGACGATCTGCGGAATGACGGTGGCGACGATGGTGATGTCCATGGCGGCCAGCGACATCGTCAGCATCAGGGCGGCCAGGATCGAGCCCCGATGGGCGACGGGGGCGGATTCGGCAGGCTGGCCGTGGGGGGAATCCTGCTTTTCGGGGGCGGTCACGGTCATAATGGCGGCAGTGCGGCGAGGCTTCAATCTTAGTCCACGCGGAACATGAGGGAACAGGCATGCATGACGCGAAGCGAAACCCCCGTCAGGGGCATGGGGAATACAAGATCCCCGGCGGCAAGTTGGTGGTGGTGGATCTGCAGGTTCTGGACGGACGCCTGAATCACGTGCGGCTGTCGGGGGATTTCTTTCTGGAGCCGCCCGAGGCCCTGGACGCCATCGACGCGGCGCTCGAAGGCCTGCCCGCGGACATCGATGCGGGGCGCCTGGCCCAGGCCGTGAGCGATGCGCTGGGGGCGGATGTGGAGATGTTCGGCCTGACGCCGGAAGGCATCGCCGTCGTGGTCGGGAGGGCGCTGGCATGAACGAGCCCGCAAGCCGCAGCGCATGGACCGATTTCGATTGGCGGCTGCTCCATCCCGCGCCGCTGACGCCGTTGCAGCACGTGGCCCTGGATCAGGCGCTGCTGGATGAGGTGGCCGCGGGGCGCCGCGCGCCGACCCTGCGGATCTGGGAATGGGCGGCGCCGGCGGTCGTCATCGGCATCTTCCAGTCCCTGAGGAACGAAGTCGACGCCCAAGCCGCCCAGGCGCTCGGCATCCAGGTCGTGCGCCGCATCAGCGGCGGCGGGGCCATGTTCATCGAGCCCGGCAACGCGATCACCTATTCTATCTACGCGCCGCTGTCCCTGGTGGAGGGCATGAGCTTCCGGGATGCCTACGCCTACATGGACGATTTCGTCCTGCAGGCCTTGAAGGAACTGGGCATCAGGGCCTGGTACCAGCCGCTGAACGACATCACGTCCGACGGCGGCAAGATCGGCGGCGCGGCCCAGGCCCGCCGGGGCGGCGCCGTGCTGCATCACGTGACCATGGCGTACGACATCGATGCCGCGAAAATGCTGCAGGTCCTGCGCATCGGCCGTGAGAAGCTGTCGGACAAGGGCACCACGTCCGCCGCCAAGCGCGTGGACCCGCTGCGCAGCCAGACGGGCCTGCCCCGCGAAGCCATCATCGCCCGCATGCTGGATACATTCAGACAGCGCAACGGCCTGCGGGACGACGTCCTGACCGACGGCGAGATGGCCAAGGCCGATCTCCTGATCCGGGAAAAGTTCGGCGCCCCGGACTGGCTGTCCAAGGTGCCCTAGTCCGGCGCGTCCCCGAAGCCGGCCCGGGCGTCGGCGCCGCCTATTCCGGGTCTTTCAGGATCCCGGCCGCTCGCATCCGGGCGTGGACGCCGGCCACGATGCGGTCGCAGCGCTCGCCGGCGAACGAGAACGCTTGGCCGATATGGGGGTCGAAATCCTGCTTCAGGCCCTCCTGCAGCAGGCGCCGGGCCCGCATGAACCGCACCCGCACCGTGGCTTCGGGCATCCCGAGCACCTGGGCGACTTCGGCCGCGGACATCTCCTCGACCCCCCGCAGCATGAAGACCGTCCGGTAGATGTCGGGCAGGGCGTCGATGCGTTCTTCGATGCGATGGCGCATCTCCGCCCGCCATGCGGACTGGTCGGGACGCGAGGCGTCGGAAGCGGGGAGGTCGGAGCCGGGCGCAAACATGCTGTCCTGTTCGGTGGAAACCTGGTATGCCGATTGGATGTGGGCTTCGCGGGTTTTGTTTCGTCGGCGGCGCATCAGGGCCTCGTTCACGGTGATGCGGGTCAGCCAGGTGGCGGGCTGGGCGTCGGCGCGGAAGTCCGCCAGGTGCTGGTAGGCTTTCCACCAGGCTTCCTGGACCGCGTCTTCGGCCTCGGCCTCGTCGTGCAGGATGCTGCGCGCCGCGCGGTAGAGCTGCTGGTTGTGCCGGCGCATCAGCAGGTCGAAGGCCTGCAGCTTGCCGGCGCGGCACCAGGCGATCAGCGATAGGTCGCTTTCCTTCGTCAAATCGTGTTGAGCCTGAGTATCCACCTCGTTCCCCGAATGAACCTTGATCCTATTGGATGATCCGGACCGCGAAAACGTTTCATGGGCCGGTTCGAGGGCGTGCCGGTCAGCCGTGGGTCTTGTCGTGCAGCCCGCCCAGGGTCTGCAGCGCTAGATTGGAGTGCGCGTAGGCTCCGCCGGCCCGCATTTCGGCCGCCACCCAGATGGCCTCCATGATTTCCGCGTCCGAGGCCCCCGCGCGCGCGGCGGCTTCGGTGTGGCCCTTGATGCAGTAGGGGCACTGGGTGACGTGGGCCACCGCCACGGCGATCAGCTGCTTGGACTTGGCGTCCAGCGCGCCGGGTGCGAAGACGGCCTTGCTGAAGGCCCTGAACGCGGCCAGCGGTTCCGGGGCCAGTTCGGCGCGGCGCTTGGCCAGATCCGACGTGGCCGGGGGATACATGGGTGAATCCATGAGACTGCTCCTGTGTCTGTGATCTGTTCATGATAGACCCGGCGACCTCCGGGAACCAGTGAAGCCCTGTTGCGGGCAGGGGCCTACAATGTCAGGCTTTGATCAAGGAAGTTTCTCGTGGACAGTCGTCAACCCATGGATGGCCGGGCGTCGGGGCTGATGCTGGTGCTGTGCCTGATCTGGGCCATGCAGCAGATCGCGCTCAAGGCCACGACGGCTGATTTCTCCCCGGTCCTCCAGCTCGGCGTGCGCACGGCCATCGGCGGCCTGCTGGTCGGGCTGGTGCTGGTCGGGCGGCGCGAACGGATCGGCGCGGCCCTGGCGCTCTGGAAGCCCGGGCTGTGCGCGGGCTCCCTGTACGCGCTGGAATTCATCCTGATCGGGGAAAGCCTGCGCTTCACCACCGCCGGCCACGTGGTCGTGCTGCTGTATACGGCGCCGATCTTCGCCGCCATCGGGCTGCACTGGAAGCTGGCCGAAGAGCGCCTGGCGGCCGTGCAGTGGGGCGGGGTCATCCTGGCATTCGGCGGGGTGGGGATCGCCTTCCTGCTGCGCGGCGGCGATGCGCCGGCCCAGGTCGATGCCATGCTGTGGGGCGATCTGCTGGCCTTGCTGGGCGGCGCGGCCTGGGGGGCGACGACCGTCGTGGTCCGGGTGACGCCGCTGGCGTCCCTGCCGGCCAGCCAGACCCTGATGTACCAGCTGGTGGGCGGGTCCACGGTGCTGCTGCTGGCGGCCGTGCTGATGGGGCAGACGACCTTTCATTCCACGCCCCTGGTCTGGGCCAGCCTGGCCTTCCAGGTCTTTTTCGTGGCGTTCATCAGCTATCTGGTCTGGTTCTGGCTGCTGACGAAATACCTGGCGTCGCGCCTGGGCGTATTTTCGTTTCTGACGCCGCTGTTCGGCGTGGTCCTGGGCGCCTGGCTGCTGGACGAGCCCATCGGGCCGGGGTTCCTGCTGGGGTCCCTGCTGGTGGTCGCGGGCGTCCTGCTGCTCAGCGGCTACGGCTGGTATGCGCAATGGCGGGCGCATTCATCCTGAGAAGCCCCCGGCATCCAGGAATTCCTGTTCTTCCGGCGTCGTGGCGCGGCCCAGCGCGGCGTTGCGGTGGGGGAACCGGCCGAAGCGGGCGATGATGTCGTGATGCACCTGCGCCCAGTGCATGGAATCGGGCGCATGCCGCTGGTAGAGAACCAGGGCCTCCTGCTGGGCGGCCAGGTCTTCGGCGTGCATGAAAGGCAGGCAGATGAAATTGCGCAGCGCCGGTTCGATGCGGTCCAGGAAATCCAGGCTGCGGCGGGCGTAGGACAGCGCCAGGCCGTCGGTGGCGAACATGTGGCCCGTATCCCGGAAGGCGTTGCGCGGGTATTGATCCAGCAGCAGGATCAGGGCCAGCGCGGATTCGGGCTGCCGCAGCCAGGCTTCCAGTTCCTGGCGCGCGGCGGCGTAATGGGCGTCCTGGAAACGGCTGCGGAACGCGGCGTCGAACGCCGCGTCCTTGGCGAACCATTTGGCGGGACCGGCTTCCCGCCAGAAATCGACCATGGCCTTGGCGGTATGTTCCGGGACGGACGGATGCGGGCGGGAAGTCTTCATGGCGGTATCGCTTACAGCAGTTCGCGGCGCAGATCGGCCGCCGATTTGGGGGACAGCAGGCCCGGGGCCACGTCGAAGACCGTGCGCGCGCCGGTTTCCCCGGCGGACTTCAGGCGCCAGGCCGCGCGCGCATAGGCGACCAGCACGCTGGACGTGAAGCCGGGGTTGCTGGCCAGCTTCAGGGAATATTCCATCACCTGCTGCTCGTCGCGACCCGACTGGCCGCTGCGGATGACGAATCCCCCGTGCGGCATGCCGGCATGGTCGCGCCGCAGGGTGTCCGCGTCGATGAAATGCACCGTGGTGTCGTAGTCGGCGAAGTAATCCGGCATGGTCACGATGGCCTGTTCCACCTGCCGGGCGTCGGCCCCGTCTTCCAGGACGACATAGCATTCCCGGGTGTGCTTTTCACGGGTGCCCAGTTGCGGCTGCCCGCCGGCGCGCACGCGTTCCACCGCGGCCGGGACCGGGATGGTGTACTGCACGCCGCCCGCGACGCCGGGCACGCGCCGGATGGCGTCGGAGTGGCCCTGGCTGAGGCCCTTGCCCCAGAAAGTGTAGGTGGCGCCCTGGGGCAGGATGGCTTCGCCCATCAGCCGGTTGATGGAAAACAGGCCCGGGTCCCAGCCGACGGCCAGGATGGACAGATTGCCATGCGACCGCGCCGCGGCGTCGACCGCCTGGAAGTATTGCGGGATGCGGGCGTGGGTATCGTAGCTGTCCACCGTGGTGAACCATTGGGCCAGCTCCGGACCCTGCACGGGCAGGTCGTCCTTGGATCCCCCGCACAGGATCAGCACGTCGATGTCGTTCCGGCGGGCCGCCGCATCGTCCAGGGACCAGACTGGCACGGTCGGGTCGTCCAGCACCAGAGCGGCCGGATCGCGGCGCGTGAAGACGCCGACCAGCTGCATGTCGGCGTGGCGGGCGATGGCCGCCTGCGCGCCGCGGCCCAGGTTGCCGTAGCCGGCGATACCGATGCGGATGGGGGATGAAGCCATGAATGTCCTTTCTGAGGAGGTCAGCCGGATGCGGCGGTGTTTCATTGTATCGGCTCGCGTTTTCCTTGTCGGGGCCCGGCGCCCCCGGATGCTAGAATGGCGGCCTTTTGGAGCACCCCTATGGCGTCTTCCGCCTCCAAATCCAATCCGCTGCTGCAGTTCGTCAGCAATGGCAGCCTGGTGACGCAGATTCTCGTCGGCCTGATCGCCGGCGTGCTGCTGGCCTATGCGGCTCCCGAAGCCGCCCGCTCGGTCGGCCTGCTGGGCGGCCTGTTCGTCACCGCCTTGAAGTCCATCGCGCCCCTGCTGGTGTTCGTCCTGGTGGCCGCATCCATCGCCAATCACAAGAAGGGCGCCCAGACGCGGCTCAGGCCGATCCTGGTCCTGTATCTGGTGGGGACTTTCGCG
Organism: uncultured Castellaniella sp.; assembly: GCF_937988725.1. Lineage (GTDB taxonomy): Bacteria > Pseudomonadota > Gammaproteobacteria > Burkholderiales > Burkholderiaceae_B > Castellaniella. Next base: position 503,572 of record NZ_CALKHS010000009.1, on the reverse strand, counting down.
GCGGCCCTGGTGGCGGTCGTGGCCAGTTTCATGTTCCCCCTGACCATCCGGCTGCAGCTGGGCGACGCCGCCCTGACGCCGCCCGGCGGCGTGGTCGAGGTCCTGCGCAACCTCCTGCTCAGCGTGGTCGACAATCCGGTGCACGCCCTGCTGGAAGCCAATTACATCGGCATCCTGGCCTGGGCGATCGGCCTGGGGCTGGCCCTGCGCCATGCCCATGGCTCCACCAAGAACGTCATGTCCGATCTGTCCCTGGGACTGTCCTTCATCGTGCGCGTCGTGATCCGCATGGCGCCGATCGGAATCTTCGGGCTGGTCGCCTCGACGATCGCCGAAACCGGTTTTGGCGCCTTGCTGGACTATGCCCGCCTGCTGGGCGTGCTGCTGGGCTGCATGGCGTTCGTGGCCCTGGTGGTCAATCCCCTGATCGTTTTCTGGCGGATCCGCGCCAACCCCTATCCCCTGGTGCTGACCTGCCTGCGGGAATCCGGCGTGACGGCGTTCTTCACCCGCAGCTCGGCGGCCAACATCCCGGTCAACATGGCGCTCTGTGAAAAGTTGGGCCTGGAGGAAGACACGTATTCCGTGTCGATTCCCCTGGGCGCCACCATCAATATGGCGGGCGCGGCCATCACCATCACGGTGCTGACGCTGGCCGCCGTCCATACGCTGGGAGTGTCCGTGGATCTGTTCACGGCGCTGCTGCTCAGCATCGTGGCGGCGGTGTGCGCCTGCGGCGCCTCGGGCGTGGCCGGCGGGTCCTTGCTGCTGATCCCCGTCGCGTGCAGCCTGTTCGGCATTTCCAACGACCTGGCGATGCAGGTCGTCGGCGTGGGCTTCATCATCGGCGTTCTGCAGGATTCGGCGGAAACCGCGCTGAATTCCTCGACCGACGTGCTGTTTACGGCTGCGGGGTCGGCTCGCGTAGCGCCCAGCGCCGGATGATCGGCCACAGGTCCGCCGGTTGGCGGGCGATGGCGTCCGCCTGCCAGCGGATCGGGTCGTCCAGCGCGCAATAGCCGTAGCCGGCGACCACAGTCGCCATGCCTGCGGCCTTGCCGGCGATGATGTCGCGTTCGTCGTCGCCCACGTACATGCACCGGGCCGGCGCGTAGCCCGCCTGTCGCGCGGCGTGCAGCAGCGGTTCGGGATGCGGCTTGGCATGGGGCGTGGTGTCGCCGCCCACCGTCACGCGGCAGCGGGATTCCAGCCCCAGGTGGCGCACGATGGGCAGGGCCAGGGATTCGACCTTGTTGGTCACGATGCCCCAGCCCATCGAGGCCTCGGCCAGCTGGTCCAGCAGGGTGTCGATGCCCGCGAACAGCCGGGTGTGCGTCAGCATGTCCTGCGCATAGTCCTGCAGGAACTGCCGGCGGCTGCGTTCGTATTCCTCGCTGCCCGGGTCCAGGTCCAGGGCGGCCTTCAGAAGACCGCGCGCGCCGTGCGAGGCATAAGGGCGCAAGGCCTCGTAGGGCAGGGGGGGCAGCCCCCGGTAGCCGCGCTGGCGGTTGGCCGCCGCCGCCAGGTCGGGGGCGGTGTCCGCCAGGGTGCCGTCGAAGTCGAACAGAATGAGACAGGGGTGCATGGCGTTCATTCCGGACGGCGGGTCGCCATCATGTAGTTCACGCCCGTGTCCGGGGCCAGGCGGTACTGCCGGGTCAGCGGCAGGTACTCCAGCCCGCTAAGCGCGCTGACGTCCAGGCCGGCCGCGCGCGCCGCGCCGGCCAGTTCGCTGGGCGTGATGAACTGGTCGTAGCTGTGAGTGCCCCTGGGCACCATGCGCAGCAGGTATTCGGCGGCCACGATGGCCAGCAGAAAGGATTTCGGGTTGCGGTTCAAGGTCGAGAAGCAGACCAGGCCGCCCGGGCGCACCAGCCGGGCGCAGGCCTGCACGATGGCGGCCGGGTCGGGCACGTGTTCCAGCAGTTCCATGCAGGTGACCAGATCGAACTGCCCCGGCTGTTGCGCCGCGTAGTCTTCGGCGCTGACGCATTCGTACTGGACCTGGACGCCGGATTCGTGGCCGTGCAGCCGTGCGACCTGCAGGGACGCCTTGGCCAGATCGATGCCGGTGACCTGGGCGCCTTCGGCCGCCATGGCTTCGGTCAGCAGGCCGCCGCCGCAGCCGATGTCCAGCACCCGCTGTCCGGCCAGATCGCCCGCCTGGCTGCGGATCCAGTCCAGTCGCAAGGGGTTGATGTCGTGCAGCGTCTTCAGATCCCCCTGGGGATCCCACCAGCTGGAAGCCAGGGCACTGAATTTGTCGAGTTCGGCAGGGTCGGCGTTGGCGGTATGCATGGGTATTGGATTCCGAAAATGAACAAGGCCCCGCGCACGCGGGGCCTTGGGTTCCGCCGCGCCAGGGGCGCGGCGGCTCGTGCGGCTTGCGGAATTACTTGCGGGTGCCGACGATTTCGATTTCCACGCGACGGTTCTGAGCGCGGCCTTCGCGGGTCTTGTTGGACGCGACCGGTTGCAGTTCGCCCTTGCCTTCGGCGTAGATGCGATCAGCGGCGACGCCCTTGCTGACCAGGTATTGCTTGACCGAGTTGGCACGGCGCTCGGACAGCTTCTGGTTGTAGGCTTCGGTACCGATGGAGTCGGTGTGGCCGACGGCGATGATGGTTTCCAGATTGATGGTGCCGGCTTGCTGGGCGACCTGATCCAGGACCTGACGGCCTTCGGGCTTGATGGTGGACTTGTCGAAGTCGAAGAAGGTGTCGGCGTTCAGGACGACCTTGCTGGCGGTCGGGGCGACGACAGGCGCTTCGGCGACGGGCTTGCCGCAGCCTTCGGCAGCGGTGGCCGGCGTCCAGAATGCATCGCGCCAGCAGTTTTCGCCGCTGGCGTCTTTCCAGACGTGGCCATCAACGTTGGTCCAGTTGTCGGAAGCCGACGCGGTACCCATGGCAGCCATGGCAGCAATGGCGAGTCCAATAGCGATTTTGGAGGGTTTATTCATGTTTCTCCTCGTTTGAGCATGATGCTTGAAAGTGACCGCAGCGAACCCCCGCCGCATCTCGAAAGAACATTTCCAGTATAGCAATGTCCAGTTGGAAAACTATCAATTGCGCTGGGTTTGGTGCGTGTTAGCCGAAATCTTAAGGCATTTTCCCCGCCCGGGTTAAGGTTTGATGGCCTTGCCCGGTACTCTGGGGGCAATTTGTCCGGGCCAGGGGGGGCAGGCTGTGGGCTTTTTGCAACGCTGGCCCGCGCCGGATCGGATCCGGCCGCCTGCCCGCCGCCGTCGGCCGCAAGGCGCTGGCCTCGCAGTGCGGATGATAGAATCACCGATTGCTCCGGGCGGTTTGACGCCTATCGGTTTCGGACATATACATGGAATCCTTCGCTAAAGAGACCCTGCCCATTTCGCTCGAAGACGAAATGCGGCGCAGCTACCTGGATTACGCCATGAGCGTGATCGTGGGGCGGGCCCTGCCCGATGTCCGGGACGGCTTGAAGCCCGTGCACCGGCGCGTGCTGTTTGCCATGCACGAACTGAACAACGACTGGAACCGGGCGTACAAGAAGTCCGCCCGCATCGTCGGCGACGTCATCGGTAAATATCACCCGCACGGCGATTCGGCCGTCTACGACACCATCGTGCGCATGGCGCAGGACTTCTCCCTGCGCTACATGCTGGTCGACGGGCAGGGCAACTTCGGCTCCGTCGATGGCGACAACGCCGCGGCCATGCGTTACACCGAAGTCCGCCTGGCGAAGATCGCCCACGAACTGCTGGCCGACATCGATCAGGACACGGTCGACTTCGGTCCCAACTACGACGGCAGCGAACAGGAACCCCTGCTGCTGCCCTCGCGCCTGCCCAACCTGCTGGTCAACGGCAGCGCCGGGATCGCGGTGGGCATGGCCACGAACATTCCGCCGCACAATCTGTCCGAAGTCGTCGAAGGCTGCCTGTACTGCCTGCGCAATCCCGACTGCACCATCGATGAACTCATCGAACGCATCCCGGCGCCCGACTTTCCCACGGGCGGCATCATCTACGGCATGTCGGGCGTGCGGGAAGGCTATCGCACCGGGCGCGGGCGCGTGATCATGCGGGCCAAGGCCCACTTCGAAGACCTGCCGCACGGCAACCGCCAGGCCATCGTCGTCGATGCGATCCCCTATCAGGTGAACAAGAAATCCCTGCAGGAACGCATTGCCGAACTGGTCAACGAAAAGAAGATCGACGGCATTTCCGACATCCGCGACGAATCGGACAAGGACGGCATGCGCCTGGTGATCGAACTGAAGCGCGGCGAAGTCCCGGAAGTCGTCCTCAACAATCTGTACAAGAACACCCAGCTGCAGGAAACCTTCGGCATGAACATGGTGGCGCTGGTCGACGGCCAGCCGCGCCTGCTGAATCTCAAGCAGATGGTGCAGTACTTCCTGCAGCACCGCCGCGAAGTCGTCACTCGCCGCACCATCTTCCAGTTGCGCAAGGCTCGCGAACGCGGCCACGTGCTGGAAGGCCTGGCCGTGGCGCTGGCCAACATCGACGACTTCATCGCCATCATCAAGGCCGCCCCCACGCCGCCCGTGGCGCGCCAGGCCCTGATGGAACGCAGCTGGGATTCTTCCCTGGTGCGGGAAATGTTGTCGCGCGCCGACGACAATGTGGCGTCCGGCGGGCGGGCCGCGTATCGTCCGGACGGCCTGGAACCCCAGTTCGGCCTGCAGGCCGACGGCCAGTACCGCCTGTCCGAAGTCCAGGCCCAGGAAATCCTGAACATGCGCCTGCAGCGCCTGACGGGCCTGGAACAGGACAAGATCGTCGGCGAATACCGCGAGATCATGGACACCATCGCCGATCTGCTGGACATCCTGGCGCGTCCGGAACGCGTCACGACCATCATCGGCGAGGAACTGCAGGCCATCCGCGCGGAATTCTCCGCGCCCGGCAGCGATCCGCGGCGCTCCGAGATCGAATTCAACGCCACCGAGCTCGAAACCGAAGACCTGATCACCCCCATGGACATGGTGGTGACGCTCTCGCGCAGCGGCTACATCAAGAGCCAGCCGCTGTCCGAATACCGGGCGCAGAAGCGCGGCGGGCGGGGCAAGCAGGCCACCACCATGAAGGAAGACGACTGGGTCGACCAGCTCTTCATCGCCAATACGCACGACTTCCTGCTGTGCTTCTCGGATCGCGGCCGGGTCTACTGGCTGAAGGTCTGGGAAGTTCCGCAGGGCTCGCGCAATTCGCGCGGCCGGCCCATCGTCAACATGTTCCCGCTGGTCGACGGCGAGACCATCACCGCCGTGCTGACGGTCAAGGCCTTCAGCGACGACCACTACGTCTTCATGGCCACCTCGCGCGGCACGGTCAAGAAGACGCCGCTGTCCGATTTCTCCAACCCCCGCAAGGCGGGCATCATCGCCGTCGGCCTGGACGAGGGCGATTACCTGATCGGCGCCGAGCTGACCGATGGCGAGCATGACGTCATGCTGTTCTCCGACGCCGGCAAGGCCGTGCGCTTCGACGAGAACGACGTCCGTCCCATGGGCCGCACGGCGCGCGGGGTGCGGGGCATGTCCCTGGAAGACGGCCAGACCGTCATCGCCCTGCTGGTCGCCGAAGACGAAACCCAGAGCGTGCTGACCGCCACCGAGAACGGCTACGGCAAGCGCACCTCCATCGTCGAATACACGCGCCACGGGCGCGGCACCAAGGGCATGATCGCCATCCAGACCTCGGCCCGCAACGGCAAGGTCGTCAGCGCCGTGCTGGTGCAGCCCGAAGACGAGATCATGCTGATCACCACCAGCGGCGTGCTGGTGCGCACCCGGGTCTCGGAAATCCGCGAGATGGGGCGGGCCACCCAGGGGGTGACGCTGATCAACGTGGATGAAGACAGCCGACTGATCGGGGTGCGCCGCGTGGCCGAAAGCGATGCGGACGACGAGGCCGATGCTGCCGAAACGAATGACGGCGATGCCGGCCCGGCGGGCGATGCGCCCGCGGACGATGCCGCGCCCGAGGCTTCCCCTTCTCCTAAGGACCCTTCATGAACCGCCCCTGGAATTTCGCCGCAGGTCCCTCGACCATGCCTTTGGAAGTGCTGCAGCAGGCCGCCGCCGACCTGTGCGACTGGCAGGGCAGCGGCACGTCGGTCATGGAGATGAGCCACCGGGGCAAGCACTACAGCCGCATCCGCGACGAGGCCGAGGCCGACCTGCGCGCCTTGCTGGCCGTGCCGGACGACTTCGAGGTGTTGTTCATGCAGGGCGGCGCTTCGGCGCAGAACGCCCTGATCCCGCTGAACCTGATCGGCCGGGACGGCAAAGGCCGGGCCGATTACGTGCTCAGCGGCCATTGGGCGCGGAAGTCCTTCAACGAGGCCGGGCGCTATGGCGACATCGCCGTGGCGGCCACGGCCGAATCCTCCGCCGACCTGGATGGCCGGACCTACGGCCCCTGGTGCTGGCTGCCCGCCCAGGATCAGTGGCGGGTGCGCCCCGACGCAGCGTATCTGCACCTGTGCGCCAATGAAACCATCGGCGGCGTCGAGCAGTCCGTCATGCCGGACATGGCCGGCCTGGGCGCTCCCGACGTGCCGCTGGTGGCCGACATGTCCTCGAACATCCTGTCGCGGCCCATCGATTTTTCGCGCCTGGGCGTGGTCTACGCCGGCGCCCAGAAGAACGCCGGCCCGGCGGGCGTGACCCTGGTGTTCGTGCGCAAGGACCTGATCGGCCATGCGTTGCCGCATTGCCCCTCGGTCTTCGACTACGCCCCGGTGGCGGGCGCCCAGTCCATGTTCAACACGCCGCCGACCTTCGCCATCTACATGGCCGGCCTGGTCTTCAAATGGCTGCTGAAGAACGGCGGGGTGGCCGCCATGGACGCCGCTAGCGCGCGCAAGTCCGGCGCCCTGTACGACTATCTGGATGGCTCCGCGCTGTATGAAAGCCGCATTCATCCCGCCGTGCGGTCGCGCATGAACGTGCCCTTCTTCCTGCGCGACGAATCGCTGAACGCCGCCTTCCTGGCCGAGTCGGAAGCCGCCGGGCTGCTGGCCCTGAAGGGTCACAAGGCGGTGGGCGGCATGCGGGCGTCTCTGTACAACGCCATGCCCTTCGAGGGCGTCCAGGCGCTGATCGGGTTCCTGCGGGACTTCGAGGCGCGTCATGGCTGAACCGGATCTGCAGGCCAGCCTGGAACCGCTGCGGGCGCGCATCGATGCGCTGGATGAGCAGATCCTGGTCCTGCTGAACCAGCGCGCCCAGGCGGCCCTGCAGGTGGGCGACGTCAAGAAGCGCTTCGACGCCGCCGGCCCCATCCTGAAGCCCGAGCGCGAGGCCCTTATCATCCGGCGCCTGCAGACTATCAACGGCGGGCCGCTGCCGGAAGCGGCCGTGGCGGCCATCTGGGGGCAGGTGATTTCCGCCTGTCGGGGTCTGGAAAGCGTCCTGACCGTGGCCTTTCTGGGGCCGCAGGGTTCGTTTTCGGAACAGGCCGCCTACGAGCATTTCGGCCAGGCGATCAAGGGCCTGCGCTGCGAATCCTTCGACGAGGTCTTTCGCTCCGTCGAGGCCGGCCAGGCCGACGTCGGCATGGTGCCGGTGGAAAACTCCACGGAAGGCGCCGTCAACCGCAGCCTGGACCTGCTGCTGAATGCCTCGCTCAAGGTGCTGGGCGAGCGCACCATCCGCATCCATCACAATCTGCTGACGCTCACGGGCGGCCTGGAAGGCGTGCGCCGGGTGCTGGGGCATCCTCAGGCGCTGGCCCAGTGCCAGGCCTGGCTGAGCCGCAACCATCCGGGGCTGGAACGCGTGCCGGTCGCCAGCAATGCGCAGGCGGCCCGCATGGCGGCGGAAGACCCCTCCTGTGCGGCGATCGCCGGGGACGCGGCCGCCGCCGCCTGGGGGCTGAGCGCCGTGGCCAGCGGCATCCAGGACGATCCCCAGAACCAGACCCGCTTCGTGGCGGTCGGGGCGCGGGATGCCGGGCCGACCGGCCGCGACAAGACCAGCCTGATCCTGGCGGTGCCCAACCGCGCCGGCGCGGTCTATGAAATGCTGGCGCCCTTGTCGCGCCACGACGTGTCCATGACCCGGTTCGAATCCCGGCCGGCCCGCACCGGCCAGTGGGAATACTATTTCTACGTGGATCTGCTGGGGCATCACCAGGACGAACCCGTGCGGCAGGCCCTGGCCGAATTGCGCCAGCAGGTGGCCTTTTTCAAGATCCTGGGCTCCTATCCCCGGCAATGAGGTAATTCCGTCATGACTCAGCCCCTGGCTCCGGAACACGTCCGGGCAATCGCACCCTATCAGCCCGGCAAGCCCATCGAAGAACTGGCCCGCGAATTCGGCCTGGATCCGGCCGGCATCATCAAGCTGGCGTCCAACGAGAACCCGCTGGGCTGTTCCGGCCGCGTGCGGGAAGCCCTCAGCCAGGCGGCCGGCAGCCTGCAGGGGCGTTATCCCGATCCCAACGGCTTCGACCTGAAGACCGTGCTGGCCGCCCATCACGGCGTGCCGCCCGCCTGGATCACCCTGGGCAACGGCTCCAACGACCTGCTGGAACTGGCCTCGCTGGCCTTGCTCGACGAGGGCACGTCCGCCGTCTACGCGGCGCATGCCTTCACGGTGTACCGCCTGAGCACCCAGGCGCGGGGCGCGCGCCACATCCAGGTTCCCGCCCGCGATTACGGGCATGACCTGCCGGCCATGCTGGACGCCATCGCCGAGGACACCCGGCTGGTGTTCATCGCCAACCCCAACAATCCCACCGGCACGCACGTGCCGCCGGCCCAGGTGCGGGCCTTCCTGGATGCCGTCCGGGACCGCCACGGGGACCGCGTCACCGTCCTGCTGGACGAGGCGTACGACGATTACCTGGACCCCGACGAGCGCGCCGACAGCGCCCTCTGGGTGCGGGAATATGCCAATCTCATCGTGACCCGCACCTTTTCCAAGGCCTACGGCCTGGCGGGGCTGCGGGTGGGCTATGCCCTGGCGCAGCCGGCGCTGACCGACCTGCTGAACCGCGTGCGCCAACCCTTCAACGTCAATGCGCTGGCCCAGCTGGCCGCGCGGGTGGCCCTGGCGGATACGGATTTCCTGGCCCGGACCTACACCCTGAACCGCGACGGGCGGATCCAGCTGCAGGACGCCTTCGCGGCGCTGGGCCTGGAATACGTGCCCAGCCACAGCAACTTCGTCCTGGTCGAGGTCGGCGATGCCGCCCGGGTGCACGGCGAGCTCCTGCGCCGGGGCATCATCGTGCGTCCGGTGGCGGGCGACGGCCTGCCGCGGCATCTGCGCGTCAGCATCGGCCTGCCCCAGGAAAACACCCGCTTCATCCAGGCGCTGACCGACATCCTGCAGTCATGAGCAGCGTCCCCGACCCCCTGGTGCCGGTGCTGGCCGTGGTGGGCACCGGCCTGATCGGCGGCTCGTTCGCGGCCGCCTTGCGCCGGGTGGGGCAGGTGGGGCGCGTGTTGGGGGTGGGGCGCCAGCCGGCGTCCCTGCAGCGGGCCCGCGAACTGGGCCTGATCGACGAGATCGCCACGCTGCCGCAGGCCGCCGCCCGGGCCGATCTGATCTTCCTGGCGACGCCCGTGGGAGCGATGGCCGGCATCCTGCAGGCGCTGGCGCCGCATCTGCGCGCGCGGACCCTGGTGACGGACGCCGGCAGCACCAAATCCGACGTGGCGCGCCTGGCGCGGGATGTGCTGGGCGACCGCTGCGCGCAGTTCATTCCCGGACACCCGATCGCCGGGTCCGAGATGACCGGGCCGGAAGCCGCCGACCCCCTGCTGTATCACGGCCGCAAGGTCGTGCTGACCCCGTTCGAGGACACCCCCGGCGCCGACCAGCACCGTCTGATCCGCATCTGGGAAGCCACCGGCGCGCGGGTCCATCTGATGGATCCCGCCGCGCACGACCGGGCGCTGGGCTGCGTCAGCCACCTGCCGCATTTTCTAGCGGCGGCCTTCATGGCCCAGGTGGTGCGGGCCGACGACGCCGACACCCGGCTCAGCCTGGCGGGCACCGGATTCCGGGATTTCACCCGGATCGCGGCGGGCTCCCCCGAAGTCTGGCGGGACATCTTTTTTTCCAATCGCGCCGCCGTTCTGCAGGAACTCGACGATTTCACCCAGGTGCTGGATGCCTGGCGAGCCGCCCTGGACGACGACGCTCATCCCGAAACCCTTGAAACCCTGCTCGAACAAGCGGCGCTGGCCCGCCGGTTCTGGGGCGGGCGCAATCCCACATCATGACTGAACGCACGCCATTCCTGACCCTGCCGCCGTCCGTGCGGGCGGCGGGAGCCGTGACCCTGCCGGGCTCCAAAAGCATTTCCAACCGCGCGCTGCTGCTGGCGGCGCTGGCCGAGGGCGAGACGACGCTCACCGGGCTGCTGGACTCCGACGACACGCGGGTCATGAAGGCGGCCCTGCGGGCGCTGGGGGTGGATCTTCAGGACGATGGCGACGGGCGGGTGCGCGTCGCCGGGGCGGCCGCATGGCCGCAGCGCCGGGCCGACCTGTTCCTGGGCAATGCCGGCACGGCGTTCCGGCCGCTGACCGCCGCCCTGGCCGTCATGGGGGGCGATTATCGCCTGTCGGGCGTGCCCCGCATGCACGAGCGGCCCATCGGCGACCTGGTCGATGCCTTGCGGGGGATGGGATGCGAGCTCGCGTATGAAGCTCGCGACGGCTATCCGCCGCTGCGGATCGCGCCGGGCAGCCTGCATCCGGACCGGCCCATCCGGGTGCGGGGCTCGGTGTCCAGCCAGTTCCTGACCGCCTTGCTGATGGCGGCCCCGATCGCCGCCGGCCGGATGGGGCGGGACGTGGTCATCGAACTCGACGGCCCCCTGATTTCCAAACCGTACATCCTGATCACGCTGAATCTGATGGCCCGCTTCGGCGTGGCGGTGGAGCGCGACGGCTGGGAGCGGTTCACCATCCCGGCCGGGGCGCGCTATCGCAGCCCCGGCCGCTATGCGGTCGAAGGCGACGCCTCGTCCGCCTCGTACTTCCTGGGCCTGGGAGCCGTCGCCGGCGGGCCGGTCCGCATCCAGGGGGTGGGCGCCGACAGCATTCAGGGTGACCTTGCCTTTGCCGACGTGGTCCAGGACATGGGCGCGGACGTGCGCCGCGAGGCCGATGCGCTGGTCGTGCAGGGCCCGGTCGCGGCGCAGGGCGGGCGGCTGAAGGCCTTCGACCGCGACTTCAATCTGATTCCCGACGCGGCCATGACGGCCGCGGTGCTGGCCCTGTATGCCGACGGGCCGTGCCGCTTGCGCAACATCGCCAGCTGGCGGGTCAAGGAAACCGACCGGATCGCCGCCATGCATGCCGAACTGGCCCGGCTGGGGGCGCGGGTGGAATCCGACGCCGACAGCCTGACCGTCCATCCGCTGGCGGCCGATCAGTGGCGCGAGGCCCGGATCGGCACGTACGACGACCATCGGATGGCCATGTGCTTCTCGCTGGCGGCCTTCGGGCCCGTGCCGGTCACGATCCTGGACCCGGACTGCGTGGCCAAGACCTATCCGGACTATTTCCGGGATTTCCGGCATCTGCTGCAGGCTTGAGGCGACGCATGACTTCCACTTCCTCCGGGCGGGACGTTTCCGCCATTCCCGTCATCACCATCGACGGGCCAACCGCGTCGGGCAAGGGCACCATCGCCCAGCGCGTGGCCGACCGTCTGGGCTGGCATGCCCTGGACAGCGGCGCGCTGTATCGCCTGACCGCGCTGGCGGTGCGCCAGGCCGGGGGGGATGGCAGCGACGAATCGCAGGCGGCCGGGCTCGCCCGACAGCTGGACGTCCAGTTCGGGGCCGGGGTCATCCGCCTGGACGGCCGGGACGTCACGCAGATCATCCGCCAGGAAGCCATCGGCAACCTGGCCTCGAAGATCGCCGCCTTGCCCGCCGTGCGCGCGGCGCTGCTGGCGCGCCAGCGCGACTTCCGCCGGGCGCCGGGGCTGGTGGCCGACGGCCGCGACATGGGCACGGTGGTTTTCCCCGATGCACCCCTCAAAATCTTTCTGGACGCGGCGGTTGGCGTGCGGGCGGAAAGACGCCATAAGCAGTTGAGGGACAAGGGAATTTCTGCTAACCTAGACGACCTTTTGAATGATCTTCGGTCGCGTGATGCACGCGATCGTGATCGGGCGCATGCGCCGCTTGTGGCGGCCGCAGACGCCGTGACGATCGATTCATCCCATGCCGGGGTGGACCAGGTCGTCGATCAGGTGCTTGATCTCTGGCGCAAGCCGGGATCGGCACATGGGCCTGCCTGATGGAAATGGCCGGGATTCCGGCCGCCGTCGCGCGGGATTTTTGTTCACTCCGCCGGGTTCGTCCTGGCGTGTCATGATTGCCCTTCGGGGCATATGGATCAATAGTTCATGTCCACCGTTACCACCGAAGCCGCATTGGGCGGCGAAAGCTTTGCCGATCTGTTTGCCGCCAGCATCAAAGATCAGAACATGCGCTCCGGCGAGGTCATTTCGGCCGAAGTCGTGCGCGTCGACCACAATTTCGTCGTGGTCAATGCAGGCCTGAAGTCCGAAGCCTACATTCCCCTGGAAGAATTCCTGAACGATCAGGGCGAACTCGAAGTCCAGGACGGCGATTTCGTCTCCGTGGCCATCGATTCCCTGGAAAACGGCTATGGCGACACCATCCTGTCGCGCGACCGCGCCAAGCGCCTGTCGGCCTGGCTGCAGCTCGAACAGGCCCTGGAATCCGGCGAACTGGTCAACGGCACCATCACCGGCAAGGTCAAGGGCGGCCTGACGGTCATGACCAACGGCATCCGCGCCTTCCTGCCAGGTTCGCTGGTCGACCTGCGTCCCGTCAAGGACACCACGCCTTATGAAGGCAAGACCCTGGAATTCAAGGTCATCAAGCTCGACCGCAAGCGCAACAACGTCGTGCTGTCGCGTCGTGCCGTGCTCGAAGCCAGCATGGGCGAGGAACGCGAAAAGCTGCTGGAAAACCTGCACGAAGGCGCCATCATCAAGGGCATCGTCAAGAACATCACCGACTACGGCGCGTTCGTGGATCTGGGCGGTATCGACGGCCTGCTGCACATCACCGACATGGCCTGGCGCCGTGTCCGCCATCCCTCCGAAGTCCTGTCCGTCGGCCAGGAAATCGAAGCCAAGGTCCTCAAGTTCGACCAGGAAAAACAGCGCGTCTCGCTGGGCGTCAAGCAACTGGGCGAAGATCCCTGGATCGGCCTGGGCCGCCGCTACCCGCAAGGCACCCGCCTGTTCGGCAAGGTCACGAACCTGACCGACTACGGCGCGTTCGTTGAAGTCGAAGCCGGCATCGAAGGCCTGGTGCACGTGTCCGAAATGGACTGGACCAACAAGAACGTCGATCCGCGCAAGGTCGTGACCCTGGGCGAAGAAGTCGAAGTCATGGTCCTGGAAATCGACGAAGACCGCCGCCGCATCTCGCTGGGCATGAAGCAGTGCCGCCCGAATCCCTGGGAAGACTTCGCCGCCAACTTCAAGCGTGGCGACAAGGTCCATGGCGCGATCAAGTCCATCACCGACTTCGGCGTGTTCGTCGGCCTGCCCGGCGGCATCGATGGGCTGGTGCACCTGTCCGACATCTCCTGGACCGAAACCGGCGAAGAAGCCGTGCGCAACTTCAAGAAGGGCGACGAGATCGACGCCGTGGTCCTGGGCATCGACACCGACAAGGAACGCATCTCCCTGGGCGTCAAGCAACTGGAAGGCGATCCGTTCAACAACTTCGTCGCCACCTACGACAAGGGCGCCGTCCTGACCGGCACGATCAAGTCCGTCGAGCCCAAGGGCGCCGTCGTGACGCTGTCCGTGGACGTCGAAGGCTACCTGCGCGCCTCCGAGATCTCCGCTGGCCGCGTCGAAGACGCCACCACGGTGCTGCACGCCGGCGACCAGGTCGAAGCCATGATCATCAACATCGACCGCAAGGCGCGTTCGATCCAGTTGTCGATCAAGGCCCGCGACAATGCTGAAACGGCTGAAACCATCCAGCGCATGACCGAAGCCAGCGCTTCGTCGGGCACCACCAACCTGGGCGCCCTGCTGAAGGCCAAGCTCGACCAGCAGCGCGATAACTGATGCCTGGCCTGACCAAGTCCGAGCTCATCACCATGTTGGCGGGGCGCTATCCTCAATTGGCGATCCGCGACATGGACCTGGCAGTCAAGACGGTGTTGGACGCGATGGCCGATGCGCTGGCCCAGGGTCAGCGCATCGAAATCCGCGGCTTCGGCAGCTTCTCGCTGTCGCAGCGTCAGCCGCGGGTCGGACGCAATCCGAAATCGGGCGAAAAAGTGCTGGTGCCGGCGAAGCTGGTGCCGCACTTCAAGCCCGGCAAGGAATTGCGCGAGCGCGTGGACCAGGGGCCCGCCGCGGCCGACGCCGAAGAGCCCGCCACGGTGGCCGACTTGTATCAGATGCATTACTTCAACGAATAATCCCTGACCGGATGAATTCGAAGCGGCCCTCGGGCCGCTTTTTCTTTTGCCGCCGGGCCGCTTTTTTTTCCCTTTACAATGTTGGCATTCCCTTTCAAGGAGCTTGGCATATGCGCTATCTGGTGTGGTTGCTGCGCCTGGTGATTTTCATCATCGTGCTTTTGTTTGCCCTGAAAAACACGGCGCCGGTGGACGTGGGCTTCTTTGCCGACCAGGTGCTGCATCAGGTGCCGCTGATCGTGGTGATGCTGGTTGCCTTCGTGCTGGGGGTCGTCTTCGGCCTGCTGGTGGCGTTTTCCGCCGTGCTGCGCCGGCGCCGCGAGATCAACCGGCTGCGGCGCGAACTGTCGCGGGCGCAGGATGCTCTTGCCCATCCGCAGCCGGGGTCCGGGCCGGTGATTCCGGAAGCCGTGGCGCCGCTCGCGCCGCTCTGACCGGGGGCATCGTGGATTTCGAACCCTGGTGGCTGATCATCGTCCCCGTCCTGTTCGGACTGGGGTGGCTGGCGGCGCGTTTCGATTTCCGGCAGATGCTGTCGGAAACCCGCGCCTTGCCGGACTCGTATTTCAAGGGCCTGAATTTTCTGCTCAATGAAGAGCCCGACCGCGCCATCGACGCTTTCATCGAGGTCGCCAAGCTCGATCCCGAAACCACCGAACTGCACTTCGCCCTGGGCAGCCTGTTCCGCCGCCGGGGCGAGATCGAACGCGCGATCCGCGTGCACCAAAGCCTGCTGGCCCGCGAAGACCTGCCCCTGGCCGATCGGGAAAACGCCCAGTTGGAACTGGCCCAGGATTTTCTGAAGGCGGGTCTGCTGGATCGCGCCGAACAGGGCTTCCAGGCCATCATCCACACCCGGCATGCCCAGGAAGCCATCCGCGCCCTGATCCGCATCTACGAATCCGAACACGACTGGCCCAGGGCCATCGACGCGGTCCAGCAGTTGCGCAGCCGCGTGGACGAGCCGGTGCCGCAGCTGGCCCACTATCATTGCGAGCGCGCCCAGGCATTGCTGGAAGCCGATCCCATCGATTTCGACGCCGCCGCCCAGGCGCTGGATGCCGCGGACCACGCCGTCCGCCAGAACGGCACGACGCCCGCGTCCGAGACCCGGGTGCGCCTGCTGCGCGCGCAGTGGTCGGCGCGGCGCGGCGACCTGGAATCCCAGCGGGCGTACCTGCAGGAGGTGCTGGGGACCGCGCCCGATTATGCCGGCCTGGTGGCCGGGCCGCTGCTGGCCTGCTACACCGCCCTGGGCCGGGGGACCGAAGGCCTGGAACTGCTGCAGGCGCAGTATGCCCGCGTGCCCACCCTGGATCTGTTCAACGTCATCTTCCGCGCCCTGCGCACCCAGGACGGCGCGGATCCCGCCTGGGCCTTCGCCCGCGAGGCCCTGCGCGCGCATCCCTCCCTGCTGGGCCTGGACCGCCTGCTGGAAGTCGAACTCTCCCAGGAAGGCGCGCCGGCGGCCGACAACCGGCTGGTGCCCGGCGCGGATCTGGGCCTGCTGCGCAGCCTGATTCATAAACACACGCAGCGCCTGGACCGCTACGCCTGCAGCCAGTGCGGCTTCGAGGCGCGCCGGTATTACTGGCAGTGCCCGGGGTGCAACGCCTGGGAAACCTACCGCCCGCGGCGCCTGGAGGAAATCCGATGACGTCCTTTCCCTTGTCGGCCGCGCGCGCGGCCCGGATCCTGGTGGCCGGCGACATCATGCTGGACCGCTACTGGTTCGGCGAGGTGGACCGCATTTCACCCGAAGCGCCCGTGCCGGTGGTGCGCGTCGCCCGCCGCGAGGATCGCCTGGGCGGGGCCGCCAACGTCGCCCGCAACATCGCCGCCCTGGGCGCCCGGGTCGGCCTGCTGGGCATCATCGGCGCCGACGAAGCCGGGGCCCGGGTCAGGACCCTGATCCGCGAGGCCGGCATCCAGGATGGCCTGGTCGAGGATGCGGACGGCATGGACACCACCCTGAAGATGCGGGTGCTGGGCCGCCAGCAGCAGCTGCTGCGAGTGGATTTTGAACAAGGCCCGGGGCCGCGCGCCCTGCAGGCCCTGGAAGCCGGCCTGCGGGCGCGGCTGGCGGATTACGACCTGCTGGTGCTGTCCGATTACGCCAAGGGGGCCCTGGGTCAGGTGGAAACCCTGATCCGCGCGGCCCGGGACGCCGGGGTGCCGGTGCTGGTGGACCCCAAGGGCCATCGCTACAAGCGCTATGTGGGCGCGACGCTGGTCACGCCCAATCGCAGCGAGATGCAGGACGCCGTGGGCCGCTGGGATTCCGAGGGCGATCTCACCGACCGCGCGCAGGCCCTGCGCCGGGAACTGGCGCTGGAAGCCCTGCTGATCACGCGATCCGAACAGGGCATGACGCTCTACACGGAAGCGGGGCGCCAGCATGTGGACGCCCAGGCGCACGAAGTCTTCGACGTCTCCGGCGCCGGCGATACGGTGCTGGCCACGCTGGCGGTCATGCGGGCCGCCGGACTGGGCTGGTACGATGCCATGGCCTGGGCCAACCGGGCCGGGGGCATCGTTGTGGGTAAACTGGGCACGTCCATCGTGACCGCAGAGGAGTTGTCATCATGATCGTGGTAACGGGCGCCGCCGGCTTCATCGGCAGCAATCTGGTGCGGGGCCTGAACGGCCGCGGGGTCGAGGACATCCTGGTCGTGGACGACCTGACGGACGGCGACAAGTTCCGCAATCTGGTCGATCTGAAGATCGCCGATTATCTGCACAAGGGCGAGTTCCGCCGCCGCGTGCTGGCCGGCGAACTGCCGCGCCCCGACGCGGTGTTCCACCAGGGGGCCTGCTCGGACACGACGGAGCGCAACGGCCAGTTCATGATGGACAACAATTTTCGCGTGACGCTGGAATTGTTCGAATACTGCCAGGCCCGCGAGGTCCCTTTCCTGTATGCCTCGTCGGCCGCGGTGTATGGCGCGGGGCCGCAGTACATCGAGGACCCCGCCCACGAATCGCCGCTGAACGTCTACGGCTATTCCAAGCTGCTGTTCGATCAGGTGCTGCGCCGCCGCATGGACACGCTCACCGCCCAGGTCGTCGGGCTGCGCTATTTCAATGTCTACGGCCCGCGCGAACAGCACAAGGGCCGCATGGCCTCCGTGGCCTTCCACAACATGAACCAGTACGTCGATCAAGGCCACGTGCGCCTGTTCGGCGGCTGGGACGGCTATCCGGATGGCGGCCAGCAGCGCGACTTCGTCTATATCGACGACGTGGTGAAGGTCAATCTGCATTTCCTGGACCATCCCGACGTGTCGGGTATCTTCAATTGCGGCACGGGCCGCGCCCAGCCCTTCAACGACGTGGCGCAGACCGTCGTCAACAGCCTGCGGGTGCACCAGGGGCAACTGGCCTTGCCGCTGGAAGAACTCGTGGGGGGCGGCCAGCTGCGCTATGTCGCCTTCCCAGATGACCTGAAGGGGCGTTATCAGAGCCACACCCAGGCCGATCTCTCCCAGTTGCGCGCCGCCGGCTACTCGCAGCCTTTCTGCGACGTGCAGACCGGCGTCAGCGACTACGTGCGGCGCTTGATGGACGCGGGGCAGCTGCGCATCTGACGTCCTTCCGGCGGGTCGCGATCGGCGTATGACAATTCCGATCAAGCCCGTCTCCGCACTCCTGCCGCCCGAGGCATCATGGCCGGACATCCCTCTCTTTTCAGGAGTCCTGCCATGAATCCCTTCCTGCACAGCACCGTGGCCCAGCCCTCGATCCCGCAGGGCGCGGCCGTCCTGCCCGTTCGCCGGCGGCGGGTCCGCCTGCCGTCCGCGCCGCGCGTGTCCCGCGTGCTGCGGGCCGCCGGCCTGGCGGCGCTGACCTGGGCCGGCGCCGCCGGCGCCGTGGACCTGAACACCGCCACGTTGGATCAACTGCGGGGCATCCGGGGCATCGGGCCCAAGACGGCGCAGATCATCCTGGATGAACGTTCCCGGGGCGGACGCTATCTGTCCTTCGCCGATCTGTCGGACCGCGTGCGCGGCATCGGCCCGCGCCGCGCCCAGGCGCTGCAGTCCGCCGGGCTGACCATCGATGGCGGAGGAACCCGGCTGTCGGGGCAGGGCGGGGCGGCCTCGCAGGCGGCCAGGGCCGCCCGTCCCGCCGACGCGGCGGGTGCGGCCGCCGCCGGATCTTCGAAGGGCCGGACGCCTGCGCCGAAGCGCTGAGCGCGCGGGATACGGCCGGCGCTTTCCCGCCGCGCCAGGGCCGGACGTCCGGCCGCCACGGCGGCTTGTCCGGCCCTGGCGGCATAAGCTTATTTCCAGGCCGGACATGCGGCGTGAGCCGCCCGGGGCGGGTGTATGATTTCGGGCATGAAAACCTACCCCACCATCGAAGACATCGTCGGCTCCACACCCCTGGTGCGTCTGCAGCGCTTGCCGGGGGAAGCCGGCGCCCCGCGCGGCAACGTCATCCTGGCCAAGCTGGAAGGCAACAACCCGGCGGGCTCGGTCAAGGACCGCGCCGCGCTCAGCATGATCCGCCAGGCGGAACTGCGCGGCGACATCCGGCCGGGCGACACGCTGATCGAGGCCACCAGCGGCAACACGGGCATCGCGCTGGCCATGGCCGCCGCCGTGCGCGGCTATCGCATGATCCTGCTGATGCCCGACAATTCTTCCCAGGAACGCTGCGCGGCCATGACGGCGTACGGCGCGGAATTGATCCTGACCCCGGCCGACCAGGGCGGCATGGAATACGCCCGGGACGAAGCCCTGCGCATGCAGGCCGAAGGCCGGGGTTTCGTGCTGGACCAGTTTTCCAACGAAGACAATCCCCGGGCGCACCGCGAGACCACGGGGCCGGAAATCTGGGAACAGACCGACGGCCAGGTCACGCACTTCGTCAGCGCCATGGGCACGACCGGCACCATCATGGGCGTGGGCGGCTACCTGCGGTCCCGCAATTCCGCGATCCAGGTGATCGGGGCCCAGCCGGCCGACGGCGCCCATATCCCGGGCATCCGCAAATGGCCGGAAGCCTATCAGCCCAGCATCTATCATCCCGCGGAAGTCGACGCCTTCGAACCCATCACCCAGGATCAGGCGGAATCCATGGCGCGCCGCCTGGCCGCCGAGGAAGGCATCTTCGGCGGCATCTCGTCGGCCGGGGCCGCCGTGGCCGCCCTGCGGGTCGCCGCCACGGTGCGCGACGCGACGATCGTGTTCATCGTCTGCGACCGGGGCGACCGCTACCTGTCCACCGGGGTGTTCGGCTAGGGCGATCCGGCCGGAAGGCGGCTTGTCCGGACGGATCCGCCGGCCCCGGCCGAGGCGGCGGGATGCGGCCGCCGTGCCTCAGAACCCGGTCCTGGCCTGGATCTCCCGGGCCAGATCGGCGACGGATGCCGCATAGAAATAGCTGCGGTTGTAGTGGGTGATGGCGAAGAAGTTGGGCGTCGCCGTGCGGTAATCGTGCGTGCCCCGGATCTCGTCCTGCAGGTCGATCACCCCCAGCGCCTGGGTCTGCCAGCGCGTGCCGCCGCCGGGCAGCGCCTGGGCGCCCGCCGCCTTTAGGCGGGGCCAGTCGCTAAGAGGCGTCAGGCCGTCCTGCGCCAGCCGAGCGGCGTCCGCCGGCAGCCTGACCGGCGCGAAGACCGGCACGTCGCGCACCCAGCCGTGCTCCTTCAGGAAATTGCCCACCGACGCGATGGCGTCGTCCGTATTGCCCGCCAGGTCCACCCGGCCGTCTCCGTTGCCGTCCACCGCGTAGCGCATCAGGCTGCCGGGCATGAACTGCGGCAGCCCCATGGCGCCGGCGAAAGAGCCTTCGACGGTGTAGGCGTCCAGTTTTCTCTGGTGATCCAGCAGGATCAGGTCGGCCAGCTGTTCGCGGAACATGGCCTGGCGTTCGGGGCGGGACGGATCGGGGTAGCGGAATCCCAGCGTGGTCAGGGTGTCCAGCACCCGGTGGTCGCCGGTGTACTGGCCGTAGACCGTTTCGATGCCGATGATGGCGACCATGATGGAGGCGGGAACCCCGCTGCGGACGCTGGCCTGTTCCAGCGCGCGGCGGTGATCCTGCCAGAAGGCCGCCCCCCGGCGGATACGGATGGGGTCCACATGCCGCTGGCGGTAGCTGAGCCAGGCCCGGCGGATGCGGCCCTGGCGGGCCGGCGGCGTCATCAGGCGCACCGCCGTGGCGTTGTATTTCGCGGTTTTCAGCAAGGCCTCGACCTGGCTGGGCGGGACGCCCTGCGCCTGGGCCGTCTGGCGGGCGAAGGCTTCCAGTTCGGGCAGCAGCCGCCCGTTGGGGCCCAGGAAATCGCCGGGCGTCGATGCCGCTTGGAGCGCGCCCGGGGTTCTGCTAGAATTAATACGATCGTTTGAAACGGTTGTTTGATTTACGGTGCTGCCAGTGTCCGATACAGTGTGACCGTTGTTGCTGCTGGCGCAGCCGGATAAAAATAGCGACGCTACGGCAACTTGCAAAATACGGGTTGGTCTGAACATAATCGCCCTTATGGAGACGCTCTATATTACTCATCCCGCCTGCCGCCTGCATGAAATGGGTGCGTGGCACCCCGAATGCCCTCAACGCCTGGATGCGGTGGCCGACCAGTTGGTCGCCAGCGGGCTGATGGATTTCCTGTCTCAACGGCAGGCCCGCCCGGCGACTCCGGATGACGTGCTGCGGGTGCACACTCCCGAATATCTGGCCTTTCTGCGCCAGCATGCGCCGGCGCATGGGTATTTCCCGCTGGACCCCGACACGATCATGAACCCGGAGACCCTGCAGGCGGCGTGGGCCGCGGCGGGCGCGGGGCTGACCGCCCTGGACGAGATCCTGGCGGGGCGCGCCCAGACGGCGTTCTGCGCCATCCGGCCGCCCGGCCACCATGCCCGGCCCGGCCAGGCCATGGGGTTCTGCTTCTTCAACAACATCGCCGTGGCGGCCCGCTACGCCCTGGACCGTCATGGTCTGCAGCGCGTGGCCATCGTCGATTTCGACGTGCATCATGGCAACGGCACCGAAGAAGCCTTCCTGCACGAAGATCGTGTCATGATGTGCAGCTTCTATCAATACCCCCTGTTCCCCAACACCCGCCAGGAACATCCGGGGTCGAATATGATCAACATTCCCGTGGATGCCTATTCCGACGGCGCGGTCGTGCGCGATCTGGCCTTGCAGCACTGGCTGCCGGCCCTGCGTCGCTTCCGGCCGGAACTGATCCTGGTGTCGGCGGGGTTTGACGCCCATCGCGAAGACGATATGGGCAGCCTGAAACTGGTCGAGGCGGATTACGCCTGGATCACCGAACGCCTGGTCGAGGTGGCCAACGAATTCGCCCAGGGGCGG
This sequence comes from uncultured Castellaniella sp., assembly GCF_937988725.1. Lineage (GTDB taxonomy): Bacteria > Pseudomonadota > Gammaproteobacteria > Burkholderiales > Burkholderiaceae_B > Castellaniella. Next base: position 481,787 of record NZ_CALKHS010000009.1, on the reverse strand, counting down.
ATCGTCAGCTTCCTGGAAGGCGGCTACGATCTTTCCGCCCTGGGGCGCAGCGCGGTGGCGCACGTGCGGGCGCTGGGAGGTTACTGATGTCCGTGCTGCGCCGACGTGGCTTCCGCCGTCTTGCGGCGCATGCATTCCCTTTTCTTTCCATTCTGGAGTTAGCTCGATGAAGGTCCTGGTACCGGTCAAGCGCGTTGTTGACTTTAACGTCAAGGTCCGCGTGAAATCCGATCACACTGGCGTGGATATCGCCAACGTCAAAATGTCCATGAATCCGTTCGACGAAATCGCCGTCGAGGAAGCCACCCGTCTGAAGGAAAAGGGCGTGGCCGCGGAAGTCGTTGCCGTATCCTGCGGGGTGGCGCAATGCCAGGAAACCCTGCGCACCGCCATGGCCATCGGCGCCGATCGCGGCGTGCTGGCGCAGACGGATGTCGAACTGCAGCCTCTGGCGGTGGCCAAGATCCTGGCCGCGCTGGCGCAGAAGGAACAGCCGCAGCTGGTGATCCTGGGCAAGCAGGCCATCGACGACGATGCCAACCAGACCGGCCAGATGCTGGCCGCGCTGCTGGACTGGCCCCAGGCCACCAACGCCAGCAAGGTCGAAGTGCAGGGCGATCGCGTGCAGGTCACCCGTGAAGTCGACGGCGGCCTGGAAACCCTCAGCCTGACGCTGCCGGCGATCATCACGACCGACCTGCGGCTGAACGAGCCGCGCTACGTGACGCTGCCCAACATCATGAAGGCCAAGAAAAAACCGCTGGAAACCGTGTCGCCGGCGGACCTGAACGTCGATCCGGCCCCGCGCCTGAAGACCCTGAAAGTCGTGGAACCGCCGAGCCGCTCGGCGGGCGTGATCGTGCCCGACGTGGCGGCCCTGGTGGACAAACTGAAAAACGAAGCGAAGGTGGTCTGAATGAGCATTCTGGTTATTGCTGAACATGACAACGCCCGTCTGGGCGCCGCGACCCGCAACGTCGTGACGGCGGCTGTGGCGCTGGGGGGCGACGTGCACGTGCTGGTGGCCGGTTCCGGCGCCCAGGCCGTGGCTCAGGAAGCCGCCGGGACGGCCTCCGTGGCCAAGGTCCTGCTGGCCGACGGCCCCGCCCTGGCCGATGCGCTGGCGGAAAATCTGGCGGCCCAGGTGCTGGCGGTCGCGGGCGACTACAGCCACATCCTGTTCGCGGCGACCGCCTCGGGCAAGAACGTCGCGCCGCGCGTGGCGGCCAAGCTCGATGTGGCGCAGATCTCCGACATCGTCGCCGTGGAATCGGCGGATACCTTCGTGCGTCCCGTCTACGCCGGCAATGCGCTGGCGACGGTGCAATCGGCGGATGCGAAGAAAGTCGTCACGGTGCGCACGACGGCATTCGATCCGGCGGCGGCCGAAGGCGGCAGCGCGGCGGTCGAATCCGTCAGCGCCGTGGCCGATTCGGGCAAGTCGTCCTTCGTGGGCCGCGAACTCGCCAAGAGCGATCGCCCCGACCTGACGGCGGCGTCCGTCGTGGTGTCGGGCGGGCGCGGCCTGGGCAGCGCGGAAAACTTCAAGATCCTGGACCCGCTGGCCGACAAGCTGGGGGCCGCCCTGGGCGCTTCGCGCGCGGCGGTGGACGCCGGCTACGCGCCCAACGACTGGCAGGTCGGCCAGACCGGCAAGATCGTCGCGCCGCAACTGTACGTGGCCGTCGGGATTTCCGGGGCCATCCAGCACCTGGCCGGGATGAAGGATTCCAAGGTCATCGTCGCCATCAACAAGGACGCCGAGGCGCCGATCTTCGGCGTGGCGGACTACGGCCTGGTGGCCGATCTGTTCGAGGCCGTGCCCGAACTGGTCAAGGCGCTCTGATTGCGCACTCCGGAACGGGCCGCGCAGGCCCGTTCCGCTTCTTGCGGGGCGACCGGCCGGCGGCCGGGCTTCGCGCATCACAGGAATTGTCATGACATACCAGGTTCCTATTCAGGATATCCGTTTCGTTCTGCGCGAACTGGCCGATCTGTCCGGCGTGCTGGCGCTGCCCGGTTTCGAGGAGGTCTCGGACGATCTCGTGGATGCCGTGCTGGAGGAAAACGCCCGTTTCGTCGAACAGGAGATCGCGCCGCTGAACCGGACCGGCGATACACAGCCCGCCCGGTGGCAGGACGGCGCCGTGCGGACCACGCCCGGCTTCCAGGCCGCGTTTCGGGCTTTCGCCCAGGGCGGCTGGCAGGGCCTGCCGCATGACGCGGAATTCGGCGGGCAGGGCCTGCCGAAGCTGGTCTCGGCGCCGGTGACCGAGAGCCTGAATGCCGGCAATTTGTCGTTCTCCCTGTGCCCGCTGCTGACCGACGGCGTGATCGAGGCCCTCTCCATGGTCGGGACGGCGGAACAGAAATCCCGCTTCATCCCCCCGTTGCTGGAAGGCCGCTGGACCGGCACTATGAACCTGACCGAACCCCAGGCGGGGTCCGATCTGGCGCTGCTGAAGACCCGCGCCGTGCGCCAGGATGACGGCAGCTATCGCCTCAGCGGCCAGAAGATCTTCATCACCTACGGGGATCACGATCTGGCCGAGAACATCATCCACCTGGTGCTGGCCCGCACCCCCGACGCGCCCAAGGGCGTCAAGGGGATCTCGCTGTTCATCGTGCCGAAGTTCCTGGTGAATGACGACGGCGGCCTGGGCAAGCGCAACGACGTCTACTGCGCCTCGCTGGAACACAAGCTGGGCATCCATGGCAGTCCGACCGCCGTGCTGCTATACGGGTCGGGCAAGGGCGAAGTCGGCGAGGGCGCGGTCGGCTACCTGATCGGCGAGGAAAATCGCGGCCTGGAATACATGTTCATCATGATGAATGCGGCCCGCTACGCGGTGGGCCTGCAAGGGGTGGCCGTGTCCGAGCGCGCCCTGCAGCACGCCGCCGCCTATGCGGCCGAGCGCGTCCAGGGCAATGCCCTGGAGGGCTCGGACGGCCCGGTGCCGATCGCCCGCCACCCCGATGTGGCTCGCATGCTGGGCGTGATGCGCGGCCTGACCGAAGGCGCCCGGGCCGTCGCCTACGTGGCCGCCGGGTACCGTGACAAGGCCGCGCACGCGGCGGACGAATCGGTCCGCGCGCAGGCCAGGGCGATCTACGAATATTCCGTGCCCATCGTCAAGGCGTTTTCCACGGAATCGTCCGTCGAGGTCGCGTCCCTGGGAGTGCAGGTGCATGGCGGCATGGGCTTCATCGAGGAAACCGGCGCCGCCCAGTATTACCGCGATGCCCGCATCCTGCCCATCTACGAGGGCACCACGGCCATCCAGGCCAATGATTTCATCGGCCGCAAGATCGTGCGCGACGGCGGCAAGGTCGCGCGGGAACAGATCGCAGGCGTGCGGGACACCGTGGCGGCCCTGAGGGCGGCGGGGGGCGCGCATGCGGACGCCCTGGAACTGATCGCGCAACGCCTGGAGGACGCGGCCCGCGCCTACGAGGCGGCCGTGGATTTTGTCCTGGGCCATATCCGCGAGGACATCCGCGGCGTGTTCACGGGCAGCGTGCCCTGCCTGATGCTGGCGGGCACGGTGCATGCCGGCTGGCAGCTGGGGCGCGCCGCGCTGGCCGCGGCGGCCGCCATCCGGGCCGGAGCCGCCGATCCGTTCAACGCCGGCAAGATCGCCACGGCGGTGCAGTACGCCGCGCACGTGCTGCCCCGGGCGGCGGCGCTGAACGACGCCATCCAGGCCGGCGGCCTGGCGGATCGCTATGTGCGTCAGGCGCGGATATAATTATGACTTAGATGTATTTCAACAGCCTCCTATATTCTGCAAGAATCTTAAGTGTCTAAACCAATCCGCCGCCCGGATCCTCCGGGCGACAGAGACTTGATACAGGAGTGATTGATGGCTACGCTGCGTCTGGGCGATGTCGCCCCCGATTTCGAACAGGAATCTTCCCTCGGCAAAATCAAATTCCATGAATGGCTGGGCAATGGCTGGGGAGTGCTGTTTTCCCATCCCGCCGATTTCACCCCGGTCTGCACCACCGAACTGGGCTATACCGCCATCGTCTCGGGCGACTTCGCCAAGCGCGGCGCCAAAGTGATCGCCGTGTCGGTGGATGGCAAGCAATCCCACATCGACTGGATCAAGGACATCAACGACACCCAGAACACGGATGTCCAGTACCCGATCCTGGCCGACGAGGACCGCAAGGTCGCCACGCTCTACGACATGATCCACCCGAACGCCAGCACCACGGCCACGGTGCGCTCGGTGTTCGTGATCGATCCGAACAAGAAGATCCGCCTGATCCTGACCTATCCGGCCAGCACCGGCCGCAACTTCGATGAAATCCTGCGGGCGCTGGATTCCCTCCAGCTGACGGACAACTACAGTGTCGCGACCCCGGTGAACTGGAAGCCGGGCGAGGACGTCATCATCGCGCCGTCGATCAAGGACCCCGCCGTCCTGAAGGAAAAATTCCCGAAGGGCTACAAGGAAGTGCGCCCCTACCTGCGCACGACCCCGCAGCCGAACCGGTAATCCCCGGATCGCGCCCATGAAAAACCGGCCTCTTCGAGGCCGGTTTTTTTTCTCTTGCATGAAGCACTGTTTCTTTGTACAGTATCCTGACTACTGGATGAAAGCACAGTTCCGGCGCAGGCGCGCCGGACCCACAGGAGACTCGACATGGCTGGATCAATGGGCTTGGATATGGCATGGGCAGGGCGCGGCGCGGCAGGCATTCCGCTTGGGGATGCGGCGGGCGCCTTGCAGGGGCCCTGGGTGCCGGGCAGGTCGTGGGGCGGCCGGCTCGCGGGCCGTTCCAGCGGGCGCGGGGCTGCGCGGCGCCCGGCGGCATCGGCGCCGTCCGCCATGCCGGCCCGCCAGGCGGCTGCGGCGCGCCGGCCTCGCCGGGCCCTGGGCATCGGCTGGCGCCGTCTGGCGGCGCTGGCGGGCGATGTCCTCATGGTGCTGGTCTGGGCCGCCATGGTTCCTGGCCTGATGTGGCTGGGTGTGGCGGCGGGCTTCTGATATAATCACGTGTTTACCGCATCCTCTGCTACGGCATCAATCTCATTTCATAGCCGTATCCAAGATGCTTTCGGAGCTACCGTGAATCTCATCGAAACCCTTGAACAAGAAGAAATTGCGCGCCTGACCGAAGGCCGCGCCATTCCCGAATTCGGCCCGGGCGACACCGTGGTCGTCAGCGTGAACGTCGTCGAAGGCACGCGCAAGCGCGCCCAGGCTTACGAAGGCGTGGTCATCGCCCGCCGCAACCGTGGCCTGAATTCCGCGTTCACCGTGCGCAAGATCTCCTCCGGCGAAGCCGTGGAACGCACCTTCCAGCTGTATTCCCCGCAGATCGCTTCCATCGAAGTCAAGCGTCGCGGCGATGTCCGCCGTGCTAAGCTCTACTACCTGCGCGGTCGTACGGGCAAGGCCGCCCGCATCAAGGAAAAGCTGGTCCGCAAGTCCGCCTGATCCAGGCGACGACGCTGTTCCTCGAAGGCACCCGGATGGGTGCCTTTGTTTTTGGCGCGCCGTGGCATCCGCGGCGCGGATGGATGGCGGCGGACTGTCTTTCGGACGGGGCGGGCGGATGGGTGTTGCAGTGATGTGCGGTTCGGTTTACTTTTGGATGTCATGACGCTCCCGATTTCTTCCCCGGATGCCGTACGATCCGCAGGTTTTGATCCGGCCGCCCAGCCCATCTTGCCGGGCAACCCCCTGCCGCCCCTGCCACCGGACTGCCTGCGGCTGGACTTCATCCGCCAAGCCTTTGGCCGATCAGTCGATTGGCATGTCGAACCGCTCTTCGCCCAGGCCTTCCTGCCCGACAATCCCGCCCTGGCCCAGGCGCGGCGGGCCGCCGTCCTGATGCCCCTGGTGCAGCGCGACACCGGCCTGAATGTCCTGTTCACCCGGCGGGCCGCGCATCTGCATGATCACGCCGGACAGATCAGTTTTCCGGGCGGACGCATCGAATCCACCGATGCCGACGCCGTGGCGGCCGCGCTGCGAGAAACCCGCGAGGAGATCGGCGTGGACCGGCGATTCGTCCAGATCATGGGGGTGCAGCCCGCCCTGTTGACGACCACGCATTTCGTGATGACCCCGGTGGTGGGGGAACTGCTGCCGGGATTTCATGTGACCGCGGATCAGGCCGAAGTCGCCGAGGTCTTCGAAGTGCCCCTGAGCGTGCTGATGGATCCCACCCAGCACCGCCTGCATCAGCTGCAGACGGCGTGGGGGCATGGCCGCTGCTATTTTTCGGTGCGCTGGCAGTCCTACTTCATCTGGGGCGCCACCGCCATCCTGATCCGCAATCTCTATTATTTCCTGGCCGCCTCGGCGGGTGTGTCCACCGACGGTCAGTAGCGCCGGGCGGCCTCGTTTTCCGCCAGGATGCGCAGGTACAGCGCGTGGCGCTGCGCGGAGATTTCCCCCCGGGTCACGGCCGCCAGCACGCCGCAACCGGGTTCGTGCTGGTGCGTGCAGTTGTAGAAGCGGCACTGGGCGACGGCGGGGGCGAATTCCGGAAAGCCGTGTTCGATGTCCTGCGGCCCCAGATGCTGCAGGCCGAAAGCCTGGAATCCCGGGGAATCGATCAGGTCGCCGCCGCCTGGCAGGGCGTACAGGCGAGTGTGGGTGGTCGTGTGGCGGCCCGTGCCCAGGGCGATGGAATGCGCCTGGGTCGCGGCCTGGGCGTCGGGCACCAGGGCGTTGAGCAGCGTGGATTTGCCCATGCCGCTCTGGCCCAGCAGCAGCGTGCAGCGTCCCCGCAGCAGCGGCTCCAGGCGTTCATGCACCTGGGCGGCATCCAGGGCGCACAATGTGTGCACCGGCACGCCCAGCGCCTCGGTGGCCGCCAGCCGGGCGCGGGCGGCGGCGGTGGTCGGCAGATCGGACTTGTTCAGCACGATGTGGGCCGGAATGTCGGCGCTGCTGGCCGCCACCAGGGCGCGGCCCAGCAGGTCCTCGGAGAATTCCGGCTCGGACGCCAGCACCAGCAGCAGCTGGTCGATGTTGGCGGCGAACAGCTTGCTGCGCTGGGCGTCGGAACGGTAGAACAGATTGCGGCGCGGCAGGATTTCCGTGATCGCGCCTTCCTGTTCGCCTTCGGGCAGGACGCTGACCCGGTCGCCCACGGCGATGCCGGTCTTCTTGCCCCGGGGGTAGCATTGGCGCAACTGGTCCGTATGGTCGATGGCGACCCGGTAGTGGCGCCCGTGGGCTGCGACGACGCGACCCTGCAGCGCCGGCTTAGCCATGGCGCAGGTGGGCAATGCGCACGGCCGCCGAGGGGTGGCTGTCGTACCAGGCGGAATGCAGGGGATCCGGCGTCAGCGTGGCGGCGTTGTCGTCGTAGAGCTTGACCAGGGCGCTGCTCAGGGGTTCCGGGCCGCATTGCCGGACCGCGTAGCGGTCCGCCTGGAATTCGTCCCGGCGCGACAGCAGGCTGGCGAGCGGCGTGGCCCAGAACGTGAAGACCGGCAGGGTCAGCATGAACAGCACCAGCGCCAGCCCGTCGTTGGGCCGGCCCAGCTGGGGCACGATGCCCAGGCCGGTATAGAACCACAGCTGAGTGGACAGCCAGGCCAGCAGGTGCAGGAAGATGCCCGCGGTGACGAAGCTGACCACGATGCGCCGCAGGATGTGGTGGTGGGCGAAATGGCCCAGTTCGTGGGCCAGCACGGCCTCGACCTCGTCGGCGTTCAGGCGCGAGAGCAGGGTGTCGAAGAAGACGATGCGACGGTGGCGGCCAAAGCCGGTGAAATAGGCGTTGCCGTGCGCCGAGCGGCGCGAGCCGTCCATCACGAACAGGCCCGACAGGCCGAAATGGCAGCGCTGCGCCAGGGCGTGGATGCGCTGGCTGAGTTCGGGATCGTCCAGCGGAGTGAAGCGATTGAAGATTGGCGCGATGAAGCTGGGATACAGCCAGAGCACCAGCAGGTTGAAGGCCACCCATACGCCCCAGGCCCACCAGGCCCAGTCCGTGCCGGTCGCCCCCATGATCCACAGGATGGCCGCCAGCAGCGGGGCGCCCAGCGCCAAGGTGATGAGCAGCATCTTCAGGGCGTCGGTGAGGAACAGGCGCGGCGTCATGCGGTTGAAGCCGTAGCGCGCTTCCAGCCGGAAGGTGCGCCAGGCGGAAAACACCAGGCCGACCGCCCCCAGCAGGGCCAGCACGCAGCCGACCAGCGCCAGCTGGCGCCAGAGTTCGTGTTCGATCACGCGGCCCAGGGCGATGTCCAGGGCCTGCAGCCCGCCCAGCAGCGTCAGAGCCAGCAGGATGGCGGCTTCGGCGATGCGCTCGATCATCGACAGCTGGCAGCGGGCGACGGTGTAGTCGGCCGCCCGCTGGTGGCTTCGCAGGCTGATGTGGTCGGCGAATGCGGCCGGGATGGTGTCGCGGTGAGCCAGGACGTGACGGATCTGACGGCGGGCCAGCCAGTAGCGGATCAGCAGGTCGCCGATCAGGCAGGCGAGAAACAGGGAGGTCAGCATGTCCGTCCGGCCAATATGCGAAAATCGGGTTTTCAGTTGAAAGGATTATAGGTGATGGCTGCGAACGATCAGCGCCTGATCTGGCTGGATATGGAAATGTCCGGCCTGGATCCCGAAAAAGAACGCATTCTGGAAATCGCCCTGATTGTCACCGAACCCGACCTGACGGAAGTCGCCCAGGCCCCGGTGCTGGTGGTGCATCAGGACAACGCCGTGCTGGACGGCATGGACAAATGGAATCAGTCCACGCACGGCAAGAGCGGCCTGATCGAACGGGTCAAGGCGTCGACCCTGACCGAATCCAGGGTGGAAGACATCCTGCTGGAATTCCTGGCGCCGCTGGTCCCCGCCGGCAAGTCGCCCATGTGCGGCAATACGATCGGCCAGGACCGGCGCTTCATGGTGAAGTACATGCCGCGCCTGGAAGCCTATTTCCACTACCGCAACCTGGACGTCAGCACCCTCAAGGAACTGTCCCTGCGCTGGAAGCCCGAGGTCTACCGCAGCTTCACCAAGGCCAGCAAGCACGAGGCCCTGGCCGACATCCAGGAATCCATCAATGAACTGAAGCACTACCGGGAACACTTCCTGCGCCTATAGGGGGATCGGATGTCTGGTTCGGGCATTGCCGGCATCGGCACGGATCTGCTGCGGGTGGATCGCATCGAGCGCATCTACGCGCGGCACGGGGACCGCTTCGTGCGGCGCGTGCTGGGGCTGGACGAACAGCAGGTGCACGCCCGGCGCCTGGCGCGCGACCCCCGGCGCGGCATCCTGTACCTGGCCACCCGCTTCGCCGCCAAGGAAGCCTTTTCCAAGGCCATCGGGCTGGGCATCCACATGCCCATGACCTGGTCGCGGGTGCAGATCCTGAACCGCCGGGGAGGGGCGCCGGAAATCCATCTGTCGGGTCCCTTGAAGGACTGGTACGATGCCCGCTTCGGGCGCTCGCACGTGTCCATGACCGATGAATCCGACATGGTGGCCGCCTTCGTCGTGGTCGAAGGCCGGCCGGAATCCTCGCCCGATGGCCGGCCCTGACCCGCGCGGGAACTTGCAACGCGGCATGGCCGGCGCGCACGCCGGCCCCGGCCGTGCGAACTAATCAGACGGGACGTTAGAACCTTCATGCAGAATCGCTTACCCCCCGGCCCCGTCATGGTGGACGTCGCCGGCCTGGAACTGACCGACGCCGAACGGCTGCGCCTGCGCCACCCTCAGGTGGGCGGCGTCATCCTCTTCGCCCGCAATTTCGCCGACCGGGCCCAGCTGACGGCCTTGTGCGCCGCCATCCATGCCGCCCGCCAGGAACCCCTGCTGATCGCCGTCGATCACGAAGGGGGCCGCGTGCAGCGCTTCCGCACGGACGGCTTCACGCCGCTGCCGGCCATGCGGACCCTGGGCCACTGGTACGAACAGGACCCCCAGGCGGCCCTGCACGGCGCGACGGAAACCGGCTTCGTGCTGGCCAGCGAACTGCGGGCCTGCGGGGTGGATTTCAGCTTCACGCCCGTGCTGGACCTGGATTACGGCGTCAGCCAGGTGATCGGCAATCGCGCCTTCCACGAAGACCCCGCCGTGGTGTCCCTGCTGGCCCGCGCCCTGATCCAGGGCCTGGCCCGGGCGGGCATGGCGGCCTGCGGCAAGCATTTCCCGGGCCATGGGGCCGTCGCGGCTGATTCCCATCACGCGATTCCCGTGGACGACCGTGCGCTGGCCGACATCCTGGATGCGGACGCGGCCCCCTATGGATGGCTGGGCGACCTGGTCCTGCCCGCCGTGATGCCGGCGCACGTCATCTATCCCCAGGTCGCGCCGGAACCCGCCGGCTTCTCGCGCCGCTGGGTGACCGGCATCCTGCGGGAACAGTTCGCCTACGACGGCGTGGTGTTCTCCGACGACCTGACCATGGAAGGCGCCAGCGTGGCTGGTGATATCCATGCCCGCGCCCGCGCGGCGCTGGAAGCGGGCTGCGACATGGTGCTGGTGTGCAACCGCCCCGATCTGGCCGATGAACTGCTGGCGGCCCTGGACGGCCGCCCCCTGGATTCCCAGGCCGTGCGCCGCATCCGGCGCCTGATGCCGACCCGCCCGTCCCCCGACTGGACGGGGCTTCTGTCCGACCCCAGGTATCTCCGTGCCCGAAGCCTTCGATCTGAAAACCTTTCTGACTGACCTGCCGCATCTGCCGGGCGTCTACCGGCACATCGACGCGGATGGCGAGGTCCTGTATGTGGGCAAGGCTCGCGATCTGAAGCGCCGGGTCAGTTCCTATTTCCAGAAGACCGGCCACGGCCCGCGCATCGAGCACATGCTGGCGCGGGTCGCGCGCACCGAGGTCACGGTCACGCGCACCGAGGCTGAAGCGCTGATCCTGGAAAACAACCTCATCAAGCGCCTGAAGCCGCGCTACAACATCCTGTTCCGGGACGACAAGTCCTACCCCTACCTGCACATCACGGACCACGAAGCCCCGCGCATCGTCTATTACCGGGGCAGCACCCAGGGCAAGGGGCATTTCTTCGGTCCCTATCCCAATTCCTGGGCGGTGCGCGAGACCATCCAGATCCTGCAGAAGGTCTTCAAGCTGCGGACCTGCGAGGACAGCGTCTACGCGCACCGCACGCGACCCTGCCTGCTGCATCAGATCGGCCGGTGCTCGGCGCCCTGCGTGAACAAGATTTCCCTGCAGGACTACCGGGCCGACGTCGAGCGCGCCATCCGCTTCCTGGAGGGCCGCACCACCGAAGTGCTGGAGGATATCGAGCGGCGCATGATGGCGGCGTCCGAGCGCCAGGATTTCGAGCAGGCGGCCGCGCTGCGCGACCAGATGCGGGCGCTGGCCAAGGTCCTGCAGCAGCAGACCATGGAGCAGGTGGGCGAGGACAGCGCCGACATCATTGCCGTGGAGATTTCCGGCGGACGGGTGTGCGTCAATCTGGCCATGGTGCGGGCCGGCCGCCACCTGGGCGACAAGCCCCTGTTTCCCACCCAGGCCCAGGACGAACCGGCCGAGGACGTGCTGGCGGCCTTCGTGGCCCAGCACTATGCCGACAACCCGGTGCCGCCCGTCCTGGTCTGTTCGCACGCCTTGCCGGATCCCGACCTGATCGCCATGCTGGCCGAGCAGCACGGCCACAAGGTGCGGGTCCTGTCGCGCCCGCAGGGCGCCCGCCGCGCCTGGCTGGAACAGGCCCAGCGCAATGCCCGCATGGCGCTGGCGCAGCGTCTGTCGGAGTCCAGCGCCCGCGAGGCCCGCACGCTGGCGCTGGCCGTGGAGCTCGACCTGGATACGGACGATGACGCCCTGGCGGCCCTGCACATCGAATGCTTCGACATCAGCCACACGGCGGGCGAGGCGACCCAGGCGTCCTGCGTGGTGTACAAGAACCACGCCATGCAGCATTCCCTGTACCGCCGCTTCAACATCGCCGGCATCGAGCCCGGGGACGACTACGCCGCCATGCGCCAGGCCCTGACCCGGCGCTATGGCCGGGTGGCCGACGGCGACGCGGACCTGCCCGACATCGTGCTGATCGACGGCGGGGAAGGGCAGGTCGGGGTGGCCCGCCAGGTGTTCGAAGAGCTGGGCCTGGACGTCAGCCGCATCGTGGGCGTGAAAAAGGGCGACCACCGCAAGGTCGGCCTGGAAACTCTGGTCTTCGTCGACGGCCGACCCTCCGTGGCGCTGGGGGTGGAGTCCGCCGCGCTGATGCTGGTGGCGGAAGTGCGCGACGAGGCGCATCGTTTCGCCATCACCGGCATGCGGGCGCGCCGCGCCAAGGCCCGCAACGTCTCGCGCCTGGAAGACATCGAAGGCGTCGGCCAGCACCGACGCAAGAACCTGCTGGCCCGCTTCGGCGGCTTCTCCGGAGTCGTGGACGCCAGCATCGACGAACTGGCGAGCGTGGACGGCATTTCCCGCCAGCTGGCCGAGCGCATCTATCACGCCTTGCGCTGAAGAATGCGGCAAGATGGCCTCATTCCGCCGGAATACCGCTGTTTTCCAGCATGCGGACGGCGTGCCGGCCATCGGCTTGGGGTAGTATTACGTCTATCATGCCGTTCAATATCCCCATCGCCCTGACTTGGCTGCGCATTGCCATGATCCCGCTGCTCGTGGGATTGTTCTACTTGCCGGATGCCTGGACCGCCTCCGGCTGGCGCGACAGCGCGGCGGCCATCGCCTTCATCGTGGCGGCCGTCACCGACTGGTTCGACGGCTATCTGGCCCGGCGCTGGAACCAGACCTCGGCCTTCGGCGCCTTCCTGGACCCGGTCGCCGACAAGCTGATGGTGGTGGCGGCGCTCCTGATCCTGCTGGACCTGGGTCGCGTCGATCTGCTGATCGCCCTGGTCATCATCGGACGCGAGCTGACGATTTCCGCCCTGCGCGAATGGATGGCGAAGATCGGCGCCAGCAGCAGCGTGGCCGTGCATCGCCTGGGCAAGTTCAAGACCGCCGCCCAGATGGTCGCCATTCCCTGTCTGCTGTACTGGCAGCCCATCCGGGGCGTGTCCACCCACATCATCGGAGCCGTCCTGATCGTCGTGGCCGCCATCCTGACCGTCTGGTCGATGTGCTATTACCTGCAAAAGGCCTGGCCGGAAATCCGGCGCCGCAGCTGATCGGTCTTCCACTTCCCATCCGTCATGGCTAGAAAGCTGAGTCTCGCATGCATCTGGCTCCTGGCACTCCTGTGCTACGGGGTCCCCTACCTGTTCCTGGATCGCGTCAACGCCTGGTACGGCAGCTTCCTGTTCTGGACTCTGGCCGGCGCATTGGTGATCGTCCTGAATCTCGTCGCCACGCGCGATTTCAGGGAGGACGAGGAATGAGCGCCGGCTCCCTCTGGATCGGGGTGGCCGTCTACCTGGCGATCGCCGTCTATGTCGCCTGGCTGTCGCGGGGCGGGTCCGCCAAGGGCGGCGCGGTCAGCATGTCCGACTACTTCCTGGGGGCGCGACGCTTCGGCGGCTTCGTGTCGGCGCTCAGCTACAGCGCGACCACGTACAGCGCCTTCATGCTGGTGGGTCTGGCGGGCCTGACCTACAAGGCGGGGGTCGGGGCCTTCGGCTTCGAGATCGTGTATTTCGTGGGGGTTTCGCTGGTCGCCGTCTTCGGGCCGAAGTTCTGGCGCGTGGGCAAGGCCTACGACTTCATCACGCCCAGCGAAATGCTGGGCCATCGCTACCAGAGCAAGCCCGTGGCGGTGTCCATGGCGTTGAGCAACTGCCTGTTCCTCATCCCCTACGCCGCCGTGCAACTGGCCGGGGTGGGCTATCTGCTATCGGGCATGAGCCACGGCGCCATCGGCTTCACCACCGGCACCGTCTTCGCCACCCTGGTGGCGCTGGTCTTCTCGTACATCGCCGGCATGCGCTCCATCATGTGGACCGATGCCCTGCAGGCGCTGTTCATGCTGGTCTCCGCGACGGCCGTGGCCCTGCTGGTGGTGCATCAGCTGGGCGGGCTGGGCGTCATGTTCGACCGTCTCAGCCAGGCGCCGGGCGATGTGCTCACGGTGCCCGGCCCCGGTTTCTTCTCGTTCGCCACCTTCCTGGGCCTGACGCTGCCCTGGTTCTTCTTCAGCCTGTCCAATCCGCAGGTCAGCCAGCGCCTGTTCATGCCCAGGAGCCTGTCGGCCCTGCGCCGCATGCTGATCGGCTTCCTGTGCTTCGGCCTGATCTACACCCTGGTGTCCGTCACCTGGGGCTTCAGCGCGCTGATCGCGCTGCCCGGCCTGTCCTCGCCGGATCTGGCCACTCCGCGCCTGCTGGGCTCGGACATGGTGCCGCCCATCCTGGCTGAAATCGTCATGATCGGCATCCTGGCCGCGGCGATTTCGACGATCGATTCCATCATGCTGACCCTGTCGTCCATGCTGTCGCGCGACGTCTACGCCCACGCCGCCGGGCATCGCGACGAGGCGCGCCAAGTGCGCTTCGGAAAATGGGTGCTGGCCGTCATCGCCGTGCTGGCGCTGCTCTTCGCCGAACTGCGGCTCAATCTGATCGCGGTGCTGTCGGTGGCGGCATCCACCGGCCTGGCGGTCGTGGTGCCGGCCATCATCGGCGCGTTCTACTGGCGGCGGGGCACGGCCGCCGGTGCGCTGGCCAGCATCCTGGGCGGCAGCGCCGTCGTGCTGGTCCTGTTCGCCACCGGCCTGCGGCCGCTGGGCCTGTCGGCCGGCGTATGGGTGCTGCCGGTTTCGGCGGCGCTGTTCATCGGGGTCAGCCTGTTCACTCGGGCGCCCGTGCCGACGGCGGATGAATTCATGGCCGCCGCCAACCGGGGCCGCCAGTAGCCGGTTCCGTCGACGCCGTCCCCGGCCGGCCCCGCCGATCGGATCGGCGGCCTTGCGGGGCCGCGCCGTCGTCCGCCGTGTCGTCAGCGATCAGCGCTACTGGCGCAGCGTCCGGGTCTGTCCGATGTCTTCGGCTTGAAAATTGGCCCGCCAGGGGTTGATGTCCAGCCCGCCGCGCCGGGTGTAGCGGGCGTACACCAGCAGTTCTTCCGGCGCGCATCGCGCCATGATTTCCCCGTAGATCTTTTCCACGCACAGTTCGTGGAATTCGCCGTGGTGCCGCAGGGACACGATGTAGCGCAACAGTCCCGCGTGGTCGATGCGCGGCCCGGCGTACCGGATCTGCAGGCTGGCCCAGTCGGGCTGGCCGGTGACGGGGCAATTGGATTTCATCAATTCCGACACCAGGGTCTCGCGCACGAAGGGGGCGGGCTGCGACAGGACCAGGGTTTCCGGGGTCGGGGCGCCGGTCGGGGGGAAATCGATGTCCTGGTCGTCGATGCAGGCGCCGCGCAGCGGGGCGCAGCTCAGTTCGAATGCCGGGCGCACGGACAGGATCTCCACGTGGACGGATTTTCCGCTGGCGCGGCTGAGGTCCGTCTGCAGGCGCTGCTGCACGATTTCCGGGTACTCGAAGCGTTCGTCGTTGAAGCTGTTCAGATAGAGCTTGAAGGACTTCGATTCGATCAGGTTCGGGCTGCCGGCGGGGAAGGTGAACCGTCCCATGGCCGCGACCGGCCGGCCCCTGGCGTTCAGCCAGGACAGTTCGTAGGCGTTCCAGATATCGGATCCGTAGGGAGCCTGCGGCAGATCCAGGCCGGCGCGCGTGTCGGCGCGGGCGATGGGAAAGAGCAGGGACGGGTCGTAGTGATCGGATCCGGAGGAGGCGCGGCCCAGCGGGCTGTGTTCGAGCGAAGAAGACTGCATGAGGCGATTCTGTGAGGGCGCCGCTCAGGCGGCATCCCGGAGACGGAGGGGGGGCGTCGCGGCAAAGCCTGTCGCGGGCGGCTTCGATGCGGATCTCATTGTACTGCGTGCCGCGGCCTTATTTCATATGATGAAAATAGGGTTTTGGGATGTGAAAATTTCGTGCTGCGCCGCATTGATGTGTTTTTCATGATCAGGAAATTTATTTCGCAACATGAAATCAACTTCATAACTAATTGAATATAAAAAATAAAATTTTCTATCTTATATAAGACATAAGTCATGTGTGCACTGCAGCACAGGCGTAGACTGTTTTCAACGGTTTCTTGTTTTCACCTACTCAGGAGCAACATCATGACCTCTCGCGAAACGGAAGTGCGCAATCTGCAACGCAGCTGGGCCGAGGACGCCCGCTGGCAAGGCATCAAACGAGGCTACGGCGCCGACGAAGTCGTGCGTCTGCGGGGTTCGGTGGTGGTGGAACACACGCTGGCCCGCCGGGGCGCGGAAAAACTGTGGGATCTGCTGCACACGGAAGATTACGTCAACGCGCTGGGCGCCCTGACCGGCAACCAGGCCATGCAGCAGGTCAAGGCCGGTCTGAAGGCCATCTATCTGTCCGGCTGGCAGGTCGCGGGCGACGCCAACATCGCGGGCGAAATGTACCCCGACCAGTCGCTGTATCCGGCCAATTCCGTGCCCAGCGTGGTCAAGCGCATCAACAATTCCCTGACCCGCTGCGACCAGATCCAGTGGATGGAAGGCAAGAATCCGGGCGATGCCGGCTACATCGACTACTACGCCCCGATCGTGGCGGACGCCGAAGCGGGTTTCGGCGGCGTGCTGAACGCCTTCGAACTGATGAAGTCCATGATCGAGGCGGGCGCGGCCGGCGTGCACTTCGAAGACCAGCTGGCCTCCGTGAAGAAGTGCGGCCACATGGGCGGCAAGGTGCTGGTGCCGACCCGCGAGGCCGTGGCCAAGCTGGTGTCCGCCCGCCTGGCGGCCGACGTGCTGAACGTGCCCACGCTGCTCGTGGCCCGCACCGATGCCGAGGCCGCCGACCTGCTGACCAGCAACATCGACGAGAATGACGCGCCCTTCGTCACCGGCGAGCGCACCGTGGAAGGTTTCTATCGCACCCGCGCCGGTCTGGATCAGGCGATTGCTCGCGGCCTGGCCTACGCGCCCTATGCCGACCTGATCTGGTGCGAGACCTCCACGCCCAACCTGGAATACGCCCGCAAGTTCGCCGAGGCCGTCCACCGCCAGTTCCCGGGCAAGATGCTGGCCTACAACTGCTCGCCGTCCTTCAACTGGAGGAAGAACCTGGACGAGGCCACGGTGGCGAAGTTCCAGCGCGAGCTGGGCGCCATGGGCTACAAGTTCCAGTTCATCACGCTGGCCGGCTTCCATGCCCTGAACTACAGCATGTTCGAACTGGCGCACGGCTACGCCCGCACTCAGATGAGCGCCTTCGTCGAATTGCAGCAGAAGGAATTCGCCGCGGCCGACAAGGGCTTCACGGCGGTCAAGCATCAGCGCGAAGTGGGCGTCGGCTATTTCGACGCCGTCACGCAGACCATCGAAGGCGGCCAGTCCTCCACGACCGCGCTCAGCGGCTCGACCGAGGAGGCCCAGTTCGACGCAGCCCCTGCGGCGCACGTCGCCTGACCGTCACGACTGAGAGGGCGGGGAGGAAAGAGGGGTCCTCCCTGTGGTGTGCTTTCGGGAAGGCTTGGCCTTCCCGTTTTTTTGCCGTTGGGCCGCCCCAACGGGGGCGCTTGGGCTCGCTGAGGCGGGAATCCGGATCGCCGTGAAGCTTGATCTGTGTCAAGGCCGGGGTCCGCCGGGCTGACTATAGTCCGCTCATGCTCACGCCTTCCCTATTCACGCCTCCGCCGAACATGACCGACGCCATGCGCCGCGCCCGGCGGCACATGCTCGCCCGCACCGGACTGGCCTGGCTGGTGATGATGCAGGTCATGATGCTGGCCTTTCCGGGCTATCTGCGCCATGGCGCGCGCGCGCCCGACGCCCAGCGGTCCCTGGAGCAGGCCATCGTGCTGATGAACTGGCTCAGCCTGGTCCTGTGCGTGCCGCTGATTCTCTACTGCGCCTGGCCGGTGTGGCGCGGCGCGGGGCGCGCCTTGTCGCAGCGGCGCATCGGCATGGACGTCCCGGTGGCGCTGGGCATCCTCGCCGCCTTCATTCCCAGCGTCGTCGCCACCTGGCGCGACGCGGGGGAAGTCTATTTCGATTCGGTGTCCATGTTCGTGGCCTTCCTGCTGACGGCCCGTTTCCTGGAAACCTGCGCCCGCCAGGCCGTCAGCGGCCAGTCCCGGGACGGCCAGGACATCGGGCTGCTGCGCTCGGCCGACCGCCTGGCCTTCTGGTTCGTCTGCGTGCAGATCCTGCTGGCCGTCCTGGTCGGCCTGTACTGGTGGCGGGCGCAGCCCGACCAGGCGGTCGCCGTGACCGTCGCCCTGCTGGTCATGAGCTGTCCTTGCGCCCTGTCCATGTCGGTGCCCGCCGCCCTGGCGGCCCGTCATGCGGCGCGGCTGCGCGGGGACGCGGACGGCGCGCGCGATGCCGCCGGACTGGATCGCGCCATGCGGCGCGTCGCGCGCCAGAATCTTCACGGGTCCCTGGCCTGGCACCTGCTGATGACGCCGCTGGCCGCCTTCGGCTGGGTGCAGCCCTGGGTGGCCGCCATCACCATGTTGCTGTCCTCCCTGGCCGTCGCGGCCAATGCCTGGCGCCTGGCGCGCCCGGCGGGCGACGAGGCGTCGGGGCGTCGGCCGGGCGCGCGGTCCTCCGACGCGCTGGCGGGCTGAGGCCGGTCATGGATGCGCTGTTCCTGCTTCTGCCGATTTCCCTGCTGTTCGTCCTGGGAATCGGCGTGGCGTTCTGGTGGGCGATCTTCGCCGGCCAGTTCGACGATACCCGGGATGCGGCCGCCGCCATCCTGGAAGACGACGATCGCGGATGTTCCCGAACGGATTGATGTACATCAAGGCCGATTCCGGGCGCTTCAGAGATTATTCAGGTTTTCAAAAATCAATGTCTTAACCTTGTTCTGAGGGGAACGCTTATGGGCACGACCGGGCATACGGGAACACCGGCCGAAACCTTCAACTACGGCGTCGTCCGGCAGTTCACCATCGCGACGATTTTCTGGGGCGTGGTGGGGATGGCTGTCGGGGTGCTGATCGCATCGCAGCTGATCTGGCCGGAACTGAACTTCAATACGCCATGGCTCAGCTACGGGCGCCTGCGTCCGCTGCACACCAACGGCGTGATCTTCGCCTTCGGCGGCAGCGCCCTGTTCGCCACGTCCTACTACGTGGTGCAGCGCACCTGTCAGGCGCGGCTGTTCTCCGACCGGCTTGCGGCCTTCACCTTCTGGGGCTGGCAGGCCGTGCTGGTGGGGGCGGTGATCACGCTGCCCCTGGGCTATACCTCGACCAAGGAATACGCCGAACTCGAATGGCCGATCGACATCCTGATCACCCTGGTCTGGGTGGCCTATGCCATCGTGTTCTTCGGCACCATCGCCAAGCGCCGCGTCAAGCACATCTACGTGGCCAACTGGTTCTTCGGGTCCTACATCCTGACCATCGCCATCCTGCACATCTTCAACAACCTGGAACTGCCGGTGTCGATGTGGAAGTCCTATTCCGCCTACGGCGGGGTGCAGGACGCCATGGTGCAGTGGTGGTACGGCCACAACGCGGTGGGCTTCTTCCTGACCACTAGCTTCCTGGGCATGATGTACTACTTCGTGCCCAAGCAGGCCGGCCGCCCGATCTATTCCTATCGCCTGTCCATCGTGCACTTCTGGGCGCTGGCCTTCACCTACATGTGGGCCGGTCCGCACCACCTGCTGTACACCTCGCTGCCCGACTGGACCCAGTCGCTGGGCATGGCGTTTTCGCTGATCCTGCTGGCGCCGTCCTGGGGCGGCATGATCAACGGCATCATGACGGTGTCCGGCGCCTGGCATAAATTGCGCACCGACCCGATCCTGAAGTTCCTGGTGGTGGCGCTGTCCTTCTATGGGATGGCCACGTTCGAAGGGTCCATGATGTCGATCCGCACCGTGAACGCCCTGTCGCACTACACCGACTGGACGATCGGACACGTGCATGCCGGCGCCCTGGGCTGGGTCGCGATGATCACCTTCGGTTCGCTGTACTACCTGATCCCGCGCCTGTACGGCCGGGAAAGCATGGCCCGCCCGGATCTGATCAACCTGCATTTCTGGCTGGCCACGCTGGGGGTGGTGCTGTACATCGCCGCCATGTGGATCGCCGGCGTGATGCAGGGCCTGATGTGGCGCGCGACGGGCGCGGACGGCACGCTGACCTACAGCTTCGTGGAAGTCGTCAAGTCCACCTATCCCTTCTATTTCATCCGCATGGTCGGCGG
The DNA here is from genome assembly GCF_937988725.1 of uncultured Castellaniella sp. Lineage (GTDB taxonomy): Bacteria > Pseudomonadota > Gammaproteobacteria > Burkholderiales > Burkholderiaceae_B > Castellaniella. Next base: position 461,644 of record NZ_CALKHS010000009.1, on the reverse strand, counting down.
TCTGTTCTTCCTGTCGGGCATGTGTCTGATGGCCTGGAACACCTGGCTGACCGTTCGCGGCCAGCAGCGGGTGAATCCCCTGGTGCCGCTGGACAGCCCCGACGTCCATGCCGTTCCCGCAACCGCCGTCCCGGCATCGGCCTGAGGAGTTGACCATGTCTGGTAGCAAGAAACGCTTTTCGCACGAATTGCTGGAACGCAACGTCGGCCTGCTGATCATCTTCAGCATCCTGGTGGTGTCCTTTTCCGGCCTGGTGCAGATCATCCCGCTGTTCTTCCAGCATTCCACGACGACGGCCGCCGAAGGCGTCAAGCCCTACGAGGCCCTGCGCCTGGTCGGACGCGACGTCTACATCCGCGAAGGCTGCGTGGGCTGTCATTCGCAGCAGATCCGCAAGCTGCAGTCGGAAGTCCAGCGCTACGGCCCGTACTCCATCGCCTCCGAATCCGTGTACGACCATCCCTTCCTGTGGGGTTCCAAGCGCACCGGTCCGGACCTGGCCCGCGTGGGGCAGCGCTATTCCGACGAATGGCACCGCATCCACCTGCGCAACCCGCGCGACGTGGTCAAGGAATCCAACATGCCGGCCTATCCCTGGCTGCAGGGAAACACCGTGGAAGGCGCCGACGTGCAGGACCGCATGAAGGTCCTGCGCACCCTGGGGGTGCCCTATACCGACGCGGAAATCGCCGCAGCGCCCGCCGCGCTGAAGGGCAAGACCGAGGAAGACGCCGTGGTCGCCTATCTGCAGGGTCTGGGCGTGGGGGGCCGCGCCGTGGCCGAACAGACGATGAAGAATGGGGGCCGCTGAGATGCTCGCCGTGATCAATGGACTGGTGACGGGGCTGGCGATGCTGACGTTCGCCGGAATCGTCTGGTGGGCCTGGTCGGCGCGTCGCGCCGAGGCCAACCGGCAGGCGGCGCAGCTGCCTTTCGCCCTGCCCGAGGAATATCAGAACGACAAGAATGCCGGGGATACCCATGAGTGATTTCATCAGCAGTTTCTGGAGCTACTACATCGCCGTCATCGCGCTGGGCGGCATCGTCTGGTGCGTGTACCTGCTGTTTTCCCAGCGCGCCTGGCTCAAGCGCGACGTCAAGGCGGTGGAAAGCACCGGCCACGTCTGGGACGGCGACCTGACCGAACTGAACAATCCCGTGCCGCGCTGGTGGACGGTGATGTACCTGCTGCTGTGCGCCTTCGCGCTGGGCTACCTGGTGCTGTATCCGGGGCTGGGCAGCAACCCGGGCACCCTGGGCTTCACGGCCGGCAAGCAGGTGCTGCAGGAACAGGAAGCCCTGAACGCGCGGATCCAGCCCGTGTATGAGCGCTTCCGCGAGATGCCGATCCCCGACATCGCCAAGGACGACCAGGCGCGGGACATCGGCCAGCGCCTGTTCCTGAACAACTGCGCGCAATGCCACGGGTCCGACGCCAAGGGCGGGCGCGGCTTTCCCAACCTGACCGACGGCGACTGGCTGTGGGGCGGGTCGCCGGACCAGATCCTGCAGACCATCACCAAGGGTCGGCATGGCGTGATGCCGGCCTGGAGCGCCGCGATCAAGCCCGAGGACGCCTCGGCCATCGCCCAGTACGTGCGATCCCTGTCCGGCCTGGCGCACGACCCTCTGCGCCTGAATGCGGGCAAGCGCGGCTTCGAGACCTACTGCGTCGCCTGTCACGGCGCCGAGGGCAAGGGCAATCCGCTGGTGGGGGCTCCCAATCTGACGGATGGCGTCTGGCTGTACGGCAGTTCCGAAGCCACCATCGTCGAGACCATCCTGAATGGCCGCGACAACCAGATGCCGGCGCAGGAAACCCACCTGACTCCGGAACAGATCCGCCTGCTGGCGGCCTGGGTCTGGGGGCAATCGAACCGTTAAGAGAACGCAGAGGACATGATGGAGAAGGACACCCCCCAACAGGCCGCCACGCCCGCACCGCGTGACGATCCGGCCTGGCAGCCCGTGCGCAGGATCCGCAAGGGCTCGGGGGGCGGCACCTCGCCCCAGGTCGAGAAAGCCCTGGCCGAGGTGCGTTCCAAGATCTACCCGCGGTCCGTCCAGGGAAACTTCGCCCGCATCCGGGTGCTGATGGTCTTCCTGACCCAGGCGGTGTTCTACGGCCTGCCCTGGATCCAATGGAACGGCCGGCAGGCCGTGCTCTTCGACCTGGGGGCGCGGAAGTTCTATCTGTTCGGCATGGTGCTGTGGCCGCAGGACGTGATCTACCTGGCGGTGCTGCTGGTGCTGTCGGCCTTCGCCCTGTTCCTGTTCACCGCCATGGCCGGGCGGCTGTTTTGCGGCTATGCCTGTCCGCAGACGGTCTATACCGAACTCTTCATGTGGATCGAGAAACGGGTCGAAGGCGACCGCCTGGCCCGCATCCGCCTGGACGGGCAGCCCTGGAACGCCCGCAAGCTGCGCCTGAAGGCCACCAAGCACGCCTTGTGGGTCGCGTTGGCGCTGTGGACCGGCTACACCTTCATCGGCTATTTCGCCCCGATCCGCGAACTGGGCGCCCATCTGCTGGCCTTCGACCTGGGGGCCTGGCAGTGGTTCTGGATGCTGTTCTATGCCTTCGCCACCTGGGGCAACGCCGGCTTCATGCGGGAAGCCGTGTGCAAGTACATGTGCCCCTATGCGCGCTTCCAGAGCGTCATGGTCGACGACGACACCTTCGTCGTCACCTACGACCACGTGCGCGGCGATCCGCGCGGCGGCCGCTCGCGCAAGATCGATCACAAGGAAGCGGGCATGGGCGATTGCGTGGACTGCAGCCTGTGCGTGCAGGTCTGCCCCACGGGCATCGACATCCGCGACGGCCTGCAGTACATGTGCATCGGCTGCGGCGCCTGCGTCGACGCCTGCGATTCGGTCATGGACAAGATGGGCTACGAGCGGGGGCTGATCCGCTACACGTCGGGCAACGCCATCACCGAACGGCTGACGCAGCCCCAGGTGCGCCGCCGCATGCTGCGCCCGCGGGTGCTGGCGTATTCGGCCCTGCTGGGGGCCATCGCCATCGGCTTCGTCTTTTCCCTGGCCACGCGCACGACCCTGCGCGTGGACGTGATCCGCGATCGGGGCGCGCTGGGGCGTGAAGTCGCCGGCGGCCTGATCGAGAACGTCTACCGGCTGCAGATCATCAATTCGGCGGAAGAACCCGTGGAACTGGACCTGTCGGCCACCGGCGTGCCCGGCCTGCATCTGCAGACGGCCGATCAGGGCGTCAGCCGGGTGCGGGTGGACGGTTCCTCGAACCGCCTGGTGCCCGTGGTGCTGCAGGCGCCCGCCGGCGGCCTGGCGCCCGGCCTCCACGACATCCGTTTTGAAACCACCGGGACGCGGACGGGGGGCGACGTCACCCAGGTGGTGGAACAATCCAGTTTCTATGTCCCCCATTGATCAGGAAGCTATCATGCCATCCATGACGCGCGAAGAATTGTCCGAAGGCCGCCCCTGGTGGCGGCATCGCTGGCCCTGGCTCTTGTTGCTGGGGCCGGCGGTGGCGATCGTGGGCTGCGCCATCACCATCGTACTGGCCTTCCAGTCGTATGGCGACCAGGAGATCCAGGACGGCGGGGCGCGTCAGGGGCTGGTGGTGACGCCGCCCGCCCAGGCGGTGCGGTGAACGGAATCATCCAATTCGGGAGAACGGCTTTGAAGGCACGCAATCTGATGTGGATCCTGTGGCCCTCTTTTTTGATGGGCGGAGTTGCCAGCGGGATCGTGTTCGCCCTGGTGGATCCTCTGGATCTGGTGTTCATGGGGCAGTTCCGGGCCAGCCGCCCGACGGTGTACACCCTGGGATTCTTTCTGTTCTGGGGCGTGGCGGCGCTGTCCAGCGCGCTGACCCTGCGCATCGCCCCCAGGGGCGTGGTGCTGGACGAATTCGGCGATCCGGTGGACTGATCGTCAGCCGCAGTCCGCGCCCGACAGTTCCTGCAGGCCCGCGATGTCCAGGAGATGGACCTCGCGCTGCTGCACGCGGATCAGGCCCTCGCGGGCGAAGCGGGAAAACAGCCGGCTGACGGTTTCCAGGGTCAGGCCCAGGAAATTGCCGATTTCCTCGCGGCTCATGCGCAGGATGAATTCGTAGGGCGAATACCCCAGGATCTGCAGGCGCTGCGACAGGTTCAGCAGGAAGGCCGCCAGGCGCTGTTCCGAGCGCAGGCTGCCCAGGGCCAGGAGCTGCTGGTGCGAGCGGCTGATTTCCTTGCTCATCAGGCGGCGCAGCTGCAGGTTCAGCGTCGGCAGCTGGGGGGCGAGCTTGTCCATCTCGTCCAGGCGGATGATGCAGACTTCCGTGTCTTCCAATGCGATGGCGTGCGAGACCTGCTGGGCGTTCATCAGCCCGTCCATGCCCAGGATTTCCCCCGGCAGCAGGAAGCCGGTGATCTGGACCTGGCCGCCCGCGTCTTCGATCTGGGTCTTGATCGAACCGGAACGCAGCCCGTAGATGGCCTCGGCGGCGTCGCCCTGGCGGTACAGGGCGCCGCCCTTGGGCAGGCGGATGCGTTCCTTGATGAGTTCATCCATCTTGGCGACGTCCTGACGCGCCATGCCCAGAGGCAGGCAGATGGCGTTCAGCATGCAGGTGGAGCACCGGGTCGAATCGGGGGCAACCGGGACGCGCCGGAGCGTGGAGGTCCTGGAAGTCGGTCCGGAAGAGGAGGGATCAGCCAGCAAAATGAAACCCGTAAAAAGCGGTGCGGGAGGAAAGCCCCCACACATTGAAGAGGATTATAAGTTCTCTGCCGGGATAATTGGGGTTTGCAGCATTGTTTTGCCGGATTCTCCGGGGATGTCTTGCGATTTGTCGGCTTTCCGCCCGGCCCCGGGTTCAGAATGGCGCCGAAGAACGGTACAGTAGAGGCATTGACGGTGATGCTTCCACTGTCGAGAAGGCAAATATTTCGGCTTCAAACAACATTCGGGGGAACCATGTCATCGATCCGACATCTGCTGACCGGTGCGCTGCTGCTCGCGGCGGGGCTGGCATTCGGCCCGGCCTGGGCGCAACACGACGCCGCCGCGCATGGCGGCCAGCACACCGCCGCAGCGCCCGGCGGCCAGAGCGCCGCGGCGCCCGGCAGCCGGGACGTCACGTACAAGCCAGACGTCACCTTCACGCTGCGCACTTCGATCGCCGAGGGCAAGCTGGTCTTCATCGGCGCGCGGGGCGACATGGAGGGCCAGGTCAACCCGGACCTGAAGGTGCCCGAAGGCGCCGTGGTGCAGATCAATCTGGTCAACGGCGACGGGGCCACGCACGACGTCGCGGTGCCCGAATTCGGGGCGCATTCGGACCAGATTTCCGGCAAGAACGCCGCTACCGCCATCGTGTTCCGGGCGACGAAGAACGGCACCTTCGAATACCTGTGCACCTTGCCGGGTCACAAGGCGGCCGGCATGGTGGGCAAGATCGTCGTGGGCGAGCCGTCCGACGAGGTCGTCACCCAGGCTCCGCAGATCGCGCATGATCCCAGCCAGGTCGGCACCCCGGTGGGTAAGCGCGGGCCCCAGAAGGTCACGGTCGACCTGCTGACCACGGAAGTCGAAGGGCGCCTGGGCGACAGCAGCACCTATCGTTTCTGGACCTTCAACAACAAGGTCCCCGGTCCCTTCGTGCGCGTGCGGGTCGGCGACACGGTGACGATGAACATCACCAACGCCAAGGACAGCACCCACATCCATTCGATCGACCTGCACGCGGTGACGGGGCCGGGCGGCGGCGCGGCCGTCACCCAGGTGCCGCCGGGGCAGACGAAGTCCTTCACCTTCAAGGCCAACCACGTGGGGCTGTTCGTCTACCACTGCGCCACGCCCATGGTGGCCCAGCACATCACCAACGGCATGTATGGCATGATCCTGGTCGAGCCGGAAGGCGGCTTGTCCAAGGTCGATCACGAGTTCTACGTCATGCAGGGCGAACTCTATACGGCCCAGACGCACGGAGCCAGCGGCCTGCAGGAGTTCTCGCTGGAAAAACTGCTGGCGGAGAACCCCGAACACGTGATGTTCAACGGCTCCATGGATTCGCTGACCAAGATCTATCACATGACCTCCAACGTGGGCGATACAGTGCGCATCTTCTTCGGGGTGGGGGGGCCGAACCTGACGTCCAGCTTCCACGTCATCGGCGAAGTCTTCGACAAGGTCTATGACCAGGCCTCCCTGACCAGCAAGCCGCTGACCGACGTGCAGACCACGCTGGTGCCGCCCGGCGGCGCCACCATGGTGGAATTCAAGACCGATTATCCGGGTCGCTACCTGCTGGTCGATCATGCCCTGTCCCGGGTGGAAAAAGGCGTGGCCGGCTTCCTGACCGTGAAAGGCAAGGCGGATGACACGATCTTCCACAGCGACGAGGCCATCGACCCGAATTCCGGGCACTGACCGCCTGTCCCGATCTTCCCGGCCGTGAACGGGCCCCCGCCAGCAGCGCTGCGGGGGCCCGTTCCGTATGGACGGCCGCGATCGGTCGTCCGTGGCGTGCTGCGCGGGCGGACTTGCGGCAGCGGCGACCGGCGAGCGGAAGTTTCTTGACCGATATGATTCATGGCCTTATCATTTCAACTGAAATTAATTTATCAGGATCTCGAATCGTCATGGATACACAAATGGATGCGCAGCAGGCTTACGACCTGCGTATCTTGCGGGCTCTGCGCCGGATCACCCGCGCCGTCGCCCTGCATTCCCGGCAGCTGTCGGCCTGCAGCCACATCACAGGCCCCCAGCTCATTTGCCTGCGCACCGTGATCGACAGGGGGCCGATGACCGCCACGGCCATCAGCCGCGAGGTCCACGTCAGCGCCAGCACCGTGGTCGGCATCCTGGATCGACTGGAAGACAAAGGTCTGATCGTTCGTGAACGCGGGCGGGCCGACCGCCGCATCGTCTTTGTCAGCGCCACCGACGCCGGGCGGCAGCTGGCCCACGACACGCCCTCGCCGCTGCAGCAGAAGCTGGCCGACTCGCTCAAGGCCTTGCCGGAACTCGAGCAGGCCACCATCACGCTGTCGCTGGAACGCGTCGTCGATCTGATTGAATCCGGCACGGGGCTCCCGCCCGGCGCCGATCCGCAGTCGCCCATGCTGGATGTGCCGATCACCGGGGTGGCGCCCGAATCCGGGTTGGTGGTTTGACTCGGGAGTCCGACCCACGCGGGGCGCCGCCGATCCGGCTGCGCCCGCCCTGCAGGGCCGATGGGCCGGCCTTGCATGCTCTGGTGGCGCGGTGTCCGCCGCTCGATCTGAATTCCGTCTATCTCTATCTGCTGCTGACGGAACATTTTTCCCGAACCTGCATCGTGGCCGAGGACGACCGTGGCGTCCTGGGCATGGTGTCGGCGTATTCGCCGCCCGGGCGTGACGACGTGCTGTTCGTCTGGCAGGTGGCTGTGGATCTTCGCGCGCGGGGCCTGGGCCTGGGGCTGCGGATGCTGCGGCAGTTGCTGCAGCGTCTCGGCGCACGCCCGGTCCGTTGGGTGGAAACCACCGTGGGGCCTGGCAATCAGGCGTCCCGGAGGCTGTTCGCCCGCCTGGCGGACCAGATGGACGCCCCCGTGCAAGAGTCGGCGCTGTTTGAATCGGCGCTTTTCGGGGCCGGCGCGCACGAGGCGGAACCGCTCCTGCGCATCGGCCCGCTTTCCTTGTCGGCAGTGAACTGAGTTGCTGTCGTCTATTCGAACGTCAACAAGGAGGAACCCATGGATTTGAAAATTTTTGACCGGATGGAGTCGGAAGTCCGAGGCTACATCCGGTCGTTTCCGGTGATTTTCGCCAAGGCGCGGGGGTCCGAGCTCTTCGATGAGGCGGGACAGCGCTATATCGATTTCTTCAGTGGCGCGGGCACGCTGAACTACGGTCACAACAATCCTGCCCTGCGCGAGCGGATGGTGGATTATCTGTCGTCCGATGGCGTGGTGCACGGCCTGGACATGGCCACCAGCGCGAAGAAGTACTTTCTGCAGACCATGGACCGGCTGATTCTCAAGCCGCGCGGCCTGGAATACACCCTGCAGTTCACCGGTCCGACCGGCACCAACGCGGTCGAGGCCGCCTTGAAGCTGGCGCGCCAGGTCAAGGGGCGACAGAACATCATTTCCTTCACCCACGGCTTTCATGGCGTCTCGGGCGGGTCCCTGGCGGCCACGGCCAACCAGAAATTCCGCAAGGCGGCGGGCATGGCCCTGGGCAACACCAGTTTCATGCCCTTCGACGGCTATTTCGGGCCGGACGTCAACACCATGGCGTATCTGGAGCGCATGCTCGACGACCCCAGCAGCGGTCTGGACCAGCCCGCCGCGGTGATCGTGGAAACTGTCCAGGGGGAAGGCGGCGTCAACGTCGCATCCCAGCACTGGCTGCGGGATCTGGAGCGCCTGTGCCGGCGGCACGACATGCTGCTGATCGTCGACGACATCCAGGTGGGCTGCGGGCGGACGGGCAATTTCTTCAGCTTCGAGACGGCCGGCATCTCGCCCGACATCGTCACGCTGTCGAAATCCCTGTCCGGCTTCGGACTGCCCATGTCGCTGGTGTTGTTCAAGCCGGAGCTGGACATCTGGGAACCGGGCGCCCACAGCGGCACGTTCCGGGGCAACAATCTGGCCTTCGTCACGGCGGCCCAGGCCATGGAAACCTATTGGTCGGATGCCGCCCTGTCGGAAAGCATCGCCGCCAAGGAACGCCTGGTGCGCGACTGGCTGGAGAACCTGGCGCACAGCTGCCGGGGAGCCGGCCTGGGCGTGCGCGGCCGCGGCCTGATCCAGGGTCTGGTGACGCCCGTGGGCGACGACCTGGCCAACCGGATCGCGCATCGCGCCTTCGAGCAGGGCGTGGTCATCGAGACGTCCGGCGCGCATGACGAGGTGCTGAAGGTCCTGCCGGCCTTGACGATTCCGTATGAGCAACTGGAGCAGGGGCTGGAGGTGATCGAGCGCAGCGCCAATGAAGTCCTGGCCTCGCTGGGCAAGCGGCCTCGCGTGCTGAAAGTCGCGGGAGGCCGCTCATGATCGTGCGCCATGTCAACGAGGTGCTCGGCACCGACCAGGAGATCGTCACCGACAACTGGACCAGCCGTCGCGTGCTGCTGGCCGACGACAGGATGGGGTTTTCCTTTCACGAGACGATCATCTTCCCTGGGACCGAAACCCACATCCATTACCAGAATCACCTGGAAGCCGTGTGGTGCATCGAGGGCGACGGTGAAATCGAAACCATCGCCGACGGCCGGAAGTATGCCCTGGGGCCGGGGGTGGTGTATGCCCTGGACCAGCACGACGAGCACTGGCTGCGCGGCGGCGTCGAGCCGCTGCGCGTGATCTGCGTCTTCAATCCGCCCCTGACGGGGCGCGAGGTGCATGACGCCTCGGGCGTCTACCCGCTGGAAGCCGCGGGATGAGTCCGGACACAGAGCCGTCCCTGCGGACGGCTCTGTGCCTGACGAATTTGTGAAGGAGGTATCTATGATGAAGGATTGTTATGTGTCCCGCACCGGCCGCGACGCGGCGCTGATTGCGCGGTGCGATCCCGTCATCTACGAAGGCGGCCGCTATGCCCGGGCGCTGGAGCAGGAACAATTGCAAGCGTATGAGCAGGACGGCTTTCTGATCCTGCCCGACGTATTCGATGCGTCCGAGGTCGGCGCCCTGCGCGAGGAAGCCGTCGCGCTGGAGCACGATCCCGCCGTGCGCGAGGGCGAGGAGGTCATCCGCGAACCGGGCGGCGACGCCCTGCGGTCGATCTTCCGGGTGCATGAGCTGGGCAGGCGCCTGGCCGATCTGCCCCGCGATCCGCGCCTGCTGGATGTGGCCCGCCAGATCCTGGGGTCCGAGGTCTACATCCATCAGTCGCGGGTCAATATGAAACCCGCGCTGGACGGCAAGGAGTTCTACTGGCATTCGGATTTCGAGACCTGGCACGTGGAAGACGGCATGCCGGCCATGCGGGCGCTCAGTTGTTCCGTGCTGCTGACGGACAACACGCCGTTCAACGGGCCTCTGATGCTGATTCCGGGATCGCACCGGCAGTTCGTGGCCTGCGTGGGGGAAACCCCCGAGGACAACTACAAGAAGTCGCTGCGCCGCCAGGAAGTCGGCGTGCCCGATCCGGTCAGCCTGCGCCTGCTGGCCGAGCAGGGCGGCCTGCGCGCGGTCACCGCGCCGGCGGGTTCGGTGGTGTTCTTCGATTGCAATACGCTGCATGGCTCCGGCGGCAATCTGTCGCCCTGGCCGCGCAGCAATGTGTTCATGGTCTACAACAGCGTGGACAACCGGCTGGTGGCGCCGTTTCACGGCATGGATCCCCGGCCCGAACACATCGCGGCCCGCCGCAGCGCTGCGGCGCTGGAGCCTCTGGCGGTGGCCGCTTAAGAAGGGCGGGAGCGTTCAGTTCCCCCCTTGCCGGGTTTCCAGGAAGTTCTTCAGGAAATCCCGGGTGCGCTCTTCCCGAGGATCCGTGAACATGACTTCGGGAGGCGCTTCCTCCACCACCACGCCCTTGTCGAAGAAGCAGACGCGGTCCGAGATCTGGCGGGCGAATTCCATTTCGTGCGTCACCAGCAGCATGGTCAGGTCATGTTCCTCGGTCAGGCGCTGGATCACGGTCAGCACCTCGCCCACCAGTTCGGGATCCAGCGCGGAGGTCGGTTCATCGAACAGCATGATGTTCGGCCGCGTCGCCAGGGCCCGGGCGATGGCCACGCGTTGCTGCTGGCCGCCCGAGAGCTGGCTGGGAAATTTTTCCGCATGCTCGGTCATGCCCACCAGATCCAGGTATTCGTAGGCCCGCTGGCGGGCTTCCTCGCGCGACAGGCCCAGCACGTGGATGGGGGATTCGGTGATGTTGCGCAGCACCGTCATGTGCGGGAACAGGTTGAACTGCTGGAACACCATGCCCATTTCCTTGCGCATCGTGCGCAGGTGGGCTTCGCTGGCGGGCACGGGCTGGTCGTCGCGGTATTCGTGCCATAGCGGTTTGCCCGCCACGTGGATGAGGCCGCCGTCGATTTTCTCCAGCGTCATCAAGATGCGCAGGACCGTCGATTTTCCGGATCCGGACGGGCCGATGATGGTGACTTTTTCACCCTTGGCGACCTGGAAGTCCAGTTCGTCAAGGACGATGGCGTCGCCGAAGCGCTTGACGACCTTGTCCATCACGATGATCGGGGATGCCGATCCGGCGGGCGCCGCGCTTGCCGTTGCGGGGGGGGAAGGGGATGCGTTCGTCAAAAGAGTCTCCTGAAGCTTGTGGGGAGCGGGCCGGGCGCGTTCACCCGCGCAGGGGAATGCCGCGCTTGGGCAGGTGTTCGTCCAGATAGCGCACGCCGGCCGAGGCGATCAGGGTGAGGATCAGGTAGAGCGCGCCGACCATGGTCAGCGGCACCATGTAGTTGAAGCTGCGGTCGCCGATGATGCGGGCCACGTTCAGCATTTCCAGGATGGACACCACGGACAGGACGGGTACGTCCTTCATGATGGACACCAGGTAATTGCCCAGGGCCGGAATGATGCGCGGGATGGCCTGCGGCAGGATGATGACGCCGAAGGTGCGCAGCGGCGAAATGTCCAGGGCGCGGGCGGCTTCGGTCTGGCCGTGGGTGATCGATTCCAGGCCGGCGCGGTAGACTTCCGACATATAGGCGCTGTACTGCACGCCCAGCGCCAGGGCGCCCGTCAGGAAGGCCGGCAGCACCAGGCCGTATTCGGGCAGCACGTAGTACAGGAAGAACAGCTGCACCAGCAGCGGGGTGTCGCGCAGGAACTCCGTCAGCAGGCGCGCCGGCCAGGCGATCACGCGCAGGCGGGCGCTCTTGAGCGCGGCCAGGACCAGGCCCAGGGCCGCTCCCACCACGAAGCCCAGCAGCGTGGCTTCGATCGTCACGACCAGGCCGCGCAGCAGGATGGGCAGGATGGACCAGGCGAAGACCCAGTCGTTGGCGGTGTTCCATTCGATGCCGAACAGCATGGTCAGGTCCTCCGGCTGCGCCAGCGGCCGACGCGGGTTTCCAGGGTGCGCATGAGGCCCGCCAGCACCAGCGCCATGCCGAAGTACATCAGCAGCAGCAAGGTATAGACGGACACGCTGTCCTGGGTGAAATTGCGGATGCGTTCCGCCTGGAAGGCCATGTCGCCCAGGCCGATCAGCGAGACCAGCGCCGTATCCTTCAGGTTCTGCACCGCCAGGTTGCTGAAGCTGGGCAGCATTTCGGGGACGGCCTGGGGCAGGGCGATGCGCCACAGGGTCTGCCGGGGCGTGAAATCCAGGGCCTTGGCGGCTTCGTACTGGTTGCGCGGGACCGCCTGGATGGCGCCGCGCACGACTTCAGCCCCGTAGGCGCCGATGTTCAGGCTGAGCGCCAGGGTGCCGGCCACGACCGGCGGCAGGCGCAGATCGATGCCCAGCGCCTGGCCCAGGACGGGCAGGGCGAAGAACAGCCAGAACAGCTGCACCAGCAGGGATGTGCCTCGGAAGACTTCGATCAGCGCGATGGACGTCCAGCGCCATGGCCGGTTGCGCGACAGGCGCCCGATGCCGAACAGGAAGGAGAACAGGCCCCCCAGGATGGTGGAGTACAGGGTCAGTTCGATCGTGACCCTGGCCCCCATCATCAAGGGGGTCAGATAGGCCAGCCAGTCCATGACGGGAGGCGGCTCAGCCCTTGCACAGCTGGGCGGTGCTGCGGTCGAAGGACTTGGCCGCGTCCTCGGACGAGAAGCCGTACTGGGTCATGATCTTCTTCCAGTCGTCGGTCTTCTTGAATTTGGCCAGCTCCTTGTTGACGGCGTCGCGCAGCGCCGTGGAGTCCTTGGCGAAGGCGAAGCCGCCCCAGCTGCGCACCGGCTGGCCGTCGACCACGGGGTCCTTGAAGTGCTGCGCGGCTTCCACCTTGCCTTTGCCCTTGTCCGCCAGCTGGCCCACCGTCAGGCTGGTGGCGGCATAGCCGTCGGCTCGTCCTGTCGAGACCGTCGAGATCGCGTCGGCGTTGCTGGAGATCGTCACGATCCGGTCGGCGGGGACCTTCAAGGCCTGCAGCATTTCCAGCTGATCCGCGCCGGCCATGATGGCGATCTTGTTGCTCGATTTGGCGAAGCTCGCGTAGTCGTGGATGTTCTTCGGGTTGCCCTCGGCCACCAGCAGGCCTTCGCCGTAGGAGCTATTGGGTTCGGAAAACGCGATCTGCTGGCAGCGCTGCGGCAGGATGGCCATTTCGGCGGCGACCATGTCGTAGCGGTCGGCCTGCAGCCCCGGAATCAGAGAGCCGAAGCTGGTCGTGGTCCATTGGATGTTCTTGATGCCCAGGGCCTTGGCGATGTGCGCGGCGACGTCGGGGCCGGCGCCCTTGGCCTGGCCGCTCAGGTCCATGTACCCGTAGGGGATTTCATTGGCGACCGCGATGCGGATCGTGCCGGATTTCTGGATGGCCGCCAGGTCGGCGGCCTGGGCGGTCGCCGCCAGGCCCAGAGCGCCGGCGGTGAAGGCGGCAGTCAGACAGGTTTGCAGTGCTTTCTTCATATGAGTCTCCTGGTTCTGCGAGGGAGGCGCGGGTGTGCGGCCCGGCGAGTCCCTCTCTATGGACAGGTTATGTATGCACGTCAAATAATTGTTGTGCGAACGATACATTATAGAATGATTAGTGTACTAATCAATTTACGAAGAATGAATCGGCGGATGCGCCAGGTCCGGAAATGGGCGGCGGGTCGGCGCCGTCCCGGTCGGACTGACGAACGTTTCCCAGTGCGCGCCGCCGCAGTTCTTGCCTGCCTCTTTTCGCTGTGCTAGGATTATTGAATGCACGCGATCCCCTATTTCTTTTATTTTTTTACGTTTCCAACGCCGCTGGTGCTGGAAGGGAATCGCTGTACATCCAGGTAGTCAACAAATTCCCCAAAAGCCGCCGGCGCTGCCAGGCGGCTTTTTTGTTGTCGCCCCGGGCCCCGGATTCATGATTGGAGCAAGACCGTGTCACACAATACCGATGATATTCGCATCCGAGAAATCCGCGAGCTGGCCCCGCCCGCCCATGTGATGCGTGAATTTCCCTGCACACCGGCGATTTCGCGCACGGTGCACGACGCTCGGCGCGCCGTCCACGAAGTGCTGACGGGGGAAGACGACCGGCTGGTGGTGGTGATCGGGCCCTGCTCCATCCATGACACGCAGGCGGCGATGGAATATGCCCGGCGGCTCGCCGAACAGCGCCAGCGGTTTTCGGCGGACCTGGAAATCATCATGCGGGTGTATTTCGAGAAACCCCGCACCACGGTGGGCTGGAAGGGGCTGATCAACGATCCCGGCCTGGATGGCAGCTTCGACATCAACCAGGGCCTGCGCACCGCGCGCGAGCTGCTGATCGACGTCAATGCCCTGGGCCTGCCCGCGGGCTGCGAATTCCTGGACATGATCACGCCGCAGTACATCGCCGATCTGGTGTCCTGGGGGGCCATCGGCGCCCGCACCACCGAAAGCCAGGTGCACCGCGAACTGGCGTCCGGGCTGTCCTGCCCGGTGGGCTTCAAGAACGGCACCACGGGGGACACGCGCATCGCCATCGACGCCTTGAAGGCGGCCTCCAATTCCCATTATTTCCTGTCGGTCACCAAGGGCGGCCATTCGGCCATCGTGGCCACGCGCGGCAACGAGGACTGCCACGTGATCCTGCGCGGCGGCAAGACGCCCAACTACCAGGCCGAATTCGTGCAGGCCGCGGCCGAGGCCCTGGACAAGGCGGGCATGCGCCAGCGCGTCATGGTCGATGCCAGCCACGCCAACAGCCATAAGGATTACACCCGGCAGCCGGAAGTCATCGAGGACATCTGCCGCCAGGTCGAAGGCGGCGACGCGCGTCTGTTCGGCGTCATGGTCGAAAGCCATCTGGTCGGCGGACGCCAGGATCTGGTCGCGGGCCGCCCCTTGGTGTATGGTCAGAGCATTACCGACGGCTGCGTGGACTGGGACGTGTCGGTGTCGCTGCTGGAGCGCCTGGCCGCCGCCGTCCAGGCCCGCCGCCAGAAACTTTCCCGGGCGCGTTCCGAATCGGTCGGCAGCGCCGCCTGATCCGCTCCCGGCAGGCCGGCCGCCGGCCGCCGGCCGCCGGGGCCCACCCGTCTGTTTTCAGGATCGATGATGGATATCTCGTCGTTTGCGCCGCAGCCGCGTCCCTTGCCGGCCGGCTTCCTGTCCGCCTTGCAGGACCATTTCGGCGAGCGCTGCTCGACAGCGCAGTCCGTGCGCGACCACCATGGCCGCGACGAATCCCCGTATCCCCCCATGCTGCCCGACGCGGTGGTGTTCGCGCAGTCGGTGGACGACGTCGTCTGGGTGGCGCGGCATTGCCACGCCCATGACGTCGCCCTGATTCCCTATGGGGCGGGTTCTTCGCTGGAGGGCCACCTGCTGGCCGTCCAGGGCGGGGTCAGCCTGGACCTGTCGGGCATGAATCGCATCCTGACGGTGCATGCGGAAGACTTCACGGCCACGGTGCAGGCGGGCGTGACTCGCAAGCAGCTGAACGAATCGCTGCGCGACACCGGCCTGTTCTTCCCTATCGATCCGGGGGCCGATGCCAGCCTGGGCGGCATGTCGGCGACCCGCGCCTCGGGCACCAATGCCGTGCGCTACGGCACCATGCGCGAGAACGTCATGTCGCTGAAAGTCGTGACTGCGGACGGCCGGGTGATCGAGACCGCCAACCGGGCGCGGAAGTCCTCCGCCGGCTACGACCTGACGCGCCTGTTCGTGGGCAGCGAGGGCACGCTGGGCATCATCGTGGAAGTCACCGTGCGCCTGTATCCGCAGCCCGAAGCCATTTCGGCCGCCATCTGCAACTTCCCCGACCTGGATTCGGCCGTGCGCAGCGTCATCGACGTCATCCAGATGGGCATTCCGGTGGCCCGGGTCGAATTCATGGATGCCGGGGCGGTGCGCGCCACCAATCTGTACAGCCGCCTGACGCTACGCGAATCGCCGCTGCTCCTGTTCGAATTCCACGGCAGCCCCGCCGCCGTGCGGGAACAGGCCGAGTCCGTCCAGCAGATCACGCGCGAGCACGGCGGGCAGGATTTCGACTGGGCGGAACGCCCCGAGGACCGCAGTCGCCTCTGGACGGCGCGGCACAATGCCTATTTCGCCGGCCTGGGGCTGCGGCCCGGCTGCCGGGCCAGCACCACGGATGTCTGCGTGCCCATTTCCCGGCTGGCCGAATGCGTGGGCGAAACCGCCCGTGAACTGGACCAGGCGTCGTTTCCCTATACCATCGTCGGCCACGTCGGAGACGGCAATTTCCACGTCCTGATGCTGCTGGACGCCGACAGCCAGGCCGAATGGGCGGAATCCGAACGGCTCAATCAGCGATTGGTGGAGCGCGCCATCGCGATGGAAGGCACCTGCACCGGCGAGCATGGCGTGGGCCTGCACAAGCAGGCTTTCATGCAGGCGGAACACGGCGCCGATGCCCTGGACGTCATGCGGTCCCTGAAAGCCGCGCTGGATCCCCGCAATATCCTCAATCCGGGCAAGATGCTGCCGCCGGCAGCCTGAATCCAAAGGACCTTTCATGGACGTTGCTTCTCCGGCCATCGCATCGCAGGCCATCGTGCCGGATTTCCCCGGCTTCCTGGCCAGCATCGGAGCCGAACTGCCGGCGCACTGCATCCTGACCCGGGTGGATCAGACCCGGGCCTACGAGTGCGACGGGCTGGCCCTGTACCGGGAATTGCCCCCGGTCGTGGTGCTGCCTGAAAACGAGGCCCAGGTCATCGCGCTGCTGAAGGCCTGCCGCGAACACAATGTGCCGGTCGTGCCCCGAGGATCGGGCACCGGCCTGTCCGGGGGGGCGACTCCGCATCCCCAGGGCGTGGTGATCGGCCTGGCCAAGCTGAACCGCATCGTGCGCCTGGATCCGCAGTCCTGCACTGCCGTGGTCGGCCCCGGGGTGCGCAACCTGGCGATTTCCGAAGCCGCCGCGCCGCACGGCCTGTACTATGCGCCCGATCCGTCCAGCCAGATCGCCTGTTCGATCGGCGGCAACGTCGCGGAAAATTCCGGCGGTGTGCATTGCCTGAAATATGGCTTGACCGTGCACAACGTCCTGCGCGTGCGCATGGTCACGATCGAGGGCGAGGTCGTCGAGCTGGGCGGCGAGGCCCCCGATGCGCCGGGCCTGAACCTGCTGCAGGCCTTCATCGGGTCCGAGGGCATGCTGGGCCTGGTGACCGAAGTCACCGTGCGCCTGATTCCGCGTCCGCAGCTGGCCCGCGTGGTGATGGCCAGCTTCCCCAGCGTCGAGTTGGCCGGGCAGGGCGTCACGCGGGTGATTGCCGACGGCATCATCCCGGCGGGCCTGGAACTGATGGACAAGCGCTCGGTGCACATGGTCGAACCCTTCGTGCAGGCCGGCTACGACCTGGATGCCGAAGCCATCCTGCTGTGCGAATCCGACGGCACGCCCGACGAGGTGGCCGAGGAAATCAGCCGCGTCGAAGCCCTGCTGCGGGAAGTGGGCGCGACCCGCCTGCAGGTGTCCGAATCCGAGGCCGAGCGCCTGAAGTTCTGGGCCGGGCGCAAGAACGCCTTCCCGGCCGCCGGACGCATTTCGCCCGATTACTATTGCATGGACGGCACCATTCCGCGCCGCCACCTGGGGAGGGTGCTGAGCGCCATCACCGGGATGGAGACGCAGTTCGGCCTGCGCTGCTCGAACGTCTTCCATGCCGGGGACGGCAATCTGCACCCGCTCATCCTGTTCGATGCCAACCAGCCCGACGAGGTCGAGCGCGCCGAGGCCTTCGGCGCCGCCATCCTGGAACTCTGTGTCGAGGTCGGCGGCACCATCACGGGCGAACACGGCGTGGGCATCGAGAAGATCAACCAGATGTGCACGCAGTTCTCCCGCGAGGAACTGGATGCCTTCTCGGCCTTCAAGCGCGCCTTCGATCCCTATGGCCTGCTCAATCCCCTGAAGCTGATCCCCACGCTGGTGCGCTGCGCCGAGTATGGAAAAATGCACGTGCATCAGGGCGAGCTGCGCTTTCCCGACATCCCCCGTTTCTGAAGTGGTCCCATGGAATTCGTCCTGTCTGAACTGAGCGAGCAGGTGGTCACGGCGCGAGCCGCCAAAAGATCCCTGATCATCCGGGGCGGCGGCACCCGCCTGTTCTATGGCGAACCCGTCCCCGACGACGACACCGTCGGCCGGCTCGATCTGTCCGCCTATCACGGGGTGGTCGGCTACGAGCCGTCCGAACTGGTCCTGACCGCCCGGGCGGGCACGCCCCTGGCGGACATCGAATCGCTGCTGGCCGAGCAGGAACAGATGCTGGCCTTCGAGCCGCCGCGTTTCGGAGCCGCGGGCACCCTGGGCGGCTGCGTGGCGGCCGGCCTGTCGGGACCGCGCCGGATGGCGGCGGGCGCCCTGGCGGATTTCGTCCTGGGCGCGCGCCTGCTCAATGCCGACGGCAATGTGCTGCGTTTTGGCGGCGAGGTCATGAAGAACGTGGCCGGTTACGACGTCTCCCGCCTGCTGGCCGGGTCGCTGGGGGTGCTGGGCGCCCTGGTGGAGGTCTCCATCAAGGTCGTTCCCCGGCCCCGCAGCGAGGCCACCCGGGCGCTGGAACTCGACGAGGCGGACGCCTTGCGCCAGTGCCTGCGGTGGCGGTCCCGGCCGATTCCCGTGTCGGCGACGGCCTGGGTGCCGGGCGAAGCGGCCGGGGCGGGGCGCCTGCTGGTCCGCCTGTCGGGCAATGAGTCGGCCGTGCGCCAGGGCCAGGAGGCCATCGGCGGCGACGCGGTGGCCGACGATGAGGCGCAGGCGTTCTGGCTGGGCCTGCGCGATCAGACCCATGCCTTCTTCCGCCAGCGTCCCCTGTGGCGGCTCAGCCTGCCGCCGCGCGCGCCCGCCCTGGACCTGGGGCCGACCCTGCACGAATGGGGCGGCGGCCTGCGCTGGCTGGCCGGCGAGCAGGATGCCGAGGCCTTGCGGGCTCGGGTGCAGGCCCTGGGCGGTTCCGCCTGCCTGTACCACCGCGGCGGGGTATCCCGCGACGTGGCGACCTTTCATCCCCTGGCGGCCGGCGTGATGCAGATCCACCGGCGGCTCAAACAGGAATTCGATCCCAGCAGCGTCTTCAATCCGCGCCGCCTGGTGCCCGAATTCTAAGGACACATCATGCAAACCCAACTTGCCGACTGGGCGCAAGGCACGGATTTCGGCCAGGAGGCCGATGCCGTCCTGCGCCGCTGCGTCCATTGCGGCTTCTGTCTGGCGACCTGTCCCACCTACCAGATCCTGGGCGACGAGCTCGACAGCCCGCGCGGACGCATCTACCAGATCAAGCAGGTGCTGGAAGGCGTCCAGCCCACCTACGTCACGCAGCAGCACCTGGACCGCTGCCTGACGTGCCGCAATTGTGAAACCACCTGTCCTTCGGGCGTGGAATACGGGAAGCTGGTGGACATCGGCCGCCAGCTGGTCAGCGAGCGGGTCCAGCGCCCCTGGCACCAGCGCCTGCTGCGCAAGGCCTTGCGGCGCCTGATGCTGTCGCCGGCTTTCGGCCCCCTGTACCGCCTGGGCCGCTGGGTCCGCCCCGTCCTGCCGGCCGTTCTGCAGGGCAAGATCGCCGTGCCCAGGCCGGCGGGGGCCTTGCCCGCGCAGGCGCGGCGCCATGCCCGCCAGGTGCTGATGCTCAGCAACTGCGTGCAGCCCGCCATGATGCCGTCCATCGACGCCGCCACGCAGCGCGTCCTGGACGCCGTGGGGGTGGGCGCGCGCTTCGCGGCCGGGTCGGGCTGCTGCGGCGCCATCAACTTCCACCTGGACGCCCAGGAAGAAGCCCGCCAGCAGATGCGGGCGAACGTGGATGCCTGGCTGCCCCTGCTGGAATCCGGCCAGGTCGAGGCCGTGGTGGTCAATGCGTCCGGGTGCGGAGGCATGATCAAGGACTACGCCCACCACCTGCAGCATGATCCGGCCTATGCCGAGCGTGCCGCGCGGCTGATGCCCTACGTGAAGGACATCGCCGAGTTCCTGGCGCCCATGGCGGCGGACGTGCGCGCGAAAATGCGCCGCGCGCCGGGCCGCAGCGCCTTCCATCCGCCCTGCACCCTGCAGCACTGGCAAGGCCTGCGCCCGCTGACCGAACGCCTGCTGGCGGACCTGGGCTTCGATCTGCAAGCCTTCGGCGAATCCCATCTGTGCTGCGGCTCGGCCGGCACCTATTCCATCACCCAGCCGGCCTTGTCCAAATCCCTGAGGGACCGCAAGCTGCAGGCCATCCAGGAAACCCTGCCCGATACCATCGTGTCGTCGAACATCGGCTGCATCTGCCATCTGCAAAGCGGCACGGATACGCCGGTGCGGCACTGGATCGAAACCGTGGACGAGGCGATGCATGGCTGATGCGGGCATGCTGGAAGCCGCCATGCCGGCCCCCGGGGCGCGGATCGTGGTGGGGATGTCGGGCGGGGTGGATTCCTCCGTCACGGCCTGGCTGCTGAAGCAGCAGGGCTATCAGGTCATCGGCCTGTTCATGAAGAACTGGGAAGACGACGATGACAGCGAGTACTGCTCGTCGCGCCAGGACTGGCTGGATGCGGCCAGCGTGGCCGACGTGGTCGGAGTCGACATCGAGGCCGTCAATTTCGCCGCCGAATACAAGGACCGGGTCTTCGCCGAGTTCCTGCGGGAATATTCGGCGGGCCGCACGCCCAATCCTGATGTGCTGTGCAATGCGGAAATCAAGTTCAAGGCCTTCCTGGATCACGCCATGAGCCTGGGGGCGGACTATATCGCCACGGGCCACTACGCCCGGGTGCGGCGCGTCCGGACGGCGGACGGCCCGCGCACCCAGCTGCTGAAGGCCGTCGACGCCAGCAAGGATCAGAGCTATTTCCTGCATCGCCTGAATCAGGCGCAGTTGGCCCGCACGGTCTTTCCCCTGGGGGAAATCCGCAAGACCGAGGTCCGCCGCATCGCCCACGAGATCGGCCTGCCCAATGCGGCCAAGAAAGACTCCACGGGCATCTGTTTCATCGGCGAACGGCCTTTCCGCGAATTCCTGAACCGCTACCTGCCCACGCGGCCGGGGCCCATGCGGACCCCGGAAGGCCAGGACCTGGGGAGGCACCAGGGCCTGGCCTTCTACACGCTGGGCCAGCGCAAGGGCCTGGGGATCGGCGGGGTGCGGGGCGCCCAGCGCGACGACGGCACGGCGGACGCCTGGTACGTGGCCCGCAAGGACCTGGCCGCCAATGTCCTGTACGTCGTGCAGGGCCACGATCATCCCTGGCTGCTGACGCCGACGTTGACCGCCCAGGACGCCAGCTGGGTGGCGGGCGAGCCCCCCGCGCCCGGCGCCTATGGGGCCAAGACCCGCTATCGCCAGGCCGATGCGGCGTGCGCGCTGACGGTGCGCGACGCCGGGGCCTTCGAACTGTCGTTCGATGACGCCCAGTGGGCGGTCACGCCGGGACAGTCGGCCGTGCTGTATGACGGCGACGTCTGCCTGGGCGGCGGCGTGATCGCGTAGCGCTGATCGTACGGTTTGCCGGTCCGGAAAAGCATCAGGCCTCCGTGGAGGCCTGATGCGCGTTCGCCGGTCGGCTCAGGCGGCCGGCGGCCGAGTGGACACGAAGGAGGGCCGGGCGTCCAGCTTTTCAGCCAGCCGGGCCAGGTTGGCGTGATGGGCGCGCCAGTTCAGATCGGGACTGCGCAGGTCCAGATAGCCCAGGGCCGCGCCCACGGCGATGTCCGCCAGGCACAGGTTCACGCCCGTGCAATAGGGCTGTTCGCCCAGCAGGCCGTTCATGTAGTCCAGCGCCGCGTGGATCTTGGCGGTCTGGCGCTTGACCCAGTCGGCGCTGCGCTGCGGTTCCGGGCGTCGATGGGTCTCCATGAAGGCCGCGGCGGCGGCGTCCATGATGCCGTCGGCCGTGGCTTCCCAGCGTTTGACGGCGACCCGTTCGCGGCCCGGGGGCGGAATCAGGCGCCCGACCGGCGAGAGCGTGTCCAGGTATTCGACGATCACGCGCGAATCGAACAGGGCTTCGTTCTCGTCCAGGATCAGACAGGGAACCTTGCCCAGGGGGTTGTAGGCGGTGGTCTGCGTGTTGGACGACCAGGGGTCGTCCAAAACCAGTTCGTAGTCGAGTTTTTTCTCTGCCAGCACGATCCGGACTTTGCGGACGTAGGGGCTGGTCAGGGAACCGATCAATCTCATGGCAAACCGGGGGTAGTCTAAGGCTCAAAAAGTATATCAGGGCCGGGCCGTGATCCGGGCGCCGGGCCGGCCAGATCCCGTTTTTGAGGGGATTGGGCGGGCAGGTGTGGTATATCCGCCCAAAGCCTTGACACCGGGGGTGAATGTTAGAATCGCAGCTTGGCCGGGTTGCCGGCTTTCTCCCGGGCCGCTGGCCGCCCCTTCATTCATTATCCAACATGCAGATCGATTCCACCTTGAGCGCCCTGAACGCGCTGTCGCC
This sequence comes from uncultured Castellaniella sp., assembly GCF_937988725.1. Taxonomy (GTDB): domain Bacteria; phylum Pseudomonadota; class Gammaproteobacteria; order Burkholderiales; family Burkholderiaceae_B; genus Castellaniella. The sequence continues at coordinate 439,159 of NZ_CALKHS010000009.1, read as the reverse complement.
CCTGGATGGGCGCTATGCGGCGAAAGCCGATTCCTTGCGGCCCTTTCTGTCGGAAGCCGGTTTCATGGCGCATCGCGTCGAGGTCGAGATCGCCTGGCTGATCGGTCTGTCGGATGCCGGCCTGCCGGAACTGCCCGCCTTTTCGCCGGCCGCGCGGTCACGGCTGCAGGCCCTGGTGCGGGACTTTTCCGAAAGCGACGCCGCCCGCATCAAGGCCATCGAGCGCACCACCAATCACGACGTGAAGGCCGTGGAATACTGGCTGAAGGAACAGGTGGCCGACGATGCGGAACTGTCCCGGGCCGCCGAATTCATCCATTTTTCCTGCACCTCGGAAGACATCAACAACACCTCGCATGCCCTGATGCTGGGCCGGGCCCGTTCGCAGGCGGTCGTGCCGGCGCTGGAATCGGTCGTGGCGCGGCTGCGCGAACTGGCCCGCCAGCATGCCGACCAGCCGCTGCTGTCGCGCACGCACGGCCAGCCGGCGACGCCCAGCACCATGGGCAAGGAACTGGCCAACGTGGTCGCCCGCCTGGACCGCGCCCTGGACGCCATCCGCGCCGTGCAGCCCCTGGCGAAGATGAACGGCGCCACCGGCAACTACAACGCGCACCTGGCCGCCTATCCGGACATCGACTGGCCCGCCTTCGCCGGCGGGGTGCTGGGCGGCCTGGGCCTGACCCAGAATCCCTATTCGATCCAGATCGAGCCGCACGACTGGATGGCCGCGCTGTTCGACGCCATCGCCCGCGCCAACACCATCCTGCTGGACCTGAACCGGGACGTCTGGGGCTACATCGCCCTGGGGTATTTCAAGCAGCGCCTGAAGGACGGCGAGGTCGGCTCGTCCACCATGCCGCACAAGGTCAACCCCATCGACTTCGAGAACTCCGAAGGCAACCTGGGCCTGGCCAACGCCATGCTGCGCCACCTGTCGGAAAAGCTGCCGGTCTCGCGCTGGCAGCGCGACCTGACCGACTCCACGGTGCTGCGCAACCTGGGCGTCGCCCTGGGCTACAGCCTGGTGGCCTACGACGCCTGCCTGCGCGGCCTGGGCAAGCTGGAACTGAACGCCGCCGCCATCGACGCCGACATCGACGCCTGCTGGGAGATCCTGGCCGAGCCCGTGCAGACGGTCATGCGCCGCTACGGCCTGCCGCAGCCCTATGAACAGCTCAAGGCCCTGACGCGCGGCAAGGGCATCACCCAGGACGCCCTGCGCGAATTCATCACCGGCCTGGATCTGCCGGCCGAACCCAAGGCCCGCCTGCTGGCCATGACGCCGCGCAGCTACATCGGGCTGGCCGCCCAGCTGGCCCGGGCGATCTGACCGTGCGGGGCGATGGCGTCATGTTTCATGGAAATGACGCCGTTCGGCCTGCCTGGCGCATTGCGGTTTTGCGTCGCATCGGAAATGGGTGTATAGTTTCGTTCTTCGCAAAACTTGCGACGGGCAGTTAGCTCAGTTGGTAGAGCAGCGGACTCTTAATCCGTCGGTCCAGGGTTCGAGTCCCTGACTGCCCACCAGAATTATTAAGGACTTAGAAGCGATTCTAGGTCCTTTCTTTTTGCTCGTATGAGCCGGTTTATGTGCCGCTGGCGCATATCCAGTGGTTTCAGGCGCCGATTTTCCGATCGTTCGAGGCTACAGATTCGCGCCAGCGCTGCTTGACGTAGATCTCTGTGGTGGCCTTGTCTTTGTGCCCGCACAATGCCTGGATGCGCTCGATTGGCACGCCGGCCAGTCACATGTCTGTGGTGCCTTTGCCCTTTAGGCCGCGGAATCCGAACGCCTGCAGCGACGGCATCTTCTGCCGCGCCTTTTTTTTGGGCGCGGCGCAGCATAGAATCAAGGCCGCTGTAGATGTACGCCTCATCCTTGCCCCTGCGGCGCTGCTTGTGCGCGATGGGACGATGCAGCACCGGGACATTCCCCACAGCTGTCTCGACCAGGGCCAGCAGTTCGCCAGTCAGTGCGATCTCCAGGATGCGGCCGGTTTTGTTCTGCTCGACGCGCAGCACCTTGTCGTCTGCCTTCTGCCGGATGTTCGCCGGCGTCCATCCGATAATGTCGGACTCAGGGCGCTGCAGGGTCGCCGTCGTTTCGTTCGCTCATAGGTCGTTCCCAAGGTGGATTGCCAACATCCCGCGATCCATGATCGATAGGGCGTTCTGGCCGTTCATGATTCGGCGCAGCTCGGCTTCGCCGCCCGAAATACCGGCGACTGCCGCCACGACATCGAGATTTCCTTTCTTGTCGGCGTTTCGCAGGGCTGCGCGGATGCGGTCGTCTTGCCGCTGATCGGTGATGTCCATGTCATTTCCTTATCTGGTGGGCAGGCACTAGCGCATCCAGCGTGACAGATGATGTAGTATTTGGTTTCATTGGAATTTGGGCGAAAGCTCATACCGTCCAGCCTGGTTCCCCTCGCCTCAGTGGCTGGAAATTGACACTGCAATAGAAGGGGAAGGCCTGTGCTCGGTCCCCCAGGCTCATTAAGGGTCTCCGAGTGATCTGTTTTTGGAGGAAGCTATATGCAATCCAAAAATGCAGGCAGCTTGTGCAGCACCGATCTGCGAAACATGTGCATGGCTACGTCATCCCTGATGACTGCCGCGCCGGTGGTGGGTCTTGGTGGCGTGCCGGCCGTGATTACGGCGTTGCTGGTTGTGGTGACGCTGTACTTACTAATGCGGTCTTAAGCTGAGAGTTGGCGGAGACAACCCCTCCGCCTCTTCCTTACTTCGTGCCCAGGCGCATTTCACCCAGGGCGGCCACCAAGTCGTCGAGCATGCGCGCCAGTTCGCCCGAGATCAGGGCGAAATCGGCCTCGAACTTGCTCGGCTTCGTGGGTGGCCTGGGCGTCCTGGTGCTCCTTCAGCACGTCCAGCGGGGCCACCCGCTTGATGTCCAGGGTGTCGGTCAGCACGAAGGACACCCGGTCGTTCCAGGTCATGGCCAAGCGCGTGCATTGCTTGCCGGCACTGATATGGCGACGGGCCTCGTCAACATCGACCGTCTGGCGCTGATAGCGCACTGAGGCCCGAGATTCGCCGGTGGACTGCAGTTGGGTGTCCTGGTCGATGGTGAAGCCGGCGGGGGCCTCATCTTCGGATAGCCACAACGTCATGGCGGCCGCCGGCGACATTTCCACGTGCAGGTGCACGATTGGAAAGGGCGTCAGCGTCTTGGCCAGCGGGCCCAGGACCTCGTCAGATTGCGCGGCCGCCGATGCGTCGATCACGAGCCAGCCGCCCTTGGTGTCGATCCAGACGCGGGTATCGCGCTGGGTGACGAAGGCCTTGGGGAGCAGTTCCATGGTGACTCGCTCCTTGATCTCCTTCATTTGCTTGCGGCCCGGTTTGTAGCCTTGCTGCCCCTCGATAAGTCGGGAGAGTTTGCGGGCGGCCTGGTTGATGACGGACGCGGGCAGCAGGCGATTTTCCGTGCGCAACTGGATCAGCATCTGCTGGCCTTTCAGCGCGTCGCCTTGGAAGTAGACCAGCATGCCGTCAGCATGATCTGGCGGCACCCAGCCAGATGATTGTGAGTCCTGGCTGCTGCACGGCTGGAACCGGGCTGCGCACAGCGCGTCATTCAGGCCGGAGACGGTCAGATCGTGTCTCGGTGCCAGGCGGAAGATTTTCAGATTTTTGAACCACATTGGGATATCTCCAGGTGCGATCGGTCGCCGATCAGGGGATCGGGATTGGACGAGGGGGAGGGCTGGGCGAGATGTATCATTCCCCCACTCTGGGAGGGATTGCCATGAAAGGTCATTTAGGGGTCGTGCTGCGCGTGTTCCAAGCCATGATCTACGCTCGCGTGGATCGCATAGATATCTGGTGGCGCTACAAAATTGCTGTTTCTGATCGATATCTTATTGAGCGCCGACGGGAAAAGCCGATTAGGCCCCGCACGGAAGAGGATCGGCGCAATGACGCTAAAGCGCTGAGGCTCTGGAAGGCGTATGAGACATTCTTAGAGCATCAGCAGATCATGAGCGCGTCTGCACGCTATGGTGTTCTTTTGCCTTCACAAGATGACGAGGACCTCTATGAGAAGGATGATGATGGGAGCCCTGTTCGTCTAGGTTCGGCAGGCAAGGCACGGTTTTGGAATGAAATACGAGTGGCGAAGCGAGAGCGCGTCCGGCACGCGAAAGAGACGGCTCTAGCCATCACGGGCGTTCTGGGGGCGGTCATTGCTCTTATATCTTTGCTGAAATGACCTCTAGAGTGGTCGTGTACACAAATCATCCGACATATCCGCCAGCCGGCCGCCCGGCGTCTGTTGCCCCATGGGCTGACGGGGGTTCTTGCGGCCCTTGTGGTGGCACCTGTTTCTTGTGACTTAGCGGAGGCTGAGATGCTAGAAGTGATTGACGGATTCACGGTCGATCGATCGTGGGTTGAGATGGAAAAAGGAAAGTTCTATCCGTCCATCGATGCGCGCCTGACAAGGGAAGATGGATCAATCTTGATAGGGTTCCGTCATATCCATTCGATGGGAGCCTTCAGCACACGCGGCACGGCCGCGCATGCTGCTGGGTTGGTGAAAGTTCGCGGGATCGTTACCGACGGGCTACGGGTCATCATCAAGATTGATGCGCTGTAGTCACCGAATCCGCAACGACTCCCCCTGGACAACTCATCAAACTGGGCGAGCAGGGAGAGCTGACCAGCAAGGATCTTGCCGAGGGCCTGCTGCGCGTCGGCGAGCAGATCGACGCCGAGTTCGAGCGCATGCCCAAGATCTTCGGGCGCGGCATGACGCTGATCCGCAACGCCTGGGGCCGGTTCATCTGGCAGATGAACCGCGCCAGCGCGGCCAGCGAGAGTTTCTACGCCATCTCCAAGCTGATCTCCGAGAACATGACGGAGATTGTCAAGGTCGGCGCCATGGCGCTGCTGGCGGCCGGCGTGATGCGGCTGCTGCCGCTGCTGAAGAAGATGCGCGGCGGGGCCCGGGCAGTGCTGTGGCCGTTTCTGCGCATGTGCGCCATCCTAGAGGCCATCCGCCTGATCGGCGACGACGTGCTGACGTGGCTGCGCGGCGGACGCTCCGTGCTGGGCGGCATCATCGGGCGCTCCGAGGAATGGAAGGAGCAGATCGACTGGGTGAAAGGCGTTCTGGATTCGATCAAGCGCCTACTGGGTGACGCCGGCAAGTCCACAGAAGAGTTCGCCAAGAAGTGGGGCACGGTCGGGCTGCTGGTCCTGGGGATTGATGCAATCCTGGGCGGCTCGCTCAGGAAGTTCCTGATGTGGATCGTGTTTACGGCTCTGCCAGCGTTCGCCAAGGAACTGAACCTGATCGCCACGACGCCGGCCGGCGTCGTGGCGATGTGGGTCGCTATTGTCGTGGGCTTGAAGTGGATCTACGACAACGCCGATAAGATCGCCGACAAGCTACGCACGGCCTTTGGTGGGGCGCTCGGGGATATCGAGAAGAAGGTTGAAAGCCTGGCCCAGAATCTGAAAGGGGTTGGCACTTGACTGGGTGAAGGATTGGGCGGGTCGGGTTTCTGGCAAAGACCTCAATGATGGGCTGAACAGCATGCTCAACCCTGATCGCTATAGGTCGGGGATTCAGCGCGGAAGCGGTCCGATCAGCACCCAGGACAATCGGAAGACGGAGATCACCATCCAAGGGGTGCCTGGCAATCCGGCCGTCGTTGGGCGCGCGGCGGAGGAGGGGGTGAGGCGTGGGTATGGGGCTTCTGGGTCATGGGCCCCGCATATTCAGCGCCTAACGTAGAGGTCGCGCCTTAGCGCTTGACGGCCCCTTGGGCAGAGCCTGCATAAGCAGGACGCCCGCGGGGTTGCTCAGATCCTTCTCATGCGTTACCAGATACCCCACAAAGATCTCTTTGGATTTTTTCATGCTGAGACCTTCGATACATAGGTATGGATCTGCGCCGGTTGCGCTCGCTTGCCAAAGCATGGCGCCGATGGAGCCTTCTATAAATGCGTCGCAGGCTGCAGATCCGAACAGGTCCTCAGTGCAGATTTTTTTACATATCTGCCCCCGTGTGGAAGCCGTAGTCATGCGCTGTTGGTTCTGCCGCCCACGCCCCAGACCCAGCTAGCGCCATGAGGATGCCTGCGAGGAGTTGCTTCATTGATGTGCCCCTGTAAACTCTTGTAATGGGTTTGATTATAGGGGAGGCATGATGAAGCTAAAGATGGTATTGGCTGGTCTCAAAGGAGCTGTGCAAGGGGCCATGTTTAGTCGGCCGGAACATCTGAGATATGCCGATGTGTTGAGCGCTGCTGTAGAAGACGGCGTTCTGACAGAGGATGAGCTTGACGAAATCAGGGCCGCCAGGGATGCGGCCGGCGGAGAGATTCCGAAAGCCAAGAAGGTGGCCGTTTTTCGTCAACTGCGAGATGCGGTTCTGGATGATGGCGTGGTGACGCAAGATGAGCTTGAGTCCGCCCAGTGGCTCGCCAGCATCCTGGGGATTACGCATGACGAGGCTGCCGGGGATCTGGCCAAACTGGAAACCCTGATGCGTGCATGCGCTATTTCGGAGGGTCGAGCAGAACCGATAGACGTAGGCGGCGTTCGGCTTCAGAAAGCGGAGGTTGCATGCCTGAAAATCGACGCCACCCTGATGGGCGTGAAGAAGCGCAGGGTCTATGTGGGCGGTAGCCAGGGAGTCAGTTTCCGCATTGCGAAGGGCGTCTCATATCGCGTCGGGGCAATTCGAGGCCATGCTGAGACGGTGGAAGAGGATGTGGTCGAAGCCGAAGGCGATCTGATTGTGACGACGAAGCGGCTCATTTTCTCCAGTCTAGAACGATCATTCACGGTCGCCTTAGGAAAAATCGTGAATGTGAACCTATATCTTGATGGCGTTATGGTTCATAGCGAGTCGAGACAGAAACCGTATTTCTTCCTCTTCCCTAATAACGACGGAGAGTTGTTCGGGGCCGCGTTGAGTTGGGCTGAAACACAGCAAGCCTGATAGCCGCGTTACACCAGACCACACCAAGCCGCCTACGGGCGGCTTTCGACATCGATCTGAAGTTGTTGTTCGGGGCGCCGCTCCTGCGTGTGATGGAAAATGGTGCTGGAGTGGCGTGGTAGCTTTAGGGCGTGCACGCGGGGAAGGACAACCCTTCGGGGGCGCTCTTATTTCGCCAGGAGGGTGCCCGTGAAGAGTTGCGCCATATAGATGTTCCTATCGGTTTGTTTTTATAGCCCGCTAATAGTTTTAAAAATTACTCTAAGCCTCTTGTTTTTCGTTCTTCTGTCACGATATTGTCATCCGATGGGCCGCTTTGGACCTCGTTTTCGTATACCGCATTCGGGTTCGGCATGTACATCGTTTTTGCACAAATATTCCCGTCTTGATAGATTATTTCGCCTTGGCCTTGCTCGATATATTTGTTAATTATTTTTGCTTCGCAAAAATCAGCGATATCTGACATTAAATCGACGGATATTCCGTTTTCTTTTATGAAATAAAAATCATCCTTTGATAGTTGTGAAATAATTATCTCAAATTTTACTTTCCAGTACTTTTCTTGTGTGCCTAACTGTGCGGAGATTTCCTTTATTGTTATTTCTTTTTTTATCGCTTCGTAGCTCTCAATTAGGCTTCTCGTCCCCCTCCAGGCTGCTGCGGCTCGAGTTGGTTTTCCCTCTTTGTGGAGAATATCAAAGGCTTTCTCAAGGCATAGTTGCGCTGTTTCCTGAGATTTGCTCTCTGAATCCTCTTTTATTTTGCTTTCTACAAATTCAATTTGCTTTGCCGTTTGGATCGATCTGTGTATGGAGGCTACCAAGGCCGTTAAGGGTACGGACATAGCGAGCATAGTAATAGGAAGCTTGCTTGACGCAATGAAATTCTGATAGCCTTGTTCGTTAAGTTGTATGGTTTTTTCCAACCATACGAAACTGCCAAAGAATAGGAATGAGCCAAGAGGCCAGCATATGGCAACCCAAAATAGCGGCTGCTCAATTAAAGAGGCGTGGTCCATCTCGTCTTTCTTTAGCCAGTGTTTTCTATATAGACCGTAAATGGTAGGTATGACTATTAAAAGAGAAGCTGCTAAGTGGTACATGTTGAGCGAGTGCATGACTTCGTAAGGTCTACGGCTGGAGGCGAAAAGATGAACAATATACGACAATTTTTAAAGGGTAAGCTGGCACGCCTTCCTGGTGCCACGCGATATGACCATGCGAAATTTGCGGTTGCCAGGATGCTCTGTTGCCTGCTCGTGATCCCGTAGCGGTGGACGCCGTGCTGGTGGCCAATATGCTGACGTCGCGTGGCTACGTCTCTGCACTGTGGGCGACGGTTCGGTTTCAGTGGGCGGCGCGGGCGTAGGTACGTCAGCAAGCAAAAGCGGCTCTTCGGAGCCGCTTCTTTTTGGATGATCGAAATGGCATTCCTTTCCCTCCTGTTCAGCCCTGAGCAGCCTCCAGACCATGATCGGCAGCGTGCCCCTGGACGCGCTGCTGACCGAGGACACGGAGCTCACAGCGAACGTCACCAGCTGCGGGGAGAGCCACTTTCCAGAGATCTGTTGGAACTGGCGCTGGATTTGGTTGGAGATGGAAGTAAGGGCGACAAGCTGACGGATGGAATCGCCAACAAGCTCATTTCGAACAAGCCTTTAGGCGACTACGAACTCCATCTTATGGTGGATGTTTTTCTGCTCCATGCAAGGCTGGTATGTGCCAGCACTTTGTAGCAGAGCGACTCGGACGTGGGGGGAGGGTCTACGACTCGCTGCATGGGTCGGCATCGAGAGCGGGCTACAGGGGCATGCGCGGCCGATCTGGTTCGATTTGGCGGCAGACGTGGCTGCAACCCTGGCGCCGGTGCGGCGCCAGGTGCTGGAGCATAACGAGATGGTTATGAGGCTGTGCCGGTGAATGGACAGGGGGCTAGCATGTCAGCATAATAATATATCTATGTTTTTAGCTTCCAATTATATGGCCGAGAAACCAGTATTCGTAGTGCATATTTCAGACGAGACTCCATCTGCACTGGAGGCGAGGGTATTACTTGCTCGCGCTACGGCAGAAAGGTGTTTGCATACGCACAACGGGCTTAGAATGCCGCTCGGAATTTATAATATTTCAGTAGGGAGAGTAACTGATAAGATTTCTAGGCTTTCTTCTAAGCTCGAGAATTATTTTGACAAGGTTCGTTCTGTGAATCCTGAGTCTCAAAATAATTACGATGATGAGATGCAAGAGGTTGTGGATTATATTGAGCTTGCTTTATATGCGGCTGCTGAGCATGTCGATGATATCGATTCAATCGCCACCTGGTTTTTTAAAAATCGCACGCTTCGCGATCGGGATCAAGCGTATCGTCAGCTACAAAAAGCGATAAAAAAGAATAAGAAATTTGTCGCTGCTGCTGCAAATGCAATAAAACATCAGCAGTCAAGAATCAGAATATTCTCGATGGAATACAGCCAGGCATCTGCGTCTGGATGCCTCCATGGCTATTTTATAGAGGGCGTGGTAGACGGGGTTGTCGGCCCGAGCGCAACTTTTCATCGCCACCAAGCGGTATTCTCAGTTAACACCCTTGTTTGGGAAATCATTGTGTTTTTGTTGTGTTGCTCTCGCGATTTAGCTACCTTCCTGAAATCCGTTGTCTCGGAGTTCATAGGGCCGGTGCGTGCTAACGACACTGGCTTGTCGAGAGCGTTGGCAGTAGCAGTCCGGCTGCCATCTTATACTTTTGGAGAGGAGCACCCTCTTTCGCGAGTGACGCTCCACATAGGCGTGCCGAGAGGCGGACTTCCCTCTCAGTTAGCTCAAGCACTTTACGGTTCCCTGAATAATCCTTGGTTAAAAGACGTCCCCGTACGTTTAGGCACCTCAATTTCTCGATACACAGGGGACGGGGTCAGCCGATCTTTCCTCAGGATTGATCTGAAGAACATGGTCCCTTATTATTGGGATTGAAGTTGACAAGGCATGTTGCCTGGCAGGCATGGATACAGGGCCAGGTGCTGGTGGCGTATGGGGTGTGTGCGGCTCAGCACGAGGAGACGGTGGAGACCTATGAGTCGCTGCGCAAATGAAAATCGGTCCGCGCGGAGTCGAGTTTTCATGAACTTTCTGGTCCGGGTAGTTCCTGGCGCTTTCAGAGTCCGACACGCGTCTTTTGACTCAACCCGAGGGCTGCCAGAATATCGATCTAAGTGGTGAGCCTTAGAGGTGTATCAGAATTAACGAACAGAATTAGAATTGTAGGGTATCAAAACCCATGATAAGAATTTTCACACCTACCACAGATATCTTCACGTTTTGGGCTATCCTCGTACTCATGATTAGTTGGAATTGGCAGTCCGCAACGTGACATGAGTTTTTCGCCATCTTTATTTGGAGCGACCGCTCGAGTGCCGACGTCAGTGTATATCCCTCCTTTGAAGTTGGAGGCTGAAACCTTGTGGTACTTCTTACCTGTTCCCCATCTTACGAACATGTAGTTCTCTTCGCTTTGATTGATGCCAAAATTGTTTGATGACACTGCGTGCTGTGTGGCATGCTATTAGAAATATAGTGCGCCCCAGTGCTTAATCCGTCGGTCCAGGGTTCGAGTCCCTGACTGCCCACCAGAAATATCAAGCAAAAAGGCCAGTTCTTCGGAACTGGCCTTTTTGCTTTGCGCGTCCTGGCGTGCACATGCTTCGGCAGTGCCTCCGTGCCGGACTTTGGCCCCCGGGGCGGGGTCGGGGGAGTGCCTGGATACCGGCGCCCCGATGCTCAGCGGCTGGGGCTTGGCGCCATCATGGCATCGTTCAGGTACTTCCGTATCCGGTCCTTGAGCCCGGGCCTGGAGGTGGAGCGCACCAAGGCAGCCATGTCCGCGTCGGCGTCTGCGTCGCGCATGTCCAGGGCGCGATGCAGGCTGGCGCGCGTGTCGGAAGCGAGAGCAGTCGCGATTTCAGCGGCGTCGGCGATCAAGGCGTCAAATCCCGGTTCCGGAGCCGTGTCCTGTGCGAATCCCAGGCGCACCGCTTCATCCGCATGGAATGTGCGTGTGGAAGACAGGATGGACAGCGCATGCTGCGGCCCGACGATGTCGCGAAATCGTCTGGACCCGAGCACGAGGCCGAACTTCAGCCCAGGCATCCGGAAACTGGCGTCCGCCGAGCAGTAGCGCTGCTTGCAGACGCCGAACAGGTCCACCCCGGCGCCGAAATTGCGCCCGTGCGCGTACCCGAGCGTCAGGGCGGGGGAACGCGCGATCAGCTGCAGCAACTGTTCGATCCGCACCAGGCGGTGGAAAAGGTCGCCGTCGCTCTGGTCTTCGTAATCGGAGAAATCGAAGCCGGCGCTGAAGTTCTTTCCCGTGCCGCGAAAGGCGATCAGGGGCGCCTGGCGGGCGTGGGCCTCTTCGACCGCCGCGATCAGCGCTTCCACGAGTTCGGCGGAGAGGGCATTGCGTTTCGAGGGACGGTTGAGCGTCAGCGTCCAGGCGGCGGGGGTCTTTTGGATGTCCAGGATCGCGTTCATCGGGCTGCGACCCCGCGTGTCGGGCGTTCCCCGGAGCCTGATGCGAACAGCTCGTCGTTATGCTCGCCCAGGGCCGGCGGCCTGCGACGGATCGGCGCGGTGCGCGCATCGAAGCGTACCGGCGATGCGAAGGTGCGCGTCTGGGCGCCGTTGGGCAGTTGCAGGGGCTGCACCCAGTCCATGTGTTCGACTTGCGGGTCCGCCAGCACATCCGAGTACCGGTTGATGGGGGCGCAGGGGACGCCGGCTTCGCGGAACCGGGCCAGCCAGGTGTCCGCGTCTTCCGCTTTGAAAATGCCTTCGAGGATGGCCCGGAGCGCATCCTGGTTGGCCGCCCGGGCGGTGGTGTCGGTGAAGCGCGCATCGTGGCGCAGTTCGTCCCGGTGGATGACGGCGCACACCGCCTTCCACAGGGAATCGTTGCCCGCGGCCATGCCGAAGTAGCCGTCCCGGCAGCGGAATATCTGATAGGGCGCGTTGCGGGGGTGCGCCGAGCCGAGCTTGACCGGGTTTTCGCCGGAACCGAAGAACTGCGAGGTCTGCAGCGCCGAAATGCCCAAGGTCGCCCCCAGCATCGATACGTCGATGTGCGCGCCCACGCCGTCGCTTTCCGCCTTGCGCAAGGCCGCGAGCACCGAGAATGCCGCATAGAGCCCCGCGGCGAAGTCGCAGACGGGCACGCCGCATTTGACCGGGGCGCCGTTCTCTTCGCCCGTCACGCTCATGAGTCCGCTCATGGCCTGCAGGGTCAGGTCGAAGCCGCCTTCCTGGCTGCGAGGGCCCGTCTGTCCGTAGGCGGAGATGGAGCAGTAGACCAGGCGGGGGTTGATGTCGCGCATCGCGTCGTAGGCCAGGCCCAGCCTGCCCATGACCCCCGGGCGATTGTTCTCGATCAGCACGTCCGCGTTCCTGATCAGCGCCATTGCCTTGCGCCGGTCCTTTTCGTCCTTGAGATTGAGCGTGACCGAGCGCTTGTTGCGGTTCAGCGAGGCGAAGTTCTCGCTGTAGCCGTCCGTGAGGGGGGACCAGCTGCGCAGCGTGTCCCCGGTGCCCGGAGGTTCGATCTTGATGACGTCCGCGCCCATGTCGGCGAGCAGCAGGCCGCAGAAGGGGCCCGCGGCCACGTTGCAGATCTCGATGATGCGGACGCCTTCGAGCGTGGATTCCTGTTTCATGCGTTCTCCCGCGAGTCTTATGCTGTGATGCCGAAGTAGCCGCCGCGATAGCCCATGTGGGCGGACAGCTGGCGGGCGGTCTGTTGAAGGACCGGGGCGTATTCGGCCATTTTTCGTACGGTCAGCCGTTCGAGCGGCCCCGAGATGCCCAAGGCGGCCACGACTTTGTCGAGCCCGTTGAAGACCGGCGCGGCGATGCCGCCGATGCCGCGGCGCCACTCGCCCCGGTTGATGGCGTAGCCGATGCGCGAGATGTCCGCCAGTTCCTGCTTGAGCGCCGGCAGGGAGACGTGCGTGTCGCTGGTGTGCTGGTGGATGGCGTCGCCGTAGTGGTCGATGTAGTCGGGCGCCTGGAAGGCGAGCAGCGCCTTGCCGGTGGCCACCGCATAGGCGGGCGCCCGGCCGCCGACGGTGGAGTAGGCGAGCAGCGGCTGGGGGCTGTCGAGCTTGTCGACGTAGACCACGTCGAGTCCGTCGAGCACGGACAGATGGACGGTTTCCCCGGTCGCGCGCGCCAGTTCGCGCATGAAGGGGGGCGCCAGCCGCCGCGCATCCATGCTGGCCAGCTGGCGGGCGCCCAGTTCGAACATCTTCAGCGTGCACCGGTAGGCGCCGCTGTCGAGTTCGCGGCGTATGTATCCGGCGTGGACGAGCGTCTGCAGCGTGCGATGCGTGTTGCTGCGCGTGAGTCCGACTTCGGACGCGATCTGTTCCAGGGTCTGGGCTTCGCCGTCCAGCCGGCTGATGGTTTCCAGAACCATCAGGCCTTTGAGTAGGGTTTTGTCCACTTCTTTGTTCTCGCGTGTTGATCTTGCTTTTTTGATGGCGCTTGCGGACGGGAGGCCGCCAGGCAGCTTCAAGGGAAGGATAGCCAAAATACCCGATAAAATCAAATTATGGTTTTCATATCCTACATATTGAGAAATAAATAAAGCCATGATTTCTGTACGGCCAGGGCATGAAAATCATGGATTTACCGATGTTTATCCGCATGTTTCTCAAGTAAATTAACGATTTATAGGTGTAAACCCCTAAATTAGACGAAAATTTATTGACAAGGGATAATCCGCTACTTAGCATTCGAATCATAAAAAATAGAATCTTAATCCCAAATAATAGGAAAAGGAGAGAGGAATGGATATTTCTCGCCGAAGAGCGCTGAAAGGCCTTATGGCCGTCACGACCGTCACGTCGGCCGTCATGCTCGTCAATCCGGCATCGGCGGCCCAGGCCCAAGCCAAGGATGCGTTCCCGACCAAGCCCATCACCATCATTGCGCATACCGGCGCCGGATCTTCCACGGACATCTTTGCGCGTGAACTCGCCAAGGCCGCCGAACCCGTGTTCGGACAGCCTGTGGTGGTGGTGAACCGGCCGGGCGGCAGCGGGGCGACGCAGATGGCCCTGCTGAAGGAAGCCAAGCCAGACGGCTATACCGTGGGCGTGAATACCGCCTCGCACCTGACGGCGATGCGCACCAATCTGAAGGGCGTCTACAAGTGGCAGGACTTCTCCTGGATCACCCTCAACCAGCTCGATCCCTACATCACGGTCGTGGCGGCCGATAGTCCGTACAAGACCCTCCAGGATCTCGTGGCGGCGGGGCGCCAGGGAAAGACGATCAAGGTGGGCGGGTTCGGCACCGTGGGCGCCGCCCACAACATCGCGTTCAACATGCTGGCGCACAAGGCCGGGATGGAGTTCACGTGGGTGGGGTACAACGGCGGTCCTCAGGCCATGACGGCTCTGCTGGGCAAGCACATCGACGCGGTCAACACCAATCCGGGGCCCGCCCTGCAGTTCGCGGAGGCGGGCAGGGTGCGGGTGCTGGGGATCCTGGACGACCAGCGCGCCAGCTCCTTGCCCGATACGCCCACTTATGCGGAAGCCGGCTTCCCCGTCGACACCACCTGGAAGCAGATCCGCGGCATCTACGGCCCCAAGGACATTCCGATGGAGATCCAGGAGAAGCTGGCCGACGGCTTCATGCGCGCGATGCAGTCGCCGGCGTTCCAGAAGTATATGGAAACCTCGGCGCAGATCGCCGGGGATAAGGGGCCGCGGGAATACACGAAGTTCATCGAGCAGATGGACAAGGTGGGGTACGAGTGGCTGCAGCGTCTCGGAGTGACGCAATGACGGCGTCCCGTGCGCCGGACGCGCCCGGCGAGACGGAAAAGTCGTCCTGCCTGAGCCTGTGCGCCAGGAAATCCGTCCGGCTCGTGGCGCTTGCCTGCATGGCTGTGTTCGCCTGGGCGGCCTGGGTCGCGCATTCTTTTCCCCCGGCTTTCAGCGACGTCGACGTCGGGCCCGCCCGCGTGCCGCTCATGGCTTCGATCTTCGGGATGCTGTGCAGCGCCATTCTGTTCCATGGCGCGCCCGGGCCGGGGACGCGGGTCCGGGTATCGCGTCCGCTCCAGGTCGGCGCGGGCATCCTGGTCATCGTGGCCTATGTGCTGGCCATCCCCCATGCGGGCTTCTACGTTTCGTCCGTGGTCGCCGTCCCGCTGCTGATGCTGGCGGGCGGGGAACATCGCGCTCCGGTTCTCGTCGCGTCCACGGCGGGATACCTGCTCTTCATTTATGTCTGCTTCGAGCGGCTGCTCGACGTGCAATTTCCCTAGGAGAAGCCCATGCTGACGGACTTGATATCGGGATTTGCGCTCGTCATGCAGCCTGAAGTGCTGCTGGCGCTGTTCGTGGCCACCATCATCGGATACATCATCGGCGCCATGCCCGGCCTGGGGCCCAGCCTGGGGGTGGCGCTGCTGATTCCCTTCACGTACGGCGTGGACCCGGTCGTGGCCATGGTGGCCCTGGTGGCCCTGTACGTCGCGGCGGAATACGGCGGCGGCATCACGGCCATTCTCCTCAATACGCCCGGAACCGCGGCGGCGGTGGCCACGGCCTGGGATGGCTATCCCATGGCGAAGAAGGGCGAGGCGGGCTTCGCCCTGCACGTGTCCATCATCAGCTCGGGCATCGGCGCTTTTCTCGGGGCGCTGCTGCTGATCGGCACCGCCGTGCCCCTGTCCGAGTTCGCCCTCCAGTTCGGATCGACCGAATACTGCGCGCTGGCCCTCTTCGGCCTGAGCCTGGTCAGCAGCCTCGGCGGCAACTCGCCTTTGCGCGGGCTTCTGGCATTGTGCCTGGGCGTGCTCTTTGCGGTGGTGGGCATGGATCCGGAGAACGGCACGCCCCGTTTCGCCTTCACGCCGGACCTCTTCGAGGGAATTCCCCTGGTGCCCGCGCTGCTCGGGCTGTATGCCATTTCGGAAGTCCTGGTCATGCTCGAGGGCGAAGCGGTCAGCGCACTGTCGATGAAGGTGTCCAATGTGTGGCGGATCTCGCTGTCCCGGTATCGCACGCTGTGGGGGTGCATATTGCGAAGCACCGGCATCGGCTACGTGATCGGCGTCATTCCGGGCGCCGGGGCCTCCATCGCCAGCCTCATCTCGTACAACGAGGCCAAGCGCGCCTCCGGGACCTCGGACTCGTTCGGCAAGGGGAACCCGGAAGGCGTCGCGGCATCGGAGGCGGCGAACAATTCCGCCGTGACGGGCGCGCTGGCCCCGCTGCTGGCGCTGGGAATTCCCGGCTCGGCCACGGCGGCCATCCTGATCGGCGCCCTGATGATCCAGGGGATACAGCCCGGGCCGCTGCTGTTCGTCCGCAACCCCGAAATACCCTATTCGATATTCGCCTCGCTGCTGATCGGCGTGCCGCTGATGGTGGTGGTCGGCCTGCTGGGCGCCCGTCTGTGGGTGCAGGTGGTGCGCGTGCCGAATTCCCTGCTGGCGGCGGTGATCGTCGGCATTTCCGTCGTCGGCGCTTACTCGTCCGAGAATTCGATGTTTCCCGTCTACGTCACGCTGACGTTCGGTATCATCGGGTATGTCCTGCGCAAGGTCGACGTGCCCCTGGCGCCCATCGTGCTGGCCCTGGTCCTGGTGCCCATGGCGGAGACGAACTACCGCCGCTCCCTGGTGATTTCCGGGGGCGACCACCTGATTTTCCTGCAGCATCCGATCACGGTCGTCCTGTTGATCCTGGCGGCGCTGTCCTTCCTGGTGCCTTTCCTGCGCGGGAGAAAGCGGAAGGCGCGAGCGGCGGCAGGTGAAGGAGGCGCGGCATGAGCGGCGGCGGTCCGATGCCCGGCCTGACCTCGTTCCTGGCGCAGCGGGCCCTGGCCATACGGCCCGGGGATGTGCCGGACGACGTGTACGCCATCGCGCGCCACGCGCTGCTGGATTGGGCGGCGCTGGCCATGGCGTCCTGGCGGCTGCCGGCCGTCCGGAGCCTGTCCGGATACCTGATGGCGCCGGCGGCGCCCGCGGGCGAGGCGACGGTTCTGGGCGCGGGCCTGCGGACCTCGCCCGAGGCGGCGGCGCTGCTCAATGGCATTGCGGGGCATGCGCTCGACTTCGACGATGCCCACTTGCCGTCCAGAGTGCATCCTTCGGCGCCGTTGTGGCCCGCCATCCTGGCCTATGGAGAGTCCGCGCGGCTTCCGGGCGAGCGCTTGCTGGCGGCATTCGCCGTGGGTGTGGAGGTCCAGTCCCGCCTGGCGGCGGGCATGGGAGAAAGCCACTATCGACTGGGGTGGCACAACACCGCCACCCTCGGTTCCTTCGGCGCCACGGCGGCGGTCGGCTGGCTGCGCGGTTTGAGCCCTGCGCAGTTGTGCAGCGCCTTTGCCATCGCGGCCACGATGGCCGGCGGGCTGAGGGCCGTGTTCGGCACGCCCGCCAAGCCCCTGCAGGTCGCCCGCGCCGCCGCGAACGGCCTGTTTGCCGCCGGCCTGGCGCAGACCGGCTTCGAGGTCGGCGGCGCCGTTCTCGACGGGGAGAACGGCTTTCCCGCCCTGTATGCCGAAGACGCGTCCGCGGGCAAGCCCATGGCGCAGCCGGACCGGTGGTGCGTCAGGGAAATCGTGTTCAAGCATCACGCGTCCTGCTACGGCACGCAGGCGCCCATCGAGGCCGCCCTGGCATTCGGCCGCCTGGATCGGGAAGCCGTTTCGTCGGTGACCGTGTACGTCGAACCCCAGTATCTGACGGTCTGCAATATCGCCGAACCCGAGACCGCGACGCAGGCCAAGTTCAGCCTGAGGCATACCGTCGCGCTTGCGCTGGCGGGCGAAGACACCGCGGTGCGCGCATCGTTCGAACCGGAGGGGATCCGCAAGCCCGAGGTGGCCGGCTGGCGCCCTCTGATCGAGGTGCGCGCCGACCCGGATCTGCCCAGGGCGAACGCCCGCGTGGCCGTGGCGTTCGCGTCGGGGGAACTCCAGGCGCGCGCCTATGACGCCAGCCGGCCGGAAAGCGATCTGGGCCGGCAGCAGGACCGGCTCCTGCAAAAAACGCGTTCTCTGCTGCTGCAGGAAGGATTCGGCGGCGACCGTGTCGCCGGGCTGCAGGACGCCCTGCTGGCGGTGCGCGAATCCGCCGACATGGCTCGGTGGATGAAGGACTTCCGGGAGGCGTCGCACGGGCCCGCCCGGGATCGGGAACATGACATTCAAGAAGGAGCGTGAATCTGATGAGTACGTATGTGATGGACAGCGAGTTGTTCCGGGATCAGTTCGGCACGGCCGCGATGCGCGGGATCTTCAGCGATGAAGCCACCGTGCAGCGCTGGCTCGACGTGGAGGCGGCGCTTGCCAAGGTCCAGGGCGAGATGGGCGTCATTCCCGAAGCGGCCGCGCAGGAGATACGGCGCAAGAGCAAGGTGGAGAACATCGATCTGCCCGCCCTGAAGGCGGAGATGGATCGCACGGCCCATCCCATCGTCCCCCTGCTCAGGGCGATGAAGAAGGTCTGCGAGGGCGATGCGGGGGAATACATCCACTGGGGGGCCACGACCCAGGACATCATGGATACCGGCACCATCCTGCAGGTCAGGGACGGGCTGGACGAACTCGAGTCCGCCTACCGCGCGCTGCATGAAAACGTGTGCGCGCTGGCGCGGAAGTACCGCGATCAGGTCATGGTCGGCCGCAGCCACGGCCAGCATGCGCTGCCCATCACCTTCGGCTTCAAGGTCGCGGGCTGGGCGGAGGAGCTGCGCCGCAACTTCACGCGCTTGCGGCAGATGCGCGAACGGGTGCTGGTGGGCCAGTTCTCGGGCGCGGTGGGGACGCTGGCCGCATTGGGCGAGCAGGGCCTGGAAGTGCAGCGGCGCCTTTTCTCGGAGCTGGGGCTGGGCTGTCCGGTCATCACCTGGCACACCTCGCGCGACAACATCGCCGAGCTCATTTCCGTCCTGGCGATCGCCTGCGGCACGGCGGGCAAGATGGCCCACGAGATCTTCAGCCTGCAGAAAACGGAAACGGGGGAACTGGAAGAACCGTTCGCCATGGGGAAGGTGGGGAGCAGCACCATGCCCCACAAGCGCAATCCTCCGGTGTGCGAAGGCGTCATCGCGCTCAACCGCCTCGTGCGGGCGACGGTTCCCCTGGCCGTGGAAGGCATGGTCGCGGACCATGAGCGGGACAAGGTCGTGCTGCAGGCCGAAAGAGAGTACATCGGCCGCGTTTTCAACATGACTCACGCGGCGGTGTCGAAAATGATCTACGTCACGCAGGGGCTCAGCGTCCGTACGCAGAACATGGAGAAGAACCTGTTCGTCCAGAAGGGCCTGCTCATGTCCGAGGCGGTGATGATGAGCATGAGCGAGGCGCTCGGGCGGCAGGAGGCCCATGAGATCGTGTATCGCATCTGCATGGATGTGTTCGAGAACGGCGGTTCCCTGAAGGAAGCGCTGTTGAATGATCCCCAGGTATCGGGGCGCCTGGACGAAGCCGCCGTCGATCGCATGCTGTCGCCGCACAACTACGTGGGCCAGGCGGGCGCGTTCGTCGACGATGTGCTTCGGCAACGTCTGATTTGAGAGGAGGCCGAGAAGATGGCTCACGAAAGACTTTTAGGCGCCATTGCCGCATTGAGCGAGATGGTCGAACGTTCCGGGCTGGACGAACCGCGGATCCTGAGCGAGGCAAGGGATGTGATGGCGGATCTGGTCGCCGTGGATGACTGGCTGCCGGAGGAACTGGCCCGGCCCCACCCGGAGTACTACCGCCAGTATCTGCTGTACGGCGATCCCCGGGACCGCTTTTCCCTGGTCAGCTTCGTCTGGGGGCCGGGGCAGAAAACCCCGGTGCACGACCATACGGTATGGGGCGTCATCGGCATGCTGAGAGGGTCGGAATGCGACCAGCCCTATCGCCAGACGGCGGGCGGGCTGGAGCCCGCGGGCCCGGAGAAAACGCTGGCGCCCGGAGAGCTGGCCTGCGTTTCCCCGAGCATCGGCGACATTCACCGCGTGCGCAATGCCTACGACGATCGGGTGTCCATCAGCATCCACCTGTACGGCGGCAACATCGGCCGCATCCGCCGCAGCGTCTACAGCGCCGATACCGGGCAGCGCAAGGAATTCGTGTCCGGCTATTCCAATACGATGGTGCCCAATCTCTGGGCCCCCCCGGGCTGATCCATCCGGGATGCCCGCCATATCGACCCGATGGTCCGGAGGCATCTCCGGACCGATGATCCGTTGAAGGAGATTTTCGAATGATGAACAACTGGCCCGATACCCTGAGCAACCTGAGAAAAGCCGCCGGACGGCTGGCCGAGAAGAATCATGCCGTCACGAGCGCGTACCGCGGCCTGAACGAGGCCGTCAGCCGCGGCACGGCGTTGGATGACAAGACGCGCGAGCTGATTTCGCTGGCCGTTGCCGTCACGACGCGCTGCGACGGGTGCATTTCCTCGCATTCGGCGGCCGCCCGCAAGGCGGGGGCCACGGAAGAAGAAGTCGCGGAAGCGCTGGGGACCGCCATCGCGCTGAATGCCGGCGCGGCCTATGTCTATTCCGCCCGCGCGCTGGAGGCATTCAACCAGTTCGAGGGCTAGGGCTTTTCTTCCCGCCCGCGGGATTCAGTCGAACACGTCGTACAGGATGTCCGCCACCACGGCGGTGCCGATGGCGATCAGGACCAGGTCGGTTCCCGCCACGCGCCATTCGTAGCCGTCGTATCGGGGCAGGCGGCCCAATAGCGGTCCCGGCGCGATCTTCTTGGCGATGCCCGGAGGCAGGGGCTTGCCCCTCGCCAGGTTCTTGCGGATGCCGGGCGGCAGCGAGGAATACCCGCCCAGGCCGTAATCGCTTGCGTATCGGCGTGCCACGGACGCCGTGATCCCCGCATAGACGAGGCCGGCGTAGGAATCGCCGCCGCGCAGGCGGCCGTGATCGTCCCGGTGGTCGTCGAAGTACTCGCGATTCCGGCCGTGCGCATCATAGGAAGCCCGCCGGTCGTCGTGTCCGGCCTTGCCGGAATTCCCTTTGCCCGACTTGCCGTCGGAATTGCCCTGTCCTTTGTTCCCCTTGCCGTGGGGGTTGCCGCCGCCATGGCCTTGCCCCTTGCCCTCGGGCGGGGCGGCCCGGGCTCCGGAAGTCAGTGCGATGCCTGCGGCCAGCGCCGCGGCCAGTAGGGTTCTTCTTTTCATTCCGGTCATCCTCGCGTCAGATGCTTGGGGAAAGTATATGGCATCCCGCCCAGCCGGCCCATCGTCCGATGCGTCCAGTGCCCGATCGCTATCGGGACGGCGTGACGGGATCGGAGACGCGCGCATAGGCCAGGACGGCTTCGGCGAGTACCTGGCAGCCCGCGGCCAGATCGCCGGATTCCGCGCTTTCGAGCTCGTTGTGACTGACGCCCCCCGCGCAGGGCACGAACACCATGCCGGTCGGCACGATGCGCGACAGGGCCACCGCATCGTGCGCGGCGCCGCTGATGATCTCCATGCTCGGATAGCCGTTGCGTTCGGCCGCCTGGCGGATGGCGGCGATGCAGGCGGGATCGAAGGGCGCGGCCGGCTGCTCCAGCACCTTGGCCAGGTTCAGATCCAGGTGATTGAGCTTGACGGCTTCGTCCGCCGCCGCGCGGAATTCCAGTTCCATGGCTGCCCGGACGGCGTCGTCGGGGTGGCGGATCTCGGCCGTCAGGTAGACGGAGTCCGGGATGACGTTGGGGCTGTTGGGCGACACCAGAATCCGGCCCGCGGTCGCGCAGCCCGGCGGATGCGCGCGGCCGATGCGGTCCAGGGCGCCGATGATCGCGGCGGCGCCCACCAGGGCGTCGCTGCGCATGTCCATGGGTGTCGTGCCCGCATGGCTGGCGCGCCCTGTGAGCGTCATCTGGAACCAGCACTGGCCTTGGCCGCCCGACACGACCCCGATGGTTTTCCGCTCGGCCTCCAGGAGGGGGCCCTGTTCGATGTGCGCCTCGAAATAGGCCGCGGGCCGGCTGCCGGAGTCGGCCATGCCCTGTGCGCCGATGCGCGCCAGCGCTTCGGCCACGCTGACGCCTTCCGTGTCCCGGACGGCCAGGGCTTCGTCCAGGCCCATCAAGCCGGCGTAGACCTGCGAACCCATCATCGAGGGGGCGAAGCGGGCGCCTTCCTCGTTGGTCCATGCGACGACCTCGATGGGACGCTCCGTCTCGATGCCGGCCGCATGCAGCGCGCGCAGCACTTCCAGGCCCGCCATGACGCCGTAGGCGCCGTCGAACTTGCCGCCGGTGGGCTGGCTGTCGAGGTGGCTGCCCATCATGATCGCGGGCTGGCTGTCGTTCCGCCCGGGGCGGCGCGCGATGAGGTTGCCGATGGGATCGGTGCGCAGGACGCAGCCGGCTTCCCGGCACCAGGCCGAGAACAGGGCGCGCGCTTGTCCGTCCAGTTCGGTCAGGGCCTGCCGGTTCACGCCGCCTGCCGGGGTCGCCCCGATGCGCGCCAGTTCCATCAGGCTGTTCCACAGTCTGTCTTCGTCGATCCGTATCGCCGTGCCCATCGCTTCGCTCCTCGTGGTCCGTTCGCCCGTTCGTTTGTTCGTCAACAGGGCTGATCGGCCAGACACTAGCGGACCGGGCCGGGATGGAACAGAGCCACACGCGGATTGGCGATGGAGCCAGCCGTGTTTCCCCAGCCGGAAAGCGGCGTGATTCGCTGCGCAGGTTATCCCTATCATGGTTATCCCTGGGGGAGCCTGGCGCCCCTCTGAAAAGGAGGCTCTTCGTCCTGGCGGCGCTGATCTGGCCCCATGGAAACCTGGGATTTGGCTCTATGAGGCCAAACCGAATCCATTGATGATTGGCTCGATCATTCCTGATCTGAATCAAAACAGAAGGCCCTTCGAAGACGCCTCAATCTGATTTCTGGAGACACGACATGAGCACGCTGAAACTGGCCAGGAGGATGGTCGCCGCCGCTGCCGTCGCGGCCTTGTTCGCCACCGGGGCCATCGCGGCCGAACAGCCCAAGCAGGGCGGCACGCTGGTCATCGGCCAGTACCAGGCGCCTCGGCACCTGAACGGCGCGGTGCAGTCCGGCCTGGCCACGGGATTGCCCAGCACCCAATTGTTCGCCAGCCTGCTGCGCTACGACGATCAGTGGAACCCCCAGCCCTACCTGGCGACGTCCTGGGAATGGTCGGCCGACGGCAAGGCGCTGACGGTGAAGCTGCGCCCCGACGCCTTCTTCCACGACGGGCAGCCCATCACGTCCGAGGACGTGGCCTTTTCCCTGATGGCCATCAAGGCCAACCACCCCTTCCAGACGATGTTCAGCGCCGTGGAGGCCGTGGACACGCCCGACCCGCATACGGCCGTCATCCGGCTGTCGCGCCCGCATCCGGCGCTGCTGATCGCGCTGTCGCCGGCGCTCGCGCCCATCATGCCCAAGCACATCTACGGCGATGGCCAGGACCTGAAATCGCACCCGCGCAATTCCCAGAACGTGGTGGGCTCCGGGCCTTTCAAGTTCAAGGAGTTCGTGCCGGGCAAGGAAGTGGTGCTGGAACGCTTCGACAAGTATTTCCTGAAGGGCAAGCCTCATCTGGACAAACTGGTCTACCAGATCAACCCGGATTCGACGACGTTGCTGATCGGGCTGGAGCGCGGCGACATCCAGATGCTGCCGTTCATGACCGACCCCACTCAGCTGCGCCGGGCGGCCAAGGACAAGAACATCGTCTCGCTGGAGAAAGGCTACGAAGGCGTGGGCGCCTTGAGCTGGCTGGCCATCAATACCGCGCGCAAGCCGTTCGACGACGTGCGCGTGCGCCAGGCCATCGCTTATGCGCTGGACAAGAACTTCATCACCAAGGTGCTCACGGCGGGCTTCGCCAAGCCTTCCGACGGGCCGATCGTCAATTCCAGCCCGTATGCCACCAAGGATCTGACGATCTACAAGGTGGACCTCAAGAAGTCCGAACAATTGCTGGACGAGGCGGGCTTGAAGCGCGGCGCCGGCGGCGAGCGCTTCAAGATGACGATCGACTACATGCCCGGCATGGAATCGCTGAGCAAGAACGTGGCCGAGTATGCCCGGGCGCAGTTGAAGAAAGTGGGCGTCACCGTGGAACTGCGCGCTTCCGCCGACCTGCCGTCCTGGACCAAGCTCATTGCCAACCACGATTTCGACATGACGACGGACAACGTCTGGAACTGGGGCGACCCGGTGATCGGCGTGCACCGCACCTACCTGTCGTCCAACATCCGGCCCATCATCTGGACGAACACGCAGTCGTATTCCAACAAGCGGGTGGATGAGCTGCTGGAACAGGCTGCCGTGGAAATGGACGTGGAGAAACGCAAGGCGCTGTACGCGGAGTTCGAACAGATCGTCACCCACGACGTTCCCTTGATCTTCCTGGCTCAGATGCCGTTCCACACCCTGGTGTCCGACAAGGTGGGCAATCCCCCGGCCAGCATCTGGGGGCCGCTGTCGCCTCTGGATGATGTCTATCTGAAGTAATCAGCCGCGGACGGTCGAGATGCTGCGCTATATCCTGAAACGGCTGGCCTATGCGGCAGCCCTGCTGCTGGCGGTCATCACGCTGAATTTCCTGCTGATCCACATTTCGCCCGGAGATCCCGTGGAGACGATCGCGGGGTCGATGGGCGGCATGAGCGAGGACCTCCGTGCCCAGCTGCGCGAGCAGTTCGGTCTGGACAAGCCCTTTATCGTGCAGCTGGGCATCTATCTGGGTCGAGTCGTCCAGGGCGACCTGGGGCAGTCGTATTTTTTCAATGCGCCCGTCGCATCGCTGATCTGGGAGCGGGTTCCGGCCACGCTGCTGCTGGTCGTCGTCTCCGTCCTGGCGGCTTTTCTCGTCGGTACGCTCCTGGGGGCGCTGGCCGCCAGGAAGCCCAACGGTCCGCTCTCTCAGGTGGTCACGTTCCTGTCCCTGGTGGGCTATTCGGCGCCGGTCTTCTGGACCGGCATCGTCCTCATCATTCTGTTCGCCTCCATCTTCCCGATTTTCCCGGTATCCGACATGCGCACGGCGGGGATGGATAACGGAGGGCTGGCCGGCGTCCTGGACGTGCTGCATCACCTGGTGCTGCCGGCCTTCGCGCTGGCGTTCATCTATGTGGCGCAGTACAGCCGTCTGGCGCGCGCCAGCATGATGGAGTCGCTGGCTGCGGACTACATCAGGACGGCGCGCGCCAAAGGCCTGTCCGAAACCATCGTGCTGTACAAGCATGCCCTGCGCAATGCCGTGCTGCCCGTGGTGACCATGCTGGGCCTGCAGTTCGGCAATGTCCTGGCGGGCGCCATCCTGGTCGAGACGGTCTTCAACTGGCCCGGCCTGGGCCGGCTGGCCTTTGATTCCGTGCTGCGGCGGGACTATCCCACCATGCTGGGCATCCTGCTGTTCGCTTCCCTGCTGGTGGTGGTCATGAACCAGCTCACCGACCTGGCTTACCGCCTCATCGATCCGAGGATCAAAGCATGACGCACTCCACCCTCGCGGCGCCGGCGGCGCCCATCGCAAAGCCGCCCAGCCCCTGGCGCGAGGCGCTGCGGGTGTTCTGCCGGAACCCGTCCTCCATCTTCGGGCTCGTGCTCTTGCTGGCGATCGTGGCCGTGGCGGTGTTCGGTCCCATGCTGATGGACGTGGACCCGTTCGACCTGGTGGCGCCGCCGATGGATCCGCCCGGCTCCGAATTCGCCATCCTGGGCAGCGACTACCTGGGCCGCGATGTCCTGACCGGCCTGATCTTCGGCGGACGGGCCACGCTGCTGGTGGGGATCGTGGCCGCCTTTCTGTCGGTGTTCATCGGTGTCGTCATCGGCGCCCTGGCGGGGTATTACGGCGGCTGGGTGGACGAAGTCCTGATGCGGATCACCGAGTTCTTCCAGGTGCTGCCGGCGCTACTGTTCGCCATGGTGCTCGTCACCCTGTTCTCGCCGACCTTGTGGACCAGCGCCATCGCCATCGGCGTCGTCAGCTGGACCAGCACGGCGCGCCTGGCCCGCGGGGAATTCCTGCGCTTGAAGCAGCTGGACTACGTGCTGGCCGAGCGCGTGATCGGCGCCGGTAGCGGCCGCATCATCTGGAAAGTCATCCTGCCCAATGCCGTGGCGCCGCTCATCGTGTCGGCCACGCTGGCGGTGGGGACGGCCATCCTGTTCGAGGCCGGCCTCTCGTTCCTGGGGCTGGGCGACCCCAACATGATGAGCTGGGGACTGATGATCGGCAGCAGCCGGCCCTATATTCTGGACGCATGGTGGGCGGTGACGCTGCCCGGCGTGGCTATTTTCCTGACGGTCCTGGCGGTCAGCCTGATCGGCGACGGCCTGAACGATGCGTTTAATCCGAGATTGCGGGAGCGGGCATGAGCGGCATGGATCGCACGACTGAAACGCAGGAGCCCTTGCTCAAGGTGAGTCGCCTGAGCGTGGAGTTCGCGGGACGCAAAGGCGTCGCCCCGGTGCTGAACGACGTCAGTTTCGAGGTGCTCGCCGGGGAGACCGTCTGTCTGGTGGGCGAATCGGGTTGCGGCAAGAGCATGACGGCGCTCGCCATCATGCGCCTGATCCCCGATCCGGGCCGCATCAATACGGGGGCCATTGAACTGAGGGGCGCCGACCTGGCTCGCTACAGCGTGCCGGAAATGCGGCGGATCCGGGGCAACAAGATCTCCATGATTTTCCAGGAGCCCATGACGGCCCTGAACCCCGTCTACACGGTGGGCGACCAGATTTCGGAACCCCTGCGCCTGCACCAGGGCCTGAGCAAGGAAGACGCCCGCAAGCGCGCGATCGATATCCTGCGTTCCGTCGAGATCCCGGCGCCTGAGCGCCGTGTGGACGAGTACCCTCACCAGATGTCCGGCGGCATGCGCCAGCGCGTCATGATCGCCATGGCGCTGGCCTGCGATCCGGACGTGCTGATCGCCGACGAACCGACCACGGCGCTGGACGTGACCGTGCAGGCCCAGATATTCGACCTGCTGCGAGAGCAGCAGCAACGCCGCGGCACCGCCATCGTCATGATCACGCACGACATGGGCGCGGTGTCGGAGATGTCCGACCGCGTGGTCGTGATGTATGGCGGCCGCGTCGTCGAGGAGGGCCTGACTGCGGAGATACTGAAGCAGCCGCGGCATCCCTATACCTCCGGCCTGATCGCCTGTCTGCCGGAACTGGACCCCGCGCCCACCGAGGATCGGCCCGATCTGCCCGAGATCCCGGGCGTGGTGCCATCGGTCTGGCAGCGCGGCGTGGGTTGTCCCTTCGCGGATCGCTGCGCCAGCGTCATGCCCAGGTGCCGGCAGGAATTCCCGCCGGCCTTCCAGACCGGCCCCACGCAGAAAGTCTCTTGTTGGCTGTATGAGGAGCGCTCATGAACGGGACTCAATCCGCCGGACCGCTGCTGTCGGTCCGCGACCTGAAGGTCCATTACCACGTGAAGCGCGCCGGGTGGAACTCGGAGCCCGTGGTGGTGCATGCGGTCGACGGGGTGTCGTTCGACGTGCTGCGCGGCCGGACCCTGGCGATCGTCGGGGAATCGGGGTCGGGCAAGACCTCCACGGCCTTGTCCGTCATGCGCCTGGCGCCGGTCACTCAGGGCTCCATCCATTTCAACGGAGTGGACATCACCTCGATGGAAGGCGAGGCGCTGCGTCAGCAGCGCAGGCAGCTGCAGCTGGTGTTCCAGGATCCGTATTCTTCGCTCAATCCGCGCCAGCGCGCCGGCGATATCGTGCGCATGCCCCTGATTCTCATGGGCATCGGGACTCCCGCCGAACAGCGGGACAAAGTGGGCGAGCTGTTCCGGCTCGTGGGCCTGCGCGAGGAGCAGCGGATGCTGTTTCCGCACCAGTTCTCGGGCGGCCAGCGGCAGCGCCTGAACGTGGCGCGCGCGCTGGCGTCGGACCCGCAGCTCATCGTGTGCGACGAGCCGGTGTCGGCGCTGGACATCGCCATTCGCGCCCAGATCCTGAACCTGTTGCGGCGGATCCAGCGCGAGCGGGGCCAGTCCTTCCTGTTCATCAGCCACGACATGGCGGTGGTGGAGCACATCTGCGACGACATTGCGGTGATGTATCTCGGGCAGGTGGTGGAGCAGGCTTCGCGCGAAGCGTTCTTCTCGCGGCCCTTGCATCCGTATAGCGTCGCCCTCATGTCGGCGGTGCCGACGGTGGGAGGCGGCCGGGAAAAAGCCGCCAATCGGATCAAGCTCCAGGGCGATCCCCCCAGCCCGATCAATCCGCCTGCGGGTTGCCGCTTCGCCGGGCGCTGCCCGGCGGCCCAGGACATTTGCAGGCGGGATGCGCCGCCGTTGCGCGAGGTCCTGCCGGGACACAAGGTCGCCTGCCATCTCGTCACGGCGCAGAACGGCGGGGTGACGGCGCCCCTGGACGGGCGCCAGGCGGCGGGCGCGATGGAGCGGATGGCATGAGCCAACCCGTGAAATCACCGATCACCGTGTTCAGCGCCAGGCGGATCCTGACCATGAATCCCGCGCAACCCTTCGCGACGCACGTGGCCGTCAGAGAAGGGCGCATCCTGGCGGTGGGCAGCCAGGAAGAAGCGCAGGCCTGGGGGCCCGTGCGGCACGACGACCGCTATGCCGACCGGATCCTGATGCCGGGTCTGGTCGAAGGGCATTCCCATCTTTTCGAAGGCGTGGTCTGGCGCTACGTCTACGTGGGGTACTACGACCGGCGCGGCCCGGACGGCACCTTGTGGGAAGGCCTGAAGACTTTCGAGGGTGTCGTGCGACGCCTGTCCGAGGCCCAGCGCAAGCTGAAGCCGGACGAACATCTGGTGGGCTGGGGGTTCGATCCCATCTATTTCGGCGCCCAGCGCATGACGGTGCGGCATCTGGATCAGGTCTCGACCGAGCGTGCGGTGATCGTCATCCATGCCAGCATCCACCTGATGAACGTCAACAGCCGGGCGTTGGCGCTGGCCGGCATCGACCGCGACACCGATATCGAAGGAATCTCGCGTTTCGACGACGGCGAGCCCAACGGCGAGTTGCTGGAGTTCGCCGCCATGTTCCCCGTGACGCGCATGCTGGGCAATCCGCTGGCGACGCTGAGCCAGAGCGAGGCCTGCCTGGACATGTTCGGCAAGGTCTCGCAATACGCCGGCGTGACCACGGCCGCCGATCTGCTCAACGACCTGGACGAAGACGGCGTGCGCGAGCTGGCCCGGGTCACCGCGCGGGAAGATTTTCCGGTGCGCATCGTGCCGGCCGCCTCGGGCATGCTGTTCGGTCGCGACGTGGAGGCCTGCCTGCGCAAGCTGGAGTCGCTGAAAAAACTGAATCACGACAAGCTGCACCTGGGCCTGGTCAAGCTGGTGGTCGACGGGTCGATCCAGGGCTTCACCGCGCGCCTGCGCTGGCCTGGCTACTACAACGGGGCGCCCAACGGCATCTGGGTCATGCCGCCCGCCGATCTGATTCCCGTGGTCGAGGCCTATCACCGCGCCGGCATCCAGCTGCACATCCACACCAATGGCGACGAGGCGACGCAGGTCGCGCTCGACGCCGTCGAGCGGGCGCAGCAGATCCATCCGCGCTTCGATCATCGCCACACGCTGCAGCACTGCCAGATGGCGGACGCGGCCCAGTTCCGCCGGATGGCCAGGCTCGGCCTGTGCGCGAACCTGTTTGCGAACCACATCTTCTACTGGGGCGATGCCCACTATGAGATGACGATGGGCCCGGACCGGGCCAAGCGCATCGACGCCTGCGCGACGGCGCAGCGCCTGGGGGTGCCGTTCGCCATGCACTCGGATGCGCCCATCACGCCCATCGGCCCTCTGTTCACCGCCTGGTGCGCGGTGAACCGGCGCACCGCCTCCGGCCGGGTGCTGGGCGAGGGCGAGCGCATCGGCGTCGCGGATGCGCTGCGCGCCATCACGCTGGGCGCCGCCTACACGCTGAGCCTGGATGATCGCATCGGCTCCATCGAGGTCGGCAAGTACGCGGATTTCTGCGTGCTGGACCGCGATCCGCTGACGCAGCGCCCCGAAGACCTCAAGGACGTGGCGGTGGTCGGCACGGTGCTGGGCGGCCGGCCCCTGGACCTGCCTGCCGTTTGCTGAAATGGACGCGGCGCGGCGCATACCGCTCACGGTGCTGGGCGGCTTCCTGGGGGCGGGCAAGACGACGCTGCTCAACCACCTGCTGCACAATGCGGCCGGCCGGCGGGTCGCGGTGCTGGTCAACGACTTCGGCCCCATCAATGTCGATGCGCGCCTGATCGCGCAGCATGGCGGCGACACCATCAGCCTGAGCAACGGCTGCATCTGCTGCTCCATGGGCTCTGGGCTGGATGCGGCCCTGATTCGCGTGCTGAGCCAGGACCCGCCTCCCGAGTGGATCGTCATCGAAGCCAGCGGCGTTTCGGATCCGGGCCGTATCGCGCAGGTCGGGATGTCCGACCCGATGCTGCAACTGGAAGGCACCGTCGTCCTGGTGGACGCGGAGCAGATCCTGGTTCAAGCGGACGACCCCCTGATAGCCGATACCGTCGGGCGGCAGATGGCGTCGGCCGATCTGCTCGTCCTGAACAAGCTTGATCTGCTGCCGGACGACGGCGTGGCGAGGCTGCGGGCCGAACTGGCGCGGCGCTTCGGGGCTGCGCCCATGATCGAGGCGACACACGGCCAAGTGGCTCTTCAGGCCCTGATGGGCCTGACGGGGGCGCCGGGTGACGGGGGCGGGCGCGATCACGACCATGGGGCGGATCACGCCGATCCCGATCATCCCTTCGAGAGCGGCGTGTGGAGGGGAGAGGGCGTCTTGTCCGCGGACCGCCTGGTCCGGGCGCTCAAGCAGCTGCCCCGCGCCGTCATCCGGATCAAGGGCTGGGTCGTGACGGACCGCCATGGTCCGGCCGTCGTGCATTTCGCCGGTCGGCGAGTGCGTTTCCAGGCCATGGCGGGCATGCCGCCCGACGCGGCCGGGGAGACGCCCAACCGGCTGGTCTACATCGGCCTGCGCGGCGAACCGTTGGACGCCATCGTCCGCGCGGCGCTGGACGCGCCGGCTCTTCACTCCACGACAGGAGTTCCCGACTCGTCATGACGCTCGATACCTTGGCGCTGGGCCGGCGCCCCGAAGGCCCCACCCTGTTGCAGGCGCAATGGGTCATGGGGCATGTGGATGGCGCGCACGTGCTGTACCGCGATGGACAGCTGGTGTTCGACGGCGCGCGGATCGTGTATGCGGGCCATCGCTATTCCGGCGCGGTCGCCCGGCGCATCGATCTCGGGCCGGCCCTGGTGGGGCCGGGCTTCGTCGATCTCGATGCGCTGTCGGATCTGGATACGACCGTGCTCGCCTACGACAATCAGCCGGCCTGGAAAAAGGGCCGGGTCTGGCCGGAGACCTACGTCGCACGCGGTCCCTACGAGATGTACACCCCCCAGGAACTGGCGTTCCAGAAGCGCTATGCCTTCGCGCAGCTGCTGCGCAACGGCATCACCACGGCGGCGCCCGTCGCCTCCTTGTTCTACCGGGCCTGGGGCGAGACGGTGGAGGAGTTCGCCGACGCGGCCGACATCGCCGCCGAACTGGGCTTGCGCGTCTACCTGGGTCCCGCCTATCGCTCAGGAGGCATGGTGGTGAAGCAGGATGGCGCCATCGAGCCGCGCTTCGACGAGTCGCGCGGCCTGGAGGGGCTGAAGGCCGCCCTGGCTTTCCAGGAACGCTACGAGGGCAGTCATGGCGGCCTGGTGCGCGCCCTGCTGGCGCCCGACCGAGTGGAAACCTGCACCGCCGATCTGTTGCGGGCCACGATGCGGGCCGCGCGGGAGCGTGGCCTGCCGGTTCGGCTGCACATGGCCCAGGGGGCCATGGAAGTGGACACGGTGCGCGCCCTGCACGGCATGGGCGCGCCAGGCTGGCTGCACAGCCTCGGCCTGCTGTCCGACAGGCTCATCGCGCCCCACGCCACCCATGCCACGCCCGAGGATCTGGCGCTCTACGGAGATCATGGCGTGAGCATCGTCCACTGCCCGCTGGTGTCCGCGCGCGGCGGCAGTGTGCTGCGTTCGTTCCGCCGCTGTCGGGACATGGGCATCAATGTGGCCATGGGCACCGATACCGCTCCGCCCGACATGCTGGCGAACCTGGCGGCCGGCATGATGCTGTGCCGTGTGGTGGAGGGCCGCGCCGATGCCTGCCGCGCGGAGGAATTCTACGATGCGGCCACCCTCGGCGGCGCCAGGGCGCTGGGCCGCGACGACATCGGGCGCCTGGCCGCCGGCTGCAAGGCCGATATCGTGGTGTTCGACCTGGCCAGCGTGCGCACCGGGCCCGCCATCGACCCGGTTCAGACCCTCATGATCGGGGGGCATGGCTCCCTGGTCAAGGCCGTGTTTGTCGACGGCCGCTTGTCGGCCCGGGACGGCCAGGTGGCCGGCTTCGATGCGGAGCGTGCTCAGGCCCGGGCTCAGGCCCAGTTCGACGGACTCGTCCGGAAGTACCCCGAGCGCACTCATGGACATCCCCCCGTGAGCGAGATCTTTTCCGGCAGCTACCGCGAGTGCTGACGGGACGCGCAAGCTGACCAGGCACCGCCTCAGGCCATCGCCAGTTCGCCCGTCGCGGGCCGCCGCTTGATCATCAGCGCGATCACGGCGGCGATGAGGCCGGTGGCGCCCGAGAGCACGAAGGCCAGCAGATAGCTGCCGGAAATTTCGCGGACGAAGCCGCCCATCCAGGCTGCCGTGGCGGCGCCGATCTGGTGGCCGGCGACGATCCAGCCGAACACGACCGGGGCGTCGCGGTCGCCGAAGATGTCGGTGGCCAGCCGCAGCGTGGGCGGCACGGTGGCGATCCAGTCCAGGCCGTAGAACACGGCGAAGATGGACAGGCTGTAGAGCGAGAAGTCGGTGTAGGGCAGCATCATCAGCGAGATGCCGCGCAGTCCGTAGTAGACGAAGAGCAGCTTGCGCGGGTCGTAGCGGTCGGTCAGCCAGCCCGACGCCGTGGTGCCGACGAGGTCGAACACGCCCATCAGGGCGAGCAGGCCCGCGGCCTGGACGGCGGCGATGCCGTGATCGCCGCACATGGCGATGAGGTGCGTGCCCACCAGCCCGTTGGTGGTGAAGCCGCAGACCCAGAAGGTGGCGAACAGGAACCAGAAGGCGCGGGTGCGGCTGGCGCGCTTGAGCGCGCCGAAGGTGGCGGCGATCAGGCCGGGGCGCGGCGCGGCGGGCGCGGGCGGGTTGGCGGGGTCGCTGCCGTAGGGCAGCAGGCCCACGTCGGCCGGAAGGCCGGGCACCAGCAGCCAGACCAGGGGCGCCATCGCCATCATGGCGGCGGCCACGACCCAGACCGCGCGCGTCCAGTCGCCGGAGGAGGCCAGGGCGGCCAGCAGGGGCAGGAAGACCAGGTTGCCGGTGGCGGTGCTGGCGGTCAGGATCCCCATGGCCAGGCCGCGATGCTTGTGGAACCAGCGATTGGCGATGGTCGCGCCCAGCACCGTGGCCACGGCGCCCGAACCGATGCCCGAGAAAATGCCCCACAGGGCGAGGAGATGCCAGGTCTGGGTCATGTAGGCGCTGGCGGCGGAGGAGGCCGCCATGACGAACAGCGCCCCCAGCAGCACGCGGCGCAGGCCGAAATGATCCATGGCGGCGGCGGCGAAGGGCCCCACCATGCCATAGAAGAAAATGCCGATGGCCGCCGCCAGCGAGATGGTGGCCCGGCTCCAGCCGAAGGCCTGCTGCAGCGGGTCCAGCAGCACGCTGGGCGTGGCGCGCAGGCCGGCCGAGAACAGCAGGCAGAAGAAGATGACGCCGACCACGACGAAGGCGTAGCGCTGGCCCAGGCGGGAAACGAGGGGGGAATTCGCGGGACGTGCGGGAGATGACATGGTATGTTACTGACCGGTACGTTCAGGAGAACGGCCTATAATACGTACCGGTCAGTAACGTCGTCAAGCGAAATCATGAAAAAGACATCGCAAGCCAGCGCGCCGCCGGATGACCGGACGCCTGCGCCGAAGGCCGGGTCGCCGCGCGCGGCCGACCGCATCCGCAGCAGCGCGCGGGATCTGTTCTACCACCAGGGAATCCGGGCGGTGGGGGTGGACGCCATCGTGGCCGAAGCGGGCGTGACCAAGCCCAGCCTCTACCGCAGCTTCGCCTCGAAGGACGAGCTGGCCGCCGCCTACCTGCAGGATTACGAGCTCGAGTTCTGGCGCCGCTTCGACGCGGCGGCCGAGGCCCATCCGGGGGATCCGCGCGCGCAGATCCTGGCCTATTTCACCGGCCTGGCCGAGCGCACGGGCCTGCCGGGGTACCGGGGCTGCGGCCTGACCAACGCCTGCATCGAGTACCCGGCGCCCGACCATCCCGCCCGGCAGGTGTCGGTGGCCAATAAACGGAAAGTGCGCGAACGCCTGGCCGACCTGGCGCGCCGGATGGGCGCCCGCGACCCCGAGGCGCTGGGCGACGGCCTGCAGCTGCTGCTGGAGGGCGCCTATGTGTCCAGCCAGATCCTCGGCGCGGACGGCCCGGTGCGGCACCTGGCGGACGCCGCGGCGCATCTGATCGACGCCAGCCTGAAGCAGGCTCCGGGTCGTTGATCGGCCGGGCGCAGGACGACATTTCAACTTTGCATCGAAGGGCATCCCATGAGTTCAATCATCATCTATCACAATCCTGCCTGCGGCACGTCGCGCAAGGCGCTGGAATTGATTCGCCAGAGCGGCGCGGAACCGACCGTCATCGAATACCTGAAGACGCCGCCCGACCGTGAAACCCTGCGGGGCCTGATCGCCGCCATGGGCGTGCTCGTGCGCGACGTCCTGCGGCAGAAGGGTTCGCCGTACGATGAACTGGGGCTGTCGGATCCGAAGTGGACCGACGAGCAGCTGATCGATTTCATGCTCCAGCACCCGATCCTCATCAATCGTCCCATCGTGGTCACGCCCCTGGGCGCCCGCCTGTGCCGGCCTTCCGAGACGGTCCTGGACATTCTTCCCCGGCGCTGACGG
The DNA here is from genome assembly GCF_937988725.1 of uncultured Castellaniella sp. GTDB lineage: Bacteria > Pseudomonadota > Gammaproteobacteria > Burkholderiales > Burkholderiaceae_B > Castellaniella. The sequence continues at coordinate 404,166 of NZ_CALKHS010000009.1, read as the reverse complement.
GGTTTCGGGGCCGCGCGGGCGCCTCGGGGCCCGGCGGCGCCGATCGGAACACGACAAGGAATCAAGAACATGATCGACCATCTCGACCACCTGGTCCTGACCACGACCGACGAGCAGGCTTGCGTGGACTTCTACGTCGGGCTGCTGGGCATGACGCTGGAAACCTTCGGACAGGGCCGCAAGGCGTTCAAGTTCGGCGAACAGAAGATCAACCTGCACGTCAAGGGCCGCGAGTTCGAACCCAAGGCGCACCTGCCGGTGCCGGGGGCGCTGGACTTGTGCTTCATCGCGTCCGGTCCGCTGGACGAGGTCATCGCGACCCTGCAGGCCAAAGGCGCCGACATCATCGAAGGCCCGGTGCGCCGCACCGGCGCGAATTTTCCGATCCGGTCCATCTATCTGCGCGACCCCGATCTGAACCTGATCGAAATATCGGAACGCTGCGAGTAAGGCGGCCTGCTTCCGACGCGTGCGCCGTCGGCGCCTGGGGCGGCCTGTCTTTCCCGCCAATAGGCGTTGCCGGTTCGCGCCATTACTATCGTCTTTTCCGTGGAACAAGCGTCCTTTTCCCAGTCCTCTTCCTGTGGGTTGGGTTTTGTATCAAAATCCATGAATGCGTGATCGTCGGCAGGCTTCTGCCAGGGTGCGGGGCCTGCTGCAGGGGCTGACTGCCTTGGTCTGGGGACTGGCTCTGGCCTGGGGGTCGGCGCCAGCCCTGACGTTCGACCCGATGCAGCTGGCGGCCTATGCCCGCCAGCACTATGGCGCCAAGGCCGAACGGGCGGTGCAGGCCTGGCAGGCCATGCTGGATCGGGCGGCGGGGGGCGACGAACAGGAAAAATTGCGGCAGGTCAATGCGTTCTGGAACCAGGCCCTGATCGGCGGGGAAGACATCACCATCTGGGGCAAGACCGACTACTGGGCCACGCCGCTGGAATCCTTGGCGAAGGGGGCGGGGGATTGTGAAGACTATGTCATTGGCAAATATTTTTCCCTGCTGCGCCTGGGAGTGTCGCCCGACAAACTGCGGCTGGTCTACGTGCGCGCCCAGGTCGGCAGCCAGAGCATCGCGCACATGGTGCTCGGCTACTACCCCGCGCCGCAGGCCGAACCCCTGGTGCTCGACAGCCTGGTCGACCGCATCCAGCCCGCGCACCTGCGTCCCGACCTGACGCCGGTGTTCAGCTTCAATGCCGAGGGGATCTATGTGCCCGGCGGCGGCCGGCGATCGGTCGATCAGATCGGGCGCTGGCGCGACCTGCTCGGCAAGATGCGGGCCGAAGGCTTTCAACCCTGATTCCGTAGAAAAGGAATGTCATGTCCTTGTTAAGACAATTGCTGTTGAGTGTGACGCTGGCGATCCTGGTGATCCTGGTCGGGGCGACGATATTCAGCATCGGCTCGGCCCGCCAGTACCTGGACGCCCAGCTGCAGGCGCAAAGCGATTCCACGGCCACGTCCCTGGCGCTCACCTTGTCGCAGCCATCCAACCAGGACCCCACCGTGCGGGAATTGCTGATTTCGGTGCTGTTCGACAGCGGCCAGTTCCGGGTGGTGGAGTTCCTGGACCCGACCGGGCGGATCCTGATCCGGCGGGAAATCGGCGACGGGCAGGACGACCGCGTGCAGGCGCCGGACTGGTTCAGCCATCTGCTGCCGTTGCAGCGCCACGAGGCCCAGCGCCAGGTGACGAACGGCTGGTCGCAACTGGGCGTGGTGCGTCTGCAGGCCAACGACGCCTACGCGCGCGACGCGCTGTGGACCAGCACGGAGCGCATCGTGGCCCTGACCGTGGGGGCGGGGATCCTGTGGGGCCTGTTCATCTGGCTGCTGATGCGCTGGCTGCGCCGCGCCCTGCATGACGACGTGATGACGCGGGTGCGCGCCCTGGCCGACGGGGACGGCACGGCCGATCTGCCGCCGGTGCGCCACCCCGGCATCCTCGAGCTCCAGGAAGTCTCGCAGGCCATCGTGCGCACGCACGAGCAGGTCCGGGCGACCGCCACCGAACGCGAGGCCCGGATCGAGTCCCTGCAACTGGAATTGAACCAGGATCCGGTGACGGGGCTGGCCAATCGCAAGTATTTCATCAACGAATTGCGGCGCCTGCTGGAGCAGCCCGCCAGCCAGGACCGCAGCAGCGGCCATGTCATGCTGTTTCGCCAGTGCGACCTGCAGGCCGTGAACCAGTCCATGAGCCGGGTGGTGGTGGACCAGTGGCTGCGCAACGTCGGGCGGCTGGTGCTGGAACTGCTGCGGGTCCGGATCGGGCCCCAGGCCTGGCTCGCGCGGCTCAACGGCTCGGACTTCGCCTTCGTCCTGCCGATGATGCCCGGGCCGGTGGCCGTCCGGGTCGCCAAGGCGGTGTCCGACGTCCTGCAGGCGCAGCGCATCCAGCTGGGCCAGGCGGGGCTGTGCCGCTGGCGCATGGTCCTGACGGACTATGAGCCCGGCGAGGATCTTTCCGATGTGCTGGTCCGCCTGGACGAGGCCCTGATGCGCGCGGAAAGCGCCGGCAGCAACGAAGTCGAATATCTGCCCGACCAGGACATGCACAAGGACGCCGCGGGCCGGGTCGGCGGCGAGCAGGCCTGGCGCAGCCTGCTGCGCAATGCGCTGGACGAGGGCTGGTTCTCCCTGGCCCTGCAGCGCGATGAATCTTCCGTGACCGGCACGGATTGCATGATGGGGACCCTGCTGCTGCAGGAACCCGGCGCGTCCGAACCGCTGTCGGGGTATCTGTTCATGCCGCCCGCCGTGCGCCTGGGGCTGTCGGCCGCCTGCGATGCGCAGGCCGTCAATCTGGGCCTGAACTGGCTGGCGACGCACCCGGGCGAACTGGCGTTGCGCATGTCCCTGGCGTCCATCCTGCAGGATGATTTCCGGGCCGAGGTCGCCGCCCGCCTGACGGGGCGTCCGGATCAGGCCGCCAGCCTGCTGGTCGAACTGGATTCCTACGGCCTGGTGTCGTATCGGGCGCAGATCATGAAGTTTTCCGAGATGCTGCGCGAGCATGGCGTGCGGCTGGGCTTGCGGCGCTTCGCCGAGCAGCCCGACGCCCTGCTGTACCTGCACGAATTGCGGCCGGATTATGTGCGGGTGTCGGGGGCGCTGATCGCCGCGCAGACGGAGAGCCCAGGGGCGCGGCGCCTGCTGGTGGCGGTCCAGGAGACCGCCCGGGAAATCGGCGTGAAGGTCGATCTGGGCGCGGCGCGGACTTGACGGATCGTTCCCCGCGCGCCCAGGCGGGGACGCTAGCGCAGATTGCCCGTGTGGCCCAGGGAATAGCGGCCCGGTTGCGGCCAGACGGTCAGGCCGTGGGGTTCCTGGCCGACCTTGATCTGCTGGACGGCGCCGTTTCTGGTGTCGATGCGGTAGACCACGTCGTCGAACCGGCCTGACAGCCACAGCCACTTGCCGTCGGCGCTGACGTTGCCCATGTCGGGGCTGCCGCCGCCGGGAATCGGCCAGTCCGCCACGATCTTTTCGGTGGCGAAGTCCAGGACGGCGACTCTGCCCTTGCCCTTGGGCTTGCCGTGGATCTGGTGGGTGCCGCGGCTGGTGATGTACAGGGATTTGCCGTCCCGGCTGGGGTACAGGCCGTGGGTGCCCAGGCCGGCCGGGATGAAGCCGATCTGCTTGAAGGCGTCCCCGTCGACGACGAAGACGCCGTCGGCCATCATGTCGGCGATGTAGAAGCGCTTGCCGTCCGGCGAGATGCGCACGTCCTGCGGCATGCCCTTCCTGGGCATCCTCATCTTCCTGGCGGGCTTGGCGGCGGCGTCCGCATGGGCGGCGCCTTGCGCATGCGCCGTCGGCAGGGGCAGGGGCAGATAGCCCAGCACGGTGTGATTCACCATGTCGATCTTGGCGACGCTGCCATCGAATTCGCAGGTGAACAGCGCGTAGCGGCCGTCGATGGAGAAATCGGCGTGGTTCAGGCCGCCGCATTGCGGCACGTCGATGGAATATTGCAGGGCCATGGTGTGCGGGTCGCGGAAATCCAGGCGCTTGCGGGCTTCTGCCACGACGATGGCCGATTTGCCATCCGGCGTGAAATACATGTTGTAGGGATCATCGACGGGCACCGACGTCCCCGGCTTGCCCGTCAGCGGATCGATGGGCGTCAGGCTGCCCTCGTGGGTGCGCTCCGCGTTGTTGGCGACCCAGAGGGTGCGCAGGTCCCACGAAGGCACGACGTGCTGCGGACCCTTGCCGACCTTGAAGGTGTCCACGACTTTCATCGTGTCCGGATCGATGACCGAGACGTCATTGGACCGCAGATTGGGTACGTAGACGCGCGGCAGATCCTTCCGGACGGCAGGGCTCAGGTGGCTGGTCCCGATCTCGCTGTAGACGTTGAGCGGATTGACCACGGGCGGCATGCCGGGAACGGTCTGGATGGCCGCCGGCGCGGGGCCGGCCGCCCGGGCGGCGGGGACGCCGACGGACAAGGCGGCGACCGCCGACCAGGCCGCGTACAGGCCGAATGACTTTTTCGATACCACGATGAAACTCCCTATTTGTGTGCGGAGGGACGTTGGGAAGAAGCGTGTTGGGCGAGCTGCTTGCGGATGGCGGCCACGGATGCGTCGACGATCAGGCGCACGCCGATCCGGCCCAGCTCGGCGCTGGCGCGGGTGGGGTCGCCGTACACGCCGTCGCGCGGCGTCCAGCGGCTGCCCTGCGGCAGCAGGGATGCGCGGACCTGATCGGGGTCCAGCGCCAGCGACAGGGAGGTATCCGCCAGGCCGGCGTGCGTGCCGATTTCCGCGGCGGAGTAGCCGCGTTTCTTCAGGGCGTCGACGTAGGCGGTCTGGGTGACCTGGTAGTAGTCGAGCAGGGCGTAGGCGCGGCAGCAAGGATCCTGGGCCCACTCATGGTTCAGCTGCGTGGCCGCCTTTTCCAGGCTGCGCTGGTAGCCGCCGTGGTCGCCCAGGAAGAAGATGTCGCGGAATCCGTGCTGCCTGAAGCTGCGGGCGGCGGACTCCAGCACGGCCTCGAAGACCGGGGCGGGCACCGAGATCGTTCCGGCGAAGCGCATGTGCGCGGCGGGCGGGGTGATGGACCCTTCCGGGACGTAGGCGATGGCGGGGGCGACGATCGTATTGCCCAGCGCCTGGGCGATGCGCCCCGCCAGGATGCGGGCGCGGGCGTTGTGCTTGCCCAGCGCGATGTTCGGGCCGCTTTGTTCCGTGCCGCCGACCGGGATCAGGATGGTCGTGGCGCCGGCCGCGATCCGGCTGCGCAGTTCGGGCGAAGTCAGGTCTTCCAGGTAGACGCTGGACGATTGGGCGTGGGATGCGGGGCTGTGCCAGACGCCCGCCAGAGCCAGGCAACCCAGCAGCAGGATGCGCCGGAGACCGGATGAGAGCCGATGACTTTCCACCCGGCGGGTCGGCCGGGGAGCGGCGGGCAGGGCGGCGCCGTATTGCGAGACATGCTGACGGATCATCAAAACCGCCTGGATCGTACAAAAACCGGGCGCCGCGTCGGTGTGGCCGGGAAGCGTGTTTTATACTACCAGTCGGCATCGCCGTGTGTACTTGTTTACGGCGCGTGCCTCGGCTGTTGCGTTCGCACAGCGTCCGACCCCGTCTCCTTAGTTAAATGGATATAACTTTCCCCTCCTAAGGGAAGATTGCAGGTTCGATTCCTGCAGGAGACGCCAGCTTCCTGATGCATCGCCGGGCTGATCATCGGCCGGAAAGACATACAAAAAATCTTGCGGAAACAAGATCTTCCGGGCGCCTCGATAGGCGCGCCCTTGATCGCCTGCATGCATCCATCGGTTCAGCCATATGTCAGGGATAGGGCCTATTGACACATAATATATGTTGCGTACACTGCAGTACTCTGCAACAAATGTATCGGAGAGGACCTCTATGATCAGATCGAAAGTACTGGCCGCTATCCTCAGCACCGGCCTGGCCTTGACGGCGACCCCTTCCCAGGCGCAGACGAAGTTCGTCACTATCGGCACCGGCGGGGTGACAGGCGTCTACTACGCCGTGGGGGGCGCCGTCTGCCGCTTGATGAACAAAGTGCGGGCCGATACCGGCATCCGCTGCTCGGTGGAAAGCACAGGCGGATCCGTCTATAACGTCAATACCATTCGCGGAGGCGAACTGGACTTCGGTGTCGTGCAGTCCGACGTGCAGTACAACGCCACTAAAGGCGAGTCGCAGTTCAAGGATGCCGGCCCGGTCAAGGACCTGCGCGCCGTCTTCTCCATTCATCCGGAACCTTTGATGGTGGCTGCGCGCCCTGAAGCCGGCATCAAGGAATTCCAGGACTTCAAGGGCAAGCGCTTCAACATCGGCAATCCGGGTTCCGGTCAGCGCGCCACGGTCGAAATGCTGCTGCCGGCCCTGGGCATGAAGAAAAGCGATTTTTCCCTGGCTTCCGAACTCAAGGCCGACGAACACGGGGCGGCCCTGTGTGACAACAAGGTCGATGGCTTCGCCTATGTGGTGGGCAATCCGTCCGCCAATCTGCAGGACGTCACCACCACGTGCGCGGCCAAGCTGGTCAATGTCATGGGCCCCAAGATCGACGAACTGATCAAGACGCATCCTTACTATGCCAGCGTGACCATCCCGGGCGGCCTGTATGCCAATAATCCGGAGGACACCACGACGTACGGGGTGCTGGCCACCATGGTGACGTCCGCGAAGACCTCGCCGGATGTCGTTTACCAATTGGTCAAGTCCGTGTTCGAGAATTTTGACGAGTTCAAGAAACTGCATCCGGCCTTCGCCAATCTCGATCCCAAGCTGATGGTCAAGGACGGTCTGACGGCGCCCATGCACGAGGGCGCGATCAAGTACTACAAGGAAAAGGGCTGGCTGTAGGCCAGGTCCGATTCCATGGATGGCAGGCCCTTCGGCCTGCCTTGTCCGGAGCGTCGCGGCACGTCGTGCCGCTGTTCTTCCCTTTCCTCCCACCGCACGGCCCCGCCGGCCATTGCCTCCAGGCGGTGGCCGGTGACGGCATGGATCAGGAGTCCAGCCCTTGAGCGCAAAGAATCCACCCGGCACCGAGCTCCATCTCACCGACGCACAGCTCAGGCAGTTGGTCGCGGACGCTGACACCGGGGGACGAGATCCCCAGGGGGGCGTCGCCCGCCTGCTGATGATCGTGGCCTTGATCTGGTCGCTTTTCCAGCTGTGGATCGCGTCCCCCTTGCCCTTCAAGCTGGGGGTGTTCGTATTGAATACGACGGAATCCCGGGCCATCCATCTGGCTTTTTCCGTCTTCCTGGGATTCATGCTGTTTCCCGCGTTCAAGCGCTCTCCCAGGCAAAGCGTCCCGGTGCTGGACTGGGTCTTCGCCCTGGCGGGGGCCTTTTGCGCCAGCTATCTCTATTTGTTCTATGACCAGTTGTCCCATCGCCCGGGCCTGCCGACCACCCCGGACCTGATCGTGGCGGTCGCCGGCCTGGCCTTGCTGCTGGAAGCGACCCGCCGGGCCCTGGGCATGCCCTTGGTGGTGTTGGCGACCGTGTTCATCGCCTATATCTTCCTGGGTCCCCACATGCCTGACATGATTGCCCACCAGGCCGTGTCGCTGGGCAAGGGCATGTCGCACCTGTGGCTGACGACCGAGGGCGTCTACGGCGTGGCGCTGGGCGTGTCGGCCAGCTTCATTTTTCTGTTCGTGCTGTTCGGCGCCTTGCTGGAGACCGCCGGCGCGGGCAATTATTTCATCCAGTCGGCGATTTCACTGCTGGGCGGCTTGCGCGGGGGGCCGGCCAAGGCGGCGGTGCTGGCCTCGGCGGCGACCGGCGTCATTTCGGGGTCCTCCATCGCCAATGTGGTGACCACCGGCACCTTCACCATTCCCCTGATGAAGCGGGTGGGCTACCGGCCGGACAAGGCGGCGGCGGTGGAGTCCGCTGCTTCGGTCGACGGGCAGATCATGCCACCCGTGATGGGGGCGGCGGCCTTCCTGATGGTGGAATACGTGGGCATCCCGTATTCCCAGGTGGTCACCCATGCCATCCTGCCCGCGCTGATTTCCTACATCGCCCTGTTCTACATCGTGCACCTGGAGGCCGTGAAGGCCGATATCCGCGGCATCGCCCGCGAACACAGCATGCCCTGGAAGTACCGGCTGATCTCCACCGGCATGACCGTCAGCGGCGTGATCATTCTGGCAGCCATCGTGTACTACGGCTTTGGCTGGATCAAGGCCGTGGCGGGGGATGCGTCCATGCTGGTGGCGGGCACCGCGCTGGTGCTGGTCTACCTGGCCCTGTTGAAATTCGGCACCCGGTATCCCGAACTGAAGCTGGACGACCCCGGCACGCGGCTGGAAACCCTGCCCGACATCGGACCGACCCTGAAGTCCGGCCTGTATTTTCTCTTGCCGGTGGTGGTGCTGATCTGGAACCTGATGGTCGAGCAGCTTTCGCCGGCGACGTCGGCCTTCTGGGCCACCATGTTCCTGGTCTTCATCCTGCTGACGCAGCGTCCTCTGGTGGCCTGGTTCCGAGGCGGGCAGTCGCCGGCGGGCGCCTGGCGCCAGGGGGCGTGCGATCTGTTCAATGGGCTGGTCACGGGCGCGCGCAACATGATTTCGATCGGGCTGGCCACGGCGGCGGCCGGCATCATCGTCGGCACGGTCACGCTGACCGGCGTCGGGCTGGTGATGACGGAGTTCGTCGAGATGATCTCGGGCGGCAATCTGTTCGTCATGCTGGGCATGGTGGCCGTCATCTGTCTGATCCTGGGTATGGGTCTGCCCACGACGGCCAACTATATCGTCGTGTCCACGCTGATGGCGCCCGTGGTGGTGGAGCTCGGCGCCCAGAACGGCCTGCTGGTGCCTTTGATCGCGGTGCACTTGTTCGTGTTCTATTTCGGCCTGATGGCCGACGTCACTCCGCCCGTGGGGCTGGCCTCGTATGCGGCCGCGGGCATCGCCCGCACCGATCCCATCAAGACCGGGGTGACGGCCTTTGGCTACAGCATCCGCACTGCGGTGCTGCCCTTCATGTTCATTTTCAATACCCAGCTCTTGCTGATCGATATTGGCGGTCCGGTGCACTTGTCCATCACGGTGGGTTCGGCCATCTTGGCCAACCTGGTGTTCGTGGCCGCGACCCAGGGCTGGTTCCTGGATCGCAATCGCTGGTACGAATGCGTTTTGCTGCTGGTGATCGCGTTTTCCCTGTTCCGGCCCGGATTCTGGATGGATCGGGTGATACCGGAATACACGCTGCAGCCCGCCAGTCAGGTCATGGCATTCGCCGACAAGGCCAAACCGGGCCAGGAACTGCGCCTGTGGATCCATGGCGAAGACCTGTACGGCAAGGAAATTTCCAAGGGCGTGCTGCTGAAGCTGGGCGAGGGCGCCACCGGGCGCGAGCGCTTGCAGGCCACGGGCCTGCGCATCTTGCCGGGCGCCGATGACCTGACCATCATCGCCGTGCAGTTCGGCAGCCAGGCCGCCAAGCTGGGCATCGAGCAGGGCTATGACATCACCGGGATGGAAATCGCCAATGACCGCCCGGCCAGCGAATGGATGCTGTTGCCGGCCCTGGTCGTGCTGGTCTTGCTGGCGCTGGCGCAGCGGCGACGGCGGCGCCTGGCCGGATCGGCCGTCTGATCAGTCGCCGTCCCGCAGGGCCGCCTGCACCGGCTTGCCGCCCAGCGCGCCCGTCAGCACGCCGGATGCCACGCTGATCAGGTAGCCGCGCCGTCCCCCGTTCAGGTAGACGGTGTCGTAGTCCAGCAAGGTTTTTTCCACCCAGACCGGCATGCGCTTGCGGGTGGCGAACGGCGAGGTGCCGCCCACCTGGTAGCCCGAATTGCGTTGCGCCGTGTCGGGTGTGCAGGGGGTGATCTTCTTGGCGCCGATCTGCCGCGCCAGATTCTTGGTCGAGACTTCGCAGTCCCCGTGCATCAGCACCACCAGCGGGCGACCCAGTTCGTCTTCCATGATCAGGGTCTTGGCGACCTGGTGCAGCGGCACGTCCAACTGGCGCGCGGCCTCGCGGGCGCCGCCGTGATCGACGTAGTCGTAGGGATGCTCGCCGAAGGCGATCTTCTGCTGCCGCAGCCAGTGCGTGGCCGGGGTTTCGGACGTGTGCTTGGTCTTGGACATGAGGGGTCTGGTCGGTGGGATGGACAGTCACGCCCGAGGGTGATGCTGGGCGTGGAGCGCCTTGAGCCGTTCGCGGGCGACGTGGGTGTAGATCTGGGTGGTGGAAATGTCGGCGTGGCCCAGCAGCATCTGCACGACGCGCAAGTCGGCGCCGTGGTTCAGCAGGTGGGTGGCGAAGGCGTGGCGCAGCACGTGCGGCGACAGGGGAACGCGGATGTCGGCCTGCTGCGCGTATTTGCGGATCAGCAGCCAGAACGCCTGGCGCGTCATGGCGCCGCCGCGCGTGGTGGCGAACAGGGCGTCGCAGGCGCGCGCGCCCAGGATGGCCGGGCGGCTTTCACGCAGATAGCGGTCTATCCAGTACAGGGCCTCGTCGCCCAGCGGCACCAGGCGATCCTTGGCGCCCTTGCCCATGACCACGCGCACCACGCCGTCGCTCAGGCTGGTGTCCTGCACGTCCAGGTGCACCAGTTCGCTGACGCGCAGCCCGGTGGCGTACAGGGTTTCCAGCATGGCGCGGTCGCGCAGGCCCAGGGTGGATTCCGTATCCGGCGCCTGCAGCAGGTCGTCCACCTGGGCTTCGGACAGGGTCTTGGGAAAGCGGGCCGGCTGCCGGGCGCTGTGCAGGCCCAGGCAGGGGTCTTCCGAGCACAGGCTGCGCCGCAGGGCCCACAGATAGAAGCGCCGCAGGGCCGCCAGGCGGCGATTGGACGTGCTGGCCTTGGTCTGCTGATACTGGGCGGCCAGCCAGGCCTGGATGTCTTCCTGGCGGGCGGCTTCGGGCGGCCGGCCCTGGGCGGCTTGCAGCCAGCGGGCGAATGCGCTCAGGTCCCGCCGGTAGGCCGCCAGCGTGTTGTCGGCCAGGCCGTCTTCCAGCCATAAGGCATCCAGAAAAGCGTCGATGGTGGGAAAAGGCGAAGGCTGGGTGGCCATATCCAGGATAGGTCGGTCGCGGGACGCCGGCGGCCATGGGGCATCGGCCGCCTGGAACGATGGCCTCCATTCTACTCGCCGCGAGGCGGATGTCCGGCGGTCCGGACGGCGGGGCGTGGCTCGCGGCGGCATGGGCATCCGTATTTCATGGAATAGCGGAATATACCTATATATATTACGATAGCGAACATCCCGCTTTTCATGACTGAAGGAGTCTTCATGCGATTGCGTCGTCTGCTTGCCGTCTGCGTGCTGTCCGGGGCGATGGCGCCGGCCATGGCCGGTGAAGTTCTTGTGTCCGCCGCGGCCAGTCTGACCAATGCCTTCAAGGACCTGGCCGCCCAGTATGAAACCGCCCATCCCGGCACCAAGGTGCTGACCACCTTCGGCGCGTCGGACGTGGTGCTGCGCCAGATCACCGAGGGCGCGCCCGCCGACGTCTTCGCCTCGGCGGACCAGAAGGCCATGGACAAGGCCGCCGCCGCGCAGGCCATCGATCCCGCCAGCCGGGTCGATTTCGTGCGCAACGAGGTCGTGCTGGTGGTCCCGGCCGACAATCCGCGCGGGATCCGGTCCTTGAAGGATCTGTCCAAGCCGGACGTGCGGCGGATCGCGCTGGGTAATCCGGCCTCCGTGCCGGTGGGGCGCTATACCCAGGCGGCGCTGGAAAAGGCCGGCGCCTGGGACACGGTCAAGGCGCATGAAATCCTGGGGCAGAACGTGCGCCAGGTGCTCAGCTATGTCGAGCGCGGCGAGGTCGACGCCGGTTTCGTCTTCGCCACGGACGCCGCCATCATGAAGGACAGGGTCAAAATCGTGCAGACGGTGGACACGCCCGTGCCGGTGGTCTACCCGATCGCCCTGGTCAAGCGGGACGGGCGCGCGCCCGAAGCCGCCGATTTCCTGAAGTACGTCGTCTCTCCCGAAGGACAGGCGGTGCTGGCCCGCTACGGCTTCGCCAAGCCATAATGCGGGTTTTGCCGGACCGCGCCCAGCGATGGGCGAGCCGGCGCCGCTGCGATCAATCTCATGACCGATCTCTGGATTCCTCTGCTGCTGTCCCTCAAGGTCGCGGGCTGGGCCACGGCCCTGGCGACCCTGGGCGGCATCGCGGCGGCCTACGGCCTGTCGCGCTGGTCCTCGCGCTGGTGCGACGTGGTCGATGCCTTTCTGACGCTGCCCATGGTGCTGCCGCCCACCGTCACCGGCTATTACCTGCTGGTGCTGTTCGGCCGGCGCGGCTGGCTGGGCGCCTGGCTGCAGTCGCATGGCATCGAGCTGGTCTTCACCTGGCAGGGGGCCGTCGTGGCGGCGGCGGTCGTGGCCTTCCCCATGGTGCTCAAGGCAGCCCGGGCCGCCTTCCTGGACGTGGACCATCGCCTGGAGCAGGCCGCCGCCGTGCTGGGGGTGTCGCCCGCCGCCGTATTCTTCCGGGTCAGCCTGCCGCTGGCGTCCCGGGGCATCCTGGCGGGGGTGCTGCTGGCCTTCGCCCGGGCGCTGGGCGAATTCGGGGCCACGCTGATGGTGGCCGGCAACATTCCGGGCAGGACGCAGACCCTGTCGATCGCGATCTACGAGGCTGTCCAGGCCGGCAATGACGACACGGCCACCATTCTGGTGCTGGTTACCTCGGCGACCTGCGTGGCGGTGCTGTGCCTGGCCGCCTGGCTGATGCCGGGGGGCCGCGTCTCGCGCCGGTCCCGGAGCGCCGCATGAGCCTGATCGTGGACATCCGCTGCCGCGTCGGCGGGCCGGACGGCTTTCTGCTGAGGCCAGCGTGGCGGACCGATGGGCGCCGGGTGGCCCTGTTCGGGCCGTCGGGGGCGGGCAAGAGCCTGACCATGCAGGCGATCGCCGGCCTGCTGCGCCCGGACGCGGGGCGCATCGTGGTCGACGGGCGCGTGCTGTTCGATCACGTGGCCGGCATCGACGTGCCGCCCCGGGCCCGGCGCCTGGCCTATCTGTTCCAGGACTACGCGCTGTTTCCGCACCTGACCGTGCGCCAGAACATCGGCTTCGGCCTGTCGCGCGGCTGGCTGAACTGGCATGGCTGGGGGCTGCCGGTTCGGCGCGCCGGCGGCGATGCGGGATCTGGCGGATGGTTGCGCCGCCGCGATTTGCCGCAGGCGGCCGGGCGCTGGGTAAGGGCCTTCCATCTGGACGGTTTGCTGGATCGCTATCCGGCCGGACTGTCCGGCGGGCAGCGCCAGCGCGTGGCCCTGGCGCGGGCGCTGTCCACCGACCCCGGGCTGCTGTTGCTGGACGAGCCCCTGTCGGCCCTGGATGCGGGTCTGCGCGCGCAGATGCGCGTGGAACTGGCGCAGTTGCAGCGCGACATCGACATCCCGACGGTCTTGATTACGCATGATCTGGCCGACGTCCAGGCCCTGGCCGACGAGGTCTTCCATATCGCCCATGGGGAAATCCGGGGCGGCGCCGAGCGGGTTTCTCGGGTCTGAGGCGCTGGACGGAGGCTGTCAGAGTGCGCAGGCTGACGGTGGATGGGGCCTGTATCCGGCCGCGTCCAGGCGAGACTGCCGTGCGTGTGCGAAGTGACGGCGCCGTTCAGTCGACCGTGCCGATCAGCACGTCGGCCGCCTGAAAGCACGCCATGGCTGGATCGCCGGGGGCAAGGCTGCCGCCCTGCGCGCCCGGGGCGGCCAGGCCCGTGATGCGCACCCTGGGGCCGATGTCCAGGCTGAGTTCCGCCAGGGCGCCGTCGTCCGCGCGGTGGCTGATGCGGCCGGCCCAGCGATTCAGCCCCTCGTGGGCGGCGCCTGGATCGGCGGCTTCCCGCGGCAGGACGCGGACCGCCTGGGCTTTCAGGAAGGCCAGCGCGCGCCGGCCTTCGGCCAGGCCCAGCCGTTCGGTGCTGGCGTGGGTCAGGGTGGCCGTCAGGGAAATGCCTTCGTCCAGATCCAGCCGGATGCGGTCGTTGATGCGGCCGGAGTCGATGGCGCCGATGACGCCTTCGTAGCGGTTGCGGGCCGAGGTCTGCAGCGCCATGCTGTGCAGCAGGTCCAGATGCCGGGTGCCGTCGGGGCCGAAGCGCGCCAGGGCTTCCATGAAGCGCTGGTGTTCCGCCTGGGCCGCCTGGTACCAGGCGACGAGTTCGCGGGCCCGGTCGGTCAGGTGCGCGCCGCCGCCGCGCTTGCCGCCGGTGACGCGCTCGACCAGCAGGCCCCCGGCCAGGCCGTTCATCATGTCCACGGCGTCCCAGGCCGCCTTGTAGCTCAGTCCGACCTTGCGCGCCGCCGCGCTGATGGACCCTTCAGTGCCGATGGCGGCCAGCAGCGCCATGCGCCGTTCAGTGCCCCAGCTCTGGCTGCCGCTGCGCAGGCTCAGCGTGGTGCTCAGCTCGAGCGGCGAGTCCGGGCCCGGGGCGGCCCCGGCGGACTGCGCTGCGCCTGACGGATCCGGGGCGCTTGCGGGCGGTGTGTTGGGAGGGATGTTGCTCATGGGAGGCAGTGTACGCGGCGCGCGGATGATCCGCCCAGGCAGGCCGCGTAGCCTTCGAGCGCGTCGGGCCAGGCGGGCGTCCAGCCGCTGGCCCGCAGCCGTGCGTTGGACAGGCGCTTGCCGTCGGGAGGGCGGGCTTCCCGGGCGGGTGCCGGGCCGCCCGCCATCCGCGCCAGCGCTTCGTACAGCGCCGCCGTGGGCGTGGGACGGTCGTCGGTGCCGATGTAGCAGGGCAGGGGAGCGGCCAGGGCCAGCAGATGGGCGCAGGCCCGCGCCGCGTCATCCACGTGGATCCGGTTGGCCCAGTGGCCCGGGCCGTCCGGCGCGGCGATCCGCCCGGCGCGCAGGCCGTCCGCCAGGCGCAGCCGGCCGGGGCCGTACAGGCCCGACAGGCGCAGGGCGACGCCGCGTCCGGGCAGCCGGGCATGCAGCAGGGCCTCGGCGTCCAGCATCGCCGCGCCGCGAAAGTCCGCCGGGGCGGGCGGCGTGTCCTCGTCCACCAGGCGGTCGTCCTCGACCGGCCCCCAGATGGCGGACGAATCGACCAGCACGCAGCGCCGCACCGCGTCGGGGCGGGGCAGCGCGTCCAGCAGCGCCCGCAGGCCTTGCGGGTAGGCGCGGGCGTAGGCCTCGGGCGTGCGGGCATCGGGCGCGGGGGCGTACAGGAGATGGGTGATGGGCGGGGGCGCGATGTCCGAAACGGCGGCCAGCGCCTCGGCCACGCTGCCGGGATCGCCCAGGTCGGCCCGCAGCCAGCGGACGCGGGCGCCGGGCCCGGCGGCCATGGTCCGCCGCCGCAGGCCGATGCAGGCCCAGCGTTCCGGGGCCAGCGCCTGAGCCGTGCGCGCGCACAGGTCGCCGCCGACGAGCAGCAGGGTGTTCGCCTCGGCCGGGCCCGTACCTAATAGAATGTCCGTTTCCATGTCAGCACAGTCTATCCCATGAGCGATTCCTTTCCCCTGCGCCGCAGCCATCCCGACGAACTGATCGTCGGCCTGGTGTCGGTGTCCGACCGGGCTTCGTCCGGCGTCTATCAGGATCAGGGCATTCCCGCCCTGAGCGACTGGCTGGCGTCGGCTTTGACCCGGCCGCCCCAGGTCGTGACCCGCCTGATTCCCGACGAGCGCGAAGGCATCGCCGCCGCCTTGCGGGAGCTGGTGGACGAAGCCCGCTGCGACCTGGTCCTGACGACCGGCGGCACGGGCCCCGCCCGCCGGGACGTGACGCCCGAGGCCACGCTGGACGTGGCCACGCGCGAGATGCCCGGCTTCGGCGAACAGATGCGCCAGGTCAGCCTGGCCTTCGTGCCGACCGCCATCCTGTCGCGCCAGGTGGCGGTCATCCGGGAACTGCCCGATCACGCCGCGCTGATCATCAACCTGCCGGGTCAGCCCAAAGCCATCCAGGAAACCCTGGAAGGCCTGCGGGACGCGGACGGGAGCGTGCGGGTGCCGGGCGTGTTCGCCGCCGTGCCGTACTGCCTGGACCTGATCGGCGGCCCGTACGTCGAGACGCGCGAGGCCGTGGTCAAGGCCTTCCGGCCCAAGTCGGCGCGCCGCTCCCCGGCATGAGCCCGGGCACGGCGCCGTCCCTGGGGACGGCGTCGCGCCTGACGAGTCGGAATCGCTTACAAGCGGTGATGCGGGCAATCAGCATCAATTCCCATTCCGCCTTAAAATCTGGGCAATTCTCTTTTTTCCACTATCTCATCCCTTCGGAGGTCCAGACATGGCCCTGGTTTCCATGCGTCAGCTCCTCGATCACGCAGCCGAACACGGCTACGGGATTCCCGCCTTCAACGTCAACAACCTGGAACAGGTCCAGGCCATCATGGAAGCCGCCGCCCAGACGGACAGCCCGGTGATCATGCAGGCCTCGGCCGGCGCCCGCAAATACGCCGGCGAAGGCTTCCTGAAGCTCCTGATTCAGGCGGCCGTCGATTCCTATCCGCACATTCCCGTCGTCATGCACCAGGACCACGGCCAGTCGCCCGACGTCTGCCAGGGCGCCATCAACCTGGGCTTTTCCAGCGTCATGATGGACGGCTCGCTGATGTCCGACGGCAAGACGATCTCGTCCTACGAATACAACCTGGACGTCACCCGGCAGGTCGTCGGGATGGCGCACAAGCTGGGCATCACGGTGGAAGGCGAACTGGGCTGCCTGGGCTCGCTGGAAACCATGAAGGGCGACAAGGAAGACGGCCACGGCGCGGAAGGCACCATGACCCGCGAACAGCTGCTGACCGACCCCGAACAGGCGGCCGATTTCGTCCAGCAGACCCAGCTCGACGCCCTGGCCATCGCCGTGGGCACCAGCCACGGCGCCTACAAGTTCACGCGCAAGCCCACCGGCGACATCCTGTCGGTTCAGCGGATCAAGGAAATCCACGCGCGCCTGCCCAACACCCACCTGGTGATGCATGGCAGCTCCAGCGTGCCCCAGGAACTGCTGGCGGAAATCCGCCAGTTCGGCGGCGACATGAAGGAAACCTATGGCGTGCCGGTGGAAGAGCTGCAGGAAGCCATCAAGTTCGGCGTCCGGAAGGTCAACATCGACACCGACATCCGCCTGGCCATGACCGGCGCCATCCGCCGCTTCATGGCGGAAAATCCCGCCAAGTTCGATCCGCGCGAATACCTCAAGCCCGCCCGCGAAGCCGCCAAGAAGGTCTGCCTGGCACGCTACGAGCAGTTCGGCACGGCGGGCAACGCTTCCAAGATCAAGGCGATCCCCCTGTCGGACATGGCGGCCCGCTATGCGGCCGGCGAACTCAAGCAATTGGTGAAATAAATCCCGATGAAGGCCTTGCTCCAATCCTCCATCCAGTCGCTGCCCCTCCTGGGGCGCGGCAAGGTCCGCGACATGTATGCCGTGGGCGAAGACAAACTGCTCATCATCGCCACGGACCGGATCTCGGCCTTCGACGTGATCCTGGACGATCCGATTCCGGGCAAGGGCAAGGTCCTGACTGCCCTGACGGAATTCTGGCTGCGGCGCCTGGGCCACCTGATCCCCACGCACGCCACGGGCATCGCGCCCGAGGACGTGGTGGCGCCCGAAGAGCGGGACCAGGTGGCGGGGCGGGCCATGGTGGTCAAGCGCCTGGAACCCATCCTGGTGGAAGCCGTGGCGCGCGGCTACCTGATCGGCTCGGGCTGGAAGGACTACCAGGCCAGCGGCGCGGTGTGCGGCGTGGCCCTGCCGCCCGGCCTGCGCCAGGCTGAAAAGCTGGCCGAACCCATCTTCACCCCGGCAGCCAAGGCCGAATTCGGCCATCACGACGAAAACGTCGATTTCAATTACGTGGTGGCCCAGGTCGGCGCCGAGCTGGCGGCGGAAATCCGCCGCATGACGCTGGCGCTGTACATCGAAGCCGCCGAATACGCCCGCCGCCAGGGCATCCTGATCGCCGACACGAAGTTCGAATTCGGCCTGGACGCCCGCGGCACCCTGCACCTGATGGACGAAGTCCTGACGCCGGATTCCTCGCGCTTCTGGCCCGCCGACGGCTATGCCGTGGGCATCAGCCCGCCGTCCTTCGACAAGCAGTTCGTGCGCGACTGGCTGGAAACCCAGGACTGGGACAAGACCGCCCCGGCGCCGCGCCTGCCGGCCGACGTGCTGGAACGCACGGCGGCCAAATACCGCGAAGCCCAGGACCGCTTGACCCGGGGGGCGACATGAGTGCGCCGGGCCGTCCCAAGCACGAATTCCCCCTCGGGGGGACGGCGCGTAGCGCCAAGGGGGCGACATGAGTGCGCCGGGCCGTCCCAAGCACGAATTCCCCCTCGGGGGGACGGCGCGTAGCGCCAAGGGGGCGACATGACCGCTGCTTCCCCGGTGGTCGGGCTGATCATGGGCTCGTCCAGCGACTGGGACGTGATGCGCCATGCCGCCGCGGTGTTCGACGAATTCGGCATCGCCCACGAGACCCGGGTGGTGTCGGCGCACCGCATGCCGCTGGACATGGTCGAATACGGCGCCCAGGCCGTCTCGCGGGGCCTGCGGGCCATCGTGGCCGGGGCCGGCGGGGCCGCCCACCTGCCCGGCATGATGGCCGCCCTGACGCCGGTGCCGGTGTTCGGGGTGCCGGTGCCCTCGCGCTATCTGCGCGGCGAAGATTCCCTGCTGTCCATCGTGCAGATGCCCCGGGGAGTGCCCGTGGGCACCTTCGCCATCGGCGAATCGGGGGCGGCCAACGCCGCCTTGCACGTGGTCGCCAATCTGGCCATGACGGATGCCGATCTGCTGCAGCGGCTGCAAGCCTACCGGGCGCGCCAGACGCAGGCGGCCCGCGCCATGGTCGTGCCGCCGGAGGCGGGCTGATGGCCGGCGTCGATGCCGGCCTGCCGGTAGCGCCCGGGGCCTGGCTGGGGGTGATGGGCGGCGGCCAGCTGGGCCGCATGTTCTGCCAGTCGGCCCAGGCGCTGGGCTATCGCGTGGCGGTCCTGGACCCCGACGAATCCAGTCCGGCCGGGATGGTGGCCGACCGCCACATCCGGGCCGCCTATGACGATCCGCAGGGGCTCGACACGCTGGGCCGGCTGTGCGCCGCAGTGACGACCGAATTCGAGAACGTGCCGGCCGACAGCCTGCGCCATCTGGCCCGGCTGTGCCGGACGACGCCCTCGGGGGACGCGGTCGCCATCGCCCAGGATCGCGTGGCCGAGAAGGCCTATCTGCAGGCTTCCGGGGTGCCGGTGGCCGCGCATGCGGCCGTGCTGCGGGCCGACGATCTGGACGCCTGTCCCGCGTCTTTGTTTCCGGGCATCCTCAAGACCGCGCGCCTGGGCTATGACGGCAAGGGCCAGGTCCGGGTGGCGTCCCGTGAAGAAGCCCGGCAGGCGTTCGAATCCCTGAAGGAAGTGGCCTGCGTGCTGGAATCCCTGCAGCCGCTGGACTATGAGATCTCCGTGGTGGTCGCGCGCGGCCTGGATGGCCGCATGGTCACCTATCCGCCTTCGCGCAATGCCCATCGCGACGGCATCCTGGCGGTGTCGGCGGTGGACGGCGCGATCGCGCCCGCCGTGGCGGACGAGGCGCGCCGGCACGCCCTGCGGGTGGCGGAGCACCTGGATTATCACGGGGTGTTGTGCGTCGAATTCTTCGTGCTGCGCGACGGCTCGGTCATCGCCAACGAAATGGCGCCGCGTCCCCACAACAGCGGCCACTACACCCAGGACGGCTGTCTGGTCAGCCAGTTCGAGCAGCAGGCCCGCGTCATGGCCGGCCTGCCCCTGGGCGTGACCGATACCCTGTGCCCCGCGGCCATGCTGAATCTGCTGGGGGACCTGTGGTTCGACCATGATGGACGGCAGCGCGAACCGGATTGGGCGGGGGTGCTGTCCGTGCCCGGCGTGCGCCTGCACCTGTACGCCAAGAGCGAAGCCCGCCCGGGACGCAAGATGGGCCACATCAATATCCTGGGCGCCACGGCGGCCGAGCTGCATGCCCGCATCGCCCAGGTGGCCGGCGTGCTGGGGCTGCCCCATGCCTGACACCATGCAGGCCCGCATCCTGGAAGCCGCCCGCCGGCTGGACCAG
The DNA here is from genome assembly GCF_937988725.1 of uncultured Castellaniella sp. Taxonomy (GTDB): domain Bacteria; phylum Pseudomonadota; class Gammaproteobacteria; order Burkholderiales; family Burkholderiaceae_B; genus Castellaniella. The sequence goes on along the minus strand of NZ_CALKHS010000009.1, from coordinate 384,117 downwards.
GGGCGTCTGGTGGCCTTTCCCACGGAAACCGTCTACGGCCTGGGGGCCGACGCCGAGAATCCGCAGGCCGTGGCCCGCATCTACGCGGCCAAGAAACGCCCCGCCAACCATCCCGTCATCGTCCACCTGGCGCCGGACACCGATCCGTCCTATTGGGCGGCGGCCGTGCCGCTGCAGGCCCGGCAGCTGATGGCGGCGTTCTGGCCGGGGCCTCTGACCCTGATCCTGCCGCGCGCCGACCGGATTCCGGATGCGGTCAGCGGCGGCCAGGACAGCATCGGCCTGCGCTGCCCGGCTCATCCGGTTGCGCAGACCCTGCTGCACGTGTTCGCCGCGCTCAAGCCCCACGGCTGCGGCGGCGTCGCGGCGCCCTCGGCCAATCAGTTCGGCCAGGTGTCGCCGACGCAGGCGGTCCACGTGCGCCAGGCCTTTCCCGAACTGGACGAGCAGGCCCTGATGATTCTGGAGGGCGGCGAATCCCAGGTCGGCATCGAATCGACCATCCTGGATCTGTCGCGCCTGGACCGGGGCGTGGGCCCGACCCTGCTGCGGCCCGGCCAGGTCAATGTGCTGCAATTGGCCGAGGTCCTGGGCGACTTGCCGGCGCTGCCCGATGCGGCGGCGCCCCGCGTGTCCGGCTCGCTCAAGGCGCACTACGCGCCGCATACGCCCGTGGCCCTGGCGGACCCGGCCGCGCTGTCCGCCTGGGCGGCCGGCGCGGGGCCGGCGCCCGCCGCGGCGTGCGCGCCGGCGGGGCAGGCCCTCCGGCGGCTGGCCGTGGTGGTCCTGGATACGCCTCCCGGCCCCGCGCCCGAAGGCGTGGACTGGGTGGTCGTGCGCGACGATCCGGCTCACTATGCCCGCCGCCTGTATGCGCTGCTGCGCGAACTCGATGCCGCCGGTTATGACCGCATCGTGCTGCAGCGCCCGCCCGAGGAGCCCGCCTGGCAGGGCGTCAACGACCGGATCGGCCGGGCGGCGGCCGCGTTTGCCGCCTGAGCGGCGCGCGTCGCGCACCCGCCCGGCGCGGACCGCGGATGCGGTTAAACTGAGAAATTGTCTTCGCCCCGGCCGGCGATCTATGCCCCGGCCGGGCCGTCAGGATGATGAGTCCTGGTGTTGTCCTGGAAACTGCTCATGAAATTCAAGGAATTCGAACCGGGCATGGTGATCCGCCATGGGCCGGTGACGGTGAACGAAGCGGAGATGCTGGCCTTCGCCCGCACCTATGATCCGCAGTGGTTCCATGTGGACGCCGAGCGCGCCCGTTCGGGGCGCTGGGGCGGCCTGATCGCCAGCGGCTGGATGACCTGCGGGATCGCGATGCGCCTGGCGGTCGAGTCCGCCCTGGGGGATTCCGAATCCTTCGGCTCGCCGGGGCTGGAACGCCTGCGCTGGATCCTGCCGGTGCGGCCGGGCGACCAACTACGCCTGGAAGCCACCGTGGATTCGAAGCGGGTATCCTCGTCGCGCGACGATCTGGGCATCATCCGCTGGACCTGGCGCCTGTTCAACCAGGACGACGACCAGGTGCTCGAGGTCGAGGCCACCAGCCTGTTCGAACTCGAACTGCCTGCGGGGCGGTGACCGGCGCCGCTCCAGCGGACCTCGCATGTCAATGTAGTTTCACGCGCGGGGCGCCTCGCCTCAGCAGGAGCCTCCCGAGCGCCAGGGCCGCCGTTTGCAGGACGCCCAGCACCGCCATGTGATGCCGCAGATGCAGGCTCATGTACATGAGGCGCGCCAGGAGCCCTTCGACGAACCAGTTCCTGCCCGACAGTACCCCCATCAGGCTGCCGACCCCCTCCGAATGTCCGACGGAGACTAGCGAGCCATGGTCCCGGAACCGGAATGTCCCGGCCGGTTCGGCTTGACCCGTCACGCGGGCTTGCAGGATGTCGTAGAGGAAAGCGGCCTGTTGGCTGGCCACCTGAGCCTTGGCGGGAAGCGGCCGGTCCCGACCTTCCCAGGGCGCCTGGGCGCAATCGCCCAACGCGAAAACACGGGGATCGCTGGTCTGCAACCTGCCGTCCACCACGACTTGATGATGCCGGTTCGCCTCCAGGCCCAGCTCCGATAGGATGGCCGGCGCTTCTATGCCGGCCGCCCACACGCACAGGTCGGCCGCATGGCGGCGGCCCTCGCTGTCCATGAGGCATCCCGACTCGACACCGGCCACGCGTACCGATGTTTCGATCATGACGCCGCGCTGGCGCAGCAGCTGGCGCGCCTTGCTGGACAGGTTCTCCGGCAAGGCGGAAAGAATGCGGTCCGCCCCTTCGAGCAGGCTGATCTTCACGTCGCGCCCCGGTTCCAGTTCGCCCATCCCGTAGTACGCGAAGCCATTCAGCGCTTCGACCAGCTCGGCCGCGAGCTCGACGCCTGTCGCACCCCCTCCGACAATGGCGATATGCAGCGCATCGTCCGGCTTCAAGAGCGGCGGCGGATCCTCGGCCGCATGGCGTCGATCGCCGGCGCCAGCGCCCGGCATGAGTTCGCCCGAGGCGGTTTTTCCGGATTCTCTCTTGCCATTGAGCTTTGCCAGTTCCCGCAACAGCCGTTCGCGGAAGTTTTCCGCCTGCGCGGTGGAATCCAGTGCAATGGCGTGCTCGGGCGCGCCGGGCGTGCCGAAGAAATTGGATTTGCTGCCGATCGCCAACACCAGGGTGTCGTAGTCGATGCTGCGCGACGGAAAGACCTCCTCGCCCGTCGGGCCATGCGCTGCCTCGAGCCGGACACGCTTCGCGTCGCGATCCAGGCCCTGCAGGGCCCCGTGGATGAATGTGAAACCGCACTGGCGTGCCAGCATGAAATAGGACAGGCCTTCCCGGTGTATGTCCAGGGTGCCCGCCGCGACCTCATGCAGGGATGGCTTCCAGATATGGCTGTCGGCCTTGTCGATCAGGACGATATGTTTCTGGCCGAACTGGCGCCCCAGGCGGGCCGCCAGTTCCAGCCCTCCTGCTCCGCCGCCGACGATCACGACACGGTGCGCGTTCTGCTTCATGGGACTTGCTCCTTGGATGGGTCGGTCACGCCATCGCATGCGCCGCGCTGCACGAAGCGGGCGAATGTCAGGCTTGCAGGACGCCCGGGCAGCACGTGTTGTGCCGCAGGTCCGTCGCCCCCTAGCGGAACACCACCGTCCGCCGCCCGTTCAACAGGATCCGGTGTTCCACGTGCCAGCGCACGGCGCGCGACAGGACCACCGATTCGATGTCGCTGCCGATGCGCGTCAGGTCCTTCGGACCCATGGCGTGATCCACCCGTTCGATGTCCTGCTCGATGATCGGGCCCTCGTCCAGGTCCTGCGTCACGTAGTGCGCGGTGGCGCCGATGATCTTCACGCCCCGCGCGTGAGCCTGGTAATAGGGCCGCGCGCCCTTGAAGCTGGGCAGGAAGCTGTGGTGGATGTTGATCGCGCGGCCTTCCAGGGCGCCGCACAGATCGGACGACAGGATCTGCATGTAGCGGGCCAGCACGACCAGGTCCACGCGTTCGCGATCGACCAGATCCAGGATCTGGCGTTCCTGGGCTGCGCGGGTGTCGGCGGACACCGGCAGATGGTGGAACGGCAGGCCATGGGCCTGCGCCAGCGCCTGGAAATCCGGGTGATTGGACACCACCCCCGCGATTTCCGCCGGCATCTGCCCGCTTTGCACGCGAAACAGCAGGTCGTTCAGGCAGTGGCCCTGGCGGCTGACCAGCACCAGCAGCCGCGCCTTGCGGCGGGCGTCGTGGATCTGGAACTGCATGTTGAAGCGTTCGGCCGCGCTCGCGAAGTCCTCTTGCAGAGTCTCGATGGGAGTGTCGGCCGGCAGGGCGAAATGGACTCTCAGGAAGAACTGCCGGCTGTCGGGGTCGCCGAATTGCTGCGCGTGCACGATGTTGCCGTGCAGCGTCAGCAGCCAGCTGCTGACGGCGTGGACGATGCCCATGCGGTCGGGGCAGGAAAGCGTCAGGATGTAGTCGTGCATGACAGGTCTGATGGGGAAAGGGCCGGCGTCAGTTGCGGGACAGGGGTTCGCTGGCCTGGGTCAGTTCGAAGTCGCCGGCATGGTAGATCAGCGGCGACAGCAGCTGGCGCTGGCAGTGTTCCACCTGGCCGACGAAGATCGTGTGGTCTCCCGCCAGGTGGTGCTGGGTGTTGTGGCATTCGAACCAGGCGGCGCAGCGGGAATCCCCCAGCATCAGGGTTCCGTTGGGCGCGCGGTCCAGCGCCAGGCCGGCGAAGCGGTCGGCGTGCGAACCCTTGGCGAAGCGGCGCGCCAGGTCGATCTGGCTGGCCGACAGGACGTGGATCACATAATGGTCCAGCGCCAGGAACGCCCCCAGCGACGACGCGGTGTGCGTCAGGGTCCACAGGACCATGGGCGGGTCCAGCGACACGGAGCTGAACGAGCTGATGGTCAGGCCCAGCGGAGCGCCGGTGTCCGGATGTTCGGCGGTGACGATGGTCACGCCGGTGGGAAACCGGCCCAGCGCCGAACGGAAATACAGGGACGGGAAATCCGCCGGAGCGGGAGAGGATCGGGTCATGGCGCTCATCAGGGCGCCAGGCGCGTCAGGTTCCAGCCGCCTTCGGCGGTGCGCTCGTACACCAGCCGGTCGTGCAGCCGGGAGGGCCGGCCCTGCCAGAATTCGACGCGCGCCGCCTGCAGGCGGTAGCCCCCCCAATGAGGCGGACGAGGCGGCTCGTCGCCCAGTTCCCGCGTCAGATCCTGGACGCGCTGCGCCAGGGCTTCGTGGCTGATGGGCCGGCTTTGCGGCGATGCCCAGGCGCCGATGCGCGACCCCAGGGGCCGGCTGGCATAGTAGGCGTCGGACTCGGCGGCCGGCACGGGAACCACGCCGCCTTCGATGCGGACCTGCCGTTCCAGTTCGGGCCAGAAGAACAGCAGGCTGGCGTGCGGGTTGGCGTTCAGTTCCCCGCCCTTGCGCGACTGGTAGTTGGTGTAGAAGACGAATCCCTGATCATCGAAGCCCTTCAGCAGCACGATCCGGGCGGAAGGACGCCCGGAGGCGTCGGCCGTCGCCAGCGTCATGGCGGTGGGTTCGCGGACCTCGCTGTGCAGGGCCTGTTCGAACCATTGGCCGAATTGCGCATAGGGGTCCGCGGCGGCGGCGGATTCCAGCAGTTCGAACTTCTGATAGGTCTGGCGGATATCGGCGATGGACATGATGACGGTTCAGGGACGGAAGGATTCAGGGGATTGAAGGGCGCGCACGATGGCCTGCAGGCGCCGGTCCGGGATGCCGGCCTCGGTCAGGGCCTGGGCCGTCTGCAGCACGTAGTCGGTGCAGGCGCCGTAGCGCCCGTGACCCTGGCGCACGGCGGCCACGATCTGGGGGATGGACAGGCCGTGCGCGTAGCCGCTGTCCTGGCGGTTCATCGTGAAGACCAGCCCCGAAACGGGGCCTCCGTCCGTGTGGCAGCGCAGCCAGCGCGGGATGTAGGCGGCGCTGGCCATTTCGCGCCGCCACAGGGCGGGCAGGATGTCGGGCGCCTGGCGGGCGGCGATCCGGAAGGCGCGGCCGGTGCAGGCCCCGCCCAGGTCCAGCCCGAACACCAGCCCGGGCTGTTCGGGCGTGCCGCGGTTGATGCGCGACCACAGGCACAGCGCCCGGTGGTAGCCGTGGACGCGCGCCTGGCGGGATTCGAGAAAATCGAATTCGGGCCGCCAGATCAGCGATCCGTAGCCGAAGACCCAGAGATCGGTGCGACCGTCCCAGTGCAGCAGGGTCTGCCGGATGGATTCCGCGTGCCAGTCGGCGTCCCGCAGCCGGAATGCCTCGGGCGGCGGTGGCTGGCAGATGGAGCGGGGCGCAAGTGCGTTCACGGGAACCGGGCGGATGGCTGGAAATTGAATGCTACTTATTGTAGAGGACTTGGGGCGGCTCTGAATCGCGGCCCGCGCCGGCGGTGGGGGCGGAGGCCCGCCCGTGGCAAAATGCTGCTTTCAGCGCTTCGCAAGTCTTCATGATGTCCAGCCCGGATCCGATCCCGTTTTCCGATGCCGCCCCGGCCGCCCCCGCCGCCGATCTGGACCGCCGTTTCGGCGGGCTGGACCGCCTGTATGGAGAGGGCGCCTGGCGGCGGCTGTCCGCCCTGCATGTGGTCGTGGCCGGCATCGGCGGGGTCGGCGCCTGGTGCGTCGAAGCCCTGGCGCGTTCCGGGGTGGGGGCGCTGACGCTGGTGGACATGGACCACATCGCCGAATCCAACGTCAACCGCCAGGCGCATGCCCTGGGCAGCACGCTGGGCATGGCCAAGATCCGCGCCATGGGCGACCGGGTGCGCGACATCCATCCCGGCTGCCGGGTGACGGAAATCGACGATTTCGTCAGCGCCGGGAATCTGGGGGCCATCCTGTCGGCCGGCCCGGCCGGCGTCCTGCTGGACTGCACCGACCAGGTCCCGGCCAAGATCGCCATGATCCTGCAGGCGCGCGACGCGGGCTGGCCGCTGCTGGTGTGCGGCGGGGCGGGCGGCAAGACCGACCCCCTGGCCCTGCGGGCGGGGGACCTGTCCGCGGCGACCCACGATGCCTTGCTGGGCCGCATCCGCCAGGATCTGCGCCAGCGCCATGGCTACCCGAAGGGCGGCGCGGCGGGCGGCAAGCCCCGGCGGCGGGTGCCGCGCATGGGGGTGCCCTGCCTGTGGTTCGACCAGCCGGTGGTGCTGCCCTCGGCATGGACCCGGCCGGAGGCCGCCTGCGCCGTGCCCGAAGCCGGCGCCGCCGCCCCCCAGGGGCTGTCCTGCGCCGGGTATGGTTCCGTGGTGACGGTCACGGCCAGCATGGGCCTGGCGGCCGCGGACTGGGCCTTGCGGCAGGGCCTGGCGGCGCAGGGCTGAAGCCTTCTCCTGCGGCGCGCCGCGCCAGGGGCGTCGCGCGTCAGTCTCCTGTCAGCCTGTCCCTGTAGTTTCTGGGCTGGTGTAGCATGTTGGCACCATAATAATTCAGGAACCATCCGCGTTTCGGGTGTCTGTCAGGATGCCGGGGCTGCAGGATGACAGGAGACGACATCATGCAGAAAATCCGCGAATTCCATCGGCAGTCCGTGCAGGATCGGGATGCCTTCTGGGCCCGCGAAGCCCAGCGCATCCACTGGGAAACCCCCTTCACCCAGGTGCTGGATTATTCCAATCCGCCGTTCGCGCGCTGGTTCGTGGGCGGGCGCACCAACCTGTGCTACAACGCGGTGGATCGCTGGCTGGACACGCAGGCCGATCAGCCCGCGCTGATCTGGGTGTCCACGGAAGTCGAACAGGAAATCGTCTACACCCGCGCCGAACTCTCCCGCGAGGTGAACGCCGCCGCCGCCATCCTGCAGCAGCTGGGCGTGGAGCAGGGCGACCGGGTGCTGATCTATCTGCCCATGATTCCCCAGGCGGCGTTCTTCATGCTGGCCTGCGCCCGCATCGGCGCCATCCATTCGGTGGTCTTCGGCGGCTTCGCGTCCCATAACCTGGCGCAGCGCATCGACGACGCCGAGCCCAGGGTCATCATCTCCACCGACGCCGGTTCGCGCGGCGGGCGCCCGATCGCCTACAAGCCGCTGCTGGACCAGGCCATCGCGCAGTGCGCGCATGGCCCCGAACATGTCGTGCTGGTCAACCGCGGCCTGGCGGCCATGGACCTGACCGCGGGCCGCGACCTGGATTACGCCACCCTGCGGGCCCGCCATCTGGATGCGCAGGTGCCGGTGGTCTGGCTGGAATCCAGTTCGCCCAGCTACATCCTGTACACCTCGGGCACGACGGGCAACCCCAAAGGCGTGCAGCGCGACGTGGGCGGCTACGCCGTGGCCCTGTGCGCATCCATGGAATACGTGTTCGGCGGCAAGCCGGGCGACGTCTATTTTTCCAGCAGCGACGTGGGCTGGGTGGTGGGGCATTCCTATGTGGTCTACGGGCCGCTGCTGAACGGCCAGGCCACCGTCATGTACGAGGGCACGCCGGTGCGCCCCGACGCCGCCATCCTGTGGCGCATCATCGAGACCCATCGGGTCAACGCGCTGTTCTCCGCGCCGACCGCCATCCGGGTGCTGAAAAAGCACGATCCGGCCCTGCTCACGCGCCACGACCTGTCCAGCCTGGACCGCATCTACCTGGCGGGCGAACCGCTGGACGAGCTGACCGGCCAGTGGCTGTCCGAAGCGCTGGGCAAGCCCGTCATCGATAACTACTGGCAGACGGAGACCGGCTGGCCGATCCTGTCGGCGCAGCCCGGGGTCGAGGAAATCCCCCCGCGCTTCGGCAGCCCCACGGTGCCGGTCTACGGCTTCGACGTGCGGGTCGTCGACGAATCCACCGGTCAGGACTGCGGTCCCAACCGCAAGGGCGTCGTGGCCATCGAACCGCCCCTGCCGCCGGGGGCCATGAGCACGATCTGGGGCAATGACGAACGCTTCGTGCAGACCTATTTCCGGTCCTTCCCGGGGCGCCTGACCTATTCCACGTCCGACTGGGGCCTGGTGGACGACGACGGCTACTGGTTCATCCTGGGGCGCACCGACGACGTCATCAACGTCGCCGGCCATCGCCTGGGCACCCGCGAAATCGAAGAGTCCGTGAACACCCATCCGGCCGTGGCCGAGTCGGCGGTGGTCGGCGTGGCCGATCAGCTGAAGGGCCAGGAAGCCATGGCCTTCGCCGTGCTGCGTAATCCGGCGCTGCTCGACGAGGCGGGCGGCCGCGACCGCCTGGAAGCCGAGATCAAGCGCGTCATCGAACAGCGCAACGGCGCCGTGGCCCGGCCCGCCCGCATCATGTTCGTCAACAGCCTGCCGAAGACGCGTTCCGGCAAGGTCCTGCGCCGCGCCATCGTGGCCCTGTGCGAAGGGCGCGATCCCGGCGACCTGACCACCATCGAGGATCCGGGCGCCCTCGACCAGATCCGTTCCGTGCTGTGAGCGATCAGCGGGACCAGCCCCGTTCGCCCGAGGCGGCAGGCGCGGCCGGCGGGCCGGGGGGCCGCGCCGGCGCCCTGAGGCCCGGCGTGGGGCGGCGCGAGGTCTGGTCCTGGGCGATGTACGACTTCGCCAATTCCGGCTACACCACGGTCGTCCTGACGACGGTGTTCAATGCCTATTTCGTCGGGGTGGTGGCGGCCGGCCATGCCTGGGGCACGCTGGCGCTGACCGCGGCCCTGTCCCTGTCGTACCTGATCGTGATGGTGTCCATGCCCGCGCTGGGCGCGCGCGCCGACGCCCGCGCCGGCCACCGCCGCCTGCTGTTTTCCAGCACGGCGGGCTGCGTGCTGGCGACGGCCGTGCTGGCCAGCGTCGGCCCCGGAGACATCGCCTGGGGCCTGTTCTGGCTGGCCGCGTCCAACGTGTTCTACTGCGTCGGGGAATCCGCCGTGGCGTCTTTCCTGCCCGGACTGGCCCGCCCGGAATCCATGGGCCGCGTGTCCGGCTGGGGCTGGAGCTTCGGCTATTGCGGCGGCATGCTGGCCCTGGGGCTGGCCTTGTGGGTGGCGAGCGACGCCGGATCGCGGGGGCTGCCGGCCCAGGACTATGTCCCCTGGATCATGGGCCTGACGGCGGGCTTCTTCGCCCTGGCGGCGCTGCCTTCATTCCTCTGGCTGCGCGAGCCGGCCAGCACGGCGACCGCCCCGGCGCTGGCCGTGCTGGCGCAGCTGCGCCGCGCCTGGCAAGAAACCCGCCGCGACTATCCGGATTTCCGCCGCCTGCTGATGTGCATCGCGTGCTATCAGGCGGGCATCACGGTAGTCATCACCCTGTCGGCCGTCTATGCCACCGAGGTCATGGGTTTCGACATGCGCCAGACCATGATGCTGGTGTTCCTGGTGAACATCGCCGCCGCGATCGGCGCCTTCGGCTTCGGCTACCTGCAGGACCGCATCGGCCACAAGCGGGCGCTGGCCATCACGCTGTGCGGCTGGCTGGTCATGGTGGGGCTGGCGGTATCGGCGCAATCCTTGCCGGTGTTCTGGTCGGCGGCGGGCCTGGCGGGTTTGTGCATGGGCACCAGCCAGAGCGCGGGACGGGCCATGGTGGGCGTGCTGGCCCCGGCGCGCCGGCCGGCCGAGTTCTTCGCCCTGTGGACCTTCGCGGTGCAACTGGCCGCCGTCGTCGGGCCGCTGACCTACGGTCTGCTGGTGTGGCTGACGCAGGGCAATCACCGGGCGGCGCTGCTGGCGACGGGGGTGTTCTTCCTGGCCGGCCTGTGGCTGCTGGGCCGCCTGGATTTCGTCCGGGGGCAGCAGGATCGGGATGCGCGGATTGAGCCCGGCTGAGCCCTCCGGGGGCGGGTTGCATCTGTCAGAATCAAGTAAGGCTCGTGCAGTACGGTAACAGGTAACACAATTCAAACATGATGTGAATCACATCACTCAAAAGGAGCGAGCGAAATGCCTACGGAGATTGAATCCATATTGGTGGAAAACCGCGTGTTTCCGCCGCCGGCTGATCTGGTCAAGCAGGCCAACGTGTCCGGGATGGAAGGCTACAAGGCCCTGTGCGACGAAGCCAGCCGGGACCCGAATGCATTCTGGGCGCGCCTGGCCAACGAGAACCTGGTGTGGGAAAAACCTTTCACCCAGGTGCTGGACGAATCCAACAAGCCCTTCTACAAGTTCTATCCCGATGGCAAGCTGAACGTCTCGGCCAACTGTCTGGACAAGCACCTGGGCACACCGGCGGAAAACCGCGTCGCCCTGATTTTCGAAGCCGATGACGGCAAGGTCACGAAGGTCACGTACAAAGAACTGCACGCCCGCGTGTCGCAGTTCGCCAACGCGATCAAGTCGCTGGGCTTCAAGACCGGCGAGCGCGCCGTCATCTACCTGCCCATGTCGATCGAGGCGGTGGTGGCCATGCAGGCCTGCGCCCGCCTGGGCATCATCCATTCGGTGGTGTTCGGCGGCTTCTCGGCCAAGAGCATCCACGAACGCACGGTGGACGTCGGCGCCACGCTGATCATCACGGCCGACGCGCAGATCCGCGGCGGCAAGACCATCGCCCTGAAGAGCGCGGTGGACGAAGCCCTGGCCATGGGCGGCTGCGAGGCCGTGCGCAAGGTCATCACCTACAAGCGCGCCGGTTCCGACGTCAACTGGGACGCCAAGCGCGACCTGTGGTGGCACGATGCGATCCAGGGCCAGTCCAGCGACTGCCCGCCGGTGCCCGTCGATGCCGACCACCCGCTGTTCATCCTGTACACGTCCGGTTCCACGGGCAAGCCCAAGGGCGTGCAGCATTCCAGCGCCGGCTTCCTGCTGTGGTCGCTGATGACCATGAAATGGACCTTCGACTCCAAGCCGACCGACGTGTTCTGGTGCACGGCCGACGTGGGCTGGGTCACGGGACACTCCTACGTCACGTACGGCCCCCTGGCCGCCGGCGTCACGCAGGTGGTGTTCGAGGGCGTGCCCACGTATCCCGATGCGGGCCGCTTCTGGAAAATGATCCAGGAACACAAGGTCTCGGTGTTCTACACGGCGCCGACGGCCATCCGTTCGCTGACCAAGGCGTCCGAGGCCGACGCCAAGGTCCATCCGAAATCCTACGATCTCAGCAGCCTGCGCATCATCGGCTCGGTGGGCGAACCGATCAATCCGGAAGCCTGGGTCTGGTACTACAACAACGTCGGCGGCCAGCGCTGCCCGGTGATCGACACCTGGTGGCAGACGGAAACCGGCGCGCACATGATCACGCCGCTGCCGGGCGTGACGCCGCTCAAGCCCGGTTCCTGCACGCTGCCGCTGCCCGGCATCGATGCCGCCATCGTCGACGAGACCGGTGAAGAGGTCGAGCGCGGCAAGGGCGGCTTCCTGGTGATCCGTCGTCCGTGGCCGTCGATGATCCGCACGATCTGGGGCGATCCCGAACGCTTCAAGAAGACCTATTTCCCGGAAGAGCTGAAAGGCTACTATCTGGCCGGCGACGGCGCCCAGCGCGACAAGGACGGCTATTTCTGGATCATGGGCCGCATCGACGACGTGCTGAACGTCTCGGGCCACCGCCTGGGCACGATGGAAGTCGAATCGGCCCTGGTGGCGCACGAACTGGTGGCGGAGGCCGCCGTGGTGGGCCGCCCCGACGACACGACGGGCGAGGCCGTGGTGGCCTTCGTGGTGCTCAACGGCCCGTTGCCGCAGGGCGACGATGCCGCCGCGATGGCCAAGCTGCTGCGCGACTGGGTGGCGAAGGAAATCGGCCCCATCGCCAAGCCGCGCGAGATCCGCTTCGGCGAGAACCTGCCCAAGACGCGTTCGGGCAAGATCATGCGCCGCCTGCTGCGCGTGGTGGCCAAGGGCGAACCGATCACGCAGGACGTTTCCACGCTGGAAAATCCCGGCATCCTGGACCAGCTGGCCCAGGTGCGGTAAAGAGTGTTGAACGGCGCCCTGTGATCCAGGGCGGCGGACACAGCCAAAGAGGCGGGGGGATCCCCCGCCTCTTTTTTCATGGCGATCGGCATGCCCCGCCTGCGCTTGCTCCGCGGTCGGGGCCTGCCTCCGGATGAAAGCGCGATCTATTCGGACGGTGCTGCCAGCAGCAGTCCTAGCAGTCTGGGCAGCGCGGAGGAATCCGCGCTGCCCAGGCCCAGCGTGCCGATGGCCTGCCGCAGCGCCTGGCAGCGCGCGGGGCCCAGCGCAGGCTCAGCCATCGCGGTGAATTTATCCTCGATTTCCGCGTCGGTGAGGGGCGCTTCCGCGTCGCCGCGCGCTGTGTGGGGGGCGGATTGCACCGTACGTCCATCGCGCAGGACGATCGTGGCGTTCGCCCAGCGTTCGGCGGGAAAGCGCTGGCTGTATGCGGGGTTTTCGCTGATGACCATGTCTTCGCTGAGCCGCCATGTCAGGCGATCCTGTAACGCCGGGCCGCTGATTTCCCCGACGCCCAACCGGCCATGGCGCAGGGCGGCGGCGACCGAGAACGGCAGGCTGTACTGGGCCTGTTCGGTGGTGTCAGGGTGTCGCGTGGCCAGCCGCGAGGCTTCGTAGAAAGTCGAAATGCGGATTTCGGCGATCTCCGCTGCTTGCAGGGCATGAGTGCGGGCAAGGGATAGGGCGGCCTCGACTGCCGGCTGTGCCCAGCGGCATACAGGGTATGGCTTGAAATACTGCTCCATGATGGTCCACCGCCGGCCCGCATCCTGCCAGCAGTCGGTCACGGCCTCGTCTTCCAGTGTCGCTGCCGGCGCGCCGGTGAAGCCGTCGGCGGCCAGCAGGGCTGCCGATACGCCCGTCATCGCCCCCCAGCCGGAGCCGTCCTTGACCATGGTCGGATGATCGATGCAGCGCATCATCTGGCTGCGGGGACCGAAGTATTCCGCGATGCCCAAAGCTTCTCGTGTGCGGTTCACGTCCAGCGCCAGGGCGCGGGCCGTCAACGCCGCCGCGCCGATCGAATTCCAGGCGCCCGAGGTGTGGTAGTCGCATGCGGTGGCATGCAGGGCGATTCCCGCGCGAGTGGCGATTTCGTAGCCCAGCGCCAGGGCCGCCAGGAATTCCCGCCCGTCCCGGATCAAGCCGGCATCCGCCAGGGCGGTGACGACGGGAAAGATGGTGACGCCGACGTGGCCTTTGGTAAGCACATGGCCGTCATGAGCGTCGACGCTGTCGATGGTGGCGGCGCCAGCCAGCGCCATGCCCGGGAGGCTGACGGCGCGCCCATCGAACAGCATCCTGGCCCCGCGTGTCGTGGCACCGTATTGCGCGGCAGCATGATTGCGGATGATTCTCGACAGCTCGGTACCGGTTCCGGCGGCGGCGACGCCACACAGATCCAGCAGGCAGCGGCGCGCCTGCGCCACGACCTGTTCCGGCAGGTCTTCGAAGCGCAGTGCGTGGATGAGCTGCAGGACATGGTGTGAGTGGTTGGGCATGATCGGCTTCTTTGATATTGCTGGGAACGTGGCGGCGGCTGACGTTTATGTCTTCGGCCCGTACTGCCGTATGAGTTCGTGCTTCAGCACCTTGCCGCTCGGATTGAGGGGGAGTTGTTCAGCGAAGAAGAACCGGCGTGGTCGCTTGAAGGCGGCCAGCAGGCCGCTGCCTTGGCAGAAGGAATCGATGCCGGCGGCGTCCAGTTGAGGGTCCGACCGGACGATGACCGCAGTGACCGTGTGTCCCCATTGCGGGTCGGGCAGGCCGATGACAGCAGCTTCCCGGACGCCGGGGCAGCGGTACAGCACCTCTTCGACTTCGCGCGGGTAGATGTTCTCGCCTCCGGAGACGATCATGTCGTCGGTACGTCCCTGGAAAGAGTAGTAACCGTCGGCGTCCTGGCTGAACAGGTCTCCGGTGTAGAGCCAGCCGTGCTTCATCTTGCGGGCCGTTTCGGCGGGATTGTTCCAGTAGCCAGTCATCATTTGGGGGCCCTGCACAATCAGTTGACCCACGGCGCCCGCTGGGACGGTTTCGTCGGGAGGGACGTCGCGCTGCGGATCGTGGGGGATGATCCTGGCCTGGGAAACCAGAGTGGGCTTGCCACAGGACCCCGGGCGCGCCAGGGCGTCCTCGGGGTGCAGAAGCAGGGTGAGGCTCGCTTCGGTCATGCCATAGCCGTTGTACAACCCACTGCAGAATTCGCGCAGCACCCTTTCCATGGTGGCTGCGGCGATGGCGGCGCCGCCCGTCGTGATCATGCGCAGGGAAGACACGTCGAAGTCCCGGAAGCGAGGGTGGAACAGCATCTGCTGGATCTGGGTGGGAACCGCGAATAGAGTCGTGATGCTTTCGGCCTGGATCGCCTCCAGCGTGTTGCCCGCCTCATAGAGGCTCATGATGATGTTCGTGCCGCCTACGAGCACGTGCGGCAGGAAGTAGGCCTGCATGCCGCCCACGTGATAGAGCGGCGCGATGTGCAGCGCCCGGTCCGCGGCGCAGAGGCTGTACTCCATCGTGCAGTTCATGGCGATGGCGACGTCGTTTGCGTGGGTGTGCATGACGCCTTTCGGGCGGCCGGTCGTACCGGAGGTATACACCAGAGCGGAGAGTTGTTCGGCCTCGGCGCGGTAGTCGGGCTCCGCCGCGTTGCCACCGTCGGCCAGCGTTTCATAATCGTGATGGCCCGCCGGGATTGATGCGCCTGGCGGCGCGACTGCGATGAAGTCATGGGTGCTGCGGACATCCCGCGCGGCGGCCTGGGCGCTGGGAGCGAGTGACTGGCTGTAGGCCAGCACCCGTGCGCCCGAATCGCGCAGAATGTGGGCGACTTCCGCCGCCGCCAGACGAAAGTTCATCGGCACGACCACGGCGCCGATCTTCTGGCAAGCGAAGTACAGAGTCGCGGATGCCTCGTCCGTCTTCAGATAGAGCGCGACACGGTCCAGCGGACGCACGCCCATGTCCGACAGGGCGTGGCAGATGCGGTTGATCCTGGCGTTCCAGGCGGCGTAGGTCCAGCGCCGGCCTTCGAAGACCAGAGCTTCTTTGGTCGGATGCCGGTCCACCGTCTGGGTGAGAATCGAGGAGACGTTCATGTGAGGGGCCGTCATCAGAGATTGGGTTTGATCGAAGGCATGTCGGCGCTGGCAATGAGGTACTTCACCATTTCAGTGGTGCCTCCAACGATGGTGAGGGCGCGCGCGTCGCGGTAGATCTGTTCGGCGCGGCCATATTCTTTGGTCAGGCCATCTCCGCCCAGGATCTGGACCGTCGCATCGGCGCAGAACAGGGCGGTTTCGGTGGCGACCAGCTTGGCCATCGATGCCGGTTTCATCAGTTCCTTGGCGCTGAGCGTGCCGGCGTCGTAGAGCAGCGCCGCTCGGTAGGTGAGCAGCTCGGCGGCATCGATGCGCCAGCTCATCTCGGCGATGCGGTCCCAAATCAGCTGCTTGCAGCCCAGCTTCTGCCCGAAGCTGTTGCGCCGCTGCGCATGATCTGTGGCAATGTCGAAGGCGGCTCGCGCCTGGCCCAGGCCTGAGCCGCCCAGGATGATGCGTTCGAAATTGAACATGCCCAGCATGATGCGGAACCCCTCGTCCCGCCGGCCCAGCAAGTGGTCGGCCGGTACGCGGCAGTCCTTGAACTCGACCTCTCCGACGACGCAGCCGCGTCGTCCCATGAATGTATAAGTGCGGGGGAAGTGGATGCCGGGCGTGTCCTTGGGGACGACGACTGCGCTCATGCCTTTCTGTGCCGCCACGGCCGGGTTGCTGATGCCGTAGACGATGTAGGTGTCGGCCACGGATGCGTTCGAGATATAGCGTTTGAACCCGTTGATGATCCATTCCTTGCTCGCGTCGTCGAATTCGATCCGGGTCTGCATGCCCGCGCTGTCCGAGCCCACGTTGGGTTCGGTCACGCAGATCGCGCCCACTTCGCTGCCGCCGATGATGCCGTCCAGATAACGCGCCCGGATGTCGGGCAGGGCGTAGCGGTGCAGCGGGTAGGCGCAGGAAATCGCGGTGGCGATGGTCGTCTCGAACGCGTAGTTGACCGCGGCGGCTTCTTCGGACAGGATCGTGGCATGGACCAGACCGGGCGCCGACAGCGGGCCTCGGTAGAGATCCGGGAACATCAATGTCAGGTAGTGTTCCCTGCCCAGCGCCTGGACGACGGCCTTGACCGCCTCCCAGTCCTGTCTGTTTTCGATGGCGTCGGCCCGGGGGGCGAGTTCGCTCTGCAGAAAGTGGCGGGCGGCGGCGCGGAACTCGCGCGCTTCCGGATCCAGAAGATAGTCCTTCATCGTGTGTCCTGTGACCGTGTGGTGTTGCGGATGCGTGTCATGCGGTCAGTCGCTTGTCCGGGGTCTGTCGGGATTGTCCAGGATGCGCTGCAGCTCTCGCAGGTTCAGTTCGGGGTTGCTGTCCCGGAGGGTGGGCAGGTTGAAGCGCGCCCGGCGCACGGCGTCGTAGTCCAGATCGGCGAAGGCCAGACCGGTCTTGCCTTCGGGCGCCCGCGCCAGGACTTGCCCTTGCGGATCGAGAATGCGTGACCCTCCCCAGAATCGGGTGTCGTTTTCCTGCCCTAGCCGGTTGGACATGAGGATCGGGGTGCCGTACATCATGGCGTAGAAGCGTGTGGCCAGGTCCCAGCCCTGGGGGTTGGAGAAGTCGCCGCCGACGGCTCCCAGGGCGGAGCTGATGGGCGCCAGCAGCACAGTGGCCCCCTGCAGCATGGCCAGATGCACCAGTGCGGGATTCCACAGGTCGGCACAGATCAAGAGGCCGGCCTTCCATGGCCCGCGAATCGGGCATATGTCCACGTGCCGGCCGGCAGCGTACAGCTTGCCTTCCTCCAGCCCCCCATAGGTGGGCAGATTGATTTTGCGGTGTACGAAGCGCACGGCCCCGTCGCGCGCCACGGCCATGACGTTGTACAGCTGTGCGGCCGGCGCTTCTTCCACGAAGCCGAAGACGACGTCGATGCCCTGGGCCGCCGTCGCCAGTTCGCGGATGATGGCGTGGTCGGCGCGCCGGGCCAGCGACAGGGCCGCGTCGCCCAGGCTGTAGCCGGTCAGGGACAGTTCCGGGAACAGCAGCAGGTCCGCCTGTTGTGCGCGGGCCTCTTCGATGAGCGTCAGGTGCAGGCCCAGGTTGTGGGCTACGTCGCCACATCGCCCTTCGATCTGGGCGACGGCGGTGCGTAGGCATGGGGCGTCGGTCATGATGTCAGTCCTTTGCGCGCGAATGGCTGGGCCGGATGCGTTCAGATCAGCCCTTTTTCCTTGAGAAAAGCCTGGCAGACGTCGCTGATGGATTTGTGATCGACGTCGACCTGGGCGTTCAGGTGAGCCATGGTCTTGTCGTCCAGCACGGCGGACAGGCCATTCAGGGTGTCGGCCAGCTTGGGATTCTTGGCCAGGACGGCCTGACGGACGACCGGTGTCAGCGCATAGGAAGGGAAGAAGCCCTTGCTATCCGTCAGGACGACGAAGTCGAAGGCGGGAATGCGCCCGTCCGTGGCGAAGACCAGCGCCACGTCCACCTGCTTGTCGCGCAGCGCCTGGTAGGTCAGACCCGTGTCCATGCGCTTGATGTTGGCGCGTTTGAATTCGAAGCCATAGGTTTCCTGCAACGGCTTGAGGCCGTCGGCGCGAGCGTAGAACTCGGCATTGACGGCGAAGGCCAGGTCTTTGCCGCCGTTCAGGGCTGTCGCCAGATCATTGATCGTGTGGATACCCAGGCTGTCGGCTTCCTGGCGGCGCATGGCCAGCGCATAGGTGTTGTTGGCTTTGGAAGGATTCAGCCAGACCAGTCCCTTGGCTGCGTCCAGTTCTTTGACTTTGGCGTAGCCGGCCTGCGCCGACAGGGAGGTTGTCACTTTGTTGTAGACGATGAGCGACGTGCCGGTGTATTCCCAGTAGACGTCGATCTGGCCGTTTTCCTGTGCCTTGCGCAGCACGGCGCTGCCCATGCCGGCCCGCGTATCGACCGCGTGGCCTTTGGCCTTCAGCAGTTGGCTGGTCATCTCCGCCATGATCTGCTGCTCGGTGAAGTTCTTGCCGCCGACCACGATGGCGTCGGCGGCCGCAGCCTGGCCGGCAAAGGCGAGGAGAGCGGTGGCGGCGCATGCCTGTACGAGTTTGAAAAGCTGCATTTGTCTGCTCCTTGGGGGTGAATGTCTGCGCTTGTGAACGCTATCGCAGTGGGTTGACGCCTCGGGGAATCAAGGCGTGAGCCGCCATGCCCATCAGGGTATCGACGGCGATGGCCAGCAGCGCTGTGGGGATGGCGCCCGCCAGCATGGTTCCGGTATCGTTCAGGTCGATTCCGGTGAAAATCAGTTCGCCCAACCCGCCGCCGCCCACCAGGAAGGCCAGGGGCACGGTCCCGACGTTGATGGCCAGCGAGGTGCGGATGCCGGCGAAGATCACGAAGAGCGCGTTGGGCAGCTCCACCTGCCACAGCACCTGCCAGGCGGACATGCCCACGCCATAGGCGGCCTCCTGCAGGTGTTGCGGGATGGCCGTCAAGCCCGAGTAGGTATTGCGCACGATATACAGGAGCGAAGCGATCCACAGTGCGAAGATGGCCGGCGCGGTGCCGATTCCGAGCAGCGTCATGGACAAGGCCAGCACGGCCAGTGTCGGGATGGTGGTGCCGATGTTGAGTAGTTGCATGACGCCTTCAGCCCAGCGGCGCATGAAGCGGCGGCTCAGTACGATTCCCAGCGGCAACCCGGTGGCGATCGCCAGTCCGCCGGAAATGAGCGTCAGTTCGATGTGCTGGCGGCTCAGGTACAGGATGTCGTCCCCGTGGGAGAGAATGTCATCGGCCAGTCCGCTCATCTGCAACTGAATGCCGACGAGCGCCAGCAGCGCCAGGACCAGCAGGCGTTCGGTCCTGTGGCCGGTCTGCCAAAGTGCGCGCGAGGCCCGGCTCATGGTGCGAGCCTTTGCGATTCGCAGGTGACGGGATGCTTCGCCTGGGTATTTTGATGGACGGGGCCGCCGTCCTGGCTCAGAGCCTGCCGGATCGCCTGCTGCGTGATGGTGCCCCGGTACTGTCCGGCGTGATCCACCACAGCCAGTTCGTCGAGGTTGTGGGTGAACATTTGCGAAACCGCCATGCGCAAGTCGTCGTCCTCGTGAACCTGGCGCTCGGGCGTGTCGCTCCGGGCGTCTCTGTGCCGGCCGTCGTTATTACCGGCGGGTATGGCCGTCATCACGTCTCGTACCGTCATCAGCCGCAGCCGCTTGAGAGTGCGGTCGCAGCCTACGAAATTCGCCACGAAATCATTAGCCGGGCGGGCCAGGACGTTGTTGGGGGTGTCGAATTGCTGCAGGCGGCCCTCGCGGAAGATGGCGATCTTGTCGCCCATCTTGACCGCCTCGTCGATGTCGTGGCTGACGAACAGGATCGTCTTGCCCAGCTTTTCCTGCATCTTCAGGAATTCGTCCTGGATGACTTGCCGGTTGATCGGGTCGATCGCGCCAAAGGGTTCGTCCATGAGCAGCACTGGGGGATCCGCCGCCAGCGCGCGGGCCACGCCGATGCGTTGCTGCTGGCCGCCGGACAGTTCTTTCGGGTAGCGCGCCAGGAATACGGCGGGGTCCAGGGCCACCATCTCCAGCAGCGCTTCGGTGCGCTGCTGGATTCGGCGTTTGTCCCAGCCCAGCAGGCGGGGCACGACTCCGATATTTTCGCCGACGGTCATGTTGGGAAACAGGCCGATCTGCTGGATCACGTAGCCAATCTGCCGGCGTAGGCTGATGGTGTCGTAGTCCGTAGTGTCTTTCTCATCCAGGAAGACCCGGCCCGAACTGGGCGGGATGATACGGTTCACCATTTTCAGCGTGGTGGTCTTGCCGCAGCCCGAAGGGCCCAGCAGGATGCAGATTTCCCCTGCCGCGACTTCCATGCTGATGTGATCGGCAGCGGTGGCCGTGCCTTCGTGGGTGGTGAATGTCTTGGTGAGGTTTTCCAGCCGGATCATGATGTCGGGCCTCCTTTCTGAATGGGGGTCAGGCGGTTTTCACACCAGCCGGCGTGAGTCGGTTCTGCAGCCATAGCAGGAAGAAATCGGCGACGATGGCCAGCACGCTGACAGCGACGGCGCCTGTCACCAGTTGGCGGGGGTCGGTCTGCGAAATGCCTCGGCTGATGAACACGCCCAGGCCGCCGGCGCCGATGTAGGCCGCGATCGCCATGATGCCGATGGAGAGCACGACAGCGCTGCGCACGCCGGCCATGATGACCGGGATGGCCAGCGGAATTTCCACCCTGCCCAGGCGTTGCAGCGGCGTCATGCCCATGCCGCGCGCCGCTTCCCGCAACGCGGGATCGACATTGTTGATAGCGGTATAGGTGTTGCGGATGATGGGCAGTTGCGAATAGAGCAGTACCGCGATGACGGCCGGCACGTAACCGATGCCGTGACCGAACAGGGACAGCACCGGGATCATGACGCCGAAGAGCGCGATCGACGGCACCGTCATGATGATCGAAGCAATGTAGAGCACCAGGTTGGCGGCACGCTGGTTCTGGGTGATGGCGATGCCGATGGGCACGCCCGTCAGGATGGCCAGTCCGATGGCCACTCCCACCAGGGAAATGTGCTCGATCGTGCGGGCGAGGATCAGGTCGCCATGCGCGGCCATGTAGATCAGGGTGTCCACGAATCTGTCTCCTCTTGTGAGGCGTCTGGGTGCCGTGCGTGCAGCTGCCCTTTATGTGGCGGCCTCCGCGGCCGCATGGCCGGGTTCCCGCCTTTGAGCGCCCATAGTAGGGTGTCTATCGGCGCATTGATGCTCTGAAACGGACGTTATATATTCTATTTTTGACGCCACATGGTCGTTGTCGGAAATACGTCCTGCTTCAGGTCCTAACTGTCTCCGGCGTTTCCACGTAGCGTCCGCGCTGGTGCCGGCGGGCGGCGACGGGCGTATGGCCGAAGCGTTCGCGAAAGCGGCGGATGAAGTGCGATGTCCTGGCAAACCCGCAGGCCAGGCTGACTTCCGCCACTGGCATACTGGTCTGTTCCAGCAGGG
This sequence comes from uncultured Castellaniella sp., assembly GCF_937988725.1. Lineage (GTDB taxonomy): Bacteria > Pseudomonadota > Gammaproteobacteria > Burkholderiales > Burkholderiaceae_B > Castellaniella. The sequence goes on along the minus strand of NZ_CALKHS010000009.1, from coordinate 362,703 downwards.
CGCGGGCGCGCTCCAGGCGCAGGTTCATATAGAAGTCGCCTGGAGGAACGGAGAGGTTCGATCTGAAAAGTCGGTTCAACTGCCGCACTGACAGGCCTACCTGAGAGGCCAGCTGCGCGCCGCTCAGGGTGTCTTCCAGGTGCAATTCCATGCATTCGATGGCGGCCAGCAGATGCGGGTTGTTTACGTTCAGACGGTTGCGCAGCGACAGCCGCTGGCTGGCCTGGGATTTGCGGATTTCGGGATGGATGCATTGCTCCGCTACGGCGGTTGCCAGCCGGTATCCATGCCGTTGGCCGATGAGGTGCATCATCATGTCCAGGCCCGCCGTCCCTCCCGAACAGGTCAGGCGCTGGCCGTCGATTTCGTAGAGTTCGTCGGTAATGTTCAGCAGCGGGAATTCTTCCCGCAGCCCCGCGACGTTTTCCCAGTGGATGGTGCAGCGATGGTTGTCCAGCAGGCCCGCGCGAGCCAGGAACAGCGGTCCGACGGAGGTCGCGCCAAGGTTGACACCGCCTCCCGCCAGCCGACGTAGCCAACCCAGGATGTCCGGCGTGCAGTATGTATTGGCATCGATGCCGGCCACGACAATCAATGTGTCGAGCGCGCCTGGGGCTTCCATGCGGCCGGTGGGTTCGAACAGCAGACCGTTGCTGGCGGGCGCGGCACGGTTTTCCGGCGTGAACATTCGCCAGCGGTAGAGCGGCGTTTCCACCAGTCGGTTGGCCATGCGCAGCGGCTCGAGTACGCCTGAAAACGACAGCATGGAAAACTGCGGGATCAGCAGGAAGCCGAATTCGACAGGTGTCATGTTAGTCTCTGGTGGGTTGCTCCGCTGCCCGTGACGACGGCGCGGCGCAGCGCAAGGAGTCCGGTGGCGGCCGGATTGTCAGTGCGCCAGCCCCGGCAGCATGGCCTTGGCGCCCGCGAACACCATTTCCACCGCGATGGCGGCCAGGATGATGCCCATGACACGGGCCATGATGACGCGCATCTTGGTGGACAGCAGCCTGCCGATCGACGCGGCGAAATACAGCACGGCGAACAGGGCCGCCAGGACGGCGAGCAGCACGACGCCGAAGCTGACGAGGCGGGCGGAGTCCCTGGCCTGGGCGCTGTAGATGATCAGGGTGGCGATCGTGCCGGGGCCGATGATCATGGGGAAGGTCAGGGGGTAGAAGGCGGGATTGTCGTCCGTGCCTTCGGCCGCGGCGGCCGCGGTGTTGGCGCTTTTTTCCTGGGTGGCGCGTTCGTGGGACGTGATCGGCTGGCCGTTGAGCATGGACAGGGCGATGCCGATCAGCACCATGCCGCCCGCCACCCGGAAGGAATCCAGGCTGACGCCGAAAAAGCTGATGATGTGACTGCCGGCCAGGGCGATCACGATGCACATGACGGCGGTGTATCCCAGGATGGCGACCGCCAGGTTGCGCTGTTCAGCCACGGATTTCTGCGCCGTCAGCGCCAGGAACAGCGGCAGGGTGATGAAGGGGTTCATGATGGCGAACAGCGCGCCCAGGAATTTGGTGGCGTAGGCGATATCCATGGCACTTACATGCCGTTGTAGACCGGCCCTTCGCCGCCCTGGGGCGTGACCCAGACGATGTTCTGGGTGGGGTCCTTGATGTCGCAGGTCTTGCAGTGCACGCAGTTCTGCGCATTGATCTGCAGCTTGTCCTCGCCGGTTTCGGTCTTGACGAATTCGTAGACCCCCGCCGGGCAGAAGCGGGCTTCGGGGCCGCCGAACTTGGCCAGGTTGACCTTCACCGGCACGGCCGCGTCCTTCAGCGTCAGGTGGACGGGTTCGTTTTCGTCGTGGTTGGTGTTCGAGATGAAGACGGAGCTGAGCCGGTCGAAGGTCAGCTTGCCGTCGGGCTTCGGATAGTCGATGCGCGCGCATTCGGCAGCCGGCTGCAGACAGGCGTGGTCCGGTTTGCTGCGGTGGATGGTCCAGGGGATGTTGCCCTTCAGCAGCCATTGCTCGATCCCCGTCATCAGGGTGCCGATGGTGCGGCCTTTCTTGAACCACTGCTTGAAGTTGCGGGATTTGTTCAGTTCGGCATGCAGCCAGGACGATTCGAAGGCGGCCGGGTAGGCGGTGAGTTCGTCGTGGCTGCGGCCGGCGGCCAGGGCCTCGAAGGCCGCTTCGGCGGCCAGAGCGCCGGTCTTGATGGCGGAATGGCTGCCCTTGATGCGCGAGGCGTTCAGCACGCCCGCTTCGCAGCCCACCAGCGCGCCGCCGGGGAAGATCATCTTCGGCAGCGACAGCAGGCCGCCGGCCGTCAGGGACCGGGCGCCGTAGGCGATGCGCTTGCCGCCTTCGAGCGTGGCGCGGATGGCGGGGTGGGTCTTGTAGCGCTGGAATTCCTCGAAGGGCGACAGCCAGGGGTTGGCGTAGTCCAGGCCGACCACCAGGCCCACGGCCACCAGGTTGTCGTCCAGATGGTACAGGAAAGATCCGCCGTAGGTGTCGGAATCCAGCGGCCAGCCGGCCGTGTGCATGACGGTGCCCGGGCGGGCCTGGGCGGGATCGACTTCCCACAGTTCCTTCACGCCGATGGCGTAGCTTTGCGGGTCGCGGCCGGCGTCCAGGCGGAATTTTTCGATCAACTGGCGGCCCAGGTGGCCGCGCGAGCCTTCGGCGAAGATCGTGTAGCGCGCCAGCAGTTCCATGCCCGGCTGGTAGGCGTCGGTGTGGCTGCCGTCGCGGGCCACGCCCATGTCGCCGGTCAGCACGCCGCGCACCGCGCCCGATTCCGCGTACAGGATCTCGGCGGCGGCGAAGCCGGGGAACACGTCCACGCCCAGGGCTTCGGCCTGTTCGCCCAGCCAGCGGGTGACGTGGCCCAGGCGCACGATGTAGTTGCCGTGGTTCTTGAAACAGTCGGGCAGCAGCCAGGCGGGCGTGCCGCGGGAGCCGGATTCGGTCAGGAAGAGGAAACGGTCTTCCTGCACCTGCACGTTCAAGGGAGCGCCCTTTTCCTTCCAGTCGGGGATCAGTTCGTTGAGCGCGCGAGGGTCCATCACACAGCCCGACAGGATGTGGGCGCCGATCTCGGCCGCCTTTTCCAGGACGCAGACGCTGACGTCCTGGCCGCGTTCGGCGGCCAGTTGCTTCAGCCGGATGGCGGCCGACAGCCCCGCCGGCCCCCCGCCGACGACGACGACGTCGTATTCCATGGATTCACGTTCAGTCATGATGGATGGCTCCCGTTTTCTGATGCTTGGATTGCCGGCCATTGTATTGCAGATCGGTATACTGCACTTTCGTCCACGGGCCCGCCGGCCCATGTTCAAGGAGCCCTCGATGCCCACGGAAGTCGTTGATATTCAAACACCTTCGGGAACGTTTGAAATCCGGGTCGAAGTCCGCTGGGGCGACATGGATGCCCTGCGCCACGTCAACAACGTGGCCTACTTCCGTTATTTCGAAGAAGCTCGCGTACGTTTGTTTTCCGCCATGGGGTTGGATGGCGCCGGGGGCCGCTTCGGCGTGCTGGCCCACGCCTCGTGTGATTTTCTCAAACCGCTGTTGTATCCTGCCTGTGTTGTCGTCGGCATGAAGCTGCTGCGGGTGGGGCGCACCAGCGTCGAACTGGACTGCTGGATTGCCGATGCGGATGACCCGCGGGCGCTGCATGCCCGGGGGCGCAATGTGCTGGTCTGCGCCGATGGCGCAACCGGGCGGCCGGTTCCCTGGACCGATGCCGACCGGCGTATGCTGATGCGCTGTTTTTCAGCATGAGTCGTATTTTTCAGTTCGTCTCAAAGGAAACGTCGTATGGATAAAGTCTATGAAAGCGCTGCCGCTGCCTTGAAGGGCATCGTGGCCGACAATCAGATGATCGCCGTCGGCGGCTTCGGGCTGTGTGGCATCCCCGAAGCCCTGATCGCAGCGCTGCGGGATTCCGGGGTGCATGGCCTGACCTGCGTCAGCAACAACGCCGGGGTCGATGATTTCGGCCTGGGGCAGTTGCTGGCCACGCGCCAGATCAAGAAGATGATCGCCTCCTACGTCGGCGAGAACAAGGAATTCGCCCGCCAGTACATGGCGAACGAACTGGAGCTCGAATTCACGCCGCAAGGCACGCTGGCCGAAAAGCTGCGCGCGGGCGGGGCCGGCATTCCGGCCTTTTTCACGCCCACCGGGGTGGGCACCGTGGTGGCCGACGGCAAGGAAACCCGTGAATTCAACGGCCGCACCTATCTGATGGAACGATCCCTGACGCCGGACGTCTCCCTGGTCAAGGCCTGGAAGGCCGACCGCAGCGGCAATCTGGTCTTCCGCCGCACGGCGCGCAACTTCAATCCCAACGTCGCGATGGCGGGCAGGATCACCGTGGCCGAGGTCGAGGAAATCGTGCCCACCGGCGCCTTCGATCCGGATGAGATCCACCTGCCGGGCATCTACGTGCACCGCATCGTCCTCAATGCGCATCCTGAAAAGCGCATCGAACAACGCACCATCCGTCAATAAAAAGGGGGCACACAATGGCTTGGGATCGTGAACAGATGGCGGCGCGCGCCGCCAAGGAATTGCAAGACGGGTTCTATGTGAACCTGGGAATCGGCCTGCCGACCATGGTGGCCAACTTCGTGCCCAGCGGCATGGAAGTCTGGCTGCAGTCGGAAAACGGCCTGCTGGGCATCGGCCCGTTCCCGAAGGACGACCAGGTCGACGCCGACCTGATCAACGCCGGCAAGCAGACCGTCACCACGCTGCCGGGCTCCTCGATTTTCGCTTCGGCCGATTCCTTCGGCATGATCCGGGGCGGCAAGATCAACCTGGCCATCCTGGGCGCCATGCAGGTGTCCGAGAAGGGCGACCTGGCCAACTGGATGATTCCCGGCAAGATGATCAAGGGCATGGGCGGCGCCATGGACCTGGTGGCCGGCGTGGGCAAGGTCGTGGTCCTGATGGAACACGTCGCCCGCGCCAAGGACGGCACCGAATCCCTGAAACTGCTGCCCGAATGCACCCTGCCGCTGACGGGGGTCGGGGTGGTCAACCTGATCATCACCGATCTGGGCGTCATGGAAGTCACCGACGGCGGCCTGCGCCTGACCGAACTGGCCCCGGGCGTCACGGTGGATGAAATCCGCGCCAAGACCACCGCCAAGCTGGACACCTCGGCGGTCGCCTGAAGGAAATACCGTGACTCTGTTGCATGCCCTGGCGGCGCCTGCCGATCGCATCGCCGCCTTGCGCGGGCAGCTGGCCCTGGCGGGCCTGCAGGCCTGCCTGGTGCCCACGGCTGATCCGCATCTGTCGGAATACCTGCCCGAACACTGGGCGGCGCGGGCCTGGCTGTCGGGCTTCGACGGCTCGGCGGGCAGCCTGCTGGTGACGGCCGACTTCGCCGGCCTGTGGACCGATAGCCGCTACTGGGTGCAGGCGGAATCCCAGCTGCGGGGTTCCGGCATCGCCCTGATGCGGGCCGGGGCGCCCGACGTGCCCGACATGCTCGACTGGGCCGTGGCGCACCTGCGGCGCGGCGACGGTCTGGCGGTGGACGGCCGGGTGATGGACCGGGCCTCCGCTGCGCGCTGGCGCAAAGCCCTGGAGACCGCCGGCGTCAGCCTGGTGCTGAACCAGGACCCGGTCGGCGCCGTCTGGGCCGACCGGCCGGAGCTGCCGATGGCGGCGGTCTTCGAACACCTGCCGCCGCACGCCTGCCGCAGCCGGGCCGACAACCTGGCCGCCGTGCGCGCCGCCATGCGGGACCTGGGGGCGGATCATCATCTGCTGTCCTCCCTGGACGACATCGCCTGGCTGCTGAACCTGCGCGGGGCCGACGTGGACTACAACCCCGTCTTCCTGGCGCATGCGCTGCTGGATGCCGATCGGGCGCGCCTGTACGTGGCGCCGGGCAAGATCGCCCCGGACCTGGCGGCCCGTCTGGCGGCCGACGGGGTCGAACTGAATGATTACACGGCCCTGGCGGGGGACCTGAGCAGCCTGCCCGTCGACGCGGCCCTGCTGGTGGACCCGGCCCGGGTGACGGCGGGCACCCTGTCGCACGCCGCCCAGGTGCGCGTGATCGAGTCCATCAATCCTTCCCAGCTGCTGAAATCCGTCAAGAACGCGGCCGAGGCCGATAACGTCCGCCAGACCATGGCCCAGGATGGCGCCGCCCTGTGCGAATTCTTCGCCTGGTTCGAAGCCGCCCTGGCGGCGGGCGAACGCATCACGGAAATCGACGTGGACACCCGCCTGTCGGCGGCCCGCGCCCGGCGGCCGGGCTTCGTCAGCCTCAGTTTCGCCACCATCGCCGGCTTCAACGCCAACGGCGCCATGCCGCATTACCGGGCGACCGAATCGTCCCATGCCGTGATCCAGGGCGACGGCCTGCTGCTGATCGATTCCGGCGGGCAGTATCTGGGCGGCACCACCGACATCACCCGCGTGGTGCCCGTGGGCGCGCCGTCGGCGGCGCAGCGGGCCGATTACACCGCCGTGCTGCAGGCGCATATCGCCCTGGCGCGGGCGCAGTTCCCCGTCGACACGGCCTCTTCGGTGCTGGATGCCGTCGCCCGCATGCCCCTGTGGCGGCGGGGCCTGGATTACGGTCACGGCACGGGGCATGGGGTGGGCTATTTCCTGAACGTGCACGAAGGCCCGCAGTCGATCTCGGTGCGGGCCCACGCGCGGCCCCATCAGGGCATGCGGGCCGGCATGCTGACCTCCAACGAGCCCGGCCTGTACCGCGACGGTCAATGGGGCATCCGCATCGAAAACCTGGTGCTGGCCGTGCCGGCGGCGCAGACGGCCTTCGGATCCTTCCTGGGGTTCGAAACCGTCACGCTGTGTCCCATCGACACCCGCTGCGTGGTGCGCGAACTGCTGTCGGCCGACGAGCGGGACTGGCTGGACGGTTACCATCGGCAGGTCCGCGAACGCCTGCTGCCGCTGGTGGACGGCGCCGCCCGCGACTGGCTGCTGGCGCGCACCGAACCGGTCTGACGGGCGGGGCCGGCTCCGTGCCCGGCCTCATTCCGGGTTTCGGGCGGCCTCGCGAAAGAAAGCCCAGAGCGCCGGCGCGGACGAATACGCCACATTGAAGCGGAACCAGCCTTCGTCGCGCCTGTCCGGGTAGAAGTAGGCCCCGGGCGCCAGCCAGATGCCGGCCTTCAGGGCCCGGGCCGCCAGGCCGATGGCGCCGCCCGGGTGATCCAGCGCCTGGCGGGGCCGCGCCCACAGGAACAGGCCCGCGCCGGGTTCGTGGGCGATCTCGAAGCCGGCCTCGCGCATCCTCTGGCAGGTCTGGTCGTGGGCCTGGCCCAGGCGCTCCCGCACGCCGCGCAGGTAGGGGCCCTGCCGGCCGTCGCGCAGGACCTGGCAGGCCGTGCGCTCCATGATCTCCGCGGACGTCAGCCCCAGCGACATCTTGGTCTGGGCGCAGCGCCGCAGCAGATTCGGTTCGCACAGCAGGTATCCGACTCGCAGCGAGGGCATCACGCTCTTGGCGAAACCCGATACGTAGACCACGCGCCGCGTGCTGGCCAGCGCGGCCAGCAGGGGCGCGGGCTCCAGCAGCAGCTCGCGCGACACATCGTCTTCCACGACCAGCAGATCATGGCGTTCCGCCAGTTGCAGCAACCGGAAGGCGCCCGCCATGGTGAAGCTGGCGCCGGTCGGGTTCTGCAGGACAGTGGTGACAAAGACCGCCCGCAGCGGGTGCGCGCCGGCCAGGGCGTCCAGGGCGTCCTCGTCCAGTCCGTCCGGGGTGCGGGGCACGCCATGCGCGATGACGCCGTTCATGGCCAGGATCTGCAGCAGGTTGGCGTAGCAGGGCGCTTCGACGGCGACGTGGTCCCCGGGCTTCAGCGCGGTCCGGATGACGATGTCCAGCGCCTGGGTCGCCCCGTGGGTCAGCAGGATCTGTCCCGCGTCCGCCGCCAGGCCGTAGCCGCCCAGGTGGTGGGCGATGTGCTCGCGCAGGGGGTGGTAGCCCAGCGGGTGTCCGTAGGACGCCATCTGGCCGACGGGCACCCGCACCAGCTGGCGCAGGGCATGCTGCAGGCCGGCTTCGTTGTGCCAGTCGGGCGGCAGCCAGCCGCAGCCGGCCTTGATGGCCATGGAGTGATCGGCGAAGACGTCGGACAGCAGCCAGGCGGGGCCCACCTGCGGCGCTTCCCAGGCGGCGGCCGGCGGCCGGGCCGGGGCGGGGCGGGCGACGCGGTAGTCGATGCCTGGGCGGGATTGCAGACGCCCCCGCGCGACCAGCCGGTTGTAGGCGGTCATGACGGTGAAGGTGGACAGGCGATGGTCGCGCGCGAATTGCCGGACCGAGGGCAGGACCATGCCCGGGCGCAGGATGCGGGCGTCGATGGCCTGTTCGATGGCATCCACGGCCTGGTCGACCAGGGTCCGGCCGTCGGGCGGAGGGCGCTTGGGAGTGAACAGGATCATGACCAATACAGTTGTCGTGATACGGCCAATACAGTGATGGATCCATCCTAGCACTGTGTATGTCTTTTGCGCCATCGCGCGCCCAGAATGGGCTTCATCCTTCCCGGTTCCCTGACTTTGCGAGGTCACATCATGAGTTCCGATACTGCAGTCGCGCTGGATCTGTCCCACTTGTGGATGCCGTTCACAGCCAACCGCCAGTTCAAAGCCCACCCGCGCCTGCTGGCGTCCGCCAAGGGGATGTACTACACCGCCACGGACGGCCACCAGATCCTGGACGGCACCTCGGGCCTGTGGTGCGTCAACGCGGGCCACGGGCGCAAGCCCATCGTCGAGGCCCTGCATCGCCAGGCGGAAAAACTGGACTATGCCTCCAGCTTCAACATCGGCCATGAGGACTCCTTCCGGGCCGCGACCGAAGTCGCCGCCCTGATGCCCGAAGGCATGGACCGCGTCTTCTTCACCAATTCGGGATCGGAATCCGTCGATACGGCGCTGAAGATGGCGCTGGCCTATCACCGCGCCCGGGGCGAGGGCCAGCGCACGCGCCTGATCGGCCGCGAGCGCGGCTATCACGGCGTGGGCTTCGGCGGCATTTCGGTGGGCGGCATTTCCCCCAACCGCAAGGCGTTTTCCGGCGTCCTGCTGCCGGGGGTGGACCACCTGCCGCACACGCACGATCTGGAACACAACGCCTTTTCGCGGGGGCAGCCGGCCTGGGGGGGCGAGCATTTCGCCGACGCTCTGGAAAGCATCATCGCCCTGCACGACGCCTCGACCATCGCGGCCGTGATCGTGGAACCCCTGGCCGGGTCCACCGGCGTCCTGCTGCCGCCCAAGGGCTATCTGGAAAGGCTGCGGGCCATCACGGAAAAGCATGGCATCCTGCTGATCTTCGACGAAGTCATCACCGGCTTCGGCCGCCTGGGCGCGCCGACGGCCAGCAGCTTCTTCGGCGTCAAGCCCGACCTGATCACCTTCGCCAAGGGCGTGTGCAACGCCGCCGTGCCGGCGGGCGGCGTGGCCGTGCGCCGCGAGATCTACGACACGGTCGTGGACGCCAGCCAGGGCGGCATCGAGTTCTTCCACGGCTACACCTTCTCGGCCCACCCCATGGCGACCGCCGCCATCCTGGCCACCCTGGGCATCTACCGCGACGAGGATCTGTTCAATCGCGCCAAGGGCCTGTCCGGCGCCTTCGAGGACGCCGCCCATGCGCTCAAGGGCGCGCGGCACGTGATCGACGTCCGCAACCTGGGGCTGGTGGCCGGCATCGAACTGGAACCCCGTCCCGGGAAGCCCGGCGCGCGCGCTTCCGAAGTCTTCAACCGATGTTTCGACAAGGGGGTCCTGGTGCGCTACACGGGTGACATCATCGCCATCTCGCCGCCGCTCATCATCGAGGAAAAGCAGATCGCGCAGATCTTCGAGACGATCGGAAGCGTCCTGGCGACGGTGGATTGATCATGCCGGCAGGCACGCCGCCGCGATGGCACTGACCTTCGCAGGCTGATTGCCGGCGGCCGAACTTCTCCTTGAGGGGTGATGTCGCCGGCATTTTTCCGTATAATTACATAGGAATGCTATGTAATTGATCGGGAAAAGATATGGACGAACTGGCGGCGGGCGACCCGGTCGGGGCCGAATTGCTGGATCGCATCGTGAGGCTGAACCGCTGGGTCACGCATCACACCACCTGGACGGTGCCTCTGGCGCAGGCGCGGGTGCTGTCGCAGGTCAATGAACTGGAACCCGCGCGCATCGGCGATCTGGCCCAGGCGGAACACTGCAGCCAGCCCACCATGACCGCGCTGGTGCAGCGTCTGCAGGAACAGCAACTGGTGGCTCGCGCCGTCGATCCGGTCGATGCCCGCGCCACGCGGATTTCCCTGACGCCGCAAGGGCGGCGGGTGCTGGCCGATCTGCGCCGGGAACGCGCCCGGGTCGTCGAATCCCTGATCGCGGAATTGCAGCCGGCGCAGCGCCAGGGGCTGCGGGATGCCCTGCAAGCCCTGAGCGGTTTGCTGGACGCGGCCTACCGCCAATCCTCCGGACTTCCGAATCAATCCGTCAGCAAGGAACTTTCTTCATCATGAATTTATTGCGACAACCCAAGGCCGTGCTGGCCGTCGCGTTCGCCTGCGTCATCGCCTTCATGGGCATCGGCCTGGTCGATCCCATCCTCAAGCCCATCGCCGATTCCCTGGGGGCCACGCCTTCCCAGACCTCGCTGCTGTTCACCAGCTACATGGCCATCATGGGCCTGGCCATGCTGATCACCAGCGCGGTGTCCAGCCGCCTGGGGGTCAAGCGCACCCTGCTGCTGGGCCTGGCGGTCATCATCGTCGGGGCCGGGCTGGCGGGGATGTCCGATTCCGTCATGGAAATCGTCGGCTACCGCGCCGTCTGGGGGCTGGGCAACGCCCTGTTCGTCGCCACCGCCCTGGCGGCCATCGTCAGCGCGTCCCGGGGCTCGGTGCGCGACGCCATCATCTTCTACGAGGCAGCCCTGGGCGTGGGCATCGCCGCGGGCCCGCTGATCGGTGGGGTCCTGGGGTCGATTTCCTGGCGCGGGCCGTTTTTCGGAGTGTCGGTGCTGATGGCCATCGCTTTCGTGGTCACGGTGATGCTGCTGCCTTCCGCGGCGGCGGTGGCCCGTCCCAGTTCGCTGCGCGATCCGTTCCGGGCGCTGAAACACCCCGGGCTGCTGGGCGTGGCGATCACGGCGCTGCTGTACAACTTCGGCTTTTTCACGTTGCTGGCCTACACGCCGTTCCCGCTGGACATGAGCGCCCAGCAGGTCGGGCTGGTCTTCTTCGGCTGGGGCGCGATGCTGGCCTTCGCCTCCGTCGTCCTGGCGCCCCGGCTGCAGGGCGGCTTCGGCACGCTGCCGTCCATCGCCATGGCCTTGACGGGTTTCGCGGCGGTGCTGGTCATGATGGCCGTCTGGACCGACAACAAGGCCGTGCTGGTGGTCGGCGTGGTGGCGGCGGGCCTGTTCCTGGGCATCAACAACACCCTGGTCACCGAGACCGTGATGAAGGCCGCGCCCGTCGAGCGCGGCGTGGCGTCCGCCGCCTACAGCTTCGTGCGCTTCAGCGGCGGGGCGGTCGCGCCCTGGCTGGCGGGCTATCTGGGCGAAACCATCAACGATCACGTGCCCTATTGGGTGGGCGCGGCCGCCGTGCTGGCCGGCGTTGCGGTGCTGCTGGCCAGCCGCCGCCAACTGCGCCACATCGACGAATCCCATGATCTGCCGGCCGTATCGGCCGGCGCCCATTCGGCCCCGAAGGCGGAACCCGCGCTGGCCGAGGCGTGATGGCGCGGGCCGCTAGGCCAGCCAGCGCCTGAACCAGGCGATGCTGCGGCTCCAGGCCAGCTCGGCGGCGTCCTTGTCGTAGCGCGGGGTCGAATCGTTGTGGAAGCCGTGGTTCACGCCTGGGTAGATGTGGGCCTCGTAGGTCTTTCCGCCGGCTTTCAGCGCCGCCTCGTAGGCCGGCCAGCCCGCATTGACGCGGGTGTCCAGGCCGGCGTAGTGCAGCAGCAGGGGCGCCCGGATGCGGGGCACGTCCTCGGGACGCGGCTGCATGCCGTAGAAGGGCACGGCCGCCGCCAGTTCCGGGTAGGCGACGGCGGCCGCGTTGGCGACCCCGCCGCCGTAGCAGAAGCCGATGATCCCGGTCTTGCCCGTCGACCCGGCGACGGTCGGCAGGAATTCGACGGCGGCGAAGAAATCGTTCATCAGCTTGACGGGGTCGATCTGCTGCTGCAGTTCCCGGCCCTGGTCGTCGTTGCCCGGGTAGCCGCCCTTGGCGCTGAGGCCGTCGGGCGCCAGCGCCAGGAAGCCGGCCTTGGCCAGCCGCCGGGCGACGTCTTCGATGTAGGGGTTCAGGCCGCGGTTCTCGTGGACGACCACGACGCCGGGGATTTTGCCCGCGGCCTTGGCCGGCCGGACCAGATAGGCGCGTATCGTGCCGTTGCCCTTGGGGGACGGGTAATGAATGTATTCGGCGAGGATGTCCGGGTCGGTGAAGGACACCTGTTCGGCCAGCGCGTAATCGGGCGACAGCGTGGCCAGCAGGGCGGCGGCGCCCAGCCCCCCGGCGGCGTAGCGCGCCGCCCGATTCAGGAATTCGCGCCGGTCGATCAGTCCGTGCGCGTAGAAATCGTAGAGTTCCAGCAGTTCCGGCGCGAAGTCTTTCGCAGTCAATCGGGGCATGGCGTCCTCCCGGGGCTATCCATGGTGGGCTCGTACCATCTTAATCCCGATCCCGTCCTCCGCTCGATGTTACCCTGACTGTTCGACTGGATCGGGATCTGGGACCGCGTGCTGCTGGGGTACTTCGTCGCCCGCGGCGTGTCGCGCCTGGCGCGCTACAACATCACCGCCGAAGCGCTCTCAGAAGGGGACTCATGCTTGTCAGCTACACGCTCCTGGTCACCGCCTTCTTTATCGGGTTTTTCAATCGGTTTGCGCCGGCGACGTTTGCGGCGCCGATCGGTGAAAGCCTGGGACTGGACGCGGCGGCATTAGGCGGGCTCGCAGCCGCGCATTTCTGGGTGTACACCCTGATGCAGGTGCCGGCCGGCGTGGTCATCGATCGTTTCGGCATTCGTGCGCCGGCCATGATCGGCACGCTATTGACCGGTGTCGGCGCCTTGATCCTGAGCGCGAGCGGGAATTACGCGCTTGCTCTGACAGGCCCTTGCCTGGTGGGCCTGGGCATGTCGCTGGTCTTCGTTGCCATGATGAAGAACAACGCCATCTGGTTCGATGGGCGCCGGTTCGGCATGGTGACCGGAGTGACGCTATTGATCGGAACCCTGGGTTCGCTCGTGTCGGAAGCCCCCGCGCGTCTGCTTCTTGAACTGACCGATTGGCGGACGGTCTTCCAGTGGCTCGGCCTGGTGACTGTCGCCGCGGCGCTTCTGATTCTGCTCTTCTGGCGTCCCCCGCCGATGTCCGATGCATTGCGGCGGCGGGCGATGGGGATGCGGCGTGATTCGCCTCACCGGGGCTTGTGGCTGGACGTGATCGGAAGCCGGCAGCTATGGCTGATCCTGCTGGCGATCTCGGGGACGAACGGGACCTTCTACGCTTTCGCCGGCTTGTGGGGTACCCAGTTGTTGAGCGATGGCTATGGTCTGTCGGGCGCCTCGGCGTCGTGGATACTGACGCTGGCGTTGCTGCCCTATGGATTCGGATCGCTGCTCTTTGGCCAATTGTCCGACGGGATGAGGGCGCGCAAGTGTTTCATCTGGCTGTCCTCACTGTGCAATGTCGCGGCCTGGTTCTGGCTGCTGTTCGCCCCTGGCGGCGGATTCACAAGCGGTCTCGTCTGTTTCCTGGCGCTGGGTTTGTCCAGTGGCGCCCAGGTGGCCGTCTCTTTCGCGGCCGTGAAGGAGAGCGTGCATGCGGAACTCGCCGGATCCGCCATCGCCTTCGTCAACATGGGGGTGTTCCTGGTCACCGCCATCGTCCAGACGGCATATGGCTGGTTGCTTGTGTTGGGCGCCGACGTTTCCGCAGCGGCATACCAGACGGCGCTTTGGCTTCCGGCGGGCTTGAGCCTGGTCGGGTTCGTGGCGGCGTTGCGGGTCAGGGAGACTTATTCCTTTGCGTCAGCCTAGGGGCGGCATGTCCGGTCCAGGGGCTGGCGCGCCGGGGGGACCATATGGCCGGGTCGCGCATCACGCCGATGCCGCCAGCTTGACGGCCAGCGCCGTCATGATCAGGCCGACCAGCAGATCCAGCACGCGCCACGCGGCGGGGCGGGCGAACAGCGGCCGCAGCAGCCGGGCGCCGAACCCCAGCGCGAAGAAGAACAGGAAAGATGCCGTGACCGCCCCCAGCCCGAACAGGAAGCGGTCAGGGCCGTAGTTCGTGGAGACGGAACCCAGCAGCACGACCGTGTCCAGGTAGACGTGCGGGTTCAGCCAGGTGAACGCCAGGCAGGTGGCGATTGTGGCGGACAGACTGCTGGTTCCGGCCTCCGCCGGATTCAGCGCTGAGCGGTTGGTGATCGCCGCGTGGAAGCTCTTGATGGCATAGACCGCCAGGAAGAGGGCGCCCGCCCAGGTCATGAGGACCCGGATGCCGGGGGCCGCCGCGATCAGCGCGCCGAAGCCCGCGACGCCCGCGGCGATCAGGACCATGTCGGACAGGGCGCAGGTCAGGCTGACGGCCAGCACGTGCCGCTTCTGCAGGCCCTGCTTCAGGACGAAGGCGTTCTGCGCGCCGATGGCGGCGATCAGGCCGAGGCCGAGGAGAAATCCGGAGATGAAGCCGTTCATGGAGTTCCTGTGTGTGTGCGTGGGCCGGCGCTCAGGACTTTCGGATCACGAGATAGATGCCGATGACGGCGAGCAGGATCCCCGGTATCGACTCCAGCGCCAGCGCCTCGCCTAAAACGAGATATGCGATGAGCGCAGCGACGGGATGAACCGGTTCAGCGTAGCGCTTCTCGATCACTTCGCGGGCATGATCGGGGACCGTTCGTCGAAGAAACGGCCTTGGCGATTCTAACGCCGGTCTCCGCCGTCTTTCGCCGTTGATCCGGGAGCGGGCGATGATCCTCGCCTTCGGGGCGTACCGGAAGCGCGGCCGGCATCGCCTGCCGGGCTTTGTCCTTCGCCAATCTGGCCTATGTGATTGATCGGCAACGGTGCCGCCGCAGGCCTCCTGACGGCCCCGGCGGAGCGGTTATAATCTCGATTTCCCGCTGCGCCCGTCCACACCGGGCACCTATGAAATGACCAAATACGTATTCGTCACAGGGGGAGTCGTCTCCTCCCTGGGCAAGGGCATTGCTGCGGCCTCCCTGGCCGCGATCCTGGAATCCCGCGGGCTGCGGGTCACGATGCTGAAGCTGGATCCCTACATCAACGTGGATCCGGGCACCATGAGCCCCTTTCAGCACGGCGAGGTTTTCGTCACCGAGGACGGCGCCGAGACCGACCTGGATCTGGGCCACTACGAACGCTTCGTGTCGGCCCGCATGCACAAGGTCAACAACTTCACGACCGGCCAGATCTACGAATCCGTGCTGCGCAAGGAACGGCGGGGCGATTACCTGGGCAAGACCGTGCAGGTCATTCCCCACATCACCAATGAAATCCAGGATTTCGTCGCGCGGGGCGCGAAAGCCGCCTACAACGGCCAGGCCGACGTGGCCATCGTCGAGATCGGCGGCACGGTGGGCGACATCGAATCGCTGCCTTTCCTGGAGGCCGTGCGCCAGATGAGCCTGCGCCTGGGCCGCAACCAGTGCGCCTTCGTGCACCTGACGCTGGTGCCCTACATCGCCTCGGCGGGCGAACTCAAGACCAAGCCCACCCAGCACTCGGTGCAGAAGCTGCGTGAAATCGGCATCTATCCCAATGCGCTGCTGTGCCGCGCCGACCGTCCTGTGCCGGACGACGAGCGGGCGAAGATCTCCCTGTTTTCCAATGTGCCCCTGGACGCGGTGATTTCGGTCTGGGACGCGGATTCCATCTACAAGATCCCGGCCATGCTGCACGAGCAGGGCCTGGACAGCCTGGTGTGCGACGCGCTGGCCATCACGCCGCCGCCCGCCGACCTGACCGTCTGGGACCGCCTGGTGCGCGATCTGGAAAACCCCAGCGAGTCCATCACCATCGGCATGGTCGGCAAATACGTCGACCTGACCGAATCCTACAAATCCCTGTCCGAAGCCCTGGTGCATGCGGGCATCCACACGCATTCGCGGGTGCACATCGAATACCTGGATTCCGAGGAAATCGAAACCCGGGGCACCGGCTGCCTGGCGGGCCTGGACGCCATCCTGGTGCCGGGCGGCTTCGGCAAGCGCGGCACGGAAGGCAAGATCAAGGCCATCCAGTACGCCCGCGAAAACGGCATCCCCTACCTGGGCATCTGCCTGGGCATGCAGCTGGCCGTGGTGGAATTCGCCCGCCATGTGGCCGGCCTGGGCGGGGCCAACAGCACCGAATTCGATCCGTCCGCCTCCCACCCGGTGGTGGCCCTGATCACTGAATGGCAGGACCGCGAAGGCAGGATCGAAAAGCGCGATGCCGCGTCCGACCTGGGCGGCACCATGCGCAAGGGCGCCCAGCGCTGCCCGGTCAAGCCCGGCACGCGGGCCTTCGACATCTACGGGGCGGAAGTCAACGAACGCCACCGCCACCGCTACGAAGTCAACAACGTCTACGTGAACCGCCTGGAAGAAGCCGGCCTGGTCATCAGCGCCCGCACGCCCACGGAAAACCTGCCGGAAATCATGGAGATCCCCAGCCATCCGTGGTTCATGGGAGTGCAGTTCCACCCGGAATTCACGTCCACGCCGCGCGACGGCCATCCGCTGTTCACCAGCTACATCCAGGCTGCGCTGGCTTATCAGAAAAGCCGGACCAGCCTGAGCGTCAAGGGGTAGAACCATGCAACTGTGTCATTTCCAAGCGGGCCTGGATCAGCCGCTGTTCCTGATCGCCGGACCCTGCGTGATCGAATCGCGCGAACTGGCCTTTGAGACCGCCGGCATCCTGCAGGAAATGACGCGGGCGCTGGGCATCCCCTTCATCTACAAAAGCTCCTTCGACAAGGCCAACCGCAGTTCGGGGGCTTCGTTCCGGGGGCCCGGCATGGACGAGGGCCTGAAGATCCTGGAAGACGTGCGCAAGCAGCTGGGCGTGCCGGTGCTGACCGACGTGCACGAAACCGGCCAGGCCCGCGAGGTCGCCTCGGTCGTGGACGTGCTGCAGACGCCCGCCTTCCTGTGCCGCCAGACGGATTTCATCCAGGCCTGCGCCGCGACGCTCAAGCCCGTCAACATCAAGAAAGGGCAGTTCCTGGCGCCTGAAGACATGAAGCAGGTCGTGGCCAAGGCCCGCGACGCCGCCATCCAGGCGGGCGGCGACGGCCAGAACATCCTGGTGTGCGAACGCGGCGCATCGTTCGGCTATCACAACCTGGTGTCGGACATGCGCTCCCTGGCCATCATGCGCGACACGCACTGCCCGGTGGTGTTCGATGCCACCCATTCGGTGCAGCTGCCCGGCGGTCAGGGCACCAGTTCCGGCGGGCAGCGTGAATTCGTTCCCGTGCTGGCGCGCGCCGCCGTGGCGGTGGGCGTGGCCGGGGTGTTCATGGAAACCCATCCGAATCCCGAAAAGGCCCTGTCTGACGGTCCCAATGCCGTGCCGCTGGGCAAGATGCGCGCGCTGCTGGACACCCTGGCGGCGCTGGATCGCTGCGTGAAGCAGGGCGGGGCGCTGGATCTGGCGCTGTAGCCGCCGCCCCGATCTGCGCAGTGCATACCTCCGGTATGGGGCTCATGGCCCACAGGCGCGGTTTTCCGAAGTAGACTGACCTTCGGCATCCCCCGCTACAATAGCGGGGTTTCCTTTTCACCCACCCACCCCAAACAGGCAGGACGGTCATACCATGAGTGCAATCGTAGACATCATCGGGCGCGAAATTCTGGATTCGCGCGGCAACCCCACCGTGGAATGCGACGTCTTGCTGGAATCCGGCGCCATGGGCCGCGCGGCGGTGCCGTCGGGGGCGTCGACCGGTTCCCGCGAAGCCATCGAGCTGCGCGACGGCGACAAGTCCCGCTATCTGGGCAAGGGCGTGCTGCGGGCGGTGGAACACGTCAATACCGAGATCTCCGAGGCCCTGATGGGCCTGGACGCCCAGGAACAGACCTTCATCGACCGCACCCTGATCGACCTGGACGGCACGGACGACAAAAGCCGCCTGGGCGCCAATGCGATCCTGGCCGCCAGCATGGCCGTCGCCAAGGCGGCCGCCGACGACGCCGGCCTGTCGCTGTATCGCTATTTCGGCGGCAGCGGCCCCATGCAGATGCCCGTGCCCATGATGAACGTCATCAACGGCGGGGCGCACGCCAACAACACCCTGGACCTGCAGGAATTCATGATCCTGCCGGTGGGTGCGACCAGCTTCCGCGAAGCCCTGCGCATGGGCGCGGAAGTCTTCCATTCCCTGAAGAAGATCATCGGCGGCCAGGGCATGTCCACGGCCGTGGGTGACGAAGGCGGCTTCGCCCCCAACGTCGCCAACCACGAAGCGGCCATCGAACTGATCCTGAAGGCCATCGGCGAAGCCGGCTACGAAGCCGGTTCCCAGATCGTGCTGGGCCTGGATTGCGCCAGCTCGGAGTTCTACCGCGACGGCAAGTACCACCTGGCCGGCGAAGGCGGCATCGCCCTGAATTCCCAGGACTTCGCCAATCTGCTGGCGTCCTGGTGCGACAAATACCCGATCATCACCATCGAAGACGGCATGGCCGAAGACGACTGGGACGGCTGGCGCATCCTGACCGAACAGCTGGGCCGCAAGGTCCAGCTGGTGGGCGACGACCTGTTCGTCACCAACACCAAGATCCTGAAGAAAGGCATCGACCAAGGCATCGCCAATTCGATCCTGATCAAGATCAACCAGATCGGCACGCTGACCGAAACCTTCGCCGCCATCGAAATGGCCAAGCGCGCCGGCTACACCGCCGTGATCTCGCACCGTTCCGGCGAAACCGAAGATTCCACCATCGCCGACATCGCCGTGGCCACCAACGCCATGCAGATCAAGACCGGCTCCCTGTCGCGTTCCGACCGCATGGCCAAATACAACCAGCTGCTGCGCATCGAGGAAGAGCTGGCGGAAGTCGCCGCCTATCCGGGCGCGTCGGCCTTCTACAACCTGCGCTGACCACGACCATGCGCCTGCTCAGCCTGGCCTTGCTGGTCCTGACGCTGGCCACCCAGTATCCTTTGTGGTGGGGCAAGGGCGGCTGGCTGCGGGTTCAGGACCTGCAGGCGCAAGTGCAGCAGGAAACCGACAACAATCAGGCGCTGATGGCCCGCAACAATGCCTTGCAGGCGGAAGTCCAGGATCTGAAGACCGGGATTTCCGCCGTCGAGGAACGCGCCCGCGGCGAACTGAACATGATCCGCGAAGGCGAATATTTCGTCCAGATCCTGCCGCGCACACCCGGCGGGCAGTAGCGGTTCAAGGCGCGCAGGCCTCCGGCGTGCCGCCTGTTGTGTCCTGGCCGGGCGCCGTCGCGTCCGGCTTTTCCATTTCCCATTCCGTATCCGATGGATCCGCAGGGGGCGCCTGCCCTGTCTCGGGCGTCGTTTCGCCTGGCGCCTGGGCGCCGGAGGAGCCGGAAGGCGCGCTTGCGCCGTCGGCGGGCATGCCGGCCGGGACGTCCGGCGGGGCGGACCCGGGGACGGTCGCCGGCCCTCCGTGGACGACGCGCCCGTCGGGCAGGTCCGGCCAGGAGGCCGGGTGGGACTGCATCCCCAGGCGAATGCGGCGGCGGAATGGCAGGTAGCCCTTTTCCATCATCCGCCGCCCGATGGGGTCGCCATGCAGGGGCGCCAGGGCCCGGACGACGGCCGATACCCCGGGCGCCAGGGGGGCTTGCGGCCACCAGAGATCCATCAGCAAGGTATTGGCTTCGAAGATCGTCAGGCCCGATTGCGGCCCGCGTCCCTCGGGCCAGCCCTGCCGGAGCCGTCGCGCGTGCTGCGCGGCCTGGTAGTCGTTGCGGATCAGGGCCTGCGCCGGATGAGCGCGCGGAACGGGAAGCGCCGCGTCGGCGTGGTCCAGAAAGGCCGCGGGGCCGGGCTGCCGGATGCGGATCTGCCAGGGGATGCCCAGGGCGTGGCGCCGGACCTGCAGCGCCCGGGTTTGCGCGGCCGGCCGGATGTAGATTGCGCGCAGGCCCTGTTCGAAGGCGTCGGCGATGGCTTGGGGGCTGGCCTGGCGAGTGATGCCCGCGCGGGCGGCGTCCATCAGCGCCAGGCTGAGGGTCTGGCGCAGATTCATCCAGTGCGCCAGTTCGATGCCGCCCAGCCCCAGGCCCAGGATGGGGGCGAGGACGGCGAGAAACCCCGCCATGCCCGCGCCGCGTTGCGCGGATGGGCCGCCCGCATGAAACGGATGCGCTGTGTCTGAGAACGCCATGGCCCGCTGCCTCTCGTGTGTGCCGGGAAGTGCGAGGCAGTATGGGGCCGCCCGGCCGCGCCGGGTAGTCGGGAAGCTCCGCTATGGCAAAAGCGCGTGCGGGGCCTTGTCAGTGGATGGAATCGGACCCGGGCGCCGGCCGCTGTTCGGGCGTGTCCAGAAACAGGCCGGCGCAGTCCACGGCGTCGAAATCGTAGGGCTTGCCGCAGAAGTTGCAGGCGATGTGCACGCGCCCCTGTTCGGCCAGGATGGAGTCGACTTCGGCTTGCCCCAGGCTGCGCAGCATGTCGGCCACGCGCTGGCGGTTGCAGGGGCAATGCCAGCGGACCGGCTGGTCGGGGAAGGCCAGCAGGTCGTCTTCCCAGAACAGTTTGCGGATCAGCGCGTCGGGCGCGTCGGCCAGCAGTTCCGCGGGCTTCAGCGTGTCCGCCAGGGCCTGGCAGTGCGTCCAGGTGGCCTCGGCCGTGTCGGCCGGGATGGGTGTGCCGTCGGCGGCGGTCCGCCCCGGCATGCGCTGCAGCAGCAGTCCCGCGCAATGACGGTCGTCGGCGGCCAGCCACAGACGGGTGTCCAGTTGTTCGGAATGCTTCATGTAGTGTTCCAGCGTGGCGGCCACGGTGTCGCCTTCCAGGGGGACGATGCCCTGGTAGGGCGTGGCGCCTTCCTGGCGCCCGGCGGGATCCAGCAGCACGGTGAAGCGGCCCTGGCCATCGGCATTCAGCAGGGACTGCAGCGTGGCGGCCTCGGGCACGACGGCGGATTCCCGCAGGTGCGCCGTGGCGCGCAGTTCCAGCGCGGCGGTGCATTCCACCATGATCAGCCGCACGGGGCCGTTACCCTGCAGCTGCAGGACCACCGACCCGTCGAACTTGATGTTGCCGGCCAGCAGGACGGCCGCGGCGGCCAGCTCGCCGAGCAGGCCGACGATCAGCGGCGGCAGGTCCTGGTGGGCCAGGCCGGTGCGCCAGGCTTCTTCCAGGCGTAGGGTCTGGATGCGGGTGCTGTGGTCGGCAGTCAGGTATTTCTTCAGGAAATCGCTCATGTGGGCAGTCTTAGGTCATGCAGTTCGGTGCCCAGCAGGCGGTCGTGCAGGAATTGCTGCTGCGGGTCGAACCAGGTCCAGATGAAAATTGAGAAAGGGGCGGCCACGATCAGCAGGTCCAGCGAGGGCCAGCCGATCGCCCGGGACAGGGCGCCGATCAGCAGCGCGGTCAGGAGCGGCAGCGGCCACAGCAGCACGTAGCGCAGCGCCATGCGCGAGCCGCGCAGCGGCTGGCCGCCCCGGTCGGTCAGGCGGATGTCCCAGGTCTTCATGGGCAGGGTCTGGCCGCCGCGCCGCCAGCAGGCCAGGAAGTACACCCCCATGGCCAGGAACAGGAACACCTGGCGGGAATGGCGCAGCATCAGGCCGCTGCGGCTTTGCGTCAGGGTGTCGAACAGATACCCGGCCAGGAAGACGACCCCGAACAGCAGCACGCCCTCGTACATCATGCAGGCGAAGCGGCGCAGGCGGGAAGGGGCGAGGGGAACGGCGGGCAGGGTGGCGGTGGCTGGCATGGCGGCGGGTGGACTGGGAAGCACGCCATTATCCCATGCCGCGGCCATGGCGACGGCTCGTCGGGCGCGGGCGGATTGCGGGCAAGAGAAAGGCCGCCTGAATCAGGCGGCCTTGCGGCGAAACCCGGAGCCGGAGATTCGCTCAGTGGGCGGTGCGCACCGAGTGGTGCATGCGGCCTTCGGGAGCCTTGAAGAAGCCGGCAACCTTGCGGAACAGCTGCGACAGGGCGCGATCCAGAGCGTATTCCTGTTGCGCTTCGATGGCTTCGGCCAGCAGTTGGCGTTCCAGGGCGTCGGTCAGGCGGATATCGACATTGTTCAGGTTCTTCATGGCAGGCCTCTTGGCGTGGTAAGAGCGTTTCGCTCGGGTTAACCCTATTATAGGGTTTTCCCTAGTCAAAATGCAAGCGCCGGTTTCGACCCTCCGGAAGGAGTGTTGCCAAAAAGAGATCCCGCCTGTCGCCTTGCCGATCCTCAGCGGTCCCGGTAGCCGGCCGACACCAGATCGAACTGGAACAGGCGGCAGTCCAGGGCCCCGTTGTGCAGGGGGTGGCGGCGCCGGGCTTTCAGGCGCAGCTGGCCGGGCAGGTCCAGGTCGCTGGTGATGATGTTCAGCTGCCAGCCGCCGTAGTGCTGCTTCAGCTGGGTGGCCCATTGCGGCCACAGCTCGGCGTCGTGGTCGCCCAGGCGTTCGCCGTAGGGCGGGTTGGTGACGATCCAGCCGGCATCGGCG
This sequence comes from uncultured Castellaniella sp., assembly GCF_937988725.1. Taxonomy (GTDB): domain Bacteria; phylum Pseudomonadota; class Gammaproteobacteria; order Burkholderiales; family Burkholderiaceae_B; genus Castellaniella. Next base: position 340,026 of record NZ_CALKHS010000009.1, on the reverse strand, counting down.
GGCGGCGGCAGCCGGCGGGCGTCGCAGACTTCGAAGCGGATGGTGTCCGGGCTCAGGTGGGCGCGGTCGATGTTGGCGCGGGCCGCCTCGATGGCCGCGGGGTTGACGTCGCCGCCCACCAGGGGCTGCTCCAGCCGGGGGGCGATGTGCGCTCGGGCGTCTTCCTTCAGGTTGCGCCACAGCCGCGCGTCGTGCGGGCGCAGCCGCTCGAAACCGAAGGGCCGCCAGATGCCGGGCGGCACGCCCAGGGCGATCCAGGCGGCTTCGATCAGGATGGTGCCGCTGCCGCAGAAAGGGTCCAGCAGCGGCGCATCGGGCGCCCAGCCCGACAGCGCCAGCAGCCCGGCCGCCAGGTTCTCGCGCAGGGGAGCTTCGCCCTTGTCCAGCCGCCAGCCGCGCTTGAACAGCGATTCTCCGGAGACGTCCAGATACAGGGTGGCCTGCCGCTCGTCCAGGAACAGGTGGACGCGGGCGTCGGGCCGCACCGTGTCGATGTCGGGGCGGGCGCCTTCGCGTTCGCGCAGCCGGTCGCAGATCCCGTCCTTGGCCCGCAGATTGCAGTATTGCAGGCTGCGCATGGGGCTGTGGATGGCCGAGGTATCGACGCGTAGGGAATCGTCGGGACCGAACCAGCGTTCCCATTCGGTCCGGCGGGCCAGTTCCAGGATGTCGTCTTCCGTGTGGACGTCGGCCTGGGCGACCTGCACCAGGATGCGGGTCGCCAGGCGGGAATACAGGTTCGCCCGCAGGATGCCCGTCCAGTCGGCCTGGAAGCGGCAGCCGGCGCGGCCCGCCGTCACGTTCTCGTAGCCCAGGGCCAGCAGTTCCAGGGACAGGGCCTCTTCGAGGCCGTGCGGGCAGGGGGCGAAGACGTGGAAGGTTTCGGCCACGCGAGGGGTGCGAGGCGTGCGCGGACGGCGCTGGATGCGGGGGTGGGCGTCCGCGTCCTCGTCCGGGAACGGGCGGGCGGCTGCGGCAACGGTTTCCGGTTCACGCAGTCTGCCGGATTCCTGGCGCGGCCTGGATGGCCGGTCCGCCGGCCCCCGTCGATCCGCGTCGCGCGCGCGGACCGGCCGGTCGCCGGCCGGTCGCCCGCGCTCCGCGCGATTGGGTCGTTCGGATTGTCCGAGGCGCACGGCGCGTTCGGGTCGTCCGGGTCGTCCGGGTCGTCCGGCGCGGTCGGTCTTTTCGGTGCGCTCGCCCCGTCCGGCCCGTTCGGCGCGAGGCGCGCCCGGGCGTTCATCCCGCGCCGCGGGCCGGGCGGGCCTGCGTTCGGACGAGCGCGCCTCCGGGGCTTCCGGGGCGGGAGCCTCGCCCCGGGCATGCTGGGCGCGTTCCTGCATGGCGGCCTGGCGGGCGCGGGCGCCGGATCGTTTCCGGCGTTCGCCGTCGGCGGTCTCGGGGCTGGCGGCGCCGGCTTTCGGCTTCAGGCTCAGGGTCTTGCGGGAGGTGGAATCGTTCATGGCATTCAAAAGGGTTTGACGACCACCAGGATCAGGATCAGCAGCAACAGCAGCACCGGGATCTCATTGAACCAGCGGAAGTACCGATGGCCGTGGCGGTTGGCCTCTGCGGCGAAGGCCTGCAGGTGCCGCCGGCAGGCCAGGTGGAAGACGGCCAGGCCCAGCACGCCCGCCAATTTTGCGTGCATCCAGCCCTGTCCCTGGCCGATGCCGTAGCCCAGCCACAGAATGGCGCCCAGGACCAGGGCCAGGACGCCCAGCGGCGTCATGAAGCGGTACAGGCGTTCGGCCATGCCCAGCAGGGTGGCGCGGGTGGCCGGGTCCTCGGACTGCGCCAGGTTGACGTAGATGCGCGGCAGGTAGAACAGGCCTGCGAACCAGGACACCACGAACAGGATGTGAAAGGCCTTGACCCACAGCATGTCAGCCCCGCAGCTGGCCTTCGCCGGTCAGCACCCATTTCTGGATGGTCAGGCCTTCCAGGCCGACGGGGCCGCGCGCGTGCAGGCGGTTGGTGGAGATGCCGATCTCCGCTCCCAGGCCGTACTCGAAGCCGTCGGCGAAGCAGGTGGGCAGGTTCACGTAGACGGAACTGGAATCGACTTCGCGCTGGAAGCGCTGGGCCGCCGCCAGGTCTTCGGTGACGATGGATTCGGTGTGTTCGGAACTGTAGCGGGCGATGTGATCCATGGCGTCGTCCAGGGAGTCGACCACGCGCACCGCCAGGATGGGGGCGAGGAATTCCGTGGCCCAGTCCTCGTCCGTGGCGGGGACGGATCCGGGCATCAGGGCGGCCGCGCGGGGGCAGGCCCGCAGTTCCACGCCCAGCTCGGTGAAGCGGGCCGCGGCGCGGGGCAGCCACGATGCGGCGATGTCGGCGTGCACCAGCAGGGTTTCCATGGCGCCGCAGATGCCGGTGCGGTAGGTCTTGGCGTTGATGGCGATGTCCAGGGCGCGATCCGGGTCGGCGGCGCGGTCCACATAGAGATGGCAGTTGCCTTCCAGGTGCTTGATCAGCGGCACGCGGGATTCGGCCGACAGCCGGGCGATCAGGCTTTTGCCGCCGCGCGGGATGATGACGTCGATGTAGTCGGTCAGCGTGACCATTTCGCCCACGGCGGCGCGGTCGGTGGTGTCCACCACCTGCACGGCCTGGGGCGGCAGGCCGGCGGCCTGCAGGCCGGCCTGGATGATGCCGCCCAGCGCCTGGTTGGAATGGAAGGCCTCGCTGCCGCCGCGCAGGATGGTGGCGTTGCCCGATTTCAGGCACAGCGCGGCGGCGTCGATGGTGACGTTCGGCCGCGATTCGTAGATGATGCCGATGACCCCCAGCGGCACCCGCATGCGGGCTACCCGCATGCCGTTGGGGCGCAGGGTGGTTTCGCTCAGGCCGCCGATCGGGTCGGGCATGGCGGCGATCTGCGCCAGCCCGGCCGCCATGGTGTCCAGGGCCTTGTCCGACAGGCGCAGGCGGTCCATCAGCGGCGCTTCCAGGCCGCGCTTGGCGGCCGCCCGCAGGTCGCGTTCGTTTTCCGCCTGCAGCCAGGCGCGGCGGCTTTGCAGCTGCTCGGCCATGGCCAGCAGGGCGGCGGATTTCGCCGCGCTGGATGCGGTGCGCATCCGCCGGGCGGCCTGGCGGGCCTGGCGGCCCAGGATTTCGAGCGGGGACAAAACGGATTCGGGTGCGTTCATGGCGGTTCGGTCAAAAATTCGCGGATCAGGCGCGGCGGGCGCCGGCGCTGGCGATGCGCAGGACGAGCCGGGCCAGCTCGTCCCAGGGGTCCTGCAGCCGGCCGGGCACCGGGATGCCCTTGATCAGCCGGTCGACTTCGTGGGCGTGGCGCAGAGCCGGCGGCCAGGCGCGGGCCGGCACGCGCTGCAGCGCCTGGCGGACCAGCCGTTCGCGCGGGCCGAAAATGCGGTAGGCCCGCAAGACGCCGTCCGGGTTGGCGTCGGCGCTGGCGCGGGTCAGGATGCGGATTTCCTCGCCCACGGCCCACAGGACCAGCGGCAGGGCCTCGCCTTCGGCCCGCAGGCCGCCGAGCACGGTCAGCGCGCGATCGGCCTGGCCGGCCAGCATGGCATCGCGCAGATCATAGAGATTGTAGCGGGCCACGTTCAGCACGGCAGCCTGCACCTGGTCCAGGGTCAGCGGCCCGGCGGGGTGGAGCAGCGCGAGTTTCTGGATTTCCTGGTGGGCCGCCAGCAGATTGCCCTCGACCTTGTCGCTGAGCCAGGCCAGGGTGTCGGCGTCGGCCGTGTGATCCTGGCGGGCCAGGCGGGCGGCGATCCACCGGGGCAGCCCGGCGCGCGGGATGGTCGGCACGTCGATCCACGTCGCCTGTTTCTTCAGGGCCTGGACCCATTTGGCCTTTTGCGTCGTCCAGTCCAGCGCCGGCAGGCGGATCAGCATGCGGACGTCGGGCAGCTGGCCCTGGGCGGCCATGTCGGCCAGCGACTGCAGGGTATCCGCGCCCGTCTTGCCGGGCTTGCCGGTCGGCAGGCTGATTTCGACCATGCGCAGGTCGCCGAACAGGGACGTATTGCGGGCGGCCATCAGCGCCGCGCTCCAGTCGCTGCGGGCGTCCATCACCAGATGCGTGCGTTCGCTGCAGCCCAGGCGGGTGGCGGCGGCGCGGTAGGCGTCGGCCGCCTCGGTGAGCAGCAGGATCTCGTCGCCCGACAGGACGGTGCAGGGCGGCAGATCGCGCCCGGACGCGAACTGCGCAATGATCTGATCGGCGTCGGGCGCTCGGCTGGACATGGATCAGTAGGGCATGCCGTTGATGTTGCTTGGCCTGTCGATCGGGTTGACCTCTTCGTCGGGCTGGGCGCCGCCGTCGGGAACCGAGACGATCGGGCGGTCCGCCGCGTCGCGGTAGGCTTCCTGGACTTCGGGAGCGCTGATGCGGCGCAGAATCTGGTCGATCAGGCTGTCGCGCATGTCCCTGAACGTGCGGGTGATTTCGCTTTCCTTGGCCTGGACGATCCGGTCGTTGTAGGGCAGTTCGCGGGTGCTGTGCAGCGTGGTGGGCGCCAGCAGGACGTGGCCGGCCTTGTCGAGCAGCTGGAAGGTGAAGTCAAGGTTCAGTTCGTATTCCTCGACCCGGCCTTCGGCGTCGATCGACAGCTGGCGCAGGTTCTGGCGTACGGAAATCTGGTGCAGATAGACGTCGGCCTGCGAGCGTTCCCTGGCGAAGCGCGTGTCGGGCGAGTTCGCCTGGATGGTGCGCTGCAGCCGGGCGCCGAAAGAGGTGTCCAGGTTGATGTTCGTGTAGATGCTGTGGAAGGGCAGCGGGGTGGCCCCCTTCAGGTGGAAGCCGCAGGCGCCCAGCGCCAGCAGGCAGGCCAGCCCCAGCGTCAGGCGCAGGCGGCGTGCGAAGGCAGTGAAGAGGACCATGGCGCTCATCCGACGACGTTGACCAGGCGCCCGGGGACCACCACCACCCGCTTGGGGGCGCGGCCTTCCAGGAAGCGCTCGACGGCTTCGTGGGTGCGGGCCAGGGCTTCGATGGCGGCCTTGTCGGCTTCCTGCGGAACGCCGAGCTGGCCGCGGACCTTGCCGTTGACCTGCAGCACCAGTTCGATCGTGTCGGCCCGCAGGGCGGCTTCGTCCACCGTCGGCCAGGGCGCGTCCAGCAGATCGCCGTGCTGGCCGGCGAAGCCCAGGTCGCGCCACAGCTGCCAGGTGATGTGCGGCACCACCGGGTACAGCACGCGCAGCAGGATCGACGTGGTTTCCGCCAGCGCCGGGCCGCCCGTCCCCGCCTGGGCGGCGGATTCCAGGGTGTTGAGCATCTTCATGGCGGTGGACACCACCGTGTTGTACTGGATGCGTTGGTAGTCGTAGTCCGCCTGCTTCAGCAACCCGTGGACGGCGCGCCGCAGCGCGGCGGCGGCGTCGTCCAGCCCGGACCAGTCGGTCGGCGGGTTCAGGTGGCCGCGCAGGGCGTCCTGCTGCGACTGGCAAAAGGCCCACAGGCGGCGCAGGAAGCGGTTGGCGCCGTCCACGCCGGAGTCCGACCATTCCAGGGTCTGTTCCGGCGGGCTGGCGAACATGACGAACAGGCGGGCCGTGTCCGCGCCCAGTCCGTCGATCAGGGATTGCGGATCCACCCCGTTGTTCTTGGACTTGGACATGGTGCCGATGCCGCCGTAATCGATGGTCGATCCATCCGATTTCAGGCGGGCGCCGATGATGGCGCCTTTGTCGTCGGTGATGTTTTCCACCTGCTCGGGCCAGAAGTACTCGATGCCGCCCCGCGCGTTCTTGCGCGAATAGATGTGGTTGAGCACCATGCCCTGGCACAGCAGCTTCGTGAAGGGCTCGGAAAACTTCAGCATGTCCAGGTCGCGCATGACGCGCGTCCAGAAGCGCGCGTACAGCAGGTGCAGCACGGCGTGCTCGATGCCGCCGATGTACTGGTCCATCGGCATCCAGTAATCGTTGCGGGCGTCCACCATGGCCTGGTCGTTGCCGGGCGAGGTGTAGCGCATGAAATACCAGGACGAATCGATGAAGGTGTCCATGGTGTCGGTTTCGCGCCGCGCGGGCTTGCCGCAGGACGGGCAATGGCACGACAGGAAGCCTTCGTGCCTGGCCAGCGGGTTGCCGCTGCCGTCGGGCACCAGGTCTTCGGGCAGGATCACCGGCAGGTCTTTTTCGGGGACCGGCACGGGGCCGCAGTCGGCGCAGTGGATGATGGGGATGGGCGTGCCCCAGTAGCGCTGGCGGGAAATGCCCCAGTCGCGCAGGCGCCAGGTCGTGCGCAGTTCGCCCAGGCCCATGGCCTGGAGGTCGGCGGCCACGGCCTGGATGGCCTGGGCCGTGTTCAGGCCGTCGAACTTGCCGGAATTGACCGTGCGGCCGACCTGCTTGTCGCCGTACCAGTCCTGCCAGGCGGCGTCGGACCAGGTCTGGCCGTGCGCCTCGATCACCTGGCGGATGGGCAGGCCGTATTTGCGGGCGAAGGCGAAGTCGCGTTCGTCGTGCGCGGGCACGCCCATGACGGCGCCGTCGCCGTAGCTCATCAGCACGTAATTGCCGACCCAGACGGGGACGGGTTCGCCCGTGAGCGGGTGCGTGACGGACAGGCCCGTGGGCAGGCCTTCTTTTTCGCGGGTGGCCAGTTCGGCCTCGGTGGTGCCGCCCTGGCGGCAGGCCTCGATGAAGGCGGTCAGTTCGGGGTTGTCCCGGGCCGCGCGGGCGGCCAGCGGGTGTTCCGGAGCCACCGCGCAGAACGTGACGCCCATGATGGTGTCGGCGCGGGTGGTGAAGACATGCAGCAGGCCGTCCTGGATCAGCTGGCCGGCGTCGTCGCGGATGTCGTGGCGGAAGGCGAAGCGCACGCCCTCGCTCTTGCCGATCCAGTTTTCCTGCATCAGGCGCACGCGTTCGGGCCAGCCGGGCAGGCCGTCTTCCAGGGTGCCCAGCAGTTCGTCCGCGTAGTCGGTGATGCGCAGGTAGTAGCCGGGGATCTCGCGCTTTTCGACCGGGGCGCCGGAGCGCCAGCCGCGTCCGTCGATGACCTGTTCGTTGGCCAGCACGGTCTGGTCGACCGGATCCCAGTTGACGACCTGCGTCTTGCGGTAGGCGATGCCTTTTTCCAGCATCTTCAGGAACAGCCACTGGTTCCATTTGTAGTACGACGGGTCGCAGGCGCACATTTCGCGCGACCAGTCGATGGCCAGCCCCATCGCCTGCATCTGCTTTTTCATGTAGGCGATGTTGTCGTAGGTCCATTTGGCGGGCGGCACGCCGGATTTCATGGCGGCGTTTTCCGCCGGCATGCCGAAGGCGTCCCAGCCCATGGGCATCAGCACGTTGTACCCGCGCATGCGCAGCTGCCGGGTCATCATGTCGTTGATGGTGTAGTTGCGCACGTGACCCATGTGCAGCTTGCCGCTGGGATAGGGCAGCATCGAGCAGGCGTAGAACTTGGGCTTGGGGGATCCGTCGGCGTTGACGGCGTGTTCGGTGACGCGGTAGACGTCGCCTTCGCGCCAATGGGCCTGGGCTTCGGATTCGACCTGGTTCGGGATGTAGCGTTCCTGCATGGATCTGTCTGGGTAATTGGAGATATGGGCCAAGCTGACCATTATAGATGGCTGCCGGTCGCGGGGGAAAACAGGCAAAAAAAATCCCCGCGCGAAGGCGGGGATTCTGCGAAACCGGTGAGACGGTCCGGGAGAGGCGCCCCGGATTATTTCAGCTTGGTTTCCTTGTATTCGACGTGCTTGCGCGCGACCGGATCAAATTTCTTGATCAGCATCTTTTCCGGCATGTTGCGCTTGTTCTTCGTGGTCGTGTAGAAGTGACCGGTGCCAGCCGTGGATTCCAGCTTGATTTTTTCGCGGATACCTTTTGCCATGATGTGCTCCTAGGGCCGATCAGGCCAGTTCGCCACGGGCACGCAGGTCGGCCAGGACGGAATCGATGCCGTTCTTGTCGATGGTGCGCAGGGCCTTGGTGGATACGCGCAGGCGCACCCAGCGGTTTTCGGATTCAACCCAGAACCGGCGCGATTGCAGGTTGGGCAGGAAACGACGCTTGGTCTTGTTGTTCGCGTGCGAAACGTTGTTGCCCACCATCGGGCCTTTGCCGGTTACTTGGCATACGCGTGCCATGGTCTCACCTCTGTAATCTATATCAGGAAAGCCTAGCATTCTATACTGGAAATGGCTTTCGAATCAAGCTGCATCTGTCTTTTGCCGTGCGCCGGGCGGCGCGCGCCTGATGGCCACGCGGCTGGACAGCCACGACAGCGCCGCGCAGGCGGCCAGCACCGCCGTCAGGGGCAGGGGGCTGTCAGTATGCCACAGGCTGACGAGAAAGCCGGACAGCGCGCCGCAGAACATCTGCAGGGCGCCCATCAGCGCCGAAGCCGTGCCCAGGCGCGGGCCCTGTTCGGCCAGCGCCAGGGCCGCCGAGTTCGGGCCGACGAAGCCCTGGCTCGCCATGAAGCCCATCAGGCACAGCATCAGCAAAGGCAGGTTGATCCAGCCCCCCAGGGTCAGGACCAGGGCGGCGGCCGTCATCAGGACCAGGGTGAACTGGGACCGGAGCAGCAGATCCAGCGGCCGGTGGCGGTTCAGCAGGCGGGCGCTCAGCTGCGCGGCCAGGATCAGCGACGCCGCGTTCAGGCCGAACACCAGGCCGAACCAGCGCGGGTCGATGCCGTAGATCTGGATGAAGACCAGGGGCGAGCCCGAGATGTAGGCGAACATGCCCGCCGACCCCAGGCCGCCCGCCAGGGCGTAGCCCATGAAGCCCCGGTGCGTCAGCAGCAGGCGGAAATTCGCCAGGATGGTGCCGACCGCCAGCGGCGTGCGCCGTTCGTCCGGCAGGGATTCGCGCATGTTGCGCAGCACCGCCAGCCACAGGCCGGCGCCCGCCAGGGCCATCATGTAGAACACGGTGCGCCAGGACCCCAAGGTCACGGCCTGGCCGCCCAGCAGCGGCGCCAGGATGGGCATGACCCCCATGACCAGCATCAGCAGGGACAGGGCCTGGGCGGCTTCGCGGGTGTCCAGGTGATCGCGGATCACGGCCCGGGGCACCACCATGCCGGCGGCGCCGCCGAAGGCCTGGACGATGCGCCAGAGCATCAGGTGGTCGATGTCGTTGCTCAGGGCGCAGGCCAGCGAGGCGATGGAAAACAGGGCCAGCCCGACCAGCAGCGGCAGTTTCCGGCCATAGCGGTCGGCCAGCGGGCCGTAGGCCAGCTGCGCCACGGCCAGGCCCAGCAGATAGCTGGCCAGGGTGCGTTCGACCAGGCCCTGAGTCGTGTTCAGGTCGCGGGCCATGGCGCCGAAGGCCGGCAGGTACATGTCGATGGCGACCGGACCCAGAGCGGCCAGGGCGCCCATGAGCACCAGCCAGGAAGGCATCAGGGCGGGGGTTTTGCGGGGCATGTGGAACAGCGGAGAGGCTTGAAGAGAGCGTGTTTGGCGCTACTATAACAAGGTCCATTCGTGAACTCAGGGAGGCTCTGTTGACTGCAATCGCATCCATCATCGAGAACAAGCTTGGGTCTTTGTCCATTCCGGTGTCCATGACGTTGCCGGATGGCGAGAAAATCGGTCCCGCCGACGCGCAACTGCATTTCATGATCCGGGATCCTTCCGTCCTGGCGCATTTCGCGGCGGGAGAAGTCGGCGCGCTGGGCGAGGACTACGTCGATGGAAAATTCGATTTCGACGGTTCCATGCGAGACCTGATGCGACTGGCCGCCGGAATCCTGCCGGGTTCACCGGTGGATGCGGCGCAGCTGGGCTGGCTGACCAGCCTGGTGCGGCGCCTGGTGTCCGTCTGGCGCCATTCTGAAGACCGCGATGCGCGGCAGATCGAATTCCACTACGACCTGTCCGACGATTTCTATGCCCTGTGGCTGGATCCGCGCCGGGTCTATTCCTGCGCTTACTACCGCGAGCCTGGCATGACCGTGGCGCAGGCCCAGGAAGCGAAGCTGGACCACATCTGCCGCAAGCTGGCGCTGAAGTCCGGCGAGCGCTTCCTGGACGTGGGCGGCGGCTGGGGGGGGCTGATGCTGTGGGCCGCCGAACACTACGACGTCGATGTGACCGGCATCACCCTGTCCCACAACCAGCACGCCTACGTCAATCATCTGATCCAGGAAAAGGGCCTGAGCGGTCGGGTGCGCATGGAACTGCTGGACTATCGCAAGCTCGATGAGTCGCAGCCATACGACAAGATTTCCTCCGTCGGCATGTTCGAACACGTCGGTCGCGCGCAACTGATCGGCTATTTCAGCAAGCTGCGTCGCTTGGTGCGTCCCGGCGGCCTGATCATGAACCACGGCATCACGGCCGGAGGCATCAGCAACACCGAACTGGGCGCGGGCATGGGGGACTTCATCGAAAAGTTCATCTTTCCCGGCGGGGAGCTGTCCCACATCCATTACGTGATGCAGACCATGGCCGAAGCGGGTCTCGAAGACCTGGACGTCGAAAACATCCGGCCGCATTACGCCCGCACCCTGTGGGCCTGGAGCGATGCGCTGGAGGCCAAGCTGGACGAGGCCAGGGCCATTCTGAACACGCCCCAGGGGGAACGTTCGTTGCGGGCCTACCGCATGTACCTGGCGGGCTGCGCCATGGGCTTCGAGCACGGCTGGATCGCCCTGCACCAGATCCTTGCCCAGCGCCAGCCGTCGGGCCGTTCGGACGAACTGGATTACCCGTCGGATCTGGCCTATCCCTGGCGCCGGGATTACATCTACGCGCAGCGCTGAGATCGCCGCCAAAACGGTCGATTACCCCCTGCGGAAATGGCCTTTCCGCAGGGGGTAATCGTCTTGCCAGCGGTAAAGGGGTTTATTTTCTGTCATCCTGCGTGTAAAATAACGTTTCTGCTGTTTTATTGAATTTCAATTCTGTTCGCAGCGAACGCCTGTCCCAGGTGCTTCGCCTTCGACTGTCCTCGGTGCCTGGCACCGGCAGTGCTGGTATGTATTGGCGGTCCTCACCGTCTTCCGCACACCCTCCCCTAAGCTATGGCGTCTGATGCGCAAGCGGTTTTGCGTCCGGCGTCTCCGTAACCCAAAGGAGGCTTCAATGTCTATCTCCCTGTCTTCGTCGCGCCAAGCGACTCTGTCCCCCCGTTGGTCGAAATCCGTTCTGGGCCTGGCCCTGACGGCTGCGCTGGCCGGTCTGTCGGTCGTGCCGACGGCCGCCCAGGCGGCCGATGCGCCGCAGTGCGAACTGGACCGCCCCATGCGCTTCGGCGGCATGAACTGGGAATCCAACCTGGTGCTCGTGGAAGTCGAGCGCTTCATCGCCAAGCATGGCTACGGCTGCGATTCGGAAGTCCTGCCCACGGAAACCCTGCCGGCGCTGGCCGCCCTGCAGCGCGGCGACCTGGACATCAACAGCGAGATCTGGCTGAACAGCACCCTGGAACCCTGGAACAAGGCCGAGGCCTCGGGCAAGGTCAAGCGCATCGGCGACATCTACATGGGCGGCGAAGCCTGGTTCATCCCGAAATACACGGCCGAGCGCCTGCCGGAACTGAAAAAGGCCGCCGACCTGCCCAAGTACTGGAAGGACTTCAAGGATCCCGAAGAACCCTCCAAGGGCCGTTTCTACGGCTGTCCGGCGGGCTGGGGCTGCGAAGTCGTCAGCACGAACCTGTTCAAGGCCCTGGACCTGGGCAAGACCTTCACCCTGTTCTCGCCCGGCACCGGCGCCACGCAGAAGGCCGCCCTGACGGCCGCCTACAAGCGCAAGGAAAACGTCGTCTTCTACTACTGGTACCCGACGCCGCTGGTCGGCTCCATGGATCTGGTCAAGCTGGAACTGCCGCCCTATGACGCGGCCAAGCAGAAGTGCCTGACCGACCCCAATTGCGAAAAGCCGCAGGCGTCCGACTATCCGGAAAACCCGGTGTTCACCGCGGTGACGACCAAGTTCACCGAGCAGGCGCCCAAGTTGACGGCCTTCCTGTCCAAGGTCAAGGTGCCCCTGGACGACATGAACCAGACCATGGCCTACATGGAAGAGAACGAGGCCGAGCCCCAGCCGACCGCGATGTGGTTCCTGAAGAGCAAGCAGGACGTCTGGACCCAGTGGCTGCCTGCCGACGTGACGGAACGGGTCAAGGCCGCCTTGTAAGGGGGCGTCCATGTTTCCTGAACTGATTTCAGCCCGGGAACTGCAGCGGCCCATCGACGATTTCGTCAATGGGCTGGTCACGCAGTATTCCGACGTGCTGCGAGCCATCACCCAGCCTCTGCTGGATCTGCTGATCTGGGCCGACAACCTGCTGCGCCATTCCCCCTGGTGGGCCATCGTGATCGTCGTCATGGGGATCGCCTGGCTGGGCAGCCGCAAATGGCGCTTCAGCCTGGCCATGGGCGCCCTGTTGTGCCTGCTGGGAGCCATCGGCCTGTGGGAGGCGTCCATGCAGACGCTGTCCCTGATGCTGGTCGCCGTCATTTTTTCCGTGGTGATCGGCATTCCCGTGGGCATCGCCATGGCGAGCTTTCGCTGGGTGCGCACCGTCATGCTGCCGGTGCTGGACGTCATGCAGACCATGCCCAGCTTCGTCTACCTGATTCCGGTGGTGATGCTGTTCAACCTGGGCAAGCTGGCGGCGCTGTTCGCCACCGTGATCTACGCCGTGCCGCCCGTCATCCGCCTGACCGACCTGGGCATCCGGCTGGTGGACGCGGAAGTGCTCGAAGCGTCCCGCTCCTTCGGCGCCAGCCGCGCCCGCCAGCTGTTCGGCGTGCAACTGCCGCTGGCCATGCCCAACATCATGGCGGGCATCAACCAGACCACCATGATGGCGCTGGCCATGGTCGTGATCGCGTCCATGATCGGGGTGCGCGGCCTGGGCTACGAGGTGCTGCAGGGCATCAACCGCCTGCAGGTGGGCCGGGGGCTGCTGGCGGGCCTGGGCATCGTGGTGCTGGCCATCATTTTCGACCGGATCACGCAGCAGTTCGGCCAACGGCAACAAGCCCGGAGGGCCTGACATGAGCAAGATCGAAGTCCGCAACATCTACAAGATCTTCGGCCCGCATCCGGACCGCTGGCTGCAGGCCGCCCGGGACGGCCTGTCCAAAGAAGCCCTGCTGGAACGCAGCGGCCACACCCTGGGCCTGCGCGACATCAGCCTGTCCATCAAGGAAGGCGACATCCACGTCATCATGGGCCTGTCGGGATCCGGCAAGTCCACGCTGATCCGCCATTTCAACCGCCTGATCGAACCCAGCGCAGGGCAGATCCTGGTGGACGGCGTGGATGTGGTGGGCCTGAAGCCCAGGGAACTGGAACGTTTCCGCCAGCAGAAGATGAGCATGGTGTTCCAGCGCTTCGGCCTGCTGCCGCACCGCACGGTGCTGGACAACGCCGCCTACGGCCTGGCCGTGCAGGGCGTGCGCCGCGCCGAGCGCAACGAACGCGCCCTGCACTGGCTGGAGCAGGTCGGCCTGGCCGGTTTCGAAGCCCAGTATCCGCACCAGCTGTCGGGCGGCATGCAGCAGCGCGTCGGCCTGGCCAGGGCGCTGGCCACCGATGCCGAGATCCTGCTGATGGATGAGGCCTTTTCCGCGCTGGACCCCCTGATCCGCCACGAAATGCAGGATCAGTTGCTGGCCCTGCAGGCCAGGCTGAACAAGACCATCGTCTTCATCACGCACGATCTGGACGAGGCCCTGCGCCTGGGCAACCGCATCGCCATCCTGAAGGACGGCGAGCTGATCCAGGAAGGCACGCCCGAGGACATCCTGCTGTCGCCGGCCAACGACTACATCGAGTCCTTCCTTCAGGACGTCAACCGGGGCAAGGTCCTGAATGCCTCGCACGCGTGCAACGAGCGCCCCTTGACGCTGACCATGCGCAGCAAACCGGTCCACGCGCTGGAACGGCTCGCCGCGCGCGGCTATGAGTATGCGGCCGTGCTGGACGGCAAGCGCCTGGCCGGCGTGCTGGTCCGCGCCGATGCCGAGCGGGCCGTGAGGGACGGCGCCCGCGATATCTCCCGCTACCTTAGCGACATGGCTTCGGTGCCGGCGTCCGCCGGCCTGGACGAAGTGCTGGCCCAGCTGCTGCGCACGCCCGAACCCGTGGCCGTGACGGGCGAGCAGGGCGAGTTCATCGGGGTGCTGTCGCGCAGCAAGGTCGTCGAACTGGTGACGCCGGGGACCGCCTCCGAGCCGGAATCCGGCGCTTCCGGCCCGGCCGAAGAAAGCCCGGATCGGCCGCCGCGCGCCGCGTCCGCCGCCGACGCCAAGGACCGGCACGGAGCCCGCGCGGCCTAGCGGCCTGCGCGGCCGGCCCGGCCCTGGCGATGCAGCACGTGGCCGTACCAGGCGAACAGCAGCAGCGCCGTCAACGCCAGCCCCGCCATGGCCATGATCCACATCGTGGCGGCGCCCACGGGCGCGCCGGGCATGAACCAGGCGGCGACCGGCGCCAGGGCGCCGGCCCGCGGCCCGTATCCCAGCCACCATCCCCCCACCAGCCCCAGACCCGTCAGCGCCGTGATCTGCAGGATCAGCGGCACCATGGCGATCTTGTAGGCCCGCAGCACGTAGGCGCCGATGCAGTGCATGGCGTCCCAGAAATGGAACCAGGGGGCGATCTGCAGCAGCGTCAGGGCGATGACGGCGACCTGCAGGTCGTCGGTGTACAGACGCACGATCGGTCCCTGGGCGGTGATCAGGATCAGGTTGGTCAGGACCGCGCCCAGGAGCACCAGGGTGATGCCGTGCAATCCGGTGCGCCGGGCGGCGGCCAGCTGGTGCGCGCCGACGGCCTGGGCGGTCAGAGAGGAGGTCGAGAGGCTGAGCGACATGGGCAGCATGTAGCACAGGGCGATCAGGTTGGCCAGGATCTGCTGGGCGCCGCTGGCATAGAGCCCGTCGCGGGCGACCAGCAGGGCCATGAAACTGAAGGCGCAGACCTCGATCAGGTAGGAGCCGCCCATGGGCAGGCCCAGGCGCAGCAATTCCTTCTGGTCCTGCCAGCGCGGACGGCTCACGCGGGGCCGCAGCGCCTGGAAGGCGGGCTGGCGCCGGATCATCCAGAAGCCCGCGGCCAGCATCATCCAGTCCACCACCAGGGTGGCCGCGCCGGCCCCCACCGCGCCCATGGGTTCGAGGCCCAGGCCGCCGAAGATGAACCAGGTGTTGAACAGCAGCTTGAAGGCGACGCTGCCCAGGTTGATCATCATCACGCCGCGCGTCTGCGAGATCGCGGTGGCCATGGCGTAGATGGTGCGAAACAGCAGCGCCGAGGGCAGGGCCAGCGCCAGGGCGATCAGGTAGCCGGCGATGCGCTCGCGCACCGCGGGTTCGATGCTGCCGGACAGCATCAGCCAGGTGTCCGGGAACAGCAGGCTGGCGCCTCCCAGCAGGGACAGCGCCAGGGCCAGCCAGACCCCTTGCCCCCAGGCGTGGCCGGCCTGGTCCAGGCGCCCCGCGCCGAAATGCTGGGCGATGATGGGGATGAGCGCGTGGATCACGCCCATCAGGCCGACGAAGACCGTGATGTAGATGGACGCGCCCAGCGCCATCGCCTGCAGGTCGATGGCGTCGGTATGGCCGACCATGGCCGTGTCCAGGACGGCGAAGACGATGCCGGCCCAGGCGCTG
Organism: uncultured Castellaniella sp.; assembly: GCF_937988725.1. GTDB lineage: Bacteria > Pseudomonadota > Gammaproteobacteria > Burkholderiales > Burkholderiaceae_B > Castellaniella. The sequence goes on along the minus strand of NZ_CALKHS010000009.1, from coordinate 324,443 downwards.
ACCAGGATGGGCCAGGATTGCTGCAGAATGGTCCGCCACGGGGCGGCCGTCGCCGAAGTAGGGGGAGACATGGCTTCGAAAGGGAACTGATCGACGGTCAGGAGCCCGGCCTCACCCGGACCAGGCGGAACATCTCGTGCCGGTCGGGGCCGCGCCGGCCTTCCCAGAGAATGTCATAGCCCGGACGCGACATTTCGGCGGCCTCGGGGCTGTGCATGTCCAGCTGGCGCAGCAGCAACGGGCAGTCCCCGTCGAAGGACAGCCTGATGTCGTTGAACACCAGGAAGGAGGCGCGTTGGCCGCTGCCCAGCCCCTGGGTGCGGATGCATTCGCCGGGGCGCTGGTCGCGGGCCAGGGCGTGCGCCAGCGACGCCGAGACGTCGCGGTAGCTGCGCACGTAGTCCAGGGCCGGCATCCACAGCGTGGCCAGCAGCAGCCAGGTGGTCAGCAGGCCGCCCGCCGACAGGGCGGTGCCGCGCCAGAGGCCCGCCGGATGGTTGCGCAGGCGCCAGCGCACCAGGGCGATCCAGGCCAGCGTGCCCAGGGCGGCGATCAGGGTCGCCGGCCAGGCGATGTGGACGTCGAAGCCCCGGGTCTGGCGGGCGATGTTGGCGGCGATCTGCGCCGGCCAGCCGGTCTGCAGGGCGATCCAGCCCAGCCAGACGGTGGCCGCCGTCAGGGAAAAGCACATGACGGCGAACCAGTCCAGGGTGTTGACCACCCCGCGCCGCAGGGTGGGCAGCGCGAAGGCGGCCAGGATGGCGCAGGGCACGGCCAGCGTGCTGTATTCGGGTTCGAACGGGTCGCTGCTGGCCAGCAGCACCGCCAGGGCCGCCAGGGCGAAACCCAGCGGAATGCGGATGTGGGGGGCGGCGAACCAGCCGCGCCAGCGCCACAGCGCCAGCAGGGCCAGCGGCCAGGTCGGCCAGAGGAACCAGGGCAGGTCGCGCGCGATGTTCAGCCAGGACCGGGCGCTGGGCCAGTCGAAGGAACGGCCGGTCCAGATCAGCCAGTTGTCGGTCCAGTACGGGCCGAAGGCGCGGGCGGGGATCCACCACAGCAGGATCAGGCTGGCCGCGATCAGCGCGCTGACGACCAGCCATTTGCGGGCATCCGCCAGCGGACCCCGGGGGATGAAGACGATCGGGGCGGCCAGCATCAGCGGCAGGCAGCCCAGCCAGCCGCGCGCCAGGAAGGCGGCGCCCGCCGCCACGCCCAGCGTGATGGCGCCGGACACGGGATGGTCCAGCATCCGCGCGACGGCGTAGAAGGCCAGGGCCTGGAAGGCGATCACGGCCGGCACTTCCGAGGTTTCGTGCATGCGCCAGATGATGCCCACCGTCGCCACGATGAGCAGCAGCGCGGCGTCGGCCAGCATGCGGCCGTAGTCGCGCTCGGCGGGTTCCCCGCCGAAGGGCAGTGCCAGGGGCTGGGCTTCGGCGCGCCGCCCCAGCAGGTACGTGCCGTACCACAGGGAACTGGTGAGGATGGCGAACCACAGGATGTTGGGCAGCCGCGAGGCGATGATGGCGGCGTTCAGGGGGCTGAAGAACAGTTCCAGCGCCGGGCGCAGCGCCCAGATGAAGGCGGCGCCGACCCAGGTGACCAGCGGTCCGTCCTGCGCCTGGGCCAGCTGGCCGACCTGGGGCAGCAGCCAGGCGTGGTCCAGGCCCGAGAGGGCGGTCAGCATCGTGGCCAGGCCGGTGACGTCGTCGGTTTTCCAGGGGTCGCGATAGAACAGGCCGGCCAGAATGTAGACCAGCCCGACCGTCAGCAGAAACAGGCGGGGCAGTTTGGCCGCCGCCGTGGCGGTCAGCCGGGCAGGCGTGGATCGCGGTTCTTCAGTGCGCACTGGCTCGGTCACAGGGAAGGGGTTGGGCCCATGTTAAATGAAAAAGGCAGCCTGGCGGCTGCCTTTTCGGAGATCGCTGTGCTGTGCTGGCTGAGTCGCTACGGGCGTTTTCGGGGCAGAAGCCGTCTCTGAGAGACAATGTGACTTAGCATGTTTTTGCCGCCGGGCCGCCCCAAGGCAAAAACGCCCCCTCGGGGGGCAGCAAGCGGGCAAAGCCCGCGCAGCGTGGGGGCCTTATTTCTTGACCGTGCCGGCGGTGCGGGCGAAGCGGGCGCGGAACTTTTCCACGCGGCCCGTTTCCACGATGCGGGTCTGGGCGCCGGTGTAGAAGGGGTGCGATTCGGACGTCACGTCGCACTTGAAGAGCGGGTAGGACTTGCCGTCGATTTCGGTGGTTTCCCGGGAAGCCAGGGAAGAACGCGAAATGAACTTGTTGCCGGTCTGCAGATCCAGAAACACGACCTCGCGGTATTCGGGGTGGATGCCTTCTTTCATGGTGAAATCCGTAAGTTTATTAGGGGTCGCCAGCCGGATGGACGTGAAATCCCCGCAAGCCCCAGGCCCGCATAAAGCGGCATGGGCGCAGGCATCCGCGTCAAAATCCTGGCAACGTATCCAAGGTTAGCCAGAAATTCTATCATATCTGACCCCGTTCGGCCAAGGACGTCACCTCGGTCGCGCCTACGATCAGATGGTCCAGCAGGCGCACGTCCACCAGCGCCAGGGCCTGCTTCAGCTGCCGGGTCAGGGTGATGTCGGCCGGGCTGGGCTCCGCCAGTCCCGACGGGTGATTATGCGCCAGGATCAGGGCGGCGGCGTGGTGGGCCAGGGCCGCCCGGGCGACCTCGCGCGGATAGACGGACGCGTGCGACAGCGTGCCCCGCGCGACGTCCGCGCAATCGATCAGCTGCAGCTGGGTGTCCAGGAACAGGGCGATGCAGTGTTCCACCCGCAGGTGGGCCAGCCGCATGGCGCAGAACTGCTTGACCCGTTCGGGCTGGCTCAGGGCCCGGCCGTTGCGCAGGGGTTCCTCCAGCGCCCGGCGGCCCAGTTCCTGCACGGCCAGCAGTTCGCAGGTCTTGGCCGCGCCCAGGCCGGGAAAGGCCAGCAGGGCATCGCTTTCGGCCGACAGCAGGCGCCGCAGCCCGCCGAAATGCGCGATCAGGTCGCGCCCCATGTCCACGGCGCCGCGTCCGCGCGTACCAGTGCGCAGCAGCACCGCCAGCAGCTCGGCGGACGTCAGGGCCTGCGCGCCATGCCGCAGCAGACGTTCGCGGGGACGCTCGCCGAAGGGGGATAGGCTGTGTTGTGGCATGATAGGCCTTAAAATAGAGAGGTTTGACTGATTTTTCACGGGTGACCCATTTTGACCTCTTCCCCTGACGTCGCGCATGTCCATGCGGACTCTTATGTCACGCTGCACTACCGCATCGAACCCCTGTCGGGGCCTGCCGCCGGGACGGCCTTCGTGGATACCTTCCTGGATCGGCCCGCCACCTTGCAGATGGGCATCGGCCAATGGGCGCCCGGGCTGGAATCGCTGCTCATGGACCAGCCCGAAGGCGCGCACTTCACGCGGGACGTGCCCGCCGCCCAGGCCTATGGCGAACGCAACCCCGAACTGCTGCGCTGGATCTCCCATGACGAAATGGTGCGCAACGCCCCGCCCGATACGGTGTTCGAGGCGGGCGACATGATCGAATTCGTGGCGCCCAATGGCGGCCGTTATTCCGGCGTGCTCAAGACCCTGCAGGGCGACGACGCCCTGTTCGATTTCAATCATCCGCTGGCCGGCATCGACCTGCAGGTCGAGATCCGCATCCTGGGGGTGCTGTGATGACGGCGCCCATTGCGGACGATCGCCTGGATACCGCTCCAGACGCCGGCGCGGGCGCCGCCCCGGAAGTCGTGCTGGCGCAGCCGCGCGGCTTTTGCGCCGGGGTCGATCGCGCCATCGAGATCGTCGAGCGCGCCCTGGAAATCCATGGGGCGCCGATCTACGTGCGCCATGAAATCGTCCATAACCGCTACGTGGTCGAAGACCTGCGCGCCAAGGGCGCCATCTTCATCGACGAACTCGAAGACGCCCCCGCGGACGCCATCGTGATCTTCTCGGCGCACGGGGTGTCCCGCGCGGTCCGGGCCGAGGCCGATCAGCGCGGCCAGCGCATCTTCGACGCCACCTGCCCCCTGGTCACCAAGGTGCACGTGGAAGTCGCCCGCATGCGCAAGGAAGGCCGCGAGGTCGTCATGATCGGCCATCGGGGCCACCCCGAAGTGGAAGGCACGCTGGGACAGGCCGACGACGGCATGTACCTGGTGGAAACCGTGCAGGACGTGCAGGCCCTGCAGGTGCGCGATCCGCACAACCTGGCCTTCGTGACCCAGACCACGTTGTCGATCGACGACGCCGCGCAGGTGGCCGATGCCTTGCGGACCCGTTTTCCGGACATCGCGGAACCGAAGAAAAGCGATATCTGCTACGCCACCCAGAACCGCCAGGACGCCGTGCGCATCATGGCGCCGCAGTGCGATCTGGTGCTGGTGGTGGGCAGCCCGAACAGTTCCAATTCCAACCGCCTGCGCGAGGTCGCCGAGCGCAAGGGCGTGACGGCCTACCTGCTGGACGATCCCGGCATGGTCCGGCCCGAATGGCTGGAAAAGGCGCGCCGCGTGGGCGTGACGGCCGGCGCCTCCGCCCCCGAAGCCCTGGTTCAGCAAGTGATCGCTCGCCTGCGGGAACTGGGCGTGCGCAGCGTCCGCCCGCTCGATGGCGTGCGCGAACAGGTATCCTTCCCCCTGCCGCGCGAACTGTCGCGCAAGATGCAGGACAGCTGAATCCCGCCGGCGGGCGGATTCCTGCGCGCCGACGGGCCCGGCCGCGGTTCGGCGCCGCCGCCCGCCGACCCACAGGAGAACCCGATATGGACATTGGATTTTGCGGCCTGGGCCGCATGGGGGCGCCCATGGTGCGGCGCCTGCTGCAGGCGGGCCATCAGGTCAGCGTGTGGAACCGTTCGCCCGGCCCCGCGCAGCAGCTGGCCGCCGAAGGCGCCCGGGTCTGCGCCACGCCGCAGGCGCTGGGCGAGGCCTGCTCCTGGGTCGCGCTTTGCCTGTTCGATGCGGCGGCCGTCGAGTCCGTGGTCTTCGGCCCCGAGGGCCTGGCCCGGGCCGCGTCCCTGACCGTCCTGATCGATCATTCCTCCATCGCGCCCGACCGGACCCGCGAATTCGCCGACCGCCTGAGCCGGACCAACGGCGCCGTCTGGCTGGACGCCCCGGTGTCCGGCGGCACCGGCGGGGCGGCGGCGGGCACCCTGGCCGTCATGGCGGGGGGGCCGGCGGACGTCTGCGACCAGGTGGCGCCCGTGCTGCGGGCCTATGCGCAGCGCGTCACCCACATGGGGCCGGTCGGCGCGGGACAGGTGACGAAACTGTGCAACCAGACCATCGTCGCCGCCTCCATCGCCGCCATTGCGGAAGCCGTCGCCCTGGCGCGGGATGCCGGGGTTGAAGCGGCCCGCCTGCCGCAGGCCCTGGCCGGCGGCTGGGCGGATTCCACGCTGCTGCAGATGTTCGTGCCGCGCATGACGCAGGCCGCGCCGCCGCCGCCCCAGGCCAGCCTGGACACCATGCTGAAGGACCTGGACACCGTGGCCGCGCTGGCCCGGCTCCAGGGGACGCCGGTGCTAGTGGCGGCCGCCGCCGGCCAGGCCTATCGGCTGGCCAGTCGCCAGGGCCAGGGGCCTGCCGATACCTCCCAATTGATCCGCCTGTACGACTCCATCGGAGACCTTGCATGAATCGACGTTTGAGCCTTGCCGCCGGTGCGGTGGCGGTGCTGGTCCTGGCCTACGGGTCGGCGTCCTGGTACGCGGGCCGGGTGACCCAGCAGTCCATCGAATCCTGGGTGAGCCAGGCCAATCAGGACATCAAGGCCCAATGGGCCTCGGACGAAGCGCCGCCCGTGCTGCGGGTGGACGAATACCAGCGCGGGCTGTTTTCCTCGCAGGTCCGGTACGTGTTTGAATTTCGCGACGACAAGGGCGCCGCCCAGGCCGTGAGCCTGCAGGACGACCTGCAGCACGGCCCCTGGCCGCTGGCGGCGGTGCGCGAAGGCCATTGGGGGCCTTTGGCGGCTTACAGTCGGGTGCGCCCCTTGCCGGGCGGTCCGTGGCAGCCCTGGTTCGCCGCCGTCGGCGACGGGACGACCGCTCCCTGGCAGGCGGATTCCCGGGTCGGGTTCGACGGCCGCGTGGCCTCGCTCGTTACGCTGAAGCCGGCGCGCACCCCGGACAAGCGGATCGATTTCAGCGGCGGCACGATGCGGGTCGTCTATCAGCCCGAGACCCGGCACGTCAGCCTGTCGGCGCAGGCGAAGTCCCTGGACGTCCAGGATGCCGATCTGGCCGTCCGCTTCCATGGCGAAGACCTGCGGCTGGACAGCGACACGACTCGCAGCGGGGAAACCGACCTGCAGTCGCGCCAGGAATTGAAGTTCGCGCAGTTGCGGATCACTGATGGTGACAATCCGGAAATCCGCTTCACGCAGCCCTCCATGCGCGCCGAGACCGCGCGCACCGGCAGCCTGCTGGACAGCCGGGTGCAGTATGACCTGGGGCAACTGCAGGCGGGGGGGCAGGACCTCGGCGCCATCCGCTTGAAGGCCTCGGCCGAGCAGCTGGACGTCCAGGCCCTGCAGGCCCTGCTGGTCGCGCTGGATCAGACGCGGGCCGGCAAAGATGACGATGCGCCGCTGTCGCCCGAGGACGAACAGCGCCTGCGCCCGCTGGCGATGGCCGTCCTGGCCTCGTCTCCGCGCGTGTCGCTGGATGAGTTCAGCTGGACCACCCCCAAGGGCAAAACCGATGCGCGGGCGCTGGCGCAGTTCCGGCCGGCGGCGGATGACGCGCCGCAGGATCTGGGCGCTCTGCTCGAACGGGGCATCGGCCAGCTCACCGCGCACGCGGGGGTGTCCAAGCCCATGCTCCTCGACATCCTGGCGCGCAGCCAGGCCGGCGCCAATCCGGACATGATGGTGGCGCTGGTCAGCATGCTGTTCGACCAGTATTCGGGCCGGCTGGCCAGGGCGGGGCTGGTCAAGGAACAGGATGGCCAGGTCCAGGCGGACGTGTCCTATGCCGATGGCAAGGTGACGGTCAATGGGCAGCCCATGGCGCCCGAGGCCCTGGCCGCCCTGGTCGGCGGCGCCTTGGGCCTGGGCCAGTGATCTCAGGGTAAATGCCGGCCTGCCGGCGGCCCGGCCGCCGTGCTACCGTCTGCCGGTGCCGTCTTTGACGAGGATTCCATGGATACGGTCTTCACACGCATTCTGGCCGGCGACATTCCGGCCGCCATCGTGTATCGGGATGAGCGGGCCTTCGCTTTCATGGACGCGGGCCAGCTCAATCCGGGGCACGTGCTGGTGGCGCCCTGCCATCCGTATCCCACGCTGCTGGACATGGATCAGGACATGGCGGCCGACCTGATGCGCCTGGCCTGGCGCGTGGCGCGGGCGGTCCAGGATGCCTTTCATCCCGAAGGCCTGACCCTGCTGCAGGCCAATCGCCCGGCCGGCTGGCAGACCGTGCCGCATGCTCACATCCACGTCCTGCCCCGCTACGAGAACGATGGCGTGGGCCTGGTCTGGCCGCGCAAGGATCCCGGCATCGACGTGCTGCGCGATTACGCCGCCCGCATCGTGCTGCGCTGACGCCTGTTCCGGGCCGTTCCCGACGCCGCATGGAAGCTTGCGGCTTGAATCAAAGAGGCCCGCCCGGCCTCTTTTTCGTGGACGCGGGCGATATTTAAGGGAAAATCCCGGCCTGATGATTTCCCTTAAGCATTAACCCTGATTTATTGCATTGCATCAATTTCGATGATTATAAAAACCGATGCTGCATCAAGGGTTTGGCCGCGTCTTGCCAGGGGATGAGACCCTGGTTTTTCGCCTTCTGATTCATCGTGTTCCAGTCTGTAAGAATCTGCGTAAGTTCTGCGTAAGTTTCAAATTTCTTAATAGCATCACGCAGAAATTGGTCATCCATTTCTCTGCCCGATCATAAAAACAAAGCTGGATCATCCATAAAAAAAATCGCGGGTGATTGACTGACACGCAGTACCCAGCCGGGCCCCATGGGCGCCCGGGGCCACTCAAATCAGGAGACAAAGCAATGAATCAAAAGAAATCGTTGGGTCAAGCCATGCAGACGCAGGTCAAGCGCCGTTCCGTGCTGAAAGCCGGCGCGGCCGGGGTGGCCGGCGGCATGCTGCTGCCCGGTACGGCGCGCGTGGCGCTGGCCGACGACAAGAAGCCCCTGGGCGCCTGGCCCGCCGGCGCCGAAGGCGATTCCGTGTTCGTCGGCCTGACGGTGGACCTGACCGGTCCTTACTCGGCCCAGGGCGCGGAACAGAAGAACGGCTATGAGCTGGCCGCCGAACAGATCAATGCCGGCGCTGCGCAAGTCCAGAAGATCTCCCCCCTGATCAAGAAGGGCATCCTGGGCAAGAAGCTGGTGCTGGGCTCGGCCGACGCCGAAACCAAGCCCAATACCGGCGTGCAGGCGGCCACCCGCTTCATCCACGACAACAAGGCCATGATGATCGCCGGCAGCACCAGCAGCGCCGTGGCCATCGCCCTGCAGAAGGTCTGCAACCGCGAACATACGCCGTACTTCACGGCCATTTCCGGTTCCAACGAAACCACCGGGGTGGACTGCCAGCGCTACGGCTTCCGCCTGTGCTATTTCGCTTACATGGCGTGCAAGGCCATCGCCCCCGTGGTCGCCAAGGAACTGGGCAAGGACCGCAAGGCCGCCTACCTGACGCCGGACTACACCTACGGCCACACCACCACCCAGTCGATGAAGGAATTCACCGAGAAAGAAGGCTGGAAGACCGTCACCAACCAGGTCCACCCGCTGGGCGCGAAGGACTACAGCTCCTACCTGATCAACATCGCCAACACCGACGCCAATGTCCTGGTGGTGGTGGCCTACGGCGCGGACGCCGCTAACGCCATCAAGCAGGCCAAGCAGTTCGGCCTGCTCGACAAGATGAAGATCGTCATCCCCTACATGTCCGCCTACCTGGAAAAGGAAGTCGGCGCCGATGTCATGCAGGGCGTGTATGCCGCCCAGGGCTTCTGGTGGACCATGGAGGACAGCAACCCGGTGGCGAAGGACTTCGTCGAAGCCTATGAAAAGAAATTCGGCGGCAAGCCCCGGGATTCGGCCATGTACGCCTACCTGGCCTTGGTGCTCTGGGCCGACGCGGTGGAGCGCGCCAAGAGCTTCTACCCGGTGGACGTGGTCAAGGCTCTGGAAGTCGGCGAACTGCGCGACAGCCCGGTGGGCAAGGTCACCTTCCGCGCCGAAGACCACCAGGGCATCGTCGACTTCCCGATCCTGCGCGGCAAGAAGCCGTCCGACATGAAGAACCCGGAAGACTTCTTTGAAATCGTCCAGGTCGTCAGCGGCAAGGACGTCCTGCCCAAGGTCGGCCTGCTGGGCTGCAAGATGGGCGACTACGTCTAAGCACCGCTTTGCGGCCATTCCTCCGCTTCCGGGGGATGGCCGCAAGCGGGTTCCGGGGCTCTCACAGGAGGCAACTCGATGCCGAGCATGTCTTTGTTTCTCTCGCAGCTGTTCAACGGGCTGGCCACCGGCCTGTTGCTGGCGCTCATCAGTACCGGCCTGACGATTATCTACGGCACGCTCGGTGTCATCAATTTCGCCCACGGCGCCTTGTTCGTCGTGGGGGGGTATGCGGGGTATACGGTCTACAGCCTGACGGACTCCTTCGTCCTGGCCGTCGCGGGCGGCTCCGCCGTCGCGCTGGCGTGCGGGCTGGTCATGGAACGCGGCCTGATGCGCAAGTTCTACAGCCGTCCCCCCGAAGACCAGATCCTGGTCACGTTCGGCATCAGCATCGTGCTGGTGGAAATCGTGCGCGGCCTGTACGGCGGGGTCAGCCTGTCGGTGACGCCCCCCAGCTGGGGCCTGGGCATCGCCCGCATCGGGTCGCTGATCTATCCGCTGTATCGCCTGGAAACCCTGGCGATCGCGGCAGCCACGCTGCTGCTGCTGTATTTCGTGCTGTATCGCACCAGCCTGGGGCTGATCGTGCGCGCCGGCATCGAAGACGCGCAGATGGTCAACGCCTTGGGCATCAACGTCAAGCGCACCTTCCTGCTGGTGTTCGGCCTGGGCGCCATGGCCGCCGGCTTCGCCGGGGTCATCAATTCCCCGATCGTGGCGCTGACGCCCGACATGGGGTTCCGCTATCTGGTGGATTCCTTCGTGGTGGTGGTGATCGGCGGGGTGGGCTCGTTCCCGGGGGCCGTGATCGGCGGCATCATCGCCGGCGAGATCCTCAGCCTGACCGCCATGATCAATCCGCAGTATTCCGACGTCATGCTGTTCATCGCCATGGCGCTGGTGCTGATCTTCCGTCCGCAAGGGCTCATGGGCCAGGAGGGTCGGGAATGAATTCGGTTCGAACAAGCACGGCGGACGAAGTCGGCGCGGCGGCGCGGCCCGCCGGCGCCATCCGCACAGGAGGAGATGGCATCATGCGCAGACAACTGCCGGAAATGCTGGTGGGGCTGGGCCTGCTGGTCGCCCCGTTCATCCTGCCGATCATCGGCATGAGCCCAGACCTGCTGACGCGGATCCTGATCTGGGGCCTGTTCGGCCTGGGCTTCGACCTGCTGTTCGGCTACACCGGCCTGCTGTCCTTCGGCCAGGCGGCGTTCTACGGCACGGGCGGCTTCGTCACGGCCTACCTGCTGACGGACGGCATCGTGCCCAACATGCTGGTCGCCCTGCTGATCGGCACGGTGGTGGCCGCGGTGGCGGGCCTGGTCATCGGCTACCTGACCCTGCGCCGCACCGGCATCTACTTCGCCATGAGCACGCTGGCCTTCGGCGAGATGTTCTACTTCCTGGAAAACTCGTCCTTCAAGGACTACACCGGGGGCGAGAACGGCATCGCCGGGGTGCCGCCGCCGGAATTGTCCCTGGGCTTCGTCAACATCCACATTTCCAGCGGCTGGCCCATGTACTGGTTCGTGGCGGTGATCTTCTTCATCGGCTACCTGATCGCCCGGCGCATCGTGCGTTCGCCCTTCGGCGCCGTGCTGAAGGCCATCCAGGGCAATCCCAAGCGCGCCACGGCCCTGGGCCACTCGATCCAGTCCTACAAGCTGATCGTCTTCGTGGTGGCCGCCGCCTACGGCGGGCTGGCCGGCGGCCTGCTGGGCGTCTTCCAGTCCTACATGCCGCCCGATGCCTTCGCCCTGGATACCTCGGCTCAACTGGTGATCCAGACCGTGATGGGCGGGGCGGGCACGCTGCTGGGACCGCTGCTGGGCGCCACCATCTGGCTCTATCTGTACGAAGGCTTGCAGCAGGTCGGCAGCCTGGGGCCGTACTGGAAGCTCATCCTGGGGGTCGTCTTCGTCGTGCTGGTGACGGTGTTCCGACGCGGCGTGGCGGGCGGCATCCTGGATTTCTTCCGCCATCGCCGCCAGAGCCTGCCGTCCGACGTGGACAGCGACGCCAGTGACCGGGTGGCCCGCACGCTGGACATCGTGCCGCCCCTGGCCAGCACCCGGCCCGGCGCCCCGGTGCTGGAAGCCCGCGGCATCAGCAAGCACTATGGCGGGCTGAAGGCCAATTCCGACATCGACTTCACCTTGCGTGACGGCGAACTGCACGGCGTGATCGGGCCCAACGGGGCAGGGAAGTCCACCTTCTTCGCCATGCTGGCGGGCGAACTGCCCACCACGGCCGGCAAGGTCTTCTTCCGGGGGCAGGAAATCACCGGCATCGGCGTGACCTCGGTCTGCCAGCTGGGCATGAGCAAGTCCTACCAGATCAACCAGCTCTTCGAACATCTGACGGTGCGCCAGAACGTCATGATCCCGGTGCTGGCCCGCCTGCGCGGCCGCTATCGCAGCGACCTGCTGGCCAATCTGCACTCGGATCAGCTCGACGCCCAGGTCAATGCCGCCATCGCCATGGTCGACCTGACGCATCATGCCGACACCCGCGTGTCCGACATGTCCTATGGCGAAAAACGGCGCCTGGAGATCGGCCTGGCGCTGGCCACCGGGGCCAACGTGCTGCTGTTCGACGAGCCGCTGGCGGGCCTGGGACCCGAGGAGCGCGTCCTGGTCGTGTCGCTGCTGAAGTCGATCCGCCAGGGCCGCAGCATGGTCATCGTCGAACATGACATGGATGCCATGTTCGAGCTGGCCGAACGTATCACCGTGCTCTACGAAGGCCGCAAGCTGGCCGAAGGGACGCCGGACGAAATCCGCCATGACCCCTCGGTTCAGGCGGCTTATCTCGGAGGAATGGACGATGAGTCTGCTTGAAGTCGACAAGATCAACAGCTACTACGGGGATTCGCACATCCTGTTCGACGTCTCGATGCACATCGAGGAACACGAGGTCGTCGCATTGCTGGGGCGCAACGGCGCCGGCAAGAGCACCACGCTGAAATCCCTGATGGGCATGGTGGACGTGAAATCGGGCGCCATCCGCCATCGCGGGGTGGAGATCCAGCAGTTGCCGCCTTATGGGCGCGCGGCGCTGGGCATCCAGCTGGTGCCCGAGGAACGGCGCGTGTTCGGGTCGATCTCGGTGCAGGAAAACCTGCAGCTGGCGGCCATGACGGCTGACAAGCCGCGCACGCTCGACGAGATCTATGCGACCTTCCCGCGCCTGGCCGAACGCAAGCGCAATCGCGGCAAGCAGCTGTCGGGAGGCGAGCAGCAGATGCTGGCCATCGCCAGGGCGATGATCCGCAATGCCGACATCATCCTGCTGGACGAACCCTTCGAAGGCCTGGCGCCGCTGATCGTGCGCGATCTGATGGGGGTCTGCCGCCAACTGGCCGATGCCGGGCAGACGATCGTGATCGTCGAACAGAACGTGCGGGCGGCGCTGTCGCTGGCCGACCGCGCCTATATCGTCAACAACGGACATGTGGTGTACGAGGGCACGCCCAAGGACCTGCATGAAAACGGCGAGATCATCGAGCGGTATCTCGGGGTCAAAGCCTGATTCATGCCGGCCCGGACGGGCGCTTTATGGGCCTCACGGATGTGAGGCCCTTTTTTTTGCCGCTGCGCCGCCGGCTGGCGGCGCGCGGCGCAGGGCCCGCGGAGTGTTAATCTATAGTCCGTTCCGTTTTTCTTCCCCGTTGTCCATGTCCACCCCTTCCGATGCCGACGTCGCAGACGGCGATCTGCTGCAGTACGTCGCGTCCAGCCAGCTGCCCATGCCCTGGGCCGTGTTCCAGATCCATGCCTTCGTCGAACCCGCCACGGGCAAGGAACACGTCGCCCTGACGCTGGGCGACGTCGGCAGCGATGAGCCCGTGCTGGCCCGCATCCATTCCGAATGCCTGACGGGCGACGCCCTGTTCAGCCAGCGCTGCGACTGCGGGGCGCAACTGGAAGCCGCGCTGCAGCGTATCGCCGAGGAAGGGCGGGGCATCCTGATGTATCTGCGCCAGGAAGGGCGGGGCATCGGTCTGCTGAACAAGATCCGCGCCTACCATCTGCAGGACGAGGGCGCCGATACGGTCGAGGCCAATGAGCGCCTGGGTTTTCCGGCCGACATGCGGCGCTACGATCTGTGCCGCCCCATGCTGGCGCATTTCGGCATCCGCAGCGTGCGCCTGATGACCAACAATCCGCGCAAGGAGCGCGTGCTGACGGACCTGGGCATCACGATCGCCGAACACATCCCGCTGCAGGTCAACCGCAATCCGTACAACGAGCAATACCTGCGCACCAAGGCCCGCAAGCTGGGCCATCAGTTCAAGGAATACTTCGGCGAGGCGCCTTGATCCCTTGACCCGTGCGCGTGGCGGACGGGCGCAACGCGCCGTTTCCTATGGATATTACTGATGGTGACTGACCTGACGATGTGTTAAAAGACTGGCTGTTGCAAGTTCCTCCGGTACCTCCGTCATGGTCTTGGCACTGCCGCCGTCCCGCTTCGTGTGATGGTTCCCTCACCCACCCCCGTGCATCCCCCCGTGGACCAGATTTCTGGCCTTCAGGCCGCGACGTTGTTGCCCGTCGGAGCCTCCGACCGATCCCATATCCTGGCGCTGCTGCGCCTGGGAGATTTTTCGCAAGACGCCTTTCTGGCCACCGACACCCGGGGCGCCATCGTCTACATGAACCGCAGCGCCGAGCGGCTGTTCGGCTACCGGCGCGGGGCCGCCATCGGCCTGCCGGTGGACCTCCTGCTGCCCGAGATCGGCGACCTCAATACCCGGCTGGACCAGGAAGGCGCCCGCAATACGCTGTTGTGGCGCGGCTGCGGCCAGCATCGCCAGTCCAGGCTCCTGCAATTGGCCGGCGCTGCCACCCACATCCCCTCGCCATCGGGGCGCAGCCGCCTGTACGTCATGCGCCAGCGCCGCGCCGGCCTGAACGATGCCGACCGCCGGGCCGAACTGGCCTCGCTGGTGTATCGCAACACCAGCGAAGGCATGCTGGTGCTCGACCCCAAAGGTTTCATCCTGGACGTGAATCCGGCGTTCGTCAGCCTGCGAGGGCGGTCTGAAGCCGACGTCATCGGCCGCCACGTCCGCTGCCTGAATTCCCCGTGCCACGACCGCGAGTTCTATCGCGCCATGTGGCGCGCCGTGATGGAAACCGGCAGCTGGCAGGGCGAACATTGGGGGCAGCACGTCAACGGCGAACTCTATCCCGAATGGCTCAGCATCAATACCTCGTACGGCGATGACGGCGAAGTCCACCGCCGGGTGATGATCTTTTCCAATATCGCCGAAATCAAGCAGGCCGAAGCCATCATCTGGAAGCAGGCCAATTTCGACCGCCTGACCGACCTGCCCAATCGCCAGATGTTCCACGACCGCCTGGAACAGAGCATCCGCAAGGCGCGCCGCTGCAATGGGCGCATCGGCCTGCTGTTCCTGGATCTGGATCGCTTCAAGGAAATCAACGACACCCTGGGCCACGCCATGGGCGACGACCTGCTGAAGGAAGCCGCCCGGCGCCTGAGCGCCTGCGTGCGCCAGAGCGACACCGTGGCGCGGCTGGGCGGGGACGAATTCACGGTGCTGCTGGACGACGTCCGCGAGCCGCGCGACGTCGAGCGCCTGACGCGGTCCATCCTGCGCACTCTGGCCGAACCCTTCCGCCTGGGGGTGGAGACCGTCTTCATTTCCACCAGCATCGGGGTGACGTTCTTCCCGGACGATGCCTCCGACGCCGAATCGCTGCTGAACAACGCCGACCAGGCCATGTATTCGGCCAAGGCCGACGGCCGCAACCGCAGCCGTTATTTCACCGCGTCCATGCAGGAACGCGCCCAGACGCGCATGCGCCTGGTCAACGACCTGCACCTGGCGCTGGACCAGAACCAGTTTTCCCTGCATTTCCAGCCTATCGTGGATCTGAAGGACGGCCGCGTGGTCAAGGCCGAGACCCTGCTGCGCTGGCATCATCCGGTGCGAGGGCTGGTGTCGCCGGCGGAATTCATTCCCCTGGCCGAAGAAACCGGCATCATCCGGGCGCTGGGCGACTGGGTGTTCTGCGAGGCCACTCGGCAGGCCGCCGAATGGCGCCAGCGCTTCAGCCAGGACATCCAGGTCAGCGTCAACATTTCCCCGGCGCAGCTGCGCCACGAGGGCCTGGACCTGGCCTTCTGGGGCACGCACCTGAACACGCTGGGCCTGCCTTCGCGCCATGTCATCGTCGAGATCACCGAAGGCCTGCTGATGGATTCGGACGACGACCGCATCCGCCAGCAGCTGGAGGCTTTCCGGGGCGCCGGCGTGCAGGTGGCGCTCGACGACTTCGGCACCGGGTATTCCTCGCTGTCCTATCTACGCAAGTTCAACATCGATTTCCTGAAGATCGACCAGTCCTTCGTCGCCAATCTGCGCGAAGGCAGCGCCGATCACGCCCTGTGCGAGGCCATCATCCTGCTGGCGCACAAGCTGGGGCTGCGCGTGGTGGCCGAGGGCATCGAGACGCCCCGGCAGTATGAATTGCTGGCGGCGGCGGGCTGCGATTACGGGCAGGGCTATCTGTTCGCCCGCCCCATGCCGGCGCATGCCTTCGAAACCCTGTTGCAGGCGGGCGCCGACATCCGTCCGGGACGCGATCAGGGGCGGGATCCGGCGGGCCGCGCGTCCGAGCGCTGATCGCGCAGGCAGTCCGGGGTGGCCGGCAGGACGGCCCAATGCAGGTCGATCAGGCGGCCCTTGGGACCGGACCACGGGACTTCATCCAGGCCTTTCCACGGCGCCGCATCGTACAGGGCCTGCACCCGGGCCGACGGAGCGGCCCGTCCCTGGGCGCTGTAGGCGACCAGGGCGCCGCAGCTCAGTGCCGTGCCGGGGGCGAACCAGGGGGACTGTTCGTCGCTGGCGTCGATGTACACCTGGGTCCGGGGGCCGACGTGCACGGCGATGTTGCCGCCCAGCCAGGTATTGGAGACGATGACGCGCAGCGGCCGGCCCGGCTGGTGCTGCTGCCAGTGCTGCGCGGCCAGCTCGGCCAGCGCCGGTCCCGGATAAGTGGAACGGGATGCCTGTCCCAGGGCCTGGGCCAGGGGGCCGCGCGCGACGGCGTAGCCCAGGGCCATCGCCAGGTGCAGGCCCGCCACGATGATCAGGATGCGCCGCAGCTGCACGGATTCCGGGCCCCGCAGCCACCATAGGCCGTAGAAGCCGAACAGCACGAAGAAAGTGCTGGCCCAGGACGCTTCCAGGCGGGATCCCAGCAGGGCCGAGATCGCCACGGTGGACAGGAAGGGCGCCAGGCCGACCCACAGCAGGAACTGGCGATCCCGGGCGGTGAAGTCCTCGACGTAGCGCGGCGCATCGTCCGATCCGGCGAAGGATTCGTCATTGGCGGCGTGGCCCGGCGCGCGGTCGCCGCCGCGGCGGCGCCACAGCGCCCAGGCGCCCAGCGCCACGACCATGGGGGCCAGGCGTCCCGCCTGGTCCAGCGAGAAGGACAGCAGGTCGTTCAGCGCCGCCAGCCGCCCGCCCGCCTGCAGGGAATCGTCGGCGTACAGCAGCGGTTCGAAATGGTGCAGATCGAGCCACCACAGATGCGGGCTGATCACCAGGACGAAGGCCAGGGCGGCCCAGCCCACGCCCGTCCAGGTGCGCCGCAGGCGCCAGGCGCCGCTGCGCAGCAGATACAGGAAAAAGGCGGCGAACTGGATCAGGGCGCTGTATTTGGTCAGCATCGCCAGCCCGCAGACGACTCCCAGCAGCAGCCAGTCGCGCGTACTCTGGTCGCGCAGGGCCCGGTAGAACAGCCAGATCGATGCGGTGATGGACCACAGCTGCGCCGTGTTGTGGTTGTAGATCGTGCCGCGCAGGGAAAAATACGCCGTGACCGAAACCAGCAAGGTTGCGATCAACGCCCGGCGGGGCGTGGTCAGTTCACGGCCCAGCTTCCAGACGAACCACAGGCCCAGCGCGGAAAACAGCTGCCCCATCAGGAACGGCAGCCAGGTGGGGCGCCCCAGCCATTCGGTGGCGAAGTGCATGAACCAGGACGGCAGGGGCGGGTGCTTCGTGTAGCCCAGTTCCAGGCTGGCGGCCCAGACCAGTTCTTCCATGCCGTCCAGATCGGGGGCCGAGTGGCTGAGCCCGCACAGAATCGTCCAGAGAGCGACCATGCCCAGCAGGCAGAGCAGCACCAGCGCGCCCCCCGGGGGGCGCGCCAGAATGGGGATGCCGGGACGCAGGGCCTGTTGCATGGGCGCCAGTATACCGACCCCGCGGGGTGTCGGGGAATCGTCTGCCGGCATCCCGCTGCATGGTACTATCGCCGCAGGCGTGCGCCGGGGCTGACGCGCGCCCGAATTTCATTTTGCACAGGTTTCCCCATGACGACTGAAGTCCCCATCATCCGCGCCCGTTCGGGATCCAAATTCATCAGTCCGCAGGGCACCCGCGCCGTCAAGGACGGCATGCGGCCCAGCGAACTCACCGAAATCCCCGATTCAGCCCCCAAGCCGGCGTGGCTGCGGGTGCGGGTGCCGTCCGGCGCCCGCTACCAGGAAGTCCGCCAGATCGTCGAAACCCATAAGCTCAACACCGTCTGCGCCGAATCCAAGTGCCCGAACATCGCCGAATGCTGGGGGCGCGGCACGGCGACCCTGATGCTGATGGGCTCGGTCTGCACGCGGGCCTGCAAATTCTGCGCGGTCAGCACCGGCAACCCGCATGGCTGGCTGGATCACGACGAACCCGCCAGCGTGGCCGACGCCGTGGCCCTGATGCAGCTGAAGTACGTCGTGCTGACGTCCGTGGACCGCGATGATCTGCTGGACGGCGGCGCGGGCCATTACGCGGCCTGTATCAAGGCCATCCACGAACGTTCGCCGCAGACGGCGGTCGAGGCCCTGACGCCCGACTTCCAGGGCGATCACGGCTGCGTCGAAACCATCCTGGATGCCGGTCTGACGACCTTCGCCCAGAACGTCGAGACCGTCGAACGCCTGACCCACGTCGTGCGCGACGCCCGGGCCGGCTACCAGCAGACGCTGGACGTCCTGGCGCATGCGAAAGCCTACGCGCCGCACACCCTGACCAAGACCAGCATGATGCTGGGCCTGGGGGAAACCGACGAGGAAATCGAACAGGCGATGGACGATATCCGCGCGGCCAATGTCGACATCCTGACCTTCGGTCAGTACATGCGGCCCACGGCCAATCACCTGCCGGTGCGCCGCTTCGTCACCCCCGATGAATTCCGCGCCTACCGCGACCTGGGCCTGTCCAAGGGCTTCCGCGAGGTCGTTTCCGGGGCGCTGGTGCGTTCCAGCTACCGGGCGGAACAGGTCCTGGAAAAGGAAAACGTCGGTCTGTGACGCGCATCCGCCGGCGGCCCGCGAGGCGCCGGCGGCACGCCCGGCCATTCAGGCAGGGGGCGGCGGCTCCACGGACAGGCCCGATTCCCGCATCAGGCGCGCCAGCACGTCGGCCAGCTCCCGGCAGGCCGGGCCGGGGAAATCCGGGCGCGCGAAGACCCGATACAGCATGGCATAGCGGTGCCGCCCCTCGATCAGGGGCAGGGGCAGCAGGCGTCCGTCGGCCAGTTCGTCGCGGATGCGCAATTCCGGGTACCAGGCGAATCCCAGTCCGGCGCAGGCCGCCTGGATGGAACTGGACGGATGGCTGAAGGTCCAGCGCTGTTCGGCATCCAGCCAGCCGGCGCTCTGGCGCCGCGATCCCGAATCCCGGATGACCAGCTGCCGGTGCTGGCGCAGATCGGCCCAGGCCAGCGGCCGGCCCAGGGCGTGCAGCGGGTGCGCGGGCGCGGCCACGGCCACGAAGCGGATCTGCAGCAGCGGTTCGCCGCTGAAACCCTGCGGGATGCGCGGGGTGATCACCAGATCGGCTTCGCGCCGCAACAAGGCGTCGTCCGTGCCGCTGAGCACGGTTTCCAGGACCTCGATCCGGGTGGCGGCGCAGTCGGGGCTGAAGATCGCCAGGGCCCGCAGCAGCAGCCAGTCGGGAAACAGCACATCGACCGCCACGCGCAGCAGGGCCTCCCGCCCCTGGCCCAGCTGGCGGGCGGAAGACTCCAGGCCCTGGGCATGCTCCACCAGCAGGCGCGCGCGCTGCAGCAGGATCTGTCCCGCCGCCGTGGGCACGGCGCGGCGGCCTTCCTGACGAAAGACGCGCAGCGCCAGATGCTCTTCCAGGCGCTGGATCGCATAACTGACCGAGGACTGGCTTTTGCCCAGGGCTTCGGCGGCCTGGGCGTAGCCGCCGTGGTCCACGATGGCGATCAGGGCTTGCCAGTAGGCGATGGGGATGATGTCTGACATATCGGATT
The DNA here is from genome assembly GCF_937988725.1 of uncultured Castellaniella sp. Lineage (GTDB taxonomy): Bacteria > Pseudomonadota > Gammaproteobacteria > Burkholderiales > Burkholderiaceae_B > Castellaniella. Next base: position 304,731 of record NZ_CALKHS010000009.1, on the reverse strand, counting down.
TATAGATCAAAAAGTGCGATTTTTTACGGTTGTTCATCGAATTATATGATTCATAATGAACTCCATCAGATTTCAATACGGAGCTGCCCATGTCCACACGAGCCATCACCCGGATCCTGCCCGCGCAAGCCACCCAGGACGGGGCCGGCGTGCGTCTGCTGCGAGCGCTGGGTTATCAGCCTCAGATGCGGATGGATCCGTTCCTGATGCTGGATGCCTTCTCGTCCGACAATCCCGATGACTACATCGCGGGTTTCCCGCCGCATCCGCATCGCGGCTTCGAAACCGTCACCTACATCGTGGACGGCCACATGCGCCATCGCGACCATCTGGGCAACGAAGGCGACCTGCGGGCCGGCGGCGTGCAGTGGATGACGGCCGGGCGCGGCATCATCCACGAAGAGATGCCTCAGCAGGAAAACGGCCTGCTGCGCGGCTTCCAGATCTGGCTGAACCTGCCGGCGGCGGAAAAGATGCAGCCGGCCCATTACCGGGACATTCCCGCGGCCGACATCACGACCGCCGATCTGCCCGAAGGCGGCTTCATCAAGCTGATCGCCGGAACCATTCCCTGGGCCACCTGCCCGCTGAAGGGGCCGGGCCAGGGCGCGGGGCCGTCGGTCACGCAGCCGCTGATCGCGGACATCTGCGTGATGGCGGGCCAGTCGGTGGACATCCCCGTGCCCGCCACGCACCAGGCGCTGCTGTATGTGTTCGAAGGCCAGCTCGATGCCGGCGACCAGGCGGCGCCGTCCGGCCATACCGTGTGGTACGGCGAGCAAGGCGACGTGGTGCGCGTGGCGCCGGCCGCCGGTTCGTCCGACGGCGTCCGGGTCCTGCTGCTGGCGGGCAAGCCCCTGAAGGAATCCATCGCCCAGTACGGCCCGTTCGTGATGAATACCCAGCAGGAGATCGAGCAGGCCCTGCGCGATTACCGGGACGGGGTGCTGGCGCAGCCGGCGGCCTGATCCGCGCGTTCCGCGGATGTTCCGGGCAGCGCGGCGATCGGCTGATCGCCGGGCGCTGTCCCGGAAAACTTGACGTTTTTATTGCCCGCGCATCGTGCGCGGGGTGTGTTGACCATTTTCAGGAGTCAGTATGTCCATTCGTGTCCTCGCCATCGGCGGCAGCCTGCGCCAGGGTTCCTACAATCATCTGCTGCTCGAGCAGGCGCGGCGCCAGGCCCCCCAGGGCATGAGCATCGAGATCGCCGACCTGTCCGACGTGCCTCTGTACAACGGCGACGTGCAGGCGCAGGGCTTCCCCGGATCCGTGCAGCGGCTCGCCGAACAGGCCGCCCAGGCCGACGCGTTCCTGATCGCCACGCCGGAATACAACTACTCGATTCCGGGCGTGCTGAAGAACGCCATCGACTGGGTGTCCCGCGTGCCCGGCGCTCCGTTCCAGGGCAAGCCGGCAGCCATCGCCAGCGCGTCCATGGGCGGCCTGGGCGGCTCCCGCGCCCAGTACCATCTGCGCCAGGTGCTGGTCTATCTGGATCTGCATCCCTTGAACAAGCCGGAATTGTTCATTTCCGCCGCTCATGAAAAATTCGCCGCCGATGGCGAACTGACGGATGCGGTGTCGCGCGACGGCCTGGACAAGCTGCTGGCCGCCCTGGCGGCCCACACCCGCCGTCTGCAGGCCCTGGACACGGTGGCCGAGGCTGCCTGATGCGGGGTCCGGCGGCCCGAACGGGTCGCCGGACGGCCTGTGGATGCAAAAAGGCGGACTCCTTGCGGAGTCCGCCTTTTTGCTGCGCGCCGCCCGAGGAGACGAGGGCGGACGGCAACACCCACGGAGAGGAGGGGGCCAGCAGGCGCCGCGCCTGCGTGGCGTGTCTTGTGTCGCCTAGTCGCGGCCTCGATGGCCGCGATGGTGTTTCCAGTCCCGCTTCCAGTGTTTCCGGTCGTGGCGGTCATAGTAGCCTCGGCCCACCCAGCCGGGACGGTAGTAGCCGGGACCCGGGACGTAGACGGGTTCGGGGACCACGACGACGCGCGGCCGGTAGTAGCGGGGCGGGGGCGGCGGATAGTAGGCCGGGCCGCCCAGGATCACGCCGGGAACCCCGATGGAGATCCCCACGTCGATGTCGCCCGCCTGGGCGGCGGGCCCCGCGGCCAGCGCGCCGGCCAGCAGAGCGGCCATGATGATGCCTTTCTTCATTGGTTTTCTCCTGCCGATTCGTTGACCCGATTGTGGCGGAAGCAGTCGGGCCAATGGTGAAAACCTTGCGCAGAGTCGCATCAAAAAGCTACCTGACGGCCCGTTGAATGCGAAACCGGAACAAATTTTCACGTTTGTTGCCCCGGCATGCCGGGCTTTCGTTGTCCGGGCGCGTCGGAAGACCGGGGAATCAGGCATGTCGGGCGAAGAACGCCAGCGTCCGTTCCCAGGCCAGCCGCGCCGCCTCCGGCCGGTAGGCCGGCGTGGCGTCCCGCCCGAAGGAGTGCCCGGCGTCCGCGTAGACGTGCAATTCCACCTGCGGCTGGGCGGCCCGGATCTGGTCCACGTCGGACAGCGGGATGGAATGGTCCTGGCCGCCGAAATGCATCTGCACCGGGATGCGGGCCGTGTCCCCGGCATGCCGGGCGATGCCGCCGCCATGCCAGCAGGACGCGGCCGCGAAGGTGTCGCTCAGACATGCCATGCGCCAGGACAGATAGCCGCCCCAGCAATAGCCGGTCAGCAGCTTGACGGCCTGGCCCCGCAGGGCCGCGGCGGCGGCCTCGATGTCCAGGCGGGCGATGTCGTCCGCAATGGCTTTCTTGTAGCCCAGGCCGCGCTGGATCTCTTCCGGGCTGTAGCCCAGCTGCAGGCCGGTGTCGGGCGCCGTCCGCCGGTCGAACAGGGAAGGGCAGATCGCCCGGTAGCCCTGGGCGGCGTAGCGATCGACCACGCCGCGGATGTACGGGTTGATGCCGAAGATCTCCGGCAGCACCACCACGCCGGCGCGGGCGGTGTCCGGGCCATTGACGTAGGCCGTCAACACATGGCCGTCGCTGGCCGTCAAGCTCATATCCATCGTCAGACTCCAGGATTGGGAAGAGGGGATGATCGTTCGATCGTACCCCATGCGCCCGGCCGCGCCGGAGCGGCGCCTGCGGCCGGGCGTTGCGGCAAGGCATGTAAGCAGCCGTTGCCGCGCTTGTTCCGCCCGGTGGCGGGCGGTTAAATGAAAAGAGGCAGGGGAAGGCGGTCAAAGCGTTCATCAGGGGTGCGACATGAAAGACCAACCCTATTTCGATCCGGCGGCTTACGGCAACGGTCCGGACGATTCCGTGACGGACGCGGCGGAACATGCCGCGGTGACGCATCATCAACTGCGTCTGAACGGCCGGACGCTGGTCTACACGGCCCGGGCAGGCCACCTGGTGGCCGTGGATGCGGGCAGTTCGCGGCCCTGCGCGAAGATCTTCCACGTCGCCTTCACGCTGGACAGCGACGCGGCGCACGAGCGGCCGGTCACGTTCTTCTATAACGGCGGTCCCGGCTCCTCGTCGGTCTTCGTGCTGCTGGGCTCGTTCGCGCCCCGGCGCATCCGGACGTCCATGCCCGATTTCACGCCGCCCGCGCCCTATACGCTGGAAGACAACACGGACAGTCTGCTCGACAGGAGCGACCTGGTGTTCATCAATCCGGTCGGAACCGGGTATTCCGCAGCCATCGCGCCGTGGAAGAATCGCGATTTCTGGGGCGTGGACCAGGACGTCGCGTCGCTGAAGCAGTTCATCAAGCGCTACCTGACCGCCTTCGATCGCTGGAATTCGCCCAAGTTCCTGTTCGGCGAATCCTATGGCACGGCCCGCAGCGCCGCGCTGTCCTATGCCCTGCATGAGGACGGCGTGGATCTGAACGGCGTGACCCTGCAGTCATCGATCCTGGACTACACGCGCGCCGGCGATCCCGTCGGGGCGCTGCCGACCGCGACGGCGGACGCCTGGTATCACCACAAGCTGGGCCTGCGCCCCGCGCCGAGCGGGCTTCCCGCCCTGGCGGAGGCGGCCGGCGCCTTTGCGCTGGGCGACTTCAGCAAAGCCTTGCAGGCTTACCCGGACGTGGCGGCGGACACGCTGGAGCGGCTGAGCTTGTACACCGGGATCGACGAGCCGACGCTGCTGTCCTGGCGCCTGGACATCGCCGCCGGGGACGGCGAGGGCCGCACCCTGTTCCTGATCCGGCTGCTGCGGGATCAAGGCCTGGCGCTGGGCGCGTATGACGGCCGGGTGAAGGGCGTCGATACGGGAATCGCCCGCCACATTTCGCCCAATTCGGGCGGCAACGATCCGGCGATGACGGCCGTGTCGGGCGTGTACACGGCCATGTGGCACCATTATCTGAACGACGAACTGAAGTTCACGTCCAACTCGGCTTTCACGGATCTCAACGACCAGGCGTTCCAGTACTGGGATTTCCATCACGTGGACCCCACCGGGGCGCAGAAGGGGGTGGATCCCCATGGCAACGTCATCCTGTACACGGCCGGGGATCTGGCGGCGACCATGAGCCTGAACGTGGACCTGAAAGTGCTGTCCGCCAACGGCTATTACGATTTCGTCACGCCGTTCTTCCAGACGGAGCGGGACCTGAAGAACATGCCTCTGGTCAACGCCGCGCTGCGCCGGAACCTGACGACGCGCTGTTATCCCTCCGGGCACATGATCTATCTGGACGGCGGATCGCGCACGGCCCTGAAGGCCGACGTGGCGGCCATGATGGATGCCGCGGTCGCCGACCGCGAGGCGGTCGCCCGCATCCGGACGCTGCAGACGCGGCACGCGTCCGGCGGCGCCTCGTCCGCGAACTAGGCTTCGGGCGACCGGCGGGCGCGGGCCCGCCGGATCCCCGGCCCGTTTTCACGCGCTGTGTCGCGCCGTCATGTTTTACGTCCTTTTACGGTAACTTACTGCAGGCGTCGGCGGCCCGCCGATAGACTTGGGTCATAGGAGCGGAAGCATTTCGTGTTTTTGGCCTTCGCGGCGGCTTGGCGAGGGCGTATCGTTTTTTACCGCAGGTCTTGTGCGCAGGCGTGGAATGCTCCACTTCGAAAGTTCTCTCAGATCAATCATGCGAAAGAGGAGACTTTGGGATGGCAATCATTCAACGCGCGGGTGCGATCGTTGCGGTCATGGCCGGATGCGGCTTGATGAACCAGGCGCATGCGGCGACAGCCACGGCGAATTTTGACGTCACGCTGACCATTCAGGCCGATTGCTCCATTGCGGCCAACCCCTTGAATTTCGGCGCCAAAGGCGTTCTGAGCGCCAATGTCGATGCGCAGACGACCGTGTCGGTCACCTGCAGCAACACGACGCCCTACCAGGTGGGTCTGAATGCGGGGCTGGGCGCCGGTGCCACCGTGGCCAATCGGCTGATGACGGGCGGCAAGACCAGCGCGACGGTGGCCTATCAGCTCTACCAGGACACGGCGCGCTCGACGGTCTGGGGCAATACCCAGGCGACGGACACGGTCGGGGGCGCGGGCAATGGCACGGCGCAGGCTCTCACGGTCTATGGCCGCATCAAGCCCCAGGCCACGCCCGCGCCGGACACCTACAAGGATACCGTGACGGCAACGGTGTATTTCTGATCGGTGGCGCCCCTTAAGAAGATGGCCCGGATCGGAGGGATGCGGGTCGCGGCCGGCATGATCGCCTGGGCCTGCGCCGCCGCCGCGACGGCCGCCACGCTGCAGATTTCCCCTGTCACCATCGAGATGGCTCCCGGGGTCCGGGGAGCCGCCATGACGCTGTCCAACGTCGGCGAGCATCCGCTGTACGGGCAGTTGCGCGTCTTCGAATGGGACCAGCGGGAGGGAGAGGACAGGCTCTTGCCCACGCGGGCGGTGGTCGCAAGCCCTCCCATGCTCCAGATCGCGCCCGGGGCGCAGCAGGTGGTGCGCATCGTCCGCGTCGCCGGCGAGGCGGCCAGGCCAGTCAAGGAGGACAGCTATCGGATCCTGATCGACGAGATCCCCGATCCGCGGACCCAGCCGCGCAGCGGCGTCGTCATCCGCATGCGCTATTCCGTGCCGGTGTTCCTGGACAATGGCCTGACGGCCCGCGACCGCCCGGAGCTTTCCTGGTCTCTGGCATGCGAGAACCGCCGCTGGCGCCTGCGGGCGGACAATGCCGGGGCGCTCCATGCGCGGCTGAATACCGTCTGGATCGCGGGCGCGGACGGGCGGCGGCATGATATCGAACCCGGCTTGCTGGGCTACGTCCTGCCGGGCCGCCATCGGATCTGGGACCTCGATCTTCCCGCGAACGCCCGCCTGGGCAAGCGCGCTGTCATTCATGCGGTGGTCAACGCGGGCGCCGTCGAGAAAGCCGTCGACGTCCGGCCGGGCTCGGGCGGGTGCGGTGCGGGGCGGTGAGTGTGCGGCGCACGCCCGCAGCCCCCGCTTTCCGCGTCGGGAGACCGGCCTGGATGCGCCAGGGCGCGGGATGTCTGTGCGGCGTGCTGGTGGTCTGGGTCCTGGCGGCGGACGCGGCGATGGCTCAGGGCGCGCCAGATGGACTCGTTCCGACCCGGCTCGGCCTGGCCGGCGCGCAGGACGTGTATCTGCTTGTCACGCTCAATGGCCGGCCCGCGGGTTCGGTGACGCACTTCGTCCTGCAGGGCGAGCGGCTGCTGGCGGCGCCCGCGGACCTGCGCGCCCTGGGGCTGAACATCCCGCCGGGTTCGGGGGCGGCCCCGCGCGCGCTGGACGGCATTCCGGGCCTGCGCTACACCTACCATGCAGGCCGGCAATCCGTGGACATCCGGGCGCCGGGCTCTTTGCTGCTGCCTTATCAGTACGGCGTCGCCCCGGCCACGAGCCTGCCGTCCACGGCCGGGCGCGGTCTGGTGCTCAACTACGACGCGTATTACCAGTATTTCGACACGGACCAGCTGTCGCTGTGGCAGGACTTGCGCTACTTCAGTCCCGCGGGCGTGCTGGAAAGCACGGGCGCCGCCTACTGGGATCCGCAGGGCGAACGCTACGTCCGTTTCGACACCTCCTGGACCCGTTCCGATCCCGACACCCTGAGGACGCTGGTGGTGGGAGACGCCATTTCCGGCGGCCTGGACTGGACGCGGTCCGTGCGCCTGGGAGGGCTGCAATGGAGCCGCAATTTCTCCCTGCGTCCCGATCTGGTCACCTTTCCGGTGCCCGTGTTCACGGGGTCGGCGACGGTGCCGTCCACGGTCGACCTCTACGTCAACAGCGTGCGGCAACTGAGCACGCAGGTGCCCGGGGGACCGTTCATGCTCGCCGAGATGCCCGGCATCACGGGGGGAGGCAATGCCACCATCGTGACGCGCGATGCGCTGGGGCGCACCGTCACGGTCAGCATGCCGCTGTACATCGACCAGCGCATGCTGGCGCCGGGGCTGTCCGCCTATTCGGTGGAAGCGGGTTTTCTGCGCCAGCGCTATGGATTCGATTCGTGGAGCTACGATTCCTCGCCCGCCGCCAGCGGCACCTATCGCAGGGGGCTGTCGGATGCCTTGACGCTGGAGGCGCATGCCGAAGCCACGCGCGGCCTGTACGAGGCGGGCGTCGGCGGGCTCGTGCGGCTGGGCTCCAAGGGCGTGGTCAATGCCGCCGTGGCCGGCAGTTCCGGCCGGGGCTCGGGCGCGCAGCTTGCGCTGGGCTATCAGTGGATACAGCCGGAGTTCTCTCTGGACCTGCAGACGATCCGGCAATTCCGGGAATACCGGGACCTGGGCGCGGCGAGCGGGGCCCCCGCCCCCCGGCGGACCGACAGGGCGACGCTGTCCCTGCCGCTGGGCCGCAGCGGCACGATGGCGTTCAGCTACATCCATTACCAGATGGCCGGCGAACCGGCCTCCCGCATCGGCTCGGCGGCCTACAACCTGGCCTTGAACAGCCATGCTTCCCTGAACCTGAGCGCCTATCAGGATTTCGGCGCGAGCCGCGAACGAGGCGTCATGCTGGGGGTGAGCATCGCGCTGGACGACAAGGTGTCCCTGAGCGCCTATGCGGGCCGGCAGAATGGGGAAACCAGCCTGAATGCGTCGGCGATACGGACTCCCGACTATGCCGGCGGCTGGGGCTGGGGGCTGCAGAGCGGCCGCAATGCCATGCTGCGGTGGAACCAGGCCCAGGCGCGGTATCTCGGCCGCTATGGCGAACTGACCGCCCAGGCGCAGGAAGTGGACGGGCGCGGGGGATTTTCCCTGGAGGCCGCGGGGGCCGCCGTGCTGATGGACGGCGATCTGCAGTGGTCGCGCCGCATCGACGACAGTTTCGCCATGGTGTCCACGGACGGCGTGAGCGACGTGCCCGTGCTGCATGAAAACCGGGTGATCGGCGTCACCAACGGCAGCGGGCACTTCCTGGTGCCCGACCTGAATCCTTACCAGCGCAATCAGATCGCCGTCGACGGCTTGAACCTGCCGGCCGACACGCGGGTCGAGGATCCGTCGCGCGTGGTGGTGCCCCGGGACCGGTCCGGCGTGCTGGTCCGGTTCCCCCTGCGCACGTATCGCGCCGCCACCGTGGTGCTGGACGGTCCGGACGGCAAGCCGTTGCCTGTGGGATCGCTGGTCCGTCACGAGGAGACCGGCGAATCGACCATCGTCGGCTACGGGGGAGAAGCCTTCGTGAAGCGCCTGAGCGCCGTCAATCATTTGCGCGTCGAGTCCGACGGTGGCGTCTGCTCCGTGCGGTTCGATTATCGGGGCAACCCGGGAGGGCGGATACCGACGATCGGCCCGCTGTCGTGCGTGCCTGAAGGGGAGGCGACGCCATGAAGCGGTTCTGGAGCGCCATCGTTCTCGGCATGGCGGCGATGGCCTGCGCGCCCGCGTGGGCGCAGAGCTGCTCGGCCTCGGCAAGCGCCATGGATTTCGGCGGCGTCAGCCCGATCCGTCTCGCGGCCGTGGACGCCATGGGATCCGTGGCGGTGACATGCCAATGGCCCCCGCAGGCGGGCTCATCCAGGGCCTATGCGCATGTGTGCCTGAGCCTGGGCAGCGGCACCAGTTCCACGAGCCTCAATCCCCGCTATCTGGCCAATGGCGGCCAGACCATGAGATTCAACCTCTATCGGGACGCCGCCCGTTCGCAGATCTGGGGCTCCGTCCTGAACATTCTGGTGAACAGCCCGATTGCGGTTCCCGCGCTCAGGAACCCCAGCGCCTCGTCGGGCGGGACCGCCAGGACCACCGTCAGCTACTACGGCCGCATCGCGGCCAATCAGCCCTCCGTTCCCCTGATCAATGGCGTGGCCAGCACCTACCTGGACAATTTCAGCGGCGTTCATACGGCCTTGAGCGTGAGTTTCGACAACTCCTCGGGCACTCCGGCCTGCAGCGTGTTGCCGGTCGCCACGTTCCCCTTCGTGGTGCAGGCGCAGGTCATCAACGATTGCACGATCAGCGCCACGGACCTGAATTTCGGTTCGGTCGGCGTCCTGAGCCAGGCCTTGCAGGCCAGCAGCAGCCTGAACGTCCGGTGCACGAACGGCAATGCCTGGCGGATTTCGCTGAGCGGCGGGGCCGGCGGCGACGTCCTTGCCCGCCGCATGCAGCGCGTGGGCGGCAGCGATCAGGTGCGGTACCAGCTGTACACCGCCGCCGCGCGCAGCGTGATCTGGGGCGACGGCACGGGCGGGACTTCCCTGGTGTCCGGGACGGGCACCGGCCAGGCGCAGACCGTGGGGGTGTTCGGAACCGTCCCCGCGCAAGCCACGCCGCGGCCGGGCACCTACAGTGACACGGTGATCGCGACCGTCAACTTCTAGAATTCGATCGTCCAGACCGTGCCGGGCAGGACCCTGGCTTGAGGGGCGGGCCTGGGTTCCGTCCGCGGCGTGATCTTGAACGGCTGCTTCAGTTCGCAGCTGACATGGGGCCGGGCGGCGGGTCTGGCATCCGGCTTGACCGTGCAGGAATCCTGGAGCGTCAGGCCGACGTGCAGCGAGGCCGGCGCGGACGCTGCTGCCGCCGCCGCTTGTGACAGGGCGAGGCCGCCAGCCAGCAACCAAACGCTCGTGAATCGATTGAACATCGTGACATCTTCCGAACCAGGGGGCCGGGAGGGTTCCGACCGTCGTATTATTTACGGACGTGGTTTGTCCGGCTTTAGCGCCCCGTGAGGCGCGTGCAAGGAGCACGACATGAGCAGCAAAAATACGATCTGCCTCTGGTTCGACGGCGCCGCCCTGGAGGCTGCGCGGTTCTACGCCGAGACTTTTCCGGACAGCGCCGTAGGCGACATCGTGCATGCCCCCGGCGACTACCCTTCGGGCAAGGAGGGCGACGTCCTGACGGTCGATTTCGAGGTCATGGGCATCCCCTGCCTGGGCCTGAACGGCGGTCCGGTGTTCACCCACAATGAATCGTTTTCGTTCCAGGTGGCGACGGAGGACCAGACCGAAACGGATCGCCTGTGGGATGCGATCGTCGGCAACGGCGGCCGGGAAAGCGCCTGCGGCTGGTGCAAGGACAGGTGGGGAATCTCCTGGCAGATCACCCCCCGGGTGCTGATGGCCGCGCTGAAGGACCCGGATCGCGTGGCGGCCAAGCGCGCGTTCGACGCGATGATGGAGATGGAGAAGATCGACGTGGCGAAGATCGAGGCAGCGTGGCGCGGCGGCTAGTGCGCAGTCTTCGGCCGGCGCGCGCCTTCAGGCGCGGCGCACGCCGGCGGCTTCCATGCGCCGCAGCGGATCCTGGCGGTAGTACCGCGCCAGCAGATCGTACCAATCCGGCCAGGCGGCGGCCATGGCCCAGGGATCGATGAAGAAGCTTTCCGAGCTGACTGCGAAGAATTCGGCGGGATCTTGGGCGGCATAGGGGTCCAGCGGCAGTTCCGCATACCACTGGGCGGCCTCGTCGGACTCCGGGTCCACGTCGGGCGGGATGGCGGCCTCGATCTCGTCGAGCCAGTCGTTGAAATCATCGAAGGTCTCGTCCAGCACCTCGCGCCAGCGGCGGTCGTCCAGGTCCCGGTGCGCGCGCAGCCCCGGCATGCCGTCCGCGCCGCCCGCGCGCTGGTCGAGCTTGTGGGCGAACTCGTGAATCACTACGTTCGCCTGCGCGCCCGTGTTGGCGCGGGCGTCTTCCCAGGACAGGATCACCGGGCCGCCTTCCCAGGATTCCCCGGATGTTTCCTGGACGTACTCGTGGACGACGCCCGCCTCGTCGGTGTCGGTGCGCGGCACCAGGAAGCCGCCCGGATACACCACGATCTGCGTCCAGCCCCGGTACAGGGACGTATCCAGCCCCAGGATCGGCAGGGCGGCCTGAACCGCGATCGAGCGGCGCATGTCCGGCGTCACCCGCAGGCCGTGCGCGCCGTGGAAGGCCTTGTTGGCCAGGATCCAGGCGGTGTGCCGGCGCAGTGTTTCGGTTTCCTGGCCGCTCAGTCCGAGCAGGAAATCGTGCCGTTTCAGCAGCGCGGGCCAGACCCGCTCGTCCAGCGATGCCAGGGCCTGGTCGCGTTCCCGGTCGCGGGCGTCGCGTCCCGTCAGCCAGCGCAGCATGGCGGGTTCCGGGGCGGGGCGATGGTGTTGCGGAGCATCCTCATGGGGTCCGATTGTAATTTCATTCCCCGGGAAATGCCGGTACAATGGAGAGTCCTGGGGCCGATTTGGCTTCGACGTGGGTCGCGAAACAGGATAGTGCATACCGAGCACCAGTTCGCTCGTAAATCCACTGGAAAACTACAAACGCCAACGACGAGCGTTTCGCTCTGGCCGCTTAAGCGGTGAGCCGCTGCACCGATCTGTCCCTGGGTCGGGTGGGGTAAAACCCACAGCAGCGTCATCTACAGGGAATCGGGTTCGGCCAGGTCACTGGGTCGGGTCTTAAATCAGTGTGAATCGCTGCGGAAGGGCCTGTCGTCCGGCATGATCCAAGGCTAAAACTCAAAATAGGCCGACTAAGTATGTAGAGCTACTTGCAGAGGGCTTGCGGACGGGGGTTCAATTCCCCCCGGCTCCACCAGTTCCCAGAGTCCCAACCTTCATCGGTTGGGATTTTTTTTGGGCCTAGTCGATGCCGTTGGTACGGCTGTTCACGTGGTGTTGATTCCGATGGTGTTGAATAAGTCTGCGATGCGTTGCCGCGTCGGGCGATGGGCCCGCATGCCGGACATCAGGGCGGTGTGGGCCAGGTGCCCGGCGCTGGTTTTCTGGTGCCTGACGTTGCTGTTGCTTGCACCGGCGGGTAGCGTCTGCGCTGCAACCGAAGATGTGGTCTTCCCGGCGCAGGTGCAGCAGGGGGCGATGGTGATCGGCAAGGTGGCCCCCAAAAGCCAGGTGATCTATGACGGGCGCACGCTCGCCGTCACCCCCTATGGCACCGTGGTGTTTGGTGTCGCGGCCGATGCCACCGGCCCCCTCCATCTGCGCGTGACCTCGCCCGGGGGCGCAGCCCTGTCCGTGGATCTGGCCGTGCAGCCGCGCGACTGGCCGGTCGAGCGGGTTGCCGGGCTGCCGCCCAAGACGGTCTCGCCTCCGCCGCAGCTTGCGGCCCGGATTCGTCGAGAGCAGGCCAGGGTGGCCGAGGCACGTACAAGCAGTGATTCCGGGACGGGTTTTGCCGAGGCCTTCATCTGGCCGGTGCACGGTCGCGTTTCAGGGCGCTTCGGTAGCCGGCGCATCTATAACGGGATCCCTGGCGCCCCGCATTCGGGGATGGACATTGCCGTCCCGACCGGCACACCGGTCAGGGCGCCAGCCAGCGGCCGGGTGGTATTTGCCGATCCCGATCTGTATCTGACCGGCGGTACAGTGCTGATCGACCATGGTTATGGCATCGGCTCGAACTTCCTGCACCTGTCCCGCCTCGATGTCCACGTGGGTGACGTGGTGAGCCAGGGTCAGGTCATTGGGCTGGCTGGCGCGACTGGGCGTGCGACCGGGCCACACCTGCACTGGGGCATGACCTGGTTCCAGACGCGCATCGATCCCTTGCTGGTGTTGGATCGCACGCAGTGACTGGTTCGATTTGCGAGACTTTTACAGCGAAGACGGGCGGGTCGGCTTACCCTGGCGGGTCGCTCAGTTCGTAGCTGGTGCTGCGGCCACCCGCATCTGATTTCCGCAGGATGCCACGGGCCAGCAGTTCAGTGATGTCTCGCAGCGCGGTGTCCGGCGAACACTTGGCGATCGCCGCCCATTTGCTGCTGGTGAGCTTGCCCTCGAAGCCATCAAGCAGCCGATTGACCAGCTTCACCTGCCGCGCGTTCAGCGGTGTTGTCGCCCAGCGCTGCCAGAACCGCGTCTTGGACAGCACGGCGTCGAGCGTGTGCTGTGCCTGATCGACGGCGCGATGCAGGGTTTGGAAAAACCAGGCGAGCCACTCGGTGACATCGAGTGATTGCTTCTGGGTGCGTTCCAGGATGTCATAGTAGGCCTTGCGCTCCCGCTGGATCTGCGCCGACAGGCTGTAAAAACGCTGGGAGCTGCCGTCAGCGCGGGCCAGGAACAGGTCGCCGACGGCGCGTGCGATGCGGCCGTTGCCGTCGTCGAACGGGTGCAGGGTGACGAACCACAAGTGCGCAAGCCCGGCCTTGATCAGCGGCGGCGCGTTCGACGCGCTATTGGCCCATTTGATGAAGCAGGCGGTTTCCGACTCCAGCCGGTCAGCCGGCGGCGCCTCGAAATGCACGCGTTGGCACCCCGGCGGTCCAGAGACCACCTGCATCGGACCGGTGGCATCGTCGCGCCAGCCGCCCACGTTGATCCGAACCAGGCCCGAATAGCCCGTGGGGAACAAGGCGGCGTGCCACCCGAACAAACGGTCCCGGGTGATAGGTGCGTTGCAGTTGGCTGTGGCGTCGAGCACCATCTCGACCACGCCTTCGACGTGACGGTCCACCGGGGCCAGGGTGCCGATGTCGACGCCGAGGCGGCGGGCGATGGAGGAGCGCACGGACTCGACGTTGAGCTGTTCGCCCTCGATCTCGCTGGTCTTGATGACGTCCTTGGTCAGCGCCGACAGGCTGGCCTGGTCGCGCAGAGCCATTCCGACATCGGCCAGTCGTCCCATCAACAGACCCTGGGCGCGGCTGGCGTCGGCCAAGGACTGGGCCAGGGTGGCCAGGTCGTAGCGCCAGCTTGGCCAGTCGCTGGCTTGCCAGATGTAGGTGTAATCACCGCTTTTCATGCGGAGATTATGGATCGCATTCTCCGCAAGCGCAAGTTATTCGCCGCACATTACGCGGTGATAGAGCGACCTTTTTGCCGCACTGCCGCCGAGCGCGTGGTCGCTTCCGCAATACGGGATCTGGGAACGTAGCCGGGCCGCCGTGAACCTACAACCCCCGTTCCACCATGTCCAGCAAATGCTCGCCAACGGCACGGACCTGGTCGGGAGCCAGGCCGCGCAGCGGCCCATCCAGCATCAGCATGGCCAGGCCGTGGACGGCCGACCAGGCCAGGTATTCGGCGCCGGGCCGCCGTTCCGGGGGCAGGGAGCGCGCCGTCACGAGTTCGTCCAGCGCCTGCCCCAGCAACTGGAAGGGGTTGAGCCCGCTGCGGCCTGCCTTGGCCGGATCCGTATCGCCTTCGACGCGGTCGGGCATGGCGAACGCGGTGCGGAACAGTCCGGGTTCCTTGCGCGCGAAGCTCAGGTAGCCGGCGCCGATCGCCCGCAGGCGGGCGCGGGCGAGCGCCGACGCGGGGATCTCCGGGGACAGCCTGGCGAGTTCGTCTTCCATGGCCAGGGCCAGCTGGGACAAGGCCGCCGCCCGCACGGCCTGCAGCAGCGCCTCCCGGTTGGTGAAGTGACGGTAGGCGGCGTTGGGCACCACGCCCACGCGCCGCGTGGCTTCCCGCAGGACGATGGCCTGCGGCCCGCCTTCCCGGGCGAGCGCCATGCCCGCTTCCAGCAGGGCGCGCTTCAGGTCGCCGTGACGGTAGGTGTCGCGCTCCCTGGGGGGGCGGCTGGCGGGAGCCGCCGGCTCGGGACGGCGCGCCGGAAGTTTTTTTGTATCAGCATGGTTCCTCATGTGGACACTGTACACCCATCCCATTATGATTTCAGTGGACGGTGTACACAATGGCGTGCGCCGTCCTCGGTCCCGCCGCATTTCGGCCGACTTTCCTGTGTTCCCATTCCCCCGGAGGCGTCATGGAAATCCATCCTTATCTCATTTTCGAAGGCCGCTGCGAAGAGGCCTTGACGTACTATCATGAAGCGGTCGGTGCTGAAATCACGCATCTCATGCGATTCAAGGACAATCCTGAACAGGGCGGCCCGTGCAGCGGTTCGCCGGAACACCAGGACAAGGTCCTGCACGCCAGCTTCGACATCGGCGGCGCCACGGTCATGGCTTCCGATGGCATGTGTTCGGGCAAGCCGTCGTTCCAGGGGGTGTCGCTGGTCCTGACCGCGCCGGATGGCGCGACCGCGCAGCGCATGTTCGCGGCCCTGGGCGAGGGCGGCCAGGTGAACATGCCGTTGGGCAAGACGTTCTTCGCCTCGCATTTCGGGATGGTGGCCGACAAGTTCGGCGTGCACTGGATGGTCATCGTTCCCAACCCGCTCTGATAGCCTGTCTTTCCCCCTGGGAAGTGTCTGCCTGGCGCGCGCCCTGGACGGTTGTCCGGCCTGCGCCGACGAAGGAGTCGCCGATGAATTTTGCCGTGAATGTGCCTCGACGCTGGGTCGCGCTGGCCGTGCTCTGCCTGGGCGTGTTGATGATCGTGCTGGACACGACCATCGTCAACGTCGCATTGCCGTCCATCCGGGCGGATCTGGGATTCTCCGAATCTTCCCTGGTCTGGGTGGTCAATGCCTATATGCTGACCTTCGGCGGGTTCCTGCTGCTCGGCGGCCGTCTGGGCGATCTGTACGGCCACCGGCGCCTGTTTCTGGCCGGCCTGCTCCTTTTCACCGTGGCGTCGCTCGGCTGCGGCCTGTCCGATCTTCCCCATTGGCTGATCGCGGCCCGGGTGGTGCAGGGGATCGGGGGCGCCGTCGTGTCCGCGGTGGCCTTGTCGCTCATCATGGATCTGTTCCCCGACGTGACCGGACGGGCGATGGCCATGGGGGTCTACGGTTTCGTGGGCGCCGGCGGCGGCAGCGTCGGGGTCTTGCTGGGGGGATTCCTGACCGAAAGCTTCAGCTGGCACTGGATTTTCTTTGTCAACCTTCCCATTGGCCTGGCGGTGTACCTGCTGTCGCGGCGCTTGCTGCCGGCCGCGCAGGGGCCGGTGAACCGCGCGCGCCTCGATATCGCCGGGGCCGTGACGGTGACGGCGTCTCTGATGCTGGCGGTCTATGCCATCGTCGGCGGCAACCAGGCCGGCTGGGGCTCGGCCTGGACGCTGGGTCTTCTGGCGCTTGCGCTCGTCGCGTTCCTGGCTTTTGTGCGCATCGAAATCCGCGCCGAGGCGCCGCTGGTTCCGCCGCATCTGTTCCGCTCGCGCGTGATCGTGGCGTCCAACGTCATCGGCGTGCTGTGGGCCGCGGCGATGTTCGCATGGTTTTTCATTTCCGCGCTGTATCTTCAGCGCGTGCTGGAGTACACCCCGCTCCAGGTCGGCCTGTCGTTTCTTCCGGCCAATCTGATCATGGCGGCGTTTTCCCTGGGCTTGTCCGGCATGATCGTGCTGCGCTTCGGCATCCGCCGTCCGCTTTGCCTGGGCCTGGTCATGGCGGCGATGGGCTTGGCCCTGTTCGCCCGCGCGCCCATCCAGGGCAGTTTCATGATCGATGTCCTGCCCGGCATGACCCTTCTTGGGCTGGGGGCCGGCATGGCGTTCAACCCCGTGCTGCTGGCCGCCATGAGCGATGCGGGTCCGGGTGAATCGGGCCTGGCTTCCGGCGTCGTCAATACCTCGTTCATGATGGGCGGTGCGTTGGGCCTGGCGATCCTGGCCAGCCTGGCCCAGGCGCGTTCGGCGGATCTGTTTGCCATGGGCTTTCCGACCGAGGTTGCGCTGAATGCCGGGTATCACGGCGCTTTCATCGGCGGGGCGGTGTTCGCGGTCCTGGCCGCGCTGATCGGCGCCCTGTACCTGCCGGGCAAGGTGGGCGAAGCCGCCGGCCCGCGTTCGGACTTGGCCGGCGACAGTCAGGGGTGAGGCCATGGAACCTGTCCTGGAACACGCCGCCGGCGCCGTCCTCCTGCTGATCGATCTGCAGCGGGCGATCGATCATCCGAGCTGGGGGACGAGAAACAATCCCCAGGCGGAAGCGCGCGTCGCGCGTCTGCTGGATCGCTGGAGAGCCCGGGGCTGGCCGGTGTGGCACGTGAGGCACGACTCGACCGAACCCGGATCCCATTACCGGCCGGGCCAGCCCGGCCACGCGTTCAAGCCCGAAACGGCCCCCATCGCTGGCGAGCCGGTCATCGCGAAACATCGGAACAGCGCGTTCATCGGCACCGATCTGGAAGCGCGGCTGCGCGCCGGGCGGCACGCCGCGCTGGTGGTGGCGGGCGTCATCACGAACAATTCCGTCGAGGCGACGGTCCGCATGGCCGGCAACCTGGGATTCCGGACCTACCTGGCGGCGGACGGCTGCTTCACGTTCGCCAGGACGGATTGGAACGGGGCGCCCAGAAGCGCCGACGAGGTGCATGCGATGTCGCTGGCCAACCTCGACGGTGAATATTGCACGGTCGTTTCATCGGATGCGCTACTGGGCCTTTAGTCGGAGAATCGTCGCCGGTCGTCATTTGCCGATTTGTGAGCGGCCGGGCGGCTGGAAAGCGTGCTGTGAATTGTCGATGGCATAAACCCTTGGTTCTCAAGGGTTTATTTTTTTATCGTCCTTCCCTTTTTCGCGACAAACGGATCCCGCAACTGGATGTATCATGCCGCTTGCTGCCACGTCACCCGCACGGCAGTTGAAAGGATGGATATGAACGCAGCCCCCGCCGCGAAACCCGGCTTTCGCGAACTGTACACGCCCAAGATCTTCACGGTGCTCAAGCAGGGCTACGGCCTGTCGAGCCTGAGGGCGGATGCGCTGTCGGGCCTGACGGTGGCGATCGTCGCGCTGCCGCTTTCCATGGCGATCGCCATCGCGTCCGGCGTGACGCCCGATCGCGGCCTGTATACCTCCATCGTCGGCGGGTTCATCGTGTCGGCCTTCGGCGGCAGCCGCTTCCAGATCGGGGGGCCGGCGGGCGCCTTCATCGTGCTGGTGGCCGCGGCGGTGGCCCAGCACGGGGTGGAAGGGCTCCTGCTGGCGACCTTCCTGTCCGGCCTGATGCTGGCCGCCATCGGATTCCTGCGGCTGGGCACCTTCATCAAATACATTCCCTACCCGGTGACCGTGGGCTTCACCGCCGGCATCGCCGTCATCATCTTCGCCAGTCAGATCAGGGATCTGCTGGGCCTGCGGCTGGAACACGAGCCGGGACCGCTGCTGCCGAAACTGCAGGCGCTTGCCGGGGCCCTGCCGACCGCCAGTCCCATGGCGATCCTGGTGGCGGGCATCACAGTCGGCGCCATCGTCATGGTGCGGCGTTACCGGCCGCACTGGCCGTCCTTCCTGATCGCGGTCGCGGCGGCCGCCGTCTGCGTCGCGTCGCTGGGCCTGCCGGTGGCGACGATCGGCACCCAGTTCGGTGGCATTCCCCAGGCCTTGCCGGTTCCCCATCTGCCCGACATCAGCTACGCGAAGGTGATTGACGTGCTGCCCAGCGCCTTGTCCTTCACCTTGCTGGGCTGCATCGAGAGCCTGCTGTCGGCCGTCGTGGCGGATTCCATGACGGGGCGGCGGCACCGGTCCAACTGCGAGCTGGTCGCCCAGGGGCTGGCCAACATGGCGTCCCCCCTGTTTGGCGGCATCTGCGTGACGGGCAACATCGCCCGCACGGCCACGAATGTGCGCTCCGGCGCGCGCGGGCCGATCTCGGGCATGCTGCACGCCGTCTTCCTGCTGCTGTTCGTGCTGATCGCGGCGCCGGCGGCCTCCTACATCCCCCTGGCGGCGCTGGCGGGCGTGCTGGCCGTCGTGTCCTGGAACATGGTCGAGAAGCATGCCTTCGCGCGGCTGCTGCGGGTCTCCTGGGGAGATGCCGCCGTGCTGCTCGTGACCTTCCTGCTGGTCATCTTCCGGGACCTCAGCGAAGGGATCCTGATCGGCTTCGCCCTGAGCGCCTTCCTGTTCATGCATCGCATGGCGCAGATCGTGGCGGTGGAACAGGTCCATCCCTGGGTGGAGGACGATCGTTCCGACGACGTGGCGGACGAGGCGGCCGAGGGGGCGGAACTGGCGGCCGAGGCGGGCTCGGACATCGCGGTGATCCGCGTGACCGGCGCGTTCTTCTTCGGCGCGACCTCGGCGGTCGAAGCGGCGCTGGACCGCATCGGCGACCGGCCCAAGGCCTACGTCATCGATCTGTCGGCGGTTTCCCTGCTGGATTCGAGCGGCGTCGCCATCATCGAAGACCTGGCCCGCAAGGCCGGCCGCCGGGGCGCTGCGGTCTATCTCGTGGCGGCGACCCGGACTGTCCGGCATACGCTCCTGCGCCATGGCATCCGGGACACCGGCGCGCGATTCCGCAAGGATGCGGGCAGCGCTGTGGAGTCCGCTCGGCGGGGGATGGGCGGGGCGTAGGGGACAAGAGCGTCCTTATGTGATTGGCGCTCGGCCCTCACGCCTCGCAGGTCGGCCTGTCGGCGGTGGAAGTAGCCGGGCATGACCGGCCTGAATTTCGCGGGCGGGTCCGAGTTCGCGGCGATCCAGCTTTGGGCAGCCACGCCTCACCACCCTGCTGGCCGCCTGGAAGCTGCCCGTGCTGAGAGTGGTCACGGGCGTAGTGTCGCTGGCGGTTCTGACGTATTTATTCGATTTGTAGGTTGTCGAATTTCGGGCGCGCATCCGTCCCATGATGCGTGTGACGACCGAGCGAGAAAGTTACTCTGTCAGCCTCAGTTCCGTCATGGAGCCAAGGATGGCGGCGAAGGTGCTGGCGAGATTATTGGTGTCGCTGTTGGTGAAGGCGTAGGCGGGACCGCTGGCGCAACGGCCCATGGCGTCCTGGTCGCCGCCGTTGCCGCTTAAGAAGACCGTGTACAGATGGATGGGATGCGTAGGGCTGTCGCTCTTGATCGCGTCACAGACGGCTAGCATGTAAGCCTTGGCATTGTCGGCGGTCAGTCCTGTTGTTGTGCCGGCAGGCCAGCCGATGGTGGCGTTGGTGTCTTGGAAGGAGCTGAAGGTGTTGTTGCCCACCAGTTTGCTTCCATAACCGGCGAAAGCATGGACGATAGCGGCAGGGGAACGCATGTCCAGATTGACTAGGGATGTGGCGGGCCAGATGGGGATGGTTTTTACCGAGTCCTGGGGGTTGCTGCCGCCCCCGCGGTTTCCGACCGGACTGTCGCCTGTGATGAGCGTCGATGTGGGCGAAGTAATGACGCCGGTTTGGAGTGCGCCAGAGGAGCAGCCTGTGGCTATTCCAGTGTTGGCATCCGTCGCCGGCGGTACGCCGCTGTCACAATAGTTCACCACCATTTGAAACGTGGATTGTTGTGCCGGTCCCGTCGCACCTGCCGGGTTCAGGGGCGGGTTATACATCAATGGTGCACGATACCCTGTATCGCTGGCCGTTGAGTTGACGCCGGTGCTGACCAGGACAACCGCCCGGCCATTGACCATCGGTTTGCTTGCGTCAGTGTTGGCTGGATCGGCGGGTAGACCAGACTGCGTGTCATCCCAACCGTTTCCTGAACCGACTGCGTCGCTACTCCATTCGGGGGCCAGCATGCGCCAGGCCCATAACAAGCCGCCTGAAATGAGTGACTCCGAATTCCCCCAGCCCTCCATGGAACTGATGGCTGCTTCTAGCGTAGTGATGTCCTGGCTCAGGAACTGGGATCGTCCCACCATGGCGCAGCTATCCGGTTCGAATGCGGAGTAGACGGCCGGTGCTACGTTGCCCCAGTTCGAGGTCAGGGGAGACGTGTCCATCCCAATGAACCGGTAGTTGGCGGCGTCGTTCGGAACCATTCGGCCAGCATTTGGCGCCCTGGGAATGACGAGAGGCGTCTTATTCCCATTGTTGGTTGTGTCTGCTTGCTGAAACTTCACTGTGTTAGATGTCAGGTTGCCGTTGAGCAACTGCGTGACCGTGAAATTATTGACGTTAATAAAGTTGCCTATGCTGCTCTTGGCCCCCTTGGATGTTGCTGGAATGGGCATGAGAACAGGTTGAAAGCTGTTGATGTCAGACACGTTGGCCAGATTTGGTGGGGTGCGTTTTTCCGCGGGCAATGCTGGGTTGCCGCCATTGCCCCAGTAAGAACCGATGAACGGAGGAAAGGGTTCGGCGATGCAGCCCAACCAGTTGCTCTGGACGTAGGTATCCATGCCAAGTTGTGTTGCTACATTTTTGACCCAATTCTTTGCATTGGGCGTGTGTGCGCTATCCGGGTTCATGCGCACCATCGCGCTGAACGGCACTACGCCGACGCGGATGCCTTGTGCAGTGCCTGCATTGTTGAGGTTCATGGAACCCAGGGCAGCGGCTACCAGTTTATTGGCTGCGTCTTGAATGTTTCCGTTATTGCTGCCGGTATATCTGGAATCTTCCAGCGCCAGCACAATTTCGGTATTGTCTTTCAAACGCCGGATCACCTGGTTGTCGGCCATCAGCGGAAACGAGGCAACCTTGAGAAAGCCCGTGCTCAGCAAGGGCAAGGTGCCGCGCACATTGATGTTCACGTATTGGGCGGAAACGGGTGTGCCGGCTGTGGCCTGGGATGGGCAGGTGACGACGCCGGCGGGATCCGCCGTACAGTATCGAAGGCCGGCCTTGACGGTGTCTGATGTGATGTTGCTGTTCAGATAGCCGTCGGGCAAGTTGGCGGCGAAGAACGCGGCGGTGTAATTTTCCCAGGCGGTCTTGTCGCTCGACACGGCGGGATCCCAGCTGCTCAGGGCCTGGCCAGCGGAGATGCCCGTGGCGTCGACCGCGTTCTGCAGACGGCTTTCAGCGATGTTGTAGCGGGCCAGGTCGATCGCGCCCAGCGTGCCCATCAGCATGATGGCGGACGTCAGCAGGAAGGTCAGCGCCACGGCGCCGCGTTGCTGACGCCGCAGGCGTTGCGCAAAGTGTCGCAGGGTTTGGGTCGGGCTCATGATGTGGCTCCCGGGTCAGCTCCCACACAGGGTGTTGGTGGAAGAGGAATTGTTCGGGTCGTCGGTCAGCCTGCACAGGTCGGCGTAGCGGGGGCGGATCAGGGCGCGGCTGTATTGGTGCGGATTGAACAGAAGATTGAAGAACCCTCTGCTCATCGCGAACGGCTGGTATTCGTAGAACACTTCGACGGCGATGACGGTGTCTGCAGTCTGGGTGTTGTTGCTGATGATGGCGGTGGGCAGGTTGGAAGCCGAGATCCGGCTGCTTGGCGCTGCGGCGTCGGCGCCTCGGTAGACCGTCCGCGTCCAGCCGTGATTGGGTGACGAGATGTTCGTCCATGCGGTCGGAGCGCCGCTGGATGGTCTGTCGGTCGCGTACACGCTGATGATGACTGCGGCCTTGCGGGCGGCCAGCGGCGTCAGCAAGGTCGGCATGATCGCTCCGTAGGTGCACAGCTGGTTGGGGGACTTGCAGTCGCCGCTGCCTGCTAGCTGGGTCTGTACGGACATGCTGTTGGCCAGGGTGAAGGCCACGCGGTCCATGACGGCGATGACGCGCGTGTACAGGTACATTTCCACTCCGCCGATGATGATGAACACCATCAGCGGCAGCACGATCACGGCTTCCAGGGCGGCCACGCCGCGCCGGGCGCGGCGGCGCCGGCGAGCATCGTGGATGGTGGGCGCGGGCGTCGTGTTCATAGCTCGTTCTGGACCAGTATGGAACGCTCGGCGCGCACCATGCGGCCGCCCCCCGTCACCCAGCCGATGAATCCGGTGAAGCCAGTCCGTTCGATGCCGAAGGTGTAGAGCGCCATGTCGCCAGGGGCGCCGGTGCTGCTGCCGCTGCCGCATTGGCCGCTGGTCGATGGCGGGGCGCTGTCGGCATGGTAGACCGTGACGTTGAAGTCCAGATCGCTGCTGCGCACCCAGCCGGGCAGATTGTTGACCAGCAGATCTTTCAGTTGCGGGCAGGTGGGCCGGATCAGTTTGCCCGAAGCGTCCTTGATACCGATTCTGCCGACGCGCGTCACGTTGTTGGCCGCGGATTCCAGGGTGGCGTCGGCGAACAGGATGAAGGTGATCTCGATGGACACGAAGATCACGCCGAGCAGCAACGGCATGAGCAGCGCGTATTCCAGCGCGGTCGCGCCTCGTCGGTCGGACCGCAGGCGCCGCGGCCAGGGCCGTTTCATTTGGCGTTCCCGCCGGACCGCGCCGTTTTGGCGGGGCTCTGTTTCGTCGCCAGTTGTTCGCGCAAGTAGCGGTAGAACTCAAGATTGTCCTGCGCCACGCTTTCCGGTAGGTCGGTCGTCAGGATGTTCTCGGCGGCGTCGTCGCGGCCCAGCAAACCATAGGCCAGGGCCAGATTGGCGCGTTCCTGGGGCAGCTTGTCGGTCAGGCCGCTGTTGCCCAGCAGCACATTGATGGCTTCGCGGGGGTTGCCGTTCAGGGCCAGCGACAGGCCCAGATTGGAGCGCAGGGCGGCGTTGTCCGGATACTGGTTCAGGCCGCGCCGATAGACGGCCTGGGCCTCGGCGGCCTGGCCGCGCAGGTCCAGTGTGGCGCCCAGGCCGGCCAGGGCGGCGGGATCGTCCGGTTTCTGGGTCAGCACGGCCTGATAGTCGGCCGCCGCCTGGTCCAGCTTGCGCTGGCGCACGGCGACGCGGGCCAGCCCCATGCGGGCCTCGGTCGAATCGGGGAAGCGTTCCAGCATGTGGCTGTAGGTTTTCCGGGATGCCTCCAGTTCGCCGGCCAGGTACTGGGTGTTGCCCAGGCCCTGCCAGCCTTCGGGCGATCCCGGCTGATCTCGTGTCATGCGGGTGAAGACATTGCGTGCCACCGCCAGGTCGCCGCCTTGCAGGGCGCTGTTGGCGATGCGCAGATCGCCGTCTTGGATGGCGGCTTGGTCCTGCTGGCTGAGCAGAGGCTTGGCTTCGGCGGAGGGCGGGCGATGCATGGCGCAGCCTGTTGCCAGAATGGCTGGCAGCGCGATGGCGGCCAGGAGGCGGATGGGGCGCGGGGCGATGGTGTTCATGGTTGAATCCTTGGGGGTGGATCAGAGGATGCCCTTCAGAAGCTTGCCCATGTTCAGTATCGCGGGGCCGACGGCGATGATGATGATGGTGGGCATGATGAACAGCATCATTGGGAAAGTGATCTTGACGGCCAGTTTGGCGGCCTGCTCTTCCAGCCGCATCATGCGCGCGGTGCGCTCGGAACGGGCCAGCACGCGCAGGGCCTGGACGATGGATGTGCCGAACTGCAAGGCATTGGTCAGGGTGCTGACCATGCTGCGCATGGCGGGCAGATTGGTGCGTTCGGCCAGGTTGTTCAGCACTTGCTCGACGTCGCCGCTGATCTGCATCTCGCTGGCGGTCAGGGTCAGTTCGTCGGCCAGGGCCGGAGCGGTGTCGGCCATTTCGGATGCCACGCGGTGCAGGGCCATGCCCATGCTCAGGCCCGCGTTGGTGCAGATGACCAGCAGGTCCAGCGCATCGGGCAGGCTGTCCTGGATCTGCGCGCGGCGCGAGGCCGCCAGCCGGTCCAGCACCAGGCGCGGCAGCAACAGGCCCAGGTACAGCGCCATCACGCCGACGATCAGCTTCAATGCGATGGGTTGATCTTCCAGAGAGGGCCAGAGCAGCAGGATGGCAGCGGCGACCATCCCTGCCGCGCACAATACCGAAAATGCCGACACGATCAGGGGAGCCTTGATGTTGCGGATGCCTGAACGGACGAGCTTCTGGCGCACTTCCTTTTGCTGTGCGGGGCTGAAGATCGGCACGGCGGAGCCCAGGTGGTACAGCATGGCCGTGAGCCGGTCGCGCCAGCCGCGCGGCGCCTGCGATTTGTTCACCGTATCTGCCAGTTGCGAACCCTTGCGGGCGACTTCGGCGCGCAGGCGGGCAAGCATCTGCGCGCGCTGGTTGCTGCGTGCGTACAGATAGAGCAGCGCGCCGGTGACGGCCAGCGCCATGCCCAGAAGATTGAGCCATTGTCCAAGCGTCGGCATGGGAATGTTCATGGAGCGCCTCAGACTTTCATGTTGGCGATCTTGCGGATCATCAGCAGGCCGATGGCCAGCATGCCCGCCGCGATCCACAGCAGCAGCCGGCCGGTGTCGGTCGTGAACATGATCTGCATGTTTTCGGGATTCAGAGCGTAGGTGACGCCGAACAGGATGAAGGGCATGATGCTCATGGCCAGGCTGGACAGGCGGCCTTCCGCCGTCAGCGCCCGGGTCTTGGATCTCAGGTCGCGCCGCGCGCGGATGATGGCGCTGAGATTCTCCAGCGCCTCGGACAGCGGTCCACCGGTTTCACGCTGCAGCAGCAGGCATACAGAAAAGAAAGAGAAATCCGGCAGGTTGACGCGCAGCGCCGCGTCGTCCAGCACGTCCTGCAGATCGTTGCCCAGCAGCAGGCTGTCACCCATGCGCCGGAACTCCAGCCCCAACGGTCTGGGGTATTGTTCCCCCACGGTGCGCAGGGCGTGATTGGGCGGCACGCCCGCTTGGCTGGCGCGCACGATGAAATCCATGGCTTCGGGTAACTGCTCCAGGAATTTCTTCTGGAAGCGCGCCACCATCCGATGGTAGGCATATGCCATGCTCAGGATCGGCACGGCCAGCATGATGGGCAGGCGAAGCCAGATCGGGTTGGGCAGCAGGTCGATCAGCAGAGCCGCCGCCATCAGCGTCGCCGTGATCAGCCCCACGGCGACCAGGATTCGCTGGCCGTGGCCGCTGCCGATGGTCTCCAGCCGGTTCAGGTGGTAGCCCAGCGGGCCCATGGCTCTGCGGCGAAGCCGGCGGCGGGCATTGACTTGGGCGCGTTCGTGTTCCGCCCGCATGCGGTCGCGGTCGGACTGGCCGGTGGACAGCGCATTGCGCAGGCGCATGCGCAGGCGGCTGCCGGGGCGCTGCTCCAGCACCTGCAACAGGGTCAGGATGAACAGCCCCGCCAGCACGAAGGCCAGAAAGGCAATCAGGGCGACCTTGTTTTCGGGGCTCATATCGGTCTCCGTGCCGGGCGTCAGGGGCGCATCGCTTCGATCAGCGCGGCTTCCATGCCGTAGTAGCGGGCTTGCTCCGTGAAGTTCGGGCGCATGCCGGTGCTTTCGTGCGCGCCGCTGACGTCGTCGCGCTGGGCCGCCGCGTTGTAGGCGAAATGGAACAGATCCTGCGTGATGATCACGTCGCCTTCCATGCCGACGATCTCGGTGATATGAGTGATCTTGCGCGAGCCGTCGCGCAGGCGCTCCACCTGCACGATCAGATTGACCGCGCTGGCGATCTGATGTCGGATGGAATACAGCGGCAGATTGCCGTTGGCCATCATCACCATGCTTTCCAGGCGGGTGATCGCGTCGCGCGGGCTGTTGGCGTGCAGGGTGGTCATGCTGCCGTCGTGGCCGGTGTTCATGGCCTGCAATACGTCGAAGGCTTCCGCGCCGCGCGTTTCACCCAGGATGATGCGGTCGGGGCGCATGCGCAGCGCATTGCGCATCAGGTCGCCCTGGTTGATGGCGCCCGTGCCTTCGATGCTGGGCGGGCGGGTTTCCAGGCGCACCACGTGGGGCTGCTGCAGCTGCAGTTCCGCCGCATCCTCGATGGTGACGATGCGGTCGGTTTCGGCGATGTAGCGCGACAGCGCGTTCAGCATCGTGGTCTTGCCCGAGCCCGTGCCGCCCGAAATGACGATGTTCAGGCGGCAGGCGGCGGCGATTTCCAGCAGGCGCGTCATGGCGGGGGACAGCGTCCCGCGCGCGGCCAGTCGCGGCAGCGTCAGGTCCTTGCGGGAAAACTTGCGGATGGAGATCGATGCGCCGTCGATCGCCAACGGGGGAATGATGACGTTGACGCGGCTGCCGTCCTGCAGGCGGGCGTCCACCATGGGGCTGCTTTCGTCGACGCGTCGGCCCACCGACGCGGCGATGCGTTGCGCCACGCTGATCACGTGGGCGTTGTCGCGGAACTTCACCGTCGTCAGTTCCAGTTTGCCATAGCGTTCCACGTAGACCTGGTCGGGACCGTTGACCATGATGTCGTCGACGGTTTCATCCTGCAGGAGGGGTTCGATGGGCCCCACGCCGAACATGTCGTGCAGAATTTCCTGCACCATGACGCGCTGTTCGGTCTGCGTGACCGGCAGGTCGCCGTCGCGGATGGCTTCGGTGGTGATGGCCTCGATGTCGATGCGCACCTGGTCCGCTGGCCGGTTCAGCGCGCTGGCGACGTCCAGCGCGGCGAACACGGATTGGCGGACCGCGTTGTAGCTGTCCGTCCGGATGACGTTGTCGGCGCGCACACTGCGGCGCCGGTCAATGAACGCGGACGAGGTCGGCGTCGCAGCGTGCGCAGCCCGCCGTTCCAGCCGGTCCGGTGGCTGGGCGACGGCCGGGGTGCTGGCGGCTGCCGGTCCGGGCTCGTCCTGAGACTTGCGGCCGAAGCTCATGACCGCGCTCCGCGCAGGCGGGCGAACAGACCGCCCTGGCCTTGGGATTGCGGCGCGCGCTTCCCGGCCGTGGCGCCCTCGCCCGTCAGCAGGGCGGCCAGCGCCCTGACGCCGCGGCCGAAGTCGCTGCGCGCGGGCAGGGGATCGCCCAGGTTCTCCGTCATCAACGGGGCTTGCGCGTCGAAGGGTATGCTGACGGCCACCGGCCATTCCAGCGCGGATGTGAAGTCGCGGGTGTGCACTGCGCCGCGCGCCGGGGCGCGCGACTGGTTCAGCACGATATGGGTGGTGGGCGGCCGGTTGCGGCCCTGGATGTGGCGCATCAGACGGATCAGTGTCCGGGCGGAATGCACGGTCTGGTCGGCGATGATGCAGGCCAGGCTGGCGTTGGCGTAGGCTTCGTTCGCCAGCGCGCCGCCGCTTTCCGGCACGTCCAGGATGATGTAGTGGAAATGCTGGCCCAGGACGTTCAGCAGGTCGGCCAGGGCGTTGCCGTCCGGAACGAAGGACTCGCTGTATTCGAGTTCCGCGCACAGGGCGTACAGACGGTTGTCGCGGGTATTCAGGGTTCGTTCGAGATACTGCGGGTCCAGGTGATTGACGTTGCCCAGCACCTCGACCAGGGCGTTGCCGCCGGCCAGGCCCAGCAGGCTGGCGCCGTTGCCGTCGTACAGATTCAGATCGACGTAAGCCACGCGGCGTCGCCCGCCTTCGCTGGCCAGTTCTCGCGCGAGATGCGCAGCCACCGAAGTTACGCCGACGCCGCCTCGGGCGCCGGAGATGGCGACGACGCGGCCATTGCGCACCTGGCGCACGGCGCTCGCCGCGTCGGATCCGTCGCCCAGCGACCGGCGCAGCAATTCCGCGCTGATCGGCTTGACGATGTAGTCCTGCACGCCGCGCTGCAACAGGCTGCGGTACAGGCCTACGTCGTTTCGGTCACCCACCACATACACTTGTACCGATGGTTCGCAGACATTGGCCAGGCGGTCCAGTTCGTCCAGCACGTTGGTGATGCCGGAAATATCCACGAGCAGGCGCTGCGGCGAGTGATTGCCGGATCTCTTCAGCCACTGGATGGCGGTTTCGATGCTGCCGCGCTCGACCTGGGTGCTGCCCAGGACCGTGGTCTTCAGAAACCGCGTCAATTCGCCTTCGCTGCCGGCATCGCCGACAAACCCCAGCAGATTGAGGTTGCGCGTGTCGTCTCGGGTTTTGCTGGGCGCGATCATGCCGTGTTCCTGTGATCAGTGGGGTTAGTTGCCGCTGCCGGTCTTGCTGGTGGATGTGGTTTTCTTCAGTTCGATGACTTTATCTTGCCGGTAGCGGGTGACGGCGCTGCCGGCCGTGTCGGCCTGCTGGCCGGCATAGGAATCGGGCGCCACCAGGTCGCGCGGGTCGGCGATCTGCGCCGACAGGTTGGTCAATGTGGCGCAGCCGAAGGCGATGCCGGGCTGCGGGTTGTTCACGGAAGAAATCCCCGATGGTTGGAGCAGCGTGTTGCAGTCGGGCGGGATGGCCACGTAGCTGCCGTCCGTCCCCCGCGTGACGGTGATCGCGCCGATGCCGGGCATGCCGGCGAGGTCTCTCTTTGGAAAGCAGCCGCTGAGCAGCACGGTCGCGCCGAGCAGGCAGAGGAGGGCAGGGATGGCTTTCATGGGGGGTGTCCTTCCAATCTGTCAGTAGACGAAGCCCGCCGAGCCGGTCAGGCGGGGCACCGAGCTCGTGATCGGATCCAGGCCGATCTTCTTGTGCAGGATGTATTCAATGTCGGTCGCCGGGCGCATGCTGTCCAGCGGAGTCGCCAACGAGCCGGGCCTGGCCGGGCGCACCAGGAAGGGCGTCACGATGACCACCAGTTCGCTCTTGTTGTTCATGTAGTCGCTGGACGAGAACAGCTTGCCCAGGATGGGCAGGCGGCCCAGGCCCGGGATCTGCGACACCATGTCGCGGATGTTGTTCTGCAGCAGGCCGCCGATGACGAAGCTTTCGCCGCTGGCCATCTCCACGGTGGTTTCCACGCGCCGCACGCTCAGGCCGGGGATCTGCAGGCTGGGTGTGGTCCCGTCGCCGATCATCAGGACGGCGGCGTTGGTGTAGTCGACCTGGCTGACCTCGGGGCGCACCTTCATGCTGATGCGGTCATCGGACAGCACGGTGGGGGTGAAGTCCAGCGCCACGCCGAAGGGCTTGAATTCCACGGAAATGGCGCCCCGTTCCTGCGAGACGGGCACCGGGAATTCGCCGCCCGCCAGGAAGCTGGCGGTCTGGCCCGATACCGCGGACAGATTGGGTTCCGCCAGCACGCTGATCAGGCCTTCCTGATCCAGGGCGTCGACGATGCCGTTGATGTTCCAAACGTTGGTCGTGCGGTTGAAGCCCAAGGAATAGGCCGGCGTCGAGCTGAGCGTGGCGTTGCTCAGGAAGCCGATGGCGCCGCTGCCGGGGCCGCCGTTGCCCTTGCCCCACAGCACATTCCAGTTCACGCCCAGCGCCTGGGTGACGTCGCGCTTCACTTCGGCGATGCGCACGCGCAATTGCACTTGCGTGGGCGAGGTGATGGCCATGCGGTTGATGAGCTGGTCTTTTTCGCCCAGGAACGGCCGGATGGTGTTGGCGACGGCCTCGGCGGTTTGCGCGTCGGGGGCGTTGCCGTCGACCAGCAGTGACCCGGGGGCGGACGACATGGTCAGCTTGAGCTTGGGAAAGCGTGCGCGCAGCACGGATTGCAGGCCGGTCAGGTCGTGAGTCACGACGATGCGCTGCTGCATCAGCGGTTTGCCGTTTTCATCCAGCGCGTACAGCGTGGTGCTGCCCGCGCGTTTGCCGACGACCAGCAAGGCGTTGGGCGAGGGGACCTGAACATCGGCCACGGTGGGATCGGCCAGGGAGACGGTTCCCACCGTGCCTTGCTGCACGGTCAGCAGCTTGCCTTCGCCGATGGCGAGGTCCAGCGCATGGGCCGGGCGGGCTTGCAGCCACAGGCCCGCGGCCAGGGTCAGCAGCGCCGCCATGCGCAGCCAGGGGCGCGAATCCCTGCGGGGTGCCGCCCGCAACGTCGTCTGGGGCATACAGGTAGTGGTCGTCGTCATGGGCAGCTTGGGCTCGGGGTGATTCGGTTCGAAGCTTAGAAAGCCAGTTCTTGTTTTTCGGCGCCGCGCAGCAGGGTGATGCTGCGCTTGGGAGCGACGCCGGAGGATGGCGGAGGCGGCGGCGGGCCGTCGCTCAGGCCGGCCAGGGCGCGGGAAACGTCGCCGCCCCAGGTCGGGCGGGTTCCTTTGGCATCATCCGACTGGGCGACCACGGTAGCGGCGGTTTGGGTCGAGGCGCCGTTGCGGTCCGTCGTGGCGAAGCTGCGCAGGGCCAGGGACAGCGTGCCCAGATGGGACGCCACGGTCACTGCTTCGGCGACCGGGGGGCTGACTTCGGCGGTGATGGTCCGGGCCCGGTTGACGTTGCCGGCGCCGTTGGCGTCGCGAGGCGGGGTGAAGGTGGATCCCACCGCGATGATGCGGACGTTCTCGACCACGGTTTCGCTGACGGTGGCCCGCTGGCTGCCGCGCTGCACCTTCTGGGTGAGAATCATGTCGACGCGGTCGCCCGGCTGGATCAGGCCCGCATTGCCGGACACGTCGTCGACCGGCACGGAAACCGCCCGCATGCCGGGGGCCAGCGCCGCCGCCAGGAATCCCGGAGCGTCAGGCTGGATGATGTTGCCGGCCAGTACCGTCGCGCCGGCGGCCAGCGGATTGCGGAGCATGGCGCCCGCCAGCTTGGCGGCGATGGGCGAGCCCTGGACGATGGCGCCTTTGGGGATGGCTTCGGGCCGGACAGTCTTCCAGCTCAGGTCGCTTTCGCGCAGCAGCAGGCCTGCGGGCAGATCCGCCGCCGCAATGCGGACCTGCTGATCCGGATGGGGCGCCGGAGCGGGGGCCTGGCTGGACACGAACAGGGCGCGGGCAACCAGTGCCAGGATGCCGGCAGCCAGCAGGATCAGGGAAAATCGCAGTACTGCTGACATGGATAGGGCCCCGCAAAAAAGGATGAAACCTTGTTGCGCGCGACGCGCGCATTACCTCAGATACATCGGCATGGCGAACAATCCGCCTGCCGCCAGGGCTGCGCCGTAAGGCACGCCGCGCCGCACCAACAGGGCGCGTCGCAGCCGTCGGCGCCAGCCCCTTGCAAAGAAGCGCCGCAGGCAGGGCATGTCGAACAGCAGGCCCGCCAGCGCCAGCGCCAGGCCCGTCAGACTGATGACGAGCAGGGTCGGCACCAGGTCCTGGATGTTCGTCCAGGCCACCACCGCGGTGCCCAGCTTGACGTCGCCGCCACCCATGGCGCGTACGGCAAACAGGGCCAAAAACACCAGAAAACCGACAACCGCCACGGCGCCGTGCTGCAGCCACTGTGTCCACGAAGCCCCCGAGAGCAGCAAGGCCAGCGGACACAGCGCGCCATATTCCGCAATCAGCCGGTTGGGCAGCCGCCGGCGCCGCAGGTCTTCGAACGACAGGCGCAACAGCAGCGCAACGCCGGCAAGCAGCACCAGACCGGTCAGGGCAGGGATGGCGTGGCTCCGTGAAGTGTTGTTTTAGCCTGCTGGGGGGGGCGTAGTGCTGCCCGACCCGTCGCCACAGGTGGAAACGTTGTCGATGCAGTTGGAAATTGTTTTCCCGGTCTGTTCAAAGGCACTGGTAATGACGTTTCGCAAAATACCACCACCGGCGGCGACGGCGGCCACCACGATGACGGCCAGGATCACGTATTCCAGGGCGGATACGCCGCGCTCGTCGCGCTTGAGGGCGCCCAACATCCCCTTCAGTTTCGTGCACAGTTTCGTAAGCATGTTTGCTTCTCCGAGAAGTCGATCAAGATAAGAACCCCGACCCTGCCTGCCTCTTTGGGGAAGCGATTGGGCGCGACTGGATGTGGGCGAATGCAGAATACTACGAAACTATTCAATAACTACATGTCGGTAACGACAATGGGGTAAACCATTAATCACGTATATGAGGTTTTTTATTATATTTTTCAATCGATTAAAGAAATCGCATCGCCTGATAAATTACTGGCGTGTTGCTTTTTGGCTAATATTATGTAAAAGATGCATGAAACTTCATGTTCCACGGGACGATGCCGACGCTGCCTGCCTTATGCCTATGGAAATGGAAGGGCTGCGCGAATCTATGAATTCAAATTAGTTACTCTTAAAGTATCTAGAAACGTAAAATCAATTTTCAATGCCGTGCATCTGCAGACGCACGGCGATCCCACGACAAGGCCAGCGAGTCCATCCCTTGCAATGACGGCATCCACGACAAAACACTGGCTCAATCGGGAACGGCTCATCGTCTACCCTTGCACCGTGGCGCTGGTCTTCACGTGCTGGGTCGTGTATGCGCTGGCCTGGGCGGAAAACGGCGTGGATCCTGTGGGCAATCCGCTGGGCTACGATTTCGTCCAGTTCTGGTCGGTATCGCATATCGGCCTGCATGATCAGCCTGTCCTGGCGTACGACGTGCCGTACCTGACCGCCGTCGAAAGGACGCTGGCTCCCACCCAGAACGGCATATTGCCCTGGCGCTATCCGCCGACGTTCTACCTGCTGGTCCTGCCGTTTTCACTGGTTCCCA
The DNA here is from genome assembly GCF_937988725.1 of uncultured Castellaniella sp. Classification (GTDB taxonomy): domain Bacteria; phylum Pseudomonadota; class Gammaproteobacteria; order Burkholderiales; family Burkholderiaceae_B; genus Castellaniella. The sequence goes on along the minus strand of NZ_CALKHS010000009.1, from coordinate 271,571 downwards.
TGCCGCTTGCCTGGGCCGCTTTCGTATTGGGCACTTTGGCCTTGTACGTGTGGGTGTTTCGCCAGGCCATACGGATTCCGCTGGCGCTGCTCTGCCTGGCCGGGTTCGGGCCGCTCTGGTTCAATCTGATGGGCGGGCAGACCGGATTCTTGACGGCATCGCTGGCCGCCGGCGCGCTGCTCTGCTTGAAGACTCGTCCTGTCGGCGCCGGTGTCCTGATCGGCCTGCTGGCCGTCAAGCCGCACCTGGCGGTGCTGTTTCCCTTGTGCCTGATCGCCGTCGGCGCCTGGCGCGCATTTTTTGCCGCTGCGGCAACCGTCACGGTCTTCGTCCTGATCAGCCTGATGGTGTTGGGGGGCGATACGCTGGCCGCCTTCCTGCATGGCCTGGGCGAAGCGCAGCGCCTGCTGGAAGTCGGCAATTCCCCCTTGGGGAAAATGCCCAGCGTTTTCGTCACTCTCCGGCTCCTGGACGTCCCTCTGTCCGCCGCCTATGCCGTGCACGGCATGGTGGCCTTGTGCGTGGCCTGGCTTGTGTGGCGCATCTGGCGTCGTTGCGCGGATGCCCGGTTGCGCAATGCCGCGCTGATGACGGGCAGCGTCTTCATCAGCCCCTATGTGTTCGACTATGACCTGGTGTGGCTGGCATTTCCTGTGGCCTGGCTGACTTTGCATTGCATGGAAACAGGCTGGCGGCGTTTCGAAAAGGAACTGCTTTTCCTGTTCTGGGCCGACACGCTGTTCATTGCCGTGCTGGTGCAGCACACCGTATCGCATACGACCCCGATCGTTCTGGGGGTTCTGTTGTGGCTGATCTACCGGCGCGCGATGACCCCGCCCGACCATGATTCCGCTCGCCTGGCAATGCGGATGCGGACGTCATGACGCCGAATGACAAACACTGGCTGAATGGGGAGCGCCTGTTCCTGTACCCCGGCCTGATCGCCTTGATCTTTGTCGGCTGGTATGCCTTTTTTCTACTCAAATCCGGAAACGGCGTGGATCCGGGCGGCAACCCGCTGGGATACGATTTCATCCAGTTCTGGTCGGTATCGCATATCGGCCTGCACGATCAGCCTGTGCTGGCCTACGACGTTCCCCATTTGGGGGCTCTGGAAAGACAGATCGCTCCTGCGCTGAAGGGCAATCTGCCTTGGCGGTATCCCCCGACGTTCTATCTGCTGGTACTGCCTTTTTCCCTGCTTCCCCTGTTGCTTTCCTGGGCCGCGTTCGCCTTGGGATCGTTGGCCTTGTATGTCGCGGTGTTTCGCCGCGTCATCCGCGCACCGCAGGCATTGCTCTGTCTGCTGGGCTTTGGGCCTTTGTGGAACAACCTGATGGCCGGGCAGACCGGGTTCCTGACGGCCTCGCTGGCGGCGGGCGCGCTGCTGTGTTTGAAGGCTCGTCCCGTCAGCGCCGGCGTTCTGATCGGCCTGCTGGCCATCAAGCCGCATCTGGCGGTGCTGTTCCCGTTGTGCCTGATCGCGGTCGGCGCCTGGCGCGCGTTTTTCGCCGCCGCGGCAACCGTCACGGCCTTCGTCCTGATCAGCCTAGCGGTATTGGGGGGCGATACGCTGGCCGCTTTCCTGCATGGCTTGAGCGAGGCCCAGCAATGGCTGGCTGCCTATAAATCGCCCTTGTTGAAAATGCCGAGCGTGTTCAACGCCTTGCGCATCCTGGATGCCCCGCTGGCGCTGGCTTATATCCTGCATGGCGCCGCGGCGCTGTGCGCGGCGTGGGTGGTGTGGCGCATCTGGCGCGGTTGCGCGGATGCCCGCCTGCGCAATGCGGCGTTGATGACGGGCAGTTTCTTCATCAGCCCTTATATCTTCGACTACGACCTGGTGTGGCTGGCATTTCCCGTGGCCTGGCTGGTGCTGTACTGCCAGGAACATGGATGGCGCCGCTTCGAAAGAGAGATCCTGCTGCTGTGCTGGGCGGATACCCTGTTCATTGCGGTGCTGGCCAAGCATCTATGGTTTCATACCGCCCCGATCGCATTGGGCGTCCTGCTGTGGTTGATTTATCGGCACGCTTTCGAGAAACCCGAACCATGAAAAAAGTCGTATTGATCGCCGGCGCCGGCCCGGCCGGTCTGACCGCCGCGCTGGAATTGCTGCGCAGGTCCGATTGCGTCCCTGTCGTGTTCGAATCGCTGGATGACGTGGGCGGCATTTCGCGCACCATCAACCATCGCGGCAACCGCATGGATATTGGCGGACACCGGTTCTTTTCGAAATCGGACTGGGTGATGCGGTGGTGGCGGGACATGATGCCGGTGGCGCCGGACAAGACCGCCGACGGCCTCAGCCTGATTCCCCAGGCCGACCGCCACCTGCTGGTGCGGCCGCGGCTTTCGCGCATTTATTTTCTGCGCAAGTTCTTTTCCTATCCGATCTCCCTGTCCGCGCAGACGCTGCGGAACCTGGGCGCCGTGCGGCTGGCGCGCATCGGGGTTTCGTACGCATGGGCCTGCGTGTTCAAGCGCACGCCGGAACGCAATCTGGAAGACTTCTTCGTCAACCGTTTCGGCAAGACGCTGTATGCGACGTTCTTTCGCGATTACACCGAGAAGGTCTGGGGCCGGCACTGCCGGGACATCAGCCCGGAATGGGGCGCGCAGCGCATCAAGGGCCTGTCGGTCGTCAGCGCCTTGCGGCATGCGGCCCGGAAACTGTGGTCCCGGGCGCCCGCCGACGTGGCGCAGAAAGGCACCAACACCAGTCTGATCGAACGCTTCCTGTACCCCAAATATGGGCCGGGCCAGATGTGGCACATCGTGGCCGATGAAGTGCGGGCGCGGGGCGGCGCCATCCACCTGGGGCATACCGTGATGGCCGTGCGGATGGAAGGTCAGCGCGTCGTGGGTGTGACCACGAAAGACAAAGAGGGCAATACGCGGACCTGGGACGGAGACCATTTCATCTCCACCATGCCGATCAGCGAACTGGTGGCGAAGATGGATCCCGCTCCGCCCGCCGAGGTGCGGGAAGTGGGGCAGGGCCTGTGCTACCGTGATTTCATCACCCTGGGCCTGCTGGTCAGGAAGCTGAAGCCCACGCCGCAGGGGGCGGGGCCCATGAATCTGGTGCCGGACACCTGGATCTACATCCAGGAACCCGACGTGAAGATCGGCCGCCTGCAGGTCTTCAACAACTGGAGCCCCTCATTGGTCTCCACCCCGGACGCCATCTGGCTGGGTCTGGAATATTTCTGCCAGGAAGGCGACGATCTGTGGACCATGAGCGAGCCGGAGTTCTTCCGCTTTGCCGTGTCCGAGCTGGAGAAAATCGATCTGATCGACGCGGCGGATGTGCTGGATCATCACCTGGTGCATGTGCCCAAGGCGTATCCGGCCTATTTCGGCAGCTATGCCCGGTTTTCCGTGATCCGCGATTACACCGATACCATCCCCAACCTGTATCTGGTGGGCCGCAACGGCATGCATCGCTACAACAATCAGGATCACTCCATGCTGACCGCCAAGCTCGCGGTGGACGACATCGTGGCCGGCAATGTGTCCAAGCGCAGCCTGTGGGAAGTGAATGTGGACGACGAGTATCACGAGGAAAAGCGGGGCGCCTCGTGATGCGGGCGCGGCGCCTCGAGTTCCTGCGCTATGGCGCGGTCAGCGGGGTGGCGTTGCTGGTGGACATGGCGCTGTTTCTTTCGCTGGCCCCGGTCATGGATGGCGGCTACATGGCGGCCGCGACCATCGGTTTTCTGGCCGGTTCCGTCGTGCATTATGCGCTGGCGGTCAGGCTGGTGTTCCGGCATCGCCGGCTGGCGCACAACACGGTCGCCGAAAGCGTGCTGTACATCGTCATCGGGCTGGTCGGCCTGGCCGTCAACGACGCCGTCATCTACGCCTGCGTCGGCTGGCTGCAGACCCCTCTGTTGACCGCGAAGCTGGCGGCCGCCGCGGGGTCGTTTCTGGCGGGATATGCGGGGCGCAAGCTGCTTTTGTTCGGCGCGGCGGCCGGCAAGGTGGCGGGGTGATCGTTCGCGCCGCCCGCCGCTTCCTTACTGCAAGGCGAAATCCACGCGCGTCGCGGGCCCGCCGTCGTCCGTCTCCGACGAGTCGGTCTTGGGCGCCACGATGAAGACCCGGCTGGTCAGTTCCTGGGAAGTCGTCAGGATCTCTTCGTAGACGGCCTGCGCGCGGGCCTCGGCCAGTCTTTCCAGGGATTGCTTGCCCACCGGGGCGGCGGCCAGCAGCAGGGCGGTCATCTGTTCGGGCGGCACGGATTTGGCGAAGCCGATGGCGTTGCGCGGCTTGTCCTTGATCTTGGTGTCGTCGTAGACGTCTTCCAGGTACTTGGCGCGGTCGGCATCGGTCAGCGTGACACTGGCCGGGTCGGTTTTCTTGCCGACGTCGCGGGCCTTGGCAGCGCGCATCTTCTTGTCCACCCAGGCCTGGCGCAGGCCGGCTTCGTCGGCCTGAGGGTCGGCGCGGCCGATGATGTCCATCTTCAGCGCGGGACGGTCGGACAGCGCCTTGACCAGGGTGGCGATGCTGGACTTGGCCGTGTCGTCGAGTTCGGCGCTGCCGGGCGCGAATTCGATGCGCGACAGGTCCTCGTTGGCGCCGCCGAAGGCGGAGGCCAGCAGCTTGAAGGGCGCGGTCACCGCCTTGGCCAGCGTGTTCATGATGACTTTCACGATGATGCCGCCCACCGAGAACTGCGGATCGTCCAGCGAACCGGAGATCGGCAGATTGATGTCGATGTTGCCGCTGGCGTCCTTCAGCAGGGAGACGGCCAGCAACACCGGCAGCTTGATGGCGTCGGGGCTGTCGGAAGGCTTGCCGAAGGTCAGCTGGTTGAGCAGCACCTTGTTGCTGGCCTGCAGGGCGCGGTCCTTGATCTGGTAGCGCAGGTCGACCGACAGCTTGCCGCGCTGGATCGCGTAGCCGACGTACTTGGACGAGTAGGTGGTGAAGCGGGGCAGGTCCACGCCCTTGGCGGACGCCTTCAGGTCCATCGCCAGGTAGCGCGAGAAAGGCTGCACCGTGCCCGAGACGGAGAAGGGCGCCGTGCCGTACACGCGACCGGCGACGCTGACCTTGGCCGGCTTGGGCGCGGTCGAGGACACGGACGTGAGGGAGCCGTCGATGGAGGACAGCTCGGCGCGGTAGTTGGGGCGCACGAAATGGTCGTTGAACGTCATGCGGCCGCGCTTGAGCTTGACGCTGTCGATCGAGATGTCGGGTTGGGCCGAGGCCCGGGCGGCGGGCTTGTCCGCCTTGGGCGCGCGGCCCCGGCGGGTCTGCGTGTCCTGCGTGATGGATCCCCCGGCCTGGCCCTCGTCCACCAGGACGTCCATGACGTTCAGGCGCGCGTTGTTGTTGAGCAGGATGTTGCCGTAGAAGTCCTCCAGCAGGATGTCGCCCAGCCCCAGGCCCAGTTTCGGCCCCGCCATCGAGACGCGCATATTGCTCAGGCCCAGGTGTTTCCAGTTCAGGAACGGCGCCTTGTTGACGCGGTCCTGGAGGTCGAAATCGTTGACCTGGACGGCGCCGTTCCAGCTCGCCCGCATCGGCTTGCCGCTCTGCGCGGGCGTGAATTCCGCATCGCCGCGCGCGCCCAGGGACACGCTGCGCACCGTGGCGTTCAGGCTGGAGGCGACGTAGGGGGCCAGTGATGCCGCGTCGAACCTGGCCAGGTCGACCGATGTCTTCAGCGACAGCGGCTGCGTGACCAGGGATCCCTTGAGCGCCAGCGTGCCGTGCTTCTGGAGGCCGTCGGCCTTCAAGGTGAAATTCGCCGGCCTGGCGTCCAGGGCCAGGCGGTCGGCGGTCAGCGCCAGCGAGCCCAGGGACAGGTCGACGCCGGGCTTGACGGAATCATCGCGCGCGGCGAACTGCCGCAGGTCCAGTTTCACGTCGCGGGCCTCGACGCGGGCGCCCGCGACGTCGACCTTGCCGTCGATACTGAGCTTGCCGTCCTTCAGCGCGATGGGGGCGAAGTGGCGCACGGCTTTGGCGAAGGGCGCCAGCGCCAGCTGGTTCAGCTGGACCTGAGCCTGGACGGAAAGAGGCTGCAGGATGACGGGCGCCTGGACGTGCAGCGAGCTGCCGTCCGGCTGCTGATCCATGGTCAGCTGCACGAGCATGGGCTGGTCCGCGGCCTGCGGCAGGGCGATGTGCTGGACTTCCGCGCCCAGCCCCCTGATGGGGTAGTCCACGCCGAGGGGGTCGTCGCGCAGGCGCGCTTCGCCGTCCTTGAGCTTGAAGGTGTTGACGGCGATCTTCCAGGCGGACGGCTCGGCGTCGGCGGGCTTGGCCGCTGTCGAGGGTGTTTGTTCTGAGGACTTCGGTTCAGCAGGCTTCGATTCAGCAGGTTTCGACTCAGCGGACTTGGACTCAGCGGCTTGCTGCGGTGCAGGAGCCGTACTAGCGCCCGCCGGCGCCGGGTGCGCGGGCTTTGTGGAAGCATCAGCCTTGGCCGGCGCGGGTTCGCCCAGCTTGGTGAAGCCTGCGGCCACGCGTTGCCAGTTCAACTGCTTGGCGTCGCGGTGGGCTTCCACGTGCGGCTTTTCCAGCGTCACCGTGTCGATGGATACCGTCCGCTTGTCGAGATCGGCCGCCAGACCCTGGACTCTCAGGTCATCCCAGGCCAGCAGCGGCGCGTCGGACGATTCAATCAAATCCAGCTTGCGCAGGCCCAGATCGCCCTGCACGCGGATGCGAGGCGCGGCGCCCTCGGGCTGCTCGAACAGCACCTGCAGCCGGGAATCCAGCAGGGCGCTCTTGAGCTTCACCGGCAGGGGCAGCGGCCAGAAATCGGCCCACTGGTCGAGCGCCAGGCCATCCAGCTTCACGTTCAGCGTGGACTTGGGCACCGTGTCGAACGGCAGCGCCGTGCCGTTCATATCGAGAGGGCTGCCGTTGATGCGCATGTGCACGGCGGGCAGCACGTCGATCTTCGTGGCGGAGCTGAACGAGGAGATGAAGGGGATGCCCAGCGAAAGATCGTCGATCGCCTGCTTGCGGCCGGTGACGCGGTCTTCCAGGCTGATGGATCCGCCGGTCAGCGATATGTTGTTCAGGGAGAATCGCGGCAGCCCCTTGTCGGCCGGTTCGGGTTCCGCCGGCTGCTTGGCCGACATGCTGGCCATCCGCTCGACGATGTCGGAAAAATTGAAGCGCGTGGCGTCTTCCCGGGTCAGCGCGATCTTGGGCTGGTCGATCTGGATCCGGTCGAGCACCGGGGCGAACAGCACGATGGATCTCCAGGCCACCCGCAGGTCGATCTTGCCGATCTGCAGCAGGGGCTTGGATTGAGGCTGGTCGATGACCAGATCCTGGGCGCTCAGCGCCAGCGTGAAGGGGTTGAAGCGAACTTCGCCCACGTCGACCTTGCGGCCCAGCAGTTCGGCGACGTTCTGGGTGAGCGCATGGTGCACGCCCTTGGGCACCAGCCAGGCCGACAGCGCAGCCAGGACGAGCAGGGTGAGCACGATGCCCGCCAGGATCTTGAGCGCCCGCCGACTGAGTTTCAGAACTGGCATTTTCAGTGGCATGGTTCGGGCTCTCCGCTGGTTTCGCGCCCCGCATCCGGCACATGGTCAAGGAAGTCGCGCCGTTCGTGGCTTTTGCCCATTATCCCTGCCCGATCCGGGATCGTCCATCCGAAGGCCCGGAGTTTTACGTTCTTTTGACTTTGAGGGGCGTGGATCGGGACTTCAGTGCGGGCGCCGTGCGCGCTGCCAGTCCAGCATCGCGCTGGCGGCATGCGCCAGGATGGTCTTGTAGTGTTCGGCCGGCAGGGCCTGGCGCAGGGCGTCGAGCAATTGCTGCGTGCCGCTTTGCGCCAGCGGCGGCAGTTCGGCGCCCAGCAGGCGGATCTGGATGTGCGCCAGCGTGTCGGCGACCAGTCTCCAGCCCAGTTCCGGCATCCGGGCATCCAGGGTCAGCAGCAGGCTGCCCAGCGTCCGCAGGATGGGCTGGGCGGATTCCGGATCGGCGCTGCCGACCATGGCGTGCCAGAGCGCCATGTGGATGTCGCGGCGCAGGCTGATCTTGAAGTCGATGGCGTTGCTTTCCCGCGCGTCCAGCTGTTCCATCTGTTGCTGCAGGCGGGCGTCCTCGGCGGCGTCCGTCTGCGTGCGCAGATCGCCGATCAGCCGCGTCAGCGAAGGGATGGCCGTGATGCCGAAGGCCTGGCTGAAGGCCAGCCCCCATTGATCCAGGCCGGCCAGCAGCATGGCCAGCCGCAGGGCGGCGGCGTCCGGCGCGGGCGCCGATGCCACCCAGGACCGGCAGCGCGCCGGAATGTCCCCGGCCTGATCCGCGGGGGATTCGGCGGCGGCTTGCCGGAACGTGCGCGTGAAGGCTTCCCGCGCCAGATCGGCGGCGTGTCGTTGGTCTTCGGGAGATGCCAGGCGGGCGAGGGCGTCGGTGATAGGGACGGCGTCCGGCATTGGACTACAGGCCCCGCAGCTTGGCCAGCTGGGCCTGGTTCAGGCGCCGGGCTTCCTGTTCGGCATAGGCCGCTTCCCCGGGTTCATAAGAGCCCTTGTACAGGCAGCTGCTGGGGCTGATGGCGCATAGCGGCTTGCTGAGGGTTGCGCTGAGGGACGAGCTGCCGCTGGGGCTGTCGGACGCGCATCCGGAAGCCAGGACGGCGAGCACCAGAACGGTGCCCAGGCGGCTGAGAATTCGAGTGGACATGGTCTCGGGTCCTGCAGGGCTGCGACAGCCCTTTTTATACCATGCGACCCGGCCACCTATAATAGTCAGCTTCCGCAACGGTGTGTCGCCCTCTGTGTCTGTTCCCTCCGCCGAATTCAATGACCATCCCGGCCAACTGCTGAAACTGACCATGGCGCTGGTGGGCGTGTTCGCCTTCATCCAGGTCTATTCGATCCAGTCGATCCTGCCGCAGCTTCAGCGCGATCTGAATGCCTCGGTGGTGGAAATCGGCAATTCGGTCGGGATGACGGTGCTGGCGGTGGCGCTGATTTCCCCCTTCGTCGGCATGCTGTCGGACGCGATCGGGCGCAAATGGCTGATCGTCGGGTCGGTGTTCGCGCTGGCGGTCCCGACGGCGCTGATGCCGACGGTGGAAACCGTGCATGGCCTGCTGGTCTTGCGATTCCTGCAGGGTTTGGCCGTGCCCGGCGTGTCGGTGGTCGCCATCGCCTACATCGGCGAGGAATTCCGCGGCTCGACCATGGTGCGCATCGTGACCCTGTATGTGTCGGGCAGCGTGCTGGGGGGGTTCCTGGGGCGCTTCATCCTGGGACACCTGACCGAATACATGGCCTGGCAGTCCGCCTTCGGCGTGATGGCGGTGCTCAATCTGGCGGGGGCGGCGATCGTCTGGCGCGGCCTGCCGGATTCGCGCCATTTCGTGGCCAATGCGCATTTCCGGTCCAGCGTGGCGACGCTGGGGCAGCTGCTGCGCAACCCCGCGCTGCAGACCGCCTGCGCCCTGGGCTTCACGGTGCTGTTCGCGCTGATCGGCCTGTTCACCTTCGTCAACCTGCATCTGGCCGCCGAGCCCTATCACTTCAGTTCGGGCGAGCTGGCCAACATCTTTTCCGTCTATCTGCTGGGGGTCGTCGTGACGCCGCTGGCGGGCCGCATCATCCCGCGCATCGGCGTGCGCCGCACGGTCCTGCTCATGCTGGCGGTGTCGGCCTTCGGCGTGGTGCTGACGCTGGCGCGGCCGTCCTGGGGCATCGTGGCCGCGCTGGCCGTCGCCGCCTGTGGCACCTTCATCACGCAATCAGCGACCATGAGCTTCATCGCCCGCCGCATCACCCACGGACGTTCGCTGGCCAGCGGGCTGTACTATTCCGCCTACTATTGCGGCGGATTCACGGGGGCCTGGCTGTGCGGCGTGGCCTATGCCTGGGGGGGATGGACGGGCACGGTCGCCACTTTGCTGGCCGCCCAGGCCGTGGGCGGGCTGATCGCCTGGCGCTTCATGCCGGGGCCCGCGACGGCGGCCTGATCAGTCCGGGGCCGCCGTTTTGAAGCGGCCGTTTTCCTTTATAATCCTCCGATCAAGGGGAGTAGCTCACTTTCCGCGGCATCGTCATGACGGCCGCCTGCCTCAGGCAGGCACCCGGTGCCCGGGCAACTTCATGGTTGCGAGCAAGACCTTGCCATCAAGGGCAAGGTGCGTCTCCACTGTGGAAATGGCCTGGCCCGGATGGGTTCCAGGCCATTTTTCATAAGGACGACCATGATCGAATTTTTACAGACCCTGCACTGGGGCGCGGTATTCCAGATCATTCTGATCGACATTCTGCTGGGGGGCGACAACGCCGTGGTGATTGCCCTGGCGTGCCGCAACCTGCAGCCGAAACAGCGCATGCAGGGCATCATGTGGGGGACTGCGGGGGCCATCCTCTTGCGCGTGCTGCTGATCGCCTTCGCGCTGACCTTGCTGGACATTCCCTTCCTGAAAGTCGCGGGCGGCCTGCTGCTGCTGTGGATCGGGATCAAGCTGCTGCTGCCCGAAGACGATGCGCATGACAAGATCAAGGGCGGCGCTTCCGTCTTCGCCGCCGTCAAGACCATCATCATCGCCGATTTCGTGATGAGCCTGGACAACGTGATCGCCATCGCGGGCGCGGCGCAGAACGCCCACCAGGATCATCAGATCGGGCTGGTGGTCTTCGGCCTGCTGGTCAGCGTGCCCATCATCGTCTGGGGCAGCACGCTGGTGCTGAAGCTGATCGACCGGTTCCCGCTGGTGGTCACGCTGGGCGCGGGCCTGCTGGGCTGGATCGCCGGCGGCATGCTGATCACCGACGTCTTCATCGTGGACCGGATCGGCGAGCCGTCCTTCGCCTTGAAGATCGGCGCCGAAATCGTCGGCGCGGTGCTGGTTGTCGTGGCGGGCAAGCTGCTGGCGCGGCGTAAGCTGGCGCGGGCGGCCGCCTAGGCCGTGACCATCCGCGCGAAGGCCACGGTGCCGATGCCCAGCAGCGTCATGGCCAGAGAGCCGCCGACGTGCGCCAGGATGGACGTGGCCAGCCAGCCGAAGCGGCCTTCCTGCAGCAGGGTCGCCAGTTCGGCCGAGAAGGTCGAAAACGTGGTCAGGCCGCCGCAGAATCCCGTGATGATGAACAGCCGCATCTGCGGCGACAGGTTCGGCGACGTGCCGAAGATCGCCACCGCCAGGCCGATGATGTAGCCGCCCAGCAGGTTGGCCGCCAGGGTGCCGGGCGGCAGGACCGGGAACAGGGCGTTCAGGGTGCGCCCCAGCCACCAGCGCAGGATGGCGCCGGCCGAGGCGCCGGCGGCGATGGCGAACAGCGGGTTCAATAGGACGGGCATGGTGCAATAGCCATAAAAAATGCCTACAGCCTGATCGCGTGTCAGGGTCTGTAGGCATCATCAGCTGCGTTCGCAGCGGTTCGAGGAGGAATGCCATCTCCTGTCGCGTCTGATGTTAGCGGCGTTTTGCCGGACCTGCAAGGCGGCGTTCAGGACGGCGCGTTACACTGGATTCAGCCCTTTCACGAACCCTTTCAGAAGGAGTTGTCTCATGCTCAAAGGCAAAAAAGCAGTCGTCACCGGTTCCACCAGCGGCATCGGCCTGGCCATCGCCCGGGAACTGGCCCGCCAGGGCGCCGATGTGGTGATCAATGGATTTGGGGATGCGGACGCGATCGAACGGGAACGTGCCGGGCTGGAACAGGAATTCGGCGTCAAGGCCGTCTATCTGAACGCCGACCTGATGGATGCCCAGGCCGCGCGGGACTTCATCGCCAAGGCCGCCCAGGCGCTGGGGGGCATCGACATCCTGGTGAACAACGCCGGCATCCAGCACACCGACCTGATCGAGGATTTCCCGGTCGATAAATGGAATGCCATCATTGCGCTGAACCTGTCCGCCGTCTTCCACTGCACGGCGGCGGCGCTGCCGACCATGAAGAAGCAGAAATTCGGGCGCGTCATCAATATCGCCTCGGCCCATGGCCTGGTCGCCTCGGTGAACAAGTCCGCCTACGTGGCGGCCAAGCACGGCGTGGTGGGCCTGACCAAGGTCACGGCGCTGGAGAACGCCGGCACCGGCGTCACCTGCAATGCCATCTGCCCGGGCTGGGTGCGCACGCCGCTGGTCGAAAAGCAGATCCAGGCGCTGGCCGAAAAGAAGAAGCTCGGCATCGAGGACGCCGCGCGCGACCTGCTGGCCGAAAAGCAGCCGTCCCTGCAGTTCGTGACTCCGGAACAACTGGGGCAGGCGGCCGTGTTCATCGCCTCGGACGCGGCGGCGCAGATGACCGGCACCACCCTGTCCATCGACGGCGGCTGGACCGCCCGCTGATCCGTCTTCGGCCCGGCCGGCGCGATCCCGCCGGTCGGTTTCCCGCGGCGATGGCTTATGCTGTCGCCGTTGTCGTTCATGCAATGCACAGGAGCTCTTCATGTTGATGGTTTTGTCGCCGGCGAAAAAGCTGGACTACGATTCGCCGGTGCGCACCACGCGGCACACCCTGCCGGTGTTCCCGGAGGATACGCGTGAGCTGGTGGGCGTGATGCAGGCCTTGTCGGCCGGCGACCTGGCCGATCTGATGAGCCTGTCCGATGCGCTCGCCCGATTGAACGCGGACCGCTATGCCGCCTGGATCGACGCCCCCGATGCGCGGCATGCCCGGCAGGCGGCGCTGGCCTTCAACGGCGACGTCTACGAAGGCCTGCGGGCGGCGGAACTGTCCGATGCCCGCCTGGCCTGGGCGCAGAAGCACCTGGCCATCCTCAGCGGCTTGTACGGGGTGCTGCGCCCGCTGGACCTCATCCAGCCCTACCGCCTGGAAATGGGCACCCGGCTGAAGACCGCGCGCGGCCGCACCCTGTACGAATTCTGGGGGGCGCGGATCGCGCAGGAACTCAACCGGCGCCTGGATGCGCTGCCGGGCGAACGGGTGCTGCTGAACCTGGCTTCGCAGGAATATTTCAAATCCGTGGATCGCAAGACCTTGCAGGCCCGGGTGGTGGAATGCGTCTTCCAGGACGAGAAGAACGGCGTCTGGAAGGTCATCAGCTTCCACGCCAAGCGGGCGAGGGGGCTGATGGCGCGCTACGTCATCGACCATGGGGTGGACAAGGCGTCGGGGCTGCGGGGTTTCGACGCCGACGGCTACGCCTACGCCGCCGAGGCCTCTTCGGCGGACCGGCTGGTGTTCCGGCGCCCGGCCTGACGGTCCGGCTTCCTTCCGTCCCCCGCGCTTCGTCCCGCATATCAGGGATAACCTTGCTTGTTCGCGGGCGCCGCGATGCTTATGCTGGCCATAATTATGAATTATTGAATGCCGGACAACGCGCGGGAGACCCCGATGGCAGCCAGGATCATCCAGAAAATTCTCTACCAGGAAGTGGCCGATCGCCTGCGGGGGATGATCCAGGCCGGGGAATTGCAGTCTGGCGCCTGGATCGACGAAGTCCACCTGACGGCCGTGCTGGGCATTTCCCGCACGCCGCTGCGGGAAGCCCTGAAGGTGCTGGTGGCCGAAGGCCTGCTGCGGCTGGAGCCGCGCCGGGGATGCTTCGTCAACGAACTGTCGGCCCGCGACCTGGAAAACATCTTCCCTTTGATGGCGCTGCTGGAAGGGCGCTGCGCCTATGAAGCCGCCAGCAAGGTCACGGACGCCGACCTGCAGCGCCTGGAGGCGCTGCATGCCGATTTGCGGCATTTCGCCGAACTGGATTCCGTCGACGACTATTACGCGGCCAACGCCCGCATCCACGAGGCCATCCAGCAGCTGGCGGACAACCGCTGGCTGTCGGACCTGATCGACAACATGCGCCAGGTGCTCAGCCTGTCGCGCCATCGCAGCCTCACCTATCCGGGGCGCGTGCGCGAATCCTGCGCCGAGCATCTGGCGATCTTCGCGGCGCTGAAGGCCCGGGACCCGGAAGGCGCGGATGCCGTCACGCGCAAGCACCTGATGCGCCAGCTCGATGCCTTGCGGGCGCTGGCGCGGCGGGACGACCCCGCGGCGACGCCGGATCTGCCGGTCTCCGATTCCGTCCTGTCGGGGGAACCATCATGAACGGAACCAGGCTCTGGCCCCGGGTGTCCGCGCCGGCGCAGGATGCGCAGCCGGGCGGCGGCGCCGTCGCGACGGCTTCCGCGGCGACGCCGCCCGCGCCCGAGGCTTCGCCCCGGGCGGCCGGCTTGCTGGAACGCCTGAACCGCTGGCTGGACCGGGATCATCTGCCCGACCCGGCGGCCCTGCGTTCGCTCTACGAAGCCACGCTCACCGACAGCGCGGCGAATCGCCTGGCGCGGCAATGGGCGGACCGCTACCTGGTCGCCGACGCGGATGAGCGGCGCTGCCTGCTGGCGGGCCTGGTGCATGCCGGCATCGGCCTGGAACCCTATGCGGATCACGGCAGCCGGCTGTTCCGCCGCCTGTACGCCGAAAGCGACCGGCTGGCCCTGATGGTCGAGCTGCGGGCGGACATGCTGCGGTGGCGCAATCAGGTGGCGGGCCTGTCGGCGCTGGAGCAGGCCCTGGCGGTGCTGCTGTCGAACTGGTTCGACGTGGGCATGCTGGAACTGCACCACATCAACTGGGATTCGCCCGCGTCCCTGCTGGAAAAGCTGATCCGGTACGAAGCCGTCCATGCCATCCGGTCCTGGGACGACATGCGCCGCCGCGTGGCCGCCGACCGCCGCTGCTATGCCTTCTTTCACCCGCGCATGAGCGACGTGCCGCTGATCTTCGTCGAGGTGGCCATCACCGAACAGATGGCCGGCGACGTGCAGGCGCTGATCGATCCGGACCGCCCCCTGGCGGACCCGGGCAAGGCTCGCTGGGCGATCTTCTACTCCATCTCCAATACCCAGAAGGGATTGCGCGGCATCAGCTTCGGCAATTTCCTGCTCAAGCGCGTGATCGAGGAACTGCTGTCCGAATTGCCGAAACTGAAGTCGTTCGCCACCTTGTCTCCCATCCCGGGATTCGCCGACTGGTTGGGCAAGCGTAGCGGCGCCGAGATTCAGGAATGCCTGGCCGACAAGACCGAACGGCAGGCGGCCGCGCAGGATCCCGACGCCGGCGCCCGCTGGGTGGAACGCCTGCGCGCCGCCGCGGACGGACAGGCGCCCGAGCCCGTGCGCCGGACGGGCCTGCGGCTGGCGGCGCATTACCTGCAGCAGCTGCGCGGCGCGGATCCGCTGGATGCGGTGGCCCGCTTCCATCTGGGCAACGGGGCCCGGATCGAGCGGCTGAACTGGGCGGCCGACCGGTCGGCCAAGGGGCTGGAACAATCCTGCGGCCTGATGGTGAATTATCTGTACGAGCCCGATCAGCTGGACGAGAACCGGGCCCGCCTGGCGGCGGGCAAGCCCCGGGTGTCGCGGGGGGTGCAATGGCTGTAGCACGGGACGACGGCGCGGCCGGCCGCATCCGCGTGCAGCACGCGGGTGCGCTCGCCACCGTCGTGCTGGATCATCCGGGGCGGATGAATGCGATCACCGTGTCCATGTGGCGCGAACTGGCGCGGATCTTCGCGGAACTGTCTTCGGATGCCGGCCTGCGCTGCGTCGTCATCCGGGGGGCCGGCGGGCATTTCGCGGTCGGGGCCGACATCCGGGAATTTCCCCAGGTGCGCTCCGATCCGCTGCGGGTGCAGGCTTATCACCGGCGCACCATCGCCCCGGCCCTGCAGGCCATCGCCGGGTGTCCGCATCCCGTGCTGGCCGTGATCGAAGGCGTCTGTGTCGGCGGCGGGCTGGAGATCGCCAGTGTGTGCGATCTGCGCCTGGCCGCGCACGATGCGCGGTTCGGCGCGCCCATCAACCGCCTGGGCTTTCCCATGGCGCCCGACGAGATGCGCGGCCTGCTGGCCCTGGCGGGCCGGGCCGTCACCCTGGAAATCCTGCTGGAAGGACGTGTGTTCGGGGCGCGCGAAGCGCTGTCCAAGGGCTTGCTGACCCGTGTCGTCGAGGCCGCCGAACTGGAATCCGAACAGGCCGCCACGGCGGCCCGCCTGTGCGCGGGCGCGCCGCTGGCCGCGCGCCTGAACAAGCGCATGTCGGCGCGTCTGGGCGCCGGAAGCCCGCCCTTGACGGACGCCGAATGGCAGGACTGCTTCAGCTACGCGTCCGGACCCGATCATCAGGAAGGGGTGCGGGCCTTCCTGGACGGACGCCCCCCGGTTTTCAAAGGAGAATGAACTTGGAATCCAATGCCAACCTTTATGTGATCCTGCGGTCGGGCTTTCCGGCGGACCGCCAGGCGGTGGCGATCGAAACGCCCGATCGCACCTACAGTTGGCGGGATATCGACGAGCTGAGCGGCCGCATGGCCAATCTGCTGCGTTCGCTGGGCGTGGCCGCGGGTTCCCGGGTGGCCGTCCAGGTGGACAAGTCGCCGGAAGCCCTGATGCTGTATCTGGCCACCCTGCGGGCGGGCCTGGTCTATCTGCCGCTCAATACCGCCTATCACGAGGCCGAGGTCACGTATTTCCTGGAGGACGCCGAGCCGGCCGTGGTGGTGTGCTCGGAGAGCGCCCGCGCCTGGTGCGAGCCGCTGGCGCATCGCAAGGGCGCGGCCCATGTCTTCACCCTGAACGCCGACGGCCAGGGCAGCCTGACGCAGGCCGCCGCCGGGCACGATCCCGAGTTCGAGACGGCGCGCAGCGCGCCCGATGATCTGGCGGCGATCCTGTATACCTCCGGCACGACGGGCCGCAGCAAGGGGGCCATGCTCACCCATGCCAATCTGGCCTCCAACGCCCTGACGCTGAAAGCGTACTGGGGCTGGCGGTCCGACGACGTGCTGCTGCACATGCTGCCGATCTTCCACGTGCACGGCCTGTTCGTGGCCTCTCATGGCGCGCTGCTGGCCGGCGCCCGCATGATCTGGCTGCCCAGGCTGGACGTCGACCAGGCCCTGCATTACCTGCCGCGCTGCACCCTGATGATGGGGGTGCCGACGTATTACGTGCGCCTGCTGGCGGACGCCCGCTTCGATCGCGAGGCCTGCCGCAACATGCGGCTCTTCATCTCGGGGTCCGCGCCCCTGCTGGTCGACACCTTCCGCGAATTCCAGGCGCGCAGCGGCATGACCATCCTGGAGCGCTACGGCATGAGCGAGACCGGGATGATCACTTCCAATCCCTATGACCCGGCGCGCGGGGAGCGCCTGCCGGGCACGGTCGGTCCGGCCTTGCCGGGGATCACCGTGCGGGTGGTCGACGATGCCGATCAGCCCCTGGCCGCGGGCGAGCCCGGGCATGTCCAGGTGCGCGGCCCCAATGTCTTCGCGGGTTACTGGCGCATGCCGGAAAAGACGCGCCAGGAATTCACGAGCGACGGCTGGTTCCGCACCGGCGACATCGGGGCGCTGGGCGGCAAGGGCATTCCCGGCGACTACCTGAGCATCGTGGGCCGCAGCAAGGACCTGATCATCACGGGCGGCTACAACGTCTATCCCAAGGAAATCGAGATGGTCATCGACGCCATGCCCGGGGTGCAGGAATCCGCCGTGATCGGCATTCCCCACGCGGATTTCGGCGAGGCCGTCGTGGCCGTCGTCGTGCCCCGGGCGGGGGCGGCGGTCGATACAGGGGCCATGCTGGCCGATCTGAAGGTCGGGCTGGCGAATTTCAAGGTGCCCAAGCAGATCCACGTGGCTGATGCGCTGCCGCGCAATGCCATGGGGAAGGTTCAGAAGAACGTGCTGCGGCAGCAGTACGCAGGCCGGCATTGACGAAGGAGGACGCTCGGCCGCTCATGGGGCAAGCCGGACCCGGAAGGGTGCGGCGGGAAGCACACGACCACACCAATAATCAGGAGACAACATGATGATGAAGCGACACATGCTGTGCGCCGCGCTGGGATTGGCCCTGGCGGCTGGCTCGGGCGCGGCTCTGGCCGACACCACGCTGCGGGCCTCGCACCAGTTTCCCGGCGGGCAGGGAGACCCGCGGGATGAAATGGTGCAGATCATCGCCCGCGAGGTCCAGGCGGCCAACGTGGGGCTGAAGATCCAGGTCTTTCCCTCTTCTTCCCTGTACAAGGCGACCGAGCAGTGGGGCGCGCTGACGCGAGGCCAGCTGGACATGACCGCCTTTCCGCTGGACTATGCCTCGGGCCGGGTCCCGCAGTTCTCGGCCACGCTCATGCCGGGGCTGGTGCGCAACTATGATCACGCGCAGCGGCTCAATCAGTCCAACTTCATGAAGGACATTAAGGCGCTGGTCGAGAAGCAGGGCGCCGTGGTGATCGCCGACGCCTGGCTGGCGGGCGGGTTCGCGTCCAAGAAGAATTGCATCACCAGCCCCGACACGATCAAGGGCCAGGTGATCCGGGCGGCGGGTCCGGCCTTCGAGCAGATGCTGGCGGCGGCCGGGGCGTCGATTTCCTCGATGCCCTCGTCCGAAGTGTATTCGGCCATGCAGACGGGGGTGCTGGATGCGGCCAATACGTCCAACGACAGTTTCGTGTCGTACCGGCTGTACGAACAGGCCAAGTGCCTGACCGCGCCGGGGGACAACGCCCTCTGGTTCATGTACGAACCGGTGCTGATGTCCAAGAAGGTCTTCGACCGCCTGGAACCCAAGCAGCGCGAAGCCATCCTGGCCGCCGCCAAGAAGGCGGAAGCCTATTTCTCCGAGGAAGCCCGGAAGGGCGAGCAGAAGATGCGCGACATCTACGCCAAGGCGGGCGTGAAAGTCGTGACGATGACGCCCGAGGACTACAAGGCCTGGATGGCCATCGCCAAGAACTCGTCCTATCGGCAGTTCGCCGAGAAGGTTCCTGGCGGCGACGCCTTGCTGAAGAAAGCGCTGGCCGTTCAGTAAAGGGGATGGGGCCGGCGCCCGGCCGAGTCCGGCGCCGGCCCTGCCGCTGACGCGACACCGGGAGGTCGCATGAGTCGAATTTTTGTACGCTGGGTCGAGGCCCTGTCGCGGGCCTGCGGTGTCGCATCCGTGCTGCTGCTGGTCTTCGCCATGCTGGTCGTGTGCCAGATGATCCTGATGCGCTATGTCTTCCGGGCGGCCACCATCTGGCAGACCGAGGCGGTCGTGTTCGGGGCGACGGCGGCGATCTTTCTGGGCGCGCCCTATGTGCTGATGACCAAGGGCCACGTGGGCGTGGATTTCGTCCAGATGTTGGTGAAGCCGCGCACGCGCCGCTGGATGGACAGGGTGGGCGCCTGGCTGGGGCTGATCTTTTGCAGCGTGATGACCGTGGCGACGGGCCTGCATCTGTTCGAGGCGCTGGAAGGAGGCTGGACGACGCCCAGCGTCGCCGCCGTGCCGCTGTGGATGCCACTTTCCCCGGTCGTCGCCGGTTTCGCCTTGCTCTGTCTGCAGTACGTCGTGGAAATCATCAAGCTGAAGGAGCCGCAATCATGACGCCGACGCTGGCAGGAATCAGCATCGTTCTGGGCCTGTGCCTGATGCTGGCGACGGGAATGCCGATCGCCTTCGCCCTGGGCCTGGCCGCCGTCGCGGGCCTGTTTCTGGACATGGGGCCCGACGTGATCTACGTGCTGGCCGAAACCATGTTCTCCGGCATCGCCAACCTGGGTTACGTGGCCATCCCCATGTTCGTCCTGATGGGGGCGATCGTGGCGGGAACCCCGGCCGGCGGGGATCTCTACAAGGCCCTGGACCGCTGGCTGTACAAGGTCCCCGGGGGCCTGATCCTGTCCAACATCGGGGCCTGCGCGATCTTCTCGGGCATGACGGGGTCCAGTCCGGCCACCTGCGCCGCCATCGGAAAGATGGGGATTCCCGAAATGCTGGGGCGCGGCTATCCGGCGTCCGTGGCCACCGGGTCCATTGCGGCGGGGGGGACGCTGGGCATCCTGATCCCGCCTTCGGTCACGATGATCGTCTACGGCATTTCCACCCAGACGTCGATCGGCCGGCTATTCCTGGCCGGCGTCGTTCCAGGCCTGCTGCTGACGGTGCTGTTCATGGCCTGGGCGCTGTTCGACGCGCGGCGCAAGGGCTTCCGCTTCGGGGTGGGCGCCGGCCAGTATTCCTGGCGCGACAAGCTGGAAGCGCTGCCGCGCGTGCTGCCGCTGCTGCTCATCATCCTGGGCATGCTGTTCGTGCTGTACGGCGGGGTGGCGACGCCGTCCGAGGCCGCTGGCGCGGGCGCCCTGCTGACCCTGGTCGTGGTGGCCGTGGTGTATCGCCTGTTCAAGATGCGCACCTACACCGGCGTGTTCGGTTCGGCCATGCGCGAGAGCGTCATGATCATGATGATCATGGCCTCGGCGGAACTGTTCGCCTTCGCGCTGTCGTCCCTGTTCATCACGCAGTCGCTGGCAGCCGCCATCGCGTCGCTGGAAATCAACCGCTGGCTGCTGATGGGGCTGATCAACGTGTTCCTGCTGGTGGCCGGCATGTTCCTGCCGCCGGTCGCCATCATCGTCATGGCGGCGCCGCTGCTGCTGCCCATCATCACCCAGGCCGGCTTCGACCCCTACTGGTTCGCCGTCATCCTGACCGTCAACATGGAAATCGGGCTGATCACCCCGCCGGTGGGCCTGAACCTGTTCGTGCTGAACGCCATCGCGCCGGACGTCCCGACGCGGGAGATCCTGATCGGGGCCCTGCCGTACGTGCTGGTGATGATGGGGGCGATCGTCCTGCTCAGCATCTTCCCGCAGGTCGTCACCTGGCTGCCCGATCTGATCATGGGGGCGCCCATCTGAATCCGGCGTCCCGGCCCGTTCAGGCGGGCCGGGCGCGCGGATCGTCCGGGGCCGGTTCCAGCGCCCGCATATTGTCGCGGATCTGCTGGGACGCCTTGATCATCTGCCGCAGCGGATAGGCCAGGGCCGCATGGTCGCCGTCGGTTTCGATCACGTTGGGCTGGGTCGCGGGGCGATCGGCCAGGAAATCGTCGGTGGCCGCCAGCGCCTGGCGGATGCCGTCGGGTTCCGCGTCCAGCAGCGCCAGCTGCGGGATCACGGCGGCGATCTGCGAGGCCAGCGCGTGGTGCTGGATCATCAGGCGGTTGAATTCGGGCACGTGGCGCTGGCGGCGGGTGGGCTCGTCCATCATGCGGTAGAAGGCGGCGGCGAAGTTGCTGAAGGCGATGTGCACGTTCTTGCGGTCCAGCTTCCATTGGGTTTCCGCTTCTTGCAGTTCCGTGCCGTCGGCCTGGCGGTCGCGCCGGGCCTGGCGCGAGGCCTGCACGAAGGCCAGGCCGCCGTGCAGGAAGGCCTGGTTGGCGGCGAGCATGGCGCGGGCCAGGGCGTCCAGGGTGTTGCGTTCCCAGGATGGCAGGATGTAGCTGCAGCTCAGCGCCAGGATGCTGCCGATCACGGTGTCCACCAGACGTTCGCCGACGACCGTGTTGGAGCCCGGCACCAGGAAGTGGAAGATCAGCAGCACGAACAGCGTGTTGAAGACCGCCGACAAGGTGTAGTTCACCTGGATCAGGCTGTAGCCCAGCACGCTGCAGGCCACCAGGATCAGCAGGTACAGCTTGGGATCCAGCCCCAGGTAGAACAGCACCAGGGACAGGCCGCAGCCGATCAGGGTGCCGATCAGCCGCCAGCCGTTGCGCTGGCGGGTCAGGGCGAAGCCCGGCTTCATGATGATCAGCACCGTCAGGATGATCCAGTAGCTGTGGCCGGCCATGCCCGGATCCAGGGTGCGGACCATGGGCGTGTGGGCCAGCAAGCTGCCCACCGTCATGGACAGCAGGGCGGCGACGGCGACGCGGACGGCGTAGCGGAAATGGGCCGATTGCCAGTGCAGATTGTGGGTCAGCAGCGGCAGCTGCCATTTCTGGCGGGTGAGGAAGCGGTTCAGTGACCGGTTGGCCTTCGTCAGGTCGGCATCCGGCGGCAGCGGGTTGACGGAATGGTCCGCCATGCGGTCCACCTGGCGCGTCATGTTGCGCAGGCGCCGCAGCACCTGCACCAGCAGGGCGTAGAGTTCCGGGTTGCTTTGCAGCATGCCCTGATCGCGCAACTGCTGCAGTTCGAATTCCAGCGCCCGCAGTTCGGCCTTCACGCTGTTGCGCACCCGGGTGCGGCGGTTGCGGGCCACGTTCAGGGCCAGGCCGGAGACATTGGCGGCCAGCTTGCGCATGGCGTCGCGCACGAACAACAGCGCGTCGCTGTCGGGCAGGGCCTGGCGCAGGGTGGCGTAGTCGGTATGGGTGGCCACGGTGCTGTCGAGCAGGCCGATCATGTCCACGAACAGGTTCAGCAGCCCCTGGCGCAGGCGGTCGGCCCGGGATGCCGTGCCGCGCGGCAGCTCGCGCAGGACCATGTCGCGGGCGGCCTGGTGGGCTTCGGTCATGGCGGCCTGGCGGCGGATCAGCAGCCGGTAGCTTTCGTCCAGGTCCAGGTGCACGTCGTAGAAGCGGGCGCGGGTGGCGATGTAGTCGGCCGTGGCGAACAGAGCGACCGACAGCGCCTGCTGTTCTTCCCGGTGCCACAGGACGCGGTGGGCGATGGCGCTGTAGACCAGGTAGAACGCCCCGCCCAGGAACGAGGTCAGGGTGTGCTGCAGCACGTCGGCCTGCGTCAGCGGCGTGCGCAGGGTCAGCGTCATGATCAGCAGGCAGGCGAAGCCCAGCAGCCCGCCGTGCTTGCCGTAGACCGTCAGCATGGAAAAGGCGAAGCACAAGGCCGGGACGACCAGCCAGATGAGCAGCGCGTGGCTGGCGGCCAGTCCCGTCACGGCGGTGGTGGCCGAGCCCAGGCACAGGGCGGCGAACATGCCGTTGATGCCGTAGCGGCGAGGGCCGCCGGGCTGGTCCAGGATGGCTACGCAGGCCGCGCCCACGGCCGCGACGAAACCGCCCGCGACCCAGCCGAACACGCCCGACAGCACCAGCGCGGGCAGCAGGACGCCGGTTGCCTGGCGCAAACCGCCGAAGAAATAATGGCTGTAGAAGAATCGCTGCAGCGCAGGCGTGGGTGAGGTCATGTCGCTGGGATCCGGCAGGCCATGCGAATGGCGATGGGGCAGTATAGCTTGCAGCCTATGTTGCAACGCGGTAAATTAGCCCCTTGTCCATCCCGCATCGGGGCTGGACGATGTGGCGAACCCCCGGGTCACACACCCGGTTTTTTTCGTCTTCCGTTTTCATGCTCCAGGATGCGCCACAAGCGTGGTCCGGGGCGTCCATTTCCACCACACTGCGCCCGATGGCGCGAGTGTCTTGTGCCAAGGGGTGCAGACTGGTCCCCCGATGTGTCCGGGCAAAGCGGTTCCGTGAATCGCCCAGCGTCGGATCGTGTCGAGGACCGCCAGAACTGGCCCGGGCTGCCTTCAGGCCGCTTGGTGCATGGCACGGGTTACGAAAGGAATCCATCATGGAACTCAATGGCGCCGACATCGTCGTGCGTTGTCTGATCGAGGAAGGCGTAGACCACGTATTTGGCTACCCGGGCGGTGCCGTCCTCTACATCTACGACGCCATCTACAAGCAAGACAAATTCCAGCACGTCCTCGTGCGACACGAGCAGGCCGCGGTTCATGCGGCGGATGCTTATTCCCGATCCTCGGACAAAATCGGCGTATGCCTGGTGACCAGCGGTCCCGGCGTGACCAATGCCGTGACCGGCATCGCGACGGCCTACATGGATTCGATTCCCATGGTCATCCTCAGCGGCCAGGTGCCCACGCACGCCATCGGCCAGGATGCTTTCCAGGAATGCGACACCGTGGGCATCACGCGCCCCTGCGTCAAGCACAACTTCCTGGTGCGCGACGTCAAGGATCTGGCTGAAACCATGCGCCGCGCCTTCTACATCGCGCGCTCCGGCCGGCCCGGTCCTGTGCTGGTGGACATCCCCAAGGACGTGTCCGTGGCGACCTGCAAGTACACGCCCAAGCGCGGTCCGACCGTGCTGCGTTCCTACGCGCCGGTCACCAAGGGACACCAGGGACAGATCAAGAAGGCCGTGCAGATGCTGCTGGCCGCCGAACGCCCCATGATCTACGCGGGCGGCGGGGTGGTGCTGGCCAATGCCGCCGATGAATTGCGCAAACTGGTGCGCATGACCGGCGCGCCGTGCACCACCACCCTGATGGGGCTGGGGGCCTTGCCGGGCACGGACGAGAAATTCGTGGGCATGCCGGGCATGCACGGCACCTACGAGGCCAACATGTCGATGCAGAACTGCGACGTGCTGCTGGCCATCGGCGCCCGGTTCGACGACCGGGTCATCGGCAATCCCAAACACTTCGCGCAGGTGCCGCGCAAGATCGTCCACGTGGACATCGACCCGTCCTCGATCTCCAAGCGGGTGCGGGTGGACGTGCCCATCGTGGGCGACGTGCGCGAGGTCCTGCAGGACCTGATCGGCCTGTACGCGCAATCGCTGGCCGAGCAGGGCGGGGCGGAATCCCGCCTGGACGCCTGGTGGCGGCAGATCGACGGCTGGCGCGGGCGCAAGTGCCTGGACTACGAGAATTCCGACACGGTGATCAAGCCCCAGTACGTGGTGCAGAAGCTGTGGGAAGTCACGCGCGGCCAGGCCTTCGTCGCGTCCGACGTGGGGCAGCACCAGATGTGGGCGGCCCAGTACTATCCCTTCCCGGAACCCCGCCGCTGGGTCAATTCCGGCGGCCTGGGCACCATGGGCGTGGGCCTGCCCTACGCCATGGGGGTGCAGATGGCCAATCCGGACCGCGACGTCGCCGTCATCACCGGCGAGGGCTCGATCCAGATGAACATCCAGGAACTGTCCACCTGCAAGCAGTACCACCTGACGCCCAAGGTCCTGTGCCTGAACAACCGCTATCTGGGCATGGTGCGCCAGTGGCAGCAGATCGAATATGGTTCGCGCTATTCCGAATCCTACGTCGATGCCCTGCCGGATTTCGTCAAGCTCGTCGAAAGCTACGGTCACGTGGGCATGCGCATCGAGAAGCCGGCCGACGTCGAGCCGGCGCTGCGCGAGGCCTTCACCAAATACAAGGACCGCCTGGTCTTCATGGATTTCATCACGGATCAGACCGAGAACGTCTGGCCCATGGTCAAGGCTGGCCGCGGGCTGACGGAAATGTTGCTGGGCGCTGAGGATCTGTGAGGGGATAGACCATGAAACACGTGATTTCCATTTTGCTGGAAAACGAACCCGGCGCCTTGTCCCGCGTGGTGGGCCTGTTCTCCGCGCGCGGCTACAACATCGAAACCCTGACGGTGGCGCCGACCGAAGACGTCACGCTGTCGCGCATGACGATCGTGACGATCGGGTCCGACGAGATCATCGAGCAGATCACCAAGCACCTGAACCGTCTGGTGGACGTGGTCAAGGTCGTGGATCTGTCCGAAGGGCCTCACGTCGAACGCGAACTGATGCTCATCAAGGTGCGCGCCGTGGGCAAGGAACGCGACGAGATGAAGCGCATGGCGGAAATTTTCCGCGGGCGCATCATCGACGTCACCGACAAGACCTACACCATCGAACTGACCGGCGTGCAGGACAAGATCGCCGCCTTCATCGGGGCGCTGGACCGCAGCGCCATCCTGGAAACCGTCCGCACGGGCGTTTCGGGGGTGGGGCGCGGCGAACGAGTTCTAAAGCTATGAACGACGCCCCCACGCTGCGCCTTCGGCTTGCTGCCCCCCGAGGAGGCGCCTTTTGCCTTGGGGCGGCCCGGCGGCAAAAGCTGTAAACCCCAAGGGCGTTTCGCTGCGCGGGCGCCCGGCTGTATCCAACCTCTCTTTTCAGAATTAAAAAATCGGAGTTTCCAACATGAAAGTTTTCTACGACAAAGATTGCGACCTGTCCCTGATCAAGGGCAAGCAAGTGGCCATCATCGGCTATGGCTCGCAGGGCCACGCCCACGCCCAGAACCTGCACGATTCCGGCGTCCACGTCACCGTGGGCCTGCGCAAGGGCGGCGCGTCCTGGAAGAAGGCCGAGAACGCCGGCCTGACCGTCAAGGAAGTCGCCGAAGCCGTCAAGGGCGCCGACGTGGTCATGATGCTGCTGCCCGACGAGAACATCGCGGCGGTTTACCGCAACGACGTCGCCGCCAATCTGAAGCCGGGCGCTGCGCTGGCCTTCGCCCACGGCTTCAACGTGCACTACGGCCAGGTCGTGCCGCGCGCCGACATCGACGTCATCATGATCGCTCCCAAGGCCCCGGGCCACACGGTGCGCAGCACCTACACCCAGGGCGGCGGCGTGCCGCACCTGATCGCCGTGCACCAGGACGTGTCCGGCAAGGCCCGCGACCTGGCCCTGTCCTATGCCATGGGCAATGGCGGCGGGCGCGCCGGCATCATCGAGACCAACTTCCGCGAAGAGACCGAAACCGACCTGTTCGGCGAACAGGCCGTGCTGTGCGGCGGCACCGTCGAACTGATCAAGGCGGGCTTCCAGACGCTGGTCGACGCCGGCTATGCGCCCGAAATGGCGTACTTCGAGTGCCTGCACGAACTGAAGCTGATCGTGGACCTGATCTACGAAGGCGGCATCGCCAACATGAACTACTCGATCTCCAACAACGCGGAATACGGCGAATACGTCACCGGTCCGCGCGTGGTGAACGATCAGACCCGCGCCGCCATGCGCCAGTGCCTGGCCGACATCCAGTCCGGCGTCTACGCGAAGAACTTCATCCTGGAAAACGCCGCCGGCGCCCCGGAACTGACCTCGCGCCGCCGCCTGAACGCCGAATCGCAGATCGAGCAGGTCGGCGGCAAGCTGCGGGCGATGATGCCCTGGATCGCGGCCAACAAGCTGGTGGACCAGTCCAAGAACTGATCCCGTCAGCGCCGCTGAACAGCCGGACATCCCGATGGGATGCCGGCTGTTTTTTTGGGTTATCCTTCGCCTACCATGAAAATCCCTCCCTATCCGCATCCCCTGATCGCCCGCGAGGGCTGGTTCATCCTGATCGGCGCCCTGGTCGTTTCCCTGCTGGTGACCTGGTGGTCGCCGTGGGCGTCCCTCCCGCTCTGGGTGTTCACGCTGTTCGCGCTGCAGTTCTTTCGCGATCCCCCGCGCGAGGCGCCGGACGGCGAAGGCCTGGTGCTGTGCCCGGCCGACGGGCGCGTCGTCTGCGTCGAGGATGCCGCCGATCCCTATGCCGGCGGGCGTCCGGCCTTGAAGATCAGCGTCTTCATGAATGTCTTCAATGTGCACTCCAACCGGGTGCCGGTCGACGGCCTCGTGCAGTCGATCGACTATTTTCCGGGCAAGTTCTTCAACGCGGCGCTGGACAAGGCCTCGCTGGAAAACGAGCGCAACGCCATGGTGCTGAAAACCCCGAAAGGGCAGGTCGTGACGGCGGTGCAGGTGGCCGGCCTGGTGGCCAAGCGCATCCTGTGCCACGCCAAGGCCGGGCAGACCCTGTACGCGGGGCAGCGCTACGGCTTCATCCGCTTCGGGTCGCGGGTGGACGTATACTTGCCCCCAGGGACGCGGCCGCGTGTCGCCATCGGCGACAAGGTCAAGGCCACCAGCACGGTGCTGGCCGAACTTCCCGTCCCGTCCCGCGATGACGACTCCGCAGCCTGAACACCCCATGCCTGACGAAAGACAGCGCCGCCGCAGCATCTATCTGCTGCCCAACGCATTTACCACCGCCAACCTGTTCTCCGGCTTCTATGCCGTCGTGCAGGCCATGAACCAGCATTTCGAGGTCGCCGCCATCGCGATCTTCCTGGCCATGGTCTTCGACAGCATGGACGGCCGGGTGGCGCGCCTGACCAATACCCAGTCGGCCTTCGGCGAGCAGTACGATTCCCTGGCCGACATGATTTCCTTCGGCATGGCGCCGGCGCTGGTCATGTATGAATGGTCACTGCAGGGCCTGGGACGCTGGGGCTGGCTGGCCGCTTTCGTGTACGTGGTCGGCGCGGCCCTGCGTCTGGCGCGCTTCAACGCCAATATCGGCAAGGTCGACAAGCAGTATTTCCAGGGCCTGCCCAGCCCGGCGGCGGCCGCGCTGGTGGCCGGCTTCGTCTGGCTGTCGGTGGACAACAAGCTGTCCCTGTCGGACGGCCTGATTCCCTGGGCGGCCTTCGCCCTGACGATCTACGCCGGCGTCGCCATGGTGTCGAACGCCCCGTTTTTCAGCGGCAAGTCCTTCGCCCTGGGGCGCAGCGTGCCGTTCTGGGTGATGCTGCTGGTGGTGGCGGTGTTCGTGTTCGTGTCCAGCGATCCCCCCGTGGTGCTGTTCGTGCTGTTCGTGCTCTACAGCCTGTCGGGCTGGCTGGTCTGGCTGTGGCGGGTCCGCCGCGCGCGGCGCCTGGGCCTGCGCATGCGGGGCGCCGAGTCCGACGACCCCCCGTCCCACGAATGACGCCTGGGCCGCGCTTTGGCGCGGCCGCCCCGAATCCGCTATAATCTTGCCTGCGCCGCGATTTCGCGTGGCGCTTTTTTCGTCCCACGGCAGCGCGCCTCGGTGCTGCCGCCTGTTCTCGAGGTTAATAAAGCATGTCCGTTGCTGATATCGTCAAATCCGACATCGTTGCGCAATTCCAGCGCGCCGCCGGCGACACCGGTTCTCCCGAAGTGCAGGTCGCTCTGCTGACCGCCCGCATCAATGAACTGACCGGCCACTTCAAGGCTCACACGAAAGACCATCACTCGCGCCGCGGCCTGCTGCGCATGGTCAGCCGTCGCCGCAAGCTGCTGGACTACCTGAAGGGTCGCAACCCGGATTCCTACCGCGCCCTGATCGAAAAACTCGGTCTGCGCAAGTAATGCCCGGGGACTTCGTTCCCCATGCACGAGCCGTGCACGCTGCCTTCATGTCCGCAGTGTGCGCGGCTTTTTGTCATGGGTCGCCCAGATAGTTCCCGCTTACGGCGGGGCGGGCGCGTGCCCGCAGGCGGCCCTTTTAATAGGATAAGAAAATGTTCAACAAAGTGAGCAAATCGTTTCAGTACGGTGAGCACACCGTCGTCCTGGAAACCGGCGAAATCGCCCGCCAGGCGTCCGGCGCCGTGCTGGTGTCCGTGGACGATACGGTCATCCTGGCCACTGTCGTGGCTGCCCGCACCGCCAAGCCCGGCCAGGACTTCTTTCCCCTGACCGTCGATTACGTCGAAAAGACCTATGCCGCCGGCAAGATCCCGGGCGGCTTCTTCAAGCGCGAAGGCAAGCCCTCCGAAAAGGAAACCCTGACCTCGCGCCTGATCGACCGCCCGCTGCGTCCGCTGTTCCCGGAAGGCTTCTACAACGACGTGCAGGTCATCATCCACACGCTGTCGGTCAATCCTGAAATCGATCCGGACATCCCCGCGCTGATCGGCGCGTCGGCCGCCCTGGCGATCTCCGGCATTCCCTTCAACGGCCCCGTGGGCGCCGCCCGCGTCGGCTACGTCGACGGCCAGTACGTCCTGAACCCCAGCACCACGCAGCTGCACGAACAGTCCCAGCTGGACCTGGTGGTGGCGGGGACCGAAGCCGCCGTGCTGATGGTCGAATCCGAAGCCAAGCAGCTGCCGGAAGACGTGATGCTGGGCGCCGTGGTGTTCGGCCACGAACAGATGCAGGCCTGCATCAACGCCATCCATGAACTGGTGGCCGAGGCCGGCAAGCCCGAATGGGACTGGCAGCCGGCCCCGCGCAACGAAGTCCTGGCGACCGCCGTGCGCAGCGCCGCCTTCGAACCCCTGAAGGCCGTCTACCAGGTGCGCAACAAGCAGGAACGCACCGCCCAGCTGCGCCAGGTCTATGCCGAGGTCAAGGCCAAGCTGGCCGAGCACGCCGCCGCCCGCGGCGATGCCGCCCCCGACAACGTCGAAGTCGAGAACATGCTGTTCTCCCTGGAATCGGAAATCGTCCGCGGCCAGATCCTGAACGGCGAACCTCGCATCGACGGGCGCGACACGCGCACCGTGCGTCCCATCAGCATCCGCCTGGGCGTGCTACCCCGCGCGCACGGCTCGGCCCTGTTCACCCGGGGCGAAACCCAGGCGCTGGTCGTCACGACCCTGGGCACCAAGCAGGACGAGCAGATCATCGATTCGATCATGGGCGAATACCGTGACCGTTTCATGCTGCACTACAACATGCCTCCGTTCGCCACGGGCGAGACCGGCCGCTTCGGCGTGCCCAAGCGCCGCGAAATCGGCCACGGCCGCCTGGCCAAGCGCGCCCTGCTGGCCCTGCTGCCCAGCGCCGAGGAATTCCAGTACACCCTGCGCCTGGTGTCGGAGATCACCGAATCCAACGGCTCCTCGTCCATGGCTTCGGTCTGCGGCGGCAGCCTGTCCATGATGGACGCCGGCGTGCCGGTCAAGGATCACGTGGCCGGCGTGGCCATGGGCCTGATCAAGGAAGGCGGCAAGTTCGCCGTCCTGACCGACATCCTGGGTGACGAAGATCACCTGGGCGACATGGATTTCAAGGTGACCGGCACCGTCGCCGGCGTGACCGCGCTGCAGATGGACATCAAGATCCAGGGCATCACCAAGGAAATCATGCAGGTGGCGCTGGCCCAGGCCCGCGAAGGCCGCCTGCACATCCTGGGCAAGATGCGCGAAGCCATCGACGGTTCGCGCACGGAACTCTCTGACTTCGCGCCGCGCATGCTGCGCATCAAGATCAACCCGGAGAAGATCCGCGACGTGATCGGCAAGGGCGGCGCCACCATCCGCGCCCTGACCGAAGAAACCGGCTGCCAGATCGACATCAGCGATGACGGCAACATCACCATCGCCAGCGCCGACCTGGACCGCGCCCACGAAGCCGAGCGCCGCATCAAGGAACTGACCGCCGACGTCGAAATCGGTCAGGAATACCAGGGCACGGTGCAGCGTCTGCTGGACTTCGGCGCCATCGTCCAGGTGCTGCCGGGCCGCGACGGCCTGCTGCACATCTCCGAGATCGCCAACTACCGCATCGCCGACATCAACGACGTGCTGAAGGTCGGCCAGTCGGTGCGTGTCAAGATCCTGGAAGCCGACGACCGCGGTCGCCTGCGCCTGTCGGTCAAGGCCATCGGCGGCATCGAAGCCCAGGGCGGCCCGGCCGCCCCGACGGCGGCCGAGTGATCGTCCGTCGGTCCGGGCGGCATTGCCGCCCGGACGCCGCCTGAAAAAGGGCGTCCCGCAATAGCGGGGCGCCCTTTTTCAATGGCTGCGACGGGACGCGGGCCGCGCCGCGGCCGGCCATCGGCGTGGCCCGCGCCGAGTCGCGCGGGCCGCGCCGGATCACGACAGCGTCAGCACGATCTTCCCGATCTGCTCGCCGGCGTCCATCATGGCGTGCGCTCTGGAGGCCTCGGCCAGGGGGAAGGTGGCGTGGATGATGGGGCGGATCCTGCCGGCCTCCAGCAGCGGCCAGACCCGCTCGCGCAGGGCCTGCGCGATGGC
Organism: uncultured Castellaniella sp.; assembly: GCF_937988725.1. Taxonomy (GTDB): domain Bacteria; phylum Pseudomonadota; class Gammaproteobacteria; order Burkholderiales; family Burkholderiaceae_B; genus Castellaniella. The sequence continues at coordinate 240,325 of NZ_CALKHS010000009.1, read as the reverse complement.
GGCCTTGAAGGCCACCGGCCGGGACCGCAGGGTGGAGCCCGTGATGGTCAGGCGGCGGGCCATGACCTGCCAGCAATTGATCGAAGCGTGGGCGCCGCCCAGCTGGGCGATCATCACCAGGCGGCCGTCGTCGGCCAGCGCCTTGATGTTGCGCGGCAGATAGTCGCCCGCCACCATGTCCAGGATGACGTCCACCCCGCGCTTGTCCGTCAGGGCGTGGATTTCCTCGACGAAGTCGTGGGTGCGGTAGTTGATGCCCCGGTCGCATCCCAGGGCTTCGATCGCCCGCACGCGCTCGGTGCTGCCGGCCGTGGCGTATACGGTATGGCCGAAGGCGTGCGCCAGCGCGATGGCCGTGGTGCCGATGCCGCTGGCCCCGCCGTGCACCAGCAGGGTTTCGCCCGCCGACAGCCGGCCCCGGTCGAAGACGTTGCTCCAGACCGTGAAGTAGGTTTCGGGCAGGGCGGCGGCCTCGATCAGGGACAGGCCCTTGGGGACGGGCAGGCACTGGGCGGCCGGCGCCACGCAGTATTGGGCGTAGCCCCCGCCCGCCAGCAGGGCGCAGACTTCGTCGCCGATCTGGAATCCGGCCGATTGCGCGTCGCCGCCCACGATCCGTCCGGCCACTTCCAGCCCGGGCAGGTCCGAAGCCCCGGCCGGCGGCGGGTAGCTGCCCTGGCGCTGGAAGACGTCGGGACGGTTGATGCCGGCGGCGCCCACCTGGATCAGGACTTCGCCGGGCCCGGGCACGGGGGTGGGGCGTTCCACGAGTTCCAGGACTTCCGGTCCGCCGGGGGTCGTGATTGCTATGGCTTGCATGGGCCCTCCGCTGAATGATCAGCCTGAATTATGCGCTACACTTGCGGTCTTCATTCCCGGAAGCGTGCCAGAGTGGTTGAATGGACCGGTCTTGAAAACCGGCGATGGGGCGACCCATCCGTGAGTTCGAATCTCACCGCTTCCGCCATCGCGGGCGTCCGGCGGCAGTGTGCGATCCTCGCGCGATTACTATACCGGGAATATGCATCCCGGCAGTTCTCCTGATGCTCCCATGGCGGAATTGGTAGACGCAAGGGACTTAAAATCCCTCGCCTTCGGGCGTGCCGGTTCGATCCCGGCTGGGAGCACCATCACGATTTGCGCGACGTTTACTGCGCCAGGTATCCGTTCACGCTACAATCAAGAGTTACCTGATTTGAACTGATTGACCGCATGAGTCAAACCCGCATGAGTCAAACCCCGAGCCAACCCCGCAAGTTTCTTGTCATGGGCAACTGGAAGATGCACGGCAGCCTGGCGGATAACGCGGCGTTGCTGAGCGGCCTGGTCGCTGGCGCGCAGCGGGCCGGCGACGTCCAGCTGGCGGTGTGCGCGCCTGCTCCCTACCTGGATCAGGCGTGCCGCACGCTGACCGGCACCGCCATCACCTGGGGCGCCCAGGACGTCAGCGTGCACGACCGGGGCGCCTACACGGGCGAGGTCTCCGCGGCCATGCTGGCGGATTTCGCCTGTTCGTGGGTGCTGTGCGGCCATTCGGAACGCCGCGCCATGCATGGCGAATCCAGCGCCCTGGTGGCGGCCAAGGCCGTCGCCGCGCTGGGCGCCGGCCTGACGCCGGTCGTCTGCGTGGGCGAAACCCTGGCCGACCGAGACGCGGGCCAGGCCGAATGCGTGATCGGCGACCAGCTCGACCCCATCCTGGCGCTGGGGGCGGATGCCCTGTCCCGCATGGTGCTGGCCTACGAACCCGTCTGGGCCATCGGCACGGGCCGCACCGCCACTCCGGAACAGGCGCAGGCGGTGCACGGCTTCATCCGCGCGGCCCTGGCCAAACAGGGGGCCGCGCAGACGCGCATCCTGTATGGCGGCAGCGTCAAGGCCGCCAATGCCGCCGCCCTGTTTGCACAACCCGACATCGATGGCGCCCTGGTGGGCGGGGCATCGCTGATCGCCGACGAATTTCTGAATATTGCGGCTTCCGTCGCTTAAGCTCCCCGGAGTCCTATCATCATGCAATGGTTTTCCTCGATCCTGCTGACGCTGCAGGTCATTTCCTCGCTACTGATCATCGTGCTGGTGCTGCTGCAGCAGGGCAAGGGCGCCGACATGGGCGCCGCCTTCGGCAGCGGCTCCGCCGGCAGCGTGTTCGGCTCCGCGGGCGCCGCCAACTTCCTGTCGCGGGCGACCAAATGGGCGGCCGTCATCTTCTTCGCCACGACCATCGGCCTGGCCTGGGTCTCGCACCATCCGGCCGGCTCGCCGATCGAATCGGGCATCATGCAGGGCTTCAGCTCCCCTGAAAAGGCGCCGGCCCCGGCCACGGGTTCCGCCGTGCCCGACCTGGGCGCCGCCGTTCCCTCGGTGCCTTCGGCCCCGTCCACCGGCAAGCCCGCCGCGTCCGCGTCCGGCGCCGCGGCGCCGGATGCCGCCAACTCCGACGCCTCGGTCCCCGTGGTGCCCGCGCCCAAGGACGCGCCCGCCGGCAAGTAAGCGGCCGAGCCCTGATTCAGGGCTCGCTCCCCGTCTGGCACCGCCGGACATTCGGAAATGACCGGGGATGCCTGGGGAGGCTCGTCAAGGCTGGCGGGTTTTCCCCGGAAGCATCCGTGTCAGGGTCTCGTCGCGATCGATGAAATGGTGCCATAGGGCGCCGACGGAGTGCAGCGCGACCAGGCCGATCAGGATCGGCCCGGCGTATCCCGCATGAATCGTGTGGATGGCCTTGGCCGCCGCCTTGTCCTCGGCCAGCCAGACCGGGATGGAAAACAGGCCGAAGACGCTGACGGATTGCTGCGCGAATTGCGACATCAGCAGGCCGGCGATCGGCAGTGCGAGCACCAGGATGACCATGGCCCAGTGGACCGCCGCCGCAAGGCGCGATTGCCATGCCTGCCCGACGGCCTGCGGCCGGCCGGTGTTCAGCCGCGTGATGATCCAGACGATCATCAAGGCCAGGGCCGTCACCCCGAAGCTCTTGTGAAAGAACATGAATTGCCCTTTCATAGGATCGCCGCGCTCGTAACCGCTGGCGATGAGTACGCAGGTCACCGCTGAGGCGATCACGACGAACAAGGCCCAGTGCAGGAATCGGAGCTGCGGGCTCCAGACGGTGGGGGATGCTGGCATATGCTCCTCCTGTCGGTCTCTGGCATCCGTGAGGATGGTTGATGGAGTGGTGAGTTCGACTATACCCGAGCAAGCATCCGCTTTTGCGCATGGAAGATACAGGATGTGAAAGCTGGCTCTGGCGTTCCCTTGCCTGCCGAGGCAGGCATGCTTTTCATGTTAGAATCTGCGTCTTTCCCTGAGGGGAGAAGGCCCGAGCCGTCGTGGTGGAATTGGTAGACACGCTATCTTGAGGGGGTAGTGGCGAAAGCTGTACGAGTTCGAGTCTCGTCGACGGCACCACCGAATTATCGAAGACCCGCATGAACGTCAGGTTCTTGCGGGTTTTTTGTTGGCTTGGCTGGATGGGCGTCGGCTTCTATCAGATGTTTGCTTTGCCTATGGTTTTTCAGGCCGGCTCGTGGTGCCTGAGCCAGCTTTTCAGGGCATCGTCGATTTGGCCTTGCCAGTTGGGACTGCTGGTTCGAAAGGCATCCACGACTTCAGGCGAGAGCCTGATCGTGATGCGTTCCTTGGTCGGAGATCTCTGCGGGCCGCGACCGCGCATGCCTGGCTTTTGGCGCGGGCGCCAGTCCCGCGCGCCCTCCTTATTCCCCCAGGTTCTGAACATATAAAACTCCCTTCCCCCGGAAAGCCCCGATAGTCCTGTCATTTTGCACAATGCAAAAGCTGTTTGCGGGATATCCAACTTGTCCGGTGTGTGCCTTGCATGCACACTCGATCCGAGAGGCCGGTGCGACGCGGGCCAATGGCATTGGCCGGCGAACAACAAGGAGACATGCATGCCCGGGACTTCCCCCTTCAGCAGCGCCCCGAAAGGCACGCGCGCGTGATTGCGTGGTTGGTCAGGCGGTTGCTGCAATCCGCGGGCGTGGTCCTGCTGATGACGGTGATCGTGTTCGTCGGGATCCACGCCATCGGGGATCCCGTCGCCATCCTGGTGGGCCAGGAGGCCGATCAGGTCGAACGCGCGCGCATCATCGCGGAACTCGGCCTGGACCAGCCGCTGTGGCGCCAGTACCTGGCCTTCCTGTCCAGCGCCCTGCACGGCGATCTGGGGACCAGCTTCGTCTACAACACCCCGGCCATCAAGCTCATCCTGATGCGTCTGCCCGCCACGTTCGAACTGGCCGTGGGCGCTTTGCTGCTGGCGATCGTCTTTGGGGTGCCCATCGGGCTGCTGGCGGGGCTGAAGCCCGACAGCGCCTTTTCCCGCGTCGCGATGACGGGCAGCATCCTGGGGTTCTCGCTGCCCACCTTCTGGGTCGGGCTGATGTTCATCATGTGCTTCAGCGTGATCCTGGGGTGGCTGCCGGCCGGAGGGCGGGGGCAGACCGAGACGTTCCTGGGGCTGCAGTGGTCCTTTTTCTCCTGGGATGGCTTGCGCCATCTGTTCCTGCCCGCCCTGAATCTGGCCTTGTTCAAGATCTCGCTGGTCATTCGGCTGACCAGCGCCAGCGTGCGCGAGGTGGCCCCGCTGGATTACGTGAAGTTCGCCCGCGCCAAGGGCTTGTCGCCCGTGCGCATCGTGGGAGTCCATATCCTGCGCAACATCCTGATCCCCCTGGTGACGGTGCTGGGGCTGGAGTTCGGCAACACGCTGGCCGGCGCGGTGGTGACTGAAACGATCTTTTCGTGGCCGGGGGCGGGCAAGCTGATCCTCGACAGCATCAACACCCTGGATCGTCCGGTCATCGTGGCGTATCTGATCGTGATCGTCTGCCTGTTCATCACCCTGAACCTGATCGTCGATATTCTGTACCGGGTCCTGGATCCGCGTGTGCGCCTGGGGGCCAATGCATGAGTGATGTCGTCACGACCCCCGTGAGGGGGGATGCGGGTTCCCTTGTCCCGAAACGCTTCAAGCTTGAATCAAACTGGCGCCAGTTCCGAGCGGGATTCTTCGCGTCGAAGACGGCGACGCTGGGGCTGGCGGTGTCCCTCCTGCTGATTCTGGCGGCCCTGTTCGCCGCCCGGATCGCGCCGCAGAACCCCTACGACCTGATGCAGGTCAGCATCCTGGACGCCCGCCTGGCGCCGGGCGCCGAAAGCATGGACGGGTTTGCCTACGTGCTGGGCACGGACGGCCTGGGCCGGGATCTGTTTTCCGCGATCCTGTACGGCTTGCGGATCAGCCTGATGGTGGGGGTGGGGGCCGCGCTGGCCGCCGCCGTCCTGGGAACCTTGCTGGGGCTGATCGCGGCGTACTTCGGTGGACGCATCGAGGCGGCCATCATGCGCCTGGTGGACCTGCTGCTGTCCACGCCCTCTATCCTGGTGGCCATGATGATTCTGGCCTACCTGGGCAAGGGCATCGGCAACGTGATCCTGACGCTGGTCATCATGGAATGGGCGTATTACGCGCGCACCGCGCGGGCCCAGGCGCTGGTCGAGCGGCAGCGCGACTATGTCGAAGCCGCGCGCTGCCTGGGAATTCCGGGATGGCGGATCCTGCTGCGGCACATCCTGCCGAACTGCCTGCCTCCGCTGATCGTCATCGGCACGCTGCAGATCGCGCGCGCCATCACGCTGGAGGCCACCCTGAGCTTCCTCGGACTGGGGGTGCCGGTCACCGAACCGTCCCTGGGGCTGCTGATCGCCAATGGCTACCAGTACATGCTGTCGGGTGAATACTGGATCAGCCTCTACCCCGGCATCGCCTTGCTGGTGGCCATCGTCAGCCTGAATCTGGTCGGCGACCGCCTGCGGGAACTCTTCAATCCCAGGTTGCAGAAATGAGCGATCATCCCTTGCTGGAAGTGCGCGGCCTGCAAACCCGGTTCTACACGCGAGCCGGCGTGGTCAATGCGGTGGACGACGTGTCGTTCACTCTGGGGCGCGGCCGCATCCTGGGCCTGGTGGGCGAATCGGGATCGGGGAAATCCGTGACGGGCTTTTCCATCATGGGCCTGGTCGACAAGCCGGGCAGGGTGGTCGGGGGACGGATTCTGTTCGACGGGCAGGACCTGAGCCGCCTGAAGGAACGGGACATGCGTTCCCTGCGCGGGAACCGCATCGCCATGATCTTCCAGGATCCGATGATGACGCTCAATCCGGTGCTGCGCATCGATGCTCAGATGGTGGAAACCGTGCTGGCCCATCGGAAGATGAGCCGCGCCGCGGCCCGCGAACTGGCCCGCGACACGCTGGGCATGATGGGCATACCTTCGCCCGACGAGCGCCTGGAGGCCTATCCGCACCAGCTGTCGGGCGGCATGCGCCAGCGCATCGCCATCGCCATCGCCTTGCTGCACCAGCCGGCGCTGATCATCGCCGACGAGCCGACCACGGCGCTGGATGTGACGATACAAAGCCAGATCCTGTCCGAGGTCCAGAACCTGACAGATCGCTACGGCACGTCGCTCATCTGGATTTCCCACGATCTGTCGGTCGTCGCGGGGCTGGCGGACGAAATCGCCGTCATGTACGCCGGGCGGATCGTGGAATACGGAACGGTGTCCGACGTGCTGGACTCCACGCGCCATCCCTATACCCTGGGCCTGCTCGGCAGCCTGCCCAGCAATAATCGCCACAGCCGGCGGCTACGGCAGATTCCGGGCATGACGCCCAGTCTGCTGGCCTTGCCGGACCGCTGTGCGTTCGCCGATCGCTGCGCCTACCGCACCGAGGCCTGCGAACGCGTGCCTGGCAGCACGGCGATTTCCGGCTCGCATTGGGTGCGCTGCTTCAATCCCGTGGCTTCGGATCGGGGGGCGGCGTGATGGCGGATCATAGTTTGCTGGGCCTGCGCGACATCAGCCATCGCTTCGGCGAGCGCGCGCCCTCGGTCGTGGACCGCCTGCTGGGCCGCGCGCCCCGGCCCGGGAAGGTGACCCATGCGGTCAACCACGTGGATCTGGATGTGCGGGCCGGCGAAGTCGTGGGCCTGGTGGGCGAATCGGGTTGCGGGAAATCGACCCTGGGCCGCATCGCGGCCGGCCTGATCCGGCCCAGCGAGGGCAGCGTCGAGGTCGATGGCGTGACGATCGCCGGCATGGACGCCGAACAGGCGCGCCGCACGCGGCTGCGGGTCCAGATGATCTTCCAGGACCCGTATGCCAGCCTGAATCCCCGCCGGCGCATCATGGACGCCGTGGGCGAGGCCGTGCGCGTGCACCGGATCGTGCCGCCGGCGGAAGTCGATGCCTATGTCTGCCACCAGCTCGAACGCGCGGGGCTGGATCCCGCCCTGCGCGGGCGCTATCCGCACCAGTTCAGCGGCGGCCAGCGCCAGCGCATCGGGATCGCGCGCGCCCTGGCGGTCCGGCCCGACATGCTGGTGTGCGACGAGGCGGTCGCCGCCCTGGACGTCTCCATCCAGGCGCAGGTCCTGAACGTCTTCATGGATCTGCGCGAGCAGCTGAACCTGACGTACCTGTTCATCAGCCACGACCTGGGCGTGGTCGAACACCTGTCCGACCGGGTGGTGGTCATGTATCTGGGGCGCGTGGTGGAAACGGCCCCGGTGCGCGAACTGTACGACCATCCCGCGCACCCCTATACCCAGGCCCTGCTGGCGGAGGTCCCGCGCATCGATGTCCGGCACAAGCGCTTTTCGACCATCCGGGGCGAAATCCCCAGCCCCCTGAATCCGCCGTCCGGCTGCCATTTCCATCCGCGCTGCCCGTTCGCCACGGAGCGCTGCCGTCTTGAAGTACCCGTCCTCAAGCCTGTGGGCGGCGGCCATTTCAGCGCCTGCCACCTGAATGAAGGGCACTGATTCATCCGCACCCGATGTCTATTCCATCCAGAAAGGGAGATCTCTCATGAAAAGAACACTGGCCAGCCTCCTGACGGCGGGCGCGCTCGCCCTGGCCGCGCAGGCGGGCGCTCAGACCTTGACCATCGGCTTCGCGGACCCGCTGTCCTCGCTGGATCCCCAACTGAACAACTTCGCCGGGGACCGGTCCACCGATCTGCATTTCTTCAGCATGCTGCTGCAAAAGCGCGGCAATGGGCTGACGCCGGACCTGGCGGCGAGCTGGAAACTGGTGGATGAAAACACCTGGGAATTCAAGTTGCGTCCGGGCGTGAAATGGACGGACGGCCAGCCGCTGCGCCCCGAGGACATCGTGTTTTCCATCGAGCGCGCGCGCAAGGTGCCGGGATCGGTGGCGCCGTTCAGCGGCTTCGTGCGCAGCATCGAGAGCGCCCAGGCCCAGGGCGACGATACCGTCATCGTCAAGACCAAGGCGCCGTCTCCCAATCTGCCTCTGGACCTGGCGTCCATCCACATCGTCAGCAAGCACGTGGGCGAGACCGTCAAGCCGGCGGACTACGACAGCGGCAAGGCGATGGTGGGGACCGGGCCCTACAAATTCGAATCCTATACGCCGGGCGACCGCGTGATCATGACGCGCAACGACGGATACTGGGAAGGTCCCCAGCCCTGGGAGAAAGTCGTCTATCGCTACATCTCGAATCCGGCTTCGCGCACCGCGGCCCTGCTGTCCGGAGACGTGGACGTGATCGACAAGGTTTCCGTGTCGGATCTTCCCCGGCTGAAAGAATCCAAGGACCTGGCCGTGTATGCCTATCCGGGCCTGCGGGTGATGCTGCTGCAGCCCAGCTTCCGCAAGGGTCCCAACCAGTACCTGACGGACAACAGCGGCAAGGTGCTGCCCGAAAATCCTCTGCTGGACGTGCGCGTGCGCAAGGCCCTGTCACTGGCGATCAATCGCGAGGCGATCGCCAGTCGCATCATGCAGGACACGGTCACGGTGGCCAATCAGTGGATGCCTGCCGACTCCTTTGGCTACAACCCCGAACTGAAGGACATTCCCTTCGATCAGGCCAAGGCGAAGGAACTGCTGAAGGAAGCCGGTTTCCCGGAAGGCTTCAAGATGACGATGCACGTGCCGTCGGACCGCTACCCGCTGGCGGCGCAGACGGCTCAGGCGGCCGCCCAGTTCTGGGCCCGCATCGGCGTCAAGGTCAATGTGGAAGTCGTGCCCTGGGCCGTCTATTCGGGGCAGGCGCGCAAGAACGAATACGCCATGAGCATGATTGCCTGGGGCAATGGCACGGGCGAAGCCAGCTACGCCCTGGTCAACATCCTGGCGACCGTGTCTCCCGAAAAGGGCCTGGGCGCGTCCAACTGGGGGCATTACAGCAGCGAGCGCGTCGACGAAGCCCTGCGCAAGGCCTCGACCGAGTTTGACGACGACAAGCGCGAGGCCATCCTGCGCGATTCGGCGGTCGCCGTGCGCGAGGACGTGGGCGTGATCCCGCTGTTCCACTACAAGAACATCTGGGCGGCGCGCAAGGGCCTGAAAGTCGTGCCCTGGACCAGCGATCGCACGGTGGCCATGATGGTGACCAAGGTCGAGGGCAAGTAGCCATGGACCGCGCCCTGTCCCTGCGGGTCGATCCCGTTGACGCCCTGGTCGACGTGCCGCGCCGCATCCGCCTCGAGGGGCTCGCCCCGCATGCCCGGGTCGCGCTGAGCGCGCGGACGCGCCGGGTGGGTGGCGTGGACTGGCGCAGCGCCGCCCGCTTCCGGGCGGATGCGGACGGCGTGGTCGACACCGGCGTGCTCGCGCCCGAGGACGGAAGCTATTCCGGCGTGTCGGCCATGGGCCTGATCTGGTCCCAGTCGCCCGATGATGCCCAGGCAAGCAACGTGTTTCCGGACGATCTGCTCGAGCCCCTGGAGACGCATCTGACGGCGGAATCGGACGGCGGGCGGGCGCAGGCCGTCCTGATCCAGCGTGTCGCGGCCGCGGGCGTCAGCCGCGAGGACGTGCGCGAGGACGGCCTGGTCGGCGCCCTGTATCGGCCCGCGTCGCCCGGCCCGCATCCGGCCATCGTGATCCTGAATGGTTCCGGGGGCGGGATGAACGAGCCGCGCGCCGCCCTGTATGCGTCGCATGGCTACGTCGCCCTGGCGCTGGCCTACTTCAAGGCGCCGGGCCTGTCCGACTACATCTCCAATACGCCGCTGGAATACTTCAAGCGCGGGCTGGACTGGGTGCGCGCCACCCAGCGTCCGGCCGGCGGCTTCGTCGCGCTGAACGGGCAATCCCGGGGCGGGGAACTGGTGCTGCTGCTCGCGTCCCTGTTTCCCGACGACGTCTCGGCGGTCGTGGCCTACGTGCCGGGCGCCGTGGTGCACGGCGGACAGAATGCGTCGGATCCGGCGGTGGGCCGGGACGGCCCGGCCTGGCTGCTGGACGGCAAGCCCCTGGTCCATATCTGGAACGACAACCGCACGGCCAGCTGGGCGGCCTTCGATGCCGGCCAGCGCCATGAAGTCTCCATCCGCACGGCCCTGGAAGATCCGGAGGCGGTGGCGCGGGCGCGGATTCCGGTGGAACGCATTCGCGCGCCCATCATCCTGCTGTCGGGCACGGACGACGCCGCATGGCCGTCCAGCCTGTACAGCCGCATGGTGGTGGACGCCTTGCGCGCCCACGATTTCCCCTACGACTGCCAGTGGGTGGACGCCCCCGAGGGCGGGCACGCCATCGTCTTTCCCTACATTCCGACGACCGGGATCACGCACCGCCATCCGGTGACCGGACGCCTGTTCACCGGCGGCGGGGCGCCGGGGCCCAATGCGCTGTCCAACGAAAATTCGTGGACCGCGATCAAGGCCTTCCTGGCGCGCGCGGTGGCCGACCATGCGCGCGCCTGATCGGCTTCACGCCTGTTCGGGCGCCCATTCCGCATGAGCGGCCGAGAGCAGGCATTCCTGCAGGGCCTTGACGTAGGGGGTCATGTGCTTGTCGTCCCGGCGCCGGCAGAGCGTCAGGGGGCGGATGGCCCAGTCCTCGTCCAGCAGCACGAGCCGCACGCCGTCGCAGTTCAGCGTCTGCAGCACCGGCCGGGGGATCAGGCCGATGCCCGCGCCCGCGCGGATCAGCGACAGGATGGCGGCGAAGCTGCTGACCTGGATGCGGATGTCCAGGTGGCGGTGCAGGGCGGCCGCCTGGTTGACCAGATAGGTGTAGATGGCGGCGTCGCTGTTCATGCAGATGAAGGGGCGGTCCAGGCAGGCGGAAAACGTGACCGCTTCCTGCCGGGCCATCGGGTCGTCGGGCGGCACGACGACGACCAGCTCATTGAGGCGATAGGGCAGGAATTCGAGGTCGGGGTGCTCGAGCCTGCCGGTGACGATGCCCAGGTCCGCCCGGCCGCTGAGCACCGCTTCGACGGTGTCCTCGCTCAGGCGCTCTTCCAGCGAGATGCGGACTTCGGGGTAGGCGCGCAGATAGGGCTGCAGGTCGTTGGGCACGAAGGTGGCGATGGCGCTGCTGCTGGCGGACAGGGAAATCTGGGCCTTGATGCCGTTGGCGAAGGGGGCCAGGTCGGCATGCATCTGTTCCAGGTCGGTCAGGCAGCGGCGGCAGTGCTTCAGCATGACCTGCCCGGCGCGCGTCAGCGATACGCCCCGGGCTTCGCGCTTGAAAAGCTGCGCGCCCAGGGCCTGTTCCAGGCGCTTGATGCGCAGGCTGGCGGAAGAGGGCGCCAGGAAGCACGCCGCGCCGCCCCGTGACACGTTGCCGGCGTCGGCGATGGCGACGAAGAGCTTGAGGTCGATGAGGTCGTAGTGCATCAGTTGTTGTTCCAGACGAAAGTCGTTTTTTACATAACCCGCTTGTTTCCCGGTGGCCATGCGTGAAAGACTAAGCCCAGGCTGAAGCAGCGTCAATGAATTCGGCAAAGACAAAATCAGAGAGCAAAGACAATGGCATATTCGGAAGACAGCGCACGGCAGTGGCCGGACGAGACGAGCGGCTTCGCGGCGGATGTGCAGGAGCTGGACGCGCCGTCCGGACTGGAAGCGCTGGAGCGTCGGCTGGCGCAGGACCTGGCGTGGCTGGACCTGCCGGGCAAGCGCTGGGTTCCGGAAGCCTCTGTGGACGGACAGCCCCTGATCGACGTGCTCATTCTGGGCGCCGGCATGGCGGGCCTGGCGGCCGGCACGGCGATCCAGCACCTGGGCATGCGGGCGGTCCTGCTGGACCAGGCGCCTGAAGGCTTCGAGGGGCCGTGGGCGACGACGGCGCGCATGGAGACCCTGCGTTCGCCGAAACAGCTGACCGGCCCCGCGCTGGGCCTGCCCGCCCTGACGTTCCGCGCGTGGTTCGAGGCGCAGTTCGGCCTGCGGGCCTGGGACAAACTGGACAAGATTCCGCGTCTGCAATGGATGGACTATCTGCGCTGGTACCGGCGCGTGGTGGATCTGGACGTCCGCAACAGGCATCGTGTCGTGCGCATCCTGCCGCACGCCGACCACGTCCGGGTCGACTATGAATCGCCCGAGGGCGGCGGCACGCTGCGCGCGCGCCGCCTGGTGCTGGCGACCGGCCGCGCCGGGCTGGGCGGGCGCTACGTGCCCGATTTCATGAAGCGCATTTCCGGCCGCTATTGGGCGCATTCGTCCGACGACATGGACTATGGCCGGCTCCGGGGCCTGAACGTGGGCGTGATCGGCGCGGGGGCCTCCGCCATGGATTCCGCGGCGACCGCGCTGGAGGCGGGCGCCGCCCGCGTGGACCTGCTCATCCGCCGGGACGACATTCCCCGGGTCAACAAGGGCAAGGGCGCGGGCAGCCCGGGCTTCACTCATGGGTATCATCAGCTGTCCGATGAATGGAAATGGCGCATCCGGCATTACATCAATCGCTGCCAGGTGCCGCCGCCGCGCGGTAGCGTGCTGCGGGTGTCCCGCCACGAGAATGCCAGTTTCCATCTCGGCTGTCCGGTGCTGGGAGTCGTCGAGCGCGAAGGCGGCGGCCTGCGGGTCGAGACCGGGCGCGGCGTCTTCGATCTGGATTTCCTGTTCCTGGCGACGGGGTTCATGATCGACTGGGCCAGCCGCCCGGAATATGCCGACATCGCCTCCCATGTGCGCACCTGGGGCGAGCGCCATGCGCCCGAATCCGGCGCGGACGACCAGGAACTCGCCGTGTCGCCCGACCTGGGGACGGTGTTCGAGTTCCAGCCCAGGCAGGGACATGAGGCGCCGGGGCTGTCCCGCATCCATTGCCTGTGCTATCCCGCCGCCATGTCGCACGGGACGGTGTCGGGGGACATTCCCGCCGTCAGCGACGGGGCGCGGCGCCTGGCCCAGGGCATTGCCGGCCTGCTGTTCACCGAGAACATCGAGGCGCTCTACGAGCAGCTGCAGCAGTTCGACGAGCCGGAAGTCTTCGGCGATGAATGGACGCCCGCCTGAATGCGCGGCGATGATCCCCGCGCCGCCGAGGCGGCGCGGTGTTTTGAATGAGGAAGCCAGTGCAAAATATCAACGATGCCGCGCAGGACGCGCCCGCAAGCGCCGAAGCCTCCCCCGACGTCATGGACGCCGTGACGGGCTTGCGCCCCGACGATCCCGTGTACGGGATCCGCCACGGGCGCGAAAAAGTCGCCGTCGCCATGCAGAAGAACTACGACGTCTTCTTCGACCCGCAGTCGCGGGGGCTGGGTTTGGCCGAGCGCCTGCTGGTGGCGCTGTATGCCAGCGTCCTGTCCCGTTCGGCGCCTTTGCGGGCTCATTACGAACAGGCCCTGAACGCGCTGGACGTGGAAGATGGTATCCGCCGCGCTGTGCTGGACGACGCGCCCGGCTCTTTGGCGGACGGGCGCCTGCGCGTCATCCTGGAATTCACGCGCAAGCTGATCGTCAAGCCCGTGGAGGGGGACGCCGCCGCGATACGGCAGCTCGAGGCCGCCGGGCTGGCCATGCCGGACATCGTCACGCTGGCGCAGCTGGTCGCTTTTCTGTCTTATCAGATCCGGGTCGCCGCGGGCCTGATCGCCATGAAGGAGCTTGCATCGCAATGAAGACCGTGATCAGGGACAAGGGGTTCACCAACGAAACCCTGGACTGGAAGGCCTGGGTGGACGTGGTGGATTGCGCAACGGCCACGCCCGAACAGATCGAAGTGCTGGAGATGAGCCATCCCCAGGCGAAGACGTCCGACTATTATCTGGCGCTGGCGCACCAGCCGGAAATACTGCGGCAGCGGTCCGAGGCCTACAACGCCATCATGTACGCGCCGGGCGGGCTTTCCCGCGCGGATCGCGAACTGGGCGCGCTGACCGTTTCGCGCATCAACGGCTGCGTGTATTGCGCTTCGGTGCATGCGCAGCGCTACGAGCAGATGGCCAAGCGCAACGAGATGGTGACGCAGGTCTTCGACGACCCCCGCACGGCGGGCGATTCCGACCGGGAAAAGGCGGTGGTGGCGTTTTCGATCAAGCTCACCGAAGCCCCAGACCGGATCGGGGCGGCGGACATGGCGGCGCTGCGAGACGCCGGCCTGACGCCGGTCGAGATCCTGGATCTTCTCAATGCCACCGCCATCTTCGCCTGGGCCAACCGGCTCATGATGAATCTGGGCGAACCCGTCCGGCGGGGCGGGTCCTGAACCGGCGGCCGTAGCGGCCGCTTGAGCCCCGGCGCGGTCGCGCCGGGGTTGGCGCCGTCAGGCGCGCAGCGCCTTCAGCGCCGTCGCCCAGCGCTGCAATTCGTCCAGCAGCGTCACGGCCGAGGCGTCGATCAGCTCGTTGGAGGCGAATTCGCCGTTGTCCTGGATGTGCTTTTGCACCATGGGCACGGCGACGCCTTCGACCATGGGCATCATCTTCAGCGTGGTGATCTGCAGCTTGGCCGCCTGGGCCGAGCGCAGGCCGCCGGAGACGCCGCCATAACTGACGAAGCCGCAGGGCTTGTAGTTCCATTCCTTGTAGACGAAGTCCAGCGCGTTCACCAGGGAAGGCGGGGTGCTGTAGTTGTATTCGGGGGTGACGAAGATGTATGCGTCGGCCTTCGCCACGCTGGCGCTCCAGCGCTTGGTGTGATCGTGCTCGTATTGCTGCATGCGAGGGTGCACGGGTTCGTCGTAGAGGGGCAGCTTGAAGTCGGCCAGATCGACGAGCTCGACGTCGAACCGGCCGTGGCTGACCGCGAACTTGTGGAACCAGCGCGCGACGGCGGGGCCGACGCGGCCCGGGCGGGTGCTGCAGATGATGACTTGGAGCTTGAGCGGCATCGGGTATTCCCTTGTCGGAGGACGTGCTTACGATAATCGGGAATGCGCCGGAAGAACAAGCGGACCCTTGCCGGGCAGCGGGCGGCGGGTTCTTGGTATCCTTCCGGAATCACGACATTCGGGAAAGACGCTTTGAAAGTACGTACGCTGATGCTGCCGGCGCTGGCCGCCCTGGTCCTCGCCGCTTGCGGGGGCGAACCCTCCTCGGCCGACATCAAGGCCGCCTACACGCGCCTGGCCGAGACGCAGATGAAGGGGATTTCCGGCATCGTGGGCAAGGACATGGCCAAGCTGGCCGAAACCCAGGTTCACGACGTCAAGAAGATCGCGTGCAAGTCGGCGTCCGACAAGCCCGGCTATGTCTGCGACTTCAAGGTGGACTCCGAGTCCCTGCTGGGGCGCTCGGAACAGGCCGCCAGCGCCCGCTTCGTCAAGGGGGACGATGGCTGGGAAATCGTTCCCTAGGCTACGGCGCCGGCGCGGACGATCCCGCCGCCTGGAATGGCTGCGTGTCCTGTCGGTGGATCGTGATGCGTTCCCGGCCGCGCGCCTTGGCCTCGTAGAGCGCGCTGTCGGCCGCCTGCAGCAGGGCCCGGGAATTCTGGAAGAATTGCGTGCCTTGCATGTGGGTCGCAATGCCGGCTGAAAACGTGACGGTGCCCTGGGCGCCGCTCTGGGTGTGGAAGGGGTTGCCGCGCACCTGCTCGAGCATGCGCTGCAGGACCGTTTCGGCCTGCTCCGAATCCGTTTCGGGCAGGAGCACCACGAATTCTTCGCCGCCGTAGCGGGCGACGGTGTCTATCTGCCGGGATTGCGCCTGCAGGCGCTGCGCGACCATCGCCAGCACCTGGTCGCCCACGGCATGCCCGAACGTGTCGTTGATGGTCTTGAACCGGTCCACGTCGATGAAGGCGACGCTCAGCGGCGAATTGGCGCGGGTGGCGCGTTCGAATTCATGCTGCAGCATGGAGTCCAGATAGTTGCGGCTGTATAGCCCCGTCAGGGAGTCGCGCTGGGTCTGCTCTTCGAGCACCGTGATGCGGTTCACGAGGGTTTCGGTGGCGGGGTCGGGCGTGTGCGAGCGCAGCAGGCTTCTGACCGCCAGCGTCTCGCGGGCGTTGTATTCCAGATCCTGCAGCATCTGTGCGTCGGCGAGCTGCGTGTCGAACAGGGCCTCCATCTCGGGGATCTTCTGGATCATGGCGCCGATGATGGCGCGGTATCGCTCCAGCCGGACGTTCAGCAGCGCCTTGACCAGATCGAAGGTGAGTTCGATGGAATCCGGCGCGGCCTGTTCCTTCATCCACGCATCCGCGATCAGCGCCGCCGCGGCGACGTAGAAGGAGAGCTTGTCGTCGTCGGTAGGCCCGTTGTGGGGCAGCTTGACGAGCTCATGGCTCAGCCAGGCCGATTGGCAGATTCTTTCCGGCAGGCCCCAGCTTTTCAGCAGGTGGGCGGCCGCCTGGGCGTGCGTGAAGCCGAAGCGCACGGCTTCCTGCACCAGCAGGTGCTGGTGGTCGGTGCTTTGCTGGTAGAGCGCCGCGTAAGGTTCGCCGAACATGGCGTCCATGGCGAGGATGCCGATGTCCTGCAGCAGGCCTGCCAGCAGGAAGTCCTCGGGCTGCACTTCGTTCAGTTCTTCCGCGATGCTGCGGCAGGCGAGCGCGGTCAGCAGCGTCCGGCGCCAGTAGGCGTTCGTGTCGAAACCCGATTGGTATTGTTGGGACAGGCACGCCCGCAGCGAAAAGCTGAGCGATAGCGCGATGGTGGCGTTCAGGCCCAGCAGGCTCATGGCCTGCGACAGATTGGTGACCGCGCGCCGGCGGCCGTAGAAGGAAGAATTCGCCACGCGCAGCAGCTTTCCGGCGAGCGCCGGATCGAACGTGATCTGTTCGGCGAACTCGTCCATCGAGGCCGAATCGTCGTTGGCGAGTTCCACGAGCCGCAGGGCCACGGTGGGCAGTGTCGGCAATCGTTTGCAAAGTTTGAGCCGTGCAACGATATCTGCCGTTTGTTCACGTGTCTGGTATGTCACTGTTTGGCCCATTTTTATATCGTTGTCTTTATTTTGACCGAAAATGGACGGATCTGAGCGTCATTTCGGCTTTGGGTGTTTTCAGTCGGCGGGATTTCGGGAAAAATTTGTTACCCTGTCGTCATTTGGCTACATATCGGGTGCGCGTACTCCGGTATTTTTTACGCGGCCGGGCCGATCAGGGAAAACAGTGGATGTCACCCCTGGAAGCTGCATGTAAATGCTAAGAATCGAAAGCGTTCGCGAAAATGCCGCGACGTGAGCCGTCGGAGGGCGCATAGTTAGGATTCCCCCTTCAGTAGCGCGAAGGGCCCTGAACGCTCGTCATCATGGCTCGCAGGAGAATTGGCCTCAGGGGCGGCCATGCTCGCATGGAAATGTGATTCCGACCAGGCATGGCACTTGCTTGAAGAAGAATGCGGCAGGCAATGGCGCTTTGCGCAGGAGGCATCATCATGCAAAACCCTCATCAGAAAGATCGTGAGCGGCCCGGTTCGCTCGATTCTCCTCTGTCCCGCTGGAACGAAGCGAAAACCGTGCCGGAACGAGAAGACGCGTTGGATGACGCCCTGGACGACACCTTTCCAGCCAGCGATCCGGTGTCCACGACCCCCCAGCCGCCCGTCAGGCCGAAGAGGCCCTGACCGCCGGCGCATGATCTCGCAGGACCTACATTGAGGCGCGAGGCCTGAGCACGCTGGCATCCACGTCGCGGATGTGGCACCGGCCGCAGAACGCCATCGTCAGATCGAGTTCCTTGGCGATGATGTCCAGGCTGCGCAGCACTCCCTGTTCACCGCAGGCGCCCAGCCCGTAAAGAAAGGCCCGGCCGATCAGCGCGCCCTGGGCCCCCGAGGCCAGGACCCGCAGCACGTCCTGGCCGCTGCGGATGCCGCCGTCCATCCAGACTTCCGCCCGGCCCGCGACCGTCCGGACGATCTCCGGAAGCACGGATATCGTGGAGGGCGCGCCGTCCAGCTGGCGGCCGCCGTGGTTCGACACCACCAGGGCGTCGACTCCGGCGTCCACGGCGTGCCGCGCGTCCTCCGCGTCCAGGATGCCCTTGACGATCAGTTTTCCGCCCCAGCGTTCCCGGATCCAGGCCAGGTCTCCCCAGTTCAGCGAGGGGTCGAATTGTTCGACCGTCCACGCGGCCAGGGACTGGATGTTCCTGACGCCGTGGGCATGGCCGATGATGTTCCCGAACGTGCGTCTCGGGGTGCGCAGCATCCCCAGGCACCAGCGCGGCCGGCGGGCCAGGTCGAGCAGGTTGCCCGGCGTGGGGCGGGGCGGGGCCGACAGGCCGTTCTTGATGTCCTTGTGGCGCTGTCCGGACAGCTGCAGGTCCAGCGTGACCATCAGGGCGGAACAGCGGGCCTTGCGCGCGCGGTCGATCAGGCGCCCGACGAAGTCGCGGTCCCGCATGACGTAGAGCTGGAACCAGAACGGACGGCTGGTATGTGCCGCCACGTCCTCGATCGAGCAGATGCTGCTGGTGGACAGCGTGAAGGGGACGCCGAAGCGCTCGGCGGCCCGCGCCGCCAGGATTTCGCCGTCCGCGTGCAGCATGCCGGTCAGGCCGGTGGGCGCCAGGGCGACCGGCATGGCGACGGATTCGCCCAGCATGCTGGATGCCAGGCTGCGCTGCGCGATGTCGACGGCGACCCGCTGGCGGAACTTCAGCGTCTGCAGGTCGGCTTCGTTGGCCCGGTACGTGGATTCGGTCCACGAGCCGGCGTCCACGTAGTCGTAGAACATGCGCGGCACCCGCCGCCGGGCGAGGCGGCGCAGGTCTTCGATGCAGGTGATTCGGTGCAGGGGCGGCACAGGGGCTCCGTGAGGTTCGGTGTCCGGATCGGGGGCCGGCTCCGGCCGCCCGCGCTATTCTAGCGCCAGCTGCACTTTGACGGAACGTGAACGGTCCGCCGCCGCCTCGAAAGCGGCCCGGGCGTCTTCCAGCGGGTAGCGGCCCGTGATGATGGGCTGCACGTCGATGCCGCCCTGGTCGATCAAGGCGGCCGCGCGGGCGAATTCCACGTCGAAGCGATGGGTGCCGCGCAAGGCGATTTCCTTGCCGACCAGGACATTCAGGGGGATCTGGATGTTGCCCGTGACGCCGACCTGGACGATGGCGCCGCCGGGCCGCGTGGCCAGCAGGGCGTCCTGCAGCGCGCTGGGCGCCGCGGAGCATTCGAAGACCACGTCGACCCGGCCCTTGTCCTGCTGCCAGGGCTTGAGCGCGTCGGGGTCGCTCCTGACGTTCAGCGTCTCGTCGGCGCCCATCCGGCGGGCGACGTCCAGCGTGGCGTCCTGGATGTCGGTGACGACGATGTGGTGCGCGCCCGCCAGGCGGGCGGCCGCCACGCAGAGCGCGCCGATGGGGCCGGCGCCCGTGACCATGACCTGCTTGCCCTGGAGATCGCCCGCGCGGTTGCAGGCGTGCAGGGCGACGGACAGCGGTTCGGCGCAGGCGGCCTGGGCCAGCGAGGTCGTGTCGTTCAGGGGGATGCACTGGTCGGCCTGCACCACCATGTATTCGCGGAATCCGCCCTGCTCGTGCGGCATGCGCATGGCCGAGCCGGAAAAGCGCATCTCGTTGCAGTGACGCGGCATGCCGGCCAGGCAGTATTGGCAATGCCCGCAGGGCCGGCTGGGATTGAAGGCGACCTTCATGCCTTCGCGCAGGCGCGGGCTGTCTTCGCCCAGCGCGGCGATGGTTCCGGACACTTCGTGGCCGGGAATGATGGGCTCGCGCACGCGGATGGCGCCGAAGCCGCCGTCCTGGTAGTAGTGCAGATCGGACCCGCAGATGCCGCCCGAATGCATGCGCAGCAGGACCTCGCCGGGGCCGGGGGGCTGGATGTCGTCGGTTTCGATGCGGATGTCATGTTGGCCGTACAGACGGCATACGCGTGTTTTCATGAGAATTCCTTGGTCAGTCCATGAGCACCGATGGCAGCCAGGTCGCCAGGGGCGGGAAGTAGGACACCGCCAGCAGAACGGCGATGTTGGTCAGGATGTAGGGGATGATGGCCCGCACGACGGGCGACAGCGGCAGCCGGGCGATGTTGGCGCAGATGAACAGGCAGACCCCCACGGGAGGCGTCGTCAGGCCGATCATCAGGTTCAGGACGGCGAAGGTCGCGAAATGCAGGGGGTCGATGCCCACGCTCTGGGCCAGCGTCAGCAGCGGCACGAACAGGATGATCAGCGCCGCGATGGTTTCCATGAACATGCCGACGATCAGCAGCAGGATGTTGACCAGCAGGATCACCATGTACTTGTTGTCGGTGATGCTCAGGACCGCCTTGGCGATGGTCTGCGGGATGTGTTCGGAGACCAGGATCCAGCCGAATACGTTGGCGAAGCCCACCAGGGCCAGGATGGCGGCGGAGGCGATGGCGCTGTCGATGACCAGCTTCGGAACCGCCTTCAGCGGCAGTTCGCGATAGACCAGCCGTCCCACGGCCAGGGCGTACACGCAGGCGACGATGGCGGTCTCGGTCGGCGTGGCCAGGCCGCTCATCAGTCCGCCGACGATCAGCAGCGTCATGAAGATGGCCCAGAAGGCGCCCAGGAAGGACTTGAACAGTTCGCCGAAGCCGCCCCAGGGCTGGCGCGGGAAGTCGCGCCTGACCGAGATGATGTAGGTGGTGACCATCATCGCCAGGCCCATCAGGATGCCGGGCACGGCCCCCGCCAGGAACATCTTGCCCACGGAGATGCCGGACAGGGCGCCGACGATGATCATGGGCACGCTGGGCGGGATGATGGGGCCGACCGTGGAGGATGCCGCCGTGACGGCCGCCGAGAAGTCCGCCGGGTAGCCGGCCTTTTTCATGCCGGGGATCAGGACGCCGCCCAGGGAGGCCGCGTCGGCCACGGCGGTGCCGGAGATGCCGCCGAACAGCATCGAGCCGGCGACGTTGGTCAGGCCCAGCCCGCCGCGCATCCAGCCCACGCCCGCGTTGGCGAAGCGGATGATGCGCTCGGTGATGCCGCCGCTGTTCATCAGGTTGCCGGCCAGGATGAAGCCGGGGATGCACAGCAGCACGAAGGAGTCGATGCCCGCGAACATCTTTTGCGGCATGACGACGATGGGGATGCCCTGATACAGAAGATAGGCGGCGGACGACACGCCCAGGGTGATGGCGACCGGGATGCCGATCAGCAGGCCCAGCGCGAAAACGCCGAAAAGAATCAGCAGGCTCATGTGTTCTCCATGTGGGCTTGGTCGGGCAGGCCGTCCGTGGTGCCGCGCAGCATGCCGACGATGCGCAGCAGCGAATAGGCCAGCAGGGAGATGGCGGCGATCAGGGTGGAGACGTGGACGAAGTCCATGCGCCATCCCAGCGCGGGGGAGGTCTGGATGGAACCGATTTCAGTGAACTGCCAGGAAGGGCCGAGCAGCATGAGGCAGAACAGGGCCATGACGATGGCCGAGACCAGGCGCAGCATCCAGGGCTTGCGTCCCTTCAGGCCTTCGCAGAACAGGTCGACGTTGACCAGGTCGCCCGTCCGCAGGGACGGCCCCAGGCCGAATGCGGTCAGGAACAGGAGGCCGAAGCGCGAGAGCTCCTCGGTCCACAGCGGCGAGTCGTCCAGCAGGTTGCGGCCCACCAGTTGGATGACGACGGCGACGATGATGCTGAAGAAAGCCAGTCCGGTCAGGTAGCGGCAGACTCGTTCGAACAGGGGGAAAAGCGTTTTCATGATCCTTCTCCGGACAGCGGGAAGCCAGGCGGGTGCGCGTGGCGGGGAGGGGTGAAGGCCGCGGGTCGGGCGTCCTTCCCGTCGTTTCCCGCGGCGACGCCGCGGGAAACCGCGCCCGTTCAGTCCATGATGGTTTCGACGTACTTCTTCACGTCGCCCTTGACGTTGGCCAGGACGGCGCCCCGGGCTTTCTTCGCGAACGCCTGCTGGTCCACGTCCACGAAGGTCATGCCGGCGGCCTTCAGGTCTTTTTCCAGCTGCTGTTCGTCAGCCAGGAACAGTTCGCGCTCGTAGGCCTGCGCCGTCTTGGCGGCTTGCTGGACGGCCTGCTTGTCCTGGTCGGAGAGCTTGTTCCAGGTGATGTTGGAGATCGTCAGGTAGATCCAGCTGCGCACGTGCTCGGTCCGGTTGACGTATTTCTGCACTTCGTTGAAGTTGGCCGACTTGATCAGCGCCAGCGGATTTTCCTGGGCGCTGATGGTGCCGTTCTGCAGCGAGGTGAACACTTCCGAGAACGCCATGGGAGTCGGCTGCGCGCCCAGCGCCTTCCAGACGTCCATGAACAGCGGAACGTTCGGGACGCGCATCTTCAGGCCCTTGAGGTCGTCCGGCGTGCGGATGGGCGTGTTGGAGGTCAGGTCGCGCGGGCCGCGGGCGAAGTAGGCGAGGGGGCGGATGCGGGCTTTTTCCTCGATCTGCTTTTCGATGGCCTTGCCGATGTCGCCGCTGGCCACCTGGTCCATGTGCTCCAGGGACTTGAAGGCGTACGGGATGGCCAGCAGGGACGCCAGCGGCGCCCAGTTCTGCAGGCTTTCGCCGGTGATGGTCATGTCCACGGTGCCCAGCTGCATGCCGTTGATCAGATCGATTTCCTTGCCCAGGGATTCGTTGGGGAAGACCTGGACTTCGATGCGCCCGTTGGTGAGCCTGGCGACTTCCTCGCCGAACTTCAGCGAAGCCTTGTGCCAGGTGTTCTGCTCGTTGGCCAGGTGGCCCAGCTTCAGGGTGACCTCGGCGGCGCCGGCGGCCTGTGCCACGGCCAGGCCCAATACGCCGGCCAGCAGGGTCTTCAGGATGCGGTGTGAACGATTTTTCATGGTGTTGTCTCCTCTTTTGCAGGGGTGGGTCAGGGGCTGTCGGTAATCGGGGAAATCGGTTCGAACAGGTCCGGGTGGGCGGCCCGGATCTGCGGCAGGTCGTGCAGGATCTCGTGCAGGTGGGCGCGGATGGCGGCTTCGGCCCGGCGGGTGTCGCCCCGGGCGATGCCGTCGACGATGGCGGTGTGCTGGGCGATCAGTTTGCCGAGATGCACCTGGTCGAAGCTCAGGAAGCGCACCCGGTCCATCTGCGCCTTGATGCCTTCCACGATCTTCCAGGCCTGGCCGATGCCCGCCGCCTCGGCCAGCGTGCGGTGAAAGCGTTCGTCCAGCGCCATGAAGTCGCCGGGGTTGCCGGCGGTGACCTGGTTCTGGCGCTGCAGCTGCCGCTGCAGTTCCCGCAGGACGGCCGGATCGCCCAGTTCGGTGACGCGCCTGACGACGTCGGCTTCGATGGCTTCGCGCACGAAGCGCGCCTCCAGGACGGCTTCCTGGGAGATCCGCCGCACCAGGGTGCCGCGCTGCGGCCGGACTTCGACCAGTCCTTCTTCGCTGAGCTTGATGAAAGCCTCGCGCACGGGCTGGCGGCTGGTGGCGAAGCTGGCGGCGCATTCCGATTCGGACAGGCGGGCGCCGGGCGGCAGCAGCCCGTGGATGATCTGTTGCCGCAAAATGCTGTGCACCTGGGGGCCGATGGCTCGGGATTGGTCGAGGGTGACGTTCTGCGGCGCGGTGACTGCGTTCATGTAAGCCTTATTGACGAGAGCGCCCATCGCTTGAAACCGTCCGTGGGGAAAGAGATGCGGGGCGTTGTATCAATTCCTGTGATTTCGGATTATCATACTTCCATACTAGTCGGTCAACATCGATAACCCTACCCACAGGAGCGATTTCCATGAAGCAGACTTGGCGCTGGTTTGGTCCCCACGATACCGTCAGCGTGGACGACATGCTGCAGGCCGGGGTCCAGGGGGTCGTGACGGCCCTGCATCACGTGCCCACGGGCGACGTCTGGTCCGTGGAGGAAATCCAGCGGCGGCAGGCGCTGGTGGCGCGGATGGCCGACGGGGCGCCGTCGGGCCTGGGCTGGGACGTGGTCGAAAGCCTGCCGGTGTCCGAAGACATCAAGAAGCAGCGCGGCGACTGGAAGACCCACATCGACCATTACAAGACCAGCCTGCGGCACCTGGCCCGGTGCGGCATCGAGGTCGTCTGCTACAACTTCATGCCGGTGCTGGACTGGACCCGCACGGACCTGGGCTGGCGCCTGCCGCACGGCGGCACCTGCATGCGCTTCGATTTCATCGATTTCGCGGCGTTCGACATCCACATCCTGCAGCGGCCGGGGGCCGCGGAATCGTTCCCCGCCGAGATCGCGGAAGCCGCCGCCGAGCGCTTCGCCGCCATGGACGCGGCGCGCCAGCGGCAACTGGCGGACAACGTCGTATTCGGCCTGCCGGGAGCCGCGGATCACATGACGCTGGCGGACGTGCGCGCGCACCTGCAGGAATACCGGCAGATCGACGCGGACCGCCTGCGCCGGCACTTCCACGATTTCCTGGAGCAGGTGGCGCCGGTGGCGCAGGACGTCGGCATCCGCCTGTGCTGCCATCCGGACGATCCGCCGCATCCCTTGCTGGGCTTGCCGCGCATCATGTCCACCGAGGCCGATTATGCGCAGTTGATGAAGGCGGTGGATCTTCCCGCCAACGGCATCACCCTGTGCGCCGGGTCCTTGGGCGCGCGGGCCGACAATGACCTGCCCGGCATGATGCGGCGCCTGGGCGACCGCGTCCATTTCCTGCACCTGCGCAATGTGCGGCGGGAAACCGGGGTGCTGTTCGGCTCCTTCCACGAGGCCGAGCACCTGGCGGGCGATACGGACATGGTGGCCCTGATCGAGGCGGCTTTGCAGGAAGAGCAGCGCCGGCGCGACGCCGGCCGGGCCGACAGCTCGATTCCCTTCCGTCCGGATCACGGGCAGGACATCCTGGACGACCTGAAGCGCAAGGCCCAGCCGGGTTACCCGGCCATCGGCCGCCTGCGGGGCCTGGCCGAATTGCGGGGCGTGGTCACGGCGCTGGAACATTCGGCCGCCCGGCGGGCGGCATGACGCCACCCCGGCTGGACGCCGCCTGGCTGGCGGCGGAGCGGCAGCGGCGGCGGGCGGATCCCGTCGCGGCCCGGGGCGGCGCAGCTTTGCCGGGCTATCGCCCGCAGGCCCATGGCGTCGGGATCGTGCACCTGGGCGCGGGCGCCTTTCACAAGGCCCACCAGGCCGTCTATACCGACGACGTCCTGGCCCGGGACGGAGGCGACTGGCGCATCCGGGGGATCAGCTTGCGGGGCGAAGCCGCCGCGCAAGCCCTGAATCCGCAGGATGGCCTGTATACCGTGCTGGTGCGCGGCGAACGGGAGCCGTCCGTGCGCGTGGTCGGCAGCATCGCGGAGGTCATCGCGGCGGTCCGGGATCCGCAGGCGGCGCGGCAGGCGCTGCTGGATCCGGCCGTCAAGGTGGTCACGCTGACGGTGACGGAAAAGGCATACGGCATCGACCGCGCCAGCGGGCGGCTGATGCGGGAACATCCCGCGGTCGCCCGGGACCTGCGGGCGCCCGACGAGCCGGTCGGCGTGCTGGGGATGCTGGTCTGGGCGCTGGGCCGGCGTCGCGCCCTGGGCGCGGCCCCCTTCACCGTCCTGTGCTGCGACAACCTGCCGGACAACGGGCATCTGCTGCGGGCCGGCGTCCTGGACATGGCGGCGGCCGTCGCGCCTGAACTGGTCCCGTGGATCGCCGAGCAGGTCGCCTTTCCGTGTTCCATGGTGGACCGGATCACGCCGGCGTCCACGGACGCCACGCTGGACGACGTCGCCCGCCTGGCGGGGTGCGAAGACCGCGCCGCGGTGGAAACCGAGCCCTTCAGCATGTGGGTGATCGAGGACCGCTTTCCGGAAGGCCGTCCCGCCTGGGAACATGCGGGCGCCCTGATGGTGGACGACGTGGCGCCCTTCGAGCGGATGAAGCTGCGCATGCTGAACGGGGCGCACTCCCTGCTGGCCTATGCGGGCCACGTGGCGGGATGGACGTACGTGCGGGAAGCCATTGCCGATCCCGATCTGTCCCGGGTGCTGCGGCGCTTGATGGATGGCGCGGCGGCCAGCCTGGAGCGCGAACCCGCGGGCCTGGCGTTGAGGGATTATGCCGACGCGCTGTGCCGGCGCTTCGCCAACCCGGCCATGGCTCATGAAACCTACCAGATCGCCATGGACGGAACGGAAAAGATTCCGCAGCGGCTGCTGGCTCCGGCCGACCGGACGCTGCTGTTGCAGGGGGATGTCCGGCCGTTCGCCTTCGCGATCGCGGCCTGGATGCGGTACTGCCTTGGCGTGACCGATGCGGGCGCGTCCTATGCGCTGCGCGATCCCCGGGAATCCGAGATTCTGGCGGTCGTGCAGGCCGGCGGCCGGGATGCCGCCGCCCTGTCGCAAGGCCTGATGGGATTGGAGGGCCTCTTCCCGGTCGGCCTGCGCGAGTCGGCCGTCTGGCGCGGTCTGGTGGCCGCTTATCTCGGCCGGATGCTGGATCGGGGAATGAGGGCCGCCTGCCGGGAACTGGCCGGCCCGGCCTGATCGCCGTCCCGGACGGCATGCGCGGGGCGGCCGCCCCGCGCGCATTCTTACTGCACCGGCGCTCCTTTCAGAATGTCCGCCACGGCGGGGAAACGATCCAGCGCGGCCTTGGGCAGCCTGGCGTCCGTGTCGGCATAGGGCGTGGCGGCGGCGTCGGCCGTGCCGACGATGATGCGTCCCACCATGCCCGCGTGTTCGTGGGGAATGCAGAAATAATCGTAGACGCCGGGAACGTCGAACGTGACGGTGAACGATTTCCCGGGCATCAGGTAGTCGGAGTTCCAGCCGGCGGCGCCTTCCGGAATGCGCCGGGGCTTGCCGTTGTCGGGGTGATAGGCCGTGGTGGTGTGCACGTTGCCCGCGTCCCGGTTCACCCAGCGGACGGTCTGTCCCGGCCGGATCAGCAGGCCGCGCGGGCGGAACCAGACTTCGGATCCGCTGGCGGTGCCTGACATGGCGATCTCGACTTCCTGGCCGGCCGCCCGCGCGCCGATCGGCAGCGTGGCGGTCAGCAGGAGGCCGCCCCCGGCGGACAGCAGCAGGCGCCGCCGGGAGTCAAAGACGCAGGTCTTCATTTGGCCACGCGGCTTTCCTGGCTGACCGGCACGTTCCACAGCACGATGTGGATGTGCGGTTCGGCGACGCCCGGGTGACCGGCGTTGTACTGGATGTCCACGTGATCGACCTTGCCGGCGGGCGCCTTCAGGTCGTGCAGGTTCATGTCGGCCTTCATGGCCGACAGCGGGATCATGTAGGTCGTGCTGACCAGCTTGCCTTTGTGGTCATACCCCAGGAAGGGGCCGGCCGGCAGGGTGGCCGGATCGACGAACAGCTGGCCCAGGCCGGGGATGAAATCCGGCAGCTTCACCAGGGAGCTGACCGCCTTGTAGGGGGTGGCGGGCGGCGCCTTCATGACGGAAGTTTCGGCGGCGAAGGCGCTGCCGGCGCCAAAGGACAGGGTCAGCGCGGCTGCGGCGGCCGTGGCGGTGAGGAACGAGCGGATCATGAGCATCTCCTGGTGAACGGTATGAGGCGACCTCCGCCTCATGTACCCATTGGATGCGGTCCGGGCGCGGCCCGTTTCATACTCTCCTGAACGCTAATCGCTCAGGCTGATCTGCTCGAAATCGTCCACCAGGATGTCCAGGCCGATTCGCCAGCGGCCGCCTTGCGGCAGGACGGGGACGGTCGCCAGCCAGCTGTGGCCGGGACCGGGCCGGGCCTCGCGCCGCAGGGCTTCGATCCCTTCGTCGGGGTTGCTCAGGCTCAGGGTCACGCCCTGCGCCGCGAAATCCCGGCCGTCGGGCTGCGTCAGCCGGATGACCCAGTCGCCCGCGCCGGGCTGGATGCTGGCCATGACGCGGGGGCTGTGCAGCATGATGGCCGGCATCGCGGCCGCGGCCGCGGCCGCGGTCTTCTGGTCCAGGCTGCGCGGGGGCGGGGTGAAGCGCCACAGGCTGAGCACGGCCAGGATCAGGATGGCCAGGCAGATCTCGGCCTGGATGACACGGCGCAACTGCCGCCGGGCGGGCAGGGAGCCTGCCTGGACCGGCGCCGTCAGACGCCAGCGGTTCCAGGCAGCCAGGCAGAGCAGCAGGGCGACCAGCCCCAGCTTGACCGCCAGCACGCGGCCGTAGGCGGTCAGCCACAGGTCGGACGGCCGCTCGAACTGCACCCAGATCAGGCACAGGCCGCTGAGCGTCAGCAGGGCGACGACCGGGGTGATCCAGCGGGAAAACAGTTGCAGCGCGGGAAACTGCGCGCCGCGCCGCGCCGCAGTCCCGGCATCGGGTGCGAGGGCCGCGCGCGCCAGTGCGCGCATCAACGGAATCAGCAGGCCGATCCAGGCGATGGCCGTGATGACGTGCAGGGCCATCGCCGGTCGGGAGAGCCAGCGGGGCGGCGCCGTTCCCGCATGTCCGCTGGCGGCCAGGGCCGCGCCCGCCAGCAGCAGCGCCAGCCCGCCGGCGGCCCGGATCCGGAAAGCCTGGCGGGAGCATAGCGCGACGGCGGCGCACAACAGGGCCAGGGCCATGCCGCCCAGCGTGATGGCGTAGGGACTGGCCAGCGCCTGGCGCCAGGCGTGCCAGTGCGCCAGGCCCGACCATGGAGCGTCCAGCAGATCCAGCCCTTGCAGCGCGAGGGCCGGCGGCAGCAGCGCCACGCCGAGGCCGAGGACGGGCAGCGCCCAGGCCTGGCGGTCCGAAGCGTCCAGGGACCGGAACAGGGCCGCGCCGAGGACGGAAAACAGGCACAGATAGCCCAGCCAGCGGCTGAGCCAGATCAGGACCGCGCGGGGTGTCGCTGCCGCGTCATCCGGCCTGCCTGCCAGAGCGGACGTCGGCTGCGCGGCGCCCGTGGCAGGCCCCACGCGGTAATCCAGCGCGCCTCCGATCGGATGGCCGTCGGCCGACACGACCCGCCAGCTGAGCAGGTAGCCGCCCGGCGCCGCGCCGGGGGGCGCGGGAATCCTCAGGGTGGCGTCCTGGTTGCTGGAGGGGTGGAGTTCCTCGGCCGCGCCCGAAGGCCCGATCAGGCGCAGCACCGTCACGCCGACCGGCTCGCTGAAATGCAGCGTCAACTGGGTCGGCGCCTGGTCCAGCACCGCGCCGGAGGCCGGTTGCGTGGACAGCAGGACGGCGTGGCTCCAAGCCTGCGGCGCCCAGGCCGCGAGGCAGAGCAGCAGGACGCGCAGGATGTTCAATGGGTATGCTGGTCGCCGTGGCGTTTTTCAGGGGCGATCAGCTTCACGCCGGGAGCCGGGCTGTCGGCGCCCTTGGCGCCGGAGGTGTCGATCCAGCGGGAGACGCCCTTCTTGCATTCCTGCACGACGGGGAAGTACAGGGTCTGGCCGGGTTTCAGGCTGGAAGCCAGGGTGGCGACGAAGGTGAATTCGTCGTAGTAGGCATCCGGCAGATCGCCGGTCCAGGCGATTTCCCGCACGCCGTGATCCACCTGGGCGCCGTGCAGGGTTTCGGGCTGGGCGTATTTGCCGTCCGTCACTTCCAGGGTCCAGCCGGCCTTGGGCTGGGGCTTGACCCCCAGCACGCCGTCGGGGATGCGGACGCGGACCCGCGTGGTGTCGGAACCCTGGCAGCCGTGGCCCACGCGCAGGACGGCCTTGTAGGGGCCGCCGACGGCGGCTTCGGGGGTTTGCAGAGTGATGTGCGCTTGGGCCAGGGGGCTCAGGCAGGCCATGGACAGCAGGCCGGCCAGCAGGGGCAGTTTCATCGTGGGCTCGTCAGGACGTGATTTGATTGAAAGTCGTTATCATTCCACGTCCGTCGGGCAAAGACAAATCGCCGGCGCCGGCGCCGCGCGCTACATGTGCGACGGCAGCCAGGTCGCCAGCGCGGGGAAGAACCACAACGCCACCAGCAGCAGCATCATCAGGCTGAAATAGGGGGCGCAGACCCGGGCGATGTAGGTGATTTCCTTGCGCGTCATGCTTTGCAGCACGAACAGGTTGAAGCCCACCGGCGGGGTGATCTGCGCGGTTTCCACCGTGATCACCAGGAAGATGCCGAACCACAGCGGGTCGATGCCCGCCGCCTGGATGATGGGCAGCACGACGCCCATGGTCAGGACGATCGTGGAGATGCCGTCCAGAAAGCAGCCCAGCACGATGTAGAACAGCCCCAGGGCGATGATCAGCATGGCGGGCGACAGCTGCAGTCCGCCGACGAATTCGGCGAGCTGGCGCGGCAGGCCGATGTAGCCCATGGACAGCGTCATGAAGGCCGCGCCGGCCAGGATCAGGGCGATCATGCAGTACAG
Source organism: uncultured Castellaniella sp. (assembly GCF_937988725.1). Taxonomy (GTDB): domain Bacteria; phylum Pseudomonadota; class Gammaproteobacteria; order Burkholderiales; family Burkholderiaceae_B; genus Castellaniella. The sequence continues at coordinate 209,945 of NZ_CALKHS010000009.1, read as the reverse complement.
GCGCGTGGCCCCCAGCAGCGCGTCCCGGAACGACTGCCAGGTCAGGGATTTCTGCCAGGCCGACAGCAGGAAGGCGCCCAGCACCCCGATGGCGGCGGATTCCGTGGCCGTGGCCACGCCGGTGTAGATGCTGGCGATGACGCCCAGGATCAGCAGCACCACCGGGATCAGCTGGCGCGATTCGCGCAGCTTTTCGCGCAGCCCCATCCGGGCGGCGACTTCGGGCACCTGGTCGGGATGCAGCAGCGCCCAGCCCATCAGCCAGCCGCTGAACAGCGCCGCCAGCAGCAGGCCCGGGATGATGCCGGCGATGAAGAGCTTGGCGATGGAGGTTTCCGCCGCCACGCCGTAGACGATGAGGATGATGGACGGGGGGATCAGCAGCCCCAGCGTGGCCGGTCCGCCCAGCGAGCCGATGATCTGCGCGTCGGGATAGCCGCGCTTGCGCAGTTCCGGCAGGTTCATCTTGCCCACGGTCACGCAGGTGGCCGCCGACGAGCCGCACACCGAGGCGAAGATCGTGCAGCCCAGCACATTGGTGTGCAGCAGGCGCCCGGGCAGGCGGTTCACCCAGGGCGCCAGGCCCCGGAAGAGGTTTTCCGACAGGTTCGTGCGGTACAGGATTTCGCCCATCCAGATGAACAGGGGCAGGGCGGTCAGCGTCCAGCTGCTGGAACTGCCCCAGATGGTGATGGCCATGGCGTCGCCGGCCGGGCGGGCGGAAAAGAATTCCATGCCGAACAGGGCCACGCCGGCCAGGGTCAGGCCGACCCAGACCCCGCCGCCCAGCAGGGCGAACAGGACCACGATCAGGACGATGCTGGCGGTGATCTCATTCATGGTGCAGGTCCTCGGTGGACTCGTGTTCGCGCTGGCCGCGCCATTCCAGGCAGAGTTCGTCCAGGAAGGCGATGAAGAACACCAGGGTGCCCACGGCCATCAGGGTCTGCGGGATCCACATGGGGGTGGCGTCGATGCCGGTGGACATGTCCTGGAAGACCCAGGACTGCCAGACCAGCCGCGCGGAATAGAAGGCGAGGAAGCCGGCCAGCAGGGTGGCGAGCAGCAGGGCGGCCAGTTCCAGCCCCCGGCGCCCGGACCCCCGCAGCATGCCCAGCACCAGCGTGACGCGGATGTGTTCGCCTTTCTTCAGGGTGCTGGCCAGGGCCAGGAACCCCGAGCCGGCCATCGCGTATCCGGCGTAGGAATCGACGCCGCCGACCGGAAAGCCGATCAGGCGGCCCAGGATGGTGAAGGTGACGGCGACAAGAACCAGGATCATGCATAGCCCCGCCAGCCAGGCGCTGACGTCATAGAGGCGGTCGAGCCATTTGCGCATAGGATGTCCTTGTCGTGTCAGACCTTATTTGCCGGCGCGGTAATCGGCCAGAATCCGCTTGCCGTCGTCGCCCGCCTTGGCCGTCCATTCCTGGATGACCGTATCGCCGACCTTCGCCAGCCCCGCGCGCAGTTCGGCCGAGGGTTCGACGATCTGCATGCCGCCGGCCTTCAGTTTGGCGATGGAGTCGGCGTCCACCTGGCGCGACGCTTTCCAGCCGCGTTCCTCGGCCTGGGCGGCGGCCTTCAGCACGGCGTCCTGTTCAGCCTTGGGCAGGGATTCGAAGGCCTTCTTGTTGACGACCACCGCGTTCTTGGGGATCCAGGCCTGGACGTTGGTGAAGTACTTCATGTGCTCGTAGAGCTTGTTGTCGGCGCCCGTGGCGCTGGAGGTGATCAGGCCTTCGATGACCCCGGTGGCCAGGGCCTGGGAGAGTTCGGCTTCCTGGATGGTGACGGGCTGGGCGCCGACCAGTTCGCCGATGCGGGCCGTGGTCGGGCTGTAGACGCGCCATTTCATGCCCTTCAGGTCGGCGACGGAGTTGATGGGCTTGTTGCTGTAGATGCTTTGCGGCGGCCAGGCGACGGCATACAGCAGCTTCATGCCTTGCTGATCCAGTTTCTTGACCAGGGCGGGGCGCTGCGCCTGGTAGAGCTTCCAGGCCTGGTCGTAGTTGCTGGCCAGGAAGGGCAGGCCGTCCAGCCCGAAAGGCTGCCATTCGTTCTGGAAGCTGACCATGAAGAATTCGCCCGCCTGGGCCTGCCCGCCCTGCACGGCGCGCTTGATTTCCGGCATCTTGAAGAGCGAGGCGCCCGAATGCACCGTGATCTTCAGATCGCCGTTCGTGGCGGCGGAGACGTCCTTGGAGAACTGTTCCAGGTTCTGGGAATGGAAGTTGAAGGCGGGATAGGCGGACGCCAGGTCCCATTGCGTGGCGGCGTGGGCATTGAACGCCAGGCCCAGGCCGGCAGCCAGGGTGGCGGTGAAAAAAGTGCGACGTTTCATCAGATCTCCTAGCGGGTCGTGAACGGGGAGGCAAGGCCGTGGAGAACACATGCGCCGGCGGGCCGGGTCTGATCCAGGCAATGGCCAGGGGAAACAGTAGCGCAGCTCTCGCCCGCCGACCATCAGGGTTTTCAACAATGAGAATATTCTTGTAGACGATATAGTCTTTGTTTGTTCACTCATTTGAATATGATTGTTCAATCAGGTGCGAAGGATGAACACGGCGATTCCGTCCTGTCGGCGGGACGCTTCCAGTCGGCGCGGGCTCAGTCGATCCGCCGGGCGTAGACCGACAGCACCATGCGTTCGGACTGGATCAGGTAATGTTCCAGTGTCTGGGCGGCGGCGGCCGTGTCGCCGGATTCAAACAGGTTCAACAGATGAATGTTCTGGTCCACGAAAGGCGCGTGCAGGTATTCCGGATCGTCCAGCAGGCCGAACGCCAGCCGCAGCTCGGCGGCGATGTCGGCGAACATCGCCGACAGGCGGGCGCTGTCGGCCAGGGCGACGATGCTGGCGTGAAACGCCATGTTGGCCGACCCGACTCCCAGCCAGTCGCCTGTCTCGCGCATGCGCCGGGCGGCGTCGGTGGCCTGGTTCAGGCGCTTGTGGGCCGGATGGCGCGGCCAGGCCTGGGCCAGCGCCTGACATTCGATCAGGCGGCGCACCCGGTAGATGTCGATGATGTCGGCGATGCTGGGAACGACGACCGACACGCCGCGGTTGGGCTCATGGTGCAGCAGGCCTTCCTTGACCAGGATGCGGAAAGCCTCGCGCAGGGTATTGCGCGACACCTCCAGCTGTTCGCTCAGGCTGGCTTCGGACAGGCGCTGGCCCGCATGCAGTTGGCCCTGGATCAGTTGCTGGCGCAGGTTCTCGGCGACCGTGTCGGCCAGGCTCAGGGACGGGAGGGTGCTGGGATAATGCCGGGATTGCATGAGGGCCCCTGGTTCGCCGGCTGGTTGGGCGGCGGATTGTTTTTTGGAAGGGCGGATTGCTCAACAATCCGTCGCGTTGCTTGGAATGATAAGGAAACATCATGGACTTGAACAGTGATCTGGGGGAAAGCTTCGGCGCCTGGCGCATGGGCGACGACGCCGCCATGCTCGACATCGTCACCAGCGCCAACGTCGCATGCGGCTTTCATGCCGGGGATCCCGCCGGCATTCTGGACACCCTGCGGGCCGCGGCGGCCCGGGGCGTGGTGGTGGGCGCCCACGTGGGCTATCCCGACCTGGCGGGGTTCGGCCGACGCAATATGGACCCGTCCAGCCGCGAACTGGTGGCCGACGTGATCTACCAGATCGGCGCCCTGCAGGGGCTGGCGGCCGCGGCGGGCACCCGGGTGCGCTACGTCAAGCCGCATGGCGCCCTGTACAACACCATCGCCCACGATGAGCGCCAGGCCGCCGACGTGATCACGGCGCTGCTCGGCATCGATCCGGATCTGGTCCTGATGGGGCTGGCGGGGTCCGCCATCCTGGAATGGGCGCGGGAGCGCGGCCTGCGGGTCGTGGCCGAGGCCTTCGCGGACCGGGCCTACACGCCCCAGGGCGTCCTGGTGTCGCGGCGCGAGCCCGGCGCCGTCCTGCACGATCCGGACCAGGTCGCGGACCGCATGCTCGACTGGACGCGCACGGGCGAACTGACGGCCATCGACGGGTCGCGGGTGCGGCTGCGGGCGGACTCCATCTGCGTGCATGGCGACAGCCCGGGCGCGGTGGACATGGCGCGCGCCGTGCGGACCCGCCTGGATGCCGCGGGCGTGACGTTGCGGCCCTTCGTCGAGTCGCTGGAGCATTGATGGCGGCACCGCGCTTCCTGCCGGCGGGCGACGAGGCCCTGCTGGTCGAGCTGGATTCCCTGGATGCTGTGCTGGCCTTGTTCCGGGCGGCGGAAGCCGACCGGCTGCCCGGGGTGGCGGATCTGGTGCCGGCCGCGCGCACCCTGCTGGTGGCGTTCGAGCCGGACCGGGCGCCGCCGCGGGCGGTGATCCGCTGGCTGCATCGATGCCTGCGGACGGCGGCGGGCGGCGCGGCGGCGTCGGCGGATGCCGCCGCGGGGCGGCTGGTGGACATTCCCGTGCGCTATACGGGGGCGGACCTGGACGAGGTCGCCGATCGTCTGGGGATGACGCGCGCGGAGCTCGTCGAGCGCCACACGGGCAGCGATTTCCAGGCGGCCTTCGCCGGCTTCGCGCCCGGTTTCGTGTATCTGACGGGCGGCGACGCCTGCTTTCACGGCCTGCCCCGGCGGCCCAGCCCGCGCACGCGCGTGCCGGCGGGCTCCGTGGCGGCGGCGGGGGAATTCAGCGCCGTCTATCCCTCGGACAGCCCTGGCGGCTGGCAGTTGCTGGGGATCACTCCGGTCCGCATGTGGGACCTCAGCCGGGCGGAATCGGCGCTGGTGCAGCCCGGCTGCCGGGTGCGTTTCCACGATCTGGATGCGCCGCGCGTCGCCGTCAGCCTGGCGTCGGCGCCTTCGGCGGGGCTGGCCGAAGAGCCGCCGGCGTCCGAATCGCCCGCGCGGTCCGCCGCGCCTGCCGCGAACCTGGACGCTTCCGCCGATCTGTCCGCCGCGTCGCCGGACGACGAGGCATCCGCCGTCCGGCTGGAAGTCCGGCGGGCCGGCCTTCAGACCCTGTTCCAGGACCTGGGCCGCCCCGGCTTGACGGGCATGGGGGTCTCGCGTTCAGGCGCGCTGGATCGGGCGGCGATGCGGCAGGCGAACCGCCTGGTCGGCAATGCGCCCGATGCCGCCGTGCTGGAAAACGCGCTGGGCGACCTGGAACTGGTGTGCCGGGGGCGGGCCGTGGTGGCCGTCACCGGCGCGCAGGCGCCGGTCTCCCTGACGACGGCTGCCGGTGTGCGGCTGCCCGCCGCCGCGCAGCGCGCGCTGACGATGGAAGACGGTCAGGCGCTGCGCATCGGCCGGGTTCGGGCCGGGGTGCGCTGTTACGTGGCGGTGCGGGGCGGCTGGGAGACCGAAGCCGTGTTGGGGAGCCGCGCCACCGACGTGCTGGCGGGCATCGGGCCGGCTCCGATCCGGGCCGGGGACCTGCTGGCGGCGGGGCGTTCGGCGGTGGCCGGATCGGCTGAGGCCCCCGACGCCGCAGCCGGCGGCCTGCCGGTCTCGGGCGATGACGTGACTCTGGATGTCGTTCTGGGTCCGCGCCAGGACTGGTTCGACGCCTCGGCCCGGGAACTGCTGCTGTCCCAGGCCTGGCAGGTCACGCCGCAGTCCAACCGGGTCGGCATGCGCCTGGCGGGCGCCCGGGCGCTGACGCGCAGCAGGACGCAGGAGCTGCCCAGCGAGGGCACCGTCGTCGGCGCCATCCAGGTGCCGGCCGATGGGCAGCCCGTGCTGTTCCTGGCCGATCATCCCCTGACGGGCGGCTATCCCGTGATCGCCGTGGTCCGCAGCCGGCACCTGGACCGCCTGGCGCAGATCCCCGTGGGGGCTCGGCTGCATTTCCGGGCGGGGGGTCAAAGCTGAGTGCCGGCCGGCGGCTTTGAAGGCTTCTGCCGCGGGCAGGGCTTATTTGTATATTTCCTGCGGAAATATATGGGATGTCAAATATTTCCTACAATTTTAAGAATCCCCCGCGATAAGGCGGGCGGAAACCGACACATTCCGTATTCGAGCAGGAACCCTTATGAAAGCATCATTCCTCGTCCTGGCGGCCGCCCTGGCGATGGCGGCCGGCGGCGCCGCGCAGGCCGCCGCGTCCAGCAGGCTGGACAGGATCCAGTCGACCGGCGAGATCGCCATCGGCACCCGCGACGCCGCGATTCCGTTTTCCTATCTGGACGATCATCAGAAGTCCGTCGGGTATGCCATGGACATCTGCGCCGGCATCGCCGATGCGCTGAAGAAAAAGCTGGGGTTGCCCGCCATCCGTATCAAGGAAGTGCCCGTCACCGGCTCTACGCGGATTCCCCTGATCGCCAATGGCACCATCGATCTGTCCTGCGGGCCCGACACGAACAACGTTCAGCGCCAGCAGCAGGTCGATTTCGCGCCGGCGACCTTCGTGTCGGCGACGCACTTCGCCTCGCTGAAACAATCGAATCTGCACCACCTGAGCGACTTCCGGGGCAAGACGGTGATTTCGGTGTCGGGCAGCACCAACCTGAAGTGGCTGACCGAGATCAATGCCAAAGACCGGCTGGGCATGAGGATCATCACCGCCAGCGACCACGCCGAAGCCTTCCTGGCCGTGGCCAACGGCCGCGCGTCCGCCTTCTTCATGGACGGCATCCTGCTGGCCGGCCTGGTGGCCAACGCCCATGACCCCAAGGCCTGGAGCATCAGCAAGGACGCCTATACCTTCGAACCCTACGGCATCATCGAGCCGAAGAACGATCCCCGCTTCAAGCAGGCCGTGGACGATGCCGTCAAGGCGATGATCGCGGACGGGCAGGTGGAAAAGCTCTACGTCAAATGGTTCACCCAACCCATCCCGCCCAAGGGCGTGAACCTGAACTGGCCCATGACGCCGGAACTGAAGAAGCTGCTGGCGAACCCGACCGATTCGCCGGAGCCCGAGGTGCTGAAGCAGGATTGATCCGGGCCGGTGCCAGTTCCCGGCGCGACCGGGAACCGGGCGGGCCCGGCGTCGCGCGTTTGCGCGGCCCAAACAAAAACCGCCTAGGCGTTGGACCCTAGGCGGTTTCTAACCTGTCGAGACGACAGGGTAATTCTGGCGCGGCTGGCAGGATTCGAACCCACGACCCCTTGGTTCGTAGCCAAGTACTCTATCCAACTGAGCTACAGCCGCTAAAGAGGCGTAAATATAACATGTTTTTTTGAAGCTGTCATATCACGCTGTGTTTCCAGCTATCCCAGGCGAATCAGCGTCCCGGAATCCGGGGGCAGCAGCCACGCCTGCACTGGAAGGCGCGAAATGATAGCACGAATGGAGGATTCGGGCATCAAGGCAAAGGCCGTGGACAGGGCGTCGGCCGTGGTGGCGTCGAGGGCGCGCACGCTGGCGCTGCGCCAGCGCGGCATCGCGCTGCCGGTGTGGGGGTCGAACAGATGGGTCAGCGCGCCGGAATCGTCCAGCGGCGTCCCATAGCCGCCGGAAGTCGCCAGCGCCCGGTCGTCCAGTTCGATGGTGTCCATCAGGCGCGTGCGATCGCTCGGATCGGCCAGCCCGGCGCGCCAGGGGCGGCTGGCGTCCGGCCGCCCAAGGCCGCGGGCCTCGCCCAGGTCGATCATGGCATGCTCCAGACCATTGGCGCGCAGCAGTTCCGTCACCCGGTCGGTGATGTAGCCCTGGGCGATGCCGTTCAGGGTGACTTCCATGGCGGGGCGGCGGAACCGGATCAGGTCCGGTTCGATCTGGATGGCCCGATGATCCACGTGGTTCAGGACGGGGCGCAGCGCGTCCGGGTCGAAAGCCGGCGGGCGGCGCGACAGGCCCTGCCGGACGTACCAGCGCCACAGCGGCTGCACGGTCGGGTCGAAGTAACCGTCGGTCAGGGTTGCGAAGCCGCAGGCCTCGGACATCAGGCGGCAGAGATCGGCGGGCGGCGCGTCCAGACGGCCCGCGCGGTTGAGCCGCGCCAGCGCGCTGTCGTCGCGGTAGAGACTGAAGATGCTTTCCAGCCGGTGGATCTCGCCGATGGCCAGGCGGACCAGTCTTTGCGCGTGGGCGCGGTCGGGATGCAGCAGCTGCATTTCGGCGTCGGCGCCCAGCGCGATGCCGCGCCAGACGACAGGCTCCGGCAGCTCGCCGGGGCGGGACAGGGCGGCGCGCAGCGGCGAGGCGCCCAGCAGGGCGGCGCTGGCGGCGGTGATGCCCAGGAAGCGGCGGCGGGTGGCGGTGGTCATGCGGGCTCTCCGAAGGTGACGGAATCGCGGGCGCCCGCATCGGAGGGCGTGGCGGGTTCGAGGTATCGCAGCACATAGTCTTCCGGCATGTCCCGGAACCCGACGATGCGTCCGCCGTACCGCTGCCGGTAGGCCTGGGCGTCTTCCAGGCGGGCAAAGGGCAGGGCGTCGGGCGCGCCCATCCCGCCGACCGTCCGGCTTTCGATCAGGAAGTGCGCGCGGCGCGCGTCGATCCAGGCGTCCATCGGAGGGTTGCCCTTGCTGTCCGCCTGCCCCATGTCCTGGACGTAGATCGCCAGAATGGTCTTGGGCTCCTCGGGCAGCAGCGTGTAGGCGAAGACCTCCCGGATGGTGGAAAACCAGACGGCGGCGTCCCGGTCGCGCAGAAGGATCTGGCCCTTGGGGCCGACGTGTTCGTAGAGATTCATGCCGCAATAGTGGCCGATGGCCTGTTCGTTCATCGTATGGGGGGGCGGGAGCGGGCCGGAATCGGCGCCGCCCGCGCCGCAGGCGCCCAGCAGCAGGGCCAGCGCGACGCCGCCCAGCAGACGCCGGCTGCGGCGGCCGAGGGACATGGCGGTCGTCGTCATAGCGCCCTCCGGTTGAATGCGCGCGTCGCCAGCGCCAGCGGGATGACGATCCACAGTACCTGGGCCAGCAGCAGCGTCGAGGGCGACAACGTCGCCTGGCCGCTCAGTCCCGCCATGCCGGAAAACAGGGCGATGTTCTCGTGGCCGGTGAGATTGAGCAGGCGGTAGACGTCGGTCGGATTGAACAGCAGGATCGTGTTCAGAATGGGCGCGGTGATCGTGCGTCCCTGGTCGAGCACCAGCACGCCCAGCAGGCCCATGTCGTAGATCACCACCAGGAACAGCCAGACGCCGATGGCGAGGCCGGCGGCGGTCTGGCGTTCCTGGACCAGGGCGCTGATCAGGTAGCCCAGCGAAAGGAAGGCGGCGCCCAGCAGGATGCTGGCGGCGATCAGCAGGGCGAACGGGCCCCAGGCCGCCGGATCCAGGCCGCCGAAGACCAGTTGCAGCGCCAGGCCGGCCAGGCCGTAGCCGGCGCCGATGGCCAGCGCCAGGATCGCCAGGTGGCCGCAGAACTTGCCCGCCATGACTTGAGAGCGCGAGACCGGATGGCTCAACAGCAGGTTCATGGTGCCCCGGTCGATTTCGCCGACGATGGCGTCATAGGACAGCAGCATGGCGATCAGCGGCACCAGGAAGATCGACAGGCTCGACAGGCTGACGACCGTCACGGTCAGGGGGTCGACCTTGACGCTGCCGGTGGGCGCGCTGCCCAGAAACCCCAGCGACAGAGCCAGCATGGCCAGCAGCAGCGCGATGGCCAGCACCCAGCGGTTGCGCAGTCCGTCGCGGATTTCCTTCTGGATCAGGGTCAGGGTCGGGTTCATGCGTCCTCCCGGCGTAGAAAGTGCGCGTACATCTCGTCCAGCCCGGGGTGTTCCAGTTCGATGTCGCAGACGTGGGGCAGCGCCTGGGCATCGCGCAGCCGGTGCAGTTTCTCGGATTCGGGGCAGCTCAGTTCCAGGCGGCGCGCGCCGATGCGCCGCCAGCCTTCGGGGATCCGGATGGGCTCTTCGTCCAGCGTCAGACGGATGCGCGCCGGCAGGCCAGCATCCCGCCGCAGATCGCTCAGACTGCCATCCGCGGTCTTGCGCCCCTTTTGCATCACGATGACGCGGTCGGCGTGGCCCTCGAGTTCGGCCAGCGCGTGAGTGGACAGCAGGATGGCGGCGCCGGTGTCGCGCAACTCGCGCACGATGTCGTAGAACAGCAGGCGCGAGGCCGGATCCAGGCCCGTCGTGGGCTCGTCCAGCAACAGGATGCGCGGCTTGCCCAGCAGGGCCTGCGCCAGGGCCAGTCGTTGCCGCATGCCCTTGGAATAGCCGCCCACCCGCCGGCCGGCGGCCTCGGCGATGCCCACCCGGGCCAGCAGCGCCGCGTTGCCCTGGGTGGACAGGCCTTTCAGGCGCGCGTAGAAGGCCAGGGTTTCGGATCCCGTCAGCGAGGGGTGCAGCGCCACGGTTTCCGGCAGGTAGCCGATCTGGCGGCGGCCGCGGACGGCGGCGGGGCTGGCGGCCAGGTCGCCCAGCACGCGCACGGTGCCCGATTCCGGTCTGATCAGGCCCAGGATCAGCTTGATCAGCGTGCTTTTGCCGGCGCCGTTGTGGCCGGCCAGGATGACGCATTCACCGGGTTCCAGATACAGGCTGACGTCGTCCACGGCGCGCTGGGCGCCGTAGCGCTTGGTCACGCGGCGCAGGTCGATGGGCGAAGCTGTCACGGTCATGGCAAGGCCTCGTAGTGTTTCCAGGCGGGTGAAACAGGGGGCGCCATCAAGGGCGCGCTGTCGATCACGCCGCCGGGCAGGATGGCGGGAAACTGCGATTGGGCCCAGCGCACGATGGTGACGGCCGGGCTGTTGAGCAGCAGGCGCGCATTGGGCGCCCGCCAGATGACCTGATCGATCAGGCCGTTGGGGCGATAGGCGGTGTCGCCGATGCCGTCGCCGTCCAGGTCGAAGGCCGACAGGTCGGACCAGTAGTTGCCGCGTCCGTCCAGCGACCACTCCAGGTAGCGGGTGCCGACGTACTTGACCTGATTCTGGTTCTGGATGAAGGCGTTGCCGTGGATGCGGTTGCCCTCGGATCCGGTGTAGTGCACGCCGATGCCGCAGTCCTGGAATCGGTTGTCGGCCAGTTCGTTGAGGTTGGCGTTGTAGACGAAGACGCATTTTTCCGCATCGACGACCACATTGCCCTGGATGCGGGAATCGTCCGTGGCGTTGAGCATCAGACCCTGGTGCGCGCTGCGCACGGCGATGTTGTCGCGCACCGTCAGGCGGCGGGAGAACATGATCGCGTAGCCGATGTCGTTGTCGCGAGAGACGTTGCCGCTGACCTCGCTGTCGTTGGTGTACATGTAGTGCACGGCGTAGCGCAGATGGTGGAAGACGTTGCCGCTGAAGACGTTTTCCCGGCTGTTGTTGGAGAAAATGCCGTCGCGGCCTTCGGAAATGTCGTTGCCCGCGACTTTCGATCCGGGGGCGTTCCAGACCGTGACGCCGTTGCCGCGTTCATTGACGCGCAAGCCCGTATTGCCCACGATGCGGTTGTTTTCCACCAGGGCATCGCGGGCGCCCCACAGGTAGACGCCCACGGAATTGTCCAGGATGTCGTTGTCGGCGATGCGCGCGCGCGCGGCGGTCTTGTCCAGGAAGACGCCGGCGTCCATGTCCGGCAGGCTCAGGCCCGAGTGGCGGATGCTCAGGCGCCTGAGCGTGACGTCGGCCGCCCGCACCCAGATCGTCCTGCCCTTGCGTTCGCCCAGGATGCGGGCGTCGCGCCCGGGCGGGCCTTCCAGCGTCAGAGGTTTGTCGATCACCAGATTGCCCGGGTAGTCGCCCGGCGCCAGGCGCAGCACGTCGCCGGGAGCGGCGGCCGCGATCGCATCCTGCAGGCGGGCGCCGGCGGGAATGTCGACGGTCGCCGCCCCCGCCGTCGTCCACGCGGCGGCGAGGATCAGCCCGGCCGCCCGGGCCGCGTCGACACGCAGGGCGGTGACGCGTCGCATGGCATCAGGCCTTCTTCGGCTTGACGTACATCTGGCCCGACATTTCCATGTGCAGCGCATGGCAGAACCACTGGCAGTAGTACCAGTGCACGCCGGGACGCGAGGCCGTGAACGTCACCGACGAGGTGGCCTGGGGTCCGATTTCCATGGCGATGCCGTAGCCCGTCAGCGTGAAGCCGTGCGTCAGGTCCTCGATGCGCTCCATGTTGGTGACGACCACCGTGACCTCGTCGCCCTCGTTCACCTCGAAGCTGGGCAGGCTGAAGACCGGAGCGACGGCAACCATGTACACGCGCACCTTGTTGCCGTCGCGGATGACGTTGGACGCGGATTCCAGCGTCACGCCGTCCTTGGCCGCCATCTGGCGGGCATCTTCCCACATGGGGTCGTTGCGGTCCCAGATGTGTTTGGGGCGGACCTTGGAGCGGTGGACCAGCAGCATGTCGTGCGGCTCGGCGAAACTGGGGCCGTCGTGCACCAGCTTCATCTCGTCGCCGGAAATGTCGATCAACTGGTCGTTTTCCGGTTTCAGCGGGCCGACGTTCAGGAATCGGTCCTTGGAGAACTTGTTCAGCGACACCAGCCACTTGCCATCGGCTTCCTTGGTTTCGCCCATGGTGGTGTGGTTGTGGCCGGGCTGGTAGTGCACGTCCAGCTTCTGGATGATGGGGTCGACCTTTTCGCCCTGATAGGCTTTCTTCGCCTTCTCGATGTTCCATTTGCACATCTGGCTGTCGATGAACAGCGTGGTGTAGGCGTTGCCGCGGCCGTCGAAGGCCGTATGCAGCGGCCCCAGGCCCAGCTGGGGTTCGGCCACGACCACGTCGCGTTCCTTGATCTTGTCGTCGAACAGATCGTCGAGTTTGCGCACGTCGATCACCGTGACCGTGGGCGAGAGCTTGCCGTTGAAGACGACGTGGATGCCGTCGGGCGCGGCGTTGCAGCCGTGCGGCGAATTGGGCACCGGGATGTAGCGCGTGTACTTGGAACCCTTGCGTCCGTCGATGACGGGCACGCCGTTCATTTCTTTGAAGTCGCCTTTCTTGACGGCTTCCTCGATGCGCTTGATGTTGAACACCACCGCCCAGTCCTGCTCGTTGGCCGACATTTCCGTGACGGACAGGCCTTTTTCGGAGTTGTAGCAGGTGGCGAAGGAATACTTGCCCTGGTAGTCGGCGTCACCATTGTCCAGGTTGCCGTCCACCAGCACCTGCCAGGCCACCTTCATGGTGTCCCCGTCCACGGCGGTGTAGATCGCCCAGAAGTTCTTCTTGGGATCGTCCATGACCGTGCCGTCGTTGGGCAGCGGCACGATGTGCTCGCCGTTGCAGAAGACGTAGCCGGTCTTCGGATAGCGCTGCGGACGCAGGCCGTGGATGCCGTCGGCATTGGGGATCTCAAGGATCTTGTCCGTCTTCATCACGTCGCAGCGGATGCGCGCCACGCGGGTGTTGGCCTTGTCGTTGATGAAGATGTAGCGTCCGTCGTAGGTGCCGTCCGTGAAGGACATGTGGGGGTGGTGGGCGTCGCCGTTGGGCAGCACGCCGCCGATGGATTCGGCGAACGCCCTGGTGGCCGGCGTCAGGCCGTCGGACAGGATCTTGCGGCTTTCGTTGGTGCGGCCCCAGCCTGTGGCGCTGCACATGTTGAAGACAGGAATACGCATCAGTTCGCGCATGGACGGCAGGCCCAGGATGCGCACTTCGCCCGACTGGCCGCCGGAATTGAAGGCGTAGTATTCGTCGAGCTCGCCGGGGGCGACGTCGATGCTCTGGTGGCCTTTTTTCGGGTCGTCCTTGGCGTTGGCGCCCAGGTGGGTGGCTCCGACGGCGGCTGCGCCGGTGATGGCGGCGGTGCCGAGGAACTTGCGTCGGCTCAGGCCTGTCTTGTCGTTGCGGTGGTCGGACATGGGCTTCTCCCAGGAGTGGTGTGCATGGCGCCTTGGCCGTGTGGCCGGTCGGGCGCTATGGGGTCGGTGAATCGGTCTGTGGTTCGGCGGCCGCGCGGGGGCGGACGGTAGGCTTGCGGCTGACGACGGTTTCTCCGGGCAGGCCGGCGTCCGGGGGCGGCGCCTTGCTGCGCCGGAGCTTGGCGTTCTTCTGGATCAGGTGCGGACAGCGCTTGTCGTTGTGGTAGAGCTGCTGGCAGTTCAGGCACTGGATGCATTCGTTCGGGTTGATGTCGCCCTCCGGGTTGATGGCCTGGACGGGGCATTCGACGGCGCAGAGCTGGCAGGGGTTGCCGCAGGTCTTGTAGCGGCGCAGCCAGTCGAAGATCCGCAGGCGCGCGGGGATCGCCAGGGCGGCTCCCAGCGGGCACAGGTAGCGGCAGTAGAAGCGCTCGATGAACAGTCCCGCCAGCAGCAGCACGGCGGCGAAGATCACGAAGGGCCAGTCGCGCACGAACTTCAGGATGATCGCAGTCTTGAAGGGCTCGATCTCGGCGAATTTTTCCGCAAGGCCCAGCTCGTACAGCGAGATGCCGAACAGGATCAGGAAGATGATGTATTTCAGGCCGGCCAGGCGGGTGTTCAGGCCGTGCGGCACCTTGATCTGGGGCACGCGCAGTTTTTGCGCGACCTGGTTGGTCAGTTCCTGCAGGGCGCCGAAGGGACACAGCCAGCCGCAGAACGCGCCCCGGTTCCAGAAAATCAGGGACATGGCCGTGGCGATCCACAGGATGAACACGATCGGGTCCATCAGGAAGTATTCCCAGCTGAAATCCGTGCGCAGCGACGTGGTGAACGTGAGCACGTTGACGACCGAGAGCTGCGCCTGGGCGTACCAGCCGATCCAGAACAGGGTGAAGATCAGGAACACGGTGCGGAAACGCCGGTAGAAGACTTCGTGCTTGACGATCTGGTTCTGGAAGAAGAACACCGCGATCAGCGTCAGCAGGGCGATCGAAATGATCGCGATCTGCAGGGCCTTGGCCACCCAGATCTGTCGCCACAGGGCGGGCGCGGCTTCGACCTCGGCCTGCGCCTGGTCCAGCGCCGCCTGGGCGGCCGTCTCGGGCGCGCCGCCGGCCCGCGCGGCTGGCGCCGCCGCGCTGATCCGGGTGAAATCCCGGGGCAGGGTGTAGTTCAGGTTCAGGGTCGTGAAGGCCTTTTCCCTGACGTTGAGCACCCGTTGCACGGCGAGCTGCAGGCGCCAGGGGGCGACTGGATCGAAGACGGCGTCGGATGGCACGGTGAACAGGGCGATTTCGCGCAGCCGGGGGGCGCCGTCGGCCATCAGATCGGCCAGGCGCTGGTGATCCAGGTCGGTGAAATGAAAGCTGTGTTCTTCCTGGATGACTTCGATGCGGTCGAAGACGCCGCCGCGCACGTAGCCCGATCCCTTGAACGAATAGCGGCCGTTGCCGGCGACCAGGATGGCCGATTGCCCCGGGGCCAGCCGTTCGCTCAGGTACCGGTATTCCGCATCCCCCAGCAGGCTGCGGCCGATGGCCGGCACGCTGACCAGGGCCGCGTACAGATCGATGAAGGTGTCGTCGGGCTCGCCGGGTTCGGGTTTGTCGGCGGCGGCGGCGCGCCCGGTCTGCTCGAATGCCTGGTTGATGTCGGCCACGCTGACGTGCAGTCTGCCGACGGCGCCGGATTCCAGCAATGCGTCCCAGGATTGGAGGCCGGTCTCGTCGGGGTCGATCTCCCGCCGCTCGGCGGGCGCGGCCTGGGCGGCTCCGGCCCTGCCGATGCCGTAGTCGCGGGCCACCGCCATGACGGATCGGGTGATGCTGTCGCCGATCACCATCAGCGTGACCGTGGCGCCGCTGACGATGTCCACCGGAGGCGGCGCCCCGGGCCGTGGCGGTTCCTGGACGTAGTTCTTGCCGACGTAGCCCTGGATGAAGGCGTCGACCTTGGCCTCGGGGATGCCGATCAGCACGATGGGTTCGTGGTGTTCGACCAGCTTGGCGCCGACGATCCTGCCGTCGAGCGACAGCCCCACCAGGGTGTCGATGGGCTTGCTGGAATAGCCGCGCGTATTGACGACGTCGGTGGTCAGGTAGACGTAGCCCAGCAGCGTGTCTCCCGCGTAGGCGCGAGCGACGGTGGGCTTGCCTTCGGCGGGGCCGATGCGGTCGGCGCCGGGGAAGATCCGTCCGGGTTCGGTTTTCTGCAGAAAAGCGCCCAGGCGGGGGCCGGCGCCCAAGGCCGTGCCGCTCTGGCCGAACTGGTAGGCCTGGTATTTGCCGCCGGCCTGGGGCTGGGGCGCCGCGCCGGCGGACGCCGCCGCCAGGCAGCCCGCCAGCAGCCACAGCGCCAACAGGATCCGTCGGGGAAGGCGGAGCGACAGAGCGGGAATCTGGCTGGCGAGGCGCATGACGGCGGGGTGGATGGCAGTCGAAGACCTAGCCATCGTATGGGCTGGGGAAAACCCTTGTCTTGCGCCAGATCAACCGGGATGCCAAGGCCTGGGCGGCCCTTGATCCACGTTAATTCGAGCCGTCGCGCGCAGTCCCGGAACGCTCTGGCGGATGGGCGCCCCGCGGCGCCGGCAGGCTCATCTCGTCCGTTTCTTGCCGGGGCGGCGGCTGACGGCGGGGTGGCCGTCCACATGAAAGCGCAGAGGCTTGTCGGCCCATTCCCCGGCATAGTCCACGCCGATTCTGGGGCTGGCGACGATGCTGGCCGGCCTCGGCGATTCGTCCTCGGCGATCCACAGCGTGTCGCTGCACAGGTCGATGCCGTAGTGGTCCAGCGTGATGTCCATGGCCTTGCACAGGCGCCCCGGGCCGTTGGCGGCCTTGTCCAGGCCCGATACCGGCGCCAGCGCCCGCAGCAGCACGGCGGTGCCGCTGCCTTCGGGGCCGGTGACGGCATTGATGCAGTGGTACATGCCGTAGATCAGGTAGACGTAGGCGTGGCCCGGCGGGCCGAACATGGCGCGGGTGCGGGCGGTGCGCCCGCGCGAAGTATGGGCGGCCAGGTCGGTCGGGCCCAGGTAGGCCTCGACCTCGACGATGCGGCCGATGCGCGGGCCTTCGGGCGTGGCGTGGATCAGCAGGCGGCCCAGCAGGTCGGGGGCGACCGTGATGGCCGGGCGATCGTAGAAGGCGCGGTCCAGCCGCCGGCACTCGCCCTGGATGGCGTCGGCGGGCAGGCTGAACTTGCCCGGATTGATGGTTGCGGGCATGGCGCTCATCCCCGGCTGGCCGCGACGGCCAGCTGGTCCAGCCAGCGGGTCTTGTCGGCAGCGGGCAGGAAGGACGCCTGCAGGCTGTTGGCGGCCAGCGTGACCAGCTCGTCGCGGGAAAGATCCAGGGCCTGGGCGCTGGCGACGTAGTTGTCCAGCGCGTAGCCGCCGAAATAGGCGGGGTCGTCGGCGTTGATCGTGACCATGGCCCCCGCCCGCAGCAGGCGGGCCAGATTGTGTTCGGACAGGTCGCGCACGACGCCCAGCTTCAGGTTGGACAGCGGGCAGACGGTCAGGGGAATCCGGCGCTGGATCAGGGTCTGCAGCAAAGCGGGGTCGTCGCTGCTGCGCACCCCGTGGTCGATGCGGGCGACCTTCAGCGTCTCCAGCGCTTCCCGGACGTAGGCGGCCGGGCCTTCCTCGCCCGCGTGGGCCACCAGGCGGAAGCCCAGTTCCGCGCAGCGGGCATAGACGCGGGCGAATTTTTCCGGCGGGTTGCCCTTTTCGGAAGAATCCAGGCCGATGCCCACCCACAGGTCGGCGTACGCCTCGCGCAGCGGCAGGGCGGCATCCAGGGTGGCGAAGGCGTCTTCTTCGCTGAGATGCCGCAGGAAGCTGAGCAGCAGGCGGCCGCTGATGCCCAGGGTGTCGCGCGCCTCGCGCAGGGCGCTGGCCAGGCCCGCGAACACGGTGCCGATGGCGATGCCGCGGTGCGTGTGGGTCTGCGGGTCGAACATGATCTCGACGTGGACCAGGCCGTCGTCGCGGGCGCGCCGCAGGTACGCCATGGCCAGGTCGTGGAAGTCCTGTTCCGTGACCAGGACGCTCGCGCCCGCGTAGTACAGGTCCAGGAAGGACTGCAGGTCGGTGAACCGGTAGGCGGCGCGCACGGCGTCGACGCTGGCGTAGGGCAGCGGCACCTTGTTGCGCCCGGCCAGCTCGAACATCAATTCGGGTTCCAGCGTGCCTTCGATGTGCAGGTGCAGTTCCGCCTTGGGCAGCGCGCGCAGCCATTCGCGCAGCGCAGGATCACAGGGGGCTTGGGGCATGGGGATTCCGGTCGGATAAACGGGAATTCATTATAGGACCGCCTCCGGCGGCCCCCCGCGCCGTGCGTTCAGGCGGCCGCGCCGCGCCAGGCGGCCAGCGCCAGAGCCAGCCAGGACAGGATCATCAGCAGGCCGCCCACCGGGGTGAGGGCTCCCAGGGCCTGGATGCCGGTCAGGACCAGGGCGTACAGGCTGAGGCTGAAGATCAGCAGGCCGGCCAGCATCAGCCCGCCGGCCCAGGCGGCGGGGGCGGGCGCCAGGCGCGACCACAGGGCGGCGATCAAGAGGAGTCCCAGTCCATGGATGAGCTGGTAGTGGGCCGCCGTGCGCCAGGTTTCCAGCAGGTCCGGAGCGACCAGTCGGCGCAGGCCGTGGGCGCCGAAGGCGCCCGTGGCGACGCCCAGGGCCAGGACCAGGGCGCCGCACAGGATCAGGAAACGGGGAGTCATGGTGGCAATCTCCGGAAAAACGATCTGTACCGATTGTATCGAGGGCCTGTCCCCCGGCGGGAATCGCAGGTAGACTGGGTCGTGACTTCGTGCCTATTCGGAGGTTCCAGCATGGCTGTTCAGGGCCTGACATCGGAAACGCACCAGGTGGAAAACCAGGCGCCGGATCTGCCGGACTGCAATCTCTTCCTGGCCGATGCCGCCCTGATGCAGGGCGTGCGACGCGAGGGCGGCCAGCATCACGAACCCGACCTGGAATCCTGGGGGCAGCGCCTGGGACAGGCCGATCTGGCGAGGCTGGCGGCCGACATCAACCGGGCATCTCCCGTCCTCAGGGCCTTCGACCGCACCGGCCGCCGGATCGACGTGGTCGACTTCCATCCGGGCTGGTCGGAATTCCTGTCCCTGGCCTTCGCCCAGGGCATGCACGGCAGCGCCTGGGTCATGCCCGCCGAAGGCGCCCACGTGGCCCGCGCGGCGCATTATCTGATGCACGGCCAGATCGAGGCCGGCTCTCTGTGCCCGGTCACCATGACCAGCGCCGCCATCCCCCTGCTGGCCCGCGAACCCTGGTTCGCCGAATTGCAGCCCAAGCTCGCCAGCCGCCGCTACGACGCCCGCGACCTGCCCGTCGCGGACAAGCATTCCATGATGATCGGCATGGGCATGACGGAAAAACAGGGGGGCTCCGACCTGCGCGGCAACACCAGCCGGGCGGAATCCGCCGGCGACGGCTGGTTCAGCCTGACCGGGCATAAATGGTTTTTTTCCTCGCCCATGTCCGACGCCCATCTGATGCTGGCCCGCGACGGCGATGCCCATTCCTGCTTCTACGTCCCGCGCTGGCTGGATCGCGAGACGCGCAACGGGGTCCGCATCCAGCGCCTGAAGGACAAGCTGGGCAATCGTTCGAACGCCAGCGCGGAAGTCGAATTCTCCGGAGCGCTGGGGCGGCGGGTGGGCGAGCCCGGGCGGGGCATCGCCACGCTGGTGGAGATGGCTTCATACACGCGGATGGACTGCGTGCTGGGCAGCGCCGCCCTGTTGCGCCAGGCCGTGGTGCAGGCCATCCATCATGCCCGCCATCGCCAGGCCTTCGGCCGCCGCCTGATCGACCAACCCCTGATGCGGCAGGTGCTGGCGGATCTGGCCCTGGAAAGCGAGGCTGCCACCACGCTGGCGCTGCGCCTGGCGCGCGCCTTCGACCACCCGGAGAATCCCGCCGAACAGGCCCTGCGCCGCATTCTGACGCCGGCAGCCAAGTTCTGGGTCTGCAAGCGAGCCATCGAGGCCGCCGCCGAGTGCATGGAGGTCTGGGGCGGCAACGGCTACATCGAGGACGGACCGATGGCGCGGCTCTATCGGGAAACGCCTGTGAATTCCATCTGGGAAGGCTCGGGCAACGTCATGTGCCTGGACGTGCTGCGGGCCGCCCGGCAGGCGGAGGCGCTGACGACCCAGGAAATCGACGCCCTGGCCCAGGTCCATGCCGACGAGCCCGCCTTGCGGGCCACGGCCGATCGCCTGCTGCGGGATCTGCGCCTGGCTGCGGATGCGCAGCAGGCGCGCGCCCGGCAGATCGCCCAGGACCTGGTCCTGCTGGTGCAGGCGGATCTGCTGCTGCGCCATGCGCCGGACTATGTGTCGCGGGTCTTCGTGGACAGCCGCCTGAGCGGAGGCGGCGGGCGCGTGTATGGCGCGCAGGCGTCGGACCTGGCCTCGGATGCGCTGTTGCAGCGGGCCTGGCCCGATTGAGGGTCCGCGGGGCGAATCCGCCCGGCTCCATTACAATGGCGCATCTGCCGGCCGGGGCCTGCGTTCCGCCGCGTCTGATCGCCGGGCCGCGAAGCGATGGCCCGCAGGCATCTCCTGCGCCGCGTGGGGGCTTTTTTCTCAGTCGTAGGGGCCTTGCCGTGCCATCCAGCCGTTTTTTTCGTTCCGTTCCGACTCCCGATGCGCTGCGTCAGCGGACTTTGCAGGGGCTGCTGCTGTGCGCGGCCGCGCTGCTGGCCTGGCCCGCCGTGGGCGGGACCTATGCGCTGTCAGGGCGGGTCGTGCAGGTGGCCGATGGCGATACCCTGACTCTGCTGGCCGGGCGCCAGCGGCACCGGGTCCGGCTGGCCAGCATCGACGCCCCCGAAACCGGCCATGGGCGCGCCCAGCCCGGCCAGCCCTATGGGCAGGCCGCCCGCAAGGCGCTGGCCGATCTGGCGGCCGGCAAGACCCTGACCTTGCGGTGCTATGAGCAGGACCAGTACGGACGCGACATCTGCGACGTGCCGCTGGGCGACGGCCGGCTGGCCAATCGCCTGATGGTGGCCGGCGGCATGGCCTGGGCCAACCGGCAGGGCGGGGGCAAGTATCTGCGCGACCCCGGCCTGGCGGATCTGGAGCGCCAGGCGCGCGCGCAGCGGCTGGGCCTGTGGCGCGACCCGAAACCGGTTCCTCCCTGGGAATGGCGCTGGAAATGCTGGAAGGCGCTTGAAACCGGGCAGTCCACCCCCATTTGCTGATCATGGCACTCAAAGTATTCGATCTCGCGTGCGAACACGACCATGTTTTCGAAGGTTGGTTCGCCTCTCAGGAAAGCTACGACGATCAGCGGTCGCAGGGGATGGTGCGTTGCCCGATCTGCCATAGCGACCAGATCACGCGCCGCGTATCGGCGCCGCACCTGAACGTCAGCCACCTGCGCCGGGAAGCCGCGCCGGCGGCTGCCGCCGACGCCGCCGAGCGTTCATCGTCGCAGGGCCGGGCTGCCGTGGCGGCGCCCTCCAGCGACCAGCTGACGCGCCTGCAGGCGGAAGTCCTGCGCCAGATCCGCCGGATCGTGCGCCAGTCCGACGACGTCGGCGCCCGTTTCGCCGACGAGGCCCGCCGTATGCACAGCGGCGAGATCGAGGAACGCCCGATTCGCGGCACCGCTTCCGTGGAAGAATGCCGCGAACTGGCCGAGGACGGCATTTCCATCATGCCGATTCCCGACATCCTGGACGACGACCGTCTGCAGTAGGCCCGGTCCGGCTGTTGGCGGCTATTCCCGCGCCGGAGCGCTCGGGCAATAAAAAAACCGGAAGACCTGGGGTCTTCCGGTTTTTTTAACGGGTCCGGTGTGTCGCCGGCCCGCCTTTTCGCTGCGCGATTACATCACACGGCTGCGGTACTCGTTGGTGCGGGTGTCGATTTCGACTTTGTCGCCGATATTGCAGAACAGCGGCACGGACAGTTCGTAGCCGGTGTTGATCTTGGCGGGCTTCAGGACCTTGCCGGACGTGTCGCCCTTGACGGCGGGTTCCGTGTAGATGATTTCGCGCACGATGATGGTGGGCAGTTCCACGGAAATCGCGCGGCCCTCGTAGAAGACGACTTCCACGGTCATGCCTTCTTCCAGGTAGTTCAGGGCGTCGCCCATGCTGTCGGCTTCGACTTCGTGCTGGTTGTATTCCTCGTCCATGAAGACGTACATGGGGTCGGCGAAATAGGAATAGGTGCATTCCTTGTTTTCCAGCATGACCTGTTCGAATTTTTCGTCGGCCTTGTAGACGGATTCGCTGGCGCTGCCGGTCAGCAGGTTCTTGAACTTCAGCTTGACGACGGCGGCGTTGCGGCCGGACTTGTTGTATTCGGCCTTTTGGACCACCAGGGGGTCGCTACCCACCATCACGACGTTGCCGACTCGCAGTTCTTGGGCGATTTTCATAGAGGTAAAGCTCCGGGGATTGATGTGCCCCGAGCATGAAAACGCATTCCGAGGCAAAGCAGAAAAAAAGATTAACTGTCTATTCTAACTCTTCTGGAGGTGATTCTGGCAAAAGTCCAGCAGATCGTGGACCAGATCCGGGCGATCGGACAGTTCCCGCGACCAGTCGTCGCAGCGGCTTTGCCAGGCGCGCCAGGCGTCGGGGGCCAGGGCCTGCGTCAACGCCCGGCGCACGCCCTCGTCGTCGCGGCGGTTCCAGGCGAGAGTCAGCGCCCGGGCGGGCTCGGGCCAGCGGGCGCGATCCAGCCAGGCGTCCAGCTTGTCCAGGTGGGCATCGTCCGCCTGCCGGTAGATCTGCCAGACCAGCGGCGTCCGGGCCCACAGGGCGCGGACCAGGGAGTCCTCGCCGCGCACGAAGTTCAGGTCGCAGCACCAGAGCAGTTCGTCGAAGCGGGTCTGCGGCACGAAGGGGATGGGCAGCACCCGCAGCGATCCCCGGCTGTTCAGGCCGGGGGGGACGGCGCCGGGGACCAGCAGCCAGGTGTCCTCCTCCCGTTGCGCCAGGGCGGCCTGCAGGCCCGCCCAGGGGGCGTCCGGATAGCAGAACAGCAGCATGACGCGGCCGGGGGCGGGCAGGCCGTCCACCGGCAGCCCCGTCAGGGCCCGCAGGCGTTCGCGCCGGTCCCGCGCCTGCGCCTGCCGTCGGCGGGCGGCCAGGTCGGGTTCGCGCAGCAGCCCGCCCGTTGCCGGGGTGAAGCCGGGAAAATAGAAATACTTCGGCACGCCGTTGGCCTGGAGGGAGGGCAGGCCATGGCAGCCCTCGACCCAGGATTCGGCGCTGAGGTATTCCAGGTTGATCCACAGGCAGCCGCGCGTCGCCATGGTCGCAGCATAGCGGGACGGCAGGGCGCAGGCGAAGGCCTCGATGACCACGCCGCGTTCGGGGGCCTGCGCCTGTTCGGCCGCCGGCCAGGCGCCGACCTGCACGCCGTGGGCGGATTGCAGATCGCGCGCCGGATCGATGCCGGGCTCCAGCCGGGCCAGGACGCTCAGATCGTCGATCCACAGGCGCGCGCCGTGCCCCAGCGCCGCCAGTTGGCGCGCCAGGCGCCAGCACACGCCGGCATCGCCGTAGTTGTCGACGACGCGGCAGAAAATGTCGAAGTTCAGAAGGTTCATCGGCGCTGTGCGGGTTCGCCGCCCCCGGCGCCGCCGCTGCGGGCGCCCGGGGACGCGGCGTCAGTGGAACTGCACCGGCTCGGGATCGATTTCTTCCGGCAGTTCCGGGTGCTGCATTTCGCCCAGCATGTTGGGGAAATAGGGGGTGCCGCAGTCTTCGCAGAATTCCATGGCCTGCAGGCCGGGCAGGCGGCGCACGTCCTGGATGCCCGATTCGCGCAGCAGGGCAGCCAGCGTGTCCCAGGTGTCGACCTGGCCGTCTTCCCCCTGTTCCGGGGCGGATTCCTCGCGGCTGAGCGAAGGCCAGACGCAGCCGTAGATCACGTCGTTGTTCTGGCGGGTGCAGAAGCCGATGCGGTATTCCTCGATGGTCTGCTCGCCGCAGGCGACGATGGCCGCCCGCAGGTCCGTGCCCGGAATGTGGGCGGCCGTCTGCAGCCAGGTGACGGCGGCCTTCAGCGTCAGCGGGCGGATGCCCTGGTCCGCCTGCCGGGTGCTGGTGTAGAAGGCTTCGGGCGGCAGGTATTCGGTCAGGCAGCCGGTGAACAGCGGTTCCGTGATGCGGGCGCAGCCCTCGGCCCAGAGCGCCGTGGCCGATGCCCGGCTGGGCGGCTGCCCGGGCTGTCCGGATTGCCATTGGAAAAGCGCCTGTCCCTGCGGCACAATGGCCACGCCCATCAGGAAGTAGGCGTCGGCCAGCAGGTCTTCGGGCGTGTCGGCGGCCCGCACGGCGGGCAGGTCGCGCCGCGTGCCCAGGGCGTGCTGGGCCAGCGACAGCACCCAGCCGCGGGTCTCCCGGAATGACTGCGGCAGTTGGTCGAAGCGGATCAGCTCGGGCAGCAGCTGCAGGCGGGCGTCCGGCGTCAGCACGGCCGTGCGCATCAGATCGGCCAGCTGCTGTTGCTGCTGGGCGCCGAGCTGGCCGGACGGCAATTGGTAGCGGGTCCAGGCCAGCAGCGGGGCGGAAATCAGCAGGGCTTCATAGGCCTGGCCCTGGTGGCTGAAAGCCAGGGATTCGGAATGAGCCTCGGCCTGTTCGACCAGAATCTCGTAGGCCGGCGAGCGCTGTTCCAGCAGGTGGTCCAGCGTGGTTTCCACGGCATGGCTTTGCCGCGCGCCCAGGGCTTTGTCCAGCGCTTCGCCCAGCTGGCGCTGCCACCAGCGGTCTTCCAGCTGGCTGCCCGACTGGGACAGGGCTTCGGCCAGGGCGATCAGGGAAAGCGACGTCCGGGACAGGGAGGAGGATCGGGAACGGGCGGGCATGGAGGACCGAGAAGAGAAACAGGCACCAGAGGATCCCTAGTGTACCGCGTCTGCCCCGGCGGCCCGGCGGCGGGAAGGCGCGCGGGCGCCGCCGCCGGGCCGCCCCGGACGCATGGAACGCGCACAGCGAAAAAGCCCCGGGGCGGCCCGGGGCTTTTCGGTCCGCCCCGGCGGCGCCGGGGCGGGCAGGGCGGGATCAGGCCCCGACCGTGCTGGCCACCGCGGTGAAGTCTTCGATCTGGTCGAAGTTCATGTAGCGGTAGATGTCCTTGCTGTCCTTGGACAGCAGGCCCATGGCTTCCAGGTATTCCTCGCGGGTGGGGATGCGGCCCAGGCCCGAGCAGATCGCGGCCATTTCGGCCGAACCCAGGAACACGTTGGAGTTCTTCCCCAGTCGGTTGGGGAAATTGCGCGTGCTGGTCGAGAACACCGTGGCGCCTTCGCGCACCTGGGCCTGGTTGCCCATGCACAGCGAGCAGCCCGGCATTTCCATGCGGGCGCCGGCCGTGCCGAAGGTGCCGTAATGGCCTTCCTTGGTCAGCTCGCTGGCGTCCATCTTGGTGGGCGGCGCCACCCACAGCTTGGACGGCAGGTCGCGCTTGCCCTTGAGCAGCGTCGCGGCGGCGCGGAAGTGGCCGATGTTGGTCATGCAGCTGCCGATGAAGACTTCGTCGATGGCGGTGCCGGCCACGTCGGACAGCGTCTTGACGTCGTCCGGGTCGTTCGGGCAGGCCACGATGGGTTCATGGATTTCGGCCAGGTCGATGTCGATGACGGCGGCGTATTCGGCGTCGGCATCGGGTTCGACCAGTTGCGGATCGGCCAGCCAGGCTTCCATGTTCTTGATGCGGCGCGCCAGGGTGCGGGCGTCCTGGTAGTCATTGGCGATCATCCATTTCAGCAGCGTGATGTTGCTGTTCAGGTATTCGATGATCGGTTCCTTGTTCAGGCGCACCGTGCAGGCGGCGGCGGAACGTTCGGCCGAGGCGTCGGACAGTTCGAAGGCCTGTTCGATCTTCAGGTCCGGCAGCCCTTCGATTTCCAGGATGCGGCCGGAGAAGATGTTCTTCTTGCCCTTCTTTTCGACCGTCAGCAGGCCTTGCTTGATGGCGTACAGCGGGATGGCGTTGACCAGATCGCGCAGGGTGACGCCGGGCTGCATCTTGCCTTTGAAGCGCACCAGCACGGATTCGGGCATGTCCAGCGGCATGACGCCGGTGGCGGCGGCGAAGGCCACCAGGCCGGAACCGGCCGGGAAGCTGATGCCGATCGGGAAGCGGGTGTGCGAGTCGCCGCCCGTGCCGACGGTGTCGGGCAGCAGCATGCGATTCAGCCAGGAGTGGATGATGCCGTCGCCCGGACGCAGGGACACGCCGCCGCGCGTGCTGATGAAGGCGGGCAGTTCGTGGTGGGTCTTGACGTCCACGGGCTTGGGATAGGCGGCGGTGTGGCAGAAGGACTGCATCACCAGGTCGGCCGAGAAGCCGACGCAGGCCAGGTCCTTCAGTTCGTCGCGGGTCATGGGACCGGTGGTGTCCTGGCTGCCGACCGAGGTCATGCGCGGTTCGCAGTAGGTGCCCGGGCGCACGCCCTGGCCTTCGGGCAGGCCGCAGGCGCGGCCGACCAGCTTCTGCGCCAGGGAATAGCCCTTGCCGGTGTCGGCGGGGGCTTCGGGCAGGCGGAACAGCGTGGCGGGCGGCAGGCCCAGGGACGCGCGGGCCTTGGCCGTCAGGCCGCGGCCGATGATCAGCGGAATGCGGCCGCCGGCGCGGACTTCGTCCAGCAGCACGTCGGACTTCAGCTGGAATTCGGAAATGACCTGGCCGTTCTTCAGGGCCTTGCCTTCGTAGGGGCGCAGTTCGATGACGTCGCCCATGTTCATGCCGGAGACGTCCAGTTCGATGGGCAAGGCGCCGGAATCTTCCATGGTGTTGTAGAAGATCGGGGCGATCTTGCCGCCCAGACAGACGCCGCCGAAGCGCTTGTTGGGCACGAAGGGGATGTCTTCGCCGGTGTGCCAGATGACGGAATTGGTGGCCGACTTGCGCGAGGACCCGGTGCCGACCACGTCGCCCACGTAGGCGACCAGGTGGCCCTTGGCCTTCAGTTCGTTCAGCAGCTTGATCGGGCCGACCTGCCCCGGGGCGTCAGGCGTGATGCCGTCGCGTGGGTTCTTCAGCATGGCCAGCGCGTGCAGCGGGATGTCGGGGCGGCTCCAGGCGTCGGGCGCGGGCGACAGGTCGTCGGTGTTGGTTTCGCCCGTGACCTTGAAGACGGTCAGCGTCAGGCTTTGCGGGACTTCGGGACGGCTGGTGAACCATTCGGCGTCGGCCCAGCTTTTCAGGACGGCCTGGGCCTGGACGTTGCCGGCCTTGGCTTTTTCTTCGATGTCATGGAAGGCGTCGAAGACCAGCAGGGTCTTCTTCAGGCCTTCGGCCGCGACCGGCGCCAGGTCGGCGTGGTCCAGCAGCTCGATCAGGGCGCTGATGTTGTAGCCGCCCAGCATGGTGCCCAGCAGTTCGGTGGCGTGCTTGGCGTCGATCAGGGGGCAGCTTTCCTTGCCCAGGGCGACGGCGGCCAGGTAGGAGGCCTTGACCTGGGCGGCGTCGTCCACCCCCGCCGGGACGCGGTGCGTGAGCAGGTCCAGCAGGAATTGTTCTTCGCCGACGGGCGGGTTTTTCAGCAGTTCGATCAGATCGGCCGTCTGTTGCGCCGTCAGGGGAAGCGGTGATACGCCGATGGCTTCACGAGCAGCGGCTTCGGTGCGGTAGGAATCCAGCATGGGGTGCCCCAGGAAGAAGGGTTTGAGAACGGGGTTATTTTAAAGAAGAAGCATCGTTCAGGCAACAGTCTTATATAAGATATAAGAGTTGACGATGTTTTGTGTTTTATGTGGCGGCGTTGTTGTGGGTTCTTGAGCCAGGCCTCATCGTCGTTGCAGGGGGCTCGGGGACACCGGTCGCGACTTGGCGGCTTCGCCGAGTGTGTGGGTTCCGGCTCCAACAGTGTCCCCGAGCCCCCTGCAACGACGATTGACGAGAATTGCGGCGTTCCTTGGCCCGCTCTACCGTGTCACGACAGTCCAAGCCTGTGGCGGTGGTGTCTGTGCGGGCGCGGTCGGACAGCGCCGGATGCTTCCGAAGGGAGCCGGGGGGCCTTCGTCGGGCGTGTTTGAGGAGCGAAGCGACGAGTTCGCCCGACGCCCCGGCGGACGAGGAAGATCCGGGAAGTCCGGCCAAAGGCCGGACCGCTGTCTGGCGCCCGCACAGACACCACCGCCACAGGCGTGCGTGCGCAGAAACCCTACCTCAGTCCACCAGATCCTGATATTCCGGATGCCGCTGCACGTAGGCAGCGACATACGAACACACCGCCCGGACCCGCCATCCGCGAGCCCGGGCCGTATCCAGCCCGAAGCTCACGAGGTCCGCCGCGATGCCGCGCCCGCCCACCGGGGCCGGCACCCCGGTATGGACGAAAGACGCCACGGATCCGTTCAGGACGTAGTCCAGCACGCACAATTGCCCGTCCTCCGTGAATTCGAAACGGCGGGCGGCCTCGTTGTGCCGGATCGCGCGGCGGACGTGCGGGTCAGATGACATACAGATCCACGTACTCGTGCACCGGCATGGCTTCCAGCTTCGCCTGATCCAGGGACACGTCCAGGATGCGCTGCTGCTGGCGGGCCGGGAACTGGCGGGCCAGGTTCTTGCGGAACTTCGCCTCCAGCAGCGGGATCCCGTCCTTGCGGCGGCGCTTGTGGCCGATCGGGTACTCGCAGACCAGCTCGTCGAGCTTCGTGCCGTCGTTGAACTCCACGGTCAGCGCGTTGGCGATCGAACGCTTCTCGGGATCGTGATAATCCTTCGTGAAGGCGGGATCCTCCACGCAGACCATCTTGTCGCGCAGCGCGTCGATGCGCGGATCGGCGGCGACGCTGTCCTCGTAGTCGGGCGCCGTCAGCCGCCCGAAGATGATCGGCACGGCCACCATGTACTGGATGCAGTGATCGCGGTCGGCCGGATTGTGCAGCGGGCCCTTCTTGTCGATGATGCGGATGCAGGCCTCATGCGTGCGGATCGTGATCTTCTTGATGTCGGCCTCGGTCTTGCCCAGCGACTTCAGCTTGCCGTGGATGTCCATGGCGCATTCCACGGCCGTCTGGGAATGGAATTCGGCCGGGAAGGAGATCTTGAACAGCACGTTTTCCATCACGTAGCTGCCGTAGGGGCGCTGGAACTTGAAGGGCTGGCCCTTGAACGACACGTCGTAGAAGCCCCAGACCGGCGCGCTCAGCGCCGACGGATAGCCCATTTCGCCCGTGCGGGCCATCAGGGCCAGGCGCACGGCCCGGCTGGTGGCGTCGCCCGCCGCCCAGGACTTGCGGCTGCCCGTGTTGGGGGCGTGGCGATAGGTGCGCAGGCTTTGACCGTCCACCCAGGCCAGCGACACCGCGTTGATGGTTTCCTCGCGCGACAGGCCCAGCATCTGCGAGACCACGGCGGTGGACGCCACCTTGACCAGCACCACATGGTCCAGGCCGACCTTGTTGAAGGAGTTCTCCAGCGCGATGCAGCCCTGGATCTCGTGGGCCTTGACCATGCCTTCCAGCACCGTGCGCATGGTCAGCGGCGCCTTGCCGGCGGCCACGGCATTGCGCGACAGCCAGTCGGCCACAGCCAGAATGCCGCCCAGATTGTCGGACGGATGGCCCCATTCGGCGGCCAGCCAGCAGTCGTTGAAGTCCAGCCAGCGGATCATGCAGCCGATGTTGAAGGCCGCCTGGACCGGGTCCAGCTGGAATTGCGTGCCGGGGACCTTGGCGCCGTTGGGCACGATCGTGCCGGGCACGATCGGGCCCATCAGCTTGCGGCAGGCCGGGTATTCCAGGCCTTCCAGGCCGCAGCCCAGGGTGTCGATCAGGCAATTGCGGGCCGTCTCGAGCGCCAGGGCGCTGTCGATCTTGTAGTCGAGCACATAGTCGACGATGTCCACCAGCACCTGGTCGGGTTGGGGGCGGACGTTGGAAATAGTCGCAGACATAGGGATTCCTGAAGGGTTGCGGCTTATTTGCGCTTGGAAAGCGGGACGAATTTCTGGTCTTCCGGGCCGACGTAATTGGCCGTCGGGCGGATGATCTTGTTGTCGATGCGCTGTTCGATGATGTGCGCCGACCAGCCCGCGGTGCGGGCGATCACGAACAGGGGCGTGAACATGGCGGTGGGCACGCCCATCATGTGATAGGACACGGCCGAGAACCAGTCCAGGTTCGGGAACATCTTCTTGGCGTCCCACATGACCGATTCCAGGCGTTCGGCGATGTCGAACATCTTGGTCGAGCCGGCGGACCGGGACAGCTTCTGCGCCACGGCCTTGATGACCTTGTTGCGCGGGTCGGACACGGTGTAGACCGGGTGGCCGAAGCCGATCACGACTTCCTTGGCTTCGACGCGGCGGCGGATGTCGGCCTCGGCTTCGTCGGGGCTGTCGTAGCGCTTCTGGATCTCGAAGGCGACTTCGTTGGCGCCGCCGTGCTTGGGCCCGCGCAGCGCGCCGATGGCCCCCGTGATGGCGGAATACATGTCCGAGCCCGTGCCGGCGATCACGCGGCCGGTGAAGGTGGACGCGTTGAATTCGTGTTCCGCGTACAGGATCAGGGACGTGTGCATGGCGCGGACCCATTCGTCGGAGGGCGCTTCGCCGTGCAGCAGATGCAGGAAGTGGCCGCCGATGCTGTCGTCCTCGGTCTCGACGTTGATGATGCGGCCGTTGTGGCTGTAGTGGTACCAGTACAGCAGGGCCGAGCCCAGGCTGGCCATCAGGCGGTCGGCGATGTCGCGGGCGTCAGGCAGGTTGTGGTCGTCCTTTTCAGGCAGCACGCAGCCCAGCACCGAGGCGGCGGTGCGCATCACGTCCATGGGATGGCTGGCGGCGGGCAGGGCTTCCAGGGCCACCTGGACCTGGGCGGGCAGGCCGCGCAGGCGGCGCAGCTTTTCCTTGTAGGCCTTGAGCTCGGGCTTGGTCGGCAGCTTGCCGTGGATCAGCAGGTGGGCGACTTCCTCGAATTCGCAGGTGTCGGCGATGTCCAGAATGTCGTAGCCGCGATAGTGCAGGTCGTTGCCGCTGCGGCCCACCGTGCACAGGGCCGTGTTGCCGGCCACGATGCCCGACAGGGCGACGGACTTCTTGGGCTTGAAGCCGGGCGCGGGCGCGGCGGCGGCCGGGGCGGAAGCGGTCGCGGCCTTGCCGGCCGCCGGCTTGCGGGATGCCGCGGTCGATTTCGAGGATGCAGTCTTTCGTGTCGCCATCAGAGGTCTCCTTGGGTGACGGATGGAAATTCGGTCGGCGCGTCCGGATCAGGACGCCTTGCCCTTGCCTTTCTGGAACAGCGCGTCGAGCTGTTCTTCGTAGCGGTGGTAGCCGATGCGGTCGTAGAGTTCTTCGCGCGTCTGCATCAGCTCGACCACATTGTGCTGGTGTCCGTCGCGGCGGATGGCTTCGTACACGGTTTCCGCCGCCTTGTTCATGGCGCGGAAGGCCGACAGCGGGTACAGCACGATGCCGACGCCGGCGCCCGCCAGTTCCTGCACCGTGAACAGCGGCGTCTTGCCGAATTCCGTGATGTTCGCCAGCACGGGCACGTTCAGGGATCTGGAAAACCTGGCGTAGGTTTCCAGATCATAGGACGCTTCCGCGAAGATCGCATCGGCGCCGGCTTCCACGCAGGCGTGGGCGCGCTCCAGCGCGGCGTCCACGCCGCTGACGGCGATCGCATCCGTGCGGGCGATCAGGTAGAAGTCGCTGTCCGTGCGGGCGTCGGCGGCGGCCTTGACGCGGTCGGCCATTTCCTCGGTGCTGACGATCTCCTTGCCTGGGCGGTGGCCGCAGCGCTTGGCGCCGACCTGGTCCTCAATGTGGCAGCCGGCGGCGCCGAACTTGATCAGCGACTTCACGGTGCGGGCGATGTTGAAGGCCGAGGGCCCGAAGCCGGTGTCGATATCGACCAGCAGCGGCAGGTCGCAGACGTCGGTGATGCGGCGGATGTCGGTCAGCACGTCGTCCAGGGTGTTGATGCCCAGGTCGGGCAGCCCCAGCGAACCGGCGGCGACGCCGCCGCCCGACAGGTAGATGGCGCGGTAGCCGGCGCGTTTGGCCAGCAGGGCGTGATTGGCGTTGATGGCGCCGATGATCTGCAGGGGGGATTCTTCGATGAGAGCCTGGCGCAGCAGGGCGCCGGGAGAGACGGGACGGGTCATGAACAGCGCTCCGGTGTGCCGCCGCGCCGGGCAGACCCAATGCGCGGCGGAAATCGCCCCGGGAAGGGCGGGGGGCCAGTCGATGCTGTCGGCATTCTGTGTCCGCAGGACGCGCCTGTCTGTCATCGACCGGACATTCGGCGGCGCATCCGCGGGCCGGACGCCGGCTCGCGGATGCGTCCGTCAGAACATGCTTACTTCAGAAGGTCGGCGATGCCGTCGCGTTCTTCCAGCAGTTCGTTCAGGGTGTGGTCCATGCGCTCGCGCGAGAAGGCGTCGATTTCCAGGCCGCTGACGCGCGTGTATTCGCCGTTGGCGGTCGTGACCGGCACGCCGTAGATGATGCCTTCGGGGATGCCGTAGGAACCGTCGGACGGGATGCCCATGGTGACCCACTTGCCGTTCGTGCCCAGCACCCAGTCATGGACGTGGTCGATGGCGGCATTGGCGGCGGAGGCCGCCGACGACAGGCCGCGCGCCTCGATGATGGCGGCGCCGCGCTTGCCGACGGTCGGGATGAAGGTGTCGGCGATCCAGGACTGGTCGTTGATCAGCTTCTGGACGGATTGGCCGCCGATGGTGGCGAAGCGCGTGTCGGGGTACATGGTGGGCGAGTGGTTGCCCCACACGACCAGCTTCTCGATGTCGGCCACGGCCTTGCCGGTCTTGGTCGCCAGTTGCGACAGGGCGCGGTTGTGATCCAGGCGCAGCATGGCGGTGAAGTTCTTGGCCGGCAGGTCCGGAGCGGACTTCATGGCGATGTAGGCGTTGGTGTTGGCCGGGTTGCCGACCACCAGCACCTTGACGTTGCGGCTGGCGACTTCGTTCAGCGCCTTGCCCTGGGCGGTGAAGATCTGGGCGTTGACCTGCAGCAGGTCCTTGCGTTCCATGCCCTTGCTGCGGGGGCGCGCGCCCACCAGCAGGGCGACGTCGGCGTCCTTGAAGGCGGTGCGCGGATCGCTGTGGGCGCTCATGCCCGCCAGCAGCGGGAAGGCGCAGTCGTCGAGCTCCATCATCACGCCCTGCAGGGCCTTCTGGGCTTTCTCGTCCGGGATTTCCAACAGCTGCAGGATGACCGGCTGGTCCTTGCCGAGCATTTCACCCGAAGCGATGCGAAACAGCAGAGCGTAGCCGATCTGGCCGGCGGCGCCGGTGACCGCGACGCGCATGGCGGGTTTGGACATAGTGATTCTCCGATAGGATGAAAGAGGGATCCGGGGTGTGCGAAAACGCCGAAAAGAGTAGTGTATTTCATCCTTCAGCGTCAAGAGTCTTATATCTTATATAAGACAGAAGAGTATTAGACATCTGCACGCGGAAATGCGAAAATGCCGAAGTTCCATTTTGTAGCATGGGCCGCCCTGCAGCGCTTCCACCCGACATGTCCGATACCCCTTCGATCGACCGCCCACAGCCTCCGGGACGCGCGCCGCACAGCGCCGCGTTCAGCCCGCTGTATCAGCAGATCAAGGGCCTGATCCTGCAGGGGCTGGACCGCGGCGAATGGAAGCCGGGCGAAGCCATCCCCAGCGAACTCGAGCTGGCCGCCCGTTTCCAGGTCAGCCAGGGCACGGTGCGCAAGGCCATCGACGAACTGGCGGCCGACAATCTGCTGATCCGCCGCCAGGGCAAGGGCACCTTCGTGGCCACCCACAATGAAGCCCGGGTCCGCTACCGCTTCCTGCGGCTCAGCCCCGACGACGGCCGTCCGGCGGCGTCCAGCAGCCAGATCCTGGATTGCCGGCGCACGAAGGCATCCGCCGAAATCGCCGCCGCCCTGGATCTGCGGGCGGGCGATGCCGTGGTCAATATGCGCCGCGTGCTGTCCTTCGACGACGTGCCCACCATCCTGGACGACATCTGGCTGCCGGGCAGCGCCTTCAAGGGCCTGACCCTGGAATTCCTGCAGCGCTACCGCGGGCCGGTCTACGCCCTGTTCGAAACCGAATTCGGCGTCAGCATGGTGCGGGCCGAAGAAAAGATCCGCGCCGTGGCCGCCACCGACGCGCAGGCCGATTTCCTGCAGGTCGCGCCGGGCAGCCCGCTGCTGCAGGTCGAGCGCATCGCCTACACGTATGGCGACCGGCCCATGGAATTGCGGCGGGGCCATTACGTCACCGAACGGTACCATTATCGCAACAGTTTGAATTGACTTGCAGATCGGCGAAAATGCCGATTGAGTCCCGGAAATCCTTTCATTATCCACTACGAGGCCATCATGTCTGAATCAGCCACAAAGCCGCGTCCGCAGTTTCGTAATCTGGGGTTGTCCGACCTCATGAGCTACAAGCTGCCGCCCGCCGGCAAAGCATCCATCCTGCACCGCGTCAGCGGCGCGCTGCTGTTCCTGGCGCTGCCGGTGATCCTGGTGCCGCTGTTCGCGCACAGCGTGCAGTCGCCGGAAACCTTTGCCGCCATGAAGGCCTGGGTGGCCAGCCCCGCCTGTAAGATCGTGCTGCTGGTGCTGATGTGGGGCTACTTCCATCATTTCTGCGCCGGCATCCGCTACCTGACGCTGGACCTGCACATCGGCAACGACCGCGCGGCTTCGCAGCGTTCGGGCGCCCTGGTGATGGGCGTGGCGCTGGCGCTGACCGTCGTGTTCGGTTTGAAACTGTTCGGAGCCTGGTAATGACACAAGAACGCATCGGTCGCAAGCGCCTGGTCGTGGGCGCGCACTACGGCACGCGCGACTTCATCGTCCAGCGCTCCACCGCCGTCATCATGGCGATCTACACCCTGGTGCTGGTGCTGTACGCCATCGCCGTGCCCAGCCTGGATTTCGAATCCTGGCGGGCCTTCTTCGCCTTCACCGTCGGCACGCTGCCTGTCGGCCAGCTGCTGGCGACGCTGGCCTTCCTGTCCCTGGCCTGGCATGCCTGGATCGGCGTGCGCGACATCTGGATGGACTACGTGCACTCCGCCGGCCTGCGCCTGTTCCTGCAGGTCCTGACCCTGCTCTGGCTGATCGCGGCGGTGGTCTATTTCGCTCAAATTCTCTGGAGTCTCTAACGTGGCTGCTGTCAAGAAATCTCTCCCGCGCCGCCAGTTCGATGTGGTGGTCGTCGGCGCCGGCGGGGCCGGCCTGCGCTGCGCGCTGCAGCTGTCCAACGCCGGCCTCTCGGTGGCCGTGCTGTCGAAGGTCTTCCCCACGCGTTCGCATACGGTGGCCGCCCAGGGCGGCGTCAGCGCTTCGCTGGGCAACATGAGCGAAGACCATTGGCAATGG
The DNA here is from genome assembly GCF_937988725.1 of uncultured Castellaniella sp. Lineage (GTDB taxonomy): Bacteria > Pseudomonadota > Gammaproteobacteria > Burkholderiales > Burkholderiaceae_B > Castellaniella. The sequence goes on along the minus strand of NZ_CALKHS010000009.1, from coordinate 174,898 downwards.
CACATGTACGACACGGTGAAGGGCTCCGACTGGCTCGGCGACCAGGACTCGATCGAGTTCATGGTGCGCGAGGCCCCCAACGCGGTCTACGAACTCGAACACTTCGGCATGCCGTTCGACCGCAATCCGGACGGCACCATCTACCAGCGTCCCTTCGGCGGGCATACGTCCCATTTCGGTGAAAAGCCCGTGCAGCGCGCCTGTGCGGCCGCCGACCGAACCGGCCACGCCATGCTGCATACCCTGTATCAGCGCAACGTCGCGGCCCGCACCAACTTCTTCATCGAATGGATGGCGCTGGACCTGCTGCGCAACAACGACGGCGATGTGCTGGGCGTGACCGCCATGGAAATGGAAACCGGCGACGTCTACGTCCTGGAAGCCAAGCACACGGTGCTGGCCACCGGCGGCGCGGGCCGCATCTGGGCCGCCACCACCAACGCCTTCATCAATACCGGCGACGGCCTAGGCATGGCGGCGCGCGCTGGCATCCCGCTGCAGGACATGGAATTCTGGCAGTTCCACCCCACGGGCGTGGCCGGCGCCGGCGTGCTGATCACCGAAGGCGTGCGCGGGGAAGGCGGCTTCCTCCTGAACAAGGACGGCGAACGCTTCATGGAACGCTACGCGCCGCAGCTGAAGGACCTGGCGCCGCGCGACTTCGTGTCCCGCTCCATGGACCAGGAAATCAAGGAAGGCCGCGGTTGCGGCGACGGCAGCCACGTGCTGCTGAAGCTGGATCACCTGGGCGCGGAAACCATCATGAAGCGCCTGCCGTCCATCCGTGAAATCGCGATCAAGTTCGCCAACATCGATCCGATCAAGGACCCGATCCCCGTGGTGCCCACCATCCACTACCAGATGGGCGGCATTCCGGCGAACTACCATGGCCAGGTCATGACCCTGGTCAACGGCGAGGAAAAGGTCGTCAACGGCCTGTACGCCATCGGCGAATGCGCGGCCACGTCCGTGCACGGCGCCAACCGCCTGGGCACGAATTCGCTGCTGGACCTGGTCGTGTTCGGCCGTTCGGCGGGCAATTTCATCGTCGACCAGCATCCCGAAAAGCAGCACAGCCACCAGGCGCTGCCCGACACCGACATCGAGGCCTCCATGGATCGCCTGGATCGCATGGAACGCCGCACCTCGGGTGAAAAACCCCAGGACGTCGCCCACAAGATGCAGCAGGCCATGCAAAGCCACTATGGCGTGTTCCGCAAGCTCGACAAGCTGAAGGAAGGCGAAAAGGTCATCAACGACCTGGTGCCGGAAATCGAGAACATGTACTACTCCGACAAGTCCCAGGTCTTCAACACCGCCCGCCTGGAAGCCCTGGAACTGACCAACATGATCGAGGTCGCCCGCGCGACGTCGAGGTCCGCCGCCAACCGCCTGGAATCGCGCGGCGCCCATGCGCTGGAAGATTACCCGGACCGCGACGACGTCAACTGGCTCAAGCACACCTTGTGGTTCGCGCCGGACAACCGTCTGGACTACAAGCCCGTGCGCATGAAGCCGCTGACCGTGGACACCATCCCGCCCAAGGCGCGGACCTTCTAATCTGGATATCGCCATGACTAAACGTATCGTGAAATTCGAGATCTACCGCTACGATCCGGACAAGGACGAGCGGCCCTACATGCAGAAACTGGAAGTCGAACTGCAGCCGTCCGACAAGATGCTGCTGGACGCCATCCTGCGCATCAAGAACGACGTCGACGACAGCCTGGCGCTGCGCCGTTCCTGCCGCGAAGGCGTGTGCGGGTCCGACGCCATGAACATCAACGGGCACAACGGCCTGGCCTGCACGACCAATATGCTGGACCTGAAAGAGCCCATCGTCCTCAAGCCGCTGCCGGGCCTGCCCGTGGTGCGCGACCTGATCGTGGACATGACGTTCTTCTACGATCAGTACCATTCGATCAAGCCGTACCTGATCAACGACGAACCGCCGCCCGAAAAAGAACGCCTGCAGTCTCCCGAAGAGCGCGAGGAACTCAACGGCCTGTACGAATGCATCCTGTGTGGCTGCTGCTCGACGGCCTGTCCCTCTTTCTGGTGGAATCCGGACAAATTCGTCGGCCCGGCCGGCCTGCTGCAGGCCTATCGCTTCATCGCCGATTCGCGCGACCGCGCCACCGGCGAACGCCTGGACAACCTGGAAGATCCGTACCGGCTCTTCCGCTGCCACACGATCATGAATTGCACCGAAGTCTGTCCGAAGGGTCTGAATCCTTCGGCCGCCATCGGCAAGATCAAGGAAATGCTCGTCCGGCGCACGGTGTAGGAATCCGCATGCCTGGCGATCTGTCCGATCTGGATCGCGCGCGCCTGCGCTGGCGGGCGCGCCGCGGTCTGCTCGAAAACGATCTCATCATCACGCGCTTCCTGGATGCCCGCGAAGCACAGCTGACCGAGACCGACGTTCGGGCGCTGACACAGCTTTTTGAAATGGGCGACAACGAATTGCTCGACGTCCTGCTGGGGCGAACGGATCTGGATGGGGTGTACGACACCCCCGACATCCGGCGGCTCGTCGAGCAAATGAAAGCGCTGTAACTTAAAGGAAAATCACATGCAGCTATCCGATAAAAAAGCCACGCTATCGTTCTCCGATGGCAGCCCGTCGGTCGAATTTCCCGTGTACCAGGGGACTGTGGGCCCGGACGTCATCGACATCCGCAAGCTCTACGGCCAGACCGGGATGTTCACCTACGATCCGGGCTTCATGGCAACCGCTTCCTGCGAATCGGCCATCACCTACATTGATGGCGACAAGGGCCAGCTGCTGTATCGCGGCTACCCGATCGACCAGCTGGCGCAGAAATGTGATTTTCTGACGATCTGCTACCTGATCATGAACGGCGAACTGCCCAACGATCAGCAGAAACAGGAATTCGACAGCCTGGTCACGCACCACACCCTGGTGCACGAACAGATGCACACCTTCCTGCAGGGTTTCCGCCGCGACGCGCACCCGATGGCGGTGCTGACCGGCCTGGTGGGGGCGCTGTCGGCCTTCTACCACGACTCGACCGACATCACGAATCCGCGCCACCGGGAAGTGTCCGCCATCCGCCTGATCGCCAAGATGCCGACCCTGGTCGCCATGGCGTACAAGCATTCCCTGGGCCAGCCCTTCATCTATCCGAAGAACGACCTGTCCTACACCGGCAACTTCCTGCGCATGATGTTCGCCACCCCCTGCGACGACTACCAGGTCAATGACGTGGTGGAACGCGCGCTGGACCGCATCTTCATCCTGCACGCCGACCATGAACAGAACGCCTCCACGTCCACGGTGCGCCTGTGCGGTTCCTCGGGCACCAACCCGTTCGCCGCCATCGCGGCCGGCGTGGCCTGCCTGTGGGGCCCGGCGCACGGCGGCGCCAACGAGGCCTGCCTGAACATGCTGGAGAACATCCAGGCCAACGGCGGCATCTCCAAGGTCGGCGAGTTCATGGAAAAGGTCAAGGACAAGAATTCGGGCGTGCGCCTGATGGGCTTCGGCCACCGCGTCTACAAGAACTACGACCCGCGCGCCAAGATGATGCAGGAAACCTGCCGCGAAGTGCTGGATGCGCTGGGCCTGCACAACGATCCGCTGTTCAAGCTGGCCATGGAAGTCGAACGCATCGCCCTGGAAGACCAGTACTTCGTGGAGCGCAAGCTGTACCCGAACGTCGACTTCTACTCGGGCATCGTGCAGCGCGCCATCGGCATCCCCACGTCCCTGTTCACGGCCATCTTCGCGCTGGCCCGCACGGTGGGCTGGATCGCCCAGTGGAACGAAATGCTGTCCGACCCCGCCTACAAGATCGGCCGTCCGCGCCAGCTGTACACGGGCGCCGCGGCGCGCGACGTGAAGTAATCCTTCCGTTTCGCCACATTATGAAAGACGGGCCGCAAGGCCCGTTTTTCATGGCCGCCGGTCTGTCCGGCGCCTATATGCCCAGGCGCGGCGGCGCCGCCTCTTGCCGGCCCGGCCATGGCTCGCGGTCCTGGTTTCCCCGTGCTTGACCTCCGGAAGCGCTTGTTCGTATAAAGCAAGTGTGCACAGTTGAATATTGATTGTGCATACATCCTTTTTAATGTCATGCGTCGAGAACAGGTGCGAAAGAGCCATGGAGCATCAGCGGGATTATGTGGGGTATGGCCGTCGGCGGCCGTCGTTTTCCTGGCCCGGGGGAAAGCGGCTGGCGGTCAGCGTCGTCGTAAACTACGAAGAGGGCGGCGAAAGCTGCGTGATGGATGGCGATGCGTTTTCGGAAACGCTGAATAGCGATGTGGTCGGGGCTTCGCCCCGGGCGGGCCGCCGCAATCTGGTGGTCGAGTCCCACTATGAATATGGCAGCCGGGTCGGCCACTGGCGCATTCTGGATCTGCTTGCCGAGTGCGGCATCCCGGCGACGTACTTCGCGGTGTCCAGCGCCCTGGAGAAGAATCCGGAAGCGGCTCGCTCCATCGTCCAGGCCGGGCATGAGGTGGTGTCGCACGGCGCCCGCTGGATCGACTATGACATGGTGGATCAGGAGACGGAGGACGCTCATATCGAGCGATCCCTCGGCGTGATCGAACAGTTGTGCGGAGTGCGCCCGGTCGGCTGGTATACCGGCCGCGTCAGCGCCAATACGCGCGCGCTGGTGCAGAAGCACGGGCTGCTCTATGACTCCGATGCCTACAACGACGATTTGCCGTATTGGGTTCCGGTCAATGGCCGGCCGCATCTGGTGCTGCCCTACAGCTTCGATTGCAACGACATGCGCTTCGCTTCCGCGCCCGGCTTCAATACGCCCGACGATTTCGTCGGCCACTTGCAGCGCACCCTGGATTGCCTGCGCCGCGAGAGCCGGCAGACCCCGAAAATGATGTCCATCGGGCTCCATCTGCGTCTGGCGGGGCGCCCCGGCCGCGCGGATGCGTTGCGCGACTTCCTGTTGCGGGCCGTCGAGCTGGATGACGTATGGTTTTGCCGCCGCAGGGAGATCGCCGATTTCTGGCGGGAGCGGTTCTCTTGATCGCCGAAGACGAGATCTATCGCGTCATCAAGGACATTGTCCTGTCGGCGCGCTTGCCGCCGGGAACCCGGCTCCCTGAGACCCGCATCGCCCCCTTGTTCGGGGTCACGCGGGAGCGTCTGCGCAAGATTCTGCACAGGCTGGGACATGAACACACGCTCGACATCGTCCCCAATATCGGCGTCCTGGTGCCCGCGCCGTCGCTGGAGCGGGCCCGGGAGCTGTTCGAAGCGCGGCGCGTGCTCGAATCCGGCATCGGCATGCAGCTATGCGAGAAGATCACGGATGCCGGTCTGCGGCGCCTGCGCGAACATCTGGATCGCGAGGCCCGGACCGCGCGGGAGGGCAGGCGTCCCGATTTCATCATGGTTTCCTCGCAGTTCCATCTGCTGCTGGCGGACCTGCTGGGCAATGAGCTGGTGAGTATCCAGCTCGATGCCTTGCTGGCCCGGTCGGCGCTGTTCTCGGCCTTTCACGATCCCGGCAATGCCTCGGCGTGTTCGTGTCACGAACACCTGCAGATCGTGGATGCGCTTGAAAGGCGCGATGCCGCGGCGGTGTATTACGCGACGGTCGCGCACTTGTCGCTGATCGAAACCCGGCTGCAGCCGGAACAGCGCGACCCCCGGAAGGCCGACGTCGAGGCGGTCTTTCGGGACTACCTGGCGGCGGGTCGGCGGCCGGCCTGACGGGGTTCTCCCGCGCCGCCCGCGGGGGCGGCGTCCTTCCCCGGAAGCATGAAACAAGGGCCCGGCATGTGCGTGCCGGGCCCTTGTCTGGAGCTTTCGCGAAACAGGTCGGATCAGACCGCCTGGCCCGCTTCCTGCTGGGCGTCCACCACGGCCAGGGCCGTCATGTTCACGATGCGCCGCACCGTCGAGCTGGTCGTCAGGATGTGCACCGGGCGGGCCGCGCCCAGTAGCACCGGGCCCATCGCCACCCCATGGCTGCCGGTCATCTTCAGCATGTTGTAGGTGATGTTGCCCGCGTCCAGGTTGGGCATGATCAGCAGGTTGGCCGGCCCCTTCAGCGTCGTGTCGGGGTAGGACTTGACGCGGATGGTCTCGGACAGGGCCGAGTCCGCGTGCATTTCGCCGTCGACCTCGAGTTCGGGGGCGCGCTGCGCGATCAGGCGCCGGGCCTCGGCCATCTTGCGGGAGGACGCCGTGGGGCGGCTGCCGAAGTTGGAATGCGAGAGCAGGGCGACCTTGGGCACGATGCCGAAGCGGCGGACTTCCTCGGCGGCCAGGATCGTCATGTCGGCGACCTGTTCGGCGGTGGGGTCCTCGTTGACGTGCGTGTCGCAGATGAACAGGGTCTGGGTGGGCAGCATCAGCACGTTCATGGCCGCGTAGGTGCGGGCCGTGGGCTTCAGGCCGATGATCTCTTCGACGTACTTCAGCTGATTGTCGAAGCGGCTGGCCACCCCGCAGATCATCGCGTCGGCGTCGCCGCGCTGCAGCAGCATCACCCCGATCAGGGAGTTGTGCTTGCGCACCATGGCCTTGGCGATGTCGGGCGTGACGCCGTCGCGGCCGCGCTGCTTGTAGTAGGCGTTCCAGGTTTCGTTGAAGCGGGAATCGTCTTCCGGATTGACGATCTCCACGTTCTGGCCGGGCGTCAGGCGCAGGCCGAACTTCTGGATGCGCATGTCGATCACGGCCGGACGGCCGATCAGGATCGGTTTTGCGAAGCCTTCGTCCAGCACCGTCTGGGCGGCGCGCAGCACGCGTTCGTCCTCGCCGTCGGCGTAGATCACGCGCTTGGGCGCGGATTTTGCCTGATGGAACAGGGGGCGCATCAACTGGCCGGAGTGGTAGACGATGCTCATCAGGGACTGGCGGTAGGCGTCCATGTCCTCGATGGGGCGGCGGGCCACGCCGGAATCGGCGGCCGCCTGGGCGATGGCCGGCGCGATCTTGACGATCAGGCGCGGGTCGAAGGGCTTGGGAATGATGTAGTCCGGGCCGAAGGACAGGTCCTGGTCGGCGTAGGCGCCGGCGACTTCGGCGCTGCTCTCGGCCTGGGCCAGTTCGGCGATGGCCTTGACGCAGGCGAGCTTCATCTCTTCATTGATGACCGTGGCGCCGCAGTCCATGGCGCCGCGGAAGATGAAGGGGAAGCACAGGACGTTGTTGACCTGGTTCGGATAGTCGGAACGGCCGGTGGCGATGATGCAGTCGGGCCGGGCGGCCTTGGCGTCTTCCGGGCGGATTTCCGGGTCGGGGTTGGCCAGGGCCAGGATCAGCGGACGGTCGGCCATGGAACGCACCATGTCCTGGGTCAGCACGCCCGGGGCCGAGCAGCCCAGGAACACGTCGGCGCCCTTGCAGACGTCGGCCAGGGTGCGGGCATCGGTCTGCTGGGCGTAGCGGGCCTTGTTGGCTTCCATCTTTTCGTCGCGGCCCTGCCAGATCACGCCGCGCGAATCGACCACGTAGATGTTCTTCTGCGAGACGCCCATCTTGACGATCAGGTCCAGGCAGGCGATGGCGGCGGCGCCGGCGCCGGAGCAGACCAGCTTGACCTTGGCGATGTCCTTGCCCACGACCTTCAGGCCGTTCAGGACGGCGGCCGAGGAAATGATGGCCGTGCCGTGCTGGTCGTCATGGAAGACGGGGATCTTCATGCGCTCGCGCAGCTTCTTTTCGATGTAGAAGCATTCGGGCGCCTTGATGTCTTCCAGGTTGATCCCGCCCAGCGTCGGTTCCAGCGCGGCGATGATGTCGACCAGCTTGTCGGGGTCGTGTTCGTTCAGCTCGATGTCGAAGACGTCGATGCCGGCGAATTTCTTGAACAGGCAGCCCTTGCCTTCCATGACCGGCTTGGCCGCCAGCGGGCCGATGTTGCCCAGGCCCAGCACGGCCGTGCCGTTGGTCACGACGCCGACCAGGTTGGCGCGCGAGGTGTATTTGGCCGCGGCGGACTCGCCCTCGGCGTGGATGGTCATGCTGGCGGTCGCCACGCCCGGCGAATAGGCCAGGGACAGGTCGTCCTGGTTGGCCAGGGGCTTGGTGGGGACGACGGAAATCTTTCCGGGAGTCGGGAAGGCGTGGTAGTCCAGCGCCATTTTGGCGCGATCATCTTTCAAATTCATGATGACGAGTGCTCCTGCTGATTTATTTGTCTGATGTCTTCGCGACCGATCCCGTGGAGGCCCGATCCGCGCAAGTGTTTGTAAATACCAACGCCAATTTCGTGAAAAGCGGCATTGACCGGGCGTTTTGGGCTGGTCAGTTTATACCCGCGTGGCAACACGGGTATACTTTAGCCTTAATACGGCTTATGCAAGGCGTCGTACATCAGCCTTCTGCCCCAGCTATCCGCCAATCGGTCTGGCCGTGTCGCGGAAGGTTTTCCAATCTGCATCGTTCGGGTGAAGCACCCGTCAGGTGAAGCGCACAATGTCCACGGAACAAGAACTCCAGTCTAATTCCTATCTTTTCGGCGCCAATGCGCCTTACGTAGAAGAACTCTACGAAGATTATCTCGATAATCCGGGTTCCATTCCAGATCAGTGGCGCAGCTACTTCGATCAGCTCCAGCACCAACCGGCCGCCGACGGCCGCGAGGCCACCCGCGATCAGGCACACGCCCCCATCGTCGCTTCCTTCGCCCTGCGGGCCCGCGAAAACGCCTTCCAGGTGCGGCCCGCCCAGGCTTCCGATCAGGCGCTGGCCATCGCCAGCAAACAAGTCTACGTCCAGTCCATCATCGCGGCGTATCGCTCGCTGGGTTCGCGCATCGCCCAGCTCGATCCGCTGAAACGGCGCGATCGTCCGGCCATCCCGGAACTGGATCCCGCCTTCTACGGGCTGTCCGAAGCCGATCTGGACCAGATCTATTCGGCGACGAATACCTATTTCACCAAAGCCGACACGATGACCATGCGGGACATCCTGAAGGCTCTGCAGGATACCTATTGCCGCAATATCGGCGTGGAATTCATGCATATCTCCGATCCGGCCGTGAAGCGCTGGATCCAGGAGCGTCTGGAATCCACGCTGGGCGTGCCGGAATTCACCATCGAGCAGAAGCGCAATATCCTGCAGCAGGTGACCGAAGCCGAAGGCCTGGAACGTTTCCTGCATACCAAATACGTCGGCCAGAAGCGCTTTTCCCTGGAAGGCGGTGAAAGCTTCATCGCCTCCATGGACGAAGTCGTCAATCACGCCGGTGAAAACGGCGTGCAGGAAATCGTCGTCGGCATGGCCCACCGCGGCCGCCTGAACCTGCTGGTCAACATCATGGGCAAGATGCCCGGCGACCTGTTTGCCGAATTCGAAGGCAAGCACACGCAGGCGCTCAGCGACGGCGACGTCAAATACCACAACGGCTTTTCCAGCGACCTGTCCACGCGCGGCGGCCCGCTGCACCTGTCCCTGGCGTTCAATCCCTCGCACCTGGAAATCGTCAACCCGGTGGTGGAAGGCAGCGTGCGCGCCCGCCAGGATCGTCGCGCCGATCCCGAAGGCGACCAGGTCCTGCCCGTGCTGGTGCACGGCGACGCGGCCTTCGCCGGCCAGGGCGTGGTCATGGAAACCCTGAACCTGGCGCAGACCCGCGGTTACGGCACCGGCGGCACGCTGCACATCGTCATCAACAACCAGATCGGCTTCACGACCTCCGACCCGCGCGACACGCGTTCGACGCTGTATTGCACGGACGTGGTCAAGATGATCGAAGCCCCGGTCTTCCACGTCAACGGCGACGACCCCGAAGCCGTGGTCTTCGTGACGAAGCTGGCGCTGGATTACCGCCAGCAGTTCCGCCACGACGTGGTGGTCGACATCGTCTGCTTCCGCAAGCTGGGCCACAACGAACAGGACACGCCGTCCCTGACCCAGCCGCTGATGTACAAGAGCATCGGCAAGCACCCCGGCACCCGCAAGCTGTACGCGGACCGCCTGGTGGCCCAGGGCGCCATGGCCGAAGGCGAACCCGACCAGATGGTCAAGGACTACCGCCAGCTGATGGAAGACGGCCAGCGCACGGTCGAACCCGTCCTGACCGACTACAAGAACAAGTACGCCACCGACTGGTCCTCCTTCCTGGGGGCCAAGTGGACCGACCACGCGGACACCGGCGTGCCGCTGGCCGAACTGACCCGCATCGGCGAAAAGCTCACCCAGGTGCCGGAAGGCTTCACGGTCCACCCCCTGGTCAGCAAGCTGCTGAACGACCGTCTGGCCATGGCCCGCGGCGAGCACCCGATCGACTGGGGCATGGGCGAACACCTGGCCTTCGCCACGCTGGTGGCCAACGGCTATGCCATCCGCATCACCGGGCAGGACTCGGGCCGGGGCACGTTCACCCACCGCCACGCCGTGCTGCACGACCAGAAGCGCGAACGCTGGGATGCCGGGTCCTACATCCCGCTGCAGAACGTCTCCGAAGGCCAGGCGCCGTTCACCGTCATCGACTCGGTGCTGTCGGAAGCCGCCGTGCTGGGCTTCGAATACGGCTACGCCACGGCGGAACCCAATATCCTCACCATCTGGGAAGCCCAGTTCGGCGACTTCGCCAACGGCGCCCAGGTCGTCATCGACCAGTTCATCGCGTCCGGCGAAGCCAAATGGGGCCGCCAGTGCGGCCTGGTGCTGATGCTGCCGCACGGCTACGAAGGCCAGGGTCCGGAACACTCGTCCGCGCGGATCGAGCGTTTCCTGCAATTGTGCGCCGACAACAACATGCAGGTCGTGCAGCCCACCAATGGCGCTCAGATCTTCCACGTGCTGCGCCGCCAGATGATCCGGCAGTTCCGCAAGCCGCTGGTGATCTTCACGCCCAAGTCGCTGCTGCGCAACAAGGCGGCGACCTCGCCGCTGGACGACCTGGCCACGGGCACCTTCCAGCCCGTCATCGGCGAAGTCAACGCCGACATCGCTCCCGCCGACGTCAAGCGCGTGCTGGTGTGCTCCGGCAAGGTCTACTACGACCTGGTCCATGCCCGCGACGAACAGGGCCGCAAGGACGTCGCCATCCTGCGCATCGAGCAGCTCTATCCCTTCGCGCACAAGTCCTTCCAGAACGAACTGCAGAAGTACGAGAACGCCAAGGAACTGGTCTGGGTGCAGGACGAACCCCAGAACCAGGGGCCGTGGTTCTACGTGCAGCATCACCTGTACGAGAACATGAACGATGGCCAGAAGCTGGGCTATGCCGGCCGTCCCGCTTCGGCTTCGCCGGCGGTGGGCTATATGGCCAAGCACCAGGAACAGCAGCGCGCCCTGATCGAACAGGCTTTCGCGCCGAAACTGAAAAGCTTCTCGCTGATCAAGTAAACCGACCTATTCAAAGACAGACATACCGGAAAAATCATTATGGCCATTACCGAAGTTCTCGTTCCCCAGCTTTCCGAATCCATCTCCGAAGCCACTTTGCTGAACTGGAAAAAGCAGCCAGGCGAAGCCGTCGAGGCCGATGAGATCCTGATCGAAGTCGAAACGGACAAGGTCGTGCTGGAAGTGCCGGCTCCCGCCGCGGGCGTGTTGTCCGAGATCGTCAAGGGCGACGGCAGCACCGTGACCTCGGGCGAGGTCCTGGCGCGTATCGACACCGACGCCAAGGCCGCCGCGCCGGCCGCCCCGAAGGCCGAAGCCGCGCCCGCCGCCGCCGCCCCGGCCGCCGCCGCGCCGGCCGCCAAATCCTCGGTCGCCTCGCCGGCGGCCGGCAAGATCCTGTCGGAAAAGGGCATCGATCCCGCCTCGGTCGAAGGCACGGGCCGCTCCGGCCGCGTCACCAAGGCCGACGCCCTGAACGCCTCTGCGACTCCGGCGCCGGCCACCCCGGCCGCTCCGGTCCCGGTCGGCCTGGACGGCCGTCCGGAACAGCGCGTGCCCATGAGCCGCCTGCGCGCCCGCGTGGCCGAGCGCCTGATCCAGTCGCAGTCCGAAAACGCCATCCTGACGACCTTCAACGAGGTCAACATGCAGGCCATCATGGACCTGCGCAAGAAGTACAAGGACGTCTTCGAAAAGGAACACGGCGTCAAGCTGGGCTTCACGTCCTTCTTCGTCAAGGCGGCCGTCGCGGCGCTCAAGCGCTACCCGGTGGTCAACGCCTCGGTGGACGGCAAGGACATCATCTACCACGGCTATTTCGACATCGGCGTGGCCGTGGGCAGCCCCCGCGGCCTGGTGGTGCCCATCCTGCGCAATGCCGACCAGCTGTCGCTGGCCGACATCGAAAAGCAGATCGCCGATTTCGGCCGCCGCGCCCAGGACGGCAAGCTCACCCTGGATGAACTGACCGGCGGGACCTTCTCGATCTCCAACGGCGGCGTGTTCGGTTCGATGCTGTCCACCCCGATCATCAATCCGCCGCAATCGGCCATCCTGGGCATCCACGCCACCAAGGACCGTCCGGTGGTGGAAAACGGCCAGATCGTGATCCGGCCGATGAACTACCTGGCCCTGTCCTACGACCACCGCATCATCGACGGCCGCGAAGCCGTGCTGGCCCTGGTGGCCATGAAGGAAGCCCTGGAAGACCCGCAGCGCCTGCTGCTGAGCGTCTGATCGGGCGCGGGCGCCGCGTTTCGCCGCTCCGGCGAAGCGGCGCCCGGCATCCAGTCCATCGTGCCCGATGCGCGGCGCCCGGGGGTTCCCCCGTTCAATACCTATCCGGCAGGGCGTCCGCCGGGCATCCCCCGGGGCGCGTGCCGCCTGCCGCATGCGTCCGGAAACTCCCTCTAAGAGACAAGCATGGCAAAACAATTTGATGTGATCGTGATCGGCGCCGGCCCCGGCGGCTATATCGCCGCCATCCGCGCCGCCCAGCTGGGCCTGGCCGTCGCCTGCGTGGACGCCTGGACCAACGCCGCCGGCAAGCCCGCCCCCGGCGGCACCTGCACCAACGTGGGCTGCATTCCGTCCAAGGCCCTGCTGCAGTCGTCCGAACACTACGATCAGGTGAACCATCACTTCGCCGAGCACGGCATCACGGCCAAGGGCGTCAGCCTGGACCTGGCCAAGCTGGTCGGCCGCAAGGACACGGTGGTCAAGCAGAACAACGAAGGCATCCTGTACCTGTTCAAGAAGAACAAGGTCTCCTTCTTCCACGGCACGGGCTCGCTGGCGGCCAAGACCGATTTCGGCTGGTCGGTGAAAGTCGCCGGCAAGACGGAAGAAGACCTGGAAGGCCGTCACGTGATCGTGGCCACCGGCTCCAACGCCCGCGAACTGCCTGGCCTGCCGTTCGACGAAGAGCACATCCTGTCCAATGACGGCGCCTTGCGCATCCCCGCCGTGCCCAAGAAGCTGGGCATCATCGGCGCGGGCGTGATCGGCCTGGAAATGGGCAGCGTCTGGCGCCGCCTGGGTTCCGAGGTCACCATCCTGGAAGCCATGCCGGACTTCCTGGGCGCCGTGGACCGCGACGTCGCCAAGGAAGCGCAGAAGGCGCTGACCAAGCAGGGCCTGGACATCCAGACGGGCGTGCGCATCGGCGAAGTCAAGACTTCCGCCAAGGGCGTGAGCATCCAGTACGCCGACGCCGCCGGCGCCGACCAGAAACTGACGGTGGACCGCCTGATCGTGTCGATCGGCCGCGTGCCCAACACCCAGGGCCTGGGCGCCGACGTCGTCGGCCTGAAGCTCGACGAGCGCGGCTTCGTGGTCGTGGACGGCGATTGCCGCAGCAACCTGGCCAACGTCTGGGCGGTGGGCGACGTGGTGCGCGGCCCGATGCTGGCGCACAAGGCCGAGGAAGAAGGCGTGGCCGTGGCCGAGCGCATCGCCGGCCAGCATGGGCACGTGAATTTCGACACCATCCCCTGGGTGATCTACACCTCGCCGGAAGTCGCCTGGGTCGGCAAGACCGAACAGGCCCTGAAGGCCGATGGCCGCGACTACAAGGCGGGCTCCTTCCCCTTCATGGCCAACGGCCGCGCGCGCGCCCTGGGCGACACGACCGGCTTCGTCAAGATCCTGGCCGACGCCAAGACCGATGAGGTCCTGGGCGTGCACATCGTCGGGCCGATGGCCTCCGAGCTGATCGCCGAAGCCGTCACCATCATGGAATTCCGCGGCGCCGCCGAGGACATCGCCCGGATCTGCCACGCGCACCCGACGCTGTCCGAAGCCGTCAAGGAAGCCGCCCTGGCGGTGGACAAGCGCACGCTGAATCTGTAAGCCATCCGATGGACGTCAGCGCGTACTACGCGCAGGCGCTGAGTGAGCGGGGCTTCGTCGCCGACGAAGCCCAGCACGCAGCCGTCGTGCGCCTGCAGCATTACTATGACGACTGGATCGAATTCAAGCGGCAGCGGTCCAGCCGTCTGAAAAAGCTGTTCCTGCACCCTGCCGTGCCCCGAGGCGTATACCTGTGGGGCGGGGTGGGGCGCGGCAAGAGCTTCCTGATGGACGCCTTCTACCTGACGGTGCCCGTCAAGCGCAAGGTCCGCCTGCATTTCCATGAATTCATGCGGGGGGTGCACCGGGAAATCCGCGCCGTCAGCGGCGAGGCCGATCCGCTGGATCACGTCGCCCGCAACATCGCCAAGCGCTATCGCCTGATCTGCTTCGACGAATTCCACGTCTCCGACGTGGCGGATGCGATGATCCTGTATCGCCTGCTGCTGCGCCTGTTCGAATACGGCACGTCCTTCGTGATGACGTCGAACTACGAACCCTCCACCCTGTATCCCGACGGCCTGCACCGCGACCGCATCCTGCCGGCCATCGCCCTGATCCAGGCGAAGATGGACGTGCTGAACGTGGATGCGGGGGTGGATTACCGCCGCCGCACGCTGGCGCAGCTGCGCACCTACATCACGCCCATCGTCGCCGCCACGCACGACGAACTGCGTTCCGCCTTCGACCGCCTGGCCGATACGGCGGAACAGAAGCCGGTCCTGCTGATCGAGAACCGCGAGATCCAGGCCGTGGCCCTGGCCGGAACCGTCGTCTGGTTCGATTTCATGGCCTTGTGCGGGACGCCGCGCTCGCAGAACGACTACCTGGACCTGGCCGACCGCTTCCAGACCATCATCGTGTCGGACGTGCCGCGCATGGCGCCGCGTCAGGCTTCCGAGGCCCGGCGCTTCACCTGGCTGGTGGACGTGCTGTACGACCACAAGGTCAAGCTGATCCTGTCGGCCCAGTGTCCGGCCGATGAACTCTATACTCAGGGTCCGATGTCCAACGAATTTTCCCGCACGGTGTCCCGTCTGATGGAGATGCAGTCGCGGGAATACCTGGCGGAAACCCGCCGGGCGGCCGTGGTGCTGTAAGGCCGGGCGTCCCCTTATCCGAATATCAGGCAGATCGATGACTTCTTCCGCGAAATCCCCGGCGAAGACCCGGGTCCTGACGGGCATCACGACGTCCGGCACGCCCCATCTGGGCAATTACGCCGGCGCCATCCGCCCGGCCATCCAGTCCAGCACGGAACCGGGGGTGGATGCGTTCTTCTTCCTGGCGGATTTCCACGCCCTGATCAAATGCGCCGATCCGGCCCGCGTGGCCCAGTCCCGCATGGAGATCGCCGCCACCTGGATCGCCGGGGGCCTGGATACGGATCGCGTGACCTTCTACCGCCAGTCGGACGTGCCGGAAATTCCGGAACTGTGCTGGATGCTGACTTGCGTGACCGCCAAGGGCCTGATGAACCGCGCGCATGCCTACAAGGCATCGGTCGACGCCAATGCGCTCAAGGGTGTCGATCCGGACGACGGCGTCACCATGGGGCTGTTTTCCTATCCGGTGCTGATGGCGGCCGACATCCTGATGTTCAACGCCCATCGCGTGCCGGTGGGGCGCGACCAGATCCAGCACCTGGAGATGGCGCGCGACATCGCCCAGCGCTTCAATCACCTGTACGGCCGGGGCAGCGACCTGTTCGTCCTGCCCGAGGTCCAGATCGACGAGGACGTCGCCACGCTGCCCGGCCTGGATGGGCGCAAGATGTCCAAGAGCTACAACAACACGATTCCGCTGTTCGAGGGCGGCGCCAAGGCCCTGAAGACCGCCGTGGCGCAGATCGTCACGGATTCGCGCCTGCCAGGCGAGCCCAAGGACGCGGAAGGCTCGCACCTGTTCACCCTGTACCGGGCCTTCGCCACGGCGCGGCAGGCGGCGGATTTCCGCGCCGCGCTGGAAGGCGGCCTGGGCTGGGGCGACGCCAAGCAGGCGCTGTGCGAACGGATCGAGGCCCAGATCGGCCCCATGCGGGCGCAGTACGCCGACCTGATGGCGCACCCCGAGCGCGTCGAAGACATTCTGCGCGCGGGCGCCGAAAAGGCGCGGCGCATCGCGATGCCCTTCATGGATCAGCTGCGCGAGGCCGTGGGCCTGCGCCAGCCGGCCGCCGCGGCCAGGTCCAAGTCCGCGGCCGGCAAGGCCGCCAAGGCCCGCCTGGTGTCCTTCCGCGACGAGGACGGGCGCTTTCGCCAGCGCCTGTTCGCAGCCGACGGGACGGAACTGCTGCTGACGGAACCCTTCGCCGATCCGAAGCTGCTCAATCAATTGGGCCGCAGCGTGGCGCAGACAGACTTGTCCGCGCTTCGAGCCGATGCCGACGGGCTGGTCAGCCTGGAGGCGGACGGACAATGCTGGGCCCGCTGCCCGGCCGATCTGGTGGCGCGGGTGCAGCAGGCCCTGGCGGCTCTGTGATCGCTTGCCGCTCGCAGGGCGCCAGCTTCGGCGCCCTGGAGCGTGGCCGGTCTTCGCGCGTGAGCGGGTGCGCAATGCCTCGGCGCTGCGGGCTTGCCGCCGCTGCCGCCGGTATCGTTCATCGAGCGGACTCCTGAGAAAGTGCAGCCTGCCGGGCCAGGGCGCAGCGGGCGGCGGCCAGGTCCCAGGCGGCGCATCCCACGGTTTTGAGCAGGCAGGGCCCCGCCGGCACCGGGCCGTCGAGCAGATCCGTCAGGTCGCGCACCGCCGCCCAATCCACCCCGGCCTGGAGGTAGTCGCCTGCCTCGTGGCGGGCGCCTTCGATTTCGTCGACGTACAGTGTGCTGGCGCGGATGGTGGCCGGATCGATTTCCGCCAGCTCGGCCCGGTAGGCGCCGACGGCGACGATCACGCGTCCCGCCAGGGCCGGCAGCCGATAGACGGGGCGGGCGCTGGTGGTGGCGGTGATGACGAGGTCCACGGTATCCGCCACGTCGGCGGCGGCGCGGATCTGAGCCTGGTTCAATTGGGACGCCAGCCGGTTTGCCTGGGCCGGGGTGCGGCCGATGATGTCGATCCGGCAGTCCGGGTGGAGTTCGCGCAGCGCCAGCATGTGTCCCTGCGCCTGGGTGCCGGTGCCGAAGATCGCCGCATGGCGCGGGCCGGCAGGCAGCAGGCGCGACAGCCCCAGCATGGAGACCGCGACGGTCCGGCGCGTGGTGACCGTGGGGCCGTCCAGCAGCAGGCGCGGCTCTCCGGTCCGGCCGTCGTAGATCGAGACCATGCCGTGGATGGTGGGCAGGTCGCGGTCCCGGTTGCCGGCCACCACGTTGACCAGCTTGTGCACGCCGATGTCGGCGGCCGTGGCCGGCATGGACAGCAGCACGCCGCCTTGCGGGAAAGGCAGCGCCTGACGGGGCGGGGCCTGGATGCCGCCCCGTTTCAGGTCGCGCGCCGCTTGGGCGACGGCTTGCATCAGGGCGGGCCAGGGCAGCAGGGTCCGGGTCGCGGATGCGCCATGGACGCAGAGGGCGGGGCGTGGGTTCATGAAGTCTCGCTTTCGGGGAAATCGTGGCGGTGTTCGGCGGCGTGCCGGCCGACGTCGGGGGTCGTGCTGACCCATAGCACTTCGGCGTCGGCATCGCTTGCGCTGACGACCCGATGCCGCATCCGGCTGTCGATGTAGAAGCCTTCGCCCTGGTCCAGGGTGACGGGCTGGTAGAACTCGGTGTGCAGCTCGATCCGCCCCGACAGGACGTAGACGAACTCTTCGCCTTCGTGGCGGCTCCAGCCTTCTTCCGCCTGGAGATGGCGCTTCTTGATGCGGCTGATGAAAGGCATCATCTTTTTGTGGGCCAGTTGCGAACACAGCAGGCGGTGGCGATAGAGCGGCGTGTCGTGGATCTCGCCGCAGTCCCGGCGTTCGATGCTGCAGCGTCCGGCGCCCATGTGGGCTTGGGCCGTGACGAAGAGTTCCGCCACGTCCACCTGCAGTCCGTGGGCCAGGCGCAGCAGTACGTCGTAGGTGGGCGAGAGTTGCCCGTTCTCGATCTTGGACAGGGTCGGGGTGGAAATCCCGCTGGCTTGGGAGACGCGCCCCTGCGTCAGGCCGCGTCGCTGGCGCAAGAACTTCAGCCGGCTGGCCAGCGCCGATTTCTGTGCATGGGTCTTTGCTTCGGTGAGGTCTGTGTCTGTCATGATGGCTTGCGAGGTTGTGCGGTATGGGGCCGGGCCTGCGCTACGGATGATTCATACGACGTTCTGTTCGATGATGGGCTGGCGGTTCAGGATGCGCGCCCAGCCCAGTCGGCTCAGGTCCAGTGTCTGGAATGTTCCCGTGGTGATCAGTTCGGACAGGGCCCGGCCGATGGCGGGCGCCTGCTGCATGCCGTGGCCGCTCAGGCCGTTGGCGAAATAGAGATTGTCGATGGCGGGGTGCGGGCCCAGGATGAGGTTCTGGTCGAACAGGTTCATGTCATAGTGTCCCGCCCAGCTGCGGCTGCAGCGCAGCGCCTCGAACGCCGGCGCTCTGGCGGCCAGGATGGGCCACAGCACCTCGTCGAACAGGGCGTGCTGCACGTCGTAATCGCTCGCGTCCGGGTCCTGATCCGCCGGGGGCGAGATGCCCGTGATGTAGCCTTGGCCTTCGGGGCGGAAATACGCGCCGCCGGGGTCGATCACCATGGGGCAGCCGGGCAGCGGGTGGGGGCATTGCACATAGAAGACGCTGCGCTTGCGGGCATGCACGGGCAGGTCGATGCCCGCGGTCCGGGCCAGCGCCGTGGCGCCGGTGCCCGCGGCGTTGACGACGGCGCCGCAGGCGATGCGCCCGCCGTCGGCCAGCCGCACCCCGCGGATGCGGCCGGCGGAATGATCCAGGCTCGCGACGCGATGGTTCAGGTAGACGGCCCCCTGGGCGATCGCCTTGCGCCGCATGCCCTGCATCATGCCATAGGCATCCAGCCAGCCTTCGCCGCTCAGGCCCAGGGCGCCGCCGGCCAGATCGTCCGTATTCAGCCAGGGATAGCGGGCTTTCAATTGCGCCGGGTCCAGCAAGGCGATGTCGGCGCCCAGGCTGGTCTGCAGTGCGTGGTTCCGCCGCAAGGTCTCCAGGCCGGCCGCGGTGGCCAGGAACAGATAGCCGCCTTCGTGGAAATCGAGGTCCGGGCAGTCGCCGTCCACCGCCATGTCCTGGCTGAAATGGCGCAGGAACTGCGTGCCGAAGAGCGACATGCCGATGTTTTCCGGTGTGGAGAACTGATGCCGGATCGACGCGGCGGACAGGGCGGTGGCGCTGTACCGGTAGCTGTTGTCGGCCTCGATGACGGCCACCGAGCCGGTGAAACCGGCGGCGGCCGTCAGGAAATAGGCGGTGGCGCTGCCGATGGCGGCGCCGCCCGCTATGACCACGTCGAAGTGCGGTTGCGTCATCCGGGAGGCTCCTGGGGATGCGGCGTAGACGATGAGTGGATCTTATTGTGAGGCTAATATTTTCCGGATTATCTAGGTATTTTCCTGTAGGGAAATAATTTGCGCATATTTTCTTGCGTGCTATCCTGAATTTCGCGTGTGGTCTTCGCCTGTGGAGCGCCCTCATGAAACATCAGGAATTGCTGCGATCCCTTGGTTTGTCCGAAGCCAGCTTGGCGGATGGCGATCTGACGGTCCGTTCGCCCATCGACGGCAGCCGCTTGGCCCAGGTGCATTGCCACCGCCCGCAGGATGTCGGCCCCATGGCCGAGCGGGCGCATCGAGCCTTCTTGCGCTGGCGCTCGGTGCCCGCGCCGCGTCGCGGCGAACTGGTGCGCCTGCTGGGCGAAGAACTGCGCACCCGGAAACAGGCCCTGGGCCGGCTGGTCTCGCTGGAAGTGGGCAAGATCCCGGCCGAGGGCGAGGGTGAAGTCCAGGAAATGATCGACATCTGCGATTTCGCCGTGGGCCTGTCGCGCCAGTTGTACGGCCGCACCATCGCCTCCGAGCGCCCCGGTCATCACATGCTGGAAAACTGGCACCCCCTGGGGGTGGTCGGCGTGATTTCCGCCTTCAATTTTCCGGTGGCGGTCTGGTCCTGGAATGCGGCCATTGCGCTGGTATGCGGCGATCCGCTCATCTGGAAGCCGTCCGAAAAATCACCGCTGACGGCGCTGGCCTGTCAGGCGATCTTCCAGCGGGTCTGCGAACGCTTCGGCGACGATGCGCCGGCCGATCTGCTGCAGGTGCTGATCGGCCGCCACGACGTGGGCGAGGCCATGGTCGATCATCCGCGCGTGGCCCTGGTGTCGGCCACGGGGTCCACGCGCATGGGTCGCGCGGTCGGCCCGCGCGTGGCCGGCCGGTTCGGCCGCTGCCTGCTGGAACTGGGCGGCAACAACGCCGTCATCGTGACGCCCTCGGCGGATCTGGGCATGGCGGCGCGGGCCATCCTGTTTGGCGCCATCGGCACGGCAGGCCAGCGCTGCACCACCACGCGCCGCCTGATCGCGCATGAATCCGTGGCGGACGAACTGCTGGCGCGGCTGAAGAAAGCCTATGCCAGCGCCACGGTCGGCAATCCGCTGGAGGCCGGCACGCTGGTGGGGCCGCTGATCGACCGGGCGGCATTCGAGCGCATGCAGCAGGCGCTGGACGAGGCGCGCCGGGCGGGCGGCATCGTTTTCGGCGGCGAACGCGCGCTGGCCGACCGCTATCCCGACGCCTGGTATGCGCGCCCGGCCATCGTCGAGATGCCCGCGCAGCAGGAACTGGTGTGCAGCGAAACCTTCGCGCCGATCCTGTATGTGATGCGCTATGCGGACTTCGCGGATGCCATGGCGATGCACAACGCCGTTGCGCAGGGCCTGTCCTCGGCCATCTTCACCACCGATGTGCGCGAGTCCCAGTTCTTCATCGGCGTGACGGGATCCGATTGCGGCATCGCCAACGTCAATATCGGGACGTCGGGCGCCGAGATCGGCGGCGCCTTCGGCGGCGAAAAAGAAACCGGCGGCGGGCGCGAGTCCGGCTCGGACGCCTGGAAGGCCTACATGCGGCGCGCCACCAGCACCATCAATTATTCGCGCGAACTGCCCCTGGCCCAGGGGATTCGGTTCGGCGACGATTGATCAGACGGCCGCCGTGGTCTTGGCCGCCGCCCGGCCGCGCAGCCATTCCAGCGCCAGCAGCAGGGCCGTGGAAAACAGGATCAGGATGGTCGCCACGGCGGCGATGATGGGGCTGATGTTCTCGCGGATGCCGGTGAACATCTGGCGCGGCAGCGTCACCTGTTCGGGGCCGGCCAGAAAGAGCGTGATCACGATTTCGTCGAAGGCCGTCGCGAAGGCGAACAGGGCGCCGGCGATCACGCCGGGGGCGATGATGGGCAGGGTGACGCGAAAGAAAGTGCGCGCGGGCCCGGCCCCCAGGCTGTAGCTGGCGCGCAGCAAGTTGGGATCGAAGCCCTGCAGCGTGGCCGAGACCGTGGTGACGACGAAAGGCGCGCCGATCGCGGCCAGCGCCAGGATCAGGCCGCTGTAGCTGTTGACCAGCCCGTAGGGGGCGAAGAACAGATAGATGCCCAGGCCGGTCACGACCAGCGGCACGATCATCGGCGAAATCAGGATCGACATCAGCAGCCCCTTGCCGCGGAACTGCGCCCGGTGCAGGCCGGCCGCCGCCAGCGTCCCCAGCACGGTCGCCAGCACGGTGGCGGCGGGCGCCACGATGAAGCTGTTGGCGGTGGCGCGGGCCCATTCGTCGGACTGGAAGAGCGCGATGTACCAGCGCAGCGAGAGCGCGTCGATCGGGTAGAGCAGCATGGAGCCCTGGTTGAACGACAGGGGGATGATGACCAGGATCGGCAGCAGCAGGAACAGCAGGATCAGCGCGCACAGCAGGCGCAGCGCATAGTGCCAGATGCGTTCGACCAGGGATAGATAGGGCGGGAATGCTGGGTTGAACATGTTCGTCCTTCAGGCCTTCAAAGAGGGAACCGCCGCTTGCCTGCCGCCGCGGTTCCGGTGTCCGTGTGTCTAGCTGAGGGTCAGTTCCTTGCCGGAAACCCTGCGGTACAGGGCGTAGAGCACCAGGGTGCCCGCCAGCAGGATCAGTCCCAGCGCGCTGGCCATGCCCCAGTTGATGGTCTGGTTGGTGAAATAGGCCACGTAGTAGCTGATCATCTGGTCCGCGGCGCCGCCCAGCAGCGCCGGCGTGATGTAGTAGCCGATCGCGATGATGAACACCAGCAGGGATCCGGCGGCGATGCCGGGATAGGTCTGCGGCACGTAGATGCGCCAGAAGGCGGCGAAGGGGTGGCTGCCCAGGGACACGGCGGCCCGCTGGTAGGTGGGCGGCACCGATTGCATGACGCTGTACAGGGGCAGCACCATGAAAGGCAGCAGGATGTGGACCATGGCGATGTAGACGCCCAGGCGGTTGAACAGCAGGGGCAGCGGCTGGTCGATCAGCCCCAGCCTGGCCAGGGCGCTGTTGATCAGGCCTTCGCGCTGCAGCAGGACCACCCAGGCGGCGATCCGCACCAGCACGGAAGTCCAGAACGGAATCAGGATGCAGATCAGGACCAGATTGGCCCGGCGCTTGGGCAGGCGCGTGATCCAGTAGGCCAGGGGATAGCCCAGGACGAGCGTGATCAGGGTGACGATCGCGCTGATGGTGAAGGTGCGCGAAAAGATTTCCTGGAAGGCCGACGTGCCGGGCGGCGCGGCCACGATGCTGCCCTTGGCGTCCAGCTTCAGGTCCAGGGATGCCAGCAGGTAGTAGGGCGTCCAGGACCTGTCGTTGCCGGCGATGACGGCCCAGTAGGCGGGATCGGCCCAGCGCTTGTCCAGGTCGATCAGGCGCGCGCGGGCGTCGGCCGCGTCGGCGGCGGGGAAGGGCAGGCGGCGCAGCGTCTTGAAGACCAGCGACCGGTAGCCCGAGATTTCGTAGTTCAGGCGCCGGGCCAGTTCGCCGGCGGCGGGGGTGCTCTTGGCGTGGCCCAGATCCTGCGCCAGAGCCTGGAACGCGGTGTCCGGCGGCTGGCTGCGCCCGTCCCAGCCGGACAGGGCCTGCAGGGTGCGGGGCAGGGTGTCGATGACCTCGGGGTTGTCGGCGGCTCGGGTCAGGAGGGACGCGATGGGGATGATGAAGACGACCAGCAGGAAGACGGCCAGGGGCCCGACCAGCAGCAGCGCGCGCCAGGTCTTTTTCCGCTGGGCGGCTTGCATCGAGCGCCGGATGGCGGCGGGATCGTCGAAGGTCGTGTCCATGGCAGTGTCCTGGCGTGGGAAGGGGCGGGGCGGCCGTCAGACCGCCCCGGGCGCGGGATCAGCGGGCGGCCCAGGCCGTGAAGCGCTGTTCGAGTTCCTCGCCGTGATCGGTCCAGAATTCGAGGTCGTTGAACAGGGCGTTGCGCGCGTTGGCCGGCGAATTGGGCACGTTGGCCAGAATGTCCGGGCTGAGCATGCCGATGGCCTTCTTGCTGATCGGGCCGTAGGCGATGTGCTGCGAATACGCGGCCTGGGCCTTGGGCGAGCTGGCGTAGCGGACGAATTCGATGGCCTGGTCCTTGTTGGCCGAGCCGGTGGGGATGACCCAGTAGTCGAAGTCATAGACGCTCTGGTTCCAGACGACCTTCAGGGGCCGGCCTTCGCGCTGCGCCGCGTCGATGCGCCCGTTGTAGGCGGCCGACATCACCACGTCGCCGGCCGACAGCATCTGCGGCGGCTGGGCGCCAGCTTCCCACCACTGCACGTAGGGCTTGATCTCGTCGAGCTTCTTGAAGGCGCGGTCCACGCCTTCGGGAGTCGCCAGCACCTTGTAGACGTCCTGGGGCGCCACGCCGTCGGCCATCAGGGCGAATTCGACGTTGTAGTGGGCGCCCTTGCGCAGGCCCCGCTTGCCGGGGAATTTCTTCACGTTCCAGAAATCGGCCCAACCGGTGGGCGGCGTCTTGAGCTTCTCGGCGTTGTAGGCCAGCACGGTGGACCAGACGAAGGTGCCCACGCCGCAGTATTTCAGGGCGCCGCGGACCAGGTCGCTCTTGTCCAGGACGGACGCCCAGTCGATGTTCTCGTACAGGCCTTCGTCGCATCCGCGGCCCAGGTCCCCGGTTTCGACCTCGACGGCGTCCCAGACGACGTTATGGGACTGGACCATGGCCTTGACCTTGGCCTGTTCGCCGTTATAGGCCACGGGGATGACCTTCTTGCCGCTTTCCTTTTCGAAGGGCTGGATGAACGCCGCGGTCTGCGCGTCACCGTTGGCGCCGCCGAAATTGACCACGGTCAGGTCGCGCGCCTGGGTCGGCGCCTGGAACAGCGCCAGGGGCGCCGTGACGGCAAGCGCGGCGAGCAGCGGGATTTTCTTCATGGGGTGTCTCCTTGGGTATGGATATGATGTGAGGCTTCAGGGGTGGAAAACGCGGACATGCCCCGGATCGATCCGCAGGGGAATGCGGGCGCCCGGCGCGTGCGTCCCGGCGTCCGCGGCCAGGGGCATCTTGACGAAAAAGGTGTCGCTGTCGCCCAGGCGGCAGCGCAGACGGACGTGGTCGCCGAAGTAGACTTCGTCGACGGCCTGGGCGTGAAAGCGGTTGGGGCCTTCGTCGCCGGCGGGCAGGATGCGCTCGGGGCGCATGGCGACGACGCAGGAGGCGCCGGTTTGCAGTCCCTGGACGTTCAGGCCTCGCAGCAATGGGCCGCCGGTGACCTCGACTTCGCACCAGTCGCCGTCCCGGGCGCGGACGGTGCCGGGGAACTGGTTGCTGTCGCCCACGAATCCGGCCACGAAGCGGTTGCAGGGGGATTCGTACAGCGTGTCGGCGCGGCAGACCTGCTGGATGATGCCCTGGTTGAAGACCGCGATGCGGTTGCTCATGGTCAGGGCTTCGCTCTGGTCGTGGGTGACGTAGACGAAGGTGATGCCCAGCTTGCGGTGCAGGGCCTTGAGTTCGAGCTGCATGTGTTCGCGCAGCTGCTTGTCCAGGGCGCCCAGCGGTTCGTCCATGAGCACGATCTTGGGTTCGAAGACCAGGGCGCGCGCCAGCGCGATGCGCTGCTGCTGGCCGCCCGAAAGCTGCGCCGGATAGCGTTTCGCGAAATCCTGCATCTGCACCATGGCCAGCGCGTCCTGGATGCGCCGCGCGCGCTGGGCCGCGGGGACCTTGCGGACCTTGAGGGGGTATTCCAGATTGCGTTCCACCGTCATGTGGGGGAACAGCGCGTAGTTCTGGAAGACCATGCCCAGATTGCGGTGGTGCGGCGGAACGTCGTTCAGGCGCCGTCCTTCCAGCAGGATGTCCCCCTGGGTCGGGGACTCGAAGCCGGCGAGCATCATCAGACAGGTGGTCTTGCCGGAACCCGAGGGGCCCAGCAGCGACAGGAACTCGCCGGGATAGATATCGAGGTTGAGGTCCCGGACGACCAGATGGCTTCCGTCATAGGATTTCTGGACGCCCTGGAATCGGACCAGGGGTTCGGGGGTGGGAACGGCGGACATCGGGGGCGGTCTCCGGGGCGGGTGGGCGGGACGGCGTCAGGCCGGGTCGGCCATTGCCTCCATCAGGATAGCCAGACCTTCGTCCAGCAGGCCATCCGGGATTGTCAGGGGAAACAGGAAGCGGATGACGTTGCCGTAGGCGCCGCAGGTCAGCAGCACCAGGCCGCGTTCCAGCGCGCGCCGCTGGATGCCGGCCGCCGTGTCCGGGTCGGGCCGTCCGTCCGGGTGGCGGAATTCGGCGGCGACCATGGCGCCCAGGCCGCGGATCTCGGCAATGCGGGGGTGGCGGCGTTCGGCCAGCGCGCGCTTCAGGCGGCTGCCCAGCGCGTCCGCCCGGGCGATCAGCCCCTCTTCTTCGATGACCTCCAGCACCGCCAGGGCGGCGGCGATGGCCAGCGGATTTCCGCCGTAGGTGCCGCCCAGCGATCCGCGCGGCGCGGCGTCCATCAGTTCGGCCCGGCCGCACACGCCCGACAGCGGCATGCCGCCCGCCAGGCTCTTGGCCATGGTGATCAGGTCCGGCACCACGCCGGAATGCTCGATGGCGAACATCCGGCCGGTGCGGGCGAAGCCGGTCTGGACCTCGTCGACGATCAGCAGCATGCCGTGCTCGTCGCAGCGCCGGCGCAGCGCCTGCAGCAGTTCGGGCGGGGCGACGTTGAAGCCGCCTTCGCCCTGGACCGGTTCGATGACGATGGCGGCGACCCGCGCCGGGCTGATGTCGGCCTTGAACAGCAGTTCGAGCGCCTTGAGCGTGTCCTGCACGGTCACGCCGTCCAGGGCGCTGGGAAAGGGGATGTGATAGACCTCGGCCGGCAGCGGGCCGAAGTCCTGTTTGTAGGGGGCGACCTTGCCGGTCAGGGCCATGCCCATGAAGGTCCGGCCATGGAAGGCCCCGGAGAAGGCGATGACGCCGGTGCGCCCGGTGGCGGCGCGGGCGATCTTGACGGCGTTTTCCAGCGCTTCGGCGCCGGTGGTGAAGAAGGCGGTCTTCTTGGCGTGGCCGCCGGGGGTCAGCCGGTTGATGTGCTCGGCCAGCTGGACGTATGAGCCGTAGGGGGCGACCTGGAAGGCCGTATGCGTGAAGGCGTCGAGCTGGTCGCGGACGGCCTGGACGATGCGGGGATGGCAGTGGCCGGTGTTGGCGACCGCGATGCCGGCCGCGAAGTCGATGTAGCGCCGGCCCTCCACGTCCCAGAGTTCCGCGTTCAGGGCGCGTTTGGCATAGAAATCGCAGGTGATGCCGATGCCGTTGGGGATGGCCGCGTTCTTGCGCTGCTGCCAGTCCTGATTCAGGTCCGTCATGTTCGTCTCCAGGTGGGCGGGGTGTTTCCGCACTCATTTTTTTTTACTATACTGATCTTTTGGTTTGTCAAATAGATCCATTTAAATAAAATTCATGGAGCCAATTTGGAATCCTTCATCCTCTCTGAATGGCTGCTTCAGAACTTCGGCGCTCCCGGGGATAGTCCTGCCTATCATCGTTTGTACCAACTGATCTGTAGAGCCATTCTGGAAGGACATCTGTCCGCGGGCGCCCGCCTGCCGTCGTCCCGCGACCTCGCCGCCGAACTGGGAATCGCGCGCAATACGGTGCTGCAGGTGTACGACCAGTTGTCCGAGGAAGGCTATGTGCATGCCGGCGTGGGCCGCGGCACCTATGTCCAGGACATCAGCCAGGATCTGGTCGACCCGCCGGCCGCGGCGGTCGACGCGCCGGAACACGCGGCGGCCCATCCGGACGGCGTCCACGACCTGTCGCGCCGCGGGCGCGCGCTGGTGTCCCGGCTGGGGTTCTCCAATCTCCAGGCGGGCGCCTTCATGCCGGGCATTCCCGATGTGCGCGAGTTTCCGCTGAAGACCTGGTCCAGGATCCAGAACCGGCTGTGGCGCGACGAACCCTGGGACCTGATGCGCTACGCCCCCGCCGGGGGATACGGCCCCGTGCGCCAGGCGATTTCCGACTATCTCGGCAGCGTGCGCGCCGTGCGCAGTTCGGCCCAGCAGGTCGTCATGACCACCGGCATCCACCAGGGGATCGACGTGGCGATCCGGCTGCTGTGCGATCCGGGCGACACGGTCTGGATCGAGGAGCCGGCCTACTGGGGCGTGCGCAATCTGCTGCGGACCGCCGGCCTGCGCCTGGTGCCGATCCGCGTCGACGAAGAGGGCATCTGCCCCGGCGAGGCGGAACGCGCCCGCCCGCCGCGCCTGATCGTGGTGGCGCCCTCGCACCAGTACCCCCTGGGCATGGTCATGAGCCTGGCGCGGCGGCGCATGCTGCTGGACTACGCGCGCCAGGTGTCGTGCTGGATCATCGAGGACGACTACGACAGCGAGTTTCGCTACGGCACGCGGCCGCTGGCGTCCCTGCAGGGCATGGACGAGTCGGGCCGCGTGCTGTACGCGGGCAGCTTCAGCAAGACGCTGTGCCCCGGCCTGCGCGTGGGGTTCCTGGTGGTGCCGGAACCGCTGGCGGACGCCTTCGCCGATGCCGTGGCCGAGTTGTACCGCGAGGGCAACATGATGAATCACGCGGTGCTGGCCGAATTCATCCGCGAAGGCCACCTGGCCCAGCATATCCGCCGTGTCCGCCGCCGCTACGCGGAACGCCGCACCTGCCTGATCGACGAGATCCGGGGCCATTTCGGCAATGCGCTGGAGATCGTCGGCGGCGATGCGGGCCTGCACCTGATCCTGGGCCTGCCCGAAGGCGTGGACGACACCCTGGTGGTGCGCGACGCGTTGCAGCAGGGCGTGGTGACTCGGGCCCTGAGCACTTATTACCTGGAGCGGGCCCATGCCCGCCCCGGCCTGTTGCTGGGTTATGCCGGGGTCAGCCCGGAAGAAATCCGGCCCGCCTTCGACGCGCTGGCGCGCGTGGTCGGCGCCTATCTTTGACTTCGCCCAAAAGGGATTCCGCCATGAACGCATCCGACAGCCTGGCTCACAGCGATGTGACCTATCAGCTCCACTCCTATACCAACGCCCAGCGCCTGCGCGAGGAAGGCCCCTGCATCATGGCGCGCGGCGAGGGGATCTACGTCCACGATACCGAGGGCAGGCAGTACATCGAGGGCATGGCGGGACTGTGGAGCGTGGCGGTGGGGTTCAGCGAACCCCGGCTGGCCGAGGCGGCCTATCGACAGATGCAGAACCTGCCCTTCTATCACACGTTCAGCCAGAAATCGAACGTGCCCTCGATCGAGCTGGCGGAAAAGCTGATCGGACTGACCGGCGGGCGCATGTCCCAGGCCTTCTTCACCAATTCCGGCTCGGAAGCCAACGACACCATCGTCAAGATGGTCTGGTACTACAACAACGCGCTGGGCCGCCCCGACAAGAAGAAAATCATCGCCCGCGAGCGCGGCTATCACGGCGTGACCGTGGCCTCGGCCAGCCTGACGGGGCTGGCGGGCAATCACCGCAGCTTCGATCTGCCGCTGCCCCGCATTCATCATGTGCGCTGCCCTCATTGGTACCGCGAAGGCCGGCCCGGCGAGACCGAGGCCGAATTCGGCGACCGCCTGGCGGCCGAACTGGAAGCCCTGATCCTGAAGGAAGGCCCGGACACGGTGGCGGCCTTCATCGGCGAACCGGTCATGGGCGCGGGCGGCGTGATCGTCCCCCCGGCGGCGTACTGGCCGAAGATGCAGGCGGTCTGCCGCAAATACGATGTGCTGGTGATCGCCGACGAGGTCATCACCGGCTTCGGGCGCACCGGGCATCTGTTCGCGTCGGACCTGTTCGGCATCGAGCCCGATTTCATGACCCTGTCCAAGCAGCTGACGTCCTCCTACCAGCCGCTGGCGGCGGTGCTGATGAACGAGCGGGTCGCCTCGGTCCTGATCCGCCACAGCGGCGAACTGGGCAGCTTCGGACACGGCTACACCGCCAGCGGCCACCCGGTGGCCACGGCGGTGGCGCTCGAGAATATCCGCATCATCGAGGAGCGCGGCCTGGTGGACAATGCCGCCGCCGTGGGGGCCGTGCTGCAGCGCCGGCTGCGGGAACTGTCCGGCCACCCCCTGGTGGGCGAGGTGCGGGGCGTCGGGCTGATCGCGGCGGTCGAACTGGTCGCCGACAAGGCGGGCCGCACACCCTTCGACCCCCTGGGCAAGGCCGGGGCCTTGGTCGTGCGCCAGGCCCAGGACAACGGGCTGATCCTGCGCGGCATCCAGGACAGCGTGGCGTTCTGCCCCCCCCTGATCATCACCGAGGCCCAGGTCAATCTGCTGGCGGACCGTTTCACGCAGTCTCTGGACGAAGCGGCGCGCGCCTTGCGGTAGCGCCGTCCGACCGGGCCGAAACGCCCTGCGGGTCCGGGCCGCCGGGACGGGCCTGCTCCACCAGCCAGTCCCGGAACTGAACCAGGGCGGGCAGGGCGGTCTTGCGTTCCGGCACGATCAGGTGGAAGGCCCGCTGCACCGGCCCGCTGTGCGGGTTCAGGATGCGCAGTTCGCCCTGGTCCAGCTCCCGCTGGATCAGGAAGGGCGGGATCAGCGCCACGCCCAGTCCGTCGGCTGCCGCCTGGGACAGCATGGAAAACAGTTCCAGCCGCATGCCGGCCATGTCGGCGGGGGCGTTGACGCCGGCCGAGGCGAACCAGTCGCGCCAGGCGGTGGGGCGGGTGCTCTGCTGCAGCAGGGGCAGGGCGGCGATCGCGGCGGCGTCCAGCGGGCCGTCCGCCAGCCGGGGGCTGCAGACCGGCACGGGATTTTCGCGCATCAGGAAGTAGGCCCGGGTCCCGGGCCAGCCGGGGTCGCCGGAATAGATGGCGGCGTCGAATTCCGTGTCGTCGAACAGGAAGGGCCGGGTGCGCGTGGTCATGTTCACCTGCAGGCCGGGGCCGCCGCCTTGGGCGCCGGCCAGCCTGGGCAGCAGCCAGCGGGTGGCGAAGGTCGGCACGACCGCCAGGTCCACCACGCCGCCGCCCTGGTGCGCCATGATCGCCAGGGTGTCGCGTTCGATGGCGTCGAGCTGGCGGCGCACCAGCCGGCCGTAGCGTTCGCCCGCGTCGGTCAGGCGTACGCCGCGCCGGACCCGGTCGAACAGCGGCACGCCGACGAAGGCTTCCAGGGTGGCGATCTGGCGGCAGATCGCCCCCTGGGTCAGGGACAGCTCCTGCGCGGCATGGGTGAAGCTCTGGTGGCGGGCGGCGGCCTCGAAGGCCTGCAGCGCGGTGGTGCTGGGCAGACGTTTGCGCATGGCAGTGCGGATATCGAGTGAATAAAAATCACAGATACATCAGTTTATATCGTTTGCCCCGCCGTCACGGTATCGTTAGCATGCGAAATCATCACTTTGATCCTTCAGGAGCCTGCGCATGTCCTCGTCCCGCCCCCAGTTCCAATGGCTTGACCCCCTGCTGCTGGACCAGCAGCTGACCGATACGGAACGCATGGTGCGCGATGCGGCGCGCGCCTACTGCCAGGACCGCCTGCTGCCGCGCGTGCAGGACGCCTTCCGCCACGAAAAGGCGGACACCGCCATTTTCCGCGAAATGGGCGAACTGGGCCTGCTGGGCGCGACGATTCCGGAGGAATACGGCGGCGCCGGCCTGAATTACGTCTGCTACGGCCTGATCGCCCGCGAGGTCGAGCGCGTGGATTCCGGCTACCGCTCGATGATGAGTGTGCAAAGCTCACTGGTCATGGTGCCCATCAATGCCTTCGGCACGACGGCCCAGAAGGAAAAGTACTTGCCCAAGCTGGCCAGCGGCGAATGGATCGGCTGTTTCGGCCTGACCGAACCGGACCACGGCTCGGACCCGGGCTCCATGGTCACCCGCGCCAGGAAGGTGCAGGGCGGCTACAGCCTGAGCGGCGCCAAGACCTGGATCACCAACAGCCCGATCGCCGACGTGTTCGTCGTCTGGGCCAAGGACGAGGCGGGCGACATCCGCGGCTTCATCCTGGAAAAGGGCTGGAAGGGCCTGTCGGCGCCGGCCATCCACGGCAAGGTCGGTCTGCGGGCCTCGATCACCGGCGAGATCGTGCTGGATGAGGTCTTCGTCCCCGAGGAAAACGCCTTCCCGGCCGTGCGCGGCCTGAAGGGTCCCTTCACCTGCCTGAATTCCGCCCGCTACGGCATCGCCTGGGGCGCACTGGGCGCGGCCGAGGCCTGCTATGAAACCGCCCGCCAGTACGTGCTGGACCGCAAGCAGTTCGGCCGGCCGCTGGCCGCCAACCAGCTGATCCAGAAGAAGCTGGCCGACATGCTGACGGAAATCACGCTGGGCCTGCAGGCCGTGCTGCGCGTGGGCCGCCTGAAGGACGAAGGCGCGGCGCCGGTGGAAATCACTTCCATCATCAAGCGCAATTCCTGCGGCAAGGCGCTGGACATCGCCCGCACGGCCCGCGACATGCTGGGCGGCAACGGCATTTCCGACGAATTCTGCATCGCCCGCCACCTGGTCAACCTGGAAGTGGTGAACACCTACGAAGGCACGCACGACGTGCACGCGCTGATCCTGGGGCGCGCCATCACCGGCATCGCCGCTTTCGCAAACTGAAGGGGCGATTCATGACGCGGGAGACGGCTGGAAACACGGCGGACGGGCAGCCGTCCGAAGGCGCGGCGGCGACCGGTGCGCGGCCGGCGCGCGCCGGCGCGCTGTCGCACATCCGGGTCCTGGACCTGTCGCGGGTGCTGGCCGGCCCCTGGGCGACTCAGATCCTGGGCGATCTGGGGGCCGACGTCATCAAGATCGAACGTCCCGACGCCGGGGACGACACGCGCGGCTGGGGGCCGCCCTGGATGCCGGACGAACAGGGGCGGGAATCCCGGGTCGCGGCCTATTATCTGTGCGCCAATCGCAACAAGCGTTCCGTCACGGTGGATATGGCCAGCCCGGAGGGCCAGGACCTGATCCGCCAGCTGGCGCGCCAATCGGACGTGCTGGTGGAGAACTTCAAGGCGGGCGGCCTGGCCCGCTACGGCCTGGATTACGACAGCTTGAAGACCGTCAATCCGCGCCTGGTGTATTGCTCCATCACGGGGTTCGGGCAAACCGGCCCGTATGCCGCCCGCGCGGGCTACGACTTCCTGATCCAGGGGCTGGGCGGCCTGATGAGCGTCACCGGCCGGCCCGACGACCAGCCGGGCGGCGGCCCCATGAAGGTCGGGGTGGCCCTGACCGACATCCTGACCGGCCTGTATGCGGCCAACGCCATCCAGGCCGCCCTGGCCGCCCGGGAACGCACCGGCCAGGGCCAGCACGTGGACATGGCCCTGCTGGACGTGCAGGTCGCCTGCCTGGCCAACCAGGCCATGAACTACCTGGCCACGGGCCGCAGTCCGGGGCGGCTGGGCAATGCCCACCCCAGCATCGTGCCCTACCAGGATTTCCCCACGGCGGATGGCTACATGATCCTGGCCATCGGCAACGACGGCCAGTTCGCGCGTTTCTGCGAGGAAGCCGGCCGGCCGGACCTGGCCGCCGACGCCCGCTTCGCCACCAATCGGGCGCGGGTGGAGCATCGGGACGCGCTGATCCCGATCCTGCGTCATCTGACCACGGCGCGGACGACGGCCCAATGGGTCGAAGCGCTGGAATCCCGGGCCGTGCCCTGCGGGCCGATCAACGCCATGGAACAGGTGTTCGACGATGCCCAGGTGCGCGCGCGCGGCCTGCGCATCGAGATGTCCCATCCGGAAGCCGGCACGGTGCCGCTGGTGGCCAGCCCGATCCGCTTGTCGGACACGCCGGTGGATTATCGCCTGCCGCCGCCCCCGCTGGGGGCGCACACGGCTGATGTGCTGACCGGAGTCCTGGGGCTGGCGCCGGAAGAAGTCCGGGCCTTGCGGGCGCGCGGCGTGGTCTGATGGGTCGCTGGCCGGCTCGCCGCGCCGTTCGGCGCCGGCGAGCCGCCGAGGTCCGCGAATCCATCGGGACCGCGTCCGCGCCATTGCTCATGCGGCGCATTTGACGGATGTCAAAGCTTCCGCATATGGACGCGCGCGCCACGCCCGCGTTCATCTGGCGTCAATGTTCCCCTGCCTACCATGATCGTGAAGGGTCGCCGCCTGGCGGCCCGCGTAGGGGGACTCATCATGAAGAAACACCTGAACCGGCTGGGCGCCTGCCTGCTGGCCGCGTCTTTGGGCCTGGCCGCCGCGCCGGCCCTGGCCGACGACGATTGCGACGTGCCCGTCGATCGCTGGCAGACACGGGGCGCCGTCCATCAGTGGGCCGCGCGGCAAGGCTGGGATCTGCAGCGCGTGAAGATCGACGACGGCTGCTACGAAGTCCGGGGCGAAGATGCTCAGGGACGCGCCTTCAAGGCCAAGCTGGATCCCGAAACGTTGAAAGTCATGGAGATCAAGTATCGCGACCATGGGGATCGCGAACGCCGCCGTGACCGCGACCACGATCGCGATCGGGAACGTGAGCGCGCCCGCGATCAATCCTCCAACGCAACACCAGGCGCGGCACCCGTCGTCCCGGCCGGCCAGGCCTCCGGGCCGATATCCGTCGGCGGCGCCCGGATCGAATGACGCAGCCTTCGGCCGACACTTCCACAGGAGCACATTCCATGAAGACCTTCTCGATTGCGGCCCTGCTGGCCGCCACCACCCTGGCCGTTCCCGTGCTGGCGCAGAGCCGCACGGTGACTTTGTCCACCACCTTGAAGAACTATGGCGGCGACGGCGCCTATCTGGCGGTCTACCTGACCGATGCCAAAGGCGCCTATGCCGGCACTCTGTGGGTAGCCGGCGGCAAGGCCAAATACCACAAGCACCTGAGCGACTGGAATCGGCTGTCGGCGGGAGACGCGGCGCGGCTCGACGGCGTCACCGGCGCCAGCGTGGGAGCGGGCCGGACCTTGAAAGTGACGGCCGATCTGGCCGATGCGCTGTTTGACGCCGGCTACGAGATCCATGTCGATGCCGCTGTGGAGGACATGCGCGACAGTCCGTCCGAAATCCGCGTTCCGCTGACGTCGGCCGGCACCGGGCAGCCCGTCGGAGGGCGTCGGTTCATCCAGTCCTTTTCCTACCAGGCGCGGTAATCATCATGCAATGGCGGCGGATTCATCGCTGGCTGGGGCTGTGGGCCGGAGCCCTGGCGCTGCTGGCCGGGATCACCGGTCTGATCCTGGCCTTCTTTCCGGTGCGCGACACCTGGCGGGCCGTCCAGGCCGAACCCGGCCTGCCGGTGGCGATCCTGGCGCAGCGGGCGGCGCAGCGGATTCCGGGAATCGAGGAGATCCGCCGTCTGCCTTCGGGGGATGTCGTCGTCTATTCCTTCGACGGCGGCCAGGCGCGCGCCAGCCGGGTGGATCCGGCCAGCGGCCAGGCGCTGGGCGATTACCGGGCGTCCGCCGTTGAACGCTGGGTGCGCAATCTGCACCGTTCCTTCATGCTGGACGATCCGGGCCGCCTGGGCGCGGCCGGGGTCGCGTTGGCCATGCTGCTGCTGACGCTGTCCGGGACCCTGATGCTGGCCCGCCGGCTGGGCGGATGGCGCCATCTCGTCTTCGGGAAAGTCCGCGGGACGCCGGCCCAGCGCATCCATGGGGTCAGCGGTCGCGTTCTGGCTTTGATTCTGGCATTGTCGTCGCTGACCGCGCTTTACATGAGCGCAACGACCTTCAGCCTGATCCAGGCCGACTCGGCCGTGGAGCCGGATGCCGTGTCCGTTCCCGGCGAACAGCCGGATCGGGCAGTGGAAGCCTTGCCGTTGCTGCAGGCGCTCTCGGTCGATGGTCTGCGCAAGCTGAACTTCCCCGCGCCGGACGATCCTGAGGACGTCTGGCGCGTGGCCACCGATGCCGGCGACGGCTGGATCGACCGGCGCAGCGGCCGTGTGCTGCTCTGGCAGCCGGCCTCCGCCGCCCGCGTGATCTATGACTGGGTCTATGCCCTGCATACCGGCCAGGGGCTGTGGGCCTGGGCGCTGGTCCTGGGGCTGGCCGGCCTGTGCCTGCCGCTCTTCTGGATCTCCGGATTCCTGATCTGGCGCCAGGGCCGGGGCCGCGTTCCGCGGCTGACGGACAACAGTCCCGCGCGGCGGGCCGATATGCTGATCTTCGTGGCCAGCGAGGGCGGCGCGACCTGGGGCTTCGCCAAAGCCCTGCACGACGCGCTGGCGCGCAATGGCCACCGGGTCCATACCGCGCCGCTGGAGCAGTTCCAAGTGCCCGAGTCCGCCCGCCAGGTGTTCATCCTGGCGGCGACTTACGGAGATGGCCAGGCGCCGGCGCATGCCGCCGGGGCATTGGACCGGATCGCCGATCAGGCGGCCGCCGGGGTTCCGGTGTCGGTGCTCGGTTTCGGCGACCGCCAGTTTCCGGCCTTCTGCGGTTACGCCGAAGCGCTGGACCTGGCCCTGCGGGCCGCCGGCTGGCCGCGGACCCTGCCGCTGGAATGTATCCACCAGCAGTCGGCGCAGCAGTTCGACCGCTGGGGCGCCGCCTTGTCCGGCGCCTTGGGCGAGGCATTGGCATTGGGCTATGTGCCGTGCGTTCCCGCGACCCTGGCTCTGGATCTGGCGGAGCGGCAGGACTATGCGGGCGGTCCGGATGGCCCCGCCACGATCCTGCGCTTTCGCTGGCCGGACAGCGGCCCGGTGGCGCGCTTGCTGGGCCGGGGCATGCCGCGTTTCAAGGCGGGCGATCTGGTGGGCATCGTGCCGCCCGGCAGTCCGGTGCCCAGATATTATTCCCTGGCGTCGGGGTTTCGCGATGGTTTCCTGGAGATCTGCGTGCGGCGGATGCCGGGTGGCGTCTGTTCCGGCTTTCTGTATGGCCTGAAGCCCGGCGACCGCGTCCAGGCCTTCATCAAGCCCAATCCCGGCTTCATCCTGGATGCCTCGCGCCACCCTGTCGTACTGATCGGCGCGGGCACCGGCGTAGCCCCTCTGGCGGGTTTCATCCGCGGCAATGTCCGCAAGGCGCCCATGTTCCTGTATTTCGGGGCGCGCAATCCGGACCAGGACTTCTATTTTGGCGCCGCCATTCGCCGCTGGCTGGATGAAGGCCGGCTGTCGGCGCTGCACACCGCGTTTTCCAGAATCAAGGACGGCGGCGGTTATGTGCAGGATGCCTTGCGCCGCGACGCGGATCGCCTGCGGACGCTGATCGGCGCGGGCGCCGTGCTGCGGATCTGCGGCAGCCGGCCCATGGCGGCCGGCGTCGCCGAGGCGCTGAACGAGATCCTGGCGCCGCTTGGCCTGGATGTGCGCAAGCTGCGGGAAGGGGGGCGCTATGCCGAAGATGTATTCTGATCCGGCGGCCGGATCGACCCTGAGCGGCCCGACCATGGGGACGCGCTGGTCGGCCCGCTACCAGGCGCCGCCGGGCTTCGATCATGAAGCACTGTCGCGCGATCTGGCCCGGGCGGTGGATCTGGTGGATGCGCAGATGTCCCCCTGGAAGCCGGACAGCGATCTGATGCGCCTGAACCGGGCCGAGCCGCGACAGTGGGTGACGCTGCCCGGGGCGGTGCTCGATGTGCTGGCGCGCGCGCTGGACGTCGGGGCCCTGAGCGGCGGCGCTTTTGACGCAGCCGTCGGCGGTCTGGTCGACGCCTGGGGATTCGGCGCGGCGACGGACGCGCCCGACCCGGCCGCCATCCGGCTGGCCGCCGCCGACCATCGTCCCGCCCATCTCTGGCTGGACGTCGATCAGGCGCAAGGCCGCGCGCGCAAACGGGCGCCCCTGACGCTCGATCTGTGCGGGATCGCCAAAGGCTATGCGGTGGACCGGATGGCCCAGGTCATGGCCGATCATGGTATCGGTCATGCGCTGCTCAGCCTGGATGGGGAAGTCAGGGCATGCGGCAGCCGGGCCGATGGCCGGCCCTGGGCCGTGGCCCTGGAAAGCCCGCAGGAAGGCCGCCGTGCGGCCCACGGCGTGATCGAACTGAGCGATCTGGCCGTGGCGACGTCGGGCGATTACCGCCACTGGGTCCAGGCGGGCGGCGAACGCCTGGCGCACACCATGGATGGCCGCCGCGCGGCGCCCGTGCGCAACCCGGTGGCGTCCGTCACGGTGCTGGCGCGGGCGTGCATGGATGCCGATGCCTGGGCGACGGCGCTGCTCGTGGCGGGGCCGGGCGAAGGGCCGGCGCTGGCCCGGCGCCTGGGGCTGGACGCCTTGTTTCTGCTCAGGCGCGAGGGTCGGCTGGTGGAATTCGGGGTAGGCCGTTTTGCGCATTCCCCCGCCGGCCCGCAGCCATGATGGCCACGGTCGTCACCCGGGCCCGAAGACGTCGATGGCCTTGCGGATGATGACGAACAGGGTGATCAGAAAGCCGGTGCCCAGCAAGACGATGCCGGGGTTCCGGTCGCGGAATCCGAATCCGATGAAGATCGCGATGACGCCCAGGACGAAGATGACCAGTAGCAGGTTGCTGTGAAGGAACATGGCTGCGCGCTCGATGGGGGGATGCGGAAATCATAGGCATTCCATGGCGTGCGGGTGTTGAGCCAGGACAATATCCTGCGCCGGATGTCCCGTCTGGCGCGCGTCGCATCGCCTCGCCCCCCCGCGGGCCTGCGTTCAGTCGAATGGCCGGCCTTCGCCCGCTTCTTCGTGCGTGGCGCCGTCGCGGATGCGGTAGATCCGCTTGAAGGTAGGGATGATTTTCTCGTCGTGCGTCACTACGATGATGGCTGTGCGGTACTGCCGCGCCATATGGTTCAGGATGCGCACGACCGACATGGCGCGTTCGCTGTCCAGCGGCGCCGTCGGCTCGTCGGCCAGGATGACCGGCGGGCGGTTGACGAGGCCGCGCGCGATGGCGATCCGCTGCTGTTCGCCGCCCGACAGCTGCGCGGGCATGGCCTGCGCGCGATGGCGGACGTCCAGCGCAGTCAGCACGTCCAGCGCGCGGGCGCGGGCTTCACGTGTGCTCACTCCAGCCAGCATCGGCAGCAGGGCCACATTGTCGGTGGCGTCCAGAAACGGGATCAGATAGGGCGCCTGGAAAATGAAGCCGATCCGATCGCGGCGCAGAGCCCGCAGGTCTCTCACCCGCCAGCCGTCGTCGTGGATGAGTTCGCCGCCCAGGGTCATGCGCCCGCCCGTCGGGTCGATCACGGCGCCCAGGCATTTCAGCAGCGTGCTCTTGCCTGAACCGGAGGGACCGATCAGACCCACGACTTCGCCGGGGGCGACCGACAGATTGACGTCGCGCAGGGCCAGCACGGCCGTGTCGCCCTGGCCGTAGCGTTTGCTCAAGCCTTCGATCAGGATGCCGGATTCGCTCATGACGTTCATCCAATGGCCTGGGCGGGATCGACCCGCAGGGCGATGCGGATGGCCACCACGCTGGCCAGGGCGCAGATCGACAGGATGGCCGCCAGCCCGGCGGCGAAGTCCGCCGGCATCAGCAACACGTACTTGGGAAAGAAGGGGGCGGAAAAAGTCGCCGCGATCGTGCCCACCATGAAGCCGATCAGCCCCAGGGCCAGCGCCTGTTGCAGGATCATCCCGGCGATCGTGCGGTTGCGTGTGCCGATCAGTTTGAGCACGGCGATCTCGCGGATCTTGTCCATGGTCAGGGTGTAGATGATGAACGCCACGATGGCCGCGCTCACCAGGGCCAGGATGGCCAGAAACATGCCGATCTGCCGTGCCGACGAGGCGACCAGTTTATCCACCAGAATGGTTTCCATCTGGGCTCGCGTATAGACGGACAGACG
This sequence comes from uncultured Castellaniella sp., assembly GCF_937988725.1. GTDB lineage: Bacteria > Pseudomonadota > Gammaproteobacteria > Burkholderiales > Burkholderiaceae_B > Castellaniella. The sequence goes on along the minus strand of NZ_CALKHS010000009.1, from coordinate 135,641 downwards.
CGTCCAGCGCCGGATCCTGGCAGCCAGTTCGTCGGCGTCGGCGCCGGGGGCCAGCGTCACCAGCACGGCGTTCACATAGGGGTTGGCCGCCTGGCTGCCCAGCACGGCCCGCAGGGCCGAATCGTTGCCGGGCAGGTCCAGGGCGGGGTTGGCTGAGGTGCGCCGGCGGCTCTGCCGGATGGCGTCGTTGTCTTTCTGGAACTGCGCCTGCTGGGCGTCCTTCAGGGGAATGAAGACCATCGGATCGCCGCTGGAGGACACCGTGCGCCGGGTCTGGCCGACGATGGTGTATTGGTGGCGGCGAATGGTGATCCGATCCCCCAAGGCGAAGCCGGTCGCCACGTCCGCCACGGCTTCGTAGTGGCCCAGGACGATCTGTCGGCCCGATACCAGGTGCGGCGGCCAGCCCGGGGTCGCGCCCGGGGTGCCCGGGGCCACGCCGACCACCATGATGCGGACATCCCGGTCGCGGTGGCGCGCCTGCATGGTCAGGTAGGTGACGTTGGCCGCCTGGGCCGCGCCTTCCAGTCCCAGGATGCTGCGATAGGCGTCGTCGGGCAGGCTGGAGTTCTCGGCGTATGGCCCCTGGGTGTCTTTCTGTACGACCCACAAGTCGGCGCTGCTGTTGTCCAGCAAGGATCGCGCGTCGGCCACCAGGCCCCGGTAGACGCCCGCCATGATCAGCGTGACGCCGATCAGCAGTCCCAGGCCGATGCCGGTGAACAGGAATTTTCCCCAGGCATGCAGGATGTCGCGTCCGGCCAGGCTGATCATGTCGATGGCTCGGTGGGCGCCGGGCCGGTGTCGCGCAGCCGGCTGCGGGCCGTCAAGGGGCTTGCGCTATGGACGATGATGGTGTCGCCGACGCTCAGGCCGTCCAGCACCTGCGCCATGCCCCGGGCGTCGACGGCGCCGATGCGGATCCGGGTGAAGATCGGTTTGCCATCCTGGATGCGCCAGACTCCGGGCTGGCCGTTCTGGTGGTGGATGGCGGCATTGGAAATCACCGGACCTGGCGCAGTGGCCGGCAATTCCACTGTGGTCTCAGCCAGTTCTCCCAAGGCGGGCAGCGGCGCCGGCGGCGCGTTGAAGCTGATTTTGGCCAGCAGTTCCTCGGTGACGGCGTCGGCGACCGGTTCGAGGCGGGCGATTCGTCCTGCGATCGATTCCTGATTGCGGGATCGCAGCACGATGCGGGCTGTCAGGCCTTCGGTCAGCCCCGCGGGGCCGGCCTGGTCGAAGCGCGCATTGATCCAGAGGGAATCGGGTGCGATCACCTGGACCACGGCCTGTCCGGCCATCAGGGTCGTGCCTGGGTCGGCCTCGCGCGTGATCACGAAACCGTCGATGGGCGAAATCAGCGTCAGGTTGCGCCGCTGGGCCTGCAGCGCGGCCAGCTCGGCCTGCAGCCGTTCGACATCCTGCGCGACGGCTTGCAAAGCGGATTGCGCCAGCTTCAGTTCATGCCGCTTGTCGCTGGCGGTTTCCTCGCTGGTGGCCGACGCCTTCAGCAGCGTTTCGTAGCGGCGCATCTGGGCCTGCGCCCGGTCCTGGCGGGTGCGCGATTCCTGCATCAGGATGCGCGCGCGCGTCAGCGCCGCCGTCTGGGCCTGGATGCGGTCGTCCAGATCCACCGGGTCGATCTCGCCCAACGACTGTCCGGCATGCACGGAATCGCCCACTTCGACATCCAGCCTCAGCAGCCGCCCGGTCAGAGTCGGGCCGATCCGGTGGGTCTGACGGGCCTCGACCGTGCCGATGCCAAAGCGCACCGGATGAATGGCAGCTTCGCGGACGTCGGCCGTGGTGACCGGGATGCGGGCCAGCGGCCCGGATCTTGCGGCGACAAACAGGAACAGCCCCAACAGCGTCAGGGCCAGCGCGGCCAGCAGGACGCGCTTTCTATCGAAAGACGGGACCTTCATGGGCGGGCTCCTATGCCTTGGCGGAACAAGGCGAACAGGCCGGGCGCCTGGCGCTTCATGCGCTGGATGTCTCCGGCCAGCGCGGACTGGATCACCAGGCCCTGGATCATGCCCACGAACAGCAGGGGCAGGGCGTCCGGGTCCAGTGTGCTGCGCAGTTCTCCCTGGTCGATGCCTTGGCGGGCATGCCGCAGCAGCCGTTCGCGGTAGTGTTCCAGCAGGCTCCGCACGCGGTCTTTCGCCGGCGTGGCCCGGTCGTGCTGCAGCTCGGCGAACAGGATGCGCGGCACCCCCGGATGATCGACGATGAAATCCACATGCGCGTCGAACATGGCTTGCAGCGCCGCCAGCGGACCATCTGCCCGGGCGGCGGCCGTGTCGATGAGCGTCAGCAGTTCTTCGCTGGCGTAGGCCATCACGGCGTCCCAGATGGCTTCCTTGTTCGGGAAATGCCGGAACAAGGCGCCCTGCGTAAGCTGCATGTGCTGGGCGATGGCCGCCGTGGTGATGTCGGCGGGATTGCGGCATGCCGCCAGTTCGATGACTGCCTGCACGGTCGCCGCGCGCCGTTCTTGCGCCGGCAGATACTTCGGAGAGGCTCCGGGCATTTCATGTTTCTCAAAGATAGTAATCAATTACTATCTTACCATGGGGCGCAGCGCCAATGCACAGTCCGGTTGAACCGTACATTCAAGTTCAAGCACGGGTGCTGATCGGACAGCGCGCTTGAGCGTGCCGGGCGGCGATCCATTCCTCGTTGGTGGGCTCCATGGCAACCAGGACGGCGCTGCCGGGTCTCGAAAGCGTCGTCGCCTGCGCCGCGTTGGCTTCGGCGTCCAGCGACACGCCCAACCAGGCCAGCGCCTCGCAGATGCGCCGGCGCAGTTCGATGCTGTGCTCGCCGACCCCGGCCGTGAATACCAGCATGTCGAGCCCGCCCAGCACGGCGGTCAGCGCGCCGATTTCCCGCACGATGCGGCGCACGTACAGATCCAGCGCCAGCCGGGCGCGCGGCGCGTCCGCCTCGCGGGCAAGCAGTTCCCGCGTGTCGGCGGAGATTCCCGACACGCCTTTCAGGCCGGACTCGTGGTACAGGATCCGGCCGACCTCCTCCAGGCTGAGCCGTTCGATCTCCATCAGATAGATGACGGCCCCGGGGTCCAGAGACCCGGGGCGCGTCCCCATCATCAGGCCGTCCAGGGCGGAGAATCCCATGGTGGTCGCCTGGCTGCGCAGATCGCGCATGGCGCACAGGCTGGCGCCGCTGCCCAGGTGGGCGGCGATGACGCGTCCGCGCGCCCGGTCGCCGTGGCGCTCGGGCAGGGCGACCGACATATATTCATAGGACAGGCCATGAAAGCCGTAGCGGCGCAGGCCCCGTTCCCAGACCGCATAGGGCAATGGCAGCATCTGCTCGACCTGCGGGACGGTATGGTGGAAGGCAGTGTCGAAACAGGCGATCTGCGCAAGCCCGGGCTGCTCGCGCAGCAGGATGTCGATCGCCTCCAGGGCGAAGGGCTGGTGCAGCGGCGCCAGGGGAATGTAGCTGCGCAGGTCTTCCAGGACGCCGGCCTCGATGCGCACGGGCGCGAAATACTTGCTGCCTCCGTGGACGATGCGGTGGGCGACGGCCGCCAGACGGCGGCTTCCCATCCGGGCGCGCACGCGTCGCAGGATCAGGTCCAGGGCGCCGCGGTAGGGATTGCGCGAGTCGAGCGGGATGGCGAACGGCGCGACGCCGGTCTCGCCAAAGTCCGGCCGCTCCCCGCCGATGCCCTGCACCTTGCCGTTCCAGGCCGGAACGCGCGGCGGTGGATCGGCCAAGGCGTCGAACAGGGCGAACTTGATGCTCGATGATCCGCAGTTCAGGACCAGAATCAAATCCGATCCTGAAGGGGCGGTCTGGTCGGGGATCATGGGGGCGTGCTCCGGTAGTGATGCGCCATCGACAGGGCCAGGGCGCAGGAGGCGATGCGGGATGCGTAGGCATCGGCCCGGCTGGTCAGGACGATGGGCACCCGGGCGCCCAGCACGATGCCGGCGCTGGCGGCATCGCCCAGGTACATCAGCTGCTTGGCCAGCATGTTGCCGCTTTCCAGATCGGGCGCCACGAGAATGTCCGCGCGTCCCGCCACGTCCGAACGGATGCCCTTGATGAGGGCCGCCTCCGGCGAGACGGCATTGTCAAAGGCAAGCGGGCCGTCGAGCAGCCCTCCGGCGATCTGGCCGCGGTCGGCCATCTTGCACAGCGCCGCCGCGTCCAGGGTGGCCGGCATGGCGGCGCTGACCGTCTCCACGGCGGCCAGGATGGCCACGCGCGGCCGATCGACGCCGATCGCATGGGCCAGATCGATGGCGTTGCGGACGATGTCGGCCTTTTGCTCCAGGGTCGGGGCGATGTTGATCGCGGCGTCGGTGATGACGAAGGGACGGGGATAATGCGGAGTCTGCATCAGGTAGCAGTGGCTGGCGCGCCGGCTGGTGCGCAGGCCGTCGCGGGCGACCACCGCGCCCATCAACTCGTCGGTGTGCAAGCTGCCCTTCATCAGCGCCTCCACCCGGCCGGCGCGCGCCAGCGCCACGGCCAGTCCTGCGGCGGCGTGGCTGTGCGGCGCGTCCCTGGTTTCGATGCCGTCCAGCGAAACACCCAGCGCCCGGGCGGCCTGTTCCAGGCGCGCGCGCGGCGCCACCAGGATCGGATCGATCAAGCCTTCCCGGCGGGCGTCCAGCGCGGCCCTCAGGCTGATCTCGTCGCAGGAGTGGACCACCGCCACCCGGATCGGCCCGCGTCCGCGCGCCTGCTCCAGCAGGGAGAGCAGTCCGCCCGGACGCCGGTCTTCGGGGGAAAGATCAGTCATGGATGCCTCAGTACATGTGTTGGCCGCCATTCATGGCCAGGTTGGCGCCCGTCATGAATGCCGCCAGGTCGCTGCAGACGAAGGCGACCAGCGCGCCGATTTCTTCCGGGCGGCCCAGGCGACCGACCGGGATCTGGGAGATGATCTGGCTTTCCAGCACATCGTGGGGGACGGCGGCGACCATGGCCGTGTCCATATAGCCCGGGGAGACCGTGTTGACGGTGATGCCCTTGCGCGCCAGCTCCAGAGCCAGCGACTTGGTGAAGCCGTGGATGCCGGCCTTGGCGGCGGCATAGTTGGTCTGGCCGAACTGGCCCTTGCTGCCATTGATCGAAGCGATGTTCACGATGCGGCCCCACCCGGCCTCGGCCATGTCGTCGACGAAGGGATGGGTGACGTTGAACATGGAATCCAGGTTGGTGCGCAGCACGCTGTCCCAGGCCGGTTTGCGCATCTTCCGGAAGGTGCCGTCGCGGGTGATGCCGGCATTGTTCACCAGGATGTCCACCCGATGCCCGTCGGCCCGGATGCGTTCGGCCATGGCCAGGCAGGCGGCTTCGTCGGCCACGTCGGTGCCGTAAGCCTGGAAGCGATAGCCCTGGGAGGCCTGCTCGTCGAGCCACGCGCGGACGTGGTCATTGCCGGGCGAGTGCGTCACAAGCACGGTGTGGCCCTGGTCATGCAGGGCGCGGGCGATGGCTCGCCCCAGGCCGCCGGTGCCGCCGGTGACGAGTGCAGTGCGGGATGTGGACATGGGAGACTCCTACGGTGTGGACGCTCAGGCCATGCTGCCGATCGTGGACCGGAAGCGGCGCAGCGACAAGTGGAACATGAGGAAACCGATGATCAGCAGGGCCAGGAACGAGGGCCAGACCACGTCCAGACCCGCGCCCCGGTACAGAATGGCCTGCCCCAGTTCGACGAAATGGGTGGTGGGCGCGGCCAGCATCAGATCCCGGGCCAGCAGCGGCATGCTCTCGCGCGGCGTGGTTCCGCCCGAAAGCAGCTGCATGGGCAGCAGGATCAGAATCATCAGCATGCCGAATTGCGGCATGTTGCGCGCCAGGGTGGCCAGCCAGATGCCCATGGCCGTCATGGCGAACAGGTGCAGGGCCGCGCCGGCGAAGAACAGCGGCAGCGAGCCTTCGATCGGCACGCCCAGCAGTCCGCGGACGACGCCGTTGAGCGACAGGGCGGCGGCGGCCAGCACCACCAGGCTCATGGACCAGACCTTGGAGAGCATGATCTGGGCCGGCGTGACGGGCATGACCAGCAGATGTTCGATGGTGCCGTGCTCCCGCTCGCGGATCAGGGCGGCGCCGGTCAGGATCAGGGACAGCATGGTGATCTGGTTGATGATCTCCATCAGGCCGCCGAACCAGGATTTCTCCAGGGCCGGGTTGAACCGCGCGCGCAGGACCAGGTCTGCGGACGGGCTGGCCGTCTGCTTGCGTCCGCGCATGAAGTCCGCGATCTCGCTCTGGACGATCTGCTGGATATTGCCGTTGCCGGTGAATGCCTGGCTCATGCGGGTGGCGTCGACGTTGATCTGGATTTCGGTCTGGCGTCCGGCCAGCACGTTGCGCTGGAAATCGGGCGGGATGTTCAGCACGAAGGAATAGCGGCCGATGTCCATTCCCGGGTCCACCTGTTCGTGGCTGATCATGGCCGGCGCAATGAACTGGGGCGGATAGAATGCCGCGGTGATCCGCTGGGACAGGGGGGAATGGTCCTCGTCCACGATGGCGATGGAGACATGATGCAGGGTTTCGGGCACGGCCGTGGCGGCGGTGTAGACCGACACGGTGAAGGAAAAGAGGATCAGCGCCAGCATGACGGGATCGCGCCACAGGCTCCAGAGCTCCTTGATGCCCAGCCGCCAGATCGTCCCGGAAGCATGATGCTTTTTCATGTCAGCGGTCCTGTTTGCGAAGAAGGGCGATGGCCGTTCCCAGGATCAGCGGGATCGACAGCATCAGGGGCTGGATCGAGGGCCAGAGGTCCTGGAGTTCCAGCGCCTTGTTGAAGATGCCTCGGCTGATGGTGAACATGTGGGCTGCCGGGTAGGTCTGGCCGATGAGCAGACCCACGCCTTCCATGGCGCTGACCGGGTCCAGCAGGCCCGAGAACTGGATGGCGGGGATCAGGGTGGCCATCATCGTGAAGAACATGGCGGCGATCTGGCTGCGCGTCATGGCGGAGGCCAGCAGCCCCAGTCCGGTGGAGGCGATGCAGTAGACGAGGCCGGCCAGGGCCAGAGTGGCGAGGCTGCCTTTGATCGGAACGCCGAAGACGGTGACCGACAGCAGGCACATCGCTGCGAAGTTCAACAAGGCCAGCCCGATGTAGGGGATCTGTTTGCCCAGCAGGAACTCCGTCCGCGTCACCGGGGTGACATACAGATTGATGATCGACCCGATTTCCTTTTCGCGCACCACGGCCAGGGCGGTGAGCATGGCCGGCAGCATCATCAGCAGCAGCGGGATGACGACCGGCACCATGGCGGGCAGGCTGCGCACGTCCGGGTTGTAGCGGAAACGCGTCTGCAGGTCGACCGGCGAGGCGATGGATGCGCCCAGGCGTTCCCGGGCTTGCTGCGCCAGCCATTGCTGATGCATGCCCTGGACGTAGCCTTTGACGGTTTCGGCGCGCTGGGGCATGGCGCCGTCGATCCAGGCGCCGATCTCGGCCGTGCGGCCGTGCAGCAGATCGCGTCCGAAACCGGGTGGGATTTCGATGGCCAGGGCCAGTTCGCCGTTGCGCATGCGCCGGTCCATGTCGGAATCGTCGACGATGGGGGGGTGCTCGACGAAGTAGCGCGAGCCCGACAGATTCAGGGCATAGGCGCGGCTGATGGTGCTCTGGTCCCGGTCCTGCACTGCGAAGCTCAGGCTCTCCACGTCCAGGCTGATGCCGAAACCGATGACGAACATCAGCACCAGGGATCCCAGCAGCGCCAGCGTGCCTCGCACCGGGTCGCGGCGCAGTTCCATGGATTCGCGCCGCATGGTGCTGAACAGCCGGGCAGGGCTGAAGGACGGAATGCGGGGCGCGTCCGCCGCCGGGCCGCCGGCGTCCGGGGCCGCGGTCCGGCCGCCGGGTTCCGCGCCCTGACCGGGCCGCGCGGCGGGAGCCTCGCCGCTGGCTTCCAGGAGGTAGCCGATGAATGCCTCCTCCAGCGATCCGGCGCCGCGCTTGCGCACCAGTTCGGCGGGCCGGTCGCTGTCGAGCACGCGCCCGGCATGCATCATGGACATGCGGTCGCAGCGCTCGGCCTCGTTCATGAAGTGGGTGGAAATGAAGATCGTGACCCGGTCGCGCCGCGACAGCGTGATCAGCAGCCGCCAGAAATCGTCGCGGGCGACGGGATCCACGCCCGAAGTCGGCTCGTCCAGGATCAGCAGCTCGGGCTCGTGCACCATGGCCACGGCCAGCGACAGGCGCTGGCGGATTCCCAGCGGCAGACTGCCGGGCAGCGTGTTCAGCGCCTCGCCCAGGCCGAAGCGCTCCACCATTGTGCGGACGCGCTCGTCGATGCGCTCCGGCGCGACGTGGAACAGGCGGGCGTGCAGAAACAGGTTCTGGCGCACCGTCAGTTCGCCGTAAAGGGAGAAGGACTGCGACATGTATCCGACCCGGCGGCGCACGTCCAGGTCGTCGGGGTCGATCTCGCGGCCGAACAGCCAGGCGCGGCCCTCGCTGGCGGGCAGCAGTCCGGTCAGCATCTTCATGGTGGTCGATTTGCCGCAGCCGTTGGATCCCAGGAAGCCGAAGATCTCGCCGCGACGGATCCGCAGGCTGACGTGATCGACGGCCACGAAGTCGCCGAAGCGCATGGTCAGATCGCGGGCCTCGATGGCGATGTCTTCCTCGCCGTCCACCGGCAAGGGCGGGATTTCCACGGGGGTGTAGCCCTCGCGCCGCGCGGCCGGCAGCAGGTGGATGAAGGAGGCTTCCAGCGAGGCCTGGCCCGTGGCCTGGAGCAGTTCGGCCGGCGTGCCGGTGGCCAGGATGCGGCCATCGTCCATGGCGACCAGCCGGTCGAAGCGCAGGGCCTCGTCCATGTAGGCGGTGGCGACGATGACGCTCATGGCGCCCGATCGGCGCGGCTCGCCGCCGGTTGCGCGCCCGGGATGACCGGCGCGGATGCGGGCGATCAGGTCCCAGAACTGGGCGCGGGCCAGCGGGTCCACCCCCGTCGTCGGCTCGTCCAGAATCAGGAGATCCGGGTCGTGGATCAGGGCGCAGCACAGACTCAGCTTCTGCCTCATGCCGCCCGACAGCTTGCCCGCGGGGCGCGACAGGAACGGGTGCAGGCCGGTGCTGCGGGTCAGGTCGTCGATGCGCCGGCGCCGCTCCGCGGCGTCGTGGCCGAACAGGCGGGCGAAGAATTGCAGGTTTTCCTCGACCGAGAGCGTCGGGTAGAGGTTCTTCCCCAGTCCCTGCGGCATGTAGGCGATGCGCGGGCAGGTCCGCTTGCGGTGGCCTCGCATTGCCATGTCGCCGCCCAGAACCTCGACGCGGCCTTCCTGGATGGTCCGGGCTCCGGCCAGGATCGACAGCAAGGTGGATTTGCCCACGCCGTCCGGGCCGATCAAGCCGATCATCCGGCCGGCCGGAACGTCGAAGTCGATGCGTTCCAGCGCGCAAGTCTTGCCGTAGCGGTGACTCAGTCCCCGGATCCGGGCCGCGAGAACGTCCTGCGCCATGGTCTTATCCGGGCAGGCGGATGGCCAGGGTCGCGGGCCAGGGCCGCGCGGCGTCGGTGCGGACCCAGGCGACGCCTGGCAGGCCGGTCTTGACCTGCTCCAGATGCTTCTGCAGCAGATCCCGGGGAATGCGCGCCTTGATGCGGAACATGAGCTTCTGGCGCTCGCTGGCCGTTTCCACGGTCTTGGGAGTGAACTGGGCCTGGCTGGCGACGAAGGCGACTTCGGCGGGGATCACATATTCCGGGGCCGCGTCCAGCACGATGCGGACTTCGCTGCCCAGGGCGAGCCGGCCGGCGATGGCTTCGGGCATGAAGAAGGTCATGGTGACGTCGGACAGGTCCAGCATGTTGAGCACGCGGCCGCCGGCGCCGAGCACTTCGCCCGGCTGGGCAATGCGCAGCTGGATGCGGCCGTCGCGCGGGGCCTTGAGGCGGCTGTCCTCCAGATCGGCCTGGATGCGCGCCGTCGTGGCCGCCGCAGCCGCCACGGCGGATTCCGCGCCCACCTGATCGGCCCTGGCCGCCGCCACGCCCGCCTGAGCCGACACCACTTGCGCCCGGGCGGCGGCGAGGCCGGCTTCGACGCTGCGCAGCCGGGCCTGGTCGTCGTCCAGCTCCTGCTGCGACGCCGCGCCCTGCCGGGCCAGCGTGCTGGATCGGTTCAAGCGCCGCCGGGCGGCGAACAGGTCGCTTTCGCGCTGCCTGACGATGGCTTGCGCCGTGGCGACGTCGCTTTCGCGCAGGGCGACCTGGGCCTGGGCGGCGGCGACGGCGTGTCCGGCCTGGCGCTGGCGGGCCGCGGCTTCTTCGATCTGGGCCTGCAGGGAATCCGGATTCATCAGGGCCAGGATCTGTCCGGTTCGGACGAAATCGCCCTCGTCGACCAGAATGCGGTCGATCCGACCGGGCAGCCTGGTGGCAATGTCGATTTCGGTGGCCTCGATGCGGCCGTTGCCTTGCATGAAACCGGGGCCCGGGCCGCCGTCCCGGGACCAGCGCCAGGCGCCGTAGGCGCCGATCGCCAGAACGGCGGCCAGCGCCAGCGGGAGGGATTTCTTGAGTTTCTCGGACAGGATCATGTCGCTTGGAGGGCGGGAGAGTTTGGAAGGGCGGGTCCGGCGCCGCCGCCCAGGGCGGCGTACAGAGCCACCTGGCTCGATAGCCAGGCGCGCCGGACTTGAACCAGTTGCTGCTGAGCCGTCAGCAGATCGCGCTGGGCGTCCAGGACTTCCAGGTAGGGCGCGGCGCCGCTGTCGTAGCGCAGCTGGGCCAGTTCGGCCCGCGCGGCCTGGGTCCGCGCCATGCGGGCCTGGATGTCCATCTGTTCGGCCAGGCCCTGGCGCGCGGACAGGGCATCGGCCACTTCGCGGAAGGCGGTCTGGATGTTTTTCTCGTAGGTCGCCACCGCCATGTCGCGTCGGACCTCGGTCACGTCCAGGGTGGTCCTCAAGCGGCCCGCCGTGAAGATCGGCAGTTCGATGACCGGCGCGAACGTCCAGGCCCGGCTCCCGCCGCCGAACAGGCCGTCGAGTTCCGCGCTGGCCGAGCCGGTGCTCGAAGTCAGGGCGATGCGCGGCAGGAATGCGGCGCGCGCGGCGCCGATCCGGGCGTGGGCCGACCGCAGCTGGTATTCGGCGGCCCGGATGTCCGGCCGGGACAGCAGGACCTCGGACGGCAGGCCCGGCTCTAGACGGGTCAGCCGCATGGATTCCAGATCGATGGCCTCGGCCGGCGCGATGCCGGCGTTCGCGACGCCCGTCAGCAGCGTCAGCGCGTGCGCGGCGGCGGCCCGTTCCTGTTGCAGTTGAACCCGCAGGGATTCGGCCTGGATCAACAGGGTGCGCACCTGGGTCAGTTCCAGTTCCGAGGAGGACCCCGCGCCCTTGCGCCGCTGGAAGATTTCCAGGGACTGCCGGCGGTTGCGCACGGCTTCGTCCGCCAGAAAGGCGCGCTGGTCCAGTTCCCGTAGCACCAGCACCGAGTCGGCCACCTGGCGCACCAGCGCCACCCGGACAGCCTGGCGGGCCGCGTCCGAGGCCAGCCAGTCGTCCAGCGCGGCGTCTTTCAGGTTGCGGATCCGGCCCCAGAGGTCGATCTCCCAATGGGTGAGGCCGATGCCGACCTGGCTGCGGGACTGGATCTGCGGCTGGCCTGCGGGATTGAGGTCGCCGGGCACGCGGCTGCGTTCGACGCCGCCCTGGATGCTGATCGATGGCGACAGGTCGGCCCGCTGAATCCGGTGGGCGGCTTCGGCTTCGCGCACGCGCAGCCCGGCCAGCCTCAGGTCGCGGTTGTGCTCCAGAGCCAGGCTGATCAGCCGGCGCATGTCGGCGTCCTGGAAATAGTTCGCCCAGTCCAGATCCCGCCAAGCGCGCGTGGTGGCGGGCGCGGGCGCTGTTTCGGCGTCGGCGGGCCAGGCATCGGCGACCGGAGGAGCCGGGAGCCGGGTCGCGGGCGCCAGGTTGACGCAGGCCGACAGGGCCAGCATGCCGGCGGCGCCCAGGATGCGCAAGAGCGGGAAGCGGCCGCAGGCCATGCCGGCGGCCGGCCCGGACGCGCCGTGCCGGATCCGGCGGGACGAGGTATGCCTGCGCATGGATCAGGTCTCCAGTACGTAGCGCCCGGGGGCGTCTTCCAGGGGCGTCCGTCCGGAGCCTCCCAGGGCAGGTGGCGCTTCGGCGGGACCCGAGCGGTCGGTCAGCCAGCGCGACCAGGCGGGCCACCAGGATCCTTCGCTGACGGGCGTAGCGGCCATCCAGTCGTCGGGCGACAGGAAGGGCGCGCCCGGCTGGCGGGTGCGAAAGCGGTACTGCCGCCCCCGGTGGCCGGGCTCGCTGACGATGCCGGCGTTGTGGCCGCCGCTGGTCAGAACGAAACTCAGTTGGCCGGGAAAGAACTGGTGCAGTTTGTAGACCGAGCGCCAGGGCGCGACGTGATCGGTGACGGTGCCCACCGCGAAGACGGGCAGGCGGATGTCGCCGATCGACACGGGCCGCCCGCCCACGGGATAGCGCCCGGCGCTCAGGTCGTTGTTCAGGTACAGACGCCGCAGGTACTGCGAATGCATGCGGGCGGGCATGCGGGTGGCGTCGGCGTTCCAGGCCATCAGGTCGTTGAGGGGGCGCCGGTCGCCCAGCAGGTATTCATGGATGGCGCGCGACCAGAGCAGGTCGTAGGAACGCAGCATCTGGAAAGCGCCCGCCATCTGGTCGGCGCTGAAGCAGCCGCTGCGTCCCATCTGGGCTTCCAGCATGTGGACCTGAGCTTCGTCGATGAACAGACCGATCTCGCCCGGTTCGCTGAAATCGACCTGGGCCGTGAACAGACTGACGCTGGCAAGCCGGTCGTCGCCGTCGCGCGCCATGGCGGCGGCTGCGATCGACAACAGCGTGCCGCCCAGGCAGTAGCCGGTGGCGTGGACGCGGCGTTCCGGCTGGATGCGTCCGATGGCGTCCAGGGCGGCGAAGAAGCCGTCGCGCAGATAGTCGTCCATGCCTCTGTCGGCATCCCGGTCGGTGGGATTCTTCCAGGAGATGCAGTAGACGGTGTGGCCCTGGTCCCGCAGGAAGCGGACCAGGGAGTTGTGGGGCGACAGGTCCAGGATGTAGTACTTCATGATCCATGCGGGCACCAGCAGGATCGGCTCGGGACGCACGGTCGCCGTGGTCGGCGCGTACTGGATCAGTTCGATCAGCTCGTTGCGCAGGATGACCTTGCCCGGCGTGACGGCGACCTCGCGTCCGACGCGGAACTTGTCCGCGCCGGCAACGGGCATTTCGGCCTGGTGACGGATGCCGTCCTCCAGCAGATGGCTGCCGCCGCGCAGCAGGTTCATCCCGCCTTCCGCGACCGTGCGGTCGATGGCCACGGGGTTCGTCCAGAGCTGGTTGCCGGGCGACATCATATCCAGCCACTGGCGCGCCCAGAACGCGATCTGCCGCATGTGGTGCGGTTCGATGCCGTGCAGATCGGACGTGGCCTCCTCCCACCAGGCCTGGGTCAGCAGGAATCCCTGGCTCAGCAGGTTGTAGGGCCAGCGACACCAGGCGGGGTCCTTGAAGCGCGGGTCCGTTTCGGGCGGCGTCACGCAGACCCGGGACGGGTCCCCGCAAGCCCGCAGGCAGTCGTACAGGTAGTGAGCCAGGTCGTGCTGATGGCGGGCGGCCAGGCGCAACAGTTCGGTTTGCTTGCCGGGCGAGGCTGCCAGGTGCAGAGCCCAGTCCAGCCACGCCAGGCTGAGCGAGGCGGGCGAGAGCGACGCGAAGGCGCGCGCCTGGCTGGCATGGAAATACTGGTCGGTGGCCCGGGCCGCGGCCCGGTGGTCCACGGTGCGTCTTTGCGAGGCTGATGGCATGGCGACCTCCTTGCTGTTTTTTAATCGATAATTTTTCAGCAGGTGTTGACGCAGCGCATGTTGCAGCCCGATTTGCCGGCTGCGGCGCCCGGCATGCGGGACGACGCCGCGCGCGGCGTCGTCCCGCGGACGCGGCTCAGCCTTGCAGGGCTTGGATCGCGGCGGCGACTCCGGCGCCGTAGGCCGGGTCCGCCAGGGCGCAGTGCTCGATGTGCAGAGCCTGCACGTCGGCGCTGACGCCGGCGATGGCGCGGGCCGTGTTGTCGAACAGGGCCTGCCGCTGGGCGGGCGACATCAGGCGGAACAGATCGCCGGGCTGGGAAAAGTAGTCCGTGTCTTCCCGGTGGTTCCAGTGGTCCGCGACGCCTTCCAGGCTGAGCGGCGGTTCGCGGAATTCGGGCTGCTCGGCCCATTCGCTGGATCGGTTGGGCTGGTTGCCGGTCAGGCCGCCGTGATTGCCGTCCACCCGCATCGCGCCGTCGCGGTGGTAGCTGTGGAAGGGGCAGCGCGGCGCATTGACAGGGATCTGGTGATGGTTGACGCCCAGGCGGTAGCGCTGCGCGTCGCCATAGGAAAACAGGCGCGCCTGCAGCATGCGGTCGGGCGAAAAGCCGATGCCGGGAACCACGTTGGCCGGGGTGAAGGCGGCCTGCTCGACTTCGGCGAAGAAGTTTTCGGGATTGCGGTTCAGTTCCAGCACGCCGACTTCGATCAGCGGGTAATCGCCGTGCGGCCAGACCTTGGTCAGGTCGAAGGGGTTCAGGTGGTAAGTCCCCGCATCCTTTTCCGGCATGATCTGCACGGACAACGTCCAGCTCGGGAAATCGCCCTGCGCGATGCTCTCGTACAGGTCGCGCTGCGAGCTTTCCCGGTCGCGGCCGATCAGTTCGGCCGCCTCGGCGTCGCTCAGGTTGCGGATGCCTTGCCGGGACTTGAAGTGGAATTTCACCCAGAACCGCTCCATGTCGGCATTGATGAAGCTGAAGGTGTGGCTGCCGAACAGGTGCATGTGGCGGAAGTCGGACGGAATGCCCCGATCGCTCATGACGATGGTGATCTGGTGCAGGGCTTCGGGCAGACCGGTCCAGAATTCCCAGTTGTTCTGGGCGCTGCGCATGCCGGTGCCCGGGTCGCGCTTGACGGCGTGGTTCAGATCCGGGAACTTCAGCGGGTCGCGGAAGAAGAAGACGGGGGTGTTGTTGCCGACCAGGTCCCAATTGCCTTCTTCGGTGTAGAACTTCATCGCCACGCCGCGGATGTCGCGCTCGGCGTCGGCGGCGCCGCGTTCGCCCGCGACGGTCGAGAAGCGGATGAACATCGGGGTCTGCTTGCCGACTTCGGAGAAGATGGCCGCGCGGGTGTAGCGCGTGATGTCATGGGTGACGGTGAAGGTGCCGTATGCGCCCGCGCCCTTGGCGTGCATGCGGCGCTCGGGGATGACTTCGCGGTCGAAGTGCGCCAGTTTCTCCAGCAGCCAGACGTCCTGCAGCAGGGCCGGGCCGCGCGGGCCGGCGGTCAGGATGTTCTGGTTGTCGGCGACGGGGGCGCCGGCGGCGGTGGTCAGCTTCTTCATGGTTCTGCTCCTGAAATGAACCCGGTTCGGGGGGCGGGCCGCCGCGCGGGCAGCCTGTGACTCAGGGAACAGTCTAAGGAAGATCGATAATTTAATAAAATTGATTATCTATTATTGTTCGATAGTGGTTGTCTATATTGCAGGTCGCAGGCGCTGGACGGGAGGCGGGCGGCGCGGGCCCGCGTCCCCGTGCCGGGACGAAGCATCGCCGTTCAGCGCTTGTGCTGCAGGCGGGCGAAGGCTTCGGCCATGGCTCCTTGCGGCGCGGCCGCCGGCCGCTCCGGGCGGCCCTGGCGGCCACCGGGGCGACCGCCGGACCGGTTGCCGGCCTCGGCGCCGCGGCCGGCGTGACGCGGCTCCGGATCGTCCTTGCGCATGGTCAGCGCGATCCGCTTGCGGGCCACGTCGACTTCCAGCACCCGCACCTGCACGGTCTGGCCGACCCGCACGACGTCGCGCGGGTCCTTGACGAACTTGTCCGCCAGAGCCGACACGTGCACCAGGCCGTCCTGGTGCACGCCGATGTCCACGAACGCGCCGAAATTGGCCACGTTGCTGACCACGCCTTCCAGCACCATGCCGGGCGCGAGGTCCTTGATGTCGTGGATGCCTTCCTTGAACTGCGCCGTCTTGAATTCCGGACGCGGGTCGCGGCCCGGTTTTTCCAGTTCGGCGAAGATGTCGCGCACCGTCGGCAGGCCGAAGCGCTCGCTGGTGAAATCGGCGGGCGACAGACCTTTCAGGGCCTGCGGCTGCCCCATCAGCTCGGCCGCGGACCGGCCGGCCTTCAGCACGATCTGTTCGACGACCGGGTAGGCTTCGGGGTGGACGGCGGACGCATCCAGCGGATTGTCCGAGCCGGGCACGCGCAGGAACCCGGCGGCCTGTTCGAAGGCCTTGTCGCCGAAGCGGGGGACTTCGCGCAGCGCCTGGCGGTTGGGAAAAGCCCCGTGCTCTTCGCGCCACTGCACGATGTTGCGGGCCAGGCTGGCGTTCAGACCCGAAACCCGGGTCAGCAGCGGCGCGGAGGCTGTGTTCACGTCGACGCCCACGGCATTCACGCAGTCCTCGACCACGGCGTTCAGCGAATGCGCCAGTTCGCGCTGGTTGACGTCGTGCTGGTACTGGCCCACGCCGATGGCCTTGGGTTCGATCTTGACCAGCTCGGCCAGCGGGTCCTGCAGCCGGCGGGCGATGGACACGGCCCCGCGCAGGCTGACGTCCAGGTCGGGGAATTCCTGCGCGCCCAGTTCGGAAGCCGAATACACCGAGGCGCCCGCCTCGGAGACCACCACCCGGTCGAAGGCCAGTTCGGGATGGCGTTCGCGCAGGACGGCCGCCAGGCGTTCGGTCTCGCGCGAGGCCGTGCCGTTGCCGATGGCGACCAGCGGGATCCGGTGGCGCTGGACCAGGGCGGCCAGCGTGCGCAGGCTCCCTTCCACGTCGCGGCGCGGCTCGAAGGGGTAGATCGTCGCGGTGTCCAGCAGCTTGCCGGTGGCGTCGATGACGGCGACCTTCACGCCGGTGCGGATGCCGGGATCCAGGCCCAGCACGGCCTTGGGGCCGGCCGGGGCGGCCAGCAGCAGGTCCTTCAGGTTGGCGGCGAACACGCGGATGGCTTCCGTCTCGGCGGCTTCGCGCAGCCGGCCGATCAGTTCGGTTTCGAAGGCCGTCAGCAGCTTGACGCGCCAGGTCCAGCGACAGACCTCGGCCAGCCAGTGCTGGCGCGGCGTGGCCTGGGCGTCGAAGCGGGCGTCGATGTCCAGCAGGTCGGCGACGCGCGTGACGCAGGGATGCGGCGTCAGCGCTTCGCGCTCGGCATCCAGGCCCAGGCGCAGGTCCAGGATGCCTTGCTGGCGACCCCGCAGCAGCGCCAGCACGCGGTGCGAGGGCAGGGTGCGCAGCGCTTCGTGGAAGTCGAACCAGTCGCGGAATTTCTCGCCCTCGGTTTCCTTGCCGGCCACCACCTGGGCGTAGATCAGGCCCGTCTGCCAGAGTTCGCCGCGCAAGGCCTCCAGCAGCGGGGCCTGTTCCGCGAAACGTTCCGCCAGGATGTCGCGGGCGCCGTTCAGGGCGGCCCTGGCGTCGGCGAAACCGGCGTCGGCGTTCAGGTAGCCGGCCGCCAGCGCGTCCGGATCGGCGGCGCGGTCGGCCAGCAGCGTGTCGGCCAGCGGTTCCAGCCCCGCTTCTCGGGCGATCTGGGCGCGGGTGCGGCGCTTGGGCTTGTAGGGGGCGTACAGGTCTTCCAGGCGCTGCTTGCTGTCGGCCGCCAGGATCTGGGCCTGCAAGGCGTCGTCGAGCCGTCCCTGCTGCGCGATGGAGTCCAGGATGGCGACGCGCCGGCCTTCCAGCTCGCGGATGTACAGCAGCCTGACTTCCAGTTGGCGCAGCACCGTGTCGTCCAGCCCGCCGGTGACTTCCTTGCGGTAGCGGGCGATGAAGGGCACGGTGGCCCCGGTATCCAGCAGGTCCACGGCGGCCGCGACCTGGGCGGGGCGGGCGTCCAGTTCGGCGCACAGCAGGCGCAGGACGCGCGCGGGATCGACGGAATGAGAAGAAGAAGCGGCTACGGCAGTGGACATGCGGACGTCCTAAAATACGAAGTTCAAGCGGCGCATTTTGCCATAGCATGCGCCGCGCCCTGAAATGCCTGGCGTATCATCCCCCGATTCATCCCGTCTTCCTTCCCCCATGTCCAGTGACGATCTGAACGCCGTATTCGGCCCGGAGGGCCCTTTGGCCCGCCAGTTGCCCGGCTACGTGCCGCGCGAGGCCCAGCAGGCGCTGTCGGCCGCCATCCGGGACACCGTGGCCGACGGCGGCGTGCTGGTGGCCGAGGCCGGCACGGGAACGGGCAAGACCTGGGCGTACCTGGTGCCGGCCTTCCTGTCCGGCGACAAGGTGCTGATTTCCACCGGCACCCGCACGCTGCAGGACCAGCTCTTCCGGCGCGACATCCCGCGCCTGCGCGAGGCGCTGGCCCTGTCCGTGGACGTGGCCCTGCTCAAGGGCCGCGGCAACTACGTCTGCCACTATCACCTGGAACGCCTGGAGCAGGACGAGCGCGGCCTGAAATCCCGCGAAGAGATCGCCCAGCTGCGGCAGATCCGCCAGTTCACCCAGCTCAGCCCGAGCGGGGACAAGGCCGATCTGCCCGCCGTGCCGGAAACCGCCGACATCTGGAACCGCGTCACGTCGACCCGGGAGAACTGCCTGGGCCAGGAGTGTCCTTTCGTGCGCGACTGCTTTTTGCTGAAGGCGCGGCGCCATGCGCAGGAAGCGGACGTGGTCGTGGTCAACCATGCGCTGTTCATGGCGGACCTGGCCCTGCGCGAGGAAGGCATTCCGGACCTGCTGCCCGAAACCCGGCTGGTGGTGTTCGACGAAGCCCACCAGTTGCCCGAGACGGCCACCCGTTTCCTGGGACAGAGCGTGTCCCTGCATCAGTTGCTGGATCTGGCGCGGCAGACCGAAGCCGCGGGCCTGGCGCAGGCGCGCGAAGCCGTGCGCTGGTCCGAGCACTGTCAGGCTCTGGAATCCGCCGCCCGCGAGTTGCGTCTGGTGAGCGCGCCGGTGGGGCGGATGCCCGGCGGCCGGGCGACGTTCGATCAGATCCCCGAACCCGAAGCCTTCGATGCCGCGCTGGACGCGCTGGTCGGGGCGCTGGACACCCTGGCCGAGGCCCTGGGCACCCAGGAAGAGCGCCATCCCGACCTGGCGGCGGCGGCGCGCACGGCCCGCACGCTGCGGGCCCGGCTGCTGCAGTGGGCGCAGCCGGCCCGGGGGCTGCCGGAACCGGAGAACCAGGCAGCGGTGCGCTGGCTGGAACACAGCACCCATTCCGTGCGCCTGCACCGCGCGCCCCTGTCGGTGGCCCGCATCTTTTCCGGTTTCCGGCGCCCCGAACAGGCCTGGGTGCTGACGTCCGCGACCCTGTCGGTGCGCGGCAATTTCGCGCATTTCCAGCATCAGCTGGGGCTGGGCGACGCCCGGACCGCCAGCTGGGCCTCGCCCTTCGATTATCCGGCGCAGGGGCTGCTGTACGTGCCGCGGACACTGCCCTGGCCCAATGATCCGGGGTTCACCGATGCCTTCGCCCAGGCGCTGCTGCCGCTGGTGGATGCCTGCGCGGGCGGGGTGCTGGTCCTGTGCACGACCCTGCGGGCCGTGGACCGGGTGGCCGATCAGCTGTTGCGCGGGCTGCTGTCGTCGGATCGGCCCGTGATGCGCCAGGGCGAGGCCACGCGCGGCGTCCTGCTGGAACGCTTCCGTTCGGCCGGCAATGCCGTGCTGGTGGGCAGCACCAGCTTCTGGGAAGGCATCGACGTGCCGGGCGATGCGCTGACGCTGGTGGCGATCGACAAGCTGCCCTTCGCGCCGCCCGACGATCCCGTGCTGGAGGCCCGGCTGAACGCCTGCCGCGCCGAAGGCGGCAATCCCTTCATGGAATATCAGCTGCCGCAGGCCGCCTTGCTGCTGAAGCAGGGGGCGGGGCGCCTGATCCGCTCGGAACAGGATTGGGGCGTGCTGGTGGTGGGGGACGGCCGGCTGGTGGACAAACCCTACGGGCGTCTGCTGTGGCAGGGCCTGCCGCCCTTCGCCCGCACGCGCGACGCGGCGGTGGCGGTGGATTTCCTGTCGAACCCGCCCGCCGCCGATCCGCTTACAGCCAGTTGATCGGGTTCCAGGCGCTCTTGGGCTCGTTCAGGCCCTGTTTGTAGTATTTGCTGTTGGGGAAGTTCTTGTCCAGCACCCGCTTGGCGTCGTCGGCCAGGTTGGGCATGTCCAGCTTCTGGTAGCTGAGCATCATCACGTACAGGGCCTTTTCCACGATGGGGGCGCCTTGGAAGTCCGTGACCACGGTCTGGGCCCGGTTGACCGCCGCGACGTAGGCGCCGCGTTCGTAGTAGTACTGGGCGATGTGGACTTCGTTTTCGGCGATCGTGTTGACCAGCCAGGCCACGCGCTTGCGGGCGTCGGGCGTGTAGCGGCTGTCGGGATAGCGCTTGATCAGCTCGTTGAACGCTTCGTAGGATTCGCGCAGGCCCTTGGGATCGCGCTCGCTGGGGTCCTGGCGGGTGATGTTCGACAGGATGGCGCTGGGCGGCGTGAAGGTGATCATGCCCTTCAGGTACAGCATGTAGTCCGAGCCCGGGTGGTTCGGGTACTGCTGCAGGAAGCGGTCGATGGCCGCCTTGGCCTGTTCGGGTTCCTCGTCCTTCCAGTTGACGTAGGCCTGGTCGATCAGGGACTGCTGGGCATAGATGCCGAAGGGATAGCGGGCTTCCAGGGCTTCCAGGTTCTTCCGGGCATCGGACCAGTTGCCCGAGCCCATGTCGGACCGGGCCTGGCTGTACAGGCGCTCGGCGCTCCAGCCGGCGGTCGGGTCGACCTTGCCCGATGTGGAGCTGCACCCGGCCACGATCGCCAGACAGAGTCCGGCCAGCGCCAGCCGGGCGAGGGACGGCAGGGATTTCAGGAAAGCAGGTGCTTGCACGGCCACGGGGCATCCTTGATCAAGGTGTTAGCATTGTCGGCAGATTATATGATTTGTCGCCATGTCTGACACAGAGATCGCCACCGAGGACGCGGGCCCTGACGAGCCAGTGCTGTTCGAACTGCCCCTGCAAGCCCTCCCGGATCGTCTGGATAAGGTCCTGGCCCGCCTGTTGCCGCAGCATTCCCGCAGCCGCCTGCAGACCTGGATCGAAGACGGGCACGTGCGGGTGGACGGGGAAGTGGGCAAGGTCCGCAGCCGCGTCGGCCCCGGCGCGCGGATCCAGGTCTGGCCGCAGCAGGCGCCCGAGGACCTGGCCTTCGTGCCCGAACCCGTGGCCTTCGACGTGGTCGAGGACAGTCCCGACTGGATCGTGGTGAACAAGCCCGCGGGCCTGGTCACGCATCCGGGAGCGGGCAACTGGCATGGCACCTTGCTGAACGGCCTGCTGTACCGCTATCCCGAATTGCTGCACGTCGCGCGCGCCGGCATCGTCCATCGGCTGGACAAGGACACCTCCGGCCTGCTGGTCGTCGCCCGCACCGAAATCGCGCAGACCGCGCTGGTGCGCCAGCTGCAGGCGCGCACCGTCAAGCGCGAATACTGCGCCCTGGTCCACGGCATCCTGGCCGGGCGGGGCACGGTCGACGCGGCGATCGGCCGCGACGCGCGGGTGCCCGTGCGCATGAGCGCCGAGCGGCCCA
Organism: uncultured Castellaniella sp.; assembly: GCF_937988725.1. Classification (GTDB taxonomy): domain Bacteria; phylum Pseudomonadota; class Gammaproteobacteria; order Burkholderiales; family Burkholderiaceae_B; genus Castellaniella. The sequence goes on along the minus strand of NZ_CALKHS010000009.1, from coordinate 114,019 downwards.
TCGCGGCCAAGCCCGCCGTCACGCACTATGCCGCGCAGCGCGCGGGACATTGCGGCGACCAGCCCGTGTCCGAGGTGCTGTGCCGCCTGGAAACCGGCCGCACCCACCAGATCCGCGTACACATGGCCCTGCTGAAGCATCCCTTGCTGGGCGACGCCCTGTATGGCGGCCGGCCGGTGGCGGGGGCCGTCCGACAGATGCTGCATGCCCGCGCCCTCAGCTTCCAGGATCCGACGACCGGGCTGCTGCCGTCGTTCACGGCGGAATTGCCCGAGGATTTCCGGGCGGCGCAGGCGCAGGTGACATGGGATGGAGAAAGCCATGACGCGCATTCTTGAATGGACGCCCGGCCTGTGGGGCGCGACCGGCGAACCCTGGCCGGGGGTGCGGTATGTCAGCACCTGGCGCGGCGGGGGCGTCAGCGCCGCGCCCTGGGACAGCCTGAACCTGGGCCTGCACGTGGATGACGATCCGGCCGCCGTGCGGGAAAACCGCGCCCGGGTGCGGGCCGGCTTGCCGGCGGAGCCGCTCTGGCTGAGTCAGGTCCACGGGACGGCGGTATGGCAGGCGTCTGATTCGCCGGGGACGACGCGACTGGCGGCGCCGGCGGACGCTCCCTGCGCCGATGCGGCCGTCACCGCGATGCGGGGCAGGCCGTTGGCGATCATGACGGCGGATTGCCTGCCGGTGGTGCTGGCCGATCGGGACGGCACGGTGCTGGGGGCGGCGCATGCCGGCTGGCGGGGCCTGGCGGCCGGCGTGCTGGAAAACACCCTGTCGGTCATGCGCCGCCAGGCGCCTCGGGCGTCGGCCTGGCGCGCCTGGATCGGCCCCGGAATCGGGCCGGACGCCTTCGAAGTGGGGGACGAGGTCCGGCGCGCCTTCATGGAGCAGGACGCCGAAGCGGCCGCCTGCTTCGCGCCGTCGGCGCGGGCCGGTCATTGGCTGGCGGATCTGGCCGGCCTGGCGGCGCGGCGATTGGCGCGGGCGGGCGTCGATCAGGTCGAGTGCAGCGGGGAATGCACCTATCGCCGCGCCGATCGATATTTTTCCTACCGGCGGCAGGTACGCACGGGGCGCCAAGTCACGCTGGCGTGGCTGGTATGATCCCGGAAAGGGCGCGCCGCGGCGCTTGCCCGGCCGGCGCGGCACTAGCGACTTACCCGAATTGACGCCCGTGATCAGCATGGCAGAATGAACAACATTGAGGCGTGGGGCTGCATCAGGCCACACCGGGGCAGGGGGATGTCATGGGCAATGCGGATTCATCTCAGCGGTCAGTGCCGCCCCATGTCTCGTCCGATCGCCTGGCAGCCATCCAGACCGACTTCCTCCAGTCCTGGCAGGCCTTGCTGGACCAGGCGCGGCAGGGCGCGCTGGCGCCCTTGAAGGATCGGCGCTTCTCCTCCGAAGCCTGGTCGAACAATCCGCATTCCCTGTTTTCGGCGCATGCCTATCTGATCGTGGCGCGCGCCCTGCAGGATCTGGCCCAGGCCGCCGACCTGGGCGATGCCGCCCGCGAAAGGCTGCAGTTCTCGGTCATGCAGTGGGTCGAGGCCGCCGCGCCGTCCAACTACCTGGCCAGCAATCCGGATGCGATGCAGGCCCTGCTGCGCAGCGGCGGCGATACGCTGCAGCGCGGCCTGGCCAATCTGCTGCACGACCTGCGCCGCCGGCGCATCACCCAGACCGACGAATCGGCCTTCGCGCCGGGCGACAATCTGGCCGTCACGCCCGGCGCCGTGGTGTATGAAAATCCGTTGATGCAGCTCATTCAGTACAAGCCGCAATGCGCCCAGGTGCATCAGCGTCCGCTGCTGATGGTGCCGCCCTGCATCAACAAATACTACATACTGGACCTGCAGCCCGCGAATTCCCTTGTGGCGCACGCCCTCCAGGCCGGTTTCCAGGTGTTCATGATTTCCTGGCGCAACCCCCGGCCGGAGGATGCCGACGGCATCGACGGCAAGACCTGGGACGATTACATCCAGGACGGCGTCCTGCAGGCCATCGACGTGGCGCAGGCCATCAGCCGCCAGCCGCGGATCAATGCGCTGGGCTTTTGCGTCGGCGGCACGCTGCTGTCCACCGCGCTGGCCGTCGCCCGGGCGCGCGGCCAGGATCCCGTGGCCGCCCTGACGCTGCTGACGACCTTCCTGGATTTTCGCGACACCGGGATCCTGGACGTCTTCGTGGACGAATGGCATGCCCGCACGCGCGAACAGCAGCTGGGCGATGGCGGCCTGATGACGGCCGGCGAACTGTCCACCACCTTCTCCTTCCTGCGTCCGGCGGAACTGGTCTGGAATTACGTCGGCTCGAACTACCTGATGGGCGAGGCCCCCCGCGCCTTCGACCTGCTGGCCTGGAACGCCGACGGCACCAATCTGCCCGGGCCGTTCTTCGCCTGGTACTTCCGCAACACCTATCTGGAAAACCGCCTGAAGACCGGCCAGCTGCACGTGTGCGGGCAGGCGGTGGATCTGCGCGCCCTGGACATGCCCGCTTATCTGTACGCATCGCGCGACGATCACATCGTGCCCTGGAAATCGGCGTACGCGTCCACCCTGCTGCTGCGCGGCCCTCTGCGTTTCGTGCTGGGCGAATCCGGCCACATCGCCGGGGTCATCAATCCCCCGGAGCGCGGCCGGCGGGGCTACTGGTTCCGGAGCGCGGGCGAACTGCCCAGCGATCCGTCCGAATGGGAAGCCTCGTCCACGCATGCCACGGGCAGCTGGTGGCCCGACTGGCTGGCCTGGCTGACGGACCATTCCGGACCCATGCGGCGAGCCGCCCGGTCCCTGGGCAATCAACGGTACCCTGTCATAGAACCCGCTCCTGGGCGCTATGTCAAAGTAAAAGCTGACTGAAGGAGAACCTTATGAGTGGAAAACTGGCTTACGTCACCGGTGGCATGGGCGGTATCGGTACCTCGATCTGCCAGCGCCTGGCCAAGGAAGGCTTTACCGTGGTGGCGGGCTGCGGCCCCAGCCGCGACTACGCCAAATGGCTCAACGAACAGGCGGCCCTGGGGTATAAGTTCAATGCCTCCGTCGGGAACGTGTCCGACTGGGATTCCACGGTCCAGGCTTTCGTCAAGGTCAAGGAACAGTTCGGGCCGGTCGACGTGCTGGTCAACAACGCCGGCATCACGCGCGACGGCGTGTTCCGCAAAATGAGCCAGGAAGACTGGCGCTCCGTCATCGACACCAACCTGAACAGCCTGTTCAACGTCACCAAGCAGGTGATCGACGACATGGTCGATCGGCAATGGGGGCGTATCATCAACATCAGTTCCGTCAACGGGCAGAAGGGCCAGTTCGGGCAGACCAACTATTCCACGGCCAAGGCCGGCATCCATGGCTTCACCATGGCGCTCGCCCAGGAAGTCGCCAGCAAGGGCGTCACCGTCAACACGATATCGCCGGGCTACATCGGCACCGACATGGTCCGCGCCATCCGTCCCGACGTGCTGGAAAAGATCGTCGCCACGATTCCGGTGAAGCGCCTGGGCACGCCGGAAGAGATCGGCTCCATCGTGGCCTGGCTGTCGTCCGATGACGCCGGTTTTGCCACCGGGGCGGATTTCTCGCTCAATGGCGGCTTGCACATGGGTTGAGTCAAATGCCGCAAACCACTTCCGCGCAGTCCGAACGACTGATCAAAAAATATCCCAACCGCCGGCTCTACGACACCCAGTCCAGCGCCTACATCACCTTGGCGGACATCAAGCAGCTGGTGCTGGAGAACGCCGTCTTTCGCGTCGTGGACGCGAAAAGCGGCGAAGATCTCACCCGCAGCATCCTGCTGCAGATCATCCTGGAAGAAGAATCCGGGGGGATGCCGATGTTCTCGGCCAATGCGCTGGCCCAGATCATCCGGTTCTACGGCCATGCCATGCAGGGGGTCATGGGCACCTTCCTGGAAAAGAACATCCAGGTGCTCATGGACATCCAGGACCGCATGGCCGAACAGTCCCAGGGGCTGTACCAGCAGCACTTCGGCCCCGAAGCCTGGGCGCAGCTGATGAACATGCAGACGCCGGCCTTGCAGAACATGATGAATAACTATATCGAGCAAAGCCGTCACGTGTTCCTGCAGATGCAGGACCAGATGCAGGACCAGACCCGCAATCTGTTCACCGGCTTCCCCTTCCCGGGCCAGCCGGAACCCGGCAAGAAAAAGCGCTGATCCGCATCCGCCCCCGCAGCCCGGGGGCGGCCGCCGCCGACACCGACACACCGCGTCCTCGGGCGCGGACGGCGTCGACGTGGGCGCATGCCCGGCCTGCGGCCGGCGCGGTCTCCGATCCGGCGCGGCCGCGCATTCCCCGAGGCCGTTCGTTCGGCCTGGCGCGGCCGCGCGTCCGGCGACCTTTTTTGCGGATCGTCAAAAAAATCCGTGTTTCGCCCTGCGCCCGGCGGGCTGTGGTGGTAAATTAACGAGAATCATTCTTCTTATCATGACGGAGAGCCTTTATGGTGAACAAGTTGTTGATTGCTGTGGCGGGTCTGGGGCTGGCGTCTTCCGCGCTGGCGGCCGAATATCCCATCGGCGAACCCAAGGACATTCACGGCCTCGAGGTGGCCGCGGTCTATCTGCAGCCGGTCGTCATGGAACCCGAGGGCATGATGCTGGCCGCCAAGGATTCCGACATCCACCTGGAAGCCGACATCCATGCCACGGCCGACAACAAGAACGGCCTGCCCGAAGGGGCCTGGGCGCCGTACCTGAACATCCAGTACGTGCTGCAGAAGCAGGGCAGCGACAAGGTCCTGAAGGGCGATCTGATGCCGATGGTGGCCAACGACGGTCCCCACTATGGCGACAACGTCAAGCTCGACGGCCCGGGCAAATACCAGCTGACCTTCGTCATCGGTTCGCCGGAAACCGCGCCGAACAACCACTTCGGCCGCCACGTGGACAAAGAGACCGGGGTGGCGCCGTGGTTCAAGACCTTCGAGGTGAAATACGATTTCGTGTTCGCCGGCACGGGCAAGAAGGGCGGGTACTGAGATGCGTCCCTGGCTGGCCGTTCTGATGGCGGCGCTGGCCGGATGGCTGGCGCCCGTGGCTGTGGCGCAAGCCGACATGCCGGTCCATACCCTGACCTTCAAGGCGGACGGCACCTTCGAGCCCGCCCGGCTCGAAGTCCCGGCCGGGCGCTTCAAGATCGTGCTGGTCAATGAAAGCACCGAAGCCGTCGAATTCGAAAGCCTGCCCCTGCGCAAGGAAAAAGTGCTGGGGCCGGGAGTGACGTCCTTCGTGGTGCTGACCTTGTCCCGGCCGGGGGAATACCCCTTCTTTGATGATTTCCATCCCCAGGTGAAGGGCACGCTGGTCGTGCTGCCCAAGCCCTGATTCCGGACGCGCTTCATGGAACAAGTCGCCTTCATCGTCTGGCGTGAAAGTGTCGAGGCCCTGCTGGTCGTGGGCATCCTGTATTCCTGGCTGAAGGCCTCGCCCGAAGGGCGGCGCGGGCTGCCCTGGCTGTGGGGCGGAGTGGGGGCGGGGCTCCTGCTGGCCGCCGCGCTGGCGCTGGCCCTGCTGGGCGTGGCGTCGTGGCTGTCGGACACGGGCCAGGAATGGTTCCAGGCGCTGATGGCGCTGGCCGCCTGCGCCCTGGTGGTGCAGATGGTCGTCTGGATGCGTCGTCATGGGCGCGGCCTGCGCCGGGAACTGGAAAGCGGCGCCTCCGCGCAGATCGGCGGGGACCATTGGTGGGGCCTGCTCGCGCTGGTCATGATCGCCGTGGCCCGCGAAGGCAGCGAAACCGTGGTGTTTCTGTATGGCACGGTGCTGTCCTCGCAGCAGGACGGGAATCTGTGGTCCATGATCCTGGCCGGCGCGGGCGGCTTCGCCGTGGCGCTGCTGACCTTCTGGCTGCTGCAGCTGGGGGGCCGGATCATCACGTGGCGGCGTTTTTTCAAGCTGACCGAGATCCTGCTGCTCCTGCTGGCCGGCGCCCTGCTGGTGTCGGCCACCGACCGCCTGATCTCCCTGGACGTACTGCCCACCCTGGTGGACCCGGTCTGGGACAGCAGCGGGCTGCTGGGGACCGAAGGCGGGCTGGGCAAGATCCTGGCCGATTTCGCCGGGTATCGGGCCTATCCCGCGCTGTCGCAGCTGTTGATCTGGCTGGGGTACTGGGCCGTGGTGATCGGCCTGCTGCGCAGGGCTTCGGCCCGCCCCGCCATCCGGCAGGCGGGGGTCGCCGCCTCCTGAGACCGCATTTGCGCGCGGCGTATCCTCGGTATACGCTTTGCGCCTTGTGCGTCCGGTAGGCGCAATCAGGACACTGCATGATGGAGTCGGTTTCTCGTGGGCAAGGGTTTCGGGCGCAGGTGGCGCGCGCCGGCGACTTCCTGCGCGACCACCAGCGCGCCATCCGCGCCATCCAGTGGATCATCGTCGGCGTGTATGTGGCGCTGCTGGCCATTCCCGCCGTCCTGCCGCTGCCCGACCGCAGCGCGTCCGTCTTCAACAACCTCACCATCGTGGCCCAGTTCGCCTTCTGGGGCATCTGGTGGCCGTTCGTCCTGGTTTCGATTCCCCTGTTCGGCCGCGCCTGGTGCGGCCTGTTCTGTCCGGAAGGCGCCCTGACGGAATGGGCCAGCCGCCACGGGCGGGGCGGGGCGATCCCGCGCTGGATGCGCTGGGGCGGCTGGCCGTTCGTGGCCTTCAGCCTGACGACGATCTACGGCCAGCTGGTCAGCGTCTATCAATACCCCTGGGCGGTGGCGGCAGTCCTCGGGGGCTCCACGATCGCGGCCATGATCGTGGGCTGGCTCTATGGGCGCAACAAGCGGGTGTGGTGCAAATACCTGTGCCCGGTCAACGGGGTCTTCAATCTGCTGGCCAAGCTGGCCCCCTGGCACTACCGGGTGGACGCCCAGGCCTGGCGGGCTCCGGTGCGGCGCATCGAATCCATCAACTGCGCGCCCCTGCTGCCGCTGCGCAACATGCAGGGCGCCGCCGAATGCCACATGTGCGGCCGCTGCAGCGACTATCGCGGGGCCATCACCCTGTCGCCGCGTTCGCCGGAAGCGGAGATCGTCCAGGTGGCCGAGGGCAGCGGCTGGCAGACAATGCTGATCGTCTTCGGCCTGATGGGCCTGGCCGTGGGGGCGTTCCTCTGGAGCGCCAGCCCCTGGTTCGTCACGCTCAAGCAGGCCATGGCGACCTGGCTGGTGAACCGCGACCTGTACTGGCCCCTGGCCGACAACGCTCCCTGGTTCATTCTCACGCACTATCCCCAGGTCAATGACAGCTTCAGCTGGCTCGACGGCACGGTCATCCTGCTGTTCATCTTCGGCGCGGCGGGCGTGGTGGGCGGCGCGGCGTTCGGCGGCCTGTGGCTGGCCGATCGCGTGCTGCCGGCCGCATCGCATCCCGGGGTGCGCAATGCGGCCGGCCAGTTGCTGCGCAGCCGGCTGGCGGGGGTGCACAAACTGGCCCAGGGCCTGATCCCCGCCGCGGGAGTCGGAGTGTTCCTGGGCCTGTCGGCCACGACCCTGACCCTGCTGCAGCACGAGGGAGTTCCGACCGGTTGGGCCAATCCGGTCCGCTTCACCCTGCTGGCGCTGGCGCTGGCCTGGAGCCTGCGTTTCGAGTGGCGCCTGGCCGGCTTGCGCACGGCCAGCGCCTGGCGCAAGGGCCTGGCGCTGGGCGCCGTCGCCGCGGGGCTGCTGCCTTTCGTCTGGGCCTGGCTGCTGTTCTTCGTGCTGTGGTGAGTGCGGCACACACCTGACACGGCCGACCGCTACTTCAGATAATCCATTTCACTGAGTACCGCAATGACGGTGCTCAGTACCGCATCGACCTTGGGTTTCGAGCCTTGGCGGGGGTACTTGGCAAAGATCGGCGTATCGTCGATCTGAGGGCTCGACTGCAGGATGCGCACCCGGCCGGCGCTCTGTGCGTTCTCGGCCAGCTTGCAGGGATAGATGCCCAGGCCGACGCCCTTGTCGACCAGGTTGACCAACATCGAGACGCTATTGCAGAAGTCGATCCGTTTCGGTGTCAGCCCGGCGCTGGCGAACCAGCTGATCATCTGCTGGTAGTTGATGGAGCCGACCGGGTTGGCAATGATCGGCAACGTGGCGATGTCCTGGGGCCGGATGACCGTGGGCAACTGGAAGCGTGTTGCCGAGACCCAGGCTGCCTCCTGCCGGCCCAGCGAGTCCAGCTTGAACTGTTTGTGCTCCGATGGGTGCACGAGGAAGGCCAGGTCCAGTTCCAGGTTGTGCAGTTCCGGTTCGATCTGCGCGGACGTGGCCACCATCACTTCGGGTTGCAGTCCTGGATGGTCGGCGTGCAGCCTGAACAGGATCTCGGGCAGGCAGACCATGGCGAAACCTTCGGCGAAGCCCAGGCGGATAGGACCTGTGATCCGTTGCGCGCCGGAGTGCGCCTCGATGGTCTCGAGGCTGGCGAAGATCGTGTGGCATTCGTCCAGCAGATCGAGGCCGCGCCGGGTGAGCTTCAGACCTCTGCCCGCGCGTTCGAAGGGCTTGTATCCCAAGGCGTCCTCCAGCCCCCGCAGGCGCAGCGAGACGGTAGGTTGCGCGAGGTGCAGCGTATGAGCGGCCTTGTCCACCGAGCCATGGGTGGCGGTCCAATAGAACGCTTCCAGCTGGGCGAGGGTGAGGCGCATGTATTTAATATTCTGATGTATCTGGGGTTGAATTCTTATTTGTTGCTTGAATTTCAAATAATTATAATCCGCAGTCAAATCAAAGACAGAGGAGCCGTCGTTGATCTCGACCGCGGATACGATCGCCAGGATCGAAGGTTATTTCCTGTGTTGCGCCATGCCCGAGCCGGCAGGCAACGCATTGCGAGTGTTCAGCGAGCGGTCTGGCTTGCTGGTCCGGATCGTGACGGCCGGCGGGCAGGAGGGCTGGGGGGAAACCTGGGCCTACCCGCATGCCGCCGCTGCGCTGATCCAGCATCAGCTGGCGCCGCACGTGCTGGGTCGATCCATCACGAATCCGCGCGGCATCCATCAGGCCATGCTCGCCGCCGCCGTCCCCGATCGGCGCGGGCAGATGCACATGGCGCTCAGTGCGATCGATATTGCGGTTTGGGACGCGCTGGGGCGATCCAGTGGCAGGTCCATCGCCGAGCTGCTGGGCGGGGCTTTGCGCAGCGAAATCGCAGCCTACGCCAGCGGCCCTTTGCTGCCTGCCGGCGTGGACCGGTACGCGGGTTTTGAGCAGGCGGTCGAGCGCTTCGTGGCGGACGGGTTTCAAGCCGTGAAGATTCGGGTCGGCATCGGTTTTGGGGAAGACGTGCGCGTCATCGAGGCCGCCCGGGCCATCGTGGGCGACGATGCCGCGCTGATGATCGACCTTAATGAGTCTTCCACGGTCGGGGATACGTTGGCGCTGGCCGATGCCACGGCTTCGTCGCGGCTGGCATGGATCGAAGAACCGGTTCGCCACGACAATACCGCCAGCTATCGCCGTCTTGCGGAAAAGCTGCGGGTGCCCTTGTCGGGCGGCGAGTCTTTCTGTGGCGTCCAGGCCTTCCGGGATGTCATGGTGGACGGCGCCTTGGCGGTTCTTCAACCCGACCTCGCCATTTGCGGCGGCCTGACCGAAGCCATGAAGATTGCGGGTCTGGCCGATGCATTCGATACGGCGGTTGCGCCCCATGTCTGGGGCAGCGGCGTCAATTTCCTGGCCTCGTTGCAGTATGCGTCGGTGCTCTGCGGATATGGCGGAAAGCCCGGTTATCCGCTGTTCGAATACGACCAGAGCTACAACCCCTTGCGCGCAGCGGTTTTCGATCCGCGACCCGATGGCAGTGGCCGGATCGCCATCCCTGACGGTCCCGGCCTGGGCATTCCGATCCGCATCGAGGCGCTTGGCGAGTACGTCACCGGGCGCTGGAGCATCCAGGCCTGATCCTTCATTCCCGTTTCAGTATCCATATCAATAGCAATTCAATCGCAGTCGGAGGAGATCATGAAGAAAATCATATGGGTGACGTGCCTGGCCGTGGCGGCCTGGGCGGGGGCGGCCGCGGCTGCCGATACGACGCTGTCTCTGGGTTTCGTCGGCGGGCCGCAGGCGCCCGAAGCCATTGCGATGAAGCAGTTTTCCGAGGAAATCGCCACGCGCACGCAAGGACGGATCAAGATTGAACTGCAGGGCGGCGGCGCCCTCGGGGGCGATCGCGAGGTGATCGAAAGCGTCCAGCTCGGCACTGTGGACATGGCCGTGCCCAGCACCTCGGTGGTGGTCAATTTCGTGCCCGAATTCGCGCTCTTCGATATTCCGTTCCTGTTCCGGGATTTCGATCATGCTGAAGCCGTCCTGTCCGGTCCGATCGGCGAGGAGATGCTGGCCCTGCTGCCCAAGAAAGGGTTGGTGGGTCTTGCGTTCGGCGGGATGGGATTCCGGGAGCTCACGAACAATGTCCGGCCGGTCAGGACGGTGGAAGACGTTCGGGGCCTGAAGATTCGCACGCAGCAGAACGAATTGCATATCGCGGTCTGGAAGGAACTGGGCGTGCTGCCGACCCCCATGGCCATCCCGGAGGTCTACACCGCCCTGCAGCAAGGGGTGGTGGACGGCCAGGAGAACCCGATCGGCGCCATCATCAATAATCGTTTCGGCGAGGTGCAGAAATACCTGAGCATGACCGATCATGCATTCACGCCGCTGGTCCTGCTGATTTCGCCGTCGGCCTACGATGCGCTGTCCGATGAAGATAAGCAGATCTTCGCCGAGGCTGGACGCAACGCCATGAAGCGCAATCGGGCCGAGGTGGAGACCGTCCTGAAGACGGGGCTGGACACGCTGCGTCAGCAAGGCGTGGAAGTCGTTGCCGATGTCGATAAGGCGGCTTTCCGGGCGAAGCTGGATGGGCTCTATGTGAAATTCGCGGAGCGGTTCGGCAAGGATCGTCTGGATGCCATTCAGGACACGAAGTAGAGGCGCGGAGCCATGAACTCTCACACTTGGTCTCGCTGTTTTCTTGGCATCGAGAACGCGCTTTCCAGGGCGGCGGTCGGGCTGGCGACTGCCGGCCTGGGGTTCGCGGCGCTGTGCGGGCTCTATCAGGTGGTCGCACGGTTTGTCCTCCAGCGTTCGGCGGAGTGGTCTGAGCCGCTGATCCAGATGACTCTGATCTGGATGACTTACCTGGGTATTGCGGGGGCGCTGCGCTCCGGGACGCTCATCTCCGTGGACTGGCTGCTCGGCTTGAGCAAGGGCCGGATGCGCCATGTCGTCCGGGGCGTGATCCTGGTCTGCGTGCTGACCCTGTTGGGATTTATCGCCTGGTACGGCGTCGTGCTGGCCTTGCGCGTCCGGTTCCAGACCATTGCCGGACTGGGCATCCCCACCAGTTGGGGCTACGCCGCATTGCCGGTCGGTGCGATCGTGTCGATGTTCTCCACAATAGCGCATGCCATGGCGCCGCGTGCCGATATCGATCACCAGACACAGAATACCTGAGGACGACACCATGCTGCTCGTGATGATCCTGCTCCTCGTGGGGCTGATGGCGCTGTCCGTGCCGGTAGCCGTCGCCATCGGTTTGGCGGGGCTGGTGGGTGTGGCCGCTTTCTCCAATCTGCCGTTGATCGTGTTGCCCCAGCAGGCGTTCATCGCACTCGACAAATTTCCGCTGGCCGCCGTGCCATTCTTCATTTTGGCGGGCAACCTGATGGCTGCGGGCGGTATTTCCCGTCGCCTGGTCGATCTGGTGGAAAGCCTCATCGGCAATACTCGGGGTGGATTGCCGGCGACCTGCATCGTCGTCTGCATGATCTTTGCCGCCGTCTCCGGCTCCAGCGTCGCCACGACCTATGCCATCGGCGCCATCCTGATTCCCGCCATGGCGGCGCAACGGTATCCGGTGGGCTTCGCCGCATCGCTGCAGGCCACGGCGGCGGAACTGGGCGTCATCATCCCGCCGTCCATTCCCATGATTCTTTATGGGGTGGCCGCGAGCGCGCCGGTCGGCGACATGTTCGTGGCCGGCATCGGCCCGGGTTTCTTGATTGCCGCCGCGCTGATCGTGTTCGTGTTGACCTGGTCCCGTTTTTTCTTCAACCCCGGCGATGTGCCGTCGAAGCGGAAACCCCCGTTCCTGGTGAGCCTGAGGCGGTCGGTTTTTGCGCTGTTCATGCCGGTCCTCATCCTGGGCGGCATCTACGGGGGCGTGTTCACCCCCACCGAGGCGTCCATCGTCGCCGTGTTCTACGCACTGGTCGTCAGCCTGTTCGTCTATCGGGAAATGAGTTTGATCGCGATGATCGCCGTGCTGAAGCGATCCACGCTGTCGTCGGCCATCATCATGTTCATCATCTCGATGGCGGGCCTGTTTTCATTCATCCTCACGCGGGCGGGCATTCCGGCGGCGATCAGCCAGTGGATCGTCGAAAATTTCGATGGCGCTTTCATGTTCCTGCTGGCTGTGAACGTATTGCTGTTCGTCATCGGGATGTTCGTCGAGACCTCCGCGTCCATCGTGGTCATTGCGCCCATTCTGGCGCCCGTCGCCGCGCAGTTCGGGATCGATCCAGTGCATTTCGGCCTGATCATGATCACCAACCTGGCTTTGGGCATGATCACGCCGCCTTTCGGCGTCAACCTGTTTGCCGCCGCAGCGGTGGCCAATACGTCGCTGCATCGCATGATTCCTTATCTGGTGCCCATGGTCGGTGTCATTTTGCTGTGTCTGGCCTTGATCACCTATGTCCCGATGATCAGCCTGGGCTCGCTCTACCTCTTCGGGATACGCTAGGCCGGCCGTCCCGATGGCCGCGGGGCTGCTGCCTTTCGTCTGGGCCTGGCTGCTGTTCTTCGTGCTGTGGTGACGCGCCCGCCCGCCGGGTGTCACTTTTCGTAAAATTCGCTATGCTGTGCATAGATGCCTGTCGCGGGCATCGTCCGTATGGCGCCCTGGGCGGAGGGCGTTTCCTGGCCTGGAGCGCAATGCATGTCGGCAGCCCGATCCCGTCTGGTGTTCAAGCAGTGGTGGCCCGGCCTGCTCGTGGCGCTGCTGGGGTCGGTCGTGACGGTGGCGCTGGTGCGTCACCAGACGCAGGCGGTCCGCACGGTCGCCCAGATCCGTTTTTCCGAAGAAGTCCGTTCCTCCACCGATGCGCTGGCCCAGCGCATCGTCGCCATCCGCGAGATCGTGGCCGGCGTGCGCGACCTGTTCCTGATCGATCCCGATCTCCGTCGCGACCAGTTCGAGCAGGTCGTGGCAGGGCACGAGGTGCGCGCGCACTATCCGGAACTGATCAATCTGTCCTTCGTGCGCTGGGTCAGGGCGGCCGATCTGCCCGGCTACCGTGCGCGGCTGTCCGGCGCCGCCGACATCCACCCCTTGCGCCGGCAGGCGGATTATTACGTGGTGGAATATCTGTGGCCCCTGGAAGGCAATCAGGGCGTCGAAGGCCTGGAGATCTCCTCTCAGCCGGCCAATCTGGCCGCCTTGCTGGCGGGCCGCGCCACCGGGCTGCCGACGGCGTCCGCGCCGTTTCACCTGTTCCAGGAGACGTCGGATCGGACCGGCTTCCTGCTGCGCTACCCGATCTTCCGCAGGACGCCCGGCGCGGACGCCCAATCGGATTTCGTCGGTTCGGTGGCAGCCGTCATCCGCACCAACCAGATGCTCGATGCCGTCCGGAAGTCGGGTTTCCTGCGCGGCCTGTCATTGCGCCTGACGGATATCGGCCCTCGCGGGTCGCCGTCCGCGAAGACATCCGGCGCCGGCCTCGGCGAGGCGCTGCTGGGCCTATCGCAGGATCCGGCGCCCAGGGCGACGCAGGGTCCTCGCCGGGAAACCCGCATCCTGGATGTCCTGGACCGGCGCTGGCGGCTGGATTTCGTCCAGACCCGGGCCCTGGCTTCGGCCGAGGAACGCCGGCTGCTCTGGTGGATAGGGCTTGCCGGCGGAGCCTTGTCGCTGTTGCTGGCGGGCCTGACCTGCGTGCTGTGCCGGCTGCGCCTGCGCGCCGTCTCCCAGGCGGCGCGCACGAGCGACGCCCTGCAGCGCAGCGAGGAGCGCTTTCGCGCCGTGTTCAACCAGGCCGCCGTGGGCGTGTCCCTGAGCGACATGACGACGGGCCGGCTGGTGCGGGTGAATCGGAAATACGCCGCCATGCTGGGCTATTCCGAGTCGGAGCTGCTGCAGTGCGACTTCCAGTCGCTCAGCCACCCGGACGACCTGCCGGCCGATCTGGCGCAGATGGCCCGGGTGCGCTCCGGCGAGATCCAGGAATTCCAGATGGAGAAGCGCATGATGCACAAGGACGGCCATCCCGTCTGGGTGCTGCTGACGGTGTCGCCGATCCGCCAGCCGGGGGCCGCCCCCGACTACCACGTCGCCGTGATCCAGGACGTGACCGAACGCCGGCGCATGCAGGACGCCCTGCGCGACAGCGAACGGCGCCTGCGCGGCCTGCTGGATCATCTGCCGGTGGGCGTCTGTCTGGTGGAACAGGGGCAGTGCATCGTCTTTCGCAATCAGCAGTTCCTGCGGATCTGCGGGTACGCCGAAGATCAGGCGCCGGACGTCCGTTCCTGGTGGGCGCTGGTCGTTCCCGATCCGGCGGCGCGCCGGGATCTGCGCCGCGCCTGGGAACACCAGTGGCGGCATGCGCCGGATGGCGGCGAATCCAGGGCCCGGCTGGAATGCCGGATCCGTTGCCGGGACGGCCGGTGGCGCACGGTGGAGCTGTCTGGCCTGCGGCTGGGGACGGATTATCTGGTGACGCTGGAGGACCTGACCGTCCGCAAGACGGCCGAGGAAGAAATCCGCTACCTGGCCTACAACGATCCCTTGACCGGCCTGCCCAACCGCCGGCTGCTGCTGGACCGCCTGCAGCAGGCGCTGGCCGCCAGCGCCCGGCGGCGCCGCTATGGCGTGCTGCTGATGCTGGACCTGGATCACTTCAAGACCATCAACGAAACCCGGGGCCACGATGCGGGCGACGAGCTGCTGCGGCAGGTGGCGGACCGTCTGAAGAAACATCTGCGGGATTCCCACACCATCGCCCGGCATGGCGATGACGAATTCGTCATCGTCCTGGAAGACCTGTCGGACCAGCCCGAGGAAGCGGCGGCCCGGGCGGAGGACCAGGGCCGCGGGATCCTGCAGGCCCTGCGGGCCCCTTATCTGCTGAACGGCGAATTCTGCCATTCCAGCGTCAGCATGGGGGCCAGCCTGTTCCAGGGGCAGGAAACCGCAGCCGACGAGCAATTGCGGCGGGCGGATCTGGCCATGTACCAGGCCAAGGCCGCCGGGCGGGACACCCTGCAGTTCTACGATCCGCACATGCAGGCGGTCGTGCACAAGCGGGTGGCGCTGGAACTGGACATGCGGGTGGGCCTGGACCAGGGGCAGTTCGAGCTGTTCTATCAGCCCCAGCTCGATCGCAGCGGCATCGTCGGGTGCGAGGCCCTGCTGCGCTGGAAGCATCCGCGGGATGGCTATGTGTCGCCGGCCTCGTTCATTCCCCTGGCCGAGGACAGCGGCCTGATCCTGCCGCTGGGGGACTGGGTCCTGCGCACGGCCTGCCGCCAGCTGGCCGCCTGGGCGGACCGGCCCGCCCTGGCCGGGATCCGGGTGGCGGTCAATGTCAGCCCCCGGCAGTTCCGCCAGCCGGACTTCGTCGAGCAGGTGCTGGCCGCGCTGGCGGGCTCGGGGGCCGATGCCCGAAGCCTGGAACTGGAACTGACGGAGGGCCTGCTGCTGCAGAACGTCGAGGATACCATCGAGAAAATGGCGCGCCTGAAGAGCTACGGGGTCGGCTTTTCCCTGGATGATTTCGGCACGGGCTATTCCTCCCTGGCCTACCTGAAGCGCCTGCCCCTGGACCAGTTGAAGATCGACCAGAGCTTCGTGCGCGACGTGCTGACCGATCCGAACGACGCCGCCATCGCCCGCACCATCGTGGCCCTGGGCCTGAGCCTGGGCCTGCGCGTCATCGCGGAGGGCGTGGAAACCGAGGCGCAGCGCGCGTTCCTGCAGCGCCATCATTGCCATGCCTGGCAGGGCTATCTGTTCAGTCCGCCGGTGCCCGCCGCGGATCTCGAGGCCCTGGTCGAGCAGGGCGGGGCGGTCTCCTGGGCGACCCCTCGGAAGGGCGATTCGGATACAAATTGAAATCAAAATTTTTGTGTCGCGCAAGCCCCGCCCCTTCTGGTTTCCGGGTCTTTCTCCCCGTGTTCCGGCCATTCGATGGGGTGATTTTGAAGCACTACATGTAGTATATTTTGGGGGTTGATCGCACAAGATTTGGTGTCCGAATAGCGTGTGGCACCCTATTTTTCCTTATCCATCCACCAAAAGAAGACTACTGACATGATCAAGACCGTTATCAAGCGCGATGGACGCAAAGAACCCTTCATCCCGTCCAAGCTCAATGGCTGGGGGGAATGGGGCGCCACGACGCTGGGCGATGGCGTGGACTGGCCCTCCGTGGTGCTGGAGACCGTCACGAACATGCCCGAGGAATGCTCCTCGGAATTCCTGCAGATGCAGCTCATCCGGCATTGCCTGGATGCGGACACCTGGTCCTACAACCGCATGGCGGGCCGCCTGTATGCGGCGCTGGCCCAGAAGGAACTGAAGGACGTCTGCGACGGGGCGTTCCCCACGGTGCTGACGCTGCACCGTCGCCTGGAAGGCCTGGGCTACATGGAACGCCTGGATTACTCGGAAGAAGAATACTTCCAGGTCGAAGGCATCATTGATCACACGCGGGACTTCGAATACGCCCACTACCAGATCCACACGCATCGCTCGAAGTATGCGATTTCCGATCGGGTCAAGGGCATTCACTACGAAACGCCGCAGTTCGTCTACATGCGCATGGCCATGGCCCTGGCCGTGGACCAGCCCCGCGAACGGCGCATGCGCGACGTCGCGAAGTTCTACGAGCACCTGTCGAAGAACCGCATCAACGCGCCCACGCCCAATCACATCAATCTGGGCACGCCCCTGCGCGGCTATGCCAGCTGCTGCCTGTATGCGTCGGGCGATTCGGCCCGTTCGATCGCGGTGGGCAATCACATCGCCAACACCATGACCTACATGAGCGCCGGCATCGGGTCCTACCTGCAGACCCGCTCGGTCAATGATCCGGTGCGCGGCGGCGTGATTCGCCACCAGGGCAAGCTGCCGTACCTGCGCGCGGTGGTGGCCGAGATCAAGGCGAACCTGCAGAATGGCCGCGGCGGCGCCTGCACCAGTTACTTTTCGATTTTCGATCCGGAAATCGACACCCTGCTGCGCCTGAAGAACCCCATGTCCACCGAGGACCGCAAGATCCGCGGCATGGATTATTCCTGGGGCGGCAACCGCTTCTTCGCCCGCAAGGTCGCCCGCAACGAAAACATCTTCCTGTTCAACTGCCATACGGCGCCCGATTTGTACGAGGCCCTGTACAGCGACGACGAGGCCCGCTTCGAAACCCTGTACGAACAGTACGAGCAGGATCCGACCTTCAAGAAGCAGTTCGTCAATGCGCGGGAACTGCTGATCACGGCCATCAACGAATGGAACGAGACGGGGCGCATCTACGAGCACAACATCTACGAGATGAACCGCCATACGCCGTTCAAGGGCACGATCTACAGCTCGAACCTGTGCTCCGAGATCGCGCTGCCCACGGCGCCCTACAACCACATCACCGAGCTCTACCAATCGACCGACGTGTCCTTCGTGGAATTCGAGGATGCCGACGGCGCGCTGCATACGGTGCGCCCGGGCACGGGGGCGGTGGACACCGCCCGGGGCATGGTCTACCTGGAAGACCTGGCGGCGGGCGACGTGCTGACCGACGGCCGGCGCATCGCGCGCATCGTGCGCTATTCCTCGCCTGAAGTCGCCACCTGCAACCTGGCCGGCATCGTCGTGTCGAACATCGAATCCGACGAGCAATACGAGGAAGTCGCCTACTATGCCTTGCTGATGATCGACAAGTGCATCCATCTGGCCGATTACGAACTGCCCCACGTGGGCGTGACGTCCAAGGCCCGGCTCAATGCCGGGGTCGGCATGCTGGGCGTGGCGCATCTGATGGCCCGCAACCACAAGCGCTATACCGACGACAGCGGCAAGCAGTTCATCCACTGGGTGGCCGAGCGTCATTACTATCATCTGGTCCGGGCCAGCCTGCAGCTGGGCAAGGAACTGGGCAACGCCCCCTGGATGCACAAGACCAAGTGGCCGCAGGGCTGGCTGCCCATCGACACCTACAACCCCAATGTGGACAAGGTCGCCGACTTCCGGAACCAGTACGACTGGGAAGCCCTGCGGGCGGACGTCGTCGCCAATGGCGGGATCCGCAATTCGGTGGTGGCGGCGCACATGCCCACGGAAACCTCGGCGAACTCGTCGGGCACGACCAACGGCGTGTATCCCATCCGTGAATTGACGATGATCAAGACCGACAACCAGCGGGTCAACTACTGGGCCGCCCCGGAAGGCGATACTCTGGGCCAGTGGTACGAATCCGCCTGGGAAGTGCCGGCCCAGGACATGACCGACGTCTACGCCATCATCCAGAAATGGACGGATCAGGGGATTTCGGCCGACTTCTACCGCAAGGTCATCGGCGACGCCAGCATCGAGTCCACCGAAATGATCCAGAACTATCTGTATCGCGTAAAGATGGGCCTGAAGTCCAAGTACTACATGAACCAGAAGACCTCGGCGGGCATGAAGAAAGTCGCCGACTTCGCCGCCGCCCAGGGCTTCGTGAAGCTTGCCACGGCGGGGATCCAGTTGCCGGCCGCGCCGCAGCCCGTGACCAGCCTGGATGACGACCCCATGTGCCAGGGCGGCTGCACGCTGTAGATTCATTCGCGCATGCGGCGCGTCGCACCTCGGGTGCGGCGTGCCGCATGCCTGTCATCCATCGGAAAAACGCATCATGTCTGAGAACGTCTTCAACTACCAGAAACAGGACTACGCCAAGCCGCTGCTCTTCCTGGGCGAAAAGCAGGGCCTGTTCGACACCATCAACCGCCACTATCCGGACATCTGGGCGCTGTACAAGACCCAGAAATCCCTGGACTGGGACGAGAACGAATTCGACTATTCTTCCTGCAACGCCGACTTCAAGAGCTGCCCGCGCGCGACCTACGACATGATGGTCAAGACCCTGGCGTGGCAATGGGAGGCCGACAGCGTGGCCTCCCGCGCCATCGCGCCGGTGCTGGCGCCGTTCATCACCTCGTCCGAACTGTGGGCCGCCTGGCAACGCATTTCCGACAACGAGGTCGTGCACGCGGCGACCTACTCGGAGATCGTGCGCAACTCCTTCGACGACCCCTCGGCCATCATCGACGAGATCCTCAGCGTGGAACAGGCGCACGAGCGGCTGTCGCGCGTGATCAAGGCTTTCGGCGAGGGCTACCATGCGTCCCACCAGTATGCACTGGGCAATCTGGACAATAACCAGGACACCTACAACACCGTCTTCATGATGGTCGTGGCGCTGTTCTGCATGGAGCGCATCCAGTTCATGGCCTCCTTCGCCGTGACTTTCGCCATCTGCGACACCGGCATGTTCCAGCCCATCGGCAAGGCCATCCAGAAGATCGCCCAGGACGAGCTGGAAATCCACGCCGAGCTGGACCGCGCCGTGCTGCGCCACGAATTGCGCACCGAACGGGGCCGGCAAGCCTTCGCCCAGTGCCATTTCGAAATCGAGGCCCTGATCGCCGAAGTCGTGGACAGCGAACTGGACTGGATCCAGTACCTGTTCTCGGAAGGCCGCGAGCTGGTCGGCATGAACGCCGACCGCCTGGCCGCGTGGACCCTGTATTGCGCCAAGGACGTCTACAACACCCTGGGCATCGACACGGATCGCTACGAGTTCCCGCCGGCCAATCCGCTCAAGTACATGGAGAAGTGGCTGAACATCAGCAAGACCCAGGCCTCGCCCCAGGAGCAGGACATCGCCGCCTACAAGGTCGGCGTCATGCGCCGCACCGACGAAGGCGTGGTGTTCGACGACGAGTTCTGACGAGCGCTTCCCGCCCGGCGGGGCGGGGCCTCATTCGCGGTCCGAATCGATGGGCTTCCAGCGGTTGGCCCATTGATCGACGCTGTTGACCAGCATGTTCAGCACGGCGGCGATGATCGCCAGCACCACCAGGGCGGCGAACACGCCGCTGGTGTTGAACTGGGCCGAGGCGTCGTTGATCAGGAAGCCCAGCCCCCGGTTCGAGGCGACCAGCTCGCCGATGACCGCGCCGATCAGGGCGTAGGGGATGGACATCCGCAGGCCGGTGAGCAGGCCGGCGACGGAGCCGGGCAGGGTGACCTTCAGCGCCACGTCCCGCCGGCTGCCCCCCATCATGCGCACCGCGTCCTTCAGGCCCTCGTCCACGTTCTGGACGCCCGCGGCGGTGCTGAGGAACACCAGGAAAAAGACCGAAATCGCCGCCAGCAGCACCTTCATCCCGAGATCGATCCCGAACCAGATGATGAACAGGGGCGCGACGGCGACCTTGGGGACGGAATACAGCGCCAGCATGTAGGGGATCAGCACGTCCCACAGCGGCTTGATGGCGGCGATCAGATAGGCCAGGACGGCCCCCGAGACCGCGCCCAGCAGGAATCCCAGGACGACTTCCTGGAGCGTGATCCAGGTGTTGCGCCAGAGCGTGCCGTCGGCCGTCCATTGGACCAGCATGGCGGCGACCCCCTGCGGCGAGCCGAAGAATTGCGGGTCGAGCACCGGCCCCGAAAGCGCCGCCCAGACGCCCAGGAAGACGACCAGCACCAGCAGCCGGGCCGCCAGGATCAGCGCGCGGCGGCGGTTGCGCTGCCACCAGCTGCGGTTCAGCGGAATCAGCAGAGGGCCCTGGGACTGCGGGGCGGGATGGTGGTCCGGGCTGGGCATGGAAGGGGACTCCGGGCGCGTCATGGGCGGGCCTGCTTGAGGGCGTGCGTCAGCGCCCGGTAGAGGGCCAGATAATCGGGGTGCAGGCGGATTTCGTCGGCGTCCCGGGGGCGGGGCAGTTCGATGCGGATGTCGAGCCCGATGGAGCCCAGCGGCCCCAGCACCACGATCCGGTCGGCCAGCATCAGGGCTTCTTCGATGTCGTGGGTCACGAACACCACGGTGCGTCCGCTGTCCGTCCAGAGTTCCAGCAGCTGCTGCTGCAGGTCGCCGCGCAGCTGGGCGTCCAGCGCCCCGAAGGGTTCGTCCAGCAGCAGGGTTTCCGGATTGCCGCACAGCATGCGGGCCAGGCTGACGCGGCGGCGCATGCCGCCGGACAGTTCGCGGGGGTAGTGGCGTTCGAAGCCGGACAGCCCGACCCGGTCGATCAGCCGCCGGGAGACGGCCGTCCGTTCCCGGGGCGCGATGCCCTGGATTTCCAGCGGCATTTCGACGTTTCGCAGGACGGTGCGCCAGGGCATCAGCGTGTCCTGCTGGGTGAGATAGCCGACGGAATTCAGCGGGCCGGACAGCGCCCGCCCGCGATAGGCGAGCGTGCCGGCCGTGGGGACCGTCAGGCCCGCCATCAGGTTCAGCAGCGTGGATTTGCCGCAGCCGCTGCGCCCGAGCAGCACCAGGAAGCTGCCTTCCTCGACCGTCAGTTCCGCGCCCCGCAGGGCGACCAGTTCCTGGTCGTCCTTCCGGAAGTGCTTGTGGACGTCCCGGATGTCATACACCGCCGCCATCAGCGGGCGCCTTCCAGCGCGGACCGGATCCACTGGGCGGGGACCATGGTGGCGTAGTCGGGCGCCTCGGTGATCAGGCCGGAATCCAGGTTGAATTTGACTTCCCCGTCGTATTCCCCCTGGCTGATGGCGGGGGTCTTGGGGATCTCGGCGCGCAGGATGGACAGCAGCCGGTCGACCGTATCGTCGTTCATGGTGGGGCGGTAGGCCTTGAACAGGGCGCGGACGGCCTTGGGGTCCCCCTGGTGAATGAAGTGTTCCGCGTCGGCGATGCCGCGCACGAAGGCCGTGACTGCCGGGCCCTTGGCGTCCAGGATGTCCTGGGTGGTGAACACGACGCCGTGCACGACGGTCTTCAACTGGGGAATGTCTCCCCGCGCGGGGGAAATGTAGATGCTCCCGACCTGCGTGGCCTCGGCTTGCTGCCCGACGGGCTGCGGGAAGGACAGGACGTCGACGCGCCCGGTCTTCAGCGCGCCCAGCGCGCCCATCATGTTGGACCCCAGGGATACCAGGGTGACGTCCGTGGCCGACTTCATGCCGGCGGTGCCCAGCAGGAAATTCACCAGGGCCTGGGTGCCGCTGCCCGGGCCGGTGATGCCGATCTTCCTGCCCTTCAGCGCCTGGACTTTTTCCTGCAGGGAGGCCGAGGCAGGCGGCCCGGAAAAGGAGGGCCCCGTGATGATGTCCACGTAATAGGTGTTCACCAGCTGGGCGATCATCCGCGTCCCTTTATTGGCGCGGTACAGGTTCAGGGGGTCGGTGCCGTTGCCGCCGGCCACGTCGATGCTGCCCGATTGCAGGGCGGCGGCGAGCTTGGCTCCGGTGCCCAGCAGGGGGATGTCGCCGACCTCCAGGCCCTGCTGCTTGAAGAAGCCCTGCTGCCGGGCGACGAAGATCGGGAAGAAGGCGATGGAATCGCTGATCTGTCCGACCTTGAGCGCCAGGGCGGGGGCTTGCGCCCGGGCCGGGGAGGGCGCCAGAGCCGTCCATGCGATCATGAACGCCAGCCCGAAGCCGTGAAGTCCGGACAGGAGTCCGCGGGTGAAAGAACGGGAATGCGGGGGACGGAATCTCTGCTGCATGGTGGCGGTTCCTCAGGATTCTGATGTCCGCCGCGAGGGAATCCGGACGGACGCGTTCATCCCTTGTAGTACAGATCCGGGGGCCGTGTCCATGACGCCGGGGCGGCTCCGCGTTCAGTCCGCCCGGGGATTGGCCTGCAGGCTGCGCAGCGAGAATTCCCGGGGCGTCTGCCCCGTGTGTTCGCGAAAGGCGGCGATGAAGGACGACAGGCTGTCGTAGCCGCAGGCCAGGGCGACGTCGGTGATGCGCTCGCCGCGTTCCAGCAGCGGCAGGGCGTGGACCAGCCGGGCGCGCTGGCGCCACAGGCGAAAGCCCAGGCCGGTCTGCTGCAGGAACAGGCGCGTCAGCGTCTTTTCCGACAGCCCGATCTGGCGCCCGTAGTCGGCCAGGTTGGGCGCGGTGTCGGGCGCCCGATGCAGCTGGCGGCACAGGGGAAGCAGCCGCTTGTCGGACGGCCAGGGCAGGACCAGCCCGGCTTCCGGGCTGACGGCGATCTGGTCGACCAGCACCCGCGCCAGGCGTCCGTCCGGCCCCTCGGGATCGTATTCGATGGGGATCGTGCTGAAGCTGCGGATCAGTTCCTGAAGCAGCGGACTGATGACCAGCACGCGGCAGTCGGTCCAGTCCAGCCCCAGCGCGGCGCCGTCGACGTACAGGCTGCGGATCTGGGTGTGGGGGGATTCGTAGACGCGGTGGCGCATGCCCGCCGGAATCCAGACCGCCCGTTGCGACAGCGCGATGAAGCGGGCTTGCGGCGTCCAGACCTGCAGATGTCCCTGGATGGCGTACGACAGTTGCGCCCAGGCGTGCCGGTGCGGCCCGGGGATGATCATGTTGGGCTGGCTGTCGATATGGCCGTACAAGGGGCGGGGCAGGGCTCGCAGATAACCGCGCCGGATGATGGGGATGTGTCCGTTCATAACTGTTTCCAAGCCGTTTGTCGCCAAACCTGAATCCCAGGACAGTTTACTCTCTTCCTCGAGAGCCCCGGACCGCCGGAGCATCCGTTTCCGGGACACAAATCCCGGGACGGGTGCTTCGGTTGGTCCTTTTTCCTTTTTCCTTTTTGCGTCTGGGCTTGCCAGAATTCCCCGATCCCCGTAGTCCCCGTAGTCCCATATCCCCCCCCCGCGCATCCGGCAGGGGAATGGAAAATGGCGGACGAAAAACGAGATGGGCCGGCAACCTGTTGGTTGCCGGCCCATCTGTAAACTGGTTGCGGGAATAGGATTTGAACCTATGACCTTCGGGTTATGAGCCCGACGAGCTACCAGACTGCTCCATCCCGCGTCTGAAGAACATAACTATAGCATAGTCTGCGAAAATAATGCAAGCAAACGTTCGGAGTTCACGATAAAATGACGGAAACGGAAATCCTGCGGGTATTGGAAACCGCCTTGTTGTGCGCCGATGCGCCCCTGACGGCAGCCCAGTTGCGCAGCCTCTTCGAAGACACGATTTCCGGAGACGACATCCGGCGTCACCTGGCTGCCTTGCAGCTGGATTGGCGCGACAGGGGCCTCGAACTGGTGCAGTTGGCCAGCGGCTGGCGGTTCCAGAGTCGTCCCGATATGCAGCGTTACCTGGGGCGTCTGAACCCCGAAAAGCCGCCTCGATATTCTCGCGCCGTGCTGGAAACCCTTGCGATCATCGCCTGGCGTCAACCTGTGACGCGGGGGGATATCGAGGACATCCGCGGCGTCACCGTGTCGGCGCAGATTGTTCGTACCCTCGAAGACCGGGGCTGGATCGAAGTGCTGGGCTATCGGGACGCTCCCGGGCGCCCCGCCTTGCTGGGCACCACGCGACGTTTTCTCGAAGACCTGGGCTTGCGGGCCCTGGACGAATTGCCGGCGCTGGACGCCGACGATTCCGTGCAGGTGCTTGAGACCCTGGCGCTTGCGGCGCCCGATGCCGCGGATGCCGATGCCGCCGGGGAACCGGCGCCGGAATCCGACGCCGCGCCGGACCAGGACGCGCAGGCGCCCGCCGCTTCATCATCATGATCAGAATTTTGTGTAGGAGTCACCGAACCCCATGACAGCAGAACTCGAAACGACATCGCATGCCTCTTCCCAGGGGCCGGCCGAGTCATCGGCCTCGCCCAAGGAAGGCAAGGGCGCTTCCGGCCGTTCACGCGGGGGCCGCAAGCTGCGCACGCCGTTTCGCCGCCGCCGCGGGGATGCGCAGGGGGAAACGCCGCCTGCGGAACAGGCCCAGGCCGTGGATGCCGGGCCCGCCGAGGAAGCCGACCGCGCTTTGTCCTATCTGGGGGATCACCAGACCCGACAGCGCCTGGACCGCTATCTGAACAGCGACGCCCTGATGCCCAAGCTGCACAAGGTCCTGGCCGAAGCCGGCATCGGCTCGCGCCGCGACATGGAAGAACTCATCGTCGCCGGGCGCGTGTCCGTCAACGGCGAACCGGCCCACGTGGGCCAGCGCGTGGGGCCCAACGACAAGGTGCGCGTCAATGGCCGCCTGGTGTCGCGCCCCAAGGCCGGCAAACTGCCCCGAGTGATCCTCTACCATAAGCCGGCGGGCGAGATCGTCAGCCACGACGACCCCGAAGGGCGCGCCACCGTCTTCGCGCGGCTGCCGCGCATCCGCAGCGGCAAATGGCTGTCGGTCGGGCGGCTGGACCTGAATACCGAAGGCCTGCTGATCCTGACGACGTCGGGCGAGCTGGCCAATCGCCTGTCCCATCCCCGCTACGGGGCCGAGCGCGAATACGCCGTGCGCGTCCTGGGGGAACTGGCCGACGAAAAACAGACGGAACTGACGACCGGCATCCAGCTGGAAGACGGCCAGGCGCAGTTCAATTCCCTGGATTACATCGGCGGCGAAGGCAGCAATCGCTGGTATCGGGTCACGCTGTCCGAGGGCCGCAACCGCGAAGTCCGGCGCATGTTCCTGGCCGCCGGCGTGACGGTCAGCCGCCTGATCCGCACCCGGTTCGGCGATGTCATCCTGCCCAGCAACTTGCGGCGCGGCCGCTGGGAAGAGCTGGACGAGCAACTGGTGGGCGCCCTGATGGTGCAGCTGGGGCTGATTCGGACCGGCGACGATGATGCCGATGGCCAGGTCGAGCGCCAGCCGCTGTCGCATGCCAGCGCGCTGCCGCCGGGCTTCGGCACGCCGGGCCAGAACGGCCAGAATGGCGCCCGCCTGAATCGGCGCGGCCGGGTGTCGGGAGGGCGCGGCAAGGCCTCGATCGATCCCTTCACGACGGGCCTGCTGATCAGCGGCGGCCTGGCCAATGGCCACCCGGACGGCGGCAAGCAGCATGCCTCGCCCAAGCCGCATCACAAATCCAAGCCCTCCAAGGCCGGCGGCCACGCCGGGCGGCCGGGGAAGGCAGGCAAGCCGTCCAGGCCGCAGCCGGAGGGCCAGCAGCGCTCCCGCGAGCCCAAGGCCCGGGTGCGGTCCGCTTCGGGGGATGCCGCGCAGCAGCCCAAGGCGCCGAAATCCGCCAACAAGCCGGCGGCGCAGAAACAGAACCGCCGCCCGGCCAAACCGCGCCGCCAGGGAGGGGGAGAGCACCAGCCCCAAGGGGCGCATGCCCACGAGTCCCAGCTGGCGCGCGTCGGGCGTGGCCGCTAGGCGGCGCGGAGTCTGAAAAACCTTATATCGGCAACGAAATGCTGTTATAATCTAAGGCTTTACAGCGCTTTGGTGCTGTGTCCACCGGAAACCTGCCTTGCCCGGATTGCAGCGCTTTTGGCGCGTATTTGGCGATCAAATCTGCGATCATGCGCGGCGATCGAGCAGCGACAGACAGATTTCCGGCGGTTCCTGAATACACCTTGCGGCGTGTCCGCGGGGCCAACAGAGGGCTGCGGGACAGCCCCTTTTTTTTGGAATTTATGGCAGATATCTTTGCGGTCACCCAGCAGGCCTTGCTGGGTTTCGATGTCGAACTGGTCGATGTGGAACGCGCGCCCCTGGGGCTCCTGCGCGTGGTGATTGATCGTCCCGAAGGGGTGCGCATCGAGGACTGCGAACAGGTGTCCCGCCAGCTGTCGCATGCGTTCGAGGTCGACAACATCGACTACAAGCGCCTGGAAGTCAGCTCTCCCGGGGTGGACCGGCCGCTGCGCCGATTGGCGGATTACGTCCGCTTCGCCGACCAGCGTATCGAACTGCGCCTGCGCGAAGCCGTCGAATCCCGCAAGGTCTTTACCGGCGTGCTGCGCGTCGCGGGCGATGCCTCGTCGCCCGTCCTCAGTCTGGACTACGAAGACCAGGCGGGCAAGCCGCAGACGCTGCCGTTTTCTTTTGACGATGTGGACCGGGCGCACCTGGATCCTGTTCTCGATTTCAAGGGTAAGAAGCGATGAGTCGCGAAATTCTTCTACTGGTCGACGCCCTGGCGCGTGAAAAAAACGTTGAACGCGATGTGGTGTTCGGCGCTCTCGAAAGCGCGCTGGCCTCCGCCATGAAAAAGCGCTTCAAGGAAGACGTGGACATTCGCGTGGCCATCGATCGCCAGACCGGCGAGCACGAAGGCTTTCGCCGCTGGCTGGTCGTCCCCGACGAAGCCGGTCTGCAGGAACCCGATGCCCAGGAACTCTATACGGATGCCCAGGACATCGTGCCGGGCATCGAAATCGGCGAATACATCGAAGAGCCTCTCGAGCCCATCGAGTTCGGCCGGATCGGCGCGCAGGCGGCCAAGCAGGCCATCCTGCAGAAGATCCGCGACGCCGAGCGCGAGCAGGTGCTCAACGACTTCCTGGACCGTGGGGAAAACATCATCTCCGGCACGGTCAAGCGCCTGGACAAGGGCGACGCCATCATCGAGATCGGCAAGGTCGAAGCCCGGCTGCCGCGCTCCGAGATGATCCCCAAGGAAAACATCCGTTCCGGCGATCGGGTGCGGGCCTGGGTCCTCAAGGTCGATCACACGGCGCGCGGCCAGCAGGTCATCCTGTCACGCACCTCGCCCGATTTCATCCGCGAACTGTTCGAGAACGAAGTGCCGGAAATCGAGCAGGGCCTGCTCGAGATCAAGGCCGCCGCTCGCGACCCGGGCGTGCGTGCCAAAATCGCGGTCGTGGCGTACGATAAGCGGATCGATCCGATCGGCACCTGCGTCGGCATGCGCGGCTCCCGCGTCACGGCCGTGCGCAACGAGCTGGGCGGCGAACAGGTCGATATCGTGCTGTGGGCCGACGATCCCGCCGAATTCGTCATCGGCGCCCTGGCGCCCGCGCATGTCGAATCCATTCTGGTGGACGAAGACAAGCACGCCATGGACGTCGTCGTGGACGAGGAAAACCTGCCCAAGGCCATCGGCGCCCGTGGTCAGAACGTGCGCCTGGCGTCCGAACTGACGGGCTGGCAGATCAACATCATGACGCCCGAGGAAAGCCAGAATCGCCAGGACGAGGAACGCTCGGCCCTGCGCCATGCCTTCATCACGAAGCTGGACGTGGACGAGGAAGTCGCCGACATCCTGATCGACGAGGGCTTCACCGGCCTGGAAGAAGTCGCCTACGTGCCCCTGCAGGAACTGCTGGACATCGAAGCCTTCGACGAGGAGACCGTCAACGAACTGCGCACGCGGGCGCGCAACGCCCTGCTGACCGAGGCCATCGCCCAGGAAGAGCGCGTGCAGACGGCCCGGGACCTGCTGGAGATCCAGGGCATGGATGCCCCGCTGGTCGCCAAGCTGGCGGAAAACAACATCACCACACTGGATGATCTGGCCGAACTGGCGGCCGACGAGCTGGCCGAACTGACCGGCCTGCCCGAGGAAACCGCCAGCGACATGATCATGCAGGCACGGGCTCACTGGTTCGAGGACGACAAGGCCTGAACGGCCGTCGCACCGAACCGAGCCCCTTAACGTAGTCAAAGAGAGAGTCGAATGCCGAGTAACACCGTCGCCCAATTCGCCGAAGAACTGAACATGCCCGCCAACGTCCTGCTGGACCACTTCCGTTCGGCCGGCGTCCAGCTCGATTCGGTGAATGCTGACGTGACCGAGGCGGACAAGAGCGCCTTGCTGGAGTCGCTGCGGCGCTCCCATGGCTCGGACTCGGGCAAGAAGGTCGTGCTGACGCGCCGCAAGACATCCGAGATCCATCAGGCGGATGGCTCCGGGCGCTCGCGCACCATTCAGGTCGAAGTCCGCAAGAAACGCGTGCTGGTGAAGCGCGACCGTTCCGAATTGCTGGAAGCCGCCCGCGCCGAGGCCGCGGGCGCGCCGGCGGCTCCGGAGGCCGCTGATCCGATCCTGGCCGAGGCGCCCGTCGCGGCGCCGGCCGCTCCCGTCGCGGAAGCGCCCGCCGCCGCGCCGCAAGCCGCGGAATCCGCCGCTCCCGCCGTGGCGCGGGAAACCCCGGTGGAGCCCGAGGCGCCCGCTGAATCCGCGCCGGCGTCCGACGCCGCCGAGCCGGCCGCGGCGGATGCCCCCGAAGCGGTCCCGGAAGCGTCCTCCACTGAATCCAAGCAGGAAATCGTGAGCGAAACCCCTGTCGTCGAGCCGCAGGCCACGCCTGCCGAGACGTCCGTTGATTCTTCCCAGTCATCCTCCGCGCAGCCTGAATCCGGCGCCGCGCCGCATGCGGCATCGCGCCCCGAGTCCTCCTCGGCCCCCGTGTCCGCGCCGGCCGCCACGCCGGGCAAGGCCCGCCGCGCGCCCGCCGACGCCGATCGCGATCGCGCCCGCAAGGCTGCCGAAGCCGAAGCGGCCGCGCTGCGCGAGATGATGCGCCAGCCGCGCAAGGTCCTGCGCGCCGCGGAACCCGAGGAAGCCGCCACCAAGACGCTGCACAAGCCCGCGGGCAAGGGCGCCGTGAAGAAGGAAACCGAAGGCAAGAAGGTCATCAAGACCGCCGATGTCTCCTCCAGCTGGTCCAACGACGGCCGCAAGAAGCCGTCCAAGGCCGACACGCTGTCGGCCGGCTCGGGCCAGGAGGCCTGGCGCGCGGGCGGCAAGGGCGGCCGCAGCGGCAAGAGCGGCCGCCGGCAGGGCCGTCGCCAGGCGGATCACCATCAGGAACCGCAACAGGCCGAATTCATCGCCCGCGAGGTCCACGTCCCGGAAACCATTTCCGTGGCCGACCTGGCGCACAAGATGTCCGTCAAGGCGGCCGAGGTCATCAAGCAGTTGATGAAGCTGGGCCAGATGGTGACGATCAACCAGATCCTGGATCAGGAAACTGCCATGATCGTGGTCGAGGAACTCGGCCACCAGGCGATCGCCGCCAAGCTGGACGACCCGGAGGCCTTCCTGGCCGATACCGAAACCACCGACGAAGCCGAGGCCCTGCCGCGCGCGCCGGTCGTGACCGTGATGGGCCACGTCGACCACGGCAAGACCTCCCTGCTGGACTACATCCGCCGCACCAAGGTCGCCACGGGCGAAGCCGGCGGCATCACGCAGCACATCGGCGCCTACAGCGTCAAGACCGATCGCGGCGTGGTGGCCTTCCTGGACACCCCGGGCCACGAGGCCTTCACGGCCATGCGGGCCCGCGGCGCCCAGGCGACCGACATCGTGATCCTGGTGGTGGCGGCCGATGACGGCGTCATGCCGCAGACCCGCGAAGCCATACACCACGCCAAGGCGGCCAACGTGCCCCTGGTCGTGGCCATCAACAAGATCGACAAGCCCGAAGCCAATCCGGAACGCGTCAAGCAGGAACTGGTGGCCGAGGAAGTCGTGCCGGAAGAATACGGCGGCGACGTGCCCTTCATTCCCGTGTCCGCCAAGACCGGCCAGGGCATCGACGAGCTGCTGGAGAACGTGCTGCTGCAGGCCGAGATCCTGGAACTGAAGGCGCCGATCGACGCGCCCGCCAAGGGCATCGTCATCGAAGCCCGCCTGGACAAGGGGCGCGGCCCGGTCGCGACCATCCTGGTGCAAAGCGGCACCCTGCATCGCGGCGACGCCGTGCTGGCCGGCGTGGCCTTCGGCAAGGTTCGCGCCATGCTGAACGACACCGGCAAGCCCACCGCCGAAGCGGGGCCCTCCACGCCGGTCGAGATCCAGGGCCTGGCCGAAGTGCCGGCCGCCGGCGACGAGGTCCTGGTGCTGGCCGACGAG
This sequence comes from uncultured Castellaniella sp., assembly GCF_937988725.1. GTDB lineage: Bacteria > Pseudomonadota > Gammaproteobacteria > Burkholderiales > Burkholderiaceae_B > Castellaniella. The sequence continues at coordinate 83,205 of NZ_CALKHS010000009.1, read as the reverse complement.
CGCAAGGCGCGTGAAATCGCCTTGTTCCGCCAGGGCAAGTTCCGCGACGTCAAGCTGGCCCGCCAGCAGGCCGCCAAACTGGAATCCATGTTCGACAACCTGGGCGAGGGCGTCCGCACGCTGCCGTTGATCGTCAAGACCGACGTGCAGGGTTCCCAGGAAGCCCTGGTGCAGTCGCTGCTGAAGCTGTCCACCGACGAAGTCCGCGTGCAGGTCGTGCATGCGGCCGTGGGCGGCATCTCGGAAAGCGACGTCAACCTGGCCATCGCCTCCGGCGCCGTCGTCATCGGCTTCAACGTGCGTGCTGACCAGTCCGCCAAGAAGCTGGCCGAGACCAACGAAATCGATCTGCGCTACTACAACATCATCTATGACGCCATCGATGACGTGAAGAACGCGCTCTCGGGCATGCTGGCGCCGGAAAAGCGCGAAGAAGTCATCGGCATGGTCGAGATCCGCGAGATCTTCACCGTGTCCAAGGTCGGCAACATCGCGGGCTGCATGGTGCTCGAAGGCCTGGTCAAGCGCGATTCCCAGGTGCGCCTGCTGCGCAACCACGTCGTGCACTGGACCGGCATGCTGGACTCCCTGCGCCGCTTCAAGGACGACGTCAAGGAAGTCAAGGCCGGCTTCGATTGCGGGATCACGCTCAAGGGCAACAACGACATCCAGGTCGGTGACCAGCTCGAAGTCTTTGAAATCAAGGAAATCGCCCGCACGCTGTAATGGCGGGGCTTTTGAATCATGGGTCGTCATAAATCCAAACCGAATCCCGGCCGCAACACGCGCCTGGCCGACCAGATCCAGCAGGATCTGGCGGCCCTGGTGCAGCGCGAGATCGACGTGGCGCGGGCCGGCCTGATCACCCTGACCGGGGTGGATCTGTCGGCGGATTACGCTCATGCGAAGGTCTATTTCACGGTGCTGGGCGCCGAGCCCGGCACGGCGGCGCAGGCCCTGAACGACAAGGCCGGCTGGCTGCATTCGCAGCTCTTCAAATTGCTGCACATCCATACGGTTCCCACACTGCGCTTCGTGCACGACGTGCAACTGGCGCGGGGGATCGAACTGACCCAACTGATCGATCGGGCCAATCGCCCCCAGGCGGGCGCATCGGAAATCCCCGAACTCGAAGACCCGGACGGCCAGCCCTGACAGGGCGGTCGTCACTCATCTGGACAGATTGAACGATGGCTTCCCGACGCGGGCAGATGCTCGACGGTGTCCTGTTGCTGGACAAACCCGAGGGCCTCTCCAGTAATCATGCGCTGCAACGCGCCAAACGGACGGTGGATGCCCGCAAGGCGGGGCATACCGGCACGCTGGACCCCTTCGCCACGGGCCTGCTGATCTGCTGTTTCGGCCGCGCCACGAAAATTTCCGCGGCCATGCTCGAAGCCGACAAGGTCTACGAGGCGACGGTCGCCTTCGGCGAGGAAACCGACAGCGGAGACCTGACGGGCCACATCGTGGCGCGCGCGGACGCCGTCCCCGCCGTCACGGCCGATCAACTGGAATCCGCGCTGGCCGGGTTCCGGGGCGAGATCGAACAGATCCCGCCCATGGTGTCGGCGCTCAAGCGCGACGGCAAGCCCTTGTACGAATACGCGCGCCAGGGCATCGAACTGGAGCGCCCGCCGCGCCGGATCACCATTCACGCGCTGGACCTGCTGTCCTGCGACGGCGTGTCCGCGCGGCTGAGAGTGCATTGCAGCAAGGGCACCTACGTGCGCACCCTGGCCCAGGACATCGGGCGCCGCCTGGGGTGCCTGGGGCATCTGTCGGCCTTGCGGCGCACGGCCGTCGGCCCCTTCACGATCGAGCACGCCGTCGGGCTGGAAGCCCTGCAGGCCATGGCCGCGCCACAGTCGGCGCTCATCCCTTTACACGCCTTGCCGGACGGACTGCGCCCGGCAAGTGTTTCTACCGAGGAAATCACCTTATGAAGCGAGCTTTGCGCAACGTGGCCATCATCGCCCACGTGGACCATGGCAAGACCACTCTCGTTGACCAGCTGCTGCGGCAGTCCGGCACCTTCCGCGACAACCAGCAGGTGTCCGAGCGGGTGATGGATTCCGGCGATATCGAGCGCGAGCGCGGCATCACCATCCTGGCCAAGAACTGCGCCGTCGAATACGAAGGCACGCACATCAACATTATCGACACCCCGGGACACGCCGACTTCGGCGGCGAGGTCGAGCGGGTGCTGTCCATGGTCGACGGCGTGCTGCTGCTGGTGGATGCGGTCGAAGGCCCCATGCCGCAGACCCGCTTCGTGACGCGCAAGGCCCTGGCCCTGGGCCTGAAGCCCATCGTCGTGGTCAACAAGGTCGACCGTCCGGGCGCCCGCCCGGATTACGTGGTCAATGCCACTTTCGACCTGTTCGACAAGCTGGGCGCGACGGAAGAGCAGCTGGACTTCCCCGTGATCTACGCATCGGGCCTGTCCGGCTATGCCGGCCTGACCGACGACGTCCGCTCGGGCACGATGCGCCCGCTGTTCGATGCCATCCTGCAGTACGTGCCGCAGCGGGACGACGACGCCGACGGGCCGCTGCAGCTGCAGATCATTTCCCTGGACTACAGCAGCTACGTGGGCAAGATCGGCGTGGGCCGCATCAACCGCGGCCGCCTGCATGCCGGCCAGGACGTGGCGGTGAAGTTCGGTCCGGAAGGCGAGTCCTTCAAGGGCCGCGTGAACCAGGTGCTGAAGTTCCAGGGCCTGGACCGCGTGCTGGTGGATTCCGCCGAAGCCGGCGACATCGTGCTGATCAACGGCATCGAGGACATCGGCATCGGCTGCACGCTGATGGATCCGGCAACGCCCGAAGCCCTGCCGATGCTGCGCATCGACGAACCCACCCTGACCATGAATTTCATGGTGAACACCTCGCCCCTGGCCGGGCGCGAGGGCAAGTTCGTCACCAGCCGCCAGGTGCGCGACCGCCTGGACCGCGAACTGAAGTCCAACGTCGCCCTGCGCGTCAACGACACGGACGACGATACGGTGTTCGAGGTCTGCGGCCGGGGCGAACTGCACCTGACCATCCTGCTGGAGAACATGCGCCGCGAAGGCTACGAGCTGGCCGTGTCGCGGCCCCGCGTGATGTTCAAGGAACTGGACGGCGTGAAATGCGAGCCCTATGAACTGCTGACGGTGGACGTGGAAGACGCTCACCAGGGCGGCGTCATGGAAGAATTGGGCCGCCGCAAGGGCGATCTGCAGGACATGCAGCCCGACGGGCGCGGGCGCACCCGCCTGGAATACCGGATTCCGGCGCGCGGTCTGATCGGCTTCCAGAGCGAGTTCCTGACGCTGACGCGCGGCACCGGCCTGATGAGCCACATCTTCGACGACTACGCCCCGGTGCGCGAAGGCGGCGTGGGCGAACGCCGCAACGGCGTGCTGATCAGCCAGGACGACGGCACGGCCGTGGCCTACGCGCTGTGGAAGCTGCAGGAACGCGGCCGCATGTTCGTGTCGCCCCAGGACCCGGTCTATGAAGGCATGATCATCGGCATCCATTCCCGCGACAACGATCTGGTGGTCAACCCGATCAAGGAAAAGAAGCTGACCAACGTGCGGGCCTCGGGCAAGGACGAGCACATCGACCTGGTGCCGCCGATCGCGCTGAACCTCGAATACGCGGTGGAATTCATCGCCGACGACGAACTGGTCGAAGTCACGCCCAAGTCGATCCGTCTGCGCAAGCGCTATCTGCAGGAACACGAGCGCCGCCGCAGCCTGCGCGAATCAGCCTGATTCCGCTCTTCGGCGCCCCAGGCGCCGAAGAGCCGCCGGCAAGCGGCCGCGGGCTGTGTGCTGGGCCTTGCCTTCGGCTCAGTAATCGTCTTCCGTGGTGACGGGCCTGGGCGGGGAGATCCGCGGTGCCGGCTCCAGGTCGGGCTCGCGGTCCTGGATATCCGCCTCGGGCCAGTCGGCGCCGATGGTTTTGGCGAGATCGGCCAATATGCCCAGGGCGGCCTGCAGCGCGTCGTGGCAGCCCTTCGAGTCCTGATCGGGATCGATGCCGGCCAGCTCCGTCAGTTTCGCGATGGCCTCGAGCGCCTGCTTCCGAGCCTTGTCGTAGTGGTGTTCGTCTGGTGGCTGAGGCGCCGGGTCGAACGGGTCCGTGGCGTTCGGGTCCCCCCATGCCGTCGGGGACGGACTCTGGGCGTGATCGAGAGGCGATGCTCTTCGCAGCGCCTCGAGCAGGCGCGCGGCCTGCTGATCGTTGATGGCTCGAAGGTCTCTGTCTCTCATGGCTGGAAAATGGGCTGGCGGCGGCATCGTGCCGCCGGGGCATGGCGGTCCGAAGAGGTCCGGAGCGGCGGGTCGGCCATCCGGTTCGCGGCCATGGATCCGCCGGCAATCAACGCTCCGCGCCTTATTTCACCATGATGAATCAAGGCGTTGCGCCTTTTGCGCGCGGATATTGACCATGCTTGACAAAGTTTTCAATTTTTTGCGAAAGCCCGTGTGGAATGCCGCGCCGGACGGATGCAGGCGGGGCCCGGCGAGCCGCGGAGCGGAGGGCTGTTTACAATGAAACGCGAGGTTCCGTTGCGCGCCGCCGGGCGCCCGGATCGCCGCGACTGCTGGGACACCATGATTCTCTATCTGCACGGATTCCGATCCTCTCCCGATTCCTTCAAGGCCCGCCTGATGGCCCAGGCGCTGGCCGATCGCGGCTTGTCGGCCGACTGGCGCTGCCCGCAGCTGCCCGCCAGCCCCGCGGCCGCGATGGACCTGGCGCTGAGCCTGGCCCGGGCGCACCTGGAGGCCGATGCGGCATCCGGAGACGGGCGGGACGGTTCGGCCGGGGGCGGCGATGCGGCGGCCCGCCTGACGGTCATCGGCTCGTCCCTGGGCGGTTTCTATGCCACGTGGCTGGCGGAACGCCTGGGCTGCCGCGCCGTGTTGCTGAATCCGGTCGTGCATGCGGCCCGGGATCTGGGCACGCAGGTCGGCTCTCACCGCACTTTCCATGGCGACGAGCCTTTCGAGTTTCTGCCCGGCCATGTGGATGAGCTGGCCCGGGCCGAAGCCGATCTGCGCGCCCTGAGCCGCCCCGAGCGCTATTTCCTGCTGGCCGCCACCGGCGATGAAGTGCTGGACTGGCGGGAGATGCGGGCGCGCTTCGCCGGCAGCCGCCAGCGCATCATCGAAGGCAGCGATCATGGCATCTCGGATTTCGAACGCTGGCTGCCGGAAGTCCTGGATTTCGCCCTGGCAGCTCCCGCGCCGGGCCGGCCGGCCGAGGCCGGCGAATCGCAGGTTGGCGCGGGCGAGGGTCGGGCGGGCTGCCGGGTCGTCACGGGCAGCTGGGACGATCTGGGGGCCGAAGCCGGCCGCATCCGCCTGGAAGTCTTTGTCCAGGAACAGCAGGTGCCGCTGGAAGAAGAACTGGATCCCAAGGACGCCGAGTGCCTGCATGCCATCGTCTACGACGCGGCGGGGCAGGCGGTGGGCACGGGCCGCCTTCTGCCCGACAGCCATATCGGCCGCATGGCCGTGCGCCGGTCGTGGCGGGGCGCGGGCGTCGGTTCGCTGCTGTTGACGGCGCTGATGGACGCCGCCCGCCGGCGCGGCGATGCCGGAGTCGTCTTGGCCGCCCAGATGCAGGCGCGACCCTTCTATGCCCGCCACGGCTTCGTGGAGGAAGGCGAGACCTTCATGGATGCCGGCATCGAGCACCGGCTGATGCGGCTGCGCTTCTGACGGCTTTCGCGGCCGCGTCGCCAGGCGCCGCCGGCGCGGCTTTACTTCAGGTTGCCCGACAGGAACTGCCGCAGCCGGGGGCTTTGCGGATTGTCGAAGATGTCGGCGGGGGCGCCGGTTTCTTCCGCCACGCCCTGGTGCAGGAACATGACGTGGGACGCCAGATTGCGGGCGAAACCCATTTCATGGGTCACGACCAGCATGGTGCGGCCTTCCTCGGCCAGCTTCTGCATGACCTTCAGCACTTCGCCCACCAGTTCCGGGTCCAGGGCCGAGGTGGGCTCGTCGAAGAGCATGACTTCCGGTTCCATGGCCAGCGCGCGGGCGATGGCCACGCGCTGCTGCTGGCCGCCCGACAGGGAGGACGGATACTGGGTTTCGACCTTGGGGTCGAGGCCGACCTTGGCCAGGTAGTGGCGGGCGCGTTCGGTGGCTTCGGCGCGGCTGAGCTTGAGCACCTGGATGGGCGCTTCGATCACGTTGCCCAGGACGTTCATGTGCGCCCACAGGTTGAAATGCTGGAACACCATGGCGAGCTTCGAGCGCAGGCGGCGCAACTGGTCCAGATCGGCCGCATGGGGCTCGCCGTGCTTGTCCTGCGTGATCTTCAGCAGTTCGCCGTTCAGCGACACGGAGCCCTGGTTGGGTTTTTCCAGGAAATTGATGCAGCGCAGGAAGGTGGATTTCCCCGAGCCGCTGGAGCCCAGGATACAGATCACGTCGCCCGCGTTGGCCTGCAGGGAGACGCCTTTCAGGACCTCGTTGTCACCGTAGCGCTTGTGGATGTTGAGTACGTCGAGTTTGGACATGGGTGTTATCGGTGAAGGCCCAGGTAGGCCAGTGTACGGCGTTCATACCAGCGGAACAGTCCGATCAGGGTAAACGACAGCCCCAGGTAGAGCAGGGCGGCGATCCCGTAGGACGCGAAGGTCTGGTAGGTGGCGGAATTGGCATCCCGGGCGACCTTCAGGATGTCGGGGACCGTGGCGGTGAAGGCCAGGGAGGTGGCGTGCAGCATCAGGATGACTTCGTTGCTGTAGGCGGGCAGCGCCCGGCGCAGCGCCGAGGGCAGGATCACCCGGCGGTACAAGGCGAAGCGCGTCATGCCGTAGGCGCGGGCGGCCTCGATTTCGCCGGCGCTGGTGGCGCGGATGGCGCCCGCGAAGATTTCCGTCGTGTAGGCGACCGTGTTCAGGGTCAGGGCCAGGACCAGGCAGTTGAAGCCGTTCTGGAAGAAGGTCGCCAGGCTGGGCGTGCCCTTGACGAAATCCAAGCTGTAGATGCCGGCGTAGATGAACAGGATCTGCACGTACAGCGGCGTGCCCCGGAAGACGTAGCTGAAGGTCCACAGGGGGATCGACAGCCAGCGACGCGACGACACCCGGGCCACGGCCAGGAAGATGGAGAGGAAGAAGCCCATGGATACCGACAGCACCAGCAGCCACAGGGTGACGGCCATGCCCGACAGGCTGCCGTTGCTGGCGTACAGGTAGGCCCGCCAGAATTGATCCAGCACGTCGATCATAGGGCGACCTCGCGCACGCCCACGCTGTAGCGCTTGTCCAGCCAGTACAGCACCCCGTTGGACACGGTGGTCAGCGCCAGATAGATCAGGCCGGTGAGGCTGATGAAGAGAAACACCCGGAAGGTGACGTTGCCGGCATCCTGGGCGACCTTGACCAGATCGGACAGGCCGATCAGGGACACCAGGGCCGTGGATTTCAGCAGGACCTGCCAGTTGTTGCCGATGCCGGGCAGGGCGTGGCGCATCATCTGCGGGAACAGCACCCGGCGAAAGACCTGGAATTCGCGCATGCCGTAGGCGGTGGCCGCTTCCATCTGGCCGTGGGGCACCGCCATGAAGGCGCCGCGGAAGGTCTCGGCGAAGTAGGCGCCGTAGATGAATCCCAGCGTCAGCACGCCGGCGCCGAAGGGATCGATGTCGATGGGGTCCAGGCCCAGCAGGTCCGTGAACTCGTTCAGGTAGATCTGCAGGCTGAAGAAGATCAGCAGCATCAGCACCAGGTCGGGGACTCCGCGGATCAGCGTGGTGTAGGCCGTCGCCAGCAGGCGGGCGCTCCAGGAGTCGGAGAGCTTCGCCCAGGCGCCCAGCAGGCCCAGGCCCAGGGCGACCAGCAGGGACAGCACCGCCAGCTGGATGGTGACCCAGGTCCCCGCCAGCAGCAGGGGGCCATAGCCGTTCAGAAACATGGGAAACTTCAGGAATGAAGGCCGCCCGGTCGTGCAGCGCCGTCCGGGCGGTCAGGGTGTGCGGCATGCCGCACGCCGGATTATTGGGCGGGGAACTGGATCAGGCCTTGGGCGAAGTATTTCTTCGCGAAGCCCTGGAGGGTGCCGTCGGCCAGCATGGCTTTCAGGGCCTTGTCGACGTCGGCTTTCAGCTTGTTGCCCTTGCGCAGGCCCATGGCGATGGGGTCGTTCAGGATGGGATCGTCCAGCGTCATCTGCGCCAGTTCATAGTCGGCGCCCTCGGGCTTGCTGAGGAAGCCTTCGACCGCGCTCTGGGCTTCCTGGAATGTGGCATCCAGGCGGCCGGCGGTGACGTCCACGTAGGCGTTGGTATAGCTGGGGTAGGACACCACGGTCACGCCCTTGGGCGCCCAGTACTTGCGGGCGTAGGTTTCCATGGTGGTGCCCTGCTGCACGCCCACGCGCTTGCCCTTCAGGGATTCCGCCGTGGGTTCCAGGCCGCTGCCCTTCTTGACCATGAGCTTGACCGGCACGATGTACATCGGCGTGGAGAAGTCGATGACCTTCTTGCGGGCTTCCGTGGCCGTCATGGTGGAATTGGCGAGGTCGAACTTGCGGGCCTGCAGGCCGGGGATCAGGCCGTCGAAGGACTGGTCGATCCAGACGCACTTGCGCTGCAGGCGCTTGCACAGTTCGTTGCCGATGTCGATGTCGAAGCCTTCGAGCTGGCCGTTCGGGTTGCGGTATTCAAAGGGGGGGTAGCCGGCTTCGGTGGCGATCTTGAGTTCCTGGGCATCGGCCGCCGAGCTGGCGGCGGGAATCAGCCCGGCTGCGATCAGCAGCGCGGCGCCAAGCAGGGTCGTTTTCATCGGATGGTTCTCCTGTGGGGCCGGGCGCTGAGTGGCCGCCCGGCGGTAACAAGGCGTGATGTTAACTCAGGTCGCGACGCGGCCGCATCAAGCATTACCCGTAGAGGGGGCTTATTCGGGCAGGGCGGGTTCCCGGTCGGGTTCGATCTGGACGGCTTCCTGGATCTGCCGGATGACCTCGTCCAGGTCGTCGGTGACGGTGAGCAGATCGATGTCGAAGGGGCTCACCGTGCCGTTGGGAATCAGCTGGTCGCGGACCCAGTCGATCAGGCCGGACCAGAACTCGGTGCCGACCAGGATGATGGGGGCGGGCGGCTGCTTCATGGTCTGCACCAGCGTGATGGCCTCGAACAGTTCGTCCAGGGTGCCGAAGCCCCCGGGCAGCACGACGTAGGCCAGGCTGTGCATGAAGAACGAGGCCTTGCGCGAATTGAAGTATTCGAAGTGCAGGCTGTCGGTCTGGTAGGAATTGTCGGAATTTTCCCGGGGCAGGCGGATGTTCAGTCCGACGCTGCGCCCGCCGGCTTCGAAGGCGCCCCGGTTGGCGGCTTCCATCAGGCCCGGCCCGCCGCCGGCGATGACCGGCACGCCCAGTTGCGCGATGCGGGAGCCCAGCTCCTGGCCCAGCTCGTAAAAGGGGTGGCCGCGCGGGATGCGGGCGCTGCCGAAAATGCTGACGCCCATGCCGATTTTCTGGAAAGCGATGGCTGCGTTGCGCATCTCTGCAATAATCGTGGGAATCTGTTGTTCTGCCGAGACCCGTTTTGTCTTCTTGTCTGTCATGAAAAAAACCTTGTTGCTTGTCGATGGGTCCAGCTACCTGTACCGCGCATATCATGCGATGCCCGATCTGCGCAATGCGCAGGGCGAACCCACGGGCGCCTTGTACGGCGTCATCTCCATGTTACGGAGGCTGATGGCCGATTACAAGGATGCGGCGCGGTATGGCGCCTGCGTCTTTGACGCCCCCGGGGGATCATTCAGGGAACAGATGTATCCGCAGTACAAGGCCAACCGGCCGTCCATGCCCGAGGACCTGCGGACCCAGATTCCCGCCATACACGAAGCGGCGGCGGCGTTGGGCTGGACCGTGATTGTGACACCCGGCGTCGAGGCCGACGATGTCATCGGCACCCTGGCGCGCCAGGCGGCTGAAAACGACTTTTATACCATTATTTCCACCGGCGACAAGGATCTAGCCCAGTTGGTGAACGACCGGGTCGAGCTGATCAACACCATGTCGGGCGATCGGCAGGACCGCGACGGCGTGATCCGCAAGTTCGGCGTGCCGCCGGAACGCATCATCGACTACCTGATGCTGACGGGCGACGTGGTGGACAATGTGCCCGGGGTGGACAAGGTCGGCCCCAAGACCGCCGCCAAGTGGCTGAACGAATACGGCAGCATCGAAGCGCTGGTGGAACAGGCGGAACAGATCAAGGGGGTGGCCGGGGCCAATCTGCGCCAGGCCGCCGCCCATTTTCCGATGACCCGCGAATTGCTCACGATCAAGCTGGATTGCGAACTGCCGCCCGAACACGCCGTCGGCGCCCTGGAACTGCGCGCGCCGGACCAAGCCGTCCTGACCCGCCTGTACGAAACCTACGGCTTCCGGTCATGGCTGCGCGAGGTCACGGGCGAGCCGGATCGCATTCCCCGGCAGGACGCCCGGGCCGCGCAGCCGGACGCGGCGCTTCAGGCGCCCGATCAACTGCGCTATGAGACCATCCTGGATCGGGACCATTTCGCGCAGTGGCTGGATCGGCTGCGGACGGCGCCCCTGGTCGCCCTGGATACCGAGACCACCAGCCTGGATCCCATGGCGGCCCGCCTGATCGGCCTGTCGGTGGCCGTCGAGCCGGGCTGGGCGGCCTACATCCCGGTCGGCCACCGCGCGCCCGGCACGCCCGATCAGCTGGACCGCGCCTGGGTGCTGGACCAGCTGCGTCCCTGGATCGAGGACGCCGCCGCCCCCAAGCTGCTGCATCACGCCAAATACGATGCCCACGTGTTCGCCAACGAAGGCCTTGCCCTGCGCGGCGTGCGGCACGACACCATGCTGCAGGCCTACGTACTGCAGTCACACCGGCGGGTCAATCTGCAGGATCTGTGCATCCAGTGGCTGGGGCTCACCGGGACCACCTATGAAGATCTGTGCGGCAAGGGCGCCCGCCAGATCGGTTTCGACGAAGTGGATCTGGAACGCGCCGCGCATTACGCCGCCGAGGACGCCGACTTCACCCTGCGCCTGCACCAGGTGCTGCTGCCGCAGGTGCAGGCGCATCCGGGCCTGTTGCGCACCTACGAACTGGAAATCCGGACCTCGGACGTCCTGACGCGCATCGAGCGCAACGGCGTGGCCATCGATGCCCAGGTCCTGGCCCGGCAGAGCCACGAACTGGGACAGCAGATGATCGATCTGGAATCCCAGGTGCACGCCCTGGCGGGCCAGCCCTTCAATCTGAATTCGCCCAAGCAGCTGGGCGAGATCCTGTTCACGCGGATGCAGCTGCCGGTGCTGCGCAAGACCGCCGGCGGGGCGCCGTCCACGGACGAAGAGGTCCTGACGCGGCTGGCGGCCGACTATCCTCTGCCGCGCCTGCTGCTGGATTACCGGGGCATCGCCAAGCTGAAATCCACCTACACCGACAAGCTGCCGCGCATGATCGATCCGCGGACGGGCCGGGTGCACACGCGGTATGCCCAGGCCGCCGTCATCACGGGGCGCCTGGCGTCGTCGGATCCCAATCTGCAGAACATCCCCGTGCGCACGGCCGAGGGCCGGCGGGTGCGCTCGGCCTTCGTCGCCAGCCTGGGCAGCATCGTCTCGGCCGACTATTCCCAGATCGAGCTGCGGGTCATGGCGCACGTGTCGGGCGACGCCAATCTGCGCCGCGCCTTCGCCGAAGGCCAGGACATCCACCGCGCCACGGCGGCCGAGGTCTTCGGCGTGGCGCCCGACCAGGTCGACGCCGAACATCGCCGGGCGGCCAAGGCCATCAATTTCGGCCTGATCTACGGCATGGGCGAGTTCGGCCTGGCGTCCAACCTGGGCATCACCCGCGCGGCGGCCAAATCCTATATCGACCGGTATTTCATGCGCTACCCGGGCGTGGCGGAATACATGGACCGCATCCGTCGCCAGGCGCGGGAGCAGGGCTACGTGGAAACCGTCTTCGGCCGGCGCCTGTATTTCCCGGAGCTGGCCGGCGCCAAGGGCCCCCGGGCCGCGGCTGCGGAACGCGCCGCCATCAACGCCCCCATGCAGGGGACGGCGGCGGACCTGATCAAGATGGCCATGGTCGCGGTGCAGGACTGGATGATCGCGGACGGCCTGCGCAGCCTGATGATCATGCAGGTGCATGACGAACTGGTGTTCGATGCCGCGCCCGACGAGGTCGATCTCCTGCGCGAGCGGGTGCCGCGGCTGATGGCCGGCGTCGCCGATCTGGCCGTGCCCCTGGTGGCCGAGGTCGGGGTGGGGCATGACTGGGGCGAGGCGCACTGACGCCATCCCCGCGTTCCGCGGGACGCGGATTCAGTCGGCGTCGCGCAGCCGGTTGGGGCGCAGCTCGCCGTGGCGCGCCAGGATCGGGTAGGCGGCGGCGTTGACCAGATAGGCGTTCACGCCGCCGGCGTCGCGCAGCACTTCCAGGTAGAAGGCGCCGAGATCGGCGGCATCCAGGCGGCCGGTCTTGATGCGTTCCAGGTGGCGGTCGGCCGCCTGGGCTTCGAGCGTGCGGAAGTAGTCTTTTTCAAAGGCCAGGTTGCGGGCCACCTGGCGGTCTCCGGACACGAACAGCGACGCCGCCTGGCGCAGATTGCGCTGCAGGCGGTCCAGCGTGTCGGTGAGTTCGGTCCGCTGTTCGGCGTCCAGCGACCAGTGCTTCTTGTGCAGGCGGCTGGCATGGCCCAGCAGCCCCATGCCCGAGACGCTGGCGGCGTGGGCGATGTTCATCGAGAAGGTCAGGATGGCTTTCAGGTACTGTTCGTCGTCGGGGCTGAGGCTTTCCTGCTCCAGCGTGGCCAGATAGGTGGTGATGGACTGGTCCAGCTGGCCGATGGCGCCGTTCAGGTAGCGGGCGCGGCCGGTGGCCTGGCCGTCTTCCTGCAGCAGGGCGCGCTGCGTCAGCTGCAGGGATTCGCGCAGCAGGTCCGTCAGCCGCAGGGATTCCCGGGCGGCCTGGCCGAGGGCCACGGCCGGCACTTCGCGGGCGGACTCGTCCAGGTAGCGGGGCCGGGCCGGATCGTCGGGGTTGCTGCGGTGCGGCAACAGGCGTTGCAGCAAATGGGCGTAGGGCTGCAGGACCGGCATGAAGCAGGCCGCCACGATCAGGTTGAAGATCAGGTGAAAGTTGGCCACGCCGTGGGCGGGGTCGCCGCCCAGCGCCTGCATGATGTCGCCCGACCAGGGCAGCAGGGCCATGCCCAGCAGGCAGCCGGCGACCCGGGTGCCCAGATTGCCCACCGGCAGCCGCCGGGAGGCGGGGTTGTCGTCGTGGCCGCCTTCCAGCACCGGATTGATGGCCGTGCCCAGGTTGGCGCCCAGCACCAGGGTGTAGGCCAGCATGGGATCGGCCAGGCCGTGGTGGGCCAGCGACATGATGAGCACCACCACGGCCACGCTGGAATGGGAGGCCCAGGTGAGCGCCGTGCTGGCCAGCAGGGCCAGCAGCGGGGCGTCGCCCAGGGCGTCCAGCGCCGTGCCCAGCATGGGAGCGCTTTTCAGCGGCTCGAACATGGAGACCAGTTCGTTCAGGGACAGCAGCAGCAGGCCCAGGCCGATGAACGTCCGGCCCAGGTCGCGGGCGCGCCCGGGCGCATAGTGGCGGAACATCCAGACGCCGATCAGGATCAGGCCGGGCGCCAGGGCGGTGGGATTGAAGGACAGGGCCTGCACGATCAGCGTCGTGCCCACGTTGGCGCCCAGCATGGCGGCCAGGCCCGGCACCAGAGAGACCAGCCCGTCCATGGCGAAGCCGGCGATCATCAGGCCGGTGGCCGTGCTGCTCTGGATGGCGGCCGTGATGAGCAGGCCGGTGCTGAAGGCGCGGGGCAGGGAACCCATGGCGCGCGCCATCCACATCCCCAGGGCCTTGCCGAAGGCCCGCTGCACGCCGGTCTGCACCATGTGCACCCCCCACAGCAGCAAGGCGATGAAGCCGCTGAAGGCGATGATGACCTGGAGTTCCTTCATGCCGGGGCGCGGTGTCAGGCCTGCTGGCGGCGCAGGGCTTCGATGCGCTGCTCGATGGGCGGGTGCGAGGCGAACAGGGCGCCCAGCGCGCCGCCCGTGATGCCGGAGGCCTGGAAGGACTTGGGCAGTTCGCCGGCCTCGACGCCGCCCAGCCGCGCCAGGGCGTGGATCATGGGTTCGCGCGAACCCAGCAGGCGGGCCGAACCAGCGTCGGCGCGGTATTCGCGCTGCCGGGAGAACCAGGCCACGATGATCGAGGCGATGACGCCGAACAGGATTTCACAGATGAAGACGCTGGCGTAGTAGCCCATGCCCACGCCGCGCTCGTTCTTCAGGATGGCTCGGTCGATGAAATACCCCACCAGGCGCGACAGGAATATCACGAAGGTGTTGACCACGCCCTGGATCAGGGTGAGCGTGACCATGTCGCCGTTGGCGATGTGCGAGACCTCGTGGCCCAGGACGGCGGCGACTTCCTCTTCGGACATGGACGACAGCAGGCCCGTGGAGACCGCCACCAGCGAGTCGTTGCGAAAGGCTCCGGTGGCGAAGGCGTTGGGGGCGCCTTCGTAGATGGCGACTTCCGGGCGGCCGATGCCGGCGCGGTCGGCCAGCTGGTGCACGGTATCCACCAGCCAGGCTTCGCGCTGGTTGCGCGGCGCCTGGGGATCGATGACCTGGGCGCCCGTGCTGGTCTTGGCCATCCATTTGCTCATCAGCAGCGAGATGAAGGCGCCGCCGAAGCCGATGAGGGCCGCGAAGATCAGCAGCTGGGCCGGGTCGATGCCGTTGGCCGTCAGGTAGCGGCCGACGCCCAGCAGGTTCATGGTGATGCTGAGCACCAGCATGACGGCCATGTTGGTGGCGAGAAACAGAATGATGCGCTTCATGTGGGGGATGGCTCCGCGAGTCGGTTTTGATGGCTCAAAGTGTATAGTATCGGCTTTGCGAACTGTATCCGGTTGTGGTGACAAACATGCAGTCCTTGTGGATGCTGCTGGCCTGTGCGATGTTCGCCATGATGGGGGCTTTCGTCAAAGTCGCGGCCGACCTGGGCGCCACCTTGCCCGAGATCGTGCTGTTTCGCGGCATCCCGTCGGTCCTGCTGCTGTTTTTCTGGGCGCGATCCACGCGCCGCACCATTCGTCCTTCCAGCTGGCGCCTGCACGTCTGGCGCAACATCAGCGGGATCGCCTCCATGTGGCTGGGGTTCTTCGCCCTGTCGCATCTGGCCCTGCCCACCGCCATCAGCCTGAACTACACCGCGCCGCTGTTCATCGCCGGCTGGCTGCTGTTCTTCGGCGGCGCGCAGCGCGACCCCGTCCGCGTCCTGGCGGTGCTGGCCGGCTTCCTGGGGGTGCTGGGCATTCTGCGGCCCAGCGTCGAGCACGATCAATGGCTGGCCGCCCTGATGGGGCTGGGGGCGGGCGGCCTGGCGGCCATCGCCATGATGCAGATCCGCCAGCTGGGCCAGATCGGCGAACCGGAATGGCGCACCGTGCTGCTGTTTTCCATCGGCGTGTGCATCAGCGGCGTGGTCGGCATCGGCGCGCAGGGGTGGCGCACGTCCGATCCCCTGGCGCTGCTGGCCCTGACCGGACTGGGGCTGGCAGGCCTGGTGGGACAGTTGACCATGACGCGGGCTTTCGGCTTGGGGTCTACCCTGTTGACGGCCGCCCTGCAGTACACCACCATCATCTTTGCCGCGCTGATCGGCATCCTGTTCTGGGGTGATCGGCCGGCTCCGCTGGCCTGGGCCGGCATGGCGCTCATTATCGGCTCGGGTCTGCTGTCGGTGTGGCGCACGCATATGGAATCCCGCACCCTGCGGGGCAGCAGCCGCCCGCCCGCAGGGGCTCCGCAGACCAAGGAGGTAAACCCATCATGACCGACTTACTGATTCAGGCCGAGGCATTGCGTGATCGTCTGAGCCGTCCGGGCTGCCTGGTGTTCGATGTGCGCCATGATCTGGCCGATCATCAGGCGGGCCGCCGCGCCTACGAGGCCGGCCACATCCCGGGCGCCCTGTATCTGGATCACGAAGCCCAGCTGAGCGCGCCGCGCACCGGCCGCAACGGCCGGCATCCCCTGCCGGACCGGGCCGATTTCGCCGCCCTGATGCGGACTCAGGGCCTGACGGCGCGTTCCGATGTCGTGGTCTACGATGCGGGCAACAGCATGTTCGCCGCCCATCTGTGGTGGATGCTGCGCTGGCTGGGGCATGAATCGGTGGCGGTGCTCGACGGCGGCTGGGCCGCCTGGCAGGCGCTGGGCGGCGCCGTGGAAACCGGCCCCCGGACGGCCTCCGTCAGCGAGGCCCAGGCCTTGCAGGGCCTGGTGCTGACCGGGCAGCCCTCCATGCCGGCCGTGGATGCGCGGGCAGTGCTGGCCAATCTGGACGAACCCCGTTTCACCGTGCTGGACGCCCGGGCGCCCGAGCGCTTCAGCGGCGAGGTCGAACCCATGGATCCCGTGGGCGGGCACATCCCGGGCGCCCTGAACCGGCCCTTCTCGCAGAACGTGGAAGCCGACGGCCGCTTCAAGTCTCCGGCGCGCCTGCGCCAGGAATTCGAGTCCCTGCTGGGCAGCCGGCTGGATCGCGGCATCGTGCACCAGTGCGGCTCGGGCATCACGGCCTGCCACAACGTCTTTGCCATGGAACTGGCAGGCCTGCGGGGTTCCGCCCTGTATCCCGGGTCCTGGAGCGAATGGTGCAGCGACCCCGAACGGCCGGTGGCCCGCGGCCGCTGACTTTCGCGGGATCCCCCGCCTTGCGCCTGGCAAGGCGCCCCGATTCGCCAGGCGCGGATCAGTCCGCGGGGGACTGATCCGCGTCCGGGCTCATCATGCGCCGGTACCAGGCGTGGAAATGCGCCATCCCGTCTTCCAGCGGGCTTTGATAGGGGCCGCATTCGTTGACGCCGCGTTTCATCAGGGCGCGGCGCCCGGCGTCCATCCGTTCGCCGATCTCGTCGTCCTCCACGGCCGTTTCCATGTAGGCGGCCCGCTGGGCCTCGATGAACTCGCGCTCGAAGGCGACGATTTCCTCCGGGTAGTAGAACTCGATGACGTTGACCGTTTCCTGGGGGCCGACCGGATGCAGGGTCGACAGCACCAGCACGTGCGGATAGAGCTCGATCATGTGGGTGGGGAAGTACGTCACCCAGATCGCGCCGAAGTCCGGCGCCGACCCCGAGCGGTATTGCAGCAGGCGGTCGTGCCATGTGCCGTAGATGTCCGTGCCCGGCTGCCCCAGGGCCTGGTGCACGCCGACTTTCTGCATGCTGTGGAATTCGCCGAATTCCCAGCTCAGGTCGTCGCAGGTCACGAACTGCCCCAGACCCGGATGGAAGGGGCCGACGTGGTAGTCCTCCAGGTAGACCTCGATGAAGGTCTTCCAGTTGTAACGGCAGGTGTGAACCTCGACGTGGTCCAGCTGGTAGTCGCTGAAATCGAATTCCGGGCGGGCGAACAGGCCGTCCAGGTCCTGCGCGGGGTGGCGTTCGCCTTCGAAGAGCAGGCCGTGGTAGCGGTGCAGCGGAAAATCCACCAGCCGGGCGTCCGGCTGCTCCGGAAACAGGGGCGCGTCCAGCAGCCTGCCCTGGGTGTCGTAGCTCCAGTGGTGCACCGGACACAGGATGCGCCCGCCGGTCTGGCACAGGTTGCCGGATGCGCAGGACGCGTCGCTGCCGTTCTGGCTGCCCAGCATCAGCGCCTGGCGGTGGCGGCACACGTTGGACAGCAGGCGCACGTCGTGGCGGTCGCGCAGCAGCACGCGGCCGCCGCCTTCATGGGTCAGGGTGCGCCAGTCGCCCGATTCCGGCACCATCTGTTCGTGGCCGACGTAGCGGGCGCTGTGGGCGAAGATCTGCCGGCGTTCCTGCGCCAGGACGGCCGGATCGAAATAATGATGGACGGGCAACTGGCTGGCCAGGTCCGCGCCGGAAGGGATGGTTGGGTAGCTCATGATTCCCCCCGCCAAGAATGATGCCGGCCGGAATGCGGGCCGGAGCGAAGAAAATGCCCGTCGGGGACGGGACAGGGGCCAAAATTGTACCCCAGTCGGCCCGGGCCCATTTTCAGGGTCGCCCCGGGGCTCGTCGGGCCGTCATTTTCACCCGGCCCCGGGGTTCTCGTACAATCCAGTCTGGACTTCAATGATGACACCCCATGGCCAAGGAAAAAAACGCGCCGAGCCCCGATGCTTCGCCGGCGCCGGAGGCACTGCCCGCCGATTTCGAATCCGCGCTGGCTGAACTTGAATCGCTGGCGGCCCGCATGAGCGACGGCACTCTGGGCCTGGAAGAATCCATCGCGCTGTATCAGCGCGGGGTGGCGCTGGCCCGCGTCTGCCAGCAGCGGCTGGATGCCGCCGAGCAGCAGGTGCAGGTGCTCCAGGGACAGCTGCTGGAACCCTTCGAGGGCGCTCCGGGGCAGGACGCGTCATGACCGCGACGGCCGGCAATTTTGATCAGTGGCTGCAGGACGCCGTCGCCCGCGTCGGCGGGGTGCTCGATGACGTGCTCCCGCCCCTGGAGGACGACGGTCCCGCGCGTCTGCACGAAGCCATGCGGTATGCCGTGCTGGGGCCGGGCAAGCGCATCCGCGCGGCCCTGGTGCTGGCGGCGGGCGAGGCCAGCTGCACCCCGGGGGTGGCCGCTGCGGCCCAGGATCTGGCTCTGGACGGGGCGGCGGCGGCGGTGGAACTGATCCACGCCTATTCCCTGATCCACGACGATCTGCCCTGCATGGACGACGACGATCTGCGACGCGGCCGCCCGACCGTGCATCGCCAGTTCGACGACGAGGCGCTGGCCATGCTGGCGGGCGATGCGCTGCAGCCGCTGGCCTTCGATTGCCTGGTGCAGATGCCGATCGCGCCGGCGCTGATCGTCCAGGCCGTGCAGCTGCTGGCGCGCGCGGCGGGCAGCGACGGCATGGTGGGCGGGCAGGCCATCGATTGCGCCAGCGTGGGCCATGCCCTGTCCATCGAATCCCTGCAGCGCATGCACCGCATGAAGACCGGTGCCCTGCTCGAAGCCAGCGTGCTGCTGGGCGGGGTGGTGGCCGGGGCCAGCTCCACGGTGCGCACCGGTCTGGAATCCTATGCGGCCGCCATGGGGCTGGCGTTTCAGGTCGTCGATGATATTCTGGACGTCACGGCGGATTCCGCGACCCTGGGCAAGACCGCCGGCAAGGATGCCGCGCAGGGCAAGCCCACCTACGTATCCATCCTGGGGCTGGACGCTTCCCGCGAACTGCTGCTGAATCTGCGCGAGCAGGCCCACCAGGCCCTGCTGCCGCTGGGGCCTTCGGCCTGCCGGCTGCGCGAACTGGCTGATTACATCATTGGCCGGACCCACTGAATCCCGGGTCCGGGCCGACATGAAGAAGACAAGATGACAACTCTATTGGAAGGAATCGCCTCGCCGGCCGACCTGCGCCGTCTGGATCGGCGGGAACTGAAGGACGTGGCCGCCGAGCTGCGGGCTTTCGTGCTGGATTCCGTGGCCCGCACGGGGGGGCACCTGTCCTCGAACCTGGGCACGGTCGAACTGACGCTGGCGCTGCATTACGCCTTCAACACGCCCGATGACCGCCTGATCTGGGACGTCGGCCACCAGTCCTATCCGCACAAGATCCTGACCGGACGGCGCCAGGCCATGGCCGGCCTGCGGCAGATGGGCGGGATGTCCGGCTTTCCCAAGCGCAGCGAATCGCCCTACGACGCCTTCGGCACCGCGCATTCCTCGACCTCGATCTCGGCGGCGCTGGGCATGGCCGTGGCCGCCCGCAACGCGGGCATCGACCGCCAGCACATCGCCGTGATCGGCGACGGCGCCATGACGGCGGGCATGGCCTTCGAGGCCCTGAACAACGCCGGCGTCACGCCCGACGTCAACCTGCTGGTGGTCCTGAACGACAACGACATGTCGATCTCGCCGCCGGTCGGGGCCCTGAACTACTACTTCGCCCGGCTGCTGTCCGGACAGTTCTACGCCCGCGCCAAGATGATGGGGCGGGCCATGCTGCAGCACGTGCCGCCGGCATTGGCGCTGGCGCGCAAGCTCGAAGGCCACGCCAAGGGCATGCTCTCGCCGGCCACGCTGTTCGAGGAACTGGGCTTCAACTACATGGGGCCCATCGACGGCCACGACCTGGAAGCCCTGATTCCGACGCTGGAAAACATCCGCGCGCTCAAGGGCCTGCAGTTCCTGCACGTCGTCACCCGCAAGGGGCAGGGGTACAAGCTGGCCGAGGCCGATCCCGTGCTGTATCACGGGCCGGGGAAATTCGATCCCTCGATCGGCATCCAGAAGCCCGCCCAGCCCGCCCGCCGCACCTTCACCCAGGTGTTCGGCCGCTGGCTGTGCGACATGGCGGCCAGCGACACCCGCCTGGTCGGCATCACGCCGGCCATGCGCGAGGGCAGCGGGCTGGTCGAATTCGAGCGCCAGTTTCCGCAGCGCTATTTCGACGTCGGCATCGCCGAACAGCACGCCGTCACCTTCGCCGCCGGCCTGGCCTGCGAAGGCAGCAAGCCGGTCGTGGCCATCTATTCGACCTTCCTGCAGCGCGGCTACGACCAGTTGATCCACGACGTGGCCCTGCAGAACCTGGACGTGACCTTCGCCCTGGACCGCGCCGGCATCGTCGGCGCCGACGGCGCCACTCATGCCGGCAATTACGACATCGCCTTCCTGCGCTGCGTGCCCAACATGGTGGTGGCCACGCCCTCGGACGAACACGAGGCCCGGCTGCTGCTCAACACCTGCTATCGCCATCCGGGGCCGGCTTCGGTGCGCTATCCGCGCGGGGCGGGGTGCGGCGCCGATCCGGGCGACAGCCTGGAACCGGTGGACATCGGCCGCGGCGTCGTGCGTCGCCAGGGCAGGGACGTCGCCATCCTGGTGTTCGGCACCCTGCTGCCGCAGGCCGCCCAGGCCGCCGAGGCCCTGGACGCCACCCTGGTGGACATGCGCTTCGTCAAGCCGCTGGACGAAGCGCTGCTTTCGCAACTGGCGGACGAGCACACGCTGTTCGTCACGGTCGAAGAGGCAGCGATCATGGGGGGCGCGGGCAGCGCGGTGGCGGAATACCTGCATCGGGAGGCGATCGTGCGCCCGGTCCTGCAGCTGGGGCTGCCGGATGAATTCATCGATCATGGGGACCAGAAGGCCATCCTCGCCGGGCTCGGCCTGGATGCCCAAGGGATCGAGGCGTCGATACGCCAGCGTTTGGAAAGGACACATTCATGAACACCCTGCTGGATCCGGCGGTCATCACCATGCCGGACGTGCAAAGCAGCGCCGATACCCGGCATATCGCCATTCAGCGGGTCGGCGTGCGGGGCGTGCGCCACCCCCTGCTGGTGGCCACGGCCGCCCAGCCGCAAGCGACCATCGCCGACTGGGAGATGACCGTCGCCCTGCCGCCGGAGGAAAAAGGCACCCACATGTCGCGCTTCATCGCCTTGCTCGAGTCGCATCGCAGCCAGCCGATGACTCCCGCCTCGCTGTGCGCCATGGCCCGGTCCATGCTCGATCAGTTGCAGGCCGACGCGGGCGACATCGCCGCCGCCTTTCCCTATTTCGTCGAAAAGGCCGCCCCGGTGTCGGGAGTGCGCAGCCTGATGGATTACCAGGTCGGCTGGACGGTGCGGGCCCGGCGGGGCCGGGCGCCGTCCTTCGCCCTGCGGGTGCTGGTGCCGGTGACCAGCCTGTGCCCCTGCTCGAAGGCGATTTCCGAATACGGCGCCCACAACCAGCGCTCGCACGTCACCGTGCGCCTCGAATGCGCGGCCGACCAGGCGCCGTCGCTGGACGAGCTGATCCCGCGCATCGAGGCCCAGGCTTCATCCGAGCTGTGGGGGCTGCTGAAGCGCGCCGACGAGAAGTTCGTCACCGAACGCGCCTACGAGAACCCGAAGTTCGTCGAGGACCTGGTGCGCGACGTGGCCGTCATGCTGCGGGGGCTGCCCGGCGTCACCGCCTACGAGGTCGAGGCCGAGAACTTCGAATCCATACACAATCATTCGGCGTATGCGGTGGTGAGCAGCCGCTGACGCAGGGCGGGTGCGCGTCGCCGGACGCCGCGCGCCGATCGCCGGGCCGTGCCCTGGAAAAGGGTACGCCTTTGCCCATCCTGTGCTAGAATGCCGGGTTACTTGCTCGACCGTTCCTGAATATCCGCCCGTCCAATCGGGCGGCATGCCAGTGCCGGCGGGCTGTCTGTCAACATCGCAGATATCCACAAGGAGTCATTCATGCGTCACTACGAAGTAGTGTTTATCGTGCATCCCGATCAAAGCGAGCAAGTGCCCGCCATGATCGAGCGCTACCAGACCATGGTCACGACCAACGGCGGCCAGATCCACCGTGTCGAAGACTGGGGCCGCCGCCAGCTGGCCTACCCGATCCAGAAGCTCGTCAAGGCTCACTACGTGTGCTTTAACATCGAGTGCGGCCAGTCCGCCCTGGACGAACTGGAACACTCGTTCCGCTACAACGACGCCATCCTGCGTCACCTGTTCATCAAGACCAAGCATGCTCACACCGAGCCGTCGATCATGATGAAATCGGTCGAACGCGAAGAGGCCCGCAAGGCTTCCGCCGAATCGTCGAACTCCTGATCCGGCGCTCGCGAGATCCGTGAACCGAGTCGAGCTGGCAGCGACACTGATCGAGATTCCGCCTCTGCGTCACACACCGGCAGGCCTGCCCGTGTTGCAGTTGCAGTTGGCCCATGAATCCCAGGTCCTCGAAGCCGGCTTTCCCCGCCAGATTTCCATGGAATTCAAGGCGGTGGCTCTGGGAGACGTCGCTCTGACCCTGGCCAGGACCCCTGTGGGCAGCCAGGTGAGGATCACCGGATTCCTGGCGCCGCAGCGACAAGGATCGGATCGGCTGGTATTGCATATCCAGCAGCTTGCGCAGGCACATTGAATGAACCCTCCGGGCGCGTCCCGGAACCAGACAAAGGCAAACATCATGGCTTACTTCAAGAAGTCGAAAGAAAAACGCAAATTCGGGCAACAGAATCCGCTGTTCAAGCGCCGCAAATTCTGCCGCTTCACGGTCGCCAAGGTCGAGGAAATCGACTACAAGGACCTGGACACCCTGCGCGATTTCATCCAGGAAAACGGCAAGATCATCCCGGCCCGCCTGACCGGCACCAAGGCGCACTACCAGCGCCAGCTGGACACCGCCATCAAGCGCGCCCGCTTCCTGGCCCTGTTGCCGTACACCGACAACCACAACTAAACCGAGGTCCCCGTCATGCAAGTCATTCTGCTTGAAAAAGTCGTCAATCTCGGGAACCTGGGTGATGTGGTGCGCGTGCGCGATGGCTACGCCCGCAATTACCTGATTCCCCAGAAGATCGCCCGTCGCGCCACCGACGCCGCCCTGAAGGAATTCGAGGCCCGCCGCGCCGAACTGGAAAAGCTGCAGGCCGAAAAGCTGGCCGCCGCCCAGTCCCTGTCGGAAAAGCTGCACGGCTTCGCCTTCGTCATCAGCCAGAAGGCCGGTGTCGACGGCCGCCTATTCGGCTCCGTCACCAACATGGACGTCGCGGCCGCCCTGCAAAAGGCCGGCTTCCCCGACGTGCACAAGGGCCAGGTCCGCATGCCGGACGGCGCCATCAAGGCCGTGGGCGAGTTCCCGTTGCAGGTCGCCCTGCACGCCGACGTGGTGGCCGACATCACCCTGACGGTTCAGGGCGAAATGGCGTGATCACCATGCCCGGTACCGTGCTACATTTCTCTCAGTAGGAATGGCAAGGTAGCGTCAAAAGGCCGGCTCCATGCCGGCCTTTTTCATTGGATGAGACAAGTTTAGGGACTGACGGTGGACATCGAAAACGATACCCAGCTGGACTATCTGCGGGTGCCGCCGCATTCCATCGAGGCCGAGCAATCGGTCCTGGGCGGACTGCTGCTGGACAATGCCGCGTTCGATCGCGTCGCCGACGTCCTGACCGAGGACGACTTCTACCGCTTCGACCATCGCCTGATCTGGCAGCACGTGACCCGCCTGGTGGGCCTGGCGCGGCCGGCCGACGTGATCACGGTGCACGAGTCCCTGACGAACGCCGGCAAGGCCGATGAAACCGGAGGGCTGCCGTACCTGAACGCCCTGGCGCACAACACGCCCTCGGCGGCCAACATCCGCCGCTATGCCGAGATCGTGCGCGAACGGTCGATGCTGCGCAAGCTGGTGTCGATCGCCGACGAGATTTCCGCCGCCGCCTTCAATCCGCAGGGCAAGGAAGCGCGCCAGATCCTGGACGATGCCGAATCCCGGGTGTTCCAGATCGCCCAGGAGGGCGCCCGGGGCATGGCGGGATTCCAGGAGATCCGCCCCCTGCTGGCCCAGGTGGTGGAGCGCATCGACGAACTCTATCACCGCGAAGGGGACTCCGACGTCACCGGCGTGCCCACGGGCTTCGAGGACCTGGACCGCATGACCTCGGGCCTGCAGCCGGGCGACCTGGTGATCGTGGCGGGACGTCCGTCCATGGGGAAGACTTCTTTTTCCATGAACATCGGCGAACACGTGGCCATCGAACAGGGGCTGCCGGTGGCGGTGTTTTCCATGGAAATGGGCGCCGTGCAGCTGGCCATGCGCATGATCGGCTCGGTGGGCATGCTGGATCAGCACCGCATGCGCACCGGCAAGCTGAACCAGGACGACTGGCCGCGGCTGACGCACGCCGTGCAGAAGGTCGAGCAGGCGCAGATCTACATCGACGAAACTCCGGCGCTGACGGCCATGGAGGTCCGCGCCCGCGCCCGGCGCCTGTCGCGCCAGTGCGGCCAGCTGGGCCTGATCATCATCGACTATATCCAGCTCATGTCGGGCAACGGCGGCGAGAACCGCGCCACGGAAATTTCCGAGATCAGCCGTTCGCTGAAGGGCCTGGCCAAGGAACTGAACTGCCCGATGATCGCCTTGTCGCAGCTGAACCGCAGCCTGGAACAGCGCCCCAACAAGCGCCCGGTCATGAGCGACCTGCGCGAATCGGGCGCCATCGAGCAGGACGCCGACGTGATCATCTTCATTTATCGCGACGAGGTCTACAACCCCGATTCGCCCGACAAGGGCACGGCGGAGATCATCATCGGCAAGCAGCGTAACGGTCCCATCGGCACCGTGCGCCTGACCTTCCAGGGCGCCAGCACGCGCTTCCTGAATTTCTCGGCCGCCCCCGGCTTCTGATCGCGGCGCCGGCCCGCCTCGCGCGGACCGCGTTCGCCCGCTCGCCGGGCCGCGCCATTCCGACCCTTACGGTTCGTGCTCGCTCATGCGCAGCGCCATGCGCAGGGCCGCCCGCAGCGAGGCGGGGTCGGCCAGGCCCTTGCCGGCGATGTCGAAGGCCGTGCCGTGGTCCACGCTGGTGCGCACGAAGGGCAGGCCGACTGTCACGTTGACGCCTTCGTCCAGGCCCAGGTATTTCACGGGGATCAGCCCCTGGTCGTGATACTGGGCCACGACGATGTCGAATTCGCCCCGGCGCGCCCGCATGAAGATCGTGTCGCCCGGCCAGGGGCCGGAGGCGTCCAGGCCTTCGGCCCGGGCCTGGGCGATGGCGGGCGCGATGTGCCGCGCTTCCTCGTCGCCGAAGGCTCCGCCTTCGCCGGCATGCGGGTTGAGCCCCGCCACCGCGATCCGGGGACGGGCGATGCCGGCCTGCCGGCAGGCCCGCTGCGCCAGGCGGATGGCGCGGATTTCAGCCGCCTGGCTGAGCGCGGCGGGCACGTCCGCCAGGGCGATGTGGATCGTCACCAGCAGCACCCGCAGTTCCTCGTTGGCCAGCATCATGGCGTAGTCCGCCGTGCCGGTGCGCTGCGCCAGGATTTCCGTGTGGCCGGGGAAGTCCGCTCCGCCGGCGTGCATGGCGCCCTTGTGCAGCGGGGCCGTCACCAGCGCCCGCAGGAGTCCCGCCTGGGCGTCGTCGATGGCGTGGCACAGGTATTCGTAGGCCCCGCGCCCCGCGCGGGCGTCCAGGCGCCCGGGGGGCAGGTCGTCGGGCAGGGCCTGCCAGCGGTTCAGGACCCCGATGACGCCGCCCGTGGTGCCGGCGCCGGGATGGTCCAGCGTCCGGACCCGCAGGCGGCCGTCCAGGCCCAGCGCCCGGCAGGCGCGCTCCAGCGCGCCGGCGTCTCCGTAGACCACGGCGGGGTGGGGCAGGCCTTCGTCGAACAGGCGCGCGATCAGCTCCGGTCCGATGCCCGCCGCGTCCCCCAGCGTGAAGGCCAGAGGCAGCGAGGCGTGCGCGGGCCCGGGCGCGTCAGAGGGCGTCGGTGGCATAGTCGGCCAGGCGGGACCGTTCGCCGCGCTGCAGGGTGATGTGCCCGGCGTGCAGCCAGCCCTTGAAGCGGTCCACCACGTAGGTCAGGCCGGAACTGCCTTCGGTCAGGTAGGGCGTGTCGATCTGCGCGATGTTGCCCAGGCAGACGATCTTGGTGCCCGGGCCGGCCCGCGTGATCAGGGTCTTCATCTGCTTGGGCGTCAGGTTCTGGGCCTCGTCGATGATCAGGAACTTGTTCAGGAAGGTGCGCCCGCGCATGAAGTTCAGGGACTTGACCTTGATGCGCGAACGGATGAGGTCCATGGCCGGGGTCTTGTTCCAGTCCTGGCCGTTGCCGTTGGTGCTGATCGCGCCACCGGCCCCCTGGTGCAGGACTTCCAGATTGTCTTCCAGGGCGCCCATCCAGGGCAGCATCTTTTCTTCCTCGGTCCCGGGCAGGAAGCCGATGTCGTCGCCCACCGGCACCGTGGCGCGGGTGATGATGATTTCCGTGTAGCGCTTGGTCTCGAAGGTCTGCGCCAGGGCGCTGGCCAGCGTCAGCAGGGTCTTGCCCGTGCCGGCCTGCCCCAGCAGCGAGACGAAGTCGATGTCCGGATTCATCAGCAGGTTCAGGGCGAAATTCTGTTCCCGGTTGCGCGCCGTGATGCCCCAGACGCTGTTCTTGGCATGGCTGAAGTCGCGCAGGGTGGCCAGCACGGCGCTCTTGCCGGTGACTTCGCGCACCTGGGCCGACAGGGGCATGTCCCCGTCGTAGTAGACGAACTCATTGACGCTGAACTGGCTGCATAGGGGGCCGCGCACGCGATACCAGGTCAGGCCGTTCTGCTGCCAGGATTCGATGTCCTTGCCGTGCTTGATCCAGAAGTTTTCCGGCAGCGGCATGATGCCGTCGTACAGTAGGTCCGAATCGTCCAGCACGTGGTCGTTCAGGTAGTCTTCCGCCGGCAGGTTCAGGGCGCGCGCCTTCAGGCGCATGTTGATGTCCTTGGACACCAGCACGATTTCGCGCTTGGGCGATTCCTGGCGCAGGCCGTGGACGATGCTGAGGATGACGTTGTCCGCCTTGCCCATGGGCAGTTCGATCGGCAGGCGGGTTTCCGTGGGACGGGTCTGGAAGTACAGCAAGCCCAGGGCGTCCTTGTTGCCGGACGCGTCCAGGGGGATGCCCTTGTTGAGATCGCCCGTGGCGATCAGTTCGTCCAGCGCGCGGCTGACCTGCCGGGCGTTGCGGGCGACTTCGGACATGCCCTTTTTCTGGTGATCCAGCTCTTCGAGCACGATCATGGGCAGGAACACGTCGTGCTCGGCGAAACGGAACAGCGAACTGGGGTCGTGCAGCAGCACGTTGGTGTCCAGCACGAACAGCTTGCGCTGAGCGGCGGGCAGGCGCTTGGACTTCGTCCTGGCGGGCGCCGCGGGCCTGGCGGCCTTGGCCGCTTCGAGCGGCGCGGCCGGCCGGCCGGCGTCCGCGCGGGCGGCGTCGCGCGCACGGGGGGCCGGTTCGGCCGCCGCCGCGGGCGCCTCGACGACGGCCGGGGCCGGCGCGGGGGCCGCCTTGGCCGGGCTCGCCTTGACCGGAGCCGCCTTGGCGGCGGGCGCGGCGGGCGCAGGCGCGTGCGCGGCGGATTTCGTCAGGATGGCCGCCAGCGGCCGCTTGGATCGGGACGGCGCGGCGGCGGGCGTTGCGGCGGCGTGCGCCGCGGGAGGAGCGTCGGAGATGGCCTGCCGACTGGCGGCAAGGCCGGGTTCCACGATGTCGCCGAGGCGAGCCGGCGGTTTGGGAAGGGGCATGAAGGCTCCTGTGGTGGACTTAGACGGCCAGGTTCCGGGCGGCTTGCAGGACTTCCTCGGCATGGCCGGGGACACGCACGCCGCGCCATTCCTGGACCAGCACGCCGCGCCGGTCGATCAGGAACGTGCTGCGGTCGATGCCGCGCACCTGCTTGCCGTACATGTTCTTCTGCTTCATGACGTCGAACAGGCCGCACAGGGTCTCGTCCGGGTCGGAGATGAGCGGGAAGGGCAGGCTTTGCTTGTCCGTGAAGTTTTCGTGGGATTTCAGCGAATCGCGGGAAATGCCGTAGACCCGGCAGCCGATGGCCAGGAACTGTTCGTGCAGGTCGCGGAAATCCTGGGATTCCGTGGTGCAGCCCGGGGTGTTGTCCTTGGGATAGAAATAGAGGACGAAGGGCGTGCCCTGCAAGGCGGCGGAATCGACGGGGCCGTGGGTGGAACTGGCCTGGAAGGCGGGCAGGGCCTGGCCGGTGGCAACGGATGTCATGCGCGGGGATCTCCGGGTAGTAGCAGGGCCAGGACGCGCCGTTCCTCGGACATGAGGATGTTGTAGGTGCGGGCGGCGGCCTGGGTGGTCATGGTCTCGACGCCGATGCCCAGCTGCAGCAGGGGGCGCGTGACTTCAGGGGAAAGGAATATCTGTCGCGTCCCCGTGCCGATCAGCAGCACTTCGGGGGCGCCTTCGGGCAGCGCGGCGGGCGCGTCGTCCAGGAAAGCCAGCGGGTCCCGGGGGGCGGCGTCCAGGCCGACCAGGGACTTCAGGAAAGTCGCGTCGATGTCCGCCGCCGTCTGCAGTTCGACGTTGCGCACAGGGCCCTCGGGCCCGAAGCAGACGGCGGTCTCGAACCGGACCCGGTTGATTTCCAGGTGGTGTTCCCCGTAGGCCGTGACGGTATTGAGAGCGGGATTGAAGTCTTTTTGCAATAACACGGAACGCTCCAGAGTTCCTGTGATGATAGCGCAATCGCATGAACGGGCCGTGTCGCGCTTTCCGTCCTTCGCGGGGCCGGATTTGCGAGTCACAGAAGCATGCGCTAGATTATCGGATTTGCTGCGCTGCAATCATCCGCTGCCGATTTCTTCCCTGCCCAGTCCGAGGACCATCATGACGACCTTCCCGCGCATCGAGCGCCTGCCCCCCTATGTGTTCAACATCACCGGGGAACTGAAGATGGCTGCCCGGCGGCGCGGCGAGGACATCATCGACATGTCCATGGGCAATCCCGACGGGCCCACGCCCAAGCATATCGTCGACAAGCTGGTCGAGGTCGCCGAACGCGAGAACACCCACGGCTATTCGGTATCCAAGGGCATTCCCCGACTGCGCCGGGCGATCACCGCCTGGTACCAGCGCCGCTACGGGGTGGAATTCGATCCGGACAGCGAGGCCATCGTCACCATCGGCTCGAAGGAAGGCCTGGCGCACCTGATGCTGGCGACCCTGGATCGCGGCGACACCGTGCTGGTGCCCAATCCCAGCTATCCCATCCACATCTACGGGGCGGTGATCGCCGGCGCCAACATCCGTTCGGTGCCCATGACGCCCGGCCTGGATTTCTTCGAGGAAATCGAACGCGCGGTGCGCGAGGCCATCCCCAAGCCCAAGATGATGATCCTGGGCTTTCCCAGCAATCCGACGGCGCAGTGCGTCGATCTGTCGTTCTTCGAGCGCATCGTGGCGCTGGCCAAGGAACACAACATCCTGGTCGTGCACGACCTGGCCTATGCCGACATCACCTTCGACGGCTACGTGGCGCCGTCCATCATGCAGGTGGAAGGCGCACGCGACGTGGCGGTGGAATTCTTCACCATGAGCAAGAGCTACAACATGGCGGGGTGGCGCATCGGCTTCATGGTAGGCAACCGCGAGCTGGTCAATGCCCTGGCCCGCATCAAGAGCTACCACGACTACGGCACCTTCACTCCCATCCAGGTGGCGGCCATCGCCGCCCTGGAAGGTCCGCAGGATTGCGTGGCGGAAGTCGTCGAACAATACCGCCGCCGCCGCGACGTGCTGGCCAAGGGCCTGCACGAAGCCGGCTGGCTGGTGGACGTGCCCAAGGCGTCCATGTACATCTGGGCGCGCATTCCCGAACCCTACCGGGCGCAGGGCTCGCTGGAATTCTCCAAGCGCCTGCTGGCGGATGCGAAGGTCGCGGTGTCGCCCGGCATCGGCTTTGGCGAATATGGCGATGAATACGTGCGCTTCGCGCTGATCGAGAACGAGCAGCGCACCCGGCAGGCCGTGCGCGGCATCAAGGACATGTTTCGCAAGGACGGGCTGCTGAAATGAAACCCATCCGGATCGGTTTGCTGGGGCTGGGCGTCGTCGGCGGCGGCGTCTGGAACGTTCTGACCCAGAACGGCGGCGAGATCGCGCGCCGCGCGGGGCGGCGCATCGAAGTCGCCGCGGTGGCCGTGCGCGACGTCGCCAAGGCCCGCGCCCTGGTGGGGCCGGACGTGCGCGTCGTCAACGACGGCATGGCCCTGGTGCGGGACCCGGACATCGACATCATCGTCGAACTGATGGGCGGCGACACGGTGGCCCGCGAATGCATGCTGGCGGCCATCGCCAGCGGCAAGCACGTCGTCACGGCCAACAAGGCCCTGCTGGCGGTGCACGGCAACGAAATCTTCGCGGCGGCCCAGGCGAAGGGCGTGATGGTGGCCTTCGAAGCCGCCGTCGCCGGGGGCATCCCCATCATCAAGGCCATTCGCGAAGGCCTGACCGCCAACCGCATCCAGTGGGTGGCGGGCATCATCAACGGCACGACCAATTTCATCCTGTCGGAAATGCGCCAGCGCGGCCTGCCCTTCGACGCCGTCCTGGCCGAAGCCCAGCGCCTGGGCTATGCCGAAGCCGATCCGACCTTCGATATCGAAGGCGTGGACGCCGCGCACAAGCTGACCCTGCTGGCCTCGCTGGCCTTCGGGATCCCGGTCCAGTTCGACAAGGCCACGACGGAAGGCATCTCGGGCCTGGCGTCCGAGGACATCGTGCATGCCGACCGCCTGGGCTATCGCATCAAGCTGCTGGGCATCACCCGGCGCCGCCCCGACGGCATCGAACTGCGCGTGCATCCTACGCTGGTGCCGGCCGACTGCCTGTTGGCCAACGTCGAAGGCGCCATGAACGCCGTGCTGGTGCGCGGCGACGCCGTGGGTCTGTCGATGTACTACGGCCAGGGCGCCGGATCCCTGCCCACGGCCTCGGCCGTCGTGGCCGACCTGGTGGACGTGGCCCGCCTGCAGATGGCCGATCCGGAACACCGCGTGCCCCATCTGGCCTTCCAGCCGGAATCCGTCGTCGATATTCCCGTGCTGCCCATGGCCGAGGTCCGGTCCAGCTTCTACCTGCGCCTGCGGGTCGACGACCGGCCCGGCGTGCTGGCCGATCTGGCCCGCATCCTGTCGGGCGCGGGTATTTCGGTGGGTTCCATGTTCCAGCAGCCGCATGGCGAACATCAGGCCGACATCATCTTCCTGACCCACGAGGCCCGCGAGGGCGACGTGGACGACGCCCTGCGCGCCATGCAGGCTCAGCCCTTTGTCCGCTCAGACGTCACGCGTCTGCGCGTGGAGAACCTGACTTGAAATACCGGTCCACCCGGGGCGGCATGGCCCCCTTGCCCTTTTGCGACATCCTGCTCGAAGGCCTGGCGCCCGACGGCGGCCTGACTCTGCCCGAAACCCTGCCCGCGCTGGACGCCGACACGCTGGAATCCTGGCGCGGCCTGTCCTATGCCGAACTGGCGGCCCGGGTGCTGGGCCTGTTCATCGACGACGTCCCGGCGCCCGATCTGCTGCGCATGACGCAGGCGGCCTATGCGTCGGACGTCTTCCCGCGGATCGCGCCGTTGAAGCCCCTGCGTCCCGGCCTGTCCCTGCTGGGCCTGTCCGAAGGACCGACCCTGGCGTTCAAGGACATGGCCATGCAGTTCCTGGGCCAGATCTTCGAATACGTGCTGGCGCGGCGCGGCCAGACCCTCAACATCCTGGGGGCGACGTCGGGCGACACGGGCTCGGCGGCCGAATACGCGCTGCGCGGCAAGCGCGGCGTGGCGGTGTTCATGCTGTCGCCGCACGGACGCATGAGCGCCTTCCAGCGGGCGCAGATGTATTCCCTGCAGGACGCCAACATCCACAACATCGCCCTGCGCGGGGTCTTCGACGAATGCCAGGACATCGTCAAGGCTCTGGCGGGCGACCTGGACTTCAAGAGCGCCCACCGCCTGGGGGCGGTGAACTCCATCAATTGGGCGCGGATCGCCGCCCAGATCGTGTATTACGTCTGGGGCTGGCTGCGGGCAACCGGCAAGCCCGGGGAGCTCGTGTCCTTCGCCGTGCCCTCGGGCAATTTCGGCAACATCCTGGCCGGCCACCTGGCGCGGCGGATGGGGCTGCCGATCCACCGGCTGGTGCTGGCCACCAATGAAAACAACGTGCTGGAGGAATTCTTCCGCACCGGCGTCTATCGGCCGCGCCCCGCCAGCCGGACCTACGCCACGTCCAGCCCCTCGATGGACATTTCGCGGGCTTCCAATTTCGAACGCTTCGTCTTCGATCTGGTGGGGCAGGATGCCGGGCGGGTGAGGGCGCTGATGGATGAATTGCGCCGGACCGGGGAATTCGACCTGTCGGATCTGAAACCTCAGTTCACGCAGACCTACGGTTTCGTGGCCGGCGCCAGTTCGCATGCCGACCGCCTGGCGACGATCCGGGCCGTCCATGCCGAAAGCGGCGTGCTGATCGACCCGCATACGGCCGACGGCGTGCACGTCGCCCAGGCGCATCTGGAGCCCGGCATTCCCATGCTGGTGCTGGAAACCGCCTTGCCGGCGAAGTTTTCCGAGACCCTGGTCGAGGCCATCGGCCAGGCGCCGGCCGTGCCGGAAGATCTGCGGGATCTGCAGCAGCGCCCCCAGCGGGTCGAGATCATGGATTGCGACGCGCGGCTGGTGGCGGACTACGTCGGCCGGCATGCATTGTGAGCCCCGGCCGTCAGGCTGCCCGGTAAGTCTGCAGGTGCAGGCTGGTCTCCGACTGGCCGATGCCCCGGATCAGGCGGATGCGTTCCAGCACCTGCGATAGTTCCTGCAGGTCGGCGACGCGCAGTTCGGCCAGCAGGTCCCAGCGGCCGTTGGTGTCGTGCAGGGCGGCCACCCCCGGTTCCCCCAGCAAGCTGGCGATCACGGTGCGCGCCTCGTTTCCATCCACCGCGATGCTCATCCAGGCGTGGATGGCCTGCGGCTGCACGTCCGGGCGCAGCCGCACCGTATACCCCACGATCAGGCCGGCGTCTTCCAGCCGGCGCATGCGCTGCGTGACCGTGCCCCGCGCCACCCCCAGGCGACGCGCCAGGGTGGCGACGCTGGCGCGGGCATTGGCCCGCAGCAGGCGGATCAACTGCTGGTCGGTGGAGTCGATGGCGATGTCTTTGGGCATTTTGCTTTACTCGTCATGTCATTTTGATGATTTTATGTCGAAAGTGATGCATTTCTGACGATAGTCATTGGCGGCGACTTCGGACACACTGGAAGCAGACCGATATCTTCCAGGAGACGATCATGCGCACGACCCGAACCGCACAAGCCAGGACCCTGTTTCTGGATACCCCTGACGTCGCCCGCCTGGTGGGGCTGCTGGGCGCGCCGGTCGCCCTGCGGATGCTGACCGAGCGCCTGCGGATGGAATATCTGCGCTGGCCCGAATTCGACAAGACTGCCCGGATCGCCGCCTATTCGCCGCAGGGCGTCATCGAGCTGATGCCCATCACCGACGGCCGCGTCTACAGTTTCAAGTGCGTCAACGGCCACCCGGGCAATGGCGCGGCGGGCCTGCCCACCGTGATGGCCATGGGCGCCCTGCTGGATTGCGATACCGGCATGGTTCGCCTCCTCAGCGAACTGACGCTGACGACGGCGCTGCGCACGGCGGCGACCTCGGCGCTGGCGGCGCTGGCGCTGGCGCGCCCGGACAGCCGGTCCATGGCCCTGATCGGCAACGGGGCGCAGAGCGATTTCCAGGCGATCGCCTTCCACGCCCTGCTGGGCATCCGTGACCTGCGCCTGTACGACGTGGATCGGACGGCGTCGCTGCGCCTGCAGCGCAATCTCGCGGCCAGCCATCTGGACGGGCTGCAGGTCCGGATCTGCGATTCGCTGGCGCAGGCCGTCCGGGGGGCCGACGTGGTCACGACGGTCACGGCCTTGCAGGGGGCCGCCCGGGTGCTGACGGCGGATCTGCTGGAACCGGGCATGCATCTGAATGCCGTGGGCGGCGATTCGCCGGGCAAGACCGAACTGGATCCGGCCATCCTGCCGCGCGCGTCCGTGTTCGTGGAGTTCCCGCCGCAGACGCGCAAGGAAGGCGAGATCCAGCAGATGCCGGCGGATTTTCCCGTGACGGAACTGTGGCGGGTGCTGGCGGGCCAGGCGCAGGGCCGGCGGGACGCGCGGCAGGTGACCCTGTTCGATTCGGTCGGATTTGCGCTGGAGGACTATTGCGCTCTATCGTTCCTGCAGGCCGCCGCGATGCGGCACGGCGTGGGGCGCTGGGTGGACATCATGCCCGGCCAGGAAGACCCGCGCGATCTGTACGGCTGGATGCTGGCGCACGAGCAGGCGCCCGCCGTGCCGGCTTAAGGCCCGGTCCGGGCGCTGCGGCCCGGGAAGGGCATGGCGCGGCCCGCCGGGCTGCCGGGATTCGAAAAGGGGAAGCATATCTTGAATACGTCCGTCGCCTTGATCGGCGCGCCGACCGACATCGGAGCGGGAGCCCTGGGCGCGTCCATGGGGCCCCAGGCCCTGCGTGTCGCGGGTCTGGATCGCGCCCTGCGGCGCCAGGGTTGCGAGGTCATCGACACGGGCGATCTGATCGGCCCGCCCAACCCCTGGCAGCCCGCCGTGCAGGGGTATCGGCATTTGCCGCAGGTCGTGCAGTGGAACACTCGGGTGTTCGAGGCGGTCACCGATCAGTTGCAGGCGGGCCGCGTGCCGATGCTGCTGGGCGGGGACCATTGCCTGGGCATGGGGTCGGTGGGCGCCGTGGCGCGGCACTGCCGCCAGCGGGGACGGCCGCTGCGCGTGTTCTGGCTGGACGCGCATACCGATTTCAATACGGCGCAGCTCACGCCCAGCGGCAATGTGCATGGCATGCCGGTGGCCTGCCTGTGCGGCTTCGGGCCGCGCGAACTGACGGACCTGGGCGGGCCGTCTCCCGCCCTGCGTGCGGACGAGCTGCGCATGATCGGCATCCGCAGCGTGGATGCCGGAGAGCGCCAGTTCGTCCATGAGCAGGGCCTGGACGTCTACGACATGCGCACCATCGACGAACGGGGCATGCGGGCGGTGATGGAGGCGGCCCTGGACGGCCTGCCCCCGCAGGCCCACGTCCACGTCAGCTTCGACGTGGATTTCCTGGATCCGGACTATGCGCCCGGGGTGGGCACCACGGTGCGCGGCGGGCCGACCTGGCGCGAAGCCCAGTTGTGCATGGAGATGCTGGCGGACACGGGGCAGGTGGGCTCGGTGGATATCGTGGAACTCAATCCCGCCCTGGACGTGCGCAACGGCACGGCCAAGGTCGCCGTGGAGCTGATCGAAAGCCTGTTCGGCAAATCCACCCTGATCCGTCGCAGCCGCGACGAGCGGCCCGCGCGGTGAATCAACGGCTTTCCGCCAGCGCCGCCGCCTTCAGGCCGCTGCGCACGGCGCCTTCCAGCACCGCCGGATAGCCGGTGTCGGTCCAGTCGCCCGCCAGCAGCAGGCCAGGCCAGGGTGTGACGGGATCGGGCCGCCGCAGGCCGGGGGTGGCGTCGAAGGTCGCCCGCTTTTCCGTGATCAGCGCCTGCGCTTCGATGTCGGGCAGGGGGCGCGGCGCCTGGGCGCGGATCTGCGCCACCGTGCCGGCGACGATCCGTTCCGCATCCTGGCCGGCATAGCGGTCGGCCGCTCCGATGACGACGTGGACCAGGCGGCGGTCTTGCGGGTCCGCGCCGCTGGCGCTGCGGTCGAACAGCCATTGCCCCCAGGCATGGCGCCCGGGTTCGTCCCACAGCAGCGTCATGGCTCGCCCCGATTCCCAGGGCCGGCTCAGCCGCAGGCTGACCGTGCCGATGGCGGCGTGGCGCAGTTCGGACCAGCCGTCCAGGTAGGAGGCGGCGTCCGGCAGGGGCGCCAGCAGGCGCAGGGCCTCGGGCTGCGGGGTCGCCAGGATCACGCGGTCATAGGCTTCGCCGTCCACCCGCCAGCCGCCCGCCGCGACAGGGCTGATCGCTCGCACCCGCTGCCGCCGCAGGCCTTCGCCCAGCAGCTGGCAGGCTTGCCGCGGCCATAGATCGTGCAGGTGGCCGCGGGGGATGTAGATCCGGCTGGCATCGGTGTCGGCGCCCAGGCTGTCGCGCAGGACGCGGGCCAGCAGGCGGGCGTCCGTCCGCTCCAGCGGGGTGTTGGTCGCCGCCAGGCACAACGGCGCCCAGAGGCGGTCCAGCAGGAGGGGCGGGCAGTCCAGCCGCCGCAGCCAGTCCGCGGCTGTCTGTTCGGCGCCGATCCGCCCGGGGTCCAGCGCGCGCAGCACGCGCCACAGGTGGCGGCGGCCGCGCCAGCCCGCCAGCCCGCGGCTGCCGAGCAGGGCGCCCAGGCGATTGGCCGGCGCGGGCAGGGGCCAGAATCGCAGGCTCAGCCGTCCGTCGGCCGACTCCAGGCGCAGGGCTTCGACGTGGCAGGCGCGGGCCGGATCCACATCCAGGGATCGCATCAGTTCCAGGGTGTCGCGGTAGGCGCCCAGCAGGATGTGCTGGCCGTTGTCCGTCGCCTGGCCCAGGCCTGGGTGCGCCACGGGGCGGGCCCGGCCGCCCGGTTGCGCGGCGGCTTCGAAGACCCGGACCCGGCATCCGGCGCGGTGCAGGCGCACGGCGGCCGCCAGGCCTGCCCAGCCCGCTCCGATGACGGCGACGTTCATGCCGCCAGGCGGCGCACCAGCCCCTGGCCGCCGCTGACCCAGACCTTCCAGGCCAGCCAGAACTTGCGGATGGGCGTCAGGGCGATGCGCTGGTTGAGCACATGCCAGCCGTCGCGCTCGATCTCGTCCAGCAGCGTGTGGTAGATGGCGGCCATCATCAGGCCAGGGCGCTGCGCGCGGCGGTCGGCGTCGGGCAGCAGGCGCATGGCGTCCCGGTACAGTTCGCGGGCGCGCTGCGTCTGCTGTCGCATCAGCGCGGTGAAGCCGTCCGTGTAGCGGCCGTCCAGCACGTCGTCGACGGTGACGCCGTGCCGTTCCATGTCGTCGGCCGGCAGGTAGATGCGGCCGCGCCGGGCGTCGTCGCCCACGTCGCGGATGATGTTCGTCATCTGGAAGGCCAGGCCCAGGGTCTCGGCGTATTCCAGGGTGCGCGGGTCGGTGTAGCCGAAGATGCTGGCCGACAGATCGCCCACCACGCCCGCCGCCCGCCAGCAGTATTGGCGCAAGGCGTCCCAGGAGGCATAGCGGAACTGATCCAGATCCATTTCCATGCCTTCGATGATGGCGTAGAACGGGTCCGGGCGCAGGCGGCAGGGTTCCAGGTGGGGCTGCAGGGCGATGGCCACCGGGTGGTCCGGCGCGCCATTGAACATCTGTTCCACCTGGCCGCGCCACCAGGCCAGCTTCATGCGGGCGACGGAAGCCTCGCTGACTTCGTCCACGATGTCGTCGACTTCGCGGCAGAAGGCGTACAGCGCCGTGATGGCCCGCCGCCGGTCGGGGGGCAGGAACAGGAAGGAATAATAAAAGCTCGACCCGCTTTGGGCGGCCTTGTGCTGGCAATATTCGTCAGGGCTCATGATGGGGGGCAGGGCGGGGCCGGCAGAATGCGCGCCAGCATAGCAGGAAGCCGTCGCGCCGGCCCAGGATGGGCCGGTCGGCATAAGGGTTGTCGCCGCCGTTTTCCAGCTTTTCCAGGATGCGCAGGCCGCCGTGGACCACCAGGCGCAGTTCCCAGCCGAAGCGCCCCGGCAGGCGCCAGGCCAGGGGGCTGCCGGCCAGCAGCAAGCGGCGCGCCTGGTCGATCTGTTCGCGGGCCACGGCCCGCCAGGCGGCCGGCGCCTGGCGCGGGCGCGATCGGCACAGATCGGCCAGGGCGGGCAGCGTGACTTCGTGGCGGGCCAGGCAATCCAAAGGAATATAGCAGCGGCCCTTGGCCTGGTCCAGGGCCACGTCCTGGCAGAAATTCACGCGCTGCAGGCCGGTGCAGATGGCGTCGGATTCCTCCAGGTCCCGCGCCGCGGTGGCGCCGAACAGATGCAGCATCAGCCGCCCCACCGGGTTGGCCGAGCGGCGGCAGTAGTCCAGCAGCGCCCGCTCGTCCGCGTAGCTGGCGACGGTCAGATCCTGCAGGAAGGCGGACAGCAGGTCCAGGAACGGCTGGATCGGCAGTCGGTGCTCGGCGATGGTCCGCCCCAGCCGTTCGAACAGGATCCGGTCCGGCGCGGACAGCGGGGTGCGGATGGCGCGGTGGGCGCCCAGGTCCTGGATGGCGGATCGCCAGGCTTCCAGGGCCGCCCGCCGGACGGCGGGTTCGGCCTCGCCTTCGTCGGCCAGATCGTCGGCGCCGCGCGCGAAGGCGTACAGATCGCGCACCGCCGGACGCAGCCTCGCGGGCAGCAGGATCGAGGCGACAGGGAAGTTTTCGTAATGATCGACGGCCATGATCCGGCAGTATACTGAGCCTCGGCCGGGAACCGGCCCGAACGGGCGATCGGCCCTGGTCAGCGAGGCCCGCGCGCCCCGCTTTTTCTGTTTTTTGGGGAACCCATGCCGCGTCCAATCCTGGCGACCATCGATACGAACGCCCTCGCGCACAATCTGCAGGTGGTGGCGCGGCGTCTGGCGCGGGATGCGGGCGGCGCGGCGCCTTCGATCTGGGCCGTCATGAAATCGCGCGGCTATGGCCACGGGGTGGCGGCGGCGATGCGCGGGTTTTCCCAGGCCGACGGCCTGGCCATGCTGGATCTGGACGAAGCCGTGCAGTGCCGCGAACTGGGCTGGACCGGGCCGATCCTGCTGCTCGAAGGCTTTTTCGAGCCCGCCGATCTGGACGTGCTGTCCCGCTACCGCCTGAACACCGCCATCCATTGCGCCGAACAGCTCGACATGCTGGAATCCGATCGGGTCCGCGCGCCGAT
Source organism: uncultured Castellaniella sp. (assembly GCF_937988725.1). Classification (GTDB taxonomy): domain Bacteria; phylum Pseudomonadota; class Gammaproteobacteria; order Burkholderiales; family Burkholderiaceae_B; genus Castellaniella. The sequence goes on along the minus strand of NZ_CALKHS010000009.1, from coordinate 43,938 downwards.
CGATGCCTTCGTGAAGTTGAATACCGGCATGCATCGCCTGGGCTTCCAGCCGGGCGAATATGCGGATGCGTACGCCCGCGCCCGGGCGCTGCAGGCGCTGGGCGTGCTGGGGGCGGTGGGGAAAATGACCCACTTCGCCAGGGCCGACGACGACGAGACCGTCACGCGGGCGCAGCTCGATTGCTTCCGCGCCGCGACCCGGGGGCTGCCGGGCGCCGTCAGCGTCTGCAATTCGGCCGCGACCCTGACGCCCGGCTTCGCGGCCGGCGCGGCGGATGGCGAACAATGGGTGCGGCCGGGCATCTGCCTGTATGGCGCGTCCCCCTTCGCCGACCAGCCCGCTGAAACCTTCGGCCTGCGGCCGGCCATGACGCTCAGCGCCCGGCTGATCGGCGTGCACGTCGTGCCGGCGGGCGAATGCGTCGGCTACGGACAGACCTTCCGCGCGCCTCATCCCATGCGGGTCGGCATCGTGGCCTGCGGATACGCCGACGGCTATCCCCGCCATGCGCCCACCGGCACGCCGATCACCGTCGCCGGGGTGCGCACCCGGCTGGTGGGGCGGGTGTCCATGGACATGCTGGCGGTGGATCTGGACCCCGTTCCGGCGGCCGGCGTCGGCGCGCCCGTCGTGCTCTGGGGACAGGACGGACCCTCGGTGGACGAGGTGGCGCTGTCCTGCGGTACCATCGGCTACGAACTCCTGTGTGCGGTGGCGCCCCGGGTGCCGCGCCGCGAACTGTGATGTCCCTTTCAAGGACCTTTCATGAAAAATAGCTGTGTGCTCGTCACGGGCGCGACCAAGGGCATCGGCTGGGCCGTCAGCCAGCGGCTGGCCGATCAGGGCTGCCACGTGGTCGGCCTGGCCCGCCATACGGCGGACATCGACTTTCCGGGCTATCTCTATGCCTGCGATCTGGCCAGCGCGGGCGAGACCGAGGAACTGCTGCGCGTGATCCGCGAAAAATACCCCGTCGATGCGGTGGTCAACTGCGTGGGGCCGGTCATGCCGGAACCACTGGGCGAAGTCGATCTGGCGTCGCTGTATCAGTCCTTCGACCTGAACGTGCGCGTCGCGGTCCAGGCCGTGCAGGCCTTCGTGCCGGGCATGAAGGCCCGCAAGGCCGGCCGCATCGTCAATCTCTGCAGCCGGGCCGTGCATGGCTCCGTGGGCCACACCAGCTATTCGGCCGCGAAAAGCGCGCTGCTGGGCTGCACCCGCACCTGGGCCCTGGAACTGGCCCCCTACGGCGTCACGGTCAATGCGGTATCGCCGGGGCCGGTGGAAACCGGCTCGTTCCGTACGGAATGCCCCGTGGGCAGCGAGGCCGAGCGCGCCGTGCTGGCGACCATCCCCCTGGGCCGCCTGGCCCAGGCCGACGAGGTCGCCGCCGCCGTGGTCTTTCTGCTGAGCGACGAGGCCGCCTTCATCACCGGCCAGGAACTGGGCGTGGACGGGGGCGGCAGCCTGGCGGGCCGCTGATGGCCAAGGCCCGCACCCTGTTCCTCTGCGCGGATTGCGGCGGCGCGACGGCCAAATGGGAAGGCCGCTGTCCCCACTGCGGCGCCTGGAACACCCTGCAGGAATCCCGCGAATCGGCGGCGTCCGCCACGCATCGCTTCGCGCCGCTGGCCGGATCCGCGCCAGTGCGGCGCCTGGCCGACATCGAGGCCCGCGAACAGGCCCGCAATCCCACCGGCATCGAGGAATTCGATCGCGTGCTGGGCGGCGGACTGGTAGCCGGCGCCGTCGTGCTGATCGGCGGCGATCCGGGGATCGGCAAATCGACCTTGCTGCTGCAGGCCCTGGCCAGCCTGTCGGAACGCGGGCCGGTCCTGTACGTCACGGGCGAGGAATCCGCCGAACAGGTGGCCCTGCGGGCCCAGCGCCTGGGGGTGTCGGGCGACGCCGTGGACCTGCTGGCGGAAATTCGCCTGGAACAGATCACCGGGGCGCTGGTCGAGCGCCGCCCCGAAGTCGCCGTGATCGATTCGATCCAGACCCTGTATTCCGGCGACCTGACGGCGGCGCCCGGTTCGGTGTCGCAGGTGCGCGAATGCGCCGCCCAGCTCACGCGCGTGGCCAAGCAGACCGGCGTGACGCTGATCCTGATCGGCCACGTGACGAAAGACGGCGCCCTGGCGGGCCCCCGTGTGCTGGAGCACATCGTCGACACCGTGCTGTATTTCGAAGGCGACACACATTCCTCGTTCCGGCTGGTGCGCGCCATCAAGAACCGCTTCGGCGCGGTCAACGAGCTGGGCGTCTTCGCCATGACGGACCGCGGCCTGCGCGGCGTCAGCAACCCGTCGGCGCTGTTCCTGGCCGGACACGCCCGCCAGGTGGCCGGGTCCTGCGTCATGGCCACCCAGGAAGGCACCCGCCCGCTGCTGGTCGAAGTCCAGGCACTGGTGGACACGGCGCACGTGCCCAATCCCCGGCGCCTGTCCGTCGGCCTGGAAAGCAGCCGTCTGGCCATGCTGCTGGCGGTGCTGCACCGCCACGCGGGCGTGGCGACCTTCGACCAGGACGTGTTCGTCAACGCCGTGGGCGGGGTGCGCATCATGGAGCCCGCCGCCGACCTGGCCGTGGCCCTGGCGATCCTGTCGTCCATGCGGGACCAGCCCCTGCCCGAAGGCCTGCTGGCTTTCGGCGAAGTCGGCCTGGCCGGTGAAATCCGCCCGGCGCCCCGGGGGCAGGAGCGCCTGCGCGAGGCGGCCAAGCTGGGCTTCGGCCGCGCCATCGTCCCCCGGGCCAATCTGCCGCGCCAGCCCATCGAGGGGCTGGAGATCCAGGCGGTGGACCGCGTCGAGGACGTGCTCGGCGTATTGCGTTAAAGGGTTTTGGATGTCTGAAAGTCTGTGGTTGATTCCGGCCTGCCTGGCCGTTGGCGGCGTGATCGGATTCTCCGGCGGAGTCCTGGGAATCGGCGGCGGCCTGTTCGCCATTCCCCTGCTGGGCCTGATCCTGGGCTACGAACAGCAGGCCGCCCAGGGCACGGCCCTGATCATGGTGCTGCCCGCCGTGCTGCTGACGGTGCGCAAATATCACCAGCGCTCGCCCATCGACCTGCGCTCGGCGGCGGCGGGGGCGGGCGGCTCCATCGTCTTCACCTGGATCGGCGCCCAGATCGCCCTAGGCATCGATCCCTGGCTGCTGCGCCGCATCTATGCCGGCTTCGTCTTCCTGATCGCCCTGTTCTATTTCCGGGAAAGCCTGGGCCGCAAGGCGCTGACGCGGCCCGCCAGCCATTTCCGCGAGGTCGGGCAGGTGCGCCGCCGGTGGTATTTCGGCGTGGGGATCTTCGCCGGCCTGACGGGAGGTATTTTCGGCGTGGGCGGGTCGGTGCTGGCCGTGCCCCTGATGACGACGCTCTTCCACCTGCGCCAGACCTCCGCGCAGGCCCTGGCGCTGACCATGATCGTGCCGGGCACGATGGTGGCCCTGGCGACCTACGCCTGGCACGGCCAGGCGCACGGCCTGGTGGGGATTCCGCTGGCCCTGGGCAGCCTGCTGTGCGTGCCGTACGGCGTGCGCCTGGCCTACGCCTTGCCCGAGGCGCGGCTCAAGCTCATCTTCGCCTGCATGCTGCTGCTCATCATGGCGCTGCTGCTGGCGCGGGGGCCGGCATGAGGGCGCTGCCGTCCGGCTGGGTGCGCCTCCCGGCGCCCGGGGGCGCCGTGTGCGCGCCGGAGCGCCTGGCCGCCGTGGCCTCGGACGCATGGTTCGACCCCCGGCGCCCGGGGGCCGTCGCCGTGGGCGAGGGCGGCCGGCAGGCGGCCTGGTTCGTCGACGGCGACCATGGCGCCGCCGTCCTGCGGCACTATCGCCGCGGCGGCCTGCGGGCGCGCCTGGGCCGCCACGCGTACTGCTGGCTGGGGGAAAGCCGGGTGCGCGCCTGGGCCGAAGTGCGGGCGCTGGCGCATCTGCGCTCGGCCGGCCTGCGGGTGCCCGAACCCCTGGCCGCCGCCTATTGGCGCGACGGCCTGAGCTATCGCAATGCCATCCTGGTGGCCCGCATCCCCGGGGCGCGGTCCCTGGCCGGGCAACTGGACCGCGCCGATCCCGAGGCCGTCGCCCGGGCGATCCGTGCCATGCATGAGGCCGGCGTGCGGCATGCCGACCTGAACGCCTACAACATCCTGTTCGACGATCGGGACCGCGTCTGGCTGATCGATTTCGACCGCGCCCGCCTGGGTGTGGTCAGTCCGGGACAGCGGCGTAAAAATCTGTTGCGTCTGCGCCGGTCTTTGGTTAAGGTAGCCGGCGCGCGCGGAGCGCAGTGGTGGGATGCACTGAACGGGGCATATCGGCGATCGTCCGCCTGAAAGCGGCGGCGCGGCCCGGTTCCGGTGATCCCCTTGTTGACCTTTCTATGGGGACCTTGCCATGAAAATCGGCACCGTTCATACCCTGTTGGCCGCCGCCGCGCTGATCGCAGCCGGGTCGGCGCATGCCCAGGATCGCGTCGTCAACGTCTACAACTGGGCCGAATACACGGCGCCCGATACCTTGTCCGGCTTTGAAAAGGCCACCGGCATCAAGATCCGTTACGACGTCTACGACACCAACGACACCCTGCAGGCCAAGCTGCTGACCGGCAAGTCCGGTTACGACGTGGTCGTGCCGTCCACGCACTATGCAGCCCGCCAGGTTCAGGGCGGCCTGTTCCAGAAGCTGGACCGCTCGAAGATTCCCAACTGGCAGTACCTGGATCCCGATCTGATGGCGCTGGTCGCCACCGTCGATCCGGGCAACCAGTATCTGGTTCCCTGGGGATACGGCACCAACGGCCTAGGCTACAACGTGACCCAGGTGCGCGAGATCATGGGCGCCGACGCGCCCCTGAATTCCTGGGACATGCTCTTCAAGCCCGAAAATGCGGCCAAGCTGCAGTCCTGCGGCATTTCCGTGCTGGACGAGGCCGCCCAGGTCTTCCCGGCCGTGCTGCATTATCTGGGCAAGGATCCCAACAGCAGCGATCCCAAGGACTACGAGGCCGCGCTGGCCCTGCTGAAGACCATCCGCCCCTACATCCGCCAGTTCAGTTCCTCGGGCTACATCGACGAGTTGGCCTCGGGCGGCCTGTGCATGGTCTACGGCTTCTCCGGCGACGTGATGATCGCATCGTCGCGCGCCCGCGAGGCGAAGAAGTCCTATGCCATCGACTATTACATTCCCGACGGCGGCGCGCCGGCCTGGTTCGACACCATGGCCATTCCGAAGAGCGCCGAGCACGTCGACGAGGCGCACGCCTTCATCAACTACATCGAGACTCCGCAGGTGCACGCGGCCATCACCAACACCATGTTCTATCCGAACGCCAACAAAGAGGCGCGGAAATACGTGGTGAAGGAAGTCGCCGACAACCCCATGATCTACCCGCCGGCGGAAGTCACCCGCAATCTGTTCGTCATCAAGCCCCAGCCCATGAACATCCTGCGCCTGCAGACGCAGATGTGGGCGCAGCTGAAGACCGGGCGCTGATGGCCATGCAGGACCCGCGCGGCATGCCTCGCCAGGGCGAGGCCGACGACTTCGTGCGCATGGAGGAGGTCGTCAAGATCTTCGGCGACACGGTGGCGGTGCAGTCCGTCAGCCTGTCCGTGCGCCGGCACGAGATCTTTGCGCTGCTGGGCAGTTCGGGCTGCGGCAAATCCACGCTGCTGCGCATGCTGGCGGGCTTCGAGGAACCGACATCGGGGCGCATCATCCTGGACGACGAGGACATCACCGGCCTGCCGCCGCACCGGCGGCCGGTGAACATGATGTTCCAGTCCTACGCCCTGTTCCCGCACATGACGGTCGAGGCCAACGTCGCCTTCGGCCTGAAACAGGAAGGCGTGCCGCGCCAGGAGATCCATGAGCGGGTCTTCGAGGCCCTGGATCTGGTGCAGATGGCCGGCTACGCGCGGCGCAAGCCCCAGCAGCTGTCCGGCGGCCAGCAGCAGCGCGTCGCCCTGGCCCGCAGCCTGGTGAAGCGCCCCAAGCTGCTGTTGCTGGACGAGCCCATGTCCGCCCTGGACAAGCAGATCCGCCAGGCCACGCAGATCGAACTGGTGAAGATCCTGGATCAGGTGGGCGTCACCTGCATCATGGTGACGCACGACCAGGAAGAGGCCATGACCATGGCCAGCCGCCTGGCAGTCATGACCGAGGGCCAGATCGTGCAGTGCGGCACGCCGCACGACGTCTACACCTTCCCCAGCACCCGCTTCGTGGCGGGCTTCATCGGCTCGACCAACCTGTTCACCGGCGCCATCGTGGTCGACGAGCCCGACCACGTGCTGATCGAAAGCGACGCCCTGACGCGTCCGCTGTACGTCAGCCATGGCGTCAGCGAACCCCTGGGCATGGAAGTCCACGTCTCCATCCGCCCGGAACAGATCCGCGTCGGCCGCCAGGCGCCGGACGCGGACGCCAACTGGGGGCACGGCATGGTGTCGCACGTGGCCTGGATGGGCAGCACCACCCGCTACCAGATCCGCCTGGACGCCGGCCAGGTCATCGAGGCCAGCGTGCCCAGCCTGGGCTGGAGCCAGTCCGACGCGCCCGGGGTGGACGAGGAAGTCTACGTTTCCTGGTCCCATGACGCCGGCACGGTGCTGGCCTCATGAATCTCGGCCGCCGCCCCAGCGCCCGCCAGTGGGCCATCGCCGTGCCCTTCGCCTGGCTGGCGCTGTTTCTGCTGGCGCCGTTCCTGCTGGTCCTGAAGATCAGCTTTTCGGACCTGCAGTTCGGCATTCCGCCATATCTGCCGATCGCCACCCTGCAGGACCAGACCCTGTCGCTGGCGCTGCACCTGCGCGGGTACGTGCTGCTGTTCACGGACAGCCTGTATGCGGCGGTCTATCTGAGCTCGGTCAAGATGGCGCTGGTGACGACCGCGTGCTGCGCGCTGATCGGCTATCCCATGGCCTACCACATCGCCCGCTCGCGCCCGGAAGTCCGCAACCTGCTGCTTTTGGGGGTGATCCTGCCGTTCTGGACCTCGCTGCTGCTGCGGGTCTATGCCTGGGTGGGCATCCTGCGCAACGACGGGCTCCTGAACCACCTGCTGCTGGGCCTGGGGCTGATCGACGCGCCGCTGGAGATCTACCGCACGGACCTGGCGGTCTACATCGGCCTGATCTATGCCTACCTGCCGTTTTTCATCCTGCCGCTGTACGCCAATCTGGTGAAGCTCGACGACCGCCTGCTGGAAGCCGCCTATGACCTGGGGGCCAGGCCCTGGCAGGCCTTCGTCCAGGTCACGCTGCCCCTGTCCATGCCGGGGGTGATCGCCGGGGCCATGCTGGTGTTCATCCCCTCGGTCGGCGAATACGTGATTCCGGAAATGCTGGGCGGGGCCAACACCCTGATGATGGGACGCGTCATGTGGAACGAATTCTTCAACAACGCCGACTGGCCGATGGCGGCGGCCGTGACCTGCGTCATGGTGCTGCTCCTGCTCGTGCCCCTGTCGATCTTCCAGTACAACCAGGCCCGTCAGCTGGCCGGGCGGGATCGATGATGCGGCGTTCTTCCTGGTTCCGTTTCCTGTCGCTGGTTGTCGGCTACAGCTTCCTGTACGTGCCCATCGCCTGCCTGATGGTGTTTTCCTTCAACGACTCGACCCTGATGAATTCCTGGTCGGGCTTTTCCCTGCGCTGGTACCGGTCCCTGTTCCAGGACCAGGCCCTGCTGTCGGCCGCCCGCCTGTCCCTGCTGATCGCGCTCCTGACGGCGACGGCCTCGGTGGTCGTCGGCACCTGGGCGGGATACGTGCTGGCCCGCATGGGGCGTTTCCGGGGCTTCGGCCTGTATGTCGGCATGCTCAGCGCCCCGCTGGTCATGCCGGAAGTGGTGCTGGGGATCTCCCTGCTGCTGATGTTCGTGGAAATCTCCAAGTTCACCGGCTGGCCCGACGGCAACGGCCTGTTCACCATCTGGGTGGGGCACGTGATCCTGTGCACGGCCTATGTGGCGGTCATCATCCAGTCGCGCGTGCGCGACCTGGACCGTTCCCTGGAGGAAGCCGCCCTGGACCTGGGCGCCTCGCCGCTGAAGGTGTTTTTCCTCATCACCCTGCCGCTGATCGCGCCGGCCCTGGCGGCGGCCTGGCTGCTGGCCTTCACCCTGTCGCTGGACGATGTGGTCATCGCCGCCTTTCTGTCCGGGCCGGGCTACACCACGTTGCCGCTGGAAGTCTTTTCCCGCGTGCGCCTGGGCCTGAAGCCGGAGATCAACGCCCTGGCGACCCTGTTCATGGTGGCCGTGGGCATCATCGTGGTCGCCATCAACCGCATGCAGATCCAGGCGTCGAAGCGGCAGGCGGGGCAGGGCGCCGCCTAGCGGCCCGCCCCGCGGCGGGCGCCCCGAGGCGCCGCCTATACGCCCAGCGTCAGCACCGCCAGGGAGAACAAGCCCGCCGACAGCAGCATGCTGGCCGGGAACGTCAGCAGCCAGGCCAGCAGGATGACGCGCACGGTTCCGTTGTGCAGACCGCTGCGATTGGCCACCATGGCTCCGGCCACGCCCGAGGACAGCACCTGCGTGGTCGAGACCGGCAGGCTGAACACATTGGCCACGCCGATGGTGGCGACGGCGGTGATCTGGGCGGCCGTGCCCTGGGCATAGGTCATGCCCTGCTTGCCGATCTTTTCGCCCACGGTCAGCACCACGCGGCGCCAGCCCACCATGGTGCCCAGGCCCAGCGCCAACGCGACGGCCGCGATCACCCACAGCGGCGCGTATTCCGTCGTCGCGCTCAGGTCGGCGCGCAGGCGCCGCAGGTCGGCGGCCTCGCCGGCGGGCAGCACGTTCAGGCCGGCCACCTTGCGGGCGGTGTCGTCCAGGCAGAGCAGGGAGCGGCGCACGCGTCCGCGCACGTCCGGCGGCAGGTCCTCGTAGGCGCGCAGGCCGTCCAGGTTGCGGCGCACCACCTGGATGTTGGACAGGGTGTCCTGCGGCTCGCAGCGGGGAGCGGGGGGCAGGTCGGCGTTGTTCGGGCGCTTGAGCGTCAGGTGGCCGCTCAGGGCGGCTTCATTGCGCAGGTAGAGGTCGTTCAGGTGGGCGACCGCGTCGTAGGTGCGCTGGATCTGGTAGGGCGTGCTGGCCGGGTCCAGCACGAATTTGGCCGGGACGATGCCGATGAGCACCAGCATGACCAGGCCGATGCCCTTCTGTCCGTCGTTGGAGCCGTGCACGAAGCTGACGCACATGGCCGACAGCACCAGCACCAGCCGGTTCCAGAAGGGCGGGTGTTTCTTGTTGTCGATGGCGCGGCGCTGCTCGGGCGTCTTGTGCATCTTCGAATCGACGAACATCTTCTTGAGGGCCAGCAGCAGCAGGGCCGCGATGATGAAGCCGGCCAGCGGCGAGATGATCAGCGACAGGGCGATGTCAAGGGCCTTGCTCCAGTTGACGCCGACGCCCACGGGCAGGCCGGTCATCAGGGCGTTGGCCAGGCCCACGCCCAGGATCGCGCCGATCAACGTGTGCGAACTGGATGCGGGGATGCCGAAATACCAGGTGCCGAGGTTCCAGGCGATGGCGGTGATCAGCATCGAGAACACCATGACCAGGCTGCGGCCGCTGCCCAGGTTGAGCAGCAGATCCACGGGCAGCAGATGGACGATGGCGTAGGCCACTCCGACCCCGCCCAGCAGCACGCCCAGGAAGTTGCACAGGCCCGCGAAGAACACCGCCAGGTGCGGCGGCATGGCCTTGGTGTAGATGACCGTGGCGACGGCGTTGGCTGTGTCGTGGAAGCCGTTGATGAATTCGAAGACCAGGACGAGGGCCAGCGCCAGTACCAGGCCGGATCCGACGGCGAGGGACAGGCCGGAGAATAGGTCGAACATGATGGGGGAGCGTTCGGGAGACGCGGCATTATTGCAAATTTATCGAAGGCAGGTGTGAAAGCACCCGCTTCGGTGGCGCGTCGCCTGAATGCGGATCGGATCCGCTGATCGAAGCGGCGGATGGTCGATCGCAGGCAGGCGCGCCAGGGACCGCGCCCTTCAGCTTAGAAAATCCACCTTGCCTGTCTCCAGGCGATACACCCCGCCTGCGATCTTCAGTTTTCCTTGTTGTTGGGCTTTTGCAATGATGTCGGATTGTGCGGTCAGATCCGCCATGCCTTGGCGCACGTTCTGTTCGATGGCGGCGTTCAGCAGGTCCGGGTCGTGCGGGTCAAGCCGCTGGATCGCCGGAGTCAGCGCATTCACCAGGGTTTGAATATGGCCTGGAAATTGCTCGTGGTCATTCACCGCTTTGAGCGCGGCGCTCACGGCGCCGCATTTTTCGTGTCCTAGGACCAGGATGACCGGCACCCGCAGCACGGCCACCGCGTATTCCAGGCTGCCCAGCATATCGTCATCGACGACGTTACCCGCAACCCGATTGACGAACAGGTCGCCCCGGGCGCTGTCGAAGGCGTATTCGGGGATGACGCGCGAGTCGGCGCAGCCCAGGATGGCCGCGTACGGATTCTGGCCGCCCGCCAGGGCCTGGCGTTCCTGGGTGAAATCGTGGCGCCGGGCGACGCCGGACACATAGCGTTGATTGCCGTCGATCAGGCGCTGGATGGCCGCGTCTGGAAATAGAATGTTTTCGGGCTTGGGTTGGCCCGCCGCGCGCGCGGCGGAGCTGAATATCCCGCTCAGCCCCGCCGATGCCGTCAGGGCCAATCCGGCGGATGCACGCAGGAAGAGGCGGCGGGATGCCATCTGGGCATGGTGACAGTCAGGTGAATCGCACATGGAATCTACCCCTGGTTGGGTTGGATGGAAGACTGCTTTCTGATGCCGGCTTCGGGATGCCTCGACGCGCGTGGCTGAAGCCGGTCAATCTTACCTGGATCCACCGGTCTTTTCGCATCAGCTCGTAAAATACAGGTCTTTCTGACACTGAACGGATGCCTCTCCATGTTTTCCCAGGATGAACTCAAGCAACAGGTCGCCCAGGCCGCGCTCGATTACGTGCTGCCGCAATTGCAGCCCGACAGCATTCTGGGGGTGGGGACCGGGTCCACGGTGGACCGTTTCATCGATCTGCTGGCAGGCCACCGCGGGGCGTTCCGGGCGGCCGTGTCCAGTTCCGAGCGCAGCAGCCGCCGTCTGCAGGCGGCCGGCATCCAGGTGCTGGACCTGAACGAGGTCGTCTCCACCGCGCTGTACGTGGACGGCGCCGACGAGATCGACGGGCAACTGAACATGATCAAGGGCGGAGGCGGGGCGCTGACGCGGGAAAAGATCGTCTCGTCGGTGGCCGACCGCTTCGTCTGCATCGTCGATCAATCCAAGCTGGTGGATCGATTGGGCGCCTTCCCGCTGCCCATCGAGGTCATCCCCCTGGCCCGCGAGGCCGTCGCCCGCGAAGTCCGCCAACTGGGCGGCCAGCCGGTCCTGCGGGAAGGCTTCACGACCGACAACGGCAACCAGATCCTGGACGTGTCGGGCCTGCGCTATGGCGATCCCGCCGCCTTCGAGGCCATGCTGAACAACATCCCCGGCGTCGTCTGCTGCGGCCTGTTCGCCATTTCGGGGGCGCAGGTGGCCCTGGTGGCGGGTCAGGATGGGGTGTCCCGGCTGGAACTGCAGGACGACTGACCGTCACACGTCTGTCATATCCGCCTGCTATGCTGGGTTTCTTTCCAAGCGGCAGGCGTGATGGTACGCTGTGCCCTCGTTGAAATCGCCTGGACGGCAGGCAAAGAGGTCCCCCGATGCTGGAACATACCAACAAACAATTTCACGGCGAACTCGAAGCCACGCGCTCCATGTTCCTGCAGATGGGCGGCCTGGTCGAATCCATGGTGCTCGACGGCATCCAGGCGCTGGCCGAAGGCGAATTGCAGCTGGTGGACCGCGTGCGGGAACACGAGCGCCAGGTCAATCAGTTCGAGATCGACATCGACGAGCGCATCAGCCTGCTGATCGCCCGCAACCAGCCCACGGCCGTCGACCTGCGGCTGCTGCTGTCGGTGTCGAAAATGCTGACCGACATGGAACGCTGCGGCGACGAAGCCGAAAAGATCGCCAAGGTCGCCCGCCGCCTGCACGAGAGCGATTCGTCCTACGAGCCCGTGATCGAACTGCGCCACATGGCCGACGCCGTGGCGGCCATGATCCGGGCCGCGCTCGACGCCTTCGCCCGCGAGGATCCGGTCGCGGCCGCGCAAGTGGTGCGCAACGACAAGGACGTGGACAAGGAATGGAAGGCCTCCCTGCGCCACATCATCACCTATATGATCGAAGACCCGCGCACCATTTCCCGGTCCATCGACCTGATCTTCATCGCCCGCGCGCTGGAGCGCATCGGCGACCACGCGAAAAACATGGCCGAGCGCGTCATCTACATGGTGCGCGGCGACGACGTGCGCCACACCGGCGTGACCAACACCGAACGCCTGGCGCGCGGCGAGCCGCCCGAACCCCGGGAATGACGGCCGGCATGCGCAAAAAACCCCGCCATGGCGGGGTTTCTTTGTATCCGGACCTGCCGGTTCAAGCCGAGGGCGGCGTGTACCCCTGCGCCTCGACATCCTGATCTTCAAACAGGAAAGCCTTCATGCGTTCGGCCAGGAATTTGCGCGCCTCGGGATCGGCCAGGCTCAGGTGGTTCTCGTTGACCAGGCGGGTCTGGATGTCCAGCCATTTGGCCCAGGCGTCCTTGGAGATCTCGCGCCAGATGCGCACCCCCAGGTCGCCGGGGTAGGGCGGATAGTCCAGGCCGGGGGCTTCGCGGTTCAGTTTGTGGCAGTGGATCATGCGGGCCATGGTCGGGAATCTCGCTGTTCGGATGGACAATCGTTCATTGTAGCGGTTGCGCGGCTTTCCAAGTCCGCAGCGCCTCGTCCAGGCCGATGCGCCAATCGCGGTCCAGCGGTCCGAGCAGCGCTTCCAGCCGCCCGCAGTCCAGGCGGCTATTCGCGGGCCGGGGCTCGGGGGCGGGCCAGTCCCGCGCCGGGATGGCCTCGACCGCGGGCAGGCGCGGGATCAGCCCGAGCGCCAGGGCCCGGATGAAGATCTCCTGCGCGAAGCCATGCCAGCTGACCCAAGGGGCGCCCGCGAAATGGTAGACGCCGCCCGGAATGGGCGAAGGCGTGATCGTCTCGTCGCTATGGGGCTGATGCGCCGTTGCCCCGCCGCCCTGGGATCGCAGCGCCAGCCGGTGCAGGGCCGTGGCCAGGTGTCCCGCCCAGGTCGGTCCGCCGATCTGGTCGTCGATCACCCGCAGGTGTTCATGCCGCGCGCCCAGGCGCAGCATGGTGCGCGCGAAATTGCCGCCCCAGGCGCTGAAGACCCAGCTGGTGCGAAGGATCACCGCATCGGCGGCTGCGTCCAGAATGGCCTGTTCGCCCAGCCACTTGCTGCGCCCATAGGCGTTCAGCGGGCGCGGCTCGTCGGTTTCGCGGTAGGCGCGGTCCAGCGCGCCGTCGAAGACGTAGTCGGTGGAGACGTGCAGCAGGCGGATGCCGCGCGCGGCGCAGCAACGGGCCAGCAGGCCGGGCGCCCTGGCATTGACGGCCAGGGCCGCGTCCTTCTCGACGGCGGCGCGGTCCACCGCCGTGTAGGCGGCGGCGTTGATCAGCAGGTCGGCGGGGTGCGCGTCCAGCCAGCGGTCCGGGGCGGATGGATCGGTGATGTCCAGTTGGGCGCGATTGACGAAGGCATAGACGGCCGGGCCGGAATCGTGCGCGGCCAGGGCCTGCAGGGACCGGCCCAGTTGGCCGTCCGCGCCCGTCACCAGGATGCGCGGGCCGCTTCGGGGCGTGGCGTCGGACATCAGGCGGACGCGGTCCGGTCGGCCGCTGCGGCGCCCAGGCCCAGGCGCTGCCGCTGGTAGCTGCCGTCCTGCACACGGCGGCACCAGTCGCGGTGGCCCAGGTACCACTGGACGGTCTTGCGCAGTCCGCTGGCAAAGGTTTCCCGCGGCGTCCAGCCCAGTTCGCGCTCGATCTTCCCGGCGTCGATGGCGTAGCGCAGATCGTGGCCGGGCCGGTCCGCCACGTGGACGATCAGGTCGCGATAGCGCGCCACGCCCGCGGGATGGTCCGGCGCCAGTTCCTCCAGCAGTTCGCAGATCGCCCGGACCACGTCGATGTTACGCTGTTCGTTGTGGCCGCCGATGTTGTAGGTGTCGCCCGGCGCGCCGGCCTCGACCACGCGCAGCAGGGCGCGAGCGTGGTCTTCGACGTACAGCCAGTCGCGGATCTGCAGGCCCTGGCCGTAGACGGGCAGGGGCTTGCCTTCCAGGGCGTTGAGGATCACCAGCGGAATCAGTTTCTCGGGGAAGTGGCAGGGGCCGTAATTGTTTGAGCAGTTCGTCACCAGCGCCGGCAGGCCGTAGGTGCGATGCCAGGCGCGCACCAGGTGGTCCGAACCCGCCTTGCTGGCGGAATAGGGGGAGCTGGGGGCGTAGGCCGTGGCTTCGGTGAACAGATCGTCCGTGCCCGCCAGATCGCCGTAGACCTCGTCCGTGGAAATGTGATGGAAGCGGAACCTGCCGCGCCCCTGTTCGTCCAGGGTGTTCCAGTGGCGGCGGGCGGCTTCCAGCAGCGTGTAGGTGCCCACGACATTGGTCTGCACGAAGGCCGCCGGGCCGTCGATGGAGCGGTCCACGTGGGATTCGGCCGCCAGGTGCATGACGGCGTCCGGCCGGTGCCGGGCGAACGCGCGGTCCAGCCCGGCCGCGTCGCAGATGTCCAGATGCTCGAAAGCGTAGCGGGGGTCGTCGGCGACGGGGGCCAGCGATTCTAGGTTGCCGGCGTAGGTCAGCTTGTCGACGTTGACGACCGCGTGGGAGGTGGCCAAGATCAGGTGGCGGATCAGGGCCGAGCCGATGAATCCGGCGCCGCCGGTGACGAGAATCTTCATTCCGGGTTCCTGTGTGGCCCTGGCCGGCGCGTCAGAGCCGCTTGATGAACACCAGGCTGTTGCGCGAGTGGTTGTAGTGCGCCCGCTTTTCGTGGGGCAGGTCGGACACGCCGCCCTGCACGAAGCCGCGCTTCAGAAACCAGTGCGAGGTTCGGGTGGTCAGGACGAACAGGCGCCGCGCGCCCAGCGTGCGGGCGGAGGCTTCGGCGTGGCGCAGCAGCTTTTCGCCGTCTCCGGTGCCCTGCCATTCGGGATGCACGATCAGGCAGGCCATTTCGGCCATGCCTTCGTCCACGTAGGGAATGACGGAAACGCAGCCGTAGATGACGCCGTCGTGTTCCAGCACGGTGAATTTCTCCACGTCGCGCTCAATCACGGCGCGGCCGCGCGGCACCAGCGTGCCGTCGGCTTCCAGCGGTTCGATCAGCTGCACGATGGCGCCCACGTCGTCGGCCAGCGCCGGGCGCAGGTCTTCCAGCGTGTCTTCCACCACCATGGTGCCGACCCCGTCGTGGGTGAAGATTTCCAGCAGGATGCTGCCGTCCAGCGTGTAGGGCACCAGGTGCGCCCGGGCCACCCCGCGCTTGACCGCCAGCGAGGCGTGGCGCAGGAAGGCGCTGGTGTCTTCGTCCAGCACGTCCTGCGCCAGCAGGTCGTCGGCGTCCTTGCGGGCCAGCTCGGTGTCGACCGAGCCGTCGGTTTCGGTCACGGTGCGGTTCTGCGTCAGGAAGATCAGTTTTTCCGCCCGCAGGGCCACGGCTGCGTTGGTGGCCAGGTCTTCCATGGCCAGGTTGAAGGCCTCGCCCGTGGGTGAAAAGCCCAGCGGGGACAGCAGCACGATGGCGCCCTGGCTGATGACGCTGTGCATCGCGTCGATGTCCAGCTTGCGCACGGTGCCGGTCCGCTTGTAATCCACGCCGTCGATCACGCCCACCGGCCGGGCGGTCACGAAATTGCCCGAGATCACGCGGATCTTGGCATGCGACATCGGCGTGTTGGGCAGCCCTTGGCTGAAGGCCGCCTCGATGTCCAGGCGGATTTCGCCGGCGGCTTCCTTGGCGCATTCCAGGGCTTCGGGGCTGGTGGGCTCCGTGCCCCGGCCGAATTGCATGGAATAGCCCTTCAGCCGCAGCTGTTCGTTGACCTGCGGGCGGGATCCGTGGACCAGCACCAGCTTGATGCCCAGGGCGGACAGCAGCGACAGGTCGGCCACCAGGGCCTCTAGGCCGCCGTCCTCGATCAGTTCGCCGCCCAGCGCCACCACGAAGGTCTTGCCCCGGAAGTCGTGCACGTAGGGAGCGACTTCGCGAAACCATCGCACGAATTGCGCGGGGGCGAATTCGGGGGCGTCCTGAGCGGAATAGGTGTCGATCTCGGGTGCATTCATGGCAAATGTCGCAGACAACGGTTGGGCTGAACCCCGAAATTATAATGAGGGATTGTCCTCGGCTGGGGGATGAGGCGGCGGGTCGCTCCCGCCGCGTTCTCTCTGGCCGTGTCCGGGGCCCCATTTGCGGAAATGATCGTCTTGCCAGAAAAATCGTCACAGCCCTCCGGTTCCGTCCGGTCCGCGCCTTCTTCCGGGGCGGGGGACCGCCCCCTGCCCGCCATCGCCTATCCGGAGGACCTGCCCGTCAGCGCCCGCCGCCAGGACATCGCCCAGGCGATCCGCGAGCATCAGGTCGTCATCGTCTGCGGCGAAACCGGCTCGGGCAAGACCACGCAGCTGCCCAAGATCTGTCTGGAACTGGGGCGGGGCCGGCGGGGCATGATCGGCCATACGCAGCCGCGCCGGCTGGCGGCGACGTCGGTGGCGCAGCGCGTGGCCGAGGAACTGCGCACCGAGCTGGGCGACTGGGTCGGCTACCAGATCCGCTTTGGCGAACGCACCGGCCCGGCCACCGCCATCAAGCTGATGACCGACGGCATCCTGCTGGCGGAAACCCAGCGCGACCCCCTGCTGCGCCGCTACGACACCCTGATCATCGACGAGGCCCACGAACGCAGCCTGAACATCGATTTCCTGCTGGGCTTCCTGAAGCGCCTGCTGACCCGCCGCCGGGATCTGAAACTGATCATCACGTCGGCCACCATCGACGCGGACCGCTTCGCCCGGCACTTCGGCGAGGCCGACCGGCCGGCGCCCGTTCTCCAGGTGTCCGGACGCCTGTATCCGGTCGAGCTGCGCTACCGGCCGGTGCGCCCCGACGATCCCGACGGCGAGCCGCCGGCCGCCGGCCGGGGCGATGAAGAACGCGACCTGGTCGACGCCGTGGCCGACGGGGTGGATGAATGCGCCCGCCACGGGCCGGGCGACGTGCTGGTGTTCCTGCCCGGCGAGCGGGAAATCCGCGAGTGCGCCGAGGCCCTGCGCAAGCGCCATCCGGCCGGCGCCCTGGTGCTGCCCCTGTACGCCCGCCTGTCGCGCGCCGAGCAGGAACAGATCTTCCACCCGCGCGGCAATGTCCGGCGCATCGTGCTGGCCACCAACGTGGCGGAAACTTCTTTGACGGTGCCCGGCATCCGCTACGTCGTGGACAGCGGCCTGGCCCGCATCAAGCGCTATTCCTGGCGCAGCAAGGTCGAACAGCTGCGCATCGAACCCATCAGCCAGGCCTCGGCCAATCAGCGGGCGGGGCGCTGCGGCCGCCTGGGCCCCGGCGTCTGCATCCGCTTGTACGCCGAACAGGACTTCAAGCAGCGGCCCGCGTTCACCGATCCGGAAATCCTGCGCTCCTCGCTGGCGGCGGTCATTCTGCGCATGAAGGCGCTGCGCCTGGACGACGTGGAAGCCTTTCCTTTCGTGGAACCGCCCACGGGCCGGGCCATCGCCGACGGCTACCAGCTGCTGCAGGAACTGGGGGCGCTGGACGAGCAGAACCGCCTGACCGCCGTGGGGCGGTCCCTGGCCAAGCTGCCGGTGGACCCGCGCGTGGCCCGCATGATCTTCGCGGCCCACGAACAGCAGTGCCTGACGGAAGTCCTGGTCATCGCGTCCGCCCTGTCCATCCAGGATCCGCGCGACCGGCCCATGCAGGCCCGCGAGGCCGCCGACAACGCTCATGCGCAGTTCCGCGACAAGCAGTCCGAATTCCTCGCCTGGCTGAAGTTGTGGGAGTGGTACGGGGAACAGGTCGCGCACAAGGCCTCGCAGCGCAAGCTGGTGGACCAGATCCGCGCGAAGTTCCTGTCTCCCGTGCGCCTGCGCGAATGGCACGACACCCATGTGCAACTGCTGACCCTGGCGCGGGAGCAGGGCTGGCGGCTGAACCAGACGCCGGCCACCCGGGAGCAGATCCACATGGCCCTGCTGGCGGGCCTGCTGGGCAATATCGGCATGAAAGCCGACGACGCCAATCTGTACCAGGGCGCGCGGGACATCCGTTTCGCCATCCATCCGGGCTCGTCCCTGCAGAAGAAGGCGGGCCGCTGGGTGCTGGCCGCCGAACTGGTCGAGACCACCCGCCTGTACGCGCGCTGCGTGGCGCAGATCGAGCCCGTCTGGGTCGAGCGGGCGGGGGCGCATCTGCTGAAAAAGGCCTGGTCCGATCCGCGCTGGGAAAAAAAGGCCGGCCAGGTCGTGGCCAACGAGCGCGGCACGGTCTATGGCCTGCCGGTCTATACGGGACGCCGCGTTCATTACGGCCGCGTCGATCCGAAGGCGGCCCGGGAGATCTTCATCCGCGACGCCCTGGTCCCCGGGGACATCGACAGCAAGCTGCCTTTCATCGCCCACAACCGGAAGCTGATCGCCTCCATCGAGCGGCTGGAACACCAAAGCCGCCGCCCGGACATCCTGGTCGACGATGCCTTGATCTACGCCTTCTATGACCAGCAGATTCCCGCCGACGTCAGCCAGACGGCGACGCTGGAAGCCTGGGTCGGCACGCTGGACGCCCAGGCGGCCAGGCGCCTGAACCTGAATCGCGACGACCTGATGCAGCACGACGCCGCGGGCGTCACGACCGACGTCTTCCCCCGCCGCCTGCAGTGGGCGGGCGTCGAGCTGGCGGTGGATTATCACTTCGAGCCCGGCTCGCCGCGCGACGGCATGACCCTGACCGTGCCGCTGTTCGCCCTGAACCAGATCGACGCCGCGCGCTGCGAATGGCTGGCGCCAGGCATGCTGAAGGAAAAAGTCCATCTGCTGCTGAAGTCCCTGCCGCAGAAGCTGCGCCGCCATTGCGTGCCTTTGCCGGACTACGCGGCGGGCTTCCACGACCGCTGGTTCGAACGCGCCGCCGATCCGGGCATGGGGCTGCTGGAGGCCATCATCCAGGACGTCTGGGAGCAGCGCCAGGTGCGCATCCAGGCCACCGACTTCAAGCTGGAAACCCTGCCGCCGCACCTGTTCATGAATTTCAAGGTCGTCGACGAACACGGCCGCATGCTGTCGGGGGGGCGCAGCCTGGATCAGCTGCGGGCCGAGCACGGCCGCCAGGCCCAGGCCTCGTTCCAGCAGGTGGCCGCGCGCGATCGCGCCGCCGCCCAGGTCCTGGACCACGAGGGCCTGACGGCCTGGACTTTCGGCGCCTTGCCCGAACTGCTGGAGATCCAGCGGGGCGGGCAGTCGCTGATCGGCTATCCCGCCCTGCGGGACCGGGGGGAGTCCTGCGATCTGGACGTGTTCGACGACCCGCAGGAAGCCCGCCGGGTGCATGCCGACGGCCTGCGCCGCCTGTTTCGCCTGGCCTTGCGCGAACAGGTCCGCTACCTGGAAAAGAACCTGCCGGAGCTGACCCGCATGGCCATGTGGTACATGGACCTGGGCACGCAGCAGGAATTGCGCGACCAGCTGATCGATGCCGCCATCGGGCAGGCCTGCCTGATGGATCCCTGGCCCGAGGATGCCGAGTCCTTCGCCCGCCGCTGCGAAGAAGGGCGCGCGCGGCTGAGCCTGCTGGCGCAGGAACTGTCCCGGCTGGCCGCCGCCATCCTGCAGGAACGGGCCGCCCTGCAGAAGAAACTGCCGCAGGCCAAGCCCTGGCCGTCCGCGCAGCAGGACATCCGCCTGCAGCTCGACGCCCTGGTCGGGCGGGACTTCATCCGCAGGACGCCCGCGGACCAATTGAAACATTTGCCTCGTTACCTGAAGGCGGCGCAGATGCGGATCGACAAGCTGCGGGAGGACCCCGCCCGGGACGCCCGCCTGATGGCCGAGATGGCTCCCCTGATCGCCCCCTGGCAGCGGGCGCGCGCGGCCCTGAAGGGCGCTCCGGACGCGCAGCTCGACGCCTTTCGCTGGCAGCTCGAAGAATTGCGCGTCGCCCTGTTCGCCCAGACCTTGCGCACGCCTTTCCCGGTTTCGGTCAAGCGCCTGCAAAAGGCCTGGTCGGCCATGCCCCGATAGGCGTCCCTTCAGTACAATCCCCGCATGACGATGTCCACCGTATCCTCTCCGTTCGTTCACCTGCGCAGCCACTCCGAATTTTCCGTGGTGGACGGCATTGCCCGCATCCCCGACCTGGTCAAGCGCGCCAAGGCCTTCGGCCAGCCGGCCATGGCCCTGACGGACCTGGCCAACCTGTTCGCCTGGATCAAGTTCTACAAGGCGGCCCGCAAGGCCGGGATCAAGCCGATCGCGGGCTGCGACGTCTGGCTGGGCAACCCGGATGACGCGGACAAGCCGTTTCGCCTGCTGCTGCTGGCCACGGATCACACCGCTTATCTGGACCTGTGCGAACTGCTCAGCCGCGCCTGGACGGAAAACAGCCAGAGCGGACGCGCCGAGCTGCGCCGCGAATGGCTGTCCGGGAAAAGCGGCCTGATCGCGCTGTCCGGGGCTCGGGCGGGCGACGTCGGCCATGCGCTGGAGGCCGGCCGGCTCGACGAAGCCCGCCGCCTGGCTCGCCAGTGGGCGGCGGATTTTCCGGGCGGTTATTTCATCGAACTGCAGCGCGCCGGATTCGAGGGCGACGAGGCCTACGTCCAGGCGGCCCTGCGGGTGGCGGCCGATTGCGGCCTGCCGGTGGTGGCGACCCATCCCATCCAGTTCGTCGAGCCGGAAGACTTCCGCGCCCACGAGGCCCGCGTCTGCATCGCCGAAGGCGAACTGCTGGGCAATCCGCGCCGGGTCAAGCGCTTCACGCCCGAGCAGTACATGCCCGGCAGCGACGAGATGGCCCGGCGTTTCGCCGACGTGCCCTCGGCGCTGGCCAATACCGCTCAGATCGCGCGGCGCTGCAACCTGACCCTGACGCTGGGCCACCCGGAACTGCCGCTGTTCCCGACGCCCGACGGCGTGTCGCTGGACGACTACATGGTGCATCTGGCCAATGAAGGCCTGCAGCGCCGCATGCTGCAGCTGTATCCGGACGCCGACGAGCGCGCCCGCCAGATGCCCGCCTACCAGGAACGCCTGGACCTGGAATGCAAGACGATCGTCGGCATGGGGTTCCCGGGCTACTTCCTGATCGTGCAGGACTTCATCAACTGGGGCAAGAGCCACGGGGTTCCGGTCGGTCCCGGCCGGGGGTCGGGGGCCGGCTCCCTGGTCGCCTACAGCCTGGGCATCACCGATCTCGATCCCCTGCGCTACGACCTGCTGTTCGAACGCTTCCTGAATCCCGAACGCGTCTCCATGCCCGACTTCGACGTGGACTTCTGCCAGGACAACCGCGAACGCGTCATTGAATACGTCAAGGAAAAGTACGGGCGCGACGCCGTCAGCCAGATCGCGACCTTCGGCACCCTGGGCGCCAAGGCCGTGGTGCGCGACGTCGGCCGGGTGCTGGAAATGCCCTACAGCGTCTGCGACAACCTGTCGAAGATGATCCCCTTCAATCCGGCCGACCCCTGGACGCTGGACCGCACCCTGGAAAACGAGCCGGCATTCAAGGAACGCTACGACACGGACGAGGAGATCCACGCCCTGATCGACCTGGCCCGGCCCCTGGAAGGCCTGACGCGCAACATCGGGATGCACGCCGGCGGCGTGATCATCGCCCGGGGCAAGCTGACCGATTACACGCCGCTGTACTGCCAGCCGGGCAGCGAATCCAGCGTCGTGTCGCAATACGACAAGGGCGACGTGGAAGACGTCGGCCTGGTCAAATTCGACTTTCTGGGCCTGCGCAACCTGACCATCCTGGACTGGGCCGTGCGCTACGTGCGGGAATTCAATCCGGGCATGCGCGATTTCGACATCATGAGCCTGCCGCTCGACGATCCCGAAACCTATGCCCTGCTGTCGTCGGCCAACACCACGGCGGTCTTCCAGCTGGAATCGCGGGGCATGAAAGAGCTGCTGAAAAGCATGCAGCCCAATACCTTCGAAGACGTGATCGCCTTGCTGGCGCTGTTTCGGCCCGGCCCCCTGGAATCGGGCATGGTGGTCGACTTCGTCAACCGCAAGCACGGCCGCGCGGACGTCGATTACTTCCACCCCGATCTGGAACCGGTGCTGAAGAGCACCTATGGCGTCATCGTCTACCAGGAACAGGTGATGCTGATTTCCCAGATCATCGGCGGCTATTCCCTGGGGGGCGCCGACCTGCTGCGCCGCGCCATGGGGAAGAAGAAGCCCGAGGAAATGGCCAAGCACCGGGTCATCTTCCAGGAGGGCGCCGTCAAGAAAGGCTACGACGCCGACCTGGCGGCCCACCTGTTCGACCTGATGGAAAAGTTCGCAGGCTATGGCTTCAACAAGAGCCACTCGGCCGCCTACGCGCTGATTTCCTACCAGACGGCCTGGCTCAAGCGCTACCATCCGGCGGAATTCCTGGCGGCCACCATGCTCTCGGACATGGACGACACCGACAAGATCCAGGTGTTCTGGCGCGATGCCGTGGCCAATGGCGTGGCCGTCCTGCCGCCCGACGTCAATGCCTCGGGCTATCGTTTCGCGCCCGTGGCCGACGATCACACGGCCCAGGGCAAGCCGCCGCGCACCATCCGCTACGGCCTGGGCGGGGTCAAGGGCACCGGGCAGTCCGCGGTCGAGGCCATCCTGGCGGCGCGGGAAGCCGGCGGGCCGTTCGCCAGCCTGTTCGATTTCTGCGCCCGGGTGGATCGCCATACGGTGAATCGCCGCACCATCGAGGCCCTGATCCGCGCCGGCGCCTTCGATACGCTGGAGGAAAACCGGGCCGCCTTGCTGGAAACCCTGGGCAGCGCCATCGAAGCCGCCGAACAGGCGGAACGCAATGCCAATCAGTGCTCGCTCTTCGCCGATGAGTCCGACCAGTTGGTGGCGGGCGAACTGGCGCGGGTCGCGCCCTGGGATCTGCAGACCCACCTGACCGAAGAAAAGACCGCCCTGGGCTTCTATTTCAGCGGCCACCTGTTCGATGCCTGGCGCGACGAGATCCGCCGGGTGGCGCCCACGCCGCTGGCCCGCCTGGCGCCTTCGCGCGGCCCGCAGTGGCTGGCGGGGGTGCTGGCGGCCGTGCGGCCCCGCATGACGCGGCGCGGCAAGATGCTGTACGCCCTGCTGGACGACGGCACCGCGCAGATCGAGATCGCCATCTTCAACGAGATGTACGAGCAGTACCGCGACAGCCTGAAAGAAGACCGTCCCCTGGTCATCCAGGGCCGGGTCAGCCACGACGATTATTCCGGCGGCCTGCGCGTGTCGGCGGACGACCTGTACGACCTGCAGCGCATCCGGGAAACCCGCGCCCGCAGCCTGCGCCTGTCGGTGCCCGACGCCCTGGAACCCGCGCAGCTGCAGGAACTGCTGAACCCGTGGCGCTCGGAGGACGCCGGCGTGCCGGTCGAGCTGCGGCTGCGCCGCCCGGGCTTCTCCTGCCTGCTGCGCCTGGGCGACGACTGGCGCGTGCGCATGGACGATGCCCTGATCGCCGGCGCGCGGCAGTGGCTGTCCTACGATCAGGTCGAGGTCTACTACGGATGAACACGATCCCCATTCGCATCATCAGCCTGGCGTCCCGGCCCGACCGGCGGCAGCGGATCGCCGGCCAGTTCGATCGGCTGGGGATCTCCGGCTACAGCTTCCTGGACGCCGTCAACGGCAGGCAGCGGCCCGACCATCCGCTGTTCGCCCATTACGACCCCGTCGCGCGCGCCCGGGTGAGAGGGCGCGGCCGCGACCTGATGCCGTCCCAGCTGGGCTGTTTCGCCAGCCATTACCTGCTCTGGCAGGAATGCGCCGATTCCGGCCGGCCCCTGATCGTGGTCGAGGACGACGCGATCCTGAAGGGCAATTTCCCGGACATGCTCGAGCATGCGCAGGCGCTGCTCGGGGCCTGGCCCTTCATCTGGCTGCATGAATACGACCGGCCGGGCCGGGACGCCTTCACGCTGGTCGGGCGGGTGGGGCCCTTCGCCTTGACGCGCAAGCTCAAGCGGCACTCCTGCTCCGTGGCCTATCTGCTGGCGCCCGAAGGCGCGCGCGCGCTGCTGGACGGCGGCCGGACCTGGATCTACCCCGTGGACGACATGATGTTCCGCTTCTATGAGCATGGCGTGGAGAACATCGCGATCCGGCCCGCGTGCGTGGCCCAGGACCATGAATCGCCCTCGGACATCACGGGCGCGGACGCGGAATCCCCGCTGCCGCTGACGGACAAGGTGCGGCGCGAGGCCTACAAGGCGCGCGATACGGTGTGGCGGCTGCTGCACAACATCCGCTTCCGCATCCATCACCATCATCATGGGCTGTCCGCATGATGGAACCGTTGCGCATCCTGCATTCCGAGGCGGCCACCGGGTTCGGAGGCCAGGAGAACCGCATCTTCAAGGAAATGCGCGCGATGCGGGCGGCGGGGCATCACATGGAAGCCCTGTGCCAGCCGCATGCCCGCCTGACGCAGCGCCTGCGCGACGAGGGCTTCCAGGTCCACACCCTGATGATGGACGGTCCGCGCAATTACGCGCGCGGGGTCTTCCAGGTCCGGCGCATCCTGAAGAACGGCCGCTTCGACGTCCTGAACACCCATAGCCGGCGGGATACCCTGCTGGCGGGGGTGGCCGCGCGCCTGGCCGGCACGCCCCTGATCGTCCGCACCCGCCATCTGGCGGTGAAGCCGGGCTCCCTGCTGTCGTACACCCGGGTGCCGCATTGCGTCACGACGGTCAGCGATCACGTGCGAAACCTGCTGCTGGAATGCGGCGCGGCGCCGGACCGGGTCGCCACCGTCTACTCGCCCATCCCCCTGCCGCCTCCGGTGGAACATTCCAGCCTGCGAGCGGAACTTGGCATCCCCGACTCCGCGGTCGTGGTGGGATGCGTGGCCGTGATGCGGGCCAAGAAAGGCCACCGGGCCCTGATCGACGCCATGGCGGATCTGCTGCGGCGGCCGGACGTCTACCTGGTGCTGGTGGGGGACGGATCGCCGACCCTGGAAGAATTGCGGACCATGGTGCAAATGCGCGGTTTGCAGGATAAAGTGCTCTTTGCCGGACGCCGGACGGATATCCCGAACGTGCTGGCCGGTTTCGATCTGTTCGCCCTGGCCACGGAACAGGAAGCCTCCGGCACGGTATTCGTCGAAGCCGCCGCCGCGGGCCTGCCCGTGGTCGGCACGGACGTTGGAGGGGTTTCCGAAATGCTTCAGGACGGGGTGACGGGCGTGCTGGTGCCCTTGCATGACCAGACGGCGCTGGCGGACGCGATCCGGATGCTGGTCGACGATCCCGAGCGGCGCCGCGCCATGGGCCGGGCGGGGATGAAGGCCGTGCGCGAGTCGGACCGCTTCACCCTGGAAGGCCTGGTCCGGCGGACGGAACGCTGCTACCGGGGCTGGCTCCAGGAGCGGGTCCGATGAAGCGCGCCTGCACGGTTCCCGTCCTGATGTACCACCACGTCACGCCCGCGGGCGGCGACATCAACGTCACGCCGGAACACTTCCGCGACCAGATGGCCTGGCTCAAGCGCCATGGCTACCGGACGCTCACCTGCGAAGAATTCGCCGCGCACCTGGCGGGCGCGCCGGCTCCCGCGCGGTCCGTTCTCATCACGTTCGACGACGGCTATCTGGACAATTATGTCCATGCCTGGCCGGTGCTGCGGGAATTCGGCTTTCATGCCGTCATCTTCCTGGTCACGAGCTGGATCGGCGCGGGGCCGGCCCGGCCCCACGCGGGGCAGGGCGGGCAGGCTTTGCCGCCCACGCCCGATCATACGGGCTGCATGCGGCTGGCGGCGGCGGGCCAGGCCCCCGACATCGCCTTGCGCTGGTCGGAAATCGAACGCATGCGGGCCGACGGGGTCTGCGAGTTCCACAGCCATACCCACACGCATACCCGCTGGGACAAGCAGGATCCGGCCGGCAAGAACGAACGGATGCGCCAGGAACTGCGGCAGTCCCGCGCCTGCCTGGCCGAACACCTGGGGGCGGCGTCCGATCATTTGTGCTGGCCCCAGGGCTATTTCGACGCCGACTATGTCGCCATCGCCCAGGAAGCCGGGTTCCGCCACCTGTACACGACACGGGCCTTCGGCCGCAACCGGCCGGGCGCGGATCCGGCCTCGATCTTCCGTTTCGCGGTCCGCAATACGTCGGGCGCGTCCACCGGCCGCAGGATCCGCGTGGCCGCCAGTCCCTGGATCGGGCCTGCGTTCAATGCCTGGAAGCGCTGGAAGCGGGGGCAGCATTATGCCGATTAGGGCGCAGGGGCCGGCTGGCCCGCATGTCGCG
Source organism: uncultured Castellaniella sp. (assembly GCF_937988725.1). Taxonomy (GTDB): domain Bacteria; phylum Pseudomonadota; class Gammaproteobacteria; order Burkholderiales; family Burkholderiaceae_B; genus Castellaniella. Next base: position 17,473 of record NZ_CALKHS010000009.1, on the reverse strand, counting down.
CGGACCCGCTCATGAAACTGTCCGTCATCGTCATCACGAAAAACGAGGCGGCGCACATCGGCGCATGCCTGGACTCGGTCGCCTTCGCGGACGAGATCATCGTCCTGGATTCCGGAAGCGCCGACGCGACCTGCGCCATCGCGCGCCAGCGGGGCGCCCGGGTGGAGACCACCGCCGACTGGCCCGGCTTCGGGCCGCAGAAGAACCGCGCCCTGGATCTGGCGACGGGCGACTGGGTCCTGTCCATCGATGCCGACGAACGCGTCACGCCCGAGCTGGCCGAGTCGATCACGCGGGCCCTGGCCGCGCCGCAGGCCCAGGCATATCGCGTGGCCCGGCTGTCCAATTTCTGCGGCCGCTGGATACGCCACAGCGGCTGGTGGCCCGATTACGTCGTGCGCCTGTTCCGCCGCGACGCCGGCCGGTTTTCCGACGCGCCCGTCCATGAGCATGTCGTGGTGTCCGGAAGGACGGCGACCCTGTCCGGCCATTTCCTGCATTATCCCTACGCCAGCCTGGAAATCTTCATCGACAAGATCAACCGCTATTCGACCGAGGCCGCGCTCGCCGCTCATCGGAAGGGCCGCAGGACCGGAGTGCTGGGGCCGTTCGGCCATGCCGCCTGGACCTTCATCCGGCATTACGTGCTGCGGCGCGGCGTCCTGGACGGCTGGCAGGGCCTGGTGCTGGCGGGCATGGCGGCGACGGGCAGCTTTTATCGTTACGTCAAACTGTACTGGCTGGGGAAGCGACCCCCGGCGGCGAGCGCGGATGAGGCATGAAGATCCTGTATACCAACTTCCATCCCAACAACGGGGGCGGACACGCGACCTATATCTCCAATCTGGCGCGCTCCTTCCAGGGGGAACATCAGATCACGGTGGCGACGCCCGCCACCAGCCGCCTGTATGCGCAGGCTCAGCGGATCCCGGGCGTGCGGGTCTGGAATGCGTCTTTCAGCACGCGCATCAAGCCCATGCTGATCGAAGTGCTGGCGCTTCACGCCCTGCTGCGTGAAGAGCGCTTCGACCTCGTGCACGTCAATGGTTCCGCCGATCACCGCCAGTTGATGCTGGCCCGCCTGGGCCTGCGCGATCGGCCCCGCATCGTCTGGACCAAGCACAACACCATGCCGGTGGGCAGCGTGGGCAACCGGGTGCGGGCATGGGCCGGCACGGACGGCGCCATCGGCGTCTGCGACTATGTCAGCCGGCTGCTGATGGATTCCGGCTATGGCGCGCGCCTGGTCCAGACGGTCCGCCTGGGCGTCGACACGGATTGGTTTCGGCCCCAGTCCGCCGGCGCTCGCGCCCAGGCGCGGCGCGAATTGCTGGGCGAGCTGCCCGACGATGTGTGCGTCCTGGGCAGCGTGGGCGGGACGGATCGCGCCAAGGGCTGGCTGACGCTGGTCCAGGCGCTGGCGCGCGTGCCCCTCGCCCAGCGCAGGCGTTTTCGCGTGCTGGTGGCGGGGGACCCGCCGCGCGGCACCTTGCGGCAGGAAGTGGAAGCCCTGGGAATGAGCGCCTACGTCGTGTTCCCGGGCCTGGTGGACGATCCGCGCCGGGTCCTGGCCGCCAGCGACGTCGGTTTCGTGCTGTCCTTCCGGGAAGCCGGCTCTTATGCCGCCTGCGAATCGTTGTCCATGGGCCTGCCCACCCTGGTGTCGAACGCGGGCGGCCTGCCCGAACTGGTGCGTGACAGCGTGGACGGCTGGATCGTTCCGGCGGGCGATGTCGACCTCCTGCATCGCTGGCTGCTGGCGCGGCTGGCGGCGCCGGTCGACGTGGCGATGGCCGATGCAGCCAGGGACCGCGCCCTGGCCCTGTTTTCCCTGCCGGTGCTGGCCCGGCAGACGATGGATTTCTACCAGCGCGTCTGTGCGCGGGCCTGATCGAGCCTCGATATAATCGGCCCATGATTCCCATTCTCATGTACCACCAGATTGGCGAGCCCAATCCCCGGGGTACCCCCTACCGGGGGCTCACCGTGCATCCCCGGGATTTCCGGCGGCAGATGATCTGGCTGCGCCGGCTGGGCTACCGGGGCCTGTCCATGGCGCAATTGATGCCCTATCTGCGCGGCGACAAGCAGGGGCGGGTCTTCGGACTGACGTTCGACGACGGCTACCAGAACGTCCTGGACCATGCCGTGCCGATCCTGGAGGACTGCGGCTTCCAGGCCACCAATTATTTCGTCGCCCGGCAATTGGGCGGTTCCAACGTCTGGGACCGGGCCGAGGGCGTGCCCGAATCCGCCCTGATGGACGCTCGGGGGCTTCGAGACTGGGCGGCGGCGGGGCACGAGGTCGGATCCCATACCCTGAATCATCCCGTGCTGCCGCGCCTGTCCCCCGAACTGGCGCTGAACGAGATCCGCGACTCGCGCGACGCGCTCGAACAGATCGCGGGGACGCCGGTCCGGGCCTTCTGCTATCCCTACGGCAAGTTCACGCCCGCCCTGGCGGACAGCGTGCGAAACGCGGGCTACGACAGCGCCACCACGACCTCGGGCGGCCTCGCGCGCCGGACCGACGATCTCTTCGCCTTGCCGCGCGTGGCGGTCATGCGCTCCACCTTGCTGCTGCGCTTCCTGCAGAAGTGCCTGACCCCGCTGGAAGACCGCAAGCGCCAGCGGCGGGAACGGAGGACGGCATGAGCGCCGACGAACCCCGGCCGGCCGACGGGGCGCAGCCCCCGGCGGGGCTTTCCATCGCTTTCGTCGTCGACCGCTTCGGCAGCCGCTTCGGCGGCGCGGAAGCCTACGGCGTGGCGCTGATGCGGGAACTGGCCGCAGCCGGCCATCGCATCACGGTGTTCGCGCGGGAATACGATCCCGCCTGCGACCTGCAGCTGCCGTTTCATCCGATCCGCGTCGGCCGCCGCTGGCCCAGCTGGATCCGGGTCTGGCTGTTCGCCCGGCGGGCGGCGCGGCGGACCCGCCGGGGATTCGACGTCGTTCATTCCCACATGAACGGCTGGTGCGGCGACGTGGAAGTCATCCACGTCACGCCGGTCCGCTATCGCTGGCGGGTGCAGCCCATGTCCTTCATGCGGCGCGCGCTGTCGCACGTCAGCCTCCGGGTGCTGACCTACCTGGGGCTGGAGGCCCGCCGCGTCGCGCCGCGCCCCGCCCATCGGACGGTCGCCGTGTCCCAGTTGATCGCCCATCAGCTGGGACAGGCCTATGGATTCGCGGAAACGCGGATTCCGGTCATTCCCCCGGGGGTCGCGGCCGAGCCGCCCGTCACGGCGGAACAGCGGCGCCAGGGCCGTCAGGCGCTGGGCCTGCCCGATGAGGGCGTCCTGTGCCTGCTGGTGGCCCGCAACCCCTTGCGCAAGGGCCTGCCCACGGTGCTGCGGGCCTTGCGGCAATTGCCCGACGACGTCCTGCTGCTGGTGGTGGGCGCGAACGCGGCATCCCGGGATTGCGTGGCCCAGGCGCCGGAAGCCGTGCGCCGGCGGGTTCATCTGGTGCCGGAAACCTCGCAGGTGGCGCCGTATTACCAGGCGGCCGACCTTTATGTGCATCCCACGCTGAACGACAGTTTCGGCATGGCGCCTCTGGAAGCCATGTCCTTCGGTCTGCCGGTGATCCTCAGTCCGGCTCCCTGGTGCGGCTTCGCCCAGTACGTGAAGGCCGAAGAAGAAGCCCTGGTGCTCAGCCACCCGGAACAGGCCGACGAGTTGGCGCAGGCGGTCCGGCGGCTGATTTCCGATCCCGTCCTGCGAGACCGGCTGCGGGCGGGCATGCGGGGGGTTCTGGCGCGGCATGCCTGGCCGGAAGTCGCCCGGCAGTATCTGGCCTTGTACGCGGACGTCCTGCGGGAACGCCGGCCTTCGGACGGGCGCTGATCGGGCGCCGGCCGGCGGGCGCCGCCTACACCCAGCCGCGCACCCAGTACACCAGCAGGCCCAGATATTCCTTGACGATCGATCGGCTGGCGTTCAGGGTGCGCAGGTCCGGCAGCCAGAACGAGAAGTCCGGCTCGTCGGGCACGACGATCTGGGGGGGAGACGGCGCGGCGATCGGGTTCAGCCCCTGCTTCTGGAAGCTGGCCATGGCGCGCGGCATGTGCAGGGCCGACGTCACCAGCAGGAAGCGCTGGATGCCGTGCTGGCGCAGCACTTTGGCCGTATAGAGCGCATTCTGGTGCGTCGTCAGGCTGTGATTTTCCTGAATGATGGCGGATGGCGGCACCCCGTCGCGTTCCAGCGCCGTGGCCATCATGCGCGCCTCGCTGACGCCGCCGTCCAGGGCGGCGCCGGACACGACGATCAGCGGCGCCTTGCCGGCGGCGTACAGCAGGATCGCCGTGTCGGTGCGCGGCACCGTCGTCTTGGGGTCGTAGGACTCGAACCAGTTGGGCCTGCCGTTGGCGGTGCTGCCGCCCAGCACCACGATGGCCTGGGCGGCGGGCAGCATGGCCGCGGGCTGGTGGGGGTAGCGCTGTTCCAGCAGGCCGCCGGCCCACAGGGACGTCGTCGGCAGGGACCAGAACACGGCCCAGGCCAGGGCGCCCGCCGTGATGACGGCGGCGGTCTTGCGCCAGCGCACGATGAACAGGATGGCGGCCAGGACCAGCAGGGTGACGGACAGGTTCAGGGGAATGACCAGATTGGCCAGAAATTCGGACGCGCTCATGCGGCAGGAGGGATGTTCATGTATTCCAGTGCCTGAGCCAGCACTTCGGGGGCGCTGGGCCAGGCGTGCAGGCGCCCCAGGCGCAGGGCCTGGTTGGACCAGGGGCCGGTGCGGCTGGGGTCGGTGACGCCGAACAGGGTGATCTGACGGGCGTGGGCGGCCGCCGCCAGGTGCGAGACGCCCGAGTCGTTGCAGATGACCAGCCGGGCCAGCCGGGTGAGGGCGGCGAAGGCCCCCAGGCCCAGGGGCGGCAATTGCTGCGCGGTCGGAGCGGCCGCCTGCGCCGCCTGCTGTTCCGCGGCCGGCGGCGCCATGGCGACGGCGATGCCGCGCGCCTGCAGCGACTGCGTCAGGCTGTCGAATCCCGCCCAGGCCTTGACCCGGCCTTTGTGCAGGCCGGTGGCCGTCGGCGCGATCAGCACGAAACCGTCCTGCTTCAATCCCGCCTGCGCCAGGGCCTGTCCGGCCTGCAGTTCATGCGCGGCGGCGGCCTGCCAGTGCAGTTCTTCGGCGGGTTCCGCGTCGACGACCGGCAGTTGCCAGCGCGTCAGGGCGTGGCGGGTCAGGTAGTGCCAGGATTGCACGGCGTGCATCGGCCCGGCGGGCTTGCGGCAGGGCCAGCGCAGGATCAGGCTGCGGCCGTCGTCCCGGTAGCCGGCGCAGGGAATGCCGGCGAAGCGGAAGACCAGCGCGCTGGACAGGGAGTCCGGCAGCAGCAGGCCCAGCGCCCGGCCCGGGGTGGATTGTTTCAGGTGCTGGCGCACGGCGGCCCGGTCCGCCCGCCAGGAGCCGCGCATCGGCACGAAGCCCGCCAGGGGGTAGGCCGCCAGCAGATCCTGAGCCCAGGGCCGGGCGCAGGCGACGACGGGCAGGCCCGTGCCCAGCAGAGTGTCCAGGCTGGGAAGGCTCATGCAGACGTCACCCACCCAGTTGGGCAGGCGCACGTACAAGGTAGGTCGGGTGGCGGGTGTCAACGCGGGTGCTCCAGGCCCGCTGCGGAAACTGACGGCTGGCGGGCTAAAATGCGTGATTCACGACAGTATATAAGAGAGTGTGCCGGTTGAAACCCGATCCGAATCAGGCTACTGACAGCCGTCCCGTGCGGCTGGAGCTGTGGCGCCAGATTTATCTCCGCCTGGGCAAGGACTGGAAAGTCGGCCTGCTGGCGCTGCTGCTGCTCAGCGTGGCCTCGGCCACGCAGCCCTTGCTGGCCGTCATCATGAAACCCTTGCTGGACGAAGGCTTCACGGGCTCCCGGCCTTCGTACATCTGGTCCATCCCGCTGGCCGTGGTCGGACTGATGCTGCTGCGCGGCGTGACGACCTTCCTGGGCACCTACCTGATGTCCTGGGTGGCCAACAACATGCTCCTGGGCCTGCGCCGCGACATGTTCGAGCGCCTGCTGGGCCTGTCGGACGAAACGTTCCGGTCGCGCGACCGGGGGCGCCTGCTGAACCGCTTCACCATCGACGCGGGCAATGTCAGCGGCCTGTCCACCGAGGTCATCCGCGTCATCGTGCGCGAGTCCCTGACGGTGGTCGCCCTGCTGGCGGTGCTGCTGTACATGTCCTGGCAGCTGACGCTGATCGTGCTCGTCATGCTGCCGCTGTCCGTGCTGACGGGGCGCTATTTCGTGCGCCGGCTGCGCCGCATCAACCGCGACACCATCAACATGAACGCGGAACTGACCCGGGTCGTGTCCGAGGGCATCGCCGGCCAGCGCGTCGTCAAGCTGTTCGACGGCTACGCCCGGGAACGCCAGCGCTTCGACTACGTCAACGCCCGCCTGCGGCGCTTTGCGATGCGGGCGGCCAGCGCCGACTCGGCCATGTCGCCGATTTCCCAGTTCTTCGTGGCGCTGTCGGTGGCCATCGTGGTGGCGGTCGCGCTGTACCAGGCCAACCACCAGGGGCTGACGGTGGGCAGCTTCGCGGCCTTCATGGCCGCCCTGGGCCAGATCTTCGATCCCCTCAAGCGCCTCACCAACATCGCCGGCGCGGCCCAGCGCATGCTGGTGTCCGCCGAATCCGTCTTTGCCCTGATCGACGAGCCCGTCGAATCCGATGGCGGCACGCGCGACCTGAAAGAACGCCTGTCGGGCCAGGTGACGTTCGAAGACGTCACGCACCGCTTTCCGGACGTGTCGCGCAATACCCTGGATGCCGTGTCCTTTTCCGTGCAGGCGGGGCAGACCGTCGCGCTGGTGGGGCGTTCGGGCAGCGGCAAGACCACGCTGGTCAACATGCTGCCCCGCTTCATCGAGCCCGGCAGCGGCCGGATTCTGATCGACGGCGTGGACGTGCGGGAGTTCCGCCTGCGGGCCCTGCGCTCGCAATTGTCCCTGGTCAGCCAGGACGTGGTGCTGTTCGAGGGCACCATCGCCGAAAACGTGGCCTACGGGGTGTCGGGGGACATCCCCGAAGCCCGCGTGCGCGCGGCTCTGGAAGCCGCCAGCCTGTGGGATTTCGTGGCCGGCCTGCCCGAGGGCATGCATACTCAGGTGGGCAACAACGCCAACACGCTCTCGGGCGGGCAGCGCCAGCGCCTGGCCATCGCCCGGGCTCTGATCAAGGATGCGCCCATCCTGATCCTGGACGAGGCCACCTCCGCGCTGGACAACGAGGCCGAGCGCCAGGTCCAGGCCTCGCTGGAGCGCCTGATGGCCGGCCGCACGACCCTGGTGATCGCCCACCGGCTCAGCACGGTGCAGAAGGCCGACCGCATCATCGTGCTGGATCAGGGGCGCATCGCCGAATCCGGCACGCACACCGACCTGCTGGCCCAGGAGGGCCTGTATGCGTCCCTGTATAAGCTGCAGTTCCAGGACCATGACCCCGGCCCGGCGGATCAGGCCTTGCCGGACGTGGACGCGCCATGATGCCCGCGTGGCGCGCTGGACTATCATCCCGGGTTCGTGTGTTGGAGCATCCGATGAAGACGATTTACGCTTTGAGCTGTCTGGCCGTGCTGTCCGCCTGCGCCAGCCAGCCGCAGGGCCTGACCCTGAACGAACTGGAGACTTCGCGCTACCAGGTCACCGAACGCCGCCGCCTGCCCATCGATTTTCCGGGCGTGCAGCAGAACCTGTTCCGCCACGCGGCGGCCTGCGGGCAGACCTATACCTTCGAAATGGCGCCCGACGCATCTTCCTACGGCCGCGTCGTCTACCGGCCCGCGCCGGATGCCGGCTGGGACCGCAGCGTCGTGCTCAGCCTGACCCTGCTGCACAACCGCACCATCAACGTCACGGCCTACAGCTACTATGCGGGCCAGATGGATCGCGTGCACGAGATGCTGACCGCCATGATGAAGCCCGAGCTCTGCCACGCCGACAGCAGCTGGGAAAACAAGCTGGACGACGGGGGCTAGCCGCCCGCGCCGCGCGCCCGGAACAAGGCGCGGATGTCTTCGGGCACCAGCGCGCCGCCGGTGCTCCAGATCACATGGGTGGCGTCGGCGATCGCCGGGACCAGGCCGTGGCGCTGCAGGTAGCGGCGCCCGTGCGGCGACCCGAGCAGCCAAAGGGGGCCTCGCAGGCCGGCGGCCGCCGAAGGTTCGATGGAGATGCCTTCGGCCCGCTCCAGGGCCAGCGCATCGCGGTACAGGGTGTCGTCGTCCACGGTGAAGACGCCGGCCATCAGTCGCGACATGATGGGGGCCGCCAGGGGCGACGCCAGGCCGACGGCCAGGCCATCGGCCTCGGTCCGGTTGTCCAGGCCTATGTCGTGCACCGACACCGGGGCCTGCAAGCCCGCCGCCACCTGCACCAGCATGCAGGGCGAGGCGGTCGGCTCGGCGAAGAAGCAATGCACGTGCGGACCAAGCAGGCGCTTTAGACCGTAGGTGATGCCGCCGGGGGCTCCGCCCACGCCGCAAGGCAGGTGGACGAACAGAGGATGGGCGGCGTCCACCGGGCGACGGGCGGCCCGCAGCTGATCCAGCAGTTCCCGCGCCGCCGCGGCGTAGCCCAGGAACAGCGCCTCCGAGCGCTCGTCGTCGACGAAATGGATCAGGGGGTCGTCCAGGGCCGCCGCGCGGCCCGAGGCGACGGCGGCCGCGTAGTCGCCCGCGTGTTCGACGACGGTGATGCCGCGGCCGCGCAAGCGGTCTTTCTTCCAGGCCTTGGCGTCCGAGGACATGTGGACGGCCGCGTGGAATCCCAGGCCGGCGCCGATCAGGCCGATGGCAAGGCCCAGGTTGCCGGTGCTGCCGACCGACAGGGTATGCCGGCCCAGATGTTCGCGGATCGGCGGTTCGGCCAGCCGCGCGCGGTCGCCGCGCGCATCCAGCAGCCCGGCCTCCAGCGCAAGGCGCTCGGCCAAGGCCAGGGCCTCGTGGAAGCCCCCGCGCGCCTTGACCGATCCGGCCACGGGCAGGATGTCGTCCCGCTTGAGGAACCAGACGCCTTCGGAACCGGCGCCCGGCCCGCCCGCGGGCGAGAGCTTGCGCTGCAGGCCCGGAATGGGCGACAGCGGCGAGGACAGCCGCCCGCCGGACGCCTCCAGCTCAGGGAACAGGCGGGCCAGCAGGCCGGCGCAACGCTCGAAGCGGGCGTGCGCCGCCGAGGGATCGAGAAGCAGGTCCCGGCCCTCGTCCGCCGGATCGTGCGACGGGGACAGCCAGAGCAGGGGCCGTTTTTCGCGCAGGTCCCTCAGCGTTTCGGGGTCCAGGGCCTCTTGCGGATCCATCATCGTTCCCTCGTTCCGTTGCGCGCTCAGGCGTTCATGTACCAGATGACCTTGGTCTGGGTGTACTGGTCGAACGCCTCCATGCCCTTGTCGCGGCCGCCGAAGCCCGAGAGCTTGTAGCCGCCGAAGGGCGCCGTGATGTCGCCTTCGGAGAAGCCGTTGATCGATACCGTGCCGGCCTTGATGCGCCGCGACACGCGCTGCGCCCGGCCGACGTCCCGGGTGTAGAGCGAGGCGGCGAGGCCGTACTGGGTATCGTTGGCCAGCGCCACGGCCTCGTCCTCGGTCTCGAAGGACGTGACCGCGAGAACCGGGCCGAAGACTTCCTCCTGGAACAGGCGCATCGCCGGCGTCACGCCGTCGAAGATCGTCGGCTCGACGTACCAGCCGCTGCCCAGCTCGGCGTGGATGCGTCCGCCGTGCGCGAGGCGCGCGCCCGCGGCCGGCGCTTCTTCGAGGAAGGCCCGCACTTTGTGGAAGTGGGGCTCCTCGACCATGGGGCCGATGCGCGTGGCCGGGTCGGTGGGCAGGCCGACCTTCCAGTCGGCCAGGCCGTGCTTCAGGCGTTCGATGACGGCGTCCTTGATGCTCGCCTGCACGATCAGGCGCGAGCCGCAGCTGCAGTTCTCGCTCATGTTCCAGTAGGCGGCCGAGAGCATCTGGCCGACCGCCGCATCCAGGTCGGCGTCCTCGAACACGACTTGCGGACTCTTGCCGCCGCATTCCAGCACGATCTCCTTGAGGTTGCTTTCGGCGGAGTACTTCAGGAACAGGCGGCCGACTTCGGTGGATCCGGTGAAGGACACCATGTCCACGTCGGGATGGCGGCCCAGGGGCTCGCCGGTGTCCTCGCCCGTGCCGGTGACCAGGGTCAGGGCGCCGGCGGGCACGCCGGCCTGGTGGGCGAGCTGGGTCAGGCGATAGGCGCTGAGCGAGGTCAGCTCGGCTGGCTTGACGATCACCGAGTTGCCGGCCGCCAGCGCGGGCGCGACCTTCCAGGCGAACATCAGGGCCGGGAAGTTCCAGGGCAGCACCGCGCCGACCACGCCGATGGGCTCCTTGACGATCAGGCCCAGGGCGTCGCCGCCGGTGGGCGAGATGCGGCCGAAGCATTTGTCGACGGCCTCCGCGTACCAGGCGAAGGTGTCCAGCGTCGCCGGCATGTCGGTGTGCAGGCATTCCGTGATGGGCTTGCCCGCGTCCACGCAGTCCAGCGCGGCGATTTCCTCCGAATGCTCGCGGATCAGCGCCACCCAGTCGAGCAGCACCCGCTTGCGTTCGGCGGGTGCCATGCCCGACCATTCGCCCGATTCGAAGCTGGCGCGGGCGGCGGCGACGGCCGCGTCCACGTCGGCCGAGGTGCCCGCGACGAGGGCGCCGATCGTGGTGTTGTCGATGGGACTGACGACGGGCATGCGGGCGGTCGAGGCCTGGAATCCCGGGATCACCGGGCCGGCGTACAGCGCGCCGGCCCGGGCCTGGTCGTAGACTCGTTCAATGGCGGACATGAGGTCTCCTGATTCGATGCGCGCCGGGTCAGCGCAGGGGTTGCAGGGCGGCGTCCAGTTCGCTCAGATCCGCGTCGGACAGAGGCTGGACGGGTTGCCGGCAGGCGCCCACCTTGTTCACCAGGATGTTCGTGGCCGCCTTCACCGCCGGGTTGTACGGGTGGTTCCAGAAGAACAGGTTGGCGGGCAGCATGCGCTTCCAGAGTTCGGCGGCCTTGCTGGCCTGGCCGGCCTGGACCAGGTCGTACAGCTCGACGGCCTGGCGCGGCATGGCGTTGACGGCGCCCCAGAAGCAGCCCCGGGCGCCGGCCACCAGCGCATGAAAGGCGAAGGGGTCGGCGCCGTTGAAGACGGGCAGGCCGGCGGCGATCAGTTCCTGCAGGCGCACGAAATTGCCGCTGGTGTCCTTGATGTACTGGACGTTGTCGATCTGCTGCAGCCGCTTGAAGAAGTCCGGCGTGATGTCGAAGCCCGAATGCACGGGGATGTTGTAGGCCATGATCGGCGTCTTGACCGCCCGGGCGATTTTCTCGTAGTGGCTGTAGACGCCGTCGGGGGTGGGGCCCTCGAAGTAGGGCGGCAGCACCAGCAGGGCGTCGGCGCCCAGATCCTCGGCATGGCGCGAGGCCTCGATGGCGTCCTCGGTGCGGATGGCCGAGGACTGGACGATGAGCTTTGCGCGCCCGCCGATATGGCGCGCGGCGACTTCGGCGATCTTGCGCTTTTCCTCGGTGGACAGGAACGGAAATTCACCCGTGCCGCCGCACACGGCGATGATGTGGACGCCGGCCTCGACCAGAGTGTCCAGATGGGTCTTGAGGCGGTCGTAATCCACCGACGAGCCATCATCGCTCATGGGGGTGCAGGCGGCGGCGCAGATGCCTTTCAATTCTTGGGACATGACGATCTCCTGGCCCGGGGAGCGCCCGGGCCGTCAGTTGGGGTTGTGAAAGAGGTTGGAAAAGGGCCCCCACGCGGCGCGGCCTGCGGCCGCTTGCTGCCCCCCGAGGGGGGCGTTTTCGCCTTGGGGCGGCCCGGTGGCGAAAAAGGGTTATTCGATGGCGGCGCGGGCTGCCTTCACGTTGGCTTCGCCGTCGGGAATGTCGGCCAGCAGGGACGGATACAGGGTGGCGGTCTTCTCGCGGAATTCGGCGATGTCCGGCGTAACGATCTTGACGCCCATGGCCTTGATCTGCTCCAGGCTCTTGGCGTAGCCGTCGGTGTAGTACTGGATGCCGTACTTGACCGCTTCGTCGGCGGCTTCGCGCAGGATCTTCTGGTGTTCCGGCGAGAGCTTGTCCATGCGCGCCTTGCTCATCAGCAGGATGGCGGGCATGTAGTGGATCTTGACCATGTTGTAGTACTTGCTGACTTCGGCGAACTTGTCCTGGATCATGGTGTCCGGCGAGGCTTCCCCGGCGTCGATCACGCCGGTCTGCAAGGCCAGGTAGACCTCGGAATAGGCCATGGGCGTGGGTTGCGCGCCCAGCGCCTCATAGGCCTTCACGTAGCCCGGCGACTGGATCACCCGGATCTTCATGGCCTTCATGTCGTCGGGGTGCTCGACTTTGCGCACGCCGTAGATATTGCGCTCCAGCGACGAGATCCAGCCCAGGCCGACCAGGCCGTGCTTGTCGAGGTAGCCCAGCATGCGCTTGCCGAAGGGGCTCTGCATGGCGTGGTTGGCCTTCTGCAGGTCGGGGAACAGGTACGGCAGCGAGAAGACTCCGAATTCCTTGACGGTGTTCTCGACGGGCGGCTCGCCGGTCACGACCAGGGGCACCGCGCCGGTGCGCGCCGACTGGATCAGCTTGACTTCGCCGCCCAGTTGGCCGCTGGGAAAGACGTTGATCTTCAGCGTGCCCTTGGATTTCGCCGCGGCGACCTCCGCGAGCTTCTCGGCCACGACGTGATAGTGGCTGTCGGTCGCCAGCACGTGGCCCAGGTTCAGCTCCACGACGTCGGCGGCCTGGGCGGCGCCCAGGGGCAGGACGGCGGCAAGGCATGTCGAAAGAAGGATTTTTTTCATGGTGTGTCTCCGTGATGGTGGGGTGGGGGTGGGGGTGGGGCGGCTAGAGGAAGGCCATGGACAGCCAGGGGATGTAGCTGATCAGCAGCACGTCGAGGATCAGCACGGCCAGGAAGATGCCCAGGGGACGAAGCAGTTTCTCGATCGGCAGGTCGGCGATCTGGCAGGCGATGAATAGATTCACGCCGACGGGCGGGGTCACCATCCCGATGCAGATGTTGACGATCATGATCATGCCGAAGTGGATCGGGTCGATGCCGAACTGGACGGCGATCGGCGCCAGGATGGGCACCAGGATGATGATGAGGGCGAAGGCTTCCATGAACATGCCGGCCACGAACAGCAGCAGGTTGGCCAGCAGCAGGAAGCCGATGGGGCCGCCCGCGATCTCGACGATGAAGCGCCCGAAGGTCTGCGGCACCTGGTTCATGGTCAGCATGTAGGCGAACAGGGCGGCGCAGCCCACGATCAGCATGATCACGCCCGTCATGACGGCGGAATCGATGAAGGTCCGGATCAGGTCGCGCAGGGTCAGTTCGCGGTAGATCAGGCCGCCCACCAGCAGGCCGTAGAGGACGGCGACGACCGAGGCCTCGGTGGCGGTGAAGATGCCCGAATAGATGCCGCCCAGGATGATGACCGGCATCATCAGCGCGAGGATCGATTCCTTGAGCGCGATATAGATATTGCACAGCCAGGCGCGGGGGCTGACCCGGGTGACGTTGTCGAAGCCGCGCGCCGTCGCCACCAGCACGATCGTCAGCATCAGCGAGAAGCCCACCAGCAGGCCGGGCAGGATTCCGGCGATGAACATGCTGCCGATCGACACGTTGGCCACCAGGCCGTAGACGATCATGGTCAGCGAGGGCGGGATGATGGCGCCCAGTTCGCCGCCCACGGCGACGCAGGCCGCGGCGAAGTTCTTGGGGTAGCCCTTCTTTTCCATGGCGGGGATCATGCTCGATCCGATCGCGGCCGTGGTGGCCGAGGACGAGCCCGACATGGTGGCGAAGAACATGCAGGTCAGGATCGAGGAGGCGCCCAGGCCGCCGCGCAGCCAGCCCACGATCGAATTGGCCAGGTGGATCAGGCGCCGCGAGATGCCGCCCGTCTGCATCAGGTTGCCAGCCAGGATGTAGAACGGGATGGCCATCAGGGTGAAGGAGTCGAGCGACTCGAAGATGGTCTGGGGAGCGCTGAGCAGGTCCAGGCCGAACTGCAGCATGGCCAGGCCGGCGGCGATGCCCAGGCAGGCGAACACGGGGACGCCGATCGCGAGGCAAAACAGCAGGGTGCCGAACATGAGGAGCATGGTGGTTTGTCTCTGTTTTGTTATGTTTTCGGGAGTCAGGGGCGGGGGCGCGCCTCAGGCGGCCAGCGCTTCGTGCGCTTCGCCGTTCCGGAGCATCAGGACCAGGGTGTTCACCGCGGCCAGCGTGCAGCCGACGGGCATGGCCAGATAGAGCCAGAATTTGGACAGCGTCAGGGCGGGAGAGATTTCGTCGGCTCCGAACTGCGTCCATTGCCAGCCGTACCAGGCCATGGCGACGAAGATCCCGGCCAGCAGGGCCAGGGCCGCGCGCCGCAGCAGGCGCGAGGGCGCCGACGGCAGGGCTTCGATGAGCGCGGTGACCGCGATCAGCAGCCCGTGGCGCGCGGCGATGGCGCCGCCCAGGAAGATCACCCAGACCATCAGGTAGCGCGCGGCCTCTTCCGTCCAGGGCAGGCCCGCGGGCATGCCCAGCTTGGGCAGGATGAACCGCACCGCCACCTGCAGCGAGATCAGCACGACCATGCACAGCAGCCCCAGGCCGATCAGGATGCGGACGATGAAGTTGAGTCGGTCGATCAGCGACACCAGAAATTTGCTCATAGGATCCTGCCGAAAGTATCCTGTATCCAAAATGAAAGGCCATGATAAAGGCCTCGCGTCGGGGGTGTCAACGCGATTTCGATCAGGAGAAACCCTGGTTCCGAGATGGAGATTTGACGGGATCCGCGCCCGCTGGCGGGAACGGCGAGAGGACGGCCGGAGGCGCGGCTCCCCTGGGAGAAGAGGGGGGGGAGACATGCGGGCGGGGCCGGTTCCGACGCCGGGATCCGCGAACAAAGCGTGCAGCGGGGAAGACGTGCGCGCGGGGCGGTTTCGCCCCGGACGCGCGGTGGTCGAGGGGAGGGATCAGCCGCCGTGGCGGGCGGAGAGAATGCCGATCAGCTGGGCCTTGGTGCGCCGGATATGGGTGGCGAGCAATTCCAGCGCTTCGGCGGTCTTGCCCTGGGCGCACAGATCCAGCATGGCCTTGTGCTCGACGGCGCCGTCGGTCATGGCTTCGGTCATCGAGATCTGCAGGCGCAGGTAGCGGTCGACCTGCAGGCTGATGCGGTTGACCAACGACAGCGAGATCGACCGCCCGGCGGGCTCGTACATGCTCATGTGGAACTTGCCGTTGAGCGCGCCCCATCGGGCGATGTCGTGGGTGGTGTAGGCCTCGTCCAGTTCGTCGAGTATCCGTCGGGACTTGTCGAGCGACTCCGGGGTCATGTTCGGGATGGCGCGTTCAAGCAGATCCAGTTCCAGGACCTCCCGCAGGTCGAAGATTTCGTCGATCTCGGCCAGCGAGAGTTCCGATACCGTGGCGCCGCGGTTGGTCTGCATGATGACCAGGCCTTCCGAATCCAGCTGCCGCAAGGCTTCGCGCACCGGCATCCGCGACACCCCGTATTCCTGGGCGAGCTGTTCCTGGCGCAGCAGGGTGCCACCGCTGAATTCGCCGCAGAGCAGGCGCTTGCGCAGGTCGTCGACCAGCATGGAAGCCAGATTCTGGCGCTTAAGGGGTTTGCGTTGACTGAGTGCCTGTTCCACGCCAGGAATCCTTTCTGATGCGATCGAGAAAAAGATATTGTAAACCAGTCAACTGGATACAAAAACCAGAAACTGAATCAGCAGTCCGGTCGGTCTTTGAATCGGGGCATGGCGCCTCGGAGCCTACAGCAGCACCAGATCGTACTGTTCCTGCCCGTAGCCGGCTTCCACCGCCAGCGAGATCGGCTTGCCGACGAAATCGCCCAGCATCGCCAGGTGCTGGCTTTCTTCCTCCAGGAACAGATCGATCACCGCCTGGGACGCGACGATGCGGAACTCCCTGGGGTCGAACTGGCGGGCCTCGCGCAGGATCTCCCGCAGGATTTCATAGCACAGCGTGCGGGCGGTGCGCACCGATCCCCGGGACTGGCAGGTGGGGCAGGGCTCGCACAATTGGTGCGCCAGGGAATCCCGGGTGCGCTTGCGCGTCATCTCCACCAGGCCCAGTTGGCTGAAGCCGCTGACGGTGACGCGGGTGCGGTCGGACGACAGGGCCTTGTGCAGTTCCGCCAGGACCGAGGCCTGGTGTCCGGCGTCGTCCATGTCGATGAAATCCAGCACGATGATGCCGCCCAGATTGCGCAGGCGCAGCTGCCGGGCGATGGCCACGGCCGCCTCCAGATTGGTCCTGAAGATCGTATCGTCGAAATTGCGTCCGCCCACGTAGCCGCCGGTGTTCACGTCCACCGTCGTCAGGGCCTCGGTCTGGTCGATGATCAGGTAGCCGCCGGATTTCAGGTCCACGCGGCGGGACAGCGCCCGGGCGATTTCCTCGTCCACGTTGGCGGTGTCGAACAGCGGCCGGTTCCCGCTGTAATGATGGATGCGTTCGGCGACCGAGGGCGTGTAGCGCTGCGCCCAGGCGATCAGGTCCTGAGTGACGGTGCGGGAATCCACGGTGATGCTGCCTGTTTCCGGAGTCGCCATGTCGCGCAGCACGCGCTGGGCCAGCGTCAGTTCCACGTAGACGGGCGAAGGGGCGGGCACCTGGCGGATCCTTTCCTGGATGCTGGCCCACAGCATGCGCAGGTAGCTGATGTCGTCCGCCAGTTCCTCGTCGCCGGCGTCCTCGGCCTGGGTGCGCACGATGAAGCCGCCCGGCTCGTCGGCGGGCCGCAAGGCGATGATGCGCTGGCGCAGGGCTTCGCGCTCGGCTTCGCCGTCGATGCGCTGCGACACGCCGATGTGCGGCTCGTGCGGCAGATAGACCAGCATGCGTCCCGCGATGCTGATGTGCGTGGACAGGCGCGCGCCCTTGGTGCCCATCGGATCCTTGATGACCTGCACCAGCAGCGGCTGGCCTTCGAACAGCAGCTTTTCGATGGGAGTCTGGGGCGCATGGTCGCCGGCGCTGCGGGCGTGGCGGTTCTGCCGCAGGTCGGCCACGTGGATGAAGGCCGCGCGTTCCTGGCCGATGTCCACGAAGGCGCTCTGCATGCCGGGCAGCACCCGCGCCACGCGGCCCAGGTAGAGATTGCCGACATGCCCGCGCTGTATGGCGCGCTCCATATGGAGTTCCTGCACGACCCCTTGCGCCGTCACGGCCACGCGGGTTTCAAAAGGGGTGACGTTGATCAGAATGTCTTCGCTGGCAGGCATGATGGAATAATCGTTCTTGTATGAGAGATGTCCTGCCTGGGACTGTATCACCATCGATGCCGGCGCGATATTTTCGATAAATGCCGGGGCGACTTGCATGGCGTAAAAAAGCTGTGCTATAGTTCGGTCTCTTCGCCGCAGGGCA